>NZ_CP046316.1:0-2652717 GCF_009730375.1 Capnocytophaga sp. FDAARGOS_737 | reverse complement strand
TATTTTTTCGTGGCATTGTTTTTGTGGGAAGTGCCAATGTATTAATAAACAATTTATTATATTTATGAAAAAGAGAATATGCATAGCTACTATAGCCCTTCTTTTTTTAGGAGTGCTGCCGAGCTTAGCACAATCGCTACAGCGCCATAGTCCTGTACCTGCTATAGAATTGGTACAGCCTAGTGGCGAAAAGTTCAACCTTTCCTCTCTAAAAGGCAAATATGTGCTGATAGATTTTTGGGCATCGTGGTGTGGCCCTTGCCGACAAGAGAGTCGCCACCTACGCAAGGCCTATAATACCTACAAAAATCAGAACTTCACTATTGTATCAGTATCAGTAGACAAACCCCGCGACCGCGAAAAATGGTTAGACGCCATCAAGGCCGATGGTTTAGTCTGGACGCAACTTTTAGACGACAAAAAGACTTCTGACAGTTATGGAGTAGAGAGCCTACCTTCAGCATTCCTCATTGACCCTGAGGGCAACTTATTAAGTCAAGGCGAAACCCTACGCGGACAAGACCTAATGAAAACATTAGCAAAATACATAAAGAATTAACCCCTAAGTTAATTTGCCCTTACTTTCACCGAACGATGAGCGAAGGATAATCGAACGATGAGCGAACAAAAGTCGGCGAGCTGGCGCAGCCGAGTATGTGACGAACGATGAGCGAACAATGAGCGAACAATAAGCGAAGGAAAGTCGGCGAGATAGTATAAAAAAAGCTGTCGCAAAGTAAGATTTGCGACAGCTTTTGTTTAGCAACTTTTCACTAATAGCAAAACAGTGCCATATCGAGCTTGTTCTCAAGGCAAAAAGCGATGTTTTCTTTTAAGCCTGTAAATTCACTATTTAAAATAGTAGCGGTATAGCAAACCATTTTCGGCAAAAGCGTATAACACATTTTGAGTATAGTAAAGTTTTTTGATATTGCTTTCGGCTTCAAACTCCTTTTGCCAAGTATTGCCACCATCAGTAGTTTTATAGATAACTTTGTCTAATGATACCCAGCCCGTATTTTCATTTTGAAAAGCCATAGATATATCAGTATTTTCTGAGCCTGTTTTTCTTAGTACAAAAGATAGTTCTTGCCAATTATGTCCTCCATTTGTTGATTTTAGTATTTTATATTTTTCTTCTAACCATAAAATGCTATATCCTACTTCATTAGTGGGGAAATCTATTGAGATTATGTATGATACTAATCCTTCAGAGGCTGATTTGTGTATATATTCTGTCCATTGTCCATTATTACCATTACAGAATAGTATATAAGGTATTTCTTTTTTGTATGGAACATCTTTGTCATACACACCTCCTCCAACCCATATATGGTTTATATCTCTTTGAAAATGAGCTGCTGTGGGAAAAAATACGTTATTTTCTTTTATCATATTAAAATCTTTCCCATTAGTCGATTTATAAACACTGCCATCTTGCGCAACAAATACAATATTTTTCATAGTATCGTCACAAAATACCTTACTGTAGGGTTTATTTTCTATTTCAAAAACAAGTTCTCCTGGATTAATTGTAAAACCCTCTATTCCTTCAGAAGGCACTTTGTAAACTCCTGTTTCCTGTTTTTTAAATCCTGTATAAAGATTAAGTCCTTCATAAGAAGGCGTTATATAAAAATTTGATTGACTTACAAAAGGGCCTGAAGAAGCCCATTTTTTCCAACTAATACCATTATCTTTACTGAAAAAAATTTCACGGTAATACGACATAGCATTACAATAGATACGATCTTTTACAACTTGTACTTGTATATAAGTACTACTTTCATTTTGACTAATATAACGACATTGAGTCTTTACCCATTCCCCTACAGCCTTGTCAATAATACCTATTTTTTGCTCATAGTCATTGGTTACTTTGTTGTCTACCACAGTTTTTTCGCCAAAGTAGAATTTCAACTCTGGCAAATAGGTACTACTGCGGGGTAATACAAGGGTGAGTTTCTTGCCATCGGCTGAAACTGAGGTGATAGTAGCTTCAGTATCTCCAAAAGTTACTTTACATTGTTCTTTTTTAGGGAAATTTTCGCCTAAAATATCCACGCTATCACCTGCATAGCCGTAGTTTTTGCTATACGAAGTGATCACAATTGCTTTTTGTTCTACGGGTGGGGTAACATTTCCGTTACCGTTCCCATTTCCGTTACCATTGTTAGGGTTAGATTCCTCTTTGCTACAAGAAGTGAGTAGTAAGAGCACTAAGCCTACTGCTTTTAAAACTTGTTTCATATACATTTTATTTTTAGCATTTTACATTGCAAAAGTAATATTATTTTTCGTAAACAGAACAAAGGCTGTCGCAAATTTTACTTTGCAACAGCCTTTTTTTATAGATTTAATTCTTATGATCTAAGACTTTCCTCCTACGAGTACTGAGGTCATACTGATAGAACCTCCTACTATTGAATCATTGAAAATCAGCACTTCATCATCTTCTTCTCGCAAAGCCATTACATAGAGCAAAGGCAAGTAATGATCGGGGGTGGGGACTGATAGTTTTGCGTTTTCTCCGAATTGCTCAAAATGAACTAATACCTCTAAGTTATTATCGGTTATCGTTTGATTGATTTGATCACGAAAGGCAAAAGCCCAATCATAACCCTAAATCATTGATATAACGAAAGTTCATCAGGCGTAAGTTATGTATAATATCCCCGCTTGCTAAAATCAATACTCCTTGTTTGCGCAAGGGAGCGAGTTTTTTGGCTAAATCGGCGTGCCATTGAGCAGGCTTGGTAGCATCTAAGCTCAGTTGTACTACGGGAATATCTGCCTTGGGGTACAAGAACTTTAATACCGCCCAAGCACCGTGGTCAAATCCACGTTCGGGGTCTACTTTTAGGTCAGTATCTGCAAGTAGTTCTTTCACTTGTGCTACTAACTCTGGAGAACCTTTAGCGGGATATTGCACTTCGCTGAGAGCTTTTGGAAATCCGTAGAAATCATACATCATTGGAGGGTTAGGGTTTCCCATAATAAATAACCCCTCACTATACCAGTGAGCAGAAATACACAAGATAGCTTTTGGTTTATCAAAAGTCTGTGTGATTTCGGCAAACTTTTGGTTAAAAGGATTCTGCTCATCAAGAGCGTTCATAGGGTTACCGTGTCCTACAAATAGAGCTGGAATTTTCTTAGTCATTAAAAGAATTTTAATTTCTAATTTGCTAATTGAATGCTTAGTTCTTTCAGTTGCGCATCATCGATAGGGGAGGGGGCATCAATCATCACATCGCGACCGCTATTGTTTTTAGGGAAAGCGATAAAGTCGCGGATAGTTTCTTGTCCGCCGAGCAGTGCTACCAATCGGTCGAAACCAAAAGCCAAACCACCGTGAGGAGGAGCACCGTATCGGAAGGCGTTCATCAAGAAGCCAAATTGTGCCTGTGCTTGCTCTGGGGTAAAGCCTAATAGCTCAAACATTTTGGCTTGTAACTCTTGGTTGAAGATACGTATAGAACCACCGCCTACTTCATTACCGTTGAGCACGAGGTCGTAAGCATTTGCACGTACTGCCCCTGGGTTGCTGTCGAGTAACGGAATATCCTCAGGTTTAGGAGAGGTGAAAGGGTGGTGCATCGCAAAGAAGCGCTCTTCCTCTTCGCTCCATTCCAAAAGTGGGAAATCTACCACCCACAGAGGGGCATACTCATCAGGTTTGCGCAAGCCGAGACGCTCAGCGAGTTCCATACGGAGGGCACTGAGTTGTCCACGTACTTTATTTGCCTTGCCTGAAAGGATGCAGATAAGGTCGCCTGCTTGAGCGCCAGTGCGCTCTGCCCACGCTTTGAGGTCATCCTCGTTATAGAATTTATCTACTGACGATTTGAAGGTGCCGTCTTCATTGCATTTTACATATACCATTCCCGAAGCGCCTACTTGCGGACGTTTTACCCATTCTACCAAAGCGTCAATCTCTTTGCGGGTATAGCTGTTAGCACCAGGTACGGCAATACCTACTACTAATTCTGCTTCGTTGAAAACCTTAAAATCGCGGTGTTGCGCAAGGTCGTTGAGCTCGCCGAACTTCATACCAAAACGGATATCGGGTTTGTCGTTGCCATAAGTTTTCATTGCCTCGGCGTAGGTCATACGAGGGAAAGCCCCGAACTCTAAGCCTTTGAGTTCTTTGAGGAGGTGTTTTGCCAATCCTTCAAAGGTCTGGATGATGTCCTCTTGTTCTACAAACGACATTTCGCAGTCTATTTGGGTAAACTCTGGCTGACGGTCAGCGCGGAGGTCTTCATCGCGGAAGCACTTTACAATTTGGAAGTATTTGTCTAATCCGCCTACCATAAGCAACTGCTTAAAGGTTTGTGGCGATTGAGGGAGAGCGTAGAACTCACCTGGGTTCATACGGCTAGGCACTACAAAATCGCGTGCTCCTTCAGGCGTTGATTTGATAAGTACAGGGGTTTCTACCTCTATAAAACCTTGTTCAGAAAGGTAGTTGCGCACCATTATCCCCACTTTGTGGCGGAAAATAAGGTTATCGCGCACAGGGGTACGACGTATATCGAGATAGCGGTACTTCATACGGAGGTCTTCACCGCCATCGGTATTGTCTTCAATGGTAAAAGGAGGAAGTTCAGAATGGTTGAGCAAGGTGAGTGCTGTAACGAGGATTTCCACCTCTCCCGTAGGGATATTTGTATTAGCAGCCTCGCGCTTGATAACAGTACCTTGTATCTGAATCACGTCTTCGCGCGAAAGGGTTTTCGCTTTCTCGAATACTGCTTTGTCAGTGCGTTCTTCGTCAAAAATAAGCTGGGTAATGCCATAGCGGTCGCGTAGGTCTACCCAAATCATAAATCCCTTATTGCGGACGCGTTGCACCCATCCGCTAAGGGTTACTTGTTGGTTTTCGTGCGAGAGGCGTAGCTCTCCACAAGTATGCGTTCTGTACATTTCTTTTAATTATGAATTTTGAATTACTTTTGATATTCTTCTAGTTCCTCAGTAAGAATATCTACATAGGGTTGATGTTTTTGTTTATAGATAAAAGAGATATAATGGTTCCCTATATGAATATTAGGGATAACTCTATTACTTATGAGCAAATCTTTAGGATTTTCTTTTGTAAATAGGGTATGAAAAAGGTAACTTCTAAAATGTTGGGGTGAAATAAAATGATGTTTATCACTTAAGTTCACTGTTAAATAGTTATATAATCTTCTTCTTTATATATTTTTTTCATTATTTCTTCTTTCCGCTTTCTTGCTCTCTCAGCAAGCTCATCCATAAAAGCTAATAGCTTTTCACTGGGGTTTCTAATCTCTATAGTCTCTGCATTATGGGTTTTGTGCAGCACTACTCTCTCGTTTACTTTTTCTTTTTCCATTATGCTCTCTTTTTTTAATGCTATTTAAATTTTGCTAATTGAGCAAAAACTCATCCTCTTCATTGCTTTCAATGCCTAAGGCTTCGTATATGTATTTGAAGGTGGAAAGCAATCGGGGTTTGCCATCGATGAGGGCTACATCGTGTTCGAAGTGGGCTGAAGGTTTGCCATCGGCAGTGAGGATTGTCCAGCCGTCTTTTAGTTGGCGAATACTCTTAGTACCCATATTTATCATCGGCTCTATGGCCACTACCATTCCGTCTTTAAACTTCTTACCATTACCGCGCTTTCCGTAGTTGGGCATCTCGGGGTCTTCGTGCATCTTGCGTCCTACGCCGTGCCCTACGAGTTCGCGCACTACTCCGTAGCCGTGAGCCTCGCAGTGTTGTTGTATAGCGTGTCCCACATCGCCTACACGATTGCCCGCACGAAACTGACGGATACCTATATACAACGATTCTTTGGTTACACGTAATAGTTCTTTTACTTCGGGAGCTACTTCGCCTACCTCGAAAGTATAAGCGTGGTCGCCGTAGTAACCGTTTTTCAAAGCTCCACAGTCTATTGAGATGATGTCGCCCTCTTGTAGCGGACGGTCGTTAGGGATACCGTGTACTACTTGTGCATTAGGACTCATACATAGCGTGTTAGGGAAGCCATACAACCCCAAAAATCCTGGGATTGCCCCCTGACTGCGAATATATTCTTCTGCTATCTTATCTAAGTAGAGGGTGGTTACCCCTGGTTTTACTTCTTTTGCCATTAACCCCAAAGTGCGTGATACCACTTGGGCTGCCTGATGTAGTAGTTCTATTTCTTCGGTTGTTCTAATATGAATCATTTTTAGCGATTAGCTGTTAGTCGTTAGTCGTTAGTCGTTAGTCGTTAGAATACTACGATTTCTAACCACTAACGACTGATAACTAACACCTTTATTTATTTTTTAAATTGTTTTAGTAAATTGGTGGTTGAGCTGTCGTGAGCTGAGATTTCAGTAGTTGCAATGTCTTTAAGAATTTTGCTTGCCAACTGTTTGCCAAGCTCTACGCCCCATTGGTCGTAGCTATAGATGTTCCAAATAACGCCCTCTACGAATATCTTATGCTCGTACATAGCAATAAGGCTACCTAAGCTCTCTGGGGTAAGTTTATCAATAAGGAAAGAAGTGGTAGGACGATTGCCTGTAAATACTTTGAAAGGCACCAACGCTTCGTTTACCTTATCGCCCATTTCTTTGCGCACCTCAGCTTCAGTCTTACCTTTAAGAAGGGCTTCGGTTTGAGCAAAGAAGTTGGCCATTAGCTTGTTATGATGGTCGGTATTACCGTGCAATGAGTGTTTAAAGCCAATGAAATCAGTAGGTATCAATTTAGTACCTTGGTGAATAAGCTGGAAGAACGCGTGTTGAGAGTTCGTACCTGGTTCGCCCCAGATAATCACCCCTGTTTGATAAGGGATAGGGTTGCCATCGCGGTCGGTTTGCTTGCCGTTACTTTCCATTATACCTTGTTGTAGGTATGCTGCTAAGCGGTGCAAATACTGAGTATAAGGAATGATAGCTTGACTTTCAGCTCCGTAGAAGTTGTTGTACCACACACTGAGCAATGCCAAGACTACCGGAATATTGTTTGCAAACGGAGCTGTACGGAAATGCTCGTCTATAGCGTGCGCTCCTTTGAGCAATTTATCAAAATTGTCATATCCTACTGATAGAGCGATGCTCAAGCCTACGGCACTCCACAATGAGAAGCGTCCGCCTACCCAATCCCACATAGGGAATACGTTATCAGGGTCGATGCCGAATTTGTCAATCTCTTGTAGGTTAGTAGACACCGCTACAAAGTGTTTAGCAATATCTTTCTCGCTACCTGATTTGAGAAACCATTCTTTTACAGTAAGAGCGTTAGAAAGGGTTTCTAATGTAGTGAAAGTTTTAGATACAATCACTATCAGGGTAGTTTCTGGATTGAGGTGCTTAATGGTTTCGAGCACGTGGTCACCATCTACATTGCTGATGAAATGTACATTGAGGTGATTTTTGTAGAACTTAAGTGCCTCTGTTACCATTGCTGGACCTAAATCAGAGCCACCAATACCAATATTTACTACATCGGTAAAGGCTTTACCGCTATAACCTTTGCGTTTGCCACTGATGACTTCCTCGCTAAACTGTTTGATTTTGTGCTTTACAGCTGCTACTTCGGGCATTACGTTCTTGCCATCGACATTCACTACGCTGTTTTCGGGCGCGCGAAGGGCTGTGTGCAAAACCGCACGTTTTTCGGTGTTGTTAATAAGGTCGCCACCGAAGTACTTTTCGATAGCCTCTTTAAGGTTACACTCGTCCGCTAATTGCTCGAGGAGCTTCATTGTTTCCTCATCAATGCGGTTTTTAGAATAATCTACATAGAAATCGTGCCACTGAATGCTGAATTTATCAGCGCGAGCAGCATCTTTCTCGAAAAGAGAAAGGGTATGGCGGTCTTTTACTTCCGCGAAATGTTTTTGCAATGCTTTCCAAGCATTGGTTTGTGTTGGATTACTATTTTTTAACATTTTTAGTATAATTATTTATTAGTTGTTAGTCGTTAGTCGTTAGAAAGGGGGTTGGTTTTGTTTTCTAAATAAAACTTGTTAAATCAAGGAACATTAGTCGGGTGGTATCGTCTTTATCTCCTTCTATTAAAAACTTAAATCCCATCTTTTGATAAAAAGGTACTGCCTGCTTATAAGCATCAACCGTGATAAGTCTGCAGGCTTGTTCCTCATTCATCTTGATACATTTACTAATGATGTTTGCCATAATCACAGAACCTAATCCTTTACCTTTGAAAGTTTTATCAATAGCTAAACGCCCTATCTTAAGAGCTGGTATTGTTTTTAAATGTCGTTTAGGATAAGGCACTAACTCTCTTAAGAATTTTCTGAACTGACTCTTGCTGGTAAACATTTCTTCCTTTAATTGTAAGCTATCATTCAGCAAACTGTAATAACCTAAGGTCTGTTTATCATTCTCCATTACAAAAGTGGTAGCCAGCAATTCTTTTCGATAAGGAACTGCTTCATTAAATAGAAAATCGTTCAAATCTTCGTCTTCACAATCAAAAGGTTTTATCGGATAGTTTTCTGTGAGCAATAAAATAGATATTTCATCTGCATTATTTTTCATCGCCTACAACTTTTACTTTAAACATCGTTCTAAATTTAGCAGCATCTCTCTCTATACTCTCGCGAGTAATACCTAATTTTTTTAAATCATCTTTGAAAGAGGCCATTTTTTTATAGAACTCTATTACATCTTGTCCCTCTAATACAGGGGTTGGTTTTATCTCTCTTGCCATAGTTTTCAGATTTTAATTGTTTTCAAAATGCAAATGTACAAAATAATCGTAAAACACGAAAATTGTTATCTCTTCTCTATCAAATAACTTATCAAAATACCACAAACTCATCTTTCAACTTTTTAGTTATTTGTAACGTGTGATGTTGTCCTCTGTCATCAATCGGAAAATGGAGGGGTGTTTAGGTAAATAAAGCACTTCTATTTCTTGACCTTGATAGAGATTTTCATAGACATCTTTAGCAATTTTACCATTGACCTTATGGGATTGTCCGCTTTGCTTATCATTATATGTTATCCTTATAGTGTAAGTAGTATAAATGCTGCCTCTTCTGCGACTGGTGTCTTTTTGCCGCTCTTCAATAGTTGCTTGGGTATAAACTCCTTCTGCTTTAAGTAAATTCTCAATACGATGACTTATCAATTGGTAAAACAAAATACTCGACCCCACCATTATGGCATACGTAATGGCCACACTGATAAAGTTATTTGACTTAGCCTCTTTATCGTACATAGCGGTGTAGAGTTCGCTAAAATTTTTAACCTTGGCCATAGCCAAATAGGAAAGAACCCCTACCGATATGCCTAAGGCTATTGCGCAGGGAATGCCATAAGTTTCAAAGCTATCTATAGGGAAAAACACAAGAGCAAGAGCCATTACTGAAACCGCTGTGATTGTCCAAAAGATTCGAATTGAAGGCATATTGTTATTTATGTTCTAAAAATGCAAATATACAAAATTATTGCCTATTTAGCAAACTTAAGTTATCGCTTTAGTAGATAGTTTATTACGGTGGCAGCGGCGTGGAGTCCGAAGGCGGCTGGGAGAAAACTGATGGTGCCGTAATACGACTTCTTATAATCTAAGCCATCGGTGCGCTGCATACTGTCCTTAGAAACTATCTCTGCCGAAAAGACCGCCTTTACTCCGGAATCGATGTGTTCGTTTTTGAGTCGTTTGCGGATGAACTTCGCCAATGGGCAATTATAGGTCTTCATCAAATCGACGACCTTTATTTGCGAAACATCGGTTGCCCCTCCTGCCCCCATACAACTGACTATCTTTACGCGTTTGCGCTTTGAGGACAAAATAAGATTGAGCTTCGGAGTGATGCTATCGATGCAGTCTATCACATAATCGTAGTCAGGGGTGACAATATCCCACGCGCGCTCAGGCGATAAAAACTCGTTTATGACCGTAAGGTTAAGAGCGGGGTTGATGTCTAAAAGGCGCTCTGCTACTACTTCTGTTTTAGGTTTGCCTATGGTGCTATGCAAAGCGGGTAGCTGGCGGTTGATATTAGTGAGCGATACCACATCGCCATCTACTATAGTGAGGTTGCCTATGCCTGCACGAGTGATAAACTCTGCCGCAGACCCCCCTACTCCGCCCAATCCTACTATTAGCACCCGGGCATTTTGCAATTTTTGTATCCCTTCTTCTTTTACGAGGAGTTCTGTTCGTTCTAACCAGTTCACTTTTGCTCTTTTAAGGGGAAGTTAAATTTTGCATACTCTTTTTTGGTGTCGCCCTCCTTCAAAAGGGGTAGCGAGGAAAGTCTCGACAATGGCTACTGCCTGCTCTATAGCGGTGAAACGCGCTGGGATACTCACCACATTAGCGTCGTTATGAGCGCGAGCGAGAGCGGCGATTTCTTTTGTCCAGCAGAGGGCGCAGCGTATAGAAGCGTGTTTATTGACGGTCATAGCGATACCGTTGCCGCTGCCGCAAATGACAATGCCCACTTGTGCTTTGCCTTCTTCGATAGCACGGGCAACCGCGTGCCCAAAGTCGGGGTAATCTACACTCTCGGGAGTGTCGGTTCCGCAATTAAGTACTTGATGCCCTTGTGCTTGGAGGGCTGTTATGATGGCCTGTTTGTAGGCTACTCCGGCGTGGTCATTACCTATAGCAATATTCATTTTTTGTATGGTGTTTTAAATATTTTTGCAAAACTAATAAATAATTGGTAATTAATAAAAATTATTTGATTAATGGGAGGGCTGAGAAGGCTGAGAGGATTGAGAGGGCTGAGAAGGCTGGGAGGATTGGGAGGGCTGTGAAGAATGGGAAGGCTGGGACGAGTGGGAGGGCGAGCCGCACCGGCGATTATGGGACGGGTGGGACAGGTGAGACGAGTGAGACAAGTGGGACAGGTGGGACAAGTGGGAGGGCGAGCCAAAGCCAGCGAATGCATGGAGCTGGGTATGTGGGGGCGATTGTGGGACAGGTGGGGCGGGTGGGAGTGCGAGCCGCACCGGCGATTGTGGGACGAGTGGGAGTGCGAGCTGCACGGGCGATTGTGGGACAGGTGAGACGAGTGGGACGAGTGGGACGAGTGGGACAAGTGAGACGAGTGGAACGGGTGGGAGTGCGAGCCAAAGCCAGCGAATGCATGGAGCTGGGTATGTGGGGGCGATTGTGGGACAGGTGAGACAAGTGGGACAAGTGGGAGGGCTGAGAAGGCTGGGAGGATTGGGAGGGCTGGGTAGGATATTTTTCTGGGGTTTAGTGGGGAATTAGATGTTTATACTTTGGCGGTCTTTCGAAATTTGTTCGGTGATCCTAAAGGGAAGCTATATCCAAAGTAAAGGGAAAGTATAGGGGGAAAATTTTTCTTATATTTAACCTATAGGCAAAAAACATTATTAAAAACGTGTTTAAACTTTTTTGAGGAACTTGAACGCAAGACATATATAGTTTTCTTTTTTACTTTCCTACACTTAAAAAGGGAATAATCCAATTATTTATTGTATCTTTGCCCAAAGTTCCTGAATTTTGGTGTTCTTTTTTTTCAAACACAAAATTACTAATTTTCGGGAACTTTTACTTTATTATAGAAATAAGTTTAAACAGCTTCAAAAAGAGAAAAGAAGAAAAAAGAGAAGTTAATTTTAAAATATTCAGATGGTAAAGATTTATTATTTTATTTCAGCGTGTTTATTGTTATTTTCTTGTAACAATAACAATACCCAAGTATCATCTTCTGATGATACTACAGATACTATTTCCTCTATCAAAAGAGATACCATAGTAGAAAAAGATACAATTGCACCAATTCAAGTGCCTAAAGAAGAAACTGATGAAGCTACAAAAATGATTTTGGAATTTTATGATAAGTACATCAGGCAACGAGATAAAATACCGTGCTCTGATTTATATGAAGAAGAAAAAAAATGTGAAGATGAATTGATAAGAATTAAGAAAAATTATTTATCAAATAAATTGATAAAAAAAATAAAACCTACTGAAGATAGAGATATGGATTTTATTCTAAATGCCCAAGATATCAACCTAAAATGGTTAGACTCTCTTAAAGTAAAGAAAATAAGTTCAGAAAGATATAATGTTTATATTTTTGATTTCTTTTTTAATAGATATGATAGCGTACAATTAAAAGTAGCTAAGAAGAAGGATAAGTATATTATTGATGATATTATATTTTAAAAGATTCTGATGAACAAAAATTTATAACTGCAATGAATAATTTTGGTTTTAACAAACAAATTACAGGAAAAGACAAGAAAAAATTTGATAATGCAATTCAAGAGAAAAAGGGTTCTTTGCATAATAGTCATTTACATTCAAGATTTAATAAAAGTGTTATAAAAAGAATTTTATTATCGTTTTTAATAATAATTTTTTCTTGTCAGAATAAAAGTAAATCTCAAACGGATTATCAAAATCAAGAGCTACCAAATATAAATAAAGAAATTACAGATAGTTTATTAGGAAGTCCTTTAATTGGAGATAAATTGTTTATAGAAAAATTAAAAGAAACTTGTAGTATAGATTATTTCAATAGAGAAGATTCTTGTTTATATGATAAAATTGAAATTAATTATTATAAACTATTCAGAAAAGAAAAAAAATTAATGGATAGTATCACATTAAATAGTAATATAAACTTGAAATTTAAAAATAATTTGATTGTTAAAAATAATCACGAAGAACATATAAAAACTATATTGTATTCTTACTTAAACAATGATATAATAGATTCTTTATTATGTTACGAATACTATAATAATGCAAATACATTATCAGCATATGAAAAATACTATTATATAAACTTAAAAAAACAAAAAATTTCAACTGTATATCTTGTATATGATGAATCTTCTATAATAGTGGATAATTATGAAGAATATAAAATAGATAATACAACAGGAAAGTTTAAAAAAATAGAAAAATGAGAAAGATAATTTTATTTTTATTATTTGTTAATTTTATAGCTTGTAGACAAAAACCGAAGGTTACAGAAAAAGAGACAGAAAAAAAAGAAACTACAACTCAGCAAGAGTTAAGTTATCCTCCAAAAGAAATTTCGTTTGATGATTTAGAAGAAGTTTCGTTGCCTTTTTGTATAAAAGGTAGTTATGTGAAAGATCATTTGTATTATGTAGATATTGATAAATTTTTAGGCTTTCATAAGTTAAAAAAATCGTTAAACAAGGAAGTAAATGCCCTTTTTCATAAAGGTACGATTGATTTTATAACTAATGAAGAAGTTTTGATAGCTTACCCCTATTATCAAGAAAGTGAGGACTCTCCTCCTTTTGCTGTAAAGAAAATACAAATAAATGATTCTATAACTACCGTTCTATATGGATATATACGAATAAATGAATATTCAGTACCGCGTATAGAGTTACAAACATTTGATAAACAAGGGAATTATATAGACAGTATCATTCTTTATTATCGCCTCGCTGATGAATGTTCATCAGAGCGAACATTTTGCATTGATAAGAACTTTAAAATAAAAATTCAAACAGATTTTTTTTGTTCAGGAGAATTAGATGAAGGAGAAGATTTTTCTTATCATAGTACTGACATATTTAAAATCACTGAAACAGGAAAGATAGTGAAACAATGAAATTAATTTATCATAAAACGTGTTTAAACTTTTTTGAGGAACTTGGAGATAAACCCTAATAAAAGCATTCCAATCCAAGTTACATCAAGATACTCGTATCTCATTATCAAACCTTTATATCCGTCAAGCCAACCATTTGCTTGTTCAATTTTAAACCTATTTTTGTACAATTCTTTATCAAAATAAACATCTGGTTGCTCTCCATTTCGGGGATTAGGCTCTTTTTACTACACTTAAAAAGGGAATAATCCAATTATTTATTGTATCTTTGCCCAAAGTTCCTGAATTTTGGCGTTCTTTTTTTTTTCAAACACAAAATTACTAATTTTCGGGAACTTTTACTTTATTATAGAAATAAGTTTAAACAGCTTGATAATAAAAGAATCTCTTTTACTCAATGGCAAATAAAAATTATGCAGAATGAAGTTGAAAAATATTACAATGATAAGGAATAAAATAATATACATTGGTTGTTTATTTATATTTTTTATGGAGGGATATGCTCAAAAAATTGAACCTATTCCTTATAATTATCATTTATATAAAAAAAATAGATTCATCAGATGTAGTAAGCCCTTTTGATGAAATAGAAATTGCCTCTTTTGTAAAGAGGCATAAAATAAATAAAAAAGGGCAAATTTTAGAAATCCGTTTGGATGATAAACCTCAATATATAATTGAACATAATATTTCTCTTTTAAATAATTATTTTTCTAAAAAAGTAACGATTGGATTAGAAAAAGTAACAATCTTAAATGGTTATTCTGTAGAATATGAAGTGTTCTATTATCAAAAAGACAAAAGGTTAACACTGAAAAAAATAAGCTATAAAAAAGGGACGATAAATGGGGTATATATAACAAAAGATATGAACGACAATCTTTTATATAAAACCCAATTTACAGATGGTTCTGGTTACTGGAAAGATTTTTATTATGAAAGTGGAAATATAAAAGAAGAAGGCAAAGTAGAGAACAATTGCAAGGTAGGAGAGTGGAAATACTACAACAAAAATGGCACTATTGATAGCCTAAAAATCTATTCTATAAAAGATAGTGTAGATGTCCGCTTTCCTCATTGCTTATTTAATAAAAATGAACCTTGCTATTGAGAGAATATGACCATCCAAATTTTAAGCGGATAGCCTTTTTTGTTTATTCTCCCTCTTTCTTCACCAAATGCCTCAGTTCAGGGTCATTGGCGATACGTTCTTTCTCGCGTTCAATGATTTCAATGACATCTAACTTTATCTGGCGATAATTGGCTTCTACCTGTTCTTTGGTAGTATCGTTGCCATTAGCATCAGTAAAGGAGAGGACTTCGGGGATTTTCTGGTAGGCTTTGGTCTCAGCAGCTACTTTCTTGTTATCTACTATAATCTGAGCGTGGAATATCTTCTGGTCTATGCGCTCATCAAAGTTGTCAGAGACTGCTCCAACGAACATTTCTTGAGTGAGGTTGGCAATCTTGCTGGCAGGGATAAGACTGTCTAACTGCGTAGATATAGAAGTAGAAGTATCATTGCGGTTGATAGTCATTGACTGCCGCTTTTGCAGTACTTTTCCAAACCGCTCTGAGAGTGTTTTTGCTGTCTCCCCCTGCTGGCGCGAACTTATAGCTCGTGCCTACTATATTTGCCGTGCAATATATTAAATTTTAACGCATATGAAACAGTTATTAAAAAAAATGGGAGCTATACTGCTCATTGCCTTTTCAGTAAGTTCTTGTACAAGAGCTTTTATTACTTTCTACAACAAAAAAGACCCTATGAAGAAAAAAAGCGTATGGGTAAAAGAAGAGCGCGAAATTATCCATATCCCGATGATTCACGTCGCAAGGCAAGAATATTACGACAAAGTAAAACAGTTTATAACTGAAAAACGCCAACAAGGATATGCTATCTACTACGAAGGCGTAGTAACAGGAGGAGAAACTAAGCAAGAACAAGATACTATTATGATGAAAGTACGCAAAATATTATGCATAAATATCTCTGGTGGCTATGATGACGAAAAAAATAAATCTACCCCCAAGTTTTATAAGAAGTTTGTAGCGCAGACTAAAGAAAATACTGGTATTATAGAAGGTGATACCCGCGCTGATACTAATTTTAAAGACCTTATACACCTTATAGAAACCGAAGAGAAAGTAAAGATTGCCTTAGATAGTTGCGATTATGCTACGCCTATGAATGCTAAGTATACTTGTGCCAACTACAAACAATACAAATACTTATTAACGCGCCATTATAGAGATGAATATTTATTTGATTTCATCAAAAAATCTACTGATAAAAAAATTATATTGCTGTATGGAGAAGCTCATAAGTGGAATCTATACCCCCTCTTAAGAAAAGATGGCTTTATACTAAAAGAAGGTAATCGCAGCACTATGAAAATATATGGAGGCGATACCAAATGGTAAAGGTTTGATAATGAGATACGAGTATCTTGATGTAACTTGTATTGGAATGCTTTTATTAGGGTTTATCTCCAAGTTCCTCAAAAAAGTTTAAACACGTTTATTATGAAAAAAAATAGTATAATAATCATAGTATGTATTTTTTCTATATTTTTATTTTATTTTAAAAATACAGATTATGTAAAAAAGATATATAATAATATGAATAATAACTATGAATGGCTGGTATTAACAGCTGCAGATGATGGTTATCCAATGGAAATAATCTATGGAGAGTTAACTGATCCGATCGGAAGAGGAGGAAATATTCCTACTGGTCAACTGTTAAGAAGTCGTTTATTTGGTGATGCAGGGATGATGATAGTGGGGGATGAATTTCGTCCACTACCTCATAAAATGAAAATTAAATGGTTTTCTTATGCTGAGAATAAATTCTTTAAGGGTGAGTTTGATTTAGACCATAAGTATATTGAAGCTATTTTTGAACAGGAGGAATATATTTACAGAGATGGAGGAGGCATTGACTTTAAGGTAGTACCTATTCCAGGTGGAAAAGTAATGTTGTATTTGTATGGTGTGAATACCTTTTTATTAGGAATTTACCAAGGAGAAGAATATATAGTTAAGGATGATGATGCTTTTCATAGGGAAATGCGACTAATGAAAGGGACAGTAGCAGGAGAAGATACAAGGTTGGAATATGTAAAATTCTTTCAGGAAGAATTACCTAAGCAGACATTAAATGAAATAAAGAATAATACTATTCCCACTGATATTTGGGATAAAATTAGTGTGAAATATCCTTGGCGCTTTACATTTCATTTAGTAGATAGAAATGATTATCCTGAAAAAATAGTTGGAGAAGAAGAGAATCACGTTGTGTTTATCAATGCTGAGAGGAGGTTAAAACTTAATGAAGTGAATTATTTTATTACACCTGAACCTAAGCCTATTCCTATTGAATTGGCAACTACTTTTGATGCTCCTGGAGGGAGGTATGAGTTTAGGGTATTTCCAGGTAATGTAGGCGGTAAGGAGTTTTCTGTTTTACCTTATGACCAATATCGCAAACGAGAGCAACAACTTGTAAAGCTTTTTAAGGAGTTTTATGAAAGGATAGGAAAACAGCCCTTTGATCTACATTTAGAAATAGATGAAAAATTTGAAAATCCTAAGCTATACCTAAAAAAAGATGATATAATGCAAGAAATCCCCAATGTAGAGTTTGAGCTATTTAATAGTACATTTGACATCCAATTATATCCAAAAGAGTAATCTATGAAAGGCACTTACTACAAAACCCCCATAGACTTCAAGGCGTTGATAGAGAAGCGCGACCTTGCCAAGACCACCTTAGAGACCTCTATTGACCAGCAACTCTTCTTATTAGCCACCACAGCTTGGGGAGAATGCAAGTTTGGAGAAGCTCATAAGTGGAATCTATACCCCTTACTCAGAAAAGATGGCTTTATACTAAAAGAAGGCAATCGCAGCAATATAAGAATATATGGAGGTGATACCAAATGGTAAAGGTTTGATAATGAGATACGAGTATCTTGATGTAACTTGGATTGGAATGCTTTTATTAGGGTTTATATCCAAGTTCCTCAAAAAAGTTTAAACACGTTTTTCATTAAAAACAATACAAAGTCCACAATTAAAAGTTAAAACAATCTTAAACTTTGCTAACTTACTTGACAGAGAAGAGAATATCTTATAACTTTGTCGCAAAATTCTAAAATATTTAATCCAGAAGAAGGAAAAGAACTAATACTCCCATAATTAATCATTTTTATTATGAAAAAATCAGTACAAATCTTTTTAGAACTTATCTCAGCTATTGCACTTTACTTGTTTATAAATTCAATAGCCTATGGAGATCATTTGGTAACCCTACCGCTGTACTTAACAGGGGTAGTGATTATGAGTTATCTCTTTGTAAGAGAGAGACCCCAAGAATGCCTACAAAGTGCCTTACGCATTGTTCTTCCGTTTACGGGGTTAATGCTTATTGCAGGGAGTCTGCCTGATGCACATTTCAGTTTAGCTCTGATTTATATTGTGAGCACAGGGGCAGCTTTTTTATTAGGAATGCTCATTGCCACCGTGAGCAAGACGTACCAGAAGATAGGCTTATCGGCATTGACTTTTCTGCTGGTAGTTGCCGTACGGTTGTCGTTTTCAGCGGAGTTTCAATATTTGATAGGCGTACATTGGTATACCTTAGGAAGTTAATCATCTAATAGAATATAGAAAGAGGTTGCTCAGAAGTCTGGGCAACCTTTTTTATGCTTTGTTACTTATAAAGTTTTGTTATAAATCAGCAAAACTTATCGCTTTATAAATTCTTTCAATTAGAAAACTATTTCTTCAATAAAAAATGATAGTAATTTTGCCGCCAGAAAAATAAACCATAAAAACATAATAAATATGTCATTCGTAGGAAAAAAATTCCCTAACATTGAGGTTAACGCTATGAGCGACCTTGGGGACACATTCAAAATAAACGTGCTTAACGAAGCCGTAAACAACAAAAAGAAAGTACTCCTTTTCTGGTATCCTAAAGACTTTACTTTCGTATGCCCTACTGAGCTACACGCTTTTCAAGAGGCTTTGGCTGAATTTGAAAAACGCAACGTAAAGGTTATCGGCGCTTCTTGCGATACTGCTGAAGTACACTTCGCTTGGCTAAATACCTCTAAAGACAACGGTGGTATTGAGGGTGTTACTTACCCTATCTTGGCTGATAGCAACCGCAACCTTGCTCGTACACTTGGTATCCTTGACTCTAACGAGGTATATGACGAAGTAGCTGACGCTTACCTTTTAGAAGGTGATGATGTTACTTTCCGCGCTACTTACCTAATAGACGAAACAGGTAAAGTTTTTCACGAAAGCATCAACGATATGCCTCTAGGACGTAACGTAAAAGAATACCTTAGATTAGTAGATGCTTACACCCACGTACAACAACACGGTGAAGTATGCCCTGCTAACTGGGAAGAAGGTAAAGATGCAATGAATGCTGACCGCAAAGGAGTTGCTAGCTATTTAGCATCGCACTAATTTATCTTTCATAATAACTTAATCATTGTAAACCTATCTATTTTTGCACTGACTAAAAGACTCACTCACTTAAAATTTATCACTATGACAGAACTAACCCAAGATAACTTGCAAGAAGTAGTAGCTGCTAATCCGCTTGTATTCGTACAATTTGGCGCTGGATGGTGCGGCAACTGCAAAATAATGAAACCGAAATTTAAGAAGTACGCTAGTGAAACCGCTAATGCTACTTTCGTATATGTAGATGCTGAAGCGTTTACAGAATCGCGCAAACTGGCTAAAGTGGATAACCTACCTACTTTTGCGGCTTTTAAAAACGGTGCTTTGGTAAACCAAGTACAAACTAATAAAGCTGAAATTTTAAAGCAATTTATAGATGAGATTACCGGTAATTAAACACATCGTTCAGTTTATAGAAACCAACGATCAGGATTATGTGAATGAGACGGTAGAGACTCTCGAAAATCTCATCGAATGTGAGCAACTCAAAGATGAGGAGCTTGACGTAATAGGTGAATTGCTCTCTAATTTCTACGGAGCTATTGAGGTGGATAATATGATAAAATCCGGCACTCCGCAGAAAGAAGCCCTAAACAGCTTTATGAAGCGCGTAGTAGGGTCTATTGACAAATAAAATTATTATTATTTCTTTCACTAACTAAGAACGAAAAAGCCATAGCCTAAAGCTGTGGCTTTTTTAATGGTTAATTTTTGAGCTGTTTGGGATTGATGCCGTATTTGCGCTTGAAGGCTGTTGAGAAATGCGACAGATAGTCGTAGCCACAGGCGAGAGCGACCTCGCTGATGGTCTTATCGGTGTGGAGGAGTAGCTGGCGCGCTAAAGTCATCTTATAATCGTATAAATACCCAAAGACGGTATTGCCAAACACTTCTTTAAAGCCGTAGCACAGCTTCTTTTCGTTGATACCTACTGCGCGGGCTAAATCGGTAATAGAGGGGGTGGCCTCTAATTGTGCTGTAAGGCGGTCGCGCACTTCGTACATCTTCTGTACATCGGTTTGGGTCTTGCAATACTGGCAACTTTGGCACTGCTGTTGTTCGTATTGATAGAGCTGCAAGAGGAGAAGTTCTTGTACTTTGAGTTCGGCATAAGGGCGGGAAGCCTTGCCCAATAAGGAGGCTTGCTGCAATTGGCTTAGCGCTGTTTGCATAGCGAAAGTAGTAGGCAGAGCATAATCGGGTGAAAGGATAAAGTTGCCGCTGCGCTGGTAACGCTCATACCAACTCATAAAGGTTTCGGGGTACTGAGTAGCTATCTGCTCAAACTGCTCGGCACTAATGGCTAAGGTAATGACCTCTATAGTATCGCCTTTATGAAAAAAGTCTTTGCCTGTGCATTCTTCACGTCCGAAAAAGATATTATGCGTTCCTGCCTTGGCAGTGGAAATAGATTTATCTACCTCTATCTGAATGCCTTTGCAGGTTTGGGTTACAAAATACAGGCGCAAAGAAGGGATATCCATACGCCCTTCGAAAGTAGCCTCTTGTTTTACTTGCGCTTGCCAACGATGATAAGTATAATGCCCTAAGGTTTGTTGTTCTAACTGAAAATGAGCTATTTGCTCGCTTACCCCTTCGTAATAAGTAAGTATTTCTTCTTCATTGGTTACCAACGGTAATGTTACTTCATTTATCATAGCCATTCAAATTAAAATCTTTGCTAATAAGATTAAAGTCTCGTGTGTGTTTTTGCTGTACTTTTGTCCTCTGAAACTCATTGTTTAGAACAAAAGTAAATAATCTATACCAAACAAGCAAATTTATGAACAGATTTTTTTATTTATTGCTGTTAATTTCTGCTTCAGTATCGGCTCAGACTACGTATAAACTCATCGGTACCATTACTGACAAAAGTACGGGTATCCCCTTGCCTCAAGCTACTGTTTACATTAAAGAATTGAAGAAAGGGAGTATTGCTAATGCTAATGGAGAGTATGAGTTGGCTGGTGTGCCAAAAGGTAATTACACCCTACTATTCAGTTACTTAGGTTATCAAACTGCTACTAAAAAGGTAAGCACCGGACAACAAACGCGCATAGACATATCATTAAAAGAGCAAGCTGAGCAAATAAGCGAAGTAATAGTATCGGCAAAGACTATAGCGCATCAGAAAAAAGAAGAGAGTATGCCTATCACGGTAATTGATATGAGCAATATGCGGGGTACGGTGAGCAATGTGCAAGATATCCTCGCCAAGACGGTAGGCATCACACTGCGGACTTCTGGAGGCGTAGGGAGTAGTTCGCGTATTTCGGTACGAGGCTTAGAGGGCAAGCGCATTGGTTTTTTTATAGATGAATTGCCAATGACTGAGCAGACCGATTATTTAGACATCAACGATATTCCTGTGGATATGATAGACCGCATTGAGATTTACAAAGGCGTGGTACCTGCTCGCTTTGGGGGGTCGTCTTTGGGTGGGGCTATCAATATCGTAATTCGCGAGTACCCTGATAAATATGCCGACCTCAGCTATGGTTACGAGAGTTTCAACACTCACAAGGCGCAAGGAGTCTTCAAACGCAATTTGAAAGCACGCGGACTCGTTTTTGGTATCGGGGGTGGTTATACTACTTCTGATAATAACTATACTTTTGATTCGCCCTACCGCAAGGGATTACGCATCACTCGCAACCACGATAAGTATCGCAAATACATCATCGGGGGGAGTTTTAAGGCTAAAAAATGGTGGTTTGACGAGGTAGAGTTTGAACCGGTAGTGGTGAAGACTTACAAAGAAGTGCAAGGTATAGAGTACGACATACGCGAAGCCTATAGCGAATCGCTAATGGCAGGTTTGGCTAACAAACTTACCAAAGACAATTTCCTTACCGAAGGGCTTAACTTTGATATGTTCAACGGGGTGGTACTCACCCAAATGAATTTTATCGATAAAGCTACTCGTCGCTATGAATGGGACGGTACCTCTTACCCTACCCCTTCGCGCTATGGTGGTGAGGTGGGTTATAACTTCCCTTCGGACTCTGACGACCAAAAACTCTCCTTCATCAACAAAACGAACTTAGAGTATATCATAAACGAACGTCATTCTTTTAACTTCAACAGTGTACTCTCTATAGCAGAAGGTACCCCTAAAGATGAGCTGAAGACGCGTAGCTTAGGCAAGCAGGTGAATTTTGATTCGCATATGCACAGCTGGGTGAGTGGTCTTACCTATGACCTGCGTTCGCTTGATGATGTATTTCTGAATTCGCTCACCTTGCGTTACTACCAATACACTATGCATACCCAAATGGCACCGCTGTTTGTACCTGGTAAGTATGATGTAGATGTACACAAGAGCAATTGGGGAGTGAACAACGCCTTGCGCTATCGGTTTTTGCCCTCGCTAATGGGTAAGCTATCGGCAGGTTATGAGGTGCGTATTCCCTCGGAAACAGAGCTTTTGGGAGATGGTATTAGTGTAGTGCCCAGTGCTGACCTATTGCCTGAACGCAACACCAGCGCCAATATAGGGGTTCTGTTTGACCTAACAGGCAAGCACCGCAGCAATGCGCAGATAGAAATGAACTTCTTTTATATGTATCTGCAAGATATGATACGCTATACCTCTGGACTGATAGGGGCACAGTATCAGAATTTTGGGGAGATGCGCACTCTAGGTATGGAGTTTGAAGCTAAAGCCGATGTGCTACCCTCGCTCTACGGCTATGTGAATACTACCTACCAAGACCTGCGCGATACTCGCGATTACGAGCCTGCCAGCACCGTGCCCAATCCTACCAAAGGCAAGCGTATGCCCAACATACCCTACCTAATGGCAAATGCAGGGGTAGAGTTTCACCGTGAAAACCTTTTTGGCGGTAGCGGTCAGAATACGCGTCTGTTTGCTGATGTAGCTTTCGTAGAAGAATATTTTTACGATTTTGAAATGACCCAGTTGCAGAAACGCCGTATACCGCGCAGCACTACTCTTGATATAGGTTTTGAACACAGTTTTCTGAACAACAAGCTTTTTATATCGGGTAAATTGCGCAATGTAACGAACGAAAAGACTTTATCAGAATTTAACCGTCCGCTACCTGGTATTAATGGGGGAATAAAATTAAGAGTTATATTTTAGATTATGGATAAAATACCTGAAACAATGCTCATAACCCTATGGGCAAAAGCAACTGAAAACGAACATCGCAACCCTTTATTGCGCGATGAAAAAGCTGCTGAAATTATCAGCAAGATAGATTATGATTTCAGCAAATTTAAAAAAGCTAGCTTCTCGCAAGCAGGCGTGTGTGTGCGTGCTAATCTTATAGACGAAGAGGCACGCGCCTTTATAGCCGCTCACCCCGATGCGGTAGTCATACAATTGGGCGCAGGACTCGATGCCCGCTATGAGCGTTTGGGCTGTCCGCCAGTAACCCATTGGTACGAACTCGACCTGCCCGAAGCCATTGAGCTGCGCCGTAAGTATTTTGAAGAGACTGATATACGGACGTTCTTACCGATGTCGCTATTCAGTCCGGCGTGGATAGACCTCGTGCAAGCCTACCACAAGCCGCTGCTTATCATAGTAGAGGGTGTGCTGATGTACTTCACCCAAAAAGAAGTAAAAGATTTTATGGTAAAACTCTGCAATGAACTTACTGAAGCTACTTTTGTGTTTGATATGCTCGCCTACGCCTTAGTAGGGCACGCCAAAAAACACGATAGTTTGGGAGCAATGGATAAGGATAGACGTCCTGAATTTCAATGGAGTGAGAAAGAGAGTGCTGTAATGGAAAGTTGGCACCCTAAAATACATTTGACCAAAGAGTACTATATGAGCGAGTACGACAAAGGTCGTTATCCTTTTATTTTTAGAATGCTCTATAAGATTCCTTATTTTTATAAGCGATTTAACCAAAGAGTGGTTAATTTGACGATTGGCTGATTTATTAACCATAAATATAAACTAAAATGAAAAAAGTAATTTTAACCCTCTGCAGTCTTGCGCTGCTAAGCTTGTCTTGCAAAAAAGACGACAATAATAATTCTGTAAATACTCCACAAGGAGGTACAGGAAAATATTTGGTAAAAACTACCTTTAAAAACCCCGATGGCAAAAGCGGTAGTTCTTACCTACAGCTCACCAATGACCTCAACGCTACCACTGCTTTAGACAGCAAACTAGCCATACAAGCGCCCTATATGTCGAGCGTAATGACATACGGCAACGAAGTCTATTTGATGGATGCTATTGATGGTAGCTATGGTGTTAGAAAATTTATATACAACCCTGCTAACCAACAGCTTAGTGAGGCTAAGAACCTCAATACTCCTGCCCACTCTATGCCCTGCAACCTGATAAAAATAAGCGATACTAAAGCCTACCTACCTTTATACAACGCACCTAAAGTATGGATTGTCAATCCACAAACAATGGAAAAAACAGGCGAAATAGATATACAGAAGTATGCACACGCTGATAGTAGTCCGGATGCTGGGTATGGTGTAGTGCGCGATGGTTATTACTATCTACCATTATTACAATTAGGTCCTGATTATGCTCCTTATGCTGACCACCTACAAAGCGATGTACTCATTATCAACACACAAACTGATCTTGTAGAAAAAGTAATTTCAGAAACCACCAGCCATTTGGCTATGCCTTCGCAACCCTCGTATAAAACTTGTATTTTCACTACCGAAAACAAAGATATATACATAATGTGTGCTGGTTATTTTGGTTTTAATCCTGCCAATAAACATTCAGGATTAGTGTGCATTCCTAAAAGTGCTACTATATCGGCTACCGAGTTTGATAGCAGTAAGAGTTGGGATATTTCAAGTACTATTATTGAAGGTACTACATACAAACCTGCTACTATCTATAGTATAGAATACTTAGGCAATGGCAAGGCGGTAGCTTTTGTAGGTGTTTCTGAACTCAATATAAAAGACCCTTTCACCGATAAAAATGGGATTGCCGTATCGATAAACCTCAACGCTAAAACTATCAAGAAAATTGATGGTATTCCTTATACTGATAGCCACAGCGTGTTTATTGGTAGAAATAATAACGAAGTAATTTTTGGGGTATCGGGTACAGACAAACGAGGTTTGTTTAGCTATAATCCTACAACAAATACAACCCAACAATTGCTCAAAACAGATGGCGGGGCTGACTTCTTCTATGCATTTTAGAGTGAGTCACACAAACTTTTTACCTATTAACAAACTTGCCGATTTATCAATGGGTTAATACCATTGACAAATCGGCAAATTTACTAATTGACAAATCGACAAATCAGCTTATTTTAAACTCCTTTACTACCTCTTCTAAAGGTAAGCGAGATTTAGGACGCAAATGCAACTGATTGCTATCCTCAGGGTCGCGATAACCTATAGCCACCGCAAAAAGAGCGGTATAATCAGCATCGCCAAGAAGATTGTCGTATTCAGCACCGAGAATGCCTTCCATAGGAGTGCTATCGATGCCCATAGAAGCACAAGCACTGAGGAAAAACCCTAACGATATATACACCTGATTGTTTATCCACGTGTAAAGGGCTACATCGCCTTTAGGTTTTTGTACCTTTTGATAAAAGCCAACACGTGCCATTTCGGTAGTGGACTTTTCTAATCTCTTCTCAAACGAAGGTAGCGACCTATTGGCCATAAACACCACCAAATGACTGGCATTGCGCACGCGGTCTGCATTATTAAGCGACACTTTGGCAAACGCTTCTTTAGTAGCAGCATCGTCTATAAAAACGAATTGCCAAGGCTGTGAATTGATAGACGAGGGGGCAAGGCGCAAAATCTCTTTGAGTTGTGCAATATCCTCATCGCTAATGTGTTTGGTACTGTAATACTTAGTAGTATAGCGGTTTTTTGCTAATTCTAAAAAATTGGCAGATTCAATTCATAAAGGTAACTTTTAATTTTGCTGATTGTTATTCAATAAGTTAACGTTTCCTTGATTTTTAATAGCTTGCAAATATACCTGTTTTGGACTCATATAACCAAATCTTTTTCGAGGTCTATTGTTAAGTTTGTTTTGTACTCTCTCCAATTCTTCTTCATTTATAAACCTTAAATCAGCTCCCTTTGGAAAGTACTGTCTTAATAAACGATTATAATTCTCATTAGAACCTCTCTCCCAACTATGATATGGATGAGCAAAATAATAGTCTAAATTGAACTCTTCTGATAGCTCTTTGTGTTTAGAAAATTCTTTGCCATTATCAGAGGTTATTGTATGTATAGTTAGTTGATTTTCAGTAATTAACTTAGCTATCATTTCTTTTGTATGGATAGCTCCCTTACAAGGCAAGTGCCCTAATAAAGTATAACCTGTAGCTCTATCATTAAATGTTAAAATAGCTCCTTTATGATTAGCTCCCATTACTAAATCCACTTCGTAATCACCTATGCGTGAGCGTTGTTCAACGATTGCTGGTCTTAAGTCTATACTTTTTCTATCGTTAATAGGATCATTTGATTTATAAGTTTCTTTTCTTTGATACCTTTTCCCCTGATTTCTAAGGTGTTTGTACAAATCACCTCCCTTTTTCTTATCATTCCAAACAAACTTATAAATAGTTTGATGAGAAATATTTTTTAGTGTTCCTGCAATTTGTTCAGGACTATAATCTTCTTTTAAAAGGGTAGTTACCTGCTCTTTAATTTCCTCTGTAAAATGTATAGCTTTTCTC
The DNA here is from genome assembly GCF_009730375.1 of Capnocytophaga sp. FDAARGOS_737. Lineage (NCBI taxonomy): Bacteria > Pseudomonadati > Bacteroidota > Flavobacteriia > Flavobacteriales > Flavobacteriaceae > Capnocytophaga > Capnocytophaga sp. FDAARGOS_737. The sequence continues at coordinate 2,625,969 of NZ_CP046316.1, read as the reverse complement.
TTTTTCTGCATTCTATCAAGGTATAATTGATGAGCTTCCTCAGCTTTATATATGCCTGTTTGAGGATTAGAGTTTCTTTTAATTTCTTGATTTACAGTCTTTTTAGGCAACCCTATTTCTTTTGCAATTTGAGCTCTTTTTAAATTAATTTGTAGATATCCTTCTATTTTGTATCTTTGCCCCAATGAAATATGACTCATAATTTGTACTTTACATTTTTCAATTTCAACAACGCAAATATGAGGATTTTTTTCATTTGGCAAGGAAAAACTATATGATTTTTCCTTGCTTTTTTTGTTTTTAATTTTTGTCTGCAGCAGACAAAAATTAAAAACAAACCCTTATTAAAAAGTTACTTTTATTACTTGAATTTAGGATTCATAGTAATTGCTTTTTTGTTTTCGGCAAAGGTAAGAATTTTTTTCTTTTTATAGGTAATTAAAGTTACAAATATAACAAAACACCCCTGATTTAGCAGGTATAAAGGGCTTTGCCATTGTTTTTGGCATAGTTTTAGATTGCTAATTCGGCATAAATTATTATCTTTGCACCTTTAAAATAAAATTTATCTTATTAATTTGTATTATGAAAAAAATTGTATTTGCATTATTTCTCGTTAGTACCGTAGCTTTCGGTCAGCAAAACAAAAAAACTGACTTGCAAAAAGCAGGCTTACAAGGGAAAGTGAAAAGCTATCGTATGATAGGCTATGAGTTTGATGAAAATGGTAAAGAACAGTTGATGAACTCTGAATTTTATGCCGAATTTGACAAAAAAGGTATGAATACCAAAATGCAGGCTAAAAACGGCGGCACGGTTATCAACTACGTAGATAAACGCGATGAAAAAGGAAACCTTATAGAGTCAGATTCAAGAGATGCCAGCAACACCTCTATGTCTAAAAACACATACGAATACGATGAGCGCGGCAACCGCGTACGCCAAGATGTTATTACCCCTGATGGTAGCGTGTTTATGAGTCGCGTAAGTGCTTATGACGCTCACGACCGCCTAATAGAGGTAAGCGAGTGTTTAGCAGGATTATGCGACAACAAAACCGTATACGTATATGACAATAACGATAAGGTTTCAGAAGAAAGAAAACTTGGCAAAGGCGATGTACTAAAGAGCAAAACGGTATTCACCTACGATGCCCAAGGCAATGCTGTAGAGAAAAAAGTATATGATGGCGAAGGAAACCTCAAACAAAGAATAGTAAGCGAGTTTGACGCTCATAACAACGCTGTAGAAGTAAGTTATTACGATGCTGATGGCACTATAGCTAAGAAAGAGAACTACACTTTAGTATACGACAAGAAAAAGAACTGGACAAAGAAAACTACCATCATAGACGGCAAACCTACTATGATAATGGTACAAAAAATAAAATACTTTTAAGAAAAGCAAATAAAAAAAGCAATAGCGCGATTTAGAAATTAAATCGCGCTATTATTTTTTTACTCATTAGCTAATCTACTAATTTACAATTCGTTCTGCTAGCTGTTGAAAACTGTGTTGATAAGTATTTTAAAAGAATGGAGAAGCTATCTCTTTATTGCCTAACTTTGCAGCAGAAATAAGAAATAATAATAAAACAAAAAACTATGTCTAAGTTTACAAAACTCACTGAGGAACAGTTGCTTACCAAACGCAACTTTATAGAAAATTACCTCACTTCGCACAACGCCGCTACAGGTTCTCTCTTTGATGCCAACGCCAACGTAGCTCATAAAAACATCGCTACTATGGAGGCTGAACTCAATAAAGACATCAATATTCAGGTGAACCGCTCTTTAGTCTCTCATAAGATTGAGCAACTCTTTGGCAAAGATTTGGCCGAGGAATACATACGCCAAATTGAGAGTCACGAAATCTATGTACACGATGAAACAAGCCTCAAACCCTACTGTGTGAGCGTATCGATGTACCCACTGCTATTAGACGGGCTGTTGAAGCTCGGAGGCGAAAGCAAAGCCCCTAAACATTTGGCAAGCTATTGCGGTTCGTTTGTCAATTTTCTATTCTCCGTATCTTCGCAATTTGCAGGAGCAGTCGCTACGGTAGAGTTTCTGATGTATTTCGACTATTTTGCCCGCAAAGACTTTGGCGATAACTACCTCAGCACCCACCGCGAGGTAATAGAGAACGAACTTCAACACGTGGTATACGCTATCAATCAGCCAGCTGCTGCACGTGGCTATCAGTCGGTATTCTGGAATATATCACTCTACGACCGCCCTTATTTCGATTCGATGTTCGGCACCTTTGTTTTCCCTGATGGCAGCAAACCTCTATACGAGAGCCTCGACAAACTGCAACAGTTCTTTATGCACTGGTTTAACATCGAGCGCACTAAGGCGATACTCACTTTCCCTGTGGTAACCGCTGCAATGCTCACCAAAGACAAGCGCGTGTATGACGAGCATTTTGCTCAATTCTGTGCTAAAGAACTCAGCGAAGGGAATGCGTTCTTTGTATACCAGTCTGATAACGCCGACTCCTTAGCCAGCTGCTGCCGTCTGCGCAATGAGATTTCTGATAACACTTTTAGTTATTCGCTTGGTGCAGGAGGGGTTTCTACTGGTAGTATTAATGTGATAACTATCAATATGAACCGCCTTTACCAAAAAGGACTATCGTTAGAAGAAACAGTAGATAAGATACAGAAGTACCAAGTAGCCTACCGTGCCATTGTGCAAGACTACAAAGATGCGGGTATGCTACCGGTGTATGATGCGGGCTTTATATCGCTCGACAAGCAGTTCCTAACCATTGGCATCAACGGAATGGTAGAAGCTGCCGAGTATATAGGCATCAAAATATCTGACAACCCCGACTATAAGGCGTTTATCAACAAAAATCTAAAGGTAATTTACGACAAGAACAAGGAAGCTAAAGCTAAATATGGCTTTATGTTCAACACTGAGTTCGTGCCAGCTGAGAATTTAGGGGTGAAGAATGCCGCGTGGGACAAAGCTGATGGCTTGCAAGTGCCTCGCGATTGCTACAACTCATATTTCTACATAGTAGAAGACGACTCGCAAAACCTTATTGATAAGTTCTACCTACACGGCAACGACTATATACAATACTTAGATGGTGGGTCAGCCTACCATTGCAACCTCGAGGAGTATCCTACCCAAGGAGGATTCTACAAACTGCTAAATGTAGCGGCTAAGACAGGTTGTAACTATTTCTGTTTCAATATCCGCGTAACCGTTTGCAACGATTGTGGATATATCAACAAACACACCACCGACCATTGCACGCACTGCCATTCACACGATGTAGATTATGCTACCCGCGTGATAGGCTATCTGAAGCGCATCAGCAATTTCTCTAAAGACCGACAAAAAGAAGCCAAAATACGTTACTATGGGCATACTACGGTATAGCAGTTACGACATTGTCTTGCAAGAAGTCCCCAACGAGATATCCCTGTGTTTCACTATCACAGGGTGTCCGTTGGCTTGCGAGGGTTGCCATTCCGAATATACGTGGGATGGTAGCAAAGGTTGTTTGCTCAGCAATGAACTATTAGAAAAACTCTTAGACCGTTATGAAGATACTATCAGCTGTGTGCTCTTTATGGGGGGCGAGTGGCAAGCGGAGACCTTGCTATCGTTTATCCTTACTGCCAAGTGCAAACAGCTTAAGACGGCTCTCTACACGGGGCTGAATATGAAGCAAGTACAGCGTCAGTGTCCCGAACTACTCGCCTGCTTAGACTATATCAAGACTGGCAAGTGGCTGCCCCACCTCGGAGGTTTAGACAGCCCCACCACCAACCAAGAGTTTTTGAATTTGCAAACAGGAGAGATGTTAAATAAGTTGTTTTGGAAATGACATATTAAAAATTGGTACAAGTTTTGCGGGGTATTTGTTTCTAACTTTTTAATACTCAAAACACTAAAACAATGAATACCGTATGGATTTTTACCGTTCTCGGTTATATATTCTTCAGAATACCTGGCGCTATTATAGGCTTCTTACTGGGTTTAGCTTCTCGAATGTTCAGTTCAAAAAATGAAAACGGAGGCTTCTCGTCTTTTTCTAACTCTCGTCAGGAAGATATTTCACCCGCTAGTTTTGAACTTAATCTCTTATCTCTCTGTACTTTAGTAATCAGAGCCAACGGACAAGTAACGCAAGCCGAACTCGACTTCGTGCGCCAGCAGTTTGTCTCTCTCTACGGAAAAGAGCGCGCTAATGCTGTATTTCGCACTTTCAACGACCTGAAAGGACGCCAAATATCTGCCGAACGCGTGGCCACTTACGTGCGTATGCGCACCACCTATGAAACCCGCCTACAGATACTATACTTCCTCTTTGGCATTGCACAAGCCGATGGCTATGTAAGCAGTGATGAAGTCAATCAGATAGAGCAGATAGCCTATTATCTTCGTTTAGAAAGAAGCGATTACGAAAGCATCAAAGCTATGTTTACCACTGCCAATGGCAGCCGCTACCAGCAGCAAAACACTCAGCGCAATACCCCCGATGCCTATAACATATTGGGTATCAGCAGAAATGCTACCGATGCCGAAGTAAAACAAGCCTATAGAAATATGGCAAAAAAATATCACCCCGATAAGGTGATTACTGATGATGAAGCGATAAAGAAAGGCGCTGAAGAAAAGTTCAAACAAGTGCAACAGGCATACGAACAAATAGCCAATGAGCGCGGTATGAACCGATAGTCCTGAGTTAAGGGCAAAAAAAAGTGGCAAGCTACCTACATCGCACCGCTACAACCGAATACCTTTGCTGTGTTCCCACCCTGGAGGATTTTTCAGGAGCTGGTCGTGTAGGACTTGCCGCTGCAAATGTACAACTTTTTTATTACATACCAAATTTTTTGAGAGAAATGTTTAAAAAAAATAGCAATACCCCCTCTCCTAGCCCCCTGTATTTAGACCTGCATTCGCATACCCAATACGCCTCTGCCGATACCTTGGTCATCCGCAACCAATACCCCCTAACGGCAGACCCTTCCCTACCCTTTTCAGTAGGTATACACCCTTGGTTTTTAGACAATTGGCAAGCGCAATTAGAGGCTATAGGTACCTTAGCTTCGCACCCCAACTGCTGGGCAATAGGGGAATGTGGCATCGACAAAAACACCTCTACTCCCCTACCCTTGCAACAGCAAATTTTCACCGAACAAATAGCCATAGCCGAAGCACTGCAAAAACCCCTCATTATTCACTGCGTAAAAGCCTATAGCGAAGTCATAGCCTTGCGCCAACGCACGCAGGCACGCCAGTTATGGGTGCTACACGGTTTTCGCAAAAACCTCCCTACCGCCCAAGCCCTTCTCTCTCACGGCATTGCTCTATCTTTCGGAGCCGCCCTACTGCGCGACCCAAAACTGCAACAAGTTTTTCAAACCCTCTACCCCCGTTACCGCGATTATTTTTTCTTTGAAACAGACGATGTCGAACTAAACGTAAAGACTCTTTACCAATTTGCTGAGCATCTTAAAGCTACCCAAAAATAGAAAAATACACTAATTCACTAAAATTTCTATTCTAATACTTTGCCAATTAATAATTATTTCCTACTTTTGCGCCCTGAAAAATAAAAGGAGGTGTATCAGCTATGTTAATAATACCTATTAAAGACGGAGAAAGCATTGATAAGGCTTTAAAGCGCTACAAACGCAAATTTGACCGTACAGGAGTAGTACGCGAGTTACGTGATAGACAACATTTCACTAAAGCCTCTGTGCGCCGCCGTGCACAAATTCAGAAAGCTCAATATATTCAACACTTGAGAGATCAAGAAGAAATATAAGGAGTATTCTTTAAGTAAAATAAAAATGGGATTTTAATAAAATCCCATTTTTGTTTTTATTTGATTATCAACTACTTATAAACTATTGTTATAAAAACAACAAATTATTCTACACAAATTTACTCTCTTTTTTTTGCATATCTTAAAAAAATATACTACTTTTGTAGCGAATTGGAAATAATATAATATAAAAAAATTTAGTAAAAATGAAAACTACAACCCTTATTCTAACAGCCGCTGTAGTTGCTACTACTTTATTTAGCTGTGGTAAAAAAGACGACAGCAGTGATGAAAAAAAGTTCTCTGTAAGTAGTACACAAGTAACTCTTATAGAAGGAGGCAAAACAACTATAAAAGTAAGTACTCCTGCAAATAGCTTGACTATAGTATCTTCCAATGAAAATGTAGCAACTGCTACTCCACAAGATAAAACAGTCATGGTACAAATCAATGGAGAAAAAGAAGGTACTGCTGTACTAACTATTACTGACCCTCAAAAAAATAGTGCTAAAGTAAATGTAACTGTAAACAAAAAAACTTCTCAGTCTAATGGTAAACGTTTTGAAGTGAAGAGTGATGTCATCTTCCTCAAGAAAAATGAAGAAACTGATGTAACTGGCTGGGTAAAGAAAGGTTCAGGCAATTATACCGTTTCTACTCCTAACACCTCAGTAGTAAAAGAGGCTGGTAAGAAAAACGGAAAATTATACGCTATTGGTTCTGGCGAAGGTCTTACTGACAAACTAAAATTCAAAGATTTAGATTATAATGAAGAATTAGAAGTGCCTGTATATGTAATAGTTCCTTTTACTGCCGTAGGTATACCTGCCTCTATGGCGGTTAATGATGTGCAAACATTTAATCTTACAGGGGTTTATAATACAGGTAGTTTACAAAATGGTCGTTACGACAGAGTAACTATCACTGCTAACAATGATAAGGTAGAAGCTACCCTTATAACCAAAGATATAAAAGCTCAAGGTAATAATCAAGGTACCAAATTAGGTGAATTAGTAACAGGTATCAAGATTACTGCTAAACAAGCAGGCGAAGCAGTAATACAACTTACTAACGGCGACGGACAGTCACTACAAATCAAATTTACTGTAACAGCTTACGTAGCCAACAACTACTTCAACGTGAATGCTGATGGAGTACTAACTGTAAAATCAGGTGTAATACTACCTGCTGAAGTAGTACTACCAAGCAACGCTAAAAAAGTAGCTGAAAAAGCATTTAAAAATCAACCTAATGTTACTTCTATTGATTTCAATAATGTAACTGAAATAGAAGGTAGCCTTTTTGATAATGTAGCAAATCCTACAGGTATCAATATTACTAAAGTAATTATGCGAAAAGTAGAAAAAATAGGTTATGACACCTTTAGAAATGCTGTTCACTTAAAAGTAATAGAGTTCCCTTCTACCCTTAAATTCTTAGGTAACCAGTCTTTATTTGGTTGTACTGCACTAAGAGCCGTAGCTTTCAGAAGTACTACCCCTCCAAAAGGTATGACCTATAGTGGTAGTGAATTGGAAAAAGCAGAAAATGCCCTTGATACTGATAGAGGTAATAGAGTAAGATTATTCATTCCTATTGGTAGTGCAACCGCTTATCAAACAGCCTTAAATACCAATAGTAAATTTAGATATTTAAAAGGTGCTAAAGGAGTAAATTGGTATACTGGAGATACTCACCAAGCTATCGTAGATATAGCTAACTTTGATAAAGTAGACTTTACTAAGTTATAATAATTTAAATACAAAATGAGAAAGACGAGGAGCAAAATTTGTTTCTCGTCTTTTTTTATTCTCTTGTATTTTGTCTTTTGTATTTATCCTTTGTTCATAATTAGTGAATAACTCACTGATTTATTTTAATTAAAAAATTTGCTATTCTCAAGCCCGCGTATATACAAAAGCTGAAAGCAGCTATGCAAATTTATTTCTTATTAAATATCCACTGCTATAATACAGTTATCAACTATCAACCATCTAAAAAAATATCAACAAAAAGTAGGGGAGAAGCCTGAAAAGTTATTAACAAATATCTATAGTAACCCTTAAAATCAGCAGCTTAACAAATACCCCATTGTTAATAAACTACCATAAGTCAAAAAAGCAAATTTTGAAGACAAAAGTTATCCTACTTATTCACAGCCTAATAATAATAACCCTCTTTTTTTTTAAAAAAAGTTTTTTAATTTATAATTAAAAGATTGTTGATAACTCAAAAAAATGTAATTTTGCAATTATGAAAAAGACAACTAAGAATCAGAAACAAGGAAAACCGGGAAAATCTAAGAAAAATAGAAGTTTAGCCAAACGCAACCGACAAGAGCAGCACAAAGGAAAACACCAAGAAACATCTGCTGCACATTATTATATAGGTACGCTTGATGTCAATTCACGTGGCAATGGCTATGTGGTGGTAGAAGGACTTGAGCAAGACATTTTTGTAGCTTCTAATTTCTTAAACAAAGCCTTACATGGTGATAGGGTAGAGGTATATGTATTTCCTCGCTTCCGCAATCGCAATAAGATGGAGGGTGAGGTTACGAAAATAATAGAGCGAAAGAAACAACGCTTTGTAGGTACAGTGCAGCTGCATAAGAATTTTGCTTTTGTAGTCCCTACCGACCCTCGTATGTACACCGATTTCTTTGTGAAAAAAGACAAACTTGGCGGAGCGCAAGATGGCGACCGCGTAATAGTCCGTATTGATGATTGGAAAGATCACCACGATTCACCTATAGGGGTGGTAGAGCAAGTGCTCGGCATACCAGGGCACCAAACTACCGAGATGCACTCTATTTTAGCAGAATACGGTTTGCCTTATACCTATCCCGAAGAGGTTGAGGCTTTTGCCAAATCCTTAGATCTCAGCATTAAAGAAGAAGAGATAAGCCACCGCCGCGATATGCGCGATACACTCACCTTCACTATCGACCCTCGTGATGCTAAAGACTTTGATGATGCCCTGTCTTTCAAGATGTTAGATAATGGTAATTACGAAATAGGGGTACATATTGCCGATGTGTCGCACTACGTGAAAGAGGGTACTATTTTAGATGAAGAGGCTTATAATCGTGCTACCTCTGTCTATTTAGTAGATAGGGTAGTGCCTATGTTGCCCGAAGTATTGTGTAACTTTGCCTGCTCATTACGTCCTGATGAAGATAAATATACCTTTTCAGCAGTGTTTGAGATGAATCAGAGAGCAGAAGTACTAAATGTATGGTTGGGTAGAACTGCTACACATTCGTCTTTTAGGTTTGCTTACGAAGAGGCACAATCAGTGATAGAAGAAGCCAAAGTAGGGGAGGGCTACACCATTCCTGCTGATATTTCTATCACCGATACTGAGCGTTCTATTCCTGCAAATGTAGTAGAGGCTATACTGACGCTCAATACTTTAGCACAACGTTTGCGAAGTAAACGTATACGTTTAGGGGCTATTACTTTTGATAAAGTAGAAGTGAAATTCGACCTCGATGACAATGGCAATCCTACAGGCGTTTATTTCAAAGAAAGCAAGGAAGCTAATAAGCTGATAGAAGAATTTATGCTATTGGCTAACCGCAAGGTAGCTGAATATGTAGCCAAGATGAAGAAAACTTTCGTATATCGCATCCACGATGAACCCGATGCTGATAAATTGCAGCAGTTTAACGGGGTAATAGCGCGTTTTGGCTATAGTTTGAATTTGAACAACAAGAAAACGATTACCGATTCACTCAATAACCTGTTGGAAGAGGTAAAAGGCAAGAAAGAACAGAATTTAGTCGATACTTTAGCTATACGTTCTATGGCAAAAGCCTCTTATTCTACTAGAAACATAGGGCATTACGGTTTAGCGTTTGATTATTACACCCATTTCACATCGCCCATACGCCGTTATCCTGACGTGATGGTACACCGTTTGTTGCAATTGTATTTAGATAATGGCCCTTCTCAAAGTGAAGCTGAGTACGAAACTAAGTGCAAACACTCATCACAAATGGAGAGTTTAGCAGCTTCAGCAGAACGCGATTCTATCAAATATATGCAGGTGAAATATATGGAAGGGCATAAGAATCAGATATTTGCGGGAGTTATATCAGGGGTAACCGAGTGGGGTATTTATGTAGAGCTGAATGTAAATAAGTGTGAGGGCTTAGTGCGTGCACGCGACATTAAGGACGATTATTACACTTTTGACGAGCAGCAATACGCCTTGGTAGGACAGGCTACCGGTAGGACTTATCAGCTCGGTGATGAAGTGATGATACGCGTTAAGAATACTGACCTGCTCAAAAAGCAGTTAGATTTTGAGCTCGTAGAGTCTAATTAATTGCTAACAACTGAAAATCAATAGAGTAGGGGAGAGGTTTAAAAACTTCTCCCTTTATTTTTTGTGAAATTATTAGTTTTTCATTACTTTTGTAAAATATTATAACTATTAGAGTACAACGATGTTTGCAGATGTATTATTAGCATTACCTTTGGGCACTTTACTGGCTTTTACTATAGGTCCAGTATTTTTTGTATTGCTCGAAACGGCTATTACTAAAGGATTTAGGGCAGCAGTAGCTTTTGATGGAGGGGTGTTATTAGCCGATGCTACTTTTATTCTAATAGTTTATTTTACTACCAGCAGTTTGCTGCGCGAAATTAAGGACGACCCTAAACTTTTCTTTGTAGGCGGACTAATAATGATGGCTTATGGTATTATTTCCTTTATAAAGTTGAAGAAAGATTTCAAGAAAACAATTGATAATAAGGAGAATGCCCATTTAGTAGTACCTGAGAGAGTAAATTATATAGCCCTGTTTATCAAAGGATTTCTACTGAATTTTATCAATATAGGCGTATTGGGGTTCTGGTTAGGCATCATCATTGTTTTCGGACCTAAGCTCGATATGAATGCCAATAGAATACTAATATTTTTCACTTCTATTATTCTGGTTTATTTTGCTATTGATGTTATTAAGATACTGATAGCAAAGAAGTTAAAAAACCGACTTACAGCTTTTCACATTTATAAGATTAAGCGCAGTATTAGTATTATCTTGCTTGTTTTCGGGGTATTTCTCATATTGCAAGCCTTCTTTCCTAATATGCTAAAGTCGATTAGTTAATATAATAATATAAAAAAATAAGGCTACTCAGTTATACTGGGCAGCCTTATTTTTTTATTTATTATTTTGTAGTTCCTTTGTATTGTTGGTTTAGGTAGTCGGTTACTTCCTTAGTAATATCTTTTTTCTCAGCACCGTATAGTACGCTACCACCGTCATTGGCTCCAAGTATAAAAGTATATCCTTTTTGTTTCCCGTATTCTCTTATATTTTTCTTCACTTTATTGATAAGCGAATCGAGTTCTTTTTGACTTTCAGCTTGTAGAGTTTGCTCCTGTTGCATAAGGTGTTGCTGTAGTATTTGGCTTTTCTGCATCAGCTCGTTATATTTTTTTTGAGCCACGTTAGCAGGCAATTCTTTAGCCTGTTTATCAAAAGCCATAGCTTCAGCTTGGAAAGCTTGCGATACACTATCGCGTTTTTTTTGGTAAGCCTCTACTTGCTTATCTAATTTAGCTTTGATGTCTTTTTTTTCTTGATAGTTGTCTAAAAGTTTAGCGTTGTCAACAAAGGCAATTTTGTCTTGACAAGCGGTAAGGCTTAGGAGGGCAACTCCTGCTATTAATATTTTTTTCATCTTTATAGATTTTATTTTGATTAGACTGCAAAAGTAATAAAATAATTATGAATGACAAACAACAAATGATTATTAATGTTTGTTCCACGTGAAACTTTTTATTTTTCTCTTCTTCACTACTATTTTATGACTATAAACTATTTCTATCATTATTATTATTACTATAAAAATACCTTATTAAAAACGACTTCAATACAGCCCTTTTAAAGCATTATTTTTTAAAAGTGATATAAGTATACCACTTAATTACTGAAACGCTCTAAATAATCCTTATTTTAATTTTTTACTATTTCAAGCCTAAAAATAATCAAAAAAAGTTCCACGTGGAACAATTTATACTTCTCCCTTGATAATTTATAATTAATTATTATCTTTGCAGCTGAAAATTAAACCTTATTATGTATACTGATATTACCACCAGAGATTACAGTGTATCGCAAGAAACTTTTAAGCTGTGCTATGACCCTCAGCTGCAACTCTATCGCACTACACCCGTACCTTCTCAACTTAGCAAGTACTACGAAAGCGAAAATTATATATCTCATACTGACGGACGTAAAACGTTATTCGAGAAATTATATCAATGGGTAAAGCACTATAATCTAAAACATAAAATAAAACTCATTAGCCAATATAAAGAAGAGAATATCAATCTGTTAGATGTCGGAGCAGGCACAGGCGACTTTATAAAAGCCTGCCACCAGTATGCTCATTGGCAAGCAGTAGGGGTAGAACCTAGCGATAAAGCACGCATTAAAGCTAGCGATAAGCAACTTACACTCTATCCTAACTACGAGGCACTTACCCCACATTCCTTTGATGTGATAACTCTATGGCATGTCTTAGAACATATACCCGATACAGTTCAAGAGATTAAAATTCTTAAGAACCTACTGAAAGACAATGGATTATTAGTAATAGCTGTCCCTAATTATCGTTCTTTTGATGCTAAGCATTACCAGCAATATTGGGCTGCTTTCGATGTACCCCGACATCTTTGGCACTTTTCTAAGGAGAGTATCAAACAGCTATTTGCTACTGAGGGCTTCGAACTTATAGCTACCTATCCTATGTTTTTTGATGCTTTTTATGTAAGTATGCTTTCAGAACAGTACAAAACCGGTAAGAAAAGCTTTCTAAAAGGTATCTATAACGGACTCCGTTCCAACTATTATGGCTACCGCAAGGGCGAATATTCATCGCATATTTACCTGCTCCGACTAGCCAATTAGTATCAATTTATTAATATAAAAATAAATGTTTATAGTCAATAAACATATTGTACCTAAAGGTTTTTCAGGTATTACTTTATATCCTTTTGTTTTTACAAATGATGCTAAGTATCTGAAAGATAGTAGGTTTAAGAATCACGAACGCATTCATTTAGCACAGCAGTGCGAACTGTTAATAGTGTTTTTCTACCTTTGGTACATAGCCGATTTTCTATTCAAATACCTAAAATACAAAGATAAATACCTTGCTTACCGCAATATTATTTTTGAAAAGGAAGCCTACGATAACGACCATAATCTCGATTATCTGAAGCACAGAAAATGCTTCGCCTTTATAAGATAAATGTTCCACGTGGAACATTTTTAATAACACTATATGATGAAAAGAATATTTTTATACGCCCTGCTCCCTCTTATGGGGTCAGCGCAGATTATAAACCTGCCCGCTACACGCGCAGAAAAAGAAGTAACTGATAATGTTAGCACACTTACCGAGCGTACTTACGATGTTTATCGCAGTAATCTTACTCAGAAACGCCTTGCTACCGAGAATACCTACGTGTTCAATCCCGCAGGCAATGCTGTTTCCTTAGAACAAAAATACGGCAATATTCGTCTGTATTACCAATATACGTACGATGCCAATAGGCTTCAGCAGGTCATACTTACCAAAGAAACCCATCACTATGTAGAGGTTACCATAGGCACTTATAAGTATGACGATAACGGACGTATGCTTAGCTATACCTCTATACCTCAGCAAAATAACACTGCTACGGCCACTCCTACGCAGGTCTATACGTTCACTAAGTGGGATGCTAATGGCAATGCCATAGAGGGTACGCTCACTACGCCTCATTCCGAAGCCTTGGTATATCAGGAGTTTGATAAGCAAAACCGCCGTACAATGTTAAAGATGCTCACTAAAGCCGACCCGCCTATAGAAGTGCGTGTGACCTTGCGTTACGACCGCGAGGGTAGGGTAGTGGAGCGCAGTATTCGCGAGGGTTACACTCCTCCGCAAACCTTGCGCTACACCTACGATAAAAAAGGCAATAATACAGGTATCAACGACCAAAAATTCGAACATACCTTCGATAAACAAGGTAACTGGCTTACCCGCACTATCTTTGTAAAGGGCAATATAGTAGGCTACGTAGAGCGAGAAATAAGAGCTAATAACTAAAAAAGAAGTCAAAAATAGCTAAGCATCTTATTTTCTAATTTTATAAGCATTTTCAGAAAAACGTTCTCTTATATCTTCCCTTTACTTTGGATATACAAAGGATTTACCTCCACCGAAGGATAATTGAAAGATAACCGAAGTATAAATAGCCAATAATGCTACAAAAATTAGAAAAATATACTATCCATCTTATTTTAAAAATTTGCTCATTTCCTAATTAAATACTACCTTTGCCCCATAATTGGCAAATTTGCTAATTAACAAATCGACAAATTAAGAATTATGACTTATAATCACAAAGAAATAGAAGCCTTTTGGCAAGAATATTGGGCAAAACACCAAACTTTCAAAGCCCAGAATAACAGCACCAAACCTAAGTACTATGTGCTTGATATGTTCCCTTACCCTTCAGGGGCGGGCTTACACGTAGGGCACCCGCTCGGCTATATTGCCAGCGACATTGTGGCGCGCTACAAGCGTCACAAAGGCTTTAACGTATTGCACCCTCAGGGATACGATAGTTTCGGTTTGCCAGCCGAGCAATATGCTATTCAAACAGGACAGCACCCAGCCGTTACTACGGCACAGAATATCGCCCGTTACCGCGAGCAGCTCGATAAAATAGGCTTTTCATTCGATTGGAGTCGCGAGGTGAAAACCTCTGATCCCGACTACTATCGCCATACCCAGTGGATATTCATACAGTTGTTCAACTCGTGGTATAACAACGCAACCGACAAAGCAGAGCCTATCGAAACGCTTATCGCTCTCTTTGAAACAGAAGGCAATAGCAAGGTAAATGCTCCCTGTGACGACGATATCCCAACCTTCACTGCGGAAGAGTGGCACGCTTTTTCATCAGAACAGCAACAACAAATCCTCCTCAAATACCGACTTACCTACTTGGCAGAAACCGAGGTGAACTGGTGTCCTGCCTTAGGTACTGTACTTGCCAACGATGAAATCGTGAATGGCGTATCCGAGCGTGGGGGTCACCCTGTTATTCGCAAGAAGATGACCCAGTGGAGTATGCGCATTACTGCTTATGCTGAACGCCTCTTGCAAGGCTTAGACACCATCGATTGGAGTGAGAGCATCAAAGAAAGCCAACGCAACTGGATAGGAAAATCAGTAGGAGCCGAAGTTGTGTTTCCTCTAGCCCAAGTAGAGAGGCAGGGGGTGAGGACACCTTTCTTTATGACAGGAGGAAATAATGCATACAGACTTATAGAAGAAGCTAAACGTATGCGAAAAGAACCTACTGATGCAGAAGCAGCGTTGTGGGAACTTTTGCGTGATAAAAAATTAGGAGATAAGTTTAGAAGACAACATTTGATTGATGATTTTATTGTTGATTTTGTTTGCCTTTCTAAGAATTTAGTTATTGAAGTAGATGGAGGTTATCATAATGACCCTACTCAAAAAGAATACGATCAGCAACGTACGTTGTATCTCAATGAAAAAGGATTTAAAGTAATTCGCTTTACTAATGAAGAAGTTCTTGGTAATACAGAAGCTGTTTTAACAAAAATAAAACAAGAGTTAGTCCTCCCCCTAGCCCCCTCCCAAGGAGGGGAAACTGTGGCGCGTAATAGCAGCGGTTTTATAGAAGAATCCGAAGGAGAGGAAACTGTAGCGTGTAAGAGCGATAATATTAATACAACTTCTCCCCTCTCCTTGGGAGAGGGGCAGGGGGTGAGGATCTTCACTACTCGCCCCGATACCCTTTTCGGCGTTACTTACCTTACTTTGGCTCCTGAGCACGCTTTGGTGCCTCTTATCACTACTGGGGAGCAACGCGCTGAGGTAGAGGCTTATATTGCAGCTACTGCCAAACGTTCAGAGCGCGACCGTATGGCGGATACCAAAACCGTATCGGGTGCTTTCACAGGGGCGTATGCCGTGCACCCACTTACCGGCAAGCAGCTTCCTATCTGGATAGGCGATTATGTATTAGCAAGCTATGGTACGGGGGCTGTTATGGCAGTGCCTGCTGGCGACGATCGTGATTATGCCTTTGCCAAACACTTCAAGGGCGCCAAAGGAATGCCTGAACCCATCAACATTTTCGATAAAGATATTTCAGAAGCAGCCTTTACCGATAAAGAGGGAATGACTTACCAAAACTCTGACATTCTCAATGGTTGTACTAACTTTGGCGAAGCAGTTGCCAAAGTGTTAGCAGTCTTAGAAGCCAAAGGTGCAGGCAAAGCCAAGGTGAATTACCGCCTCCGCGATGCTGTCTTCTCACGTCAGCGTTATTGGGGCGAACCTTTCCCTGTGTACTATAAAAACGGCTTGCCACAGATGATAGGCGAGGAGTACCTACCTATTCACCTACCCGAAGTAGAGAAATACCTTCCTACCGAAGAGGGAAATCCGCCGTTGGGCAACGCTACCACTTGGGCGTGGGATACTGCAAATAACAAGGTGGTGAGCAACGAATTTATTGATAATCAAACTATATTCCCGTTAGAATTGAATACTATGCCAGGTTGGGCGGGCTCTTCTTGGTATTGGTTAGAGTATATGATGGAAAAAGACGCACGTGGAACCTTCCCTACCAAACCCGTAGTAGACTACTGGCAAAACGTAGACCTCTACGTAGGGGGTAGCGAACACGCCACAGGGCACCTCTTGTACTCTCGTTTCTGGAACAAATTTCTCAAAGACCGCGGTTTTGCCCCTACCGAAGAGCCTTTCAAAAAACTGATTAATCAGGGTATGATACTGGGAATGAGTGCTTTTGCATACCGAGTGTTATGGGAAGTGAAAGATGAGCAAGGTAATGAAGTGAATTTAGTTGAAGTAAAAGAGCTTTCATCTAATAACTTTCCTCCTATATTTGTTTCAAAGAAATTCAAGGATGATAAGTTGGCGATTGTTTTATTAGAGAAGATTTTCCCTAAATATCCTCAATGGGTGGAGTTTATGAAAAAACTCTCAGGAAAAATAATTAATACTATTATCCAACCTATTCACGTAGATGTTTCTCTCCTCAAAGATACTTCTGATGAGTTAGATATTAAGAAATTCAAGGCGTGGCGTAAAGAATTTGCTAATGCCGAGTTTATTTTAGAAAATGGTGCACTCTACACCCCCTCCTTGGGAGGGGGACAGGGGGAGGATTTCCTCTGTGCTCGTGAAGTCGAAAAAATGTCGAAATCTAAATACAATGTAGTAAATCCCGATGATATTTGCGAGCAATATGGTGCTGATACTCTGCGCCTTTACGAAATGTTCTTAGGACCTTTGGAACAAGCCAAACCTTGGAACACAGCAGGTATTTCGGGGGTATATAACTTCTTGCGTAAGCTATGGCGTTTGTATTTCAATGACAATGGTTGGCAAGTAACCGACGAAGCCCCTACACCCGAGATGCTCAAAGCACTGCATAAAACCATCAAAAAGGTAAATGAAGACATCGAGAATTTCTCATTTAACACCTCGGTAAGTCAGTTTATGATATGCGTGAATGAGCTATCATCGCTAAAATGCCACCATAGAGACGTTTTAGCGCCTCTTTCGGTACTGGTAGCACCCTTTGCTCCGCATATTGCCGAAGAGCTCTGGAAAAGGCTCGGAAATACCGAAAGCGTAACTTATGCCCCTTACCCTGTACACGAAGATAAGTATTTGCAAGAAGACAGCAAGGAGTATCCTGTATCGTTTAACGGCAAAGTACGCTTCAAACGCGCTTTTGCAACCACTATGACTCCTGCCGAGATAGAGCAAGCTATCCTTGCCGACCCTCAAACAGCAGAACAGCTACAAGGCAACACCCCTAAAAAGGTAATCGTAGTACCTAACAGAATTATCAACGTAGTGATGTAAATAAGTAGTAATGCAAATAAAAAAAGTCCCGAACTTTACTTAAAAGCTCGGGACTTTTTATTTTCTTTAAAACCAAAAAAGCAAAGATTCTGTCTATTCATCCTTAATGAGGTAAGTTCTATCTCTATCATTAAACAGTTTATAGTGCAAATTTTTATTACTATAGAGTTTCAGGTGAGCAAAAACCTCCATAGTTTCTGTAGGAGTACTGAAATAAGTAGTAGGCAAATGTAGGTTAGTTTCCGTTTCTCTATAATCACTTATATTAAAAGTAACCTTATCTATTATCAAATCGTAGTAAAAATCTTTGTTATTATTAGCTATATATTGCAGTTGTATGCCTTTAAGTTGCTTACTATCACGTTTGGTAGCCTCCCATTCTTCAAAATTCATAAAGCTTTTTACTTTATTTTTAGAAATAAGACCTCGCAGAAAATCATATTCATCGCGTTCTTCATATTTTCTGTTAAACGGAAGAAAGAAATAGTACCACTCATTGTCTTTGCTGAAAATAACCTTCAAATCATTTAACTGCTTATTTTCGGGTTCTTTCCGGTATATATAGCCTTCATTATCAATAAAAAAAGCATCAGTTGTTTGTTTCATTTCTTCAAAAAAAGCTTCACTTTCACTGTCATTCCACTCTGCCGATTCTTTTAAAAAGCTCATAGGTTTTGGTACTGTATCACCATCAATAGCCCAAGTAAGGTATTTGTTATTACGCGAGTCAAAGTAACAACTCTTCATCACAGCATTTGCGTAATATCCTTGCCTAATGTAGTATTCGGCAATGAGGTTGCCATAAGTATCATATTTATAGAGTCTTTCAGCTCCTTCTATCAAGATAAGTTCATTTTTATCATTCAAGAAAACAACAGTAGTCGTACTACCATACCCAGGACCTTCGCGTTTAGAAAGAAAGCTAATAGTCTTGCCTTGTTTATGATAAGGGGCACTATTAAATAAGTTCTTATAGTTCTTGTATTTCTTCGGAGTTATCTTATTTGAATAATAATCTATAATATCATTATGAAATAAATTTAACAACGGAATAGCTGCAAATAGTATAACTGCAGCCAACCCCCAGCGTGACCATTTGTAATACACACTAAAGTAACTAAAGAACAGAAATGCTATAACAATACTAACTGCCGATGCAAGAATAAAAATATAAATAGCCCCCCACCCCCCTTCAAAAATAAACATTAGAGAGGCAATTAGCATTATAGCAAATATAACAAAAAATACTACTATAGCTGGCTTTTCAGGATTTGGTTTTGCGTTCATATGACAGATAAAGTGTTTTTACACCACAAAAGTAGCTATTAATTTGTTAATAAGCAAATTATGGGTTACATATTAGGCTTTTATCTGAGTGTGGCTGGTACTAAAAAACAGTTTTCTTTCTTTTATGAGTATATAGCCCATTAGTAGGGTGAATAAACCTGTTTGTATTACCTTGCTATCGGGGTGGGTGGCAAAGATTTCGTTGGAAACATTGGCTACTAAATGAAATAATATAGCTATTAGTACATTGCGCCCTGATTTGTAATACAACCAGTTGATGATAAATACAAAAGCAAACAGACTTACAAAAAAGTTTATAGTATAGAGCAGTCCTTCGGCGTGTATGTTGCTTTGATAATAGTCCTTTACAAAGAAAAGAGGTAAATGCCACAAGCCCCAATAGAGAGTAAAAATAACCGATGAGGTGAATAAACTCCACTTACTGCGCAAGGCATCAGTACCATAGGTGTGCCAAGCTAACTCTTCGACTACTGGCGCTAAACAAAGTACAAACCAAGCATTGAAAGGGGCTGAACTGAAACTAGGCTCTCCTGAAATGTAAAACTGGTCGAGAGTGTGTCCTAAATCGAGGGAAATGAGTTGTGCCATAATAATCGAAATAGGCGGAAATAAGAGGGTAATCCAGAAATAACGGTTGCTAAGTAGGTTCCTGCCTATAAAACGCGCTTTTAGGTCGGATAAAAGGGCTTTATCGCGGGCAAATAAGTAGGCTGCTACCCCCACCGGAGCTAATAGACCTGCTAACTCAAAAAAGCCTGTCCAAAAAGCATTAGGTGCTTTTGGCTGGTGACTCCAATAAGCCACTACAAACCATAATACCCAAGGAATGACAAGGGAAAGGGTAAAAAACAATACGGGGTGTTGATATTTCTTCATAATTAACTTTGCCTATACGGCTGCCTTAAAATTCGATTTTGTAACTGATATTTGGAATGACCAAAGTGGCTTTGCTAAGCTCTATTTGACCGGTTTGGTAATTGTAATTATGGTCGATGTAGATAGGGGCACCCAGCACATTCTTCATTTGAAAAGAGAATACACTCGAGCTCTTACGGTGATTGATGCGGTAATTTACCGTTAGGTCGGCGTAGGTAAGGGGGCGCAATTGCTTGCTAAAAGCGCGACTTTCATCGAATATCACTCGTTTGGCTGCTAACGACTGACTCTCTAAAATAGGGCTATAACGCTCGCCCCCTGTAACAGTTACTCGTGCATTTACATCTAACACCTTGCGGTTATTAGCAAAATAGAATTCCTTGCCAAAGAGGGCATTTAGCACAAAACCTTTGTTATAACGAGTATTGCGCCATACATTGTCGCCTGCTTTGTATTTTGAGGTGAATACTGAGCCGGTAATCAGATAGTAATAGTTATTGCCTAAAAAGCGCTCTAAAGTAAGGTCGATGCCATAATTGCGCCCCTCGGTATTATTCACGAGCTTTTTGTTCAGGTACAACGCACGGCGTAGGTTGATAAGCGAGTAGCTGGTACCTTCTTCGCCAGCAATATTCCACAGATACTGAAAATACCCCTCTATCTTGAAGCGCAATTTATCGGTAAGCTGCCAATCGTAGCCCAATACAAAATGATGTGCCTCGCTGATTTTCAAATCTTTATTTACAGCCACGCCTCCTACTTCTATCATATATACATTGAGGTCTTCGGGTTGAGAGTGTTTGCCATAGCCGAAACTCAAACTGTGTTTATCACTTATCTTCCAAGCCAGTCCTGCTCTGCTTTCTAACGTTATCTCTTTTCTCAGACCAAAGTGGTGAGCGCGCAAGCCCACATTAGCCAAAAGTGAAGGTGATAGCTGGTATTTAATTTGTGAGTAGGCTTCGGTAAAATTGGTATTCCCTGCTGAATTGACAATACGCGCATAGGTGCTTGGCACATAGTCTTGTGCTGCGCTGAGGTCGTAGTTATAGAAA
This sequence comes from Capnocytophaga sp. FDAARGOS_737, assembly GCF_009730375.1. Classification (NCBI taxonomy): domain Bacteria; kingdom Pseudomonadati; phylum Bacteroidota; class Flavobacteriia; order Flavobacteriales; family Flavobacteriaceae; genus Capnocytophaga; species Capnocytophaga sp. FDAARGOS_737. Next base: position 2,604,986 of record NZ_CP046316.1, on the reverse strand, counting down.
AGCTGTTTGTGGGTAATCCCTGCTTTGAAAGTAGCTGAGGAAGAAAGTTTATGGGTAAGCGAGGTAGCCAGTGTAAGGGTTCCGTTTTGCTTTTTCAGGCGACTATCAGGGGTGAACACTGAAGCGTCATCTGAAAGGTAATCGGTAGTAATGCGGTCGTCAGTGCTTGAAAAGGCAGCGTGCGACTCTACAAAACTCTTCTCGCCCGCAGTGATTTGGTGGCGTAAGCCTATCGTACCTACGTAGGTATCCCAGCTGTTAGTCATGCGGTCGATGTCGGTTTTCCAATCGCTGGGGGTTTTAATAGCTTCTTTATGGGTATGGTCAGTGCCGCCAATACCCCAAAGAGAGAAAGTACCTGCTTTCTCGGTAGGAAAATTCAGCTTAAAAGAAATGTCTTGGTACTTGATGCGTTGCCCTGTGTTGTTGAGCTTCAAATCATTAAGCAAGCCCAAAGTAGAATAGCGATAATTGAAGAGATAAGAAGCCCCTTTGGTGCGTGAAAGAGGTCCTTCGGAAGCAAAATCGAGTCCTAAGACGCCTACTTGAGCGGTGTGCTCGTAGCGAGAAGTGTTGCCAGTGCGCATTTTTACATCGAAAACAGCAGCAAGGGCATTGCCATATTCAGCAGGGAAAGCGCCTGTAAGGAAATCGGAATTGCTAATCACCTGATTGCTAAAGAGCGTTACCAGTCCGCCGCCAATGACATTGCCGCCAGAGAAGTGCTGAGGTGAGGGGATTTCTACCCCTTCTAATCGCCATTGTACGCCTTGTGGTGCATTGCCACGCACGATAATGGAATTGTCTTGCAAGTTGCCTGTAGAGACTCCTGCAAAGGCTGATGCCAAGCGGGCAGGGTCGCTAAGTCCGCCGGCGTAACGCTGTGTTTCTTCTACCGAAAAGGTACGCGCACTAACGGTAGCCATTGTGTTGAGTGCTTTCTCTTTGCGTATGCCTGCTACTAACTCGACTCCCTCGAGCTCGGTAAAGGCTTCTCTGAGGGCTATGTTTAGCACGACTTCTTTGGCTGAGGTAATGAGTATTTCGGGAATTGTCTGGCTATCGTAGCCTATATAAGAAACTTCTAAAGTGACTCTTCCTAAACGGAGATTGAGGAGGGTGAAATGACCGTTTTCATCAGTAGTTGTCCCTATAACAGGGTCGGAGTTTTGCACCACTACGGTAGCCCCTATTAGGGGTTCGTGTGTGCTTTGGTCGTAAACAGTACCTCTGAGGGTTTGGTTAATATCTTGTGCTTGTGCGGTAAGAGGTAGCACTAAAAGCAAGAGGATATGAAAAAACGTTTTCATTGCGTAATACTTTTAAAATTCTGGGGCAAAAGTACGGCGCAAAAAGGGGTGTATCGCCTAAGCGTGAGGGTTTGGACGTCTTTTTTATTAAATATATACCTTATCCCTCATTTACGAATTGGCTTGGGGTCTGTCCTTTTATCTTCTTGAAAACTTGGTTGAATGATGATTTGGAGTTGAAGCCTGCTTCGAAAGCAAGCCCTAATAGGTTGAAGTTTTTATCAGTATCTTTTTTGGCTAAAGCTATAAATTCGTCTACACGATAGTTATTGACAAAATCATAGAAATTCTTACCCTCATACTGGTTGATAATTTGCGACAAATGGTTGGGTAGAACACCTAAACTATCGGCTAATTGGGCTAAAGAGAGTTTGGGCTCGAGGTAAGGTTTTTCAGTAGCCATTAGTGTAAGTAACTGCTTATGTAGGTTTTTCGCCTCTTCTGGCTTGAGTCCTGATTTGCGGTACTCTGGCATTTTAAGTGGCTCTTCAGTTTCTTCTGCCTCCGATGGCTTTTCTGAAGAGTACAATACTTTGGGTTTTTCAGCAGTAAAAATACCTTGATAGCGTATGCCCCAGAAACCAATAAGTGCTATAAGCAATACAAAAAGACCTAAGAAAATGAGTTCTATATTGACTGCTAACTCTATTTCTAACAGAAACTGGAGTACATATCCCACTATCATCACTGAGAAGATGATTCCGAACCCGATGAGTAAGAGTCGTAGCCATTGTAGGCTAATACCCTCATTATAGGCAAACTGCTCGCCTATAATTTGTTCGTATTGGTTGATTTTATGATAGGTTGCTACTGAATAGGCTACGCATACGATTACAAAAGCTATAAATGAAATAGTAAATAGCCATTGGTAGGGGCTGTGGTAATCGGCTTGATCTATCATTGCCTTTTCGGCAGCAGAATAACCAAATAAAAAGGGGAACATCAGCACATAGGTAACAGCAAAGGGGAGAAAGTGAAGGCCGTCTCGCCAATAGAGTCGCTGTGGCTGGCGTAGGTTAGTAACGACATACAGATAGACAAAAGGCGCAAACAGCAAAGGGAATGGATGAGTAGCCCCTACTAAATGCGGGTATTTTTCCCAATACCCCAAATAGTGCAGGTAGTAGTTGAGCAAGTAGGTTGCAATACATAACAACCAGACCCCCAGTATATTGTCGGGCAACCTTTTAGCAGCTTTGCTAAAGAGCAATACTGAGAGAAAGCAACACAGAAAAATACCAATGACAAAAATACTACTCATAACTCTCTATATAAATTTACAATTTTTCAAGGCAAAAATAAGTATATTTTTTGATTATAAAAAAATGTTATATAAGATATAAGCGTATTTTTTATTATCTTTGTCCCAATATTCACTTTTAAAATAAAAACAAATATGAAAAAACGTATCTTATCGGCACTTGTTGCCACAGCTTTATGTCTTTTCTCTTGCGGAAAAGATGATGACAATGGTAGTAGTACTTCGCTTAAAGGTGATTGGTATATCCATACTATGTACAACCTAAAACAAAGTATAAACGAATACAATTGGTATACTCCCAATCAATGTTCAAAACGAACTGTATTTGAAATCTCTGACAACCAGCTGAAGCACAAACGGGTATATGAAGATAATTCTACTTGTAAAGAAGACTTTAAGTATTACGATTACACCGCTTCTAACAGTGCTTTTCATTTGACTATAACGGCTGATTCTCCTAAAGGCTACAAAGGACAAACAGCTACTGTCAATTATGAAATGAAAAACAAAGAGCTCATATTGCGTTTCCTAAATGATAAGGGTAATGATGAAACATTGATTCTTCATAAGCGGGGCGTAGATTATAGTCACTTAGACCCCTTTGTAGGTTATTGGAGACTTACCAAAGTACAATTGAAGAGCGGTAAGACTATAAAAGAATTTAAGGCGGGTATTCCTGCTTGCTTTAGAGGTGATATTGTAGCAAGTACAATTGGTTTTACCATATACTACAGGCTATCAGATGACGGTGTAAAATGTGGTGATGAAGAAAGAAAAACCTTTGCTTGGGCAAGAGAAGGTAATACGTATTACAACGTTTCTAACGGACAAAAAGTACCTATTCCGTTTAGCTTTAGTGATGATAAACAAACTCTTTTCTTTGGCAACACAAATACTATTTTGGTATTTCAAAAACAATGGTAATTAAAAAAACGTGGGATATCCCACGTTTTTTTATACATTAACTAGCAACTAGTAGGTTGCTTTATTCTCTTTCAGACATATTATCGCTGTCGAACCAAATGCGGGTACCCCCTACTGGCATCAGTTTATTAAGAGGGTCATTCTTTTCTAATAAACAAAAGGCATATCTGAAGTTCTTAATACCCTGTGCAGTGATTTCCCCTGAAATGACAGCTACCTCTTTATAGCTGGCACCTATAGACTTATTTTCACCTTCAAAAGCCATATAAGCAGTAAATTTATTCTCACTGCCCGAAATGATAGTGCCTTTGCCTATCGCTTTATCATCACTTAATAAATTGAGGTTTTGGTAGTCCGTTTTTATTTTTACACCTTGTTGGTCGTAGAAATGATAGGTATAACCTGTTATCTGATAGCCTACAACATACTGATAATCTTCAACATCGGTAAAAGCTAACTCGAACGGAGTTATATTGAAAGTACCTTCGATATTAGGAGGGGTAGTGCCAGTATGTATGACCATACCATTTGCTTCTAATTTTCTTAGAATGTTATCAGGAACGATGCTTTTGACCTCCTTGGGTAGGTTTTGATATTTTGTGCTTTCTTCGCTCTCTGATTTAGAGCAAGATACTGTACCCAATAGGGCAAAAACGCCCATAACAAAGTAATAAATGTTCTTTTTCATAGTTTTTTATTTTTTAATTTTCGGCGGCAAAAATACAAAACAAAAGATAAATAGCAAATTCAAAAATCAGAAAAATTTTCTCCTACACCTATCCTTTACTTCAGATATACAAACAATACACAAACAATAGACAAACACTAAACGAACATCGAAAATGCAAATATCTACCTCCCACCCAAAAACCAGAAAAATATACTACTCCCAGCCTTCCCAGCCCTCTTAACCCTCCCATTCTTCTGCCCGTTTAGCCCGTATCTATTAATTTTCTTTTTATATTTTTCGTTCTTGTTTTTCTTTTATTTTATTGTTTATCAAACTACTACATTTTTAGGTATCTATATTTTCACTATCTGATGTTTTAATATATCTTTAACGTTTTATCTTTGCGCCAGAATTAGATATCAATTGACAATTGAAAAAACACTTAACTAAAATGAAAGGAAAACAAAGAACTTTATTAAACAGTATTAGCAAGCTCGCCTTGCTACTACTTTTTAGCTTGCTTTCTACCGCCCTTTCTGCTCAAAATAAAAAGATTAGCGGAAAGGTAATCGATGAAAAACACCAGCCTGTGCTGGGGGCATCAGTAGTGGTGAAAGGCACTACCAAGGGTACTACCACCGATTTCGATGGTAATTTTACCTTAGAAATACCAGCTAAAGCAACCCTCTCGGTTTCGTTTATTGGCTATCACACCCAAAACGTGGCAGTAGGCACCCAAAACCAACTTACTATCGTGCTCAAAGAAGAACAAGAGCAGTTAGACGAAGTGGTGGTAGTAGGCTATGGTACCGTCCGCAAAAAAGACCTTACGGGGGCGGTAACTTCAGTGTCTAACAAAGCCCTCAAAGAGAAACCTATCGCCAATGCAGGCGAAGCGCTCCAAGGGCGTGCAGCGGGGGTGCAAGTAACCTCAGCAGGAAAACCGGGCGACAATGTGTCATTTCGCATTCGCGGTATTAGCACAATTAACAACAGTGAACCGCTATTGGTGATTGATGGCGTACCTACCGACCTCGGTATCAACGCCCTCAACGTAGATGATATTGAGAATATCGATGTGCTAAAAGACGCCTCAGCTACAGCTATCTATGGCTCTCGTGGGGCTAATGGGGTGGTGCTTATCACTACCAAAAAAGGAAAAAGCGGAGACGGCAAGCTGTCGTTCAGCTCCAATGTAGCTCTTCAGCAGGCTGCCAACTTGCCCGTGATGCTCAACGCCCGCGAGTTTGCATCTTTTCACAACGAAATGATTGCCAACTATAACCGTACCCCTGGGGTCAGTCCACTTACACAACGCCCCGACTTTGCTAACCCCAACGATTGGGGCGAAGGCACCAATTGGCTCAAAGCGCTTTTCCGTCCTGCTTTTATGCGCAACTATTCGCTTTCATACTCAGGTGGTAACGACAAGAGCAATTACTACGTATCAGGGGGCGTGTTCGACCAAGATGGGATTATTCTCAACACCTCTTACCGCCGTTATACAGTGCAGTTCAATGGTGAGTCACGTGTAAAACCGTGGATAAAGTTTGGTAACAACCTTACCCTTAGCCACGACGAGAAGAAATCTGGCGACTACAACATCCGTATGGCGATGGCTTCTTTGCCTACACAACCTATTTACAATGAAGACGGCAGTTATTCAGGTCCTGATTCGCCTGCCCATCAGTACAGCGATATCCGCAATGTGGTCGGTACTGCTCTTATCAACGGACAAAACACTACCAAAGGCTATAACATTTTGGGCAATATCTTTGCCGAGATTACTCCTGTAAAACATTTGGTATTCAAAACCACTGGAGGACTCGATTTTAAATATTGGGACAACCGCAGTTTCTCTCCTAAATACAACTGGAAACCAATACCTAATCCGCTTTCTAACCTCTATCAAGATGCTAATAAGAGTACTACCCTCCTTTGGGATAACACACTCACTTATACCAATACTTTTGCCCAAAAACACTTCCTCAATGTGATGGTGGGCACCAGTGCGCAAAACAACGTGTATAGCAAAATCAATGCGAGTGTGAGCAACTTCTTGAGCGACCAGCAAAACCAACTCAGCAAAGGTTTAGAAAACCCTACGGTAGGCGGTACAATGAACGATTGGGCTATCCTCTCCTTCATCGGGCGACTCAACTATACTTATGCTGATAAGTACTTACTCACTGCTACGGTGCGCCGCGATGGTTCTTCGCGTTTCTCCAAAGAGAACCGCTGGGGTACTTTCCCTTCTTTCTCTTTGGCGTGGCGTGCATCGAATGAGTCTTTCTTCCCTAAAAACGACTATGTAAACGATGTGAAATTGCGCGTGGGTTACGGTATGACTGGTAACCAAGGTGGTATTGATAACTATGCTTATTTCACCAAATTGCGCACAGGGCAATATGTATTCAACAACAATTTGGTTTCTACTCTTTATCCTCACGTAATGCCTAACCCTAATGTAAAATGGGAAACTGTAGAACAATTCAACGGGGGTATTGACCTTGCGCTACTCAAAAACCGCTTGAACCTCACTTTAGATGCCTATATCAAAAACACCAGCGATATGTTAGTACCTATGGCGGTATCAGTAAGCTCTGGTTATTCAGATATCAATGTGCCGAGTATCAATGCTGGTAAAGTACAAAACAAAGGGGTAGAGCTCACGGTATCATCAGTGAATGTGAATAAAAAGGACTTCCAATGGAATACTGATGTAAACGTATCGTTCAACCGCAACAAAATCGTGAAGATGAACGATGGAGTGCCTCTATTCACTGGTTTTGAAGCGTTCCTCACCAAATTGCAAATTCTCTCTGAGGGTCACCCTGTGAACTCTTTCTATGGCTATGTGATGAACGGCTTGTTCCAAAACCAAGCTGAGGTAGATAACTATGCTACCCAAGTGGAAAATGGTACCGCCCCTGGCGATGTGAAGTTCCGCGACCTTAACAACGATGGGGTCATCAATGCCGATGACCGTACTTATATTGGTAATCCGTTCCCTGAATGGACATTCTCTATGAACAACAACTTCAATTACAAAAACATCGATTTACAGATATTTTTACAAGGCGTAGCAGGTAACGATATCTACAATGCTAATCGTATATGGCAAGAGGGAATGTCGGTACCACAAAACCAAATTGCCAAAGTAAAAGACCGTTGGACTGGCGAGGGCACTAGCAATAGCATTCCGCGTGCTATCTATGGCGACCCTAATCAAAATACGCGTCACTCTACCCGATTTGTAGAAGACGGTTCGTATTTGCGCATCAAAAACGTAACTTTGGGGTATACGCTTCCTAAAGAGGTTACTCAAAAATTCCATACCGATATGTTGCGCATATATCTGTCTTGCCAAAATCTCTATACTTTCACCAAATACAGCGGTATGGATCCCGAAGTAGGCACTGGTGGAGTTGATGGCGGTACTTACCCTGTAACCCGCACAGTTAGTTTCGGATTAAATGTGCAGTTTTAGGTATCAGATATCAGGTAATAAAATATAACATAATTATAAACCATAAAACAATATTACCCCTATGCAGCCTTTGTGGCTTGCACCCTCTACTTGGGAGAGGGGGAACGGGGGAGAGGAATTAATACTATGAAAAAGATATTATACATCACCCTATTAGCATTTCCGCTCTTCACGGCTTGTTCTAAGTTTTTGGACAAGACCCCTTACGAAGATTCAAGTGCTGAAAACATAAGCGATGCGGCATCAGCAATTGCTCTTACCAATTCGGCTTATAAACCTTTGCAACGCTCTAACCTCTACAATATGCGCCTCTGGACGCTCGACATCGTAGCAGGTAACAGCATCGTAGGCGCTGGAGGAGGTACCGATGGACTCGAAACCATCACCCTTTCTAACTTCAATGCGACTGCCGATAACCCTTTGGCGCTCGAAATATGGCGTGGTTGTAACCCTGGTATTCTCTATTGCAATACGGCTCTAAAAGCATTGCCTTCAGCTAATATCCCTGAGAATATCAAAAACCGCTGTATCGGTGAAGCCAAATTCCTCCGCGCGCACTACTATTTCCTTTTGGTGCAACTCTTTGGCGATGTGCCTCTTCAGCTCGACCCTAAAGAGAGTTTGACTAACAAAACGCCTTTCCGCCAAAGCAAAATGAAGATATACAACGAGGTGATTATCCCCGACCTTAGAGAGGCTTTCAATCTATTGCCTACACGCGAGCAATATAGCAATGCCGATAAAGGTCGCGCAACCAAAGGTGCTGCTGCGGGTATGCTCGCCAAAGTATACCTCACCTTGGGCAGATATAGCGAAGCTCTTGAAATGTGCAACGCTGTCGAAAACCTCGGCTATACCCTCAATCCTGATTATTCCGATTGTTTTGGCGCTGCCGAACGCAACAAAAACACTGCTGAGTCTATCTTTGAAATTCAGTACTACGGACTCACCAAAGATGATTTCTGGGGCGAAGAAAACCAAGCCTCTTGGCTCAGTACTTTTATGGGGCCTCGCAACAGTGGTTGGGTAGGTGGTGCTTATGGTTGGAATCAGCCTACACAAGAGTTTGTAGACCAATACGAGGCTGGCGACCTCCGTAAGGATAAGACTATTCTCTACGAGGGTTGCCCTAATTTTGAAGGGAATGCATACCGCGCTTCAATGTCTAATACAGGTTACAACGTGCGCAAGTTTTTAGTGCCACTAAGTCAGTCACCTGACTTCAACACTAACTCTGCCAACTTTGTAGCGCTCCGCTTTGCCGATGTACTCCTAATGAAAGCGGAAGCCCTCAACGAATTGGGTCGCACCACCGAAGCCGAAGTGCCTTTGTACAAAGTCCGCACCCGCGCTGGGCTTACCAATCGCGCTGATATAGAGAACCTCACCCAAGCACAAATGCGCGAGAAAATACGCCACGAACGCCGTATAGAACTCGCTTTTGAAGGGCATCGCTGGTTTGATATGATTCGCTGGGACAACGGTCAGTATGCACTCAATTTCTTGCACTCTATAGGCAAAACCAACGCCCGCGAGAAACACCTGCTCTTGCCCGTCCCTCAAAAAGACATCGATGCCAACCCCAACCTTACCCAAAACCCAGGCTGGTAATATAATAATTAGTAAATCGGCAAATTGACAAATTGACAAATCGATAAATTAATATGAAACCATACCATTTATACATCGCTTTCCTCTTACTGCTCCTTACGGGCTGTAAAAAAGAGGACTATATGGAGCTCTTCAAAGAGGGCAAACCTTTTGAATTGAAAGCTCCAAAAGAAAACGTAGCCTTAGACGCTGCTAACCCCGAACAAGAAGCTATCAAGCTCACTTGGACGGCGGCTTCTAATTACGGCACCAATGCCGCTATCACCTATACTTTCCAAATGGATGTGCAAGGCAACAACTTTGCGGGAGGTATCAGCGAGAATCTAGGTCGTGAAGCCTATGAGAGAGTGTATAAAAACGAGGAACTAAACAACCTCTTGCTCAACACTTTCAAAGTTGCGGCAGACACCGAAGTTACTATGGAAGTACGCATCATTGCCCAAGTAGCTTCTGGCGAGGGAATGAAACAACAGACTAATGTGAAGACTGTTGTTTTCAAAACGCATACTCCTATCAGCAATACGTTGTATATCATCGGTAGTGCTGCCCCTCACGGTTGGAGTGCCGATCAAGCCGAAGAGATGAAACCTGTTGAGGGTACTCCTAAAGCCTTTGCGTGGTCAGGACGATTGTCTGCTGGCGAAATCAAGTTCATCACTACCAAAGGTCAGTTTATACCATCGTATGGCAAAGGCAGTAATAATAGCGAACTGCACTTCCGCAAAACCGATGCCGACAATAGTGATGAGAAATTTACAATTGCTGAAGGTGGCGTCTATACCGTGAAAGTGAACCTCATCAACCTCACTATAAGCATTACCAAAGGCGAAGCGCCTGAATATACCGAGTTGTGGTTTGTAGGTGAACCTACTGGTTGGAGCTTCAAGAAAATGACTGTAGACCCCGCCGACCCATTTGTGTTCCACTACAATGCCGATTTAGGCAATGGAGGTGAGTTCAAAATAGGAACTAAAGAAGGCGATTGGGGGGCAGTATTCTTCCGTCCTAAAGAAAATAATACTCCTGAAGGTAGCGACCTCCCTGTAAAGAAATGGGCAGGCGACCCCGATTACAAATGGAAAATTGCAGCAGGTACTTACAAGATTACGCTCAACACCCGTACGATGAAGATTGATATTGTGCCTTTCACCCCTTATGCCGCAATGTATATGATTGGTAGTGCTACCGATGCTGGTTGGGATATCAACAATCCTATTACTATGGCTGTTGATAACAGTAATCCTAATGTCTTTACTTGGGAAGGTGACTTGAAAGCAGGCGAACTCAAATTCTCTTGCGACAAGAAAAGCGATTGGGGTGGCGACTGGTTCTTAGCTTCTAAAGCTGATAAAGCACCCGCCGGTGTTGAAGAACCTATGATTTTCAGCGCCCACGGCTCTAACCCCGATAACAAGTGGAAAATCACTGAGGCAGGCACCTATAAAATCACTCTTAATCAACTCACCCAAACGGTGATAATCAAAAAACAGTAAAATGCAACCCTCTTTCAAAATGAAAATCTTATATACTTTATTCTTCGCCACTACGCTCAGCCTCTTCTCTTGCGAGAAGAACGACACACCGAGCAATAACCCTATTACTTATGGCGAAACTTATTTGAAAATAGATATCAGCACCGATAAGGCGGTCTACACCCCTGGTAGCACAGTGCGCTTCTCCTTGGCGAGTATGCCCTCTGGTACTTACAAAGTACGCTACTCTTACTTAGGAGAAGTTATTAAAGAAGAACCTCTTACCAGCACCTCTTGGCAATGGGTAACCCCTGCTGATGACTATCGAGGTTATTTGGTGGAAATCTGCCAAGAAGCTGGCGGTAAACAAAATACTTACGGCAGTATCGCTGTGGATGTATCTTCTGATTGGACAAAATTCCCTCGCTATGGCTTCTTGTCTTCTTACGGCAAAAACGAGCCTATTGAGAAGAATATCGACTTTATGAATCGCTGTCACATCAATGGTATTCAGTTCTACGACTGGATGTACGACCACCACAAACCGCTGGCTGGCACTCCTCAAAACCCTGCTAATGAGTGGCCTGACCTTTTCAAACGCCCCACTTTTCTTTCTACTGTACGCGGCTATATCAGTGCTGCTCATAGCAAGGGTATGAAAGCGATGTTTTACAATTTGGCTTTCGGGGCACTTAAAAATGCGGAAGCCGATGGGGTTTCCAAAGAGTGGTTTCTCTATAAAGATAACCAGCACAAAGAGAAAGATGCGCACGTGTTAGGAGACTTTGCCCGTAGTAGTATCTACCTCACCAACCCTGGCAATGCGCATTGGCAAAACTACTTAGCAGGACGCAACAGCGATGTCTATGCCGTTTTTGGTTTCGATGGCTATCATATCGACCAACTCGGAGGGCGTGGCACGGTATACGATTACAATGGCAATAGTGTAGACCTCTTGCCTCAGTACGCTTCGTTTATCAATGCTATGAAAAGCGCACACCCTAACAAGCGCCTTGTGATGAACGCGGTAGGGCAATATGGTCAAACCGAAATTGCAGGTACCAATAAAGTGGATTTTCTCTATACCGAAGTATGGGACGAAAAAACCTACGACCAGTTGGCACGTATTATCCTCGACAACTACAATCGTAGCAACAACCAACTCAAAACCGTGTTGGCTGCCTATATGGATTACGAAAAATCTAAGAATGCAGGTTTTGTAAACGAACCTGGCGTATTGCTCACCAATGCCGTGATTTTTGCCTTCGGAGGGGCTCATTTAGAGATAGGTGAACACTACCTCGCCAATGAGTATTTTCCTAACAAAAACCTTCAAATGAAAGCCGACCTCAAAAAAGCGCTCATCACCTACTACGATTTCTTGGTAGCTTACCAAAACCTATTGCGCGATGGCGGTAGCTATACCTCAGCTCAAGTAACTGCCGAAAATGCAACCATAGCGGCTTGGCCTGCAGCGAAGGATAAAGTGGCGGCTCTCACCAAAACCGTGAACGGCAAGGATATAGTGCACCTTATCAATTTCAACGGGGTAACCTCTATGGACTGGCGTGATACCAATGGTACTCAAAAGAAACCTACCACAGTAACTGACCTTAAAACTACTGTTGCTGTAACCGCACAACCCAAAAAAGTGTGGTTTGCTAGTCCCGACCTCTTTGGCGGTGCTCCTCGTGCCGTAGAATTTACCTATAACAACAACCAAATTACCTTCACCCTCCCCTCCCTCAGCTATTGGGATATGGTGGTGATAGAGTATTAATGAGAAAATTAGCTAATTGACTAATCAACAAATTGACAAATCAATGAGATTTCTTACTTTCATAACAATAACCATCCTCTCCTGTGCTACTGCTGTAGCGCAGGAGTTATTTTCGCCTAACAAAGTGCTAAAACTCTCTTTTTCGCTCAGCGCGGAAGGTACTCCTACCTATTCGCTTTTTTACAAGGGAAAAGAAGTGGTTAAACCGAGTAGATTAGGTATTGAACTATTTAGCTCTAACGAAGTGAAATTTGGCACTGAAATCACCAAAAAAGAGGGAGCAAACACCTCTCTCTACCATAACTTTGAAGTGGTGAATACCCAAAATACAACCGTTGATGAAACTTGGCAACCCGTATGGGGCGAAAGCCAAAATATTCGCAACCACTACAACGAACTATTGGTGAGCCTTAAACAGAAGGATACCCACCGAGAGATGAACCTGCGTTTTAGATTGTTTGACGACGGATTGGGCTTCCGCTATGAGTTCCCCGAACAAAAGCAAATGCCTTACTTTGTAATTAAAGAAGAACGCACTGAGTTTGCAATGACGGGCAATCACCAAGCGTGGTGGATACCCGGCGATTACGATACCCAAGAGTACGACTATCAGCAATCGCGCCTCTCCGAAATACGCGCTATCAACCAAAAAGGACGTCAGGCAAATTTAGCACAAACAGGCTTTTCGGATACGGGCGTACAAACTGCTTTGATGCTCAAAACTGACGATGGTCTGTACATCAACCTGCACGAAGCTGCTTTGGTAAACTACGGAGCGATGCACCTCAACCTCAACGACAAGACTTTCGTGTTCCAATCGTGGATTACCCCTGATGCTAACGGCGCCAAAGGTTATATGCAAACCCCTGCCCAAACCCCTTGGCGTACAGTAATTGTTAGCGATGATGCCCGCGATATTTTGGCTTCGGATATCACTCTCAACCTCAACGAACCTTGCGCTTTGGCTGATACCTCTTGGATTCACCCAATGAAGTACATAGGGGTATGGTGGGAAATGATTACCGGTATGAAAGAATGGTCGTATACTTACGATGTGCCCAGTGTACATATAGGTAAAACTGATTACACCACCCTCAAACCCCACGGCAAACACGGAGCTACTACCGAAAATGTGAAGAAATACATCGACTTTGCTGCCGAAAATGGTTTTGATGGCGTACTGGTAGAAGGTTGGAACATAGGGTGGGAAGATTGGTTTGGACATTCCAAAGATTTGGTATTCGACTTCCAAACACCTTACCCCGATTTTGATATCGAAGCTATTCACCAATACGCCAAAAGCAAGGGAATTAAGATGATTATGCACCACGAAACCTCCTCGTCTATCCGCAACTACGAGCGTTTTATGGATAAAGCCTATCAGCTAATGAACAAATACGAATACCCTGCCGTAAAAAGCGGTTATGTAGGGAATATCATTCCGCGAGGCGAAAACCATTACAGTCAGTGGGTGAACAATCACTACCTTTATGCTATTAAAAAAGCTGCTGACTACCGCATTATGGTGAATGCTCACGAGGCAGTGCGCCCTACGGGTTTGTGTCGTACCTATCCTAACCTCATAGGCAACGAGTCAGCACGCGGAGGTGAATACCAAGCCTTTGGCGGTAGTAAGCCTAACCACGTGTGCGTGTTGCCCTTCACCCGACTCATAGGCGGACCAATGGACTATACCCCTGGGGTGTTTGAAATGGACATCAGCAAGAACAACCCCAACAACCATTCACACTGCAATGCCACTTTGGCAAACCAATTGGCATTGTACGTAACGATGAGCAGTCCGCTGCAAATGGCATCTGACCTTCCTGAGAACTATCGCCGTTTCCCTGATGCTTTTCAGTTTATCAAAGAGGTTGCCCTCGATTGGAGCGAAAGCCACTATTTAGAAGCTGAACCAGGGGCTTATATCACTGTGGCGCGCAAAGCCAAAGGCACTCGCAATTGGTTTGTAGGCAATACAGCCGGCAAGGATTTCACCTCCAAGATTCATTTCAGTTTCTTAGAGCCCAAAACTACTTATGTAGCCACTATCTATGCCGATGCCGAAGATGCCAACTATCAAACTAATCCACAAGCCTATACCATTCAAAAAGTATTGGTGACCAACAAGAGCAAGCTCACCCTGCACTCAGTAGCAGGTGGGGGTTATGCCATTAGCTTGTACCCCCTCACCGATAAGGCACAAGCCAAAGGATTAAAAAAACAATAGCAATTACAGTAATAATAGTGAAAAAGCTGCTAAGCACTTTGCTTAGCAGCTTTTTTTCCAATTTACAAATTTGCTAATTTGGTAATTATTCTTATTTTTGCATTTGAAAAATTAATGTTTGAAAATGAAGTACAAAGCTCTTATCATATTTCTCTTGCTATTGTTCCCTTATTACGTTCTTGCCCAAGTGGAACAAAATAAAACCCTACTCCTTATCAAACAAAAAGACCAATACACCCAGCAAAAAGAACGCAAAATAAAAGAAGCTATCAATTTACTACGAGTGCCTAACGCTTCTGCTGAACAACGCTATGCTATCAACCAACGCCTCTTCGACGAGTTTAAAACTTATATATCCGACTCGGCGGTGTACTATGTGAAACAGAATATCCGCATCGCTGAAGAACTCCAAAAACCCGACCTCCAAAATGATTCGCATCTTTCCCTCGCTTCGCTCTACATCATTTCGGGCAACTACTTAGATGCTGCAGACCTGCTTAGAGCTATTGATAAAAACCAACTCCAACAATCTCAGCTCATTCAGTATTATAACTGTTATCTAAATCTCTACAATAATTACGCTTTCAATAGTCCTGATGCTAAAACTTATATTGCCAAAAGCAATACCTATCGCGATCTTCTTCTCAATTTAGTAGATAAAAATACTACCCACTATATCCTTCTCTATGCAGGAGTACTCTCCGATGCTGGTCGTTATGACGAAGCCGAAAAACTTCTCCTTGACCGCTTTGCCCTAATGCACACCGATGAACACGAAAAAGCCGTATTAGGCTATGTGCTTGGCACGCTTTACAAAAAGAAAAAGAATGTACCTAAGCAAATAGAGTACTTTGCTATATCGGCAAGTTGTGACATCAAAGATGCTATTAAAGAAAACGCTTCGATGCTTGAACTTGCTTCAGCACTCTTTCAATTAGGCGAAATAGAGAATGCTTATACCTGCATAAAATCGGCTATGGAAGACGCTACTTTTTGCAATGCTCAGTTGCGCTCAGACGAGGTGATGAAGATTTTTCCTATCATTGAAAAAGCTTATCAAGAGCGTATACACAATCAGAATACCAAACTTCGCAACGCTTTGTTATTAGTAGGATTGTTTGCCGTTTTTCTCATCATTGCTGTTGTATTGGTTACCCGCCAAATGAAGCGAATTACCAAAATACGCAAAGAGCTTTATCACAAAAACCAAGATTTAGAACAACTTAATGAACACTTATGCGAAGTGGTAACACAACTCAATGAAAGCAATGAAGTAAAAGAAGCTTATATAAGCGAGTTTTTCAACTTGTGTTCTGTATATATTACCAAATTAGAAAAATACCAAAAAATGCTCGCCAAAAAAGCAAAAGATCGCAATTGGGAAGAACTCAACAAAGTTCTTCGTTCTACTGAGATGATAGAGCAAGAGCTTAAAGAATTCTACAAGTTATTTGATGATATTTTCTTTCACCTATTTCCTAATTTTATCACAGAGTTCAATGCTCTGTTAGCTGAAGAGGAGCGTTTTGATCCTAAGTCTCATAAAATGCCCCCTGAGTTGCGTATCTTTGCGCTTATTCGCTTGGGTATTACCGATAGCTCTAAAATAGCTACTTTCTTACATTATTCCACTAATACCATCTACAACTATCGTACTCGAGTACGCAACAAAGCCATCGTTCCCCGAGAATCTTTTGAGGAAATGGTAATGAAAATTGATAAACGATAATCTTATATACTTAAAATTGCACTTACTACTGGAACTTACAGTAGTATATTTTTCTGCTCTTGGGTAGGTTTGCTAATTATATAGTATTTTTGCCGTTAGTAATGGGTGATCATAAGAAATTATAAGTTCGATGATGTGCTTTTTCACTGGGAAGATAATTATTAAACCAACATATTATGGATAAAAACAGTATTTTGCAGTATAAAAACCAGTTTGATGGTATTACTCGTCATATAGAGAGTGAAGATGCCAAAGAGCAAATAGAGGTTTGGTTTGCTCGTGAATTGCAAACTATATTAGGCTATGCCCGTTGGGAGAACTTTTTGGTAGCGATACACAGGGCAGTGGCTTCGTGTAAGTCGCAGCAAATCAATGTAGATGACCATTTTCGTGAGGTCACGAAAATGGTCGAATTAGGTAGTGGTTCGAAGCGTGAAATTATGGATTTTATGCTTACTCGTTATGCTTGCTATCTCATTGCTCAGAATGGCGACCCTAAAAAGGAAGAAGTGGCTTTTGCTCAGAGTTATTTTGCTGTGCAAACCCGCAAGGCAGAACTTATAGAAGAACGTCTTAACTTGCTTTCTCGTTTAGAAACGCGCGATAAACTCAGAAGTGCTGAAAAGCAACTTTCGCAAAACATTTATGAGCGTGGCGTTGATGATAAAGGCTTTGCGCGTATCCGCTCTAAAGGTGATACCGCTCTTTTTGGCGGACATACTACTGAGGATATGAAGCTGCGGTTGGGAGTGAAAGCTAACAGACCTTTGGCTGATTTCTTGCCAACGCTTACGATTGCTGCTAAAAACCTCGCTACTGAAATGACTAATTACAATGTGGAAAGTAATGATTTGCACGGCGAATCTGCTATTACACAGGAACACGTACAGAATAATCAAAGTGTGCGACAAATGTTAGGTCAGCGTGGTATCAAGCCAGAAGAATTGCCTCCCGCTGAAGATATTAAGAAATTAGAACGTAAAGTCGCACGCGATGAGAAAACAATTGCTGAAAACTCTCAAAAATTACCTAAAATATGATTCCGACACAAGCACAAATTGAAGAGTTCGTTTTAAATCTTGAAGTGCTTACCCAACGGGAGGTGATTGGCATTGAGCTATCATTAGCTGATGCGTTGGCTGTTACTGATAGTAAGGTTGGGGGAGTGCCTTATATCCCTAAAGAGGGTGCGCTGCCCAGAAGTGCCGAGGGCAAACCGCTGTTTATGTTGGCGCAAATCAACTGCGAGCAATTGCCTGAAAATAGTCTGTACCCTAAAAAGGGTCTTTTGCAGTTTTGGATTGCTGATACTGAAGACTATCTGTATGGGATAGACTTTGATAACCCTTGTAGCAATGATAATAAACGGGTGCTTTACTACCCAACTATAGGAGAAGCTTTGCCTGCAGAAGCCTTTACAGAGCATTACTCTTTTGAAGATTGTTACTTGCCTTTTGATGCTGATTTGCAGTTTGCCTTACGCTTTACCAAAGGTACTGAAAGTTTTACGCTTTATGATGAAGCTTCTCAAAGGTTTTTTATAGAGAAATGGAATAGTACTTTTGATGATGAAGTGGCGGAAATATGGGATTTACCAGAAGATGTTTTTAAATTATTAGACAAAGCTATCGGGCATAAAATTGGTGGTTATCCTTACTTTACTCAATACGACCCTCGCAAGGAAGGAGATTCTCATACCTTTTTGTTGCTGCAAATAGATAGTGATGAGGTAGAAGGGAAAGAAATTTTGTGGGGTGATTGTGGTGTGGCTAATTTCTTTATCAGTCCTGAAGATATGGCTAATTGTAAATTTGACGATGTATTATATAACTGGGATTGCAGTTAAAAAATAGCCACTAATAATTTGTTGGTTGATATTTATTTTTTAATTTTGCTAAAAAATAAGAGATTTGTTTATGAAAACATCTGTATTAGAAGAATTAGGAACAGCCCAAAAGGTGTTTGTTCCATTTTCTGAAGAAGTATCTATAAAATACCAAATGACAGCAGCTGAAGAGAGCGCTGTTTTAAGGGGACTTAATGATAAGAAATTAGGGAAAGTTTCTTCGCAAGAAGAAGTAGAACAAGAAATGGAAGCTCTATTATGGTCGTAGAATGGACTGAACAAGCAAAAATAGAGCTTAAAGAGATACTTCTGTACTGGAAAAAACATAATAAAAGCAATTTGTACTCTGTGAAATTGAATGCAGAAGTACAAAGGGTTGTTAAGGATTTAGTAAGATTTCCTTATCTATGGGCAGAAGTAGAAGGATATGAGAATATACGCAGAGCATTAGTTTTCTTCAATTATTCTATATTCTACCTAATAGAAAAAAATACTATTACCATTCTGTCTTTTTGGGATAACAGAAGAAATCCTGAAGAATTAGAACTATTTAATTCATAAATCTTCTAACACTTAATCTTTATGTTACGATTTAACGCCCTTAATAGTGTACAAAATAAGAAGCCCTTACAAGTGGCTGAAAATGGCAAACGCTCTGAATTGTTTGCTATCAATGTGTTTAACGAGGTGGCGATGCGTCAGTTGATGACGCGTGATGCTTTTGATGCGGTAATGAACGCTATTCAATACGGCACCAAAATAGACCGTCGTGTGGCTGACCAAGTGGCCGCAGCTATGCGCGATTGGGCTATCTCGAAAGGGGCTACCCATTATACGCACTGGTTTCAGCCTTTGACAGGAGGTACTGCCGAAAAACACGATGCTTTCTTTGAGCCCGTAACGCGCGATAGTGCTATAGAACGTTTTTCGGGTAATCAGCTGGTGCAACAGGAGTCCGATGCGTCTAGCTTCCCTAACGGGGGTATCCGCAATACTTTTGAAGCACGAGGTTATACGGCTTGGGACCCTTCGTCGCCGCCTTTCGTATACGGTACAGTGCTCTGTATTCCTACTATTTTCATCGCTTATACGGGTGAGGCCTTGGATAACAAAACGCCGCTACTCAAAGCACTGAGTGCTATAGACCAAGCTGCTACTGAGGTGGCTCGTTATTTTGATAAGAACGTTAGCAAGGTGACTTGTACGTTAGGGTGTGAACAAGAGTATTTTCTGATTGACAGAACGCTTGCTAATACGCGTCCGGATTTGATGATTACCGGCAGAACGCTCTTAGGGCACGAAGCGGCTAAAGGGCAACAGCTTGATGACCATTATTTGGGGGCTATCCCGAGCAGGGTGCTTGCCTATATGCGCGATTTGGAACAAGAGTGTTTGTTGCTCGGCATTCCGGTAAAAACGCGCCATAATGAGGTAGCGCCTAATCAGTTTGAGTTGGCTCCTATCTTTGGGGAAGCTAACTTGGCAGTAGACCAAAACTCGCTGCTGATGGACGTGATGCGTAAGGTGGCTGAACGTCACGACTTCGTGGTGCTATTTCACGAAAAACCTTTTGCAGGCGTAAACGGTTCGGGTAAACACAACAACTGGTCGCTGGTGACCGATACAGGGGTGAATCTCTTTGCCCCGAGCAAGACTCCTCAGAAAAACTTACAATTCCTCACTTTCTTCATCTGTACTATCAAGGCAGTACACGAGTATGAGCCTTTGTTGCGCGCTTCGGTAGCCTCGGCTACTAATGACTATCGTCTGGGAGCAAATGAGGCTCCGCCTGCTATAGTGTCGGTATTTATAGGCGAACAGCTGAACAAGGTACTTGATGCACTGGAGAATATGTCGGGTGAGGAGGTTTCTGGTAAAGATAAGACTGAACTTAAGTTGAATGTGGTAGGGAAGATACCAGACCTTTTCCTTGATACTACTGACCGCAATCGCACGTCGCCGTTTGCTTTCACCGGTAATAAATTTGAGTTTCGCGCGGTAGGTTCTAAAGCCAATTGCGGCAAGCCTATGATGGTGCTTAACACTATAGTGGCCAAGCAGCTTATCGATTTCAAAAAAGAAGTAGATAGCCTAATAGAGGGCGGAATGAAGAAAGAAGATGCTATCTTTAGGGTATTGCGCGCTTATGTGAAGAGCTCTAAGGCTATCCGTTTTGAAGGCGATGGTTATAGCAAGGCGTGGGAAGAAGAGGCTGCCCGTAGAGGACTTTCTAATCATAAGACTACCCCTGAAGCGCTAAGAGAAAACATTACTGATAAAGCGATTGCTCTCTTTGAAGAAATGGGAGTACTGAGTAAAGTAGAGCTTATTGCCCGTTATGAAATTGCTCTTGAGGAATACGTGAAAACAGTGCAGATAGAGTCGCGTGTATTGGGCGATATTGCGCGTAACCACGTGGTACCTACTGCCGTGCGCTACCAAAATACGCTGATAGAAAACGTGCGCGGGCTCAAAGAGATTTTTGGTGATGCTTATCAGGAAGTGGCTTCGGAGCAAATAGACCTTATTAGGCATATTTCTGAGCACATAAAGGTGATACACAGCACTGTAGAGGCAATGATTGAAGCGAGAAAACGCGCTAACCATCTGGCTACTTTCGTAGAAAGAGCCGATGCTTATTGCAATGAGGTAAAACCATTCTTTGATGAGATACGTTACCACTGTGATAAACTAGAACTGATGATTGACGATGAGCTGTGGACTCTTACTAAATATCGCGAACTTTTATTTAACTAATAGCTAACTTAAGTATGACAGAAATTACTACTTCAGACCTTCAAATACTTTTGAAGACTTGGACTACTGACCTTATTAAATACGTGCCTACCTTGCTCGGTACTATCGCGCTTTATTACGCAGGTAGGTATATCATTCGCTTTATAACTAAGTTGATAAAGCGCATAATGGAGCGCCGCCAAGTAGACCTTGCCCTACAGAACTTCTTATTGCAGGTAGTGCGCTGGGTGCTCTACATTGCGCTCTTCCTGACCATAGTACAGGTGATAGGACTGCCCGCTACCCAGTTTATTGCTATCATTACCAGTGGTTTCGTAGCAATTGGCTTAGCATTGCAGGGGTCTCTTTCTAACTTTGCTAGCGGTATAATGATATTGATATTCAAGCCTTTCCGTGTGAGTGATACTATAGAGGCTAACGGACAAAAAGGAACGGTTAAAAACATAGGGCTATTTGCTACAACGCTCAATAAACCTAATAACGAAGAGGCCATCATACCTAATACACAGCTGTTTGGTAATAGTATTATCAACTACAGCCGAGAAGAAAAAAGAAGGGTATATGTGTTAGTAGGTATAGGCTATAGCTCTAGCATACAGAAAGCACGCGAGATATTGCTAGAGATAGCTCGGCAAGAGCCCTTAGCCCTTAAAGACCCTGAGCCTGTAGTGTATGTAGAAGCCCTTGCCGATAGCTCGGTAAACCTATCATTGCGCTATTGGTGTATGAACGCTGACTATTTTACCTGCTATTTTCGTACGTTAGAGACTATTAAAGAGCGCTTTGATGCTGCTGGAGTAGAAATACCTTTCCCACAAGTACAAGTGCATCAATAAGCCGATATATTAATAAATTGACACATTAACTTTATAATAATATGAAATTGCAAGATTTTACTACCGCACGCGAGCATTTGCAAAAAGTGCTCTTACCTACGCATCTTATTTACAGTCCGATTTTTAGTGAAGAATCAGGAAATCAGATTTATATAAAGCCTGAAAACTTACAGAAGACAGGCGCCTTTAAGATACGTGGGGCTTATAACAAGATTAATAAACTTACTGAAGAAGAGAAGAAGCGCGGTGTGATAGCTTCGTCAGCAGGCAACCACGCGCAAGGGGTAGCCTATGCAGCTCGCGAGCTCGGCATCAAAGCGGTGATAGTAATGCCTAAAACTACCCCCTTGATAAAAGTACAATCGACTAAAAAGTATGGCGCTGAGGTAGTGCTTTACGGCGATGTGTATGACGATGCTTACCAGAAAGCTAAAGAGCTTGAAGCGCAAGAAGGATATGTATTTGTTCACCCTTTTGACGATATTGATGTATTAGAAGGACAAGGTACTATCGCCCTCGAAATACTAGAAGAAATGCCCGATGCTGAGGTGATAGTAGTACCTATAGGCGGTGGGGGACTTATATCGGGTATTGCTGCTGCGGCTAAGATGATTAAGCCTGATATTAAGATAATAGGGGTAGAGCCTAGTGGAGCGGCATCGGCTACTGAAGCCCTTAAGAAGAACAAGGTGGTTACCCTGCCAGAAGCTAATACTATAGCCGATGGTACTGCCGTGAAACGCATTGGCGACCTTACTTTTAACTGTATTAAGCAGTATGTAGATGAGGTGGTAACCGTAGATGACTACGAACTGACTGAAGCCTTTCTACTCTTGGCCGAAAAGCACAAGATTATAGCCGAGAACTCAGGTATATTGCCTTTAGCAGCCCTTAAGAAGCTCAGCGAACGCGGCAAGAAGATAGTGCCTGTAGTCAGTGGCGGTAATATAGATGTACTGATGATATCATCAATGATAAACAAGGGCTTAATAAGCCGCGATCGTATCTTTAACTTTGCAGTGAGCATACCTGACCGCCCTGGTGAATTGGCTAAGATTACCCATATCATTGCCGATGTAGGGGCTAATATAGTGAAGTTGGCGCACAACCAATTTAAGAACCTATCGCGCTTCCGCGACAAAGAAGTGCTCATAACGGTAGAGACTAACGGCACTGACCACGTACAGGCACTTGTTGATGCCTTTGCAGCTAAAGGCTATGAAGTAACAGCCAAGTAGAAATAAGATAAAATAAAAGCAAAAAAATAACGGCAAATAGCCGTTATTTTTTTGCTTTATAGGTGCTTATAATTCCATTGTTACTCTTCCGAGTGCTTTAATGGTCTTATCTAAATCTTCATAAGTGATAGCATCATTAAGGAAGTAGCTCTCGAAAGCGCTTGGCGGTAGATAGATGCCCTCGCGTAGCATTCCGTGGAAATACTTCCTAAAACGCGCTGTATCGCTCTTAGCCGATGAAGCAAAATCAGTTACAGGCTCTTCAGTAAAGAAAAGGGTAAACATCGACCCAAAACTGTTGATTTGGTGCGGTATGCCCGACTTCTCAAGCACCGTATGGAAGCCTTCGTGTAGGTAGGCAGTCTTCTTAGCAAGGCTCTCAAATACCTCAGGCTGCTCGTTCAGAGCGGTGAGCATTGCCAGTCCGGCGC
The DNA here is from genome assembly GCF_009730375.1 of Capnocytophaga sp. FDAARGOS_737. Taxonomy (NCBI): domain Bacteria; kingdom Pseudomonadati; phylum Bacteroidota; class Flavobacteriia; order Flavobacteriales; family Flavobacteriaceae; genus Capnocytophaga; species Capnocytophaga sp. FDAARGOS_737. Next base: position 2,581,401 of record NZ_CP046316.1, on the reverse strand, counting down.
TCATCGCCAGAGGGTTACCGCTTAGGGTACCTGCCTGATATACAGGTCCTTCAGGAGCTAAATAGCTCATCACCTCTTTGCTACCTGCAAACGCCCCTACCGGTAGTCCGCCACCAATTACCTTCCCAAAAGTTACAATATCAGCTTTAATGCCAAACACTTCTTGCGCTCCCCCTTTAGCCAAGCGGAAGCCCGTCATCACTTCATCAAATATCAAAAGCGCTCCATTGTCAGTACATAGCTGTCTCAATCCCTCTAGAAAACCTTCAGCAGGAGGTACGCAACCCATATTACCCGCTACAGGCTCGATAATCACGCAGGCTATCTGCTGCGGATTGGCTTCAAAAAGGGCTTTTACTGAACTCAAATCGTTGTAGTTTGCCAAAAGCGTATCTTTGGCAGTCCCTTGCGTTACCCCAGGGCTGTTAGGCGTACCAAAAGTAGCACCACCACTACCCGCTTCTATCAGAAAAGCATCAGAATGGCCGTGATAGCAACCTACGAACTTGATAATCTTCTCTCTGCCGGTATAACCACGCGCTAAGCGTATAGCACTCATACAAGCCTCAGTACCGCTATTCACAAAGCGAATTTTGTCGATATTAGGCACCATAGAGATAGCCAGCTCGGCTATTTGTACTTCTACTTCGGTAGGAATACCAAACGAAGTACCTTTTTTGGCGCGCTCGGTTACAGCCTCAATCACAGGCGGATAAGCGTGCCCTAAGATAAGAGGGCCCCAAGAGGCGATATAATCAATATACTTGCGGTTATCTTCATCGGTCAGATAAGCCCCATTAGCTTCTTTGATGAAAATAGGATTACCCCCTACAGCGTTAAAAGCGCGTACAGGCGAATTAACCCCCCCAGGGAGTACTTGTTGTGCAGCTGCGAATAACTCGCTACTTCTTTTGTAAATCATATCGTTTAGTCTTTAGTTGTTAGTATGTTTTAGTCGCTAGTCCTTAGTCTTTAGTCGTTAGTATGTTTTAGTCGCTAGTCCTTAGTCCTTAGTCTTTAGTCTTTAGTCGCTAGTCCTTAGTCTTTAGTCGTTAGTATGTTTTAGTTGTTAGTCCTTAGTTGTTAGTCGTTAGTATGTTTTAGTCGTTAGTATGTTTTAGTTGTTAGTCATTAGCATCAAAACAGCGTCTCTTTCTAGCGACTAGCGACTAATCACTAACGACTAGCATCTAGCGACTAACGACTAATCACTAACGACTAGTTTCTAACTACTATATCAAACTGTGTTAAGTCTTTAAAATCTTGTAATCGTTCGTACATCTCGTCTTCTGTAAGACTTAACATACGCTCGGTACCAAACTTTTCGATGCAAAACGAGGCTAAATTCGACCCGTGTATAAGGGCATTCTTAAGATTTTCAAAACTATAATCGCCTGTTTTCGCCAAATAACCCGCTATACCACCGGCAAACACATCGCCAGCCCCTGTAGGGTCGAACACTTCAGCTAAAGGTAGGGCAGGGGCAAAGAATACCTTATCGGCGTGGAAAAGCAACGCCCCGTGTTCGCCTTTCTTAATGATAACGTACTTCACACCCATTGCCATAATGCGTTCGGCAGCCTTTACTAAAGCGTACTCACCCGTTAGTTGGCGAGCCTCCTCATCGTTGATAGTCAGCACATCAATGCGGGCAATAACCTCTAAAAGTTCTTTGTGGGTATGGGTCATCCAGTAGTTCATCGTGTCCATTATCACCAATTTCGGAGGGGTACTCATCTGGTCGAGCACCTTCATTTGCACGCAAGGGTGTAGATTGCCGAGCATCACTACTTCGGCATCGGCAAATTGGGTAGGCACAACGGGACAAAAGTCCGCCAAAACATTAAGCTGGGTATCGAGTGTATCGCGTAAGTTCATATCGTTGTGATACTTACCGCTCCAGAAGAAAGTTTTACCGCCAGCTACTACCTCGATGCCCGAGGTATCGATATGCCTCTGAGAGAGCGCATCGATAAAAGCGGAAGGATAATCATCGCCTACCACCGATACTACGGCAGAGGGAGCGTGAAACATAGCGGCTGATAAACTGATATAGTTAGCCGAGCCGCCCATAGTTTTATGGCTTTTTCCGAAAGGAGTTTCAATCTGGTCAAAAGCCATACTCCCTACGATTAGTAATTTACTCATTTGTGTTATAATTTCGGGGCAAAGGTAGGGTATAATTTGCAAATTAGCAAATGGGAAAATTAGCAAATTAGCAAATTTTGGGTGGCAGTAGAATATTTTTCTGGTTTTGGGAGGGTTGGTAGATGGTTGTCCTTTTGGTGATGCTATAGTGTTCCTACAGTGTTCTTATATCCTTCCTATATCTGAAGTAAAGGGGAGGTGTGGGGGAATATTTTTCTGATTTGACAATTTGAAGGTTTGCTAATTTGCGAATTGTTTTGTAGCTTTGCGGTATCAAAATCTTACCCCTATGAAAATGAACACTCCACAAAACTCTTATACCTCTGCTGCTCAGTAGATAAAAGAAGCCTTTTATAAAGTGTGGCACGAGTTAGATACTAATTCGGCAGTTGTAACTGCCGAATTGTAACTTATTGAAAACAATGAATTAAACCACAATTGATATGAATAAGTCATCAGATATTATATTAAATTCTGTCAGAAAGGTAGAGTGGAGAGCGGTAAAGGATCGTTTAGGCTTTATAGATTACAATATAGCTGATATATTGAGCAACCTTATTGATGATGATCCACACAAAAGAAATATCGCTTATTGGCAATTAGACAACCAGATTGTTATACAAGGAGGTCTATCCGAAAGCTGTTTTTATATACTGCCATTTCTTAATGAATTGGTAACTATTACAAACAACAGACTGGAACTCTTAAATATCATTTTTGAAATATTCAATGGTAACGACAGAAATGCGCAAGGCGAGCATATAATAATTAAGTATAATACTGAAATAGAACCGTTTGAGCATTTTATTCCTACTTCAGTAGGGAGGGAAGCCCCTCTTTTACCCTCAATTATAACCTATATGGAAGCTAGCAAAAGTGTTTATCTAAAATTGCTGAATGATATATCTTCTGTAGAAGAACTTGAAACGCTTTTGTATATTATTTTATGTTTTAAACGAGACCCTTTTATCAAAGAATGTTTTTATTCGGCAAAAAATAATGATAAAAATAATACATATGATGAAATTTTTGAGGGTTTTATAGCCGATATTGAAGAGGTGCATTCTTAAAAAAGTAAAACTATTTATGGATAATATAGTAGATTGGTTACAAAATTGGACGATGAGTCAAATAGATGGAGATTGGGAGCACGAGCAGGGTATTTCTATTGGTATGTTAGATAATCCTGGCTGGATTTTAAAGGCTGATATAAGTAATTATGGCGATTTTTTAAAAGCAAGCAAACCTTGGGGCAGAGACAATGATAAGGATTGGATAGATTTTGAAATAAAAATAATTGCTAAGACTTATGTCTACATTGAAATTTTTGGCGACATCAACAAGCTGAATAAAATACTTTACTCTTTTAAAGCGATTATTGAAGAATTAGAAGAAATAGAGAAAAAGGGAAAAGGAATCCTTACAGCCAATAGGATAAAAGAAATAATGGATTCCATATCAAAATCATTGGAAAATACCAACACCATTGCTATTTCTTAACATTTTAATTTATATATCAATATGCAACAAAACAAAACAATAAAAGAGCTTATCAAAGATTATAAGCAATTGCCTTACCCTGGAATAATTTATATCGAAGGAGCAAAAAAAGACAACTATGAAGAGGCAGCATTTTGGGTTTTATCAAGTAAAGAGAAGAAAGAACAAGATTCTGTCGAAACTAAGTATGGAGAAGTCCCCGAATCATTAGCCCAATTTGAAGTAGCTTATTTTTCAGGAGTAGGCATTTTTCAAGACATTATTGACAATAAGTTTGATCATAATGAATTGCTAACTACCGACGATACAGACGTCCTTTTAGGAGCTATTGAACATTACTTTGAGTATGATGATTTTCAGGACTAAAAGTTTTCAACGCTTTACCAATTCATAAAACAAGTATTTTACAAGTATGAAAATAGAAGCAATTAATAAAGGGAGTGAAGCAAAAGCCTTTGCTTTTCAGGAGTTTTTAGGCTTTACCTTGCCTGATGATTATTTTAATTTTTTAGTCCAAAATGACGGCGCTATCATTGATGAAGCCTATTTCTATGTAAAGGATATAGAGGAATACATTATGTTTGATCTTTTCTATGATATAGAAGAATGTATAGAAACCTATGAAGAGTTCAGTGATGATTTTCCCGACAAAAGCCTTGTAATCGGGAGAGACCCAGGAGGAGGGATGCTCCTTTTAGTAACCACAGAGGTAGGTGATTTCTCTAAAGGGATTCATTTTTATGACCATTCTCACTTTTTTGAGGCTTCCAATAGCGATTGTAATACCTACTTTATATGCGATACATTCAGCGAGTTTATAACCATTTTAGAGCATACTACTTTGCCATAAATAGTATTACAGAGGCTGTGCAAAAAGTTTTTCGTGTATACTTACCGTCATATCTCTCCCTTTGAAGTGGGCAGGAGGAATATTAATAATCAATGAATTACAAGAAACTTTTTTGTGTTAATAAATTTTCAAATTTGCTCATTTACTAATTATTTTGTACTTTTGCACTTTCAAATTACAACTACACTAAAAATCAAATAGCAAAAATGATTAAAATTACTCTACCTGATGGCTCTGTAAAAGAGTTTAACAGTGGGATTACCCCTGCTGAAGTAGCGCTAAGCATTAGTGAAGGTTTGGCGCGCAATGTGTTATCTGCCGCTTTCAACGGCAAAACTATAGAAACGGTAACCCCTCTGACCACTGACGGTAGCTTGGTATTATATACGTGGGAGAATCCAGAAGGTAAAAAAGCTTTCTGGCACTCATCTGCTCACATTCTCGCACAGGCCCTCGAAGAGCTATACCCAGGTATTAAGCTCACCATAGGCCCTGCCATTGCCAATGGGTTCTATTACGACGTAGATTTCAACGGCAAACCTATTTCTGAAAAAGATTTCCCTGCAATCGAAGCAAAATTCTTAGAGATAGCCCGCGGTAAGCACGAATTTAAAATGCGCCCCGTGAGCAAAGCCGAAGCGCTATCGTACTACGCAGACAAAAACGAATATAAAACTGAACTTATTGAGGCTCTTGAAGATGGTACTATCACTTTCTGCGACCATAGCACCTTTACCGACCTTTGTCGCGGGGGACATATCCCTAACACAGGCTTTGTAAAGGCAGTGAAAGTACTCAGTGCCGCAGGGGCTTACTGGCGTGGTGATGAGCACAACCCACAGCTAACACGCGTATACGGTATTTCTTTCCCAAAACAGAAAGACCTTACCGAATACCTAACCCTGTTAGAAGAGGCTAAAAAACGCGACCACCGCAAGCTGGGCAAAGAGCTCGAACTCTTTACTTTCTCTAACAAAGTAGGTCAAGGTTTGCCATTGTGGTTGCCCAAAGGAGCTGCCTTGCGCGAGCGTTTAGAGGCTTTCCTTAGAAAAGCACAAAAAGAAGCAGGCTATGAACAAGTAGTTACCCCCCATATAGGGCATAAAAACCTATACGTTACCTCAGGTCACTGGGATAAATATGGCAAAGATAGCTTTCAGCCGATAGCTACCCCTAATGAGGGCGAAGAATACCTATTAAAACCGATGAACTGTCCGCACCACTGCGAGATATACAACTCACACCCTTGGAGTTATAAGGATTTGCCTAAGCGTTTTGCAGAGTTTGGTACGGTATACCGCTACGAACAGAGTGGCGAGCTACACGGACTTACCCGCGTGCGTTGCTTTACCCAAGACGATGCCCACATCTTCTGTACTCCAGAGCAGTTAGATGCTGAGTTTAAGCACGTTATCGACTTGGTATTGTACGTATTCGGCTCGCTTGGGTTCGACAACTTTACCGCTCAGGTATCATTGCGCGACCCTGATAACCCAACTAAATACATCGGTACTGACGAGAATTGGGCAAAAGCGGAAAACGCGATTATCAATGCCGCTAAAGAAAAAGGCTTGAATTATGTGATTGAAACAGGCGAAGCGGCGTTCTACGGTCCTAAACTCGACTTTATGGTGAAAGATGCCTTGGGCAGAAGCTGGCAGCTGGGTACTATACAGGTAGACTATAACTTGCCAGAGCGCTTCGACCTATGGTATAAAGGGGCTGATAATGAGATGCATAGACCGGTGATGATACACCGTGCGCCTTTCGGAAGTATGGAGCGTTTCGTAGCTATTTTGCTCGAGCACACTGCCGGAAACTTCCCGTTATGGCTCAATCCAAATCAAGCAATTGTACTATCATTGAGCGAAAAATATGAAAATTATGCTCAAAAAGTTTTGAGATTGCTAGAAAATTCCGATATTCGCACCCTGATAGACAATCGTGCCGAAACAATGGGCAAAAAAATACGCGAAGCAGAGACCCAAAAAGTGCCTTATATGCTAATTGTAGGCGAGAACGAAGAGAAAGAAGGTACCGTATCGGTGCGCAAACGCGGAGGTGAAGATTTGGGCAGTATGAGCGTAGAGGCTTTTGCTAAACTCATCAATGACGAAGTAGCCGCAACAATTAGCAAATTTGCCAATTAGTCAATACAGAATTGGCAAATCGTCAAATTGGCAAATTGACAAATCGGCAAATCAGAATACTGAAAGTAATTTAAAATTTAGATAGCCATTATTAAGAAAACTAACACACCGGGCAGAGACGACAAAAACCCACATCGCATCAATCGCGAGATTAGAGTGCCAGAGGTTCGTCTGGTAGGAGAAAACATCGAAGGCGGCGTTTATCCTACACGAAAAGCATTAGAAATCGCTGAAGAGCTAGAACTCGACTTAGTAGAGATTTCGCCTAACGCAACCCCTCCAGTTTGTAAAGTAATTGATTACAAAAAATTTCTTTACGAACAGAAGAAGCGTGACAAAGAAATGAAGGCTAAGGCTACCAAAGTAGTCATCAAAGAGATACGCTTTGGCCCTCAGACCGATGACCACGACTATGAGTTTAAAAAGAAACACGGCGAAAAGTTCCTCAAAGAAGGCTCGAAAGTGAAGGCATACGTGTTCTTCAAAGGCCGTTCTATCATCTATAAAGACCAAGGCGAAATACTATTATTGCGCTTGGCTACCGACCTTGAGGACTATGGTAAGGTGGAGCAAATGCCTAAGCTCGAGGGCAAACGTATGACGATGTTCTTAGCACCGCTGCCAAAAAAGAAATAGTTCTGAATTCTAAATTCTGAATAGAAAAGAAACGTACTAATATCGACATAAAATTCAAGAAGCAAATGCCAAAAATTAAAACCAAATCTGGAGCTAAAAAGCGTTTCAAGCTTACCGGCTCTGGAAAAATCAAGAGAAAACACGCGTTTAAGAGCCACATCTTAACTAAGAAAGCTAAAAAACGCAAGTTAGCACTCACCCACGCTACCCTTGTACATACTAATGACGAGGCAAGCGTGAAGAAACAATTAGGCTTAAAATAATTGTTTATTAGTAGGACATTTAATAACCGTGGAGTAGGTACCCCTAAGAGTTTGTTTTAAGCACAAACCACCTGCTACAAAAATTAAAAAAAAGAATTTATGCCAAGATCAGTAAATGCTGTAGCTCGTAGAGCTCGTAGAAAAAAGATAATGAAGCAAGCCAAAGGTTTCTTTGGCCGCAGAAAAAACGTTTGGACAGTAGCCAAGAACGCTGTTGAAAAAGCGATGCAGTACGCTTACCGCGACCGCCGTAATAAGAAGAGAACTTTCCGTGCGCTTTGGATTGTGCGTATCAACGCAGGTGCTCGCCTACACGGACTTTCATACTCTCAATTTATGGGGAAACTAAAAGCGGCTAACATAGAGCTTAACCGTAAAGTTCTTGCCGATTTAGCAATGAACCACGCTGAAGCGTTCAAAGCTATAGTAGAAAAAGTAAAATAAACGTTTAACAAAAGATATTAGTACGAATTAAAAAAGGCTCTCTTCATACAAAAAAGAGAGCCTTTTTTTAATTGATTAAATAAAAATATACTATGGATGCAACAGATATAAAAGTGTTGTTAGAGGTAGGAGAGCGTATCTCTTTTGAATGTAAAAAAGCTGAAAACAACATTCCAAAGTCAGTATGGGAAACCTATTCTTCCTTTGCCAATACTATTGGAGGTATTATTGTTTTAGGCATTACTGAGAATGTCAAATTTGTAGGCGAGGCTAATCATTTTGAAATCACAGGAATTACTAATCCTCAAAAGCTGAGAAAAGAGTTTTTTGATACGCTCAACAGTAATAAAGTAAACCGCAATATCCTTACCGATAGTGATGTTGAAATAATAGATTATGAAGGAGTCCCCTTGATGTGTATCACAGTTCCTCAAGCTGATTATAGGCAACGTCCTATCTATATTAATGGCAATATGATGAATGGTGCCTTTAAACGAAATTATGAAGGAGATTATCACTGTACTGAAGAAGATGTAAAGGCAATGATTCGCGATGCTAATGATAGTGGAAACGATGGAATATTGATAGAGCATTATAATATAGATGATATTGATAGTGCTACCTTTAATGCCTATCGCAACAGATTTAGAACTGCCAATCCCGACCATATTTGGAACGACTATGATGATAAGGATTTTTTACTCAATATAGGCGCTTATATCAGAGATAGAAATACTAGAAGAGAGGGACTTACGTTGGCAGGGCTACTCGTTTTTGGCAAAGGACTTTCTATAAGAGAACGTTTTGACAACATTCGTATGGATTACCTCGATTTTACCAATTTAGAAGAAGAAAGCCGTTGGAGTGACCGTCTAACATATGATGGGCGTTGGGAGAATAACCTTTATAATTTCTTTATGCGAGTGCAGTCAAAGCTCATTAGTGATATTAAGCGTCCATTCAGTCTTAAAGGTATGGAACGCAATGATGATAGCCTACTACACAAAGCTATTCGCGAGGCACTTACAAACTTAATTATTCACGCTGATTATATGCTAACAGGAGTTTTAAAAGTAGAAAAATACGATAATCGCTTTGTGTTTTCTAACCCTGGTTCACTTAAAATACCTGTGGTAGATATTTATGAAGGAGGACATTCCAAAGCACGAAATCCTCATATACAAGCAATACTGAGAATGATTGGGTTTGGTGAGAATATAGGTTCTGGTTTTCCCACTATTTTAGAGGCTTGTAAAAAAGAAAATTGGCGCAGACCTCTATTAGAAGAACGCCCTGACCTACACTTAGTAGAACTTACCCTCTCTATGGTTTCTTTAATATCAGCTGAATGTGAAACACAACTTTTAGAACTCTATGGCAATGACTATAAAGAAGCAGAAAAAGAACAGCAACTTATTTTGGCTACAGCTCTTAGTGAGGGTGTTATAGCTAATAATACCATACAATTACTCCTTGACAAAAACCCGTTAGAAGCAGGAAAATTGCTCTATGCTTTAGTGGCAAAAAATATGTTATTATCCACTAACAAAGGGCGTTGGACTACTTATTCTATTAATGGAAAGTATAGTCAAGGAGTAGAAAACTCAAGGAGTAAAACTCAAGGAGTAGAAAACTCAAGGAGTAAAACTCAAGGAGTAGAAAAGGCAAGGAGTAATAAAAAAGAAAAAATTATTGAGCATATTATAGTCTTTTGCCAAGAGCCTCATACATTGCAAGAGATAGCCCAAGAATTAGGCTTTTCTGACCGTTATTGGATGAAGAAGAACTATATAGACCCCTTGTTAGGTGATATGCTACAAATGACTTCTGTAGAGAGTAAAAACGCTCCTACCCAGAAATATGTAGCTATTTAGCAAATTTTGCTATCCTATAGGCTTGCTAATTATTAAATTATCCGTACCTTTGCGTCTTGATATTAATTTTGTTATGATGACGGATAAACTCTTTAAGAAATACAACCTTATCGTAGGCTGGGCAGTCTTTGCTATAGCTCTGCTTACCTATAGCCTTACCGTAGAACCTACAGTAAGTTTTTGGGATTGTGGCGAATATATTGCTACTTCAGCTAAATTAGAAGTAGGTCACCCACCCGGAGCGCCTTTCTTTCAGATGATGGGGGCTTTTATTGCTGCTTTTGCGCCTAATACCGACAAAATTGCCTTGCTGGTGAACTATATGTCGGTGCTATCAAGTGCATTTACAGTCTTTTTCCTCTACTTTATCATCGTCAATCTTGCAAAAAAGATAGCCTTGCGCAGTGCCGATACCCTATCAGTAGCTCATACAGTAGCTGTAATGGGTAGTGGGGTAGTGGGGGCATTGGCTTATACGTTCTCTGATAGCTTCTGGTTCAATGCCGTAGAGGCTGAGGTATATGCTATGGCTATGCTCTTTATGTCGGTGATGTTTTGGTTGGGCATCAAGTGGACGGATAGTCTGCACGAGCCACGCGGTGACCGCTGGTTGTTGCTTATCTCGTTGGTAGTGGGCTTGTCGTTTGGGGTGCACTTTATGGCGCTGCTTACCATTCCTGCTATTGGTATGCTGTATTTCTTCAACAGTAATTATAAGAAAAATGTATGGAACTTCCTTATTGCTAATGTAGTTTCAATAGCTGTTTTATTGCTTATCTTCAAGCTGATATTGCCTTACACCTTGGCTTATTTTGGCTATTTAGAAGTGTATTTTGTCAATTCGTTTGGTATGCCGTTTAACTCGGGTACTATCATCGCTGGGCTTACCTTAGTAGCGTTTTTCTTTTTCGCACTTAGATATGCTTCTCAGAAGAAGAAGGTGCGACTACAGACCGCTACCTTGTGTCTGCTCTTTGTATTTATAGGCTTTTCGTCTTGGCTGATGATACCTATTCGCTCTAATGCCGATACCGTTATCAACGAAAACAGTCCAACCGATGCTCGTTTGCTCTTGGCGTACTACAACTTAGAGCAGTACCCCGAAACGCACTTGTTTTATGGACCTATGTACTCTGATAAATACGCCGGTATAGACGAGGATTACCCTTATCAGGATGCGAAACCTAAATACGAACGCGATTATACTACAGGGCGTTATATTATCGTAAACCAATATAAGAATGCACAAGTAGCTTCTAACAGAAAGCAAATGGGCTTTTTGCCACGTATGTGGAGTCCGCAGCACGCCGCTAACTATATGAAGCTAACAGGGCAGTTAGACTTCAAGATTAGCGAAGAAGCCTACCAAGAGCCTAAGCTATATCAGTTTTTACAACAAATACAGCGTCAGCAGTCGATAACTCCGATGCCGGCAGAGCGTTATGACCAGTTCCTTTCTGACTACCGCGACTATATAGAGGTAGAAAAACCGAGTTTTTGGAAGAATATGGCTTACCTATTCGACTATCAGTTCGGGTATATGTATTTCCGCTACTTTGCGTGGAACTTTATAGGCAGGCAAGATGATGTACAAGGGAAACTCGAAAACGACCACGGCAACTGGCTTTCGGGTATCAACTTTATTGACAGTGCCCACTTAGACTCGCAAAAACATCTCCCTTCCGATGTGCTCAATAACAAGGCGCGCAATACTTATTATTTCCTTCCTTTCCTCTTAGGGCTTTTAGGGTTTGTATTCCTATCGATGAAGAGCGAACGACAAACGTGGGTGATATTAGTGCTTTTCCTCTTTACGGGCTTGGCACTCAAGATATATCTAAACGAACGTCCGTTTGAGCCACGCGAGCGTGATTATGCTCTTGTAGGGTCGTTTTATGCCTTTACTATTTGGATAGGGTTGGGTGTCTATGCCCTCTTTAGTGCTGCGCGCAAGTATATGCACCTCAATATTGCTGCTACAGCAGCCACAGTGCTTAGCCTTGTAGCGGTGCCTGCTGTGATGGCATACCAAAACTGGGATGACCACGACCGCTCTCAGAAATACTCAGCCGAGTTTATAGCCGATGCTTACCTCGAATCGGTAGCCGAAAACAAAGACGCTATGATTTTCACCATAGGTGATAATGATACCTTCCTACTGTGGTATGCACAAGAGATAGAGGGCTATCGTACCGATGTACGTGTGATAAATACCAGCTTACTGCAAACCGACTGGTACATCGACCAAATGAAGCGACAAGCCTACCAAAGTACCCCTATACCAGGGCAGTTGGTGCACAAACAATACGCTCACGGAGTGAGAGAGGCTATTTACTACCAAAAGCGCACTGATAACCGTTGGAATATCAAAGACTTTGTAAACTGGATTACTAGTGATGACCCTTCTACACGCAGTTCGCGTGGAGCAGGCGAATATAAGCAAGATTTCTATTACTATCCTACTAACAAGTTGCGTATACCGGTGAATAAGGAAAACGTACTGAAGAGTGGCATTGTAAAACCAGAAGATGCTGATAAGATAGTAGATTATATCGATATTACCTTACCGGGAGCCATAGATAAAGCTCGTATAGTGATGCTCGACATTTTGGCAAATAACGATTGGAAGCGCCCTATCTACTTCACCGGAGGTAGTATGGATTCTGCTGAATATCTGTGGATGAAAGACTACCTACAGTTAGACGGACTTGTATACAAGTTAGTGCCTATCAAAACGCCTATCGATAAGAATAATCCTTATGATATGGGTCGTATAGACTCTGAACTGATGTACAATATTGTAAAACGATGGACGTGGGGCAATATGGGCAAAGAGGGTATTTATTTAGACCCTGAAACGCGCAAAAACAGCATTATTTTCCGCGGAAATCTCGCCCGACTAACCGAGCAGCTTATAGCTGAAGGAAAGACCGCTAAAGCGTCTGAAATTATCGATATAGCGATGAAGAATATGCCGGTAGATGCTTATGGCTATTACTTCACCCTCGATCCTTTTATCGAAGGGTCTTATAAGGTAGGCAAGAGAGAGCAAGCACGCGCTATCGCCCTACAGGTGATAAAGAAATATCAGGAGGAACTGAATTATTACACTCACCTGCCTGCTGGCGAGCTAAACAGCAATGCCAAACGCATACAGTATTGTATAGACCGCTATGGCGAAGTAGTGATGCTAAGCGAAACTTTAGATAAGGAGTTTTACACTGCCCAATGGGCGATATTCAAAGATAAGGCAGGTTTATTTATGGGTGAAAAAGAGCTTGAAGAATACTTCAAAGGCGCTGCGAGCCAAGCAGCTTTAGACTCATTACGCAGCAGTCTGCTCGATACGACTGCTACCTCTGATAGTACTGAAGAATAATATACTATGCGCTTTAGCTACGTCATATCTTTTTTCTCGCACCCTATTTGGTTGCCTATTTACGGCGCGATGATAGTGCTGTTTAACATTCCGTTCTTTTTGCCTTTTGAAATGGTGAGATTTACGTGGTTATTACTGCTATTGGTTACCATAGCGCTGCCTTCGCTCATATACCTTATTCTGTTTGTGAGAGGTTGGCTACAACACCCTTTTATTGTACCCGCTGAAAAGCAGAAGTGGTTACTCTGCGGCTATATAGTTATGCTGTTGGTAGTAGCTTTTAGCATCACCACCATCGACCATTATCCCATACTATGGGTATATCTGATGAACTTAGCAGTGTCGTGTCTGATACTGCTTCTTCTGCTTTTCTTTAAGTTCACCCCTAATGTATTTGTAATGGGAATGGGAGCTCTGATGGTATTCACCCTACTGCTGAGCCTTTCATTCGAGAAAGATATGACATACCTTATAGCAGCTTTCATCTTTATGAGTGGGGCGAGTATCACTGCGCAGTACTATCTTACCGCCCAACCCCTACGCTGGCTACTGCTCAGCTGGGGTATCGGAGCGCTACCTCAACTCTCGCTAATGCTACTGCTGAAGAATCTGCTCTTTGGGTTTCACTAATTATAAAATCTGAGTCAATGAAAATATCTGTAGTTATCAATACCTATAATGCTGAAAAGCATTTGCGCACTGTGTTAGACACCGTTAAAGATTTTGACGAGGTGGTAATTTGCGATATGCACAGTACTGATAGCACTATAGCAATAGCTGAACAATACGGCTGCAAGATAGTGTATTGCGAGCGTGCCCCTTATGTAGAGCCTGCACGCAACTATGCTATTGCGCAAGCTATTCACCCTTGGCTATTAGTAATTGACGCAGACGAAACAGTACCCGAAAAACTAAAAGAATACCTTTATAAAATAGTCGAAACCCCTAATCTTGGGGGAGTGTATATCCCTTTTAAAAACTATTTTATGGGCAAGTATATGCGCTCGGCTTTTCCTGATTTCAAACTGCGCTTTTTTAGGAAAGAAGGAGCTTATTGGCCGCCCGAAATACATTCTACGGTAAAGGTGCAAGGGCAGGTGATTAAAATGCCCAGAAACCGCCCCGATTTAGCTTCAGAACACTTAGCTAACGACTCAGTAACAACTATTTTAAGCAAAAACAATAACTACAGCACTCAAGCAGCCGACCAATGTAAAGGAAAGAAGATAGGGTGGGTAAAACTATTGTTTTCTCCTTTGTTTTGGTTTATAAAATATTATTTCATCAAAAAGGGCTGTTTAGACGGCAAAAAGGGCTTTATTTTCGCAGTACTGAAAGCTCAGTACAAATTCTCTTGTTTAGCAAAAGTATATGAATATCAACAAAATAACAGATAATACTCCTGATGTAAGCGATAAGAAAATCATCTTGATAATGCCTCCTGACTTTGGCGTTTATCAGGTGATAGAACAAAACCTGCGCTATATGGGTTTTGAGCAGGTAACACTTATATCGCCCCTATTTCGCTATAAAACTAAAGACAGAATCTTCAACTTTATACAGAAGAGTCTCTTAGGCAATAAAGAGTATAAAAAACAGCTTATCGACACTTATTATTCAGCAGAAGTAACCCAAGCACTAAGCCGTTTTGCTCCTAAGAGTATCGACTATGCTATTGTAATTCGTCCAGATAAGTTAGACCTAAAAACGATAGAGAAAATACATAATACCGCCCATAAAGTAGTTGCCTATCAGTGGGACGGACTTGCCCGTTTCCCAAAAGTATTCAAGGTTATAAACCACTTCCAACGCTTCTTCGTCTTCGACCTTGAAGATTACCATCGCTATAGATACCAATACCCTAATTTGTTGCCTTGTACTAATTTTTATTTTGATATGCCTGAAGAGAGTGTGTCAGTAAATGAAAACGAGGTATTATATGTAGGTGTTTATATCAAAGACAGAATACAATCGCTTATCAGAGTGGTCAATGCCCTCTCCCAATACGATTTAACACTAAATATCAATTTGTTTTACGGTAGAAAAACACCTCCTTTTTTTCACCCTCATATCACTTTTTTCTCTAAAGGACTAAATTATGCTCAGTATCTAACTCTCACTAAAAAAGCAACTGTACTTTTAGATATAAAAACCGTAGACCACAATGGCTTATCATTTAGGATATTTGAAGCTATAAAATATCAAAAGAAGCTCATAACTGATAATAAGAGCATAAAGCTATACGATTTTTACCACCCTAATAACTTCTATGTAGTAGAAAATGACCTTTTTGAAGGGTTATCAGACTTTTTAGAGAGTGATTTTATACCATTATCTGAAGATATTAGGCAAAAATATAGCTTCTCTAATTGGGTTAAGAATATATTAGAAATATAAAGTAAATATAAAATGAAAATTTCGACTATTATTACTTGTTATAATCAAGAAAACTTTCTTGAAGAGACACTCAATAGTATAGCTAACCAAACCTACCCTAATTGGGAGTGTATTGTTATAGATGATGGTTCAACAGATGGCTCAGCTCAAATAGTTAAACGTAGGCAAGAAGAAGACAGTCGTTTTTTCTACTTTTATCAAAAAAATGCAGGGGTAAGTGCTGCACGTAATAACGGACTAACTAAAATAACAGGTGATTTTATTCAGTTTTTAGATGCAGATGATACTTTGCAGCCTACCAAATTTGAAGAGAGTATCAAGCTGTTTGAGTGTGGAAAGTACGATATTGTTATCACTAATTTTTATGAAATGAAAGATGGTAAAGAACGCTCTCCTTTTTGCGATCTTACCAAATACAGTTTTACCTATAAGAATATTCTATTACAATGGGATATTGATTTTAATATTCCTATACATTGTTTTATTTTTTCTACAAAGATAATAGAAAATCTTTACTTTGAGCAAGTTCTTCGAGCCAAAGAAGATTGGATAATGTGGATAAATGTATTCAAAAGAAATCCTAAAGTGGCATTTGTTAATAAACCACTAGCGATGTATAGACTTCATAACCAAAATACAACCCAAAATAAGAGTCTTATTGAGGAAAATACCGAAGTAGCTTTAGCTTATATCTTAAAAAATGAAACTTTGTATTTTGATGAGTTCTTTCAGAAAGTAATCAATAAATATAAAGAAAAAATAGCTAAAATACAGCAGCGACCTTGGTATAAAAAAGTATTTTATGCGCTCATTGGCAAAGAATAAGTCTCTTGTAAATCGGGGTATTTCGGCGCAAATAATACAAAGAGCATCAGGGGCATAAGTATATACGTACACTCAAATACGTAGAAAAGTACATCAGTATTCATAATAGGCAGAAAAACAACAAGCAAATATTGCTTGAGCACATCTTTAGAAAAGAGAATAGCCCCTAACCATACTACAAAAATACTCACCCCTACAATGCCCGTATCCACTAAAGTAGCTACAAAATCATTATGTACGTAGTACACAAAACCATCTAATATATACCGTTGGTAGCCAGAGCCATTGCCTATCCATATATTGCCGTCTTTTATCGCCTGAAAGGCAATCGCGTATAATTGATTGCGAATAGGGTCAGAAAAATAAGCCGTATGCGTCGTTAGATAGGCTACTATCCCTATAGCTACAACCCCCGCACCTATAAATAACCCATACTTCAGCCGTTTGCTAAATAGGTGTGTCACTGATAGATATACAAAGAAAGCTATCACTACAAAATAAGCTATAATATTCACCCTCGCCTGCATCATAAATATAAAGCCAAAAAGCAAAAGCGCATAAGCTATTACTTCAGGCGTAGTGATAATAGTGCGATACTTCTTCCATAAGAAAAAACCTAAGCCACCGACTACTAAAATAATCCAAGAGAGGAAACTTGGGTGCTTAAACCTCGTCCAAAACAATATCTCATATAACGAAAACCCTTCATTGTCTGAAAGATATCCTTTATTCAAGGTTAAAAAGCTAAAAAAAGGTTTAGTTCCTTCGGCACTTATAGCAAAACTGTAAAACACTACATTGGCTACTAATAAAAGCAAAAATCCTTTGAAGCAAATAGCGATAAAACTGAATTGTTGGCGTTGGCTTACTGAAAATCCTAATAGAATAATAGGCACTAACAGAAAAAACACTATACTTTCTTCTTCAAAAAGTATTCTCACCCCATAATCAAAATACTGAGCCCACAAAAGCCCTACTATTCTTATTGCGATAAACGCAAAGAAAACAATAGAGAGTACCGTTGGTTTTACATATTTTCTGTAGATAACACCGTATAAAGCACACAAGAAGAGCAGTAGAATATCCAATCTAAAGGTTATTTTGTGCTTATATGTCCATAATAATACTACTCCACAGGCTACTATTGTGATAATATTTCGCAACCACTCTCCTTTTTCAAATAAAAAAGTATGATTTTTATAAAGAAATACCAAAATAATAGCAATATCATAAATGAAAACGCTATAAAATGCTATATTTTTAGTGCTTTCATCCCAAACAGGAGTGGTAAACTGCAGAAAAATAATAGTAAAAAGAAGAGGCAATAGGCTTAATAGCAAAAACCACTCTTTCTTCAAAAACTCCTTGATTATAAAAACTCTATGATTCATTTTCTTGATTGCTATCCAATTTGTTTAGTATTTCTATATCTATGTCAGTATCGAACTTCCTTGCAAAGAGTTTCCCCTTAGCCGAGGTAATTTTATCAAAATCTTCTGTTATAAATACGTTATTCTTCCTAAAATAATTCACGTATGTTATGGGGTCTTTCAGTTTTATGGTAGAGTCTTTAGCTACTAAGTCCATCAACACAGAGTGAAAGTATATCTCGTCAGGCGAAGAAGTATATTTATAATACCCCTCTAACGCTGCCTTGTGCTCGCGTATGTAGTGCAGCACAGCGTAAAAAGTTCTTTCAGAAAAAGCCCAAAACTGACTGCCAGCATACTGACGCTCAAACGGAGCTACGCGTTTAGGCAACGAACAAAGCAACTTAAAGTTCTTCACTGATAACCTTCCTTTTAGCAAGTGCGTCAGCGTTCTCAGCTTCTGAAAAACAGAGCAATGCCTAAAAGGAGCGTAACAATTGCTATTCCCTCGTTCTTCCGAATGCAAAATATGGTAATGTTCCAGTTTATCTTTTACCATTTTCGGCTTCCATTTTTCTTCTAAGGGCTCAATTTCTATAAAGTCAAATTCCTTGTTGCGCTCTAAGAAATCATTAATATACCCCTGCGATTGTATCGGATAATCTTGCCCGCTCATCAAGATGAAAATCCCCTGTTCCTTGCTGGCTGCCTCCATAAGGCGAATGGTAGCCTGCACTATAGAAAAATCACCCCATACACACCGCTCACGCTTGTCTATAAAGCGAATATGAGCCCCCTCAAGGCAAGCCGCAAAAGGCTCGATAGGTGTTTTAGCATCAAGGTGAATAAAGAATTTTGAAGCACCATCGTCTAATCGCTCTATCATTCTGCTGAGCTGAAGAGGGTTTTTATGAGCTAATATCAGATAATTTTTCTGCATAAAAGATGATATTTTCGACGCAAAAATATAAATTCTTCTTCACACTACCAAATAAAAAATCCCCTCTGCCCATTCCTCCCAACCTTCCCATACCTTAGATACACTTACACCGAACGATGAGCGAAGGATGAGCGAACGATAACCCCACATTTGCTAATCTGCTAATTATGTACTACCTTTGCAGCTAATATCACAAATCACCTAAAAATAAGCGATGAAAAACTGGAGTATTATAGCAGAGGGCTTTCACAAAGAAGACGTTACCAAGCACGAAAGCATCTACAGTCTCGGCAATGGGGCTATGGGTATGCGTGCCAACTTCGAAGAAGATTATACGGGCAACACCCTACAAGGCAGCTACATAGGCGGAGTTTATTACCCCGATAAAACCAAAGTAGGCTGGTGGAAAAACGGCTACCCTGAGTATTTCGCCAAAGTCCTCAATGCCCCCAGTTGGATAGGACTTCACATCAAAATCAACGGCGAGGTGTTGGACTTAAACACTTGCACAGAAGTCAAAAACTTCCGCCGAGAACTCAATATGAAAGAAGGCTGGTACGAGCGCCAGTTCACCGCTACGCTCCCCAATGGCGCACAGATAGCCGTCAAAGCCCTGCGCATGCTCTCTTTGCGTTATGACGAGCTCGGCGCCTTGCGCTACGAAATCACCCCCCTGTCAAGCGAGGTAAAGGTTGAAATAGAAAGCTATTTAGACAGCGGTGTAAAAAATAACGATGCCAATTGGGACGAGCTTTTCTGGAATACTTTGGAAGTAGAAGCCGCTACCAATAATGCTCACATACTCGCTGCTACCAAAAAAACGGACTTCAAAGTGCTTACCTTTATGCAGAATAAACTCTTTGTAGAGGGCAAAGCCTTAGCAGTCTCTTCAAAACAGAACAAAAAGGATAGCTACATAGGCTTGCAATACCAAGTCACTCTTAAGAAAAACCAAACCTTCAAGATAGAAAAATACGGAGGATATAAAACCTTATCTTCTCCTGATGCCCCACAACCCTCTTATGCCGCTTTGTTAAGCACTACAGACGCCTTCGAGTCGCTATTAAAAATGCAAAAAGAAGACTGGGCAGCTATTTGGGAGCTTTCTGACATCGAGATTGAGGGCGATGACAAAGCCCAACAGGCCATTCGCTTCAATATCTTCCAACTCAACCAGACCTATTCGGGCAAACACGCTCACCTCAACATAGGCCCCAAAGGCTTCACGGGCGAGAAGTATGGGGGTAGCACCTATTGGGATACCGAAGCCTACTGCCTGCCGTTCTATATGGCAACCAAAGGTGCTGAGGTAGCCCGCAACCTACTGATGTACCGCTACAACCAGTTAGATAAAGCGATTGAAAATGCCCAGAAATTAGGCTTTAGCGGTGGCGCAGCGCTCTATCCTATGGTCACGATGAATGGCGAGGAGTGCCATAACGAGTGGGAAATCACTTTTGAAGAAATACACCGCAACGGCGCAATCGCCTTCGCTATCTATAATTACGTCCGCTACACCGGCGATGAAGCCTATATAAAGGATTATGGATTAGAGGTATTGGTGGCGATAGCGCGTTTTTGGGCGCAAAGAGCCTCTTTTTCTGCGGAAAAACAAAAATATGTAATATTAGGTGTAACAGGTCCTAATGAGTACGAAAACAACGTTAATAACAATTTCTACACTAACTACATCGCCCAATGGTGCTTGCGTTATGCTGCTGATATGGCAGAGAAGTATGAAATTGAAAAACAGTGGATACATCCTCAAGAGATAGTATTGTGGCGCAAGATTGCCCAAAATATGTATTTCCCTTACAGCGAAAAATATGGAGTATATTTGCAACAAGACGGTTTCCTCGATAAGGAACTAAAGCCAGCGAGTGCTATTCCTGCAGAAGAGCGTCCGCTCAACCAGCATTGGTCTTGGGATAGAATCCTCCGTTCCCCTTACATCAAACAGGCCGATACGCTACAGGGCTTTTATTTCTTCCGAAATCACTTTACCCACGAGGAGTTGCGTAAGCATTACGAGTTTTACGAACCCTTTACGGTGCACGAGTCTTCCTTGTCGCCTTGTGTGCATAGTGTCTTGGCAGCAGCCTTAGACAAGAAGGAAGAGGCTTATGCGCTCTACCTGCGCACCTCTCGCCTCGACTTAGACGATTATAACAAAGAGGTACACGAGGGACTTCACATCACCTCTATGGCAGGCACTTGGCTCAGCATAGTCGAGGGCTTTGGCGGAATGCACGTAGTCGATAACCAGCTGCATTTCAAGCCTTGCTTACCGCCGCACTGGCGCTCGCTTAGCTTTAAGGTCATCTTCAGAGGGCAGCTCCACGTATGCAAATTTGTCAATTAGCTTAAACACCTAAAATAGCTTAACATTTTATTCACAAATTATTTGGTTTTTATTTTTTTTCTTTTTACCTTTGACACCTAATTCAGAGGAAAGAAAAAGAATAAAAACCAACATATTATGAGTGAATTAACAGAAAAAGACCGACAACTACTCATCAAAAAAGGCATCACCGAAGCAATGCTCGATGCCCAAGTAGCTCAATTCAAGCAAGGCGTACCCCCTATTCAGCTATATAAAGCCGCTGTCATAGACGATGGTATACTGCCTCTACCCAAAGAAGAAGCCGCCAAATATGCCGCTATCTACCAACACCGCAAGAAGGGCAATACCATACTCAAGTTCGTACCCGCCTCGGGTGCGGCTACGCGTATGTTTAAATCGTTGTTTGCTTTCCGCGATGCTTTCGAACCCGACCGCGAGTCGTTTACCGCCTATGTCAATCGTACCGGCAATAAAGAAATACGCGCTTTCTTCGATAGCCTCGAGCGCTTTGCTTTCTATCCTCTTCTCAAAGCCTATATCGATAAGCACCACCCCGACTTTGCCTCATTAAACGAAGATATTCAGAAACACATCATCGTCAATAGCCTCCTAAACGAAGAGGGACTTAATTATGGCAATATGCCTAAAGGATTGCTACCTTTCCACCGTCATTCAGAAAAGATAGCAACCCCTTTCGAAGAGCACTTCCGCGAGGCAGTACTCTATGCTTCAGACGATGAGGAGGCCGATTTGCATTTCACTATCACCGAGCAGCATACCGAGGCTTTCTACAAAGAGCTAAACCTTATCAAGCCCGTCCTCGAGGAGCGCTACGGCATCCGCTTCAACGTTAGCTTCTCTTACCAAAAGCCAAGTACCGACACTGTTTCAGTAACCGAGGATAATGAGTACTTCCGCGACGAAGACGGCAATCTGCTTTTCCGCCCTGCCGGACACGGAGCCCTACTAAGCAATCTAAATGATATAGATGCAGATATTATCTTCATCAAAAATATCGACAACGTAGTAGTGAAAAAGTACACCGATGAAACGGTTTTCTACAAAGAAGCCTTAGCCGGTAAGTTGTGCGAGGTGCAAGACGAAGTGTTCAAAATACTGCACCGCATCGACAATAACAAAGTGAAGAAGAAAGAGGTAAAACGTATATTGAATTTCCTCAAAGAGATAAATATCAACGTACCTGACTACTTGTACAAGTTCCGCCGCCAATATGCGCTCGAGTTTATCAAAGAGCAACTACACCGCCCTATACGCGTTTGTGGTATGGTGAAGAATGAAGGTGAACCCGGTGGAGGTCCTTTCTGGATAAAAGAAGCTGATGGCAGTTACAGCCTACAGATTATCGAATCGGCACAAGTAGATATGAGCAATGCTAAGCAAAAGGAAATCTTCCAACAGTCTACCCACTTCAATCCGGTAGATTTAGTATGCGGCATCAAGGACTACAAAGGCCAAAAATTCGACCTACAGCAGTACGTAGACCCTCAACAGGCATTTATCACCAGCAAAACCTATATGGGAAGACCGCTAAAAGCCCTCGAGCTCCCTGGTTTGTGGAATGGCTCTATGGCAAAATGGATAACTCTATTTGTCGAAGTGCCTATCATCACCTTCAACCCAGTAAAAGTAGTAAATGACCTATTGAAGAAAACACACCAAGGATAATTTAATAATCTTGCTAATTTGTCGATTTGCCAATGAAATGAGCTGATTAGTTCATTGACAAATCGACAAATTGACAAATTGACAAATCAAAAATGAAGTATCTATTCTTTTTTCTACTAACGTGTCCCATTTGGGCGCAGCAATACACCACCGAATACCTAAAGATGACAGGCTGGCAACAACTTCACCTCAAAGGGAAGGTGAAGAGCCTCAAAATAACCTCTTACGAGGCAGAAACTACCGATAACAAACAACTAAAAGCCTTGCGCCTTGCCGAAGAAGAACCTATCGTGCAATACCTTTTCGATAGCGAGGGCAAGCTAACGCAGCGCGAAGTATATACAGCCGAAAATACCCTTAGTTATACCAGCCACTATAGCTATAACGATGCCGGTATGCTTACCCTGATACGCACCCCTAATATTTTTGGTGCTACCGACACTACCCGCGAAGAGACGTTCGAGTACGGCACAAACAGCCAACTATTGTGCTATAAAGACACTTATAACGGACAGGTATTAGAAAAGCGCAATTATGAGTACCCTGCAAAGGGGCAACAGCTTACGGTATATTACTCAGGTGGCGATTTCCCTTTCGATCGTATCACTTACACCTATTCCGCCCACCGACTTACCAAAGAACAGCAATGCGAGGGCAGTAATTGCTACCGCCACGATACGTATACCTATTCGGCTAATGGCAATATGATAGGCAAGGAGATTAAAAATGAGAGTGTGGATTACAATTATTGGTGCCGCTACACTTACCAATACAATTCCCAAGGCGACTGCACAAGCGAGAGAGTAGCCGATGCCCTTGGCGAGGGCAGTTACATACGCTACACTTACACCTACGATTCACAAAAGAACATCCGCGAAAAGCAAATACACAACACCAACACCCCTAAAATCATCAAATACGACATCGTGTATTACTAATAATTAGTTTTCAATTATCAATTGCTAATTGTCAATTAATTATTACCTTTGCCAAAAAAATAGAGATATGAATGCAACAATTATACAAGCAACTATCAATAATGCCGACTTTCCTATAATTCAACATTTGTTTGAAAGGCTCAAGATAAAGACTACTATTTTGGAGACTGTCACAGTAGATGATAAGAAAAAATCTATTCCAGTAGAAAAATCTATCCCTAATGAGGAAACACATAAGGCTTTTATGGAGATGAGAGAAAACAGACACTCTATGAAAGGGTATACTGATGTAAACCTAATGATTAAAGATATTTTAGAAGAAGATGAGTAATAACGAGACTGAAAAAGAAAAGAAGTCTTTTTCATTGAAATATTCAACTTCTTTCAAAAAAGACTTAAAGGTTATTTCTAATAATGCCCAAAAGCTCCAAAAAACTGCTGAAGTTTTAGGGATGCTACAAGAATGTGGAGTAGAGGGTATTCCACGAAAAATGAAACCTCATAAATTAATAGGTCAATACAAAGGAGCTTTAGAGTGTCATATAGAACCAGACTTGCTTATTATATGGGAAGAATACCTTGACGAAAGGGAAATATCTTTATTACGTTTAGGTAGTCATTCTGAGTTATTTAAAAAATAACTATACAAGTTGTATTTAAGTATTATATAATAAGGTTTTTTGGCTGAAACCTAATTTGGAGACCCAAGAGATACACCAAAACTTTGACAAAGTTGTCACATTATGAAACAACTATTTTTTTACTTCACCCTAATGTCTGAACTTTGCGCCGTAAAAGTTTTAAAACTTTCAGCGCGTTCTTTGGCATATTGTAATTATAAACTTAGCACTCTCTCCGTGCAATCTGTATGAGGTTTTCAAGGCAGTAAGCTGCCTATTTTGGCAAATAAAAATCTTCAGTAAGAGCTTTATAAGCAGGGGTATAGACGCCTCTGCTTTCTTCTATAATAAGCTCAGTAGGGGTGTAAGGTTGTTCTGTCCTACAAAAGCTGATAAGGCTGCGTTTTAGCGGAGCCGTAGCAGTTCCTTTAGTGCGCAACAATGCGTGAGGGTAAAGCCCTTGAGCGGCTGCCAAACCGATAAAAGAAGCCTCTTCCTGATAAGGAATGATAACTGCAAAACGCCCTCTATCCGACAATAATTGGGCTACTCCTTCTATAAGGGTTTCAAAAGGGAGCGCTGCAGCCGAACGGGCAGTACTGCGTGCTGTCTCAGGGGCTTGAGTGTCGGCTGTGTAGAAAGGAGGGTTAGATATAATAAAGTCGTAAAGAGTATCTATTTCAGCCACTAACTCTTTAAATGAAGCGTGGTAACAGAAAAGGCGGTCGCCCCACGGACTGTTTTCGAAGTTGTCGGTGCATTCTATATAAGCCGCTTCATCTATTTCTACGGCATCTATTAGGGGGGCATCACAGCGTTGGGCTATCATAAGGCTCAATAACCCTGTACCGGCTCCTATATCCAATACCGATGCGGCATCTTCTACGGGTGCCCACGCCCCGAGCAATACCCCATCGGTGCTGATTTTCATCGCACTATGTTCTTGCTTTACACTAAATTCTTTAAATTGAAATATCATATATAATTGGTAAATTAGCAAATCGACAAATTGGCAAATCGTCTAATTGAGTAGCTTCTTCATTTCGTTGAGCTTCATTAGCGCTTCTACCGGCGTCAGACTGTTGATGTCTAAGCTCAGTAGGTCGTTTTTGAGTTCGTCAAGACGAGGGTCGCTCATATCAAAGAAAGAGAGCTGCATTTCCTTCTGAGCTGCTTTTACCGCTTCGGTAGTATTTACATTGTGCATCTGCTCGAGCTTCTGTAGCATCTTATTTGCTTTCTGAACTACATATTGCGGCATTCCAGCCATTTTAGCCACGTGTATACCAAAACTGTGTGCCGAACCTCCTGCAGCCAATTTGCGCAAGAAAAGCACGCTATCTTGAGTTTCTTTTACGGTTACGTTGTAGTTTTTGATGCGCTCAAACTGCTCTGTCATTTCGTTCAGTTCGTGGTAATGGGTTGCAAAGAGCGTTTTGGCGCGCGAGGGGTGCTCGTGTAGGTATTCGGCTATTGCCCACGCTATCGAGATGCCGTCATAGGTGCTGGTGCCGCGCCCTATCTCGTCCAGTAGTATAAGGCTGCGGTCAGAAAGGTTGTTGAGTATCAGGGCTGCCTCGTTCATTTCTACCATAAAAGTCGATTCGCCTACTGATATATTGTCGCTTGCCCCTACGCGGGTGAAAATCTTATCTACGATACCTATATGGGCTGAGGTAGCAGGCACAAAGCTACCTATCTGGGCGAGTAGTACGATAAGAGCCGTTTGGCGCAGTATAGCCGATTTACCCGACATATTAGGTCCGGTAATCATCATCAGCTGCTGGGTGTCACGGTCTAAATATACATCGTTAGCTATGTAGGGGGTGCCAACAGGCAGTTGTTTTTCTATCACAGGGTGTCGCCCTTCTTTGATGTCTATCACATAGCTTTCGCTCATTTCAGGGCGGTTGTAGTGGTTCTCAAGGGCGAGGGTAGCAAAGCCGCAGAGAGTGTCTAATTGCCCTATTAGGTTAGCGTTAGTCTGCACTTGTGCTATGTATTCGCTTATATAGCTTATCAGCTCAGCATACAGCGATTGCTCTAACTGACTGATGCGCTCTTCAGCCCCTACTATTTTAGCCTCGTATTCTTTCAGCTCATCGGTGATGTAGCGTTCAGCATTCACAAGGGTTTGCTTGCGCACCCAGTCGGCAGGCACTTTGTCTTTATGGGTGTTGCGTACCTCTATGTAGTAGCCGAAGACGTTGTTGCTGTCTATTTTTAGCGAGGGGATACCCGTACGCTGGGTTTCGCGTAGTAACAGGTCGTCTAAGTACGATTTGCCTGTGTGCGAAAGGTTGCGCAGTTCATCTAATTCTGCCGAAAAACCTGCTGCTATAGCGTTGCCTTTGGCTATGTTTACGGGGGCTTCATCAGTAAGGGTTTGGCGTATGCGTGTGCAGAGTTGCTGACAGTCGTGCAGCTTATCTCCTAATAAACTCAGTGACTCTTTGCCCGATTGCAAGCATTGTTGTTTTATAGGGGCTATATGTTCTAACGAAGCGCACAACTGCACTACCTCTCTCGGATTGATTTTCAGTGTTGCCACTTTAGAGATAAGCCGCTCTATGTCGCCCATACGGCTGATATTCTCTTTTATTAGGTTAAGCGTATCGGTATGGTCGAGCAGGTAAGCTACCACCTCGTGTCGCTGTTCTATTTTTTCTATTTTCTTTAGCGGGAGGGCTAACCAACGTTTTAGGGTACGGCTACCCATAGGCGATAGAGTCTTATCTATCACATCTATAAGTGTAACCGACTGAGCCGAGCTACCCGCATAGAGCTCCAGATTCCGAATGGTGAATCTGTCGAGCCACACGTATGCATCTTCAGCTATGCGCTGTAGGGTAGTGATGTGCTGTAGCTGGTGGTGCTGAGTTTCTGAAAGATAGTAAAGTATCGCTCCTGCGGTTAGTATTGCTTCGGTCAGTTCGTCTACGCCAAAGCCTTTTAGCGAGTTGGTTTGGAAGTGCTTAGTAAGTGCTTGACGGGCGTAATCTTCTTTAAAGACCCAGTCTTCTAAGAAGAAGCAGTGAAAATCCTCACCAAAACTTTCGGCAAAGGCTTTTTTCTGTTGTTTAGCTATGAGTATTTCGCTGGGTTTGAAGTTCTGTAGTAGTTTGTCTATATAAGGTTTGTCACCTTGGGCTACCAAAAACTCGCCTGTCGAGATGTCGAGAAAAGCAATACCGCACAGCTGTTTGCCGAGCCATACCGAGGCGAGGAAGTTATTGTTTTTGCTTTGTAGAATATCGTCATTAAGAGCAACACCAGGGGTTACAAGTTCCGTCACGCCGCGTTTTACAATGCCTTTTACTAGTTTAGGGTCTTCTAATTGGTCGCAGATAGCCACGCGGTATCCTGCCTTTACTAGTTTAGGCAGGTAAGTATTGATAGAGTGATAAGGGAAGCCCGCTAATTCCGAGCGTTCGCTACCGTTATTGCGGTTAGTAAGTACTATATCGAGGGTGTGAGCAGCTTTTACGGCATCTTCGCCAAAGGTTTCGTAGAAATCGCCAACGCGAAAAAGGAGAAGAGCATCAGGGTATTTACTCTTTATCTGATTGTATTGCTTCATCAGAGGGGTTTCTTTTGCCATAGCTGTATTTAGTTAAGAATAAAGGGCAAAGGTACATATTATTTGATAATTAGCAAATTTGTTGAAAGGCTAATTTATGAATAAAAAAATAGTCGCCAGTATTCACTACTGACGACTAAATTATTAATTTCTAAATTAAGGTAGATACAGCGAACTGTCTATGAGACTTTCATCAGCCTCATATTTGGCACCTTTCTGCCTGTCCTTAGGAGGATTTGCGTAGAAAAACTCTTCCGAGTCTAACGCTTTCACCTTACGTTCCGCATCAACGGTTTTTCTTGCAAATCCATTAGATACAGACATTTCTGCGGCGTCATTGCTGACAATCTCTTCGTAGAGATGATTGATTTTGGGTTTAGCATTTTCTAATTTCATTTTGTCTGTTTTTAAAATTATTATTAAACTTTCTATAAACTCCTAACTAATTTAGCCTTTCACCCGCTCGATGAAGTCGCTTAGCACGTTCATATAGTTGATAAACGCTTCATACGGCGATTCGTAAGGCAGAATGTACTTGTGATAGTCGGCTCCTGAGAATAGCTTAGTGCGCATAAAATAGAAATGCTCACTGGCTTGCAGCCTACTATAGTCTTCGTTTAGCTCTGCATTCTTTTTCTTCTTCACCAAAGGTTGTATTTTGAATAGCTCGGTAAAGGCTTCTTTTTGTAGTTCGTTTCCTAACCACGAAGTGATATCGCGCTCTTCGTCTGTCCACGAAATAGGGTAAGGCACAGGTAGTATATCTTTAGCTGTATGCTTTTTAGTGACTTCCTTAGGCAATAAGAACTGATAATTAGGGTTTTCGGCTATTTGCTGGATGAAATATCTCAGAAAGTCGAAAATCCCACTTTCAGCGCGGTTGTAGTGCCCTATTACTTCGTAGTTCATAAAGAGGTTGAGCACTTCAGTATCTTGTAGGCTGTGCGATACCCAATCAACGTATTTTTCTGAAGTAAGTGGGTATTCGCTCCAGTTTCTGTCAGAAAAGCGTATTGCTATATCATCACTCAGCTTACTGTTCTTTAGTAAGAGGTTGAGGTTTTCGTCTAAAGCATTTTTATAGACGAAGTTAGGACTCTTCCAACCTAATACGTGCTTAGCACCATCGGTAAGCATCGTCTTGAAGCCCAAGTCAGCTACTCTTTTCCCTATTTTATCAGAATAGATGAGAGACGTATTGCGGAAGGTTACCGGTTTTTTGCCAAAAAGCTCTTTGATAGCTGCACTATGGCGTTTTACCTGCAATTCAAACTCATCAGTGTCTTCAGATAGCGATGCTAATGAGTGCGAATAGGTTTCGGCTAAGAACTCTACTTGTCCTATTTGGGCGAGCTCCTGAAAAGAGCGTATTACCTCTGGGGTGTGCATTTCGAGCTGGTCAATAGCTGAGCCCGAAATAGAGAAAGCAACTTTGAATTTGCCTTCGTATTTCTTGATAAGGTCTAACAATAAAGCGTTAGCAGGCAAGTAGCAGTTTTCGGCTAAATCTTCTAATTCTGAGCGGTTAGCGTAGTTGTCAAAATAGTTGTGTTTTTTTCCTATGTCGAAGAATTGATATTTTCTAAGACGTTCGGGGTGATGGATTTGAAAATAAATACAAATTGACTTTTTCATAATGGTGGTTTTACATTAAAGATTCGTAGATTTTTTTGAGTTTCAGCGAGGCAGTTTCCCATTTTAGTTGGTTTACCTCTTCATAACCTTCGCGTTGCATAAAGTTAGATAGGGTGGGGTAAGCCAATACGCCGTATATCGCATCGGAGAGGGCGTTGATATCCCAATAATCTACTTTTATAGCGTGGTGGAGTACTTCGGCTACTCCCGATTGTTTAGAGATGATGGTGGGCACCCCAGAGCGCATTGCCTCTAAGGGCGAAATACCAAAGGGTTCAGATACAGAAGGCATCACATACACATCGCTATAGCGGAACATACGTTGTACATCGTTGCCGCGCAAGAAGCCTGTGAAGTGGAAACGTGTGCCTAAACCCAATTGGGCTACACGGCGTACTAAAGGGTTCATCTTCTCACCGCTACCTGCCATCACAAAGCGTACATTAGGCAGGCGTTTCATCACTTTGGCAGCGGCTTCTACAAAGTACTCAGGCCCTTTTTGTAGGGTGATGCGCCCTAAGAAAGTTACGATTTTATCTTTGATGCCGCGTTCCTCACGGTCTTCGGTGTCGGTTTTAAAGTCTACTGCATTATGCACTGTGATAACTTTTTCAGCAGGGATACCATATTTTTCTATAACAATATTGCGCGTCCAGTTGCTTACTGTTACTACCCTGTCGGCAGCTTCCATACCTCGTTTTTCGATGTCGTACACTAAGGTATTGCGGTTAAACTCACCTCCGCGGTCGTATTCGGTAGCGTGTACGTGTACTATTAGCGGTTTTCCTGATATTTTTTTAGCGATGATACCTGCACTATAGGTTAGCCAGTCGTGGGCGTGAATTACATCAAAATCGTGGTTTTTGGCTACTGTACCAGCTACTAAGGCATAACGATATACCTCTTCCATTAGGTTAGCCCCATATTTGCCCGAAAACTGAAATTTATTATGGTAGCTGATGCGTTCACGGTTTTCGCCTTCTTTGAGGTAGCGGTCGCGCTCGCGAGCAAAGGTTTCGGGGTCGAGATAAGGCACAAGGTTAGAGCCTATCTCCATAAAATTGATATGTTTCCAGAACTCTTCTATCTTCTCGGTGTTCTGAAGCATTTCTACATCGCTGGCATTGATAATCTTTGCCACACTACTATCCTCATCACCTGAGGCTTTAGGCATTACAAATAGTACTTGTACACCATTTTTGGCTAACCCCTGAGCTATACCGAGGCAAGCTGTTCCTAACCCTCCACTGATGTGTGGGGGGAATTCCCAACCAAACATTAATACTCTTGCATTCTTCATACGCTTTTATTGATTTTTCTAAACCCCTCGATTTCGAAGGGTTTAAATTCTGAGTTATTTATTACCTTTTAGCAGCCATTGTGCCCTTAAAATCTCTGATACATTCTTAGCTTTAGAGATACATCCTCTTGATTGGAATGGTGGATTGCCGTCATAGATAGCCGAAATACAGCCTACTCCGTGGTCGTTGAGTTCTTCTTCGAAGTCAGCGAGGATACTTTCAGCATCAGGTATGTAAGCATCGCCGTAGAGCTTTAAGTTGGCTTCTATATAAAAACCTATCAACCAAGGGTGTGCCGACCCGTTGAAAGTTGCCTTATCGCGTACGTATACGGGGCCTACACCTTCGCCTTCATAACGTGGGCTCTCAGGTGATAGCGTGCGCAAACCACGAGGGGTAAGGAGCTCTTGGGTGATGATCTTTAACACCTTGCGTTGTCTTTTTTCAGTAAGAGGCGAGTAGTTAAGCGCACAAGCCAATAGCTGGTTAGGACGTACTTCAGTGTTTTGATGAGTGTGGTTAGCATAGTCAGCTAAGTAAGATTCAGCTTCATACCAGAAAGTCTGGTTGAAACTTTCGGCTATAGTAGCCGGTAGGGTAGCCCATTCGCTCAAAAAAGCTTTGTCTTTAGCCTCATCAGCCATTGCAATGGCATAGCATACAGCATTGTACCATAGCGCGTTTACTTCTACCACATATCCATTTCTAGGTACGATAGCTCCGTAATTGCCCTCAGCGTCAAACCACGTAAGGGGGCGACTTAGGTTATCACTCCATATCAGTCCGTTGTCGTCCATACACATTGTTTTGTGCTTGCGGCTGCGGTAGGTTTGTAGGATAGCTTTCAGCAGTTCGCCATATTCTTTCCACAGTTGTTTTTTGGTCTTATTGGTTTCTTTTTCGTATTGCTGAAGCGTCCAGAAGAACCACAATGAGGTATCGGCATCAAACACAGGATTGGTGACGTGGGTACTAATGTCGCGAGCGAAAAGTCCCTCATAAAAATACTTGCAAGCAGAGGTAAGCACCTCATCGAATATCTTGGCTGTATTGCCAGAAAGAGCAATACCCGGTAGAGAGATAAAGGTATCGCGGGTGTTGCTGTCAAACCAGTGATATCCTGCTTTGATGCGTGTTTCGCCTGCCTTGTGTATCAAGAATTGGGCTGCACTGTACTGTAGGCATTCTTGAGCTGAGTTGCGCTCACTGCGTTCTTTTAGATATTTGTTGAAATTCTTTTCGAGGGTTTTGCTTTCAGCCTCTTCAATGCTGGCAGAAAAGACGATGCTTTCGCCCTTCTTTAGGCTCACTTCAAAATAACCAATACTTAGCAAATCTTCCTGATAGTCATAGCCGCGTTCTTTCTCTTTAGTGTAATAGATATTGTTATTCCAATACGCGTTGTTTATAAAGTCAACTTTTTTGCTAAACTGCATATATAGGTATGGAAACTCAGGGTATAGGCGGGCACGTATGCCGTTATCAGCAGCTTCAGGTTGGGTGCTAGCTACAGGGTTTTGTTTGCTGAGTGAGTGTATATCGCGGAAAGCCAAAAGAGGGTTTAAGCGCAACTTGGTAGCTGAGTGAGCCTCGAGTAGTGTATAGCGCACCAATACTTGTGGAGCGTTGTGCATCATTAGTATTTCTTTCTTTAGCAATACCCCGCCTACTTGGTAGGTAACGGTAAAAGCTTTTTCGTACGAAATATCTACGATATACTTATGTCCGCGTGGCTCATAAGTACCCTCGTACTTATGTACCCCAAAGTTGAAATCACGTCCGTGCTGTATGATAGTCTCATCGAGTGATGAAAGCATTACATAGTTTTTGCCTCTAAATTTTTCGATAGGCACTACTAATAACCCGTGGTATTTACGGGTGTTGCAAAATACAAGGGTAGAGGAGCAGTAGCCTCCACCGCGGTTGGTACCTAAGAACTCTCTGCTAAGAGAGTACTCTAGATTGATAAGTTGGTCTTTTTTGAATGATAAATACATAACAATTGATAATTAATAATAATTAGGTTGTAGTATAATACGCGTTATTATGTTTTAGAGATAGTTAAAGTTTTAAACTTTTGACTAAGTTTATAACTTATTATTTACTTCTTTCATACTCCCATCGCCCTAATTCTTTTCGTTTCTCAAGCTGGTGTAAGGCTAGTTTTTTTATTTCTACATCGTTAGTCTGAGAAACTAATTGCTCTAAAGCTAAAAAACTCTCAGGTTGTGGCTGGGCACCTATAGCATAAATGATTTTTCTTACATAAGGGTATTTAAAATCTTCAGGCTCTAAATATTTGGGAACATTGTCTATTGCTTTTAGTAAGATAAGAATGTTTTCTATATTATTGTTAAAAGTCGACTGAAAAGCACTTGCCATATTCTCGTGTTCAGAGTGAAAATTACATAACAAAAACTCTTGAAATAAAGCTTCATCTTCTTCTTTACTCATACTATTAGGTAATTCCCAAAGAATGGTATCAAAATACTGATTATAATCATTTTCGTCTAGATAATCCTTAACACTAACACTCAACAATAAATATCTTAACTGCTCATAATTAGCTTTAAAAGCAGTTTTTTCTATAAACTTTTCTCTATTGATTTTCCAATCACATAAATCTTTGATGAGTTGTTGGTTTTTTGAACTTATGATTTCCATTTTCTTGTTTTTTGCTTACTTAGATCTGTGAAAAAATATATAAAATATTAGAGCTCTTGTCTAAAAAACTGTTACTCACTTGTTAATTGATTAGATGGTAAATCAATGATTTCAAATCTTTCATCTGTAAGGTGGGTAATACTTTGTTGTAATTATCTCTAAAGTGTCTATTTACCCCATCAATTAATGTCCAATTAATTATAGGGCTTATCAAGTAAATATTATCACGATAAATAGTATCTAACAATATACTGATGAGTTTTTTAAGTTTTATAATGTTTTTCTCAAGACGTGAGGTACTATTTACATAACCTTTGTCAATTGTCAATTTTTAGCACCATTGCAATTCTCGCTGGTATATACAGCGATAATAGGTTCTTCTTCTCTAAGTACTGGGTAAAGTGCTCGATGCTCTCATCTATGCGGTTAGCTCCTGCAAAAGCGGGGTTGTCAGTACTTAGTACGGTTAGGTACTTGCCGGCACGCACCTCAAACGGATAGTCGCTATATGAGGTGGTAGGGTTAAAACTGAATACGAATAGATAGTTGCCACGCTCGAATACGAGTATTTGCCGCTCGATGTCGCGTACTAATACACGGGGTTCGTAGGTCAATAGGCGGCTGCGTGCTATTAGGTGTATCATTTCGCGGTCGAAAGCGTTCAGATACTTAAATTTTAAGTTGGGGTCATCAACCAAACTCCAGAGGCGGCGTGCGTGGGCGTAACTCCAGCCGTTGCCCTCGCGAGGGAAGTCAATCCACTCGGGGTGCCCCCATTCATTCCCCATAAAGTTTAGATAGCCTCCGCCGGCAGTGCCTAACGTTACGAGGCGTATCATTTTATGTAGAGCCATTGCACGGTCGATGATGAGATTGTGGTCGAACACGCTCATACCGGTGTAGACCTCCTTGTCGGTCATACGGAAAAATATGGTCTTATCGCCCACGAGAGCTTGATCGTGACTTTCGGCGTAGCTTATGGTACGTTCTTCGGCGCGTTTGTTGGTCAGTTCATAATAAATATCGCCTACGTGCCATTGTTCATCGGGTACTTCTTTTAGCAACTTAATCCAATAGTCGGGTATGCCCATACTCATCTTGAAATCGAAGCCCATACCCCCTTCGGTTATAGGTGAGGCTAACCCTGGCATACCGCTCATCTCTTCGGCTATGGTAATAGCTTGAGGATAGAGCTGATGTGTGACTAAGTTGGCAAGCGTTAAGTAGGTTATTGCCTCTACATCTTCATTACCGTCATAATAAAAACTATAGTTAGTAAATGCTTTGCCAAGTCCGTGGTCGTAATAGAGCATACTGGTTACTCCATCGAAGCGGAAGCCGTCAAACTGGTATTCTTCAAGCCAATACTTGCAGTTAGAGAGCAAGAAGTTGAGTACTTGGGGCTTGCCGTAGTCGAAACAGCGAGAGTCCCACGCAGGGTGTTTGCCGCGCTCACCACTATGGAAGTACAAATAATCAGTACCGTCAAAATAACTGAGCCCTTCTACCTCATTGCTTACCGAATGCGAATGCACAAGGTCTAAAATTACGCGTATGCCTAAGCCGTGTGCCGTGTCGATAAGCTCTTTGAGCTCTTCAGGGGTGCCAAAGCGTGAACTCACTGCAAAGAAATTGGCTACCTGATAGCCAAACGACCCGTAGTAAGGGTGCTCTTGTATAGCCATTAGCTGTATTGTATTATAGCCTAAATCAGCGATACGAGGCAATACGTATAGACGAAACTCCACAAAGGTGCTCACGCGCTGATGCTCAGTACTCATACCTATATGCGCCTCATAGATAAGGGGCGGTTCGGTAGTATTGGGGCGAGAGTGCTTCCATTGGTAGGGTACAGGGGGTTGCCATAC
The DNA here is from genome assembly GCF_009730375.1 of Capnocytophaga sp. FDAARGOS_737. NCBI lineage: Bacteria > Pseudomonadati > Bacteroidota > Flavobacteriia > Flavobacteriales > Flavobacteriaceae > Capnocytophaga > Capnocytophaga sp. FDAARGOS_737. Next base: position 2,545,989 of record NZ_CP046316.1, on the reverse strand, counting down.
TTGTGCAGTAAATACTTTAGTATAATCGTCTTGTACTGCGCGTAGGGTATGCGAAGGCAACCGCTCACCGCTACCGCCGTCCCACTCTACTAACAGTTTGTAGAGCATTTGGTGGTGCAAAAGATGTGCGGGGAGCCGTAGTTCCCAATTTTCGTTGTTGAGTTTTTTAAATGAGAAGTGATTGTTTTTTTGCCAGTCATTACCTTCAAAAAGGAGGTATATAGCCGTTGCGTTAGGAGCCCACTCGCGCAACACCCATTCGTTAGCTTCAAAATGTAAGCCGTAGTACAGGTGAGAGTTGCAGTTATCTGCCAATCGGGCGGCATCGCCTTGCATAGTGCGTGCGGTGGCAGTAAAGTGTTTTTTTCTATCCTCTATAATGCTGAGGTAGGGTAATAAAAGTGGGTCGATCATAGTGGTGGTATTTTTTTGGCTTATGGAAAAGTCATTGAGTAAGGCTTTTGAGTAAGTCAAACTTAATTTCGCCGTAAAATTAAAATAATTTTTTGATATTCGCAAAAGTTTTTTACGAAAAAATAATATATTATTAAGGATTGCTTACTTATTTGTCAGTATATTAACAAATTAGCCCATTAACAGACAATCGCGTCTGTTAATGGGCTAATTTATTAATTATTAAATTTACTAAATGTTTAAAATTTGTAAGTTACTCCTAAACCTAATACTTCGCGTATTTGGAAGGCTTTAGCGGCATTATCATCATAGATAGCTTGGAAAGTGAAGTTTGCCGATAGATATTTGTTGATAGTCATCACTAAGTTGGCAGTGTAGTCAATATCTATGTTTTGAGGTTTATCAAGGTAGTTGCTATACAATGATAGTATGTTTTCAAATGAAACATTGTCCATTACATTGAATTTAGCATAGCCACTAAGTGAGAAACCGAGCTCATAGCGTATTGTTTTACCTTTCTCTACTCCGTAGAAACTACCAGCTTGCGTCCATCTACTTCTAGCAGTAGTAATTTTAGAAGTTGCAGGAGCGATATTCACTTTTAGGTTGTCGCTTTTCTTCCACAAGATACCAGGACCAAATTGTACATACCCTGGTGAAAGCAATTGGTTTATAAGGTCGCGCTGAGTGCCAGAAGTGTACTTATAACCATCGGTCATTTGGGTTTTGAAGTTGAAGAAGAATGAGTAGAACCACTCTGGATTGGTCATCTGATAACCAAGTACAGAGTTTACTTCAAAACGGTCTGTTGTTTTGCGAGTGAATTCATCGCCTTCTAACTTAGTAAGACCATAATCGATGTATAGGTTGTTATCCCAAGCTAAACGGTCTTTCTTATAGTTGAATGCATAGCTAACAGCAAGGCTTGCTGCTACGTTGTTAGTACCCCCTCCAGTCCAATCGTTATTGAAGGCAGCTTGCGAAAACATTAATGAGGCATTGCCTCCTTTTGTCCAACGAGGGGTAGCAGGAGCTTCTTGCTCAGGGGCTACAGTAGGGTCTTGAGCAACTCCATCGGTGCTCTCTTCTTGGGCAAAACCCATTGATACAGCAGAAAGTAATAATGCTGAGAATAAAAGTTTTTTCATAAGTGATTTATTAATTAGTTTACAAAAATCCGAGTTCGAGTTTCGCTACCTCGCTCATCATATCCTGATGCCAAGGCGGGTCGAAAGTGAGTTCAACAATGGTTTCGTGAACATCATCAATGCTCTGTACCTTTTCTTTTACCTCCATAGGGAGTGCATCGGCTACAGGGCAGTTAGGCGAGGTGAGAGTCATAAGTATCTTCACATCGCAGTCTTCATTTACGAATACATCATATACTAAGCCTAATTCGTAGATATCTACAGGTATTTCGGGGTCGTATATTGTTTTAAGCACTTCTACGATTTTCTCGCCGAGTACTTCAGTGTCTATTATTTTTTGAGTATTTGTGGTCTCTTCAGCCATTTGTTTATAGATTTATGTCCTTATTTTTTTGCTTGTAACAGGGCGTATCGCCTCATCTGCTCGAGCATACTCACCAATCCGTTAGCACGGGTGGGCGATAAGTGTTCTTTGAGTCCTATTTGGTCGATAAAGTCAGTTTTAGCCGCTAAAATCTCTTCGGGGGTGTGACCTGAATACACGCGCACCAATAAGGCTACAATACCTTTGGTGATAATGGCATCGCTATCGGCCGTAAAGAATATCTTACCCTCTTGGTAGTCAGCGTGTAGCCATACTTGACTTTGGCACCCTTTGATAAGATAATCATCAGTTTTGTACTGTTCTGCTATTAGGGGCAGCGACTTGCCCAACTCAATCATATATTCATATCGCTGCATCCAATCTTCAAAGAGTGAAAACTCTTCTATTATCTGGTTTTGTATTGCTTCTATAGTCATTAGAGTGTGTGTTTTTGGGCGGCAAAGATACAAATAATTAGCTAATTAGCAAATCGATAAGATTTACGGATTAAAAAATTGAGGTATGGGTTTGGGCGGTAAATTCCTCTAAAAATAGCATTCCGCGGTATGAGTTGCCTTTGTTATTTAGCTTAGGGCTCCACACGGCTATGCTGTAGTGGTTAGGCAATAAAGCTACGATGCCTCCGCCCACACCACTCTTGCCCGGTAAGCCTACCTTGAAAGCAAATTCACCCGACTCGTCATAAAAACCGCAGGTTTGCATAATTGCATTTACCCGCTTAGTACAAGTGTCGGTGAGTATCTGTACGCGGTCGTGCATACGAATACCATCATTGGCTAAAAATGAAAATATATAGGCTAAAGACTTGCAACTGAGTTCTAACGAACAGAGTTTGAAGTAGAAGTTAAGTACCTCTATAGGGTCATTTTCTATATTTCCTAACGATTTGATGTAATAGCATAGCGCAAAATTTCTATACCCTACTGATTTTTCAGACTCGGCTACTCTGATAGAATAGTTTACTGACTCATCATTTGCCAAATCGCGGACGAAAGTAAGGAAATCGGCTTCGGCATCTTCTAAAATAGATAGCAAAATGTCGCATACAACTATGGCTCCTGCATTGATAAGCGGATTGCGCGGAATACCATTGTCAGCCTCTAATTGCACGAGCGAGTTAAACGAAGTGCCCGAAGGTTCTACATCTACGCGTTTCCAGAGTTTGTCGCCTATGATGCTATAAGCTAAGCACAACGCTAACACTTTTGAGATACTTTGGCACGAAAACTTCTCGTCGCAATCGCCTATGCCAAAGGATTGCTTGTTGAGGCTGTAGAAATACACCCCAAACTTATTAGGGTCTACTTGAGCCAATTCGGGGATATAAGTAGGTACAGTGCCTACATTCTCAGCTTCCATTACTGTTTTATAGGCTGCTTCTATAATTTTTGAATACTTCACGTCAATTAACTGTTAATTTTTACTTTGATTTCCTTTATTCGGTGTTTGTCGAAGGCTTCTACGGTGAAACTATAGTTGTGAAACACAATAGGTTTGCCTTTTTGAGGGAAGTTGCCTGATATTTCGAGCAAAAAGCCTGCTAAGGTCTCTGCTTCTCCTCTTTTTTCATCAAAAAGCAAGATGTTTTCATCGTCCATCTTTACGATGCGGTAAAAATCTTTTAACACAGTCTTGCCTTCAAAAATATAGGTGTGATCATTAATCTTAGAGTATGTAACATCATCATCATCGAACTCATCATTGATGCTACCTACTATTTCCTCCATAATATCTTCTAAAGTGATGATACCACAAGTGCCGCCATACTCGTCTACCACTACGGCTAAGTGTATTTTCTTTTCTTGGAACTCGCTGAGCAAATCGTCTAACTTCTTGTTTTCAGGCACGAAGAAAGCTTTTCGCATTACCTTAGTCCATTGAAAATCAGGTTTTTCGATATAAGGCAATAGGTCTTTGATATAGATAACCCCTGTAATATTGTCTAAATTTTCGCGGTATACGGGTATGCGCGAATAGCCTATTTTTACTATCTCGCTCAACACTTCGCTAAAAGGGGTATCCTCGCTAAGAGCAAAAATATCTACGCGGGGCACCATCACTTCGCAGGTTTCGGTATTGCCAAACGATACAATACTCTCTAATAGCTTCTTTTCCTCATTGGTAGTATCCTCTTCTGATGCCAATTCTAAGGCTTGCGAAAGTTGCCCAACTGATATATTGCTCTTGGTTTTGCCTAATCGCTTTTGAATCCATACGGTGAAAGACTTCATCGGTAGGCTGATAGGGGTGAAAACGGTATCGAGTATATAGATGAAGTAGGCCACTCTCTTAGCGAAAGCCAAGTTGTTGCGATTGGCGTAAATCTTGGGCAGTATCTCGCCGCAGAGCAACAATACAAAGGTTACCAACCCAATATCCATCACATCGCGCAATATAGGGTTTTTGATGCCTCCGAAGGCAAAGTTGGTCAGCTCTGGTGAGATAAGCACTATAGAGATATTGACCAAGTTATTAGCGATGAGTACGGTAGCCAACAGCTTTTTAGGGTTTTCTACCATTTTGGCTATCAGGTTATTGGCAGAATTGTGGTCTTCTTTCAGCTCGTCTATTTCAGTAGGCGAGAGCGAAAATAAGGCCACTTCAGAGCCAGAGATGATAGCAGAGCAGAGCAGCAGTAAGCAAAAAATAGCAAATTGTACTATCAGCGCAATATCTACGGTTAAAAAGGGCATCAGCAACGATGCCGAGAGGGGTTCTGTTTCCAAAATAAAAGAATTTCGTTATACATTAAAACGGCACTCCATTAGCATCTAACTCAGGCGACGATTGAGTAGTAAGGGTGCCAGCTACCGGTGGGGTAGCAGTTTTAGGGGCGCGCATATTGGGCAGCAGATTCATATCGCTTACTACTACCTCGGTAATGTAGCGAGGACTGCCGTCTTCGGCTTGCCAAGAGCGGGTACGCAACTGTCCTTCTAAATAGATAAGGTCGCCTTTTTGGGTGTACTTTTCTATGGCTTCAGCCAGCTTATTGCGTACCACTATATTGTGCCACTCAGTGTGCTCTACGCGCTCATTAGTATTGCGGTTAGTATACTCTTCGTGGGTAGCGAGTCTGAACTGACCTACGCAATTGCCTTCGCTAAAATAGGTTAGCTTTATTGCCTCGCCTATGCGTCCGACAAGGATAACTTTATTTACATATCCGTTCATTGGTAAATTGGGTTATGGGGTTAAAAGATGTTACAAAAGTACGATTTTTTTTATAACTTCCAAAAGTTTTTAATAAAGTTTGCGGTAAGAGCTGACACAGGATAGCGCTCTAACTGGCTGATAGATATGCCTTTTTCGAGTGGAGAGTGGGTGGTAAGTACCCAAAACGAGGTGTGTATGTGCTGGTGCGTGAGCTTATGCACAACAGGGCTTTCGTTATACAAATAAGGAGTGATGAGGGGGTGCTGCTCTCTTAGCTGCTCAGTAAGGGCAGCAGCAGAGAGGGGCGTAGAGGTTTCGATAAGCGGAAATTCGTAGAGTCCGTGCCATATATCTTTGCCTTCTCGTTTCTGAAGGAGGGTTTGCTGATCGGCACTCAGCCATACGAGGTAGTTGAAGTAACGCTGTTTTATCTTGATTTTCTTGAGTTTGGCAGGCAAAACACCTACCTGATTATGCGCCCAAGCCCAACAGTTGTCGCGCAATACGCAGTTAGCACAGTCGGGTGACTGGGGAGTGCAGACGATTGCGCCAAACTCCATAATAGCTTGGTTGTATTCGCCTGCCCGAGGCTTGTCTAACAACTCATTAGCTAAGGCTTTGAACTCTTTGGCTGCTGCAGGGGTGTTGATAGGTGTCTGCACCCCAAAGAGGCGTGATAATACGCGATATACATTGCCATCGACTACTGCACAAGGCTCGTTATAGCAGAAAGAAGCAATGGCACTGGCAGTGTAATCGCCTATGCCTTTGAGCTTTACGAGTTCTTGATAACTTTTAGGGAAAACACCCCCCAGCACTGTGGCTATGTGCTGAGCGGTATGATGTAGATTCTTAGCGCGTGAGTAGTAGCCCAAACCTTGCCATAGCTTTAGCACCTCTTCTTCGGAAGCCTTTGCTAAATCGGATACGGTAGGGAAATGAGTGATAAATCGCTCGTAATAAGGGAGCCCTTGTACTACGCGCGTTTGCTGGAGGATAATCTCGGAGAGCCAGACTTTATAGGGGTCGGTTGTGCCACGCCACGGCAAGTCGCGCTTAGCCGTAGCGTACCAAGAGAGCAATTTGCTGGTTAGCCAATTAGCTGATTTGTCGATTTGTTGATTTGCCAATTCGTAGATGAGCTAATTATACTTGTACGGCTGTGCCACTGGCAGTAACCATTAGCATACCCCCATTAGCCCCTACGGTTTCGTAATCGAGGTCGATACCCACTACTGCATTAGCACCGAGGGCAGCAGCACGCTGTTGTAATTCTTTTAAAGCAGTTTCTTTGCCTTCGATAAGTACTTTTTCGTAGGTAGTAGAGCGTCCGCCGAAAAAGTCGGTAAGCCCCGCCATAAAATCCTTAATAGCATTCGCCCCGATGATGGTCTCGCCAGTAACGATGCCTAAATATTGCTTAATAGGATGTCCTTCGATTGTAGGTGTTGTTGTTAAAAGCATAATGTTAATTTGTCGATTTGCCAATTTGTCGATTTGCCAATTTGTTAATTAGCAGATTTGTTGATTTGTTCGTCTTCTGGTTTGCCAATACGTTCGTTGTCTTTAGCAGGGTCTTTAGTGGCGTCTTTGAACTCGCGGATGCCTGTGCCTAAACCACGCATTAATTCAGGGATTTTCTTGCCCCCGAAAAGCAATAATATAAGGGCTACAATAATCACTACTTGCCAAGGCCCTACCATTCCTAAAAAAATATTCATATATTTTATGTTGTTAATTGTTATACTTTTTGATTTTTATAACTGAGTAAAAGTGTTAGCTGCCTATTCCTCAGAAAAGTTTGTCTTTTTTAGTTCGTCTATTTTACTTTCTAAAGAGAGTACTACACTGAACATATTTGTTTTAATATCTTCATTTGAAAAACGAATAAAAGTTATTCCCCATTGCTCTATTTGCTCTTGCCGAACTTTATCTTCTACATACCTAAAATCGTGTATATGACCATCTACTTCAACAGCTAACTTCAATTCTTGGCAATAAAAATCAACTATGTAATCTAATATAGGTACTTGTCGCTTAAATTCTACTCCTAAAGCTTTGTTTTTGATTTCTTTCCATAAAAGTACTTCAGATAAAGTACTGTTATTGCGTAAATATCGAGCAAACTCTCTGAGTTTAGGGTTATAAGGTATAATGTTTGGCATTGGTGGTTCTTTTTTGACCTCCCCCTGCCCCCTCCAAAGGGGGAATGAGGGAGTTATAACTTTTATTGGTTGTATGTCAAAATCATTTTATAGTGCAAAAGTACATTATTTTTTTTAATTACCAAATAGCTGTTAATCATTAAAGCTGATTGATTTGATAATGGCTTCGAGCTCAAATAGTACATCGCGTTTTGATACGCCTGGCGCATACAGAAAGCCCTCGGCAACTAATAGGCGGTTCTTAGCCTTGTCCTCAATAATATAGTTGATATAAGGGCCGCCTAAAGCAAAACCTTTTACCTCCCACAAGCCTTTGCTCTCTAAAGCAAAATGGTTCTTTATCTTTACTTCGCTTACGCTAGGTGCTAAATAAGTTTCAGTAACCATATACATTCCTTTTTCAGGTCCGGGGATGTACTTTTCGCCTATTGAGTCGCGCATTTTTACAATCGCCTTAGCGCGCCCCTCTTCGTCAGTGGGAATGCTCTTAAGCGGCATTTCGTAAAGGATAACACTTGCACGACCCCCTTTGATAGGGCGCTCTATCCAGAAGAAATTGTTTTCGTGTTTTACTATTTTGTAGAAAGAAGGCATCTGTAGCTTTACCCCCAGTGCCTGTGTGTATTCGGTTTCGGTATTGAGCGATTTCTGAAAACGATGACGCGTTTCGGCTAATTCGTTTTCTTTAAAAGCATTGATAAATAGGCGGTGGTACTCCTCTATCTTGCAGGCGATGTCGCGTACTTTCTTAGCCTCGATAACAGCTACTACCTGAGGTTTAGCATACACATTCTCTTTAATAGCGCCTTGTGGCTGGTTGCCACGGCTGACTATCAGCACATTGCGGCTGTTGCGCGTGTTGCCCTCGAATACTTGGGGAGGCACTTGGTGAAGGGAGAAGGTGGGTTCTTCATTAGGAAGTCCGTCGATAGGGGCAGCGAAGTAGCGGCGTATAGTGTCGCCAACTGACCCTTCCCACAGGTCGTTATCAATAACTACAGCTAAGCTGTTAATAGGGCCTACCGAGGCAGGCAGATAGGTTTCGCCCCCCTTGCTATTAGAACAAGCGGTAAGCAAAATCGAAAATAGCAAACTTACTAATAATAAGCGTTTCATAAAAAAGATACATTAAGATTCTTATGCGTAAAAATACACAGCCAAAATCGTTCCAAATTTTATAAAACGGAGAAGAAAATTTTGAATTAGTAGTTAGTAACGAGTCGTTAGTCGTTAGAATGCTGACTGCTAACGACTAACGATTCATCACTAAAGATCTGATTAAATCATATTTTTGGGGTCTAAGATTCTGTCAAGTTCTTCTTTAGATAGCAGTTTGTGCTCAAGGACTAAGTTGTATACTGACTTGCCGCTCTCTAACGCTTCTTTGGCTATCTTGCTGCTGTTCTTATACCCAATATGTGGGTTGAGCGCCGTAACAATACCTATACTGTGTTTCACCATATTGAGACACACTTCGCGGTTGGCAGTGATGCCCTCTATACACTTAGTGCGCAAGGTGTCGATAGCACGTTCTAAGAATACGATTGACTCGATAATACATTGGCAAAGCACCGGCTCCATTACATTGAGCTGTAACTGTCCGGCTTCGGCTGCAAAGGTAACCGTTAGGTCGTTGCCTATCACCTTGAAGCACACTTGGTTTACTACCTCGGGAATCACAGGATTTACCTTGCCTGGCATAATTGATGACCCTGGCTGCATCTTAGGCAAGTTGATTTCGTTTAAACCTGCACGAGGTCCTGAAGAGAGCAAACGCAAGTCGTTGCATATTTTTGATAGTTTCACCGCCATACGTTTTAGGGCAGAAGAGTAAATGACATACGAACCTGTGTCGGGGGTAGCTTCTACAAGGTTGGCTGCTGTAACAAATTTTTCGCCTGTGAGAGTCGCTAACTTCTGAGCGCATAGCTGTGCATAGCCTTTAGGAGCATTGAGCCCTGTACCAATAGCTGTACCACCCATATTGATTTCTAAGAAAAGTTTGGCGTTGCTTTGTAGGCGTGCGATTTCCTCTTCGAGGTTGGCAGCAAAGGCTTCAAACTCTTGTCCTAAAGTCATAGGTACCGCATCTTGTAGCTGGGTGCGCCCCATCTTTATTACATCGGCAAACTCTTTTCCTTTTTGACGGAATGCCTCGATGAGCAATGATAGGCGTTCGATGAGCTTTTCGTTCATCTTGATAACAGCCAACTTCACGGTAGTAGGGTAGGCATCGTTAGTAGATTGCGACTGGTTTACGTGGTCGTTAGGCGAGCAGTGTTGGTATTCGCCACGTCCGTAGCCCATAATCTCTAACGCGCGGTTGGCAATGACCTCATTAGCATTCATATTTACTGAGGTACCTGCCCCCCCTTGAATCATATCAACCAAAAACTGATGGTCGAACTTGCCGCTTATCACCTCTTCGCAGGCTTGGCTGATAGGTTTTAGGAGGTTGTCAGGGAGAAGTCCAAGTTCGTGATTGGTTTGTGCCGCTGCTAACTTCACGTAGCCGATGGCTTTTACGAACTCAGGATAGTCACCCATTTTAGTTCCGGTAATACGGAAGTTTTCGATAGCACGTTGGGTTTGCACTCCGTAGTATGCCTCTGCAGGCACTTGTAAGTCGCCAATAAGGTCAGACTCAGTTCTAAATTTTGTCATAATTCTTACTATTTTTTTAATTTAATTTGTCGGGTTATAAAAAGCTGTACTAAAATTTCGGTAAAGGTACGAACTTTTTTTTAAATACAAAAAATAATTTGGCGATTTGTCAATTTGCCAATTTGCCGATTTGTCAATTGGCAGCTGCCCCTGCTGGATTTCATAGAATATAAAAAAATCATTAATCAGTGCATCGGTTGAGTATTCTGTATAAAGTCTGTCGGGAGATGAAAAATTTGGGGTGAATGAATTCGCGCCATATCACGGTGATGGGGATGTAGCGGGCATCGTGGCGGTTAAACTCTTCTATCACCGCTCTGTCCCGCAGCGCTAAGTTCTGCTGACGCGAATGGTGACTCTCTATCAACATCCTCTCGACTTGATAGCTCTTGCTTGTTTTTTTTGTTGATTTCATTGTTGTTTATCTTATTTAGTTGTTAATTATCAATTGTTTTGTATTTTTGTCGCAACTTTTTGTCCCCTCTTTTTTACAAGGCAAAAGTATAGAGATATTCTCTATTGTGCAAATTTTTATAAAAGAAATTCTCTAAAAAGTGCGCTAATAGCATTTAAGTGTTTGTATATGAATGTAAAAGAAAGAATAAAACAATTTATAGAAGCTCAAAACCTTACAGTTTCGGCTTTTGAGAAGGAAATAAACGCCTCGAATGGCTACATCAATAGCATCTCGAAGAATATTGGCATTGACAAACTCAATACGATTTTAGAGAAATACCCTAAACTGAATGTGGAATGGCTTATCACCGGAAAAGGCGAAATGCTAAAGTCGGGGGGTGCTTTGCCATTGTTGCCCCGAGTGGAGATTATTAAACCTATAAAGGTGGAGGGCCGCAGTTTGGTGCCTAAGGTGATAGTGGTAGATGACCGCGATAATGACCGCATTCCGTTAGTGCCTGTGCGTGCGCAAGCGGGGTACCTGAATGGGTATGACGATGAGCGCTTCATAGAGCAGCTACCTACCTATAGCCTGCCTACTATGCAAAACGGTACTTACCGTATGTTTCAGGTGAGCGGTCTGTCGATGTATCCTACCTTGCAAGACAGTAGTTATGTGGTGGGGAAGTTTGTTGAAGATTGGGATATGCTCTCTAACAACCGCGTGTGTGTGGTGGTGACGGCTAATGATGGGGTGATAGTGAAGCGCGTGGTGAATAGCATCAGTAAGTATGGTACGCTGTATTGCAAGTCGGACAACCGCGACTATCCGCACCTATCTATACATATAGAAGATGTGAAGGAGATATGGGAGTGTAAGATGCATCTTTCGTTTGAGTTCCTCGACCCTGTGACGAACTACCAAAAAATAGCTGAGCTGGAAGCTGATGTAGCGCACCTGAAAGAAGAGCTTGCAGAAATTAGGAAATTAGCAAATTAGGAAATTAGCAAATGAGCGAATTAGTAAATTGAAAAAGGTTGCTTGCAGATGCAAGCAACCTTAATTTTTGATGTTAAAATTTTGCTAAAGCCATTAGCGTATCCTACCTTTGCAGCACCTTTGAAAGCCAAAGGTGCCAATGCAAGACGGGCAGGTGTTTTGCGATATAAAATGAGAAAAATGAAGGTAAACCTCAACTTTAGCTTCAAGCTCATTAAGATTTTGATAAGAATTTCTAAAAAGAAATTCCTCATTAAAATTACTTATTAATGGGCAGGCAGTGGGAGCGGCAACTCCTGCTGCCTTTCTCTTTTTATATCGATGCAAAGGTACTACTATTTTTTGAATTGGCAAAATTTAATTTGGAGTGCGAGCCGCACGGGCAATTGTGGGACGGCTGAGAGGGCTGGGAGGATTGGGAGACGAGTGGGAGTGCGAGCCGCACGGGCGATTATGGGACAGGTGAGACAGGTGAGACAAGTGAGAGGGCTGGGAGGATTGAGAGGGCTAGGAGGATTGAGAGACGAGTGGGACGAGTGGGACGAGTGGGACGAGTGAGACAGGTGAGACGAGTGGGACAAGTGGGACGAGTGGGACAAGTGGGACGAGTGGGACGAGTGGGACAAGTGGGACGAGTGGGACAAGTGGGACGAGTGGGACAAGTGGGACGAGTGGGACAAGTGGGACGAGTGGGACAAGTGGGACGAGTGGGACGAGTGAGACAGGTGGGACGAGTGGGACAGGTGAGACTGGTGGGAGAATTATTCGGTTATCGTTCAGTTATCGTTCGCTCATTGTTCGCTTATCCTTCGCTCATCGTTTACTCTTCTTATATTGTTCTCTTCGTTTTTTTAATTTTTACACCTTCTAAATTTTCTATTTTACTTTCGGATTTTAATTGTATTTCAATTTGTTAAGAATTTATTTTGTTAAATGAAATAAAATAATTAACAAAATATTTGCTTATATAAAAAAAGGGGCGTACTTTTACCGCCGTAATTTCATTTTTAATAAAACCAAACTTATGAAAGTAAAATTTTTAACAGTCATTTGGTTTGTGTTAGGTTGCTGTTTTAGTGCAGCTTTAGCGCAAACCATATCAGTAAAAGGGACAGTTACTGATGAAAGCAAACTACCGATGCCAGGGGTTTCAGTAGTGGTGAAAGGCACTACCCACGGTACCTCGACTGACATTGATGGTAAGTATGAATTGCAGGCTAAAGCCGGTGATGTACTTGAATTTAGTTCAGTAGGCTATACTACCCAAACTAAAAAAGTTGTAGGGGGGGGGTAAAAGTTACTCACTTAGTGTAGTACTAAAAGAAAGTACCCAAGAACTTACTGAAGTAGTGGTTGTAGGGTATGGTACTCAGAAAAAGGAAAACTTAACAGGAGCTATAGCGACTGTAGATGCTAAAGTACTTGAAAGCCGTCCGCTTACTACTATAGGACAAGGACTACAAGGGGTTATTCCGAACTTGAACATCAGCACTTCTAACGGTCGTCCAGGGGCTGGCTCTTCATTTAATATTAGGGGTTTTACCTCTATTAACGGTGGTTCGCCATTAGTGTTAGTAGATGGAGTACAAATGGACCCTAACCAAATCAACCCTAATGATGTAGAGAACGTAACTGTACTAAAAGATGCTGCTTCAGCGGCTATTTACGGAGGACGTGCTGCTTTTGGGGTGGTGCTTATCACTACTAAAAAAGGTAAAAAGAGTACTCCTATGCAGATAAATATCTCTACCGACTACTCTATCACAAGACCTACCAGATTGCCTGACTTAGTAAACTCTGTAGACTATCTAAAAATGTATATGGAGGCAGATAATACAGGAAGAATATCAGGAGGTAGAACAGGGTCTCAAAACTTCACTCAAACAGACCTTGAAAAAGCACAGGCTTATTTGAACAATCCGACTCCTGCCAATTCAGTATATCCTGACCCTAATGACCCTAAAAAATACAGATATGTGGGCAATACCAATTGGGTGAAAGAGATGTTCCCAGGTTGGGCTCCGCAAGCACAGCACAACGTATCTCTTTCAGGAGGTAGTGAAAAGACTACTTACTTGGCTTCAGTAGGTATGTTTAGCCAAGATGGGCTATTTAAAGCCGCTAAACAAAAATTTGAACGTTACAACGTAACCCTTAGCTTAAATACTGATATTACTAAGTGGTTATCACTTCACTTAAAATCTGCCATCAATCACAAAGATAACAACCAGCCTTCAGATGTTGGTTTAGGTTTCTCGCCAGAACGTTTTGCTACAGACGTAAAACCATTGATGCCTGTATATCACCCTGATGGTCATTTCTCAGGACAAGGAAACTTTACTAACCCTTTTGCGGTAATAGCTACAGGTGGTAGAAGCACTTATAAATCAGATGATATTTGGATAACTAGTGGCTTTACCCTCACCCCTATTAAACACGTGAAAATAGTAGGTGATTACACTTGGAATCCGTATCACTACAACGGTAAGAGCTTTGTAAAGCAATTTAAAGAATACGGAGCTCCTACTGATGGCACAAGCATTTACGACCCTCTGAAAGCAACTGATTTGGGTTATTACCCACACAATAACCCTTCGAGAGTGTCAGAAAACAATAGTCACGATTTGTATCAGGCAGCCAATATTTACGCTCAGTACGAAAATACTTTTGCTGAAAAACACTATGTAAAGGCAATGGTGGGGTACAACCAAGAAGAAAAACACAATGAATCATTCAGTGTATCGACTAAAAACTTAGTAAACCAAGACTATCCGTTTTTGAAACTTAACAACGATGAAAAACCATCAGTAGGTAGCGGCATAAGCGATTGGGCATTGATAGGTTCTTTCTTCAGATTGAACTATGTATTTGACCAAAAATATTTGGTAGAGGTAAATGGTAGATATGATGGTTCATCACGCTTTAGCCGTGAAAGCCGTTATGTATTTAGTCCGTCAGCATCTTTGGGTTGGCGTATTTCTAAAGAGAAATTCTTTGAACCTATCAATACCATTGTAAGCGATTTGAAACTAAGAGCTTCATACGGTAAACTGCCTAACCAACAAGTGTCAGCACTTTACCCTTATCTACCTACAATGGGATATGGTACTAAAACAGGTTATATATTTGGTACCCAACAATTGCCATACGTTTCAGCTCCTGGCTTAGTAAGTAATAACTTTACTTGGGAAGAAGTAGCGACTCGTAACTTTGGGGTAGACTTTGGCTTCTTTGACAACCGCCTTACAGGGTCATTTGACTACTATATTCGTAATACTAATGGAATGTTAGTAAGTGGTATCCCTCTACCAGCGGTATTGGGTACAGGAGCTCCTCAGCGCAACGCAGCTGACCTAGAAACTAAAGGTTTTGAGTTAGTATTAGGATGGAAAGACAAAATAGGAGAAGACTTTAAATATAACGTATCTTTCAACTTAGCAGATAGCCGTTCGTTTATCACCAAATACGATCTTAACCCTACTAACGATTTGGGTCATTACTACGTAGGTAGAGAGATAGGAGAAATTTGGGGTTATGAAACAGAAGGTTTGTATCAAACAGACGCTGAAGCAGCTGCTGTAGACAATTCGAAATTAGGGAACTACAAATGGTTAGCGGGAGACGTGAAGTATAAAGACCTAGATGGTAACAACAAAATTGACTGGGGTAATAATACGTTAGATAACCCTGGTGATAGAAAAATTATCGGTAATTCGCAAGCGCGCTATACATTTGGTTTGAATTTAGGAGGTGAGTTTAAGAACATCGACTTTACAGTCTTCTTCCAAGGAGTAGGCAAACGCGATGCGGTACTTGGAGGTGCTTATTTCTGGGGCTTTACTAACGAATGGGATGTACCTGCTACTAATCAGTTAGACCACTGGACACCTGATAACAGAGATGCTTATTACCCACGTTTGCGTTTTGGTGGAGGTAATATGAATACTCAAACACGCTATATGCAAGATGCTTCGTATATACGCCTTAAACAAGTAACTATAGGTTATACACTACCGAAAGATGTAATGGGCCGTATAGGAATAGACAATTTGCGTTTGTTTGTGACAGGTCAGAACCTTTGGGAATGGACTAAGCTACTTAAATCATACGACCCAGAGTTGCTATCGCAAGATTATCCTATCAACCGTATCGTAACGTTAGGCTTACAAGCACGTTTTTAGTACTAAACATAAAAAACATAAACAATGAAAAATCTATATAAACACATAGTATTTGCGGGTATTTTGTTGGCGACCTTAAGCCAAACCGCTTGCAAGAATGACGATTTTTTGGATAAGTATCCACCTGATTCATTTAACGAAAAGGGGTACTTCAACACAGATAATGACTTGAAGATTTTTGCCAATCGTTTTTACGGTAGTTTGCCAGTGCAAATTCTTATCTATAACGATGGCGACTCTGACAATATGGTGCCCCGAAATGTGAATACCTTTTTGGCAGGAAACTATACAGTACCTGCTTCAGGAGGAGGTTGGTCTACAGGAGATTGGAACGGTATTTATAACTGTAACTTTTTCTTAGACAACTACAGCCGCTCAACAGGTTTGCACAAAGAACAATTTGCAGCAGAAGTGCGTTTCTTCAGAGCATTGTACTATTGGGATAAAGTAAAGACCTTTGGTGATGTGCCTTTGGTTTTGACTAAGGTAAACGACGCTTCGCCTATTATCTACGGTCCTAGAGTGCCACATAAGCAAGTGATGGAGAAAGTATTAGAAGACTTGGACTTTGCGGTACAACATTTGCCTGCAAAAGCATCGGCAGAAGCTGGACGCCTACATAAAGATGCTGCTTTAGCTCTAAAATCGAGAATAGCGCTATGGGAAGGTACTTTTAGGAAATATCACGGATTAGGAGATGAGACAAGCTGGCTACAAGCAGCAGCAGATGCTTCGCAAGCGCTTATAAACTCAGGCAGATATAGAGTGTACAGCACTGGAAATCCGACTAAGGATTATCGTAATTTGTTTATACAAAAAGACCTTTCTACTAATAGCGAGGCTATAATGGCACGCACCTATATACAAGGGATAGGTACCCACGGTTATACTCGTACTGCGGGTGAAAATAGTACCGGCTGTAGCAAAGACTTTATGGAAAATTACCTATTTACTGATGGTAAGCCTATTAGTGGTACTTCATTTACTTATGATGATAGCACTCCTGCAGGTGAAGCTGCTAACCGCGACCCTCGCTATGCACAGACAGTTGCTACCCCAGGATTTGTATGGACAGAAAATCCTGACCCTACAAGACAACAAGTAGTAACCCTACCTGCTGTAGGTAGTGGACAAACAAGTTCTGGTTATTGGTTTATAAAAGGACGCTCAAGCGACCCAGAACAATGGATAGCTCAGCAAAGTGATTTGGATTTATTCATATTCCGTTACGCAGAAATACTGTTAAACTACGCAGAAGCTAAATATGAATTAGGAACTTTGAGTCAAGGTGATTTGGATATCAGCATCAACAAGCTAAGAGACCGTGTGGGTATGCCACACCTAACCACTACAGTGAGTGCAGATGCTAATGCCGATAACTACGGCTATACAGTAACCCCTCTACTATACGAAATTCGCAGAGAACGCCGTATTGAATTAATAGGAGAAGGTTTCCGTTTTGATGATATAATGCGTTGGAAAGCAGGAAAATTGATAGAAAATCCTAAAACTATCAGAGGTATGAAACTTACTCCTGCCCTAAAAGCACTATACCCTGCCAGATCGGGAGTAGCTAATCTACCTGTAGATAGCAATAACTATTTGATAATGTATCCTTCACTTCCTCTAACTGGCCGTGTTTGGAATGATAAACAATATTTATATCCGCTACCTACCGACCAACTTCAGTTAGTAGGCTACAGACAAAACCCTGGATGGTAGAAGTTTAGAGAATTACCCAATTAGTATTTTAACTTTGCCAAAGGTTATAGCATATTTGTTATGACCTTTGGCAAAGTTTTTTTTGGTGGGAGTGTGAGCCGCACCGGCGATTGTAGGACAGGTAGGACAGGTGGGAGTGCGAGCCGCACGGGCGATTATGGGACAGGTGGGACGAGTGGGACGGGTGAGACAAGTGGGACAGGTGAGACAGGTGGGACAGGTGAGACAGGTGGGACAGGTGAGACAGGTGGGACAGGTGAGACAGGTGGGACAGGTGGGACGAGTGGGATAAAAAAATAGAGGGAATAGGCCGTTGTATCGAAAAAAATACTAACTTTGTGCTCTATAATAACAAACTAAAAACAAAATAATGACAACTTTTTTGAAATTGAAAGGAGGATACAGATCTTTGTATGCTTACCAAAAAGCAGAGGTAATTTATGATATTACTTTTTACTTCACTCAACATTTTCTTACTAAAGGTGACCGTACTATAGACCAAATGCTGCAAGCTGCTCGCTCTGGCAAACAAAATATTGCTGAAGGAAGTAAGGCTTCGACTACTTCGATTGAAACTGAAATAAAACTTACTAACGTGGCTAAAGCAAGTCTTGAGGAACTACTCATAGATTATGAAGACTATTTGAGAGTTAGAAATAAAGAACAATGGCATATAGGACACCCTCGCTATGATAAGGTTCGCACTTTTGCTTCGAGTAAGGAAATCTTTGAACTTTATCCGTCTTTGCTGCCTAAATATGATGATGCGTCTTTAGCAAATCTTTGCATTACTCTTATTAACCAAACTACTTTTTTACTTCGGCGATTAATAGAAAAACAACAAGAGGTGTTTTTGCAAAAAGGTGGCGTAAGAGAGCAAATGAGTGTAGCCAGAAGAAGAATATTAACAAATCATAATAGCAATGAAAATTAGTTTTTTATTATTAAGTGCCTTTGTATTAGGCAATGCTTGCTATAAGGTTGCGCAAGAGGAAAAGAAACTTCAAGAACCTCAGAAACCTAAAGTAGAACAGTCTGTGAGCAAACAATGGCAATTGGTATGGGAAGATAATTTTGATCGAGATGATATTTTCGCTACAGGGATATGGTCTAAAATATCGCGCAATGAGAAGATAGATTGGCGCAATACAATGAGCGATGACCCTAGTCTGTACGACATAAAAGAGGGTAACCTTATACTATACGGCAAAATGAATACTGACCTAAAGGCAGACCCATCGGAGTATATCACTGGAGGGGTCTATACTATTAATAAAAAGTATTTTGAGACAGGTAGGCTAGAGGTGCGCTGTAAGCTGGAATCGACTCAAGGGGCGTGGCCTGCAATATGGATGCTCCCTAAAGAGGGCAAATGGCCTACAGGAGGCGAAATAGATATTATGGAGCATCTGAATTACGATGATTTTGTCTATCAAACGCTCCATACTTCATACACTAAAAACGTGAGCAAACAAAACCCTAAAAGTGGTAGCACTGCTAAAATCAATGCTAATGATTACAACGTATATGCGGTGGAATGGGATGCTGAAAGTGTGCGTTTGTATGTGAATGGGGTGCAGACGCTTTTGTACCCTTATCTGAAAGATCAGCAAGACAAAGGTCAGTACCCTTTTGTTAGACCTTATTATCTGCTTATAGATATGCAGCTCGGCGGCAACTGGGTAGGAGCCGTTAAGCCTTTTGATAAGCCTGTGGCTATGTATATCGATTGGGTACGATACTATCAATTAGCTGATTAGTCGATTAGCAAATTTGCTAATTAGCAAATTATGTTGTAGTTTTGCCGAAATTATTATCTACAATGAAAATACAATTTTTTATAGCTCTTTCGGCGGTGGCACTTATTGGGTGCAAAAATAATCCGCAAGAAATAACCGTAGCTGAAGATGCTATGGCTAATACTCAGTTGGCTGAAGAACAACGCGATAAGACAAAAGACGCTAATCCGTTTGACCAAGGGACAGCACTTTCAACTCCTGCTACTTCGCAAGGAGGTGGGGTGACACTCAATCCGCCACACGGACAACCTGGTCACCGTTGCGATATAGCAGTAGGAGCTCCTCTGCCTAATGACGGCAACGTGATAGCTCAAGCCCAAAATGTAAGTCACCCCGTAAGTCAGGGGGAGGCGATGCCCGTAGTGTCGAATGGAATGGAGCAGCCGCAAGTGATACAAGTATCGCAGCCTCAGAATTATGTAGGGGCTAATGGTGAAAAGCTCAATCCGCCACACGGACAACCTGGTCACCGTTGTGATATACCGGTAGGAGCCCCACTCAACAGCAAGCCTGCAGCGGCTACTACAGCCGCTCCTGCCCAACAACCGCAAGTAGTGCAACAGCAGGTGGTGATAGACCCTCAGCAGGCACAACAGCATACGGGCACGACAGAACCCGGCTTCTCAGGGAAACCTAATCCGCCACACGGACAACCCGGTCACCGTTGCGATATAGCGGTGGGAGCTACTTTGCCGTAGGGATTGGGAAGTTTGCTGGTTTGTAAAAAAATGATTACTTTTGCCAAAAAATAAGGCCTATACTAAATTTATAATGGAATTTGTTTTTATACAAACATCCCCCCTGCCCCCTTCAAAAGGGGGAGACGTGATGGGCAATATACACGAATATTATACTTGTATATCATACCAAATCTATTGGATATAAAGTTTAACTCCCATTATAAATTTAGTATTGCCAAAATAAGAATTAGTTTTTAACCATTTACAAATAACCATTAATAATTATATAATGGAACTTATAAAAATACACGATAAAACTTTTGAGCCGTATATCAGTGCTCAGCAACTTGATGAAATTAATGCCCGTATGGCCGCTGAGGTCTATCAAGACTTAGGAGAGTCGCGACCTGTGTTTGTTGCTGTCCTTAATGGTTCGTTTATGTTCGCTGCCGACTTCGTGAGACATTACAAAGGCGAATGCGAGATTTCTTTCGTAAAAATGTCTTCTTATGAAGGCACCCAGTCTACCGGAAAGGTACACGAACTTATTGGTCTATCAGGTTCGGTAGAAGGGCGCGACGTGGTAATACTGGAAGATATAGTAGATACCGGTAATACACTAGAAGAAATATACCGTATCTTCAAAGATAAAAAAGTGAAATCGTTTAGAATCGCTACCCTATTTTTCAAACCTGATGCCTACAAAAAAGACTTCAAAATAGACTACGTGGGCAAGCCTATCCCTAACCGCTTTATCGTAGGCTATGGCTTAGATTTTGACGAGGTAGGGCGTAACTTACCACAAGTATATCAATTAAACACCTCTATAACAATGACAAATTTAGTACTTTTTGGCAAACCAGGTGCTGGCAAAGGCACTCAAGCCGCTTTTTTGAAAGACAAATACAACTTAGTGCATATCTCTACCGGCGATATTTTCCGTTTCAATATCAAAAACGAGACGAAATTAGGTAAATTAGCACAATCATACATCGAAAAAGGCGATCTTGTGCCTGATGAGGTGACTATACAGATGCTTCAAGAGGAAGTAGAAAAGAATCCTAACGCTGAAGGCTTCCTTTTTGATGGGTTCCCACGTACGATAGCACAGGCTGAAGCTCTTGATGCTTTCTTGACATCTAAAGGAATGCGCATACACGGTACACTTGCCTTAGAAGCTGATGATGAGGTGCTTATAAAACGTATTGTAGAGCGTGGTAAAGTGAGCGGACGCGCTGATGACCAAGATGAAGAAAAGATAAAAAATCGTTTTGTAGAATACAACGAAAAGACTGCTCCGCTTATCGCTTATTATAAAGCACAAGGCAAATATCACGCTGTAGATGGTATTGGTACAGTAGAAGAGATTACTGTACGCTTATCTAAGGCTATTGACCAAATAAAAGCCCAATAATGACGGAAGGTAATTTTACAGATTACGTAAAGATATACGCGGCATCGGGCAACGGTGGTGCAGGCTCTATGCACCTGCACCGCGAGAAGTTTGTACCCAAAGGAGGTCCTGATGGAGGCGATGGGGGTCGTGGGGGGCATATTATCCTAAAAGGTAATAAGCACCTATGGACGCTCATACACTTCAAATTTCAGAAGCACTTTCGCGCTGAACACGGCGAGGCAGGAGGGGCTAACCGCAGTTTTGGGGCTGATGGCAAGGATATTTACTTAGAAGTGCCGCTGGGCACCATCGTAAAAGATGCAGAGACGGAAGAAGTTCTTTTTGAAATCACCGAAGACGGGCAAGAGGTTATCGCCTTACGCGGTGGCAAAGGGGGCTTAGGCAATTGGCATTTTAGGACGGCTACTAACCAGACACCACGCTATGCACAACCAGGGTTGCCAGGTGAGGAGCGCGAGCTGTTGTTAGAGCTGAAAGTGCTTGCCGATGTAGGATTGGTGGGCTTCCCTAATGCGGGTAAATCGACGCTACTATCAGTTATCACTTCTGCTAAACCTAAAATTGGCGATTATCCTTTTACTACCCTCAAACCTAACTTGGGCATTGTAGAAAACCGCGACTTTCAATCGTTTGTAATGGCTGATATCCCTGGTATTATAGAGGGGGCAGCTGAAGGCAAAGGATTGGGGCATTTCTTCTTGCGACATATTGAGCGCAACTCGCTATTGCTGTTTCTCATTCCCGCTGATGCTAATGATATAGTAGCAGAGTATGAGATACTGCTGAATGAGCTCAAGAAGTATAATCCTGAACTTTTGGACAAACAGCGGTTGGTGGCAATCTCTAAATCGGATATGCTTGATGAGGAACTGACGGCTGCTATAGATAAGGAATTGGCTGCTAAGCTGAAAGTGCCTTATCTGTTTATCTCGTCGGTTTCGGGCAAAGGCATACAAAAACTAAAAGATGAGCTAATGAGTCGATTAGACAATTAGTAAATTAGCAAATTGACAAATCAATATGAACAAGATACTTACACTTTGTGCATTATTCCCTTTGGTGGCAGTAGCACAGCCGTCTGACCTTATCGGGGTATACAAATCAAAAGAAGCGCGACAGTTTCAGCTTCGCATCAATGCTGATAATACGGTAGATGCGCTGATGGCTACGGGTACTTATACCGCAAAAGATAAGAATATTAGTTTGCAGTTTGGCACCGGTAATAGCTTTAGGGTAGTGAAAACGCAAGGTACAACAGACCAGCTGACCCTTACGTTTAAAGAGGCTGATATAAATATGTTCGACCCTCGTTTCTTGTATATAGGCTACAAAAACAGCAAAGGAGAAATCGTGTACGAAAGTGCGTATAACAAACTGCAAGGGCAAGATGATTATACGATAGAAATACCGCGCACGGATAATCTTTACCTTGTGAATGCTTATGGTGTAGCTATTACAGGCGATAAAAAGGCTGCCGTAATTATTGAAGAATATCTTGTTGGTAAAAATACTAGCGGAGTAGAAATTACTTTTGATACAGAAAATTCGGTTAGAAATGAGTTGCAAGCAACCTATAACCCTGAAAAGCAAACGCTTACCCTCAATGATAAATCACTCTCGTCTAATCCTATAGTATTTAGCAAAGTGTTGGCTGTTGATGCGCAGGCATTGCAACCTGTAGCTACCGAAAAGGTAAAGCAGTGGAAGCATCTTATTGCTTTTGACGAAGAGAAAGATATACCTGAATTTAACCCAGAGAAGAAAGCCCTTAGTACCTTAAAACAGGCTAATAGCCTTAGTGCAGCCCTTGCAGCAGCTAAGAAAAATAATCGATTGGTAGCGCTGCTTTATCAGCCTAACAACAAGAATGCTACTAACGAATTTAAAGAGCTATTTGAATGGTATGAGCAGAACGGGGAGACAGTGCTGACTGACCCTTACCTCTTTGAACTTTACTTAGCGACAGCTAAAGAGCTAAAAAGTTTGAAAGCTAAAGGGCTCACTAACGAAGACCAGCTTATCATTCTGACCTCTGAAGGAGAGGTGATTTACCACGAACCGGCTACCATAGCGCAAGTGTTAGCTGATGAAACATTGGAGTACAACCATACCGGTCTGTTGCGCACAGCAGCTAAAGCAAGTTTAGCCGATAGAGTACTCAGCAATCCTAAAGCACCGCTAAAAGAGGTTGTAAAGGTCTTAATAGCACTCTCTAATTACACTCAAGACCCTGATGTGCAATTGCTCTTAGCCAAACGCCCTAAAACTGGTGATGTAGAAACTGATGAAGATAAACAGGCTACAATAGACTACCAATTAGAAAACCTTATCACTTACTACAAAAAACCTGAAAACTTATATCGTTTGCAGCTTACTCCAGAGCAGCTTATCGCCCAATGGAAGCGTGTAGTCGCTGCGCATAAGGCAGACGCTAAGCTCGATACTGATTTCGCGCTATTGGCATCGCTTAATGTAGAGATAAATGATAATTTTTTCACTAAAACTTTCTACTTAAATTATGAGCCTACTACAACTGACCTTGAAGCAGGAGCTTACCTCTTAAGGTTTTTCAAAGAGATAAAAGCTCATAATGATGCCCTTAAAGATATTGGCGACTATACCTATATACAACGCATTGATAGAGGGTATATAGCATTTAATACCGCTGCGGTAGAACGCACTCTAAAGGCTTGCTACGACCTCGACAAGGCTACCCTGCCAGAGGTGAAAAAAGCCTATGCTGAAGGGATTAAAAATGGCGCTCTTTCGTCTTTAGATTATATTGACTTTCTTTATAATCAAGATTTGACTACTGATGCTGCTATGGCTTTTGATACTTACTTCAAAAACCTAATGGCTACCGATGCTAACCTAATAGCTGCCCTCGATAACGATTTTACCAATAATAATCCAGAGAACAGCTGGCGTTATTATAAGATGCTCTTTGCCAATCGCGCTAATAATATAGCTTGGAAGGTATATGAAGACCAGCCTAATAGTAAAGCCCTTATGGCAGAGGCTTATCGATGGGCAAAGGCAGCCGTGCAGTTAGAGCCTAAGAGTCCTTATTACCTTGATACGCTTGCTCACTTGATGTTTGCTCACGGCGATAAGAAAGAGGCTGTTGCTACTGAAGAGAAGGCGGTAAGTCTGTTGAGCCAAGATGAAGATGGCAATGCTGAGCAGAAAGAGGAGATAAAGAAAAATCTTATAAAGATGAAGCAAGGACTTTAGCCATATACTTAACGACAAACAAATACCAACACATATAAAAATGAAAAAGATAGTAGTAACGGGTGGGTTGGGCTTTATAGGCTCGCACACCGTAGTAGAATTGCAAAATGCAGGTTTTGAGGTGGTTATCATCGATAACCTATCTAATGCGCAAGAGAGTGTATTAGAGCACATCACTAAAATAACAGGTAAAAAACCGCTGTTTGAGAAGTTTGACCTTAGAGATAAGGCAGATGTACAAGATTTCTTCCGTCGCCATACTGATGTAGAGGGGCTTATACACTTTGCTGCCTCTAAAGCTGTGGGCGAGAGCGTAGAAAAACCTTTGCTTTATTACAACAACAACCTCACCAGCCTTATTTATCTGTTAGAAGAACTCAGCAAGCTGAAAAAGGCGCACTTTATCTTTAGTTCGTCTTGTACCGTATATGGGCAAGCTGATAAGTTACCTATCACCGAAGATGCTCCTGTGAAAAAAGCAGAGTCGCCTTATGGCAATACTAAGCAGATTTCAGAAGAGATTATTAGCGATACCTGCCGCGTAACGCCTCAGTTAAATGCTATTGCTTTGCGCTATTTCAACCCTATAGGGGCACACCCTTCAGCCGAAATAGGCGAGTTGCCTTTGGGCGTACCTCAGAACTTAGTGCCTTATATCACCCAGACAGCTATAGGCTTGCGCGAAAAACTATCGGTATTTGGTGATGATTATCCAACTCCTGATGGCACTTGTATTCGTGACTATATACACGTAGTCGATTTGGCAAAAGCACACGTTATTGCGTTACAACGTCTCTTAAACGATAAGAATGCTGAGAATTACGAGGTATTTAATATCGGTACAGGCAAAGGCAGCAGCGTGTTAGAGGTAATACAAAGTTTTGAGCGAGTATCAGGCAAGAAGCTAAACTACCAAATAGTAGCTCGTCGTGCAGGTGACGTAACAGCTGCTTATGCTAATACTGATAGAGCAAACCACGTATTGGGTTGGGAAGCTAAATCGACCTTAGACGATGCGATGCTTTCAGCTTGGAAATGGGAACAAAAAGTTAGAAGCAAATAGTCTTAAACAATTAATAAAAAAACTGCCTGAGAGGTTTTAGCTCTCAGGCAGTTTTTTATTGTTAAGTTAATCATTCACAATTAAATTATTACCTTTGCATTCAAAAAGAAAGAAGAAGATGTTTGACTTTATAATTGTAGGGGCAGGATTAGCAGGCGTTAGTTTCGCTCATTTGCTTGAGCAGCACGGCAAAAGCTTCTGCTTACTATCCGACCGCTCTCAGGTAGCGAGCTTAATAGCTGGAGGGGTCTATAATCCGGTAGTGTTAAAGCGTTTTACCCCTATTTGGAAAGCAGAAGAGATTATGGCGTGCGCCAATCGTTTTTATGACAATATAGAGGCTACAATGGGGCAACCTTTGCGCATTAGTTTGCCGGTACTGCGCAAGTTCGCTTCTGTAGAAGAGCAAAACAATTGGTTTGCAGCTTCCGATACGCCCATACTCCAACACTACCTGAGCACTACCTTACGCACTACCCCTTCTGAGGCGTTGCCTGCTCCTTACCTATTAGGCGAGGTGCTACATACAGGGCGCTTAGATATTGAGCGTTATATACAGCTCAGTCTGCGCTCTTGGCAAGAGGCGGGGGTATACCACTTTCATTCTTTCGACTACTCAGCCCTCGATATACAGCCTGACTTCGTGGCTTATCAGGGGGTAACAGCTCAGCATATTGTCTTCTGCGAAGGCTGTGGTATTAGCAAAAATCCGTATTTTAATTCTTTGCCTATGCGTCCGTGCAAGGGCGAGAGCCTTACTATCAAAGCTCCCGACCTACAGCTACAAGCTATCTTCAAAAGCGACGGCTCTATTATCAGTATGGGGGCCGATATTTACCGCGTAGGAGCTACTTACGACCCCGAAGACCTTACCGACACTATTACCGAGGCAGGACGTGCCGAACTGCTCGAAAAACTGCATAAGATGACGGATTCTCCTTATGAAATCATATCGCACCAAGCGGCTATACGCCCTACTGTAGGCGATAGACGTCCTTTGGTGGGGGCACACCCACTTTATCCGCACTTATGGGTATTAAATGGCTTGGGCACACGCGGCGTGCTCAATGCGCCTCTGTGTGCCCAAGTATTATATAAAGCGGTATTTGAAGGGGAGGAAATACCGTCAGAAATGAATGTCAATCGCTTTAACAAACGGTTGCGCCGCAAGGGCTAATCTTCGTCAGCTGTTTGCGGTCTTTTAGCTATCTTATCTACTATCAGAGCTACAGCCCCGTCACCTGTTACGTTGCAAGCAGTACCGAAGCTATCCATAGCTATATAGAGGGCTACCATTAGCGCCTGTTGGTTCTCGTCGAAGCCTAACATAGAGTGTAGTACCCCCAATGCCGCCATAATCGCACCACCAGGTACCCCAGGTGCCGCTACCATAATAATACCCAGCATCATTATAAAGCCTGCAAACATACTAAAATCGTATGGAGTGCCTTGCAGCATCATTAGCGCAAGAGCACAAGCGGTTATCTTCATTGTACTACCCGATAGGTGAATAGTAGCGCAGAGCGGAATAACAAAGCCAGCAATGCGTTGCGAAATACCTAATTTAAGCGACTGGCGCAAAGTTACTGGTATAGTAGCTGCCGACGATTGCGTACCCAATGCCGTAGCGTAAGCAGGCAGCATAGTGCCTAATGATTTAATCGGATTTTTACCAGAGATAAGCCCTGCGAAAATATATTGCAATAGCAGCAGCACTATGTGCATAATAAAGAGGATAATAATGAGTTTAAAGAACACTACCATTACTGAAGCTACTTGTCCGCTAAAAGTTATTTCCGCAAAAATCGTCATAATATAGTAGGGCAATACGGGTATGATAGCTTTAGTAATAAGCCACTTCACTATATCGCCAAATTCTTTAACTACATTAGTAAGTACGGGAGCTTCGCGTACTGAGAGTCCAATTCCTACGATAAAAGAGAGTAAGAGTGCCGTCATTACATCAAAGATAGGCGGCATATCGATTGTAAAATAGGGGGGGAGTGACCGGCTGTGGTCTTCCAAAGTGCCTATTTGTTCGTTTTCTAATAGAGAACTGAAGAGAGCATCTCCTATGAAATAAGTAGAGAACCCTGAAAAGAGGGTAAACCCATAGGCAATCACTACTGTGATGGCGAGTAGCTTACCAGCATTTTTTTCTAAATCGCCAATAGAGGGCATAATAAGCCCTATCATAATCAGCGGAATAGAGAAGTTGAGGAAGTTTGCAAATAATGATTTAAAAGTAATGAGAATGCGATATAGCCAGTCAGGCGCATAGTTGCCTAATAATATACCCAATCCGATACCGCAGAATACTTTAAATAATAAACTGTTAAAGATTTTTTCCATTTGTATTTTTATTTTTAGCTATTAAGTTCGAGGCAAAAGTAACAATTAATTGCTAAATTAGCAAGTTTGTCGCTAAAAATTAGTCGTTAGCCGTTAGAAGGGTGTCGCTTACTTAACGACTCATTTCTAACGGCTAACGACTAACTACTAGCGACTAATCTCTATTCTGCTATCAATCCAAACTCAGCACCACTGGCAAAGTCTTGTCCGTACTGCTCGCTTAGGGCGGTAAAACGCACGTAGCGCGCCTTTACAGGGCTTTTGAAGAGTACTTGCTGTGGTGTGCCTCTGTTTTGAGAAAAACTGCCTTTATGCACTTCTTTCCACGTTTTAGCGTCATCGCTTACTGATATGCTGAAGTCTTTCACATCACCATTACCTGCTTCGTCTGTGCGAGGTAGGTAGCTAATACCTTTGAAAGATACTTCTTTGCTAAGGTCGAAATCTACCCAGTGAGGGTGCTTAGCTACGGTTACCGAGTAAGCAGAGTGCCATATTGTATTAGGGTTGCCATCTACTAAGTGAGTAGCATTGCCTGCCCCTACTTCTTCACTGCTGGCAAAGATAACTTTCATCGGTATAGTACTGCGGTTGATAAGCCCTGGGGCAAACGCAGGAGCTTCAGTGCTAGCGCTTACATTAGCGGCTTGAGTTAGTTTTTCTTGTGCCGGACGAATGATAAAGCCAAAACGGTGTTGAGTAGCCATTACGCGGTCTCTTTGTAGAGGGGTAGGGCCACAGCTATTACCGCCTACTCCTGTAGTAGCTATATTTAGCTGTAGATAGGTAGCCGAAGGATTTGGCAACTCAAAAGGGTGCCCCGCGAGGGTCATTTCTTGGGCAGTGTAAGGCAGTGCGGCTACGTCCATTGGCTGTGTGCCTACGAATATAGCACCAGCGCCACGCATATTGGTTAGGGCTGCCCAGCGGCTATCTTGGTGGTGACCCACATCTTGCGGTTTAGGGAAGTTCCCTGCTTCTTTCAGTACATCGCTTTCGTAGATACCCAAAAAGGCACCTGATTTGCGGTCAGGATAGTTGTCTTGTTTGCCTCTGCCGTAGTAAGTAAAACGGAAGTAAGTTTTAGGCATTGTCACAAGATAACCTAACTGCGGAAGATTTACAAAATCATCATTGCTGCCGATGCTCGCTTGTACTTCTATAGACCCGTCAGGATATACAGTAAATACTTGGTTAGTAACGAAGCGGAAGTCAGCATCGGTAAAGGCGCGGTCAGTAAGTTCTACTATCTTGTTGCGTCCGCTGGCGGTGCCGCCTTCTATTTTCGCTGCATTAGGCGCTTGCGATTGTACCGTGAAGCTGTAGCTGTAGCTGCCATCAGCATTAGCTTTTACACTCTTAGCCAACGCTTTGTGCTGTAGGTTGTGTAGCCCTTTGGCAAACCATTGTTGGTATGCCCAGCGGTCATTGTTAGTAAAGGCACGGAAAGCGTTAAGAGCCAAACCACTGTTTTCTATGATGGTGTTATTGCCGTATCTGAGGGTTTCAATAGTACCTTTGTCAAAGTCAAACATCACGCTGAAGTCCTTGCCTACTATCATTTTTTGGTCAGGCGATAACTCTAATGCATTACCTTCAGCTACAGTTGCGATAGCTGGTTTTTGTCCTGCTTCTTGTATTACAAACTGTTCACGTGCTTGCACAAAACCTTGTTTAGCCCAAGGTTTATCAGCAGCTTGTCTAAACTCTATTACCACTATGTATTCGCTTTTGCTATCCATACGTTTAGGCGCAATGGTAATAGTGCCTTTTAATTGTGGTTTTAGTGGCGATACATCAAAAGAGCGTTCTTCTACTAACTCGCCATTGCGGTAGAGTTTCCATACCCCTTCATAGCCTTCCATAGGTTCAAAATAACTCTTATTGGTGATTTGGAAAGTATCAAACGACAGTTTCTTCACTTTTATATTCTGATATACCTTTTGCACTTCGTAGTACTGAGGTTTCACAGTGCGGTCGGCAAAGATAATACCATTCATTACGAATTGTCCATCGTTAGGGAAGTCCCCAAAATCTCCTCCATAGGCAGCATAAGGCTTGCCGTCAGGGGTGTAGTTAGTTAGCGCTTGGTCTACCCAGTCCCAGATAGCCCCTCCGCAGATGTAGTTGCTGCTTTCTATTGCCTCCCAGTAGTCAGCGAGGTTACCCACAGCATTCCCCATAGAGTGTGCGTATTCTGATATGTGGAACGGATATTTAATATCGTATTTACCTGTTGCAGCGCCTTTTACCCACGCTACCGATGGGTATTGGTTAGAGCCCATATCTACGATGTCGTTGTTGCGCTCGTATTGCACTGGGCGACTGGTGTCTAAGGTTTTTAGGTGATTGTAAGCAGTTACGAAGTTCTGTCCTGGTCCTGCCTCGTTTCCTAACGACCATATTACGATAGAAGGCGAGTTATAAGCGGCTTCTACCATCTCTACCACTCGTGCGGTATGGGCTTTTTCCCATTCTTTAGGGTGCGAAAGCGATTCTTTGCCGTAGTAATATTCGTGCGATTCTATATTAGCTTCATCTTCTAAATAGATGCCGTATTTGTCGCTAAGGTAAAACCAGTAAGGGTCAGGAGGATAGTGAGAGCAACGCACATGGTTGATGTTAGCGCGTTTCATTAGCATTACTTCCTCTTCCATTTGTGCGTGGGTTACTACGTGTCCTTGTTCAGGGTGTGTTTCGTGGCGGTTTACCCCTTTTAGTTTGATAGGTTTGCCATTCACATAGAAATATCTGCCGGCATTGCCAAAACTGTCGTCTTCGGCTTTAGTTTCTTTTATCTCTACTTTTCTAAAACCGAAATAGGTAGAGGCAGCTTCTATCACTTTGCCTTTTTTATCTACCAATTGGGCAACAAGCACATAGCGGTTAGGAGCTTCAGCCGACCACATATCGGGCTGCTTCACATCAATAGCCGCACTTACTTTTTCTATAGCGTTAGGAGCAACCGCCTGCACTTCAGTAGTGGCTTGTAGGGCATCTACTTTCTGAGCATCGTCTTTGTAAAGTATATTTTTGTACACGGCATACTGTAGGCGATAGTCCTTAGCCTCTTTTTTGCCGAGGTTGCGCACTTCGGCAGTTACTTTTAGCTGCCAATCGCTTAGGTTGTCAGTGTCGGTCAGTACATTTAGGTTGCGTATTTGCACTTTTGGGGTAGAGCGCAGTGCTACCGTTCTGAAGATACCAGGCAGGCGGAACATATCTTGCGACTCTAAGAAAGAACCGTCAGAGTTGCGATATACCTCTACCGCCAATTTATTCTGACCTTTTTTTAGGTATTTGCTTATGTTGAAAGAAGCTGCGTTGCGCGAGTTTTTAGAGAAGCCTACGTATTTACCATTTATCCAGAGGTAGAAGAAAGAATCTACTCCGTCAAAATCGATATACACCTCTCTACCTTTCCATTCGCGAGGCACTTCGAAGTAGCGGATATACGAGCCCACCTCATTGCGGTATTCATAGGTAGTCCACGTTTGCGGAGGGGTACGCATTACTCCTTGTCGCCAGTCGTCTACTTTGCGCTCGTGATAGAAAATCACAGGTTGGTTTACGTAGATAGGCAAACCATATTTCAGTTTACCGTCTTTTTGTATCCCTTGTACGTTCCAGTTCGAGGGTACGGGCGTCATATCCCAGCCAGAGGCGTCGTAGTTGGTTTTGTAGAAGTCTTTGGGGCGCTCATCAGGAGTCTTGCACCAGTGGAAACGCCATTGACCGTTAAGCGACAGCCAATAAGGCGATTTTTCGGGGCGTACTTGGGCAGCCTGCGCTTCATTGTCGAACGAGAAGAAATAAGCGCGTGGATACTCCTTGTTTAGAGCGAGTTCCTCTACTGATTCCCATTCTTTACCAGTAGGGGCATCTTTGTCTCCGTAAGCAAATCCTCCTAACGGATTATGCTGAGCCCACGCACACGGCCAGAGTGCCATCATCAAGCAGGCACTACTCATTTTCAAATAATTTTTCATTCTATTTATGTAATTTATCTTAGGTGTCAGGTCATAGGGCAATTTGCCTCTTCAATTTTCTCGCAAAGGTAAGAATTATTAGCAAATTAGCAAATATCATTCCTTAAAAAAACATTAGTCGCCAGAGGTATCAGCTTCAGCTGTCCTCTGACGACTAATGTTTTTAGGTACTAACCACAAAGCCTTACTCCACAAGTATTACGGCCTTGTTGTTATTAAACTCTATAGTACCGCCAGTAATAGCGATAGACTTCAGTTCTTTTTTACCTTCGTATAGTTTTATTTCGCCCGAAGTAAGTATAGAGATAATAGCGGCGTGGTGGTCTAACAGCTGAAAAGGCGCTTTTGCCCCTGGCACTGTCACCCCTGTTACCTCTCCTTTAAAAAGCAATGCTTCTGGCGTTAAAATTTCTACTGTCATAAAATCTTTTTTTTAATAGGTTGATTTTGCCAATTTGTTAATTATTTCTTATATCTGATATTCGGCTTAATAGCATTTGAGTATTATAACTAAAAGCCATAAGTCTGTCTTATTTCAGCACAAACTTCCTCAAAAGGTATTCCTATTTCAGGAGCTACCTTTATTTCAGCTATTCTTCTATTTATCTCATCGGCATACTCATCAGAGTATAACAAAGCCTCTTCTAAGCCTACCTGTACTTCTTCCAACACTTCCATTATTATTGTTATTATAAGAGTCTGTCGAAAAAGTTTTTCGTGTATATTGACCGTCCCATCTCCCCCTTCGAAGGGGGCAGGGGGGATGTTAATAATCGGCAAATCGACAAATCGACAAATCGGCAAATCGACTAATTAACTCGCTTCTGCCAACATCTTTTCACCAGCTTCAATAACCTCTTCGATAGTACCTTTAAGGTTGAAAGCCGCTTCTGGCAGATGGTCTAATTCGCCGTCTAATATCATATTAAAGCCTCTGATAGTATCTTTGATATCTACATAAGCCCCTGGCAATCCGGTAAATTGTTCTGCTACGTGGAAAGGTTGCGATAAGAAACGCTGTACACGGCGCGCACGAGCCACCGCTACTTTGTCGTCTTCCGATAACTCTTCCATACCGAGGATAGCGATAATATCTTGCAGTTCTTTGTAGCGTTGCAATAACTGTTTTACGCGTTGTGCGCACTCGTAGTGCTCTTTACCCAAAATCTCAGGGGTAAGGATGCGCGAAGTTGAGTCAAGAGGGTCTACCGCAGGATAGATACCCAGCTCTGCAATTTTACGTGACAATACCGTTGTAGCATCGAGGTGCGCAAAGGTAGTAGCAGGCGCAGGGTCGGTAAGGTCGTCCGCAGGCACGTATACCGCTTGTACTGAGGTGATAGAACCGTGTTTAGTAGAGGTAATACGCTCTTGCATAGCCCCCATCTCGGTAGCCAGCGTAGGTTGGTAACCCACTGCCGAAGGCATACGCCCTAATAGCGCAGATACCTCCGAACCCGCTTGGGTGAAACGGAAAATGTTATCAACGAAGAAAAGAACGTCTTTTCCTTGTCCTTCGCCAGCCCCATCGCGGAAGTACTCAGCTACAGTAAGACCCGAAAGTGCCACACGCGCACGCGCCCCTGGTGGCTCGTTCATCTGTCCGAACACAAAGGTAGCTTTCGATTCTTTCAGCGCATTTTTGTCTACTTTGCTCAAGTCCCAACCGCCTTTTTCCATTGATTCCATAAAGGCATCGCCGTATTTGATAATGCCCGATTCAAGCATCTCGCGCAGTAGGTCATTCCCTTCGCGGGTGCGTTCGCCTACCCCAGCGAATACCGAAAGACCACCGTGTCCTTTAGCGATGTTGTTGATAAGCTCTTGTATAAGAACCGTTTTGCCCACACCGGCACCACCGAACAAACCGATTTTACCCCCTTTGGCGTAAGGTTCGATAAGGTCGATTACTTTAATACCGGTGAAGAGCACTTCGGTAGTAGTCGATAAATCTTCAAATTTAGGAGCCGGACGGTGAATAGGCAGACCGTTATCGCCTTCTTTAGGCAGGTTGCCAAGTCCGTCAACCCCATCGCCGATTACGTTGAAGAGCCTACCGTATATATCGTGCCCTACCGGCATTTTTATAGGGCTACCCGTAGCGATTACTTCAGTATCGCGACTAAGCCCTTCGGTAGAGTCCATCGAGATAGCTCTTACCACGTCTTCGCCTATGTGCGATTGCACTTCTAAGATAAGTTTAGTGCCGTCAGGCCTTACAATTTCCAATGAGTCATAGATGCGAGGCAACTCTTTATCAGAGGCAAATTGCACATCTACTACCGGCCCAATTACTTGGGATACTTTACCTTTTTGTAACATATTTTAGTGTTTAGGTGTTAGTTGTTAGGTTTGCTATGTTAAAACCCAAACCTAATTACCGCGCAAATGTAGGGACTTTTTTTGAAAAAGCAAAATTTAATTTTAAAAAAAATGCACCAAACGGAGCTTACTCTTTTTTTCGAGTAAGCCCCGTTTTCAAAAATCGATGAAGAAAACAAAAAAAGAATGCACTATTCTCTTAGTTTCTGGTTGTGAATACCAATAGTAAGTATGTTATTATTTTCGTCTTTTAGTTGTAACCCCTCATTTTTATCTAAGTCGTACATATTCGCATTGGCGGGGGTACTTTGGGCGCGCTGTACTAACTCAGCAAAATTATCTATTTTGAACAGAAGGAATTTCCCTTTTTTGGTTTTTATGTTGATATGAATCTTTTCACCTTTTTCAAAAGCTGAAAAATCTTTAGAAAGTTCGCCTCTGTTGAAATATTCTTTATTTGAACTGCCTTGCGAACTGCTTTTAGGGTTGATTCTCTCAATGAGAAGATAGTCAGCTTCAATTTTATCACCAGTACCATTCTTTAGTTTATCCTCTCTTATCACCAGTTTGAAATCTAACTTTTTGTGGTCTATATTGCCACTGTCGTTTTTGAGGTATTTAGAATAGATAACGGTCTTAAAAGTTTCGTTGCTGCCCAATTCTCTTAGGCGGTACGAAAGTGGTACCCCGAGATTGTCTTTGTTAAAGGTAGCACCGTCTTCTATGAAAGCACGTACCGATGCAATATCGCCTATCGTCTTGCCCGCAAGTTTGGCATTACCTCCTAATACACGTCCTGAAATTTTAGAACTCTTGCTCAGTTGTTTATAAGCTGTTTCTGCTTCAGCACCCACTTTACCACTGAGGATAGAGGCGTTTAGCTTAGCTTCAAAATCTGCTTTGCTAAGGTCAGACTCTATACCTAATAGGTAAACGCGCCCGTATTTTATAGACGATACATAAACAGGCTTTTCAGCGCCAAATTGCGTTTTATAGTCGAAATCATCGCTAAAGAAATCCGATGCTTTCTGAGGGATATCAAGGTCTACCGTATAGAACTCTTGTTCTATTTTTACGATATATCTCGTTTTTTGCTTTTCGTAGCTGAAGTTCACACTGCCTTTTACAGTATTAATAGCCCCATTGTAGCTTGCTCCTAAAGCGAGTTTAAGGTGTTGTTCATCGTGCACCTCGTAGCTACTATAGGTAATATTAGCCGGCGGAGGGTTAAAAGAGCGATTCAGCAACTCGCTAATACCCGTACGGACAGTAGAAAGTGAAGGCTTTTCAATCGTGATGCTAGGTTTGCTACCCGTAAGCGAAACCGAAATGGTAATAGGTTTGCGAGGGGCAGCAATAGGTTTGTAAGAACCATCTACAGCACTTTGGGCTTTCACTAAGGCACCAGGGTAAAACACCTCGTCATTTTCAGTGTAAAGCAACTGGTTGTCGTACTCTTTGGCTTGCTCGTAATAGTTATAAGCAGAGGTGAATTGAGCACCGTCTAAGAAAGAAGCTGCACGACTGGTAGCATTTTTAGCGGGTCTTTCAGCAAAAGGGGACATCTGTTTAACTGAAGGCAGCTGTGCTACGTAGTTGTTAAGTTGGGTAGCGTTTAAAGGGCTACGTTGTGGGTCGGAGTCGTCTTTTTTACAAGCGACAAGAGTAATTGCTGCAAAAAGCAATAAAGAGCTTTTTAAGAAAGTAAAATTTTGTAATTTCATATAATATATTTTTATAAATTTTTCAATTATAACAATATATTAAGCTTCTTTTTTCATTATTACTCTTAAAAAAACAAAAATCGTGCCATAAAGGAGTGCTTTATTTTTATTATCTATGTTTAGAAACAGAAAATTTTTCTGTCCTTACTTACCCTATACAAACAATATAGGAATGATATAGGAACGATATAGGAAGGTCGAAATATTGCTAAAGATTAAATATCTACTGTACCTCCCAATTTCAGAAAAATATACTATTTTACTCTCTACCTCCATCCGTCCCACCTGTCCCACCTGTCCCACCTGTCCCACCTGTCCCACCTGTCCCACCTGTCCCACCCGTCCCACTAATCCAGCAGCTTGCTACCAAATTTGTGTATTTCCAAATTACTTATTATCTTTGCCCCCTAATTTATAAATACTAGTTTAATGAAAAAAAGATTTTTAATTGGGCTGTTAACAGTTCCCTCTTTCTTTGTAAGTTGTAACAAAGAAGAAAACTCTATTATTAACACACAGAAAGAGTCACAACCTATAGTAACAGATGGTGTGGTCGCGGGACGTTATCATTTTTCTTCTATAGAAAGCTTAACCAAAATGATGACTACATTAGGTAAAAATAGTCATCTTTTAGATAGGAAAATAGAAGAACTTTATCAGGAGGGATTTCGTCCTAAATACCCTGTTGGAGATATTGATAATGACCCTAAGCTTACTTCTTTTTATGCAAGCAGGATGCCCTTAGGAGATGATTTAGATGATGGAGTAGCAGAAGAGGCTGAGGCAGAAAATGATTTGGTAAGCGATCCTATTCTATCTACATTTCTTAATGAGAACAACGAACTTGTAGTAAGAGATACTTTATATAAATTTACTAAAAAAGGAGTGTTTTCTTCTCATTTAAAAGATACTTTAAAATTAGTTTCCTATTTAAAAAGTATTGAGCAAGAAAAAATTTCAGAAGAAGAAGTGTGGCGTTTGCGTGAAACTGAGTTTGGGAAACGTAGAATGGTAGAAGGGGTATATCGTTTTATAGCACCAATTTCAGAATTAGAAAAAAATAATTTAGAAAAAGAAAAGAAGAAAGCTGTAAGTAGAACTTCTGAGGCTGATTTGCAATTAATTATCAATAATTTGCCACAAACTGAAGGAGATAAAAATTGGTTTCTTCATAGAATTACAGGGCAAAGTATCGTTGCAGAGGCTTATTTTGATAGGAGACATCGGGTAAAAGTTGAATTTTTTAATCAAGATTATGGTTTTTACAAATCTACAGGAATTTCAGTAAGAAACCAAACAAGACGCTTTAGAATATGGTGGGCATCAAAAGCTAATGAAATAGCTTTAGGGATGAATTATATTTATGTAAAGTATGTAATGCCTACGGCTACAATGAAAGAGTTAAAAGCTCCTGGAAGACCAGAAGATATTATGTATGTACATAATGCACAGATACGATATTATAATACACCAGTCCCTTTAGTTAAGACAAATATTGATATACGTGAAATACCAGTCCCTTTTATAAGAATAGAAAATAGAGAAATATTAAATATTCATATTCCAGCTCTTATTAAGCCATTAGTAAATAACCAAGATTATCAACTTTATACAGATGATATATTATCAAAATCTAATATTCTTAAACTATATGAAATGGGAGCAAATATTTTAGGATCAGAAATTAGAAAAGGAAAAGAGTTTGTAGTTACAAGAATTCCTTGGTTTGAGGATACTATAGAAGCTGTTTATTTTTCAGAGCGTTATCATGAAGAAAATGATGCCAATTTGAAGCACTATATAAGTAAAGATTGGGGATTTGTAGCAAGTTTTGGAATGAGTTTTGGGGGAGCAAAAGGATCGGAATGGAAAAGTGCTAAATATAATTTGCAGGCTCCTGATATGAAAAAGGTTTCAGCTATAAAATATGATTTTTATGGCATGGCTCGTGTAGGTGGAGAATGGAAAGGTTTTAGAATGGTTAAGCAATGAGAAAGATAATTTTGTTAGTAGTATTTTTGCTATTTCAAAGAATACAAGCACAAGATTTTTATAATGAAAGGTGGTTTTTTCATTCTGATATAAGTTTGAATATTTCTCCGGAATCAAAATCAATTTATTCTTATGCTACAAATGATTTAGATAAACAAAAAGGTATCTATGGTAAAGATATTAATTTGAAAACTAAACCTATTTATAGTACTGATTTTTCAGTAAATTATATTTTGTCAAAAACTATTTCAGTAGGAGCCCTTACAGGAATTAATCATTTTAGAAATCCAGTAGCTACAGCTCTTAAAGTAGGGGGTGTTGTGAGACTTTTTATGGATAAAGATTCTTATAATACTGATATATTTGGACAACTTTCTGGTTTTATACCCCTTAGTAAAAAGGTAAAAGCTTCATTGGGTGAAGCTAAATTAGGACTTTCTATTCCTATCGCTGAAGAAGATAATTTTGCTGTGGCAGTGCTTCTTCATATTGCTTATGTAACCTATGATGTAGCAGTGCCTATTTTAGGCGATGAAATTCCTGATATAGTAGAGTACCGAAGTGTAGGATTAGGTTTTTCTATTAGGTTTTAGAAATTATAAACATTATTCCTTTTGACTTTCAAAGGGGGCAAAAGTAGAATATGCTAAGGATTTGGCAAAAAATAACAATAAAATTAAGGTTGTTTGCAAACGCGAGCAACCTTTTTTTAATAGGCAAACCACCAAATTTGCGCATCGCCAAATTATTTACTACCTTTGTGCGCTATTATGAACGATTCAGTAAAAACATATACCGTAGAAGAGGCAAAGCGGCGTTTAGAGCGCTACTGCGCATACCAAGAGCGCTCGCATAGGCAAGTGCGCGAGAAGCTCCGCGAGATGCGTATGATTCCGCTGGCTATTGACGAGGTTATCGTGCATCTTATTAAACACGATTTCCTTAACGAAGAGCGGTTTGCTCGCAGCTATGCTCGCGGTAAGTTCCGCCTTAAAAAATGGGGGCGCGACCGCATCACTCGCTCGCTTTACGCTATGGGGCTTACCGACTACCTTATAGAAGCTGGCTTAGAAGAAATTGATGAAGATGAATACCAAGAAGTATTCGATACTGTAGCCGAAAAGAAATTTGCCTCGATAAAAGACACAAACCCTTATAAAGCAAAAGCAAAATTAGCTAATTATCTGCTGTATCGCGGTTTCGAACCCGACTTAGTATACAGCAAAATAGACGAATTATATGAAGAGTAGAGCACAAGAATCAACTAACGCTATTGAGCGTATGTACGTTACTATGCGTCACCTATTCACCCGAGGTTTCTACAAACCTATGGGCGTATCGGGCGAGGCATTGCGCGAATCATTATTGGTATTGCGCCCCGAAATATACGGCTCTATAGCCGAAAGCAAAACCGAACTCAACGGACTTATTTACGTACTCGACCGCCTGCCCGAGGGCATCGAGCAGTGTTTGTATATCAACCTTATAGCCGATGAGGGTTATCGCAAATCGCACTTCAAACCTATCATTCCGCCCAAGCGCCGCCGCAACTGCTATCGTATAGACGACCAGCAGATGAATATCGAAATCACCCGCGGGCGTTCTGATATTTATGATGTGCTTACACACCTAACGTTTCTGTTTATAGAGTCGCATAAAATAGCCGACCGTATTTTGTTAGACGATAATAAGATTTCTCACGATTGGGAAAAAGTAACCGCGGCGGTTAATAAACCCAAACTGACGCTTGCCGAGCGCGAAGCCTGCTTTATACACATAGGCAATCTGTTGGGGCGTACTTTTGAAGAGGTACTCGAGGCACACAATGCCCTTTCTACAGTAGCACAACCCAATCGGTTTATACATATTATCTATTGGTTGGGCAAAATAGCGGTCAATGAACGCCTTAACGACGAGCGTCGCACCATCACCTTTAGTACCGTTTTGCGCGAGCGCATTGGTCACCACCTCCACGGCGAGATTTGGGCAGAACACCTCAAACACCTTCTTCTCAAACGCGGATTGCTGCACCGACCTATACATATTATAAGTGCCAATATGCACAGCGTGATGAACAGTCTATTTGCCCAAAAAGCGATAGGGACAGAGACACAGGCAGACAGCCAAATGGCGCTATTCGAGTCGCTCAGCAAGCACGAGAACGAAGAGCTTAGACAGAAAGTGAAAAACTATGCCCACTCGCACGGTATGATTTCGGTAGACGATGCTTCAGGCACGAATATCGATGTGCAGCTGTTCGATACTGCCAAGATAGACTTTACAGGTACTCCTTATGATTTAAGTCACCTAAAGGAAGAAGAAAAACCAGTGCTCTTAGTAATGGACTATGCTTTTGGCGAACAAGCCTACGAAACGATAGACGAACTTTTGAAGCCTTACCACAAGGGCGGGGACACTCACTTTTTAGATGTAGTATCCGTATCGATTATGGGCAAAGCAGGTATTTTAGAGGGCGACAAAGGCGATATAATGATACCTACATCGCATATTTTCGAGGGTACAGCCGACAATTATCCTTTCAACAATGAGTTTTCTAAAGCCGATTTTGAAGGACACGGACTAAAAGTATTCGAGGGCTCTATGATTACTGTATTAGGTACCTCGTTGCAGAACAAAGATATACTGAAGTTTTTCTTACATTCTACGTGGAAAGCTGTAGGATTAGAGATGGAGGGCGTGCATTACCAGAAAGCGATACAGTCGGCCTCAAAGATACGCAAGAGCATACGCGAAGACGTAAAAGTGCGTTATGCGTACTATGCCTCTGATAACCCCCTCGAAACTGGTAGCACCCTTGCCTCAGGCGGTTTGGGCACCATCGGAGTAAAACCCACCTACCTTATAACCCTTAAGATATTAGAGCAAATTTTTTCTAAAAGCTAATAACAAATAGGTGTTTTTTATTAGCAAATTGGTGAATTAACAAATAAGTTTGTATCTTTGCCGTAAAAATAATAAGAATTATGTATGCAAATGCCATTCCTTTAAGAGAAAAGTTAGATTTTCAGCAATACCAAAAGGCTGTAAAAGCTCTGTTGAATATAGGTATACAGATAGCAGAGCCAGAAGAAGATGATTTTTATTATGAACTATCATCTGAAGAGGTAGAGAGATTGAGAAAATCTGAACAACAAATAAAAGAGGGGAAAACTATAAGCAGTGACCAACTGTTTAAGAGATTAAGAGCTAAATATGCAAATTAGATGGACAGAAGAGGCGTCTGATAGCATAGAGCAGACCCTCGATTATTGGTATAGAAATAATGGAACTTTCACTTATTCAGAAAAAATTCTCAATGAAACTGAAAAAGTAGAAAAAGAGATACTTAGCAATCCTTACAGCAAGCAGTATAGTGATATATTAGATTTGTATAGAAAAATCTTTTTCAAAGGTAAATTCTCTATTTATTACAAAATAGATGAAGCTGAAGAAATTATTTGGATAATAGACTTCAGAAGCAATAAACAGAGACCTTTATTCTAATTATGTTTAGCTTTTTGCCTCTATTAATCAAGGTTAAGAATGTACAAAAAACTTCCTAAAAAGCGTTACGAGCGTACCCTTGCCATACTCAAAAAGTACGCTCCACAGGGGGCTACTATCTTAGATGTAGGAGTGGTAAACCCTTTTAGCGAACTGATGCAAGCTGAGGGCTACACGGTGCGCAACACTCAGGGCGAGGACTTGGACTTTCAAGCCGAGTGCCTGCAGTCGCTCCCTGCCGATTTTGCTACGGCACTCGAAATTCTCGAGCATTTAGTCAATCCGTTAGCGGTACTACAGCAATTGCCTACCGATAAGCTATTAGTTACCGTGCCTTTGCGCTTGTGGTTTGCCCGTGCTTACCGCAATACTAACGACCCTCGCGACTGCCATTACCACGAGTTTGAGGACTGGCAGTTAGATATGTTGTTAGAAAAGGCTGGTTGGCACATCGTATATCGCGAAAAATGGACGCATCCTGTCAGCAAATGGGGTATACGCCCATTATTGCGCCTATTTACCCCTCGCTATTACGCTGTCTATGCCGTTAGGGGTTAGTTGAATGCATTAGACAATTTAAATTGAAAATATAGCTATGGAAAGAAATATAATCGCAGTCATTATCTATATAGCCCTAATACCATTATCTTTCTCTCAAAATACTATCTCTAAATACCTTGTAGATAAAGATACTAAGGCACCTCTACAGTCTGCTACTATCCATAATGTTAATGATTACACCATTACTAATGCTGATGGGTACTTTGTGTTCTATTCTACTAATGACAGCATTACTATAAAAATGTTAGGCTATGAAACACTCAAAACTACTTTTAAAGCCCTTAGCCACACTAAAGACACCTTGTATTTTACCCCTAAACCCTTTCAGTTAGATGAGGTAACTCTTTCTAACAAAAATATTCTTCAAGAAGCCTATAATCGTGCCTCCACCAATTATCCTATGGAGCCTTTTGCAGAAGATTTCTTTTTGCGTTGTGTACTTAAGCGCAATGGCGAACTCGTAAAAATAGAAGATTTTAGTGGGCGTATCAAACGCGATAAATTATTGGGTATTAAGAAGGATTTTACCTTTCAGTTGCTTAATATGCGTAAGTTCGGTATAGAAAAGAAAGGAATGCGAGCAGATGATTTTGATTTGCCTTCTTTAGATGACGTATTTCAATGGTGGAGTAATATTTTGTTTCTAAACCCAAACGAATACCGCTTTTCACACTCCAAAATAATAGATGAAGACCATCAGCAGGTAAATTACACTCCTGAAAATGAAGAAAATTATAGAAAAGGAATAGGTCATTTCCTTGTCAATACCGATGATTACGCTATTAAAGAACGAATTCATAAAATTAATCCTAAAATAGTTAGCAAAATACCCTACACTAAAAAACTATTTACTAAGTACAGAACTTCTGACTATTTTTATAAAGATAAATGTGAAAAAGATGTTGAAAAAGGCAAATACTTTATAGCTACTGCTATATATACTGAAAAAGTAGAAGTATATGCAGGAGAAGAACGAATAGTATATGAGGTAAGTTTCGAGCTTATTGTTACCCATCCTTTCTCTGATATCAACACTTTTAAACCCAATGTAAATGGTAAAAAAGAATTGTTTAAATTAGAGATACCTTATAACAAAGAGTTTTGGGAAACCCAAAACCAATTGCCTCTTACCAATGAAATGCGTAACTTTATCAATAAAGCTCATAACCAAAAAGAATATCGTGTAATATCTAATTTTTAAAGATACTGATATGGTTAGCATTTAGTAGTTAATAATGAGTAACTTAGGTATTCTTTCTGACGGCTAACGACTAAAGACTAACCACTATTTTTGGTCATTTTCAAAAAAAGTTGTACTTTTGCCGCCGAAATAATTTTAAGCAGGTGTTTTTCCGCACGGAAAAACGCTGTCAGTCTTAAAGAAAACAACTTATATGAATTTACAAAAAAAGAGGTATTTATTTGTGATTATGGTATTTTTCTTTTTAGGATTTACCATTAAAGATGAAGAAACTAAAGCTACTGTTGTACCAACCAATTTCTTAGTAGAAACTCCTCAGCTGGCTACCGCTATGCCAGAAGCTACCAATAATGAGGAAACTATTACTTTCAGTGCCCTACACGCTGGTAAAACCTTTGTAGGATTTAAAGAAGCCCTAGCCTATCGCGAGTCGCGAGGCAGTTATACGGTAGTAAACCGTTTTGGGTATATGGGCAAATACCAATTTGGCAAACGTATCTTGCGCTTTTTTGGGGTAAATGATATGGACGAGTTTCTCAACTCTCCTGAGCAGCAAGAACGGGTCTTCACCCTCAGCCTACAGCGCAGCAAGTGGTTTTTGCGCAAGGAAATAGAAAAATATGTAGGCAAAAAAATCAACGGAATAGAAATAAC
Organism: Capnocytophaga sp. FDAARGOS_737; assembly: GCF_009730375.1. Lineage (NCBI taxonomy): Bacteria > Pseudomonadati > Bacteroidota > Flavobacteriia > Flavobacteriales > Flavobacteriaceae > Capnocytophaga > Capnocytophaga sp. FDAARGOS_737. The sequence goes on along the minus strand of NZ_CP046316.1, from coordinate 2,502,266 downwards.
AGAATCAGGTATTCTAGCAGCCGCACACTTAGCAGGGGCTACTTCGGTGCGCAAATATTTTAAACGCCAAGGCAATTATGATTTTGCCGATGGCAATGGCATTACACTGCAACATTATCTGAAGCTCTTTGCAGGCTATGACACCTCGCACATAGTGCCAGAAGAAAAGCCTAAAATATAACTTTTTTCAACTCGATATAATTACTTTGTCAAGAAACGAACTGCTATACAGTTTTTTCTTGACAAAGTTTTTTTTGTGTAATTATTTAGTGAGTAGTAGTTATTCTTTTAAGCTTTTTATGTTAAAATATTTGCGCATTTAGAAATAATATGTACTTTTGCGTCGTAAATAAATGAAACAACGAGTTTGTTAAACACAACATATTAAGAAAAGTTTCACGTTTTTTTTTATTGTTCTACATACAAGAAAAGCGTGTAATACTGAAGCATATAATTTTAATTTTTTGTAATATGAGTTTAGTATTCAAAACCCTTCGTTGGGGCGCACTTCTTTGCAGCCTCATACTGCTCACTACCGCTTTTGTTCCTTCAACCGAAGCGAGTAGTAAAGACCTTAGTTGCACTGTAGAAGTGCGCAATGCTGATGGTTCGGCAGCTAAATACGCCAAAGTATCTACCGATGTGTCAGGTGGCGTGTTCTGTGCTGGCGGACGTACTTTTGAGGCGAACGCTAATGGCAAAGTAACCCTTTATTGGGTAGATGGTTGTAAGCTTACAGCTGTATTTGTAAAAGGTGATAAATACAAAGTGGACTACCAAGACGGCGGTTCGTACACCCTTACTCTTAAATAATAACCCTAAAAACAAAAAAAGTAATGAAGATGTTAAAACATTTAGGTATCTTATGCCTCAGTATGGCTATTTTGGTAGGCTGTAGCAAGAAAGACGAGGGAGAAGACAACCCAACTCCTACTCCTCCTGAACCCACTCCCAAAGAAGAAGTGGTAAAAAAACAAAGTATCACCGTTGAACTTCCTAAAGAAGTAGATAAGAAAATCTTAGATGAGTTAGTAGTCTCTAATGCTTACGGAAATTTCAAACTAACTGAAAAGCCAGAAGAGAGCAAACCTAATCCTACGGGAAGAGGTGCTATTAATGGAAATGTTTTCTATGGGGGAACTTTTCAGTATACTTCACCTGGGCTTATTATCAACAATGTACTCAACCAACAAGGAGACTTAATGATGTGCTGTGTAACGGACCCTACAGCAAGAACAGGAAGTCTTATTATAGATGCTGAACAAACAGCCATTGCCTTACTAATGTTGCGCCCTGAGCTTATTACAAGTAATAAAGCTGAGTTTCAGCAAGCTGTGAAAATTATCAGAAGTTTACCTGAATTTGGAGATTATAGAGCTCAGGTAGCTGCTGAAATGCTCGTAAGTATGAATGCTCGTAAGTGCCCTAATTATTCAGGACTCAATGGTTATAACAGAGTTTTAGTTGCCCTACTGAAAAAAGTAAGAGCTAATATTTCAAATAGTAATGAAAGCCAAGTAGAGTTTACTAAGGGTAGTATGAAGAAGAAAGATGGTGCTTTCAATTTCACAGTTACTAATCATCTGAAGAGAGTGATACACATCTATCCTAAAAAAATGAAATTGCAAAACAATGGGCTTATTGCTAGTGAAGAGTATATAGATGAAGGTGGACTTTCAAAAGTAGAAGTGCTCAAACCACAAGGTACTAATTATTGGAAAGTGGTATACGGCTCATTGCAAGGAGAGACAGGTAGCATTTTCAAAGCTACTACCGACCCTATAAATGTAGATATAGGTAATGCCGATAAACTGAAATTAGAAATTTATGGAGTAGGACAATTAGAAAAGCCTTTTGATGAGTATTCTCAAGACGAAAAAAAACGTATTCTTATAGCTTTCTTACATAGTGGATACAGTGATTTTATAAAACCTATTATTGATTTAGCTTTAGGACTTGAAGATTTAGGAAATGCTTCAGGAGTTGACAACTTCAAGTATGATTTTCGCTATGGTTCTAGAAACCATCCTATGAGACAGCTTCTTACTACCTTAGCAGAGGATTTTATGAAAGACCCTGAAGAACTAAAAAAATTCTTGAAGAGTATTCACGATAGAGAGTTTTTGATAGCAAGTGGGCAACTATCCTATTTTATGGTTCAACAGTTGCTTAACAACCCTGATGCTAAAAAGCAAAATCAGTATATGAGTAATATTTATGAGCTAACCAAAATGTATGCAGGAGTAACTCGTACTAAAGATATCTATAGAAGTACCCTTAAAAGTTACTACAACCAAAGTTCTCATATACTAAAAGCTAATTTTGTAACGAAAGTAATTAAGATAAGTGAGTTGGCAGTAGATGTAGCAGGTGCAATCTATGCTTATTTTAATACTAATGCTGTTTCTCAGCTTATTGAAGACCGTGCTGATGCTCCCTACTTTACACTAAATAACCCTAAAGAAGGCGAGGCGTTCAACGATACTAAGACTATTACCTTTAGATGGGATTTCTTCAGAGGCAACTTCAATGCATTTGGTGATAGAATGAAAATAGATTTGGTAATAGAATGTCTACAGCGCGATGGGTCTTATATTATAGAAACTATACCAGATTTGCCTTATGACGCCCGCGAAAAGACAGTAGACCTCAATACTATTGCAAGTTTCAAAGGCTTATATATCTTCCGTTGGAAAGTGATAGCCCGTCACCGTCTCAATAGCAATATGAAGGTAGAGTCAGCTTATGGTAATTTTAGAACCAAAGAGTTAGCTCCTCTCACCCTTTCTACCGATGCAGTAACTCTCAAAAAAGGAGAAAATGTGCAAGTAAACATTACCTCTGGTACAGGTAGCTATACTCTTGCTACTAGCAATGCCTACATAGCTACTGCCAGCTTGGTAAAAATGAATACTATAACCGTTTTTGGTAAAGGCAAAGGTACTGCTGTAATAGTAGTAACCGACAATGAAAGTGGTGAAAAGAAAAGTATAACAGTAAATGTTCAGGCAAGTGCTTCTGATATTCCTGATGGAGTAATAATTGAAAATGGAGTGCTTAAAAAATGGCCTTGCGACAAGATTCCTGATGATGGTAAAGTGGTAATACCTAGTAATGTAACTGAAATTGGTGGCAAAGCTTTTGAAGGGTGTAGCGAATTGAGTGTTGTAGAAATTGCTAATTCAGTAAGTAAAATAGATTATGCTGCTTTTCGCAATTGTAAGGCTTTAAAAAGCATCACGATTCCTAGTAATGTAAAAACTATAGATTATGAAGCCTTTAATGGATGTAGTGCTTTAACAAGTGTTACTATAGCTAATGGTTTACGGGATATAGGACACTATGCTTTTGCTAATTGCAGCAGTCTTACCAATATACTATTACCTAATTCTGTTAGAAATATAGGGCATAGTGTTTTTGATAATTGTAGCAGCCTTACCCAAATAGTAATCCCCGATTCCGTTAGAAATATGGGAGAAACTGTATTTCGAAATTGTTCAGTTCTTGAAAGTGCTAAGCTCTCTGAAAATATAACAGTTATACCAAGTAGTACATTTGTTAATTGTTATAGTTTGAAAAGTATAGCGTTTTCAAGTAGTTTAACCTCTGTAGGTTATTATGCTTTTGAGAATTGTAAGAGTTTATCTACAATTACTTTCCCTAAAACTATCAGCGGTATATACTATAGTAATAATTCTCCATTTATCGGCTGTACAAACTTAAAAACAGTAAATATCAAAGGTACAATACCCTTTGGTCTTTATCCTATTATGAATTATACTAATGCTACTGTGTATGTGCCTGAAATAAGTTTAGAAGCATACCAAAAATATAATGATAGTAGCTATAAAGACAGAATAAAAGCCCTTAAATAGGTTATTTGTTATCTACAAAAAGAGCTACTTCACAAAGAGAGGTAGCTCTTTCTTTATTAATTATACAAATGCCGTGTCATTTGCCATTTGTCATTTGTCATTTGTCATTATTTTAGTACCTTTGCCCCCTAAAACGCTTAATAGTTGCCGTTATGAAAAAACGCCTATTTTTACTCGATGCCTATGCCCTTATTTTTAGGGGCTACTACGCTTTTATTAAAAACCCGCGTATCAATTCCAAAGGACTGAATACCTCTGCCATTTTGGGCTTTATGAACTCCCTTTTCGATGTGATGAAAAAGGAGCGACCTCATCATTTAGCCGTAGCATTCGATAAGGGCGGTAGTGTAGCGCGCACCGAGCTCTTTGCCGATTATAAAGCTAACCGCGAAGAAACCCCTGAGGCTATCCGCATAGCTATTCCTTATATACATCAGATTCTCAATGCCTTGCATATCCCTATTATCGAAAAAGAGGGCTACGAAGCCGACGATATCATCGGTACGCTTGCCAAGCAGGCCGAAAAGCAAGATTATCAGGTCTATATGGTTACCCCCGATAAGGATTACGCACAGCTGGTGAGCGACAATATTTTTATGTATCGCCCCCCTCGCGGAGGAAACGACATAGAAATATGGGGGGTGAAAGAGGTACAAGAGAAATTTGAGGTACAAAACCCCTTGCAAGTGATAGACTTTCTGGGTATGATGGGCGATGCGGTCGATAATATCCCTGGGCTCCCTGGGGTGGGCGAAAAGACTGCCAAAAAGCTCCTTGCCGATTTTGGTTCTTTAGAAAACCTACTTGCTAATACCGACCAGCTTAAAGGCAAGTTGCGCGAGAATATAGAGAATAATAAAGAAAAAGGTATCCTCTCTAAGCAGTTGGCTACCATTATGCTTGATGTACCCGTTGTTTTTGATGAGAAGGACTGCGAAGTCTCTACCCCCGATTTCGAGGCGGTAGGCAAACTTTTTGAAGAGTTAGAGTTTCGTCAGTTATTAGTCAATTTCCAAAAGGTATATCAGCCAGAAGCGGTAGTACAAAGCAACCAGAAAGCACCGTCAGCCCAGTTAGATATGTTTGCTGTACAAGGCGACTTATTTGCTCAGCCCCAAGTAGCGGTCGAGAAGAAGACAGCCGCCAATACCCCCCATTACTACCAGTTGGCAGATACCCCAATGGCACAACAACTACTGCTACAATCGCTATTGCAGCAGACTGAAGTCTGTTTTGATACCGAAACCACTGCTATTGATGCTCTCGAAGCTGAATTGGTAGGCATTTCCTTCTGTTGGACGGCGCACAAAGGCTATTATGTGCCATTCCCTGTAGATAAAGAAGAAGCTACAGCGTTACTCAATACCCTCCGACCGTTTTTTGAGAATGAGAAGATAACCAAAGTAGGTCAGAATTTGAAATACGACCTCAAAGTACTCCAAAATTACGGCATAAAGGTACAAGGGGCGCTATTCGATACGATGATAGCCCACTATCTTATCAACCCCGATATGCGCCATAATATGGACTTGCTCTCGGAAACCTATTTGGGCTATACCCCTATTGCTATCGAAAGTCTTATAGGCAAAGGTAAGGCGCAACGCTCAATGCGTACCGTAGCTTTGGAAGAGGTGAAAGAGTATGCGGTAGAAGATGCTGACGTTACTTGGCAACTAAAGGACGTTTTTAAGGCAGAATTGCCTAAGGTAAATGCCCAAAAAGTATATGCCGATTTAGAGATGCCCCTGCTGAAAGTATTAGCGGTAATGGAGCGCGAGGGGGTAACCCTTGATGTGGCGTATCTGAAAGAATACTCTAAAACCTTAGACGCAGAGATAGCACAATTAGAAGCCACTATAGCTGAGCAAGCTGGTACGCCTTTCAATTTGGCATCGCCCAAACAGTTAGGCGATATTCTCTTCGAGAAACTTAAGATAGACAGTAAGCCTAAGAAGACGAAGACAGGGCAATATGCTACTTCCGAAGAAGTGTTAGCACCTTTTGCCGCTAAACATAAGATAGTAGCCGATATATTAGAGTGGCGACAAGTGCAGAAACTCAAATCTACCTATGTAGATGCGTTGCCGTTAGAGGTGAACCCCCGCACAGGGCGTGTGCATACTACCTATATGCAGACGGTAGCCGCTACGGGGCGCCTTAGTAGCAATAATCCTAACTTGCAGAATATCCCTATTCGTACCGAGCGTGGGCAACGAGTGCGCAAGGCATTCATCGCTCGTAATGATGATTATATACTCCTCTCTGCCGACTATTCGCAGATAGAGTTGCGCATCATTGCAGCCTTAAGCGAAGAGCATAATATGATAGAATCTTTCTTGCACGGCGAGGACATTCACCGCGCTACGGCAGCCAAAGTGTTCAATGTACCTTTAGAGGCGGTTACTCGCGAGCAGCGTAGCCACGCCAAAACGGTAAACTTCGGTATTATCTATGGCGTATCGGCTTTTGGGCTTTCAGCACAAACCGATTTGAGTAGGTCGCAGAGCAAGGAGCTGATAGATACCTATTACGCTACTTACCCCAATCTGCGCAACTACATACAGAAGCAGATACACTTTGCCCAAGAGCACGGCTATGTAGAGACCGTACTGGGCAGGCGTCGCTACTTGCCCGATATACATTCGCGCAATCAAGTAGTGCGAGGGGCAGCAGAGCGCAATGCCGTAAATGCGCCTATACAAGGGTCGGCTGCCGATATTATCAAGATAGCGATGATACGCATTTACGACCTACTGCAAGCCCAGCAATTGCAAACCCGTATGCTGCTGCAAGTACACGATGAGTTAGTATTCGATGTGCCTAAAACCGAATTAGAAATAGTGAAACCTCTCATAAAAGAAGTGATGGAAAGCGCCTTTACTCTTGCCGTTCCGTTAGTCGCCGATTTAGGTGTAGGTAATAACTGGCTTGATGCTCACTAAAAATGTGTCACTGCTGGTGACACAATTATAAAACTAATGATAAAAGATTACAGAAATGGATACAGATTTTCAGCATATAGTACAACTGATAGAAAGTGCTAAAGAGCGCGTATATGTAAAGGCTAATAGCGAACTAGTAGCGTTGTACTTCAATGTAGGTAATATTCTTTCCGACAAAATTGGTAAAGGTGTTTGGGGTGATAAAACAATGACTGCATTAGCTGATTTTATCCATACCAAAATGCCTAACCTTTCAGGGTTTAATAGAAGAGGTTTATACCGAATGAAACAATTCTATGAAATTCACGCTGTGAATTCTGAAGTTTTTAAACTGTGGGAAGAGTTGTTCTTTAGTGTAGAACGTACTGAAAAACAAGATGTTCTAATTGTGTCGCCAACGGCGACACAATTTCAAAAGCATCAGTTTTATATGGAAAATGTGCTCCTAAAAGTATCTTGGTCTCAACATTTAGATATTTTTTCTTCTATAAGAAATCCTGAAGAAATATTGTTTTATCTTTTACAAACAATTACTGAAAAATGGACAAAAGCTGAGTTGAGAAGACAACTAAAAACAGCTACTTATGAACGCACTTTGTTAGCCAAACAAGCAACTTCGCCTATGGTGCAGAAAATGGACAATATCCAAGCCTTGTTTAAAGACCCTTATGTGTTTGAGTTTTTAGATTTACCTGATAACCATTCTGAAAAGGAGTTTGAAAAAGCTATTGTTTTAAACTTGCAAAAGTTTATCCTCGAAATAGGCAAAGGCTTTACTTATATGGGCGAGCAGTACCGCCTACAAGTAGGTAATAAGGACTATTATACTGATTTGCTATTTTATCATCGCGATTTGCAATGTTTAGTACTTTTTGAACTTAAAATACAGGATTTTGAGCCTGAATTCTTAGGGAAATTAAACTTTTACTTAGAAGCTTTGGATAGAGATGTAAAAAGACCTCACGAAAATCCTAGTATAGGCATTTTGCTTTGTAAGGGGAAAGACACTGAAGTGGTAGAGTATTCATTGGCAAGAAGTGCAAGTCCTACTATTATTGCAGAATATCAAACCCAATTAATTGACAAACAGTTGCTAATTAACAAGCTCAACCAGTTGCTATCTATTTTTCAGAAAACAAATAATTTATCACCATTAGAAATATCAAATAACTAAATAATGAAACAGAAATTAAATATAATAAGCATTATACCGCTACTGATATTCGTAGCAATATTCTTAGGAAGTGGTTTGTATTTCGATAACTTTTATTCGCTACCAGCTCCTATTATAGCGCTCTTTGCAGTAGTGATAGCTCTCCTTATTTATAGGGCTCCGCTTAATGAGAAAATAACTCTCTTCTTTAAAGGGGCAGGCGATAGCAATGTGTTGCAAATGTGCGTTATTGCCCTCTTAGCAGGGGCATTTGCTTCAGTAGCCAAAGCCTCTGGTAGTATAGACAGTATCGTGAATATGGGTATGTACTACATTTCGCCTCAGTACTTTCCGGTAGGTATCTTCGTTATGGCTTCTTTCCTATCGTTTGCTACGGGTACTTCAGTAGGTACTATTATGACGCTTTCGCCTATTGTCTTCAATCTCGCTACCGAAAGTCACTCTAATACGGCTCTTATTGGGGCATCGCTGTTGTCAGGGGCTATGTTTGGCGATAATCTCTCGCTTATTTCTGATACTACCATTGCCGCTACCCAGTCGTTGGGTTGTAAGATGAGCGATAAGATGAAAGCCAATGCTAAGATTGCCCTGCCAATGGCATTGCTTTCTGTGATTGTTCTTTTGTTTATAGGCAATCCCGAAGCGCAGACCTTCACCCATAGCGAGGCATATCACGACTTTAATATAGTGCTTATTTTGCCTTATATAGCCGTAGTGATTATCTCTCTTTTTGGGGTGAATGTATTTGTGTCGCTTTTCTTAGGGGTTCTCTTATCAGGAGTGATAGGACTATCTTATGGCAAGTTTGGCTTTTTAGATTTTACTCAGCATACCTATAAAGGCTTTATGGATATGGCTGATATTTTCTTCTTGTACTTTATCATCGGTGGATTGGCTCTTTTAGTGGAACATTTCGGCGGTATACAATACCTGATGAATCTTATTGCTAGGCATATTAGGAGTGGGGCATCGGCATTGCTCGGTATGGGCTTCCTCGTGACGGTAGCCGATGTTTGTGTAGCCAATAATACGGTAGCGATTCTTATTGTATCGAAGATAAGCAAGCGCATCAGTGAGCAGTTTAATGTACCGCTGCGCAATGCCGCTTCGGTGCTCGATATCTTTTCTTGCTATGCTCAAGGCCTCATTCCTTACGGAGCACAGGTTATTGGGCTTTATCAGTTCGCCCATACAATGGATTATCCTCAATTAGTGATGTATTCAGTATATTTACACTTGCTGCTTATAGGTACTTTGGTATATATTTACTTCAGTAGAAAGAAAGCACAAACGGTATAATTTATATTGAAATGTACATCAGTTACCACCCTATCTATAATCACCCAGTGCCTGATAATCATCGCTTTCCGATGCAGAAGTACGCCCTTTTGCCGCAACAGCTTCTGCACGAAGGCATAGCCGATCCTGCTGACTTTCGCACCCCCTCTAAGGTAAGTTTGGAGACGCTCTGCTTGGCGCATACCCCTGATTATGTGCATAAGTTTGTGCATCTACAGCTATCGCATAAAGAGGCATTGCCTATTGGTTTTGTGCAAAATCAGCAGTTAGTAGACCGCGAACTCACCTTAGTACAAGGTACCATTGAGGCAGCCCTATGGGCACTGCGCACCGCTGAGGTAGGGTTTAATATAGCAGGGGGTACGCATCACGCGTTTTCTGATAGGGGAGAGGGGTTCTGTATGCTTAACGACCAAGCGGTGGCTGCTGCCTATTTGCTGGCGCATACAGCTGTTAGAAAAGTGCTTATTATCGATTTAGATGTACATCAGGGCAATGGTACTGCCGAGATATTTAGGCACGACCCGCGCGTCTTTACCTTTTCGATGCACGCAGAGGGCAATTACCCTTTTGTAAAAGAACAGTCCGATAGAGATATTGCCCTGCCTACAGGCACTACTGATGCGGCTTACCTTTCTGTACTTACTTCTGTTTTGCCCGAAATCATCACCGCTCATCAGCCTGATTTTGTGTTTTACCAATCGGGAGTAGATGTGCTTAGTAGCGACAAGCTCGGTAAACTATCGCTGAGTGTGCAAGGCTGTGCTGACCGCGACCGATTTGTATTTAACCTTTGTCGGCAACACCATTTGCCGGTGCAATGCTCTATGGGAGGAGGCTATTCGCCTCAGCTTTCAGCTATTCTTAGAGCGCATACCAATACTTTTATGATGAGCCAATAACCCTTAAATATTCACTAAAAAACAAATGAAAAAAAAGAATTATTTAGGCATCTTTATCAAGTTTTTCTTTCAAGGAATTCTTATTATAGGCCCTCTTAGTGCCACCGTTTGGATTATATGGTCTATCTTTAAGAGTGTAGATAACTTAGTACCCAATATCTCTCGCCAATACCCAGGAGCTGTATTTGCGGCTGTACTGTTCGGTACGGCACTTATCGGCTTTGTAGGTAGTAAACTTATTTTGGGGCAACTATTCGTTAGCCTAATGGATTATATAGTGGCGCACATACCTGGGGTGAAGATTATCTATTCGTCTATTAAAGATATGCTGGCTTCGTTTGTAGGCGATAAACGCAAGTTTACCAATCCTGTGTGGGTGCGTGTTAATGAAACGCCTGAAATATGGCGTATAGGCTTCCTTACCCAGCATACTATGAACTTTACAAATCTGGAAGGTATGGTAAGTGTTTATCTGCCGCACTCTTATGCTATATCGGGGTGGGTAATCGTTACTTCTGCTGAAAATATTAAACCTGCTGAGGGTTTTACCGCCCAAAAAGCTATGGAGTTCGCCCTGAGTGGGGGTATCCTTAAAAGTGATAAATAATATCAAAAAAATGCCCGTTAGCTTTAGCTAACGGGCATTTTTTTAATTATTAAAGCTGAATTAGTACCACCAAAGCCAAATGAATTGCTCAAGAAAGCATTGATGGACTTTTGTTGCGTACTGCTGATAATATTTAGCTTGGCACTGTCTTCATCGGGGGTTTCGAAGTTGATATTAGGAGCTATAAAGTCGTGTTGCATCATTAGTATGCTGTATATGAGCTCGCTTGCCCCTGCCATCCAGCATTCGTGTCCCGTCATCGATTTAGTAGAGCTCACAGGCGTTTTGCTGCCAAATACTTCGTAAATAGCCTTTGCTTCATTGGCATCGCCTATGGGGGTAGATGTAGCGTGCGCATTGATATAGTCTATCTCGTGGGGCTGCATACCTGCATTTTGCAGTGCTCGCCTCATCGCGCGGGCGGGGCCTTCTACACTTGGGGTAGAGATATGAGCGCCGTTAGAAGAAAAGCCGTAGCCTACTACTTCGGCTATAGGGGTAGCCCCACGCTTTAGCGCGTGCTCATAACTTTCGAGTATAAGGGTGGCAGCCCCTCCGCTAGGTACTAAGCCGTCTCGATGTGCATCAAACGGACGAGAGGCAAGTGCAGGCGCCTCTTCGCGTATTGAGAAAACTCCTAATCCGTCGAAACTGCCCATACAATAAGGGTTTACCTCTTGGGCTCCGCCGCATATGATACAATCTTGCATACCGCTCTGTATCAGTAGATAGCCCAACCCTACGGCGTGCGAACCACTGGCACAAGCCGCGCTAATGCTCATATTCACTCCGCGCAGCTGAAAGAGCGTGGAGAGGTTCATCGTAACGGTAGAGTTCATTGTGCGAAATACTGCCCCTGAACCGAGTAATGCCGTGTCTTTCTTCTCGCGTATTTTGTCGTGTGTGAGTACTACCGATTCGGCTACGCTATCGTTTCCGTAGAGAATGCCTACTTCATTCTGGCGTAGAAAATCGAGGTCTATCTGTGCCGCGCTAAGGGCATCGCGGGTAGCCATATAGGCAAACTCACTTTCCTGCCCCATAGATATGCGCTCTCTCCGCCCCAATATACCTTTGAGTTCTGGGGTAGGCAGAACACCTGTAAGGGCTGACCTATAGCCCATCAGCTTGCGCTCGGGCTGTACTACAATACCCGACTTCCCCTGATATAATGAGCTATAGACCTCGCTTAGCGAAGTGCCTATACACGAATAAATCCCCATTCCTGTGATGACAACCCTCATAAGAATTTTGATTAGAGTGATGAAAGGTCTTTACCGATGTCTCTTCGGTAATAAGCCCCTTCGAAATGTATTTTGCTGATACTGTGGTATGACTTCTGTAGCGCTTGGTGAAAATCAGCACCTAATGAGGTGATTGCCAATACCCTACCGCCTGCCGTTAGCAGTGCGCCCTCTTTTAGGGTTGTGCCTGCGTGGTATACCATACTATCGGTTACACTTTCGGTGCCGGTGATGACTTTCCCTTTTTCGTATTCCTCAGGATAGCCCCCTGATACCATTACCACTGTGGTAGCGCTTTCTGGGGTTACCTTTAGCTCTTGTGCAGCCAAAGTGCCGTTGTAAAGCGATTGGAATAGAGGCACTAAGTCGCTTTCTATGCGAGGTAAAACCACTTCTGTTTCGGGGTCGCCCATACGCACGTTGTATTCTATCACGTAAGGTTCGCCTTCAACTTTTATAAGTCCGATGAAAACAAAACCTTTATAGACAATGCCTTCTGCTTGTAGTCCGTTGATGGTAGGTTTTACGATGCGCTCTTCTATCTTCTGCATAAAAGCGGCATCGGCAAAAGGCACCGGAGAAACCGCCCCCATACCACCAGTGTTGAGCCCTGTATCGGCTTCGCCTATACGCTTGTAGTCTTTGGCAGTAGGCAATATTTTATAATCGACGCCATCGGTTAGCACAAAACAGCTAAGCTCTATACCTTTGAGGAACTCTTCAATCACTACTTTGGTGCTGGCTTGCCCGAACTTAGCATCGATAAGCATATGGCGTAGTTCGGCTTGTGCTTCGTGTAGGTCTTCGAGTATTACGACCCCTTTGCCTGCCGCCAATCCGTCGGCTTTGAGGACGTAAGGGGCTTTCATCGTGCTGAGGAAAGCACAACCTTCTTCAACCGTTTCCTTAGTAAAACTCGCATATTTAGCCGTAGGAATGTTATGGCGCACCATAAACTCTTTGGCAAACTCTTTACTGCCCTCGAGGGTAGCACCGAGTTGCGAAGGGCCTATTACTTGTACGTGAGCAAGGTCTTTGTCGCTAACGAAGAAATCATATACCCCTTTTACTAAAGGGTCTTCGGGACCTACTACCACCATTGCAATCTCTTTTTCGAGTACAAAGGCTTTTAGCGCAGGAAAGTCGGTAGGGCTAATAGCTACATTGGTAGCTACGTGGTGAGTACCCCCATTGCCAGGGGCTATGTAGAGCTGGTCGCAAAGTGGACTGCTGTGTAGTTTTACGGCAAAGGCGTGTTCGCGACCGCCAGAGCCTAAGATTAGTATATTCATTTCTGTCAATTTGTCGATTTGTTGATTTTGCCGATTAGTCAATTTGTTTTATTTGTTGATTTTGCAAATGGGTATGGGTTGCATTTTGTGTTGGTTAGCACGGTTGAGGCGGGTGTATATCTCGAATACTTCGCGCTGTCTGCCTGTGAAGGCTTCGGCAGTTTGTCCTTGCTCAGTTTGGAGCATAGCCCACTCTAACTCGTCGTAAGTGGCTTTTAACTGGTCTTCATCGCTGCGGTCATCGCCAAAAAGTCCGTCAGAGGGTTTGGCTTTGAGAATGCTTTGAGGCACCTGTAAGTACTCGCCAAGTTTGTACACTTCACTCTTCATCAGGTCGGCTATAGGACTGATGTCTACGCCTCCATCGCCGTATTTGGTGAAGAAGCCTACGCCAAAATCTTCTATCTTATTGCCGGTACCTACTACGATATACCCCTCTAAACCAGCGAAGTAGTAAAGAGTCGTCATTCGTAGGCGGGCACGGGTGTTCGCCAAAGCCATTTCGTAGGTGGGCTTATCGGTCAGCGGCACTTGCACTACGAATTGGTCGAATACAGGGGTGAGGTCTACCCGCAAATTAGTGACGTTAGGGTAGTGCGCCTTGAGGAAGCTGATGTGCTCTTCGGCTCTGCTTATGTGGCTTTCTGCCTGATGAATGGGCATTTCGAGGCAAAGGGTAGGTAACCCCGTACGCGCGCAGAGAGTAGAGACTACGGCTGAGTCTACCCCTCCTGATATGCCTATCACCAAGCCTTTGACACGGGCTTGCTGGGCGTAGTTTTTTATCCAATCAATGATTTGAGAAGCTGTTTTTTCCACTTTTTGATATTTTTGAATTGTTATGATAGGAAATTTACTATAGCATCGCCGTTTTGGGCTGCTGTGGTAAAAAACTGTTGCAACTTTTCGAAGTGATACTTTAGGTAAGAAAAATCATCTTCGTTCCACTCTAATGAGGGATAAAGCTCTTCATTTGCAGCCATCTCTTCGGGATTGTAGTTTTCCCTTAAGTCAGCTTCGGACATAGCACTGAGTCGCTTACTGAGTGCCGCCACTTGAGCGGGGGTAATGTAGTGCGCAGGTCCAAATCCATAGAGGTCAGACTGCTCATCAAAAAGCTGTCCGCTGAAAAAGAGGCGAGATACATCATCGTCGGAATCTTCTTCGTAGCCGCATACGAAAGCACTGCCTGTGAGTAGGTACATAATGCCGCTCCATGCCTTATCAACATCAAATAAACGTTCACTGGTTTCTTCAGCCTCGAAAAGCGTATGAATCTCCTCTTCGAGTGCCTTAGGTTCTTTTAGATATTTGTCAAACTCCGCCTTAGGTACGCGGAGGTAGTTCATAATCATACCCATAATATTGCTGTTTTACTATTGAAAGCACAAAGATAGTAATTTAATGACAAATGGCAAATGGCAAATGACAAATTAGGATATTTTTCTGTTTTCGGGTTTTTGGGGAGATATTTATACTTTGGGCGATGTTGTGTTCTTCCTGTATCGTTCCTGTATCGTTCCTATATCGTTCCTATATTGTTTGTATAGGGTAAGTAAGAACAGAAAAAATTTCGGTGGTGTTTCAAAAAGTATGATGAAAAACAACAAGTCTTGCGAAAAGCTCGTTTTATTCTATGTCTCAATTTACAGTTATTCCACTCTATCCCAACAGTATATGCTTTTCCTATTAGATGATTATCCTCTTTAAAAGTTGTTTTAAAACTTTTCCAATCATCAGTTGCTATAGAATCATAGGTAATATTCAGTTCTTTAAGTTGCTTCCTTAACTTTTTAGCTGTTCTTAAATCTCTTTTACCCCAAACATAAGTTATAATTTCTCGTGTTTCTCTGTCATAAGCGTATATAAGCCACTGTTTGTTCTCTTTTTTCTGAACATAAGTCCAAAATTCATCATACTTTTTAAATCACCTCCAAATTTTTTTATCTATGATAGAAAGAAATTTTTGATACGTTTGTATATCTGTTGATTATTTGTTATTTTTGTAGCCCAAAATTAAGCCCTATGGCTACATACAAACTACCCTTGCATTTTTGATGTAGATACGGACACTGATTACTTTTTGGGGCATCTGGTGAATATCAGGCTCGATGATAACTACCGCCTTCATTTAGAAACGATTAGTGGATAATAAACCTATGAAAAAACTTACTTTTGAGAAATATGGCTTGAGTCCGGAGAAAGTGGAACAGCTCAGGGCTTATAAGATTTTGCCCGATAAACAAACCCTAAAAAACCTCATCAAAGCCTACGAAACGGACAAGGCGGAAGAAACAGAAATTGCTGATTTTCAGAGAGAGCTGAGCCAGCCTATCGATGAGGAATATATTCGTTTTCTGTTGGAGCACAACGGAGGCATTCCTTCTAAAAACAGGGTGAAAGGCAGTAAGGTGGTAATAGACCGCTTTTTGGCTTTTCGGTCGGCTTATAAGTTTCATTCGCTGATAGACTTGTATACTGACTTTCAGAAACAGGGAATACCGATTGCGTGCACTCCTGCGGGCGATACGCTTCTATTAGCAGAAGACCAGCAGATTTATCTTTTTAATCATAATATACAAGACATAGAGCCCTCTCCTATTGCTACTTCTTTTGCCGATTTACTAATGAAACTTTATTAATTTGCAATGATTGATTACACTCCCAAAGAACATGGCTGGGCAATGGTAACTATTAGCAATGGCACTACCGAAATAGCCTTTGTAGCCTCTCACTTGCACGATAGTAGGCAGGATTTGATACGCTCGGTAGCAACCTTAGAAAAGTACAAAGAAGCAATCGTTGTTTTTCAAGATGAACCCGATGGTTATGTACTTCACTTAGAGCGCGATAACAAGCATTGCTATTATACCCTTCATTCCTTTAAAAATTATGACCCAACAGCCCTTTGCGAATTGGTTTTAGAAGGAAACATCAGTTTAGCGAGTTATAAAAACGACATAGCAAAGATAAAATAACACTATATGGAAATTACACAAGCCCTTAAAACAGAAATTTACTACGCTCTTACCGATTTTTTAAATGCTTATAAATCGCAAAATACCCAAGTATTAGCTGAAAAATTTGATATTTCAGGAGAATTTTTAGAAGAAATCTATGAAATGCTTGACTTTGTAGAAGACAAAAGCGTATTACACCTCTTTCCTATAGAAGAAATGGATAAAGAAGAAGGCGGAGGGGTGAATTTAGAGGTGTATAACTTCAACAATGATGATACCGCTGTAGGAGTGGAAGCCCACTTGTGGGATGATCAAGAATATTTTGCCATCATCAAAGGATATTACAACCTTAGAGACCAATTTCCTAAGTTTGTATTTCACTACTTTAGTTGTTAATACACCCGTTGAGGCTATCTGAAAAGTCTCAAAATCGCTTTTGCATCGCTATACTTTTGCGAGTTATAAAAACGACATAGCAAAGATAAAATAACACTATATGGAAATCACACGAGCCCTTAAAACAGAAATTTACCATTTTAAATCACCTCCAAAATTTCTAAATTTAAAACATAATTCCGTTTTCTACTAAACTTTCATAGGCTTTCTCGGTGATAATTACGTGGTCTAATAGTTTGATGTCTAAGGTTTCGGCTGCTGTTTTTACTCTCTGGGTTAGCTGTATGTCGTCGTGGCTGGGCTCGGTGCTGCCTGAAGGGTGGTTGTGTACTAAAATAATTGCGACGGCACCTTGCTCTAAGGCGTTTTTGAAGAGAAGTCGTATATCGACGGTAGTATGCGTGATGCCTCCTGAAGAAAGTCGGCATTTGTGAATGACGCGATTGGCGCTATTGAGGTATAGCACCCAAAACTCTTCGTGCGGCAGGTCGCCAATAAGGGGTTGCATTAAGGTGAAGATGTTATGAGGGGCTTCGATTCTAGGCTGTGGCTCAGGTGTTTCGGCAGCACGCCTACGCCCGATTTCGGTAGCGGCGAGAATTGTGATTGCTTTGGCTGTTCCGATGCCTTTGAAGGCGGTGAGCTGTGCGAGGGTTTGTTTGCCCAAAGTGGTTAGGCTATTGCCTACTGAAGCCAATATGCGTCTGCTTAAAGCAACGGCACTTTCATTGGCAGCCCCTGAGCCAATGAGAATGGCTAAAAGTTCTGCATTGCTTAATGCGGTTTTGCCTTGCGCCATCATCTTTTCGCGAGGTTTATCGGTGTCTTCCCAGTTTTTAATCGTCATAATTTAGTGGTTTGGATTGGGGGTGTTAATAATACTCTATGATTCTCTTTCTTGTGGTTGTGAGTTTGCCGTCTTCGTATTCCTTGACGACAGTGGCACTGCCTTGGGCATCATATTCATACTCGTAAGTGGTAGTAACCGAATAAGTAGCATACTTCCGTTCACGTTTTTCTAAATAGTCCTTGCTGTTGTAGGTACATATAGAGGTTAAAAAAAGCTCATTTTCGCTGCCTATGTAAAACTCTCCTTTAATGACTTGTCCTTTTTTGTTATGGGTTAGTACATTTTTCTGCTTACTTCCGTCTTTGTGTTCAATATTTATTTCTCTCTTGAGATTCTTATGGTCATAAGTGGAGTTCATTACAATCTTTTCATCATCTTTTTTATAAACATCTGTTCGGGTAAGCTCTAAGCCTTCTGGGTTTAGCTTACTTATGCTTTGGTATAGGATATCTCCATCGCTGTTGTAAGCGGTTGTTTTTACTTCGTCGGCAGTGCGAGTAACGTAGATTTTTCTGGCCGCCTGTTCGTCCTCGTCATCATCAGAAGGAGTTAAGCGAACGGCTTCGGTATAATAGCCTTTTTCATTAAAAATATACAACATTGAATCGGAGGCTTTGGTTTTCTCTTCAAAAAACACTCTATCGACATTGCCGTAGTAATAGGTTAGCTCGAGCATTTGTTTTACCTTGCCGTGCAATTGGTTGTCGTCTAAATCTGTAAGAGGCTTAATACGTGTTTGGCAGCCTACAATGGCTATTAAGGTGGTTAAGATGATTAGTGCTTTTCTCATAGTTTGTTAGGGTTTGCTTTGTGTTGTTGATAATTTATTTGCTAGCCAGCTTACGTAGAACAACTGAAAGCTGTGGTATAGCATTATGGGTAAGAGAAACATTACTTTATTATCGTCAGGAATGCCTAATACCATCATAAACAAGCTGCCGTGTACTAATGATTTTTTAGAGCCGCAGAAGGTAGTAGTGATAGTGTCTTCGCGGTTGAAGCCCAAACGCTTAGCTGCCCAGCTTAATACGTGATAGACAATGAAGAACAGTCCTACTGATGCCCCTGCGATAATAAGAAACGTTACGGCTGGTACGCTGCTGAACACTTGATTTACAAAGGCAGTAGAAAAGCTCTCATAAACGATTAGTAAGATGATAAGTCGGTCGAACTTGCCAATGAGTTTTCCGTAACGGGTGATGAACTTTCGGCATAAGGGGTTTAGAAGCAAGCCTAATACGATAGGCAAGAGTACTTTTAGCAATAGTTGTTGGATGATAGAGGCTTGGTCGACTGTAGCGTTGCTGCTGTTATCCATGAAGGGGTGCATTAGCATAGGGGTGGCAAAGATGCCGATAAGTCCTGATATAGAGGCGTTGAAGATAGCTGAGGGTACATTGCCTTTAGCGATAGAGACCATCACCACTGATGATGATACTGTAGAGGGTAGGCAAGAGAGGAAGTATATGGAAAACCATAGCAGGTAGAAAGTAGTGTCTTTGGCTAGCGGATAGAAAGCAATGACCAAAAGCGGGAAAAGCACAAAGGTAGCCAGCTGCACTAGTAGGTGTAGTTTCCAGTTTTTGATGTCGTTTACCACCTCGCGGATATTGAGTTTAAGCCCATAGAGGAGGAAGATAATCACTATGCCCCAATCAATAAAAGTACCTAAATTGAAGTAAGCGTTATAGCTTTCGCGATAGGGGATTAGTTTGCCCAATAGTACCATTAGTACTAAGAGCCAAAGGAAGGCGTTTTTACTAAAAATCTTGCTCATTTTCTTTTATATTACTAACCATTAGTTGTTTATTGTGATTTAATAGCGCAAAAATATAAAAAACTTTTGAAGGAACTATAAAAAAATCAGAGAAAGAAGCAGAAGGGTGTGTATGATTGTGGGAACCCTTCTGCTATTCTCTGAAATATCGCCCGACTTTCTGAGGAGAATAGAATAGATGAAAGAGAATGAAAGTCGGGACTTTAAGAAAAGCAAATATCTTGTGTATTTTCGGGGGCAAAGATAAGCATTTTACCCCCCCCTATACGTTAAAGCTATGTTAAATTTTAACGCAATACTGTTAATTTTTTTGATAGCTGTCTAAAAAATGTACTACTTGTTGTTGCCGTGTGTGTAAGTCGCCTTTGAGGATAATATAACTAATGTGGTGTAGGTCAAGCATTTGTTGGAAGAAAGCAAATACCTCATCGCGCTCGTTGGGTTTATCGCGTAGGTCATCGGCTACCCAAGGCACATCGATGTAGGTTAGGAAGATAAAATCGTAATGGTGAGAGAGGGCTGCCTGCTCTATACGTGGGTCGCAATAACCGTAGTACAGATAAGAGTAAATCATCAGCTCCAGCAGACAGGTGTCGCAGAAGAGGAAGCGATGGGCTTGAGCAGCGAGCTCGTTTTCGGTGCGCATCTGTCCTTCGGCTATGGGTAGCACATCGTCAGGGGTGCAAGTAAGTCGGTGCTCGTCCCATTTGCGTTGCAGATAGGTGCGCATATACTCCTCTACATATAGGGTATGGTAGTGCTGCGCCAATAGCGCGCTTAGGGTAGTTTTGCCTGTGCTTTCAGGGCCTATAAAAGCTACTTTTGTGAGGGGGCTGGGGTGTTGCGTAAGTGTCGTTTCCATTCTATATAACCCATAATAGCAATGATGGTGAATAAAAGGTATTGGAATGAAGTAAAGAGCATTCCTTTTTTGAGGTATAGGGGTACAGAGATAAAGTCGCCTACAATCCAGAAAATCCAGTTTTCGATTTTGCGTTTTGCCATTAGCCACATACCTACTAAGAAGATAGCGGTGGTGAATACATCAACGTATTCGGTAGGTAAGAAGTGCTCAAAACCTAAAGCTACGCCTTCCATAGAGAAGTTGTTTTGTATAAAAGGCTTGAGGTAATAGACTGTAGTAACGAAAGTGAGGCTGAAGAGCCCTAAGCCGGCACAGATATACCAATCGCGAGAAGTAGTGCGACTGATAGTAATAACATTGTTATGAGCGTTTTTAGCCCATAGTACCCATCCGTAGATACTCATTGCGGTATAATAAGCATTGATAAGCATATCGCCCCACAGCACATAGTGCCAAAGCAGATAGACAAAGAGTACAGTGCTGATGATACCCGTAGGGTACACCCATATATTCCCTTTTTTAGCAAACCAAACGCTTAAGAAGCCGAAAAAGACTCCGATAATTTCTAAGACTACCAAGTGAGTTTCTACCCCTTGGTATTGAGCAAATAAATCAGTCATCGGTAGTTAGTTAAGAGAAAGGAACGTAGTCGTGGCGGTCAGACTTTACTATTTTCACGTACATAAGTCCGTGTTCTACCAAATCAAGAGCTTCTTCTATTTCGGTAGTGAGGAGGCTCATCACTTGGGTGTAATCGCCGTAGATTTGCGTGCTTAGCGGATTTTCTTTGATAATAAGTCCTGAGGCACGTAGTTTTCTGATGAAGTGCTGAATAGGTTTTTCAAAATCGTCTTGCAACGGACTAAAGGTTAGTTCTACAGATATTTTCATAATGGTTATTAGTTTTTAGTGTTTACGAGGTGCAAATGTAATAACTTTTTCTTAAAGCACAAGGAACTCTTTAATAATTTACTACTACATTTAGGCGTTTGGCTAATAGCTTCTGTAGTTGTAAGTAGCTCTTTACGGTTTCTAAGAGCTCTCGTTTCTCCTCTTCTTCTGCTGAAGCAAATTGCGCTTGTATCTCCTGAATAAGGTGGCGCACTAATAGCGTGCGAATGTTTAAGATGATATCGCTTACCATTGCGTTGATGTGTGCATCTTTGTCTTTAGCGATGATGTCACGCCGCTCCCAATCGTCTAAATGGCGGTTTTCATCTTCCATTATTAGGTCTGATACTTTTTCTGATAGCTCGACAGGCAGTTCGTTAGCTATTCTATCTATGTTGTACTCAGGGTCTTCGTTTAGCTTCTGCATCAGCAGCTGGTATATTTGCTTAAAATCGGGATTGGCAAGCTCTATTTCGTCTTCTTGCAGTTCTAAGAATATTTTCTCGTATACCTTTAGGGTTTGCTGCACTTGCTTTTCCTTTAGGTTGCCTTCTTCGTCTTGTTCGAGTATGGTATCGATAAACTCACACTCGCGATTAGCGTATAGCAACAGCGTTTTGATAAGGTCGTGCTCAAGGGTTTCGAGTTTGTTGATGCCGCGTTGCTCTACGGCTTCGGGCGTTCTGCTTACCTGCATAGTAGGCTGCTTGCGCTCTACTTTTTGCCCTTCGTACAGGTCTTTTTTGAGCATTTGCGAAAGGGTACTAAAGAGCACCTCTTCCGAAATGTCCATTATCACAGCACACTCGCGCACATACACTTCGCGTTTGATAGCATCGGGTATTTTGGCGATGCTGTTTATCATATCGCGTATGGTTTCGGCTTTTTTGATAGGGTCGTCTTGCGCCTCTTGCATCAGTAGAGAGGCTTTGAAGCGGATAAAGTCGGTAGCGTGGTCTTGCAGATATATCACAAGGTCTTCGTAGGCGGTCTTGCGCGCAAAGCTATCAGGGTCTTCGCCATCGGGGAAGGTGCAGACCTTTACGTTCATACCTTGCTCAAGGATAAGGTCTATCCCGCGAATAGAAGCGCGCAAACCTGCCGCATCGCCATCGTATAACACCGTGATGTTGGGGGTTAGGCGGTGTATAAGCCTTATTTGGTCGGGGGTAAGGGCAGTACCGCTCGAGGCTACCACGTTTTCAATGCCTTTCTGGTGTAGCTGTATCACATCGGTATATCCCTCTACAAGGTAGCAGTTATCAGCCTTGGCAATCGCCTGCTTGGCAAAGAAAATACCATACAGCACTTTGCTCTTGTGATAAATATCACTCTCGGGCGAGTTGAGGTATTTGGCCTGTTTCTTGTCGTTAGTAAGAATGCGCCCCCCAAAGCCGAGCACACGCCCGCTCATAGAGTGTATGGGGAACATCACCCTGCCTTTGAAGCGGTCGAACTTGCGGTCGCCATTAACAATTGTAAGTCCCGTTTTCTCTAAATAAGGCAGTTGATAACCTTTGGCAAGGGCAGCATCAGTAAAGGCTGTCCATTCATCAGGCGAAAAGCCCAAACAGAACTTTTTGATAGTATCATCGGTAAAGCCGCGCTCTTTGAAATAAGAAAGTCCGATGGCTTTGCCAGCCTCAGTGTTGAGCAGCGAGTCTTGAAAAAACTGCTGTGCGTACTCCGACACTATGTAGAGGCTTTCGCGCTCATCGGCTTTCTCTTTTTCTTCTGTAGATGGTTGGCTTTCTTCAATCTCTATGTGATATTTCTTAGCCAGATAGCGAATGGCTTCGGGGTAGGTAAAATGCTCGTGCTCCATTAAGAAAGCGATAGCATTACCCCCCTTGCCACTGCTGAAGTCTTTCCAAATCTGCTTCACTGGCGAGACCATAAAGCTCGGCGTCCGTTCGTTAGAAAACGGACTTAAGCCTTTGTAGTTAGAGCCGGCGCGTTTGAGCTGTACAAAGTCGCCGATGACCTCTTCTACTCGCATCTGATCATATACTTTATCGATAGTGTTTTTGGTAATCACGTTTGTTTTTGACTAAGAAAGTTAGGCAAAAGTACTATTTTATGTTGAGATACACAAAATTTACTTATCCATACGCACAATACGAGGCTGAAAGCGCCCTATTACCTCTACCAAATCTCTTTGCGATTGCATTACCGTTTCGATGTTTTTATATGCCATAGGGGCTTCTTCGGCATTGCCCCCAATAAGGGTAATATCTTTGGCTTTGAGGGCTTTTTTAATATCTGAACTGGTAAAGCGATTTCTACTCTCATTGCGCGAGAAGGCACGCCCAGCCCCGTGTGAGGCTGAACTAAAACTCTCAGCATTGCCCTTGCCGCGCACTATATAGCCAGCATCGGTCATCGAGGCAGGGATAATGCCCAATACCCCCTCGCCAGCAGGAGTCGCCCCTTTGCGGTGCACTACCACCTCCTTGCCGTTATGAATTTCTTTCCACGCAAAGTTATGATGGTTCTCAATACGCGCTCTTAGTCGCCCGCCTACCGCGCGAATAAGTCGGCGGTGAATGTCATCGTGACAAGCCGAAGCGTAATCGCCTGCAAGGTTCATAGCCGTCCAATACTCTAACCCTAAGTGAGTGCTGAGGTCGAGCCACGCAAACTGCTGTGCTTCTTTGGGTAGCGGACATTGTTCGGCTGCCACGCGCACGTAATATTGCGCTATCTCCGCCCCGAACCCGCGCGACCCGCTATGCGAAAGGATTCCCAAGTACTTGCCTTTAGGTAGCCCTATTTGTGGGTCGTCTTCTAAAAGCTCTACCTCGCCAAACTCCACAAAGTGGTTGCCACTGCCCGAAGTACCCATCTGCTTGATTGCCTTATCTTTCAAACGTTTGAGGATAGGGATAAGCGAAAAAGTATCGCGGTCGAAAATCTCGTGTTCTACGTGCGATTTGTGGGTTTCGTACATACCAAACTTCGTATGCTCGGCAAGGGCTTTCTCGTACTTATCGCGTGCCCCTGAGAGGTACGACACAGGGATATCCAAGATACTAAGGCACATACGGCAACCGATGTCCAAGCCCACCCCATAAGGAATGACCGCATTCTCTACCGCCAGCACGCCCCCAATGGGCAAACCATAGCCACTATGGGCATCGGGCATCAGGGCACCGCCAACCGAAATAGGGAGTTTCAGAGCCGTATAGAGTTGCGTTTTTGCCTCTTCGGTGATGTCCTCGCCAAAGATGTGATAAGGCGCGCGCAAGCTATTGAGCTGTCGTTTTTCGGTTTTAGTAGACGAAAGCAACGCTTCGGCTATCTGCCCGAAAGTAAGGTGACCTTCGTACTGTGCAGGATTTTTTAGAATATCCTCAAGTACCGACTTTACATACGCTAAGTTTTTAGTAGCGTAATTGCGTTTCATCACTTCCAACGCTACATTAATAGATTGATTATTCGGGAAACCTAACTTGAGTAGGTCTTTCCCTTTAAGTTTTAAATTTGCCATAATAATTTGTTGATTTGCTAATGCCCCCGTTCCCCCGAAGGGGGCAATAAAGTAATTGATTAACAGAGTAATCAAGTGGAGTATTGCACTCATTAGCTAATTTTCAAATCTGCTAATTTTTCTCTCCATTTTGGATAATCAAAGACAAAAATGTATTGCTCCCCTACTTCTTTCTCTAAGAGTTCTGCCGAAACAAGTACGCGGTTTACAAATATGTACTCACTTACGGCATCTTTGAAATCGGATTCTGGAGGGTAATTGTCATTGAAAATCTCTTGATACAAGTGATTGAGTTCCTCTAATTCTTCTTTTAGATATGGATTGATATCCAAATCCGCAATTTCCACATTGCGAGGGGTAGGATTCTTCACGTTTTCCTCTATCCAAATAGGGGAACAAAAGAACTCAAATTGGTATTTAAATTCAAACTTTTTCATAGGATTAATTTGTCAATTTACTAATATACCAATGGGCAACGACTGACTTGAACTTCTTTCTTTTCCTTTTATCGGGGATACCTGTATCGCTGTTCCATCGCTGTACGAATTTCTCAAAAGAATCGTAGGCTATTATATAGGGCGAAGGCTCTGGTAGGGATTTTTTAGGAATGGCAGTACCTATCCGCTCCAAACGTTCGGCAAAGAGCAACAAGGCTTTATGACTTACCCTACGCACATCACTGAGCACTTTCTTCTCACCATCTCCCATCAGCTGAAGGCGCGCCTCCATTAGCGATTCCATCGTTGGCTTTTCAGTGCTTTTATACAATAGTTCCACGAAAGTATAATGTCCGTCGCCCTCATAGTTATCAGTCCTCAATAGCCATACCGCACCATACTGACCTCCCAACAAGGGTACGCTCAGCACTTCATAAGGCACAAAAAGGAAATCGGTTACCTTTTGCCAATGTTCGCGTGCAGGCACTGCTGTATTGGCAGTGGCAAGGCGAGAGAGCAGTCGTACTACTTGCTGTTGTCGCTTTGCATAGCTCATCTGAGGGGTATCAGTACCAAACTGCTGTAGCCACTTTTTAGAAACTCCTTTTTGTACCAACTGTTGCAGAGGAGCTACCTCCTCGGGGCGCAACCACCCATACTGCCACAAAATAGCAAGGCGAAGGGTCAAAAATATTTCCTTCTCCAAAGCAGTGCGCACTGCTTCCTTGCGAAAAGTGTCTATAAGGGAGCGTATTTCGGCTTCTGTAGCGCCGTAGTGATAAGCATCTTCTACTATGCTATCCAACTCATTAGCGAGATCGCTTTCAAAAATATGAACGCCGTGAATAAGGTTGTTTTTCATTGCGAATTAATTTGTCAATTGATAATGAGACAAGCAGTGCATTATTTTAGCGATGTTATAAGCATCGTCTTTGCCTCGGTGGTGGGTTCCTACAAGGGGTATCTTCAGGTAGTTCAGTGCCTGATGCATTCCCAATCGCTTGGGGTGCTGGGTTACCTCTTGGAAGAGTTCCTTTACATTGATATGCTCATTGCGCATTGGGTAAGGTAGTTTCCTAAGTGCACATTGCTTTTGGAGCATATTTTTATCGTAATTCCCATAACTCGCCCAAGTGTACTGATAGGCTTGGTACTCCCTTTTAAGGATTTGCAAGGCTTTTTCAAAACTTACGCCTTCCCGCGCTACCAGTTCGGGGGTAATGGTGGTAAGTTGAGTACAAAAAGGACTGATTTTGGAATGCGTAGGCTTTACCAAAATACCTCTGTTATCGCTAATCTCACCTGTAAGGGTATCAAGCAGGCAAATGCCTATTTCTATAATTTCGCTGACTTCTCCTTTTGGGGGTATTCCCTCCCAACAAGTCGCTTCTAAGTCTATAATAATGATTTTGTTTGTCATTGTTTTAATTCTTTAATGTGGAAAAGTATAAGTGCCACGGAGTTCATCTATCCACATCACTTCTCCTTCTTCAAAATAAATTTCTACTTCCAAAGGGAATTCACTATCCTCTCTATCCCAATTGGTAAAAGCTCCTACATAAACAATGTTTTTAGAGGTTTTACACTGACTGGGGATAGCTACAAACTCAAAATCAAGCTCAAAATGGTGTTCATTCTTTCGCTCCAGTTCTCCTTTGTTAACTAGCTCTTCGTAAAAGTCCCGCAATTGCTCTTTGAGTTGTTCCTGATAGGAATTGTGATAAAAGAACTGTTCAAAGACAACTTCTTGCTTAGGCGAAAAGAAACCTGCTTCTCCTGCTTCATTATATATCCATATAGGCAGTGTTACACCCAAACTCGGAATCAATATATCGCTAATCGTAGAGGATATATCCTCTTCTTTTTCAAAAATAATTGTTCTGATCATATTGCTTTTAGTTTTTACTCAACTTCGCCAAAGGTCGTAGCGACACAATCATTTGCTAATCGACAAATCGACTCATCGGCAAATCGACTCATCGGCAAATCGACTAATTTTCTTTTTAGCCGCAGCACGTTCCTTCTTATAACTCTTTTCTACATAAGTGCTTTTGAAGTCAGAGCCATTAAAGGTGCGAACAGGGTTGCCCCGCTGCACTTGGGTGTGATTATTCCAATGGTTTTGCGCTTGCTCGGCAAGTTGCTGAAGCTCTATTTCGGCGAGCTTTTCCCTCAGACGGTTGAGGGCGAGCTTCTTATTGTCGAGTTGCGAACGCGAATCTTGTGCAAATACGCTGACACCAGTAGGCAGGTGAGTGGCGCGTACTGCCGAATTGACCTTGTTCACATTCTGTCCGCCATTGCCTTGCGAACGAGTGGTTTGGAACTGTACATCGCGCTCCGAAAAAGACTGACGTTGCAGTTGGTCGAGCTCGAAAACGCCTATATACCAATTGCTACGCTGGTGGAATTTGCGAAAGGTACTCTTGCCCACCCAACAAACCGTGCCGAGCCAACTTTTTAGGAAAGCCGATAGCTCCTTGCCTTTAAGTTGCACAGTAACTGATTTTATAGTCAGATTAGCGTCGCCTTCCTCTCGGCTGACGATAGTATAGTCAATGCCTTTTTGGGTAGCCTCTTGCAAAAAGACTTTCAGCACTTTGGCTACCACCCATTGGCATTCTAAAGGACCACGCCCTGCAGTGATTTGTATGATTTTTTCTTCCATTTTTTCTTTTGTTTTTTGTAAATCGAACGAGTCCGGTGGGGCGGACTGGTCGGATAAGGTTAAAGATTGACTTCTAAAAGTATATCTGCGATTTCCATTGCTGAGGTGTGATACTTAAGGGCTGCAATTTCTTTCAGCGGGGTGCGTTTGTACTTTTCCTTAGGCGTATAGCGCTTTTGGAATTGATTCCACGAATAACTGCCTCCATAGATTTTGCTAT
Source organism: Capnocytophaga sp. FDAARGOS_737 (assembly GCF_009730375.1). Taxonomy (NCBI): domain Bacteria; kingdom Pseudomonadati; phylum Bacteroidota; class Flavobacteriia; order Flavobacteriales; family Flavobacteriaceae; genus Capnocytophaga; species Capnocytophaga sp. FDAARGOS_737. The sequence goes on along the minus strand of NZ_CP046316.1, from coordinate 2,474,377 downwards.
GGATAATCCCCCAGTTCTTATGGTTATCTATGATTTTATCAAGCTCGGCGAGTTCTTGCTCTATGGCTATATCTACCGGACGGTAATGCGTAATCATATTAGGCTTTACACGCAACTCAAAACGCCACGCCTCGGTAAACTCGTAATAGATTTCAAAACGGTCTTTTTGGCGATTGAAACACTCTATTTTTGCAAAATAGGCACGTTCTTTTTGGGTAAATTTTCCTTTTTCAAGAGCTCTTTCCCATTCCCATTGACTAAAAGCGTACAATTCTTGTTTGCGAGCTATATAGACACGCTTGCCACGACGCTTTTTCTTCTTCTGGAACTTGCGTGTATCGGCATATTGATAGGTGTTGATTTTCTCCAAAAGTGTCGCGAAAAAGTCGGCTTGCTTGCCTTGTCGCACATCTTCCCTCAGTACAAAGAAACGCACATAGCCCTTTTGGTAGGGTTTTTCGAGTGGCACAAGCGGCAGTTCACGGCGTTGTTTAAAGAGTACTTTTTGGCGTTTGATACATTCGCGCAAATACTTCTCGTGGTCTTCTCGAGCAATGAGCTTGCGAGAACGCAAATTGCGGAGGCGACCACCTCCTTCGGGAGTAATATATAGATTTCCCATTTTTCAATTAACAATTGACAATTAATAATTAACAAATTGCTTCGGGAAAATCTCCCTCTCCTTGGGAGAAGCCAGCGAGGGCTCACAGCTGGGTATGTGGTAAGGGGGAGAGGATACAAAAAAGCCCGAAGCGGGTGCTTCGGGCTCTTCTATATTTTATACTATTATTCTAATCAAGCGGATACGCCACGAAGCGTTACCTTGTGCAAAGGTAATACAGATGCGATATGTAACTTGATGTAGGTCATTTCTTCGTGTGTATTTATCAGGTTAAACAATGATTTGTTCGTAATTCGGCGGCAAAGGTACTACTATTTTCTCAATTAGCAAGAAAAAAAGAAGAATTATTTTTTTAAATAGTGTTGTTCCCTAAATAGTTAAACATAAATTTATAAGCTATATTTCTGTTGGCTTGTTCTGAAAGTTCTTTTATAAGCTTATCTTTTTCGGCATTGGTTAGTTTTTTTTTAGCTTCTTTTTTAGCGGGTTTAGCTGTTTTTGTAATTAATGTCTGCATAGTATTTTAGTTTTTATGGTTACAAAGGTAATAATAAAATCTGAACAAACAAAGCTTAACGATAAAAAACTCACACTTCAATACCCCTTTGCCCCTCTGCTACATAGCCTGTAGCCAAACGGTATTTAAACATAAATGCCGTGAGAAACGGATACAATTCACTGGGTATTGTTAGGGTAGTGCGCTGCGAGTGCTCTATGAGCACCGTTATATTGTTGTATTTGTCTTTTGAAATAGCACTGACGTTCGTAATGCTGGTTACCGGTACTTCAATGATATGCGTTAGCTTAAAGAAGTATAGCTTCTCTTGGCACAACACAAATGGCGGCAAGAGGTATAACAATCTCGATACCTGTTTCACCTTTTCCAAATAGGCAAAATCTTCTTCGCTCATTTCTGCCAAAAGCAGTTGTTGCGCTTGCGTAGTCCTGTTGATAGTGTAGTATAAATAATAGAAAATTATTAGCAAATAGGGGACAAATGTGGTAATAGACGTTACCAATATATAACCAAAAAGCAAGTAGGGTACGCTATCCATTTGGCGTATCACCTCAAAATCGACGCACAGCCCAATAAACAGAAAAGGGATTAACGAAAAGACAATCACTACAGTTGTAAATAGATACTTCAGAATTCTCTTCCGCTTAGTTAGGTATAGTTGTCGCGCCTCAGGTAGGGGAGAAGGAGGGCAATAGCTCTCTAAACGCTTTTCAAAATCGTTTTGATGGGTTTTCAAATACCATTTAAGAGCGTAAAATACGCCTGCTGCTACGGTGAGTTCTGCAATAAAATAGAAAATCTGCTCCATATGTTAAAAAAGAAAAAGACTACCCTAAAGAGCAGGGCAGCCTTTTTCACATTATAAACATTCTAAAATTAAGCTACATCAATATCGGTATTAACATTCTTGCTACCTACTAATGCGTAGAACAATAGGTAAGCTATCGCAAGTACGATTACCCAGTAACTTTGTATATAACCTACAGCATCGGCAGCCCATCCTTGTATAGCTGGTAGGATACCTCCACCACATACCATCACCATAAAGATACCCGAAGCAGCAGCCGTATATTTGCCCAAACCTTCAGTAGCAAGGTTAAAAATACCTCCCCACATTACCGAAGTACATAAGCCGCAAAGGATAAGGAACATAATGCTCATAGGCACTTGTGCTAAACCGAATGATATATCAGCTTTGAATACAGGCATATTTACCATTTGTGTTTCAGGTATGAAGATAGCCAAGAGTACAAACACTAATCCTAAGAGCGATACGAATGAAAGCATTCCTTTGCTTGAGAATTTAGCGCCTAATGAACCACCGGTAAGACGACCGATAAACATCAAAAACCAATAAGTACCTACTACCGAACCAGCGGTAGTGGTGTCAATGCCTAAACCGTTAGCTTCAGTGCTACCTGTCATAAATAGGTTGGCTATATTTGGTATACCTACTTCTATCCCTACGTATAAGAAAATAGCGATAGCTCCTAATACAAAGTGACGGAAAGATAGCGGACTGTGGCTATTCTTCACCCCATTGGCAACAGCAGCCGCTGCGTGAGGCTCTGGAATGTTCATCGAGAACAATACGATAAACGCTAAGGCAAAAATACCCATTGCTAAGAATAAGGCAGGGTTAGCGTTGGCTATAGAAGTCTCTGAACTGATAGTACCGATAAGGTAACCTACCAATACAGGCACAATAGTAGCCCCGATAGAGTTGATAGCCCCTCCGAACTGTAGCAATTGGTTACCGCGTTTGCCACCACCACCAAGGGTGTTAAGCATAGGGTTTACCACCACGTTTAGCATACACATAGAGAAACCAGAGATAAAAGCACCGGTTAGGTATACGGCAAAGCTACCTGCAGAGCCCGATAAGAAGGTAACACATACCCCTACGAAACCTACTGCAATAGCTGCTAAGGCAGTTTTCTTATAGCCAATGCGCTCTAACATTTTCCCAGCAGGGATACCCATAAAGGCATAGGCTATAAAGTTCGCTAAGTTCCCCAATTGCGATTCGAGGTTGCTAGCCATAAATTGGTTTTTAACAATTACCCCAAAAGGGTTTTGTAAGCCTGTTACGAATGAAATCATAAAGAATAGTGCGAACATCATCGCAATAGGCAATACGTAACTTTTGTTTTGTTGATCTTGGTGTTCCATTATTTTGATATTTTAGTTTTTATTTTCTTAGAAAAAGTAAATCGACAAATCGCCAAATTGACAAATCGCCAAATCGCCAAATCGAAAATTCGGGGGCAAAAATATATAAACCTTTCCTAAAAAACAACAAAAACGAAAACTTTTTTAAGGTTTATTTATGAAATCTTTTACTTTACCCTTGATTTTCACCGGCGTTTGCTTCCTATCTATTTCGTATGCAGCTATGCGCGAGGTGCGTACATATAGCTCATTGCCTCTTATTTCCGCCTCAATCTTGGCGGTTTTATGCTGATGTTTTAGCAGTGCATAGGGGTATCCTTGGTTAAAATTGCCTTTTAGCACTAGGGTCGCTCCCTCGCGTAGCACCGTCAGTTCGGTAGGGTCGCCTGCTTTCTTTTGGGCGGTGTAGAGCATCGGTGCCATTGGCGAGCTGATACTGTCACGCTCTAAGGCGAGGAGTATATCGCCCTCTTTGGCGCCCAAACGCTTGGCAGTAACGGTGTCATTCTTAAAACCTGCTATGCGCAAGCCCTTGCCTTTGTAAGTATAGTCGTATTTGATGCCCAAATCGGCTTTGTTGTTCTGTATGGTCACTTTGGGATAGAGAGTATGCCAAGGGGCGCGCTCTTGCTCGAGGGCGAGCGATTTGAGGCTTAGCCACCCTATCCGATTGATTTTGTTAATACTAGAGGTCTCCCATACTATATGGGTAAGGGGTTGGCGCGTGTGGTTTTTAATAAAATCGACTAATGCGGACTGTTCTTCGGGCAGGTAACCCAAAAAGTGGTCGCCTGTAGGGGTTTTGAAAGTAATATTAGGATTTTCTTTCCGTAGGAAGTCGATAGAAGGGGTGATTTGCTCAAGCGGATAGAGACTGTCGCCGCTGGTATTGAGTATATACAGCGGTTTTTGATTCATATTGCAGGGAAAAATCTCCTCTTCGCCCAACATACTGGCTACTTTTAGGCTGCCATTCATCGCGATAAAGCCGGCAAAAGGGTCGGGTTGCGTCATAGCGAAGTAATACACCCCCGAACCGCCATCAGAGAAGCCCGACAGGAAGATTTTATCAGGGTCGATAGGGTACTGTTGTTTTACGGCAGTGATTTCGTCCATTACCATTTGTTGCCCTACGGCATCGAACCAAGTAGCGCCTTTTTGTCCGAAGCAGAAAAGCAGATAACAATCAGCAGCCTCGGCTAAGGCTACCAAGGGCGATTTGCGCACATAGCCTTCGGGGTTAGCATTGACCTGAGGCGAGGCTACGGCTCCGTGCAAGAATACCAATAAAGGTTTAGTTTTAGGGTTGGGTTTTGTAGGAGTATAAACCACATAGGGGCGCGATTGCCCATCAGCGCAAAGCTGTTGAGAAGTTTTAATCTCTTGTGCTTGCAGGGCAGTAACGCAAGCAAGCAAGAGCATCATACATTTGTTCATAGTTTGTTAGCTAATTTTGATTATTTCTAATTATCGATTATTTTGCCGCAAAGATATAAAATTATTTTTATCTATTAGCATACAAATACTACATTTGCCTCCCAGCCTTCTCAGCCCTCCCAGCCTTCTCATATTAAAAAAAATCACACACTATAGGAACAATACAGGATGAGCGAAGGATGAGCGAACAAAAAACGAAAAATCATCAAATTAACAACCCCTGTTGATAACTTGTTAATATGCTGTTAATTTTTATTGATAACTATTGATTGCTATTTCAAAATTTATTTGTACCTTTGCCACCGGAAAATGAGACAATTAGATAGTTTACCAATCGGCAAATCGACTAATCGGCAAATCGACTAAATTATATAGTAATCATTTAATAAGTTAAGTATTATGGAAGAATTTGTAAAAGTAGTAGAGCAAATCCTTTATATGGAGAATTTCAATATCGAAATAACTCCTGATTTAAAGCAAAAATTTGCGCAAATGTATGGCACCTTTGCTGCTGGTGTACCTGAAAAATACAAAGGCGATGTAGCGCGTTTGGCTAACAAGTATGCTGCTGTAGGCGCTAACGCTTTTAGTTTTAGTTATTAATCCGTTAGCCCCCCTATTACTGATGCACGTATTAGTAACAGGAGCTAACGGTCAGTTAGGCTCCGAAATAAAAGCTAACGCCGACCGCAAAGCACGCTATTTTTTCACCGATGCAGACGTTCTCGATATTACCCAAATAGACGAGATACGCTCTTTTGTACACCAAAATCACATCGGACTGATAGTGAATTGCGCCGCTTACACCAATGTAGACAAAGCTGAAGACGATACGGCTGTGGCTGAAAGCATCAACCACACGGCTGTAGCCCATCTGGCGACCGTATGCGCTGAGGTTTCTATTCCTCTTATTCATATCTCCACCGACTATGTGTTCGGAGGCAATGGCAATACGCCCTATACCGAAGCCGATAACACTTGTCCGTTGGGGGTATATGGTCGTACCAAATTAGCAGGAGAGCAGGCTATACAGCAGGCTGGTATTGAGCATCTTATCATACGTACTGCGTGGTTGTACTCGCTGCAGTTCGGTCATAATTTTGTAAAAACCATACAGCGACTCAGCCGCGAGCGCAACGAGCTAAAGGTCGTATTCGACCAAGTAGGCTCGCCCACCAATGCTGCCGACTTAGCCGCTTTTGTGGTGTATGTTATCGAAAACGCCTTGTATAAAGGCAAGCGCGAGGTGTATCATTTTTCTAACGAAGGGGTCTGCTCTTGGTATGATTTCGCTACCGAAATTGTAGCCCAAGCAGGCAATGCTTGCAAGGTACTGCCTTGTCGCTCAAGTGAATTCCCCAGCAAAGTAACGCGTCCTCCTTATTCAGTCCTCGACAAAGCCAAGCTCAAAACCGACTTTGCCTATGAGGTAAGACACTGGAGAGAGGCACTCATTAATTCTTAATTATGAATACAACTGTCCTTAAAGTAGATAATAATAGTGAGTTTGCGCAATCTTTTTTAGAGTTTGTGCAGACTTTGCCGTATGTAAAAATAGAGTTGCCTAAAGTTGCTAAACGCACAAAAAAAGAGGCAGAGGAACCCTGTTGTTGGTTTTGATATTGTAGAGCTAATGGATTCGCCAATGGCAAAACCTACCGCATTTTTAGCAGCAAAATTATACTATAAAATGTTGGCTTACTATCATTTAGCTGAAAAACAAACCTTTATAAAATCTAATTAATATGAAAAAATTACTTTTAATTGTCATGGTGGCAGCTCACTTTGTGGCTTTTGGACAAAATAAGAAAAAATCTATTCCTCCACCACCTGAAAAAATTACCAAACAAAAAGTGCAAAAATCTCCTTACCGAAGGATTTTTGAAGATAATATGATGCTTGCTTTTCAATGGAAAATGGAAGTAAAGGATTCTATTATTATCGCTAATGAAGACAGGATGATTTATAAAATCTATCTTGAATTTCAGTCGGATAAAGAATTAAGACCTTATAAAAAGCAACCTGATATTTCTGCTCTGAAAGTAATTTACTCTGTAGAAAAAGGAACTAAATTGGATAAAAACCTTACCCCTCGTACACATTATTTTGATTTAGTGGATTATCCATGGATTTCTGAATCCGTTAAAATTGTTGGCGATAATGTAGAACTAACAAATGATGAAACGAAAGAAAAGCAAATTTTTAAGATTTTTTTAGATAAGGACAAGAAAAATATCATTAAGCTCCAAGATTCGAAAACAAAGAAGGAGTTCTTCCCAACGGAGGATTTTTATTCTCCAACTATTAGTATATAGGTTTTTTTCAGAAAAAGAATGAGTAATAAAAAAAGTATTTGTATTATTCAGTTTAGTGATAGGGCTTTCTGTAAAGGCTCAAATCACGGTGAGAGGTGTGGTTTCGATGAGAAATGAAGGTAGAAACTATTGAACTGTGGTATACCATTTGTGAAAGATCAATAGGCGAGGTAATTGTCAACTATATGATACGCCCAGAGGAAACTGATGAAATCCTTGCTGTGAAGTATCACCTAAATGGGGAAATCCTTGCTATTGACTGGGAAAGTTAATTTATAGAGTAAAAGTTTTACAAAGTAAATAATAGGATTGAGGTGTCTAAATAATTTCATATATTTGCACTCTGAAAATACTTTGACGCCTCAATTAAATTTTTTGATCATTAAGCTAATGGAATAAAAATAATAACACAAAGGTAAATTCTATTTTATATTGCATAAATATCTTAAAAAAACCTTACCTTTGCAAAACAAAATATAAGCCAACATATGAAATTATTACTTATTAGTTTATTTTTAATAGGGACAGTGAGTTCTTGTGAAAATGTTGTTAATAATAACACTGAAAAAGATCCACAAAATGAATTATTAAGTATCGAATCTGATACCATATCTGATACCATATCTAATGCACAAGAACATTGTGATTTTGAAGATTTTATTAAGGAAGAGATTGGCTATTTAAATGGCGGTTTTAATAGCAAAGGAAGACTTGATTTAGGGAACATTAATATAAGTTCAATGCTCTCTAAACCATCTTTTCCTTATATTGAGGTTATTCCTTATATTGGGTTTATTGATATAAAGATTAAAAGAAGATTAGAGATTAATTTTCTAAAAATAGAAAAATCAACAACAAATGATAGTCTTTATATAGCAAAAGGGAAAACAAAAGTTGGTAAAAATGTAAGATTGTTTGAAGGAGATATAAAAATCAAACATATATATTTTTTTGCAGAGCATTCTAAAGGTTTAGAGGATGATATGGTGGGGAAAATAAAATCACAAGGAATTATCATTGCAGATTATCATTTTAGAGAAGATAAAAAATTATCAGCTACGGGTATCTTTGAAGGAAAGGTTTTATTAAGATGGTATATTAACAATAAAGGAGTGTTTTTATTTGATGATATTGAAGAATATTCAGATGACTATAGAAACAACCAATTTGTAGGGACTTGGACAAGTTATAAGACAGGAGTTAAAAAAGTAGCTAATTGGGGCATTTGTCGAATTCCTTGCTCAGGAGACTTAGATATAGGTGCAGCTGAATTTTCTCCTGCTCCTGAATATAAAAAATATGGCTGGGAAGACTATAAACCTTAAATAAAAAACCCTTACCTTTGCAAAACAAATAAACAAGATAGAACAATGAACAATCTACTCATGAATCGCACAAAATGAATGATAGAGTGCAGGTTGATGAATTTACCATAGGAGGAAAAGAGGAAGGAAAACAAGGTAGAAGCTATGAGATATATATTCTTGGGTATCAGAATTTAACATAGACTGCTATTTAGCGGAATACAGTTTTAGAATTAATCGCTCACAAAATAAAGACACTATCTTTAACAAATTAATGAAAAGAATTGTAGAACGTTCTCCCGTTTCCCAAACTCAATTAGTATGTAGCTAAATAGACACCTCAATAAATATTTTAAAATTTATAAAAAAAAACATAAAAATATGACAGCACTTATTATTGTTATCGCTCTTATAGTAATAGTGGTAGTTTGGTACATCAGCACCAACAACCGCTTAGTGGCTTTAGCTAATAACAGAGAAAACGCTTTTGCTGATATAGACGTGCAGCTAAAGCAACGCTACGACCTTATCCCTCAGTTGGTTGCTGCCGTAAAAGGATATATGGACCACGAAGCAGAGGTACTTACCCGCGTGACCCAAGCGCGCAGCCGTGCTATTAGTGCGACTGACATCAATAGCAAAATAGCTGCTGAAAAAGAACTATCATCGGCTATGGGGGCTTTCAACATACAAGTAGAAGCCTATCCCGACCTGAAAGCTAACACCAACTTTATGCACTTGCAGCAAGAGATAGCCGACATCGAAAACAAATTGGCTTCTGTACGCCGTTATTTCAATTCTACTACCAAAGAACTCAACACCGCTATTCAGTCAATACCTACTAATATAGTAGCAGGTTTCAAACAGATGACCGTTCAGCCTTTCTTTGATTTAGGCACCGAACAGCGTCAGCAGCTCGATAAAGCACCAGAAATTTCGTTCAAATAAATAGCGAAGCCTTTATGAAGTATCGTGGCATTCGACAGCAAATTGCTCTTAACAATACAAAGTCAATCTTGTATTTGTTAGCTTTCCCTCTACTATTGTTAGCGGGCACCTATATAGTGCTGTGGTTTATCACTCTAAAAGACTTCGAACGGGCAAATGCCGAATTTATTTCGGTAGCCCCTCTTGTTGTGGTGGGAGTAGCGATATGGTTTGTTATTTCGTATTTTTTCAATACGCAAATGATACAAGCCGCTACCCACTCTCAGCCCTTACAGCGGCGCGACAATATGCGGGTGTACAACCTTACCGAAAACTTGTGTATGAGCGTCGGGATGACGATGCCTAAGCTCTACATTATCGAAACAGACGCACTCAACGCCTTTGCTTCGGGTATCAATCAGCAAACGTATGCCGTTACCCTTACCAGAGGTATTATCAACCGACTTACTGATGAAGAGCTCGAAGGGGTGATAGCCCACGAGCTTACCCATATTCGCAACCGCGATGTGCGCTTGCTTATCGTTACTATTGTGTTTGTGGGTATCTTTGCCGCTATTGCCGATATAGCTTTCCGCAGTGTTATCAACTCCTCATTTTCTTCGTCGAGAAGAAAAGACGACAAAGGAGGCGGCGCCCTTATAATGGTGGTAGTAATTATTGTGGCAGCTGTTGTTTATTTCCTGTCGATACTCTTCAAGTTGGCACTTTCGCGCAGCAGGGAGTATATGGCCGATGCAGGAGCTGTAGAGATGACCCATAATTCATTGGCACTGGCCAGTGCCCTACGGAAGATTTCAGGGCACTCTACCCTTGAGGAGGTACAGAATGATGAGGTAAAAGAGCTCTTTATTGATTATAAAGCTGAGGGTTTCTTTGCCCTCTTTGCTACCCACCCGCCTATAGAAAAGCGCATAGCAGTGCTTGAACAGTATTAAGAATTAGCAGTTAGGGTGTAGGTGATAGGTATTGATAATCAATAGATTGTAAATAAATAGAAAAAAAATAATAAAAAAAACTACTAAAAATTTTGGTAGTTAAAAAAAAGGTTATACTTTTGCACTCTGTAACAAAGGTACTATACCGCCGGCATAGCTCAGTTGGCCAGAGCACGTGATTTGTAATCTCGGGGTCGTGGGTTCGAATCCCTCTGCCGGCTCAAGAAAAGTTCATTATTTAATAGGTTTAAAATGTTAATTGAGGGGAGATACTCAAGCGGCCAACGAGGGCAGACTGTAAATCTGCTGGTTATACCTTCACAGGTTCGAATCCTGTTCTCCCCACTAAAATGTACATAATATTTATATTTTTTTGCGGGAGTAGCTCAGTTGGTAGAGCGTCAGCCTTCCAAGCTGAATGTCGCGAGTTCGAACCTCGTCTCCCGCTCTTTTTTGGTATGCTGATGTAGCTCAGGGGTAGAGCACTTCCTTGGTAAGGAAGAGGTCACGAGTTCAAATCTCGTCATCAGCTCATTTTACCTTTGTACACACATCAAACACTCATTTATATAACTAAGATTTAAAATTTATTTAAAATGGCAAAAGAAACATTTGATCGTTCAAAACCCCACTTGAATATTGGTACTATTGGACACGTGGATCACGGTAAAACAACTTTAACAGCTGCTATTACCAAAGTTTTAGCTGATGCTGGTCTTTCAGAAGTTCGTAGCTTCGATTCAATCGATAACGCTCCAGAAGAAAAAGAACGTGGTATTACCATCAATACTTCACACGTAGAGTACCAAACTGCTACTCGTCACTACGCACACGTAGACTGTCCTGGCCACGCCGACTATGTAAAGAATATGATTACTGGTGCTGCGCAAATGGACGGTGCAATCCTTGTGGTTGCTGCAACTGACGGGCCTATGCCTCAAACTCGTGAGCACATCCTTCTAGGTCGCCAAGTAGGTATTCCTCGTATCGTTGTGTTTATGAACAAAGTGGATATGGTGGATGACCCAGAGCTTTTAGAGCTTGTAGAACTTGAAATGCGCGAACTATTGAGCTCATATCAATATGACGGAGATAACACTCCTATCATCCAAGGTTCAGCTCTTGGTGCTCTTAACGGCGAAAAGAAATGGGTTGATACCGTTCTTGCCCTTATGGACGCTGTAGATAAATGGATCGAACTTCCAACTCGTGACGTAGATAAACCATTCTTGATGCCTATCGAAGACGTCTTCACTATTACTGGTCGTGGTACCGTTGCTACTGGTCGTATCGAAACTGGTGTAGCTAAAACAGGTGAAGCTGTTGAAATCATCGGTATGGGCGCTGATAAATTAACCTCTACTATTACTGGGGTTGAAATGTTCCGCAAAATCCTTGACCGTGGTGAAGCTGGTGACAACGTAGGTCTACTACTTCGCGGTATTGACAAAAAAGATATCAAACGTGGTATGGTAATCTGCAAACCAGGATCTGTTACTCCACACGCTAAATTCAAAGCTGAGGTGTATATCCTTTCTAAAGAAGAAGGTGGACGTCACACTCCATTCCACAACAACTATCGTCCTCAATTCTACGTACGTACAACTGACGTAACAGGTACTATCCACCTACAACCAGGTGTAGAAATGGTTATGCCAGGTGATAACGTAACTATCGAAGTAGAATTGTTACAACCAATTGCATTGAACGTAGGTCTTCGTTTCGCTATCCGCGAAGGTGGTCGTACCGTAGGTGCTGGTCAGGTAACTGAAATTCTTGACTAATTAAGTTAATAAATAGATTAAACATTAAAAAGTTTTGAGAGGCTTCTCTCTCAAAACTTTTTTAAAAATACGGGTGTAGTTCAAGGGTAGAATAGCGGTCTCCAAAACCGTTGATGGGGGTTCGAATCCCTCCACCCGTGCTAAAAACTTTGCTAAGGAAATTCTTTAGCAAAGTTTTTTTTTGCTTTTTAGAAAAATATATTGTAACTTTGCGGGGCAATTTGATAAATATAAAATTTTGAATTGAAATGGACATTGCCAACTTTACTCAAATAACAGAACGTATTCCGCAGGAGCAGCGAGATGCCTTATTGCGGATTATAGAAATAAAAATGAATGACGATATGAAAGATTTAATATTTGCAATAGAAAAATCAACTGAGGCAAACAAAATGATGACGCAGCAGTTGAAAGAAGCCTACGAGCTACAGTTTCAAACCCTTAGAACCGAAATCAAAACTATCTATTGGGTATTAGGGATTGTAGGCTCAGTATTAGCAATAGCCGTTACGATTGCCCTAGCGGTGTTTGCTAAATAATGATGAATTAAGATTAACATAACCAATGAACTTACCTAAATATGATATAAGAACCGGTGAAACCGTATTTATATATGAGTTTACAAGTGTGGGAACTAAAGGAAGTATTCAGAAAATGATAGACTTTCAGTATACTAATCTGAAAGATTTTTATAATTTGGCTTTTGGTGATAAAGACCCTATCACAGGTGAAATAGATGATAAAGTAGTTTCTAATAATGGTGATATGGAGAAAGTACTTGCTACTATTGTCGCCGCAGTTTATTCTTTTACTGACCGCTTTCCTGAGGCGTGGATATATGCTGAAGGAAGTACTCCTGCAAGAACAAGACTATACAGAATAAATATTGTTAAATATTTGTCAGCTATTAATGAAGATTTTGACCTGAGATGTTTATTAAATGGAGAGTGGGAAGAATTTAATCCTTCTGTCGATTATCAAGGGTTTGTAGTAAAACGTAAAAAATAATGATTATGAGTGTAGAAAAAAAACAGATAAAAGAGAATCCAGAGCAACCTAAAAAACCTAAAGTAATAAAGGTAACACCTCATTATGTGCTTTTAGAACCAGACCCTTTATTAGATCAATATGCAGGCAAGGTACTTTTCCCTGAAAAATTGGCTCGAGCTAATGAAGTGCTAAGAACGGCTGGATTGCCTAAATTTTAGTATTAACTACAGTGGTTACTAAATAACGATGAATTTACAAAACTATAAACGATGAATACAGTTGAAAAATTAGCCCTCTTGCGCTCTAAAATGCAAGAAAACAATATCGGTGCTTTCGTAGTGTATAGCGCCGACCCTCACCTTAGTGAGTATTTGCCTAAAGAATGGCTCGAACGCGCTTGGCTATCAGGATTTACTGGCTCTGCGGGCTTCGTAGTGATTACTGACGACAAGGCAGGATTATGGACAGACTCGCGCTACTTCGTGCAGTCGGCTATAGAGCTAAAAGGCTCAGGTATCGACCTTTTTAAAGATGGGGTAGAAGGGACGCCCGACTATGCTGATTGGTTAGTGTCAGTACTCCCTCAAGGAGCAACCGTAGCGGTTAATGCCTTGGCAACTTCGCACGTAGCGTGGGAAAAGCTACAAGCTACCCTAAATGCTAACGGACTCAAATTGGTACACAAGCCACTGCTCGATACTATTTGGACAAACCGCGAAAAAGACCCTTTACACCACATTTTTGTGCACCCCGATAAGTGGGCTGGACAAACGGTAGCCGATAAGCTTAAAGCTATCAGAGAGGCTATGGCGGCAAAACGCACACAATTACACCTTATTACCGCTCTCGACGATGTGGCTTGGACACTCAACCTACGCGGTAGCGATGTGGCTTATAATCCTGTGTTTTTGGGCTATATAGCGCTAACTGATAAAGAGGCGACCCTTTTCGTAGATAAGGCAAAGCTAACCCCAGAGGTAGAAGCGCATTTGGCTAAAGCGCAAGTGGCCATCTGCGACTACGACGCATTTTACGACTATCTTTCTACCGTAAAAGGTCAGAATATACTTTTGGCAGCTAATACCAATCAAGCTATTTTTGAAGCATTGCAGAAAGACAACCACATAGTACAAGCACCAGCACCTGGCAATCTGATGAAAGCGGTGAAAAATGAGACCGAATTAGCAGGTTTCCGCACTGTGATGGAGCGCGATGGGGTAGCAATGGTAAACTTCCTTTATTGGCTTACTCACCAAGTAGGTAAAGAGCCAATGACGGAGTATAGCATCGGCAAGAAACTTCGCGAGTTCCGTGCTGCTGGCGCTAACTTTGTAGGCGAAAGTTTCGGCAGTATCATCGGTTATCAGGGCAATGGGGCTATAGTGCACTATTCGGCTCCAGAGCACGGCAGCAAAGAGGTACACGCTGAGGGCAGTATATTGGTAGACTCTGGCGGACAGTATTTAGAGGGTACTACCGACATCACCCGTACCATTCCGTTAGGAAAAGTATCACAACAGTTTATTGACGACAGTACTTTGGTGCTCAAAGGAATGATTCAGTTGGCTATGGTACAATTCCCTAAAGGGACCAGAGGGGTGCAGTTAGATGCCTACGCACGTATGGCGCTTTGGAAAAACCACAAAGACTACGGACACGGCACAGGGCACGGAGTAGGTAGCTTTATGAACGTACACGAAGGGCCTCAGAATATCCGCAAAGACCTAAATCCACAGGTGCTCCTCAAAGGAATGGTATGTTCTGACGAACCTGGTTTCTATTTAGAAAATCAATACGGTATACGACACGAAAACTTGGTAGCTGTACGCGAGGTAATAACCAATGAGTTTGGTACTTTCTACGATTTTGAAACCCTCACCCTTTGTCCGTTTATGCCATCGGGTATCAACGTATCGCTTCTAACCGATGTAGAGAGACAGTGGCTAAACGCTTATCACAAAACTTGTGAAGAGAAGTTAGCTAAGCACCTACAAGGCGAGGTAAAACAATGGTTTTTAGAGTTGGTAAAACCGTTGTAATAACAATAAATTAGCAAATTAGCAAATGGGTGAATTAGCAGATAGGCTAATTTTTCAAATTTGTTAATTTGCTAATTATTTTATATCTTTGCAAAAATATCATTTATTACTAATGGAAAGAATAGCCAGTTTTTGTATAGACCACTTGAAACTTAATAGGGGTATATACGTATCGCGTAAAGATCACGTAGGTAATGAAACGCTTACCTCTTTTGATATCCGTATGAAACTTCCGTACCGCGAACCCGTACTTGGGAGTGCTGAAATACACACTATTGAACACCTTGCCGCTACTTGGTTGCGCAATAACCCAGAGTGGAAAGACAAGATTATCTATTGGGGGCCTATGGGTTGTATGACGGGTAATTACCTGATTATTGCCGGCGACTATAGTGCTGAAGATATCGCCCCTCTTATTACACAGCTCTTTGAGTACATCGCCGATTTTGAAGGCGAAATACCAGGGGCTTCAGCCTTAGAGTGTGGTAACTTTTATAACAACAACCTGCCAATAGCCAAGTATGAGGCTAAAAAATATTTAGAAGAAACGCTCTATAAACTAACCGCAGAAAACCTGCATTATCCAGAGAATTAGCAAATAGGCTAATTTACGAATTTATAAATTAAAAAATTAACATAGTGAATATTAATAAAAAAGATATATTAGAAGCCCTTAGGAAAATAACTACCCCAGGTGAAGGGGCAAATATGGTAGATAGTGGGGCAGTACAAAACATAGTAGTTTTTGGCGATGAGGTGGTAGTAGATGTGGTTATCAACAACCCCAGTATGCAAGCCAAAAAACGCACCGAAGTAGAAATTATGAAAGCCATACACGGCGAGGTGCACGAAAAAGCAAAGGTGGTGGTAAATGTAAAAGTAGTCGTACCCGAAACACCTGAAATAAAAGGCAAACCTATACCAGGTATTCAGAATGTGATAGCGGTAGCCTCAGGCAAAGGAGGCGTAGGTAAGAGCACCGTAACGGCCAACCTCGCAGCCTCATTAGCTAAAATGGGCTTTAAAGTAGGGATACTCGATGCCGATGTTTATGGTCCTTCTATCCCTATTATGTTTGATGTAGCAGGCGAGCGCCCTCAATCGGTAGTAATCGAAGGGAAATCGTTTATACAGCCTATCGAAAACTACGGAGTGAAGATACTCTCCATAGGCTTCTTTACCAATGCCAATCAGGCAGTGATATGGCGAGGAGCGATGGCATCAAAAGCCCTCAATCAAATGATATTCGAGTCGCATTGGGGCGAGTTAGATTTCCTCCTCATCGACCTACCTCCTGGTACAGGCGATATTCACTTAAGCATTATGCAAGCACTGCCTGTTACGGGCGCTGTAATAGTAAGTACCCCTCAGAAGATAGCTCTTGCTGATGCGAGACGCGGGGTAGCGATGTTTCAACAAGAAAACATCAATGTGCCGGTACTTGGTATCGTAGAGAATATGGCGTACTTCACCCCTGAAGAACTGCCAGATAATAAATACTATATTTTTGGCAAAGAGGGCGCTAAGAACCTCGCTACTGACCTAAATGTGCCATTGTTAGCAGAAATACCTTTGGTACAAGGTATCAGAGAGTCAGGCGACACAGGCAGACCTATAGTGCTACAAGAAGGCACTATACAAGCAAAAGCCTTTCAGCAATTAGCACAAGAGGTAGTAAAACAAGTGGTAGCGCGCAATGAAAATCTACCCCCCTCTGAAGCTATCAGGATTACCAATACAGCAGGCTGTAGTAATTAACAATTAATAATTCACAATTATGGACACACTGATTGTTGAATCACAAAAGAAAGCTATTTCTCCCATTTTAGGTGCTACTGAAAAAATATCAAAAGGAGCACTAAAAGCTATAAAAGAAGGCTTAGTAGAAGAAAAAGAAGGTATTTTTATACCTCACGATGAAGTGATGAGAGAAGCCAAGAGAATTATAAACCAATGGGAACAAAAGATGCTGAATTAAGAATTGTATGGGTACCTAGAGCACGAATGCAATTCTTAGATGTTTTGTTGTTTTGGATGGAAAAGACTTTTTCAAGGTCTTATAGTGATAAAATAGAAGCAGAAGTTGAAAAGATTTCTAACCTTCTTAAACAAACTCCAAGAATAGGAAAAAGAGTATATGATTTTGAAATAGTTGACGAGGAATTAAGAAGAGTAATAGTGCTTCATAATTTTTCTATTTATTACAAAATTATAGAGAGTAGGGGAGAAATTCGTTTTATTGCTTTCTGGGACAACAGAAATGATCCTGAAGAATTGGATTTAACTGAGTACTAAATCGTAATAACTAATAAAAAACATCAATGACCTCAGAAGAATTAAGAGAAGAAGTAAAAAACGCCCTTGACAAAATACGTCCGTATCTGCAAAATGACGGAGGTGACATTACGTTAGTAGATATAGAAGATGACAAAATAGTGAAAGTGCGCTTAGAGGGTACTTGCACCAATTGTGCCGTAAACCAAATGACCCTAAAGAGTGGGGTAGAAATGACTATAAAAGAATTTGTACCCCAAATAGAACAAGTAATTAGTATTTAGATAAGGTAGTAATGAGTGTGAATAAGATATCAAAAAAAGAATACTGGAAGCGAAAATGGCTAAGTAAATACCGCTTAGTAGTAATGGACGATAGTACTTTTGAAGAAAAAACATCGTTTAAACTTAGTAGAATGAACATTTTTGTGTTCGGTTCGCTTTTTGCCTTTATACTCATCACTCTTACTACTGTATTTATCATTTATTCGCCTTTGAGGCAGTATATTTTGGGCTATACGGCAGTAGAAAACAAAAGAGAAACATTAGGACTGCTTTTTAAAGTAGATTCGTTACAGCAAGAGATAGAGAATAATGAGAAGTATTTGGCATCGATAAAAAAAGTGCTTGTAGGGAATATCAAGCCCCAACACGATAAAGATACGGTTAGCTTTAATATCTCTAATCCTCAGAACGACCCTAAAGCCTATAGGGTAACCCCTAATGCTCAAGACTCTATACTCAGAGCCGAAGTAGCCGAAGAAGAGAAAAAATAGTACTCGTAAAACAGACTTTTACAATGACGAAACTAAGTGTAAATATCAATAAAATAGCTACATTGCGCAATGCACGTGGCGGCAATATGCCCGACCTTTTGCAGGTAGCTAAAGATGCGCAACAATTTGGAGCAGAGGGTATCACCATTCACCCACGTCCTGATGAGCGACATATACGCTACCAAGATGCGTTCGACCTGCTGAAGGTGGTAACCACTGAGTATAATATAGAGGGAAATCCTATCCCTAAATTTGTAGACCTTGTGCTGCAAGTAAAACCTACCCAAGTGACGCTTGTGCCCGATGCCGAAGATGCTATCACCTCTAATGCTGGCTGGGATACTGTTAAACACAAGGATTTTTTAACAGAAGTAGTGGCAGAGTTTAAGCGCAATGGCATTCGTACCTCACTATTCGTAGACCCTGTAGAGGCGATGGTTACAGCGGCGGCGGCTACAGGGGCTGACCGCGTAGAGCTTTACACCGAAGGGTATGCCCGCGAATATGCCTTAGGCAATAAGGGTGCTATTGCTCCGTATGTAAGAGCAGCCCAAGAGGCTGAAAAAGTAGGCTTAGGGCTCAATGCAGGGCACGACTTAAGCCTTGATAATGTGCAGTACTTCAGAAGGCAAATACCTAACCTTTTAGAGGTATCGATAGGGCACGCTCTTATCTGTGAGGCACTTTATTTAGGGTTAGAGAATGTGATACAACTCTACCTGAATAAATTGGCTAATTAGCAATAAACATAAATTAAATAATAACAAAATGAAAACACACCAAACTTTAGGAGAGTTCATCATTCAGCATCAGAAGGACTTTCAACATTCTACTGGAGAATTTTCTCGGCTATTGAGTGCTATAAAATTAGCCTCGAAATTAGTAAATCGAGAGGTGAACAAAGCAGGACTTGTAGAGGATATTCTCGGCGATATGGGACAAGAAAATGTGCAGGGCGAGGTGCAAAAGAAGTTAGACGTTTTTGCTAACGACCTTTTTATCCGTGCACTCACTCAGCGCGATGTGGTATGTGGTATTGCTTCCGAAGAAAACGAATTTTTCATACCCATCAACGCTTCCGAAAATAGCCCTAACAGCAAATATGTAGTGCTTATCGACCCGTTAGACGGCTCGAGCAATGCAGATGTAAACGTAACGGTAGGTACTATTTTTTCTATCTACAAACGCGTAACTCCTGTAGGTACGCCAGTGCAGTTAGAAGACTTCTTGCAGCCGGGTAACAAGCAAGTAGCGGCAGGTTATGTGGTATATGGGCTTTCTACTATGTTAGTCTACACCACGGGGCACGGGGTAAATGGCTTTACTCTCGACCCTTCTATCGGTACTTACTACCTATCGCACCCCGATATGAAGTATCCTAAAGACGGCAATATCTACTCAATAAATGAGGGGAATTATGTACACTTCCCACAAGGGGTGAAAGACTATCTAAAATACTGTCAGGCATTAGAAGAGGATCGCCCTTATACTTCGCGTTATATAGGTTCTTTGGTGTCAGATTTTCACCGTAATATGCTGAAAGGAGGTATTTATATTTACCCATCAGGTACGCGTACCCCCCAAGGTAAATTGCGTCTGCTGTACGAGTGTAATCCTATGGCTTTCTTGACTGAACAAGCGGGAGGAAAAGCCTCTGATGGCTACCAACGCATAATGGATATTGAACCAAAGAAGCTACATCAGCGTGTGCCTTTCTTCTGTGGATCAGAAAATATGGTGAAAAAAGCAGAAGAATTTATGGCGAAGTACCCAAATGATAAGCCTGAATATTAAGTAGTTATAAAAAGGTAGATAAAAAACTTGCAAAATATTCGCGAAATATTTTGCAAGTTTCAAAAAAAGTATTACTTTTGCACCCGTAAAAATGAAACAACTGGTACCTTAGCTCAGTTGGTAGAGCAAAGGACTGAAAATCCTTGTGTCCCTGGTTCGATTCCTGGAGGTACCACGAGATCTTCTTCATAGAGGAAATTTTTCATATTTTTAAGGATTAGGAATTGCAGGAGCCTCAGTAACAACTGAGGCTCTTGTTTTTTGTATATGTTATAAATCAAAATAATACAGGCGCGAGCTACAGCTCGCGCCTATTTAGATATGAGACAACTCTGTAACACGATGAGACAAGTATTTGCACACTTCAGCAAAACGTACGAACTTTGCCCCCGTAAAGGTTTTAAAAAAGCCAGAGTTTGTTCTTTGACATATTGGGATATTATTTTGGTTTATACAGTGATTGTTTAAACAATTCATCAGCTTTCATTGCCAATAGATTTACTAAAGGAGTATCTTTGTGATTTTCGGCATAAGCCTGCACAATCTGATAGCCTATATAACGCCCTATCTGTCCTGGTGACTGGTTGTCTAACTCTAAATAGAATTTAGAGAAAGGTGCAGGATATAAGAACCGAGAGAGCAGTTTCTTATCAGTTTGGTAGAGTAGCTCCTTTTCTATAAAATACCGCCATATTTCTACCTCATTTGCCTTTGCCCAATCGTATTGGTCAGAAGTATATTTTAGTAGTGTTGCCGGCTTTTTATCGGGCATCAAAAGACTCTCTAAATACAGCTTTTTGCCTTCGTAAATCATATTGTCTAAAAAGGTGAGATGTGCTCCACGAGGTACGAGTTTGTTAGCAAATGCCTCCGCTACATCTACTGTTAGGTATTGCTTGTCGAGCTCAGTACTGATGTACTGCTGCATCTCCTGATAGTAAGGGTGTTTAGCCCCCAAATAGTTGTCAGCACCTATTAGCAGCAAGGTGTCGGCATAAATCACTCGCGACTCATAATCTACTCTGCTGATAAGGGTTACTACGCGGGGAGGCTCAAATTTAGGGAAGTAGTATTTGATATGCTGGAATAGGCGTTTTAGCTCTTTCTTTTCTGCTGAAAAGTCGCCTAAACTCTTGTGTATTTCGTTGTAAATATCAGCATAACGTAAGTTTACTGAGGGTTCATCAGGGAAGATAAGTCCGTTGCGAATTTCGAGCCACTCTTCATCGCTAATAGTAGAGGTGAAGAAGTAAGGATACTTCCGGCACAGCTTGGGCAGGTCAGCATCGGAGGTTTTTACAAATAAAGAGTCTAACCGCACAGTCTCAAAGTGCATTGGTATGGCGGCTATTTCTTTTTCTTTTTTATCGCCACAAGCTATGGCGGTTATCAGTACAAGGCTTAGTAATATTCTTTTCATTTTTATTTAATAGTGAAAATAGTAAAGGCAATCATTGCTATAATAAACAGTATAAATAGGTGCATCAGCGCATTCTCTATAGGAAAAAGCAAAAAGATAGCCGCGATATATAATATGGTTAAAGCTGCTATTACGATAGCGCAGCCCATTGCTTGCCGGTCGGTGCGCACGGCTAATACTATCATCGATAATAGATCATCTTCGTCGTCTATTGTCTTCTTTTTGAAAGCGCCTTCAAAAAGATTATCTCTTAGGAAATGCTCTTTATACTCCTTTTTCTTTAGCAGCGCTTCTACTAAAGGCTTAGCAGGGCTATAGGGTTGCTGCCCTCCTAAGGAGTATAGAGCAACATCTACTATACGGCTATTTTTTTGCTCATCTACAAACGGACTTTGTATAAAAGGTAACAAGCGTTCGCGTTGGTCATTAGGTGTGAGGAAGATAGCAGTTCTATAGACTACATCTCGCTGTATGTCTGAAGCGAAAATATCTTTTTCTATATATTTCCAGCAGGCTTCTAACAATAGTGGTTCAGGTTCTGTTATCCCTGGTGAATACTCTATTGCGTATTCTAAACAGTACAGATGATGAAACTCACCCTTTCGGAGGCACTGATGATAGGCATTCAGAAAAGAGTTTATGTTTCTAAAATCAGGAGAGAAGTCGGGGTAAGGTTCGTCTTCATACACCACTACTTTCCCCTTGAAAATATCATTAGTATAGATTGCTACTACAGACTTTTCGTTATCTATGAAAATCGGCAATAAGTTAAACCCTAACTGATAAGAGGTTAAGCGTTCTTTAGCTGCTAAGAACTCGCCATAGTTTAGTAGGCGGAGCCCTGCTGAAGGTCTAAACTCCTTCAGAAAAGAACTGTCTACATTATTTTTCTTACAAATATCTTCCCAATCCATAGTATGGTATCACGAGGCATCTCCGCATTTAAAATTTGCTTATTTATTAATTAATTCTTAACTTGCGCCGCTTTTTAAATAGATAATTATGAAATATTTAACACAAACCCTTGTGGCTATTGCCCTTCTGATAGGTGCAACAGCCGCTTGTACTAAAGCTCAAAGTGATGAGGATAGCAGTACCGAGAAGATGAGCTACCTACAAAAAGATGAACGCATTACCCTAAGTGTAGCACGCAATCAGCTGTATATATCAGGTGCTATTGACGAGATGCAAAGAGTGCAACGTGTTGAAAAAGACTCCTATGAGTATCTCACATTTACTACAGCGGTTATCAAGAAAACGTTCTTAGGCACTTACCCCACTCGGGCAAGATATCTTCAAGAACTGTACCCTAAATTGCGCGTAGAGCCCGTGTTAGTAGAGCCCGATGGTACACGCTTACTGCTCAAAGGAGAGGTAATCGTGGTCTTAGAAAAAGGCGCTACTATGCCTGCCGAAATTAAGGGCTTAGGCTTCACAATTACCCCTGATAGCAAGAATCCTGAGCGGTATATACTCTCATCTAATTATGCTACAGAGCGCTTGTTGCAGATAGTCTCAGCCCTACAAAATGTGAAAGGCGTAGTATCGCTCACCCCTAACTTCGATCGTCGTGTTCCTCCTAAGAGGCAAGATTACCAAGTGAAGTAGGATTTCAGTACTATCCTCTCAATTTCTCAAGCTCACGCTTCACCTCACTGTGCGTCACCGTCTTATCTTTAAAGTAGGCGGTGAGCACTTTTTTTTCGTCTTCACTCGCCCCTAATTGATTAAAAATATTGTTTAAATGCATCTTCATATGCCCCTTTTGAATGCCCAAGCTGATGAGAGAACTCACTGCTGAAAAGTTCTGAGCCAAGCCCACACAAGCCACTATTTGCATCAGTTCGCGTGCGTTAGGCTTCTCTAATATAGCTAAAGCAGTCTTCACTAAAGGGTGCAAGTTTGTAAGCCCACCAACAGTCCCTAATGCTAAGGGCAGTTCTAAAGCAAAGTGAAACGTATCTCCGGTTATCCACGCATCTGACAGACTTTTATAGCGCCCCGTCCGAGCCGCATAAGCGTGCGCACCAGCTTCTATAGCGCGAAAATCGTTACCAGTAGCTAGAATTACCGCATCTATACCGTTCATTATTCCCTTATTGTGGGTCGTAGCGCGGTATACATCAGCATTAGCGATAGCAAGAGCTTGCACAAACTTACGTGCTGCCGTCTCACCCTCTAAGTGGGCTATCTTAAGGTCTTTCACGGGGCAAAACACTTCAGCGCGTACCACACAATTAGGCACGTAGTTAGAAAGTATCGACATCACTACCTCGTATTTGCCCTGTAGTAGGGGGTCTCTATCGGCTTCGTCTCTAAAAGTATCGGCAAACGACTCTAAGCACGAGTTAATAAAGTTAGCCCCCATAGCATCGAGGGTCTCAAAAGTCGCCGACAGCTGGTAGTAATGTGCTAAAGCCTCTGTTTTATCTTCCAAAGTAAGCGAAGTAATCCCTCCGCCTCGTTTTTCCATATTGGAAGTGATAGGCTGAGCATTAGCGAGCATCAAAGGTTGCACACGAGCGAAAAAAGCAGTTAAGTCAGCCTTTTCTCCATAGAAAAAGAAGTGCACGTGTCCCGTCTTTTGGGTGTCGAGCACCTCTGTATGAAAGCCTCCGTGCGTTTGCCAGTATTTAGCTGCTCTACTTGCGGCCGCTACTACCGAACTCTCCTCGATAACCATTGGCACTGTATAAGTACGTCCGTTGATAACGAAGTTAGGAGCTACCGCAAAGGGCAGGTAATAGTTAGAAACTGTATTCTCTATGAACTCATCGTGCAGTTTTTGCAGTTCAGCATCAGCGTTCTGATATCTTTCAAAGAGAGCAGTGGCATTCTCTACTTCGGTGAAATACGTGTCGCAAAGCCACGCTATCTTCTCGGCTTTGGTAAGTTTAGAAAAACCGTCTATATGTTTCATCTTAGTTGTTAGTCTTTAGTATTGGTAGTGTATAATACGCCCCTATGGCTATGCGGTGCATTTGTTCGTTTTTCAAATGCAAAGTCTTATCGTAGCTGATAGTGTTGCCCACATAAGCTAAATAGAAACGAAGGTCTTGCCCACGAAGTGGCGCATACTGTGCAGCCGCAAAATAAATATAGTTAGTGCGCAACTGCTCACTTAGTCGCTGAGTGATACCCGCCTGCTCAATCCCAAGTTTAGCCGACAAACTCCAGCGGTCAGTCAGCTGATAGTCGTAGCGAGACACAGCGCGCTTATACACAGCGTTTTTCTGCATAAGGTAATTGTTCTTAGCCAAACCATCATAAGCGCTGAGTAGCTGCGAGGCAGTAAGCCCATAGTCAGCCCCCATATAAGTATAGCTGAGGTCTAGGTAGAGAGTGTGTCGCCCGCTTTTATACCAGTTGCCGAGCGCAAGCGAGTGAGTTAGATTGTTAGCTGCGTATTGCGAAAGATTGTAAGAATAACGCAGCTTGAGTTTGCCGTCCAACAAATCGGTATTCCAAAAGAGGTACATACCAATAGGAGCTTTCGAAGCCTTAAAATCGCCTGCTACAAACCCTTTAGAGCTAAGCAAGTTAGCAAATTTAGTATTCACCGTATTGTGCAACTGCACGCCTATCTTATGCGCCCTGTTGATTTTATAGCCAAGAGTAAGCCCCGAAAGAAAGACATTGTTGTACACCCCGTTTAGGTAATCAGTGAAAATATATTCGTACAACGGATTGATTTCCTTCTCAAAAGCACCAAAAGCAGCCAATTGCTTGCCTACAGTCACATCCCACTGGCGGGCAGACCCAAAGCGGTAAGTCAAAAAAGCATAGTCTAAAGCGCTCGTACCACCATCTTGCGTAGTAGCGTTGAATGGCAGATTTGGACGAAAACGCACCCTATAAAAAAGGTCTTCATTAAAATCTCCCTGCAAATTGAGTCGTGCGTTATCAATCACAAAGTGGGTACTATTCTTAGAGTCATCAGTATAGCTATCGCTAATACCGCCTCCTCTAAAAAACAAATCGATGTTCAATTTCTTAGCAAAAGTAGGGATAACCTCCTGTTTTTTAGGAAGCGAATCAACCTCTTGTGCTGCGCTATCAAGCGTAAAAGCCAAAGCTAATGCGGCAAAAACTATTTTTTTCATCATTTAGAAAATTATTTATGCCGCAAAGCTACAAAACAATTAGCAATTCAGCAAATTTGAGAAACAGCAAATTAATACTTAGCATCAAGTCGTTAGCTATTAGTCTGATAACTGCCAGCTACTGAAATTACATTTTTCGCAACGTTTTCTCAAAAAGGTTATCAATATCTCAAGTATACACTAAGAGGCCACTAAGTGGTCACTAAGTGGTTACTAAGTGTAGCTAAAGAAATGAAATGCAATTAACAAATTCGCAATAAAAAGTCAAAAATGCTAACAATAATGCAAAAAAGCGCCTCAACATTTGCTTTCTTCTCCTTATTCTTCTCAATACCTAATTTAGGCTAACTACCGATACATTACTAAAGACCTATACAAAAAGTTAAAATATCATAATTTTCTTGTAAGACATAAACTTGTTTTATACCTTTGTAGGGCAAAAGAGTTGAAAATCTACTTTTTTTCGATAGTGAAATTAATAATTTAAAAAGTTTTATCATATGAAAAGAAATTTATTACTAGTAGCCTTGCTGGCAGTGTCAGTAGCTACGTGGGCACAAGAGAAAATTAAAGACGTAAGAACTAAACCAGACGTTTATTTCTTGCAAATAGGTGATGTTGCTAACAGCTTAGAATTGCTCCCACCGCCACCACAACCGGGTAGTATCCTCTTCCTAAATGACGAAGCGCAATATCGCTGGGGATTGATGCAACGCCGTACCCCTCGTGGAGACCAAGCGGTAACCGATGCGCGTGTAGATGGAGCAGGGGTTCCTAATGCTTTCTCTGAAGCTTTTGGGGTGAAAATCTCTAAAGAAAATACCCCCGAAATCTTTAAGTTAGTGGTAAATATGCGCGAAGACGCTGGCGACCTTGCTACCCGCGCTGCCAAAGAGCACTATATGCGCGTACGTCCGTTTGCTTTCTACGAAAAAACTACTTGCAACCCAGAGCAGCAACAAGAGCTTTCTACTAATGGGTCTTATCCTTCAGGGCACACTGCTATTGGTTGGGCTACAGCTTTGGTACTTGCAGAAATCAACGTAGATAGACAAAACGAGATACTAAAACGTGGATACGAAATGGGGCAAAGCCGCGTGATTTGTGGTTATCACTTCCAAAGTGATGTTGATGCAGCTCGCTTGGTAGCTAGTGCCGTAGTAGCACGCCTACATGCCAACGATGCTTTCATAGCACAATTAGCGAAAGCTAAAAAGGAGTTTGCCGAACTTGTAAAGAAGGGCAAAGTGAAAAAAAGTGAACGTGAAACTAAATAGTAGGCTATGAAGAAGTTCGTATTTACAGTTGCTGCACTAATGAGTTTAGGCTACGGCTATGCGCAAGACAATAGCACTCCGATGGCAGAACTCATTCCAGCACAGCCTATTGAGCCAGCTCAAAAGGTTGAAGAGAAAATAGAAATAAAGCCAGCAGGGCGTATCCTCATCGATGGAGGTGTATTTGGGGCTAATCACTACCACGACCAATTTGTTAGTGGTGTAGCGATGCCCGACTTCCGCGCAGGTTTAGGAGCGCGCTACGGCCAATGGAAAGCTAAGATAGATATCGGCTATGCTTACAATGCACTCTCGGTGAAAGACGTACTGATAGAGTATGGTTTTAGCAAGCATACACTACTCCGTGGGGGCTATTTTGTGCACCAATTCGGTATGCAAAGTGCAACGAGTTCTTCTTTCAAAATATCTATGGAAGAACCTCAGAGCAACGAAGCCTTTTTTAATGGCAGGCTTGTAGGGCTTATGCTGATGCACCAAAAAGATAAATTCTTCGGTACATTGAGCCTTTTTGCTGAAAACGAAGCAATGAAAAAGAGTCCAACAGTAACAGGTAGCCAAGGTATGGGTATGATGAGCCGTCTATTGTATCGCCCTCGCCGCGAGGAAGGTAATATCTTTCACGTAGGTATTTCAGGGGCTTTTGAGACACCCCGTTATGGTGAAATAAAAGATAATGCAGGTAAAGTAACAGTTACCCATAGTTCTTATGTGCTCAAAACGCCTTTCCCTACACGTATAGCAAAGGTAACCGCTCAGCAAGCTAATATTGAAAACGCTACTTTCCTCTATAAATTCTCACCAGAGTTATTGTATGCCAAAGGCAATTGGGGGTTAGAAGCACAGTATTACTATCTAAATGTAAACCGCAAGAGTGGTTTTGAAGCATTCGATGCTAGCGGGGCTTACGCTATGGTGCGCACTATCATCAAAGGCAGTCCGTATACTTATGCTGATGCCGATGGAGGTATTGCAACCCCTAAAGCTGGAGCAATGGAGTTGGTAGCAGGCTATAACTACACCGACCTTTCTAATGCCAAAGCAGGTATCTTAGGGGGCAGACTAAACGACTATTCGCTTACTTTCAACTACTATATTAATAAATATATGATTTGGAGGGTGCGCGCTTCGTACACTGCTGTAGGCTATCGTAAGGATAAAGAAAATACCAATTTGAGCCTTATCGAAACCCGTCTGCAAATTAAATTTTAACAAAGCAATAAAGCAATATGAAAATAAGAATTATAAACATAGCGTTGCTCCTATTGTGCCCACTTTTAGCAATGGGGCAGCTACAACGCTCTGAGGCGTTTAAAAACCAATATAAGCTAAAAGAAGTAGTAATACTCAGCAGACATAATATTCGTTCGTCATTGTCAGTAAATGGTAGTGTTTTACAAAAGATGACGCCTCACCAATGGATAAAATGGAGCGCAGCCCCTAGCGAATTGACTTTGCGTGGCGGAGTTCTCGAAACTATTATGGGGCAATTCTTCCGCAAATGGACGGTAAACGAAGGGCTTTTTACCGAAAATGCTGTCCCCACTGTTGATGAAGTAAACTTTTATGCTAATAGTATGCAGCGCACTATAGCTACAGCCCAGTACTTCTCATCAGGGTTTATGCCGGTAGCCAATCTGCATATCAATCACCGTTTTACTCCTAGTAAGATGGACCCAGTGTTTTTCCCTGCTCTTACTAAGAGTAGTGAAGCCTTTAAGGCACAAGCACTTAAAGAAATAGCAGCTATGGGAGGAAAAAAAGGTATTGTAGGCATCAACGAAGGTTTAAAAGACTCATACCAACTGATTGAAAAGGTATTAGACCTAAAACATTCTCCTGCTTGTCAGTCGGGTGAGGTATGTGCTTTCGACGATTACAATACTCAGCTAAAGTTAGAAAAAGGAGATGAACCTAATATGAAAGGTTCGCTAAAGTTTGCTAACTCGGCTTCTGATGCACTTATACTTCAGTATTATGAAGATGCAGACCCTGTACAAGCCGCTTTCGGACAAAAGCTTACCAATGCCGATTGGGAGAAAATAGCTAAGGTAAAAGACGTGTATGGCGATGTGCTCTTCACGGCACCTATAGTAGCGGTAAACGTAGCGCATCCACTATTGGTGTATATGAAAGACGAGCTAAACGCTAAAAACCGCAAGTTTACTTTCCTTTGCGGACACGATTCTAATATAGCCAGTGTAAATGCTGCTTTAGAGGTAGAAGAATATAGCTTACCTCAATCGATTGAGAAGAAGACTCCTATAGGCAGCAAATTGGTGTTTGAGAAATGGGTAGACAAGGCAGGCAAAGAGTTTGTAGCGGTAAACATCGTTTATCAGACTACCGAACAGCTACGCAATGTGTCTTTGCTAAACTTAGAGAACCCGCCTGTAGTTTTCTCGCTTAAGTTAAAAGGACTACAAGCCAATGCTGATGGACTTTACACTATAGAGAGCGTAAATGACCGCTTTGATAAAGCTATACGTGCCTATGAGGCAATAAAATAAAATCCCAGTATGTCAAAGAACGAACTATAAGTCTTAAGACTTTTACGCTGCAAAATTCAGAAGATTTTCAGCAATAGGCAAATAGTTGTTTCATACTGCGACAACCTTGTAACATTAAATAACAAATGAGTCAATTAGGAAATGAAGAGTTTGCTAATTGACTCATTTTAGTTCTCAATTAAAATTTGATTTGCAGACGTGTTTCTATAAGGCTTAAATTAGTGTTCTCTCTGTCTCTACGATAGCCAACTGAGGTATATGAGCTACGTATCCGCCAAATTACATATTTATTGATATAGTAGTTGAAAGTAAGCGAATAATCGTTTAGTCTGCCCCCTAAGATACCTGCTTTGCTATTCGAAAGGTCGGTGTAGTTATAACCGGCTACTAACTCCATTGCCCCAGCTTTAGGGGTTGCCATAACGGCATCTGCATCGGCATAAGCATATGGCTTCCCTTTGATGATAGTGCGCACCATAGCGTAAGCCCCGCTAGCATCGAATGCTTCAAAACCACTCTTGCGGTTTGCATTTAGGTAATAATACTGTGCTTCCAAGCCCCAATGACCTTTTGCCAATAAGAGTTCGGGCGAGAATTTGTAGAGGAAGGTAGCATTATTAATAGTAGCTTCTTGTGCTGTTACCCTAGCTATACGTGTAGGAAAATATGTTTTAAGTACATAAGAACTATGGCTTATACCTGTTACTTTTCCTGCATTATCTTTTACTTCAGTATAACGAGGTGTCTCAAAAGCTCCTGAAATACCTATGTGAAAGATATTACCTTCTTCGCGATGGAGTCGGTACAATAGATGGCTCATCATACCCATACCTTGGCTGCCTGTTTTGTCAGCACTCTTCTTCATCACTTCATTTTCAGCAAAAAGGCTCAATGTGCCAAAGAACTTGTCTTTTTGGTGCATCAACATAAGTCCTACAAGCCTATTGTTGTAGAAAGCACTATTGCTTAGAGGTTCTTCCATTGATATTTTAGCAGAAGCCCCAAAAACACTCTGCATACCGAATTGATGCAGAAAATAACCTCCCCTAAGTAGGGTGTGTTTGTTAAAATCGTACTCTATAAATACATCTTTTACTGAAAGAGCTTGATTAGCATAGCCCATTTCTATTTTGCTTTTCCATTGTCCGTAGCGCATTAGTAGGCCAGCACGGAAGTCAGCTAGAGCTATACCACTTACAAACTCGTTGTGGTAGTTATTGGCTCCTAACACGCCACCATCAAAATGAATGCGCCCTACCGATTTAATTTCTACTTTCTCTTCTACTTTTTGTGCAGGCTCAATAGGTTGGGCAGGGGTTAGGGTAGCCATTGGCACAGTATTGTCTTGTGCATAGCCGTAGCCTAAACTCATTAGGGCAGCGGCTGTAAATACTAACTTCTTCATTTTTTAATATATTTTGGTTTAAATTTTAAATAAAAAAGAGCTCCTTGTGCTAAGGAACTCTTTTTTATTATTGTATTATTATGAATAGCTTTATATTAGAATATAGCTACTAAATCTTTTTTGTATTTAGAAAGTAGGGCTCTTGTAAGACCTAAGTTCGCTTTGTTTGAATCTACAGCTAAGTAGATAATGTAGCTACCATTTGATGAAATGTCAATGATGTGGATTTGGTCTGTAAGTGTAATTAGGATATCAACGATTCTCTCTTTTGAAGCTAATCCTAATACTTGTAGAGCGTTTTGTTTTGCCTTTACTACTTCTAGGTTGTAAGCAGAAGCAAGGTTAGGGTCAAAACTTGGGTCAACAGAGTCAGAACCGTATGATACACCTGAACGTACCTCTGTTACTGAAACTGCTATAAAACCAGGAATGTTATTCTTCATGTCCTGAATAAATTTGTCTAGAACATTTGTCATTTTTCGAAAAGTTTTTAGAGATGGGATTATTTATTTAAAAAGGTGAGGCATCGAGCGGATTTGAACCGCTGTATAAGGTTTTGCAGACCTCCGCCTAGCCCCTCGGCCACGATGCCTTTTTGTATTCTGGGTGCAAAGATATATCTTATTTTTTAATTAACCAAATCTTTCTTGTTTTATTTTTACTGATACACTCTCTACATCTCCGCCTATAGGTGGATTTATCTTGGCAACTTTTAGGGTAACCTTCTGAACTTCAGGTAGTTCATCAAAAATGCGTTTTACTATCCGCGCCGCTACATTTTCTAATAGTTTTGCAGGTATTGCCATTTCTTCCTTTACAATTCTGTTTAGGTGTACATAATCTACCGTATCTTGTAGGGCATCAGAGAGCATTGATTTTTTTAGGTCAGCACTGATTTTTAGGTCGGTGCGGTAGTCACTCCCTATAGTGGTTTCTTCGCTTAAGCAACCGTGATAAGCGTATGAGCGTATGTTTTTAAGAATAATCTGTTCCATTTATCGTTGCGCACATTTACAGTTACTAACCCCTTGGAATAGGTCAAGACCCAATGTAATAACGTGTGTGCCAGAGTTATAGCCTATGATCTCGTTGAGTGTTAGCTGATATGAGTAAGCAAAATAAAGCATTCCGCGTTTAAGTCCTGCCATTGGACCTATGTTTAATGGGCGGAATAACTGGTCATTTAGGGAACGATAGTTCACCCCTACCCAGTAATAATCCTCTAAGTCCATCCAACGGAATTTAAGGTTGAAGTCGGTAGTAGAACGCCCATCGCTTTCGTAAAGTTGATATAGCAATGATGGTTCAATTTCGAAGTTGCTCTTCTTATCTTGTTTGTAGCGATAACCGGCAAAAATCATATAATTGCGCAGAGCTTTAGGTTCTTCTTTATAGAAATGCTCGATATCTTTGTTGAGGATATTCATAGCACTAAGGTTTACGAACCAATTTTTGTAGCGGTAAAGTACCCCTACGTCGAAGTTGTGGTTTACGGTGAAACGGTCGTTAGTAACCGCCTGATCTCTAATAGATTGGTTGAATTTTTTTATATCAATTTCAAAAGTATTAAGAGCGTATGAGATACCGAATGACACAAAATGGTTATCATATCTGTCGAGGGTAAGGTGGTGAGCGAAAGACACTTTGCCACCGCGTTGGTAGGTATGCCCGTTGCGGTCGTTATAAAGCATTACACCAGCCCCGCTGCGTTCGCCTAAACGCATATCGCCAGCTAATGATTGATAATCAGGAGCACCTTTTACGCCTACCCATTGGGTAATACCCGAAAGACGGATGCGCACGAAGTCTCCTATACCTGCGTATGTAGGTGCTATAAGAAACTCACTATCAGCTAAATACTGGTTTTGCTGTGGTAAGTTCAACTCTTGTGCAAGGGTCTTCCCCTCAAAAGCACATACTGCTAAAAGTAACAATACTATTCTTTTCATTGTCGATAAAAATTAACTTTTTAACTGTTTGCTTGCTATTTTTTCATTGTGGTTTTGCCACCTATTACACCTATATAGTACGTAGGCACAAGTTGCAAAATTTTCAGCAAATATACCTATTTTTTTTATCTTACCCTATTTTTTTACCTACAAAATACGCAGATTTAACATATTTATAGTTTTTTTAACACTTTTGGCTATGTTATTTAGTATTGCTATATATGTGTTGTTTTAGATGTTTTTATAATAATAATTGCAAAGAATAGGGTGTTTTATTTCTGATAATTCTTTTAAAACAATGATTTTATTGCAAAGTGTGTATTGCCATTTAAAGACCTTATACCCCTATCTCATTTCCCTTCTTTTTTAACTTTTTATTTCCTGATTTCTGTTTTGTTTATAATACTAAGATTACCGTCTATGTATATGCGTTCTTCTTTCTTATTGCCTGCATTGTCGTAGGTATGAGTGAAAGTGTAATTTCTGATGTTTTTTTCTTTTATGTTATAATCTTTCTTGTCTATTAGGGCGCCTTTTTCGTCATACACATAATACGTGGTAGAGGAGTGCTTTTTATCTTTGGTGATGTACACCTCTTCTTTTACGGCTTGTCCGCGTGGGTTGTATTCTATGTTAGAGGTAAGGAATAGCTCACCTTTTCCGTCTGTAGCCTTTGCTTCAGCCTTTAGTCCGTCGGCACTGTAGTTGAAAACTACGGTTATTACCTCTTTGGTTTCGCCATTGGTAAGGGTGTACTTTTCTACGAAATTATAAGCATTATAGGTTGCCAGCTCCTCGCTTAAGAGCGTTCCATCGCTTTTGTAAGTTTGGGCGAGTCGGGTGTGTTGGACATCGTCATACACATACTTGGTTTTGAGTATGCTATCTTTTGCTTTTTGCAGATGTTCTATTTTCTCTGTCATCCGTCCTTTGGAGTCGAAAGTTAGAAAGGTAGTATCGCGTTTCTCTTCGTCTATATGCTGACTGATAAGGGTGACTTGCTGCACTTTATCTGTTAGCCCTAAGATTTGCCGGTCGCTCATCTCTACGGGGCGTTGTGGGGTATGCTGACAGCTAAAAAATAGTGCTGCAATACAAAAGAATAGGAGTTTTTTTAGAGGTTTCATTTTAGCTATAATTTGAAAGAGGTTTTTGATAACTACTGCGGAAATATTGTATTTCAATAGTACTTTCAGCATCTTTTATTTCATAATAGATAAGAAATCGACCTTTTAGTATAGTTCTTCTATGCAGGTTTAGTTGCTCATCGTATTGTCCTAAAAAATAAGGGTCTTCTACAAGCTCTTTTATCAACACATCTATTGCAGTCATTATTTTGATTGAATAGGAGTTGCTGCCATTATGCTCATCCCAATAATCAAGAGTTTCATAATAGCTTTTTATCGCTTCTGTTGTCCATACTACTCTCATTTTCTGCAATATCTTCTTTCCATAGCCTCTCTTTGTACCTCAGAATGATCTATTACCATTCCCATTCTGGATTGTTCTTTTGATAGGTAAATGCTTTTGAGGTCATCAGCCGTTAGTTCAGAAAAAGTAGTTTGTTCAGGTTCTATCACCTCTACGCCTATATCATCTAAAAATTTCATTATTGATTGATATTTCTCGAAAGGTAAATGTTCTTTAAAGGTAATTGTATTTGTTGTCATAGCTTGTATTTGCTTTATTTTCTAAAGGCAAAGTTACAAAATAATTACTAATAGACAATTTTATTTCTTTTCTAGCAATTTTAGATACTCTCCATAGCCCTCTTTTTCCATATTCTCTTTTGGAATAAAGCGCAGAGAGGCACTATTGATGCAATAGCGCAAGCCGCCCAACTCTTTAGGTCCGTCATTGAATACGTGTCCTAAATGAGCGTTGCCTAAGGTACTGCGCACTTCGGTGCGTACCATTTGGTGTGAGGTGTCTGTCTTTTCGGTGATGAGTTTTTTGTTAATAGGCTTTGAGAAGCTAGGCCAACCACAGCCCGATTCGAATTTGTCGGTAGAGATAAACAGCGGTTCGCCTGTGGTAATATCTACATAAATGCCCTCGCGATATTCGTTCCAATACTCATTGGCAAACGGACGTTCGGTAGCACTCTCTTGAGTTACCGCGTATTGCTCTGGGGTCAGTAGTTTGCGCAACTCGCTCTCTGCAGGGCGTTTGTACTTAGTTGGTACCGGATTTGCCTTGCGTGCCAACTCGAACATAGCAGGCGAGATATGGCAATATCCATTAGGATTCTTGTCTAAATAGGCTTGGTGGTACTCTTCAGCCTTATAGAAATTGCGCAAAGGCAATACCTCTACCACGATAGGCTTGGTGTACTGAGTGGCAAGCTGATGGATAGCTTTCTCGATAAGCGGTTTTTCTGTGGCATCGGTGTAGTAGATGCCTGTGCGATATTGCGTGCCACGGTCGTTGCCCTGTTTGTTGAGCGAGGTTGGGTCGATGATTTTGAAATATAGGTCGATGAGTTTGCGCAGGTCGATAAGCTGAGGGTTGTAAATAACTTTTACAGTTTCGGCAAAATTTGTATTTCCTTCACACACTTGCTCGTAGGTAGGGGCTTTGTCGCGATTGCCGTTAGCATAGCCCACTTCGGTAGCGAGTACGCCACGTATTTGCTTAAAAAAGTGCTCAGTACCCCAGAAGCAGCCTCCTGCAAAATAGATATAAGTTTTAGATTGAGGTTCTTCTTCGTCTATCACCTCATAGTATTTGTCTTGATTTTCAGCCATTTGTTCTGTTTTTTGATAAGAAGTATAAGAGTTAGTTTTTTTATGGGCACAGCCCAACGCAAAGAGCGCTGTTACAGCTGTTAGCACGAATGTTTTCATCATTTTTTTAACTTTTAAGTTGTTAATAACTTTAAATAAAATGCAAAAATTATACCAAACTATAAAATAAATATTAAAATCAGTTCATCGGCTTTCGTTTGGTTATTCTTCGCTCTTCCTGTATCATTCCTATATCAAATGTAAAGGGTACCTAAGGAGAGAAAAAAGATTTTGTAAATTAGTAAAATGTTTCGTATATTTGTCGCTCGAAAATAAACGTAACTGAATATGAGAAAATTTGCTATTATTACCGGAGGCTCGCGCGGCATAGGTCGTGCCATAACTGAGAAACTCGCTCAGGATACTGACTATCACTTGCTTATCACCTACCAAAGCAACGAAATTGCTGCCCGAGAAACCTTAGGACACGTTAAAAAATTAGGTCGTGAAGGTGAGATTATTCGCTTTGATGTGTCTGACCACCAGAGCACTGTGAAAGCCCTTACCCAATGGCAACACGATAACAAAGACGCTGTGGTAGAGGTGATTGTGAACAACGCGGGCATCAACCGCGATGGGCTTTTTATGTGGATGCCCCCCGAAGATTGGAGCAAGGTTATTTCTACCTCGCTCGATGGTTTTTACAACGTTACTAACTTCTTCATTCAGAAGATGTTGCGTCACCGCTACGGGCGCATTATCAACATTGCTTCGGTATCGGGCGTAAAAGGTACCGCAGGACAAACGAACTACTCGGCTGCCAAAGGCGCTATCATTGCTGCGACTAAGGCTCTGGCACAAGAGGTCGCTAAAAGGCATATTACCGTTAATGCTATTGCCCCTGGGTTTATCCGCACCGATATGACATCCTCGCTTAAAGAAGAGGATTTGGTAAAGCTGATACCTGTAGGTCGGTTTGGTGAGGCTGAAGAGGTTGCTGACCTTGTGTCGTTCCTCGTTTCTAAAAAAGCTTCTTATATCACAGGGGAAGTTATTAATATTAATGGAGGGATTTATTCGTAGGGGGATGATTAATGTTGCACATTTATAAGACATCCCCCCAGCCCCCTTCAAAGGGGGAGATGTGACGGTCAGCATAGACGAGCATTGGGACGGGGAGATGTGATGGTCAGTAAAGGCTTTTAGAATATTGCATTTTGTGAATAAGATATCATATCTTTTAAATAAAAACATCGATCCTTTATAAAACATCCCCCCAGCCCTCTTCAAAGGGGGAGATGTGACGGTCAGCATAGACGAGCATTGGGACGGGAGGATGTGATGGTTAGGTAAAGACTTTTAGAATATAACACTTTGTAAATAAGATATCACATCTTTTAAATAAAACATCCCCCCAGCCCCCTTCAAAGGGGGAGATGCGATGGTTAGCATAGACGAGCATTAAGATGGGAGGATGCGACGGTTAGTATAGATGAGCATTAGGATGGGAGAATGTGACGGAAGATGGGATGGTTAGCATAGATGAGCATTAGGATGGGGAGATGTAGCGGCCTGTATAGAAGGGAAATGTAACTTATAGTAAATCAATACTTTGTGATAAATAAAATTATACCAACAAAATTATGTCAAACAAAATTATACCATACAACCCTAAACTAAAGGATTTTGCACAATATCTGCGAAATCATAGCACTGCAAGCGAAATAACTCTTTGGAATCATATAAGAAGAAAAGCTTTAGGAGTGGAATTTCATAGACAAGTTCCTATTTTGGGGTATATAGTAGATTTCTACTGTCACGAATTGGCTTTGGCTATTGAAGTAGATGGCAATATACACGAGTTTAACTTCTTAGAAGATTGTCAGCGGCAAGAAGCTATAGAAAAATATGGGATAACATTTGTCCGTTTTTCAAATGAAGAAATAAATACAAATCTCTTTGGTGTGTTATTATCATTAGAAAATACTGTTAATACACTGAAAAATAGCACTTAATGATGAAATGGGCGGTGCGAGTGATTGTGGTATGAGTGGGAGGAATGAGAAGGCTGAGAGGGCTGGGAGTGGTGAGACTGGTGGGAGTGGTGAGACGAGTAGGACAAGTGAGACTGGTGGGACGTGACAGTTATTGATGATAAAATAAATAGTTGTAAGGTATGCCATTAACAAAAAAAGAATTTCGAGATAATCTCATTTCATTACTAATAGAAAATAATATAAATATTAGTAGTGAGGATAAGTTTATAATAAAACCTATTAAGGAAAAGAATGTTTCTTATAATTCATTTGACGATTATGTTAGAATATGGTTTTTACAAGAAAAAAATATTAATAGATATTTTTATTTTCAAGAAGCTATAGATTTTTTATCTTTTTCTAATGAAAGATATCCTTTGTGGATTAAAGTAGTATTATTTGAAAAAGATCATTTTTTTTCTATTTTTGAGTTATATATTAGTATGCGATTTAGGAAGCCATCTGAATTGAAATATAAAGAATTAGGACATCCTCCTTTTATATTTGAAGATTTTAAGAATAATCAATTGGAATGAAATGGGGTAATGTTTCAAATGTGTTGTTAAAATTACAATAGCTTTACAATTAGTAAAATACAAAAGAACTAAACCTTTATTTTTTCTTTACTTACTATAAAGATAAGAGTTTTTTAAGCCTATAAAGTGCTCTAAATAGTGTAAAGGGAATTATGAATTGTGGGACAAGTGGGACAGGTGGGACTGGTGGGAGGAATGAGAAGGCTGAGAGGGTTGGGAAGGCTGGGAGTGCGAGCCGCACGGGCAAAGATGTGGGACTGGTGGGAGGAGTGAGAAGGCTGTGAGGGCTGAGAGGGCTGGGAGTGGTGAGACGAGTGGGACAGGTGGGACGAGTGGGACTGGTGAGGTAAGAGCGACAAGTGGGAGTGGTGAAAGGGAATAGGTTTTTGGGAATGAGGTTATGACCTTTTTCTTGTTTTTTCTGTTTAAAAAAATAATACCCTTTGTATGAGATGATTACATTATTTTTTGTAGTTTAATTTCTGTTTTCACAAAAAATGTTGTTATCTTTGCCGCTCGTACATTTACATATATACATTAAACAAAAACAATGGGAATCTTTGACAAACGCGAGAGCTACAAACCTTTTGAATATCCGGAGGTGATGGAGTTCGTAAACGCTATGCACAAATCATTTTGGGTGCATTCTGAAGTTGAATTTACTGCCGATGTGCAGGATTTTAAATCAAACCTCTCTGCCGTAGAGCAAGAGGCTATCAAACGCGCACTGTTGGGTATTGCGCAGGTAGAAGTGTCGGTTAAAACCTTTTGGGGCGACCTATACGACCTTTTTCCTAAACCAGAATTTAACGGGCTGGGCGCTACTTTTGCCGAGTGCGAGTTCCGCCACAGTGAAGCCTATGCGCGCCTATTAGAGGTATTAGGCTATAACAATGAGTTCGAAAACCTTTTGGAAGTGCCGGTGTTCAAAGAGCGCAACACGGTGCTAAAAGAGTATCTGGCTAAAAACCGCGAAAACGCTATGGAGCGTATTCTCTTC
This sequence comes from Capnocytophaga sp. FDAARGOS_737, assembly GCF_009730375.1. Lineage (NCBI taxonomy): Bacteria > Pseudomonadati > Bacteroidota > Flavobacteriia > Flavobacteriales > Flavobacteriaceae > Capnocytophaga > Capnocytophaga sp. FDAARGOS_737. Next base: position 2,435,491 of record NZ_CP046316.1, on the reverse strand, counting down.
TTTACCCTTATCATCGAGAATGCCTCTTTGTTTAGTCAGTTTGCTACTGTGCTATCGTTTGCACGCTTTAAAGGATACCTCAAAAACGTAGCCAACATCATCGCTTGGACATCGGTAGATGAGCAACTACACGCCAATGCGGGTATTTATATCCTCAAGAAGATTTTTGAAGAAAGACCTGAGATGAAAGCCAAAGCCGAAGCCGATGCTACCGACTTTATCCGCAACTACATTGTTTTAGAAGACAAGATGCTTGATTGGATTTTTGAGCAAGGCGAACTTGACTTTTTTGGCAAAAAAGACCTCGCTAACTATATGCGCTATCGCTTAGACGACTCGCTTACTCAGTTAGGACTTACTAAACCTTTCAACATCAGTGCCGATGAGGCTAAACCGATGATGTGGTTTGAAGAGGAAGTATTTAGCAATGAGTTAGACGACTTTTTCGCTAAACGACCTACCGCTTATACCAAACACGATAAGAGCATCAGCGAAAATGACCTTTTCTAAATAACCAATGACAGACCAGCAATATATACATAGATGCATACAATTAGCCCAAAACGGCTTAGGCACTACTTACCCCAATCCGGTGGTAGGTAGTGTTATTGTTTATAACGATAGGGTGATAGGCGAGGGCTGGCACGTGCGAGCAGGCGAGGCGCACGCTGAGGTACGGGCTATTGCCTCGGTAAAAGACAAACAGCTGCTATCGGAAAGTACGCTGTACGTTAGCTTAGAGCCTTGTAGCCATTATGGCAAAACGCCCCCTTGTGCCGACCTTATCATTGCGCATCGTATACCGCGGGTGGTGATTGGTTGTACCGACCCTTTTGCTAAGGTAGCCGGCAGGGGCATACAGAAGCTGCGCGAAGCTGGTTGCGAGGTGGTGGTAGGGGTCTGCCAAGAAGAGTGCGAGGCGCTTAATAAGCGGTTTTTCACTTTTCACCAGAAAAAAAGACCTTATATATTCCTTAAATGGGCAGAGACTCGCGACGGACTGATAGCGCCTTTGCACAAGCAGGAGATCGCGCCCCAATGGATAACTGGCGCTTATGCCCGCCAATATGTGCATCTGTTGCGCAGTACTGAGGCGGCTATACTCGTAGGGGCTGGCACTGTGTGGGCTGATAACCCCTCGCTAAGCACCCGCAGCTGGTACGGCAAGAGTCCGCTGCGCGTTATTATTGACCCGCGCCTAAGTACGCGCAAAGATTTCAACGTGTGGAATGACGAGGTACCAACTCTCTTTATAGCCGACCGCGATTATAAGGGCGTTAGGCATTTTGGGCAACGCACCGAGGTAGCCTGTATTGATTTTGGCGGAGAGGTGTTGCCGCAGCTCTGCAAGGTGCTTTACGAGCGCGAGGTACAAAGCCTAATAGTAGAGGGTGGGGCGCATACACTTCAGCAGTTTATTAAAGCTGACCTATGGGACGAAGCCCTTGTATTCAGAGGCGATACCGTTTTCACTAACGGACTGAAAGCCCCTCAACTATCGCACGCCTGCCTGCATTCTGTAGCCTCTTTTCCTCCAGATTTTTTAATGACAATGATAAATGACAAGTAACCAATAGGATAACCTAATAATAGAAATGCAAAAACTTAAACTTCAAACTTCAAAAATTATTATTGTAGCTTTTTTAGCTCTTGTGGCCTGCCAAACGCCCCAAGCTGACAAACAGGTGCAGCATACTGATGAGCAACTTACCCGCTACGTCAATCCGTTTATAGGTACTGACGGTATGGGCAATACCTACCCAGGGGCTACCACTCCGTTTGGTATGGTGCAATTAAGTCCGGATATAGGAATACCAGGGTGGGATAGAATTCCGGGTTACTTCTACGCCGATAGCCTCATCACTGGCTTTTCGCACACCCACCTATCGGGCACAGGGGCTGGCGACCTATACGATATATTAGTGATGCCGACCAATAGTCGGTTTAATGAGCGCATCAAAGAGAATAATGGCAAACCTTTCTCTTACTTCTCGCACCAAAGCGAAAAAGCTACTGCTGGTTATTATGCGGTAGACCTCAGTAGCTATGGCATACGTGCTGAACTTACTGCTACCCCACGTGTAGGCGTGCAGCGCTATACTTTCCCTAAAGATGACACTTCTAAAATAACGGTAGATTTGGGCTACAGTATCAACTGGGATAAGCCTACCGAAACCTATATGAAAGTGGTAGATGATAGCACCTTAGAGGGGTATCGCTACTCTACCGGCTGGGCACGCGACCAAAAGGTATACTTTGTGATGAAGTTTTCAAAACCTTTTGCCAAAAGTAGTCTTCTTTCTGAAAAAATAGACGGCAAAAGCCAGATAGGGCGAGCAGAACTGCTGTACGCTACAGCTGAAGGCGAGCAGATAGTGGTAAAAACCGCCCTTTCAATGCATAGCCTTAGCGGGGCATATAAGAATATGCAAGAGGAAGCCCCTCATTTTGCTTTTGATACCTATCGCGAGGCAGCCCGCGCCCTCTGGGAAAAACAATTGCAGAAAATAACGGTAACCAGCGATGATGAGCAGCAGAAAACCATTTTCTACACTATGCTCTACCAAACTATGTTAGCCCCGAACCTCTACAGCGATGTAAAAGAGCCTGTGCGCTACGACACTTTCTCTCTGTGGGATACCTTTCGGGCGGCACACCCCCTCTACACGCTGTTGCAGCCCGAAGCGAATGCCGATTTTATCAGTAGTTTCTTAGCCCATTACAAAGAGAATGGTACGCTGCCTGTGTGGAGTATGCAAGGGGGTGAAACCAATATGATGATAGGCTACCACGCCGTGCCTGTGATTGTAGATGCTTACTTTAAAAATATACCTATGGACGTTAAGCTGGCTTACGAAGCCTGTCGTGCCAGCGCAATGGTAGATGAACGCGAGATAGACCTTTATCGCCAATATGGCTACATACCTTACGACTTAGACAAGTCGGGCGAAAACTGGTCGGTGTCTAAGACCTTAGAGTACGCTTATGACGATTGGTGCATCGCTAAGTTTGCTGCTGCTTTAGGCAAGGGTACTGATGCTGACTATTTTGCCAGAAGGGCAGAAAACTGGCGCAATCTCTTCGACCCTCGTACTACTTTCTTCAGACCTCGAAACAGCAAAGGCGCCTTTATCAATCCGTTTAACCCAAAAGACTACACCCCTTATTTCTGCGAGAGCAATGCTTGGCAGTACCGTTGGTTTGTACCCCACAATGTATCGGGACTTATAGAGGCGATGGGGGGCAAAGAGGCTTTTGAGCAAAAACTCGACTCGATGTTTACCTTTGCTTCTACCCCTGATGAGCGTTTGCCTATCTTTAGTACCGGTATGATAGGGCAGTACGTACACGGCAACGAACCAAGTCACCACGTAGCTTATCTGTACAATTTTACCGCTCACCCTGAGAAAGCCAGTGAGCGAGTGGGCGAGATATTGCGCACCCAATACCACAATACCCCCGATGGACATTGCGGCAATGAGGACTGCGGACAAATGTCGAGTTGGTATGTGCTTAGTGCATTGGGCTTTTACCCTATCAACCCTGCTGATAGCCCCTATTATATAGGGCAACCCCTCTTTAGCAAAGCTACTTTGCATTTGGATAATGGTAAGACTTTCAGCATACGCAAAGGCAGCACTAATGGGCAGCTGCAGCTAAACGGCAAGCCTTTAGGCAGGCGCTATTTGCATTTTAAAGAGATTACCGATGGGGGGGAGCTGGTTTATTAACCCAAAAATGAGAATTATCAATTGTAAATTGTTAATTAATTTGTACCTTTGTGCCCTGATAACGAAGATAATTTTAGAAAAAACAAAGAATATAAGGAATGAAGGCTATCGAAAGAGCGGCAAAATTGTTTGCGGATATTAATGAACTGTTGATTTCCAGCGGAGCTAATACGCGTAGGGTAGAACGCAATGTAGAGCGTATCTCTAACGCACTGAATTACCACTGTGAAAGCTTCTATTCGCATTCGGCTATAGTTCTCACCGTACAAGACAAAGCTACTGGCGAGAAAGAAACCGTAGTACGCACTATTCCTCATCACGGGGTGAATTTTAGTGCTATATCTGATATAAGCATCCTCTCTTGGGAAGTCCTCGAGAAGCATTTGCCTATCGAACAAATTGAAAAACACGTAGCTACTATAAAAGCCAAACCACACTACAATATGTATGTAATGTGGTTTTTTGTGTCTATTGCCGGCGGCTCGTTAGCCTATGTATTTGGCAAAGAAAATGCTAGTTATGCTGAGTTCGGAATGTCATTCCTCGCTACGTTCTTAGGCTTAGCAGGCAGACGCATACTGCAGTTGCGCAAGTTTAACGTGTATATCTGTTGGGGTTGGGCGGCTTTCGTATCGGTGTCGGTGATGAGCATCTTTCGTCTGTTAGGGGTTGAGCATTATCACAATGCCTTAGCCGCCTGTGTGCTATGGTTGGTGCCAGGGGTGCCGCTCATCAATGGGTTTATTGATATGCTTTCGGGGTGTGTAGTGCCAGGGGTGGCAAAGCTTACCCACGCAGCTATCTTGGTATTTATGATTTCTTTAGGTTTTTATTTAGCGTTATTGTTATTTGGTTATGAGCTTCCTTGATGTATTATTAGCACTTTCTGTCCGCATCTTTTGGTCGATGTGGATTTCTATAGGTTTTGCCTTATTGTTTAACACTCCACGCCGCGCCCTTTGGATTACAGGTTTGTTAGGCGGTGTAGGTTGGGGTATCAAGTTTGTGCTTTTGGGCACTATAATGCCCGAACAGATAGTGATTACTTCCTTTTTAGGCGCCTGTGCTGTAGGGCTCTTGGCAGTCTATTTTGCACACCGCGTACATACCCCTCCTATCGTATTTACCATTCCGGCAGTTATCAATATGATTCCGGGCAAATACGGCTATGAGTTTATGATGAAAATCATTCAGATAGTAACGGTTGAAACGCCTCAGGAAGAGACCCTTGATTTGCTGTATCAAACCTTTAAATTAGGCTTACAAACGGGCTTCATCACTATGTGTTTGGCTTTTGGGGTAATCACCCCGATGCTACTTTTCAATACCTATTCGGTGAAAGGTAAAGACCTAAACGACTTTATAAAACGCCGTCTGTCGCGTCGCAAAACTAAAGCTGAGCTGGAGGGTATTATAGAAGAAAACGAGCCTGTTTAAACAATAGAAAGTAATGGAAAACATATTACAAAATATAGAGATTATTAAGCAGCGCATTGCTGCCGCTTGTACTCGTGTAGGGCGGAAGCCAGAGGAAGTAAAACTACTTTTGGCTACTAAAACCGTAACCCCTGAGCGCATCAAAATAGCGCTTAAGGCTGGGAATACTCTCATCGCTGAAAATAAAATACAAGAACTGAAGGAGAAGTACGAAGCGCTGAAAGATGTGCCCCATACCAATCACTTTATAGGGCATTTGCAAACCAACAAAATCAAAGAGATATTGCGCTATGAGGTCAGCTGTGTAGAGTCGGTAGACCGTATTGACTTGGCGCAGAAGCTGCACAACCGTTTGGCGAGTGAAGGCAAGGAACTCGACATTTTTATTCAGGTGAATACCTCTAATGAGGAAAGCAAGTTTGGGGCTGACCCCGCTGAGGTGCTCGATTTAGTGAAGCAGGTAGCACAACTGCCTACCCTACACATTAAAGGGTTGATGACCATTGGACTTTTTAGTGCCGAAACCGAAAAGGTACGCGCTTGCTTTAAACTGCTTAAACGCCTTCAGCAAGAGATTATCGCTCTTGGCTTGCCTAATGTAGATCCTCAGGAGCTTTCTATGGGAATGAGTGGCGACCTAGAAACAGCTATAGAAGAAGGCGCTACTATTGTGCGTGTAGGAACGGCTATCTTCGGGCAACGTATCTACCCTGATAGCTACTATTGGAACGAGAATAAGTAGCCCGATTATCTTTTTGCTATTTGATTATCAGTATTTTAAGAAATGCTGATAAAAAAATCTTTTGAACAATAGCCGTTATTTAAAAAATATTTCATAATATTGACGCCAAATTAATCAGGAGGCATCGTCTTTACGCATCTATTTTTTAATTATGAGAATATTATTTCTTCTTATTACCCTTTTTACGGGGATAGCTTGGGGGCAACCCGCTATTACCCTCGACAAAATATGGACGCAGGGCACTTTCTACCCGAGCCGTATGTACAATCTTAAAACCCTACAGCACGCACCTCAATACACTGTGTTAGAGTACAGTCCTGCTGATGGGGCTCAAGAGATTAACCTCTATGATTTTGCTACCCTCACCAAAGTAAAAACTATCTTTAGGGCGGCTGACCATAAGCAGTTCATGCGCCTGAATAGCTACACCTTTACCCCCAATGAGCAGCAGCTTCTCATCGCTGTTAATAGCGAGTATATCTACCGCCATTCATTCATAGCCGATTATTACCTATACGATTTGGCTAGCGGTAAGCTACGGAAAATTACTAATGATAAGATACAAAGTCCGTTAGTGTCTCCTGACGGGAAGAAGATAGCCTTTGCGCGCAATAACGACCTGTATGTGTATGATTTGGCTACCGGCAAGGAAAAACGCATCACTACTGATGGTGCTAAGAATAAGATTATCAATGGTATTGCTGACTGGGTGTACGAAGAAGAGTTTAGCACAGTGCGCTTCTTCGACTGGAATGCCAATGGTACACAGCTGGCGTTCGTCCGTTTTGATGAACAGCAAGTGCCTGAGTTTTCAATGGATGTTTATGGTGCAGGGCTTTATCCTACCCAGCAGACTTTTAAATATCCTAAAGCAGGGGAACCTAATTCGGTGGTAAGTCTTCATATCTACGACCTTGCTAAAGCTAAGACTACCCCTATAGCTTTAGAGGCGTACTACATTCCGCGCCTGCAATGGTCTAACAACCCTAAGTACCTAACGGTACAGACGCTCAATAGGCATCAAAACGACTGGCAAGTAGTGCAAGTAGATGCTCAAACTTTTCAAACACGTCCGTTAGTGATAGAAAAAAGCAAAACTTATGTAGAAATTAATGACAAAATAACCTTTTTAGCCGATAATAGCTTTATTTATCAGTCAGAGAGAGATGGCTATAATCATCTTTACCACTGCGATGCACAGGGTAAGAGCGTGCGACAGCTCACCTTTGGGCAGACAGAGGTAACCGACCTATACGGCTATGATGCCAAAAACAAACAGCTGTTTTACCAAGCTACCCAAGCCGATGGCATACAGCGTGCTATCTGTGCAGTGGGGCTCAATGGTAAAAACCAACGCACTCTTTCGGCAGTAGCAGGCACACATAAGGCTACTTTTAGCGGTGACTTTGCTTATTATATTGATGCTTTTAGCAGCGCTACTACCCCGCCACGTTATACTCTGCACGCAGCCAATGGCAAAGAGCTGAAAGAGATACTTAACAACAATGCTTTTGCTGAAAGACTAAAAGGCTACCAGCTACCTACTAAAGAATACTTTCAGGTAAAAACCTCTCGTGCTACCCTCAATGCTTATATAATGAAGCCCTTTGACTTCAACCCAGAGAAGAAATACCCTGTGCTGATGTATCAGTATTCAGGCCCTGGCTCGCAAGAGGTAGCTGATGAATGGTGGGATATGAACGATTTTTGGCACGCTATGCTCACCCAGAAAGGCTATATAGTGCTTTGTGTAGATGGTCGCGGTACGGGCTATCGTGGTGAAGAATTCAAAAAATGCACCTATGAGCAGTTAGGCAAGTTTGAGGTAGATGACCAAGCCGAAGTGGCTACTATAGTGGGGAATTATTCTTATGTAGATAAAAGTAGAATCGGTATATGGGGCTGGAGCTTTGGGGGCTTTATGTCGAGCAACTGTATCTTCCAAAAAGGTGATATCTTCAAGATGGCAATAGCTGTAGCCCCTGTTACTAACTGGCGTTTTTACGATACGGTCTATACCGAGCGCTTTATGCGTACTCCACAAGAAAACCCAGCAGGGTATGACCTCAATTCGCCGCTTACACACGCCCATAAGCTAAAAGGTAAATACTTGCTTGTGCACGGTACTGCCGATGACAATGTGCACGTGCAAAACGCAATGTCGCTCATAGAGCAATTGGTCACTCAGCGCAAAGATTTTGATTGGCTCATCTACCCCGACCGCAATCACGGTATATACGATAATACCGGCAGCACACGCTGGCAGCTATACCACAAAATGACCCAATTTATAGAAGAGAATTTATAAAATAGAACTTTTTTAATTACTAATTATACAATGGATACAAACGTAGAAAATGTGAAAAAGAAGCACCCTAAGGGGCTTTACTTAGTGTTCCTGACAGGGATGTGGGAGCGCTTTAGTTATTACGGTATGCGAGGCATCTTGATGCTCTACCTTACCAAAACATTCTTAGAAGGCGGTCTAGCATTCGACCCCCAAACAGCGAGTCTTATTTACGGGTTTGCTACAGGGCTTACCTACTTTACGCCGCTTATTGGTGGTTGGATAGCCGATAATTTCTTAGGGCAACGCAAAGCAGTGCTACTCGGGGGGCTTATTATGTTCTTTGGTGAGTTTGTGTTATTTGCTATGCACTCGCACATAGGGCTTTATTTGGGGCTCTTCTTGCTGATTATTGGTAATGGTTTCTTCAAACCTAATATCTCAGCTTTGGTAGGGGGTCTCTACGAACCTGGTGATAAACGCCTCGATTCAGCTTTCTCTATTTTCTATATGGGTATCAACCTTGGGGCTTTCTTAGCACCGCTTCTTACAGGGTTGCTTACTGACAATATCTTTGCAAGCAACGTTACTAACCCCGAAACAGGCGAAGTAGTGATGTCATTCGGTTATAAATACGGTTTCTTGGCAGCTGCTATAGGTATGCTTGTCAGCGAAGTTATATTTCTTTTATTTGCGCAAAAATATCTTGGTGATTTGGGCTTACACCCTAAAGGTGGTAAGAAAAAAGTGGCTGATGTTGAAGTGTCTGATGCACCGCTTACTAAGGAAGAAAAAGAGCGTATCGCAGTTATATTTGTATACTTTTTCTTTGCGATATTCTTCTTTGCAGGTTTTGAACAGGCAGGTTCGTCATTTACCCTTTACACCGATAAGTTTATAGACCGTGTGGTTGGTGGTTTTGAAATACCTACCGCTTGGTTCCAATCAGTAAATCCGCTATTTATAGTAGTATTAGCACCTGTATTTGCGAGCTTCTGGAATAGCAAGTTCGGACAAACGCTCACTACACCATTTAAAATGGGTACTGGTTTAATCCTCTTGGGTATAGGCTATTTCTTTATGTTAGGAGCTGTGTACGAACGCGGGGGTAGTATAGGCAACGATCCTTCTGATATGGCAGTAAAAGCAAGCCTTGCGTGGTTAGTACTTACTTACTTAACGCACACTATGGGCGAGTTATGCTTGTCGCCAGTAGGGCTTTCAATCGTTACGAAACTTTCTCCTCCTAAATTGGCAGGACTCTTAATGGGGGTTTGGATGACCGCTGCTTTCTTTGCTAATGCTGCTGGGGGTGTTATTGCTTCATATGTAGAAAAGCTAGGCCCTAGTATCGTATTTACTGTTATTTCAGGATTTGTAATTCTCTGTGGATTGGGTATGGTGTTGCTCAACAAGAAGCTACAACGTATGATGCACGGAGTGAAATAATAAAACAAAAATCAGATATTAAAAAGGGATTGCCTCATTTATGTGGCAATCTCTTTTTTTTAATTATCCATTGCCTCTTTTAGTGCTACGAGTTTTCGTTTTATCTTTTCTAATTTTGCTACTATCTCAAAGTTAGAAAGCGTCTTTTGCTTTTCATCTTTTAGCCGTTGACGTGCTCCTTCAAGGGTAAAACCTTGTTCTTTTACTAAGTGGTAAATCAGTTGCAGCTTCTTCACATCGTCGGCTGAAAACTTTCTACTTCCTTTAGTGTCCTTCTTCGGACTGATAATCTCAAATTCTTTTTCCCAAAAACGTATAAGCGAAGAGTTTACGCCAAAAGCAGTAGCCACTTCACCTATAGAGTAATACAATTTATCAGGTAGATTGATGTCCATTATCCGTTAGTCAAGAGATTGGTTTTCTTGGGTAGATACGCGTAGCATTTCAGCATATTCGTCAGCTGATAGGTTGCCGTAGTAGAAGTGTATAGGGTTGATGTGCTCGCCGTTTTTTATCACTTCGTAGTGCAAGTGAGGGGCTTCCGAACGCCCTGTACTCCCCACTTTGCCTATTAGGTCGCCACGCTTTACGTGCTGCCCTGCTCGTACATTATAGGCCGAAAGGTGCCCGTAGAGGGTCACATAGCCATAACCGTGGTCTATGCGTATGTGGTTGCCATAGCCCGATGAACCGTCGTCAGCACGTATTACTACCCCATCGCCTGTTGCATATACAGGGGTGCCTTGTGGCGATGAAAAGTCCATACCGTAGTGAAATTTGCGCGCTTTAGTAAAAGGGTCAGAACGCCAGCCATAACCCGATGCCATACGCTTCAAATCCTTGTTGTTTACCGGCTGAATAGCAGGTATTGAGGCCAAAAACTTCTCTTTTTCTTTAGATAGCTTGTTGATTTCATCTAATGATTTAGATTGTATAACTAACTGTTTCCGAAGTTTGTCCAAACGTTTAGTGGTATTGGCTACTAATTTAGAGCTACCTAATTTCTCTAAGTCTTTATATTTATTAGGGTCGAAGCCCCCTTTGCGCACGCTATCGGGTATGATAGGGGCGTTGAAGTACAACCGATACATATTATTGTCGCGCTCTTGTACGTCGGCTAATACCTGCTCTACCAATTCCATCTTTCTGTTTAAGATTTCGTAGTTGGTTTCGTAGGCTTTTATCTCGCGTGCTAACATCACCTCGCGAGGGGTGAAAAACAAGCGAGAATTGATAATAATCAGTGATAAGATACTTCCAAAAAGAGCGGCGGCTAATAAGAAAATCAAGGCGTTACGCACTTTTGTACGCTTCTTATTCCGAATGCGCTTATACGAAAGCGTCTCGGGGTCATAATAATATTTTACCTTTTTCATACGGGCAAAGGTATAAAAAAAATATCAAAATCGCTATTTTGTGAAGAAAAAAATGTAATTTTGCAGAACAGTTAGTCTATCAGCTTGTTAGCAACGACTAATTAACAAATCGACAAATCGACAAATCAACTATGGGCATTTCAGAAATATTCTTTATTCTTTTTATGGTGTTAATCCTCTTTGGGGCTGATAAGCTACCAGAGATAGCGCGTGGTTTAGGCAAAGCCGCCCGACAAGTACGCGAGGCTACCGATGAAATTAAAAACGAAATACAACGCGGTGTAAATGAGGTTACCCCTCATAACGACATAGTGCAAGAAACTCAGAAAGAAATAGAGAAGCTAAAAGACGATTTAACTATTGATAAATCAGCCGATTAGTAGATTGCAGCCTCTGATGTCGGCATTGTCAAACCTACCGAGTACTTCAAACTTGCCATCGGGGTGCAAACGACCTAAATCTTGGGTAGCAATAAAGCTACACGAATGTATGTTTGCCAAATCAATAAGGTTGATGCCACCTGTTTTTAGCGGGCGTTGGTAGCTTAGCGCATCATTAGTATCTCTTATCAGCACCTTTAGCCAACGCACCGATTCATAAAGCCCGCTCCCTGCTGAATAGGCTTGCGAGAGCAACTCAGTCATTCCGTACTCTGAATGTATATACTCCACTCCAAACCCTTCGCACAATATAGCGTGCAACTCTTCGCGTATTAACTCCTTACGCCTTCCTTTCATTCCCCCTGTCTCCATTACAATCGTATTTTTTAGCTGAAAACGATGGGTCTCTACCAAGTCTAATAGCGCAAACGATACCCCTATTAGCAGCACTTTGCGTCCGCTGCAGTCTAAAGAGGTCAGTTTTTTGGCTAATAAGTCGTATTCATTTAGGTAAAACCCGCTATCAGCACTGCCCGACCGCTCTATAAGGTCAGCAACCATAGTGATGAGCGAAGAGCCTGTGCGCTCTAAGTAGGAGGGGAGTAATGCTAAAACAGTATATTCTTCTATATTCCCATAAAAATCAGCAAATCCCTGTCGGAAACTCTGTTGGTATACTGCGAGGTCTTTCACGTAGTGGCGCGAGGTCTGACTGCCTGTAGTGCCACTGCTGGTAAATACCGTTGTAGGACGCTCATTTCCGCAGTAAACAGCTTCTGATTTAAAAAATTCAATAGGTAGAAACGGAATGTCAGTAAGCTCGCGCACCTTGTCTGGAGTACGACCAAGCAAGGTGCAAAAGCGTTGGTACACCTGATTGTGCTGGTACTGATACCCAAAAGTCTGTAGGGCAGCCTGCACAAAATCGGCATCTGTTTGTATAGAGAAAATATCAGGTAGCAAAAATAAATAAATTAGTGTTTAATTAGGGTAGTAAGTCTTTCAGAAAGCCCCAAGAGGGGTTGAATAGCAGTAGGTTAAGCCCTATGATAAGCAAAACGATGATAAACTTCAGCCAAGTGATGTGTCGCTCACGAGGCGTAGCGAGAAAACCATCGTAAAACTTGCGTGCCTGTACAGTAGCTATGCGTTTGTTGAAGTACATATCGATGAGCGTAGGCAGGTCGATAACTGAGGTCGAAGGCGGGGCTGACTCGCCCGTGCTGGTGCGCTCGCTGCTACTACTTGGGGCAGACTGTGCCGCCGACTTGTTCATTTGCGACACCAATTGGTTGTCGTAGTCGCGGCGCTTATTGGTGTCAGACAGTATGTTATAGGCTTCTTGTAGGCTTTTAAACTTATCAGTAAAGAACGTATCACCCTGATGCTTGTCGGGGTGAAAGGCTTTGGCAAGTTTTTTATACGCCTCTCTGATTTCTTCAGGCGAGGCTTTTTGGTTTACGCCTAATATTTCGTAGTAATCTTTTAACATCATTATATTCCTGCTTTTGGAGTAGAGTTATCAACACTTTCCCAGCCTATAAGTCTGCCGTTTTGAAAGGTAAGAGTAAGGGTTTTATAATGCCAACGCTCAGTAGTAGCCCCCTGAAATACGGCACTTTGCACCTCGCGTGGTCTGCCTACGGCCATTTTCACTAAATAGTTAGGCATACCCTCGGCATATAGTCCTTTTTCTATGGCGCTAACAGTGTTTTCGCCATAAGTGTTTCGCACTAAGTTCATAATAACCTCTCGCGTTTGGCGTTCGTCTACTAAGGCATTTTGCCATTTTTCGCGCAATTCTTCTATTGCCTTTTCGCGTTTGAAGTTAGCAATGCCCTGCCTTATAATCATATAAAGCAGCACAGCCACACCTATACAGAGAATAGCATAATATATCATTAGGTTGTTGTTTTTTAATGGTGCAAAAGTAAAAAATAATTAGCAGATTAGCAAATCTTTAAAGGTACTAAAAAGAAAAGGCTACCATAATTGGCAGCCTTTTGCAAGTGCGGGTGAAGGGACTCGAACCCCCACGCCGTGAAGCACTAGATCCTAAGTCTAGCGTGTCTACCAATTTCACCACACCCGCAAATGATGAATTTCTCAATGATTGACGGTGCAAAGGTACAACTCTTTTTCAAAACTGCAAATTTTTGCAGCTTTTTTTTTGAATATTTTTTTTAATCAATTAATAATTAGCAAATTAAGATACTTGTTCGTAAGTCAAAAATAATATTTCTACCTACAACCCTTTGTTGGCACTGTATCTTTTAGATGTACAGTAAGCACTATCGAATCGCGCTCTCTTACTTTTATATTATAGGCATATAAAGCTTTATGTTCTCCCAAGGTTATTATTCGTATATTGTATTTCCGATTAGGAGAAAGATAATAAAAGGGTTCCTGAAAGCGGTGAATAGATACTCCATTAATCTTTAATAACCATCTATCGCTTGGCACAAACTTATTATCTTCAATAACCTTGATGTGCAAGAGCCCTGTTATTCCTTTTTTTAGTTTATAATAGTTAATAGTATAGTCCTCTCCTTTTTTACCTATTTTCTCGTGTGGCTTAAGGGGTCTTTTAAAAGTATTACAACTGCTAAAGGCCACTAAAAGGCTAATTACAGATAGTATTACGATTTTCTTCACGCTCTTGTTCTTCTTTTTTTCGTATTTTGTAAATGTCTATACCAGCAGATATACCAGTAGATAGGCATATAAAGACATTAATCATCATAGTCCAAAATACTTTGGGTTCAAGATTTGTTACTACAATGTAAGCAATATTAACTCCTGCAGTAAGAAGGGTAACAACAAATATAGCGCTTCTTACATCTCTTTTTAAAAAAGGTTTCATAAAAAACATTTATTTTTTAGGTTAAACAAGAATTTCATTTGTGGGTTCTAAGCCTATTTGCGCTCTTGCTCTTCTCTCTTACACCGCTCCCACCAGTCCCATTCCTCCCAGCCTTCCCATTCCTCCCAGTCTTCCTCGTTCGTTGCTTCATTCTTACTTTACTCAATCCATAAAGTATCTTTTAAATGTACATTAAGTATAATAGAATCTCCTTCTCTTACCTTTACGTTATTTATATACAAGTACTTACCAGCACCTACCCCCATTATATAAAAATTATATTTCTTATTAACATCAAGATAATACGAAGGCTCTTCTTTTCCTAAAATATTAATACCATTAATTCTAATTGCTATTTCATTTTTTGAAAGAGGCTCACCATATTCCGTTACATTAATTTTCAAAAAACCTCTACTTCCTATTTTCCTTTTGTAATAATGAAGAGTATAGTCTTCGCCTTCTACACCTACTTTTTCTTGACCAACAACTATTCTTCTTTTTAATGAGTTACACCCACTAAAAAACATTAATATACTAATGACAAAGATCGTTAGGATTTGCTTCACGTTCATATTTTGCTTTTTTTCTTGTTCTCGTAAGTTTCTAAAAACTTTAAAAACAAATAAGTTTTGTAAGAAATATCAGAAACAATATAAAATAACAAACAATAACATAGTATGCTGCTTTATAATGTTTCACTATATATTGTTTTAATAACTCTAAAATAAAAATAACTATAGGGATTGCTACTACATTTACTATAAGAATTTCATACCACTGATAATCTACAATACTTTTGCAAAGATATAGGCTACTCAACACAAAATACCCTATAAAGAATGGATTCTTAAGAAACTGCACTACATTGGCTACTGTTTTACCCTCCTTATATTTTTCAGAATATATAAAAGGCACTACTAAATGTAAAGTAATAAGTACTACTATATTCATTAAATAAGAGTCAGCAAAATATTCTTTTTGAAAGTCAAATATGATAACTGACACATACATAATTAATAGCATTACATATAAAGCTATAAATATTTTAGATAAATTTTCTCTTTTCATATTGGTAAAATATTCTTTTAATTAATTAACGTGAGTTAAAAAAGATGTACTTAACTCACGTTAATTAAAACATTAATTTTCAGATTACAAAGATATCTCCTAAGATAGACCTCTTACAAAGAGCACACCATTATAACTTGAATCTATCATTTACATTCCTAAAGGTATATAAAGTGCACATCATCATTCTCACCTTCACTAGCAAAACTAATAATCTCGTTATAGCTATTTAGTACTACCGCTGCTTTATAAAGTACGATACCTTTAGTAAGGTCGTAAATATAAAACGTACCTCCTCTCTCCGAGGGGAAAGGATATAAGTGTTGTTTCTTTCTGAGTATCTTACGTGCTTGGCAAAAGGTTAAGATTTTGTACTTATGCCCCTTTAGTTGTTTTTTTAACTCTAAAAGAAAATTGGTTAGCGCATCCATTTCCTCTTTATCGTGTTCTTTTGTTATTTCCATTAAAGAAAATACATCTTTAATGTTTTCATCATCAGTGTTAAGAAGCGTAGTGATATAATGCTCCACTACCTTTCGTTCTTCTTGCGCGTCATCTGGGGGTACCATTCCCAATAAAGGAATGATAAGAATAGCTATTATAAGATGTTTCATAGTAATATGTTTTCTGTTTTTTATTTTTTATTTCTTTTCTAAAGGTATATAAAGCAAAGTTCTTGCCTATCGTTATTAAAACCTATAGTAAAACTAATAATCTCGTTATTGCGATTTACTACTACCGGAGCAAACCAAAGTACAACACCTTCAGTGATATCATATATATAATAAATATCTCCTCTCTCTGAGGGGAAGGGATCTCCAAAAGTATCTGCAATTTTCTTATACGCTTGGCAATAGGTTAAGATTTTGTACTTATGCCCTTTTAGTTGTTTTTTTAAAAATAAAAGAATATCCGTTAGCTCATTCATCAGCCTTTCTTCGTGTTCTTCTGTTATTTTCATCAAAGAAAATACATCTTTAATGTTTTCGTCTTCGGTATTAAGAAGCGTAGTTACATAATGCTCTACTACCTTCCGCTGTTTTTTTTCGTCTGGGGGTACCATTCCCAATAGAGGAATGATAAGAATGAATATTATTAGCTGTTTCATAGTTTATTTAAATTAAAATATCACAGGGCAAAGATACAACCTAAATGCATTATGTTAGCATCACTTTTAGGACAAAAAATGCACTTTTCAGGATATAATAAAGTTACCTTTACCAAGAGTCCAATATAAGGTATATTATACTATTATGAGGCTCGTGTATGCTGACCATCACATCTCCCCCTTTGAAGGGGGCAGGGGGGATGTTATATGAGTCCAAAACATAATAAAAAGTTACCTTTATGACTTAAATCTCCCAAGAGTCCAATATAAGGTATATTATACTATTATGAGGCTCGTGTATGCTAACCATCACATCTCCCCCTTCGAAGGAAGTCCGCGAGTTGGCACAGCGGAGTATGTGCAAAGGGGGGATGTTATATGAGTCCAAATCACCTAATTAACCGCCCATATCCTTTCATACTCATAGCCTGCCCCCCTTAATATCTTCTCTTTGTGCAAATCTTCCAAATAAGCTAACTCCCCTTCATATAGCGGCTTACTCATACACTCTATAGCGATAGGTTTGCCCGCATCGGGCGCTAATAATATATCGATAGTATACCCCCCAAACGGATAGTCAGGGGTTATTTTTTTGTCAGGGTGTTTGGCTTTCAACCTTAGGTAAGTCTGTGTTTTCCACGCCTCTTCGCCTGCCGTTGCCGCCTGTGCGTGAGTATGCCCATAGCGGTCTAACTCGCTGAGTATCTCGGCGCGCGCTTGTTCATCGCCAGTGCTTACGGCTTTGCAATAAGCCAAATAAGCGTATAGCACAGCGCGTCGGTTGTTAGCTCCCTCGGTAGCCAAAGCCTCTTTGTAGTTGCTAAAAACCTCTTCGGGTATCGAGTTGCATACGTATATCTTCTCTTTGGCGCGGGTGATAATCACATTCAGCAGTTTGTAGCCCTTGCTGTGGTTCAGCGGACCAAAACTCTGTACGAACTTACCATCTTTCTTGCGCCCGTAGGTTACCGATAGTATGATGATGTCGCGCTCATCACCCTGTATGTTTTCAAGGTTTTTGATGAATAACCCAGCCTGCTCAAGGGCGCTGAATTTTTGAGCAAAAGCGGGGTCGTTTTGCTGCTTCAGCAGTAGTTGCTTGCGTATGTAGTTGCGCTGAGTGATGTTGAAAGTCGCAATACCCACCGAAGGATAACTGCCATCACCGCGCGGGGCTAATCGCTCGAGGGTACGAATAACCTCTACGGCTTCCTCTTTGTTGATATGCTCTTCAAAAGTGCCATCTACCTGAGCAAAGGCTATAGGGGTAAAAGGCTTCGTATTGGGCAACGGACGCAAACGAGCATTGTAAAAAGCGTGATTAGAAAAATCAATCAGATAAGGGTGGCGCGAACGATAATGAAAATCTAAGTGGTTTTTACTGAACTGATATTCAAGAGCATAGTCTAATAACGACTCTATGTTTAGCATTGCCTCCTTGCTAGAGAGCACAGCAGGCGAAGTGTCGCTTTCGTCCTCGTCCTCTTCGTCTTCAGCCGTGCCGTCAAATACTTTGCTAAAATAGTTAGAGGGCGGCATTTGGTGCTCATCGCCCGCTATCACTATGGTTTTGCCTTTTAGCATAGCCGGTAGATTGTCTTCTAGCTTTAACTGACTCGCCTCGTCAAACACTACATTATCAAAATAGAAGTGCTTGCCCTCAAATAGGTTGCAACACGCATCGGGGGTAGTCAGTACGATAGGGAAGAAGCTGGTGAAAAGGTCTATATCTTGCTGGGCTATTTGTCGCAATGTCAGTCGGTTGTGCTTCTCGCTCTTGCGCTTGTTGTACAGATTGGCTACCGTTAGTGCTGAGTGTTGCTTTTCAAAAGCCTTAACGGTGCGGCGCTGCTCCTCGTCCCAATAATACTGTATAAAAGCGTGCTGAGTGGCGGCAAAACGCTCCATTTCAGCTGTAAAGTGACTGTAAGTATGGGTGCTGAAGTTCAGACTCTCATCGGCGTGCTGCTGTTGTAGTAAGGGGTAATATACCGTCAGTAGCGAGGCTTCCCACGCCTTTACGGGGCGCAAGGCAGCTACGCATTGCTGTTGCAGAGTGCTAAGAGTTCGATACCAACTGTGCCACTGATAGGTAGCCTTTAGCGGGTGAGCGGGGTCGGACATATACTGCTTATAAATGCCGAGTGTCTGCTGCATAAAGGCAGCAAAATCGGCATAAGTAGTCCCCCATTGGGGCGCCTGTAGCCAGCCGTCGCGCTGTATGGCACTTTTTAGGGCTTGCACCTGCTGCTGTAGCAGGGGTAGGCTGTCGTCGCTTAGGGCAGGGTCGGTATAGTGCAGCAGGTCGAGGGCTGCGAAGTCAGCTGCTACCTTGTCGGCAAAATCGGCTTGGGCTTGCGCAATAGCACTGCTGTAATCGGCTATGGCAGCCTTATTAGCCCATAGGTCGGCACTGATAGCTATAGGCGAAAAATTGCGGTGTACGCTTAGCGCTTTTATCTCCTGACTTATCTGCTGTAGGCGCTGCTGGGTGCGTATAGCTTTTTTCTTTGCTGACGAAAATACGGCTGCCAATCGGTAGAAAAAGCCTTCGGTTTTCTGCGGCATAAACACATCGGAAGTAGGGGCGAGGGTAGCCGTTAGCACCTCGTACTCGGTGCGATGCTGCTCAAGGGTGGTGAGCTGTGCCGCAAAAGCTGCTTTGCGCTTTGCCTCATATTGCTGGCGGTAGGCGATAGCCGTTTGGCAGATGGTCTCCCACTGCTGCTCGTATTGCTTAAAGACCGTAGCGAGCTGCTGTTCAGTGCTAAAAAAGTTCTGCGCCGTTAGGGTGTCGGGGGCTAAAAAGTCGGTGTTAGCATAAGGACGGTAATCTTCGTATAGGCGTTCGCCCTCTTGCCATAGCGCCTTGAGGGTAGCCCATTCCTCATCGGTGAACTGAAAGTGTACACCGCTGAGGTCTATAGCCTCGCAATCAGGGGCGTATTCTAATAGCTTGGCAGCTATGTACGTCCAGTTCTGTCCGGCTATTAGGGGTTGGTTTAGCTTGTGGTGAATAGCATTGATAGCCGCTTTGTGGTTTTGTAGGGTGACTATCTGCTCTGTTAGCGTTTGTGTAGGGTTGTCGGCAGAGGGTTTTCTAAAGTCGGGGGCATCGAGGGTTTGGCGTACCGCCTCTACTATCAGCTTGCGGTCGGCAATAGCGTCTTTCACCATAGTGCAGTACTTGCCCAACCCTTTTTGCTGCAGGGCGTTGTACAGCACCTCTAAGGCGGTTTGCTTCTCGCACACTACCAGCGTTTTCTGCTTGTTTTGCAGCGCATTGATGAGTATAGCCGTTAGCGTTTGGCTCTTCCCCGTACCTGGAGGACCTTGTATCAGGACTTTGCGCTGTTGCTTCAGTTGCTCCAGCACATACTGCTGCGAGGGGTCGGTGGGTACAGAGGTCAGCGTTTGAAAATCCGTAGAAGGGGTTATATCTTCCGCCTTAAAGTTGCCGATTAAACCCTCATAATCATTGATGATATTTTGTTTTTGCACCTCGAAGAGCGACAGGATACCACATTTTTCTATCATACCCTCGCCTTTGTTGGGCAAAAGGGCTTCGTATTCGGCTTTTGTTTTAAGGGGCGGAATTTCGGCGTAGTTATTCAGCAGAAAATCTAAATTCTGCTCTATTTTTAGCTGCTGAAGTATCTCGGTGCAGATAGCTAGCAGTTCGGGCTTGTCTATCTTGCCGTCTTCCAGCATCTCATCGGGTATGGGCGAAAGTTTTACCCCCGAATCGCTCTGCAGGTGGTTGATAAGCACCTCATTTAGGTAGATGGGGTCGTCTTCGTTCCTACTTATTTCCCACGTATTCATCTGGGTAGTGGGCTTCATCTTCACCGACCATATCAGTATAGGGGCAGCGGTTAGCTGCCCGTCGCTCTTGTCGCGGCGCAGCAGTATCGGGAAGCCAAAGCCCAAAGTGTTGATACCCTTTTCAGCGCTAACTACTTCATTCTGAAAGATAAGCGTTTCGATATGGGTAACGAGTTTTTGCAGTTCGGGGTTTTCATCGGCTGTTTTTGGGGGAGTAGCAGCACCTCGTTGGTCTATATTAGTACTTTCGGTATCGTAGATAGAAAACGAAAATTTAACATTGCGCAGCGTAAGCATATCCAGCACCAAGCGCTCGGGCAAGCTCTTGAAGATAGCCGACAGCCGCGCAATATCAAATTTATAACGCGAATTAGCCGGTATGGCGTTGAGGTGAACGCCGCGCCGGTTGCCTACTTTCAGCTTGTGTTGCAAAGCCCTAAAAATTTCAGAGGATAGAACCATTTTTTTATTGTGAAATATGAATTGGCTACAAAGGTAAGAATAATTAGCAAATTACCAAATTCACAAATTAGCAAATCTGCCTTCAATTCGCTATAGGTAAGATACACCTTCCCTTTACCATCACCGAAGGATGACCGAAGCTCCCAGCCTTCCCAATCCTCCCAGCCCTCCCAGCCTTCCCATCTAATCGTCAAATCGTCAAATTGGCAAATCGCCCAATCGCCAAATCAATAAATTTGCGCATTTGCCAATTATATACTACCTTTGCCAAATTAATCGCCCAATCGGCAAATCGCCCAATTGGCAAATCGTCAAATCAGTATGAACCTCCTTACTTCCCAACAACTAAAGCAGCTCGACGCTTATACCATTCGCACTCATAAGGTTTCGCCTTGGTGCTTAATGGAGCGTGCTGCCGACCTGCTTTTTCAGTGGATACAGCAGCATTTGTCCGACCGCAATAGCTTTACCATTCTCGCTGGTAAGGGCAATAATGGCGGCGATGGCTTGGCACTCGCTCGCAAGCTGATACAGGCTGGCAAGCAGGTAACGGTATATATACTGCAAGTGGGCAGCCATTCGTCTGACGAGTATCGGCAAAATGAGTCGCTACTGCACGCTATGGGGGTACAGCCTATAGCGGTAGACGAACACAATTACAGCAAAGTAGTCAATTTCGAAGAGGTAGTCATCGACGCTGTTTTTGGTATAGGCTTCAAAGGCGACCTGCCCGAGTGGCTACAAGCACTATTCGATTGGCTCAATCTAGAGGCTGCCTTTCGTGTTTATGTGCTGAGCGTCGATATGCCTTCGGGCTTGCCTACCGATATGCCTCCTGCCGATGCGCACGCTTTTGTGCATCCTCATATGGTGCTTACCTTTCAATGCCCTAAGCTGCCGTTCTTCTTGCCGAGTACCGGTAAGTTTATCGGCAAATACGAAGTGTTAGAGGTATGTGCCTTAGCCGAAAGGGGCGATAACTATGCTGATGAACTTTTTAGCGAGTACCATTGCGTAGACGCTGCAATGATAGCCGAGATACGCCAGAGCCAACACCTCGAGCCCCGCAGGCGCTTTAGTCACAAAGGTACTTATGGACACGCGTTGTTAGTAGGGGGTAGTTATGGCAAAATGGGGGCTGTGGTGCTCAGCGGTACGGCGGTGCTCCGAAATGGTGCGGGCTTGCTCACGGTCGCCATACCCGCCTGTGGCTATACAGTGCTGCAAACGGCATTGCCCGAGGCTATGGTGCTTACCAGCGATACCGATAAGCATTTTAGCAGCATACCAATACTTTTTACCCCTTCGGCTATAGGCGTAGGCGTAGGTTGGGGTACGCACCCCGATACAGCAGCTGCCTTAGCCGACCTATTTGCGCAATACCCCGATACTCCGTTTGTGATAGATGCCGATGCGCTCAACCTGTTGGCGCAGCAGCCTGAACTTTGTCAGGCATTACCACAAGGGGCTATACTCACCCCTCACCCTAAAGAGTTAGAGCGGCTAATAGGCAAATGGACAGATGATTATGACAAGTTAGCCAAAGCGAAAGCCTTTGCCGAGAAACACCGAGTAGTCTTAGTACTCAAAGATGCTTATACGATGATTACCGACGGCGATGCCTTTTGGATAAACACTACCGGCTGTCCCGCGTTGGCAACCGCAGGCAGTGGCGATGTGCTCACCGGTATGCTTACCGCACTGCGCACACGTGGCTACGGGGCGTTACAGGCAGCTATCTTAGGGGTTTACCTACACGGACAAAAAGGCGAGCAGGTAGCCAGCCGCATAGGCGAAGAGGCACTTATAGCAAGAGATTTAGTAACATTTTAATATGAAACACCGATTACCCATACTATTATTAATATTTACCATTGCCCTGACTTTGTGGCAGTGTGCCCGACGTGGTTCGCCTACCGGAGGAGATAAAGATACTACTCCCCCTGTGCTCCTACAGGCTTTTCCGCCCTCTGGCACTACTAACTTCAGCGGCAAGCACATCCGACTTTCTTTTGACGAATTTGTGGTGACGAAAGACCTGCGCAAGCAGCTTATCATTTCGCCTCCTATGAATACGTTCCCTATTATATCGCCTACCTCTGCCTCGCGCAAGTTAGACATTAGTCTGCTCGATACCCTCAAGCCTAACACTACCTACGTGCTTAATTTTGGCAATAGCATACAAGATTATAATGAGGGCAATCCGTACACCGACTTCAAATACGTATTTTCTACCGGAGCCACTATCGATTCGCTTTGGTACGAGGGCGATGTCACCGATGCGCTGATGCCTGAAGCTGACCTATCGGTTACCCTGATGCTCTACCCTTATAACGAGCAGTACAAAGACTCTTTAGTCTACAAACACAAGCCTACCTATGTTACCACCACGCTCGATAGTCTTCACAGTTTTGTGTTTGAGTTCCTTAAAGAGGGTAAATATAAGCTGATAGCCCTAAAGGATAAGGGGGGCGACTATCTGTTTAACCCCAAAGACGATAAGATAGCCTTCTTAAGCGAACCCATTACAGTCGAAGACCTTAAGGGTAAGCCACAGGGCTCCTATCCTAAACTGCGATTGTTTAAAGAAGAGCTTCCTTATAAGGCACATCGCCCTACCCAAGCGGCGGCCAACCGTATTAGTTTTGGTTTTGACGGTGGCACTAAGGGGGTAACGATTACTCCTATATCGCCCACTACCCCCGACTTTCGCTATACGGTAGCCAAAGACGCTAAGAAAGATACGCTGCACTTCTGGTATCAACCCAGTCAGAAAGACTCGCTTGTCTTTACGGTGGCGCATCAGCAGCGGGTAGATACTTTTCGCCTGAGGCTGAAAGAGGGCAAGGACGTTAAACCCGATAGCTTGCAGATAGAAAGCGTTTTTTCTGGCGACCTGCCTATGTATAAAGACTTTGCTTTCAGAAGCAATATCCCACTGACAAAAGTAGACCCTGCTAAGATAAAAATACTGCAAGGCAAAGACTCTTTGGCGAAAGCTGTCCCTTTCAAGGCGGTATTAGATAGCACGCAGTTGCAATACACGCTCTTATTCGATAAGAAAAACGATGAGCAATACCGCATCGAGGCGTTGCCCCACGCTATGACGGACTATTTCGGCGCCACTAACGACACGCTGAATATTAAACTTTCCACTAAAAAAGCGGAAGACCTGTCGATATTTAAGCTCCACTTAAAAGCTGAAGAGGGTAAACTTTCTTTCCCGATATTGTTACAGCTTACTAATGAGAAAGCTACCGAGGTACTGCAAGAGCTGTATATAGAAAAGCCACAGGTGGAATACGTATTTGCCAATGTCAATCCTGCCAAGTTGCGTTTGCGCCTGATAGAAGATCGCAATGGTAACCGCCGTTGGGATACGGGTAACTTCCTACAGCAGCGACAGCCCGAAAGGGTATGGTACTTCCCCCCTATAGTAGAACTCCGTGCCAACTGGGAAGTAGAAGAAACTTGGCAACTGAAAGACGAATGATAACAACAAAGTCGCGACTTTTATAAAACTTTGTGATTAGAATTATTTTCGTACCTTTGCAGATAGAAAATTAACAACCTTTTTTATTATGAGTAATCTACCAAAATATGAAGTGAAAATTGGTGAAACAGCTCTTATCTATAATTTTATTAGTGAAGGAAGCAAAGGGAAGATTATCAAAATCATCTCTTTTCAAGAAACTAATATAAACAATTTCTATAACTTAGGACTTGTAGATGAAAATCCTATCACCGGAGAATTAGATGATCAAGTAGTTTCTAATAACGGAGATACAGAAAAGGTATTAAATACTGTTGTTTCTGTTATTTATGATTTCACAGAACTTTTTCCTGATGTGTGGGTGTACGCTGAAGGGAGTACCCCATCCAGAACAAGGTTATACCAAATGAAAATTGTAAAATACTTTGATATTGTTATGAGAGATTTTCACTTGTTATGCCTTTTGAATGGAGAATGGGAGGAATTTCGCCCTAAAGTTAATTATGAAGGCTTTGCGATAAAAAGAAAATAAAGACTATGAGTACAAAAGAAAAACAAATAAACAATCACCCTATGGTGAAAAAGCCATTGAGAAAAACATCTCATTATACAGTCTTAGAGGTAGATACCTCTCTAGACAAATATCTAAATGCACCTATTTTTACTAAAAAATTAGCGCGTGTAAATGAAAAATTAGAAAAGGTAGGCTTACCTAAAACCATCGTAAATTAAACATTAAAAAATGAATAAAATCAACCTTTTACTATTGTTGGGCATTACTGCTACAGGCTGGGCGCAACAACAGACCCTTCAGAAAGGGTGGAAATTTAGCAGAGAGGATGATCCTCAAGCAGCCGAAACGCTTTATAACGATGCTAAATGGCAACGCGTAACCGTCCCTCACGACTGGGCTATCTATGGCCCTTTTGATATGGAAAACGACATTCAGCGCACCGCTATTAAGCAAGACGGACAAAAAGCGGCTATTGAGCATACAGGTCGTACCGGCGGACTACCCTTTGTAGGCGTGGGCTGGTATCGCACGCAGTTCAATGTGCCCGAACTCTCTGCCGATAAGCAGGTGTTCATACAGTTCGATGGGGCAATGAGCAATCCAGAAGTATTTGTAAACGGACAGAAAGCGGGTGAGTGGCACAATGGCTATAACACTTTCTTCTTAGATATTACTCCTTATGTAAAAGCTAAAGACAATACCCTTGCGGTGCGTCTGAACAACCTAACCCAAATGTCGCGTTGGTATCCAGGGGCAGGGCTATACCGCAATGTGCATATCATCACCAAAAATAAAACGCATATCCCTATATGGGGCATACAGATTACTACGCCCGAAGTAACCCAAGACTTTGCTAAAGTAGTGGTAAATACAGAATTTGTATCAGCTAAAAAAGGGGCTCTTGCGGCAGAAACTACTATTTTCAACCAACAAGGGGAAAGAGTAGCCCATACTAATACCAAAGCAACGGCTTATACTACCGATAAGATTACGTCAGAAATGTACATCGATAAGCCTCGCTTGTGGGACATCGGCGCGCCTAATCTTTACAAAGCCGTTACCAAACTCTATGAAGACGGTCAGCTGAAAGACGAGGTAACTACTACCTTTGGCGTTCGCACTATAGAGCTTAAGCCTAATGATGGTTTATACCTGAATAATCGCAAAATTAAAATACAAGGGGTGTGTATGCACCATGATTTAGGTCCTTTGGGTGCGGCTGTTAATGAGAGTGCAATACGCCGACAATTGCTAATTTTAAGAGATATGGGCGTTAATGCTATCCGTACCTCACACAATATGCCTGCCCCTGAATACGTACGCTTAGCCGACGAGATGGGTATGCTATTGGCTGTAGAGAGTTTTGATGAGTGGGCGATACCTAAAGTAGAGAATGGCTATCATTTGTACTTCAAAGACTGGGTTAAAAAAGACCTTACGAACCTTGTGAAGCACTATCGCAATAACCCCAGCGTGCTGATGTGGTTTATTGGCAACGAGGTAGAAGAACAAAGTGTAGAGAGTGGCTCGCAAGTAGCCTACTACCTACAGAGCATCATACAGCAGCTCGACCCTACACGCCCTGTGAGCAATGGTATGGACAGACCGCACGACATCTTGCGCAACAATATGGCTGCTACTATGCAGTTGGTAGGTTTTAACTACCGTCCGTTTAAGTACCAAGAAGCCTATAAGAAATTGCCACAACGCTTGTTGTTGGGTAGTGAGACAGCCTCTACTGTTAGTTCGCGTGGAGTGTACAAATTCCCAGTACAGCGCAAATCAATGGCTAAGTACCCCGATATGCAATCTTCTTCTTATGACGTAGAGCACTGCGGTTGGTCTAACTTGCCCGAAGATGACTGGATACACCAAGAGGATTTGCCTTATATGATAGGCGAGTTTATCTGGACAGGCTTCGACTATCTCGGCGAGCCAACGCCTTATTACGTAGAATGGCCTTCACATAGTTCTTACTTTGGGGCAGTAGACTTAGCGGGACTTCCTAAAGACCGTTTTTATCTATATCGTTCACACTGGAATAAAGAAGCCGAAACCCTACACATCTTACCGCATTGGAACTGGGAGGGGCGTGAAGGTGAAGTAACTCCTATCTTCGTTTATACTAACTACCCTTCTGCTGAATTGTTCATCAATGGTAAGAGTCAAGGCAAACGCAGTAAAGACCTTTCTATAAAAATAGAGGAGAAAGAGAAAGACGGCAATCCGTCAGACCTAAACCGACAAAAACGCTACCGCCTAATGTGGATGGATACTAAGTACGAACCTGGTACTCTGAAGGTAGTAGCTTATGACGACAATGGCAAGGCTGTAGCCGAAAAAGAGATACATACCGCTGGCAAGCCTTACGCTTTGCGCCTCAGCACCGAGTACAAAACAGAACTCAGCCCTAATAGCGATGAGTTGGCTTTCATTACCGTAGAGGCGGTAGACAAAGACGGCAATCTATGCCCTACAGTGAATGATTTAGTAACCTTTACCGTAAAAGGTGCGGGTACTTATCGTGCTGCTGCTAATGGCGATGCTACCTGCACCGATCAATTCCACTTGCCTAAGATGCACCTTTTCAACGGCAAATTAGTAATGATGGTACAAGCAGGCGATAAAGCAGGTACCATAAATGTAGAGGCTAAAACTAAGAAATTAAAAGGAACGATTTCTATAAAGTAAAATAGCAGTATTATCTTTTCTGAAAAAAGGAATAGTATATATGAAAAGTATATTTAGAGTAGGGGAACGCGTATGGGTATCCCCACAACTTACAGGCAAACCCGATTGGGTAGAGGCTACGGTTACGCAGATAGATAATAATCCTTTTGTAGGAGTAGTTATCAATGTGAAAACTGATATAGGAGAGCTTTTTTTTGAAAAAGAAGATATGTTTAAACCTTTAGAAGCCTTAGAATTATGCACGCTATAGCTTTTGATTTAATTATCTCTGAGCTTAAAAAGCACTATAAAGACCCTTATAACAATGCTTATGCTGAAATAAAGAAAGTGTTAGAAGAAAATGGTTTTTATTGGATACAGGGGAGTACTTATGCCACAGAAGGTGATTTAAGAACACTCTTCAGAGCGATACAAAGTTTGAAAAAACTCTCTTGGTTTTGTCTTTCAGTCAGAGATATACGCGCTTTCAAAATAGAGGATTATTCTGATTTCACAGAAGAGTTTAAAGAAAATACTAATAGTTAATGCAAGAACAAGAATATCAAATATATGGCATTAGGGCGGTGATGGAAGCGCTTGAAGCAGGTAAAACCCTCGATAAGGTGTTTGTGCAAAAAGGTTTGCAAGGCAACCTTTTCAGAGAACTGCTATCACTATTGCAGCAATCACAAGTGCCGGTGCAGTACGTACCTGTCGAGAAGCTCAACCGCCTTACTAAGAAAAATCACCAAGGGGTAGTGGCTACCCTCTCGCCAGTTGATTACCACAATTTTGAGGATTTGGTAATATCGGTTACCGAAAGTGGGGCTACACCACTCTTCCTGCTCTTAGACCACCTTTCGGATGTGCGCAACTTTGGGGCTATCATCCGTACGGCTGAATGTGCAGGGGTGTCGGGTATTATTATCCCTAAGCGCGGTAGTGTGAGCATCACGGCCGATACTGTCAAAACCTCTGCGGGGGCTGTCTTTCGGGTGCCTATCTGTAAGGTAGAAAACCTTGTCGATGCTGTGTATTACCTACAAGGTAGTGGCATTAGGGTGGTAGCCGCTACTGAAAAGACTAACCAATTGCTATATGCTGAAGATTTTAGCGTGCCTACCGCTATCGTAATGGGGGCAGAAGATGTGGGCATCTCACCTGCTGTGCTGAAAGTGGTAGATAGCAAAGCTAAACTGCCAATGAAAGGCGAAATAGGGTCGCTAAATGTATCGGTAGCCTGTGCCGTCTTTTTGTATGAAGTCGTTAGGCAGAGAGGTAATTAACCCTTAGAAAAATGTTTTTTGACTATCAGCGCAATAGAGGTATTTTAGCACTTTTGGTATTGATGGTTGTAGGGCAGCTGGTGTTTTATTATTGGCCTATCTCGTCATCATTTGCTGAGGTCGAAGATACTCGTTTGCAAAAGGAGTTAGATTCGCTACGGCAGCTGGCAGCACGCCATAAAGATACTATTTATCCTTTTAATCCTAATTTTATCAGCGATTATAAAGGCTTTAAATTAGGACTTACCACAGCGCAACTCGATAAGCTGCAGGCATTTCGCGCAGCAGGCAAGTACGTTAATTCTGCTGAAGAGTTTCAGCGGGTTACGGGTATTTCTGATAGTCTGCTCCGCCGTATAGCTCCTGCCTTTCGTTTCCCCGAATGGGTAAAAAACAAGAGAAAAGAGAGTGAGCAGAAAACAGCCGCACAGCACTTCGAAAAGCAAGACATCAACACCGCTACTCAAGAGGAATTGATGAAAATATACGGTATAGGCGAGGGATTTTCTAACAGGATACTAAAATACAAAGAAAAGCTACAAGGTTTTACCTATATAGACCAAGTGGCAGAGGTATACGGACTTGAAAAAGAAGTATATGAGCGAGTGGCAGCACGTTTTGAGGTGAAAACACCACCCGTGATAGTCAAAAAAGACCTCAATGCGATAAGCAGATACGATTTGAGCAAGATACCCTACATAAAATATGGCGAAAGCAATAAAATAATAGGCTTGCGCTCAGAGGTAGGAATGTTCAAACACCTCGATGACCTTTTGCAAATAGAGGGGTTTGATGAGGCGCGCATCAAAAGATTAGCCTTGTATTTGTACGTGGACAACTAAAAAAACAAATTTGCTAGTTGTAATTATTTTTGTACTTTTGCAATTTAATAAAGAAAAGAAATTAACGAATGAATTTTAGCTATTCAGAAACACAGCTAATGGTAGCTCAAGCTGCTAAGGAGTTTGCCGAAAAGTATGTACGTCCACACGTAATGGAATGGGACGAAAGTCAGGAATTTCCTATAGAGGTATTCAGAAAAGCGGGCGATTTAGGCTTTATGGGGGTCTTAGTGCCTGAAATATATGGTGGTTCAGGCTTAGATTACCACGATTACATCGCTATAGTAGAAGAGATTTCTAAAGTAGACCCTTCGATAGGGCTTTCTATAGCAGCTCATAATTCACTTTGTACAAATCATATTTTAAGTTTTGGCAATGAAGAGCAGAAACAGCGTTGGTTGCCTAAGTTGGCTTCAGGTGAATGGATAGGCGCTTGGGGTATCACTGAGCACAATACAGGTTCTGACTCTGGCGGTATGGCTACTACAGCCGTAAAAGACGGTGATAGCTGGGTACTGAATGGGGCTAAAAACTTCATTACTCACGGCAAAAGTGGGCAGATAGCAGTCGTTATTGCACGCACTGGCGAGAAAGGCGATAAGCACGC
The DNA here is from genome assembly GCF_009730375.1 of Capnocytophaga sp. FDAARGOS_737. Taxonomy (NCBI): domain Bacteria; kingdom Pseudomonadati; phylum Bacteroidota; class Flavobacteriia; order Flavobacteriales; family Flavobacteriaceae; genus Capnocytophaga; species Capnocytophaga sp. FDAARGOS_737. The sequence goes on along the minus strand of NZ_CP046316.1, from coordinate 2,405,351 downwards.
TATCACTGCCTTTGCAGTAGAACGAGGAACCCCTGGTTTTAGCAGTGGTAAAAAAGAAAACAAACTCGGTATGCGTGCTAGCGAAACGGCAGAGCTTGTTTTTCAGGATTGTAGAATACCCGATGCTAACCGTTTGGGCGAAGTAGGCGAGGGCTTCATACAAGCGATGAAGATATTAGATGGCGGACGCATCTCTATAGGGGCACTGTCACTCGGTATTGCTAAAGGGGCTTACGAGGCAGCACTGAAGTACGCTAAAGAGCGCGTACAGTTTGGCAAACGCCTTATCGAGCTACAAGGGGTGGGCTTTAAGCTGGCTGATATGGCTACCGAAATAGAAGCCTCAGAGCTCTTGCTACACAAGGCGGCTTACCAAAAGAACAACCATCAGCGCGTTACCCTATCGGGGGCTATGGCTAAGATGTACAGTTCTGAAATGTGCGTACGCGTAGCTACTGAAGCTATACAAATACACGGAGGCTATGGGTATACAAAAGATTTTCCGGTAGAAAAATTCTTCCGCGACTCTAAGTTATGTACCATAGGCGAGGGGACTACTGAGATACAAAAATTGGTAATTAGTAGACAAATAGATAAATTGTAAATAGAAAATAAAGAAGAAAACATTATGTTATCTAATTCAAGCAAATATGCCATCAATGCAGTGATATATCTTGCCGCTAACTCATCAGAAAGCAAGCGTATAGGGGTAAAAGAAGTAGCCGATGCGCTACATATACCACTCCCTTTTTTAGCAAAAATACTTCAAGCCTTAGTGCGCAAGAAAGTAATAAGCTCTAACAAGGGGCCTGGAGGTGGCTTTTGGCTGACCGATGACGAGAAAGAGCAACCCTTAATGCGTGTAGTAGAACAGATAGGCGAGGCTGATAAGTTTATAAAATGTGCAATGAGCCTACGCCCTTGTTCTGATGAAAAACCTTGTCCGCTACACACTTCGGTACAGCCTTTCCGCGATAACTTTAGAAAAGAGCTGACAGAAAATTCTATTGCTGACTTTGCTGAAAAAGTAGTGAATAAAGAAGCGTTTCTGTTTGCTATAGAAGAGGATAATTAATGAGCAAATGAGTCAATTTGCCAATAAAATAAGCAATATAAAAATAATTATATATGGAAAATAGTAAATTTTTTAACATTTTGGGTTGGGTAGCTATGGCTGCTTCAATTGGTATGTATGTGTCATACATACCACAAATCGGTGATAACCTTGCAGGACACAAAGGAAATCCTGTACAGCCTTTGGTAGCAGCTATTAACTGCTCATTATGGGTGGTGTATGGTTTCTTCAAAAAACCGAAACGTGACTATCCTATATTATTAGCAAACTTACCAGGTATTATCTTTGGTCTTATTGCTTTTGCAACTGCTTTGTAATTAGGAACGCCATATACTTTGCCAAAGTCTTTACTTATGGGCTTTGGCAAAGTTTAAAATACTTATAGTCTCTACCTTGTTAATTAAAAAAATATGTTACAACTAAACACTATTAGAGAAGAGAAAGACCGCGTACTTGCGGGACTTAAAAAGCGCAACTTCAAAGAGTTGGGGCTTATAGATGAAATTATCGCCTTAGACGAGAAACGCCGCAGCACTCAGCTGGCGCTTGATGAGTCGTTGGCAAAATCGAATACACTTTCTAAGGAAATAGGTAGCCTCTTCAAATCAGGAGAGACTGAAAAAGCGAATGCGCTAAAAGCTGAAACAGCTACTCTAAAAGATACTATTAAAACGCTAACCGATACGCTTAATGGTACTGTTGAGAGTCTAAACGAATTGTTATACCGTGTGCCTAATATCCCTAATGACTTGGTGCCCGAAGGTACCTCAGAGGCTGATAATGTGGTGGTGTTTGAAGCAGGCGAAATACCTAATTTAGGCAAGGACGCTTTGCCTCACTGGGAGTTGGCTAAGAAGTACGACCTCATTGATTTTGAATTGGGTGTTAAGCTCACTGGGGCGGGATTTCCTGTTTATAAGGGTAAAGGAGCAAAACTGCAGCGCGCCCTTATCACCTACTTCCTCGATAAGAATACTGAAGCAGGTTATAACGAATACCAAGTACCTCACGTAGTAAATGAAGCCTCAGGTTATGGTACCGGTCAGTTGCCTGATAAAGAAGGACAGATGTACCACGTAGGGGTAGATAATCTTTACCTTATTCCTACAGCTGAAGTGCCTGTAACCAATATTTTCAGAGATACATTGCTCAATGAGAGCGATTTGCCTATTTGTTGTACTGCCTACACGCCTTGTTTCCGCCGAGAAGCTGGTAGCTATGGGGCACACGTGCGCGGACTGAACCGTTTGCACCAGTTCGACAAGGTAGAAATCGTGCGTATAGAGCACCCTGACCATTCGTACAAAGCACTTGAGGGAATGATAGAGCACGTGAAAGGCATACTAAATGAGTTGAAGTTGCCATATCATATTTTGCGTTTGTGTGGTGGTGATTTAGGTTTTACTTCGGCAATAACCTATGATTTTGAGGTGTATTCTACAGCTCAAGAGAAATGGTTAGAGATAAGTTCGGTGTCTAACTTCGAAACTTTCCAAGCCAACCGACTTAAATTGCGTTTCAAAGATAACGAAGGCAAAAACCGATTAGTGCATACCCTCAACGGTAGTTCGCTTGCTTTGCCTCGTGTGTTGGCAGGTATTCTAGAAAACTACCAAACCCCTGAAGGCATAGTAGTGCCAGAAGTACTCAGAAAATATACCGGTTTTGATATAATTAGCTAATTAACTAATTTTTGAAAAACATAACCAATGAGAATTATTGCTAAGAAAACTATTATTGATTTTTATACAAAGCACGCGGAAGCAAAAATACCTCTTGAAGATTGGTATAATAAGGCAATGATTGCAGAGTGGTCTTGTTATGCAGATATTAAAAGAGACTTTAATAGTGTAGATGCTGTAGGTAATGGTAGATTTGTTTTTAATATAAAAGGGAATCACTTTCGGTTAGTAGTACATATTTTATTTGTGCCTAAAATTATATACATACGTTTTCTAGGTACTCATAAAGAATACGATAAAATTGAGAGTATAAATAAAATATAACATTATGATAGAGAATGAAATACAATATAATGCAATAATGGCACGGATTGGAGAGCTTTTGCAATTGGTCTCTGATGAAACTTCTGAAAACGACCCTAACTATATAGAACTAATGGTACTGACAGATATTGTAGAGAGGTATGAAGATGCAAATTACCCTATATTAGTTGATGAGTCGATAAGACAATTTTCTGATGAGACAATGTGTCAATTAATAGATTAGCAAATCATTGATAAATAGAAAATGAAAGAAAATACTCTTGAAGTAGCTTTAAGAAAGGAGGAGGTAGCTGATTTTGTGAGTCGTTTTAAAGAAGAGGAGTCCCTTAGTACTCAGCACCTTATTTTGCTGCTTTCAGAAGATGAAAAGTGGACAGCAAAAGACCTAAAGCCTTTAGTATCTATAGCTAAACAGCATAGCAAAAAACACCAAAAATCAATAGCGGTGGTAAGTGCTGAATTAGTATATGAGGGGACTGAAGTAGAACTAAATTTAGCTCCCTCTCTGCAAGAAGCCTACGACCTTATAGAAATAGACGAAATAGAACGCGACTTATGGAAGTAACAATATTGGGTTGCCATAGCGCTACCCCTCGCTCTAACGCGCGCCCTTCGGCTCAGTTGCTAGAAATGCGCGGACACCTCTTCTTGATAGATTGTGGGGAGGCTACCCAAGTAGCATTGCGCAATGCCAATGCTAAGTTTGCTCGCATTAAGCATATCTTCATATCGCATCTGCACGGCGATCATTTCTATGGGCTTTTTGGGCTTATCTCTACTTTTCAACTTTTAGGGCGCGAGGCAGAAATGCATATCTACGGACCTAAGGGTATCAAAGAGGCGGTGCTGCTTATCCTCAAGCTGGGGGGTGCTTATACCCCTTTCCCTTTGTACTTTCACGAACTTTCTGGCAAAGAGCCTGAGTTGCTCTATGAAGATGATAAAGTATCAGTCCGCACCATTCCACTACAACATCGTGTGTATACTAATGGTTTTTTCTTTCAGGAAAAAGAAGGAGAACGCCGACTGAATATGGATGCTATACAGCAATACCCTGAAATAGAAGTATGCGACTATCAGAATATCAAAAATGGTAAAGATGTAGTATTGAATAGTGGAGAGGTTATTGCTAATGAGGTACTTACTTTTGCACCTCAACGTCCGCAAAGCTATGCTTATTGTAGTGACACCCTCTATTTTGAAGGGTTAGCTGCTGATATACAAGGAGCAAGGGTGGTATATCACGAATCTACTTTCTTAAAAAACAACGAAGAGTTAGCCGCTAAAACAATGCACGCTACAGCCTACCAAGCAGGACTTACCGCTAAGAATGCCGGTGCCGAAGCCTTGATATTAGGGCATTACTCTTCGCGTTATGCTGATGTCAATCTTTTCAAAGCCGAAGCTCAAGAGGTGTTCCCTAATGTACATTTGGCTGAAGACGGCAAGAAAATTGTATTCAACTAAAACTAAAAAATGGATGTTTTTAACCTTTCTGTAGCTTCGATACCACAACTGCGCATTGCCTTTATAGGTGTAGGAGTGCGTGGTATTGAGGCAGTGAAACGCTATTTGCAGTTAGAGGTGCAGATAGTTGCCATAGCTGAGGTGGGCGAAGAAGCTATGCAAAAAGTAAAAGCCCTTACGGCACATCTACCCGTGCAGCCAGCCTATTATACCGCTCCTGATGACTGGCGAAAACTATGTGAACATCCTAATATTGATCTTCTTTATATTTCGACTCCTTGGCAACAACACGCCCCTATGGCTATCTATGCAATGCAATGTGGCAAGCACGTAGCTATAGAAGTGCCTCTGGCAATGACCATAGCCGACTGTAAGCGTATCGTCCGCACAGCTGAAGAAACGCAACGGCACTGTATGATGCTTGAGAATGTGTGTTATGACCACTTCGAATTGATGAGCATTGAGCTGGTAAAACAGGGCAGACTGGGCGAATTAGTACACGCAGAGGGGGCTTATATACACGACTTACGACACTTAAACTTTAGGCAGACAGACCGCGATATAGAGCGGGGCAAGTGGCGAATGCAGTACAGCAAAACCTTTGAGGGCAATCCTTATCCTACGCACGGCATCGCGCCTATTTGTCAGGCGATGGGCATACTGCGCACCGACCGCTTAGAGAGTCTTGTATCGATGTCGTCTTTAGCTGTAGGGATGCGCGAATATGCCGAAGAGCATTTTGGCAAAAATTCGGCAGAAGCCCAAGCACACTACACTGGCGATATGAATATAAGTCTGTTGCGCACCGCCAAAGGCAAAACTATAATATTACAACACGATGTAACCAATCCGCGTCCTTACTCGCGTATCTTTATGCTCAGTGGCACTAAAGGTTTTATACAGAAATATCCTGCCCCTCAGCTTTATTTTGACGATAGAGAGGAAAAACAGCTTACTCCCGATGAAATTACGGCTTATTTAGAGGAATACGAACACCCTTACTATCGCGAAACAGCCTACCTACGCACACTACTTCCTGACCAAAAACCAATGGACATCGTAATGGATTACCGCTTGGTGTACTGCCTGAAGAATGGCTTACCATTAGACCAAAATGTATATGATGGCGCCCTATGGTCGTGTATAGCAGAACTTACTCAGCAATCAATAGCAGGAGGAAATTGTGTAGTGCCATTTCCAGAGTTTTAAAAATCAAAAAATATTTTTTATCTTTGCCGCAAACTAATGTCTAACGACTAAAAACTAAGTATATGAAATTCAACGAGTACAAACACTTAGACCTTACTAAGATAGCAGAAGAAATATTGGCTTTTTGGAAAGCCGCTAACATCTTTGAGCAGAGTATCACCTCACGCGAGGGTGCTGCTCCGTTCGTGTTTTTTGAAGGACCACCATCCGCTAATGGCGTACCTGGCATTCACCACGTGATGGCGCGCTCTATTAAGGATATTTTCTGTCGCTATAAAACTCAGAAAGGATTTCAAGTAAAACGCAAAGCAGGTTGGGATACCCACGGCTTGCCCGTAGAACTCGGGGTAGAGAAAGAACTCGGTATTACCAAAGAAGATATAGGCAAAAAAATAAGCGTAGAGGACTACAACAAGGCTTGTAAGGAGGCCGTGATGCGCTATACCGACATCTGGAACGACCTTACCGAGAAGATAGGCTATTGGGTGGATATGGAAGACCCTTACATCACCTATAAACCCAAATATATGGAAAGCGTTTGGTGGCTTTTGAAACAACTCTACAATAAAGGATTGCTATACAAAGGCTATACCATTCAGCCTTATTCGCCTAAGGCAGGTACCGGCTTGTCATCGCACGAGCTCAACCAACCGGGCTGCTACCGCGATGTGAGCGATACTACTGTTGTAGCACAGTTCAAAGTGAAAGCATTGTCAGCAGCGGCAGCCAAACTATTGGGCAACCCTACCGAGCCTATCCATATCCTCGCTTGGACAACTACCCCTTGGACATTGCCTTCTAACACCGCACTAGCTGTAGGCAAAGAGATTGAGTATGTACTGCTAAAAACATTCAATCAATATACTTTTCAGCCCATTACTATCATCATTGGTAAACCGCTTTTGGCAAAACAATTCGGCAAAAAGTTCGTAGAGGGTGATGCAGAAGCCTTAGCAGCTTATACGCCTGAAAGCAAGATAATTCCTTACCAAATATTAGGAGAATGCAAAGGCGCAGACCTCGTGGGTACTACTTACGAGCAACTTATTCCTTGGTGGGCTCCTGCCGAAAACCCTACTGAGGCTTTCCGTGTGATTGCAGGCGACTTTGTTACCACTGATGATGGTACAGGTATCGTACATATCGCTCCTACTTTTGGTGCTGATGACGCCCGTGTAGCCAAAGAATATGGTATCCCCCCAATGTTGGTAAAAGACGCGCACGGCAACCTCATTCCGCTGGTAGATTTGCAAGGAAAATTCATTGAAGGGCACAATATTCCGGAGGCTTTTGCCGGTAAATATATCAAAAATGAGTATTACGATGCAGGGCAAGCGCCTGAAAAATCGTGGGATGTGAGTTTAGCGATTCTCCTCAAAGAAGAAAACAAAGCCTTCAAAGTAGAAAAATACGTACACAGCTATCCGCACTGCTGGCGTACTGATAAACCGGTGCTGTACTACCCGCTCGACTCGTGGTTCGTACGTGTAACCGATTTCAAAGAGCGTATGTTCGAGCTCAATGAAACCATCAACTGGAAACCTAAGGCTACCGGTGAAGGGCGTTTTGGCAACTGGCTCAAAAATGCTAACGACTGGAACCTTTCGCGTTCGCGCTATTGGGGTATCCCGCTACCTATTTGGCGTACTGACGATAAGCAAGAGGAAATCTGCATAGGTTCGGTAGAAGAACTAAAAGCCGAAATACAAAAAGCTATCACGGCAGGCGTGATGACTGCTGACCCTTATAAAGATTTTGTAGTGGGCGACAACTCCGAAAGCAATTACGATAAGGTAGATTTGCACAAAAATATAGTAGATAACATAGTGCTCGTATCGCCTTCAGGCAAGCCAATGCACCGCGAAAGTGACCTTATCGACGTATGGTTCGACTCTGGGTCTATGCCGTATGCACAATGGCACTATCCTTTTGAAAACAAGGACTATATAGAAAATCACACCGCCTATCCAGCCGACTTTATAGCGGAGGGGGTAGACCAAACACGCGGTTGGTTCTATACACTTCACGCCATTGCTACTTCGGTATTCAATAGTGTGGCGTACAAAAACGTAGTGTCTAACGGTTTGGTACTCGACAAGAACGGACAAAAGATGTCGAAACGCTTGGGCAATGCGGTAGACCCCTTCACTACCATAGCCGAGTATGGCGCCGATGCCACTCGCTGGTATATGATTTCTAACGCTAACCCTTGGGATAACCTCAAGTTTGACTTGGAAGGGGTAGCCGAAGTGCGCCGTAAGTTCTTCGGTACGCTCTACAACACTTATTCATTCTTTGCGCTCTATGCCAATACCGACAGCTTCACTTATGCTGAAGCCGATATACCACTGGCTGAACGCCCTGAAATAGACCGCTGGATACTTTCGGAACTCAATACCCTCATCAAAGAAGTAGATGCACTATATGCTGATTATGAGCCTACCCGCGCTACTCGCGCTATTTCAGATTTTGTACAAGAAAACCTCAGTAACTGGTACGTGCGCTTGTCACGTCGCCGTTTCTGGAAAGGGGAGTATGAAGCAGACAAGATAGCCGCTTACCAAACGCTTTACACCTGTCTAGTAACCATCGCCAAACTGATGGCGCCTGTAGCACCTTTCTATGCCGATAGATTATACAAAGACTTGGTGAGCGTTACCGGTAAAGAAAACAAAGAGAGTGTACACCTCACCGACTTCCCCGTAGCTAACGAAAGCTACATCGATAAGTCATTGGAAAGCAAGATGCAGAAAGCGCAGACAATCTCGTCCTTAGTACTATCGTTGCGCAAGAAAGAAAGCATCAAGGTGCGTCAACCTTTGCAAAAGATAATGATACCGATAGCTAACGCTACCGAGCGTGCCGAAATAGAAGCCGTAGCAAACCTCATCAAGCACGAGGTGAATGTGAAGGAAATAGAACTCTTGGAAGATGCATCGGGTATATTGGTAAAACAAATCAAGCCGAACTTCAAGACCTTAGGCCCTAAGTTTGGCAAGGATATGAAAGCTATTGCCACAGCGGTACAAGCCTTTGGACAGGAAGAGATAGCACAGTTTGAAAAAGCACAAACATACAGCTTGCAACTACCCGACAAAGCAGTTACTTTAAGTTTGGACGATGTAGAAATCAGTACCCAAGATATAGAAGGCTGGTTGGTAGCCACCGCAGGCAGTCTGTTGGTAGCTTTAGATATTCACATCACCCCTGAATTGCGCCAAGAGGGTATCGCCCGTGAGTTGGTGAACCGCATTCAGAATATCCGTAAGGACAACGATTACGACATCACCGACCGTATACAAATACGCCTTCAAGCGCAACCTGCCCTACAAGCAGCCGTTACAGCCAACGAAGCCTATATCAAGAACGAAACCCTTACTGATAGCATCAGTTTTGTAGAGAGTCTGCCAGAGGGAGAAGAAATAGCCTTCGACGAAGTAACAACAAGAATAGTAGTTGCAAAATCATAAGCTAATGATACACTTTGCCAAAGGTTTATAGCCCGTGCGGCTGGCACCTTTGGCAAAGTTTTTTAATAATAACCCATAAAAAATATTTTACCGATGAAAAAAATATCTCTAATTATTTTTGTTTTGTTTTTGATAACCCTATCTTTTTCTTGTTCTAAGAAAGAAGATGAGCAAAAACCAGATAGTGGTCATAGGTCTAAAAACGGGATTGAACTTTTAGCAGAACAAGCAGGTATTCCTAATGACATTCAACTAACAGGAGCATTAGAAGAAGGGAAATCTACTTTTATAAGTGGTAGAAAAGGTAATACTTTTTACTTTTATAAAATTGAGGATAGAAAAATAATAGTACAACATCAAGAAGCTATTCCTAATGCTGTAGAGATAGAGGGAAGAACAATTGAAGTATCAAAAGTTAAGTCTAATATAATGAAGCATAAAGATGGAAGTATTTTTGCTTGGATAGGAGATGTGAACTTTCCTGATGGTTATTATGTAAAGCTTTTTGTTTTCATGATAATAAATTTAAAGAAATAGAGAAGAAAACTCTTTTATTTGATATAAGAAAAAGGGAGGGTGAGGGTTATTTAATAAGAAAGGAACGTACATTGTATGAAAAAGGGTTCTTATACGATAATGATTGGAATCTTTTAGGATATATGGAAAATTCTCTTACCAAAAATGCTGTTGAGTATATTACATTAAAAGGAGATAGAAAAGTTACATTGCTAAAAATTCAGGGTAATAAAATAGAACAATTACCTTTTGACAATAAAGATGTTGAAGCAGAATTAATGAATACAAATGATAAACTTATTAATATAAGGTTTGTACAGAAAGGCTATTCATTAATTTTTGTAGATGGACACTTATTTGAGGAAAATGAAACAGGATCAAACCATAGAACTTTTACTGACATAACATATATTACTCAAAAAACAGAGAGAGAATTGTTACTATATAAAATAGAGAATAGTAAAATTATAAAAGAATATAAAGTCAATATCCCTGAAAGTATTTCTATCGATAAAGGATTTGGAGAAACAGAATATATAAAAACAAATCAGCTGCTTTGGAATATAGTAAAGAGTAATAATAATATATTTTTAATGGCGTTCAAAGAGAATAAAGATCCTTATGCTCAAAATAGGTATTATTATTTAATATATCTATTTAATCAAGAAACTCTTAAAAAAATAGATTTCAAAAATAGACTTTTACGAATTGAGAATATTGAAATATGGGGAGAATTTGGTTTTAAGATACATACAGAAATAGCTATTAATGGTAGAGAGCTTAGTAGATATTTCTTCTATGACAATAATTGGGAACTATTATATGCTTCGGAAACAGAATTAAAGTTAGTGAATAACTTAGATAGCGACGATCCATCTTTCAGTAAATACTATTTCCTTTTGAATTCTGAGGAAATTATATATTTCTACAGAGATTCTTTCAGCAGAATTAATCTAAAAGATAATATTAAAAAATGGGAGCTAAGTAGTAATAGTGTAAAATCTTTTAATTCATTTCCTAAGAACACAAGATTAGATAATCTTAGTGTTTCAAAAAATGGGAATGTATGGACTTTTATGCAAAACTACACCTTACTGAATGGTGAAAAAGGAATTAAATCTATAAAGATTAATATAGAAACAGGAGAAGTAGTTAATTAGAAAATAAACAATAAATGAATACTATAGTGTAATAGTATTGATTATCATCAGTACCAGCAAATAGTAGACTTTTTTGCTACGATAGGGGTGGAAATAGAACCCTTATGGGGAGGTAACTTTGCAAGACGATGAAGTTCTTTTGCAAGCGTTAGATGAGGGTATAACACAAGCAGATAATAGGCTTTTGATACCCCATAATGAAGTAATGCAAGAAATAGACTTACTCATAAAAAGCTATCAAAAGTAATGAAAAAACTCTTTTACATATTTCTATTAATGTTTTCCTTGAGTACCTATGCCCAATCAGTACCTACTGACTGGGCTAAAATAGGCTTAAAAGGCAAGGTAAAATCGGTGAAAACTTCTATTTATTTTGCTGAGGCAAAAGATAACGATTTTATCAAAGGCACCCCTTTCTCTCAAGGAATTTATCCTCCTGAAAAAATTAAACAGTACAGCGAAATGGAACGAATGGGGGTAAAAGCTTTTTTCATACATTTTTTAGTAAATATTATCCCTTCGGCTATTACCTTTGATAAAAATGGTTTTATAACTGAAAAATGGCTCTATAATACTGTATCACCTAAGAAAATAGTGTATACTTACGACAAAAAGAATCACCTTATTGATAAATCGACGTTTGTACACGACTTTTTAGAGACAAAGGATACCCTTATTTATAACACCAAAGGGCAATTAGAAAAGGAAGTACTTGACCTGAAAACAAAAGATGAAACAATCTACACTTATACTTATAATGTTGATGGAGAGCTTATCCAAAGAAATTTTAAGAAAGTAGAAGACCTCCCTTTGTATAAGGAAATATACATTTATAACAATAAGAGACTTGTAAATAAAGAACTTTACCAATTCGACCAACTTATATGGCGAGGGCTTTATGAATATGGAGCAGAAGGAGAACTCATTAAAGCAATTTCGCAGAAAATAGACGACTTTATATGGCATTCTAAATATACTTATGACCAAAACAACCATCTGAAAGAGGAATATCTTTTGATAAATGAGAGTGAAAAAAATGGGTTTTTAAATAAGTTTGGTTCAGATAGGCGTTTGACCTATCATTTAACGTTTTCAACCAATTATCTTTGTGAATACAAATATACGGATGACAAGCAGGGTAATTGGGTGAAAATGATTACATATGAACAGGGCGTTCCTATACTTTACGTAGAACGAAAAATAGAGTATTTTTAATTTTTCAGAAGAAAAATATTTGTGATTGACAAAAAATATGTACTTTTGCAAAGTGATTTTTAAAAAATGAAACTTTTCTATTCTAAAATTCTTCTTTTCGGAGAATACGGTATTATCAAGAACTCTAAAGGGTTAGCTATTCCCTATAACTTTTATAAGGGTACGCTGAAGACCCTAGCAGAGTGCGAGCCAAACGGGCAGAAGAGAGAAGATGCCCACAAGTCTAATGAAGCACTCAAAGCCTTTGCCTCTCACCTCGAAACTCTAACTAATGAGGCAAACCCTATAGTGCGCTTCAATATCGAGAAACTCAATGCCGATATTGCAGACGGAATGTACTTTGATAGTAGTATTCCACAAGGGTATGGGGTTGGTAGTAGCGGTGCTTTGGTGGCTGCTATCTACAGCGAATACGCTATCGACCCTATTAGTGCCATTGATGACCTTACTCGCGAAAAGCTCCTCCAACTAAAAGCTATCTTTGGGCGTATGGAGTCGTTTTTTCACGGCACTTCTTCAGGCTTAGACCCACTGAATAGTTATTTGAGTCTGCCTATTCTCATCAACTCTTACGATAACATTGAGCCTACGGGCATTCCTACCCAAACTCCTGACGGCAAAGGAGCTGTATTCCTCTTAGATAGTGGCATCATAGGCGAAACCGCGCCAATGGTGCATATTTTTATGGAAAATATGAAGAATGAAGCCTTTCAAAAGATGCTCAAAGAAGAGTTTATCAAATATACTGATGCTTGTATAGATGATTTTCTGAAAGGACGCTTTAAATCGTTGTTTGGCAATATAAAAAGCCTATCAAGTATTGTGCTAAATCATTTCAAACCTATGATACCCAAGGAGTTTCATACCCTTTGGAAGCAAGGCATCGACACAGGTGATTATTTCTTAAAACTCTGTGGTTCAGGAGGAGGAGGCTATATTTTAGGTTTTACTGAAGATTTAGAAAAAGCCAAACGCACCCTTGCGGGACATAAATTAGAAGTAGTATATCAATTTTAATAATGAGCGATACAATAAAACACGAGTGCGGTATTGCGCTAATCCGCCTACTTAAACCCCTTGAGTTTTACAAGGAAAAATATGGTTCTGCTTTCTACGGAATCAATAAGATGTACCTAATGTTAGAGAAACAGCACAACCGCGGACAAGACGGTGCTGGTTTGGCGAGTATCAAGCTCGATATGGCGCCAGGTGAACGCTACATCAGCCGAATACGCTCGAATGCACAACAGCCTGTACAAGATATTTTCTCGCAAATAAATGAGCGAATCAATAAAGGTTTTAAAGCCAATCCTACTCTCAAAGATGATGTAGCCCAACAGAAAAGAGAACTCCCCTATATAGGCGAAGTCATTATGGGGCACGTGCGCTACGGTACTTTTGGTAAGAATAGTATTGAGAGCGTGCACCCTTTCCTCAGAGAGAATAACTGGATATACCGCAACCTGATAATGGCGGGCAACTTCAATATGACCAATGCTCACGAACTCTTCCAGAACCTCGTGCGCTTGGGGCAACATCCTAAAGACAAAACAGATACCGTAATAGTAATGGAAGGAGTGGGGCACTTCTTAGACGATGAGGTGGAAGAACTCTACCGAAGTCTGAAAGAAGAAGGCTTCAGCAAGCAGCAAGCCTCACCTTTTATAGCTGAACGCCTTGATATAGAGCGCATACTAAAGCGTGCTGCTAAGTATTGGGACGGAGGATATGCTATGGAAGGTATGTTTGGTCACGGTGATGCTTTTGTACTGCGCGACCCTGCTGGTATACGCCCTGCATTTTATTACCAAGATGACGAAATAGTAGTGGTAGCCTCTGAACGCCCTGCTATACAAACGGTTTTCAATGTAAAATACGAAGCGGTACAAGAATTACCTCCTGGTAACGCTATTATTATCAAGAAGAATGGCGAAGTAACCCTCAAAGAAATTCTTACCCCTACTGAGCGTAAAGCTTGTTCGTTTGAACGCATTTACTTCTCGCGAGGCAGCGACCAAGATATTTACCGCGAGCGCAAGACATTGGGCAAATTGCTCTATACGCGTATAGCTCAAGCTATTGATAATAACCTGAAAGATACTGTTTTTGCATACATACCCAACACCGCTGAAACAGCTTATCTCGGACTGATAGAAGAAGCTGAAAATCAACTTAACTTACAGAAATTAGAACAGTTAGCACAAGCTAATACCTCTGACTATGCTACTATACTCTCGCAGAAAGTCCGTACAGAGAAAGTAGCTATCAAAGATGTGAAACTGCGTACTTTTATCACTGAAGATAGCAGTCGTGATGATTTGGTAGCACACGTGTATGATATTACTTACGGGGCGCTGCAAAAAGGCGATACTTTAGTGATTATTGATGATAGTATTGTGCGAGGCACGACCCTCAAGAAGAGTATCCTTAGTATTTTGGGTAGGTTAGAGCCTAAAAAGATAGTGATAGTATCTTCAGCACCACAAATACGTTACCCAGACTGCTATGGTATTGATATGGCGCGTTTGGAAGACTTGGTCGCTTTTCAGGCAGCGTTAGCACTTCATAAAGAGCGCAATACCTATCATATTATTGAGGACGTTTATAAGAAGAGCCTCACTCAGGTAGATTTGACCGATGATAAGGTAGTCAATTATGTGAAAGAGGTGTATGCTCCTTTCACCGACGAGGAGATTTCAGATAAAATACGTGACTTGCTATTGCCTAAAGACTTCGCTTCAGAAGTAGTGGTGATTTTCCAAACCGTTGATAATCTTCACAAAGCCTGCCCTGAAAACCTCGGTGACTGGTATTTCACAGGCGACTATCCTACTGATGGAGGCAATAGAGTGGTAAACAGAGCCTTTATCAACTTTTACGAAGGAAATAAAGAACGAGCGTACTAATGAACATAGCTTTTGATGCCAAACGCGCTTTTCATAACACACGTGGTCTCGGCAATTATAGCCGAGACCTTATCCGTATTCTACAAGAACATAAGGTAGGGAAGCTCTTCCTTTTCAACCCCAAACCTGCCAAAACGCAGCGCCTTACCCTCGATGCCCAAACTACCGAAATTACCCCACAATCTTTCTTCTGGAAAAAGCTCAAAAGCCTGTGGCGTAGCGTAAAAATAACTGATATAGCTAGGCAGCTGCCTATTGATATTTATCACGGACTTTCAGGCGAGATACCCCGCAATATCCACAAGCACGTGCCTACAGTGGTTACTATTCACGACCTTATTTTTATGCGTTACCCTCAGCTGTATTCCTATTTTGATAGGAAAATACATTACCGCAAATTCTTCTACGCAGCCCAGCATTCGCAGCATATTATAGCCATTAGCGAGCAGACCAAGCGCGATATTATCGATTATCTGAAAGTGCCAGAGAGTAAGATAACAGTAGTGTATCAGGGCTGTCATCAGGCGTTTAAACAGGAGTATACCGAAGCCGAAAAAGCTGCTGTACGTGCCAAATATAGTCTGCCAGCGCGCTTTGTGCTGAATGTAGGAGCGATAGAGCCCCGCAAGAATGCCCTCGAAATAGTAAAAGCTATAGCCCCGCTGTCGGACTTGTCGCTGGTGTTAGTAGGAGCGCAAACCGCTTATTATCAGCAGATAGTAGCCTATTGCAAGGCACATAACCTATCCCACCGCGTGTTAGCCCTCAAGGGGGTATCGATGCAAGAGCTGGCGATGATTTACCAAATGGCTGAGGTTTTTTGTTACCCTTCGGTATTCGAGGGCTTTGGTATCCCTATTATCGAGGCGCTTTTCTCACGAGTGCCGGTTATTACTTCAGAGGGTAGTTGTTTTGCTGAAGCCGGAGGCGCGCATTCGTGCTATATTCGTTTAGATAAGGCTGCCGACGAGATACGCGAGGCGATAGTGCGCATCAGTAGCGACCGCCTTTTGCGTGAAGAGATGATAGAGAAAGGCTATGCCCACGCGCAACATTTTACTGACGAAGCCGTATATCAGCAGCTAATGGCAGTGTACAAGCAAGTTGCCCATTAGTTAATTTTAGAATATAATATAAAAAAATCGAACAGCTATAAACTGTTCGATTTTTTTATGTTTTAAACTTTTTGAGGACTACCCGTTTATGGTTTAGGGTGTATTTTAGCTGCGTAAGTACTCCATTTAGCGGCTCTTTTATAATCATCTACTGATATAGCAGGTACATAGATATTAGGGATTTCGTTGGCACTCAAGTTAAAGAAGATATCATCACCTAAAGTAGGAGGGTTGAGCGCATCAATCGTAATGCTTTGCAATGATTTGCAGTATCCGAAAACAAGGCCATCAATCTTTTCTACAGAAGCAGGTAAGAATACTTTAGTAAGAGCTGTACAGCTAGCAAAAGCGGCTTCGCCTATTTGCCTAACTCCCGAGCCTCTTAAGTCTATCTGTGTAAGAGCGTGGCAAGAGTGAAAAGCACCATTACTTATAACCCCTACTTTTCCAAAAGTTACTTCTTTTAGATGGTAGCAGTGAGAAAACATACTGCTAGAAATTTCGGTAGTATAAGGCAATTGTACAGATACTATATCTGAGAAATAGAAAGCTCCTTTGCCAAAAACTACATTAGAGGCAGTGTTAAATTTTACACCTCCTGTAAGTTTTGTCCCAGCAAAAGCACTTTCACCTATTTCTTTTAAGCTATTAGGAAATACGATAGAAGTAAGATTTGAACCTTTGAAGGCTTCAGTTCCTATAGTGTTTACTCTTTGCAGCTTGCTGTCAGCTTGCATATCAAGAGTAGTAGTGCTGCTGTTTGTCCATTTCACTAAAGTAAGTCCATCACTATTCAACTGATAATGGTCGGCAGGCACATCGTTTTTATGGTCATTGTCATCGCTTTTACTACAACTTGCAAAAGCTAAAACAGCTAAAGAAGCTGCTAAAAAAATACTTTTTTTCATATTGATTTATTTTTTGAATTAATATTTGCGACAAAAATACAGCTTATTTCTTATTCAATAAGTTAAACAAAAGTTAAATTTGTATCTCAATTCAATGTACAAAGGTGCAGGCTATTCATAAAAAAATCGAACAGCTATAAACTGTTCGATTTTTTTATGTTCTAATCAGCTGGGATTAAAAAATATCTTTGATGTGCTTCATACTATTAGCAATACTGTCTTTAGCTTCAGCAAAATCACCTTGACCTATTTTCTTGATGATGTTGGTGGCAAAGCCTTTCATCTGTTCAAAAGTGATGTGCGGAGGCATCGCTAAGGTATCGCGATTGGTGTAAATGTTCACCAAAGTAGGACCATCGTGCTCAAAAGCCGCTTTCACAGTAGCCTCGAGGTCTTCGGTTTTGGTCACTTCATAGCCTTTGATGTTCATCAGCTCAGCAAGTTTATCGAAAGGAGGGTTTACCATATTGGTTTGCCAATCGAGGTAGCCAGATACTTCCATCTCTAACTTCACCATTGCAAGCGAACGGTTGTTAAACACGAATATTTTCACCGGATACTGATACTGCATTAGGGTAGCCAAGTCGCCTAAGAGCATAGAGAGACCACCGTCGCCACACATTGCTACCACTTGTCTGCCTTTAGCCGAGGCAGCAGCCCCGATAGCCATCGGTAAGGCGTTTGCCATAGAACCGTGGTTGAACGAACCGGTTAGGTAGCGCTTGCCTGTACCTTTGATAAAGCGTGCCGCCCATACCACATTCATACCCGTATCAACGGTGAAAATAGCATCGTTGGCAGCGTATTTATCCAAAAGCTTAGCCGCGTATTCAGGGTCTATTTGTTTCTCTTCGGTTTTCTTTTGGGTGTAATCGTCTAATGATTTTTCAAGATCTAAATATTCTTTGTGAATATCTTTCAAGAATCCGTCGTCGGTGCGTGCGCTTAGCTTAGGCAAAAGGGCAGTGATGCTGTCTTTTATATCGCCTGCGAAGCCGTAATCTACTTTGGCACGGCGACCGATAATATCGGGGCGTTCGTCTATTTGTATGATAGTGCTTTTCTTAGGCAGGAACTCAGCGTAAGGGAAGTCGGTGCCCAACATTACTAGCACATCGGCTTTAGCACAAGCATCATAGCCTGAACTGTGCCCAAGTAGGCCGTTCATACCTGCAATATAAGGACTGTCGGCGCGGTCGAAGAATATTTTGCCGCGGAAAGAGGCTACTATAGGCGCTTTGAGGGTTTCGGCAAGTTGTTCTACTTCTTTCACCGCGTGCTGACAACCGTGTCCGCAATAAAGGGCAATTTTCTTGTTTTTGCTATCGTTAAGCACAGCCGCAAGTTTGTCGAGCTCTTCGTCAGAGGGGCGAACTACCGGTTTAGCCAAGAACGTTTGGGTAGCTGTAGGCACCTCTTCAAGGTCAGCTCCAGCCACATCACCAGGGAGCCCCAATACCGCCACACCTTTCTCGTTGATAGCGGTTTGAATGGCTCGTTGCATCATCGTAGTGAACTGCTTAGGGGTGTTGGCTACGTATACGTATTTGCTACAGTCTTGGAAAAGCAAGAAAGGGTTGGTTTCTTGAAACCAGTGGGTGCCGAATTTATGGGTGGCGCAGGTGCTGGCAATGGCAATCACAGGGTTGCCAGCGCGGTTAGCGTCGTAGAGGCCGTTGATAAGGTGTACGTGTCCGGGGCCTGAACTACCCATACAGCAACCGATGCCGTTGAGTTCGGCGTCCATAGAAGCCGCGTAAGCCGCTGATTCTTCGTGGCGTACGTGTATCCATTCTAAACGCCCATCGCGGCGAATAGCGTCATTTACGGGGTTTAGGCTGTCGCCTGTTATGGCGTATACGCGTTTTACGCCTGCTTGTACTAACATTTCGACCAATTGGTCAGATACATTTTTGCTCATATTTTTTATTTTGTTTGTCTTCAGTTCTGAAGAAATTCTATGCAAAGGTACAGCTTATTTCTTATTTAGCAATACAAATAAAAGTTAAAATTATATTTTTTTGATATGCCGATTAGTTGATTTGTCAAATTATCAATTATTTCCCTTTTTATTAAAAATACGGCAATCATATCTTGAGTATAGATTAAGTATATATTAAGTATAGATTGAGTATAGGAAGAACGAAGAACCTTTGTTATCAAATTAACAACAAAAACCACAAAACCTTGCAAATTTCGCAAATTGGCAAATTGGCAAATTGACAAATCATCATAACTCTCTGATACTCTGAAGTGTTAATAACTTTGTCTTAAAAAAAACTTAAAAATATTTGCTATTCACAGAAAGATTAGTAACTTTGAGCCCTTTTTGGAATGATTTGAAGCCTTTTTTGAAACGAATAAATAATTAAAAGAAATGAGAAAGATAATTTTGTTAATGAGCATTTTGGCTATGAATTGGGCGGTAGCTCAACAGCAAACCTCTCCCGATGGCAATGTAGTACTCTCATTTTCATTGAAAGCTGACGGTACGCCTACTTATAAGATGACGTACAAAGGCAAACCAGTGATTAATGAAAGTACCTTAGGGTTTACTCTTAAAAAAGAGGAACCGCTAACGAACCACTTCAAAGTAGTAAGCGATAGCAAATCTACTTTTAAAGAAACGTGGAAACCTGTATGGGGCGAAGAAAAAGAAATCCTCAACCATTACAATGAGTTGCTCGTACAGCTAAAACAAGATAAGACCAACCGCCTGATGAATATCCGCTTCCGCGTGTATAATGAGGGGGTAGGCTTCCGTTATGAGTTCCCTACACAGAAAGAACTCACTTATTTTGTGATAGCCGAAGAGAATACCCAATTCGCAATGACAGGCGACCATACCGCTTGGTGGATACCTGGCGACTACGACACCCAAGAGTACGACTATAACGAGAGCAAACTCTCTGAAATTCGCGGACTTATGAAGCAGTCGATGACCGATAATGTGTCGCAATACGTTTTCTCGCCTACTGGCGTACAGACTTCGCTAATGATGAAAACCAAAGATGGCTTATATATCAATCTTCACGAAGCTGCTTTGGTAGATTATGCGCTGATGAACCTTAATTTAGACGACAAAAACTTCATCTTCCAGTCGTGGCTAACTCCCGATGCTAAAGGCGATAAGGGGTACCTCTATACCCCTACTAAAAGCCCTTGGCGTACCGTAATGGTGAGCGATGATGCGCGCAATATATTAGCTTCACGCCTTATCCTCAACCTTAATGACCCTTGCGCTCTTGCTGATACTTCGTGGATTAAACCTGTGAAATACATAGGCGTTTGGTGGGAGATGATTACCGGCAAAAGCTCTTGGGCATATACTGACGACCTGCCTACTATCAAACTCGATGAGGTAGATTATACTAAGGTGAAACCTAACGGCACTCATGCTGCCAATAACGATAAGGTGCGCCGCTATATAGACTTCGCTGCCCAACACGGTTTTGACCAAGTACTTGTAGAAGGCTGGAACGTAGGTTGGGAAGACTGGTTCGGTCATCGTAAGGATTATGTGTTCGACTTCGTAACCCCTTATCCTGACTTCGATATTAAAGCGCTTAATGATTACGCACACGCTAAAGGCGTAAAACTGATGATGCACCATGAAACTTCAGGTTCTACACGCAACTACGAGCGCCATATGAAAGCTGCTTACGAGTTGATGAACAAATACGGCTACAACTCTGTGAAGAGTGGTTATGTGGGCGACATACTTCCTATAGGCGAGCACCACTACAGCCAATCTACTATCAACCACTATCTGTACGCTATAAAAGAAGCTGCTAAGCACAAAATAATGCTTAATGCGCACGAAGCAGTACGCCCTACCGGTCTGTGCCGTACTTATCCTAACCTTATAGGCAATGAGTCAGCGCGCGGTACTGAGTACGAGGCTTTTGGTGGCAACAAACCTTTCCACACTACCATATTGCCTTTCACCCGCCTACAAGGAGGGCCTATGGACTACACCCCTGGTATCCTCGAAACTGAGGTGAAGAATGTAAATCCTAACAACACCAGTCAGGTGCGCAGTACGTTGGCTAAACAATTAGCATTGTATGTTACTATGTACAGTCCGCTACAAATGGCAGCCGACCTACCTGAGAACTACGAAAGATTTGCTGATGCTTTCCAATTCATCAAAGACGTACCCGTAGATTGGCAAGAGAGCGTATATCTTGAGGCTGAACCAGGTCGTTATATCACCGTAGCGCGCAAAGACAAACACAGCGACAATTGGTATATAGGCAATACTTCTAACGAAAACGGACATACCTCAGAACTCTTGCTTAATTTCTTAGATAAGAACAAGAAGTATGAAGCGACCATCTATGCCGATGCTAAGAACGCTGATTGGCAAACCAACCCTAAGGCTTACACTATTACCAAACAAAAAGTAAATGCTAAAACCAAGCTGAAACTTACAGCAGCTAAAGGTGGTGGCTACGCTATCAGCATTAAAGAAATTAAATAATCCCCTCCCTAGCCCTCCCCCAAGGGGAGGGAAAGGTTCGGGAAGTATATAATTAAATTCCTCCGTTTTTTTGAAAAGGGAAAATCTTTTTGGATTGACCCCTCTCCTTGGGAGAGGGGAACGGGGAGAGGAATCGATGAATTTTCAAATTTTATTTGTATGAAAGTAAAAATGAACAAACTACTTTATGCAGTAGTATTTTTCTTGTGTGTAAGCTTTGGCTACGCACAGCAAATCACTGTGAAAGGAACAGTGAAAGACAACACAGGCTTACCTATACCAGGGGCTAGTGTGCTTGTGAAAGGTACCTCGCACGGGGCAGCTGCCGATTTTGATGGTAATTTTGAACTTACTGCCAATAAAGGCGCTGTACTTGTTATCTCGACAGTGGGGTACAAAACACAAGAAGTAACCGTAAAAGGCGCTACCCTCAATGTAGTACTTCAAGAAGATGTACAACAATTGGGCGATGTGGTAGTTATCGGTTATGGGGTAGTGAAGAAAAAAGACCTCACCGGTTCGGTAAACTTAGTAACCGACAAAGAGTTTAACAAAGCACCTGCCGTAAACGCCGACCAACTTATTCAGGGTAAAATAGCAGGGGTACAAATGGCTACCACTGGTGGAGCGCCTGGTGAAGGACAAGTTATCCGTGTACGTGGTAACGGTTCTTTGTCATTGACATCTAACCCTCTTATAGTAGTAGATGGGGTGCCAATGAACGATGGAGGCGTAGGCGGTTCTCGTAGTATCTTCAACTCTATCAACCCAGAAGATATCGAGAGTATGAGCGTGCTTAAAGACGCTTCTTCAACTGCTATCTACGGTTCGCGCGCTGCCAATGGGGTAATTATGATTACTACCAAAAAAGGAAAAGCTAACCAAGATATGAAGATTAGCTTCAACACTAGTATAGCTATTCAAGATACTAATAAGTATGTAGATGTGATGAGTGCAGAGCAATTCCGCCAAACCGTAAAAGGGCTTAACAACCCTGCTGCCGAAGCACTCTTAGGCAATGCCGATACTAACTGGCAAAAAGAAATCTACCAAGTAGCCCCAATGAGCAATAGTACTTTGGTACTTTCAGGAGCTTATAAAACGCTTCCTTATCGTGTGTCTGTAGGTCATTCTTATGCTGATGGGGTGTTGCGTACTGATAACTTCAAACGTACTAATGCTAAAATTAGCTTAAACCCTACTTTCTTTGATAGAGCTTTGAAGTTAGAATTAAACGCTAATGGTACTTATATGCAAAACCGCTTTGCTGATAAGGGGGCTATAGGTTCAGCAGTAGGCTACGACCCTACCCAATCAGTATTCGGAGGGCCTGCTAAGTACGGCAACTATCACACTTGGGTAGACCCTAATAACGGCAACCGTTATAACTTAGCCCCTACTAACCCTGTGGCAATGCTACAATACTTAGATGATACTTCAAAAGTATACCGCTTTATAGGAAACGTAAAAGCCGATTATACTTTGCCTTTCTTCAAAGATATTACTGCTACAGTAAATATGGGGGTAGACTACAGCAAGAGTCAAGGTGATAAGATAACTGACCCCCATATGCCTACCTCAACTCCAGGGTTTGACGGAGCTAAAACCTCGTATACTAATAAGGCTATTAACAAACTCTTTGATGCCTACGTAAACTATATGAAAGAGATTAAAGAAACTCATAGTATAGGGCTAATGCTAGGGCACTCTTATCAATCATTCGAGTTTGATGATAATTCTACTGATTACTCTTACTTTATCAACCCAGGTGATAACAAAGAGGTGCCTAACATCAACAAGAGTAGAAACGTATTGATGTCTTTCTTTGGTCGTGCTAACTATAGCTACAAAGAGCGTTACCTCCTTACCGCTACCCTTCGTGCCGATGCGTCTTCTAAGCTAAACCCAGATGACCGTTGGGGCTACTTCCCTTCAGTGGCGTTGGCTTGGAATGTTAGCAATGAGAAATTCTTAAAAGAAAACAAAACCCTTAACGAACTAAAATTGCGTTTGGGTTATGGTGAAGTAGGTAACGTAAACGGTTTGGGCGACTATCTTTTCCTTACTAACTACACACGTAGCCAAGATGGAGCGTCTTACCAATTGGGCGATGCTTTCTATCAAACTTACCGCCCAGGGGTAACTAACAAAAAGCTACGTTGGGAAATTGGTAATACCCTCAATGCTGGTATCGACTTTGGTTTGTGGAACAACCTTATCACCGGTACACTCGATGTATATCGCAAACAAACTAAAGACCTGATAGCTGAAACCACTATCGACCCTTTCACCAGCTTCAAAAACCGTGTGAATGCTAACGTGGGCGATATGGAAAACAAAGGGGTAGAGTTTGGTCTTACCGTTACCCCTATACGCGATACTGAAAAGAATATCCGTTGGAGTTTTAACTACAACATCAGTTATAACGATAACAAAATCACTCGTATGCCAGACGACCAGCCTGCTGGTGGTATAGAAGGAGGTACTAACAACCGTGTACAACTACACCGTCAGGGAGAAACACCATTCTCTTTCTTTGTATACCAACAAGTGTATGATGCACAAGGCAAACCAGTAGAAAACGCCTTTGTAGATAGAAACGGCAATGGTAAAATAGATGAAGGAGACCGCTACTTGTACAAATCGCCATTTGCCCCTGTAACTATGGGCTTTGGTACTGACCTTAGCTATAAAAATTGGGATTTGAACATCACTACTCGTGCTAACATCGGCAACTATGTGTACAACAATACCCAATCGCGCTTAGACCAACGCTCTGAAATTACTTCTAATAGTGGTTTCTTGCGCAACATCAAAGCTAATAGTATTTTCCAACGCCATAACGACCAAGCGTGGAATAGTGATTACTATGTAGAAAACGCTTCGTTCTTCAAGTTAGACAATATCACTTTAGGCTATACCTTCCCTAATACTGATAAAAGGTATATCCGCCTTTATGGTACTGTACAAAACGTTTGGACGATTACTAAATACAGCGGTTTAGACCCAGAAGCATTATCAGTAGATAGTGCTACCAATCGAGCTACTTTTGGTATTGATAACAACTTGTATCCACGTCCAACAACTTACTTGTTAGGGTTGAATATTAACTTTTAATCGATAGGAATATGAACAAATATATCAAACATAGTATTTTAGGGCTTGCAATGGCACTTTCGCTTAGTGCCTGCTTGAAGGACTTAGACCAAGAGCCTATTGACCCTGATAGTTTTACAGAAAAAGACGTATTTAAAAACGCTACTGAGGCCAAAAGCGCTTTAGCTAAAATTTATGCCTCATTATCCCTTACAGGGCAAAAAGGCCCTTCAGGTGATGGCGATATAGCGGGTGCTGATGAGGGGTCTACCGGATATACCCGCGTGCAGTTCTACCTACAAGAAGCTAGCACCGATGAGGCTATCATCCGTTGGAGCGATGCAGGTGTGCCAGACTTTCATAATATGACTTGGACACCTTCTAACCCTTTTACCAATGCGTATTACAACCGTTTGGGGCAACAAATAGCTTTTGCTAACTCGTTTATCGACAATGCACAAGCGTTGGCTTCAGACCCCGAAGTAGCTTATTACATAGCCGAAGCACGCTTCATTCGTGCCTATGCTTATTACAATGTAATAGATGCCTACGGGAAAGCACCTTTGATAACCTCATCAAAAGCTGATTTGAAGCCTACTCAAAACTCTCGTGCCGAGCTTTTTAACTTCGTAGAAAGCGAACTAAAAGATTTGGAAACCAAGCTAAAAGCAGCTCGCGCTAATGAGTACGGACGTGTAGACGCAGTAGCGGCACAAGCACTACTTGCCCGCTTGTACCTCAATGCTAAAGTGTATATAGGGGTAGACAAATATACCGAGTGTATCACTTATGCTAAAAAGGTAATCGCTTCGTCTTACCGCTTAAACAATACCGATGCTAATGGCAATGGTACTGCTTATGACGAGTTGTTCCTTGCTGATAACAACAAAAACGGAGCTCAAAACGAGTTTATATTTTTAGCAAGTTTTGATGGGCTTAACACTAAAACTTACGGAGGTACTGCTTTCATTATGCACGGAGCTACTGGTGGTAATATGAATGCTACCGCTTTAGGCCTTAATGGTGGTTGGGGTGGTATCACTGTTACCAAAGAATTTGTTAATAAGTTTGAAGCCTCTACTCGCAACGGTAATAATGAGCCTACCGCTTGGAATGACAAACGCGCTATGTTCCACACCGACGGACAAACCTTTGAAAGTACTGATTACGTAAAAGACTTTACTAAAGGAGGTTATGCTACAACTAAGTTTAAAAACATTACTTCTACTGGTGCTCCTGGCAAAGACCCTGCTAAAGATTTTCCTGATACAGACTTACCGCTTATCCGTTTAGCTGAAGTGTATCTTACTTATGCTGAAGCGGTATTACGTGGTGGTACAGGAGGCGACAGAGCAACTGCTTTGGGCTATATCAACCAGTTGCGCACTCGTGCCTATGGAAGTGCTGCGGGCAACATAGCTGATGCCGATCTTACCTTAGATTTTATCTTAGACGAGCGTGCTCGCGAACTCTATTGGGAAGGCTTGCGCCGTACCGACCTTATCCGTTATGGCAAGTTTACTAACGCTTCTTACCTTTGGTCTTTCAAAGGTGGAGCCGCTTCAGGGGTGGCAGTGCCCGACTATAGAAACTTGTATCCGATACCGAGCGATGCGCGTGCCGCCAATGAAAACCTTAGTCAGAATACAGGATATTAAAAAAAGAATACTATGAAAAATATACTTAAAACGGCAGCTATCTGTGCAAGTCTTGTATGGTTAGTAGGCTGCGAAAAAGACGAAGAAAAGGCGACAATGAACGCCAATGCACGAGTAGAATCAAATATCTCGGCTTCTACTTTAGTGCTTGATAAAACCCAATCAAATACTACTGCCCTAACAGTTTCTTGGGAAACTAAGGATTTGGGCGTACAATTAGCTCCTGTTTATACAGTAGAATTTGAGAATATTGCTACTGGTAAAATTAAGCCTCTTTCGGCTGAAAGATCGCCTTTTACCCTTACAGTTAAAGAGCTGAATGAGTATTTGGTAGGCTTAGGGCTTAAAACCGGTGTAGCAACCGATGTAAGAGTGTTAGTAAGAGCTGCCCTTAGCGACCAACGCAGTCTTGTATCGACAAAAACCTTAAAAGTAACCCCTTACTTTGATGAAATAAAAGCAAGCGAATGGGGCGTAGTAGGTAGTGCTACTCCTAATGGTTGGAATGGTCCTGATATCAAAATGTGGAACTCTACTGACGGCAATTTAGTAGCTTATGCTACTTTGTCTGCTGGCAAAATTAAGTTCAGAAAGAACAATGACTGGGGTGTAAACCTCGGAGGTTCTAACGGTACACTTTCGTCAGGAGGGGCTGATATAGCCGTAGCAGCAGGTACTTACAAAATCACTATCAACGTAAGCAAAAACACTTATACTATCGAAACCTATTCTTGGGGAATTATAGGTAGTGGTGCCAGAGGTTGGGGCGATAATGATGATGTAGCAATGACCTACGAAGGTAGTACTAACTCTTGGGTGGTGAAGAATATAGCTCTTGATGGCGAAATAAAATTCCGCTTAAATCACTCTTGGGGTACTAACTTTGGGGCAGATAGTACAGATAATCCGGCTGCTGCTCTTGAGGGAGATATAAAATCTGGTGGTAATAACATAAAAGTACCCGCTGGTACTTATAATGTGTCTTTCTCTTTTGATGCCAATAACAAAGGTACTTACAAAATAGAAAAATTATAATCTTATAAAGGCTGTCCGAACATATCTGGACAGCCTTTATTTTATCATTTAAATACGGCAAAAATATGAAATCATACATCTATTTATTAGCAGCCTGCACCTTGCTTAGCTGCAAAAAGGATAAGGGCGAAGATACTCCCCAACTGCAAAATGTCAATCCTATAGACCTTAGCACTATAGACAATGGCAACCGTGTAATGATGCAAACATTCTATTGGGATGTAACCCCATTAGGAGAGTGGTGGAATACGATTACCCCCAAAATTGCCGATTGGAAAGCCAATGGGGTAGACCGCCTTTGGCTGCCCGTAGCTACTAAAGGAGCTTCGGGGGGCTATTCTATGGGGTATGACCCTTCTGATTACTTTGATTTTGGCGAATACAACCAACACGGTTCGGTAAAGACACGCTTTGGTTCGCGTGCTGAGCTTGAAAATCTAATTAGCAAAGCGCACGAAAACGGCTTACAAGTGCTTGCCGATATTGTTATAAACCATTGTAATGGGGGAGGAGAAGAGGTAAACCCGTATAAAAACAACGAGAAAACCAATACGCTATTTGATAAAACACACGGTAATGCTTCAGAAAAGTTTAATCGCAATTACGAGCATTTCCACCCTAATGCTACTGAGGCAGCTGATGAAGGAGGCGATTTCTTTTTAGATCTTGCTCATAAAGTGCCTTACGTGCAAGATTGGTTGTGGAAGAAAGACGAGTCGGTAGCTAAGTATTATAAGAATACGATGAAGTTTGACGGCTGGCGTTTTGATTATGTGAAAGGCTTTGG
Organism: Capnocytophaga sp. FDAARGOS_737; assembly: GCF_009730375.1. Classification (NCBI taxonomy): domain Bacteria; kingdom Pseudomonadati; phylum Bacteroidota; class Flavobacteriia; order Flavobacteriales; family Flavobacteriaceae; genus Capnocytophaga; species Capnocytophaga sp. FDAARGOS_737. The sequence continues at coordinate 2,377,245 of NZ_CP046316.1, read as the reverse complement.
TGCGTGGGTTATCAGAGATTGGATGAAAGAAGTAGGCGGATTTGCGGTAGGCGAGCTTTGGGATGGCAATGCAGAAACCCTTAAAAAATGGGTAGATGCTTCAGGCATTTCAGCTTTTGATTTTGCTTGTTATTATGCGATAGAACAGGCGTTAGACAGTCAGAAAGATATGCACAAACTGATGACCAGTCAGAATGCTATGTTGCGCACCTTGCGTCCTGACAGAGCAGTGACTTTTGTAGGCAACCACGATGTAGATGGGCGTAGCGATGTGTCGCCTACTAACACCATAGCACAAGATAAGAAGCTAATGGCATATGCCTACATACTTACCCATAGTGGGTACCCTTGTATTTTCTACAGCGATTATGAGAATGCTGAGTTTAAGGCTAAAATACAGAAGTTGTTACTCATTCACCGCAGTTTAGCGGCGGGGGAAGAGAAATTTCATTTGGCATCTAATACAGAGTATGTAGTGTCGCGTTTAGGCAAAGATAAGAGTCCTGGGCTTATTTTGTTTTTAAACAATAGCAATGCTCCAGCCCAGCGCACTATTACCACTCATTTTAAGGGTAAAACGCTCATAGACTACACCGGCAATACAGCCGAGCGTTTTGCTACGGATAGCAATGGCAAGGTTACTCTAAAAGTACCCGCCAACAGCTATACCGTTTGGTCAGTAGGACAATAAGAAATTATAGCCTGCATAAGCACAGGCAGTGCACTTTTATCAATCACCTTGCTAGCGGTAAGCAGGGTGATTTTTTTGTGCTTTTTGAGTTCGCTGCAGAAAGAAGTAAAAGCCTCGTTATGGGCTAATTCTTCGGTGTAATCTTTTTTGAAAGCCTCGAAATTGCCGTCTTGGTGATAGCGTTGTCGCAAGGCAGTGCTGGGGGCTATCTCTTTAGCCCATAGGTCTAATGCTAAAGCCTCTTTTTTGATGCCACGAGGCCAAAGACGGTCTGCCAATACGCGAAAGCCGTCAGTGTCAGTTTGTGGGTCGTATACCCTTTTGAGAATGATAGTCATATTAGTCGTTAGTCGTTAGTTGTTAGTCGTTAGAAAGGGATTGAGTTAAATATTTTTTAGTAGTTTCTTTTCTTCTTTGTTGAGTTTGCGCTGTACTTTCTTAATATCCTCTGCAGGAGGTAGTTGTTCTGGGGCTATGCCTCTATCGATAAGCATATTTCTTACAGCAGTATTGTTGTCTATATGTTCTTTCTGTATAGGCGACATTCCTTTTAAATCTTTTCCTACAACATTTACACTTGTCATTTCAGCAGCTAAATCTTTGGCTTTTATGCTTATAGTAGGTAGAAAATCGGCTACAGGACGGTTGTCAGGCGCTCCTATTTTGCGTTTGAGTTGTGCAGTGGTAAGGTTAAAAAGGGCTTGGTCGCCTTTGCTGCGAATAATTGCGAACCCTTTGTCGTCTACCCCACGCTCGTAGAGTATTCCTGAAAGTTGTTTTTCAGTTTGAGAGAGCTTTTCTCTTGCTCTTACGCGCTCATATTCTAAAAGGCGTTGTTCTACTATTTCGGCTTTGCGTGTTTGTACTGCAAAATAAGTTTGAGCAAAAGAGATTTCCTCTTTTCTATTATCACCATTTTGTGCAATTAAATAGCATGCATAACGAGTTAACAGGAGGTCATCTACTTGTTTTTCAGCACCTTTAGGCATCGGTATCGTTTTGCTGACGTCAGCAAAATGATAGGCTATATTCTCACCTACACTGCTGCACGAAACTTTTGCTTTTTGAATGATAAGTTCAAAATTACGCCATTGGGCATAGCCTAAAAGTGTTTGCAAATCTCTGGCACTCCAGCATTCAATGCCCTCTACTTCTTGAGCGGCTTCTTCAAATTTCTTGAAGAGCTCTTTTATTTCTTCTGCTTTCATTGGTTGAATAATTTAAAGGTTTTTATTTAATAGCAAAGGTACTACTTTTTTTGAGATAAAGAACAATAAATAGCCTCTTTTTTCTGACAGTTCTGTAGTACGTTGATACAAGGTTGTAACACGATGTGACAACTTTTTGCGGGGCTTTATTTTTTGCCGCACTTTTGCAGCGTAAAACAAACGAGGGGTGCTCCTCAAAGATACTTATCACCAGAAAAAGTGCACGTTCTGTGCGGTATAGTGTTTCAAGGAGAAGCCCTTAAGTCTAACCTAAAAATTTATAAAAAAATGGCAAAAAGTAGAAACAACATCGTAACCGCAGGTTTGAGCGGAGGAATTGGCAATCAATTAGTATTCAAACAAGTAAATGGAGAAACCATAGTGGCTAAATATCCTAATCGCAAGGGGAGTAGCACACCTAAACAAATCGCTCTTAATAATAAGTTTGCTAAAGCGACTGTATATGCTAAAAACGCTTTGCAAAACGCAGCCCTCAAAAAAGTGTATGCTGACCAAGCGGCTAAACGCCCAGGGGTGAGTGCTTATGCAATGGCTGTAGCCGACTATTTGAAAGCCCCTATAATCGACCATATCGATACTTCAGCTTATACTGGGGTTAGTAGTGGCGAGAAGATAAGTATAGAGGTAGCCGATGCTTCGAAAGTGATGACGGTAAAGGTGAAGATAGTCGCTGCTAACAACTCGGCTGTAGAAGAGGGTAGCGCTACCCTTAGCGAAGGCAAATGGGTATATACCACTACCGCTATCAATGCAGCGCTTAGTGGCAGTAAGGTGCTCATAACCGCTACCGACCGCCCTGGCAACGTAACCACTAAAGAGTTAACCCTTTAGAATTAAAATGAGTCGATTTGTCAGTTAGCTAATTTGCTAATTGACAAATTGGCTTATTAACAAATTTGCTAATTGCTAATTATTTTGTACTTTTGCGCCCAATAATAAAAAAGAAATTACTATGGATACCGCACAAGAAATGTGGCGAAATAACTACGAAGAGTCAGCTATGTTTACCTCTGACGATTTGGCAGCAGCCAAACGTAATGGCAAATGGGGTTTTGTAAACCGTAATGGGAAAGAGATTTGTCCGTTTAAGTACGACAAAGTGCTTCCTTTTTTGCTGGGGTCGGCGCTTGTGAAGGTAGGTAACTATTGGGGAGTGATAGATGTTAATGGAAAGGAATTAGTGCCTACGTACTACGATCAGGTGTTTTACTTCTCGAATCACTTGGCTAAAGTGGTAAAAAATAGCAAATCAGGATTTGTAAATAAAAAAGGAGAAGTGGTAATTCCGCTTATTTATGACGATGCGCACCCTTTTATGAAGACGATTACTTCAGCTAAAAGAGACGGCAAAGCAGGTTATATAAACATACGAGGCAAGGAGGTAATTCCTTTTGAATACGAAGAGTCTATGCCTTTCTTTGAAACGCTTGGTGCAGTGAAAAAAGACGGCAAGTGGGGCTTTATCACTACCAAAAACGAGTGGGCTATAGAGCCTATGTACGATGAGGTGGAGAGCTTTTTGCAAGGAACCGCTAAGGCAATGACCAAAGACTGCTGGGGACTTATAAATGAGAAAAACGAATGGCTTATTAGCCCGGAATACGAAGATTTAGCGCGCTTTAGCGAGGGTTATGCTGCTGTGATGCGCGATGAGCTATGGGGGTATGTAAATACAGACAATCAGTTGCTTTGTGAGTTGCAATACGATGAAGCTATGGACTTTACCGAAGGTTTTGCAGCAGTGAACAAGGGCGGCAAATGGACGTTTATCAATACAGAAGCCAAAGAAATCGCAACGCCTACTTATGATGAAGTGAGGAGTTTCTGTCACGGGCGTGCTGCTGTATGTCTTGACGGACTATGGGGCTTTATTGACGCCAAAGGAAATCAAATCTTAGCACCTCGTTTTGATGAGGTTACTGATTTTGAAGAAGGAAAAATTGCTTTTGGGATATTAGATGAGGAAATGTATGTGGTATTACCAGATGGCAAGGTAATGACTACAGAAGAGTTTAAACAATTCACAACTAATAAAATGTAGTAAAAAAGATGAAAGTAAAAATAAAGAACACATCAGCTAACGAGCTGCCGGCCTATCAGACGGCAGGGGCTGCGGGGGTAGACCTAAGGGCGAATCTGCCTGAGGGGGTTATCCGTTTGGCTCCTTTGGCGCGTACGTTAGTGCCTACGGGCTTGTATTTAGAAATACCTGATGGTTATGAGGCGCAGGTGCGTCCGCGCAGTGGTCTGTCTATTAAGCACGGTATCACGGTTATCAATGCACCAGGGACTATAGACTGCGATTACAGGGGCGAGGTAAAGGTGCCTATCGTCAATCTCTCTAACGAAACTTTTGAGATAGCCCACGGCGATAGAATAGCACAAATGGTCTTTGCCCGATATGAGCAAGCCTCTTTTGAAGAAGTAAGCGTATTGAGCGAAACCGAGAGAGGCGCAGGAGGTTTTGGCAGCACTGGCAATTAGTAAATTAGTCGATTTGCCAATTTGCCGATGAGACGATTTTAGACAATAGTAAGATGAAAAAACTACTTATAATATTTACGCTTTTATTTTTGACCGTAGGTTGTAAGACAAAGCGGGCGGTAGTGAGTACTACTGGTACGGTTACTGCCGAAAAGCAAGTGCAAGAAATATGGCGACATCACTTGGCATCGTTTCCTGCGTTTAAGACCCTTGTGGGGAGTGTGCAGGTATCTTACAATGATGGGAAAAACAGTCAGTCGTTACCATTGTCATTTCGTATGGAAAAAGACAAGGCTATATGGTTGTCAGCTCCGTTGGGTATAGCCAAAGTGCTCATCACTCCAGAAAAAGCCGCATTTTTCAATCGTTTAGACAGTACTTACTTCAATGGTGATTTTAGCTATATCAGTAGATTGTTAGGGGTAACAGTAGATTTTGATGCCTTGCAGAATTTGCTATTAGGCAATGCTTTATACGCCTCTTATTTTGAGAAAGAAAAAGTGGTAAAACTATTGCCAGAAGAGAATAACCGCTACAATCTGCAAATCATTGATGAGTCGCCTGTAGAGGTAATCTATCGTTTTCTGCCTGATACATATAGGGTAGGGAGTACAGAAGTACTAGAACCTGTTAAGCAGCAAAAGGCAGTGGCTACTTATGAGTATCAGCAGGTAGGGGAGGTTTTGTTGCCTCATACGCTGAAAATTGTAGCTACAGAGGGGGCTAATCAGACAGAGATAAGCATAGAGTTTAAGGGGATAGAACTCGATAAAAGCATTAACTTTCCGTTTAAAATACCAGAAGGATTTAAAGAGATAACAGTTGACAAGTGATGAAGTTTATTTTTAAACTCATATTACTATTTTTGTTCGTGCCCTTATTGGGTATAGGGCAAACAAAGCAAAAGGACTTAGAGCAGCGCAAGAAGGCACTACTTGAACAAATCAAGCAGATGTCGGCATTGCGACAACAACAAAGTCAGCAACGGAAGAGTACAATTCAGCAGATAGAAGAAGCGAATGAGAAGATACTTATCCGCACTCGCCTGATACAAATCAATCAGCAACAAGCAAATCTTCTATCAAAAGAAATAGCAGATAATGAAGACCAATTGCGCAATCTGAAGAAAGAGCTTATTTATCATAAAGACGAATACGCTAAAATCATTGTACAGTCATACAGAAGCAAGTCAGCACAAAACCGATTACTTTTTTTATTGTCGTCAGAGAGTTTTTCGCAGGCTTACAAGCGACTGTCGTATATGAAGCAGTATGCTAATTACCGCAAGGAGCAGGTGGGCTTTATACAAGCTAAAACCGACAAGATAAAGAGTCTGAATGATACATTAGTAGCACAGCGCAATGAGAAGAACCAAGTGCTTGACGAGCAGCGACGAGAGCAAGCTACCCTACAGCAAGAGAAGAGAGAGTTAGAGCAATTGGCTGCAAGCATACGCGAGGTGGAGCGTAGTTATGAAAGTCAGATACGCGAAAAACAAAAGCAAGCTAATGCTATAGACCGAGAAATACAGCGACTTATACGCTTGGCTATTATTGAGGCTAACAAACGCGAACAGAAGAACAACGCTAGTGGAGTGAATGCTACAGGTAGCGGTATGGTTACTACTACCCCTCCGTCGGCTGATAATACTGCTGAAGTAACCTTTGTGCTTACTCCAGAATCGAGGAAGGTAGCCGATAGTTTTGAGGCTAATAAGGGCAACCTTATATGGCCTGTGGCAAAAGGGTATAAAGCACAAGGCTTTGGGGTGTATTACGACCCTGTGTATCCTGAGTTGCAACACTATAACAATGGTGTGACGATAGCCACTGAAAAGGGAGCTGAAGCGCGCTGTGTGTTTGAAGGGGAAGTGTCGGCTATACAGTCGATACCAGGTAGCAATAAAGTAGTGCAAGTGCGCCATGGCAACTACATTACTATTTATTACAACTTGATAGATGTATATGTGCGAAAAGGAGATAAGGTAAAGGCTAAAGACCCGCTTGGCAAAATCTTCACCAATGCGAACGGGAAGACCGAAATGAAATTCTTCTTATACAAAAATACCACCCGTCTGAATCCAGAGTTTTGGATACATAAAATGTAGAATTAGCTTTTGACTAAAACAAGCTAAGCTGCTCTACAGGCAATAGCTGAAAGGTTTTGCGATGATGAGGAGTAGCACCATATTCGGCAATAGCCCTACGATGCTCAGGGGTAGGGTAGCCCTTGTTTTGTTGCCAGTGATATTCTGGGAATTGTAGCGCAAGGTCGCTCATATAAGCATCGCGGTAGGTTTTAGCAAGAATAGAAGCTGCTGCTATGGTTTGTATTTTGCCATCACCTTTTACTACGCAAGCATAGGGTATCTGAGCGTAACGTACGAACTTATTGCCGTCTACTGCTATAAAAGTAGGAACAACAGAGAGTTGTGCTATGGCTCGGTGCATAGCTGTAATAGAGGCGCGCAGAATATTTAGTTCGTCAATTTCGGCAGGTAGTACGTGGCATACTGCATAGGCCACCGCCTCGCGCTCAATAATAGGGCGTAATTGGTCGCGCTGTTTTTCTGTTAGCTGTTTAGAGTCGGTAAGAAGTTCGTTATGAAAGTCAGGAGGTAGTATTACAGCTGCAGCTGTAACGGGGCCTGCTAAACAACCTCTTCCAGCCTCGTCAGTACCTGCTTCAGAAGAAGAATGATAAAATAATTGTAGCATAATATTAACGAGTTAGCTGTTAGTAAATCGACTGAATATTAGGGTTGAACAATTGCCTCCAAAACCAAATGAATTAGAAAGCACGTGTTTGATAGGCTTGTGCACCGATTTTGTTTGGGGGCGTATAGATACCTCACTCATTGGCGTTTCGTAATTCAAATTAGGGAATACTACACTATTGCGCAGTGCTAGCAGACTGAAGACCGCTTCGACTGCAGAAGCAGCGGCTAATGTATGTCCAGTAAAAGGTTTAGTAGAACTAAAATCAGGCACTTGCGTTCCAAAAATGTGCTCTAAAGCACGACTTTCAGAAAGGTCGTTATTAGGAGTAGCGGTGCCGTGGGCGTTGATATAATCTATTTCTGCAGGTTGCAATCCTGATTGCTGTAGCGCCTGTTGCATAGCTAAGTAAGCCCCTTGTCCTTCAGCAGATGAGGCTGTTTGATGAAAAGCATCATTAGCATTGCCCCAGCCAGTAAGTTCAGCTTTAATACGCGCTCCGCGTCTCTTAGCGTTTTCTTCAGACTCTAATACCAAAAAAGCAGCGGCTTCGCCTAAATTGAGCCCTTTTCGGTGCTCGTCAAAAGGAGTACAATCAGTATCAGAGAGTATCATCAGACTGTGAAACCCATTGATAGTAAACTTGCACAAAGCATCGGCGCCTCCTACGATAAGGCAATCAGCTCTACCTGTGCGTATTAGGTGAGAGGCTGTGATAAGTGCATTAGCTGATGATGAGCAGGCAGTGCTAAGACTTGTAACGACACCTTTCAGTCTAAAATAATCAGCTATTTGGTGCGAAATACTACCGATATAATGTGTGTTAATATAACGTCTGGAGTGCTCATTGTCTTCATAGCTATACAGATAGCGCTCTGTCATATCCATTCCCCCTACACTCGATGCCATCACTAAGCCTGTACTCGCTAAGTGCAGCGGACTTAGCCGAGCATTAGCAATCGCTTGTTGGGCGGCAATGATGCCCAAAAGAGCAGTACGAGAGTAGGCATTGATAGCAGGCAGATGTAGTGCTCGAGACAGTTCATTATTAGTGTGCTTAATCTCGCCTACTTTGATGTGATATTTATGAGCAGTTTCAAAATTATGTACGCGTGTTAGGCAGGGGCGGAGGTGAGTAAGTGCGTAGAGGTGCGCCTCAACAGAGTCGCCTATTGAAGAGAGAATGCCTACACCGGTAATCACCACTTTTTTGTTTGTCATTATTTAGTGCGATGAGCTGTGATATATTGGGCTATAGAAGTTACTGATTCAAAAATTTTTTTTCCTTTTTTTGGGTCGTCTAAGCGTATGCCGTAATATTTGTCGAGCAACACGATGAGCTCAAGGGCATCGATAGAGTCTAAGCCTAAGCCACTGCCAAAAAGAGGCGCGTTTTCATCTATCTCTTCAGGAGTGATGTCTTCGAGATTTAAAGCTTCGATAATACGGTTTTTCAATTCTAAAATAAGTGCTTCCATCTAAATAAAAATTATTATTTTGCGGCAAAGGTAGCGAACTATTTGCAAATTAGCAAATTAAGTTAGCGTAATCCATTGGCAAATAGCTTCGTACTCTTCGCCTAAAAAATCTACCCAGCCGGTCAGTACGTGCTCAGCTACACCTTGATCCAAAAGAGCTTGGCTATAGGTTTGCAAGAACGGAGCGGCCTGCTGATAGCTGTCGAATACAAAGAAACTACCCTCAGTATGCAGTTGGTGGCGTATGCTGATTTCGCCTAAGCATATATTGGGCAGGGTATAGACAAATACTGCCGGACTGGGGTAATACTCCTGCGGATTGGCTATTGTAGCCTGATGCTTGAGGTCGGTATCGAGGCTGGCAGCGCGATTAGCAAACAGAAGTGCTGTGCGGCTCTTTGCTTCAGTAGAAAGCGGACTCAAAACGGCTTCAGCAGCTAAGAAAGCTAACTTAGAGAGATTATCCATTTTGAAAAACTTAGGATATTCAACATTTAGGGCTTTGAGTGCTTTCTTAGCAAAGTCAGCAAATGAGCTCTCGGGGGCTGTGAAGAGCACCGCATCATCAAGAGTAATGGTGTTATTTCTGATAGTACAAATCACTTTTTTTGACTAAAATTTTCTGCAAATATATATAATTATTTAGTTAATTGACAATAATTTCCTATCTTTGCCGATTATAAGCAACATTTATGAAAAAAATAGTTCTTTCAGCAGTAGTTCTGATGGGATACAGTCAGCTGCTATGGTCGCAAGAAAGCAGCGAGGTGCGTGAGCCGATGAGTGAGTTTCAGAAAGCTATCGCTCTCTACAATCGTAAGATGTACCAGCCCGCTCAGAACCTTTTTCGCAAAACGCAAGCCGAGCACCCCGATAAGGCTGTCAAAGCCCAAAGCGAATATTATATCGCTACCATTGCAGCCCTTTTAAACCAAGAGGGAGCAGATGCTTTGGTGAATAACTTCATACTAAATCACCCCGAATCGCCGCTTAGTTCGGCTGCCTATGTACAGATGGCGCATCTTTACTTCCAGCAGGGCAACTATGCCGAATCGCTTGAGTGGTATAACGCTATCGACCCACTTTCGTTAAAAGGAGAGGAGAAAGACCGTTACTATTTTGAGAAGGGGTATGCGCTCTTCAATACCGGCAAACAAAACGAGTCTAAGCCTTACTTCGAGGCAATACAGCAGCACAAAGAATACGGAGCAGATGCTAAGTATTACTTGGGCTACATCGCCTATGATACTAACGACTATGCTAAGGCTGAGAGCTACTTTAGGCAAGTAGATACTGAAGACAGCGTTAATAATAACGTGTCCTATTTTCAAGCCAATATGTATTTCAGTCAGGCATTGTACGAAGAGGCGATAGAAGAGGGCGAAAAGCAACTCAAAAAGACAAAAAACGCCCAAGAAGTATCAGAGCTGAACAAGATAATAGGCGAGAGTTACTTCAACCTCAAAAAATACAAAGAGGCAATTCCTTACTTGCAAAACTATAAAGGCAAGAAAGGCAAATTCTCTAATACCGATTATTACTACATAGGCTATGCCCTCTATAAAAACAACGATTATAACGGAGCTATCGCTCAGTTCAATAAGATAATCGACGGCAATGACCAAGTAGCGCAAAACGCTTATTACCACTTGGCAGAATGCTACCTAAAGACAGGGCAGAAACAGCAGGCGCTCAACGCTTTCAGAAATGCTTCGCAAATGGATTTTGATGCGCAGATAAAGAAAGACGCGCACCTAAACTACGCTCGCTTAGGGTATGAAATAGGCAACCCTTATGAGAGTGTGCCAAGTGTGCTGCAAGCCTACGCTACGGCTTACCCTAATGACCACAAAGACGAAATCCAAGGGCTCTTAGTCGATTCGTATATCTCATCAGGCAACTATCAGGCGGCTATTAGTCTCTTAGAAAAATCGTCTGATCCAAAAGACCGCGAACTCTACAAGAAAGTAGCTTTCTACAGAGGGGTAGAGCTCTTCAACGAATTGCAATACGCTGATGCGCTCACGTATTTAGACAAAGCCATTGCCGACAATAGTGCTATAGCAGCACGTGCGGCCTATTGGGCGGCCGAGGCAGCATACCAGCTGAAGAATTACCCCAAAGCGGCAACCTATTTTCAGCAGTTTTTTGCCAATCCTTCAGCCTCTAAAACTGATGAATACCCCAAAGCCTTCTACGGATTGGCGTACGCTAACTTCAATCAACGCCATTATGCTGAAGCGATTGTTAATTTCGAAAAATACCTAAAGCAAAACCCTAAAGATGAGGACTTCAAGCACGATGCTATGTTGCGCCTTGCCGACTCTTATTTCGTAACAGGTAAGTATTGGCCTGCTATGGAGGGGTATAACAAGCTGATAGAAAGTAAATCGGCAGACCAAGATTATGCTGCTTACCAAAAGGCTATCAGCTATGGGTTTGTAGATCGTCCTAATAATAAGATAGAAGATTTAGAGCGCTTTATCAAAAATTACCCAACTTCTAACCTACGTCCTAATGCTCTTTACGAACTAGGCAATACCTACGTAACTCAAGGGGATACCGACAAAGGATTACAGTACTACCAACAGCTTGCTAAAGACTACAAAGGCAATGCATTAGTGCCCCGTGCTATGTTGCGCGAAGGCTTGGTGTATTATAACCGTGGCGAAAACCAAAAGGCACTGAGCCTCTTCAAGGCCATCGCTAAAGATTATCCTAAAACTACTGAGGCATCACAGGCAGTTTCTTCAGCCAAACTGATATATGTAGATATGGGTCAGGTGAATGACTACGCCGCTTGGGCAAAGAGTTTGGGCTATGTAGAGGTTACTGACCTCGAGTTAGAAAGTGCTACCTACGAGGCTGCCGAACGCCAGTTGCTGCAAAATAACAACAAAGAAGCTATTGTGGCTTTTGAAAAATACCTCCAACAGTTCCCTAACGGAATGCGCCGCACCAATGCCGAGTTCTACTTAGCACAAGCCCTCTACAATACAGGCAAAAAAGCCGAAGCTCTTACACATTATGAGAATGTTACCAAAGCAGGCTCAAGTGAGTTTGGCGAACCTTCGCTTACTCGTGTGTGTCAGATATTGCTCGATGCAGGCAGCTATTTGAAAGCCAAACCTTACCTCGAAGAGCTCGAAAAGACTGCTACTATAGCGCAAAATAAAACTTATGCACAGAGCAACCTAATGCGCGTGTGCTACAATGAGAAGTTGTATGATAAGGCTATAGAGTACGCTAACAAAGTGCTTAGCGAGAAATCGATAGATACCCGTATCAAAAATGATGCTTATATAGTTTTGGCTCGTGCCTACACCCAAGGGGGCAATGAGGCTCAAGCGCGCAAGTACTACCAAGAGGTACAAAAAACGGCTACGGGTAGCCTTGCTGCCGAGGCGATGTATTACGAGGCCTTCTACAAAAATAAAGACAAAGACTACAAAGGCTCTAATGATATAGTACAGCGCATAGCTAAAGACTATGGTGGACATAAAGAATGGGCTGCTAAGAGCTTGATAGTGATGGCTAAAAACTTTAACGGACTAAAAGACGCTTATCAGGCTTCCTATATTTTAGAAAGTGTGGCTAAGAACTTCAAAGAATATCCCGAAGTAGTAGCCGAAGCTAAGAAAGAACTTGCCAGCGTAAAAGCTGAAGCCGCAAAAAGCAATTCATCAGTAAAATGAGATAAAAAATGAACAGATATATTACACTTATAGGTTTATGTATAGCGACTGTACTCCCTGCGATAGGGCAAAGTCGCAAGGATAGCCTCTCTACCAAAGTGGTAGATGTGGTTAAATCGTATGCCCCTACCATAGCCGATGCCAACAAAAAACGCGAAGATGCTAAGCTGAAAGACTCCCTTACAGTTAAGAAAAAAAAGATAGCCTACAGCATCAACTCTGTCCCAGTAGCTTCTACTTTCGTACCCGAAAAAGGGAAACCTGCGGTGGTAAAACCTAAGGTTATCCGCGAAGATTACACCACCTCATACGTGGGCGGAGGCGTCGGATTACTCAATACGCTCTATGCCGACGCTAATATCACTTACCCGCTGACCGATAATGGCAGGCTCTCTCTGTTGGTAGACCATATTTCGGCTAGTGATGATAATGAGGATATTATCCCAGAGATGAACTACTCACTTACCGATGCCTCTCTGCACTACGACTATCAAAGTCAAGAGATGTTGTGGGGGCTAAAAGGTTATTTCGGTAGAAGTTTGCATAATTGGTATGGCATACGCCCTAATGTCTTTACCCGTAATGATTTGCGCGGCAAGGTAGACGATATGCAGCAGATTTACCTCCGCTATGGTGTAGGCGGTTACTTGCAGTGGCAAAACCCTTACTTCAAAGGCTTAGATTTTACTGTAGATGCCCTTAACGACCATTTCAATAGCAAAGAAGTCAATCTAAAAGCACAACCTACTTTCGAAGTACCGCTAACCGACGAACAGTTAGTACGCGCCCAATTGCTCTTAGATTATTACGAAGGTAGTTTTTCACGCCAGCATAATACGCTTAATGAGCTCACTAACCGTTGGATGCTCTTCGGACTAACTCCCACATATCAGCTGATGATTGATAACTTAAGCCTAAGGCTCGGGGTGAGTTTGCTGTATGTAGATGCTAACCGCTCCGACCAAGATAAGTTTAAGGCTTATCCTGCTGTAGAGGCTACCTACACCCTAAGCGATGACGCTATCTTAATTGGTGGCATAAAAGGCACTATGCAGCAGAATACTTTGTCAAAGCTCAGCAAAGAAAATCCTTTTGTAGCACCAATGCTCGAGCTCAAACCTACTAATGTACAAGCCGATGCTTTCGTAGGTATCAATGGCAAGGTAACCACCGATTTGCAGTACCGCCTACAGGCAAGCTACCGCCAGAGCAAAGAAAAACCGCTCTTCACTACTTTCACCGAAACGCCTACTATCGCTAGCGAGATACTACCTTATCAGTATTATAACGCCTTCAAGGTAGTGTATGATGAGGTAAATGATGTAGAGCTATTAGCAACCCTCAGCGGTAAGCTAAAGGACGTTGTAAACTTCACTTTCGAAGGACAATACAACCACTACAAGGCGCGTACACAGATGGATAATACAGCGTGGAATCTACCCAGCGTAAAGGTATCGCTTTATACTGATTTTAGAATATTGCCTACCCTATACGCAGGTATGGACATTTTCTATATCGGCAATCGCTATGATTTAGACTATGTGCTGCCTACTACCGTTACCCCAGAGAAAATCACTCTTAATGGTTATTTAGATGTAAATCTCCACGCCGACTATACTTTTAGCAAGCACTGGCAAGTATTCCTAAAGGCTAATAACCTAAGCACTCAGCGCCATACCCTTTGGGCGTATTACCCTTCACAAGGGCTACAAATATACGGTGGGGTTAGATACCTGTTTTAGTGATTTTGATAATTTTTCACATTAGCTAATTTGCTAATATATAATTATTTCGTACTTTTGTGCCTTGATGAATGCAATAACTCTTGTCAAAGCGGCTCGCTTACGCACCTTGCCGCTATCAGTATCGGGTATTATCACAGGTAGTGCTGTAGCCCTACGCGAAAAACCTGAGGCTTTCCGTTGGGATATATTTCTGTTAGCGCTCCTCACTACGGTACTTTTTCAGATACTCTCTAACTTCGCCAATGATTATGGCGATGGGGTAAAAGGTACCGATAATGAGCACCGTATAGGTCCAGCCCGTGCCTTACAGAGTGGGGCTATCACCCGCCAACAGATGAAGCGAGTAGTGCTTATCACTGCGGCTCTTTCTATACTCTCAGCAATCGCTCTGATAATAGCGGCTTTTGGTAGCGAAAACCTACTTTACACGCTGGTGTTTTTTGTGTTAGGATTGCTTTGTGTAGCAGCAGCTATCAAGTATACCGTAGGGAGTTCAGCCTATGGCTATCGCGGATTGGGCGATGTGTTTGTATTCGTCTTTTTCGGCTTGGTCAGTGTGGTGGGCAGTCAGTTTTTGTATACCCAACAGATAGATAAGGCAGTATGGCTACCCGCTATAGCTATCGGACTATTGAGCGTAGCGGTACTCAACCTCAATAATATGCGCGATTACGAAAACGACCGCCGTTCAGGCAAGCATACTCTGGTAGTCAAGATGGGCATTTCATTAGCCAAATATTATCATTATTATTTGGTTGTAATAGCTATGGTAGCGATGCTCGGCTATTCAGTATGGCGCTTACAAATGCGTTGGCAGTTGCTGTACCTTATAGCCTACTTGCCTTTGGTAGTGCATCTATTGTCAGTAAAACGCAATACAGAACTACGACTCTTAGATAAAGAACTCAAAATCGTAGCAATGAGCACTTTCTTGCTCTCGGTCTTATTCTTTATCGGCATCTATACTAACATCTAACGACTAGCGACTAACGACTAACGACTAACGACTAACGACTAACGACTAACGACTAACGACTAATGACTAACGACTAACGTCTAACAACTAATAAACTAACGTATAATTCAATAATAACTATGGAAGTAATTTACTACGGACACGCTTGTGTGGGTATCCGAATAGGCGACACCCACCTTCTTATCGACCCTTTTATCTCTGAAAACCCTTCAGCGAGTCACATCAATGTAAATGATGTACCTGCCGACTACATCCTCATCACTACGGCTCAGCAAGACCATACTTATGATGTAGAGAGCATCGCTAAGCGTACTAATGCTAAAATTATCTCTAATTACGAGATTTCTAACCATTATTTCAATTTAGGCATCGAAAATTCACACCCTATGGACTTAGGAGGGGCTTATAATTTCCCTTTTGGTTCAATTAAGATGGTACCTGCTTTGCACTCTTCTACTTTCGATGACGGTAGTGCCGGTGGTTGCGCTTGTGGTTTTATCATCAAAACCTTAGATAAAACTGTTTACGTAGCAGGTGCAACAGCTTTGCACTTCGATATGCAGCTTATTCCTGTGCGTTATAAAGTAGATTTAGCCGTATTGCCTATAGGTGGCAACTTTACAATGGATGTTGAAGATGCCATTATGGCTTCTGACTTCGTAAAGTGCAACAAAGTGTTAGGCTATCACTACGACACCAATCCACTTATCAAAATTGATGATAAAGACTTAGCTGTACGCAGCTTTAAAGCCAAAGGCAAAGAGTTAATTCTCTTAGGGGTAGGACAAAAAGTATTAGCTTAGTATTAAATAGCAGAAATTTGCTAATTCCCAAATTTGCTAATTTGCTAATCGGCTAATTGGCTAATTGGCTAATTTTCCCAGTATGTCAAAGAACGAACTGAAAGTCTTAAAACTTTTACGGCGCAAAGTTCTCACCTTTTGGCAAACTGAGCAAATACTTGTTGCGTGATGATACAACCTTGTCAAATAAACAGTCAATAAAAAATGAAAAAACTTTTACTTATTACCGCACTGCTTATAGCCTCTAACGGCTTAGCTCAGAAATACTTATCGCAATACGATATAGACGAAGAGCGCTTTGGCAACGAACGTATCTTCACCCTAAGCGCTAACGACGAACCCTTAGAGGGTGCCTATAAGGTAGCCATTGGGGGCGGCGATTACTACGAAGCTACCTTCAAAAAAGGTAGAATAGACGGTGCCAAAAAAACGTATAACGACAAAGGCGAACTTATTGTGGAAGGACACTACAAAAATGGTTTGCCCGAAGGAGCTTTTACCCAATATCGCGAGGGCAAGGTAATACGCCTCACTACCTATAAAGACGGAAAGTTAGACGGCAAGAGCGCCCGCTATACCGATAAAGGGGTGCCTGACTACGAAACTTTTTATAAAGACGGTAAGAAAGAGGGTGAGTGGAAGTACTACGATGACGAAGGCAAGGTTGAGCGCATCGAAACCTACAAAAACGATGAGAAGAATGGTAAGTGGTGGCGCAAAATGGTCAGCAACCACGGCAATTACACCACTACCAAGTACTATACCAATGGCAAACCTTCAGGCAAATGGGTAGAACAGTGGGAAAATGGCTTGCTACGCGAAGAGCGCGACTATAAAGACGAAAAGACCTATACTCAGCGCAATTATCATCTAAACGGCAACCCTAAGAGCGAAGTGTCGTATAAAGACGATAAGCTGCACGGAGCTCGCAAGAACTTCAATGGGGCAGGTGTTTTGCAAGACGAACAAGTGTTCGATGCTGATAAGCTCATTGCTCGCAAAATCTACCACTCTAATGGCAGATTAAAAGAGGAAACCAATTATAAAAACGATGAGAAAAACGGTAAGTACACCCTCTATAACGAAAATGGTACCCTCAATGAAGAAGGCGAATATAAAAACGACTTCAAAGAGGGCGTATGGCGCGAGTACCAAGAGAATAATGTGCTGTACCGCGAACGTACCTATGTAGGAGGCATTCTCAACGGCGCGATGAAAATATATTACCCTAGCAAAAAAGTAAAAGAGGAAGGAATGATGAAGGACAACTACAAGCAAGGTGTCTGGAAGCACTACGACCGCACAGGGCGCTTAGCATACGAAGAAGAGTACCAACAAGGCACAGTAGTAAAACGCAAAGATTTTGACGAATAAAACTCAAATTATTTTATATGAAACTCAAAAACGCAATCACACTTTCTGCCATAGCATTGGCTACAATGCTCGGCACCACAGACCTTTATGCACAACAGAAGAAAGGTAAAAAATGCAAAAAGACAGAGCAAAGCTGTCAAAAACCTAATTATGGCAAACCCTCTGAGGTAAAAGCTAACGAAGGCGCTTTCAAAATAAAGCCTTTAGCATACGATTATGATGCCGTGAGCAGCTACATCGATGCTGAAACGATGTACATTCACTTCTCAAAGCACTATGTAGGGTATTTAAACAACCTCAATAAGGCAGTCGAAGGGAAGCCTGAAGCACAGAAGACTATAGAGCAGCTCCTCAGTACGCTCGATATGAGCAATGCAACCCTAAGAAACAACGCAGGGGGCTACTACAACCACAATTTGTATTTCGAACTCATCTCACCAAAAGGGGGAGGAACCCCTACCGGAGCCTTAGCAGCAGCTATCGACCGCGATTTTGGCAGTTTCGAGAACTTCAAAAAAGCCTTTAGCGAGGCAGGAGCTAAACGTTTCGGTTCAGGTTGGGCGTGGTTAGTAGTCAATAACGGCAAGTTACAAGTAGTGAGTACCGCCAATCAAGACACCCCATTAATGCCAAACTTAGAGGTTTCAGGCACCCCCATTCTTGCTATGGACGTATGGGAACACGCCTACTACCTAAAATACCAAAACAAACGCGCTGATTATATCACCAACTTCTTCAACGTAATCGATTGGACTAAAGTAGCCCAAAAATACGAAGAAGCCCTAAAATAGTATGATTTTCGTGTATGGGTTCCCCCTTTGAAGTGGGCAAGGGGGATGTTTACAATATAAAAAAAGCTGTTCTTTTGTAGAACAGCTTTTTTTATGCTTATATTTTAGTATTAATACGTAAGCGTTTGGGTAGCCGTACGTCCGTCTGTTGATTTAATAACTATCTGAGTAGGTTTGTTTTCATTGTTATAAACGTATTCGCGCACAGTAGAACTTGTTTTAGGGAAGTTCTTTTGTGCTACATTCACAAATCTTTTGTAGTAGTGAAAGTTTATTTGTCTAAACGCTACAGAAGTTACTTCAGGAGCTATAAACGCAAAAGCTCCACGCCCATTGTAGTTGGCACCATTAGTGTAAGTGAAATTCTGTACATATCCGTTGTACTCATCCTTAGTTACATTTCCTTTGCTGTCTAATGTGTAGTTGGTAGTAGTTGAAAAACTGCCTCCTCCATTATCGCGAACTTCTACTCTTGTAGCCACTACAGAGGTACCTTGATAGGTAAACTGAGTAGTAGAGGTAGCCCCTCCGCCAACTCTTATTTCTTTACTTACTTCACCTTGCTCATTATAAGTAAAAGCATAGTTTGTTACATCACCCCAAGCACCTTTTTCTACTACACGTTCTACCTGCTTTTTGTTGTTATAAAAAAGCTCTACAGTAGTAGGAGTGTTTTGCCCTGATGATTTTTGTACAGCCTTAGTAAGATAGTTTTCAGAGTTATAAGTAAAAGTACAAGTCTCTACACTACCATAAGCACTTGTGTAAACAGACTCTCTAAGCAAACGGTCTGTTACAGTATGAGTAAGAGTTGAAACCCCAGCTCCTTCTTGAGTAACGATAGTTTTAGGGTACTCAAAATTTACTATATAAGGGTTTGTTTCTTGTGGAGCAGGTTGTTCCCCTCCGTTATTATCATCTTTTTTGCAGGCTACCACAGCAAGGGCAGCTACTGCTACTAATAAAAATTTCTTCATTGTAGTGTGTTTTTAAGGCTTAAAAAAACTTTGTCAAAGTCCTGAGACTCTGACAAAGTTTAATAGATTAATAGTTGTAGACAGTAGTAATAGTAGTAGTACCTCCTAATCCTCCTGTTTGTACTTCTACACTTTTGGTTACTACATTACCATTATACTCGTATGAATAAGTATGAACAAGTGTGTCGTACTGAGTGCGTGAGGTCTTTTTACCTGGGTTATTAGAACTTTGTACAAGACGTTCTTTGTCAGCATAAGGAATAAAATTACCATAAAGATCAAAGATAGTAAAAGGAGATTTGCTACCTAAGTTTAATTTATTATCGTAATTTTCATAGGTAGTAGTACCTATATCAGTACCCTTTGTTTCTACTACATTCTTACCACTTAAAGTATGAGTATAGGTTCTTGCAGGATAAGTAGGGTCGTGGTCTTTATCTGTTACAACTACTTTATTAGCAATGCTATAGTCGTAAGTATAGTCGTGTTCATCAAATTGTCCTGGTATACCAACATCTGCTTTAGAAGTAGCGCTCACTACTTTTCCTTCAGCATTATGAGTATACTGATAAGTAGCAGTTTGGCTACCTGAAAGTACTAATTTAGTAAGTAAACCTTTTGCATCGTAAGACAATACATAAGACTGACCTGTAGTTACTACTGAAGTAAGGAAGTTGTTAGCGTCATAATTCAAGGTATAAGTACCTCTGTCACTAAAAGCTATTTTTGTTAATAGTTTTCTAGCACTATCTACTGTGTAGGTAATAGTACGAGAGCTAGTGCCAGTAGCATTTTCTGTAGTAATTACTAATGATTTAGGGTAAGTAAAATCTACAGTCGTAGGTACAGAACCTTGGTCTGCCTTAACAGGTGGTGCAGGCTGCTCCCCACCATTGTCGTCTTTTTTGCAGGCTACCACAGCAAGGGCAGCTACTGCTACTAATAAAAATTTCTTCATAATGTGTAAGTATTATTATTAAACGGGGCAAAGGTAACGTTTATTTTCTATACTTACCGTTAAATAAAAGTTAAATTTGTATTCTATTAGTAGAGCCCTATCACTGCGTAAAGTATATCAACTTCCTCCTATAAATACTCAACAACTTCGATTTAGAGATAAAACCATAATACCTACCATCAGAATGCACCACCGGCAGGTTCCACGCACCTGTATGCTGAAACTTGTCCATTACCGTGCTCATCTTATCCTTACCCGATACTATTGTCGCAGGGGCAGGCTGCATAAGCTCTATTGCCGCAATCTTATCGTAATAATCCGACTCAAAAATAAGGTGACGTATATTGTCAAGCAGAATTACCCCTTTTAGAACACCCGTTTCGCGCTCTAATACAGGATAAATATTCCTATTCGATACCCGCACCACATCCATCACCACCTCGCGCAGCTTCATATCAGTATAAACAGGTACGAAGTTGTGCTCTACCACCTGCTCAAAGTCCATTAAGGTCAGTATCGATTGGTCTTTGTTTTGCGAAATAAGCTCCCCTTTGCGTCCCAATTCCATAGTGTAGATAGAGTATTTGTTAAAATACTTAGCCACCGAAAACGATACCGCAGCCGTCAGCATCGCCGGCACTAATAGCGAGTAACCTCCTGTCACTTCAGCGATGAGGAAAACAGCCGTCAGCGGAGCGTGTAGCACCCCCGTCATTAGGGCAGTCATACCCACAAGGGTAAAGTTAGGCAGCGCTGCCTTGTAGCCCAGTATCGGAAATTCGTTGATAATACGCGCAAAGCAATTTCCCATCACGCCCCCCATAAAAAGCATAGGCGAGAAAATACCCCCCACGCCGCCGCCGCCAAAGGTCAGCGAGGTAGCCACTACCTTGGCAAAGGTAAGCCCCGCCAATAGCAGAATGATAATCCACGTGTTCGACAAGTCCCAACCAAAAATATTCTTGCTAAGCGATAACTCAGGGTGTCCCTCCTTTAGGTGATTGATAATCTCGTGCCCTTCCCCGTATAACGGAGGCATTATATAGATAAGCAACCCCAAAAGAGCCCCACCTATCACTATTTTAAGGTACGGAGCCGTTATTTTCTTAAAAAAAGCATTGATTTTCTCATATACAAAAGTAAAATAAGCCGACATCAATCCCCCCACTATACCCAAAAGAATGTAAAACGGAATTCCTTGCAGCGAAAAGGCGCGAGTGATAGTCATCGGTATAAGCACCTCACTGCCAAAGAAAAAATAAGAAGTAAACACCCCGCAGAGCGAAGCGATAAACAGAGGAATGAGCGATGATAGCGTCAGGTCAAGCCCAAACACTTCTATAGCAAATAGAATAGCCGCGATAGGCACTTTAAAGATAGCTGCCAAGGCTGCCGCGCAAGCACAAGCCAAAAGCAACATACGGTTCGACTGGTTGATGTGAAAAAACCGACATATATTAGAGCTTATCCCAGCCCCTGTTACCACCATCGGACCTTCCAATCCCACCGACCCCCCAAAGCCAATAGTAATAGGGGCTACCAGCAGACTCCCATACGCCTGAAAGCGCTTCATCACTCCTTTTTGGTGAGCTACGGCATAGAGTATCGAGGGTATCCCGTGATTCACATCGTGGCGTATCACATATTTTTTAACCCAATACACCGCTGCAAAGCCGATAGTAGGCAGCACAAAGTAAAAGCCATAAGTTACCGTTTGGGCTAATTGCCCATCTAACAGCCACTGAATAAAGTGAGTAAACGACCGCATCGCAAGGGCAGCCAGCCCAGTGATGATACCAATTACTCCGCTCAGTAGCAGAATAAATTGACGTTCGCTAATATGCTTCACACGCCAGATAAGGAAGCGTTTTAAGAAATGTTGAGTCATTTTTTTTCAATTACGGATAGTTCAGCTTTTTTAGTTACGGATAGTTCAGTTTTTTTAGTTATGGATAGTTTAGTTTTTTTAGTTACAGATAGTTTAGTTTTTTTAGTTACAGATAGTTCAGTTTTTTTAGTTACAGATAGTTCAGTTTTTTTAGTTACAGATAGTTCAGTTTTTACAAGTGGCAAAAGTACAAATTTATTTTGGATTACCACGCCCTCCCCACAATGTTTACATTTTCATCCCTCCCACCTGTCTCACTCGTCCCACTCGTCCCACTTGTCCCACTTGTCTCACTCGCCCCACATTCCCAGCCTTCTCAGCCTTCTCATTCCTCCCATCAGTCCCACATCTTGCCCGTGCGGCTTGCCTTTGTGTTATGCGTTAAAGCTTAGCATATAATGTTTTACCAACACATCTGATGCATTTCCATTATTATCTTTTAAAAAAATATAAACTATCAATTTCTCCCTCAGAGAAATATAACTCTATATTATTCTGCTTGATAATATTATCATCAATAATACTCCCTATTTTTTCTCCTAATTCATCTTTTGTTTTATCAAATATAAGTAAGTCATCTTCATACTCAAGCAATGTATTTTCTCTATTTTTTAGATTTCTTTCTACCATTATATAATAAAGATTTATATTTTCTTTGAAACAAAATTCTATTTTGAAATATAAATAATACACTACATACAAACTACTATACCTAGAAATAAAAAAATCTTGCGATATATTTTTTACAACATCAATATTAAATAGTTTTTTATCTATTGTATCATTAAAAAAATCACTAGTTTTTATCTTATACATAAGCTCTTATTTTTTTTCTGAATAGTCTGGTATATCTCTAAAAAGCTGTTTAGTTAGCCCCAACATATACTCGCATCCCACAATTGCCCTCATTTGTCCCACTTGTCCCACCTGTCTCACTTGTCCCACCTGTCTCACATCTTTGCCCGTGCGGCTCGCACTCCCACTCGCACTTCCCCAAAAATTTTTTCTCTTTACTCTTACACTATACTTACCATATACAAACGATACAGGAAGAGCGAACGAAAAGCGAAAAATCAGCGAAGTATAAACATCTAATAAAAATATCAAAAGTAGTATGTTTTACTTTTCAGTTATTCTAAAAAAATCGTTGCAAATATACGGTGTAATTGCCAATTAAAAAAAAATTTCTATCTTTGCAGTTCAATAAAAAGATTAATTAACTATGTCTTGGTTTAAAAGAACAGCAAAAGGAATACAAACCTCTACAGAGGAGAAGAAAGATATCCCTAAAGGATTATGGTTTAAATCGCCCAGCGGCAATATAGTAGAGCAAGATGAGTTGGTTACCAACTTCTACGTAAGTCCTGATGACGATTACCACGTGCGCATTGGCAGTAAGGAGTATTTTCAAATACTGTTTGACAATAATGAGTTCAAAGAATTAGATGCCAATATGGTCTCTAAAGACCCACTTTCGTTCGTAGATACCAAATCTTACGACAAACGTTTAGAAGAAGCCACTAACAAAACGGGGCTCAAAGATGCCGTTCGTACAGCGGTGGGCAACTCTAAGGGGGCGCCTATTGTCATTGGCTGTATGGATTTCGCTTTCATTGGCGGCTCTATGGGTAGTGTAGTGGGCGAGAAAATATGTCGTGCTATCGACTATGCTATCAAGCATAAACTCCCATTCCTTATGATTTCAAAATCAGGTGGAGCTCGTATGATGGAGGCGGCTCTTTCGCTAATGCAGATGGCCAAAACCTCTATTAAGTTAGCCCAGCTCGATGAGGCAAAGTTGCCTTACATATCGCTTTGCACCGACCCTACTACAGGGGGTATTAGTGCTTCCTTTGCGATGCTTGGCGACATCAACATAGCCGAACCAGGCGCGCTTATAGGTTTTGCAGGCCCACGAGTAGTAAAAGACACCACAGGGCAAGACCTCCCAGAGGGCTTCCAAACGGCAGAATTCGTTCTCGAGCACGGCTTTTTAGACTTCATCGTAAACCGCAAACAGCTAAAAGACACCGTCAATCTATATATAGATTTAGTGATGAATAGAAAAATCAGATAGTAGGTGTTAGCCGTTAGTGGTTAGTCGCTAGTGCTTAGACTATAAAAAAACAACTTATAAGACCAACATAACCAATGAATTTACCGAAGTACGATGTTTTGCCTGATGAAACAAAACATATTTATGAGTTTGTAAGTGAAGGAAAGAAAGGTTGTATATACAAAATGGTAAAGTTTCAGGAAACAAATTTAATAAATGTTTATAATTTAGGTTTCGGAGATGAAAATCCTATTACCGGTGAAATAGATGATAAAATTGTTTCTGATAACGGAGATATGGAAAAGGTATTAGCTACTGTTATCTCCATTATTTATGCTTTTACTGAAGAATTCCCTGATAAATGGGTATATATAACAGGTAGTTCACCTACAAGAACAAGGCTGTATAGGATAATTATTATGAAGTACTTATCTATTGTTGAAAGTGATTTCACACTGCGCTGTTGGCAAAATGGTGAGTGGAAAGATTTTTATCCTAATATCAACTGTCAAGGTTTTGTTTTAAAACGAAAAAACAATAAATAACTATGAGTACAGAAGAGAAAAAAGATTTAAAAACTATTGTAGAGAAAACAACAAGGAAAGTGCTTAAAGTAACACCTCATTATGTACTTTTAGAGCCCGACCCTTCGTTGGATAAATATGCTAATAAGGTACTTTTTCCTGAGAAATTAGCACAAGCTAATGAAGCATTAAGAATAGCAGGTAACCCTGAATTTTAGCCGTTAGCCCTCTAACATCTAACGACTAATAGCTAGCGTCTAACGACTAACGACTAACGACTAAATGATCACATTCAAAGCACCGAGTAATATAGCCCTTGTAAAGTACTGGGGCAAGAAAGGGGAGCAGTTACCTGCTAACCCCTCTATTAGCTTTACGCTTAGCCATTGCTATACCGAAACCTCTATTGCCTACCAGCGTAGAAGCGCCGCTACTATG
This sequence comes from Capnocytophaga sp. FDAARGOS_737, assembly GCF_009730375.1. NCBI lineage: Bacteria > Pseudomonadati > Bacteroidota > Flavobacteriia > Flavobacteriales > Flavobacteriaceae > Capnocytophaga > Capnocytophaga sp. FDAARGOS_737. The sequence goes on along the minus strand of NZ_CP046316.1, from coordinate 2,352,421 downwards.
GCTACTGACGCCCCTTTTTCTTTTGATTTTAGCTTCGACGGACAGCCAAAGCCGTCCTTTCACCCCAAAATCGAAGCCTTTTTTGCGCGTATTGCTCCTTATTTACCTTTTTTAACGGACTATCATTTCAGTATCCACTCGCATAACTCCTTCCCGCACAGCAGCGGTATAGCCTCGTCTGCTAGTGCTATGGCAGCGCTTTCAGTATGCCTGATGCAGGTAGCCAGAGAGTTAGGCTATACATACTCCGAAGAAGAGTTTTGGCAAAAAGCCTCTTTTTTGGCGCGTTTAGGGTCGGGTAGTGCCTGCCGCAGTGTCAAAGGTAGTATAGTGGTATGGGGGCAACATCCTTCTATTGTGGGCAGTTCAGACGATTATGGCATACCCTACCCGCTGCAAGTAGCACCTGTGTTTGCTGATTTTCAGGATACTATCCTGCTCATCGACCGTGAGCAGAAGCAAGTCAGCAGCACCGTGGGGCACAATTTAATGCACGGACACCCTTTTGCCGAGGCGCGTTTTTTGCAAGCCAATAGCAATATCGATCGCCTTATAGGGGCATTTGCTACAGGCGATATCGATACGTTTATAGAGGTAGTCGAGAGTGAAGCCCTCACCCTCCACGCAATGATGCAGACCAGCATTCCGTATTTCATACTGATGCGCCCCAATACTTTGGAAGTTATTCAGCGCGTATGGCAGTACCGCAAAGACACCAAAGTACCGCTTTGCTTTACCCTCGATGCCGGTGCCAATGTGCATCTGCTGTACCCTAAAAGCGTAAAAGACGAAGTACAAACGTTTATCAAAAACGAATTAGCACACTTTTGCGAAGAAGGGAAATATATTAATGACCAATTAGCCAATTAGCAAATCGGCAAATTGACAAATCGACAAATTCTTATGGATATTACTAAAGAGCAAGTTGAGGATTTTATAGAAGAGGTACTTCCGCTTACAGAGCGCGAGGTCATTAGCTATGAACTTTCGCCAGCTGAGGGCTTGCCTATCACTGATAGCAAAGTCGGAGGGGTACCTTATATTCCCAAAGGAGGCACTTTGCCCAGAACTTCTGACGGCTACCCGCTATTTATGATAGCGCAAATCAACTGCGAACAGTTGCCGCCAAACAGCTTCTATCCTAAAAAAGGACTCTTGCAGTTTTGGATAAGAGTTGTCGATGAAAAATTTATAGACGAATATAACCAAGGGGTTTGTAATCATAATGAAAGAAATGACCCCTTTAGCGATAACAACCGCAGAGTGTTGTATTACCCTACCCTTACCGAGGCAACTCCCTTTGAAGAGTTTCAAGCGGAATACCATTTTTATGATGAGTGTATGCCTCTGAAAGAGTCTAAGGAATTTGCAATGCACTTCACTAAAGAGCGCGAAGAGGTCAGTTATGCCCTTTCGTTCTTTCATCCTATCTTGGTACAAAAGTGGAATGAAAAGTTTGGCACCAATTACGCGCATTACCTATACGACTCACCTACTCAAATCCCCGACGAAATAGATGAGATTTTCAACGATTGGCTACCCGATGGGCAAGGTAATAAATTAGGAGGCTATGGCGAGGAAGCTGAGTATGGCAATTATTATCCCGATGATTACCGCTCTTTCCCATTATTGCAAATAGATTGCGATGATGATTTAGGCATAGATTGGATAGACGGGGTAGGGCTTTTCCTTATTAAGGAAGAAGAGCTTGCAGAAGCCGATTTTACAGAGGTGTATTACAATTTTCAGTTTTAAAATATAAAGCTATGGGAGTATGGCAATGGTTACAAACAATATTCAGTGAGGGGGAAGATAGACTAACAGATAAACAACTCACAAGGCTGGAGAACTTTGCCCAAGCGGTAAAAACAGCAACAGCTCGGCAGGTAATACATATACAGGCACTACCATCTGCTAATCTGTCAATTACCGATAGTAAGTTTGGCGGTATTCCTTACTTGCCTAAAGGCGCCACACTGCCTACAGCGCGTAATGGTAAGCCGCTGTTTATGTTGGCACAAATCAACTGCTCGCAGTTGCTTGAAAATAATATATACCCTAGAAAAGGACTGTTGCAAATATGGGTAGCTGCCAATGGCAAGTACGCTGGCAACCAATACTATTCTTATTCGCCCCATACACAACGCGTTATATATTATCCTACTTTAGAAGAGGCTACAGATTACGACAAATTTAAGCAGGTGTATCAGTTCGAGGGCAAGCCTTTGCCTTTTGCTCCTACAAAGGCCTATCGACTAATTTTCACCCAAGGCACTGATACTTTTTCTTATGAGCAGTTGCGTTTTAATCATTCGTTGCTGCCACTGTGGAAAACCTACTTTGGGGAGCAGCGAGAGAACTTTCTTCTTTTGCCTGAAAAGATAGCCGAAAAGCTCAAAGAGTTATTGCCTACCTCTCGAGGGCATCGTATAGGCGGCTATAGCGAGGTCGATGATAACGCTCAGGCGGTAGGTAGCGATGGCTTACCCAAAATACTACTACTGCGTATAGATACCGATGAGAAAGTAGGTATCCGTTGCAAAGATAACGAGGCTGTAAATTTTCTTATCGAAAAAGACGATTTTCAAGCGCTCGATTTTAGTAGGATACAACACTCTCTATAAAACAAACGTATGACAACAACCAATAGCAATCAGTCAGCCCCTAAAATAGTTCTTATTACGGGCGCGACTTCCGGTATAGGCAAACAAACAGCTTTGCTGCTCGCCTCTAAGGGCTTTTTGGTGTACGGCACGGCACGCAATGTCGAGGGCAAGAACCTTCCCTTCAGATTGCTACCAATGGACGTGCGAGAGCCAGCCACTATCAAGCAGGCAGTGCAGCAAATCCTCAGCGAGGTAGGGCGTATTGATATCCTTATCAACAATGCAGGGGTAGGTATCACAGGGGCGGTAGAAGAGCTGCCAGCCGACCAACTGCATAACGTTTTTGCCACCAACCTCTATGGCGCTATGTCTGTAGTGCAAGAGGTTCTGCCTACTATGCGTGCGCAAAAGAGCGGACGTATTATCAACATTAGTTCGATAGCGGGCTATATGGGTTTGCCTTTTCGCGGAGCCTATTCAGCCAGCAAAGGGGCTTTACTGCTGATGACCGAAGCCTTGCGTATGGAGGTAAAAGCCTTTGGTATAGAGGTCTGCACCATTTCCCCCGGCGATTATGCTACCGATATAGCCTCTCGCCGTTATCACACTCCCGTAAACGAAAACTCTCCTTATGCTGAGGTGTATGCAAAACAACTCCGCCTGATGAATGAGCACGTCGACAGTGGGGGCGACCCTAAAGAAATGGCCGAAAAGATACTCAAAGTAATCAACACCAAGCACCCCAAAGTGCATTATAAACAAGGCAGTTTCTTACAGAAATTTTCAATAGTCCTCAAACGACTTTTGCCCAGCAAACGCTACGAGCAAATGCTGATGAAACATTATCAATTAATAAATTAAAAACCAAGTAATATGAAATTCTTTATTGATACAGCAAATTTAGCACAAATTCAAGAAGCCCAAGATTTGGGCGTGTTAGACGGCGTTACCACCAATCCGTCATTAATGGCAAAAGAAGGCATCACCGGCAAAGAGGCGATACTCAAGCATTATACTAACATCTGCACGATTGTAGAGGGCGATGTTTCTGCTGAAGTAATTGCCACCGACTTCGAGGGCATCGTCCGCGAGGGCGAGGAGTTAGCCGCCCTTCATCCACAGATTGTTGTAAAAGTACCGATGATAAAAGACGGCATTAAAGCCATTAAATACTTTACTGATAAAGGCATCCGCACCAACTGCACATTGGTATTTTCTGCAGGTCAGGCGCTTTTGGCAGCCAAAGCAGGAGCTACCTATGTATCGCCTTTTATTGGCAGACTCGATGATATTTCAGCCGACGGACTCTCACTTATCGAAGAGATACGCCTGATTTACGACAACTATAATTTCGAAACCCAGATATTGGCCGCTTCAGTGCGTCATACGATGCACATTCTCGAATGCGCCAAAATAGGAGCCGATGTCATTACTGCCCCTCTTTCGGCAATCACCGGACTATTAAAACACCCTCTTACTGATAGTGGCTTAGCACAATTCCTAGCCGACGCCAAAAAATTGGGATAATTAACACAAATGAAAAAATTATTTTTAACCTCATCATTCAGTTCAGTAGCAAAATTATTTGAAGATTTTGCAGGTGAGCCCATAAAAGGAAAGAAACTAGCATTTATTCCAACAGCAAGTTTGGTAGAAAAAGTGCGTTTTTATGTCGATGATGATAGAAAAGCTTTTGAAAAATTAGGTCTTATCATAGAAGAATTAGAAGTTTCTACCGCTACTACCGAAGAAATAGCCCAAGCATTAGAGCGAAATGATTATATTTTTATCTCTGGAGGGAATACATTCTACCTAATGCAAGAACTAAAAAAGAAAGGAGCCGACAAGCTACTTATAGAAAAAATCAATAATGGAAAGTTGTACATAGGTACTTCAGCAGGTTCTATCATTGCTTCTCCTACTATTGAATTTGTTAGCGATATGGACGAAACCAAAAAAGCCCCTGAACTAACAGAATATTCGGGTTTGCATTTGGTAGAATTTTATTTTTTACCTCATTATCTGAATTTCCCTTACAAGGAAGCTTCTCAAAAAGTAGTAAATGACTATTCACAGAGAATAGATTTGCGACCTATTTCCAACAATCAAGTAATTACCGTTTTAGGTGATGAAATAAAAACACTTGAAAACCCAAACGAGCAGCAAAGAAATAGTTTTAATAATGTCTAAGCTCCCAAAACTCTATATCATAGCAGGTTGTAACGGTGCGGGAAAAACTACCGCTTCTTTTACCATTTTGCCCGAAGTACTCAACTGCAAAGAGTTTATCAATGCCGACGAAATCGCTAAGGGGCTATCGCCTTTCCAGCCCGAAAGCGTAGCTATGCAAGCCGGTAGAATAATGCTCGCTCGTATGGACGAACTATTGCAAAAAGGAGAAACTTTTGCTTTCGAAACTACTTTGGCTACTAAAAGCTATAAGCAAAAAATAGAATGGGCACAAGCAAATGGCTATGAGGTTACCCTATTGTTCTTTTGGTTGCGCAATGTAGCAATGGCAAAAGAACGTGTCGCTCAGCGCGTTGCTGAAGGAGGGCATAGCATTCCCTTAGAAACCATTGAAAGAAGGTATCATAATGGGATTGCCAATCTCTTTGCTATCTATATAGATATGGTAGATATTTGTTATATATTTGATAATTCAGAAGGGAGAAAGGAACTTATAGCTCAAAAGGAAAGGCATAAAGGTATCATAATTTATAACAACAACAAGTTTAACTTAATGAAAAATAATTATGAAAGATAAAATAACTAAGAAAGAGGGTCTAAAAGATAAACTTTTAAAAGGGTTAGATCTTGCTTATGAGCGAATGATTGTTGAAAAGCGCAAGAAACAACAGAAAATAGTAGTTTGGAAAGAAGGAAAAATCGTTACAATCACACCATAAGAATTAGTAAAGTTATCGAATTAGAATTATGACCCGAGAAGAACTCATACAATTGGGGAACCAAATCATAGAAGAAGACGATGACGATCGCCAAGAGGAACTAATGGAACGCTTCGATCGCAATGTACCTCACCCCGAGGGCAGTTCATTATTCTTCTATCCGGAAAACTACAACGCCCGCACTATGGATATTTCCTCCTACGACCCCACCGTCGAGGAAGTAGTAGACAAATGCTTGGCGTATAAAGCTATCATAATGAGCTAATAGTTGTAATTTATCAGAATCGTCCGCCCCGTTAGATTTGTCTAATAAGTCTGCCCCATTGGACTTGTTTGAAAACCATAGTACCTACAAAATAATTGACAATCTACAAATTGGCTAATTGACAAATTATTACTACCTTTGCCTCCTAAATAACTTTTCATTTTTCACTTTTCACTTATATGAACTGGATAACCGTAAAAGAATACGAAGATATTACGTATAAAAAATGCGACGGGGTGGCGCGTATCGCCTTCAACCGTCCTGAGGTGCGCAATGCATTTCGCCCTAAAACCACCTCCGAACTCCTCGATGCCTTCAAAGATGCTTACGAGGACATCAATATAGGCGCCGTATTGCTCTCTGCCGAAGGTCCTTCGCCTAAAGATGGCGTGTGGAGCTTTTGTAGTGGGGGCGACCAAAAAGCGCGTGGTCACCAAGGCTATGTGGGCGACGATGGCTATCATCGCCTCAACATCCTCGAGGTGCAACGCCTTATTCGCTTTATGCCCAAGGTGGTAATTGCCGTAGTCCCTGGTTGGGCTGTGGGGGGCGGACACTCATTGCACGTAGTCTGCGACCTTACCCTCGCCAGCAAAGAGCACGCTATCTTTAAGCAAACCGATGCCGATGTAACCAGTTTCGATGCCGGTTATGGCTCAGCTTACCTTGCCAAAATGGTGGGACAGAAGAAAGCGCGCGAAATCTTTTTCTTAGGGCGCAATTATTCCGCTCAAGAGGCTTTCGAGATGGGTATGGTAAATGCGGTTATACCTCATAACGAACTCGAAGCTACCGCTTTTGAGTGGGCGCAAGAGATAATGGCCAAATCGCCTACTTCTATCAAAATGCTGAAGTTCGCGATGAACCTCACCGATGACGGTATGGTAGGGCAACAGGTATTCGCTGGTGAAGCCACCCGCCTTGCTTATATGACCGATGAAGCCAAAGAAGGGCGCGATGCCTTCCTCCAAAAACGAAAACCTAATTTTGAAAAGAAATGGATACCGTAAAATTTACGCTAAAAGAAGATGCTCAAGGCAATAAGAACCCTATATTGCCAGAAGGGGTGAAAAACTACCTCATCGATATTGATGGCACGGTAGGCGAGGACATCCCTAATGAAGAGCCTGAACGTATGGCTACTGCTGAGGTATTCCCCGATGCGCTGGCACAAGTAAACAAATGGTATGACGACGGACACGTTATTTACTTTTTCACCTCGCGTACTGAAGAGCATCGCGAGGTTACTGAGCAGTGGCTCAAAAAGCACGGCTTCAAGTATCACGGCATCATCTTTGGCAAACCTCGCGGCGGCAATTATCATTGGATAGACAATCACATCGTAAAAGCCACCCGTTACAAAGGCAAATTCACCGATTTTATCCTCAAAGAACAAACCGTAGAAGTATTCAACGATTAGTCAATGAGCAAATTGGCAAATCGACAAACTATTTTAAAATGAAAGAAACCGTTAAAAACAAGATTAAAAAATGGTTACTTGATATAGATCGTCAAGAAAACTTACCTAATGATATTGTCGCACTGAATTTCAATATCTCAGAACCTTATGAATTAGAGCTTATAGGTTCTTCTTGGTATGATGATGAAGACCCTGATTGGGCTTGCGAAGACGATTTTGTACCCGATGACTGCTTTTTACCTTTAGATGAAATACCTGAAGAAGTTCATTGGGAACAAGTACTCTCAATGATTACTGAAATTCTTAAAGAAATAGTAGCTGAAAACAGTATTAAACTCTTTAACGTACAACATATAGCTATAGGTTTTGTAGATGGCGATTTACAAATCGTAAAATAAGCTACAACCCATACGACTCACACTAAATTTACTAATTTGCTAATTTTCAAATTAGAACAGTATGATAAAAACAATGGCAGAACTCGCAGCACAAGGCGAAACCCCCGAAGTACTCTTTTGGGTAGGCTGTGCCGGTAGTTTTGACGACAGAGCGAAACGTATTATCAAAGCCTTTGCTCACCTTTTGCAGAAAGCAGGGGTGCGCTTTGCTGTGCTTGGCACCGAAGAGAGTTGCACTGGCGACCCCGCTAAGCGCGCCGGCAATGAGTTCCTTTTTCAGATGCAGGCAATGATGAATATAGAGGTGCTCAATAGTTATCAGGTCACCAAGATAGTCACTACTTGTCCGCATTGTTTCAACACTATCAAAAACGAATATCCAGCCTTGGGCGGCAATTACGAAGTAATGCACCACACCCAGCTGCTCAAAACCCTTATCGATGAGGGACGGCTAACGGTTGAAACCGGCACTTTCAAAGGCAAACGCATCACTTTTCACGACCCCTGCTACTTGGGCAGAGCCAACAAGGTCTACAACGCACCGCGCGAACTCCTCAGCAAGTTAGAAGTCGATTTGGTAGAGATGAAAAAGTGCAAATCTCGTGCTATGTGCTGCGGTGCAGGTGGGGCACAGATGTTCAAAGAAGCTGAAAAAGGGGATAAGGAGATAAATGTACTCCGCACCGAGCAAGCCCTCGAAGTGCGCCCTGATATTATCGCTACCGCTTGTCCGTTTTGCAATACGATGATGACCGATGGAGTAAAGACAAAAGAGAAAGAAACACAAGTGAAAATATATGATATAGCCGAACTGATGGCAAATGAAAATCCTATTCTGTAGAACCTATAAATTATTATTTGAAAAAATGAAAAAGAACATTTTTTTGCTCCTTTTGGCAGCTACAACCCTGTCTTTTGCGCAGAAAACTACAGCCGTAAGAGACACTATTGCTAAGGACACGACCAAAACAAAGGTGACTGAAAAAACACCCGAACAAAAACGCGCTGAAGAGTATGCCAAACTCATCAAAAAAGGAGGCATAGAGCGCAACGGACTTTTTACTGTACGAAAAATAGAGGAAAAATGGTATTTCGAAATACCCGACACCCTCTTAAATCGCTACTTGCTGTGTGTTACCCGTCTGAAAACCGCTCCTGATAACTTCGGAATGTACGCGGGCGAAAAGGTAAACGAGCAGACCATTTACTTCGAGCAACGCACCGACAAAACCCTTTCGCTGCGCGCTTTTGTAAATGTACAACAGGCTGATAGCACCCACAATATCTATACAGCGGTAGCCAACTCGAGTGCTAACCCTATCATTGCGTCTTTCAATGTCATAGGTCGCAATCCTAAGACGAAAAGTCAGCTGATTGATGTTACTGATTTCTTCAAGCAAGATAATAACATTACCAGTTTTTCATCTAGCTTCAAGACCTCGCAGAAGTTAGGCAATGCTGCCCTCGACCGCTCGTATGTAGAAGATGTACGCCCTTATCCTATCAACGTAGAAATCAATGCGATGCGAACCTTTTCGGCATCGCCTAGCAATATACCCGCTGCCAATCGTGTAGGAGCGGTAAGCGTGGGGCTAAACGTTTCGATAGTATTACTGCCCAAAGAGCCAATGGCTAAGCGTCTTTTCGACCCTCGTGTAGGCTTTTTTGCTAGCAGATTTGTGAAGTTTGGCGATGACCAGCAACGCACCGAAACCGAAGCCTACATACACCGTTTCCGTTTAGAACCTCGCAAAGAGGATATGAAGAAATACCTAAAAGGGCAATTGGTAGAACCTAAAAAGCAAATTGTTTTCTACATAGACCCAGCCACACCTAAGCAATGGCAAAAATACCTCATCTTAGGGGTAAACGATTGGAATGTAGCTTTTGAGCAAGCAGGTTTCAAAAACGCTATTGTAGCCAAACCTTGGCCTAACGACCCTTCTATGAGTATGGAAGATGCGCGCTTCTGCGTTATCAGATATTTGCCTTCTGAAATAAGCAATGCCTATGGCCCTAACATAGCCGACCCTCGCAGTGGTGAGATTATAGAGTGCCACGTAGGTTGGTATCACAACGTGATGAAACTCCTACAAGAATGGTATATGATACAAGCCGGAGCGGTAGATAAGCGCGCACGCACTTTGCCTCTAAATGACGAACTTATGGGCGACCTTATTCGCTTTGTCTCTTCGCACGAAATAGGGCACTGCTTGGGCTTGCGCCACAATATGGGGGCAAGCTATGCCACTCCGGTAGAAAAACTCCGCGACAAGGCGTGGGTAGAAGCGCACGGTCACACCGCTTCTATTATGGACTATGCCCGATTCAACTATGTAGCACAGCCTGAAGACAACATTTCCTCTAAAGGAATTTACCCCCGTGTAGGCGATTACGACAAATGGGCGATAGAGTGGGGTTACCGCTACTATGCTGATAAGTACAAAGATGAGTATGCCGAGCAAGAAGCTCTTGCCGATATTACTACCCAGCGTGTAAAGGCGAATCCTCGTTTGTGGTTTGGTGGTGAAGGCAATAATGAAGACCCTCGTGCTCAACGCGAAGACCTGTCCGACAACGTGATGAAAGCCAACACTTATGGACTTAAAAACCTCAAATACGTAGTACAAAATCTACCTCAATGGACAAAGCAGCCTAATGATAAGTACGATTATTTATTAGGAATGCACCAAGCGGCTACCCAGCAGTACCGCCGTTATTTAAACCACGTACTTAAATACATTGGCAATAGATATGTAGGTTTTGTAGGCGATAAAGAGGTATATAAAGAAGTGCCTAAAGAGAAAGTAAAAGAGGCAGTTGCCTATATAGACCAGCATTTGTTTACCACGCCGCTTTGGTTGTACCCACAAGAGATAACCGATAAAATAGGGGTAGATGTTGATGCCAGCATATTAGGACAGCAAAACACTACTTTAGCCTATCTGTTAGCCGAAGGGGTAGTTTATCGTATTGCTAATCAGGCGTTGGTATCGCAAAACCCTTATACTGCCGACGAGTACCTAAACGATGTATTTGCTGCGGTATGGAAGCCTCTCAACGCTTCTGATGCGCGTCAAAACACTTACAGACGCGGGGCACAACGCGCTTATATAGAGCAATTAGGCAAACTCATCAATCCAGAGAATAAAACTGATAAAATAGCGCTTAACCAAGTGTCTGATGTGCGTATTTTCGCTTTGCAAAATCTCAATAAAGTAGAAAAATACCTACAACAGGCCCTACAAGGTGAAGCCGCTAATAGTATCAACCAACTGCACTACCAACAACTTTTGAAGGATATTAATAACATTAAAGACCCTAAAAAATAGTGCAAGAACCACGTGCCGACTTTTTGTTTGTACTTATCTTGGGCATCTTGTCAATGCTGACGCCTTTAGCGATAGATATGTACCTACCTGCGTTTCTCAATATAGCAAATGACTTTAGTGTATCGCAGGAGAAAATACAAACTACTTTAGCCCTTTTTACTTTCGGATTTGCCTTTGGGCAGCTCTTCTGGGGGCCTTTATCCGATAGTTATGGGCGCAAACCAATTATTCTTATTGGTATAGTAGTGTCGGCATTGGTGTCTTTAGGCATTACCCAAGTGAAGCATATAGAGCACTTCTATGCGTTGCGCTTTGTGCAGGGCTTTTTTGGAGCTTCGCCAGCCGTAGTTACAGGGGCATTGCTACGCGACCTTTTTGCTAAGAATGAGTTTGCGCGGCAGATGTCTATGATAATGATTGTTACGATGATAGCCCCTTTGTTGGCTCCGGTATTGGGTGGTTACCTAACCGACTGGTTTCATTGGCATATTATCTTTTATGTGCTAATGGCATTAGGATTGGTATGCGCTCTATTAGTCTTCTTTAAAATACCCGAAACTCTTCCGCCTGTCAGACGAACGCCTTTAAAGATAGGTAGTATTCTAAAGGTTTTTGGCAGACTGTTGAGCAATAAAAAGGTATTAGGCTATATTTTCTGCAATTCACTTTCGTACTCAGGTATGTTCTGCTTTCTTTCAGCAGGTTCTATTGTCTATACAGGGCTTTTTGGGGTAGCACCTAAGCATTTTGGTTATTTCTTTCTGCTGAATATCCTCGTGATGATGACAGCCACCTCGCTCAATGGTAAATTTGTTACTAAAATAGGCGTAGAAAAATCATTGCGATTAGGGCTCACCATACAGCTAATAGCCGGTGTATGGCTGTTAGTATGCGGTATTTTTCACTTGGGATTATGGGCTACAGTAGTAGGGGTAGCCACTTATGTGGGGCTTGTGTCGGTAGTGTCGAGTAGCGCTAATGCTGCCATATTAGATATGTACCCCGAAGTAGCCGGTACAGCCAACTCGCTTACGGGTATGTTGCGTTTTGGCATCGGCTCGGTAGTGGGTATGCTTCTTGCCCTCTTCACCATTGATACTGAGCGCCCAATGGTCTTTGCTATGGCGATTTGTATAGTAGTGGCCGTTATAAGTTACATAGGGTTGGTAAGAGGCGAGCCGCAAGCGCATAATTAGGAAAAGATTGTTTTTTACAGAGTATAACATAGTGACCCCTTTGGGCTTTGACCTCGTTAGTACTATAGACGCAGTACTACAAGGGCAATCGGGTATTGCAAAACACCCCACTATGGGCAGATGGGCAGCTATTCCCTTATCGAAGATAGACGATGAGGGAATAGCTGCTCAATTTATTACTACCCCTTTCAAAGGAGAGTTTTCGCGCTTAGAGCAATTGCTGCTTTTGGCAGTGCAGCCTCTACTACCACGCATTGCTATCAGTCCGCGTACTGCTTTTATCCTCTCTACTACCAAAGGCAATATCAACAACTTATCTACTGATGCCTCTTTGCCTTATCTCTCTACTTTAGCACATAAAATAGCAACTCAGCTGGGGGTTACCTCTCAGCCTATCGTGCTTTCTAATGCCTGTGTATCAGGAGCAATGGCGCTATCGGTAGCTGACCGATTGCTAAAGGCAGGGGCGTATGATAGTGCAATAATATTGGCAGGCGATGAGATAAGTGACTTTGTACTTTCGGGGTTTCAGTCGTTTCAGGCTATTAGTGCCAGCCCTTGCAAGCCCTACAGTCCGGATAGAGACGGCATCACTTTGGGCGAAGCTACAGCAGCAGCCTATGTAACGGGTGACCCACAAGGGGCTAAGGCGCAACTGTTGGGCAGCGCCTCTATCAATGATGCCGCCCATATATCTGCCCCCTCGCGTACGGGCGAAGGGCTTTACCAGAGCGTACAGCGCGCGCTGCAGGAAGCCCAATTGCGCCCTGAGCAAATAGAGCTTATCAACGCTCACGGCACCGGTACGCGTTATAATGACGAGATGGAGAGTCACGCATTTAGTCGTGCGCAACTGCTTGAGGTACCGCTAAATAGCTACAAAGGTTATTTTGGGCATACCTTAGGCACCGCGGGGCTTTTGGAAACTATCGTCACCATCGAGGCGGCTCGCAGAGGGGTGCTGCTAAAGAGCCTCAATTCTTCAGACAACGGTGTGCCACACCCATTGCATCTTCTAAAAGAATACCAACACCAACAACTAACGTATTTGCTTAAAACTGCCTCGGGCTTTGGCGGTAGCAATACCGCTGTAGTGATTGCTGTTGTTCGGTAATCCTTCGGCGATCGTATAGTGTGAGTGTATTGGGAGGAATGAGAAGGCTGGGAGGAATGGGAAGGCTGGGAAGAATGAGAGGGCTGGGAAGAATGAGAGGGCTGAGAGGAATGAGGGGGCTGGGAAGAATGAGAGGGCTGGGAAGAATGAGAAGGCTGGGAAGAATGAGAAGGCTGGGAAGAATGAGAGGGCTGAGAGGAATGAGGGGGCTGAGAGGAATGAGGGGGCTGGGAGCAGCGATTTTTTCAAAAAAAAGGTTTTTAAATTTTTATTAATAGAGAAAAATTTATTAACTTGCGACCATAATATTTAACCACTAAAAATATAAAACTATGAGTGCCATTCTGAAAAGAAAAGGCGATTACCATAATCTTATTGCCTATAAGAAATCTGTTGTTATTTATGATATTACTTTCTTCTTTACTCAGCATTTTTTGCAAAAAGGTGACCGTGCTATCGACCAAATGCTACAAGCCGCTCGCTCTGGTAAACAAAATATAGCTGAAGGTAACCGAGCTGCCGCTACTTCTACTGAAACTGAAATTAAACTAACTAATGTGGCTAAAGCAAGTCTTGAAGAACTACTAATTGATTATCAGGACTATCTGCGTACTCGTAACAAACTGTTATGGGACGGTTCTAATCCTCGTTATGAAAAAATGCGTGCATACGCTGCTAGTGAACTTATCTTTGACCAATATCATTCTCTTCTGCACAAATATAATGACGAAGCCCTTGCTAACCTCTGCATAACTCTCATTCATCAGACTTCTTTTTTACTTTGCCGACTGCTGGAAAAACAAGAAAAAAACTTCCTAAAAGAAGGAGGAATAAAAGAACGTATGTATCAGGCAAGACTGAACGTTAAAAATAAATGATTTTCTGGGAGGAATGGGAAGGCTGAAAGGACTGGGAGGGCTGAGAGGGCTGGGAAGATTGAGAGGAATGAGAAGGCTGAGAGGAATGGGAAGGCTGAGAGGAATGGGAAGGCTGAGAGGAATGAGAAAGCTGGGGGGAATGAGAAGGCTGGGAAGAATGGGAAGGCTGGGAAGAATGGGAAGGCTGGGAGGAATGAGAAGATTGGGAGGAATGAGAAGATTGGGAGGAATGAGAAAGCTGGGAGGGCTGAGAGGGCTGGGAAGAATGAGAGGGTAGTTTAACTGAATAAAATAAGTTAATTGTTGATTTTATTTTTTTTATTATCAGTGAGTTATGTGTTTTTTGAGCAAAAAACTTTGTGAAAAAATTGCATAATAGGCTTTTTTGTCGTAATTATGCACCCAAAATAAAGATATATTAAAAGCGTTAGCTTTTGTTCTGTTACTCGTGAAAATCTGGAAAATTTTTAAAATAACACAGAAACAAAAGGATAATGCTCCTCCTATTATAGGCGTGAGCTATCTATTTCTGTGTTATTGAGCGATTCCAGACGCTTACGGGTAACAGAGTAGAGTATTAGTTCACGCTTTTTTATGTCTACATTACAAAAAAAATAAAAAAAGCGTTAGCTTTATTCTGTTACCCGTAAAAATCTGGAAAATTTTTGTCAGTAACGCAGAATATAGGTTAGCCTGTAGAGCAAAGGAAGCGCAATAGTGTCTTCCTTTGCTATGAGCTACTATTTTTAAATTTTGCAAAGAGTAGAGCTGCTGTTCCACGCTTTTCAAGCGTTATTTCTTCACTTTGGAACAGGTGAAGGCTCTTTGCTATGGAACTTCCACAAGTAAAATCGAAACAGCGAGTTGCTGACCACGGCGAGGTGTATACTAACCCACGCGAGGTGAATGCTATGCTCGACTTGGTAAAAGAACAGAGCTTTAGCCTTAGCGCTACTTTCTTAGAACCCGCCTGCGGTAATGGCAATTTCCTTATTGAAATCTTACGCCGCAAACTCCGCACTCTCGCTGAACAGTACGGCAAGCAGCCTTTGGCGTATGATACCCATTTGCTACAGGTAGTGGGCAGTATCTATGGGATAGATATATTGTCCGACAATATAGCCGAATGCTGCGAACGGCTTTTTAGTGAACTTTTAGATACTTACGAACAAGTGCAAGGACACTCTTTAGAGAAAGCCCTTGCTGACAGTGTTCGGTTTATAATGCAAAAGAACCTTATTTGTGGTGATGCCCTTACCTACAAAACTGCCGATGGGCAGCCTATTGTTTTCTACGAATGGCTTTTTAGTGAACCTGACTTTACACAAGTAGCTTATCGCACTTTCGATTTTGAGACCACTACCACTGGCAATGTAGGTAAACAGTTGGATATGTTTGGCGCAAACAATGAACTACACGCACAGACCTCACCGTATAAACCCTATTTAGAAATTTGTCAATTTGTCAATTTGCTAATTGACATAGAATAAAAAAAATAAACAATAGTAATAACCTTTAAAATTTAAACAATATGGCAGGAGTAATAGTACATATGATTTTAGGCTTAGTTTTGATGATATTTATTTTCTCAACACAAGACTCTGAAGAGAGAAAGAAAAAACTAAAAATTAAAGCATTGGAAGATATAAAAAGCGGAAAACGTATTACAACGTTTAACATAAATAGCGCTAGGTAGAGCTCTCAGCAATGTAATAGTTTATCAATTTTGACTTGTATGACCAATTAACAATAGTATGGATGTATTAGATTGTTTAGCAAATCTGAGTAATGATGAAGTTTTTACCTCACCAGCGGTTGTAAATCGTATGCTTGATACTTTGCCAGAGGCGTTGTGGAGCGACCCTAATGCTAAGTTTTTAGACCCTTTTACTAAGAGTGGTGTATTCTTGCGTGAGATAGCCAAACGGCTGATGAAAGGTTTGGCAACGGTTATACCTGACCCTCAGGAGCGCCTTGACCATATATTGGGGCAGCAACTTTACGGCATTGCTATTACCCAACTTACGGCACTTATGGCGCGGCGTACCCTTTATTGCAGCAAAGATACTACCGAGTTAGCACACTGCCTTACCGGTATTTTTGCCCAGCAAGGTAACCCTGATGGCAATATTTATTTTGCGCCCTGTGAGCATACCTTCGTTAAGGGCAAGTGTAGCTATTGTGGTGCCACCGAAAGAGAGTTTGGCACCGAGCAACGTAGCGCCCTTGAACAACACGCCTATCTATTTATACATAACAAAAACCCTTATAAAGAAATGCAATTTGATGTAATCATCGGCAATCCACCTTACCAAATGAGCGATGGTAGTGGAGGAAGTTCTGATAGTGCAGTGCCTATCTATAACAAGTTTGTAGAACAGGCTATTATGTTGAACCCTCGCTATTTATGTATGATTATCCCTTCAAAATGGATGGTAGGAGGAAGAGGCTTAAAGAAATTCAGAGAGAATATGGTCGAAAATAAGAAAATTAAAATCTTATATGATTTTGAAAACTCTAAAGATTGCTTCCCAGGTCAAAATCTTGATGGAGGAGTCTGCTATTTTCTTTTGGATAGAGAATATAAAGGAAAAACAGACTATATTTTTAGAAGTAACGAAGGGGAAGAGATAAAATCAAAACGTTTTTTGAAAAACAACTATTTTGAATATATTATACGTAACAATAGAGTCCTTTCTATTATTGAAGAATCATCTTCCGAAGAGAGTTTTTCAAAAATAGTTTCACAAGTAAGACCATATGGTATAAGAGGTTTTTTATTCAATACACCAGAAAGGTATCCTAACTCTAACCTGAGTTTTAAACCTTTTGAAAAAGCTTTGAAGATTTATGGAGTAAAAGGAATTAAGGGAGGGGCTAAGCGTATTATTGGTTATATTTCAAGAGATATTGTAACTAATGGTTTTGATAGTATAGATAAATATAAATTATTTTTTACTACAAGTTATTCAACCAATGCAATAAATCCCCCAGAGATTATAAAAGCTCAACCTAATGAAATCTGTACAGAAACTTTTTTGTTAGTAGGTCCTTTTGACACAGAAAAAGAGCAATTAAACTGTCTTAAATATATGAACACAAAATTCTTTAAGTTTCTTCTTTATTTAGGGAAAGGTACAATGCACGTAACTAAAAGTGTATTTGGATTAATACCTTTACAAGATTTTGATGAGGAATGGACAGACGAAAAGCTATACCGCAAATACGGTCTTACAGCGGAAGAAATAGCTTATATAGAAAAAATGGTAAGACCGATGGAGTAGAATTTTTAATAAACTAAATTGAATAATATGAGAGAAAAACATCGTATATTAAAAATTCTCAATAAAGAGTATAATGATAAAAGTTATAGTGGAACTGATTACACAGAACAAGGCAAATCTTTGAGTGAACAGGATTTACATAGAAAAACAAATATCCATCTTGATAAATTGAATCTTATTCTGAGCTCTTTAAAAAGTTATGACTATATAAAGTCAACTGGACTAGTGGATGATGGAAAAAACTTAATCTATTACTATATTACAGACAAAGGTAGAGATGCATTATTAGAAAGGAGGTTTATATGGTACTTGTCCTCTTCAAAATGGGCATTTATAATATCAATCATTTCATTAATAATATCGGCTTTACAATGGATTTTTCCTCGTTAGAAAACAGTCTAACTCAGCACCTCTTAAATTAATTTTCTAATTATTATGAACATCCCTCGTATTTATGCGTATTCTGATGAGCGTTTCCCTGATTGCCTAAAGGTGGGGTATACTACCCGCACTGCTGAAGAACGCGTGCGCGAGCAAACTGAAGCCGTAAAAATGCCCCAACAAACGTGGCGTATAGAACTCGATGAGCTCGCTATTCGCAATGATGGCACCTTCTTTACCGACCACGAAATTCATCGTGGCTTACAGCGTATGGGGGTGGTGCGTGAAAAAGGCGAGTGGTTTCGCTGTAGCGTAGAACTCCTCAAAGCGTGTATTACCTATGAAAAGACGGGGCAATACAACACTGATGCGACTCGCTATCACAGCTTTGCAATGCGCCCTGAACAACAAAGAGCGGTAGCTATTACGGCTGATTTCTTTAAGAACAACCGGCCAACTGAGGGGCATATACCGCACTTCCTTTGGAATGCTAAAATGCGCTTCGGAAAAACCTTTGCTGCCTATCAGTTGGCTAAAGCGATGGGTTGGAAGCACTTGCTTGTTATCACCTTTAAGCCTGCTGTGGTAAATGCGTGGCGCGATGACCTGCTTACTCATACCGACTTTCAAGGCTGGCAGTTTGTATCGCAGTCGGAGATTGACATCTCGCGGGAGCAAATAGATAAGAAGCGCCCGTATGTGTATTTTGGTTCGTTTCAAGACCTATTGGGCAAAGACAGAGCTACGGAGGGCATTAAAGAACAAAACCAATGGATACACCAAACGCATTGGGATTGTGTGATATTTGACGAATACCACTTTGGGGCGTGGCGCGAAAAAGCACAAGACCTTTTCAATAATCCTAAAACAGAAATAGAAAAGCAACTCAAAAAAGAGTATGAAGACTACCAAGCAGAGGCTAAGACTATAGAAAACGAAGAGGGTAACGATATTAGCTTTGTAGAGGATTTTGATGAGGAAGCACTGCCCATTACGACTAACCATTATTTGTACCTCTCTGGCACCCCTTTCCGTGCGCTGCAAAACGGCGATTTTTTAGAAGACCAGATTTTTAGTTGGACATATACTGATGAGCAGCAAGCCAAAGAGCAATGGCAGGGCGATAATAACCCCTATCTGTCGCTGCCCAAAATGCAGATGATGCTCTACAAATTGCCCCAGAAGGTAGAAGAAATGGCTGAGAAAGGTGATAAAGATGAGTTTGACCTCAACGTGTTTTTTAAAGCTGAAGGCAAGGGGAAGAATGCCAAATTCAAATATGAAACAGCGGTGCAAGGTTGGTTAAGCTTTATCAAAGGGCAATTTTTAGAGGCTAATGAAAGCGACCTAAAAGCAGATATTTTTGCCCCTATGCCTTTTTCGGATGTGGAATTGCTCAGGAACTTGCAACATACTTTTTGGTTTTTGCCTAATGTGTCAGCTTGTGATGCGATGGAAAATCTGCTAAAAGCCAATGTGTTTTTCAAAAGCTATAAGATTATCAACTGCTCGGGCACTAAGGCAGGGATAGGAGAAGAGGCTTTGAGGCGTATGAAACAGCAAATGGGCGACCCTATTACATCGGAGTCGATTACGTTATCTTGTGGTAAGCTCACCACAGGGGTATCGGTGCCTGCGTGGTCGGGTATTTTTGTATTGAGAAGTCTTACCAGTCCGGAGACTTATTTTCAGTCGATTTTTAGGGTGCAGACTCCTTGGGTACTGAAGAACCCGAATAAGACTTCGCCTAACCGCGAGGAAATAGTTAAAACCCTTTGTTATGTGTTTGACTTTGCTCCTGACCGCGCGCTGAAGCAGATAGACCAATACTGCGGTCAGCTGACGATGAATAGCGAGATAAGCAGAGAGCGGGCAGTAGCTGAGTTTATACACTTTTTGCCGGTACTTTACTACGAAGGGGGACGATTAGACGCTATTAATGCACAGGATATATTAGACAAAATTATAGTGGGAACAACTGCTAACCAGCTGGTGCGCCGTTGGGAGAGCAATCTGCTGGTGAATGTAGATACCCTTACCTTAAGTCGCCTGATGAACAACGCTGAAGCGATGGCTGCTTTGGAGAGTATAGAAGATTTTCGTTCGCTGCGCGATGATATTACCACTATGATTAACAAGAGTGAGAAGATAAAGAAAGCCAAGAAAGAGGCTGCTGAAAAAGGAGAAAAGCCCGATAAGAAAATAACTGAAGAAGAAAAAGAATATAAAACGAAGCGCGGCGAAATACAGAAGAAGTTGCGCAAGCTCGCTACACGTATTCCGTACTTTATGTACCTGACTACCTATCGTGAAGAGACTTTTTACGATGTAGTGCGGCGCTTGGAACCAGAGCTTTTTAAGCGTGTGACGGGGCTTACTCAGCAACAGTTTGAGTTGCTTGCCTCGCTGGGTGTTTTCAATAAGGGATTGATGAATGATGCTGTTTATAAATTTAAACGCTATGAAGATGAAAGTTTTGTAACCCTGAGGGTATATTAAGAATACTCATACCTTTGCCTCACTAATACTGAATCATAACCCAATAATTTTTATATACTATGACTAAATTTTTACAAAAAGTTCGAGCATTTATTTCAGAAGAAGATCGACCAATGTCAAAGAAAACTTTTAGAATATACCAATGGTTATTAAGGGGTTCTTTGATAGCATGTATTCTTGTAGTTTGCTTAAAATGGGAAGAAAGAGAATTTCTCTTCAATCTCCTTTCTTTAGCAGGAGTCGTTTCGATTTTTGTTTCAGTACGAGTGTTAGAGAAACGAATGTTAGAGAAACAAAAGAAGGCATAGCGCTTTTCTAAAGACAAAAGTCAAAACCGAGAGACGAAAAACAGTGTGTTTTTCGTCTCTCTTTTTTTGTGGTTTTGGGCTTTAGTTGTAGTATGATGAGACAGGGTTGTAACACGATGCGACAACTATTTGCGAGGCTTTGCTTTTTGCCGCACCTTTGCAGCGTCAAAAACAAACAAAGAGCGCTCTTTAACTAAATGTTTCACCTAAAAATATTAAAAAAAAATGGCAAAAAGTAAAAACAACATCGTAATCGCTGGTTTGAGCGGAAGAGTTGGTAAACAACTCGTATTTAAACAAGTAAATGGTAGAACTATCGTTACTAAATTTCCTAATTATAAGGTGAGTAAGACGCCTAAACAAGAGGCTCACCACCAAAAGTTCGCTAAAGCAACTGTATATGCCAAAAATGCTTTGGAAAACCCTACTCTTAAAAAAGCATATGCCGATGAGGCTGCTAAACGACCTGGGGTAAGTGCTTACATAATGGCTATAGCTGACTATTTGAAGGCTCCAGTAATAGACCGTATCGATACTTCAGCTTATACAGGCGCTCATAATGGTGAGAAAATAGCTATAGAGGTTGCCGACGCTTCGAAAGTGATGACCGTAAAGGTAAAAATAGTTGCCGCTAACAACTCGGCTATAGAAGAAGGGGCTGCTACTCTTAGCGAAGGTAAGTGGGTGTACACTACTACGGCTATCAATGCAACACTTAGCGGTAGCAAAATACTAGTAACAGCTACTGACCGCCCTAATAACGTAGTAACTAAAGAAATAACCCTTTAAAATTAGTCAATTTGCCGATTTGTTGATTAGCAAATCGGCAAATTAACAAATCAATGATTATGGACTTACTAAAAGAACACTTTTTCTCCTTTATAGGATTATTGCTCTCGGGCTTTGCAGGTTGGCTTTTCGGCAGACCTAAGCAGCGAGTGGAACTACAGAGCAGCGAGCTGGACAACGTAGATAAGGCAATACATATCTATCGCGAAATGATAGATGACCTATCGGCTAAATACGCAAAGGCTATCGCTGACCTTAATGAGGCTAATCAGCGTATTAAAGAACTTGAAAATGCGGTTGAAACGCTTTTGTTGGCAACCAAAAACAAATAATAGTATGGAAACAATAGTACAAGATTTTAAACTTAAATACAAAGATGCTGCCTTGGCAGTTGAGGAGGCGACAGGCATTTCGCACCTCTTCATCTTAGCGCAAGCGGCCTTAGAGAGTGGCTGGGGGCAGCACGCACCGAGGAATATGTTTTTTGGAGTGAAAGCCTCGCGCAACAGTAGCGAAGCTGACCGGCAGTTATTGCTCACCACCGAGATACTCAGCACCCCGCCTGCTGTAGGGCAGTTCCCTGCTGTTATCAGTGTGCGACTTCGCCCTGACGGTAGGTATGAGTGTATTGTGAAAGATTGGTTTAGAGCTTATCCCTCTCCCGAAGCCTGTTTTGCTGACCACGCTCAGTTTTTCTTTAAACACAAGCGCTATGCTAAGGCTTTAGCGGTTAGAGCTGACCCTTATAAGTTTGCAATAGCGGTGGCGCAAGCTGGCTACGCTACCGACCCTGCTTATGCACAAAAACTTTGCCGCTTGATTAGCCGATTTGCCGATTTGCCGATTAGCTGATTTGCCAATTTGACGATGAGCCGATGAGTCTAACAGATGAAACAAAAACAAATACAATTAACTATTAGAAAAATGAAAAAGAACTCTAATATTCCGTTTGTTCTATCCTTAGTATGTGTGATAGGACTTGTAGGCTGCCGCAGCAGGCGGGTAGTCCGTACTGAACAACAATATGCCGCGCAACATTACCAAGAGCAGCGAGATAGCGTGCAGCAAATAGCGACTGCCGCACAAAGGCAAGCACATCATCAGTGGCAAGGCGCTACTTTAGAGTTTGAATGGCAGCCTCCGCGAGATACTAGCAATGCGAAAGTACGTATAAAGCTACAACAGCAGCAAGAGGCGCATCAGCAGGCAGTAACGAACACTTTAGTAGCGCAAAGAACTGACCAGAGTAGGGTAGAGGCGCACCAAGTACAGCAATATCAAAAGCAAGAGCAACGCGAGCAGCGCACTGTGCCTCATTATTGGCTCTGGGGCTTAGTGCTTGTCGGGATACTTATAATATACAAAAGGCACATCGGCAAATAATTGACAAATCAGCAAATTATTTTTTGTTTTTACAAAAAAAGTTCTACCTTTGTAGTCGCAAAAAACTTTAAATGAGCCATCGTTTATGGAAGAAGAACATCACCACCATCACCATCATCACCACCACGAGCATTCAGTAGCTGACCTTCAGCAGCTAAATCGCGCTTTCTACATAGGTATAGGGTTAAATCTACTTTATACTATTATTGAGTTTGTGGTAGGTTTTAGCGTCAATTCGTTAGCCCTTATCTCTGATGCCAGTCATAACCTAAGCGATGTAGCCAGTTTAGTTATTTCGCTTATCGGTATGAAGCTCGCCCATAAGGCCGCTACCCAATTGTATACCTATGGCTATAAAAAGGCTTCGATATTTGCCTCGCTTATCAATGCAGTGCTGCTGATGTATATAGTAGTTAAGATTTTTATTGAGGCTTTTGAACGACTTTCTTCACCGCCCGAAATGGCAGGCTCGGCTATAATGATTACCGCTTTTATAGGAGTAGTTATCAATGCTGTTTCAGCTTTCTTGTTTTACAAAGGACAACAGACCGACATCAATATAAAAGGCGCTTTTTTGCACCTGATGCTCGATGCCTTAGTGTCGGTAGGGGTGATTGTTTCAGGGGCGATTATCTACTTCACCGGTTGGAATATAGCTGACCCTATCAGCAGTTTTGTAGTGGCTATCGTGATACTCTTCTCTACTTGGGGCTTGCTGAAAGAAAGCGTAAAACTTATTTTAGACGGCGTGCCTGCCGATGTAGATGGGTCGCATATTAGAGAACAGCTCGAGGCGCACCCCTTAGTAGCAGGGGTACATCACATACACATCTGGGCACTTAGTAGTTCGCAAAACGCCCTTACGGCACATATAGTGCTGAAAGAATGTTTGCCGCTTAAGGAGGTAATGGAGCTGAAGAAAGAACTGAAGCATACCTTATTGCATCAGCATATCAGTCACGCTACGCTTGAGATTGACGCCCCTGACTGCTGTTGTGAAGATGAGAAGTGCTAAATAATAACTTTATGGATACGTACAAACAAATTTTTGAGAATAACCAGCAATGGGTAAAAAATAGGAAAGCGGCTGATGTGCATTTCTTTGAAAAATTAGCTGCTGACCAAAATCCGGACTATCTGTACATAGGCTGTTCTGACAGTAGGGTAGCCGCTGAAGAGATGATGGGGGTAGGCCCTGGCAAGGTATTCGTGCATCGCAATATAGCCAATGTAGTTAATACCCTTGATATGAGTTCGACTGCTGTGATACAGTACGCGGTAGAGCACCTGAATGTGAAGCATATAGTGGTATGTGGGCATTACGATTGTGGAGGGGTAAAGGCAGCGATGCAGGCTAAAGACTACGGACTGTTAAACCCTTGGTTGCGGACTATTCGCGATGTGTATCGCTTGCACCAGCAAGAGTTAGATGCTATCGCCGATGCAGATAAACGATACCGCCGTTTTGTGGAAATAAACGTGATAGAACAATGTTTCAACGTTACTAAAATGGCTGTAGTGCAAGAGAGTTACCTGCAATACCGCACTCCGTTGGTACACGGTTGGGTATTCGACATTCATTCGGGCGAGCTTATTGACCTAAATATTGATTTTGAAGATTTCATACAGAAGATACAGCGTATTTACGACCTTACAGGGGAAGATTGGTATAAGCACTACTAACCAATTTTTTGAATTAAGAACTAACAATTAATAATTATAAAGAAATGAGTATTACTTTTTACATTTTAGTATTTTTAGCAGTGGTATTTCTGCTTTCTACTTTTTTCACCGTACGTCAGCAGACGGCAGTATCTATTGAGCGATTTGGTAAATTTGAGAGCATTCGCCATTCGGGTTTGCAGATGAAAATACCTATTATTGATAAGATTGCGGCTCGCATCAGTCTTAAGATTCAACAGTTAGATGTGATAGTAGAAACTAAAACTTTAGACGATGTGTTTGTGAAAATAAAAGTATCGGTGCAGTTTGTGGTTATCAAAGAAAAAGTATACGATGCTATTTATAAACTTGAGTACCCACACGACCAAATTACCAGCTATGTGTTTGACGTAGTACGTGCTGAGGTGCCTAAGATGAAGCTCGATGATGTGTTTGTGAAGAAAGACGATATCGCTATAGCCGTAAAACGCGAGGTACAAGAGTCGATGGAGACTTATGGTTACGACATCATTAAAACCCTTGTGACTGATATAGACCCTGATGCACAGGTGAAAGCAGCGATGAACCGCATTAATGCTGCTGAACGCGAAAAAGTAGCGGCTCAGTACGAAGGTGATGCACAACGCATCTTGATAGTAGAAAAAGCAAAAGCAGAAGCTGAAAGCAAACGCCTACAAGGACAAGGTATTGCTGACCAGCGCCGTGAGATAGCCCGAGGACTCGTAGAAAGCGTAGATGTACTACAGAAAGTAGGGGTGAGCTCGCAAGAAGCTTCTGCGCTGATAGTCATCACTCAGCACTACGACACACTACAAGCGGTAGGACAACAAACCAACAGCAACCTTATTTTGTTGCCTAATTCGCCTGAAGCAGGTAGTGAGATGCTCAATAATATGATTACCTCATTTACGGCATCGGCACAAGTAGCTAAGCTTACTAACAACGAAGCAAATTAAGTGGTAAATAAGTAGATTAGTAAATTAGCAAATTTGTCAGTTTGCTAATTTACTAATTTTTTGTACTTTTGCACGCTGAGAAATAATAAAGATATGGCAAGAGAGATACAACCTACCCCAGTGCTTGAAGGGCAAGAAGCCCTTGATTTTTTGAATAAATTAGATAATTATAAAGATTATCTAAAAGAGAAAGGTATTGTGCTTGACCGTGAAAAGATACAAGAAAGTGCAAGATTTTTAAAATCGATATTTAAAGAAAGTAGTAAATAGATAGTTAAGAAAGAAAATGTTTAAAGATTTATCTTTTTTATTGCTTACAGAAGACCACACCATAAAACCTTTTGATTGTGAAGATGAAGATTTGAATGACTTCTTATTTAAAGAAGCTATTCTTTATCAAAAACAAATGTTGGCTACTACTTTTATTGTAGAAAACAATGAGCGTACTTTAGGTTTTTATAGTGTGCTAAGCGATAGTTTGCAGATAAGGGAGGAACTATTCCCCTCTAAAAGTCAGTATAAGAAGTTTGTGCAAAACTTAATACCTCATAGAAAAAGACATTTGAAGAATATACCCTCGCTGAAAATAGGTCGTCTGGGAATTGATAAGACCTATAAAGGGAAAGGATTAGGGAGTATTTTGCTTGAGGGTATCATAAATGAGGCTATAGAACTAAATAAGAGACAGGCTTGCAGACTGATAACAGTAGATGCTTATAGGCAAGCATTACCCTTTTATGAAAGGTTTGGTTTTCAGTATATAACCAATAAAGATGAACAAGAAGATGTAAGGCAAATGTTTCTTGATTTGATGTTGATATGACAATAAAATTTGCTGATATACAAATTTATTAATTGAAAAAAGAACTATATGAAAATATCGTATAACTGGTTAAAACAGTATTTGAAATTAGACCTCGCTGCAGAAGAAACCGGCGTAATCCTTACTGATTTGGGTTTGGAGGTAGAAGGTATCGAACCTTTTGAAAGTGTGAAAGGCGGACTAAAAGGTGTGGTAGTAGGATTGGTATTAGAGTGCGAAAAGCACCCGAATGCCGACAAACTGAAAGTTACCAAAGTAGATGTAGGTCAAGAAGCACCACTACAGATAGTATGTGGCGCTCCTAATGTGGCTAAAGGACAAAAAGTGCCTGTAGCTACTATAGGAACTGTACTGTACGACCACGAAGGGAAGCCTTTTGAAATAAAGAAAGGGAAAATACGCGGAGAGGAAAGTTACGGTATGATTTGCGCTGAAGACGAGTTGGGCTTAGGCGAAAGTCACGAGGGGATAATGGTACTCGATGATAAATATGCCGTTGGTACCCCTTGTGCTGAGGTCTTTCAGGTAGAAACTGATGAAGTGTTTGAAATAGGTCTGACCCCTAACCGCGCCGATGCGATGAGTCACTATGGTGTAGCTCGCGACCTGCGTGCGGGACTTATACAAAAAGGTGTATCGCTTGAGCTTATTACCCCTTCGGTTACCAAATTTCACGTAGATAACCGCTCAGTAAAAGTAGATATTGAGGTAACGAACAAAAAACTAGTGCCACGCTATACGGGGGTTGCCATCTCGAACGTGCGAGTAGGCGAGTCACCCGCTTGGTTGCAAAATAGGCTAAAAGCTATTGGCATCACTCCTAAGAATAATGTGGTAGATGCTACTAACTATGTGCTACACGGATTAGGGCAGCCTTTGCACGCTTTTGATGCCGACCATATAGTAGGGCGAAAACTCATCGTAAAAACAGCAGAGGCGGGTACCGTCTTTACTACCCTTGATGGCGTAAAGCGCACTCTTGATGCTGAAGATTTAATGATTTACGATGCTGAAAAACCACTTTGTATAGCAGGGGTATTGGGCGGACAAGATTCAGGTGTAACTCACTCTACTCGGAATGTATTTTTAGAGAGTGCTTATTTTGACCCTGTGTCAGTACGCAAGACTGCTAAAAGACATAGCATTAGTACCGATGCTTCTTATCGTTTTGAGCGAGGCATCAATATAGAAGATTGCAAATACGCGCTGATGTATGCTGCTGTATTGATAGAAAATATAGCGGGTGGGGTTATCTCTTCAGATGTGATAGATTTCTATCCTAAGAAGAAAGACGATTTTCAGGTATTTCTTGCCTTTGAAAATGTAGATAAGCTCATCGGACAGAAAATACCACGCGATACTATCAAATCGATTTTGCACTCGCTTGATATAAAGGTAAGTTCGCTAACCGAACGCGGATTAGGTCTGCTAATACCTTCTTATCGGGTAGATGTACAGCGCGAGGCAGATGTAATAGAAGAGATATTGCGTATTTACGGCTATAACAACATCAGTTTTTCTGAAAAAATAAACGCCTCGATGTCGCATTCGTCTAAGTACGACGACTTGAATATGCAGAATGTAGTAGCGGCACAGCTCATCGGGCAAGGATATTATGAGATAATGACCAATAGTTTGGTGTCAGAAAAAGAAATCACCAGCTATGAGGCTGCTCCTGAAGAGGCTGTGAAACTACTCAATCCGCTCAGCAGCGATTTGGGCTATATGCGCACCAATTTGTTGTTTTCGGGTTTAGAGGTGGTAAGCTATAATATCAACCGCAAGCGCTCAGACCTCAGATTGTTTGAGTTTGGCAAAAACTACCGCGTGAGGGATGGTAAGTATGACGAACAGAAACACCTATTATTATATCTGACAGGTAACCAATTACCTCAGAGTTGGATTACTACGCCACGCGCTGTGAGTTTCTTTGAACTAAAAGGTAGCGTAGAAGCCCTTTTTGAGCGTTTAGGACTTAAGGAGGTTACCACCCTTCCGTTAGAGCCTACTGACAATGTAGCCGCTGAAGGATTCCGTTGGATGTATGGCGAAACACTATTGGGAACAATGGGGGTAGTGAAGCACAAAATACTTAAAGATTTTGATATTAAGCAAGAGGTGCTTTACGCTGACCTGCATTGGGAAACCCTACTTGAGCAAGTGAGAGGTCATAAGGTAGTTTATAAAGAAATATCAAAATATCCTGAAGTGCGCCGCGACTTAGCTTTGCTGCTGGACGATAAGGTAAGCTTTGCTGACCTATATCGTGTGGCATTTGCTACAGAGAAAAGCATTTTGAAACAAATCAATTTATTTGATGTGTATCAGGGTGATAAATTGGCGGCTGGCAAGAAGAGTTATGCGGTAAGTTTTATCTTGCAAGAAGAAAACAAAACGCTGACCGATAAGCAAATCGATAAAACGATGCTGAAACTGCAAACTGCTTTTGAGCAAAGTTTAGGAGCAACCCTAAGAGAGTAAAAAAGTTAAACTTTACCAATTATTTGTTTTCTTGATTTTTGTTGTATAAGTTTGCCTTGTAATTCTAAAATAAACTGCCTTATGAAACAAGTTCTTAGAAACAATTTGATAGTGGTATCACTTTATATTTTAGCAGGGATAATCTTTGATGGTTACCACCCTTATATGCTATGTACGTTCCTGATACTGTCGGCAACAGTCTCTTTCTTTTTGTTCAGAACCAAAAGTAAAGAAGAAACGCGCAAGGGGTTATTACTTATGTTCGCTCCTTTCTTATTCGTTTTAGCAGTAGCTTCTTTGTTGCTTAGCGATAGCAGTGTAAGGACAACATTGCCTTATTTGCTTTTTGTGCCTGCTGTTGTATACTTAGTGTATTGCGCGCTGTTTTCAACGAGAAAAGCTTTATTTTTTGTAGGGATTATCGCTCTATCAGTTATTGGTACCCTTACCTACAACGAAATTTCAGGAACGAATGTAATATTCGAAAGCCATTCTTTGAGATTATTAATTACACAGGAATAAGATTAAGAACCCCCGATTTTAGAAATTACTGTTGGGGGTTCTCATTCTTTCAATAAAAAAATATAAATTATTTTGTTATATTTGTAACAAAATAGAAAAAATGTAAGAAGTTGTAATACAGCGATTTCTGACAGAGGATAAATTGTATATATCTGATAATCAGTGTTTTTCCGAATTTGAGACGTTGAATGACGGCTTATTTTCAGGAGAGGGCTTGGTGTTTTTGGTAAAAGGAAATATTGTGTATTACAAATAAATGTAGTACTTTTGCAGCCAACTCTTAGAAAAATAGTGGCTAATTGCTGCTGATTACTAATAAGATAGCTAAACAAGCAAACAATTAAATAATTATATATAGTATTGTAAATTATGCCAACAATTTCACAATTAGTACGAAAAGGAAGAACCAGAATTACCAAGAAGAGTAAATCGGTGGCTTTGGATTCGTGCCCACAACGCAGAGGTGTATGTACACGTGTGTACACCACAACGCCTAAGAAACCGAACTCAGCAATGCGTAAAGTAGCGCGTGTTCGTTTGACTAACGGCAACGAGGTGAACGCTTACATCCCCGGTGAAGGACACAACCTCCAAGAGCACTCGATAGTATTGGTACGAGGCGGACGGGTAAAAGATTTACCAGGTGTTAGATACCACATAGTGCGCGGGGCGCTTGATACGGCTGGAGTAGCCGGCAGAACCCAACGCCGCTCTAAATACGGTGCTAAACGCCCTAAACCAGGACAAGCCGCTGCAGCACCAGCTAAAGGTAAGAAAAAGTAATTTAACACACAAAATCTTTTAACTGAAAAGAAATGAGAAAAAGACAGGCTAAAAAGCGCCCACTTTTACCAGACCCTAAGTTTAACGACCAATTGGTGACACGCTTTGTGAACAACCTAATGTGGGACGGTAAAAAATCAGTGGCTTTTAAGGTGTTCTACGACGCTAT
This sequence comes from Capnocytophaga sp. FDAARGOS_737, assembly GCF_009730375.1. Taxonomy (NCBI): domain Bacteria; kingdom Pseudomonadati; phylum Bacteroidota; class Flavobacteriia; order Flavobacteriales; family Flavobacteriaceae; genus Capnocytophaga; species Capnocytophaga sp. FDAARGOS_737. The sequence continues at coordinate 2,322,242 of NZ_CP046316.1, read as the reverse complement.
TGACATAGTAGAACAAAAGAAAAATAATGACGAAAAAACGGCATTAGAAGTTTGGAAAGACGCACTTACTAATGTGATGCCTCACGTAGAAGTACGCTCACGCCGTGTAGGGGGAGCAACTTTCCAAATTCCGATGCAAATTCGCCCAGACCGTAAAGTGTCTATGGCTATGAAATGGCTTATCGGGTATGCTCGTAAACGCAACGAGAAATCTATGGCACAAAAATTAGCAGCTGAAATTATCGCCGCTTCAAAAGAAGAAGGTGCAGCTGTGAAGAAAAAAATGGATACGCACCGTATGGCTGAAGCTAACAAAGCGTTCTCACACTTTAGATTTTAATTAAACCGATGAGTAGAGATTTAAAATATACAAGAAACATAGGTATTGCCGCTCACATTGACGCGGGCAAAACCACCACTACTGAACGTATTCTATTCTATACAGGTAAAACCCACAAAATTGGTGAAGTACACGATGGAGCTTCAACAATGGACTGGATGGAGCAAGAAGCTGAACGCGGTATCACTATCCAATCAGCTGCTACTACTTGTAAATGGAATTTCCCTACCGAAAATGGTAAACCTACTGCCGATGCTAAAGAGTATCACTTCAACATTATCGATACTCCCGGCCACGTAGACTTTACAGTGGAAGTAAACCGCTCGTTACGTGTATTAGACGGATTAGTATTCCTTTTCTCGGCTGTAGACGGAGTAGAGCCTCAGTCAGAAACTAACTGGCGTTTGGCTGATAACTACAAAGTGCCACGTATTGGTTTCGTAAACAAAATGGACCGCCAAGGAGCTAACTTCCTAAACGTTTGCAACCAAGTGAAAGATATGCTTAAATCAAACGCAGTGCCTATCGTATTGCCAATTGGTGATGAAGCAGACTTTAAAGGGGTAGTAGATTTGATTAAAAACCGTGCTATCGTATGGCACGAAGAAAATTCAGGTTCTACTTTTGACGTAGTAGAGATACCTGAAGAAATGAAAGAAGACGTAACTAAATACCGCGCACAACTTATTGAAGAAGTAGCAGGTTATGACGAAGGTCTTCTTGAGAAATTTATGGAAGATGAAAGCTCTATCACCGAAGAGGAAATACACAAAGCACTACGTGCTGCCGTAATGGATATGGCTATTATCCCAATGGTGTGCGGTTCATCATTCAAAAACAAAGGGGTGCAATTTATGCTTGATGCAGTATGCCGCTACTTGCCTTCACCTCTTGACAAAGAAGCTATTGAGGGTACTAACCCTGAAACAGGCGAACCTGCTCTACGCAAACCAGCCGTTGATGCTCCTTTCTCAGCTTTAGCGTTTAAAATTGCTACTGACCCTTATGTAGGACGCTTGGCATTCTTCCGCGCTTACTCAGGTCACTTAGACGCAGGTTCTTACGTATTGAACACTCGTTCAGGTAACAAAGAGCGTATCTCTCGTATCTACCAAATGCACGCTAACAAGCAAAACCCTATCGAATACATCGAAGCAGGTGATATAGGGGCAGCAGTAGGATTTAAAGATATCAAAACAGGTGATACCCTTTGCGATGAGAAATATCCTATCGTACTTGAAAGTATGGTATTCCCTGACCCTGTGATCGGTATTGCAGTAGAACCTAAAACAAAAGCTGACGTTGATAAATTAGGTATGGCATTGGCTAAATTAGCTGAAGAAGACCCAACCTTCCAAGTGAAGACAGACCAAGCTTCTGGACAAACTATCATCTCAGGAATGGGTGAGCTACACTTAGATATCATCGTAGACCGCTTGAAACGCGAGTTTAAAGTAGAAGTAAACCAAGGTCAGCCACAAGTAGAGTACAAAGAGGCTATCACAGGCGTTGCTAACCACCGTGAAGTGTACAAGAAACAAACTGGTGGACGTGGTAAATTTGCTGATATCGTGTTCCGTATGGAGCCAGCTGAAGAAGGCAAAATGGGTCTTGAATTTGTGAACGAAATCAAAGGTGGTAACATTCCTAAAGAATATATACCATCAGTAGAAAAAGGTTTCAAAGAAGCAATGAAGAGCGGACCTTTAGCAGGCTTTGAAATGGATGCGATGAAGATAGTTCTTATCGATGGTTCATTCCACCCTGTAGACTCTGATTCACTTTCATTTGAGTTAGCTGCTAAGTTAGGATACAAAGAAGCAGCACGTGCAGCGAAAGCCGTACTTATGGAGCCTATTATGAAATTGGAGGTTATTACTCCAGAGGAAAATATGGGTGATATAGTAGGTGACTTAAACCGCCGCCGTGGACAAGTGAACAATATGGACGACCGTAACGGTGCTAAGGTAATCAAAGCATTTGTGCCACTATCAGAAATGTTTGGCTACGTAACGTCATTGCGTACACTATCATCAGGACGTGCTACCTCTACTATGGAGTTCTCTCATTACGCAGAAACCCCATCAAACATAGCAGATGAAGTAATTAAAAACGCCAGAGGCAACTAAATTATTGATAAAATGAGTAATCAACAGAAAATAAGAATAAAGTTAAAATCATACGATCATAACTTGGTAGATAAATCGGCTGAGAAAATCGTAAAGACAGTAAAAGCTGCTGGAGCTGTGGTAGTAGGGCCTATTCCACTACCAACTCATAAAAAGATATTTACTGTATTGCGTTCGCCACACGTAAATAAGAAAGCGCGTGAGCAGTTTCAATTGAGCTCTCACAAACGTCTTCTCGAAATTTACAGTGCTTCATCAAAAACAGTAGATGCTTTGATGAAATTGGAATTGCCAAGTGGTGTAGATATCGTGATAAAAGTGTGATAGACGCTTTAGCAAAATTAAAATGTCCCGAAACTGTGGGTTAGGGAAAAACGGATAAAAATGATTCAGGGTTAAAAAGCCTAGGGCATTTTTTGACCCTGAACTATTTTGGTGATTAGCAAGCCTTGGGAGGGCTAATTATCAAATTAAAATGTAATAACTTAATAACAAATATTTAATTTTATGTCTGGGTTAATTGGAAAAAAAATTGGCATGACCAGCATATTTGATGAGAACGGTAAGAATATACCTTGTACCATCATAGAAGCAGGTCCTTGCGTAGTTACCCAAGTCAGAACCAAAGAGGTGGATGGCTATGATGCGCTTCAATTAGGTTTCGATGACAAAGCAGAAAAACGTGCTACCAAAGCAGAGCTTGGTCACTTTAAGAAAGCAGGTTCTTCAGTAAAGAAGAAGGTCATTGAATTCCAAGGATTTGAAGACAATTACAAATTGGGTGATACAATCACCGTTGATTTCTTTGCCGAAGGAGAGTTTGTAGACGTCTCTGGTATTTCAAAAGGTAAAGGGTTTCAAGGGGTAGTGCGCCGACACGGTTTCGGTGGGGTAGGACAAACTACTCACGGTCAGCACAACCGACTAAGAGCTCCGGGTTCTGTGGGTGCTTCATCATACCCTTCACGCGTATTCAAAGGTATGCGTATGGCGGGCAGAATGGGTGCCGAGAAAGTAACAGTACAAAACTTGAAAGTATTAAAAGTGGTAGCTGAGAAGAATCTTTTAGTAGTAAAAGGATGTATTCCAGGACACAAAAATGCTTACGTAACTATTCACAAATAATGGAAGTAGCAGTATTAAACATACAAGGAAAAGAAACAGGCAGAAAAGTAACCCTTTCTGATGCTGTGTTCGGAATAGAGCCTAACAATCACGTGGTGTATTTAGACGTAAAGCGTTATTTAGCTAACAAGCGCCAAGGTACTCACAAGGCTAAAGAGAGAAACGAAGTGGCTGGAAGTACAAGAAAGATTAAAAAACAAAAAGGTACTGGTACAGCACGTGCAGGTAGTGTAAAATCGCCTGTGTTTGTAGGTGGAGGTCGTATATTTGGTCCTCGTCCAAAAGATTACACACAAAAACTTACTAAGAACGTAAAACGTTTGGCACGCCGCTCAGCTCTTAGTGCTAAAGCTCAAAGTCAATCATTGGTAGTTCTTGAAGATTTTAATTTTGAAGCTCCTAAAACTAAAGACTTTACAGCAGTAGTAAAATCATTGGGCTTAGAAAATAAAAAATCGCTTTTTGTGTTGCCAAATGTAAATAATAACGTATATTTGTCCTCTCGCAACGTAGCAAACTCAAGTGTAGTAACTGCTTCAGAGCTAAATACTTACCAAGTAGTATATGCTAACAACATCGTACTAACCGAGAGTGCAGTAGAAGTTATAGAGTCAATTTTAACAAAATAAGAAGAAAAAATGAGCGTATTAATAAGACCTGTAAATACAGAAAAAGCAAACGAAGGCAGCGAACTAAAAAACTGCTATACGTTTGAAGTAGCTAAGGACGCTAACAAAATTCAAATCAAAAATGAGGTTGAAGCTACTTATGGCGTTAAAGTGAAAGAAGTACGTACCCTTAATTACGGCCCTAAGCGCGCCACTCGCTACACTAAAACAGGTGTACAAGTAGGCAAGACTAACGCAGTGAAAAAGGCATTAGTACAGTTAGAAGAAGGAACTATAGATTTTTATAGTAATATATAAGTGTTTAACAAATAGACAAAAATGTCAGTTAGAAAATTAAAACCGATCACCCCTGGTCAGCGTTTTAGAGTAGTAAACGAATTTGACACCATTACTACTGATAAGCCGGAAAAGAGCTTGCTCATTCCGTTGAAAAAGACCGGAGGTAGAAACAATCAAGGAAAGATGACCATGCGTTACATTGGTGGTGGTCACAAAAAGAAGTATCGTATTGTGGACTTCAAGAGAAACAAATTTGGTGTAGAAGCTAAAGTAGTTTCGATTGAGTATGACCCAAACAGAACAGCCTTTATCGCTTTGGTGCAATACACCGACGGAGAGAAACGATATATTATCGCTCCTGCTGGATTGAAAGTTGACCAAACAATCGTTTCAGGGCAAGAAAATGTAGCTCCTGAAATTGGTAATGCGATGCCGCTTTCTCAAATTCCACTAGGTACCGTAATTTCTTGTATTGAATTGCGACCCGGACAAGGAGCTAACATAGCTCGTTCAGCGGGAACTTTTGCTCAGTTAATGGCGAAAGATGGAAGGTATGCGACTGTAAAATTACCATCAGGCGAAACCAGAATGATTTTGCTTACTTGTTTAGCAACAATAGGTGCAGTATCGAACTCAGACCATCAGTTGGTATTATCAGGTAAGGCAGGACGCTCACGCTGGTTAGGACGCAGACCAAGAACACGTGCAGTAGTTATGAACCCTGTTGATCACCCAATGGGTGGTGGTGAAGGACGTGCTACTGGTGGACACCCACGCTCACGTAAAGGTATCCCAGCTAAGGGTTATAGAACACGTTCTAAGACCAAGGCATCTAATAAGTATATTGTAGAACGCAGAAAAAAATAAGAATCTAAGAAATGGCACGTTCATTAAAAAAAGGACCCTACGTTCACTATAGCTTGGAGAAAAAAATCCAACAAAATATAGAATCAGGCAAGAAAAATGTAATTAAAACTTGGTCTCGCGCCTCAATGATTACTCCTGATTTTGTTGGCCAGACTATTGCAGTGCACAACGGTCGTCAGTTTGTACCCGTATATATCACAGAGAATATGGTGGGACATAAATTAGGAGAATTTTCGCCAACGCGTTCGTTTAGAGGACACGCAGGTGCAAAAAATAAAGGTAAAAAATAATAAAAGGCTATGGGAGTTAGAAAAAAATTAAGAGCAGACGAAATAAAAGAAGCTAAAAAGAGCTTGGCTTTTGCAAAGTTGAATAACTGCCCTACTTCGCCACGCAAAATGCGCTTAGTAGCAGATTTGGTACGTGGACAACAAGTAGACAAAGCCTTGGCTATTTTGAAATTCAACCAAAAAGAGGCAGCAGCACGTTTGGAAAAATTGCTTTTATCAGCTATACATAACTGGAGAGCTAAAAACGAAAATGCTAACGAGGAAGAAGCAGGACTTTATGTACAAGAAATCCGTGTAGACGGAGGAGCCATATTGAAACGCCTACGCCCAGCGCCTCAAGGTAGAGCACACAGAATTAGAAAACGCTCAAACCACGTAACCGTAGTGGTAGGGGCTAAAAATTTTAACACAGAAAGCTAAGATAAACTATGGGACAAAAAACAAATCCAATCGGGAATCGCTTAGGAATTATCAGAGGATGGGAGTCTAACTGGTATGGAGGCAATGATTACGGAGATAAACTTGCTGAAGATGATAAGATTAGAAAGTATGTTCAGACGCGTTTATCAAAAGCTAGTGTGGCTCACGTGATTATCGAGCGTACTTTTAACCTTGTAACCGTTACTATTACTACTGCAAGACCTGGTATCATCATCGGGAAAGGTGGTCAGGAAGTAGACAAGCTAAAAGAAGAGCTAAAGAAAATCACTGGTAAGGATATTCAGATAAACATATTTGAAATCAAACGCCCAGAGCTTGACGCTGCTCTTGTAGCTGCAAGCATCGCTAACCAAATAGAAGGGCGTGTGTCTTATAAACGCGCTATTAAGATGGCAATGGCCTCAGCAATGAGAATGAGCGCAGAAGGAATCAAGATAATGATTTCAGGTCGTCTTAACGGAGCTGAAATGGCACGTTCAGAAAGTTTCAAAGAAGGACGTATTCCTCTTTCAACTTTTAGAGCAGATATTGATTACGCTATTGACGAAGCTCACACCACCTACGGACGTATGGGTATAAAAGTGTGGATTATGAAAGGCGAAATCTATGGTAAAAGAGAATTATCACCTTTAGTAGGAATGACAAAGAAAACTTCAGGAGGTAATTTTTCGTCAAAATCAAACGACAAGCCTGCGGGAGCCCCTAAAAAAGCGCGTAGGAAAAAGTAATTTAAAAAAGAACAAGAAAGATGTTACAGCCAAAAAGAACGAAATATCGTAAGCAGCAGAAAGGCAGAATGAAAGGAGTTGCCCACAGAGGAGCTCTTCTTTCAAATGGTATGTTCGGTATAAAATCTTTAGACTCAGCTTTTATTACATCGCGCCAGATAGAGTCAGCCCGTGTGGCAGCGACCCGTTATATGAAACGTGAGGGACAGCTTTGGATAAAGATATTCCCAGATAAGCCAATCACTAAGAAGCCTTTGGAAGTACGTATGGGTAAAGGTAAAGGTGCAGTAGAGTACTGGGCAGCAGTAGTAAAACCAGGACGTATAATGTTTGAGGTCGGCGGTGTGCCATTAGACGTAGCAAAAGAAGCGCTACGATTGGCGGCACAAAAGCTACCTGTAAAAACAAAATTCGTGGTAGCAAGAGATTATCAAAATTAATTAAAGAACAATGAAACAGTCTGAAATTAAAGAATTGACAATAACTGAGCTACAGGATAAGCTTGGTGAGTATAAGAAATCGTATGCAGATTTGAAAATGGCACACGCAATTTCGTCATTAGAAAAACCCATTCAATTACGTAACGTAAGAAGAACGATTGCGAGATTGGCGAGTGAGCTAACAAAACGTGAATTACAATAATTCGAACCTGCCTTATGGAAAAAAGAAATTTAAGAAAAGAAAGAATAGGGGTTGTTACAAGCAACAAGATGGATAAATCAATAGTAGTTTCAGAAGTGAAACGCGTAAAACACCCTATGTATGGTAAGTTCGTGTTGCGCACAAAGAAATATGTAGCGCATGACGAGAAAAACGATTGCAATATTGGCGATACAGTGCGCATAATGGAAACACGCCCACTTAGTAAAACCAAATGTTGGAGATTAGTTGAAATCATTGAAAGAGCTAAGTAATTATGGTACAACAGGAATCAAGATTAAAAGTAGCCGACAATACTGGGGCGAAAGAAGTACTAACTATACGTGTGTTAGGTGGTACTAAACGCCGTTACGCATCAGTAGGCGATAAGATTGTAGTTACCGTGAAAGATGCTACCCCTAACGGAAACGTGAAAAAAGGACAAGTATCGACTGCGGTGGTAGTAAGAACTAAAAAAGAAGTACGCCGTGCCGATGGTTCTTATATCCGATTTGACGAGAATGCTTGCGTTCTTCTGAACGCGGCTGGTGAGATGAGAGGTACCCGTGTATTCGGACCTGTAGCAAGAGAGCTTCGTGATAAACAATTTATGAAGATTGTCTCATTAGCACCAGAAGTGCTTTAATTTCTAAAAAGTAATTTGATGAAAGTAAAAATTAAAACAGGAGATACTGTAAAAGTAATTGCAGGTAACCACAAAGGCGATCAGGGTAAGGTGTTACGCATCGACCGTGAGAAAAACAGAGCTATAGTGGAGGGCGTAAATGAGGTGTCTAAACACACTAAACCAAGCGCTAAAAATCCTCAAGGCGGTATCGTAAAAAAAGAAGATTATATCCACATTTCTAACCTTTCACTTATAGATCCTAAGACGAAAGAAACTACACGTGTAGGTTATGAAGTGAGAGATGGTAAAAAAGTGCGAGTTTCTAAAAAATCTAATGTAGTAATATAATATGGCTTACGTACCTAGATTAAAACAAGAATACAGAGAGCGTGTAATAGCGGCTCTAAAAGAAGAATTTGGCTATAAGAACGTGATGCAGGTTCCTAAACTTGAAAAAATAGTCGTGAGCCGTGGCGTAGGTTCAGCAGTAGCTGATAAAAAGCAAATAGATTATGCTATCGATGAGCTTACTAAAATCACAGGACAGAAAGCAATTGCCACTTACTCTAAAAAAGACGTAGCATCATTTAAACTACGTAAAGGTATGGCAATAGGCGCTAAAGTGACTTTGCGTGGCGAAAGAATGTATGAGTTCTTAGACCGTCTTATCACTACTGCCCTTCCACGAGTAAGAGATTTTCAAGGAATTAAAGCTACTGGTTTTGACGGTAGAGGTAATTATAATTTGGGAATTACTGAACAAATTATTTTCCCTGAAATTGATATTGACAAAATCAATAAAATAGCAGGGATGGATATTACCTTTGTTACATCGGCACATACCGATAAAGAAGCTAAATCATTATTAAGCGAATTAGGATTACCTTTTAAAAAGAACTAAGAATATGGCTAAAGAATCAATGAAAGCCCGCGAGGTGAAAAGACAAAAGTTAGTAGCAAAATATGCTGCTAAACGTAAAGCACTAAAAGAAGCTGGTGACTATGACGCCCTTCAGCTTCTTCCTAAGAATGCATCGCCTGTACGTTTGCACAATCGTTGCAAACTAACAGGACGACCTAAAGGATATATGCGCACTTTTGGAATTTCACGTGTCTTATTCCGCGAAATGGCTAATAAAGGATTAATTCCTGGCGTTAAAAAAGCAAGTTGGTAATAATTAAAAGGACAAAATTATGTACACAGATCCTATCGCAGATTATTTAACAAGAATTAGAAATGCTAATAATGCAAGGCATAGAATAGTAGAAATACCTGCTTCAAAACTTAAAAAAGAAATTACTAAAATTCTTTTTGATCAGGGTTTTATTTTGAGCTATAAATTTGAAGAAGGTACTGTACAAGGTACTATCAAAATAGCTTTGAAATACGATAAAGTTACTAAAGAGCCCATTATTAGGCATATAGAAAGAGCCAGCCGCCCAGGACTTAGAAAGTACGCAGGCGCTGATAACCTACCCCGTGTGTTGAACGGCTTAGGCATAGCTATCATCTCTACTTCGCAAGGAGTGATGACTGGCAAAAAAGCGAGAGAGCTAAACATAGGTGGTGAGGTGATTTGTTACGTTTACTAATCAATTTTAAAAAAAGACAATAAACAATGTCAAGAATAGGTAAAGCACCCATCAATATTCCTGCAGGAGTTACCGTTACTATAAAAGATAGCGTAGTGACTGTAAAAGGGAAATTAGGCGAATTAACCCAAGAGGTTAAAGACATTGCTGTAAAGCAAGAGGATGGACATTTAGTGTTTGAACCCACTGATAACACCAAGGAACAAAATGCTAAGCACGGTTTATACCGTGCCTTAGTACACAATATGGTGGTAGGTGTATCAGAGGGTTTCACTAAAGAATTAGAGTTAGTCGGGGTAGGGTATCGTGCTACCAACCAAGGTCAGAAATTAGATTTGGCTTTAGGTTTTTCGCACAATATACTTCTCGAATTGCCTCAAGAAATTAAACTTGAGACAGTGAACGAGAAAGGTAAGAACCCTATCATTAAATTAACTTCTCACGACAAACAACTCTTAGGACAGGTAGCTGCTAAAATACGCAGTTTCCGTAAACCAGAACCTTACAAAGGTAAAGGTGTGAAGTTCGTAGGAGAAGTATTGAGAAGAAAAGCAGGTAAATCAGCTTAATAGTTAGAACTATGGCATTATCAAAAATACAAAGAAGACAACGTATCAAGAGCAGAATCAGGAAAGTAGTCAGAGGAACTGCAGAGCAACCTCGTTTGGCTGTTTTCAGGAGCAATAATGAGATCTATGTACAAATCATAGATGATACCAAAGGGACTACCCTATTAGCGGCATCGTCACGCGATAAAGAATTAAGTGCTGTAAGCGGTACGAAAATTGAAAAAGCTGCTATGGTGGGTAAGGCTATTGCTGAGAAAGCCCTCAAGCAAGGTATTGAAAAAGTATCATTTGATAGAGGGGGCTACCTCTACCACGGACGTGTAAAATCATTAGCAGAAGGTGCTAGAGAAGGCGGACTAAAATTCTAATAAACTATGTATCAGAAATATAAAAATGTAGAATATGTGAAACCAAGCGGTTTGGAACTAAAAGACCGCTTGGTAGGGGTACAACGCGTTACCAAAGTAACGAAGGGTGGCCGCGCTTTTGGATTCTCTGCTATCGTAGTAGTAGGTGATGAAAACGGTGTAGTAGGACACGGATTAGGAAAATCAAAAGAAGTATCGGAAGCTATTGCAAAAGCTGTAGAAGACGCAAAGAAAAACCTTGTACGCATTCCGCTAAACGGCACTACTTTGCCTCACGAACAAAAAGGTAAGTTTGGTGGTGCTCGTGTTTTCTTGCAACCTGCTACAGAAGGTACTGGAGTAATAGCTGGTGGTACAGTACGTGCCGTATTGGAGTCAGTAGGTATCCATAACGTACTATCAAAATCGCAAGGTTCTTCAAACCCTCACAACGTGGTAAAGGCTACTTTTGATGCTTTGTTGCAATTGCGTAGTGCAAAAACAGTTGCAGAACAACGAGGAATTTCTTTAGAAAAATTGTTTAAAGGTTAATATTTGTAGCAATGGCAAAAATCAGAGTAACACAAATTAAGAGTAGCATCAAACGTCCTAAAACCCAAAAACTTACTTTGGAGGCATTAGGGCTAAAACGCATCGGCTTTACAGCTGAGCACGAGGCTACCCCGTCCATTCTTGGAATGATAAATAAAGTAAAACACTTAATTTCTGTAGAAGAAGTTAAATAATATTTTTGTACAAAGTTATGAACTTGAGTAATTTACAACCCGCTGAGGGTTCAGTACACAGAGAAGGGAAGCGCGTAGGTCGCGGACAAGGTTCAGGAAAAGGAGGAACCTCTACCCGTGGTCATAAAGGTGCTAAATCACGCTCAGGCTTTTCACATAAGATTGGTTTTGAGGGTGGACAAATGCCTTTGCAAAGACGCGTACCAAAATTCGGTTTCAAGAACTTTAACCGCAAAGAATACGTAGGTATCAATCTTTCAAAACTACAAGAATTAGTAGATGCTGGAAGAATTGCGGATAAGGTAGATGTAGAAACCTTAGTTCAGCTACACATCGTAAAGAGAAACGACTTAGTGAAAATCTTAGGTGGTGGTGAGCTAAAAGCCAAACTAAAAATATCTGTTCATAAGTTTACAGCTGGCGCCAAAGCAGCCATTGAAGCCGTAGGCGGGGAAGCCGTAACCTTGTAAAATCTAATTTATGAAGAAGTTTATCGAGAATCTGACCAACATTTGGAAAATAGAGGAGTTAAAAAATAGAATTATTTTAACCCTCGGAATCCTGTTAGTTTATCGTTTTGGGGCTCATATAGTACTCCCAGGAATTGACTCAGCTCAGTTACACGAGCTAGCAAACAGAACCTCAGGGGGTGGGCTACTTGACATCTTGAATGCCTTTACAGGTGGGGCGTTTTCTAATGCTTCGGTATTTGCACTTGGGATTATGCCTTACATCTCGGCTTCTATCGTAGTGCAATTGATGGGTATTGCTATTCCTTACCTTCAAAAGCTACAGAAAGAGGGCGAGAGTGGGCGAAGAAAGATAAACCAAATCACTCGATGGCTTACGATTGCAATATGTATTGTGCAAGCACCTGTTTATTTATACGGTATCAACCGCTTAGGGGTGCCAGATTCGGCATTCTTGCTTGGCAAAGGTCTCAACTTTATCATACCAGCGGTAACTATATTAGTAACAGGTACTATTTTTGCAATGTGGTTAGGTGAGAAAATCACTGACAAAGGAATTGGCAATGGTATATCACTACTCATTATGGTAGGTATCATAGCACGTTTGCCACAAGCATTTGCTTCAGAAGTTGCTTCGCGATTGACAGCTTCAAACGGAGGACTAATGCTTATCCTAATAGAAGTAATTCTTTGGTTTGTAATTATATTGCTTTGTATATTTCTTATCAAAGCAGTACGACAAATACCAGTGCAATACGCACGAAGAACTGCTGATGGAGGTAGTGCTGCTGTAGAGAAGAATATCTTTGGAGCACGCCAATATATACCTTTGAAACTGAATGCGGCAGGGGTTATGCCTATTATCTTTGCGCAAGCATTGATGTTTATCCCTGCAACAGTAGCCGGACTATCGCAGTCGGAATTTGCAAAAAGTGTTCAAGCAGCCTTTTCTGATATATTCGGATTTTGGTATAACCTGCTATTTGCAGCTATGATTATACTTTTTACGTATTTTTATACTGCGATAACAGTACCTACTAATAAGATGGCTGATGATCTGAAGAGAAGTGGAGGCTTTATACCAGGGATACGCCCAGGAAAAGAAACAGGAGATTATCTCGACAAAATAATGTCGCTTATCACCTTGCCTGGTTCAATTTGTATCGCTTTGGTGGCTATTTTCCCTTCACTGCTTAAGATTATTGGTATGCAAGATAAATGGGCGTTATTCTACGGAGGTACCTCATTGCTTATCTTGGTAGGGGTTGCGATTGATACAATGCAACAAGTAAACTCATATCTGCTAAATCGCCATTATGACGGTTTGATGAAAACAGGTAAAAACAGAAAAGTAGTATCTTAATTAATTATATGGCTAAACAAGCAGCAATAGAACAAGACGGAACCATTGTAGAAGCCCTTTCGAATGCGATGTTCAGAGTAGAACTAGATAATGGGCACGTAGTGATAGCACACATCTCAGGAAAAATGCGTATGCACTACATCAAACTACTACCGGGAGATAAAGTGAAGCTGGAGATGAGTCCGTACGACTTAAGTAAAGCACGTATCACTTACCGTTACTAAGGTATTAATTAAGAGAATTCTTCAATGATTTTGATGATTAATTTCTCACAGATTTTAAGTAAAAGCTAAAATCTGTGAGGAATTATAATCATAAAATAGAATTTTTATTTGCGACCTTTTTTAAGGGTGAATTATCTGATAATCAGAATATTAATTAGGATAAAACACCTTTAGGGAAGAATGTGCCTAACTAATTGATTGTATTTTTTATAGTGAAAAATATCGCTATTACAAAAAAAAATCGTAGTTTTGCACACTCATATTGATATAAACAAAACGAAATGAAAGTTAGAGCATCAATTAAAAAAAGAAGTTCTGAGTGCATTATAGTACGCAGAAAAGGACGATTGTACGTAATTAATAAAAAAAATCCTAAATTTAAACAACGACAAGGATAATTATGGCACGAATTGCAGGTATTGACTTACCAAAAAACAAGAGAGGGGTTATTGGTTTAACCTACATTTTTGGTATCGGAAAGAGTAGAGCTAAAGAAATTTTAGGCAGAGCTCAAGTAAACGAAGACACTAAAGTAAGCGAGTGGAATGATGACGAAATCAGTCGTATTCGCGAGGTAGTTGCGTCTTATAAAATTGAGGGAGAGTTGCGCTCGGAAGTACAACTAAACATCAAACGTTTGATGGATATTGGTTGCTACCGTGGTATTCGCCACCGTAATGGTTTGCCACTACGTGGACAGAAAACAAAGAATAACTCTCGCACAAGGAAAGGTAAAAGGAAAACTGTGGCTAATAAGAAAAAAGCAACTAAATAATAAGTAGTTAAGTATGGCAAAACAAAATGCAAAACAAAATGCAAAGGTCTCTAAGAAGAGAAAAGTAATCGTAGAGACAGTAGGCGAGGCACACGTTTCAGCTACTTTTAACAATGTGATTGTTTCTCTTACAAATAAGAAAGGAGACGTTATCGCTTGGTCATCAGCTGGTAAAATGGGCTTTAGAGGCTCAAAGAAGAACACGCCTTATGCAGCCCAAGTAGCAGCAGAAGATGCTGCAAAAGTAGCTTTCGATGCGGGTCTTAAGAAAGTAAAAGTATACGTGAAAGGACCTGGTAATGGTAGAGAATCTGCTATCAGAACTATTCACAATGCAGGTATAGAAGTAACAGAAATTATAGATGTTACTCCGCTTCCACACAACGGATGCCGCCCACCAAAGAAACGTAGAGTATAATTTCGTTTTTAACACTAATAACAAACAAAGAAAGGTTATTAATTATCGAAGGAATGCCTTAATTCATAATCACCTTTCAGTTAAATAATAAAAAATGGCAAGATATACAGGACCAAAGACAAAAATAGCTCGTAAATTTGGCGAAGCTATCTTTAAAGAAGATAAATCTTTTGAAAGGAAAAATTATCCTCCTGGACAGCACGGTGTAGCACGCCGCAGAGCAAAACGCTCAGAATATGCTATCCAGCTTCAAGAAAAGCAAAAAGCAAAATATACTTATGGAATCCTTGAAAAACAATTCCATAACTTATATGAAAAAGCGAAGAGGAGTAGACACGTAACAGGTGAAGTGCTTTTGCAACTATGCGAATCACGCCTTGATAACGTAGTATATCGTATGGGTATCGCTCCTACTCGTAGCGCGGCACGCCAGTTGGTATCGCACAGACATATAACCCTAAACGGAGAGATTGTAAATATTCCGTCATATTTACTTAAACCAGGGGATGTAGTAGGCGTACGCGAAAAATCAAAATCTTTAACAGTAATTGAGAATTCATTGGCTGCATCAAGTAAAGTATACGAATGGCTTACTTGGAACCCAGAAAAATTAGAAGGTACTTTTGTAGCCGTACCACAAAGAATTCAGATTCCTGAAAATATTAAAGAACAGTTAATCGTAGAGTTGTACTCTAAATAATAAATAAAAGACAGCAGTCAAATTATGGCATTATTTAACTTTCAAAAACCAGATAAAGTTATAATGATTGAATCATCGGATTTCGAGGGGCGATTTGAGTTTCGCCCTTTGGAACCCGGATATGGTTTAACTATTGGTAACGCATTACGCAGGGTGATGCTTTCTTCATTAGAAGGTTTCGCTATTACTTCTGTGAAATTTGATAAAGTAGAACACGAATTTTCTACTATATCAGGTGTCAGGGAAGATGTTACTGAAATCATTCTGAACTTGAAACAAGTGCGTTTCAAACGTCAAGTGGAAGATGTAGAAGAAGAAACCGCTACTATTAGCGTTTCTGGTAAAAAACAATTGACTGCCGGTGATTTTCAAAAGACCCTTTCAGGTTTCCAAATTCTGAATCCAGACCTTGTGATTTGCAATATGGAAACGACTGCTTCTTTCTCAATGACAATTACTATAGAAAAAGGTCGTGGTTATGTGTCAGCAGAGGAGAATGCGAAACCTAACGCAGCTATAGGAGTTATCGCTACAGATTCGATATTTACTCCTGTAAAGAACGTTAAATACTCTATTGAAAATTATCGTGTTGAACAAAAAACAGACTACGAGAAATTAGTCTTTGAAATAAAAACAGATGGTTCAATCCATCCAAAATTCGCTCTTACTGAAGCAGCTAAGACTCTGATACATCACTTTATGTTGTTCTCTGATGAGAGAATAACCTTAGAAGCTGATGAGGTAGCTCAAACAGATGCATACGATGAAGAGTCGCTACATATGAGACAGCTATTGAAAACGAAGCTAATAGATATGGATTTATCTGTTAGAGCACTTAACTGCTTAAAGGCAGCTGAAGTAGAAACTCTTGGAGACTTGGTTTCGTTTAACAAAGCAGACCTTATGAAGTTTAGAAACTTCGGTAAAAAATCTTTGATAGAATTAGATGAATTAGTAGCTAACAAAGGTTTAGTATTTGGTATGGATATATCAAAATACAAATTAGATAAAGATTAACTCGCTCTTGAATTATTTTAATTAAGGAAAAATGAGACACGGAAATAAAATTAATCATTTAGGAAGAAAAACCGCTCATAGAACATCAATGCTTGCTAATATGGCTTGCTCATTGATTGAGCATAAACGCATCAACACTACGTTGGCTAAAGCAAAAGCTCTTAAGATATTTGTAGAGCCTCTTGTGACAAAATCAAAAAATGATACTACTCACAACCGCCGTGTAGCTTTTAGTAAGCTACATAACAAATACGCTGTAACAGAGCTTTTTAAAGAAGTAGCTACTAAAGTAGGCAATCGCCCAGGTGGGTATACCCGTATTATCAAATTGGGTAACCGTTTAGGAGATAATGCTGAAATGGCATTGATTGAGTTTGTAGATTATAACACTACTTATAACACAGCAAAAGTAGCTAAGAAGAAAACTACTCGTCGTGGTAGAAAGAAAGCTACCGCTGAAGAAGTTGCTCAGCCTGCACAGGCTACAGAAGCTGCTGCTGAATAACATAAAGTTGCAAATAAAAGAAAAAGGCTACCTTTTATCAAGGCAGCCTTTTTTATTACTATTTGTTTTGCTTTCTCAAGATTATGGACAAGGTTGTAACAGGATGGAACAACTATTTGTACAATATTAATTCTTGCAATATCTTTGCATCATAAAATTACGAAGAATCTCATTTAGATTATCCTATAATGGTACCTGCAATAGTAGCTGATAATAATGATGCTAAGGTGCCGCCTAAAACTGCTTTTAAGCCAAATTCTGAAAGGGTTTTGCGTTGGTTAGGAGCAAGGGCTCCAATGCCTCCTATTTGGATGCCTATAGAGGCAAAATTAGCAAATCCACAGAGCATATAGGTAGCAATCATCACTGATTTATTGTATAACAAATGAGGCTCACTAGTGAGGTCTTTTAGAACCCCTAACTGTGTATAAGCTACGAACTCAGAAGACGCAAGTTTAATACCTAGTAGTTGTCCCATTAGCATTACGTCTTCTTTACCAATGCCTATTAACCACATTACGGGAGAGAAGATAGTGCCGAGTATCATTTCGAGAGATAATCCACTTTGATAAGGAGTGTTGGCTGCAATTACATCATTAAGAGTAGTTAAATCGCCAATCCAGTTGAAAATGCAGTTTATCATCGCAATAAGTGCTACGAATACAAGTAGCATAGCTCCTACATTGGCAGCTAATTTTAGTCCGTCAGTGGTGCCATTAGCTATAGCATCGAGTATGTTAGAACCTACATTCTCCATTGATACATGAGAGTCATTAGAGAACTGCTCTGTTTGTGGGCATAATATTTTAGAAATAACAATAGCACCAGGAGCAGCCATTACTGAAGCAGCTAATAGATGTCGAGCAAAAAGCAATCGCATTTGTGGGTCATCACCTCCTAGATATTGTATATATGAAGCCATTACACCACCTGCTACAGTAGCCATTCCACCAATCATCACAAGGAGGATTTCAGAGCGAGTCATTTTGGGTAGGTAGGCTTTAATCATCAGAGGGGCTTCCGTTTGTCCTAAAAATATATTGCCAGTTACAGATAGACTTTCTGCTCCAGAGATGTTTAGTAGCTTAGAAAGTGCCCACGCCATTGCTTTTACAACTATTTGTATCACTCCTAAGTAGAAAAGTAGAGAGGTAAGGGCGGAGAAAAAGATGATAGTAGGCAACACTTGAAAGACAAATATGTAGCCGAAAGATTGAGTATCGAGTAGATTGCCTAATAAGAATTGGCTACCAGCACGGGTGAAGTCGAGGATTAACACGAATATACTCCCCACAGCATCAAAACCTTTCTGTATAAAATTGACTTTTAAGATACCTACAGCGATACATAACTGTAATAATAAACCAATGCCCACAGTGCGCCAATTCACAGCACGGCGGTTATTGCTAAAGAGATAAGCTATGAGGAGAATGGCTACCATTCCTAATGCGCCACGCCATAAGCCTTCTATTGTGAATCCTTGGCTTTCAATAAAATGGGCGGGTTGAGCGTTACTTATCGCTGGAGAGAGGAAGAAGAGACTTCCTAAAGTAATTGTTAGTTCTTTCATCTATAATATAATTGTTTAAAAAGTACTGTTTCGTTTAGAAATTTCGTCACGGATGTGAGCGGCAATCTCATAATCTTCGTTCTCAATACAATCATTAAGCATCTTTTTAAGCTCTGTTAGTGAGTATTTAGAATAACGATTTCTGGTGCCATCGTTTTCCTCTTCTATATCATCTAAAGAGGGGCTCACAGGGTTTTGATTTTCCTCATTGAGGAGGGGAATGTAGATGCCGGCTTTTTGCACAATATCTCTATAGGTATAGATAGGGGCATTAAATCGGAGTGCGAGAGCAATAGCATCGCTGGTGCGTGCATCAATAGTGCGCTCTTCACCATTCTGAATACATAGCATATTAGAATAGAAAATTCCTTCCTCTAACTTGTAAATTACGACTCTTTTCACTTTGATATGAAAAGCATCGGCGAATATTTTGAAGAGGTCGTGAGTAAGAGGTCGAGGGGGAATAATATTCTTTTCAAGCTCTAACGCAATTGACTGGGCTTCAAAGGCACCTATTACAATAGGAAGTTTTAAATCAGACTCTAATTCGTGCATTATCAGTACAAAGGCATCGTTTTGAGATTGATTGTATGAAATTCTTTTAATAAAAAGCCGTACTAAATCCATTGGTATATTGCCAGCCTAAAGTTGGAATTGGGCTGTAAAGATACTACAAAAAAAGATAACTGCCAAAGATTTTGAATGTTATTTTCATAAAAAAGTACGAAGAGGTTGTTAAAAAAGTTAATTCTAAAAGTTTGGAGATAGTATATTCTTAGGCAAGAAGTGAGATTTTTATAATTTGTATGTGTTAGAAAATGAGGAAGTTATGATAATAAAAGTAAGAATACAAAAAAGCTGCTCCCTCAAAGAAAGAGCAGCCTTGTGCTAACGAAGCTCTATTGCTATTGCATTTGCTTAGTAAGGGTGTATTGAGCTGCCATTTCAGGCTCTTTGCCGTCTTCACCCACTAATATAATGCTACTGTCAGACTTCAGAAGAAAATAAGATTTTTCACCACTTTCAGAAGTAAGGGTAAGGATATTTTCATTCTTAGTTACTTTACCTTCTTCTTTAGCACGAAAGTCCTTAGAGGCACACTCTTCTTGTTTCACGTAAGTGTCATCAGCGTAGAGATGAATAACAGTAGCCATTCCACCACAATCGGCAGCAGGGAGAGTTCCTACATAAGTAGCCACTACTTCGGGAACTTGTTTTTCATCAGCAGAAGTGGTCATTATAGTACTTTCAGTGGTGTTGGTCATCGTATTGTTTTGAGACCCATTGTTTTGGCAAGCAGCAAATAATAAAGCGATTGCTCCTAATGTTAAAATGTTTTTATTCATAAATATAATGTTTTTATGTTTGATTCGTTTTCAAAAAATGTGCCAATACAGCTGTAAATTCGCTTCCTTTTCCAACCTCAGAAGTAAAAGAGATAGTGCCTCCATACGAAAGAATGATATTTTTTACCATTGCTAAGCCCAAACCACTGCCGCTAGTTTTGGTGGTAAAACGAGGTTCGAAAATTTTATCTCGGTCAGTTTCTTTTATGCCTATGCCATTATCTTTTACTTTTAAGGTAATACAGTCATTGTCTTTGTACAGCGACACTTCTATATGCGGCATTGGGGTATTTTCGGTAGCTTGCATAGCATTTTTTACTAAGTTAGTAACCACACGTCCTAGTTGGTCACGGTCAAAAACAGCAGTGATATCGCTGTCAGAATACGTGAAATGGATATAATCAGTATTAAAAATATCTAAAGTACGCTTGATAACGGGTACAAAGTTGAAGTTTTCATCATTTTTAGCAGGCATATTCGTAAGAGCGGAAAAAGCAGTTGAGATATTGCTAAGAATGTCGATTTGCTGAATAAGTGATTCACAAAATTCGTTAGTGAGCTCACTTGATTGAGTTTCTCTGTTAGCTTTTCGCTGGAAACTTTGCACCGATAGGCGCATAGGGGTTAGCGGATTTTTGATTTCGTGGGCTACTTGTTTTGCCATCTCTCGCCACGCCTGTTCACGCTCCGACTGTGCTAAGAGAGCCTTGCTATTCTCAATCTCATCAATCATAGCATTATAGGCACTTACTAATTCAGAAATTTCGGCAGGAGCAGACTTAAGGGTTATTTTCTCATTGCGCGATAGTAGGCGAGTTTTATCTAACCGTTGTTCAATGGTTTTTAATGACTTAGTGATATATTTAGAGATGAAATAAGCCACAATAAGGGCTACAATAAGCAGTGAAAAATAGACAATAGCAAGGTTGTATAACGAACCTTCCAAAGCGCGCTCATTGAAAGTATCATTCTCAAAATAGGGAATGCTAAGGATAGCGATGGGCTTAAACTGTAAGTCAGTAATGTAGCTATAAGAAGTTTGGTAGCCTCTGCCTGCCACTTCGTGATGCTCAGCAATACGTTTATTGAGGGTAGAAGAGAGTTGCTGAAGCACTGAGGGAGGAATGAAAAAAGCATCTTGGTCAGGAGAAAGGGATGCTTTAGAGCTTTTTAGCAAGATACCGTCGAGGTCATAGAGAGCAAAGTTTAGGTTTTGGATATTGGCAATAGTATATATATCCTCTCGGAAAATGAGAGGAATATAAGGGGTCTCGACAGGAAAAGTAGTTTGAGAGAATACGTATTGTATCTGCATCTTTATTTGGTTCTCCTTGTCAATCAGACGCTCATCGTGGTACTCAAGCGCTTGCTGACGGTATTGCCCTACTAACACGAATGCTAAAAGAGCAAATGACACCAAGACTAAGAGTGTCATACTCAAGAAAATCTGAAAGCGCAGTGAATTCTTCTTAAACATAATATTCCCCTCTTATAAAGAAGCTTATTTTAACCCTACTACAAAAGCTGCTGGGTAAGTCTTTTTGATTTCAAAAAGGTTTTTTTCTGCTTCCAAACGGGTGCGGAAGCTCCCTATACGTACTTTGTAATTAGGCGATTCAAATGATAGAAGCACGGGGTACTGCTTAAAGGTATTTTTAGCTTCTAAAAGGGTTTTGTTGGCTTCAGTGATATTGCCGTTGTAAATCTGCACCTGAAAAGCACTTTCATTTCGAGCTACTTCTTTTTTTAGTTCCATTGCTTCAGCAATATTTGCTTCTTGATTGATAGTCACTTGTGCATAGCCGCCAGCAGCACATAGTGTAAATAAGGTAGTAGCAATCAAAAGATTTAGTTTCATAGATAATTGAATTTTTTAAAGGTTATTTCGTTTTTTTGATTTTCCAATATAGTTTGTTAAACACAAAGCCTGCCATAAATAACAGAAAGAAAAAGAGAAAAGTATTTCCTAATATTTTAAAGTTGATAGGCTCTGACTGTGGTACATAGATAATTTGCCCGTTAGCAGTACTCACTAATCCTAAAAGGGTAATGAGTAGGCTGACTAAGAAATGGAGCTCCAAACGCAGGTCTTTTTCGGGTAATAGCTTATGGATGCCAAAGGCTCCCAAGATGATAAACACAAGTGAAATCACGCCTACTCCTAAAGCTATTTGTTCAAAGGATACTCCTGTATAGTAAAAAATGCATTGGGTGAGTATGTAGAACAAAGCAGGAAAAATAAGCAAGTTAGGGTACCATTGTAGTATTTTATTCCATCGACTTTCTTTTTCTTTGAAAATACTACGCAGCGAGGTAAAACAAAACGCCATACATACTGCAGTCTCAATAGTGAGCAGTACCGTTATATTGCTCAACACACGTGGGTTATTGAGCATAGCCTCTAAAGTTACTTGCGATTGTTCAGAAGCAAAATCTGTAGAGAGCCATACAAATAGGAAGATAATACTACCAAATAGGGCTGTTTGCCACACTTTCCAGAAGCTGAGCTTCAGCACCAGATTGATAACTATAAAGGCGGTGAGTATTGCTATTACCATAATAATCTGCTATTTATCAATTACATATACAGCGTCTTCTCCTTCTTTTTCTTTCCAATGTACCACTACCCGTTCTTGGTTGATAGCATCTACCTGCTTGCCCCTGTAGTCAGGCTGTATAGGCAGATGTCTACTGAAACGTCTGTCAATAAGCACTAATAGCTCTATTTCGGCAGGTCTGCCAAAAGACTGAATAGCCGATAGGGCAGCTCTGATACTTCTTCCAGTGTATAATACATCGTCTATAAACACTACTTTTTTATCTTCTACTATGAAATCAATAGCGGTAGAGTTTGCTTCTAAGGGGCGTGCATTACGCCTGAAATCATCGCGGAAAAAGGTAATGTCGAGTATCCCAAAAGGAATATTCGTTATTCCGTATTCTGTGGTGAGTAGTTGCAGCAAACGCTTAGCCAATGAGGTGCCGCGTGGCTGGATGCCGATGAAAACGGTATTAGCAAAATCGCTATGGTTTTCTATCAACTCACACGCTAAGCGGTGCAGCATTATCTTTATCTCATTCTCAGTGAGTATTTGTTTCTTATAGGTATTCATTTTCTAAAAAGTAAGCGAATTTAGGTTCTTTTGAGCGTCAGCATTCCCTTCGCTGGCAGCTTTCTGAAAGAAAACCTTAGCGTTATTTTTGTCGCCTATCATATAGTAGCACGAAGCGCGATAGTTATTGAGTATAGGGTCTATAGGGTTACCTAAGCTCTCCATCTGGTTGATGTCAGCGATTACTTTTTGGTACTGCTGTAGATTGTAATAACTATAAGCACGTAGGCGATACGCATCAGCGTGGGCGGGTACTTTTTCTAAAAACTTAGTAAAGGCTTCTACCGCTTCAGGATAACGCCTGTTGTTGTACAAATTTACTGCTTCTACGTATAGAGGAGTAAACTGCTCTACTTGCAAGCGCGAAGTTAGTTTGATACGATTGTTTACAATATCTTGGTTGTTAGGCAGATATACATAAGCGCTATCTAAGGTAGCCTTAGCATCAGCTATTAGGTTATTCTTCTCTTGCAGATAAGCCAAAGCATTCCACGCTTGTGCCTCAGTGCGTTTGTTAGCTAACGCCTCACGATCTACATCTATATGAAATTTCTTCAGTGTATTTTTCCATTTAGGAGTTACGACAGTAGTATCTTTCTCTAATCCTAAAAACTGCTTCAATAGTTTTATTGATTCTTGCTCTTTGCCCATATTGTTGAGGACAAAGGTTTCTAAGTTAAGGCTTCCGAAGAAGTTCGGCTTAATCATACGGGCTTTATGAGCGTATTTGTAAATGCTGTCGTTGTTCTTCTCAGGCTCCATAAAGTAAGACACCGCCATAAAATACTCAGGACGTGCATCGTATGGGTGATAGTGTATCGAGCGCAATATCTTGCGAGCCTCTTCAAATTTCTGTTCGTCTATTAGGTAGCGAGCTTTCTCTACATCTACAGGTTCAGCTACTGCTGTCAAGTTAGGAATGCGCGGATACTCGCGTATCAAATATTCAGCAGGCGATTTGGTCGGACGTACGTTTTGTTGTTCTTCTTTTACCATACGTTGCATTTTTGACGAATCAAAGTACATACGCTCTACCACTACGTTCATCACGGCTACTACTGCTGCTACCATACCTATAAAGCCAATGGCTGTCAAAGGCAATTTCTTCTCTTCTTTGTTATTTTTCCTGTAATACAATACAGCTAAGCCCACAGCAGTTCCCACGTAAATACTAAAGAGCGCTTGTATTTCAGGCCGGTCTTGAGGGAAGTTAAAAAAGGCATCAAACGAGTAGGCAAAAAGCCCAAACAGAGGCAGGAAGAACCATTGTTCTTTCTTGTTGTCTTTCTCTTTATAAGTACCCCACAAGAAGTAGTAAGCGGCTAAAAAGAAAATAGCGATAAAAGCTAAGCCCGCAAAAATACCTGCTTCCGCTGTAAGCTCTAAAAAGTCATTGTGGTTTTTGTACATATAGATATAGTGCGGACTATATGAATTCTCGTATTGCAAGAAACGTACCTTCCAGTTACCTATTCCTACCCCTAATATTGGGTTGTTAGGTATCATATCAGTAGCGGTGATAACCCAAGCAGTTTTACGTAGGTTGTTACTTGAGTTTTCTTGGTTAGCCACCTCTGCCAAACGAGCCCCAAAACTAGTACTTTGGCGTATCTGTTGTGGATACATAAAGTTTTGTACAAAGGTAAATATTCCAAAAGCTAGCACTACTAAACCTACGTGTATGAGTACTTTACCTCCTGTTTCGCGTTTTTTTCTAATGAAATAATCAATAATGCCATAAATAGCAAATATTACCACGGTGAGTATCGTAGCCAAGTAGAAAGTACGTGTACTCATAAAGAAGATAGCCAGCGTACCTACAAGTATCCCTATCCCCCCTAATAATCTGTAGAGTGTCTTTTTATTGAAGTAAAACAACCAAATAGCAAAAGGTATCTTAATAAACATAGCCGAAGCTAAGATGTTTTTGTTAGAGTAACCACCTTTGATATTGTAGTCGCCACTGATACCTCTAATAATGTCTTTTACCCCTCCCATCGTGATTAAGAAATCGTAAAAAAGCAGCAAAGTCATCGCTACTGCCAAGGGGGCTAAACTCTTTTTGTTGTAAATCACCAAGGCTGATACCATCCAAGCAGCGGTAAAGGTAACGAATATCTTAGAATAATGCAGTATCGCCTCTTCTATATCAAGTGCTTTGGTGAAAGATAGCAGCGCAAATACCATCACAATGCTATAGGCTATCCCTATTTTATTGTTGAAAAAGCCAAATAACACTTGGGTACGCTCTCTAAAGTCTTTTATCAGAAAAACCATTGCTACTACCACCAAGTTGAGTATAGCAAAGGTGTAGAATTTAGAAGCATTAGAGTCAAAAGCCATCCAGTTAGGCGTGATGACAGTCACATAGCCATAAGCTATTAGCAGCAAACTAGTCAACAGGTTGAGTGCCGAATTGTCACTATTAGTAGCTACGGTAGTTTTAGCTGTGGTGGTGTGTGGTGCTTGTTTCTGAGTTGTTGCTTTTTTGTTGCTCATTTCTTATTATGATTTGTTAGTAGGGTTCAAAGGTTAAAATAGTATCATTTGGTAGGGCAGCCCCGTCATTTTCACAACCTCTTCAGTCCGTTGCGAATGCGTATCAGTGATGAATAACTGCCCAAAATGGTTCTGCGTCACTAATTGCACTAATTGCGCTACTCGTGTGTCGTCTAACTTGTCAAAAATATCGTCTAGTAGCACTATAGGGGTAATGCCCAAAGTATGTTTTAGCAACTCAAACTGCGATAGCTTTAGCGCTATGAGCAGCGATTTTTGCTGCCCTTGGCTGCCGTATTTCTTTATGGGGTAGCCCTGTATCTCTAACCGTAGGTCATCTTTGTGAATGCCCGCAGTTGTGTATTGTGCCTGTAGGTCTCGTTGTTGGTGCTGAGCGAGTAGCGCCTCTTGGGTCTGCTCGTGTAGCATACTTTCGTAAACTACTTTCACCTCTTCCTGCCCTCCAGCAATGTAAGCGTACTGATAGCTAAAAATAGGAGCGAATCCCTCCATAAACTGCCGCCGTTTCTCGTAGATGAATTGCCCTAAAGGGGCTAACTGCGCGTCATATACCTGTAGGGTGTCAAAGGCACTAATGCCGCTCTCAGCGATCTGCTTTAGCAGCGTGTTGCGCTGTAGCAGCAAACGATTATAGCGTATCAGCAACTCCAAATACTCACGATCAGTCTGCGCGATAACACTATCCAAAAACTTACGACGCGTCTCACTACCTTCCACTATCAGGTCGCGGTCAGCAGGCGAGATGATCACCATCGGATATTTCCCTATATGGTCTGACAAACGCTCATAAGCCTTGCCATTGTGCTTCATCATCTTCTTTTGTCCTTTCTTCAGACTGCAAACTATCTGTTCTTCTCGGCTGTTCGACTCAAAAAAGCCATCTATCAAGTAAAAATCCTCATCGTGACGTATATTTTGCACTGCCGACGGACTAAAATAGCTCTTTCCCATCCCCAAATGATAGATAGCATCTAACAAATTGGTCTTTCCTGCCCCATTATTACCTACAAAACAGTTGATAGTAGCGCTAAACTCAAGTGTTTTAGAGCTGATATTTTTATAATTAACTACGGTTACTTTCTTTAAAAACATAATTAGCGATGCAAAAATACGAAAAAAAGAAATACCAACAAGCAAAAAAGAAGAATTTTTTTATTTAGTATGTTTTTCAACAAGGCTATAAAAAACACATCGTTATTTAGCTTGTTTATAAATAATTTGCTATATTTGCCCCCGAATTAAGTAATAAAAATGAAAAAACTCCTATATATCAGCCTTTTAGCTCCTTTGGCTGCTATGGCACAACAGCCTAAAGACTCTATAACTCAATTAGAAGAAGTAGTAGTTAAAGCTGAAGCACCTATCAAAAGAATACAAAAAGCAGCCTATAATGTCGTTGCTATCGAAGCGCAGCCACTTCAAGCTGTCAATAGCAATGCTGCCGATATACTCGCACGTGTATCGGGCGTAAAAATGCGCGAAACAGGAGGGGTAGGGGCAGAGGCTAATATCAATCTCAATGGCTTTACAGGCCGACACGTACGCACTTTTATTGATGGCGTACCTATGAACGGCGCCAATGCCTCTTTCCGCATTAATAACATCCCTGCCGAAATGATTGAGCGCATCGAAATTTACAAAGGTGTAGTACCTATTACCTTTGGTGCCGATGCACTCGGAGGGGCTGTCAATATTGTTACCCGCCGTAGTAAGCGCAATTATGCCAACTTATCTTACACTTTTGGCTCTTTCAATACCCACAAAAGTACCTTGCGTATAGGGCAACGACTCACCGATAACATCTCACTCGAGCTGAGTGCCTACCAAAATTACTCCGATAATAATTACAACGTATTTACCAAGTACCTTGATGTGCATACAGGTGTCTTCTCAAAAGAACCCCGTTGGTTTACCCGCTTTCACGACCGCTATCATAACGAAGCCCTAATAGGTCGTCTAAATATATTCAATGAAAAATGGGCTGACAAACTCTCCTTTGGGCTCAATTACAACCAAGAATACAAGCAAATACAGAATGCTAACCTAATGCAGATAGTCTTCGGGGGCAAATACCGCACCTCACATACCTATTCCTCTTCTATGGAATACGAAAAGAAGAATATCATTAGGGGGCTCTCTTTTGCTCTTACCGGTCGTTATGACCTTACCACTACCCGTAATGCCGACGAAGAGCCTCGCCAATATGCTTGGGATGGCACCTACCGCACCAAAGCCACCAAGGGCGAAGTGCAACACATCCTTCAAACTTTTGAGGGCAAAACAGGCTATGTTACCTCACATATCGATTATATGCCTGCCCCCGAGCACCTTTTTCAGGTCAGCAATACCTATAGCCATTATAAGCGCACCACTACCGATAATGTAGTATCACTTGCCACTACAGCAGCCGATTTTATGCGTCGGGTGAATCAGAAAAATATAGTAGGTTTATCCTACAAATTCGCCCCCAATAACCTTTGGAATATGTTAGCTTTTGCTAAATACTACACCACTAAAGTAACCGGACCCGTACAAATAGCTGGCAATGCAAGCAATGCCGTCTACGAAGAGCAAAGTCGCTATAGCAGTACTACAGGCTATGGGCTTGCCACTACCTACCAGCTGCTTAACCCTCTGCAAGTTAAATTGTCGTACGAAAAAACCTTCCGCTTGCCTACCGAACGCGAACTTTTTGGCGATGGCGACCTCGAGCAAGGCGACCAACAACTCAAACCCGAAAACAGCCAAAATATTAACTTCAACCTTTCGTACCAACCCGTAGCCGATAACCATTCTTTCCTTATCGAAGCAGGAGTCGCCTACCGCAATATCACCGATTATATCATCAGGGGGATTAACAGTAGGGGTATTGCTGCTAGCCGCAATCACGGCAACGTGCTCAATATAGGGGCAGATCTTTCAGCCCGTTATTTCTACAAGAATAGCTTTGCCGTAGGTGGCAACATTACCTATATGGACATTCGCAACAAAGAAAAGAAAACAGCCTTCGGTGCCGATTCCGTTACTTATAACGACCGTGTGCCCAATCTGCCTTACTTTTTTGCTAATGCCGATGCCTCTTATAATTTTAAAGGAATATTTGCTAAAAAAGACCAGTTATCACTCTCCTATAACTTACTTTATACCGATGAGTTTTACCTTACTTGGCAAAGCGAAGGGGCTAAAAATACAGTCCCCTCACAGCTCTCACACGATGCCAATCTCACTTACCAAACCTCTAATAAAAAAATAAGTATATCCGCCGAGGTAAAAAACCTCACCGACCAACTCCTATACGATAACTATAGCCTACAGAAAGCCGGTCGTGCTTTCTATGCCAAACTATCCTACCGCTTTTACTAAAAGCTAACATTTAGCAACTCCAATAGCGAAAAATTAAATATTTAAATTTATGTATATCAATTATCAAACATTCAAAAAAGGGCTAATGCTCTCTCTATTAGCAGGTAGTACTGCTTTTATATCTTGCAAAAAAGATAAAAACGAACCCGAAAACCCTCCTGTAGCCGAAAAAGAGTTCTTAATCGATGCTAAAGGAAGCGATAAAAGTTTTGCGCTCTATGTTTCTAATTTAGAAAGTGGAGAAGTTTCTATCAGTTCTAACTTCGAAGAATTGCCCGAAACAGGTTACTTTTGGTCTTTTGGTCAAAATACAGCGGTTGGGTTAGCCTACAAAGGTCAGACCCCTGGTATTGGGGTATCGTACAAACGAAATGGTGATAAGTTAGAAAAAATAACTGACTTCCAAGTACCTTCTCGTTTTACTACCTATGGTTTCTTCGATAAATATTTTATTGTAAATGTAGGCGGACAAACTCTTGCAGGGCAACAAATCAATGGTAAAGACCGCAACGATGGTGCTACCTTTATTTTCCACAACGTATCCGATTATAAAGTAGCTACCCAAACTACCATCGGTACGCTCGAAATCACCAAAGATTTAGGCAAAAACAATAAAGAAATTGCTTCTTTTTCTGGTATTTTAGACAGAGGCAATGGCGAGTTCCTTTCTTCAATGATTTATTCTGAGCGCAATCAACCTCGCCCTGGCAGCGGTTCTACTACAGCTGCTATTACCAAACTCGATTCTATTTGGGTTGCTGCCTTCGATAAAAATATGAACCTAAAACGCATCTACAAAAGCGATAAATTAGGCTATTCATCAGGGCGTTTCCGTTCTCAGTACATCTCTCAATTAGGCAAAGCTGATAATGGCGATGTGTATGTATTCTCTGGTCATTTCGAAAAAGGTTCTACCAAACCAGCAGGGGCACTCCTTATCAAAAAAGACGCTACCGATTTTGATAAAGATTACTTCTTTAATATCGATAACGTTTCAGGAGGACATCCTTTCCGCAGTGTATTCCATATTACAGAAGCTAAATTCCTGATAGAATTCTATAATGATAAAAATATAGAAACCAACTCACCAGCTGCCAAATACGCTATTGTCGATGCTGCTGCCAAAAAACTTACTTGGGTAACAGGCTTACCTGAGCCTGCTAATATTACCAATACGGTAGGGGTAATAGCAATGGGTTACAAAGGCAAATGCTACTTGCCAGTAGCAGAAAAAAATAACGATGCAGCCATTTACGTAATCGACCCCACTACAGCACAAGCCAAAAAAGGCTTAGTAGTAAAAGGAGCGCAAGGCATACGCGGTATCGGAAAAATCTAATCTTCTAATAACTCAAAAAAGCAACTAACAACTAACAAAAAAATGCTTGAAGAAATAAAGTTCTTCAAGCATTTTTTATTTGGTAACTATTAATGGTTATTTGTTAATTGATAATACTGCCTTTGCTTCAGCTTCTTTTCCATTTTTCTGTAACCACTTAGCGGTATTCTTCAGATATTTTTCTGTCGGTTTGAACTCATAGCCTAATTTTTCCGACAGAGCTTTGTATCGCTCTTTAATCACCATTGGGTTAGCTTCAATTTCGTTGCGGTCTATAAACATTTCAGCAAAAAGCATCCTAAAAAAGTCAATGTTAGCCATTATCTGCACCGTACCGTGGTTTTCATTAGGATATTCTTTAAAGTAAGTTTGTAAGTCTTTGCATCCGCCTTCCCTTAGTAGTGATTGCAACCCTTCAATAGCCTCGTGGTGCCTGCTTCTGCCATTATGGCGCACCTTTTCCCCCGAATACGATAGGTATAGATGCCGCCCTTTAAAGTTTTTCTGTTTATTGTCTTCAAACAGTTTTAGTCCGCTATTATCTTCCCACCACAAGCTGGGGTCGTGAGCCATATATACATTGAAGTAGTTAGTATAGTTATTTAGGGCATAAGCTACCGCCAATCCTCCTAATGAGTGTCCCACTACTATACTAAAATTGTTACACCGGTACTCGTTTTTAATCGAGGGAATAACAGATGTAGTAATCAGTTTCCAAAAAGCATCGTTGTTTGTGGTAAAATCAGTTTCTCGCTTAGAGGTTTGAATGCCTACTATAATCATTTCAGGCACATTGGGTATGCCCTGCGATAGTTTGTCCATTAAGGTCGCAAAATAGTTAAAGTTAGCTTCAGCATCTAACAGATACACTACGGGGTATTTCGTAGGTTTTAATGAAGAATCGTGGTACGAAGGGGGTAAGTATACTAATAACGAACGAGTTATATCATCATCTGAAGCAATTCCAATGCGCTCGCCTATACAGATAGTGTTTTGTGCTTGTGCTACAAAACTACATAAAAGCAAAAAGAAAAGTATTTTTTTCATCATTATTTTTTTTTAGCGACTGCAAAGATAAAAAACAATCATCAAATAACAATGAATTAACACTATAAGAGATATAGGAAGGATATAGGAACACTATAGGAACGATACAGCAACTATATGCAATTCTTACTAAAAAATTAACACTATTATTTAGGTTGTTTATAAATAAAGTATTATCTTTGCGCCCAAAATTCTAAATTAAATCATTTTATGAAACGTTTTAACCCTTTTTGTGTGATGGTGGCACTCTTCGCCCTCATCATTGCGGCTTGCAGCAAAGACGACAACAAAGCTGATAACAAGCCAGAAAACCCTAAAGAACTCATTTTAGAGAAAACCTCTCTAACCCTCAAGGTTGCCGAAACAGCCACCCTTACCGTCACTTCGGGCAATGGCTCTTATACTGTTAAGGTAGCCGACCAAGCGGTAGCCTCAGCTACTGTAACCCAAAACACCCTTAAAATCACCGCTATAGCACAAGGCGAAACAGTGGTAACGGTAGCCGATGCCAAAGGAAAAACCGCTTCTCTAAGTGTAACCGTTACGGGTATTTTTGCCGTGGTCGATAAGAGCGTCACGGTAGAAAACGGAGCCAAAACTGATGTAAAACTACAGAACGGACACGCTAATTACAATTGTGTGTGCGTACCCGAAGGGGTGGTGTTAGTAAGTGCCAAGACTGATAATGTACTCAGTGTCGAAGGACTAAAGGTGGGCAGTGCTACCGTTACCGTTACCGATGTACAGAGTGGCAAGCAGGATATTTTCGAGGTTACGGTTACAGGTATGCCTTTCACTATAAGCAAAAACAGCTTTGTGTTAGAGGTAGGCAATACCGAGCAAGTTGCTATCACAAGTGGTAATCCTGACTATAAGGTACAATATTCTATTGAAAATGTAGTAAAAGCTCAAATAAACGGCAATGTTATACACCTAACAGCCGTAGGGGCAGGAAAGGCTAATGTTATCATCACCGATGCCGCTCAGCAAAAAGCGACTATAGCGGTAACAGTAAACGGAGCTGTAGCAGGCGATATTTTTGATGTAGATGAAGGAGAAGACGAAAACGAAGGCGAGAAAGTAGTGACGCTCAAAATGGGTGCAGTGGCTACAGGAGCTATCACAATCCCCGACGAAGGTACTGTGCTTGATGCTTCACTATTCGATGGTAATAAAGACATCACTTCAGCCGATTTAAAGAACATTACAAAGATAGGCGACGGAGCTTTCAAAGCTACTACTAATCTTAAAAAAGTAGTGATGACAAAAGTTAAGAGCATAGGGGTACAAGCCTTTATTAGCTCGGGGCTTACCGAGCTTACCCTACCTGCTTCTATAGAAACCATCAAGTCAATGGCTTTTATGAATAACTATAGTCTTACAAAGGTAACGGTGCTCAATCCTACCCCGATAACCATAACCCTCAACACCTTTGCTACTTCAGCACAGAATCGCGAAAAGCGAATTTTATATGTGCCTAAAGGAAGTAAAACAGCCTATGAAAATAATGAGAATTGGTCTAAAAACTTCAAAGAAATAAGAGAACTTAATTAATTTACCTGTAGGGGCAAATAGCAGAAAAAATGCTATTTGCCCCTTACTTTTTATTAACAATTTATCGCTTACATTAACAATTGTATGTTGATAATTAACAATTTTACGCTGTTTATATGTAATTTAGAATATATAATTTACATTTGATAATCAGTGTTTTATGTTGTGTTAAATAGTTAATCTTTCTTTTTTCTAAATAAAATTTGCAATATATTTGGATTGAATATAAAATAGTTGTTACCTTTGCACCAAAATAATTCTAAATTAAATAATCTTCTTCGTAATGAAAAAACTATTGATAGGGGCGATGGTTTGCCTGTCGCTCACAGCGTTACAAAGCTGCAAAAAACAAGTAATTGAAGAGCGCGAAGACATAGTCGCAGGCTCTGAAATTATTAGCCAAGGCCGTACGCCCGACGAGTCTGACGGCAAGAAAGGCGACTACTTCATCAATACACTTACCAGCGAACTTTATGGCCCTAAAACCGATGCAGGGTGGGGAGCGCCCATACGTTTCGGTAGTAGCAACACTGCCGAGGCCAAAATACTTTCTGGGGCAGGGGCACCTTCGCCTCGTACTGGTAGCGAAGGCGATTGGTATATCGACCTTAGCACGCGTACCCTCTACGGCCCTAAAGCCAATAACCAATGGGGCAGTGGCATAGTGTTGGGCGGCAATCCTAACAATGGTTCTAACCAAGACCCCGATGAGTCCCTACCCGATTTCCATATCAGCAAAATTGGGCAACCTACCCTCTTAGTATGGTCAAACCCTAAAACTGTCGAGGTGAATATGAACGCCAATAACCAACTCAAATTGGTTGAGGTAATCGGTAGAGAGGCTTTTGCTCAAAAACGCTCTTTAGAAAAAATTACCATTGGCGATAAAGTTCAACTAATCGAAAACCAAGCTTTTGAAAACAACTTCGCTCTCAAAGACATTATCTTCACTGCCGATAGCGAACTCGAACATATAGGCGTAGAAGCCTTTACAAAGTGCAATGCGCTCAAAACGATAGGCTTACCTTCACGCCTTACCCTTATTGATAAATACGCTTTTCTTAGCTGCAAGTCGCTCGAAACGGTAGTAGTACCTGGCTCTTGCGAGCGTATCCTTTCTGAAGCCTTCAAAGAGTGCGAAAACCTCAAAAACGTTACCCTTAACGAGGGCGTTAAATTGGTGGATAACTTAGTGTTCGAAAAATGCTTCTCTCTTACCAAGATTACCTTCCCTGCTTCTTTAACCGGTTTAGGCGAATTGCTCTTCAACGAGACTACCCAAAAGATAAGCGTTACTTTCCTTGGGGCGGTTCCTCAAACTAATGACGATGCCAATCCTTTCGCAGGGGCTACTATCGAGCATATCTATGTGCCTTCACAGCACCTACAAGCCTACCGCGATAAGTTTACCGACTACGCCGATATTATACAAGCTATCCAATAAAAAGTAAAAAATAATTCTAAATGAAAAATATAATTATCAGCTTGTGCGCGCTTTTGGCGTTCAGCACGGTGGGCTGTGTCAAACAGACCATTGAGCGCGTCAAAGTAAAAAGAGCCAGTGTCATACACCTCAAAGATTATCCTCCTTCTATTGATGAGGGCAACATAGGCGACTATTATATAGATAGAAAAACAGGCTTGCTCTATGGCCCTAAAACCGATGAGCGCGGCTGGGGCAATACGCCTATTCGTTTAGTATCCGAAAAAGGTATCAACCCCAATACCATTCGCTCTGGCAAGGGCGCTCCCGATTTAACCATTGGCAATGAAGGCGACCTGTATTTAGATACCCAAAACCAAAAACTCTACGGGCCTAAGAAGAACAACAGTTGGGGCATAGCCTACACTTTGGGCGATAACAACCCTTGGCATAATAATCAGCTTTCTAACTACAAGCTCTCCGACGACCGCAAAACGCTATTAGCGTGGCTCAATCCTCAAACGGTGCATATCGATATGCGCGCCGATGTAGGGCTTAGCCGTATTACTGCCATTCAAGAGAAAGCTTTTAGTTATCAATTTGGTGCAGGCGGGCACGAGGGCGTTTTTACTTCCGACCCTTATGCGGTTAAGACTATCATTCTACCTGCTACCGTTACCGAGATAGGCAAAAGTGCTTTCGAGGGGCTTTATCACCTCGAGATGCTCACCCTACCACGCGGACTTACCAAAATCCCTCGCAGTATGTGCAATGGCTGCGAACGCCTTAGTATTGTCAATTTTGAAGAGGGTATCACCGAGATAGAAGACTTTGCTTTTGCGCGTACTAAGATAGAAAAACTCACTATTCCGCGCTCTGTCAAAGAGATTAAGGGCTATGCATTTGCTTTTTGCGATAATCTCGATGAGCTCAAACTCCAAGAGGGATTAAAGAAGATTGCTGCACAAGCCTTTTTAGGTTGCGAAAAGCTAAAGGTCATCGATATACCTGAGAGTGTTACCAGCATTGGTAGTATAGGCGATTTCTCTTTCAGCTATTGTCCTGTCGAAACAGTTGTGCTACACTCGCGTACTATCCCTAAGTTCAGCAGTGTTGAGATATCCTTTAGGCGAACCCTCAAGAATGTGTACGTGCCCGATGAAAGTTTAGAGTTGTACAAAAAATCTGACTGGGCAGACGATGCTTTCAAAGCCAAAATCAAACCAATGTCTCAAAGACACTAATCAATCTAACAAAATGAGCAAAATATATTATTTCCTAATATTGTTTTCGCTTGCCTTAGTAGCTTGCGATAAGCAAAAAGAAGACCCTAATCCCGAATTGCCTGCCCCTCCTAAGCCAGAAGCGTCTGTTTCTCCCTTAGTAGGCGAATGGCGTTTGGTGAAGTTAGAAGAAAATGGTTACGAAACTAAAATAGAGAACTGTAGCCGCAAGAGCAGCTTAGTCTTTGGGGCAGACCAAACCGCTACCCGCACTACCTATCAGTATACCCCCAATACCGACC
This sequence comes from Capnocytophaga sp. FDAARGOS_737, assembly GCF_009730375.1. NCBI lineage: Bacteria > Pseudomonadati > Bacteroidota > Flavobacteriia > Flavobacteriales > Flavobacteriaceae > Capnocytophaga > Capnocytophaga sp. FDAARGOS_737. The sequence continues at coordinate 2,286,620 of NZ_CP046316.1, read as the reverse complement.
CTAATGATGCTAAAGACGCTTGCAACTATGTGATAGAAGCCAAAACCTATAGCACTACTTTGCAGCAATTGGTACTACAATCTGTTGGCAAGGCTACTGATACCGAGGCGTATACTTATAGCGTAACTACTGATACTTTGGTAATGACTTACACCAATGGGGCTGGAGGAGTGCAGAAGGCTACCTACCGCAAAAATTATCAGTACGACCCTGCCAAAGAAATCGTTGGTACTTGGTATATTTACAGCCTTAGGCGCAATGACATTTATGATTATAATAAAGATTTAACCGATTTTTCTGGTTGTCGTTCGCAACAAAAGGTAGTGATTACCAAAGACTCTATCACGATGTATCAGTATCGCTATACTAAGAACAAATGCCGCGAAACCGTCTACAAAGGGGCTTACGAAATCTCTGCAGGCTTGGGTATCATAAAGGTACGCAACAAGATAAGAGGCAAGGTAAACGTAGGTTTGCGCGAGTTTAGGCTCGGCAATGGCACGCTCGAGTTTTGGGGCTTTGTAAATGGCTTAGCAGGCGACTACGAAAATGAGTTTTACCGCAAAGAAAAAACATTTGAATGATACGCTCCATCCTACATAATATCGCTATCGTCTCGGTGCTGCTCTTCTCGGTAGTAACCGCTGCACAGCCTACTAAAACCGACAAGGTTATCGACCTTGAGGAGGTGGTAGTCTCGGGGCAAATAGAACCCCAGTCGGTCAAAAAATCGGTCAAGAACGTGCAAGTCATTACTAAAGAACAGATAAAAGGCGTAGGGGCTACCCATTTAGGCGAGGTGCTCAATCAGTATGTAAACCTCAATATCCTCCCCGATGAGGGCAGTGGCAAGCAGAAGATTTCGCTCTATGGCTTAGGGGCTAACTACTTCAAGGTATTTGTAGACAATGTGCCGCTGGTAAGCGAAGACGGCTTAGGGGTCAATACCGACCTTTCGCAGATAAATGTAGATGATATTGAGCGCATAGAGATAGTCGAAGGGGCGATGGGCGTAACCCACGGTGCCAATGCCGTAACGGGTATAATGAACATCATCACCAAGAAAAAGGCGACCAATAAGTGGGATATTACCTACTCGCTTCAGGAGGAAACCCTCTCGCGCGAGTACAATTTCCTAAATAAAGGCAAACATTATCTCAACTTCCGAGCTGCTACCAATCTCTCTAAGCGTTGGTTTGCTTCTGTGGGTATGAATCGCAATAATTTCAATGGCTTTTGGGGTAAGTACAAAGGCAAAAACTACTTGGGTACAGATGGGCTCAGGGGCTTTGAGCGCCAACCTTATTTTCTGTATCAAACCAATGTGATGACTACCTATCAGGGCGATAGCTATAAGCTCATTTATCGCTTTGAGTATATGCGCGACCAGTACAACACTTATGACCGCACTGCCGAGCGCACCTATAGTCCTCGTTATGGCGATTACACTTTTGGCAATGACCAGCGCGATTACTATTCGCGTCAGAATCACCAGCTCAACCTTAGTGGGGCACTTAGCGAGCTTAAGTATAACCTTACCGCTTCTTATCAATATCAAGAGCGCGCTACCGAAACCTTCCGCTACCTTATTGATTATCATCACGAAATCAATAATGAAAAAAGGCGCAACCAGTCTATGGACGTGTTTTACTCATCGGGCTACCTCAGTGGGGCTTTGGCTAAGAAAAGATACCAATGGCAAGTAGGCTATGAGGCTGTGCGCAATCAGGGCTATGCTATCATCCGCGACGAAGGTTCTACCGAAAAGTTCGTGGATAAAGCCATTGATAATTACGACCTTTATGCTTCCGTAGAAGCCAATATCACCAAAAAGTTTTCTATCCGTCCAGGCGCACGCTACTCTATACAGCGTTTGTTCAATAACCAATACGCCTATTCCTTGGGCGCGCGCTATCTGTTGCCTGCCAATGTCGAGCTACGCGCTTCAGTAGGACAAGCCTATCGCACGCCTAACTTTCAAGAGTTGTATGTGCGCAATGTCTTTATAGGGCATATCTTTTTGGGCAATGAAAACTTAGTGCCTGAGCGCAGCTTCTCTACGGAGCTCAATGCCAAAAAGGTCTTTACTTTTGGCACTGATGCCACTACCCAGCTCACCAGCAACTTAGCTTTTAGCCACAATCGTATATACGATAAGATAGATAACATATTGTTAGAATTGCAAGGCGGTATGCCGCATACCCAGTACCTCAATGTCAGCCGTTTTCTCAATAACAATATTATCACCACGCATAGGTTTGTGTGGAACAATCTGGGGCTTACCTTAGGCGGGGCTTTTGTATGGGTATCGCAGACTGATGATGTGTCAAAGATAAAAAAAGACGACCGTTTTCTGTTGAATATCAATGCCAATGCAGGGCTTGCTTATCAGTTGTCCAAAACGAATACCGTGCTTACGGCCAATTATAAGTTTGTGGGCAAGTCGCAGATGTGGATGGCTACTGCCGATGGGGCAGCACTGGGTACCTTATCGCCTTATGGTTGGGTCGATGCTTCAGTGCAACAATCGTTTTGGCAGAAGCGCATCGACTTTGTTTTAGGTTGCCGCAATGTGCTAAACGTAATCAATACTACCCTTACCCAAACATCGCTATTGGGTATAACGACCGAGCGCAATTACCCTATTGCCAACGGACGTATGTTCTACTTGAAACTCACTTATAATCTGAATATTAAATATTAAAAATCTTACTATTTATATGAAAAAAATAATTCTATCACTCAGTATTGCAGCCTTTATGTTCGGGGCTTGCCAAAAAGAATCAGAACCTGAAAAGAAACTGCCAGAGGGCGGAGGCACTCAAACTAACACTACCGAGCAAGGTACAGCCTCAGGTACTCTTAGCGTAAAACCGCTAACCCCTATCACAGTACAAGCTGAGGTAGGAGGCGCTAATGAGCCTAACCAAGTATACATCGACCTTTCTACCGGCAAGACTACTGCAATTAAGCGCGACACTTGGCACTTAGCTTTCTATTGTGGTGATGACGATTTTAGAGTGCTCATCAACCCTGCTATCGCGATGTCGGCATTAGAGCAAGAAACTACCGATATAAATAAAAGGGTAGAAGAGGATAAAACCATATTGCTTAACACCGACCCTACCAACCCATCGCCTAACCACCTTGTTAGCCGTAGATTGATAGACGACCCTCGCGGTTATTTAGCTCCGCGCAATAACGAACCTGGTTCTGGTACAGCTATCGCTGGTGTTTCAGCCAAAGACGAAGAGAACAAAGTATACCTACTCAGTATGGGCTTTGCTATCAGCGATAAGACTCCTGTAAAAGGAAGCGTAAATATATTAGGAGCGCATAAAGGTTGGGGCAAAATACGTGTGCTACGCGAAAACGGAAAGTATAAAGTGATGTTTGTGCCACGTACAGCTGCTACTGCTCCTGCTGCTGTTAAGACCTTTACAGTAGCTAAAAACGCTGCCTATAATTTTGTGTATCTAAACCTCGAATCAGGACAAATGGTGCAAGTAGAGCCTAAGAAAAACGATTGGGATTTGTGCTATACTGCTGCGGTAGCTTGGATTACTAACAAAGATTACGATGCGCGAAGCAATGTAACCCTTTACCCCGACCTGATAATCAATAATATACACGGAGGCACTAAAGTAGCGCATACTAAGCAGTTTGAGACTACTGAAAAGGCGTATGAAGCCTATCAGAAAATTCCTTTAAACATATTTTGGGATACCACTGTCAAAGGGGCTAATTTCGATGCTAATAGCTATAACCGTTTAGGCTTAGGCAAATCGTGGAGAGACCTGCCTAATGGGGGTACTATCCGTCCGTATTGGTATGTGGTTAGAGACGGAGAAGGCAATCACTTCAAACTGATAGTCAGAGCAATGAAAAATGATGCTGGAGAGAGAGGTTATCCTACCATCGAGTATCAATACGTACCCAAACAGTAATTGACAAAAGAGCCGATTTGGATATAGGATGAGCGAAGGTTGAGCGAACGATGAGCGAACAATAACCGAATGAATCGCCTTCTAACGACTAACAACTAACGACTAGCGACTAACAAACTAACAAACTAACGACTAAAAAAGTGTTTAAAAAGAATATTTTACTAATTTTGTGCTTTGCTTGGGCTATAGGGCTACAGGCACAAGAGTATTGGAAGCAAGTGGGCTTAAGCAGTCGCAGTGCCGAAGCTGCTACAGCGCATCACCAAGAGTACACCCTCAATAAAAAAGCCTTTGCCAATGCGCTACATAGTGCTACGGCACGTGGCAATACCGCTGAGGTAGTAGTAAAACTCCCTAATGCTAAGGGCGAACTCGAGTCTTTCCGCGTGCGAAAAACCAGTGTCCTATCTGACGAGTTGGCAGAGCGCTACCCACAGATAGAGACTTATGCGGGCTACTCGCTTTCTCAACCTGATAAAGAGGTAGCTTTTACGTGGTCGCCTGAGGTGGGGCTTTCAGCTATGTTTGATGACAATAACGAATACGCTTTTGTGCAGCCTACTAACCGCAGTGGGGTGAAGCATATGGCCTACCAGCGTAGTGCTTCGGTAGAGCAAATGACTTTTGATTGTGGTACAATGGCGAAAGTCAAAGCAGCGGCTGTTACTCCTGCTTCACTGACTCAGCGTACTACGGGCAACCTTTTTGCTACCGAACCTACCCTGCGCACCATACGCATAGCGATTGCTGCTACCAGCGATTATACCTTGCGTTTCGGTAGCCCAGAGCGCGCCCTTGCCGCTATTGTTTCTACCATACAGCGCACTAATCAGGTATATCGTACCCAGATGTCTATCCAATTCCGATTGGTAACAGGGGTAGAAACTATTATCAAAAACCGAAAAGACGACCCTTTCCGCAATAATATGCGTGCCGAAACGTGGAATGGCGACCCTCTACAGAAGTTTTTAGACGAGAAAGTAGGCGATGCTAATTATGATGTGGGACACGTATTTCACCATACTAAGCAACCCAATGGCAATGCCGGTTGTATAGGGTGTATATGCGAAAAAGGCGAAAAAGGACGTGCTTTCTCAGCAGGCGACCTCTCTAACAGTGTAGAAAAAGATGTGTTCGACATCGATTTCTTCTGCCACGAGCTGGGGCACCAAATGGGGGCTAATCACGTGCATAACCTCAATAACGAAAACACAGGCGCACAAGTAGAACCCGGTAGTGGCTCTACCATTATGGGCTATGCGGGTATATCGGGGGCTAATAACGTGCAAAGGCGTTCAGACCCTTATTTCAATCACGTAAGCGTAGAGCAGATGATGAAGCACATCACTGCGGCTACTTGTCCGGTCAAAGCTCCTATTGCCAATTCAGTGCCCGTAATAGGCGAGCTCAACGATTACACTATTCCGCGCAGTACTGCCTATCATTTAGTAGGTACTGCTACCGACCCCGATGGCGATACGCTCTATTATATGTGGGAGCAACATAATAGTCCCCAACCTGGCCGCATCACAGTTACTTCCGATAACTTTGCCGATAACCTAACGGAAGGACCTATAGCTCGTTCGCTAAAGCCTAGCCGCTCTAATGAGCGCTACATTCCTCGTCTTTCTCAGATATTAGAAGGGAAATTAAGCGAGCGCAATCCTGGCCCTACTTCCACTTGGGAAACGGTTAGTAGTGTGAAGCGCACCCTCAAATGGGCATTTGTAGTAATGGATAAGAGCCTCGGTAGGCGAGACGACCGCGAGACGGATGTAAGCACCGGTAATACCGTGTATGCAGGGGTCAAGATAAATGTAACGAATAATGCAGGCCCTTTCGAGGTCACTTCACAAGCCAGAAAGACGTATTGGTTTGTAGGCAAAACCTGTACTATCACTTGGAATGTAGCCGATACCGATAAACAGGAAGTGAATACCCAGCGAGTAAACATTCTTTTTGCTCTCGACGGACAGACTTTCACGCATACTCTTGCGTCTAATATTCCTAATAATGGTAGCTATACTTTTACCGCTACTGCCGACCTTACTACCTCCAATGGGCGCTTTATGATTCGCCCTGTCGATAATATCTATTTGGCGGTCAATCTCGGCAAGATAATAGTAAAGACTGATGGCGATATTGATGGCGATGGCATAGTCGATAGTCTTGATAACTGTATAGAAACCCCTAACCCCGACCAAGCCGACCTTGACGGAGACGGTATAGGCGATGTGTGCGATGAGGATATAGACGGCGATGGTGTAAATAATGCTACCGATAACTGTGCGCGCATACCTAATACAAATCAGAAAGATACCGATAAAGACGGCAAAGGCGATGCCTGCGATGACGATGCTGATGGCGATGGCATACCAAATGCCTCAGACAACTGTCCGTACCACGCTAACCCCGACCAAAAAGACTCTGACGGCGATGGTATAGGAGATATCTGTAGTGGCGACCGCGACCTCGATAAGATACTCGATGAAAAGGATAACTGCCCCGATATGGCCAACCCCGACCAGAAAGACCTCGACAAGGACGGTATAGGCGATATTTGCGATGACGACCGCGATGGCGACGGTATCCCTAACGACCGCGATAACTGTCCCGATTACTCTAATCCCGACCAAGCAGATACCGACCACGATGGTATAGGCGATGCTTGCGACCCTGATATAGACAATGACGGTATTCCTAACGAGAAAGATAACTGTCCGTTTGTGAAGAATCCATCGCAAAAAGACCTCGATAAAGACGGTATAGGCGATGCCTGCGATGACGATGTAGATGGCGACGGGGTGCCTAATGATAAGGATAATTGCCCTGAAACCTACAACCCCGACCAAGCCGATACCGACCGCGATGGCATAGGCGATGCCTGCGATAACGATGCTGATGGCGATGGGGTGCCTAACGATAAAGACGATGAGCATCAAACGGTCTTAATCCCTAATGCTTTCACCCCTAATGGCGATGGTGTAAACGATACCTTTGTGATACACCGCATATCGTTCTACCCTAACAATGTATTGCAGATATTCACTCGCGAAGGACAATTAGTATACGAAGCGCGTGGCTATCATAATCAATGGAAAGGCTTAGGCTTAGACGGTCAGAAGTTGCCGCAAGGCTACTACTTCTATAAGTTTACGATTAAGAACAAACGCACCCAAGAGGGGTGGTTATTCATTAACTATTAATATACTTTTTTGATGAAAAAACTAATACTATCAGCTTTGCTCTTGAGTGCTGCTATCGGCAGTGCTCAAGAAGCAAACTATATATTCTATAATCAGTTTCAGAATGTAGTGAACCCTGCGGCTATAGGGGCTGAAGCCAACCATACTATAGGCGCACACCTGCGCTACCAGTGGGCGAAAAGCGCTTCTTCCGATAGTCCTCAGCAGCAAACGCTCAACACTACCCACCGCCTGAGCAATCATGTATCCATAGGGGCATCGGTAGTGAGGGAAAAGGTGTTTGTGCAGCACCAGACCGCTTTATTTGCCGATTTTGCTTATGCACTCCCTTTTACTGAAACTGACAACCTCTATTTGGGTATCAAAGCAGGAGGCAATCTCTTCAATATAGATAGTAGTCGCTTTAAAACCTATAACGACCAGTACGACCCTTATTTGCAAGGCGTATCGGGTAGATTTCAACCCAATGTAGGGGTAGGAGCTTATTATCAGCAACCGCGCTTCTACGTGGGGCTATCGGCTCCCAACTTATTGGCGTCAGATAAGACTAAAGTAGAGAATGAAGTAGTAACTTCAGTAGCCGAGCGTATCAGCTTTTATGCGCAGGCAGGCTATTTCTATCCCCTCACTGCCGACTTTACGCTAAGTCCACGAGCGCAAGCGTATATCAATCAAAAGGGCGACTATCAGCTTAACGCCTCAGCCGCTGTGCTCTACAGCGATTATGTAGAGGCTGCTTTAGGCTACCGCTCTGATAGTGCGGTGAATATCTGTGCGCTTTTCAAAGTGCCTAAATATCACCTATCTGTAGGCTATGGCTTCGAAACCAATGTCGATAATAATGTAGGGGCAAGTGTCCGCAACTTTCACGAGTTTATGCTAAAAGTATATTGGTAATTCCTTAAAAGAAGAAGTGATGAAACGTTTATTATTCGTAGCAGTGTTAGCGTTCTTGGGGTGGCATTGCACCAAGCAGAGCGACCCAGAAGAGCCTAAGAAAAAGGAAGAGAAACCTATTGTAGCAACTGCCTATAAGCTCAGCGATGATAAAGAAACCCTACTAAAGTGGCTCGATACAACTACCACCACCCTCGACCTCAGTATGCACCCTGTCCTCAAACGAATTACGATTGTAGGTAAAGAGGCATTTAAAGGTACGCCTATAGTGAGCATTACCTTGCCTAATACAGTAGAGAAGATAGACGAAAAGGCTTTCGAGGGCTGTACTTCGCTTACTACAGTTACCTTGTCTAAAAATGCTAATTTTAGAACAATTGCTCTAAGCACTTTTGAGGGTTGTAAGCGCCTTACCCGTATAGATATCCCCGATTCGGTCAAAGAGATAGAGAAGTTTGCTTTTGCCGATGCAGGACTTACAGAAGTAAAGTTGCCTAAGGAACTTTTTGAAATCAAAGAGCAGGCTTTTGCAGGCAATCCCCAACTAAAGAGTATCACCCTGCCTAAAACTATTTCGCATATTAGTACAGGGGCTTTTATGCAGACAGGGCTTCAGACGGTTACTCTTAATGGTACCGAGCCGCCCCGCCTTTCTTTTCCTAAAGGAGAGGCTGCACTGCAACGCAAGGGCGCACCTTTCCCTTTTGAAACTCTTGTTGATATTATAGTACCTCGCGAGGCCACCAATGCCTATCGGGTAGAGAAAGCTGATTGGGCTCCTTATAGGCGTTATATTAATAGGAAAATAGCTTTTACCCCTCTCCGATTAGAGAAGACAGAGGTAACCGTAAAGGTAGATGAAATACAAGTCTTTTCGATATACGGTAGCAAGCGCTACCAAATACGGCAGACTAAAGATAGCGAGGCGATAGCCATAGTAGGTACGCCCGACCAAGATGCTAATAACGTTACCCGCATAGCCGTAAAAGGACTCAAAGAAGGCACTTTCACCTGTACTATCACTGATGTTATAAGCGATCAGGATGCGCAGCTAAAAGTAACAGTTATTAAAAACTAAGTCTTGCACCTACTAATTGATAGCCTTCTAAGGTATACGAACTGCTAAATTGCCATTGGTATTTTGGTTTTACTAAGGCATTGCCCTCTTCGGTATAACGCTTAGTAATACGTCTGTTAGCAATCGTCTTACCGGTAATATAGCCTACAAAAAGGGCTACAGGGTAATCCGAAGCCCAATGTACTTTGCTTTGCATCATCTCAAAACACATAAGCCCTAAGGCACTATAGCCTACGGGCTTTATCCATTTATAGTCAGGATAGTTTTCGGCAATAACGGTAATAGCCGACATAGCAGTAGTAAGATGTCCCGAGAACATCGCATCGTAGTGAGGAGTGTCTTGCTGATAGGCTTTAAAGCTGGGGGCAAACGTCCAATAGCTGTGCCAACGACCCTCATTTACTGTTATAAACGGACTCTCACGCCCTGTGAGTCGTTTAAAAGGTTGTACAAATGCTCCTGATACTACAATACTCTCCAATACTTGCATAGCGGTACTCTTAGCGCGATAATCGCCTGTGATGAGTCCGTAGGTAGCCATTCCCCCACTGATAATGATAAAAGTAGTACCATTGCCGATGAAATACAAAGCCGAATTGACATCAGCAGGTACAATCTTCAGAAAGCCCAACTTTTTATAAGTATGGGCTTCATTTAGTCCTAAACTTTCGCCAAAACTTCTACTTTCTCTTATAAGCCAAGGGTCAGCAGGAATGATAGCTATAGTAGCCCCAATAGCTGCCAATCCGTAAGGATAATTAGGCTTAGAGACCATCTCCACTGCCGATTTACCTATATTGCGTGGTATCTTGTTAAAAAGGTCAACAAAACGCGGCTTTTGGTATATATAGGTTAGGTTATCATCAATTTTGTATTGCCTGCTCAATAAATCTACTTCAGAGGGGTGTCTGCCTTGTAACGCATTTGTAATACTATCTGATAGTGATTGTGGAATAGAGTCTTTTTCTTGTGCTGTAACAGCAGAGAGGGTACAGAGGAGCAGAAAGAGTAAAAGGTATTTCATTTGTAGTTTTTTTGCAAAATTAAATCGCCAGTCGTGACTGACGATTTATAATTTGTTAGTTTTAAAAGATTTAAAAGTTATAACACATTCTATCGAATTAAATCATTCAGAAAACTATCGGTGTCTTCGTTGTTGTAAAATGAACGTATTTCTTCGGCATTTTCTTTCATTAGCGTTCTGATGAAAGCATCGTAAGTGGTCTTGCGGTCTTCTAAAAAACCGTTGAAGTAGCGCTCGCTTACCTCCATACCATTGGCTTTCTCAATCTTGAGGAGTCGCTCGTAGAGAGGTGCGATATGCTCGTTAATCAGATGCTTGGGCAATGCCTTGCGGTACGATACATAGTGGGTGATTTCGTCTTTCTCATTTCTGATAATCTCAAAATTGGTAATCACCCAATAATACCTGCCGCTCTTCGATAGGTTCTTGATGATAGCGTGAAAGTTGTTCTTCCCTTTTAGGTTCTCCCACAGTATTTTAAATACCACCTTGGGCATATCGGGGTGGCGTATGAGGCTGTGAGGCTGATCGTACAGTTCAGCCTCAGTATAGCCCGATACTTCTTGAAAAGCAGCGTTGCTCGCCATAATATGTCCGTGCTTGTTAGTACGGCTCATCAGGGTGGCGCGCTTGTCCCATTTCACCTCTTCATCAATAGGGATAGGACGCTTTATCGTTGGATTTTCTATCATTTTTTATCTAATTTGTGTAACCAGTTGCGCATATCAACCTCTTTGGCGATAGCGGCGCGGAGTTCAGGTATTGCGATGCGCACTTGCTCCATAGTGTCGCGGTGGCGCAAGGTAACGGTATTGTCTTCTAAGGTCTGATGGTCGACCGTTACGCAGAAAGGCGTACCTACCGCATCTTGACGGCGATAACGTCTTCCTACCGCATCTTTTTCGTCGTAAGCTACGTTGAAATCGTATTTTAGCTCGTTTACTATCTGTTCGGCTACTTCTGGCAGACCGTCTTTCTTCAGCAGTGGCAATACAGCTACTTTGGTAGGTGCTAATACAAAAGGCAAACGCAATACGGTGCGGGTGTCGCCCCCTTCAAGGGTCTCTTCTTGTAGCGAATTAGAGAGTACCGCCAAGAACATACGGTCTAAACCGATAGAGGTTTCGAGCACGTAAGGGGTAAAACTTTGATTGTCTTCAGGGTCGAAGTATTGCATTTTCTTGCCTGAGTATTTCTCGTGGTTGCCAAGGTCGAAGTTGGTACGAGAGTGGATACCCTCTAACTCTTTGAAACCGAATGGGAAACGGAACTCTATATCGCAAGCAGCATCGGCGTAGTGCGCTAACTTTTCGTGTGGGTGATAGCGGTAGTTTTCCTCGCCCATACCAAGCGATAAGTGCCATTTGAGGCGGGTTTCTTTCCAATATTCATACCACTGTTGTTGTGTGCCTGGTTTGATGAAGAACTGCATTTCCATTTGCTCGAACTCGCGCATACGGAAAATGAACTGACGAGCTACTATCTCGTTGCGGAAAGCCTTTCCGGTTTGTGCGATACCAAAAGGAATCTTCATACGTCCTGACTTTTGTACGTTGAGGAAGTTTACGAAAATACCTTGAGCGGTTTCGGGGCGTAGGTATAAGTCCATAGTAGCATCGGCAGAGGCGCCTATTTTAGTGCCGAACATTAGGTTGAACTGCTTAACATCTGTCCAGTTGCGCGAACCTGTTTCGGGGTCGGCTATTTCGAGTTCTTCGATAAGGGCTTTTACATCGGCAAGGTCTTCATTTTCGAGTGATTTGCCTAAGCGGTGTAGTATTTCCTCCCCGCGTTGTTTGTATTCAAGCACTTTTGGGTTGGTAGAGACGAACTGCTCGCGGTCGAAAGCCTCACCGAAGCGTTTTTGAGCTTTTGCAATTTCTTTTTCAATCTTATCGTCTAATTTAGCTACGTAATCTTCGACGAGCACATCGGCACGGTAGCGTTTTTTAGAGTCTTTATTGTCGATAAGTGGGTCGTTGAAAGCATCTACGTGTCCAGAAGCCTTCCAAGTGGTAGGGTGCATAAAGATAGCGGCATCGATACCCACTATATTTTCGTTCATTTGTACCATTGCTTTCCACCAGTATTCGCGAATGTTTTTCTTGAGTTCAACTCCGTTTTGTCCGTAGTCGTACACGGCGCTCAGACCGTCATAGATTTCGCTTGAAGGGAATATAAAGCCATATTCTTTGGCGTGTGCAATTACTTTTTTAAATAAATCTTCTGTTTTTGCCATATATTTTTGTGAATTTTTCAGGGTGAAATGAGTTTAGAGTACAAAGGTATAAATAATTTGGGAATTAGCAAAATTAGGTGTTAGGTTTTAGATTTTAGGTGTTAGTGGGGGTAGGATGTTTTTCTGGTTTTTGAACCATAATTAGTTGTTTATACTTCGGTAATCTTTCGCCTATCCTTCGCTGTAAGTATATCCTTCCTATATCTGAGGTAAAGGGGAGATGGCTGTAGTAGATTTTTCTGGGGAATTAGCGTAAATTAGAGAATTAGCAAATTTGCTAATTGGTAAATTATTCTTATTTTTGCCACTTATGTTAAGATGCTTGATTTTGTAAAAGAGGCTTTTAGATTGTTAGTTTCTCTATAAAGCTGCCGATAAAAACTTAGAAATATTTGGTGCCAAAGGACACCAGTAGCATCTGAAAAACTAAACGACTATGGAAATCCAAGATTTATTAGGGCGACCTATCCATTCTCCGGAAATAAAAGATTTTCTTGCGCAATATCATTTGCCACAAAAACCTAATCCTGAATATGATGCTTATGGCAACTTATTTTGGGTACGAGTTAATAATGAAGAAAATACCATTCGCTGCCTATTTACGGGTTATGTGAGGTATGCTCCCGCTTATGGAGAGCCTATTGGCAATTATAACAAGGAAAAAGACCAACTCATTTTGCACGAAATCACCATTTATCCACTAGCAACCCCCAATGGCAAAATTCCTGAAATAGCATTGCCTTTTGGTTTAAACATTGGTGATGATAAAAAGACTATCGAACAGAAGATAGGCAAGAAACTCACTGGTAAAAGAATAGCTAATGATGGAGGTTCTTTTTACGAGCCTTTCTTTGATGAATTTCGCTTATTATTAGCTTTGGACTCTAAGGAACAATTGCGCTGGCTAACGCTATTCAAATTAGAGCTATATGAAAAGGAACGCATCCGCCTAAAAGCTCTCCTCAAATCACAAAACAAGAATATAGACCCTAATCGCATTTCCGAAATACAAGCCTTCCTTTCCGAAACACCTATCACTCAGTGGCGCAAGCGTATGGCTCAGGGTGATGATATGTTTTCAGAAGAAAGTATTACCGCTGTAGAAACAGCCCTTACGGAATATGTGCAAACGCTTTGTGAAGCAATACAAAAGAAAAATGCGACTACTGTTTATAACTCTATGGGTAAATTAGTAAAGAAAATCAATAATATCAATGATAAATACGGACTTATAGAAACAATGGAGCGCGAGGAACTTTGCGAGTGGCTCAATACACTCATACGCAAAACGGGATTGGAATTAGTAGATAATGTAGATATCACCGATGAATACCGCGAGTGGTAAAAGTATAGAAAAACAAGGTATTGCCTTACTCAATCGACCTTAATTTTTAAAAATAATTGTATTATGAAATGGAACTATTTATGGATATTTTTGTATTGTTTTGTTTGTGAGGTTCAAGGACAAAATAATTGGTATAGTAACTATAATTATATAGAATCATTTAATGAAGGGGTAGCTATCGTTAAGAAAAACAATAAGTGTGCGGTGGTAGATTTTAAAGGTAAAGAAATTATCCCTCTCGAATATGATGAAATCAAACGTATTGATAGAAAATTTTTTAAGGTGAGAAAGAATAGTCGATATGGTTTGTTTGACAAAGAAGGAAAACTGCTTATTGATGTAAATTATGAAGATGTGGGGATTTTTGTAGATGGACTCGCAACAGTTAAGCGCAATGGCAAATATGGTATGATTAATGAGAGTAAGAACAATGTAGTTCCTTTTCAGTATGATTATATTGATAAACTAAGTGAAGGACTTATTCTCTTCAAAAAGAATTATAAATATGGCTACCTGAATAAAAAAGGTAAGGAAATAATCCCTCCTATATATGATCGTGCTACACCTTTTAAATTACGCTGTGCGATTGTTACTATTAATAATTGTGAGTTTAAGATTGAGAAAAAAGGTTGGTAATTTTGTTAGAATAAAATAGTATGAAAAATAGTCTTTTAGTTTTTTATGGAATTTTCTAATTGGCAAATTGGCTAATTAGTTAATTATTCTTACCTTTGCCACTTATGTTAAGATGCTTGATTTTGTAAAATTAGAAGTTATATGGGAGCTGTAAAGTAGAGGAGTTGATAGACACACTATACACTATTAACACTATTAAAGAGCAATTATAAAACCTTAAAAAGAAGTTATTATGAACTTATATCCTTCTATATCTTCAGAATTGGAACTGGCAGGGAAACTTATAATTCCTTTGTTAGTATTTCTCTTAATTGCTTTCGTGGCAAAAAAAGTAGAGGATAAATCTATTCCTTCTCTACTTGAAATCTTATTAGCATTGGGTATAATGGTCTATAATATAGCTGTAGGAATCTTTTTATTCCGATGTGTGCGACCAATAATTCCCTATTGGGAGTTAGATCTTATAGAATGGTATCCTGTACCTCTATTTTTTGCGTTTTTCCTTTTAGTTTTTAATATTCTTTTCTTGCTCAGGTATAGAAATAAACTCTATGAAAATGTATTGTTTGTGCTGAGTTTAGGATCGCTGTTATTTACGCTCTATGAGTTTGTAGTTACCGAACCTTTTAAGCAGCAAGATGGAGCCGAATTCTTATTAGATAAAACTCTTTTAGAACACGCCCCACTACTAAATTTTATAATTAATATAGCAGTAAGTTTGAGTTTTATACTATTTATTTGATATAAAAGAAAATCGAAATTATGAAAAACACCCTTTGGCTTTATAAAAATCCTTATCAAATAGAGATAAGAGAAAAGGAAGTACACCCACCACAGGTAGCAGTTTATCTCTATGAGGCAGAAGAGGAGATAAAAAACGTAGTCCTCACGGGAGGAGGTAGCGTGAGCAGTCTGTGGGAGAAAAGTGTGCTGTTAGACGGCGATAGGTTGCTCATAGCTTGTGGCAATGAGGTATTTTGTGTCCTCTTGCCTACATTAGAACTCCTTTGGCATACGCAGGTGGATATGGCTACTTGCTTTGAGATAGCCCCCTATCAAGATGATTATATTACCCACAGCGAGGTGGAGATTTCACGCCTTAACAAGCAGGGCAAAATTCTCTGGCAGTTTAGTGGGAAGGATATTTTCGTGTCGCCTATAGAACGTATCCCCGCTTTTAAGATGACTCCACAAGGTATCGACTTAGTGGATTTCAATTATGAAGAATATCATATTGATTATGAGGGTTAGAAGAATAAAAAAAGATGTATTTTTGCATCGGAATATAGTGACCCGCTATAAAATATAGCCTTTTAGCTTTTGTGAAATTTTCTAATTGGCAAATTGGCTAATTAGTTAATTATTCTTACCTTTGCCAAAACTTTAATAATATACAATGACTTCAAGGCGTGACTTTCTTAAATATATAGGTTTTAGCACGGCAGCAGCGGCGTTGGCGGCTTGCGAAGGTCCCGTGCATAAATCTATACCTTACCTTGTGCAGCCTGAGGAGATTGTGCCCAGCCAAGCTAATTATTACGCCACTTGTATAGCCGATGGGTTCGACTTTGCTAGCGTATTGGTCAAAACCCTCGAGGGACGACCTATCCTTATAGAGCCTAATCCTGATGCTCGTTGCGGTAAGGCGGTAAATGCCCGCATATTGGCATCGCTGCTCAGCTTGTATGACAGTAATAGAGAAATACCCCAAGAAAAGGTGGGTAAATGGGAACTATTAGACCGCGATACCCGCGCGGCTTTAGCTAAAGCCAAAGCAGAAGGGAAACAGATAGTGCTTCTTTCGCAGACTTTAGCAAGTCCGTCAGCCTATGCGCTTATCGATGAACTTAAAGCTGAATATCCTACTTTTCAGCTTATAGAATACGACACCATATCGGAAGATGCGACTCTTTTTGCCTTTGAGCATCAGTACGGACGGCGAGCTATGCCCGATTACGATTTCAGCAAGGCTAAGCTCATCGTTTCGTTTGCTGCTGATTTTTTGGGCGACTGGAACGGAGGGGGCTATGCCGATAGCTATGCCCAAGGGCGTATCCCTACAAAAACAGGGGGGATGTCGCGCCATATACAATTAGAGAGTAACCTCAGCCTAACAGGCGCTAATGCCGATGAGCGCATCGCTTTGCCGCCTGCCCTATTGCAGCGGGCTTTTGCACAGTTTTACAACCTCTGCAAGGGTTATCTTTTAAATGACAAGACGCTGCCGCCTGCCCTTATCGAGCGTATCATCGCTCTTGCTAAAGAAGTGCAACAAGCAGGCAGTGAGGCTCTTATCGTTACCGGTATCGACCTGATGCACGTACCGCTCTTGGCTTTTGAACTCAATGAGCAGTTGCAGAGTGCCGCCTTTGTGTTGCGTACGCCTCGCCTAACTCGTCAAGGAAAGAGTGCTATGCTACGCAACCTTATAGCGGATATGCAAGAGGGCAAAGTAGGGGTACTCTTCATTAATAATCTGAATCCGCTGTACAGTTTGGCTAAAGCTGATGGTTTTGCCGAGGGACTGGCTAAAGTGCCTTTTTCGGTATCGTTTGCGCTTAGGGCAGACGAAACAGCCCTAAAAACTACCTATATAGCCCCCCAACCGCATTACTTAGAGGCTTGGGGCGATGTACAGTTTAAATACGGACATTACGGACTGATGCAGCCTTGTATCCGTCCGCTCTTCAATACGCGTCAGTGGCAAGATTGCTTTTTGCAATGGCTGGGGCGCCCTCATACTTATTACGATTATATCAGAGCCTATTGGCAAGAGCATATTTTGGGCAATACTCCTTGGGAAGTAGCACTACAAAACGGTACTTTTGTAAGAGAAGACGAGGTATTCACTCCTGTTCCGCCAATACTGACTAAGATGAGTTGTCAAGACCTTGCTTATCGTGCGCTTGCTTCGGCTACTGCTACTACAGATTTTCAGCTAACGCTCTACCCCTCAACCGCTTTAGGTGATGGACAGCAAGCCAATAACCCTTGGCTACAAGAATTGCCCGACCCTATCAGTCGCGCTACGTGGGATAACTACCTGACGATGCACCCTGCTGATGCTAAACGCCTCGGTATCGAGAATTGGCATACTGCCAACGGAGCCCTATGCGGTCATACTGCCAAAGTAACTGCCGACGGGGTGAGTGTGGTAGTGCCTGTATACCTAATGGAAGGGCAGGCGCAGGGTAGTGTAGGGCTGGCTTTAGGCTATGGACGTCAAGCAGGGCTACCCCCCGAAATGCAGGTGGGCGTGAATGCTTTCGTGCTATACAGACTATACGAAAAAGGTAACCAAACGCAAGATGTTACTATCGAAAAGGTAGGAGGTGAGCATACGTTTGCCTGTATGCAGTTGCAAAATAGCTTAGAGGGGCGCGACAATGTGCTGAAAGAGCTCACCTTGGCGCAATATCAGGCATTGCCACCGGTAGTGCCCTTATCTTCACCCTCTGTTAAAAAAGAAGGGCATCGTTTTAAACTCTCTATTGACCTCAATGCCTGTATAGGTTGTGCCGCCTGCGTAATAGCCTGCCACGCCGAGAACAATGTGCCAGTAGTAGGCAAAGAAGAGGTAAGCCGTTCGCGCGATATGCATTGGCTGCGTATAGACCGTTATTACTCTGAAGAAAATAAGGTAGGTTTTCAGCCTGTGATGTGTCAGCATTGCGAAAAAGCCCCTTGCGAGACGGTTTGTCCTGTAGGAGCTACTGTGCACGGAGCGCAAGGGCAGAACCAAATGGCATACAACCGCTGTGTAGGTACGCGCTATTGTGCTAATAACTGTCCGTATAAGGTGCGCCGCTTCAATTGGTTTGACTACAGTCAGAATCCTGCTTTCAACTATAATATGAACAGCGAAGTAGGGCGGATGCTGCTCAACCCCGATGTGACGGTGCGCACACGTGGGGTGATGGAGAAGTGCTCGCTCTGCATTCAGCGCACTCAAGAGGTAATACTCCGTGCCAAACGCGAGGGGCACCCTGTGGCAGCAGATGCTTTTAGCAGAGCAACGGCTTGTGCAGCGGCGTGTACTACAGGGGCTATCCGTTTTGGCGATGCTAATAACCCTGAAGACCCTATTGTACCCCTGACTGCCAGTGACCGTATGTATCACTTATTAGAGCAGCTCGGCACGCAACCCAATGTAATATATCAAACCAAAATAAGAAATACTGATAACACTAATGACGAAGCATAACCCTTATCATACTATCAGCAGTGAGGTAGCACGCCCTATAGAGGGGCGCGCTAATGGGCAATGGTGGCTCGCTTTTGCTCTTGCCTCAGTCGCCGCCCTCTGGGGTTTTTGGTGTATGTGGCTAACCGTAAGAGAGGGTATAGGTGTATGGGGGCTCAACAAGACAGTAGGCTGGGCGTGGGACATCACTAACTTTGTGTGGTGGATAGGCATCGGGCACGCGGGGACTTTTATCTCGGCTATACTGCTACTCTTCCGCCAGCAGTGGCGCGTAGCTATCAATCGCTCTGCCGAAGCGATGACCATTTTTGCTGTTATACAAGCGGGTATCTTCCCGATACTGCATATGGGCAGACCGTGGCTATTACATTTTACGCTGCCTATTCCTAACCAATACGGTTCGCTGTGGGATAATTTCAACTCACCTCTGCTGTGGGACGTGTTTGCGATAGCTACCTACTTTTCGGTGTCGTTAGTTTTCTGGTGGGTAGGCTTGCTCCCTGACTTTGCAATGCTACGCGACCGCGCTATCAAACCTTTTCAGAAGAAAATATACAGCTTGCTCAGCTTTGGCTGGAGTGGGCGCGCTAAAGACTGGCAGCGTTTTGAGCAAACCACCCTGCTTTTAGCGGGCATTGCTACGCCTTTGGTGCTATCGGTGCATACCATCGTTTCGTTTGACTTTGCTACCTCGGTAGTACCCGGTTGGCACGCTACTATCTTTCCGCCTTACTTTGTAGCAGGAGCTATTTTTTCGGGTTTTGCGATGGTGAGTTTGCTGCTGATTATCTTGCGCAAGGTATGCCATTTGCAGGCGTATATTACCCGCCAGCATATAGCCCTAATGAATACCGTAATGCTTATAGCAGGTAGCCTTGTAGCGGTGGCTTACCTAACCGAGATGTATACCGCTTGGAGGTCAGACAATGCGACTGAACAGTTTGTATTTTTGAATCGCGCAACAGGGCCTTATGCGTGGGCATTTGTGCTAATGCTTATTTGCAATGTGTTACTGCCTCAGCTATTATGGGTGAAACGACTTAGGCATAGTATTGCCTTTACTGTTTTTGTTAGCATAGTGATATGTGTGGGGATGTGGTTTGAGCGTTTTGTGATTATCGTTACCTCTTTGCACCGCGATTACTTACCCTCCTCTTGGACGATGTTTTCGCCTACCTATGTAGATATTGGGGTGTTTGTAGGTACGATAGGCTTTTTCTTAGTGCTCTTTTTGCTCTACGCTCGCACTTTCCCGATGATTGCTCAAGCAGAGATTAAGCAAAACGTAATATTAGACAGCAAGCAGCCAGAGGGGACTCGCACAGGCGAAGAGCTTGTGGCTGAGGTGAAGGCACTACGCGCGCAAGGCGTCGCTATTAAAGAAGTGTATACCCCTTTTGCAGTACACGGGCTTAGTGAAGCGTTAGGGCATAAACCCTCGCGCTTGGGCAAAGCCACTTTTGTATACGGACTGCTGGGTTTCCTTTTTGGGGCTTGGCTGGTCTATTACACTATGATAGCTGACTGGCCGCAAAACTTTGGCGGTAAGCCTAACGCTACTTTATGGCAAGGACTGCCCGCCTTTGTGCCTGTTATTTTTGAGCTGACGGTCTATTTTGCGGCTCACCTATTGGTGTTGAGTTTTCTATTCCGCAGTCGTCTGTACCCGACTAAAAAGGCAGAGAATCCTAAGCCAGAGACTACTGATGATACGTTTGTGATAGCGTATGAGTCAGCCCCACAAGAAGATAAAAACGAAAAATGAAGTGTATAACCAAATATATAGGGCTTGTATTTTTAGGGCTGTTGCTTTTGGCGTGTAGGGATAAGCAAAAGCCTAATCGTGAGTTTGCCCCTGATATGTACGAAAGTGCTGCCTATAAAACCTATGCTACGCCCCCACTCACTCCGCCAGAACACACTGTGAAGCGCGGTAGTCTGCCCTATTCGTACCCCAATACCCTTGAGGGCTACGAGCAGGCTAAGGCAAGCCTACGCGCTGATGCCTCGCTAACTGTAGATGCCGCACGAGGGCGAGCGCTCTATAATGTGTATTGCGCACTTTGCCACGGTGAGCAAGGTGATGGCAAAGGCGTATTAGTGCAGCGTGGTAAGGTGTTTGGCGTGCCTCAGTTTGCAGGTCGCGATTTTACCGAAGGGAGTATTTACCACGTGCTTTACTATGGGCGTAATGCTATGCCTGCCTTTGCTACACAGCTGACAGAAGAAGAACGATGGCAGATAGTGAAACAAGTGTTGCTTAAAGACGAAATACAAAAGACGAAAGACGAGTAAATTGAAAAAGAGTTTGATAATAATAACAGTGGTATTGGCTTTTTTAGGAGGCTGTTATGCCTTGTTCGCCTATCTGATGCAAATAGGGGTGAATGAGGGGTATGAGCCTGTGCAGCCGATACACTTTTCGCATAAGATACACGCGGGCGACAATCAGATAGATTGCCAATACTGCCATTCGGGGGCTCGCTCGTCGGCTATGGCTGCCGTTCCCTCGCTGAATGTGTGTATGGGTTGCCATAAAACGATAAGCGAGTATGAGGGCGAAGAAGACCTTGCGCAAGGTTATACCAAAGCCTTCTACACTGCTGAAATAAAGAAACTATACGCTGCTGCAGGCTGGGACGAACAACAGTTTAAGTACACTGGCAAGCCGCAGGGAGTACAATGGGTGCGCATACATAAGCTGCCCGATTTTACGTATTTCAATCACTCACAACACGTAAAAGTGGCAGGGTTAGACTGCCAACAATGTCACGGTGAGGTGCCTAAAATGGAGGTTATGCGACAGCACGCTCCCCTCACTATGGGGTGGTGCATAGAGTGTCATCGCACGCAGAAAGTCAGCACCGAGTGTGCCAAATGCCATTATTAACCTTAACCCCTCTTTGCTTTGCTTTTTGATGATATACGTTCGGTATTGCAGCCTCGCTACTGTTTGCATTGTGGGGTGCCGCTGTTGGCGCATCAGTCGTACCTATGCCTTAATTGCACAGCGCATTTAGAAGAGACTTCTTTTCATTTATCGCCTAACAACCCCTTATGGCAAACGTTGAGGCATCGTTGCCCTATAGAAGGAGCTACCTCATTATTTTTCTTTGGAAAACGCAATGTGGCACAAGATTTGATACACTATTTGAAGTACAAAGGTAAGCAAGAAATAGGTGAATGGCTTGGCAAGTGGCTCGGTAGCTATATAGCAACTGCCGCTCCCTTTTCTTCAGCAGAAGTGGTGCTACCAGTGCCGCTGCACCCACGCAAATTGCGTCGGCGAGGTTATAATCAAGTAGCGCGTTTTGGGCAGAGTTTAGCTCGCACTATGCAGATAGCCTATACAGATGATTTGCTAATAAAAACCGATGCCGTCGGTACCCAAACGCGGAAGTTTGTATGGAAGCGGTTTAACGAAAATGACTATATTTTCGCCCTCCGCAATCCTGAACGATGGATAGGCAAGCACCTGCTGTTAGTAGATGATGTAATTACTACAGGGTCTACCCTTGAGCGCTGTTACACCGCCTTAAGCAGCATACCAGAGGTGAAAATAAGTGTAGCCTCAATAGCTTGTGCGGTCATCAAATAAGGAAAAATAACTAATTGTAAATTAATAAATAATTTAAATAAATATCGTATGAAGAACACATTGAAACTAATGGCTGTAGCATTCGCTATGTTTGCTTTCAGCACCAACGCTACTGCTGCTACTGTTAAAGCAGTTGATATGAACCAAAGCGTAGTACTTGACCAAGACGGTAACGCTAATGCTAAGGTAGAAAAAGCTGACCAAGACGGCGACAAAAAAGAATGTAAAAAAGACGGTAAAAAGTCTTGCTGCAAAAAAGACGCTAAAGAAGATAAAAAATGTTGCGACAAGAATGCCGACAAAAAATCTTGCTGCAAAAAAGACGGTAAGAAATCTTGCTGCAAAAAAGGAGGAGAAAACCCAGCTGACAAAGACGCTAAATAATCTTTTTTGTAGTCGCTAAAAATATTATTCTGAAATTACACCGAGAAAACCTTAGCCCTTATACTGCTGAGGTTTTCTTTTCACATATTAGCTATACACCTTTTGCTGATGAAAATATCTTTATATACACTCTTGTTTGTTATAGGCTCGCTGCTTAGCAGTTGTGGGGGCGATACCCTGCCCAAACCTAAAGGAGGGTTGCGGTTAGACTATACGCCTGCCGTTTATGCACCTGTTACCCAACTGCCTAACTGTCCGTTTAGCTTTCAGGCTAACAGCCTGTCGGAAGTGAAATATCAGGCACACGATTGCGATATAAACATAGAGTACCCCGCGATGCACGCTACTATCTACCTGACCTATAAGCCCGTAGAAGGCAACCTGAAAAAACTGCTGAAAGATGCCCAAAAGTTTACCTACGAGCACACCATTAAAGCTGATAATATAGCTTCTACCGTTTTTGCTAATGATAGTACCCACGTGTACGGTATGTTTTACCAAGTGTATGGCAATGCCGCTTCGCAATCGCAGTTTTATGCAACTGACAGTCTGCGACACTTTATTTCGGGTTCTATCTACTTTAAGGCAGTGCCGAACTACGATTCTATACAGCCGGCTAGTGCTTATATAGAAAAGGATATTCGCAAAATAATGGAATCGCTACAGTGGAAATAAAAAAATGTGGGCAAAATATTGTGCAGTTAAAAATATTGGCGTAACTTTGCCCTTATAATATTAAATGAATTATGAGTTTACAAACTAAGGTAATGGACGCTCTGAAAGAAGCAATGAAAGCTAAAGATACCATTGCATTAGAATCATTAAGAGCTATTAAATCGGCTATACTGCTGGCTAAAACCGAAGCAGGAGCCGCTGCTGAACTAGCAGAAGAAGAGGAACTAAAACTCCTTCAGAAATTAGTAAAACAACGCAAAGATAGTGCTGCCCTATACGCACAGCAAGGAAGAAACGATTTGGCTGAACCCGAATTGGCACAAGTGGCAGTGATAGAAAAATTCTTGCCTAAACAACTGTCGGAAGCAGAAGTAACAGAAGCCGTGAAAGCTATTATAGCTGAAGTAGGGGGCACCTCTGCCAAAGATATGGGCAAAGTAATGGGAGTAGCTACTAAGCAATTAGCGGGCAAAACCGATGGGAAAGTAATTTCGGCTATAGTAAAATCGCTATTAGCTTAAGCATAACAGAAAATTGGCTGCATAGTTCAACTGGATAGAATATCAGATTCCGGTTCTGACGATAGAGGTTCGAATCCCCTTGCGGTCACAACAAAAAAGCAGATGATACTTTATTAGAAAAAAGTATCAGCTGCTTTCTTTGCCTAATCATCAACATTTATACATCTTGAGGTACTTCCTGTTATACATATCGCTCTTCTTATCGCTAATAGCTTGTGATTCAGCTGAAAAGAAAGCTGTTGTCACTCCTTTCACCTTTCCTGAAGACACGGCTGTTATCTATCGCATCAATGACAAAGACAATTTCTTAAGTGTTATCGCTAACAATTCATTTTGGAAGCAGCATAACCCTCACCCATTGCGTTTGCACGAGGTGAAGATACTCAATACCCTTCCTACTGATGAGAATCTGTGGGTGGCTTTTTCGGCTGATGATCATTTCTTTGCTGTAACGCCCCATATAACTAATGACAGCCTTAGTATTTGGAAAAAAGCGAATGACAAAGTGCAGAAGCAAGCCCAATTTGGCAAGGAATGGTTTTACACCCTACAGGGCGATTACCTCATTATAGGCGATACAGACAAAGTGGGTAGCTATGCGCAGCCCAAAGATAAACCCCTTACCACTCGTCAGCAAGATTTAGAAGCCTTGCAAAAACTCAGCAATAACGAGTGTGCTGCTAGCATTTTCCTTTCGCAGGAAGGGGCTAATACCTATTTTCGCTCTTTCTTTGGCACAGATGTACTGCCCAACAATAACAATTGGGTGACTTTTGACCTTTTTTTAGAAGAAAACAATGTGCGCTTTAGCGGTATCAGTCTTATCGACAAAGAAAACAACACTTCTGACTGTATGCTGCGCACGCAACCCTATCAGAACACTCTTATAGACCATTTGCCCGCGCGGGTGCTTAAGCTCACGGCCTATTCGTTTGACGATGCCGATCTTATCAGTCTGCCTGATAGCTTGGCGCAACAATCGCCTTTTCTTACGAGTGTTAATGGTATCGCTTTTGCCCAAACACTCGATGGGTATTTTGCGGTTGCTTCAGCCTATAATGTAGACGATGCACTGCAGCAGTTGCCTGTACTATCTGAAGATTTTCAGTACAACTTCGCTATGTACGACCTCAACCCAGAGCTGCCGCTTTCTTTCTTTAAGGCTTTTGCCCCTGATTTTACGCCTCGTTACGTAGGGGTATATCAGAGAAACCTTATCTTTACCCCGACCCGCGAACTTCTTATCTCGGTAGTGAATGATATGCAGCGCGGCAATACCCTATCATATAACAAAGCCTACCAACAATTGGCTCAGCACAGTGCCTCGAACGTTACCCTCAGCCGTATTGCTAACCTTTATGACCAATCTTCCTTTAGTTTGCAGTACCCTTATATAGCTGAGCATTACCGCTGGGCACTGTTTCAGCAGACGCCTCAGAACGATTACTACGTGCTGAACTTCGTATGCGAGCATCAGCCAGAAGGCAATCTTACTGACGAGATGCGAGAGCGCTTTCGCTTTGCCCTTGACGACCAGATGGTTATACCACCTACTTTGCTGCTAAACCACCGCACTAAACAGCTGGAAATAGCGGTACAAGATGCTAATAACGACCTTTACCTTATAGGCAATAACGGTTCGCTACTCTGGAAAAAGCACTTAGACGGCAAAATACAAAGTCCTATTTATCAAGTAGACCTTTTTAAGAATGGTTTTCTGCAAATGGCTTTTTCTACTGAAAAAACTGTATGGGTGTTAGACCGCAATGGCAAAGAGGTAGAGCCTTTCCCACACAAGTACAAGGGACAGCTTACCCCTTTAGAGGTCTTTGACTATAATGCCGATCGGGAATATCGTTTTCTGTTTGCTGAAAATCAGACACTGCACCTGTTAGACCGCAAAGGGCAAGTGGTAAAGGGCTTTTTTCAGCGCACTAATGGCAAGCCCCTCTACACGCCTAAGCACTTTCGGATTGCTGATCGCGATTATCTAATCTATGCCGCCGATAACGGTATTTTCAATATACTGCACCGCAATGGCGAGAACCGCATCACGGTACGCGACCGCTACACTTTTTCTGACAACCCACCTGCTGTATGGAACGGACTTTTTATGTTTACCACCAATGAGGGCTATGCCGTATTTATAGATGAAAAGGGCGGTATCAGAAAAGAGAAAAAGAACCTTGAAGCCCCTTTCTATTGGGGCGGGAATAAGTACCTGCTCTATGCCCTATCGGGTAATATACTTACTGTTGGAACTAAGAAAATAGAGCTGCTCAATGGTAAATACGAGCGTCCGCGTCTGTTTAGAATAGGAGGAACAAACTACGTAAGCGTAAACGACCTTTCTACCCAAAAAGCCTATTTGTATAACGATAAGGGCAACCTGATAAAGGATTTTCCTGTAGAATCGGTGTCGCCTATCGCTATTGATGTTGATTTGGACAGAACAGTGTGGATAGTTACAGAGAAAAGTCCTACTGAAATAGTCGTCTTTTCAGTTAGAAAATTAGAATAATAAGGAAAATACTAAAATAATATTATGAACAGATTACTTTTTTTATTAGCAGCAATATTTGTGTTTTGGGCTTGTACTAAAGATGAGCCGCAAGAAGAGACAGGAGGTAGTACCCAAACAACTACTACCCAAACAGGCACGCTTACAGCCACTACGCAGACCGCTACTACCCAAACGAGTACTACTCAAACTAGCACTACCCAGACGGCAACCACTCAAACTGACACTACCCAAACAGATAGTGAGGCATCGCGTAAAGAAATACTCAGTTTTGCTGTAGTAGCTGCTGATAACACTGCCTATACGGCTACTGTATACAGCGAAACCATAGTGGCAATATTGCCTGACGATGCCCCTCTACAGCTTACCCCGCTCATAGATTTTGTGGGAGCCTCTATTAGTCCGGCATTGCAAACATCAATAAACTTTCAAAACCACGTTACCTATACGGTTACAGCAAAAGATGGCAGCAAGAGGCAGTATAAGGTAGTTGTTAGTCACTATAAAGATACGAAGGCAGAGATAGGCCCTATGGCTTTGAAGAGTGAAGACGGAGCTTTTCATACAAACTATGTTCCTACTTATAGTTCGGATAGTGATATAATAACGGCTGTTATAACAGTGCCTACGGGTACGAATATAAAGAACTTAGAACCTTATTGTGCAGAATTTCCAGCAGGAGCGACTATCAATCCAGCGTTAGAAGTGCCTACAGACTTTACAAACCCTGTAACCTATACAGTTACGGCTAAAAATGGTTATCATAAAAGAGTGTATGTTGTATCAGTAGCATTTAAAAAACCTACCTCTATATCGATTAAAGAGTTTAAGGTAACTGATAATGCAGGAGTAGATGTAGTACACATCAAAACAGGATACCTACCTTCTGATAAGAGCCTTGTAAGAGCAGTGTTAATCAATAAAGAAACACAAGCCGAAATAAACCTTACTATCAAGCAGCTTGACCAAAAACAAAAGGTAATTACTGCTGAAGTGCCCTCTACTACTTACCAAAATGGTATTTACAACCTAAGACTTACCTTAGATGATATTACTGAACGAAGTGAATGGAACGTTGTGCTAATAAATGGTACCCCTCATTTTGGAGGTATTATGGATTACTTTACTTCTAGCCTAGGCAAGGTGCGCAATGTGTTAGTATGGCCTAAGGATATGCTTGAGGCACAAGTGTTTATAAAGAAAAACGAGATAGACCAATATACTTATTATTTGCGCAAAGCAGGAAAGGATTATCCTTTTATCAAGAAGTTTATAAGAAATGGTTCGTATTCTATAGACTTAGAAATGCCTAATGAGGTGGCTGCTCCTCCTGCTGAAGGTAATGATTTTTCTTTTGTGATGAAGAAAGGTAGTAAAGAATACACTTTTCCGTTAGTGAATAGCAAAAAACAAGCTATACAAGTGCAAATAGCGGGTACCCCTGTGATACGTTCTATCTCTAAAACAGTACTCAACAAAGATGATGAGTTTACTATTTATGGCGAGAATATGGATTTTGATTTTATCTATAAACCATTCCCTACACAACTGAGATTAGAGCCTTACAATTATACTTATGGTCGCCACTATATATATTTGACCCCTATACGCATTACTCGTACAAGTGCTACTTTTAAAATAACAGATGATGTGCGCGCAGGGCGATTTCATATCAGGTTGATAGTGACTAGTATCAATAAAGAATCAGAAGTGTACAGTCAGGATATTACTATCAATCGTCGTCCTTCTAACCACCCGCGTTTGACAGTAGAGAAAGCACTTTTATACAGTAAGACAGCTGCTTATTATCCACAGCAAATACAACTTACTTTTAATGAAGAGTTAAAAAATGTATCGATAAAAGAGATAGTATTTTCTAAAGACATTGTAATAAAAAATACTATACGTTATCCTAAGGTGGTGATGTCGGGCAAGCTACCTATTGAGCAGTATGAAGCCCTTACTAGTGGTCGTGATGGGTATGCGCTGATAGAAGATAATGGGCGCGAATATAAGGTGTACTTTACCCTTTTGCCAGAAGCGAACAATATGTAACAACCTACAAAATATGAAACGGATTCGGATATTTCTAAAAGATAGCAGGACGCTCACTTTCGTAGTGTGCGTGCTGCTATCTGCTTTCTTATGGTCGCTGATAAGGCTTTCTAAAAACCTGTTGCGCGAAGTATCAGTGCCGGTGGTGGTTACCAACCTGCCTGCACACCAAGTGCTGATGCCTTCAGCTCCTAATGCTATTAAGCTATTAGTAGAAGGCAATGGGTTTACCCTGCTGAAGACCTATTCGCAAAACGAAGCCCTAAGCGTAGACTATACAGACCTGAAACACATAGAAGGGGCTCAGTATTGTTTATCTAAAAGCACCAGAGAGAAACTTACGAATACTTATTTGTCGAACTTTAAAATACGCTCGGTAGTCTCTGATACCCTTACACTGCTTTTAGAGAAGAAAGTCAGTAAGAAAATACCCGTGCTAATGCAGTTGAATGTAGAGTATGCCAAAGAATACCAGCTGACAGAACTGCGCATCACCCCTGATTCGGTAACGGCTTATGGCAGTCAAAAAGCGATTGACACCCTTACCCAAGTGACTTTTCAGTATACTAAAAAGAAACTTATCAAAGATAATTTTAGCAAAAACTATTCGCTTAAGAACACCAAATACATTACTTACGACCTTCATACTATTAAGATGGAAGCCTTTGTAGATAAGGTGAGTGAGCAACTGCTGAAAGTGCCTGTGCAGGTGGTAAATGTGCCTAAAGACAGTCAAGTGAAGGTATTCCCCAATGAGATAACGGTACTTTGCACTGGCGACTTGAGCATACTGAAAGCACTTACCCCTAATGATATACAAGCTACAGCCGATTTTGCTAAAGCTGAAGGCAGTAGCATTAGTTTGCAGCTTAGCACTCAGAAAAAACGAATGAAGATAAGTTTCTTCGGTGAAGATAAAGTAGATTTTTTAATCAGAAAAGAATGAAAGTAGTAGGACTGACTGGAGGAATAGGGAGCGGCAAGAGCACTATAGCGCGACTGTTTGCAGCCTTAGGCATAGCGGTATATGATTCGGATACCGAAGCTAAAAAACTCATTAATACTTCTGCTGAAATAAAGAAGCGCATCGTAGAGGTATTTGGGGCAGAGGCTTATGCTGAAGGAGTATATAACCGCGCTTATATGGCCGACATCGTATTTCGCAATCCGGATAAGTTGGCGGTGCTTAATAGTATAGTGCACCCTGTGCTTGCTGACCACTTTAATCAGTGGGTAGCCCTACAGACCTCACCCTACGTTATAAAAGAAGCAGCAATACTCTTTGAGAGCGGTAGTTATAAGAACTGCGATTTCATCATCACTGTTACAGCACCCGAAGCTCTACGCATCAGTAGATGTATGAGTCGTGACGGGAGTACTGAAGCCCAAGTGCGAGCGCGTATGGCACAGCAATGGACAGACGCTCAGCGCATTGCCCTCTCGGATGCTGTGATTGAAAACATCAACTTAGAGGAAACAGAAAAGAGAGTGAGAGAATTGAACAACCTATTTATCAAAAACCAAAAATAATGGACTTCTGGAGTGTATTATATACCGTTGTGCTGTACAGCGCGCTTACGTTAGTAGGGGTACTAGTGTTTTACGCTATCAATAGGGTAGCACAGGCTACTTGGGCAACTGACTTATACCCTATTATGCAGCGTGTTAGCGCCCCCCTATGGGTGATAACTATAGCCTTATTAGCCTTATTGGCGTGGCGCAATGCCGAGCCTTACTATCTGTTGCGTGCTGGAGGCTATACCGCGGTGTGGTTAGTATACCGCTATGGGGTGTTGCCAAAAGCAACTATAGCTGAGAAAACTTATCCTCACGTACTTTTCTTAGTCGTGTTTTTTCTTATAGAGTTACCCCTATCAGCCGATTGGCTTTTAAGCCTTACTCCGCACTGGCATAGTAGTCTTTACAGCTGGTATGTGCTTAGCAGTCTTCTTCTTTCGGCTATGGCATTGGTTACCCTCTTTAGTGGTTCGGTACATTATGCCGATATGGGTAAATATGTATTTGCTTTCTCTTGTTTTTGGGCGTATCTTTGGTATTCGCAGTTTATGCTGATATGGTATGCCAATATACCTGAAGAAACGGTGTATTACGAAGTGCTGAAAGCTAATGGTTATACCCCTCTTCTTATACTGATGATGCTTTTCAGCTTTGTATTGCCTTTCTTGCTGCTGCTATCGGCAGCTGCCAAACGCCGTCGCCTTGTACTCTTCGCGGCAGCCACTCTCGTGCTTATCGGGCAATTCCTAAATTTTTATTTACTGATAGTGCCTTTTGCTAATTTGCGAAATTGCTAATTGTTTTTTACCTTTGCGGTCTAATTGCAAGCAAATGACTTTTAAACCATTTTTATATTTCTTCTTTTTAGTTCTTTGTCCGATGTTGCTTTTGGCGCAAGAAGACAGAGACTATGAGGGGCGTAAGACTTCAGAAAAAGGGAGCACTGTAACCTTTAAATCATTGCGGCCTAAAAAGAAAAAAGATAGTATCACCTTTACGGCAGATGCCTACAAAATAATCACTTATACACGCGATACTACCGCTATTGACACCTCTATATCGATAGCTAAATACTATCAGCATAACGCTTGGGGCAAGGATATGTTTGGCAAGATGCCTTTTGGCAATATGGGTCAGCCCTACAATACGTTAGCTTATGACTTTCGTAAGCGCGCTTACTTCCCACAAATGGGAGCAGAGGCTAAAGCACAGCTATACCTCACCCCTGAAGAGGTGACTTATTATTACTTGCCTACCCCTATCACTCAGTTTACTTACAAAACAGGAATGGAGCAAGGGCAAACCCTTGATGTACTCTTTTCTGCTAATCTAAAGCCCACTACTAATATTTTCATCGCTTATAGAGGACTGCGCTCCTTGGGTAAATATCAGCGGGCACTGGTGAGTAATGGTAACTTTAGAGCAGGGGTTTCGTACGTATCCCCTAATAAAAAGTATACTCTTTTTGCCCATTTTGCCAATCACGATATAGATAGTCAGGAGAATGGAGGTATGACTACCCCTCGGCAGTTTGAGAGTGGTGATAAGCAATTTAAAAACCGTGCTGTGATAGATATGAATCTGTTAGATGCTGAAAACCAACGCGAGAGTAAGCGCTATTTTTTACAGCACGACTTCGCTTTCTTGCGGCAACGCGATTCACTTTCCTCTTATAAACAAATACGCTTTCGTCACCTATTTATGTACGAAACGGAGTACTACGCCTTTGGTGAGCGAGCCGCTAATGCTTATTTAGGTACGGCTTTAGTAAGTAGTAGCCTCAGCGATAAGATGCGCTTGCAGAAGATGCACAATAGAGTAGGGGCTGAGTTAGAGTTGCCCTACTTGGGTAGGACATTCGTCTTTGGTAATGCTTATCACTACAATTACTATTTTCGCAATGCTTACTACGTAGGAGGAGTGCTACAGCGCCACCAGATAAAGGACACCGACCTAAGCATAGGGTTGCAATGGCATAAGAAAGTAGGCGGCTTTAGCATTACAGCTGAAGGTGAACAAACCTTTGTCGGCAAGATGACAGGCACGCAGCTGAAGGGAACGCTATCGTATGCATTAGATGCTCAGAACAAGCTAAGTGCAGGGGCTATGTTGCATTCTGCTATGCCTAACTTCAACTATCTGCTTTACCAAAGTGATTATAAGAATTACAATTGGGATAACTACACTTCCTTTGGGAAGGAGAATAACCAAACGCTCTATGCCGACCTGCAAACACAGTGGGGTAGTGTGCATTTAGACCTTACCAATCTTAATAATTACACTTATTTTAAACCACAATCTACAGGGCAAGTAGCTCCAGCGCAATACGGAGGGAATATTCAGTATTTGCAACTCAAGCTACAGAAAGAGTTTGTTTTTGGCAAGTTTGGACTCGATAACACGCTTCTTTATCAGCAAGTAGTACAAGACGAGTCAGTGCTTAATGTGCCTGCATTCGTCACTCGGAATAGTTTCTATTTTAAGAGTCCGCTTTTTAACAAAGCAATGATACTGCAAACAGGTATTGGGCTTAACTACTTTAGTAAGTATTACGCTAATGAGTACAACCCGCTATTGGCAGAATTTCAGGTACAAGACGCTCAGAAGATAGGCAACTACCCTATGCTCGACTTCTTTTTGAATGCTAAGGTACGTACGATGCGTATTTTCTTTAGCTTAGAGCAATTTCACGTGCCTTTAAGCAGTTTGCTGCCCTCTGTTTTAGGCAATCCGTACCATTATTATGCTACCCCTCGACAGCCTTACCGCGATTTTATCATACGGTTGGGTGTGAAGTGGAACCTATTCAATTAGCGAAACGCTATTTACCCCGATATTTTAAAATAACAACAAATGACAAGAAAGACCATTTTTGATACGCAAGTATTAGGGCACCCAGCAGGACTGTTTGTGCTCTTCTTTACCGAAATGTGGGAACGCTTCTCTTTCTATGGGATGCGGGTGCTGCTGATTAACTTCTTGACAATGACCCTTATAGGCTATAACCCAGGTTGGGAATGGAGCACTGAGAACGCAGGAGCCCTCTTTGGTACTTATGTGATGTTGCTCTACCTCACCCCTATATTAGGAGGT
This sequence comes from Capnocytophaga sp. FDAARGOS_737, assembly GCF_009730375.1. NCBI lineage: Bacteria > Pseudomonadati > Bacteroidota > Flavobacteriia > Flavobacteriales > Flavobacteriaceae > Capnocytophaga > Capnocytophaga sp. FDAARGOS_737. Next base: position 2,253,679 of record NZ_CP046316.1, on the reverse strand, counting down.
ATAGTAGCTGATAAGTTTACCGGTTATCGCTGGGCAGTTATTATCGGGGCAGTTATCATCACATTAGGGCACGTGTCAATGGCGTTTGAAACGGAGTGGTCGCTCTACTTAGGGTTAGCGTTTTTGGTGATAGGTACCGGTTTTTTCAAACCTAATATGGTGTCGTTTGTATCGGAGATGTATAAAGACCTACCCCAAAAGAAAGATGCCGCTTACACCATCTTCTATATGGGGGTAAATTCAGGGGCTTTCTTTGGTATGATGCTTTGTGGCTATTTGGCAGAGCGTATAGGCTGGAGCTGGGGCTTTGGTTTAGCAGGTATTTTTATGCTGCTCGGCACTATACAGTTTTGGTTTGCCAAACCACTCTTTGGCAGTATAGGCGATAAACCTACTACACAAGAGAAAAAAGAGGCGGTAACAACCCCGCAAGATGAGGAAGAAAAACCTAATCCGTTTACGATACTCGATAAGGTGTTAATAGCCTTAGCTGCTGTTATAGGAGTAGGTTATGCACTAAACGACCCGCTTTCTAAAATATGGAATACAGACCTTTTTGCGTGGGCATCATTGCCTACCCTAAAAGGACAATACGTAGTGGTAATAGTAGGTTTGGTAGCTTTCTTCTTCTTGATAGCCAGTAGGATAATGCGCTATACACGCATCGTACGCGATAGGATGCTAACGGTGGTTATCTTCGGCTTTTTTGTGGTTTTCTTTTGGCTGTCGTTTGAGCAAGGCGCTTCGTCTCTTATCATTTTTGCCCGCGATAATGTGGAACGTGAGCTACACGGCAATTGGGCAGTGCTATACAATATTTTTAACGCCCTGCTGACAGTTATTCCGCTGCTACTCATTAGTTATGTGTTGTTTATACTTGTAAAGAAAACCTATAAAAAGATATTCCCTGCAGTAGTAGTACTTCTGACCTGCTTTTCATTGGTGTGGGGGATAGCCGCGTGGATGCTCAATCGCGATTTTAAGACTACTGCCTATAGCGTGACCTACGAAGCCTACGAAACGACAGATGCCCAAGGAAGAACTGTGTACTTGCCTATCACAGAAGAAAATAGGGCTCAAGATGTTGCGAAGAAGAGAGTAACACGCAGCACTATCATAGGGGTAGTAGATGAGCCTTTGCAGGTGGGTAGTACTATAAAATTATTGTCTAAGAACAACAAAAACACCTCATTCGGCTACGTAAATACAGCTAAAGAGCAATGGGCGCGCGAGCGAGGTACCACCTTAGGCAAAGACAATGGGCTGATACCAGCTACCGTTACTGAAGTACGCGACAACTGGGTAGAGGCTACCGTATCGTGGTTTTCGATACTCAATTCATTCTTTATCATTGCTTTAGCGAGTTTGTTCTCGCGCTGGTGGGATAGCCGATATAATCCGCCTGCAGCAGTGAAGTACGGTATAGGCTTGCTGATGTTGTCCGTAGGGTTTGGACTTTTGGCTATAGGCTCCAGCGGTGTTACTCACGGGGTGAAAGTAAGTATGCTGTGGCTCTTCTTTGCCTATATGTTTAACACTATGGGTGAGTTATGCTTATCGCCTGTTGGACTTTCGTACGTATCAAAACTCGTTCCTGGGCGGATGATTGCCTTTATGTTTGGTGTGTGGTACTTAGCAGTAGCCATAGGGCATAAGTTGGCAGCCGTAGTAGGAGGGCAGATAGAAAATATCACACGCCAATACAGTTTGAGTACTTTCTTTTTGATATTCACTATTGTGCCCGCTACGGCAGGGGTGCTGATAATACTGCTTACCCCTTTTATAAAGAAGCTGATGCACGGGGTAAAGTGATTTATTGATTTGCTAATTTGTCAATTTGCTGATTAAAAGACTAATTATCAGTTTATTATAAATCTGTGAGAAATATAATTAATTAAAAAATTTGCATTTTCAAAAAAAATATTCTACCTTTGGGGCTGTGTTTTAATATAAATGTAATGGCTATATTTAATAAAGAAAGAGACAATAAAACTATGGCAGCAGAAAATACATCAGGAAGTAGCAACCGTATCGTTGCAGAAACTAAGTTTAAAGGAGAAATCAACTCTAAGTCTGATTTCAGAATAGATGGTGAGGTAGAAGGTACTTTTCAGACTTCTGGCAAATTAGTAGTGGGCAGAACCGGTGTGATAAACGGTACTGTGATATGCGAAAATGCCGATATAGAAGGGAAAGTAACAGGCACTATCAAAATTAGTAGTGTGCTAAGCCTCAAATCGACTGCAGTGGTAGAAGGTGAGGTGTATGTAGACAAACTTTCAATAGAACCAGGAGCGGTATTTAACGTAACTTGTACAATGAAAGGCGGTAAAAACTTTACCAATGAAAAACAACAGAATGCCAACGAAAAACCACTTAAATAAGTGGATATACTTCTCACAAGCAGGACTACAAATGGCTATTACTATAGCTGTTTGTAGTTTTTTTGGTGTTTGGCTAGATACCAAACTACCTAACGACTACTCGCTCTGTACAGTGGTGTGCAGCCTTGTAGGAGTGATAGGGGCAATGTACAGCATTATCAGAAAAGCCCAACAAATGACCGATGAATCGTAGCCTTAAATACTTACTTTTATACCTTATAGCCCTATTGCCTATAGCAGCAGGTCTATACTACACTGCCAATTACTACATCAATGAACAACGGATAGCACTTTTTTATAGTGCAGCACAAATAGCGGGGGTGCATAGCGGGTTGTCGTTCGTGTTTTTTGCTATTATTTTGGCAGTGAATAGTTGGCATCCTACCTATACGGCATTTGCTTTTATGGGGGCATTGGTGGTACGACTGATTTTGGTGGTAATAGCAGCAGTGCCGTTGGCTACCGCTGCCAGTCTATATCCTTATCACGAAGCCCTGTTTATTATTATTCCCTCATTTGTGATGATTGCTTTAGAGGCCGTCTTTACCATTAGAAAATTAGCAAATTGACAAAGAACTTTTATATTTTTATCGCACTACTATGCACTATGGCTTGGGGGTGGCTATTGGGGCAACAAGTTATGCAATCGCATAATGTAGGGCTTACAGTTTGCACTTTAAAAGCAGTAACAGGCTATCCTTGTCCGTCTTGTGGCACTACTCGTTCGGCAAGTGCGCTAATAGCAGGACGTTGGCAAGAAGGACTATATACCAATCCGCTGGGGGTAGTAGTTTTAGTATGGCTTATCATCACCACTTTGTGGTTGCTGTACGATGCTTTAGTGTGGCGCAATACCCTACAACAGGCCTATAATAGAGCAGGACGCATACTACAGAAGAGGTATGTTTGGATACCACTTGCGGTACTAATAGCACTTAATTGGGTGTGGAATATTCAGAAAGGATTATGAGAATTTTATCTATTGATTACGGTACAAAACGGACAGGCTTAGCGGTGACAGACCCTTTGAAACTGATAGCATCGGGGCTTACTACAGTTGATACGCCTCAGTTGCTTCCGTTTTTAGAAAAATATACAGCTGAAGAAGCGGTAGAGGCTTTTGTGATAGGATTGCCTAAACGACTTAACAATGAAGACTCGGCTGTAGAAGCTGATATTCAGCAACTACTCACTAAGCTGAAAGAACGTTTCCCCACTATCAAAATACATCGGTATGATGAGCGTTTTACTTCGAAAATAGCTTTTCAAACGATGATAGATAGTGGGCTTAAGAAAAAACAACGACAAAATAAAGCACTTATTGATGAAATAAGTGCGACACTGATATTGCAAGATTTTTTAAATTTAGCGAATTAATAATCTGATGAACCCCCCAAAAGCGAAGAAAATACCCCATATATTTAATGAGTTTGGCAACAAGCGCGTGGATAATTACTATTGGCTGCGAGAGCGTGAAAACCCTGAGGTGATTGCCTACTTAGAAGCAGAAAACGCCTATTACAAAGCAGAGACGGCACATACCCAAGCGCTGCAAGATACGCTTTTTGCTGAGATGAAAGCCCGCATAAAAGAAGATGACAGTTCAGTGCCTTATTACTACAATGGGTATTGGTATCGCACTCGCTATGAGGTAGGCAAAGATTACCCTATCTATCTAAGACAGCGCGAGACCTTAGAAGCACCTGAAGAAGTGCTATTTGACTGCAATGCAATGGCTAAAGGTAAGCCTTACTTTCAATTGGATAGCTTTGCCGTAAGCGATGACAACCAGTGGGCGGTGTATGGAGTTGATACTGTGTCGCGCCGCCAATACACGCTACAAATTAAGAACCTTAGCACAGGTGAAGTACTGCCTTACCAGATAAAAAACACTAATGGGCAAGCGGTATGGGCAGCTGACAGCCGCACCATTTTCTACGCAAAAAATCACACAAAAACCCTCCGTACGTATAAGATATACCGACATACATTGGGCACAGACCCTAAAAATGATGTACTAGTGTTTTGGGAGAAAGACGATACTTTTGACACCTATGTATATCGCGAAAAGTCTCGTAAATATATAGTGATAGGCAGTGAGAGTACCCTTACTTCAGAATACCAAATTCTTAATGCATACACCCCACAAGAGAGTTTTAAAGTGTTTCAGCCGCGCATAAGAGGGCTTGAATACGACATAGCGCATTACGAAGACTTTTTTTATATTCTCACCAATAAAGATGGGGCAACTAACTTTAAATTGATGCGCACTCCTGAAGCAGCTACCGAGCAAGAACATTGGCAGGAGGTAATTGCCCATCGTCCTGAAGTGCGACTTAACGATATAGAAATTTTTAAAGAATATTTGGTAATAGAGGAAGTGTATAACGGCTTGGAACGCATACAGATACGCAGTTGGGATGGCTCTGTATGTTATTACCTACCTTTTGAGAGTGAAACTTATACCGCTTATACTACTCAGAATGTAGCTTTTGAGACTGAATGGCTGCGCTATAATTATCAATCACTGGCGACCCCAGCCTCGATAATAGAGTACAATATGCGTACAGGAGAGCAACGCGTACTGAAAGAACAAGAGATATTAGGCGGAACTTTCTGCAAAGAGAATTACGTAGAAGAACGGCTTTGGGCTACCGCCCCTGATGGTACAAAAGTGCCTATCTCGCTTGTGTATCGCAAGTCGATTGAGAAAAATGGCGCAAATCCTTTGCTGCTTTATGGTTATGGTGCTTATGGGGTGATTATTAATCCTTATTTTTCTACTACGCGCTTGAGTTTGTTAGACAGAGGTTTTATTTATGCCATAGCACATATACGCGGAGGGGAATATTTGGGTAGGAATTGGTATGAAGACGGCAAACTGCTGAAGAAGAAACATACGTTTGATGATTTTATAGCTTGTTCGCGTTACCTTATCGACCAGCAATACACTTCGCCATCGCATCTTTATGCAGAAGGAGGTTCAGCAGGAGGCTTGCTGATAGGGGCTGTGATTAATGAAGCACCAGAACTCTATAAGGCAGTAATAGCCTCAGTACCTTTTGTGGATGTGGTGACTACTATGCTCGATGAGAGTATCCCCTTAACAACAGGAGAGTATGATGAGTGGGGGAATCCTAATGAAAAAGAGTATTACGAGTATATGCTTTCTTATTCGCCCTACGACCAAGTGCGTCGGCAAGCCTATCCAGCTATATATGTGTCGGCTGGGCTACACGACTCGCAAGTGCAGTACTGGGAGCCAGCCAAATGGGTAGCCAAACTGCGCGAGCTAAAAACAGATAACCATCCTCTCTATTTGGATACTAATATGGAGGCAGGGCACGGAGGAGCTTCAGGACGCTTTGAAGCCTTGAAAGAAACTGCTAAGGGATACGCGTTTTTAATTAGCCAATTAGCAGATTAGCAATTTTTTACATTTGCTAAAACTCGCACATTCTAATTTGTGGCTTAGAAAATAGACTTTTGTTTTTTAAATAATTTAAAAATACGTCTTGTTTTTCAATAAATAGAAAACAGAAGTGTTTTTCTAATTATAGCGTTCTTGAGGATTAATAGCATAGGTAGAATACTTAAAAATCCTTAAAATTTTTTCTTTTATTGTATATTTTCTTCTTATAATTTGATATTCAGCGGCTTGCTTATTTCGAAATGTTAAAAAATACACTATTCTTGAATTTTATTTTAAAAAGTTTTGTTGGTTGTTAAAATAATCTTAACTTTGCCCCAAAATTAATTTATTTCAATAAAGTAATGAAGGTAAAAATATCAATGTTGCTATTCGTTTTTGCGCTATTTAGTAGTGCACTATTTGCGCAAACGAAAGTATCTGTGACAGGTACAGTTACAGGTAACGATGGATTACCCCTTCCTGGGGTAAGTGTTGTCATTAAAGGTACAACACGTGGTGTTTCAACTGATTTTGACGGGAAGTACGAAATTCAAGCTGCCGGCAATGAGGTACTTGAATTTAGTTCGTTAGGCTACACTTCGCAGTCAAAAAAAGTTGATAAGTCGAGTGGTAAACTTACTTTAAACGTTGTTTTGAAGGAAGAAGCCCAACAGCTTGGTGAGGTAGTAGTAACTGCCCTTGGTATCAAGCGTGAGCAAAAGGCGTTGAGCTACAACGTACAACAGGTAAAATCAGAAGAACTTACCAAAGTGAAAGATGTGAACGTAGTGAATAGCCTTAATGGTAAAGTAGCAGGGGTAAATATCCAACGCAGCTCAGCTGGGGTTGGTGGTGCTACTAAAGTGGTAATGCGTGGTCTTAAGTCAATTGATGGTAACAACGGTGTGTTATACGTGATTGATGGGGTGCCATTGTATAACAAACAAAATGACTCAGCAGGTGCAATGAGCCGTCCTGGTGGAGGTGAAGGTATCGCAGACTTCAACCCAGAGGATATTGAAAGTATCAACGTACTAACAGGTCCTTCAGCTGCTGCTCTTTATGGTAGTGAGGCTGCTAACGGGGTTATCCTTATCAACACCAAAAAAGGTAAGGAAGGAAAAACAGAGGTTAGTATCTCAAGTAGTATAGAGGTGATGACCCCTATAATGCTACCTGAGTTTCAAAATACTTATGGAAGTATAGGAGATAAGAGTTGGGGGCCTAAATTAGCTACACCTTCTACATTTGAGCCTCGCAAGTTCTTCAATACTGGTACTAATATGATGAACTCTGTGACTTTCTCAACCGGTAATGCACAAAACCAAACTTTTGTATCGGCTGCTCAAACTGAAGCAGAAGGCCTTATTCCTAATAACGCTTACTATCGTTATAATGTAGGGGTACGCAATACTGCTAAATTTGCAAAAGATAAGCTACACTTAGATGTAAGTGGTAACTTTATCCGTCAAGGGAACCGTAATATGATAGCAGGTGGAGGTTACTTTAACCCATTAGTAGGTTTATACTTGATGCCTCGTAGTTTAGACTACAGAGATGTAGAAGCTTACGAACGTTATAACCCAGCACGTGGCATCTATGAAAAATACCAACCTTATTCAGAACAAGCAGATAGTTACTTCTCTGAAAACCCTTATTGGGTAGCTAATCGTGAGTTATTCTTAAACAACAAAAAACGTTATATGATGTCAGCTTCATTAAAATACGAAATCTTAAGCTGGTTAAACATCTCAGGACGTGTACGTTTGGATAACGACTATGGTACAAAAGAAGAAAAATTATATGCAAGTACTACTAACTTCTTAGTAGGATGGAAACCAGAGTTTGGCCCTCACGACAAAGGTTATTACAGTATTGGCAACTCAAAAGATGAGCAAACATATGCAGATATTATGCTCAATATGAACAAAAACTTTGGTGAAGATTTCTCACTTACTGCTAACTTAGGTTCAAGCTACAACGATCGTTACAGCACAAGTTTATCAGCAGGAGGTTATCTTTTCCGTTTGCCTAACCTGTTTTCAGCTGCAAACTTCGATCCACAAATAGGAGGTTCAGGACAAGGTTATTCACGAGCTAAGAATGTAGCTGTTTTCGGTAGTGCAGAGCTTGGCTACAAAGGAATGCTTTACCTTTCTGTTACAGGCCGTAATGACTGGTCATCACAGCTAGTAAACTCAGCAGAGCCTTCTTTCTTCTATCCATCAGTAGGACTTTCAGGAGTTATTTCGCAAATGGTAAAACTACCACAATTTATTAACTATTTGAAAGTACGTGGTTCATATACCGAAGTAGGTTCGCCTATTAGCAAAACAGGTATCACTCCTGGTACTATTACCCATAATCTGACTTCTTCAGGCCTAACCACCAACAAGGTATATCCTTATCCAGAATTTAAAGCAGAGCGTACTGCCTCTTGGGAAGCAGGTCTGAATACAAAACTTTTTGATAATACTTTGTCTGTTGATTTGACTTTGTATAAATCAAATACTTTCAACCAATTCTTTGAGCAAGAGTTATCATCTTCATCTATCTACTCATCATTCTATTTGCAAGCAGGTAATGTAGAAAACCGTGGGGTAGAACTATCAGTAAACTATAATAAAGAGTTCTTTAACAAAGAATTGAATTGGAATTCTACTCTTACTTATTCTCGTAACGTGAATGAGATAAAAGAACTAGTACGCGGTTATCGCAATCCATTTACAGGACAATTATTTGATATTACTGAAGTACGCAAAGGTAGCACCGTATTGCGCGAAGGTGGTAGTATGTCTGATATAACAGTAAGAGGTGTTTTATCTCGCAATAAAAATGGCGAACTTATAGAAGAAGCAGCTCAGTACCATTATGATCAAACACAAGAAATAAAATTAGGACGTTCAACCCCAGATTTCCAAATGGGATGGAGAAATACATTGTCTTTCAGAAATATAGACTTTAGTTTCTTGTTCAATGGTAGTTTTGGTGGTATTGTACTTTCTGGTACACAGCCTTATCTTGATGCTTATGGTGTATCAAAAGCTTCAGCTGAAGCACGCGATGCTGGAGGGGTAATGGTAAATGGTAAGTTATATGATGCTCAAAAGTATTATAACACCATTAAAAAACTTCCTGGTTACTACTCTTATGACGCTACTAACGTACGTTTACAAGAAGTATCACTTTCTTATTCATTAGATGGTAAACACTTCTGCGATAAAGTAAAAAGAGTAACTCTTGGAGTTATCGGTACTAACCTTTGGATGATATATAACAAAGCTCCTTTTGACCCGCAACTTACTTTTGGTGTAGGTACTTATGCTGCAACTGAGTTCTTTATGACTCCTAGTGCCGCTACTTATGGAGCAAGTTTGAAAATTCAATTTTAATTAAAAAAACAACGACAATGAAAATATTGAATAAACATATAGCCATTATAGCTTTATCGAGTGTGTTTTTTACCTCTTGTATTAAGGATTTTGAAGAGGTAAATACCAATCAGCTACAGCCTACAGATGAGCAGGCTAGTAGAGACGGTATGTCGTCAGGAGGATATTTTGCTGAGTTAGTAAGTCTTCCTATCCCAACAGGTACTGGTACTGGGCCTGCCAATGACTACCAAGTAATTCAGAATATGAGTACAGATAACTGGGTGGGGTATTTTTCACCAGGTCGTAACCACTGGGATGGCGGTAATAACCAAACCAGCTATTATCTGTCAGATTTTCGTTTGAATGGTACATTTTCGACTCTTGTTAAGATAATGAACCCTTATTTTCAGATGAAAACCCAAACCCATAATGTGAAAACTGTTAATGGTAGATTGGTGTACGAAAGTAAGGATATTAGTAGCCAAGCGATTTACTCTGTAGCGCAAATAGTGAAAATAATGGGTATGCACCGTGCTACTGACCTTTTTGGCCCTATACCTTATAGTGATATGGAGCCTGGTAAGGTAAAAGCTAAATATGATAGCCAAGAACAAGTGTATCGTTCTTTCTTGCATGAGCTAGATGAAGCGGTAACTACACTTAATCAGTATGGAGCTAGTAACAAAGTATTGGAAGAGTATGACCCTGTATACGGTGGTGATACTTCTAAATGGATACGTTTGGGCAACTCATTAATGCTACGTTTAGCAATGCGTGTACGTTATGCAGATCCTGCATTGGCGAAACAATATATCACTAAAGCAACTACTAGTACAGGAGGGCTTATAGAAAATGATGACCAAGCAGGTAAATTAGTAACTAGCAGCAAGTATATTTTCCACCACTCATTGGTAACTATGCTTGGATATAAAGAGCTAAAAATGGGTGCCACTATTTACTCTTATTTAGTAGGATATAACGACCCTCGTACTGAAAAGTATTTTACTAAGAATACAGCAGGCACTAATCAAACTGATTTCTACGCTGTGCGCTCTGGTATCAACCCTATAACTGATGCTACTGTATATGAGAAATACTCAGAACCTACTGTGGTGAATAATACACCTACTTATTGGCTACGCGCTTCAGAAGTACAATTCTTGCTTGCAGAAGCAGCCTTAATAGGTTGGTATACTAATGATACTGCTGAAAACTTGTATAAAAAAGGTATAGAACTTTCATTTACAGAAAATGGTCTTACTAGTTCAGCTGCACAAGCTTATTACAATACAAGTGCTTCACCTGCTAATTACATAGACCCTAAGAACTCTTCTTACAATGCGAATGCTGTTAGTACTATTGACAAAAAATGGATGTCAAGCGGTAGTGAAGAAGAAAAACTAGAGCAAATAATTACTCAGAAGTACTTAGCTAACTATCCTAACGGTTTTGAGTCTTGGAGTGAATGGAAACGCACTGGCTACCCAAGAATGTTTGGAGTACCTTTTGATTTGAGCAACAAAGGAAGCCAAAATATATCATCATCAGGAAAAGAATATGGTGTACGTCGCTATCCTTTCCCTCAAAAAGAATTTGAATTGAACAGAGAAAACGTTACAGCTGCACAAGCGTTATTAGGAGGAACTGATAATGCTGCAACCAATGTGTGGTGGGATAAAAAGACAAAATAATTTAATACTATGAAAAAGATAATATACACACTATTAGCACTTTCAGTTACTCTTACTTCTTGTAGTAAGTGGACAGAGACTGAGACGATGCGTGATGACTTTGAAAAAGCAGCTATAGAAGACCTTATAAACAAGCGTGATGCCGCTAAATGGGTAGCTGAAGCAGAACGCACTGTAGAAAATAAGAAAGCGCTTGAGGCTTATTGGCAACAACTACGTGAGTACAAAGAAAAAGCATGGCTTAATACTGGTAAAGCAGGAGGACAAGTGCCTATGGTATACTTCTGGTTTGATGGCCCTACTTGGCAACCAGTAAAAGGAATAGCACGTGGTTGGTTACAAGCTGTGCCAGACTCAGTAGTAGCTATCTCTATATGGGGAGGTACCAATATGCGTCCTGAAACCCTTACTGACAATCACAAAAAAGATATTGAAATTTTCCATAAAAAAGGAAGCGCTATCTTGATGTGCTGGCAAACACCAGGTGTAGGTTTAGGATTGCCTGCTACCAAAGAAGGAGTAAGTGGATATCAGAACTTCCACAATAAGTATCCTTATCCAGAATGTTATGAGCAATGGCCTGCTATTTATGCACGCGAGCTCGCTCGCTATATTATAGCTATGGATTTTGATGGTTATGATGTAGACTGGGAAACTTGTGGTGACCACGGCTCAGTGACTAGAGAGGGAACTCCTTTGATGATTTCTGATAATAATTATGAGAATATAGCTAACTTTGTAAAAGAGATGGCTAAATACTTTGGCCCAGTAGGAGCTGACCATTTAGTGAAAACACAAGCAGAACGCCAAGCTAACTTAAAAGCTCTTTTCGAGGCCTCTACTGCTGGTTATCACGCTAAAGAAAAAGAGTATATAGATGAGTTTAAACCTTATCTGCCAGCTAATTACCTTACTAAGCGTTATTATTTCTGTGCAGACGTGCCTTGTGGAGTACCGCCTATATTTGGTAGAAACTCTCAAACCCCATTAGATATAGCTAATAATGCTTTTGCTATCTACTTTGATAAGCACTTTATGCAAGATTATAGTGTGAATGGAGTGAATATGAATGGCTCTCATCCACCAATGTTAGGAGGCCCTTATTACAACTCAACTTCTGCCAACTATCAAGCTGGTAACTTCCGCGTGATGATACAAAAAGGTAAAGATGTAAAAGCAGGAAAAGTATGGGGCTTAGGTGCTTACCACGGACAAAGTGACTATGCAGTAACTAATGAGAGTGATAATTTCTTTAAACAATATCTAAAAGATAATAATATAAAAAGAAAGTATTTGCACTATGCTTGGACACGCGAGGCTATCCGTTTGGCAAACCCACGTGAGGATTATTCAGGATATAAAGAAATGGAACCTACAATTATTCTCCCTTAAAAGATAAGAACGATGAAAAATATAGTTAAAATAACTGGATTAGCCCTACTTATGGGGGTAACCGCTTGTCAGAAAAAATTAGACGCTGACAATAATAGCAGCACTAGAGGTAATACTTCGGCTGTGTATATGAATAACAATAATGCAAGTATTAGTTTTCCTAAATCTACTGAGTCAGGTAGTACTAAGTTTGAGGTTCGTATCTCTAACCTAAGAAGTAAGGAAGAAACCATTACTGTAGCAGCTACTGATTTCTTTGCAGAATACAACGAAAAGAACTCAACTTCTTATAAGATGTTGCCTGCTTCAGAATACACTTTATTTGAAGAGGGGAATGTTTCCAACTCTTCTAACAATGGTATTTTGAAAGTTACAATCAAACCAGGACAAACCTCTGCCCAAATAGGAGTTAAAGTACGTCCGCTGGATGAAGATACTTATCCTATGGGGGTAAAATACGCTATTCCTTTGCGTATCGTTTCAGCTTCACTACCTATACTTTCTAATAAAGATGTAGTTGTTACTCTTAGCCGTCCGTTCAAAACCTCTGTAGCTAAGATAGCTCAAGGTTATGCTTTAGGAGTAAAAGTAGCTGATAATGTACCTGAAAGTGATGAGTTTACTGTACAAGGATTATTCTTATTTAAAGAATTTCACGCATATAATGGTGTGAATGTAAATATGTCGCTTTTCCAAGGCCCAATGTTACCTTATACTCGTATTGATGCAGGAAAAATACAAGTGAAAAACGGTGGTGGAGACAGCCCTGATGACTGGGCACTCACTTCTGAAATAGCTAAGGATAAATGGTGTCAAATTACTTTTACTTATAAGGATTCATATTTAAAACTTTATGTAAATGGTAAGCTTATTAAAACTTATCAACGTCCTAGCTTGAAAGTATCTCCTGGTATGCGTATCAATATTGAGAATACTCAAACATCATATTCTGCAGATCGTTATTTCCGCGAATTTAGAGTATGGAACCGAGTGCTTACAGATGCTGAAATAGTAGATGGTCTCTACTTACCTGCTGACCCTGACGCTAAAGGACTAGTAGTGTATTTGCCTATCAATAAAAAAGATGCTTTTAAAGATATGAGCAAGTATAATAATACTACTATCTATAGAAAAGGAACTTCAAGATATAGTAGTGGGGTACAAGATGGTGGTAATTACGTGAAAGATATTGACGCTACTGAATTTGAAAACGGCATAGAATGGACAGAAAATGTGAAATTCCCTGCTGAAGGTTTAGAAACAGAACAATAATACTAACAATAAAGAGGCTATTCTTTAAAGAAAAGCATAGCCTCTTTAAAAAAAAGAAATACAATGAAAAGAATTATAACCAATAGTTTTATAGTTGCTCTTGGTATGGTAGCTTTGGTAGCTTGTAAAAAGGACGAAATTACCATTCAGAAGAACGATAATGTTAACTGGCAAATCGATAACGATATCGTTAATGATGATATTCGTACTCGTATTGGCTATGACCCTCGCTTTGAGTATGCATTACCTGCTACAGGCGTAGTTGAAAGCCCTATGCTTACGTTAGAAGGTTTTACGATTACTGAAAAAAGCACACGTAATATAGAAGTTAAACTTTCTAGACCTTCTGCTAAAGATGTGAAAGTGTCTTTAGCGTATGATGCTACTCTATATGATAAAGTAAAAGATAAACATATAGGATATGAGTTAGGAGAAGCTTCATTAGCTGAAATTACAACAGCAGAGAAGACTATAGCAGCAGGTACTACCACCACTACTTTTGAAATAAAAGTGGCTAATAAATCTGATTTTCGCCAAAAAGTGATTTTACCATTTATAATAAAAGCATCAGATAATGATAATGTGAAAACTATGAGTGGAAAAGACCTTTTTGTGGTAAAGATATTTCCTAAAGGTGTTACTTTCCAAGTTGCTAATAGTAATATTCTTAAAGAAGCTGTTGTAAAAGATGATGGTAAAACATATATGACTGACAAAGAAGTTGGCGTGGTAGTTACTCCTTCAGATGTTATTCCTGCAGCTATTTCACTAGGATTAGTGAGAGATAATGGTCTTGTAACTGATACTACAAATCAAACCTTAGCACCAAATAATATAATAGCAACTATCAATAAGGTTGATTTTAAAAATATAGCTAAAGGTACTATTTCATTCACTTTGCAAAACATAGAAACTTTAACCACTAAAGGAAAATATGTACTACCTTTGAAGTTAATGGCTTATGATGCTTCAGGAACTGCACATCAAGTACTTGATACCCCTATTTTAGTAACTATTGATGTAAGCAGTGATGGTGTACCAAGTGATAATGAAATTAGAAGAATACGCAACTATACTGGCAGCTATATTAGCCCTTCTAAATATAATTTCTATACAAATTACCAATCAGGTCATATTTATAAAATGCATGATGGTGATGTGATGGGTAATCCTTGGTGGATAGATGCTTCTATACAAGATGATGATCAAAAACCTTATGTACAGGTAGTATTTACAGAAAAAACAGTTATCAATGGTATTAAGATATATCAGAGAACACCAGGAAAGAGAATACAAGAAATGCAGGTTTTTGCCTCAGCTAGTTCTTCAGAGCCTTATGTTCTACAAGGGATTTATTCAGAAACATATAACCCAAGTATATTAATTCTTAAGTTTGATAAACCGATTAAAACAGACGAACTATATATAGGTTACTTTAAAAACTCTCAAAACCAATATATAGATATTCACGAAATGGTATTTTTCTAATATCAAAATAAATTGTTTGTTGAATAAAATTTTCTGATTAATAAAAACAGCCGCTTTTATAAGAGTTTTTCTTGTAAAAGCGGTTGTTTGTTAATTGACAAGTTTGCTAATTAGCTAATTGTTTTTATCTTTGCACTTTCAAAATGCTAATCAATTTATGGATTTTTTATTTTCGGCAGATGCGCTTGTGGCGCTTATTACCCTTACTTTCTTAGAAATAGTTTTAGGGATTGACAACGTGATATTTATCTCAATAGTTACAGGTAAGTTGCCTCAAGAACAGCGCAAAAAAGCTACGCGTGTGGGGCTTTTCTTAGCAATGTTTTTGCGTATAGCCCTGCTATTGGGTATTTCAGTATTGATAAAGCTTAAAGATCCTCTTATCTCGGTAGATTGGGGGTGGTTTAGCGCTCATTTTAACGGACAAGCCCTTATCTTATTGGCAGGAGGCATCTTCTTGCTCTACAAGTCTACTCGCGAAATTCACGCTAAGGTGAATCATATAGAACACGTAACCGAATCGGATAACCCACAACGCAAGCAGCACGCTTCGTTTGGAGGAGTTGTTGCTCAGATATTGCTGATAGACCTTATCTTTTCGCTTGATAGTATCTTAACTGCCGTAGGTATGACCAATGGTTTGGGAGGAGCTATCTATATAATGATAACTGCTGTGGTGCTTTCTGTAGGTATAATGATGCTTTTTGCTAATCCTGTGGGTGAATTTGTAAATAGAAATCCGTCTATTCAGATATTAGCGCTTTCGTTTTTGATACTTATTGGTTTTATGTTAATAACTGAAAGTATGCACCTATCAGAAGCCGTGTTGGCGGGGCAAGAGGTGGGAGCTGTGCCTAAAGGGTATTTGTACTTTGCGATTGCTTTCTCATTAGGTGTAGAGTTTTTGAATATGCGAATGAGAAGAAAAAGCTAATCACCTATTAGTAAATTAGCAGATGGACTTTAAAGATATTTTAGGATACGATACTATCAAAGGCTATTTGAAAGCGAGCGTGGAAGCAGGGCGCATACCTCACGCTCAGCTGTTTGTAGCCAGCGAAGGACAAGGGGCTTTGCCAATGGCAATCGCCTATGCGACCCTCGTACTTAGCCAAAACAACCCTAAAGCCATAGCCCAATGTGCTCAATTAGCGCACCCTGATTTGCACTTTGCTTTCCCAACTTCGACCAACGATAAAGTGAAAAAAGACCCCGTCAGTTCACTGTTTATGGATGAATGGCGCACTTTTATTAAAGAACAGCCTTATGGCAGTCTGTTTGATTGGTTGCTCTTTTTGGGTATAGAGAAAAAACAAGCTGTTATAGGGGTGAATGAGGCGAAGGAAATTACTAATAAATTAGCCCTCAAATCTTTTGAGGGAGGCTATAAAGTGATGATTATCTGGATGGCAGAGAAAATGAATGTCGATTCGGCTAATAAATTGCTGAAGTTGTTAGAAGAGCCCGCAGAGAAGACTTTATTCCTGTTGATAGTAGAAGATGAGAATGCGTTGCTCGACACCATTAAGTCGAGATGCCAGATACTGCGCTTCCCTCCATTGAGCGAGAATGCTATCAGAGAGGGACTTATAGCAAAGGGCGTCGCAGAGGCTGAGGCTACTAAAATAGCTATACGCTCGCAAGGTAACTATAACAAAGCCTTGCAGCTAATGCAAAACAAAGAGAATGAAGAAGCGGTATTTGAACGTTGGTTTATAGCGTGGGTGCGGAGTGCCTACAGAGCAAAAGGCAACAAAGCTGCCATACAAGGGCTACTACAATGGAGTGAAGAGGTAAATACCGTGGGGCGTGAGGTACAAAAGCAATTTTTGCTGTATTGTGTAGAGGTTTTTAGGCAAGCGTTTTTGCTAAACTACACTGCTACTGATTTAGTATATATTCAATTTAACGACCCGAGCTTTGATTTGCGCAAGTTCGCACCATTTGTTCACGGCAATAATATAGAGCAGATATATCAGTTGATAGAAGAGGCTATTTTTCACGTAGAGCGCAACGGCAATGGTAAGGTAATCTTTACTGATGTTGCCATTAAACTCACTCGATTGTTACATACCCGTCAGTAATAAGCTATATCATTAACCTTTAATCATTTAATTATTATGCTACAAGCAATATCACCCATTGATGGCAGATACGCCGATAAAACAAAAACTTTAGTACCTTATTTTTCAGAAGAGGCTCTGATTCGTTATCGCGTGCGTGTGGAAGTAGAATACTTTATTGCACTTTGTGAGCTTCCTTTGCCGCAACTCACAGATTTTCCTAAAGAAAAATATGAGGCACTTAGGAAACTCTATCAAAATTTTACAACTGCAGAAGCACAGAAAGTGAAGGAGATAGAGCGTACTACCAATCACGATGTGAAAGCAGTAGAGTATTTCATAAAAGAAGCGTTTGACTATCTGCAATTAGAAAAATACAAAGAGTTTATCCATTTTGGGCTTACTTCGCAAGATATTAACAACACAGCTATACCACTCAGCATCAAAGAAGCGATGAATTCTGTATATTACACTGAAATACAGTCTCTTATAGATAAACTGCAACAATTAGTAGCCGAGTGGAAGGATATTCCGCTGCTGGCACGCACTCACGGTCAGCCGGCTTCACCCACTCGCTTAGGCAAAGAGTTTCAGGTGTTTGTTACTCGTATAGAAGCGCAACTACAAAGTTTGAGAGCTGTGCCTTATGCTGCTAAATTCGGGGGGGCTACAGGTAACTACAACGCTCATAAAGTTGCCTATCCTTCTATCGATTGGAAGGTCTTTGGTACGCACTTTGTAGAAAAAGTGTTGGGATTGCATCACTCATTTCCCACTACTCAAATTGAGCATTATGACCATTTAGCGGCTCTTTTTGATGCCCTTAAGCGCATTAATACGATACTTATCGACCTAAATCGCGATATATGGACATATATTTCGATGGATTACTTCAAACAGAAGATAAAAGCAGGAGAAGTAGGCTCATCGGCTATGCCTCATAAGGTAAATCCTATTGATTTTGAAAATTCAGAGGGGAATTTAGGTATAGCGAATGCCCTTTTTGAGCATTTGGCTGCTAAGTTGCCTATTTCGCGCCTACAACGCGATTTAACTGATAGCACTGTGCTACGCAATGTAGGAGTACCTTTTGGACATACCCTTATCGCTTTGCAATCTACCTTAAAAGGGCTGAACAAACTGTTGCTAAATGAGGCTGCTATACGCAATGACCTACAAGACCACTGGGCAGTAGTTGCTGAGGCTATACAGACCGTGTTGCGCCGTGAGGGCTATCCTAATCCGTATGAAGCCTTAAAAGGACTTACGCGTACTAATGAGGCTATCACTGCTGAAACTATTGGCCATTTTATTGATACTTTAGAAGTTAATGAGACGGTAAAAGCAGAACTAAAACAGATAACTCCAGAGAACTATATAGGAGTGATTTTATAAATAAAATTTGTTACTTATCATTATTTTTGTACTTTTGCAAAAAATATGCTATTGTAGGTCTTGTAGTTCAACGGATAGAATAGAAGTTTCCTAAACTTTAGATCCAAGTTCGATTCTTGGCAAGACCACTTAGTTTAAGTTGTTTGACTTATGAAAGACCTAAACGTTTACATAGAAGAATTGCTCTACAAGCACCAATGTGTGATTATTCCTAAATTTGGGGCCTTTATTTCTAATAGAAAATCAGCTACGATGGGCGATGATAAAACATTCGACCCACCGAAGCGTGAACTCACTTTTAATCCTAGCCTCAATTCTAATGACGGTTTGCTTATAAAATACGTGTCAGAACAATCGGGGATAGATTATAACCTTGTAGAGGATTACGTAAATTTAGCTGTAGAAGGGTGGAAACGCATTCTTCAGCAAGATCAGCCTTTGGTGTTAGACAAGATAGGCACACTACGCCAGATAGGCGAGGGGCGTATATCATTTACGCCTGTAGATGATGTGAATTATCTAACTGATTCGTTTGGTATGGCTCCTTTTATACCTCACGAAGTGCCTGCATCAGATTTGCAAATAAGTGAAAATCAGATAAAACCTACACTAAACACTTCACATACTCTTCCGCCAGAAGAGGAGTTGCCTACTGCAATAGAGAGTCCGATTAGCCAAGTGACTCCGGTGGTACCTACTCCGGCAGAAGCCCCTAAGAAAGCCAAAAAAGAAAAAGCCCCTAAAGCGGCAAAAGACCCGAAAGAGATGAAACCTTTCAAACTACGCCCTTATATTAAGTATTCGGCAGTAGCAGCAGTGGGTCTTATTATTTTGGCTTATGGTGCTTATCGACTTTTCAATGAGAAGGTAGTAGCAGATGGTACCACTGATAACCAGTTTGTGGTAACCGATAGCCTTGTGCAAGAACGTTTGAACCAAAAACTGAGTGAAGCAGGGATTTTTACGCCACCTATCACTATGCCTACGGTAGCACTGCAAGCTGAAAAGGTGAAGAGCAAAGACAATAAACCTGAAAAAGATAAGACTGAGACCACTAATGGTAAGCCTGAAAAAGATAAAAAAGCTAATGGTGGAGAAGTAGCTAGTACCCCTACTCAAACGGGAGGTAGCAATGCTTCTGGAGGTAGTTCAGCAGGGGGCAAGATGAATAATGCTGTCTTAGCGGCTAAGAAATACCAAGTAATAGCAGGGGCTTTCAAAGAAGAGAAGAATGCACAAGTACGTGCTAGACAGCTACAAAAGTTAGGCTATAAAAATGCTTATGTGTTAGGCCTCAACGCTAAAGGATTGTATCAGGTAAGTTATGGTGGTTTTGATAGTATGGATGAGGCTAAACTGATGCAAAAAGAAATAAAAGAAGCTAAAGAAGAGAAAAAACTTGACGGTGGCTGGATACTAACCCAATAAAATGAATAACAAAATGACGCCTAAAAAGACCCCTTCAGACTCACGTACCATAATGACAGATTTGGTACTGCCTGGTGAAACCAATCACCTAAAAGCTATGTTTGGTGGTGAATTATTAGCTCGTATGGACAGAGCTGCTAGTATTGCCTCGCAAAGGCACTCTAATCGTGCAACTGTAACTGTATCAGTAAACCACGTAGCCTTTACCCACAGTATTAGGGTAGGAAGTGTAGTGACAGTGGAGGCAGCCATCTCGCGCGCTTTTTCTACCTCAATGGAGGTGTATATAGATGTGTGGATGGAGAATATGTTTGGTGAGCGCATTAAAGCTACTGAAGCTATCTACTCATTTGTAGCGGTAGATGAGAATGGTAGACCGGTGAAGATACCTGAGCTTGTTCCTGAAACGGCTTTAGAAAAAGAACGTTATAAAGAGGCCTTGCAGCGCCGACAGCTGAGCTTAGTATTAGCAGGGAAATTAAGTCCGCATGATGCTACTGAGCTGAAAGCTCTTTTTACTGAGCTCGAAAACGGAAAATAAAACAAGATAGAGCGGAACCGCCTTCGTGGCGGTTTTTCTTATAAAACCTACTTATAAATATGACCTTATCTGAAGAAAATTATTTAAAAACTATTTTTCTCCTTTACGATGAACGCAAAACAGAGGTTACAACCACTGCTATAGCTGATTTGCTCTATACTAAGGCTTCATCGGTGACTGATATGCTAAAAAAGTTGTCAGATAAAGGGTTAATAAACTATAGGAAGTACCAAGGGGTAACGCTTACTCCAAAAGGAACACAAAAAGCTATACAAATAGTGAGGAAACATCGCCTTTGGGAGGTTTTCTTAGTAGAAAAACTCAACTTCTCTTGGGATGAGGTGCACGAAATAGCAGAAGAGCTGGAACATATACAATCTGACAAGCTTATCTCTCGACTTGATGCCTTTCTCGGCTTTCCTGAAAGAGACCCTCACGGAGACCCTATTCCTAATGAGCAAGGGGTTTTTAGTACTACTATTAAAACCCTATTAAGCGAACTAAATGATGGTGATAAAGGGGTATGTATAGCGGTTAAAAACACTTCAAAAGAGTTTTTGGTGTACCTTAACAAGGTAGGTATTGCTTTAGAAAATGAAATAGAAATCATTAGTAAAGAACCTTTTGACAACTCGATGACTGTGCTGGTAAACGATCAGAAAGTGAACCTTTCGGCTATAGTGTGTAGGAATATATATGTAGCAGGCATAGGAGGAAGAAATAAAGAAAAAAATCATAAAATAAATATTGGAAAAGATTTATGAAAAAGAGTAGTGTAAAAAAACTCGGTATATTATGTGCTGTTTTATTCTTGCTGATAAGCGGGTATTTCTTGTACCGATATTTTAGCAAACTGCGTTTTGAAGAGGTAACTATTGAGCGCAGTACAGACGACTGTGAGGACGACTGTCTATCAGTCAGTTTGAACTATCTGCACTGCAAAGGTAATAGTGAGTTTGCCCGAAACTTCAACAAAGAGATTGAAATTCAAGTAGCTAACTTTTTGTTAAGCAATGACGACGATACGCTACAAGTTGATATCAGTATAGAAAAAGCTTTGGAGAATTTTATGAGTGACTATAACAATATACACGAACACTTTCCTGAAATTCCGGCATATGAGCTTATCCTCAGCGATAGTATTATGTGGCAGAACTCTAAAATGTTAACCTTAGTGTCTAATCGTTATTCTTTCACAGGAGGGGCTAATGCTGTACAAAGTAAGGTGTTCACTCATTTTGCTTTGGATAATGGAGAGGTTATCACCAATGAAAATCTTTTTACTGATGAGGCTAAAGTAACTGCTATAGCTGAGAAATATTTCAAACAAACACAAGAAGCCTCAGTAATTGAAGTTCTTGATGACAAAGGATTTGGCTTTGACGGTAATGGTTTTCATCTTCCGAAGAGTATGGGTATATCGGCAGATTACTTGATACTATTTTATGAGCCTTTTGAGATAGCTTCATATATGGATGCGGCTTTCGAGGTAAAAGTGCCTATGAAAGAGGTTATGCCATATTTGACATTTAAAGAAGATTAGCAAATAAGATGAACTTAAAAGACGAATTAACATCACTATACAACAGTTTATTAGAGAAAAATGAGGTAGAGGGGTTGGCTTTCTTGGCTGAACGCTTTGCTGGTGAGATAGTATTCTCTACCAGTTTTGGACTGGAAGACCAAGTTATTACCCATTTAATTCTTGATAACCACATTCCGATTAGCATTTTCACCCTTGATACAGGGCGACTTTTCAATGAGACCTATTCGGTATGGGAAAGTACTGATGAACGTTATAATACACATATCACTCCGTACTATCCTAATACACAAGCTATTGAAAAGTATGTAAATGACAATGGTCCCCTATCTTTTTACAAATCGGTAGACTTGCGCAAAGAGTGTTGCCACATACGCAAAGTAGAACCTCTTAGTAGGGCTCTTGCGGGCAAGAAAGTATGGGTAACAGGCTTACGTGCAGAGCAATCGAATGCACGCAAAGATTTGCCTATATTAGAGTGGGATGATACCTATCAGCTATACAAATATAACCCTTTGTTGCATTGGACTTTTGAAGAGACTCAGGCCTTTATCAAGCAGCACAATATACCTTATAATGTACTACACGACAAAGGATTTGTGAGCATAGGTTGCGCCCCTTGCACTCGTGCGATAAAAGAAGGTGAAGACTTCAGAGCAGGGCGCTGGTGGTGGGAAAGCAACAGCAAGAAAGAATGCGGTTTGCACGAGCACAAATAACTGCTATCATAAGAAACAGAAAAACAACATTTTAAAATACTTTAGCTTATGAACTTTTTTAAAATATTATTAGCTACGATTTTAGGTTTCTTTATCTCTTTAGGAGTATTCTTTATCTTATTCCTCATCGCTATTTCAGTGATGATGAGTTCAGTAGGAGCTTCAAAAGGAGAGGAAATAACTGTAGAAGATAATACAGTGTTAGAATTAGACTTTCAGGAGCCACTAACAGACTTTTCGGAGCAGGTGTATTTTGAGGATTTTAACTATACCTCAGAATCGTTTAACGGGCTTAATTCTGTTCTACAAGCTATAGAAATAGCTAAAACAGACCCTCATATTAAAGGGATTAGCCTAAAGAGTGCAGGCAACCTTAGTGGGATAGCATTTGCCCAAGAGTTACGCCGTGCTTTAGAGGATTTTAAGGCTTCAGGTAAGTTTGTTTTGGCGTATAATGATGAAATATCACAATTAGACTACTATTTACAAAGTGTAGCAGACAAAGTATATATCAGTCAGTTAGGGAATGTAAACTTGCGAGGGCTCTCTTCTGAAATCTTTTTCTACAAAGATTTACAAGAAAAAACGGGACTTCGGATGGAGGTGATACGACATGGCAAGTACAAGAGTGCTGTTGAACCTTTCCTAGAAAACAAAATGAGTGATAACAACCGACTACAAACTACAGAGTTACTCAATGCTATGTGGAATGTGTTGGTAACTGATATTGCTAAGAGCAGAAATTTATCAGTGGAGAAGCTTAATGAAATAGCTACGAATGTAGATGGGCGTACGGCTGAGCTTGCTCAACAAAACGGATTGATAGATGGGGTGCTTTTCAGAGATGAGTTTGAGAAAATACTTTGCGAAAAGGTAGGGAAGAAAGAGATAGATGATGTGAACTTTATTGGTATAGAAGACTATGCCGAAAGCGTGCTAAAAGGTAAGGTGAGCAAAGAGAAAGATAAGATAGCTGTGATTTATGCTAATGGTGAGATAATGCAGGGAGAAGGCAACCAAGGTATTGTAGGACACGAAACTATTATAGCTGCGCTTCGTAAGGCTGTAAAGGATAAAGAGATAAAAGCTATCGTATTGCGCATCAACTCACCTGGGGGTGATGCTTTGGCTTCAGAGTTAATGCACCGCGAGATAGCCCTTGCCAGAAAACAAAAGAAAGTATATGTATCAATGGGCAACTATGCAGCCTCAGGTGGCTATTATATAGCCTGCAATGCGGAGCGTATTTTTGCAGAAGCAGGAAGTATTACAGGCTCTATAGGGGTGTTTGGTGCTCTTCCTAATGCTAGTGTATTAGCGAAAAACTGGGGAGTGAATGCAGAAACAGTTAGTACTCACCCTAACGCATTGCAGTATAGTTATTTCCAGAAGCCTTCAGAACATTTTGTGAAAGAGATGACTGAATCGGTAGAGCAGATATACAAAGTATTCTTAAGCAGAGTAGCTGAGGGGCGCGGAAAGACAGTAGCCGAAATAGACTCTATAGCCCAAGGAAGGGTATGGAGTGGTAAAGAAGCTCTTGCCAAAGGCTTAGTAGATGAACTCGGGTCGCTAAATGATGCTATAGCTTATGCTGCTAAAGAGAACGGGTTGGAGAATTACCGCGTTGTGTCATATCCACATTACAAAATGGATATGAAAAAATTACTACTCCGCTACGGATTAAGACTGAAGAATGAAAGCCTACAACAAGAGTTGGGTAGAGAGGCTTATCAAGTGTATCAACAAATAAAACACATTAGTAATCAACGAGGTATACAAGCGCGCTTAGAGTATGATTTGATTGTGAAATAGTTACGACTTTTAACAGAAGATTAACAGTGTAATACTTGCATAATATATTTAGAATGACTACATTTGTACAGTGAAATTCTAAAAAGATAAAGTTATGAAACGCGCAATGTTTGAGTATACGAAGATGATTTTATCAAAAGTGAGCTTTGACCCTAACCTATTTTACAAAGAGCTACAAAAAGGAATTGACAGATTGCTCCCATATGAAGTAGAGGAGTTGAAAGTTTGGCTTGAAGCCTACACTAAAAATAAGCCAGAGCTACTAAAGAGCCGAGTGCTTATGGATAAATGATACAAACTGAGGCTGTCCACTAATAGATAGCCTCATTTTTTATTTTCAAAACAATAGTAATAATGAAAGAAATCAGTAGCACCCAAAACCCTCTTATAAAGAAAATATTTGCTTTAAGCGAAAAAGCACGTATGCGTAAGAAAGAAGGCTTATGTGTAATAGAGGGCGCACGAGAGGTACGATTAGCTATACAAGGTGGTTATGATATAGAAACATTGCTATTTCAGCCTGAAATTTTTAAAGAAGAAGCCTTGCAACAGTTATTAGCGCTCTATCGAAAACCTATAGAGGTAATACGTCTGAGCAAAGAGGTATATGAAAGACTTAGTTACCGCAGTTCTACAGAAGGGCTTATTGCAGTAGCTAAGACGCCCCCTCATACTTTAGAAGCCCTAGCTCTTAGAGAACGTTCTATATTATTAGTAGCCGAAGCTCCTGAGAAGCCTGGCAATATAGGGGCTATGCTGCGCACTGCTGATGCAGCTAATATAGAAGGGGTTATTATAGCTAATCCAAAAACTGATTTATACAATCCTAATATCATACGCGCCAGTGTGGGGTGTGTATTTACGGTACCGATAGCTGTGGGCAGTACTACTGAGGTAATAGACTATCTAAAAAAGAAAGATTTTAATATCTATTGTGCGGCACTTTCTGCTTCTAAACCCTACTATGAAGTGCCTTTTGCCGAAAAGAACACTGCTATAGTGGTAGGTACCGAAGATGAGGGACTTACCCAAGAATGGCTTAAAAATAGCACTCAGAATATCATTATCCCGATGGAAGGCGTAATAGACTCTATGAATGTATCGGTAGCAGCTGCAGTACTTATCTTCGAGGCAAAGAAAATGAGGCTAACTGCTAAAAAATAAGGCCTTATTTTTATATAACATCACAACCATCTCCGTACTTTTAGGCAATAGTTTTGGTATTCATCACCAAATTTCTGCCTTAGCACACGTTCTTCTGGAATAATTTGAAAACGAGTCATATAAGCTATAAATAATACAACTCCTAACCAAGGTACAAGATAAGATAACCATATAGCCCAAGATATAAGACAGCAGGCCAATCCTACATACATAGGATTACGGCTTAGTTTGTATATTCCTTCTGAAACAAAATGAGTGGCTTGCGATGGCTCAAGAGGATTGATAGTAGTCCTTGCTTTATAGAAACTCCAAACGCCTGCAATCCCAGCCCCTATGCCTATCAAAGCTATTACTACGGCTACTATAGGTAGGTGAGGTAATGCTACAAATGGTAATACATAAGCAATACTCTTCATTATCAGTGCACAAACAAGCCATACTACGGCGGGTGGAATTTTATTTTCTAAACTCTTCATTTTTCAAATTACCTAATTTAGTTTTTCTGCAAAAATAATAGTAATTTGCTAAATCACAAAAAAATATTATCTTTGTAGCATAATTATTTATTTTTAAACAATGGAAACAAATCGTATCAAAGGAAAAATCGCTTTTATCTCGGGCGCCAGCAGTGGGATAGGTAAAGCTGTAGCCGAAAAATTGGCACAAATGGGCGTAAACCTTATTCTCTGCGCTCGTAGGGCTAAGGTATTGACAGAACTGAAAACCCAACTCGAAAAAGAACACGCGATAGAGGTCATTACCTTAGCTTTCGATGTGAGAAACTACCAAGAGGTGGCGAAAAATATTCAGTCTTTACCCGAAAAATGGCGACAAATAAATATGCTTATCAATAATGCAGGTTTAGCAATAGGCTTACAACACCTCCATACCTACGCCATAGAAGATATAGACCAGATGGTTGATACCAATATCAAAGGGTTTACTTATATTGCTAATAGTGTAATTCCGCTGATGCTTGCCACTGATAAGGTAGGCACAATAGTGAATGTTGGTTCAGTAGCGGGTGAGATTGCTTACCCTAATGGCAGTATTTATTGCGCGACCAAGTTTGCCGTAAGAGCCCTCAGCGATGCGATGCGCATAGAGCTAATGGACAAAAATATAAAGGTAACCAACGTAAAACCAGGGTTGGTAGAGACCAATTTCAGCAAGGTGCGTTTCAAAGGCGACCAGCAGAAAGCGGATAATGTATACAAAGGCATTACGCCCCTATATGCCGAAGATATCGCCGACACTATCGCCTATATCGTCAATCTGCCCGACAAAATTCAAATTACGGATATTACTGTTACTCCGATGCATCAAGCAGATGCCATACACGTTTATAAGGAATAATAAGAACTAAATAAAAAAGGCTGTCCTATTTTGGGCAGCCTTTCTTGTTTTTATAAATACTATCTTCTTTAAAAATCAACTGTTACGCCTAATTTTTCAGCAATAATACGATTGATATAGGCTGAAAGAACTGGTATTTTTACACTTTCTAATACCGTGTTAGCAAAAGCATAGGTGAGTAGGGCAGAGGCTTCTTTTTTGCCTATTCCGCGTGTTTGCAGATAGAATAAAGAATCTGCACTAAGCGAACCTACCGTACACCCGTGCGAACACTTCACATCATCAGCAAAGATTTCTAACTGAGGCTTGGTGTATACGGTTGCCTTGTCAGAAAGGAGAATATTGTCGTTTTGCTGATAAGCATTCGTTTTCTGTGCAATTTGCTCTACCATTATCTTGCCGTTGAACACATTGGTAGCCTCATCACTTACAATACTTTTGTAATCCTGATGACTTTCACAATTAGGATAAGCGTGGTTTACCAATGTATAGTGGTCAGTGTGCTGACTTCCTTGCAAAATGCTTAACCCTTTAAGGGTAGATTCTAAATGTTCCCCTTGGTGATAGAAGTTCAAGTTATTGCGGGTAAGTTCTCCGCCAAACGAGAAAGTATGCACACTAGCGTGACTGTTTGCCTCTTGCGAAATATAGGTATTATCAATCAGAGAAGCTGTTAAGCGGTCGTTTTGCAATTTGTAATAGTCGAGGAAAGCCTCTTTGGCTACAAATATTTCAGTAACAGCATTGGTAAGAATAGCCGTAGCGGTATTTGATACGTTTTGATGTACCTCAATTACTTTTAGCTGTGCATTTTCGCCTACGGCAATAATATTGCGTGGCTGATAGCAAGTGGTTTCTCCCCTGTCGTTGAAATACAGCAATTGTATAGGCTTATCTACTACTTTCCCCTTAGGGACTTCTATATATATCCCCTCAGAGGCAAAAGCGGTGTTAAGGGCTGTAAATACATCGCCTTTCTCGGTAGTTGTATTAAAATATTTGCTGATAAACGCCTCCCCACCTTTGTGCAAAGCCTCTAACAGAGGGGTAATGGTAACGCCTGCTATCTCTTTGCTCGACATTTCAGCACAATAAAAGCCATTTACAAATACCAGAGAGTAACAATCTTTGATACTGTATTCGTGTAGCACTTCTGCTGAAAGGGTTGCTTTTTCATTTACGGGCTGCCACAAGCTGTAGTCTGTAGCTTGCAATTTGCTCAGCGAGGTGTATTTCCACGCTTCTATCTTCTTATGAGGGAAGCCTTTTTCGGCAAAGAAACTAAGGGCTTCCTTGCGAATGTCTTTTAGTATATCGTCTTTATGTGGGAATGCTTCGAAGGCAGTAACCCATTTTTCTTTTAAATTCATCTTCTTAATCTTTTAGTGCGAGCCACACAGGCTGTCAATTTGCTAATGAGCCATTGGCTAATATTCTAATTTACTAATGAGCCAATGGTATATGGCATTGCGTTCACTATCTACTTCCATATAGGAGGCTATCAGCTGACCGTTGTGGTAGTGGAGTTCGTCGATATCACTTACTAAAAACTCTTCTACCTCATCTTTATAAGGTTCAAAACCTTTGAAAATGATTTCGTCTTCCACTGTGAGGGTACTGACATCAAAAATGTAATGCCGATTGCAATACATATCAGTAATTAGTATTTTGTCACCTTTGAAAGGTTGTGCTACGGCTCCCCAATCCTCGGAGAAATGGTGCTTTTTGAGCGTTTTTAGCGATGGATAACTCATTACATAAAGCTCTGCCTCGTAGAAATTGGTGAATACAGCTTCTTTTTCATTGAGCATACAGCAGAAATCTACATCATTAGGCAATTGTTTGGCTACTTTTAGTTTTTCGTTTTCAAAAGATAGCAGATAGCTCATACAACCATCTTGTCCGCCATAGAAAGTGATAACCACCTTATTATTAGGCAATGCTTTCAGCTCTATATTAGCATCGTAGATTTCGTCGTCCATAGGCATAGACGCCAAAGCCTTCCCTTGTAGGTCATACACCCATATGGTGATGTGTTCAGCATCGTGGCGCTGGGCAAGCCAAATTTGCTGGCGTTCTATCGCTAATAAAGCTCCCACAATAGGTTTATTGATTTCCCAAAGCAGTTCTTTTTCAAAAGTGTAGAGAGAAAATCCTTCTGACTTATTGCATATGCCTATTTGCTTATGTTTATAGTTGATAGCAAAGATGTCTTTTCTTTTTAAGAACTGAAACGCCTCAGGCAACAAAGGGTTTGTTGAGCTTTTTATGTAATCAGTAATTACCATACTAATTTGCTAATTATTTCAGCCAATCATAGCCTTTTGCTTCCAATTCTAAGGCGAGGTTTTTGTCGCCTGTTTTTACGATTTTACCATCAGAAAGCACGTGTACATAATCAGGGACGATATAGTCTAAAAGGCGCTGGTAGTGGGTAATCACAAGTACAGCGTTATTTTCATTTTTGAGTTTGTTTACCCCATTGGCAACAATGCGGAGGGCATCGATGTCGAGTCCAGAGTCGGTTTCGTCAAGAATAGCTACTTTAGGCTCGAGCATTGCCATTTGGAAGATTTCGTTGCGTTTCTTCTCACCGCCTGAAAACCCTTGATTGAGAGAGCGTGAAAGGAAATCAGGATTGATTTCTAGAAGGGCTGCTTTCTCGCGTATTTTTTTGAGAAGCTCAGCAGCAGGCATATCGGGTAGCCCTTGTGCTTTTCGACTCTCATTGATAGCTGTTTTGATAAAGTTAGTTACCGATATACCAGGGATTTCTACAGGATATTGAAAAGACATAAAGATACCTTTATGAGCGCGCTCTTCAGGGGCATCTTCTAACAGACTCTCGCCGTTTAGCAGTATATCGCCCTCTGTTACCTCGAAGTTTTCATTACCTGAAATTACCGAAGAGAGCGTTGATTTGCCCGCTCCATTCGGTCCCATAATGGCGTGCACTTCACCTGCTTTTATTTCTAAGTCAATCCCCTTAAGGATTTCTTTGCCATCCACACCAGCGTGGAGATTTTTTATTATTAGCATTTTAATTGAGTTTATAATTTATTGAATTTTTTAAAGTATTCATCTATTTCATCGTGTAGCTCTATACCTACACGTTCAAAGCAATCTAATAAACCCTGATAGGCATTCTCTCCTGCGAGAAAATTCCAAAACTCTTGGGCTACTTTTAGCTCGTTATCTAAATCTAACATTCCCGCCATCGTCCAACGTGAATAGGGCTTAGGCTCATACGGATTGTAAGGTATAGCAATAAGGGTATGTATTTTTCTGTTAGGGTTTTCAGCTAACACACAGCCTATCCATTCTAATAAAGTGCGTTTAAACTCCTTAAAGCCTCCTTTGTTAGGTTTAGCTGTTTTAATATCAAATAAGAAAAGTTCATCTGAATGACTTTCTAACCACACATCTACTTTGGTAGGTTTTACCGTGTTCATCTTTCCTTCCTGACAAACTGCCCTAATAGCTTCTATTTCATTTATCTTATTAGGTTTACCATTTACAGTAAGATTATCCATAATATCTTGAATAACCCGTTGTGCTTTTTCACTTATCTTATCACCTGCTACCGCTTGTAGTTTAGCAACCTTAAACCGAGATTCAGCTAATGATTTAGCCACAGGCTCAAAAATGCTCGTGCCAAAATTAGTATTCAAAGAATGAATAAACGAAAACAATGCCATACGGTCTTTACCCAATAAGCGTGTATGGAAAGGCATTACCGCAGGCTCAGGGTTATAGTGCTGAAACTTTGTCCTAAGACTATGCCTAAGTGTGTTTTCTACATTAGCTATTTGTTGTGGGGTCAGCATCTTCTTTCATATTTAGTAATTCTTCAATTTTTGGTATAAAGCATTTTGCTTTTGTATACAAATTAAATATATCTTCTGGTGTTTTATTTTCATAAAAAAGATATGAAGCAAAATCATTATGAGCTAATATATTTCTAATATGTCCTATCTCTATAAAACAAGCTTTACCATTTTTAAATTCCTCATTGTTCTCAATTTCATTTTCAACTAAATCTTTAAATTTTTTACCAAAAAGACCTGTGAACTGGTTTATACCTTCCTTTTTTTCACCATAGTGTCCATCAGGATTATTTGGTTCTCCCCACCTAAAAAGTGTGTGATATTTTTGATTAATAGCTTGTTTTTCTAGAAAATTAACTAGTTTTTCATCATTATTAGAAACTTTTCTTACATATCTTTTAAGCATTTTGGTCATTTCTACTTCAAAAAAACTAGCACAAGATAATAACAAAACCTTTCTTATTGTTTTATTATAATCATTCAAAGAAGAACCTTCTTTTGCTTCCTCCAATATTTTTTGAATAGAAGTGATTTCTTCCCATAATATATCAACTGAGGTCTTGTTCTCATCCATTACCTAATAATATTCTTTTAGCAATTTCACTTCTTTTTTGTGTGTTATCTACACTTGTAGTTCTTTGAGAATATGCTTTTATAAACTCTTCATCTTTTTTTAAAGACTCTATTTTTTCTTTCTCTGTATGTGAAATTTTAGAAGCATCCTTTTCTTTATAGGCGTTTTCACATAAAGTAGTAAAAACAGCTTCATAGACAGAAATATTAAATCTGTTGTTACTTGTCCAAAAGATTTTACTATCTCCCAAAGAATTTATATGTAAAATAAAATAGTTAAATATATTTTCTAACAATTTATTTTCTTCGTCACTATTTTTTTTCGCTTTAAAAGAAAAACCATTTAAGAATTTTGTCATACTTGGTTTATAGTTTTCTCTATCTATAAGCATTGCAAAACCACGTAAAAGTATTTCAACCTCCTTCATATTAATGTCTGGAGTTTCTGTTGATAATAATTTCCTCCACTCATCTTTCAGATTCAACTTATACAATAATTCATAGAAGTTAGAATGATACAGGCTTGTTCTTATTTCTTGAGGCTTTAAATTAACGCCTCCTGTATTAAGTCTATTGAAAATTTCAAAAACTACATTATTACCCTCTTCGCCAGAAGCTGATGATTTAATCACTGTGTGTCGAATTGTTTTTAGATTAAAAGAGGTTTTATCTGATTCTTCTAATGTTGAATAATTTTTCTTATTAAATTTATTAGGTTTGTTAGGAATCTGTTCGGGTAAATTTAGTGTAAAATCTGTAAAATAGTCATTGTCCGATAGTATATTGTCAGGAATACTTCCTTTCTCATCAAATATTTTTCTCAACTTGATGCGTTTTTCTTTTTTAGGAAATCTTTTTTTAATGAAATAGTAAATAGTCATTAATCTTTGTTGACCATCAATAACTAAGAAATTATTTTTCTTTTCCTCAAAAAGAAATATTTGAGGAATAGGAATTCCTATCAAAAGAGACTCTATCAACTTAGAAGCTCTTTTAATATCCCAAACGTAATTTCTTTGAAAATTAGGTATCTTAAAGACTCTAGATTCTATAAAGTCAAAGAGTGTTTTTACATTAAAATCGTTTGGAGAAACAAATATGTCATATTCTATTGAAGAAGAGTTATCTTCTAAATCATCCTGATCATAATCTCCATCAAAAATAGGTTCTTTATATTCTTCAGTCATATCTCTATGTTTTTATCTTTTTCTTTCAAATGAAATATAATCTCAGCATATGCGTTTTTGTCTTTTTCGGTACGATTGAGTACAGGGCGTTTGTATTGATTTACAATGCACATTCCTGCTCGCTCGGCTATTTCAGGGTATAAGCCGTACTTATCATTGGCTACCAAAAATACATCGTAATCATCGGCTAAAAAACGTTTGCTATTGGTAAGCACCTCAGCAATACCGGCTACATACATAAGTTTGGCTTCCTGCCCTTGTCCTTTGTAAAGGGGGCCTATCTCTTTATCGTCATTGCGCTCAAAACCAAAAAGGTCGTAAGCATAGGCGTGTTGCTCGTGATAATCAATCAGCCCTACATAAGGGGGCGATGAGAAAATACCTTTTACCTTCTGCTTTCTTGCCAAAGCAGCAAACTCAGGGTTCTTATGCTCTAATGCCTCAAAGATGTCAATAGTACGACTATCGCCTTGTAAACACTTTTGGTAGGTATTAGTACGCAATTCTTTAAATTGTTGCAAACGCTTGATAGTATCTTTGGTGTAGGTCTCCCACCATTTCAATATAAAAAATAAAGGTTTGCACATTTTACCATGTTTGGCACAATAGTAAGTGGTAGTTACTGGTTCTATCAGCGTGGCTAAATCGGCGTGAGAGGTAGCACGACAACTGCGAATGGTACGGCTCAATATAAGAGTAATAATACGCTTGGTAGCGGGATTAGCTATCTGTTTAATAAGGTTAAACACAAAATCTATCTCCTCGCGCACGTGCTGTATATACCACTTGTCTAAGAATGTATCGGCTTTAGCTTGTTTTAGCTGAATGTGATACTTTTCTATGAGACCCTGATAAATAGGTAAGAACTGTTGCTCTTTCTCAGCCCCGTATACTTTGCCATCTATCTCTTTGCGCTGTAAGCGGTATTTATAGTCGGGCACGGGGAAGTACTCTTTATTGAAATTATTGAGTGCTTCAGTGAGTTCAGCGTCAAAAGCAAGTATGTGTTTTTCTGCTAAAAACTTCTTTAAGGCTTGGGTAATGCGGTGCGTTTCATTATACACATCTACCAAGTCGTAATGCCCTACCTTAGCATTGCCTATCAGCGCATTGAAAGCCGACACATCTACTCCTATAGCGTGCATACCCAGCTCTGAAGCTTGTACCATAGTAGTACCACTCCCTGAAAAAGGGTCGAGAATTATATCTCCTGCTTTAAAAAAGACTTCTTTTTTGAAAGCATCGGTATGGGAATCCAAAAAGTATTCTACTAACTGCGGAATAAATTTTCCTTTGTAAGGGTGCAAGCGGTGTACGTGTTTAGTAGTTTCTGCTTCTTTATATTGCTCAAACGACAGACTCCAGTTGAGGTCATCGCCTAATTTTTCTTTCCACTCTGAGGCGCGATTTCCACTCAATGTATCATAATAGGCTTTAAGTTCTTCTTTATCTATTTGAGTGATGCCATCGTTTTCAAATTTCTTTACTTTACCGTACTGTACTAAATACGAAATATTTGAGGAAGTAACATTCTTCCCTATATATTCCGTTGCCCACAATGAGGCTTGTTGTAATGTAAAGTATTGATTTGTATTTAGCATAACACTATCTATAACCTCTTATTAGCATTTTAGGGTGCAAAGGTCGGATATTATTTTGAATTATACAAATTTAGGTATTAGTCGTTAGTCTTTAGTCGTTAGAAGGGGTACTAACTAACTACTAATAATTAATTACTTACTAAAACTATTGTTTTCTTTGTCTGTATCTACGCTTTTGTTTTCGGGGTCGAGGGTGATGCTCTTTATGTCTTCTAAAGGCATATCAAGTGTAAAGGTATAGGTAGGATTGCCCCAGCCCCAAGCAGGCAATACAGTACGCGGATACGCTGGATAGGTGTTAGGCTTCTCGGCATAAGTCATTCGCAAAGGTACGTATACATAGCGTATGTTGTCTGCCTTGTCGGTTACCCAAAGGTCGATAGAAAGCGGCAGCCTGCCCACGCGTTTAAGGGTTACCTCTGTTTTATTGCCTTTGCCCTCTACCTTGCTGATAGCATAGTCGGCAGTATGGTCGGTCTCCATAAATTCGTTGAGGAACCACTGTAGCTGCATACCCGATACTTTTTCGGCTATACGTATAAAATCATTAGGCGTTGGGTTTTTAAAAGCGTACTCGTTGTAATAGCGTTTGAGTGTTTTCTGTAGCGCCTCATTGCCCATTAGGTAATCTAACTGAGTAAGGAATAGCAGCCCTTTGTAGTAAGCCGTTACTGAGTAAGCGTAGTTAGTTGCAAAACGGTCAGAGTGAGTGATAGTAGGCTCTTGGAAGCCTGATTTTACCAAGCCAAAATATCCCTTATAAGCACTGTCGAAAGGGTTAGCTGTCTTTTTGGTCTTTAATATTTGATGCTCGGCAAGGTATTCTATGTACGAGGTAAAACCTTCGTCCATCCAAGGGTAGGCAGCCTCATCGGTGGCGAGTAGGTGCTGAAACCATGCGTGTGCGAGTTCGTGCGCTGCGGTGCCTACTAAGCGTTCGTACTTTTCGTTGCCCACCATAAGGGTACACATAGCGTATTCCATACCGCCATCACCCCCTTGAATAAATGAATACTGAGGCCAAGGGTATTTGCCTATGAGTTGGTTGTAATAGTCGAAAACCTTAAGCATTGGCTCTTGTATCTGTTTCCAAGTGTCTTTATACTTTTTGTAGATAAAGTGAATGGTCTTGCCGTCAGCCAATTGGTGCTTGTCGTGCACGTACTGAGGGTCGGCAGCCCAAGTGAAATCGTGTACGCGCTCTGCGATGAAGTGCCACGTTTTAGTAGACGACTTGCTGGTAGGTACTTTCACGCCCTTATCTTCATAGCCAAAACCTATTTCGTTAGGGTTTTGCAGTACCCCTGAAGCGCCTACAAGGTAAGTCTTGTCGAGGGTGATTTTCACGTCGAAGTTACCCCATACGCCGTAAAACTCACGACCTAAGTACTCGGTAGTATGCCAACCTTTGTGGTCGTAAGCTACCATTTTAGGGTACCATTGTGCCATAGAGAGGGCTACTCCATCAGGACTGTTGCGCCCTGCACGGCGAATCATTACCGGCACTTGTCCTTCAAAATCTAATCCTAATACCGTACGGCTATGCGGTAGTATCGGGGTAGGTAGCGTAACTTTTAGGATAGTACTTTCGTGCGAGATAGTAGCAGGTACGCCGTCTTGGGTGAGTTTTTTCACGCGTAGGTAGCCAATCTCATCTGGGGTGAGTTTAGCTATTCTGCTTTCGTATATAGGGCGTTGGGGCGTACCTATATTAGTAGCCATACGTCCGTCGGGGTCGGGTAGGGTTTGCAGGTTAGCGTCCATTTCGCTGTTGGGTTGGAAAGCGTTGAAGTAAAGGTGAAAAAACACCGTAGTAAGGGTGTCGGGTGAGTTGTTGATATAGGTAACTTTCTGTACGCCTTTGTACTGAAAGTTTTTGACGTTCATCGTTACGTTCATCTGGTAGTCAGCTTGTTGCTGCCAATGATTATCTTGCGCTTGAGCTGAAAGAGCGAGCGCTAAGCCGCAAATAGCGAGGATACTTTTCTTCATTGTTCTTTATATTGAATTCGTTTTTGAGGGCAAAGGTAGTGAAGAATTAGCAAATTAGCAAATTAGAGGGAGTAGCAAATTTTTCTCTTACGCCTTCCCTTTATCTTGGCTATACCTACACTATACGATGAGCGAAGGATCAGCGAAGGATCAGCGAAAGATAAACGAAGTGTACCCGTTTAATAAATGAGTAAAAACTAGAAAAATATACTAAGGTATGCATAAAAAAGAACTTTGCCAGAAATTGCTATAATTTCTGGCAAAGTTGATGATGTTGTTATATTAAACTCAAATTAATTGAGTTCTCTAATTTCTTTGAATTTGCTTTTCCAGTTTGCTTGCGCTTCATAGTCAGCCTTTTTCCCTTTAGGTACATAAAGTACTGCATTAGCATTAATGCCGTTAAAAGTATTAGCTTGTACCGTAGGAGGAGTTGTAGCTTTCACAGTTACTTTTGTTAGTCCTTTGCAGTTCGCAAATGCCGTACGTGCTATAGTTTTTATGGTAGCAGGTAAAGTAAGTTCTGTAAGTCCTGAATTTGCAAAAGCCGTAGCTTCTATTTCTTCTACTTTGTTTAAGGTAATTGATGTAAGATTAGTAGTACCAAAGCAAGCACTTGCTCCTATTTTAATAACATTACTAAAATTTACAGAAGTAACAGCTAAATTCGATCTAAAAAGAGCTTGTCCTACTGCTGTAGCATTTGTTGGGATAGTGATTGCTCCTTTAGCAGTAGCCCCTGCTTTTAGTGTTACTACACCACTGCCATCTACTTCAAAAATATCGTTTTTAGCTTTTACTGTTACAGCGATAGCTATAGTTTTATTTTGACTATCCTTTAGGGTGATAGTAGCCGTACCAGCAGCTAATCCTTTGATGAAGATAGCTTTGTGAGGAGTATCTAAGTGATTAATACGAGTGCCATCTTTTACTTCGGCTGTAGCTATAGTAGCTGCTGAAGAAGTAACAGTATAATCAGGGTTACCGGTGTTAATACGGATTTCAGTAGTTGCTTCAGCTTCTACTTCGGCGTCAGTTTTAGCTACTGTCAGCTCAGCAGCGCTAACGATTACTTTAAAAGTAGTAGTCTGGTTATCAGCATTATCTTTTACAGATACTTGTGCAGTACCTACACTAAGGGCTTTTATACGTAGGTTTTCACCCTCTGGAGTGCCGTTTACAATGCGGTCTTCTACTGTAATGGTAACGCTACCTGCAGGAGTGATAGTAAAAGAAAGACGTGCACCTTTGTTTTTAGCATTTAAAATTCTATTTACTTTATCTTCTCCATTTACAAGGTTTAACTCCTTATTTTCTACAGAAAGTCTTTCACTAGGGGCGATGTTACTTTCTATCGTTACAGCTATAGTAGCTTTTTGCCCTTTAACATCAGCTACTGTTAGGGTAGTTTGTCCTTCAGCAACAGCGGTTATTTTCACATTGGTTTGCTCAATAGCAGCAGTAGCAATGCTTTTATCAGCACTCTCTACTTTATAGTCGCCATTGCCTGAAGTGATGCGCACTATAGCGCTTTCAGTTAGTTTTACGGTTACTGCCGATTTCTCTAAGGTAAGTTGTTTAGGAGCTTGTTCGTCAGCACCATTGTCATCTTTTTTACAAGCTGTAAAAAGGAGGGCTATCAAAGCAAGCCCTACGGTTAAAAATCTGAGGTTTTTCATAAAAAATATATAAATTAAAATTAATTACTAATTGTAATAAGGTACTACTATTTTCAGGGTTTTACCGCGCAAGACTACTTCTTGGGTAGCTGTGCGGACTTCTTCTACATAAAACTTAAGGTTTTCGCGAGTAGCTACCCCTCCG
Organism: Capnocytophaga sp. FDAARGOS_737; assembly: GCF_009730375.1. Lineage (NCBI taxonomy): Bacteria > Pseudomonadati > Bacteroidota > Flavobacteriia > Flavobacteriales > Flavobacteriaceae > Capnocytophaga > Capnocytophaga sp. FDAARGOS_737. Next base: position 2,215,638 of record NZ_CP046316.1, on the reverse strand, counting down.
AACCTTTTGTACTCAATAAGTAGGTTGATATGAGTGCCTTCTACAGGGCGCTCAATAGGGGGGACTTTATAATACCAATTATTAAGGGCATTAACGTTAGCACGCCCCGAAAAGAAAGTGCCTGTGGTAGGGTTTTTAACAATACGCGCTGGGTTGATAGCTTGGCTGAGCGACCTGCTGGTATTGTGGTATACCCCTAACTGATTCAGAAAGCCTTTCTCGTCTATACAGCGTACCTTTACCCTAAGTTCTTTTGGGGCGAGCCCCGCTGAGGTAGCCGTAAGCGTTGCTACTCCTTCAGCTTTGCCTCTAATTTCTATAATGCCATTATTGCCCTGCCAAGTAGCTTTTATTATCTCATCAGGGTCAGTAGAGGTCAGGCTCACTACATCGCCACCTCCTAAGCGTATGGTCTTATTGATGTCAGTAGGGGCAAGGGTTACTTCCGAAGCCGTAAAGTTAAGCTCGTTAGGTATTACCCTAATCTCTAAGCGTGCGCTTTGGTCGTGAGAGTGGATAATGGCAAAGGTAGTGCCTTGCTCCTGATAACTTGTTATCTTTAGCGTATCCTGACTGATAGAAGCACTTGCCAAACGACTGTTGGCTACGTTTACCGTATACTTATGATTGCCCCCTGATAGCAAAAGGTCGTGCCTGCTTTGGGGGTGCAATGTTAGCTCGGTAAGCGAAGAGCTATCTGTGCCTACTTTGATAGGGGCAGAGCTGTCATTCTTGTCTTCGCAGGCGCATAGTGCTATTGCAAAGAGGCATAAGAGTATATTTTTCATCATAGTTCGTAACGTTCTGCTATTTGTTGTGCAATGTTTTTAAGCGAACCTACTATCTCGGCAGGCGCTAACAAACGAGACCTATTCCATAAACCACTACCCGCTATGAGTTGGTTTTGTAAGGCTTTTACTTCATTGTAAGTGAAGTAAAGAGAGCCATCGGGTTTGCGGGTGAATTGCAAAGCGTATATAAAGCCATAGCCCTGCGATAGGTATTTAAAAGCCTGTTTAGGCGATTCGGTATAATTGGCAAGAGTGTTTACCCCTGTAAGGGTGTGAATAGTGCGAATGGCAATCACTCTCGAGAGTTCTTTGCGAATGATGCGCAGCTGCTCATAGAGAGCCTCATAGCGATAGCGCCCTAGCTCTATACGCCCTTGTACAAAGGCATTGTTAATTTTGCGTTGCGCACCAACTAAGGCAGCTACCCCATCAGATTGGGTAAGCGATTGCAGATGCAAGAAGTACCCATAAGCCAAATCCCAGTGGTGCTCAAGTTGGGTGTAGTTTTCGCCAGCCGGTAAGACTACATTTTGGTGCTCGCGGCGCAGGGCAGCATCAGAGAAAAAACGCTCGTCTAAGTGGTACAATAGTATTTTATCTAAATAGAGTGCCCCATCTATCGCGCGAATGAACAGCTGAGCAGGGGCGATGCCTTTCTCATCTACATACACGCGTTCTGCCTCACCTATCCTTCTGCCTGCATCGCCCGAAATGCCTTGTTGGGCTTCGCGTAGTGGAATGCTTTTGGCAGTGAGAAAGATATTTCGGATATCTTCTCTTACTTGGTCGGTAGCTGCTAAAGGTGAGGAGGCTATTTCGTCAGCAGGTTTTACGTAGGAAGTACCTTCGGTATAATAACGTAGTATTTCGGTATAAGTAAGGTCTGAAATACTACCTGCTAATAAGCGTCTTTCTATCACTTCTAAAGGTTCGCGCAATAGGCTAACGGTATGCTCATCAACACTCGATTGCCCATTCCTGCTGAAAGCGTAGGGTATATCGGCTTGTGGGCGCAAGATATTAGCTGTCTCTACAGTTTCGCCTTCACCTTTTTGGCAAGCTATCGTTATCAATAGCACTGAAATGTATGATAGTATGTGTTTTGTTTTCATCATCTTAAGGTAAAACTATGTATTCGCAATAAGGCGTTATATTATCAGTGCCGTCGGTGTTTTGAGCAGCTATGTACTGTAGGGTAGGCACATTTACCACTCCCTGACTATCTACAGCGGTAAGTTGAGCACTTACACGCGACTCTCTTTCGCCTCCTCCATACACGCCGAGATACAGCGGATAACCAGATGCGAGGGTAAAGGTAAGCGTTTGTTTGGTTGTGGTAGCACTGAGTACCACGCGCTCTTTGTTAGCATTTACATAACAAACGTAGTAACGCGGGTCGCGGCTGTTGCCTTCGCCTTTCTTACATTGATAAGTGAGGGTAACAGTGTATTGACGTGCCTCTTGTGGTGCTTCGGCAGTAGGATACACATAATGCTCGATGTCGCACTGCTTATGCACAAGGTCTTCATAATTAATCATAGGTTTCTCAATTCCTTTGAAAGGGAATAGCTTTTGGTAATCCTCAGCAGAGGGGTCTTCTTCTTTGCTATTGCAGGCTATAAGCAGCAAAAGCGCAATAATACTGTTTATGTATTTCATTTTGTCAATCTATTAATTATCAAAGATTTCGGCAATGTAGCCTGTAGCAATCCCTTTGCTATCGCGGTGCTCAGCCACAAAGCGGTTGCCTTGTCTTACAAAGTCGTAGAAAATGAGCGAATGGCTATAGCGCAGCCCTGCTCTAAAAGTCAATCCTTTTTCGGTACCTACATAGCCCGACCCTATAAACTGACTTCTGTATCTACCCGTAGAGGGGTCTTCCTGCGGATTGGTGCGGTACTCGAATACGTAATACCTATTAGCGACAAAGCCCTCTAAGAAAGGTGTATTGAGCCCAAAGCTATTGCCTTTTAGGTATACATCACTTTGGTAGTAGATTTTGCTACCTCGCTTAATCACTATTTGAGGGTTTTGCATTTGCTCAAAAAAGATTCGGTTGTTATAGGCTTTTTGCAAGAACTGTTGTTTGTCTTCAGCTGTTTTGAGTTTCTCAAATACGATGTACTCGCGTGCAGGGTCAGCATAAGAGGCAGTTTTAAAAACTATATTTTGCAAGGTGTCCTTGCCTACATACAGCCAATCGGCAGCCGCACGAAAGCGATTGTTTACCAGTTGGTGAACGTAGTTGTAGGTAGTGAACGACAGCTGTAACTGCGCTTCTTGGCTGAGGTTGTACTCGCTAGTTTTAGCAGTTTGTATTGTTTGGCTATGCGTGTCGGCTTGTATCGATACGGTATTGTCTTTGTGAAAAGTCATCAGGAAATAGAAACCACCAAAACCTTGGTTTAGTAGTTTTTCTACATAGCGCGAATCACTTCGTTTTTCAGCTTTGGTAGGGGTGGCAAACAGCAATGAATCGGTGCGAGGGAAGTAGAGCACTTTCCACCCGTAAGGTGCCTCGGTGAGTTCGTTTTGCAAGGCAGTACGTTGCTGCTTCATACGCTCAGAGGGCGATTGCTCAAAAGCATTCTGTTCTTTATGGCAAGAAACCAAAAGGAGTGCAATGAGTGCTGTTGTTAGAAGATATTTCATATAAAAATTCATTTTCAGATAACAAATGTGCTTTTATCGGTTGTTAAAGCGATTGATACGCTGCAGGCTTAAGAGCTGTAGGCGCTTGAGACTGAATCCTACTTTCTTGTTGAAATAATCGGCTATGAAGGCTTCTTTTTTCAGTAGGTTATTATACGATAGGGCTGCTCGTTGTGCTTCTTCGTCAGTGCTATCTATAGGGGTTTTAGCTATATTTTTGGCTATCTCTATCTGGGTATTGAGGTTGGTAAGGGGTACGCTTATCATCTCGGCAAAGTCGCTTTCGGCAGAAAGCATTGCTTGAAAGGTAATAAAACCATAGTGATTAGGGGTGCTTTGGGTAAAGTTGCAATAATAGCACTCTTCGTCGATGCCAGCTTGGGTGTGTGCCTCTTGGCACTGAATAAGCGATTGGAAATACTGAAAAGGCAGCGCATTATGGCAGTTGTTCAAATCACGCTTTTTGGGGTAATAACGCAAGGCATAAAGAGCTGTATCGTCATTAGGGAAGCCGTACAGCTGTTTGTTAGAGCTCGCGCGGTAGTCTTTCTGGCTGATATTTAAAAACGCCTGACGGTCGTAAGGGTATATCTCATCGCCTAATAAGCGGGCGAATTGGTGATGCACGATGCGCATCAGCACATATACCTTATCCTTATCGCGTGGGTCGAAATTATTTATGTTATACAAATGAAACTCACGACCTACCGCGCTGCTATTGATAAGCTCTTGTCCGTTGCCATCAATGTTTTTGCCGCCGTAAAGATATATTTTTAGGGGGGCTTTCCCTTTCCAGAAATTAGCACCTCCTAAAGACGCCTCGGTATAGAGTTCGAGCCATAGGTATTTGATAGTTTCGAGTACCGGTTTTACTTTGGTCACTTCAGGAGGGTAGGTATAGGTGCCCTTAGGGGCAGTGTTCTTGTCCCAACGGTATTCTACCGCAATGCCATAAGGCAAGGTAATATTGGTTTCTATCCACTTGTCTAAATCGGTATAGGCTTGCTGAGCGGTTTCGGTATCTACTACACTCTCAGTAGAGAGTTTCTCTTTCTTGCAGGCTGCTATAAGGAGCAAGAATGATATAAAAAGTATTTTTTTCATTTTCATCGTGGGTTAGCGGGCAAACCGCGGTTGATAGCTTCAATGGGGAGCTGTATTACTTTGCGCAAGTCCTCTTTCTGTAGGGGCTCGCTTGTGCGATTTACAGGGGTGTAAAAGCGCCTAATGTCTAGCCAGCGCATTCCCTCATGCATAAACTCCCATTGGCGCAAAAAGGCAATATTCTTGATAGCTCCTAACTGACGAATACTAAGCCCGTAGAAAGGCGAGTAGTTGCGATAATCGTCATCGGTAGAGGCAATAAGGTCTTCAACAGTGATATTGCGAGTGTTATCGAACTTTATTTTCTGATATTCGCGGTATTCTAAAAGCAGTTGATTGTAGTTTTTGAGCATTGCATAGGCTTCCATACGGTTGAGCATCACCTCATCGGTAGTAAGTAGTACGTTTGATACATACAAATCAGTAGGCTTGCTGCCGGTACTGCCAAATAGCGACAGCTCATCAAACTTGGCTATATACATACCATTATACACAGGAGTAGGCGAGGTAGCAGGTGTGTAGTAGGCAGCACTATTGCTCATCAGTTGGGTGGTAAAGCCGTACTTAGCTGTAGGTAGCTCTCTTGCCCACCGCGATTGTACGGTAGTAATCAGTAGGTTGGCTTCTTCCTCGGGCTGGGTATAACGCTGGTAGAGATAAGGGCGGTTATTGAAAGCGTATACATCATAATACGCTGTTTTCCAGTGGCGCAACTGCGTTTTAGGTTGCGTAAGTACATAGTTAGCATAGTCTATCACGGTTTGCCATTCGCCTTTAAATAGGTAGAAGCGAGAAGCAAAGGCATAAGCAGCCCGCTTATTGAAATGAAACTTAGGTTTGGCATAATAAGCATCACTTACTAAAGTTATACCCAACTTGAGGTCTGTTTCTATCTTCTGATAGACCTCATACACTGTACCTCTGCTGTACTGCACCAAAGCGTTTTTCTCGGGTGTAGTGAGATAGGGAATCCCCATATCATTTTTAGAGGCTTCGCCTTTGTAGGGCTCTGCCCAAATATTCACAAGCATAAAGTGCAGATAAGCCCTGAGCAAGAAAGCCTCGCCATAGAGTGCTTTTACACGTTCGGTTTTGGGGTAACGCGCCAATAACTCTAAGGCTTTATTGGCTTGCGCAATGCCTCGGTAGCAACTATTCCAATAGAACAAAGGCGCATCGAGGTCTTCTTGGTCTTCGTCTTCCCAGCGGTACATCGCTTCATTCAAACGGGTATGTACACCATTTTCGCGTTCGGCTACATTATCGGTACGCGTTTCGAGAAAGGGGAAATAGCTCGCATCGGGGTAAGCGCCAGTGAGGAGCTCGGCTATTTTCTCTTCCGAATCGAGGGGGACATTCAGAGAGGCATCGGGGTCTTTGTCTAAGTAATTGCAACTTAGTAGTAACAAAGAGGTTATGTAAATTAAATATTTCATTCTATTCATCTGCTAATTGGCTAAAAACCTATTTGGAATGATAGGGTGTATTGTTTTGGGGTAGGCAATGATACGCCCCCAGACTTGTAATACTCAGGGTCTTGACCGTTGAGCTTGCTATCGGCATAGATAAGAAACGGATTGGTGGCTTGCGCTCGCACAATAAGGCTGCTAATGCCATAGTGCTCTAAGGTGCTTTTGGGTACACGATAGCCTACTGAAATACTCTTCATACGCACAAAGCTACCATCGGCTACACGGTTTTGAGAGTAGTTGTAAGTATTATAAGCGTGCTCTATATTCTCTTTACCAATGAGGTTGATAAGACTCTGTGAAGGCAATGCGGGCACTTCGGTACGGAGTTCGTCGTAAGGGTGCAGCCAGCGGTTGTAATATTCTTTAGAAAAGACATTCAAATCGCCGAAAGCGGGATCAAAAGTAGGGTTGAGACGGATTTTGTTACCCGCTTGAGCCGAGATAAAGAAAGAGGCTTCCCAATTTTTATAAGTAAAGGTATTAGAGAGCCCTGCAATAACATTGGGTTCTACCGAGCCGTGATAGATAAGGTAAGATTTAGAGTACTGAGTGTCAAGAAAATCAGCGCCTACCACATTAGCATTGGCACGGTTGTTCATAGGATATAACCCAAAATCGAAAGTAGGTAAGCCTTGGTGGTTCACCCCTTGATAGTTGAACGAAAACAAAGACCCTTTAGGATAACCCACAATATTGCCGCGCCCTGTACCCGACACCATATCGAAAGTGTTGGGGGTGTTGAGCAAACGGGTAATCTTTTGGTTCATATAGCTGAACGAGAGGGTAGTTGCCCATTGGAAATCTTTCTGCTGTATGTTTTTGGTATTCAGAGAGAGTTCTATACCGCGAGTGCGCATATCGCCAAAGTTGGCGTATTTGTAGTACTCGCCACCTATACCCGAGGTGCGAATTAGGTCGATAAGGTCGAATGAATTGCGCTGATAAATATCTACCGACATACTGATGCGATTATCAAAAAAGCCCGCATCAATACCGAGGTTCAGTTCGTACATCTTCTCCCAAGTCAGGTCGCGGTTTTCTAAGTGTAGCAAACGCAAAGCGTTCTCTCTGTCGCTAAAACGATAGTGGTTTTGCACATAGTTTTGGAATACACTATAAGAGTTTATCGCTTGTTCGTTCATCTTGGCAGTAAGCCCATAGCTGGCTCTCAGGGCAAGGGTACTGATGTTTTTGCTGTTGAAAAAAGGTTCGCGGTCTATATTCCATTTCACACCCACGTTCCACGTAGGTAACCAACGAGAGCGCGTGCCACGACCGGCCGTATTAGCCCCCTCGTAGTTCAGTACCGCATTGGCAATATATCTACCCTTATACCCATAAGTGGCACTGCCCGAAAAGGTAATGCCTCGGTCGTACTTTTCGGTAAGAGAAAAGTAGTTATTGCCCTCATTGAGGAGCTTTTGAAAGATAAGCGGATTGGTAAACACCTGATTGCCTCGGTCGTACTGAATACCATAGCCTTGGAAAGGCGTAACGGTGCGGTCGGCATAGCGGATTTCAGCAAAACCAAAGGCTTTGAGGTCGTGGTGCTCGTGCAAAGTACGATGATAATCAACAGCAAATCGCCCCATATAGCTTTTGAGAGAGGTTTCAGTTTTATTGAAAATACCCCCATTGGTAAGCGCTATTTGCGGAGGTGCTAAAGGATTATCCTTATTTTTGAGCAAATAGATATTATCATTGGCTACCTGAGGTGTTTCGTTAGCACGAAAAGCCCTTACTACATTAGACTTTTCGGTGATGTAGTGCGAAGATTGTGTTTGTGCTTGGCGCGCCGATACCAAGGCTGTAGCCTCTAAGTGCGGATTGAGCTTGTAAGAGGCTTCGGCTTGTATTTTGAAGTCGAGTACATCAATCTTCATATAGTTGTTGCGGTATTCCTCCAAAATATTGAAAGGCGCCCAGTTGTTGCGGTAGTACTCTAAATTGCCGTTGGCATCTTTAGGTCGTAAGGTGCGTGAAGTGCCTAAAGCATAGGAAAAGGGGTTGATGTCGAAATCGCGTTCGAAAGCACCTACTGCCGTATTTTTGCGTTGTGCAAAGGTACCTGGGGCTTTCTGACTGCGCAGGTTGCCCACTGCAGTAAAGGTAGTTTTTAGTTGGTCGTTGATATAGAACGTGTTTTTGAGGTTGGCGGTGATACGCTTTACATTATCGGTAATCGTCCAGCCGCTATCGTGATAATAGCCTAACGAAGCATAACTCGTACTGTTTTTACCCCCACCACTAAATGTAATAGTGTGGCTGCGTATGGGGTTGATAGAAAAAAGATGTTTGAACCAATCGGTATTGGCATATTCGCGTTCTTTCATAAAAGCAGCCTGAGCCGCAGGCGTATTGGGGTAGTAGTAATTGCCGGTACTAGGGTTAATGGTACTCACCCCCTTATACCATTGGTAGTAGATACCACTGCGCCTGCCGTAGAGAGTGTTTTGCAGGTTGAAATAGCCTTTGCTGTTCATCTCTTGCAGGAGCGACATCGTTTCTTGAGAGTTTAGCAGGTCGAAGTCTTTATACGAAGGGATGGTGCGAAAACTCTGTTCGTAGCTATAAGTAATGCGGTTAGGGGTATCGCGTTTGCCCGATTTGGTAGTGATGACAATAACTCCATTGAGGGCACGCGCACCATACATAGAGGTAGCCGACGCGTCTTTGAGCACTTGTATATCGTCTATATCAGTAGCGTTGAGTCCGGCGATAGCAGAGCTTACTAAGGTAACAGCATCACCTGAAACCAATTGGTCGAGGCTTAGAGGTACTAAATCTTCATAGATAGCCCCATCGATTACCCAAAGCGGCTGTACATTGCCTATGATAGAAGCCCCCCCACGAATGTTGATGCGCGGTGCCGAGCCAAAAGACCCCGTTACATTTTGGATAGAAAGCCCTGCTACACGCCCTTCGAGCATACGCGATATATCGGCAACGCCTTCCATTTTGATATTATCCATCTTCACCGAAGCTGCAGCTCCTGTAAATACACGGTTTTGAATTTTCTGATAGCCCGTAACTACTACCCCCTCTAAGGCTTGCGCTTCTTCTTTGAGAACGATTTGCAGGCTCTCCCCTTTGATTTTGAAGCGTTGGGTTTTCATTCCGACATAGCTGACCTCAAGCGTTTGCCCTACTTGTGCCTTGATGCTGAAATGCCCCTCGATATCGGAGCTCGTGCCTATATGCGATTCTTTTACTACCACAGTAGCCCCCAAGAGCGGAGTGCCATTGGCTTCTTTTACCGTTCCTTTGAGGGTAAAGGTTTGGGCGTTAGCAGATAGGCTTACGAGGAAAAAAAGGAGTATGTATAAGTGTTTGTTCATCGTTAATTGACTTTGTAAATGATACCACCAAAAATACCAAACGGATGCCCTGCGCGCAAACCTGATGGGTGGCGTGATACTAAGTAAGTTTTATTAGTGAGGTTGATAGTATTTACTGTTAGGGTAAGAGAGTTGTTGATTTTGGCTTTTGCAGAAGCATCGAATATAGTGTAAGCGGGTATTTTTTGGCGCTCAGCTATAAGTCCCTGACCGGGTTCAGTACGTACAGCACCACTATAACGAATACCTATGTTTAGCTCATAACGGCTATAAGTAGCTCCTATGCTTAGGTTAAGCGTATGGCGGTTGATATAGGGTATCTCATCGCCTGCCACTACTCGCCCCCAAGAGTTGCTCTCGAAAGAGTTTTTCATTTCGGTATCGGTGAAAGTATAGGAAAGCTGTAAGGGAGTTTTTAGAGGAGCATCATCAGGGAACGGCTGGTATTGTGCGATGAATTCAGCCCCTTTTACAATAGCCTCACCCACGTTGAACTGCTCAAGCGTTCCTGTGCCGCCCATAGCCGCAAGGTCGCTACCCAGCATATTGCTGTAGTTATTGTAAAAGCCTATTAATTCTGTTTTAAACTGCTGTTTATTAATGCGCAAGCCAGCTTCGATATTGATGCTACTTTCGGGCTTTTGGTTTTCGGTGAGCAGGGTGATATTGCCATTTCTGTCCATTACGCGCTTTTCTTTGCTTACCCCAGGAGGTGAAAAGCCTTTATGTACGCCCGCAAAAGCCGATAAACTAGCGCTGAGGTTATAGTGCAGCCCTAAACTAGGAATTACTGCGTTGGCGATATTGCCAGTTTCGATACGTTTTTGTCCTGTACGGCGGGTGTCGGCAGTGGTATAGTCTTTTTCTAACAACTCGATATGCTCGAAACGCAAGCCTGCTGTTACAGTTAGCTTTTTATAACTCACCTTAGAAAGCCAATAAGCCGCTAAGGCATTGGCACGGGTTATCTTGTTGGCTTGACTGCCTTGTACGCCTTTCCAAAGCAATTGCATTTGCTGGTTTTTCATAGCGTAGAGGTCGTCCCACTGGTTGCGGTCTTCCTCATCGGTGTGATAGCGCAGCCCCCATTCGTTGTCTAAATAGCAATTACCCCATATCGCTTTGTATTCGGCTTTGGTCTGTACCCCACGAGAGAAATAATTGCGGTAGTTAGCCCGCAAAGAAAGACCAGGGTTGTCCTTCAGCCGCTCGTAATCGTTATAGAATACGCGGCTATCAGTTTTGCCTGAAAGTATATCGAAATAAGGGGCATTAGTTTCGGGGTCAGCGAGGATTTGCCCTATAGTGCGCTTTTCGCTGGCCGAAGTGCCATATTTTACTGATTCGAGTTTATACCAATTGCGGAAAAAGGTATTGTAATAGAAATTTGTAGTAAATTTTAGACGAGGTGAGAATTGAAGTAGATAGGTGCCCACCCATTGGTAATGACGAGTAGTGAGTTGGTCTTTTTGAGAGCCTACATAACGCAGGAAAGGCGTTCGGGCAAAGTCGGCTTTGGTAAGCCCTACATAGGTTTCGTTGGAATCTTCGTCGGCATAACCCGCTTTGAGTTCGAAAGAGTGATTGGCACCTTCGGTTTTAGCAGTATTCACTCTGAATTTAGCTACTAAATCATTGCGCTTGAAGCCTGCGTATTGTTTGTTTTCAAAATGTTTGAAGCCATCAGACTGGTAGCGTAGGTATTCTACCATATAGCCAAAATATTTCTTTTGATCACCTATATTAATATGACTTTTTAGGGTGTTATTAGTGCCATAGGTAGCGTTTAGCTTTGCTAAAAACTTAGTAGGAATGGCTGTTGAAACCATATTGATAGCCCCTCCGGTAGTAAAAGGACCATATTGCACTTGACTACTACCTTTAACCACTTCTACCGCTTGCATACGAGCCGCATTGGGGAAATAGTAAGCAGCAGGAGCTGAATAAGGGGCAGGAGAGGCTAAAATGCCGTCTTCCATTAGGGTGATTTTCTCACTTCGTTCAGCCTTAGTGCCTCGCAAACTGATATTAGGGCGCAGCCCGTAGCCGTCTTCTTCATATACATTTACCCCCGGTACGGCTTTTAGCATACGGTTAATGTCGGTATACCCCATTTTTTGGATTTCTTTGGGGGAAATATAATATGCTGAACCCGTTCGGTTGCGTGCTTGGAATTTACTACCTAATATTTGTTGAGCCGAAACTACTACTTCATCCAAATTTTGTACACTATCTTTCTGCTGCTCTACTGCTTGTGCAAAAGATTTTACTGCAAAAACTGAAAATAGTAAGAAAAAGGCATTTCTTATTTTCATAAAATTGTTATAAAATCGGGGCAAAGGTAGTGTTTATTTATAGATAAAACAAATAAAAAAGTATCGGAGGTAGCAATCATTGCTGGGTTTTAGGGAGCAGTGCGCACAAAAAAACTTTGCCAAAAGTTTATAGGGCGTTGTGCTATAACCTTTGGCAAAGATAATGTAAAAACCTATTAAAAAGTAAAGATGTTTACTTTTCTAACTTGATAGTAAGTACAGGGGTATCGGAGTGGTTAACGAGGTCGCTACTGATACTGCCATTGAAGAAGTGTGCGATACCTTTACGCCCGTTAGGGAACATACAGATAAGGTCTATCTTGTTCTCTTTTACGTAGTTGAGTATACCGGTTTCTACCCTAATATCATTATACACGTGGGTTTCGAAATGCTGACGCGCGTGGTTAGCCTCGCTGAGGAACTCTTTCATACGATGATTGATTTCGTGAGTGGTGAGGAACTGGTATGGAGTATTGACATACACCAAATCAATCTTGGCGTTGAAGAGTTTAGCAAAGGCTACTGCTTTCTCGAAAGGTTTTAAGAAACGCTTAGAGAAATCGCAGCCGAACATAATGTGCTTAATCTTTAGTTTTTCGTGCGGATTTTTGATAACCAATACCGGAACAGTGGCAGAGCGGATTACCTTTTCGGCATTAGAGCCTATAAATAGTTCCTTAGCCCCAGAGGCACCATTAGAGCCCATAAACACAAGGTCGATATTGAATTTTTTCACTATCTCGCCTACTGCTTCAGGAAGTGGCGATGTTTCTACCAAGTCGATGATTTCTACTCCTGTTTCTAACTCTTTATGCAGGTCGGCAAAACGCTGCTTGGTGAGGTTGAGGAAGTACATCGCTTCGGGCACAGATACTTGGCTCTCGGTCATCAATCGTATAGGTAACTCGATGGCGTGTAGCAAGTATATTTTAGATTTGTGTTGCTTAGCTAAGCCTATGGCTACGTGTAAAGAGGCAATAGACTTTTCAGAAAAATCGGTGGTTACTAAGATGTTTTTCATAAGACTCTATTTTTTAGTTATTAATTTCGTGGTAAAGGTACGACTTATTTTTATAACTTCCAAATTTTTTCTAATTTATTTTTTTTCTATTTTTTTGATGATTGGTAGATATTTGTACTTTGGCTATTTTTTTTGTTTATCCTATATCGTTCCTATATCGTTCCTGTATTGTTTGTATATCGGAGGTAAAGGGGAGGGGGCTATAGTATGTTTTTCTGCTTTTCTTTCAAAAGAGAAAATAAAAAGTTTGAGGTGCCAAAGTATTTTCATATATTTGCACTCTGAAAATTAATGTATTATGGAATTATTTAAGGGACAAAGTTTCTTAGAGTTTACTGAACGCTTTAAAACAGACTTAGATTGCGAAGAATACTTAGCTTCCATAAAATGGGAAAAAGGGTATTGCTGTCGCAAATTACGAGGTATATATTCTTGGGTTTCAGAGTTTAATATAGACCGCTATTTAGCGGAATACAGTTTTAGAATCAATCGCTCACAAAGCAAAGAGACTATCTTTAACAAATTAGTGAAAAGAATTGTAGAACGTTCTCCCGTTTTCCAAAGTCAATTAGTATGTAGCTAAATAGATACCTCAAAAAACAGAATTCTATAATATTTTAAAAGAGTTTGTTATTCTTACTTCTAAGGATATAACGGAGGCAAACCTATTAAAAGCAGAAAAAATAACTAAAGATATATATGTAGACGATATTCCTTTCATTGCCTTTCATTTACAATACAAACATAAAATATGGTCACTAGACAAGAAACTTATTTCAGGTCTGACAGAAAAAGGTTACGGACATTTCTTTATTTCTACCAATGAAGTAAGAAAATACCTTTACAAGAAAAAGAGCTAAAAAATAATCTCTAAAAAATTTTGTTTATTTAAAAAATTATTTGTAATTTTGCCTTGTCAATTAGGTTAATTCTGAACAAAAAATAACCTTGAAACTATGAAAAATAGTATTTTTATAGCACAAAATGATAGGGTCCAAGCAAGCAAGCAAGCAAGCAAGCAAGCAAGCAAGCAAGCAAGCAAGCAAGCCAGCAAGCCAGCAAGCAAGCAAGCAAGCCAGCAAGCAAGCCAGCAAGCAAGCAAGCAAGCAAGCAAGCCAGCCAGCCAGCAAGCCAGCCAGCCAGCCCTTATTATGCACTGTAACTAACACAGCTTACGCACGCGCGTATACAAAATTTTTGACATAAGCAAACCTGCTTACGAAATTTTTTCGTGAGTAGGTTTGCTTTTTTTTGATATAGAGTAATCAAAATAAATAATAGAAATGAAAAGAATTTTTTTGACAATAATAGTAGTGCTGGGAGTATTGGCTATTAATAGTTGTGGGAGTAATATTTCTCCTAATGATTATGAACTAAGTGAAGATGGAAAAACGCTTGTTAAATGGCTTAACGAAGAGACAGTTTCTATAAATATGGAAAAAGACAAAGTTCTTAAGAATGTTACAGCTATAGGAAAAATAGCTTTTGCAGGTAAAAAGAAATTGGTATCTATAGTATTTCCTAAAGGATTAATAGATATTGGTGAATCAGCTTTTGAAGGATGTTCTAAATTAGAAAGTATAGAGATACCTGAAGGAATAACAGTAATACGAGAAGAGACTTTTATGGATTGTAGTTCATTATCTTCTGTTAGGTTGCCTAACAGTCTGATAAAGATAGAATCTTTAGCCTTTAGTTTTTGTGAAGAATTGTCAGATCTTGTTATCCCTAAAAATGTTGAAGAACTTGGCTCAGATTGCTTTAATCCTTGTAGAAAATTAACAACTATTACGTTTGAAGGAGAAAAACCACCTTTTATTAATGGGGCGTTTAGAGAAGGAATTTTGAAAAAGGTATATGTGCCAAAACATAGTGTAAATCTTTATAAATTTGCATACAGAGATAGTTATTTTGATAAAATAGTAAGAGAAAAACCATAAAAACAAGAAATAAAAAATATAAAAACTTAAATAAATGAAACATATATTGATAATTGTTGTTAGCTTTCTAATAGGAAGTACCTTTGTGAATGCACAGTATAAGAAATCGGATATGGAAAGGTTTAATATTAAAGGTCATTATCCTAATTCTGTTCCTTTTAAGGATTTCTATAGTACTATTGAAGGGACTATACCCGATATACCCTCCCCATATAATATAATAAATGCACAAGGGGAAGGCTATAGAGCTCAAGTAAAAGATGGATTTCCTTATGATTTTGATGAAAATGGCAATGTAAAGTATTGCGGATATGCAAATAAAGGTGCTAAGATGACTTATGAAGGAACAAATGAAATAAGGCGAATAACATCAGATGAATATGGAGATGCCATAATAGAATATAAGTATAATGATAAAGGAATTATTATAGGTAAAAATATTCTAAAAGAAGACTATATGTCAAAAGAATACAAAATAGATTGGGAAAGTAAATACATATATGATAACAAAGGAAATATTGTAATTGAAAAATTTAGAGATTATTCATTAAATTATGGAGAAGAAGATGAAAGTGGAGAATTTAGATTTGAATATGATGAAAGGGGTAACCTAACGAAGGCAACTATACAAGAACTCGTGGAAGGAGGTGTTTTTGTATATAACTACAAATATGATAAGAATAATAATCTTTCAGAATGGTCTTCTGATGGAAATAAAGTAGAACTTAAATATGATGATAAAGGGAATGTCATTTCTGTAATAGGACAACTTGGTTATGAACTTGTAGAATATACATTCAAATATGCTTATGATGGAAAAGGAAATTGGAAGACAAAATATGCTTATGACGGAGGCAAATTAGTTGGAAAAGTTACAAGAGTAATTTGGTATAATGAGTAAAAGAATATGAAAAAGATAAAATATTTATTACTATTAATCCTAATAGGTTGTTTTACAGATATATCAGCACAAATAGTTACTCAGAAAAAGAAAATGAGTTCTATTACTAAAAGAGAATTAATAGGAACAACAGATTGGGACAGAATAAAAAAGGAAATAAAAGATGAATTTATAGAGTTTACAAAAAAAGGAGAATTTGAGAAGACGGAAGAATATCAAGAAAGAATGCAATATATAAAAGAAGCTATAGAAATGATTGCTCAAGAAGTATTTGTAAAATTTGTTAGTGAACCAATATTTATGGAACCTATAAAATATGATGCAGATACAGAATTATATACAATTAGAATATCTAAAAATTATCAGTTAAACTATCAAAAAAAGGATTTAGGGTATACGAATTTAGTTTTTCCTACTATACTGAGAATAGATAGAGATACAGCGCAATATTATATTTCCACTAAATGTAGTATAACAGATTATTATTATAACTATAGTCTTGATTTTGGAGATTTTATATTTTTTGAAGGGTATATTTTACCAAAGAGAATACAAATAGGAGGTAAAATGTATGAAACAGAATTATATGAATCATATCTTAAAAACTGGAATATTGGAAAAGATGAAATAGTAGCTAATATTTTAAAAGATAAAAATACTCATAATATCATTATAAGTGATTTAGAACTCAATACAAATGATTTGGGATTGTCTAAATATTTTCCAGAGGTATACAGATTTAAAGTTCCAAAGATAGAGAATGAATAAAAATTTAAAGAATATGAAAGTAATATTATTACAAGGAAAGGGTAATAGTGGTAAAACAAGACTTTCTAATAAAATTGATGAATGGTTGTTACAAAATGGTTTTGTAGAAGAGTTTAAGAAACTTGATCCTAATAATGAAAATGCTTCTCCTTACCAAAGAGATTTTTGGGCTATCTATAATAAGAATATAGAGGGTAGAAATGTAAGAGTTTTTCTTAATTCTTGGTCTGATATGAGGACTGTTATCAATACTTTCCGGGATATTTATAAGGAGAATAAAAAGGATGGATATGACATCCTAATTACAGCTATACGTTCAAAAAGTAATCCGCGTCTATATGAATGGACAAGGGAGGTGTATATCAAAGAATTTCCTAAAATAGAAGAAAACATCTTAGATTTAGATACAAGACCACAAGATGCTGGGTATTGGTTAGGAAAGTTCATTTCTCTTTTTGAAAGTCTACTCTGATACTATTTTTATAATATAGTCTTAAATACTAAAATATTGCAATAATATTTTAAAAACCAATAAATTGTGTCTCTTCAAAAATCAGTTTTGTTAGGAATTAGCTTAACCAGCGTTAGGGTAGAGACTCAATTTATTGCGTCTTAAAGGATTAGAGTTTTTCACTTTTCATTTTTCACTTTAAAAGTTCTCTTACTTCCTTCACAGTCTCTTCAGTAAATAGTGCTTCCAAGTTTTTCCAGATGCTATGATAGGCATAGGTACCTTGGAGCATTTCTTTTTTAGCTGCGGCGATACTCCAGCCGTGGTAGATAATACGATACATAGCTACCATAATCCCAGTACGATCAGCACCATGGTAGCAATGGATAAGTACTGCCCCTTGCTGTTGTGCCTTACGAATACGTTGTAGCACTTGGGCGATATCCTTGAGGGTGATACGCCAAGTAAGTAGTGGGTGGTTGATAAGGGTAATCCCATCAGTGAAGTAGAACTCCTTTCTATCTTTGGAACGAGTGAAATATCGCAGGTTGATAATGGTCTTGATAGGCGTACGCTTAATGACCTCCTTATTAGCCTTAACCAACTGTTCACTGCGATAGGGCAAACTATCCACTTGGTATAGATTTGCCTGAGAATGCACGACAGTAGCAGGAGTTTGTCCCCATATAGGTAACAATGGCAGTAAAAATAAAAAGAACTTTAGAGTAATTTTTGTCATAATCTTTATTTCTTTTTACAAAAAACAATAATAAAAATCTATTGAGGTGTCTAAATAATTTTATATATTTGCACTTTGAAAATTAATGTGTTATGGAATTATTTAAGGGACAAAGCCTCTTAGAGTTTACTGAACGCTTTAAAACAGACTTAGATTGCGAAGAATATCTAGCTTCTTTAAAGTGGGAAGATGGATATTGCTGTCGCAAATTACGAGGTATATATTCTTGGGTTTCAGAGTTTAATATAGACCGCTATTTAGCTGAGTATAGTTTTAGAATCAATCGCTCACAAAATAAAGATACTATCTTTAACAAATTAATGAAAAGAATTGTAGAGGGTTCTCCCGTTTCCCAAAGTCAATTAGTATGTAGCTAAATAGACACCTCAATAAAAAGTTTTGTGTATTTCAAAAAATAGTAGTACTTTTGCAGCGATATAAAAAAGAGAAAGGCAGCAAGGAGTTGCGACCTCCCGCTGCCTGCCCGTTAATATCTGATTTTAAACAAGAATTTCTTTTTAGAAATCTGTATTAAGATAAAAACGGGTTTGAATCTAAATCGTATCTTTAAATTCATACTTTCCTCTTTATTTATCACAAAACACCTGCCCGTTTTGCATAGGCACCTTTGACTTTCAAAGGTGTTGCAAAAGTAAGGGATGCTAACGATTTTAGCAAAATTTTAACATTAGAAATTAGGGTTGCTTGCAATAGCGAGCAACCTTTTTTCTGTTTTTTCTTGTTATTTCAAAAAAACTTCGTATCTTTGCACCGAATTTTAACTGTTGGAGGGGACGTTTGAGTCCCCTCTTTTTATAGAAAATGAATTTTAAAGACCAAGTTAAAGCCTTAGTAGACAAAGCCTTAGAAGCTACTCCGACGCTGTTTCTCACTGACCTAAAAGTGTCGGCTGACAACGCTATCACCGTGGTAATTGACGGCGATAACGGGGTGGGAATTGACGATTGTATCGCCTTAAGTAGGGCTGTAGAAGCGCCTTTGGATGCTGAAGGGGCTGATTTTTCGTTAGAAGTAACTTCGTTTGGGGCTACTGAACCTTTTGTGCTACCTCGTCAGTACGCTAAAAATGTGGGTAGAACCGTGCAAATAACCACTACCGATGGCAAAGTGCAAGAAGGGGTGCTAAAAGGCGAAGCAGACGGAGTGGTAACCCTTGAAACTGAAACACGTGAGCCTAAACCTGTAGGCAAAGGCAAAATAACAGTGAAAAAAGAACATTCTTTTGCCTTATCAGATATAAAAGAAGCTAAAGTAATCATTAAATTTTAATTGAACGTATATGAATAGTCTTGAATTAATCGAATCTTTCTCGGAGTTTAAAGATGACAAACTGATTAACCGCGAAACCCTTATGGCTATTTTGGAAGAGGTTTTTCGCAATACCCTAAAAAAGAAATACGGCTCTGACGATAATTTCGACATCATTATTAACCCCGATAAAGGCGACCTACAAATATTCAGAAACCGCATAGTGGTAGAAGATGGTGCTGTGACCAATGACAACCAAGAAATTGCACTATCGGTAGCTAGAAAAATAGAACCTGACTTTGAAGTAGGTGAAGATGTTTCAGAAGAAATTAAAATTAATGACCTTGGTAGACGTGCTATCTTGGCACTACGCCAAAACTTGATTTCTAAAATTCACGAATACGACAGCACGACTATCTACCGTAGATTTAAAGACCTTATTGGACAGATAGTAGTGGCTGAAATTCACCATATTAGACACAAAGCTATCATCTTATTAGACGATGAGGGCAATGAGATTATTCTTCCTAAGGAAAAGCAAATCCCTTCGGATTTCTTTAAGAAAGGGGAACACGTGCGCGGTATTATAGAATCGGTAGAACTTAAGAGTACGAAACCTACTATTATTATGTCGCGTACCTCGCCTATTTTCTTGCAACGCCTTTTTGAGCAAGAAATTCCTGAGATTGCCGATGGTATCATCACGGTGAATAAGGTGGTGCGTATACCTGGTGAAAAGGCTAAAGTGGCGGTTGATTCGTTTGACGAGCGCATTGATGCTGTAGGGGCTTGCGTAGGGGTACGCGGGGCTCGTATACACGGTATCGTACGCGAGTTGGGCAATGAGAATATAGATGTGATTCCGTTTACGAACAATGTTTCGCTGCTTATTACTCGCGCTTTGGCTCCTGCGCACGTAACTTCGGTTACCCTTAATGAAGAAGAGAAACGCGCAGATGTGTTTTTGCCTAATGAAGAGGTATCGAAAGCGATTGGTAAGTCGGGGTACAATATACGCTTGGCAAGTCAGCTAACTGGCTATGAGATAGATGTGTATCGCGAAGGGATTACCGATGAGGATATAGAACTCACTGAGTTTGACGATGAAATAGAGGGGTGGATAATAGAGCAATTGCACAATGCAGGGCTTGACACTGCTAAGAGTGTATTGGAGCTTACCCCTGAAGAGCTAATGACGCGTACTGACCTTGAAGAGGAAACTGTAAAGGAAATACAACGTGTATTGGCTGAAGAATTTGAATAATATTGCGAGATGGGCAGAGGGTTGCCTGTTTTGAAGTCTCACACAAGGGGGCGAAAACAATTGACGATTAGCAATTGATCATTGATAATTATTAAAAAAAATATATGAGCGAGGGAAAAACAATAAGAATAAGCAAGGTTTTGAAGGATGTGAACATCTCTTTGAGTACGGCAGCAGAAGAACTCAAGAAGCATAAGAATATTGAGATTGATGCCAGTCCTAACACTAAGATTTCAGAAGAGGCGTATCAATTCCTTTTAAACAAATTTAGTGCAGATAAGAGTAAGCGCGCCGTTTCTAAAGAAATAGTAGAAGACAAACGGAAAGAGCGTGAGGCAATACGTATAGAGCAAGAGAAGGAGAACCAAGAGAAACGCCGTCAGCAAGAACGAGAGGTTATTAAAGCCAAAGGACACTTAGCGGGTCTGAAGCCTGTGGGCAAAATAGACTTAGATGGTGGTAAAAGTGCTGCTGAGAAACCAGCGGTGGCTGCACCGGCACCTACTCCTGCAGAGACAGTAACCCCTACGGCTACTGATGCCCCTACGGCTGCTGCTCCTGCTAAAAAAGAAGAAGCGCCAACCTCTGATTTGTCCGCTAAAAAAGACCACAAAGAGGGTAAAGAAAAGGACAAGAAAAAAGATAAGGAAAAAGACCGCAATCAGGCTGCTCAGAAAAATAAAACTGTGTATCAGAACCCGCTCATTCAGTCAGTTGCCCCTCCTAAGAAAAAGGAAAACGCTCTTAAGCACAAAGAAGAATACACCCCCGAAGCTCCTATAGGAATCATTGAAACTCAGTACCAAAAACTTACAGGTCCGAAGGTAGTGGGTGAGAAGATTGACCTCAGTCAGTTTGAGAAAAAGAAGAAAAAGAAGAAGAGAAGTAGAGGTAAGGATAAAGAGAAAGACGCTCAGACAACTACTGTTGCTAACGCTGCTAACGATAGCGAAAAACGCAAACGCAAACGCATACGCAAAGATGAGCCTAATGCCGCAGCAGCAGGCAAAGGCGACAGCGCTAAGAAAGAGAAAAAAGCTAAAATATTCGCTAAAATAGAGCCTACCGAAGAAGAGGTACAAAAGCAAGTACGCGAAACCCTCGAACGCCTACAAGGCAAGACTACCAAATCAAAAGGGGCTAAATACCGCAAAGAAAAACGAGAAACTCACCGCCAAAAGGTAGAACAAGAACTCGCAGAACAAGAACAACAAGAGAAAATCTTGAAGCTAACGGAGTTCGTAACCGTTAATGAGTTGGCTACGATGATGGATGTGCCTATCAATAGGGTTATAGGGGCTTGTATGACGCTTGGTATTATGGTGACGATGAACCAACGCCTTGATGCTGAAACGCTTAGCATAGTGGCTGACGAGTTTGGTTTCGAAGTAGAATTTGCTACTGCTAATATTGAAGAGGCTATACATATAGAAGAAGATAAGCCAGAGGATTTGGTACCTCGTGCGCCTATCGTAACGGTAATGGGACACGTAGACCACGGTAAGACCTCGCTATTAGACTATATACGAAAAGAAAATGTGATAGCTGGCGAAAGTGGAGGTATCACTCAGCACATAGGTGCTTATGGGGTGAGACTTGAGAGCGGTGAACGCATCACTTTCCTCGATACCCCAGGACACGAAGCCTTTACGGCGATGCGTGCTCGTGGTACTAAGGTTACTGACATCGCTATTATAGTGGTAGCTGCCGATGACGATGTGATGCCGCAAACTAAAGAGGCTATCAGCCACGCACAGGCAGCGGGTGTGCCTATCATCTTTGCTATCAACAAAATTGATAAACCTAACGCTAACCCTGACAAGATAAAAGAACGCTTGGCGGGTATGAACCTTTTAGTAGAAGAGTGGGGCGGTAAGATACAGTCGCAAGACATTTCGGCTAAGAAAGGTATTGGCGTACAAGAATTGTTAGAAAAAGTGCTTTTAGAAGCTGAGGTACTTGAACTGAAAGCTAACCCTAATAAGGCGGCTATCGGTACCGTAGTGGAAGCGGCTCTTGATAAAGGACGCGGGTATGTATCGACCGTACTGGTAGAAAACGGTACGCTGCACGTAGGAGACTATGTGCTAGCAGGTACTAACTCGGGCAAAATACGCGCTATGCACGATGAGCGCGGCAAGAAAGTGAAAGAAGCAGGGCCTTCTACCCCTATCACTATTTTGGGCTTAGACGGCGCTCCGCAGGCGGGTGATAAATTCTATGTGTTTGAAGACGAAAAAGAAGCTAAACAGATAGTGGCTAAACGCGCACAACTACAGCGCGAACAGTCAGTACGCACTCAACGCCACATCACCTTAGATGAGATAGGTAGACGTATAGCATTGGGCGACTTTAAGCAGCTGAACATCATTTTGAAAGGGGACGTAGATGGTTCGGTAGAAGCTCTTACCGATTCATTCCAAAAACTCTCTACCGAAGAGATACAAATCTCGATTATACACAAGGGAGTGGGTGCTATTACCGAATCGGATGTGCTCTTGGCTTCGGCTTCGGATGCTATCATCATAGGCTTCAACGTACGTCCGATGACAAACGCTCGTGCTTTGGCAGAGAAAGAATCGATAGATATACGTACTTACTCAATTATCTATGATGCTATCAACGACCTTAAAGACGCTATGGAGGGTATGTTATCGCCTGTATTTAAGGAAGAAGTAACCGGTACAGTAGAAATACGCGAGCTCTTCAAGATATCGAAAGTGGGTACGATAGCCGGCTGTATGGTGACTGACGGTAAGATATATCGCAATTCTAAAATCAGACTTATACGCGATAACGTGGTGATTTACACCGGAGAGTTATCTTCGCTTAAACGCTTCAAAGACGATGTGAAGGAAGTGAGCAAAGGTTACGACTGCGGATTGCAAATTAAGAACTACAACGATATTCACGAAGGTGATGTAATAGAAGCCTACCAAGAGGTGGCAGTGAAGAAAAAACTGTAGTATAAAAATACCTAAATAATAAAGGCTGTACAAGTATTCGCTGTACAGCCTTTATGTTTTTAACAAAAAAAACTTGCACTCTTGTTTTCTTTTCTTAATTTTGCATTAGAAATTATAAAAGATTGAACTATGAAACGTTTTGTTTTAATACTGCTTTTTTGGGGCTTGCTTCCCTTTTTGGCTATAGGGCAAAACGCTCCTACTGATGAAGCTACCCAAGCGCCTGAAAAATACTATGCCATAGAGCAGGAGCCTAAAGTACAGTTAGAGAAAGGAAAAGAGAAATCAGACCTTGCAAATGACTATATCCGAGAACAGGAGAAAGAAAATAGTTTTATAACAAAAGTAATACTACTTTTATTCTCAATGATAAGTTTTATCACTTACTTATTAGGGTATAGACCCCTTAAAAAGATAGTAAATGACCCTAACCTTTCTGTTTATCAAAAATATGTACAGCTAAAAGAAAGCAACTCAATGTGGGGCTGTGTAGGCTGTTTATTTTCTATTTTATTTCCTCCTTTCCCGTTAGGTATAATCTATTTTCTAATGGTGAGAAGGCTCAGAAAGCAACAACTCTCTGCTATGGTATGCGAGAAGTGCGGAGAGAAAAACTCTCAGCAGGTTAGCAGACAAAATGAAGGAAGTGTTATAAACTATTTTTTCATCTGTCGTAAGTGTGGGCATATACATCAGGAGAGCATAAAAAAGGCTGTACGTTCTAGTTCACAAACAAGTAGCAAATCAAGCAGAAAGGACGACTCGTATGGCAGTAGTAGTAGTTCGTATAACAGAAGTAGTAATTCATATAATAAATCATACAGAAGTGGTAAATTTTGATCTTTAAAAACACGCATAACCGATGGCAATCAGTTGTATCATAGTAGATGATGAACCAATGGCACTACAGCTATTAGAAAGCTATGTGCTAAAAACTCCTTTTTTAGAGTTGGTGGGTAAATATACTAACGCAATAGATGTGTTGCAATACTTCTATGAAGGTGGCGACGCAGAACTGATATATATGGACATACAGATGCCAGAACTAACAGGGCTCGAGCTCTCTAAAAAACTGCCCCCCCACACGCGTATTATCTTTACCACTGCCTTTGACCAATATGCTATAGAGGGGTATAAAGTGAATGCCATTGGCTATTTGCTGAAGCCTTTTAATTACTTAGAGTTTTTAGAAACGGCAGAAAAGGCGATGTTATTGGCTTCTGCGCCTGCGGAAAAAGCGGCTACGCAGGATTATATGTTTGTAAAAGCTGATTATAAGCAAATAAAAGTGCCTTATAGCGATATTCTTTACATAGAAGGTCTTAAAGATTATGTAAAGATATACCTTACTACCCAACCACAGCCCTTAGTGACCCTACTGAGTTTGAAGAAATTAGAAGAGCAGTTGCCCGCAGAGCGGTTTATGCGTGTGCATCGCTCATTTATAGTCGCCTTAGACAAGGTGCAAGTGGTAGAACGTAGCCAGATAGTATTCGGCAACCAACGCATAACGATAGCCGATGCTAACAAAGAGGCTTTTTTGCAACGAGTGAGAATTAATTCAGAAAATTGATTTTGTATAACCAACAGAATAAAAGAAAGAAATAACTATGAACAAAAATACAGTATTAGGCTGGGCTGCCTTGTTAATGGTAGTCGTTGGCTTTATTCTTATAGGACTTGCTGCTTTCAAATACAACGAAATAGCAGGTTGGGGCTTTGGCACGGTAGGCATTGGCTTTTTTGCCATTGCGTGGGTGTTTAACGCTCTGAAAGGAAGAGTATAACAATTAACTGATTTGCCAATTAGCCAATTGGTAAAATCAAATAAATTAATAAAAATGAATATTCCAGAACAATTTCAAGTAAAGCCTTTTAGGCAAGAAACGTATTTAATAAATGGCGAGTTGAGGAAGTGGGAAGGAGAGTTTGCTAACATTTACTCCACTATTTCGTCTACAGAAGCCTATGCGCCTACGCTTTTGGGTAGTGTGCCTGCTTTAGGTGAACAAGAGGCATTAGAAGCGCTTCATTCAGCTACCGATGCCTATAACAAAGGCAAGGGACTTTGGCCTACGATGAAAGTAAAAGACCGTATTGCGGTTATGCTTAAATTCGTAAAACAAATGGAAAAGCAACGCGATGAGGTGGTAAAACTAATGATGTGGGAGATAGGCAAAAGCCTTGACGACTCGCGCAAGGAGTTTGACCGTACAGTAGAGTATATCTACGATACCATCAATGCTTATAAGGAGCTTGACAACCAGTCCTCTAAATTCGTGCAGCGCGATGGAGTGTACGCCCTTATTAGACGAGGTCCATTGGGAGTGGTACTTTGCTTAGGTCCTTATAACTATCCGCTTAATGAAACCTTTGCGCTTATCATTCCTGCCCTTATTATGGGTAATGCGGTTATCTTTAAGCCTGCTAAGCACGGTGTATTGCTATTTACACCGCTTTTAGAAGCCTTTCAAAACTCTTTCCCTCGTGGCGTGATAAACATTCTCTACGGTCGTGGACGCTCAGTAGCGCCTCCTATTATGCAGAGTGGTAAGGTAGATGTATTGGCGCTAATAGGCAACAGCAAAACCGCTATTGCCCTACAAGACCAACACCCTAACAAAAACCGTCTGCGCCTTGTATTCGGGTTAGAAGCTAAGAACCCTGGGGTTATACTACCTGATGCTAACTTAGATTTAGCAGTAGACGAATGCGTAAAAGGAGCACTTTCTTTCAACGGACAGCGTTGTACAGCCTTGAAAATACTATACGTACACGCCAAGATAAAAGATGAGTTTATCAAACGCTTTGCTGAAAAAGTAGATGCTCTTAAGTTTGGTAATCCTTGGGACGAAAAGGTGGCGCTTACGCCGCTACCTGAGGTAGAAAAACCTGCCTTTATACAAGAACTTATAGATGATGCTCTTGCTAAAGGAGCTACTATACAAAACAAGAAAGGAGGAGAACGCACTGATAACTTTATATTCCCTGCGGTACTCTACCCTGTATCGAAAGAGATGCGAGTGTACAACGAAGAGCAGTTTGGCCCTTTAGTGCCCGTTAAACCTTTTTCTAATATCAATGAGATTATCGATGAAATATCAGAGTCTAAGTACGGACAGCAGATAAGTTTGTTTGGAGAAGACCCTCAAGAACTCTCGCCTCTTATTGATATGTTAGTGAATATGCTCTGTAGGGTAAACCTTAATAGCTTATGCCAAAGAGGGCCTGATGTATTTCCTTTCACAGGACGTAAAGACTCAGCAGTAGGTACTCTTAGCGTACACGATGCTTTGCGCTCTTTCTCTATTCGTACCTTTGTGTCATTCCAAAACAATGAGTATAACGACCGTATAGTAGAGAATCTGCTGCGCACAGGAGCTTCTAACTTCATCAATACAGATTTCATACTATAAACAAAAAAGAGCGTGTAAAAACGCTCTTTTTTATTACATCATTTTTGTTTATCTCTTTATTAACCTAAGCAATTCGCCTATCCATAGCACTAAGCTAGTAGCGGCAATAATTAAGCACCAATCAGTTAGGAGTAAGGGGGTAACACTAAACATCGCTCCGCCAAAGGTGGTAATCACTACCTGACCAATGATAATAGCCGCTGCTATCATTATAAAACCTTGACTCTTATCTATTTCGGCAAAGGCACTCCTGCCGGTGCGATAGGCTTTGGCGTTGAACATATTCCAGAATTGAAGCATCACAAAGATAGAAAAGAAAAGCGAGAGCTCATAAGCTGATAATCCGTTTTCAAAACTTCCGAAGTGGAAGAAATTAGCGAAATAATCAGTGATACTAAACTGAGTGAGGCTTGTAATGTCTTCATTCTTAAAGTACTGTATAAATCCGAAGAGCAGCAATACAAACAGTCCACCAACTCCGAAAATGCCACGCGCCATTTCTTTAGTGATAATGTTGGCTTTACGCTGACGCGGCGGGTCGTTCATCACACGCTGGCTTGGAGGCAGAGAGGCAAGAGCTAAGGCAGCAAAGGTATCCATTATGAGGTTTACCCATAGCATCTGAGTGACCGTTAGAGGCGATTGTACCCCTAAAAACGCTCCGAAGAGTACAATGATACAGGCAGCCACATTTATAGTCATTTGGAAGAGGATAAACCGCTGAATATTTAGGTATAATGAGCGCCCCCACATTACAGCTTTGCCTATACTGCTAAAAGAGCTGTCTAAGATAGTGATATCACTGGCTTCTTTGGCTACAGAGGTGCCATCACCCATAGAAAGTCCTACTTGAGCAGCTTTTAGGGCAGGGGCATCATTAGTGCCGTCACCTGTTACGGCTACTACCTCGCCGCGCTGCTGTAGGAGGTTCACTAAGCGGGCTTTATCGAGAGGTCGGGCGCGCGAAATAACGCGTAGGTGAGGAATACGCTCTAAGAGTTCAGTATCATTCATCGCAGCAAATTCAGCTCCTGTGATGTGGTTGATATCGCTACAACTTTCGTCCCAGAGTCTTATTTGGCGTGCTATTTCTTTAGCTGTGCCAGGGGTATCGCCAGTTACTATCTTCACTTGTATGCCTGCGTGCATGCACTCTTCTATAGCAGCAGGTACATCAGCCCTTACAGGGTCGGCAATAGCTGTGATGCCGATAAACTGCAATCCGTTGTTTACTAACTTTCCGTTTTCTGAAATAACGGTTTTAGGGTCGTCAATTACCTTGTAGGCAAAGCCTATGGTACGCATAGCTTGCTGTTGGTATTGTAATAGTTTGCCCTCGAAGTCAGTTTGTGAAATGGTTGAGCAGAACTCCCCGCCCTCGTGGCAGAAAGTCATCACTATTTCGGGAGCACCTTTTACATACAATATATTTTTGCCCAAAGCGGCTGAGCGTACCAACGTTGCCATATATTTGCGTTCGGTAGAAAAAGTGAGTTGCTGTATCACTTCGCACTCTTCGCGTATGGGTAGATAATTTATGCCTTTGCCATAGAGCCAAAGCAATAGGGCACCTTCGGTAGGATTGCCCAATACGGTAGGCTTTTCTTGAGCTGAAAAATCTAAATAAGCAGTAGAGTTTACCGCCATTGATTCGGCAATGAGCTTTTCATCGGCAGAAGGATTGAAATACGTTTCGTAGATGGTCATTTGGTTTTGGGTGAGGGTACCTGTTTTGTCGGTGCAAATAACGGTAGCTGCCCCCATTGTTTCGCAAGCGTGCATCTTGCGCACAAGGTTGTTAGTAGCCATCATTCGGCGCATACTATAGGCTAAGCTCAGAGTTACACTCATCGGCAGTCCCTCAGGGACGGCTACCACTACCACAGTGATAGCAATCATCACAGTATTAAGAAGATAACCGCCGAAATCGACCCAATCGATAGCACTTAAGCTGTGCGATGGATTATGAAAATAGAGAAATAAACGCCCTACTAATACTAAGGCAGCAATTGCGTAACTAATGCGGCTGATAAGGCTTGCTAGCTTGTGTAGCTGTTCGTCTAAAGGCGTTTTTACTGAACTGTCTATCTGCACGCCCTCGAACACTTTGCCGTATTCGGTGGTATCGCCTACTTTCTTTACTTCTATCACTCCGTGTCCATCGGCTACTGAGGTGCCCCTACACACATAGTTAGAGGGGTAAGTGGCATCAGCCTCAAAGTCAGCGGGGTCAGTAGTTTTATGTACGAGAGGTTCTCCTGTTAGGGTTGATTCGTTGATATGCAGTGAGATAGCCTCTAAAAGCTCTCCGTCGGCAGGCACTTCTTCACCTGTTTCTAAAAGAACAATATCGCCTACAACAATGTCTTTTTTGAGCACCTGTGTTACGCGTTCTTCGCGGATAACTTTATAGTATATATCATCATTTACTTGGTTGAGGATTTCGAACTGCTTATTGGCTTTTACTTCAAAGTAGAATGCTACTCCTGTAGCCAAGAAGATAGCAAAAAAGATTCCTACTGGTTCTAAGAAAGCATTAAAACCTTCGCCTAAGGCAAAAAAATCATAAGCCGAGACACCAAAGGAGCAGGCTAATGCTACTAAGAGAATGAGGATAATAGGGTCGGACAGTTTTTCTAAAAACTGTTTCCAGAGGGGTACACCTGCTACTGATGAGAAGGAATTAGCCCCGTGTTGGGCGCGACTTTCGAGTACTTGAGCCTCGGTAAGCCCTTTGTAATGATGTTTTGCCATAAATAATATTAGCTTTAATAGTAAGAGGACTAAAACCTAAATTTTAGTCCTCTCTTTTTGTATAACATTTAAAATACAATATAAAATGAAGTGGAGTCGGAGAGAATCGAACTCTCGTCCAAATAAGTCATCAAAAGGCTTTCTACATACTTAGTTTTTGTTTGATTTTCGTCGCAAAGCTGACCAAAAACCGCCCACTTTGCGCTTAGCTTCTTAATAGTTAAGAACCGTTGGCAGAAGCGAACCGCAGGTTCAATGTTGACTTTTATGGTGCCTCTATACGAACCGCCGTCAACAAGGGCTTTTCAGAGATATCTCGCTTCCTTACCTTGTAAGGACTTAGCCAGCAGTCTTACTAAACTTCAGACTAGGCAGCAAGAGCGTAGTTATTCTCGCCATTTAAAAGTTTGAAATAGATATTATCGAGCATTCATTTCACAGCTCGGTATGCTTACCATTCAATGTCACCTACTGTCAAAACCGGTCGACCCCAAATGATTATTGGTTGTGTTTCACATAAAAACACGCTGCAAAGGTACAAAATATTTTTTAACTACCAAATTTTAGATTGTTAGTTTTTGGTCGTTAGAGGTTAGTTGTCTTTTGAGCTTCGTCTTTGGCTCTTGCTTTTATAAAGGCGGCTCGACTTAGTGGTTCGTAGCTCTCGGATTCGCCTAACATACGCTGACTATCGTTAGGCACTTTCCTAAAACTGTAGTTAGCCAGATGCCCCGTGCGGGTACACACGGCATGCACCTTAGTGACGTATTCGGCTGTCGCCATTAGGTAGGGCATAGGCCCGAAAGGATTGCCTTTGTAGTCCATATCGAGTCCGGCAACTATTACTCGTACTCCTCTGTTAGCCAAATCATTGCATACATTTACTATCTCATCGTCAAAAAACTGAGCTTCGTCAATGCCTACTACATCGCAGCCGTCAGCAAGGAGCAAAATACTCGCCGCAGCCTCTACAGGGGTAGAGGGGATTTCAGTGGCGTTGTGCGATACGATGTTAGTATCATCATAACGCGTATCAAAAGAGGGTTTGAATATTTCTACTTTTTGCTTAGCAAACTGAGCACGGCGCAATCGGCGTATGAGTTCTTCAGTTTTGCCTGAGAACATCGAGCCGCAGATAACCTCTATCCAGCCTACCTCTTCGTGATTATGTATGTTGTTTTCTAAGAACATTTTTTTAGAAAGTATAAAGTACACCTACCCCTAACAGCTGCTTGAACTGGGTGCGAGCACCATAGTGATGCGTCTGTCCTTGAGGGTCTTTGTATGAATAAAATTTTACGTCATCGTCATATTTGAGGTGAATGCCCAAGCGCGCTTGCACATAGTTATTCACCTTTAGGCTTAGCCCTGTTTCCCAATCTATATCGATATTACCAAATTTCTCTAAGTAATCGCCATAGATAGTGAAGTTAGTGTTTAGGGTGATGTTATCCATTACTTTCTTCTCCCAACGGCCTGAGGCAGAGAAACCTAACTCAGATACTGTCTTCTTGCCTTTTTCTACCCCGAAAGCACCTTCGTCAGACAGGCGTTTGTCTAACACCATAGTGGTTTTGAGGGTCATAGGTGATAAGAAAAGGTTGAAATTGATATGGGTAGGAGCGTATTCGGCACCCAAACCGAGTGTAAAATAAGCAGGGGCAAAGGGTTTAGAGATAGCATCATCTACATTAGGGTATTTATACCCGTTGCTGATTTGGGTAAGGAATTGTGCTCGTGCTGTGTAGTACCAAAACGAATGTGAACTACCGCGATAGCCAAATGAGGAGGTTAGCGATACCTTGTCGTCTGTTTTGCGCACTTCGCGTCCTTTTTGGGCGTTGATACCATAGTTGATTTCTAAATCGTTGTCCCAAAAGAAAGTTTTTTCGTTATAGCGGCGGCGGAATTTGCCGTTCATAAGTCCTGAAATAGAGTTTTCGCCCCCTGCACTCCAGTTAGAGAAGGTTACTTCGCTCATATTCAGTGTTACTTGGTTGAACTTGAACCACTTTTCTTGTTCGCGTTTCACTCGGTTGAAAGTGAATTTTAACGCGTTAGGGTCTTGTAGCACTTGTATAGGAGTTGTTTTTACCGGAGCGGTACGCGTTTTGGCTTTGCGCACTTGCCCAAAAGCGGTAACAGTAGTAAGTAGGAGAACGATAATGATTTTTTTCATTGCTGCATCTGATTGCTGTTAGTTTTACCGCTGCAAAGGTATAAATAATTTGCCAATTAGCCAATTAGTCGATTAGCAAATGTGCCAATTTTCTTAAGGCAGCTACAGAGCCGTGAGGCATAAAAACATCGGGTAAAGTGATGATTTTTAGAGGAGTAGTGTAGTTATTAGCCGCAGCAAATTCGCTAACAGCACTGCCTAAGCCTCCTGTACTACCTTCTTCAATAGTAACGACTTTTTGGTAGTGGGTGAATACGTGGTGCAGCAAAGCCTCGTCTATCGGTTTTAAGAAACGCATATCGTAGTGGGCGTACTGTTCTGGGACTTCACTTTGGCGTATTTGTTCGGCTACAAGGTCGGCTATAGTGCCAATGCTGAGTACGGCTACTTTAGTACCTTCTTTTAGTTGGCACCCTTTGCCAATAGGCAGTGCCTCAAAAGGTTGTGCCCAATCGGTTTGTGAGCAACGCCCACGTGGGTAGCGAATGGCGATAGGATGGGGTAGGGACAGCTGAGCCGTGTAGAGCAGCTGACGCAATTCGGTAGCATTGCGCGGTGACGCAATAATAAGATTAGGAATAGGACGCAAAAAAGCCATATCAAACACTCCGTGATGGGTAGCTCCGTCTTCGCCTACCAGCCCAGCGCGGTCGATACAAAATACTACTGGTAGGTTTTGTAAAGCCACATCGTGTATGAGTTGGTCGTAAGCCCGCTGTAGAAAAGTAGAATAGACGATGCAGTAAGGTATAAACCCACGCGCTGCCCAGCCTGCTGCAAAGGTTACGGCGTGCTGTTCGGCTATGCCTACATCAAATACTCTGTCGGGGAAAGCCTGCTGTAGAGAAAGCAAGCCGCTACCGCTGCTCATCGCAGGGGTAATGGCTATAATTTTAGGGTTTGAACGAGCTAATTCGGTGAGAGTTTGCCCTACTACCTCTTGATATTTAGCAGGTAGGGTAGGGGCTTCGGGAAGCGGTTCGCCTGTGGTCTTATCGAATAGGGCAGGCGAGTGGTAACGCACTTGCTCGGCTTCGGCTTTAGCAAACCCCTTGCCTTTGGTGGTTACTACGTGCAGTAGTCGCACACCGCAATCGTTTTTTTCAGCCTTTAAAGCCTCGATAAGAGCAGGTAAATCGTGTCCGTCAATAGTACCTTTGTACTTGATGTGCAGGTCGCTGAAGAAAGTTTCGCGAGCCCCTTGTCGTAGAGAACTGAAGTAGTCTTTGAGAGCCCCTACAGTGGGGTCGATGGCCATAGCATTATCGTTGAGGATAATGAGCATATTGGCATCGGTAGTGCCTGCGTGGTTGAGGGCTTCGAATGCCATACCGCTTGCTATGGCTGCATCGCCAATTACGGCTATGTGTTGGCGCTGGGTGTTACCCTCTAAGGCTGACGCAAGAGCCATCGCCAATACGGCAGAGAGCGAAGTAGAGGAGTGCCCTGTGCCGAAAGCATCGTACTGGCTTTCTTCGCGCTTAGGGAAGCCGCTGATGCCGCCCTGCTGGCGTATGTGTGCAAAGGCTTCGCTTCTGCCTGTCAGCAGTTTATGGGCATAGCATTGGTGACCTACATCCCACACAAGTATATCATCAGGAGTATCAAACACATAGTGCAGGGCGATAGTGAGTTCGACCACGCCCAAACTTGCCCCCAGATGACCGCCGTGCGCTGCGATAACCTCTATGATGCGGGTGCGCAACTGCTCGGCCAACGCTGGCAACTCTTCTACAGGTATGTGTTTTAAATTCTCCAAATTATTTTCTATTTACTAACTTCACTATCAGCATAATAAGTGCCCCCATAGCTACAAAAGCCAGTAGGGCAAAATACCAATAGGTAGTAAATAAGGCTTTGAGCACTACTGCAAAGACAACCACGAAGAGGATAAGAGTGGCTACCTCATTGAGCATACGCAATTGTAGTGAGGTTAGGGTAGCCTGTCCTGCCTGTAGTCGCTTCATTATGCGCCACGAGTAGTAGTGATACCACAGCAGTATGCCTATAAATAGCAATTTGACGTGCATCCAGCCAAACAAAAAGTAAGCCCAATCCATTAGGTAGAACATATAAATACCTGTAACCGACATAATTATAAGGGCAGGTACGGTGATGATGTTCCACAGACGTTCCTCCATAAAGCTAAACTGTCGGTGCAATATAGAGCGTTCGGGTTCGTCTTTTTCTAAGGCTTCGGTATGGTAGATGAACAATCGCACCATATAGAAAATACCAGCGAAGTAACTCACCACAAAGATAATGTGTATCGCTTTTGTAATTGAAAATAAATCCATTATTAGTCGTTATTAATCCATTGAGCAAGGGCTTTTGCCCATAACTCACTATCATTTAGACAAGGTATGAGTTTGAAACTTTCGCCTCCGTTTTCGACAAAGGTTTTGCCGCCTACCATCTCTATCTCTTCTAAAGTCTCTACACAGTCAGCAACAAAGGCAGGGGTGATGACAGCTAAGCGTTTCACTCCGCTCTGCGCAAGGGCTTTGATACGGTCGGATGTGAAAGGGGTAAGCCATTTGTCGGCACCTAACCGCGATTGAAAAGAAATAGAATACTTATCCTCAGGTAATTGCAAGGCTTCAGCCAACAGGCGGGTAGTCTCGAAACAATGACTTCGGTAGCAATGCGCTCCCTCCTCGCTATAAGCATCGCAACAGCTTTTGCCATCGACTATGTGCTTATGGGCAGGAGTAGGCGAGGTTTTGTACAGATGTCGCTCAGGCACTCCGTGATAAGAAAAAAGCAGATGGTCGTAGGGGTAATTGGCTAAGATAGGGCGTGTTACGCCTGCAAGCGCCTCAATGTATTCTTTGCGGTGAAAGAAAGGGGCGAACTTATGTAGCACCATTTGTGGGTAGTGCTCGCGTATGAGTTTTTCAGCTAAAACTTCTATGGTTTCGCTGGTCGCCATAGCATATTGAGGGTATAGCGGTATGAGGAGTACTTCAGTAACCCCTTGCTGGTGTAAGGCAGCCAAGCCCTCGCTGATGCTGGGGTTGCCATAGCGCATTGCCATTACCACTGGTACTGACACTTGCGCTTGCACTTTGGCGGTTAGTCGCTTGCTGATGACAATCAGCGGTGAGCCTTCTTCCCACCATATTTTTTTATAGGCTTCGCTAGTTTTTGGTGGACGTACGTTGAGGATAATACCACGAACGATAAGATAGCGCAACCAGTATGGATAATCAATAACGCGCTCATCCATCAAAAACTCTTTTAAATATCGTTTGATGTCTTTGACCTCGAACGAATCGGGAGAGCCTAAATTTACAAGTAAAACTCCTTTTGGCATTTTAGTATATTAATAGCGGGCAAAGGTACGAATAATTTGTCAATTTGCTAATTTGTCGATTTACAAATCGGTAAATCGTCTCATTTCGTCTTTTGTTTTTCGTCTTTTGTGATTTTAATAATATTTTCGGCTAATTCTTCCTCGACATCGGCTTCGGGCTTGTCTTTTTCCATTTTGCCGTCTTTGCGTTTGCGAGCACTGACTGAAAGAATACAGCCTAAAGCTAAGCAGGTCATCCAAATGGAAGTACCCCCACTACTGATGAGCGGTAAGTTCTGTCCGGTGACAGGCATTAGCTCTACCGCTACCGCCATATTGATGATGGCTTGTAGCATTATCGGGATACCTAATCCTAAAGCTAATAGCTGTCCAAAGAGGGTGGCCGCCTGCTGGGAAATCACTACTAACCGAAATAGCAAAATAAAATAGAGTGCCATAATGAAAAGGGCGCCCATTGACCCGTATTCTTCGGTGATGATAGCGTAAATAAAGTCAGATGAACTCTGAGGGAGGAAGTTTTTCATAGTGCTCTTGCCAGGCCCTTGCCCTACAATGCCTCCTTTGGCAATTGCCATTTTGGAGAGTTCAACTTGGTATACCTCTTTTTTGTTTTCGTCTTGGGCAAAATAGGAATCTATTCGGCTTTCCCAAGTGGAAAAACGGCTAGGAGCAAGGTCGGGGAAGGCTTTTGCAAACAAGAATAGAAGTCCGCCTAACGCTATGCCAATACCCGCAATATAGAGCAGATACTTAAACGGATATCCCCCCAAGAAAGCCAATAGCACCACCGAAAAGACGATGATAAGGGCTGTAGAGAGGTTGGCAAAGACCACTAAGGCAGTAATACCAGCCACTGGCGTCCAGAGGGGTAACAGGCTGTCTTTGAAGGTGATTTTCTTGTCATGATTTTTAGCCAAATAGGAGGCTACATAGACCATAAGCACTATGAGGGCAAAGGCAGAAGGCTGAAAAGAGAAGCCTAACACGTTAATCCACCGACTGGCGTTCGCCTCTTTAATAGTAGTGCCGGTAAAAATAGCCATAAGCAGTAGTCCTACAGATAGGAGAAGCCCTAACCTAGAGGCAGGGCGGAAAAAGCGATAGGGAATCTTATGTACAACAAAAGCAGTGGAGATACCCAAGCCTACAAAGAAAAAGTGCTTGAAGAAATAGCCTGCTGTGGTAGTGCCTGTGCGCACTACGTACTCGAGGTTGCTACTGGTGCTATACACCGCTAATGACGAGATGAAAGCAAAGATAACAATCAGCGCCCATAACGTCTTATCGCCTTTGATATTTTTGGCTATCCAATCAATCACAAACATTGGCTGCGGGTATTAGAGTTTAGCTACTGCAGCTTTGAACTGATCGCCACGGTCTTCATAACTTTTGAAAAGGTCGAAGCTCGCACAAGCAGGTGATAACAATACGGTGTCGCCAGCGGTAGCAAAGCGTTGCGCCATCTTTACAGCCTCTTCCATAGAACGGGTTTCTACCATATTGTCGATGACATTGTAAAAAGACTGTAATATAGGGGTATTGTCTACGCCTAAGCATACTATGGCTTTTACTTTTTGATGTACGTAAGGTAGCAGAGAGTTGTAGTCATTGCCTTTGTCTTGTCCGCCTACTATCCATACGATAGGGGTTTTGATAGTGTCTAAGGCGAAGTACACTGAATTGACGTTGGTAGCCTTAGAATCGTTTATATAAGTTACGCCCTCAACGACTTTCACCTCTTCTAAGCGGTGTGCTGCCCCTTGGAACCCTTTGAGGCTTTCGCGTAGTGATGCGTTGCGGATGTTTACTAAGCGCGCCGCTACTGCTGCCGCCATAGTATTTTTGATATTGTGTTTTCCTTTTAGGCTTATTTCTTCTACGTCTATTACAGTGGTTTGATTCTCTAACATAATATGTATTTTGTTGTCTTTTAAGAAAGCTCCTTCGCTCAGTTCTTTTTCGATTGAAAAACCTATACACTTAGGTTTTAGGGGGTGGGTGGTGAGCCAGTCGTTTATCACGGGGTCATCGGCATCGTAAATAAAGTAATCGTTGGCAGTTTGGTTCATAGCAATGCGAAACTTAGAGGCTATGTAATTCTCAAACTTATAATCGTACCTGTCTAAATGGTCGGGGGTAATGTTGAGCAACACGGCTATATGGGGTGCGAAATGCTCAATGCCGTCTAACTGAAAGCTGCTGATTTCGAGCACATAATAAGGCGGATTGCTATGGGCTACCAACTCGGCAAAACTATAGCCTATATTGCCCCCCAAGCCTACTTCTAACCCTGCTTGTTTGAAAATGTGGTGGGTGAGTAGGGTGGTGGTGGTCTTGCCATTGCTGCCGGTTATAGCTACAATGGTACTATGGGTATATTGGCTGGCGAACTCTATTTCGGAAATAATAGGTATCTGTTTTTCGCGTGCTTTTTTGATGATGTCGGCCTTATCGGGGATGCCGGGGCTTTTCATTATGCAGTCGGCAGCGAGTATGCGGGCTTCGTCGTGAGAGCCTTCTTCGTAGTCGATGTTTTGGCGGGATAGGATGTCGCGGTATTGGGGTTTTAGGGCGCCTCTATCGGATAAGAAGACGCTCCAGCCCTTTTGTTTGGCTAAAATAGCGGTACCAACGCCGCTTTCGCCACCGCCTAATATTACTAAACGTTTCATTTTAATGGGTGTTTAGAGAACTTTTTGTTTGGGTTGCAAAATTACAAAATAAATAGGAATGCACAAATTTTTTATTTGGATTTAACAGTGCGAGCCGCACGGGCAGAGAAGTGAGACGGGTGATTGTTCGGTCTTCCTATAGTGTTCCTATATTGTTCCTATAGTGTTTTTGTGTCGGTGGTAAGGGGATTTTTTTCTGATTTTTGAATTTTCTGATTGATAAATTGGTGAAATGTGTAAAAAATCTATAGCCTTAATAAAACTGTTATGAATTGTTAAAGTTTTGTATAGGAAAAGTTAAAATATAGGGTGCTTATAGGTAGGTTTTATAGGGTGAAATGTGCTGTAAATAGGCTGTATAGTATTGATAATAAAAAAGTTGTGTAAGTATTATGAGATATAGTAATAGGGAGGGGGAGGTGAAATGAGAGTCTCTGATTTTAAC
Organism: Capnocytophaga sp. FDAARGOS_737; assembly: GCF_009730375.1. Classification (NCBI taxonomy): domain Bacteria; kingdom Pseudomonadati; phylum Bacteroidota; class Flavobacteriia; order Flavobacteriales; family Flavobacteriaceae; genus Capnocytophaga; species Capnocytophaga sp. FDAARGOS_737. The sequence goes on along the minus strand of NZ_CP046316.1, from coordinate 2,177,865 downwards.
ATTTGATAAAAAGGTGTTTGGCTATGTCGGCAATTATGTGTACTTTTGTGCATTAAAGTATTATTGAATATAGTAGTTTCAAGATATAGCACATAGCATTATGAAAAATTTTTTTCTAACAATTCTTTTAGTACTAATAACTATCTTTGGGCTTTCGGCGCAAACGTCCCTAAACCTCAATGGCTTTACCCATACGGTTACGCCAGGGCAATGTCGTGCCGATGCTAAGATAAAAGTAACCCTGCCTCCTACTATAGGGGCGGCAGGCACTAAGCTACAGGTGAAATTAGACAAACCCAATGGAACGAGCGTTACCGAGCCTCTCGAAATAGCAGTGGCTGGCAAAGACTCTCACGAGTTTACGCTACTTACCGCTGGGGTGCACACTATTACACTTATAGAGGTGGCTACTGCCAAAAGCTCTGTGCCTCGTGCCGTTACGGTGGCTTCTACTTATATAGCCCCTACTTTTACGGTTAACACTCAAGGTCCTAATTGTGCTGGTACAGGCAATGATGGTAAGATTACTTTTGCTGTAGCAGCAGGGGTAAGGGGACCTTTGGCGGTAAAAATTACAGGCCCCGATGGCGAGGTGTACAGCCAAACCCATAATGCACCGGCAGCTCCTGCCAAGTTTACCCTTACAGTGCAAGGTACTGATGCTAAGCCTTTGAAAGCAGGGCAAACCTATCAGCTAAGTGTACAAGATTTAGCAGGAGGTACGCCCGACTGTGGCGATACCAGTAGAAGTGCTTTCACTATTCCAGCCTCACAGCTTTCGCTTAGCTGTTTAAATGTGAGAATAAACTATCAAAATAGTGGGGTGAGAATGAATGCTAATTGTAAATTTAGCTTTTCATTCCAAATAGAACGCACTGATGGGGGATCGTTGAGAGATTTTGATGATATCATTAAAGCAGACCCTTATATAGCTGTAGTAAAACGCTATGACAGTGCGGGCGTACTACAGCGTACTTATCCTGTAGGTACCACTTATACAAGTGAATGGTTAGGGCTTAAAGTGTCTTACCCACGTTCGTTTGTGTCGGATTATGATTTTGAAGAAGGTGATATAGCTGAGATACAAATTAATATAGGACCGACCCCTATTAAGCATAAGTTCAAATTTGATAAGAATGTACTTGATTTGATGTTGAACTCTACTAACCCTTCGCAAGCACAGGGTTCGTTTTTGTTTAGAGAAAGAGATGGAGGGCGAATGCTTGAGGCGATTAACCGTTCAGACCTAAACCCAGACCCAGCAGTTCCTTGTCCGCCAGCTAATACTAAGAAGTATCTATATGTAGAGAATTATTTTCGTAGTATATATCTACCCGATGCCGATGACACTACTAAAAAGCTGCTATTTGGCAACTATTTCTGGTATAATGACTTCCAAGGTACTGCTAACTTTTCGCCAACACCTCCTGCTACAGGACCTGCCTATTATTACGAAATATACCGGTACTTAGGTACCGGCTATCCTGGTTGGAATGAGTCTTACACCTCTAATAATATGGACGAAACTGATCCTACCAAGTGGCGGCTTTTAATACCTGGTACCAACTATAATTGGATAAACGCTAACTATGCTGACCTTTCAGGAGGTAACCCTGATGGTTATTATATGGTGAAGTACGTGGCTAAAAAGGCAGACGGAACTATCTCTTGCTACCAACCTAAGCGTATTACTTATATTCAAACTTTACCTAACCAAATAGCTGACCGTTTTAATGGCTTAGAAATTAATAAAGGAGCGTTTAAGGGTACCGTTTCTATACGCAAATGGCTTTCAGGAGCTCATTTTAACTATCCTATTAAGGTAAAAATAGATTACCTTGATGATGGGGCTATGGGCACAACACGCACCTACGATTTTGTTACCTCTCTACCTTTTGAGAGTCTGCGCACGGTTACTTATACTTTCCCTATAGAAAAAGAAGTGTTAAACCCTGAGACCTCTAATGAAATGGGTTTATTTCAGTTTGGTGATATTCCTGCGGGGAACTATCGTCTTACTCTTACTGATAATTGTAATAATACTACTTACAAAGATTTTAACTTTGATACCCCGATGCAGTATGATAAGGATGAGGTGAAAGTAGTAAGAGGTTGTGCTAATACTTCAAAAATATCATACGAATTAGCTGCCCCTGAGAGAGGCTCTATAATGGGGGTAGAATATCGATTGCTAAAGAAAAACAATTCGGGTAATTATATAGTAATAAAATCGAGCAATAAAGCTTCTGATACTTTTAATGATTTGCAAACAGGGGACTATTTGTTTGAAACTCGCGGATATTATTACGCACGTATTAAAACAGGTACTTGGAAAGGGCAAGAGAAAGCTCCTAATGGAGATATGAAATGGACGAATGTTAATGACCCTACTTCTACTGTGAACGGCTATAGTATGATAGACTCTCCTGATTTGCGAGATCTTGCCTACCCTCATCGCGATGGTATCGTAAGTAAGCATACGAGTAGAACCTACCTAACTATCAGTCCTACAGGAGAGTTAGATTTAGAGGTGTTGGGTAGCTCTTGTGGAGCAACTCCTAATTCTGGCTTTGTGGGGATTAATATTAAAAATCCGGAGTATATAGTCTATCCGCTTCAGTTTACCCTTAAAACTACAGGGGGCGCAGTGGCGAAAACTTCGCCTGTTTTCCAAGAAGGGTCTAACGTGTCGAGCTATGTCTTTAAAAATGTGGCTAATGGTAATTATGTAGTAGAGATTTCGCATGCTTGCCGTGTGTATAACGAAGCTGCAAGGGTAGATACAGGTAATTATACCGCTCCTCCTATCACTTATACTATTAATAGTACCAGTCCTTGTAACGGCGATGAAGTGAAACTTACTTTTGGAGGTTCTACCCAGCTATTTTATATAGAGTGGTTTAGAATAGAAAAAGACAATAGCCGTACTTCGTTGGGTATCTCGCAAACAGTTACCGATACTGTAAAACGCAATACCACCTATATAGTAGAGTATAAACTAATAGACTCTTCTCTTTGTGTTACTAATAACTCAGGGGTGTCGTCTGTTACTGTAAACTTTGCTGCCGATAATGTGCCGCCAGTGATTACAGGCTGCCCTACGGGTACTATCACTGTCAATACACAAGCAGGTAAGTGTTATGGTGTAGCTACTTGGGGTACCGTTACTGCTACTGATGACTGCCGTATAGATACGTGGAGCCAGACACACCAGAGCGGTGCTCATTTTGATGTAGGATTACACACTGTTACTTATGTGTTTGTAGATACGGCTGGTAATGCGGCTACTTGTACCTTTAATGTAGAAGTGAAGTCGAAAGCTATTAATATGGAGATGAGTGATGACTTCGTAGATGGTACTAATGGTGTGATAAACCGTCAGTTGGCAAATAGCGAAAGCTTTAACTATCGCATTACTTATCAGAATAAAGGTCAAGAGAATGTTACCTCGGCTACTATGCAGATTACCCTACCGAGCCACCCAGCGCTTACTGTGGGTACGCCTGATTTTTCAGGGGCTGCTTGGAATATCTCTACTAAACCTACTGTTTTAGGACAAACTAGTACGACCCTTACCCTTTCGATACCTATACAAACGCTTAATGCGGGAGGACAAAAGAATACTATTCTTATACCAATGACGCTCAACGGCGATTGCAATGAGATAGGTAAGCCTTGTATGAACTTGCTACACGCTTCTTATTCGTTTACTTACGAAGGAGGGCGCGCGGGTTGTATTATACCTGCACAAACTAGCACAGGCTCTAAAACTATTGAGATTTCTACTCAAGGTTGTAGCCGTACTGAGCTACACTGTGCTGCGGCTACTACCTCTATAACAGCTGTGGCAGGCTTTGACCAGTATATATGGTACCAAGGCACGACCCGCTTAGCTAATCCGTTAAACCATAATTATATAGAGGCTACCGCCACAGGTACTTATCGCGTAGAGAAAATACAGCAATGCAATGGTACTACTTATACTACTACAGAGATTATACAATTAGTAGGTGAAGGAGAGATAGCAGACCCTATCAGGGCTAAGTTTAGCACTGGTGATGTGTGTGCTAGTGACCAAAGTATATGGATGAACCACATCATCTTGTGTAATGAGCCTTCGCGTACTATATCGCTTAACTATCGCAATACTAAGATAGAGTGGCAGCAGCTAAAAGCAGGTAACACGCATATCACGCAGAACTGTCCTGATAAAGATGACAGCAAGTGGCAGACCGTAAGTACTAATAGTTCTTTCACTGTTAGCACTAGTGCTAGTTATCGTTTGCGTATTAGCAATGCTAACAATGATTGTTATAAAGATTTCTACTTTGATGTGTTTAACAACGCTCTTTCAGGGGAAATAGATTATTATAGAAATATATCGAGCTACGAAACAGGGCAGATACGTGTGAAGATGGCTACCTCGGGTATTGCTTATAAATATGTGTTGAAAGACTCTAATGGTGTAGTAGTACCTCAGAACGGTCAGCAATTTGTTACCTCTAACTCGCCAGTAAGAACGTTTACTATCAATAATCCTGATACCTATACTATAGAGGTGACTTCGCCAGCTTTGCCATCAAGCTGTAAGTTCACCATCAGTCAGAAGATTACGAAAGAAGTAACGCTTAAGCCTAAAGCTACGGCTAAAGCGTGGAAGGGCTGTAACCTACGTGTGATAAACTTCCAAGCAGAAGGAGGTCAAGGGCCTTATAGCTTTGCTATCTGGAGTATAGATGGTGTGGTACAGAATAATTATCAAAACTATTCTGATATACAACCTTCGCACTATATCACAACCTCAGTGCCAAGTGGTAACACAGGTTTAGATGTTAATACATCTATCACACAACCAGGTAGATATATATTTGTAGCTAAAGATGCACAAAATGCGTATGCACTTACTCCAGAGATAGATATATATCCGGAAAGTTTCCTTGGCTATTCTATCAAAACACGTAATATAGTGTGCGGCTCATTAGCTAATTCAGGGCAAATATCTATTACTTATAACACCCAACAGAATGTAATTTCTTACTTATATAAATATGATGATTTAGGAGGAGAAACACTTGTTTCTTCAAATACTACAGGGTATTTTTATAACTTAACAGCTGCAAAGTATAAATTAGAAATAAGAATTCAGCTGTCAAGCAATGTAACTTGTGTATATAACAACCCTAATATTGAGATTAAGAATGAAGTTACTACCCTACGCGCTTATGCAGGGGTTGCTGAAGATATATCGTGCGATACCAATTCGCCTACTAAGCAGTACAAGGTAATTGTTAATAACGTGTCGGGTGGTACCGGTACAGGCTATGAGTACAGTGTTAATAATGTGAACTACAGCACTAATAATGTGCTGATGGTAGGCTCGACTGCCTCAGTGGTATATGTACGCGACAGCAATAAGTGTACCCTTGAAATACCTATAAAGATAACGCCTATAGTACCCGCTACCGTTACTAGCACTGCTGTAACTTATGACTGCGAGGGTAAAGGTACTTTCACTATTACTACTAATCCTACAGGTGGAGTATACCAATACCAACTCACCAAATCGGATGGTACTATCAGCGAAACGCGTACCTCTAATGTATTTACCTTATCGCCAGGAGTTTATAGCGTATATGCTATTTATACACCTGCTAATGTGACAGGTACTACTCCTAATATCTTGTTTAAGGAAGACTTTGGCACAGGATTAGATACTTGTAATACTGATAATATCTTTATCGTATGTAACTCTAATGGTACTTCGTTAGAAAGTAATCAGTATATGATTACCCGCCAAGTGCCTGGTAAGACTAATTGGGTAAGTCCGACGCCAACAGATGCCTCTGCGGTAACTGATGGTAGATACTTGGCTATCAATGGTGGCTCTACTAATCGTACTAGCGATGAGGGGGTAGTGTACAGACGTATTATTAAGGATGTGGTAGTAGGACAAGAGCTTAATGTAACAATGAATCTCTTTAACCTATTGCCAAGTAACTATATAGGTGAAAACAATCCTAACTTAGTGGTACGTCTCTATAACCCTGGTAACCGTGCTATATATGAAGAAAAAGCCTTAGGCGAACTACAGCGTACTGGAGCTTGGGTGAATAAGAAAATAACCTTTGCAGCTTCGCAAATCAATTATAACTCAGTAGAGTTTGAGCTTCGCAATATTGCTAATGCTAACTACTTAGCTGTAGATGATATTGCTCTATCGCAACCTACTAAGTTATGCTCAATACGCACTGAAGGAGTGTCAGTAAATGTTGAAGGAAACCGCCAATTTAGCGTCAGAGGTACTGCCTATGATGAGAAATGTGGTACCGGTGATGGCTCTATGTATTTAATGGTGAATAATGCTGGTGGCAACACTATAGAATACCAGCTGCAAGGCACTACTACTTGGACGGCCGTTACCCTATTGGCTACTACAGCTACTCAAGGGGTTGCTACCATTACTAACCTATCGGCAGTTACTAACGGGGCTATGTATTTTAGAAAAACAAACGACCCTGACTGTAGAGCAGATATTACTTATACTATTAAGAAACCAGTACCGCTAACTGTTACAGCTACTATTGAGGCGCCAGTAACTTGTCTTAATACCTTTGCTTCTGTACATTTAACTGGAGACGGAGGGGCTAAGCCTTACCGCACTTTCCGTGCTATACCGTTACTTGGTGGTACTACCGCTACTCAGCCAGCAGTTAATAATGAGGCTGACTTTAACCTAAGTGTGGGCAACTATCGTATAGAGGTAGAAGACGCTAACGGCTGTGTGGGCTCAGCTACCTTAGAGGTTACTAATGCTAAGCCACTTAAGATAGAAGTAATTGATTTAGACCCTTGTTTCTCAGGAGGCTCTAACGGAAGTATACAAGTAAACGTACTCAGCGGTAATGGTGAGTATCAGTTTAGTAAAGATGGTGGTGCTAATTATGAAAGCAGTTCTACTGCTGGCGGCACTACTATGATATATAATAATTTAACTGCAGGTACCTATAATATATGGGTACGTGATGGCGGCTCGTGCGTTACTAGTACAACTTATACAATTGATAACCCGCTCAGAATGCAAACCGTTAAAACTATAGCTTTAGGCTGTGCAGCCAATAGCGAGGCGGTGTTTAGCATTACTTATACAGGTGGTAAAGCCGGTACACGCGAGTTCTTGTGGAGCAATTCGCCTACCACTAACTTTAGTGTGGCTATCCCTACAGGTATGAGCTTAGTTAAATCGGGCAACGAATACGTATTCAAAACTCGTGTAGAAGGCGATTACTACTTCAAAGTACGTTATCAAATGGATAACGGCGACTATTGCGAGGTAGTATCACCTAAACAAGAAGTGAAGAGGGAAATACCACGCTTCGTTGTTACACCTACTGTCGAGCCAGTAAACTGTGCAGGTGTTAATTCTGGTAAGATACGTATCAATAGCAGCGATATAGCAGGTGGTACACCACCATATACACTCTTGTTTAACAACGGACTTACTCTTAGTCAACTTTCTGTAATCTCTGATATCACGGGCTTAGCAGCAGGTACTTATACTATTACTATAAAAGATAGTGCTAGCTGCGAGTCTGTGCCAGTGGGATTAACAATTACTCAAGTGCCTGCAATGGTAGCAACCATTACCCATACTAGCTTGAAATGTACAGGTTCTAATATTGTACAGAAATCTAAGATTACCGCTTTGGTAAGCTCAGGGGGTACCGCTCCGTTTACAGTTACCGTGTTTAAGAACGGAGTTAGTGTAGAGGTACGTACAGGTGTGCTTACCGATACCAATGTAGAATTTGATAATATGGACATTGGTAGATACCGAGTGGTGATAGAAGACAGCAAGTCTTGTAAGTATACCCAAGAGTTTGATATCAACTCTGAAGCCAACGGTCTAGATGTACGCCCTGTAGGTACTCCAGGTTGTGCAGGCAACTCTGGTGGACTAGCAGTATCAGTATACGATAAGTTAGGCTCTGGTATAGGGGCAGAACAATATATAGCTGTATACCAAGATGGTATGTCGATGCCTATCAATCCATACTTGCCAAGCCATACTTATACTAATACAGTAAGTGGTACTACTATCGTTACAACTTGGTATAGAATGGGTGATTTGGCTACTACTACCTTATCTGATGGTTATTCTATAGTACAAGCCGCTACTTATACCTTTACAGGAGGACCTAATGGAATGATACCAGGTGTGAAATATACCTTTGTAGTATATGATAAGTCTACAGGCTGTTCATTTACTAAAGAAGCTAAAATACCTGTGCCTACTCAGTCTCCGCTAAAAACTTCAGTGAATGGTACCAAACCTACTACTTGCTACGATGCTAATGATGGTAAGGTATTCATTAACTTGAAAGATTGGCCTGGTACAAGTGTTAATTATGCGGTGTACAAATACCCACCTACACACCCATTGCTTACAGAACCTACTGATGTAACAGGAAGTAATCATCCTGTATGGGGTTTGAAAACACTTACAGGTACAGCCTCAATAGGTGAAGATATTACCATAGAGGGTATCCCTCCAGGGCGTTACTTTGTATTGTTTACTGATGCGGGCTTGGGTTGTACCCAAGGTACTGAAGAGTTTACCATAGGTAGGTCTACCTCTCAGCTTACGGCTTCAGTTACAGTAGCTAAAAAAGCTACCTGCCAACAACCTCAAGATATAGGTAAAGGTAAGATAGTAGTGGACGCACAAGGTGGTCAGGCACCTTATCAGTATTACTATGAGTCTATTACCACTCCATTGGCACCAGTACTTTCAGGTACAGCCTTAGACAATGCCTTTATTGTCAATCAACATAGCACTTCACGTGATGTAGTTTCTGGCTACTATCGTGTATATATCCGCGATAATGCTGAATGTACTACTAGTACAGTAGTATATGTAGGCTTAGATGATAGTCCAAGTATAGCATCAGTTGATGTACAAGATGCTTGTAGCGAAAATGTTGATTACCCTATCAATGTAGTGTTTACTACCAAAGGAGTAGGGCAACACCAATACAAGATAGACGGTATCAATAACTGGCAAAACCTAACAGTACCTACAGCTCCTGCCGATAAACAAGTGCTCTTGCCAGTGCGATTAGCTCCTAATGTAGCTTCATATACTCTTTCTATACGCGATGCTAATGGTTGCGAGACCAGCACTACCTTTAAGGTGAACGAGATGATAAAGTTTGAAGCTGAACATACTTCATTAGTACCTTGTGGCTCAGGAGTTGCTACCATCACTGTTAAGAATATAACAGGAGGTTCAGGTACTTATCGTGTAGGTTTATATCGTATCTCAGGAGCAGGTACCGCTACAGAACGTGCCGTTCCACTTATCACTGCCAACAATATAGGTAGTGCTACTACCTATGTGATAGACGGAGCAACTTATGCTCTTACAGCAGGTAGCTACCGTATCAATGTGTATGACGATGCTCTCTTTGGTACAGCTGCTGAGTGTGCTAAAACCTTAGACTTCAGTATAGTAAAACCAGAGTTACCTAAAATAGAAGTAATGTCTATTTCTACTCCAGCTTGCTATGGTGATCAGGCCACTATTAGGGTGAAAGTTACCCCAGTAGCCGAAGGTCCTTATGTGTTTAGTATTACTGATACTAATGGCTTGCCAGTAGCTACGGCTTCTATAACGCCTAATAACAATTATGCTACTATCTCTGGTGTACCTTCAGGGCCTATTACCTTAGGAGGCAAAGGCTATATCATCTATGCCGAGTCAGTACGTAGCTGTACCGTAAGTACAGTAGCTACAGCTACATCTCCTGATGTAGTAAGCGTAACTGCAGGAGCTCTCACTAAGAAAGATTACGAGTGCGAGCGCGATGAATACGGATACTTAACAGGCGAATCAGCTTATCCAAAACTAACATTCAATCTCGGTGCTGTAACAGGAGGTACTACTCCTTACACAAGAGTTGAATTCCGCGAGGTTGCTACTAATCGTTTGGTAAATCAGCAGACTGTAGAAGACAATGTTACCGACTATACGTATACATTGCCTAACTACCTCACTGCCGATACCGATTATTATGTACAAGTATACGATAGCAATGGTTGCTCAGCTACTAGTACGAGGGCTACTATCTCATCTACTCTAATAATGAGTGCCCTAACAGTTAGTCAAACTCAAGTGCTTACTTGTGCTAATGGTACAGAACTTATCGATATAACCTTAAGCACAACTACAGTTTATAATAATGAGCTAATAACTTATACTATTACTAAGATAGGCGAACCAGCTGCTTTCTTTACCAGAACAGCTACCGCATTGACTCTTAGTGGGGTAGTATCTATTACCGAGGCTGGTTATTATGTGGTAACAGCTAAGAACGAGTCTACAGGTTGCGAAATAAGTACCAACTATACAGTGCTTGACCCTCGTACCCTATTGTTAGAAGCTAAAGATATTGAGCGCATACAATGTAAAGGTGGCTCAGGAAAAGTAACCTTTGAACTTACTGATAGCCGACTCTCTGACGGCGACCAAGTAGCTAATGGTTTCAACTATGTCATTTACGATATGACTACCAATAGTGCTGTCTCTAGTGGTACTACTAACGGTACACTTACCCCTGGAAAAATAGCTAATATATCATTGTCAGCTGGTAAATACCGTGTAGAAGCTACCTCACTTATCACAGGCTGCTCAGCTAACACTACTTTCGAATTGATAGAGGCTGAAAACCCAATTACAGTCTTCTCTCAAGAAACAGCAAGTGTTACTTGTTCAAATGACCGTGCCGAAATAATGGTAACCGTATCCGGAGGTTGGGCACCTTATACAGTCAACATCAGTGGTGGTTCTATCACCGGTCAAGATACTATCAATTTAGAAGGCGATAGCGTATTGTTTAAGAACTTAGCTTCTACTGGCACTCCAGGAGGGGTGGTTACCTATACTATCACTATCACCGATGCGTGGGGCTGTCCTACTGCTTCTGGTACTACCGAGGTGGCCATATTGCATCCTGACCAAATAACAGGTACAATTACGGTTACTCAGCACGCTACTTGCTTCGGAAGTACTGATGGTATTATTGAGGCTATTACTAGTACTATACGCGGAGGTTCTGGCAGGTATTATTACTCGCTTATTGATAATAACTATGCAACAAAAGGTCCTCAATACGATAATGCTAAGTTCGAAGACCTTACACCAGGTATGTATACCTTTGAAATAATGGATACTTGGGGTTGTGTACTTCGCAAAGAGCAAATAGAAGTGATAGAGCCTAAACCTATCACTGTATCAGTAACTTCGGCAAACTTACAAGTATGTTATGGTGAAACTACAGGTGGTATGCTTTTCTATGTACAAGGCGGTCGCCCTCCTTATAACGTAAAAGTAGTTGATAAGTTTACCAATATCATTTATCATAATGAGTCAGGGGTTTATACTAGCACTCCAGTATCAGTGGGCAATCTACCAGCAGCCGATTATAGCATAGAGATAACCGATGCCGGACAAGGTAACGGTGGCTACTGTACAATGTCGCCTACTTACGATTTCAAGGTGATTTCTGCTCCTGATATGGAAGCCGAAATAAAACAAGGCTACAATTGCGATAATAACGAGTTTACTACGTGGATAGAAGTCAGATTTAAAGATGATGTCAACTTTAATAATATGACTTATCTGATTTACAACGGAGTTACTACTCCTACAGTACCACTGACATTCTCTCGTAATAACGGTTATAACGTTGGTTATATCGACCAAACGCGTTTTGATAGAAGTATAGCTACCCAAACTATTCAGTTCTTCTATACTTCAGTACACTCGCTTACTGGGCAGGTGAATAGCTGTTCTCATACTCTTTCAAAACCGATAAGCATCGAAGAGATTTACCAAATCTCTAATATCGTCAAAACACCTACTACTGTAGTCAATACGCTACAAGTAGAGGCAGTAGGAGGTAAGAAACCGTATAAGTACGAGTTCAATGGTCAATTCTATGACGAAAACAACTTATACGAACTCAAACGTACTGACCCTGACTATACCGACCCTGTTAGCGGTAAGGTGTATAAGATAGTCAATGTAGTAGCTTACGACTCATCAGGCCTCAACGGATGTACCGTCTCTAAGACATTCTACGAAGAGTATTTTGATGTGTTCATCCCTAACTACTTCACTCCTAATGGCGATGGTACTTACGACACTTGGTCACCGCGCAACATAGAGAAGTATCCGTTTATCAAAACGAGCATCTATGACCGCTACGGACGCCGTCTCAAAGTAATACGCTATGGCGAAGAATGGGACGGTAAGTATGAAAGTAGAGATATGCCAGCAGGCGATTACTGGTATATAGTCGAACTCAGCGATGAAGACGACAACAGAACTTTCAAAGGAAACTTCACACTTTATCGTTAGAAAAATGATTTGATACTATAAAAAGGGCTACCCTCGCGGTAGTCCTTTTTTGTTTTACGCTGCAAAATTCTTCCTTTTTTGTGGGCGGTGCAAATACTTGTCTCATCGTGTTACAACCTTGTCAAATAAGCAGCCTATTAATGAAAAAAGAGGCACCTAATCCCTTAGGTAACCTCTTTTTGAATTTAATAATAAAAAAGAAAACTTAAAAATAAAAATTATGAAAAAAACTTTTTGTTTATGCTTTGGTTTTCACTTGGTTTCTTGGTTTATGAAAAAGTCGCTATCATTTTTTAACGATGCAAAGATACACCAAAAATATTAACTACCAAAATTTTTATTAAAAAAATCTAAAAAATTATTATCGTTATCTAAAAATACCTCTATTTGTTGATGATAATAATGTATCTTTACCCGATTTATTATGATTTTTATATTTTAAAAAGCTCTTTTTAAGACAGAAAACCCAAATAAACTGTTAAAATATTACTAAAACAGAAAAGTGTGTTAAAATTTGTTTTTCCCTTAAAAAAGACATCAAACACTTTTATATTTCTATATCTTATCGTATCTTTGCACCCAAAATAAAAAGTATTTATTATGAGTTTAACTGATAAAACTATCGGACAAATAGTAGCTGACGACTTCCGTACAGCTGCCATATTCAAAAAACACGGTATTGACTTTTGCTGCAAAGGCGGTCGTACCATCGAAGAGGCGTGCGATAAAAAGGGCGTAGCTCCTAGTGCGCTTATCAATGAATTAGAGTCACTTCCTAAGGGAAATAGCAACGAGGTAGATGTACGCGATTGGCCGCTCGACCTGTTGGCTAATTATATCGTGCGTATTCACCACCAATACGTACGCGATAAAACCTCTATGCTTTTGCAATTCCTCGATAAGCTATGCCGCGTACACGGCGACCGTCACCCAGAGCTTTTTGAAATCAACCGTATTTTCAACGAAAGTGCTCGCGATTTAGCTTCTCACTTCCAAAAAGAAGAAAACGTACTTTTCCCTTTCATCGAGAGTTTAGTAAAAGCGCAACAGTCAGGCGAGCCTTTGGGCGAAATCCACTTTGGTACAGTCGAAAACCCTATCGCTATGATGATGCACGAACACAGTGTTGAAGGCGACCGTTTCGAGGAAATCGTTAAGCTAACCAATGGCTACACTCCACCAGCCGATGCTTGCAACACTTATAAGGTAACCTATGCTATGCTACAAGAGTTCGAAAACGACCTCAATCGCCACATTCACTTAGAGAATAATATCCTATTCCCTAAAGCAATCGCCTTAGAAAAACAATTACGAGGTTAATTTAATAATTAACTAACTAACGTAAGTTCTAAAGTATATTATACTATTCTAAAGCTCGTGTATATTGACCGTCACATCTCCCCCTTTGAAGGAAGTCCGCGAGCTGGCGCAGCGGAGTATGTGTATAGGGGGGATGTTTATAGTTATAAATTTTAAGGTATAACTAAAACTACATAACCCAAAAAAAGCTGTTCAGCACCTAGCTGAACAGCTTTTTTTATGTAAAGATTTACAATTCGATATTAATCCTGAGAATATTTTGCTTTCTTACTACCCTCATACATCTTATACTGCACCAATCGACTCTCCAATTTTCCGTTAAAAAGCTTTATCTTGCGGGTAGGGCGCAATCCCACGTATTTCAGTCCCTCTAAGTTCGCAGTTATAAACCACGCTTCACTTTGCGGGTAGCGGTGCTTCAGCGTGCTGCCTATCGAGCCGTATAGCTGCTCCGTATCGCTTACTAATCGCTCGTTATAAGGCGGATTAAACACTATGTGCAGAGGTTTGTCCTTATCCTCTTTTTCAGTGCCAAAAAAGTCCCGTTGATATATTTTTATGTAGTCAGATAGATTCGCGTTTCTAAGGTTGTCTTTTGCTTTAGCTACTGCCGATGGCGCTTTGTCATAGCCTGTTATTTGGTAGTTAAATTCTCGTATTTTCTTAATACAACTGCTGAAGATTACGTTAAATAGATTTTCGTCATAATCTGACCAGCGTTCAAAAGCGAACTCTTTTCGGTGTATATTAGCCGGTATATTGCAGGCAATCATCGCAGCTTCTATCAAGAAGGTGCCGCTGCCGCACATAGGGTCTAAAAAGTCGCTTTGCCCTTCCCAGCCGCTTAGCAGCAAGATGCCCGCTGCCAATACTTCATTGATGGGCGCAAGGTTGGTAGCAGTGCGGTAGCCACGTTGGTGCAATGACTCTCCCGAACTGTCAAGCGATACAATCACCTCATTGCGCTGCACGTGTATGTGTATAGCCACATCAGGGTGCTGTACATCCACATTGGGGCGCTTACCTGTAGCATCGCGAAAAGCATCTACGATAGCGTCTTTAGCCCTTAGGGCTACGAACTGCGAGTGACTGAAAAGTTCTGTCTGTAGCGTCGCCGTCACGGCAAAAGTCTGCGTTACCCCTAGGTACTGCTGCCAGTTAAATTGGTAGAGTTTCTGGTAGTATTCCTTCTCGCTGCGTATGTAAAACGAAGCGATAGGTTTCAAAATTTTAAGGGCGGTACGCAAGCATAGGTTAGCCTTATACATAAAACCCTTGTCACCTTCAAATTGCACACTGCGCACTCCTTTGGTTACGTGCATCGCACCCAGATTGCGCAATTCAGTAGCCAAAATATCTTCAAAACCAAAGAAAGTTTTAGCTACCATCTTGTAATTTTTTTCCATAGATTTAAAATTATTGGCAAATATAAGCTATTTTTGCAATGTGAGAAAAAAAATAAGCAAAAAATGAACTTTCTACATACCGCCGATTGGCATTTAGGGCAGACGTTTTACCAGTACGACCGTTATCAAGAGCACCAACATTTCTTAGAGTGGCTCTTGCAAACTATTGAAAAACAATCTACTGATGTGCTGCTTATCAGTGGCGATGTCTTCGATACAGCCAACCCTTCCGTGGCGGCTACTAAGCAGTTTTACCACTTCCTTCATCAGGCTACCGAGCGTTTCCCTGCGCTTCAGATTGTGGCTATTGCGGGCAATCACGATTCTCCTGTACGGCTTGAAATGCCCGCCCCTCTATTAGAAAATACCCATATCCATCTGGTGGGCTACGTTAGGCGTACCGCTGATAAGCAAATAGATTATAACCGACTAATCCTGCCGCTTTTTAGTGGTGAAGAGGTTGCGGCCTATCTTCTGGCAGTGCCTTTCCTCCGTCTGGGCGATTACCCTAAAAACGAAGAAACCCCTGCTGATTATGCGCAAGGGGTAGCGGCTTTTTATACCGAAATTACCCGCCAAGCAGTCGCCATAGCACAAGGCAAACCGCTTATCGCTATGGGACATTTGCACGCTTCAGGAGCTGAAATCAATGATGACGACACTGCCGAGCGTCCTATCATTGGCGGCATAGAAAGCATCAGTACGGCCAACTTCCCTGACGCACTGCAATATGTAGCTTTGGGGCATATCCACAAGGCGCAGGCGCTGGGCGGTACTACCCATATCAGATATGCCGGCAGTCCTATACCGCTTTCGTTTGCTGAAAAACATTATGAGCATCAAGTGATTGCTTTTTCTTTGGAAGAAGGAAAAGTGCAGCATATCGAGTCCCTACCTATACCGCTGCACACACCTCTGCTTAGCATTCCCGACACCTATTTGCCTGCGGAAGAGGTACTCAATGCCCTTATGGAGCTACCCGATACGGCTCCAACCGATAATACACCTTATCTCGAAGTGAAAGTATTGTTAAATGAACCCGCACCCGAACTCAAGAGCAGTATTTTCAGAGCGATAGCCCATAAGCAAGTGCGTTTAGCTCGCATTGATGTCCGTTATCTTCACGCGACGGCTGCTTCTGCTGACGCCCTTCAGAGCGAACTCACCCTCCGCGATTTACAGCCCGTAGAGGTATTGGAGAGGGTTTATCAAAACAAATACCACGAAGACCTACCCGCTACCTACCGCACCCTCTTTGAAGAAGCCCTACATTCAATTGATAATTCATAATTACAGCCTAATGTGGGGCTAATTTTGATATAGTAGTCAAATCAAGAAACATCTGCCGAATATCTTCTTGTTCGTCTTTTTCTGTCAGAAACTCAAAACCTAATTTTCTCCAAAAAAATATGTGGAGAGGGCATAGGTAAGTACGTGTGTTGGTACGTACGAACGTACTAACGCTACAACGTTGTAACGTTAGAACATTCTAACTCTTTAAAATCAACAAGTTAATAAAATAAAAGACACTTAAAATACAATATTTTATAGCATAAAACAAAAACCTTGTTTTTAGGTCAAAAATGTCCTTTAAAGTGTGTAGATG
Organism: Capnocytophaga sp. FDAARGOS_737; assembly: GCF_009730375.1. Classification (NCBI taxonomy): domain Bacteria; kingdom Pseudomonadati; phylum Bacteroidota; class Flavobacteriia; order Flavobacteriales; family Flavobacteriaceae; genus Capnocytophaga; species Capnocytophaga sp. FDAARGOS_737. The sequence goes on along the minus strand of NZ_CP046316.1, from coordinate 2,161,115 downwards.
GGTGCGCTGTGGCGCAGTTTGTGGGCTAACCTAAATATAGCCCAAAGGGCTATGTTTTACATCACCAGATGGTAGCAAGTTGTGTTTTGAGCAGCTGAAAACCTTTTAAGCAGCTCAAAACTACTTGTGGGCAAGGGAACGCAGAATGTAGCACTCCGAAGTTGTGGAGGCATCTATATTATAGATTACTAAGAATATAATCAGTATCTATATCAGGAAAACCAATACGATTATAATAGCGAATAAAACTTGCTACCATTGACTCTGCAAATGGGCTATCTAATTTAGCAATCCTTTCATACTTTTCTGGATTGCTTAAATCCTCATAGCTGACCATTTCTTTATTCTGAAAATCAATAACTCTATTTTCTTCTATAAAAGGAGTTTTGGGGAGAAAGAAATATCGATCACTTTTACTTGAATTTATAAGTTTTCTAAGTTCATTTTCATTGGATTTGGATGCTTTTTCTTTTATATATTTTTTACATTCATCAGTTGCATTAAGTAATGAGGCTTCTACTAATAAAATTCTTTCAGCTTTCCTTTTCCTACTTGAAGTCTCTATAAAGTCACAGCTTGGGGTAAGAATGACAAAAAACTCATTGTTTTCTTTAGATTTTATAATCTCTCCGCATTCAAATTCTTGATTAGTATCTGTTGGATAGATATAAAATTGCATTGGGTGTGCTTTTTCGCTTGTTAGTGTATTATCACCAAGTATTTCAGCTATTTTTTCTTTAGAAAGAGAGTGTCCAAACTTACGCAACATTAAGTATCCTAATGAAAAATCTTCCTCATCTGCACGAAAAATATTTTTCCTTTCGTGAATTATATTCCAAAAATATTCTTTAAGTTCTTTTTCTAAATGATTATGTATTTTTTCTCTAATAAATGGTAAATTTGATTTTACTAAACGCTCAATTTCTTTTTTTAGATTTTCTATACCTTCTCCCTCTGCTTTTGTTACTACACCCACCATCTGAGATCTTAAATGCTTTACATTTTTTGTATTGCCTGAATAAAAAACAATAGGTATGAAACGCTCTTTTTGGATTGTTTCTAGAATTTTTTCACCTTCTTCATTGTTATCATCAGGTTTTCCTCTATAAATATCTAATATCACAATATGATAATCATTTTTAGTAATCTCATCAATAGCATTTTCAAAGCTATCTATTACCTTAAATTCTATTTTTTTTTGAAAAATAGGTTTACTAAACACCTTCTTTAGTATATCATGTTGTTCTTCTTCATCCTCTACGGATAATATTCTTAATGTATTATTCATATTCTATTTTTTAAACATTATTTTAAAAGTTGCACCTTCTAAGGGACCGTTATCAATTAGCATCAATTTTCCTTTATATTCTGACACTAATTCCCCCACTATTGTTAGTCCTAAACCTACTCCATCAGGTTTAGTACTAAAATAAGGTTTAAAGATACTTTGTTCTGTCCCTTCTTTTATACCCGGACCATTATCGCTAAAAATAATATCAATACTTTCTGAAGAATCAGATACTTCTACTTCAATTTTTCTTGCTTTATCACTGTTTGCAAGCCAATATATTGAATTCTGAATTAGATTCATGAAAATAATTCCGAAATCAGCTTTATCTATTTTCATTGTATGATTACTTTCAGAAATACTGTATTGAATTTTCAAGTTAGATATTTCTCTGCTATATAATAAAAACTGGTCTCTTATAAGTTCTTCTATAACTATATTTGTGATCTTTCCTCTTCTTTTTCCTCCAAAAGGTTCTATTCTTTCAAATAATTTTGAAAAATCTTTACGTGTTTTCTGAATTTTGTTTGTATTATCTTCTATTTCAGACTTATTTAATAGTTCTTCTTTTAGTTCTTCTAGAATTAAATAACAACGTCCATCTATTTTTGAAAGATAACCTCTACCATCGTGTATAATAGTGTCAATTAGCTGTCCTAATATAGACAAACGCCTATATCTTGATATAATTTCTTGAGCATTTGTAATAACTTTCTCTAACTCTATATTTTTTTGTTCTAAGTTTTTTATAAGCTCTTCTTGTTCTGGCACTTTTTCTTTTGCCGTTTTTATTATTGTATCTAATGATGCTTTTTCAAATAAATTTTTATCTGTATTGGGGTCGGATGTTTGAAATCTTTCCCTTTCTTGATATCTTCGTTGCTCTACTTCATTTAATATTAATTTGATATACTCTTTTAAATCATCAAATGCTTCTCCTTCAACAATTCCTTCTCTATTACTCTGATCTTTTAGTAAAGGATTTTCTTCTGTACTGATAAGTATATATCCTACAATTTGATTATTACTTAAACGTAAGGTAGGATTATTAACTCGGCGGATATCTAATCGTACCCAATCATTATTAGGAGTTCCGTAAGGTAAAACTCTGAAGCCATCTCTATAAATACTAATTCCTGATTGCTCATCTAATATTTTCTTCACTTCTCCATATTTAAAATCAACTTCTCTTCCTAAATTTCTTAAATTATCTCTATCCCTATTCCATACTCTAAATTCAAAAGAAAATTCACCCATGATAGGAACTTTTAACATACTACTTTGAATAAACTTATTTGTTTCTATGAGTAATTGTTCTTCCTTCCCTTTTTCTTTACTAAAGTAAATAAAATCCTTTGGATATCCTTCCTTTGTTATACTCCCTTTTATGTAGTAATTAGGCTTATTTAAAAGTTCTGTTCTTTCTATGATACCGTTAAGATTAACATCTTTATTTAATTCATCAGGTATAGCGATCTCTATTAAAAAATCTTCTACTGGTACTATTGGGTTTAATAATCGAGAGAGTTCTGTGCGTAATGTCCTTATTTTTTCAGTATCCCAATCGGTATTTAAGTTTTTTAATCTAAGGAGGGTACCACTATTTTCTTTTTTAAATTCTTGTGGTTCTCTCTCTTCCCAATGTATATGTATGTTCTCTAAGTAATCATCTTTATCAAAATCTTCCCAATTAAAAGTAACCACAAGTTCTTTTCCTTCTTTTTGCTTTGTTATCAGTTCTAATCTTGATGCCAATTTTGCAGAAGCAAAGCGACCTATGCCTTTTTCTCCTGTGAATTTTCTGTTTTTGTTAGTGTTTTTTTTCTTAAAATCTGTAGCGGGTTCCATCCAAGCAGATTTAACAGTTTCAAAGCTCATTCCTGAGCCCTGATCGTATATTTCTATAGAGGCTCCTTCCTTACTTAAGTAATTTTGAATAATTCTTCCCTGTTTTTTTTGCTTCACATTTCCCAAAAAAGTAATAGTTACTATTGGAGAGTTAGCATCATAGCTGTTTTTAACCAACTCAACAACAGCAACATTATCACTACTGATAAGTTCTTCCCCTATAGTTTTAATTAACCGAGCTTTAGGACGAAAAATAAAGTCTCCTTTTTTATTTGTATTTTCAATCATAACAACATTTCTTTTATCTTTTGAGCTATTTTTTTTGCTAAAATTACAGGTACAGCATTCCCTATTTGCTTAAAAGCAGCTGTTCTACTTCCTTCAAAATAAAAATCATCGGGAAATGATTGTAAGCGTGCAGCTTCCCTTAGAGTAATAGAACGGACATTTTCAATTGTAGGATTCAAGGTTGGATAGATAAAGTAATGCCCATCCATAGCGATATGAGCTACAACTGTGTGAGAGTATCCATAAGGATCCACTACTTGGAAACGGTTGAGAAAAGATTCTTTATTCTTATGCTTTTGTAAGTGAGGGGGTAGTTCTATATAGTTTATTCTTCTTCTTTCATTGAGCCATAGTTCTACTGCTCTTCGATATATTTCTCTATCATTTTCATTATTGGGACGTGCTATGTGTTGTGTAGTAAAATCAAAATCGTTTGTTCTAATACCAGATTCTTCCAAATATTTCATTTTTGAAAGAGGTTGAGTATACTTAATAGGAGAGCAAAGCTCTCCTTCACCGTGCTTGCGAAGAGGCAGATCAATGAATAAATCCTTCAAAACCTCATACTTATTTACTTCCTTTGTTAAATAGGGATATTTATAAGGCGATCCCTTCTTCCATCCCACAATAATTACCCTTTGTCTATTTTGAAGCACCCCATATTCAGATGCTAACTGTATATGGTCTTCCATTATATATCCTGCTTCATCAATTAATTTCTTTAGGTCTTGAAATGGAGCTCCATTTTTTGCTGTTCTAATACCTAAAACATTTTCAAAAACAAACATTTCAGGTTGATATTTCTCTATGAATTTTACGTAGTACTTATATAAATCATTACGAGGGTCACTTTCAACGGCTTTACCTAATCGAGCTCTTCCTGCAATAGAATAAGCTTGACAAGGAGGACCTCCTATTATAAGATCAATTTTTTTGTCTTTTATCAAAGAGTCTACTTGTTTAAATAAATTTAAAATTGTATTTTCTCCTATTTCAGATTGGATAACACTATTAATAACCTCTTCAGGAACTTGTGCCCAGAGCTTACTTCCATCTTCTTTTTCTTGTTTTTTATATAGATATTCCTTATATTTATGTAATTGGTTATTAGCTTTCAACCAATGGAAAGCTGCTCGAGTTTTAAGGGTGTCACAAGCGTGTCTGTCCATTTCTATATGTGCTATAGGGATGTACCCTGCCTGAACAAAGCCTTCTGACAGCCCTCCTGCTCCTGCAAACAAATCTATAAAATTTAAACTATGGTTTTCCATATAAAGTAGAAACAAAATATTAGGCTACAAAATTACATTTATTTTTTTATATAAACAGTTTAATCATTCAAAAAATGTAGGTCAAACAGAAGATACCTTCATAACTAACTAATTTTCAAATAGATATAAGGTAAAAACTCCATATTCATAAGCTCTAATAACTAACTGATAATCAATTTATTATGGGATTTCATATGTTTAACCTACAAAAAATGAGTGTCAAAAATTTACTTGCATTAAAATACTATCAAAAATTTTCTATTAAAAAAATAATCGTACCTTTACGTCGTGAGTTAAAAACACAATAAAAATAAGGCAAAGAGAGGAATTAAGTTCCGTAACTAAATCGTTACCTATCAGCTTTTTAATAGTGCTTAGGAATTTTAATATGAGGAAGTTAGGGAAATTAGTTGTATCTTTGCCCCAGAAGTTACTGAGAAAATAGGTATAATCAAATGAAATAAGAGCTATTACTAAATCATTACCTAATATTCTTGTAATTCCTGTATCTTCTTTATTTAAAATAGATTATATAAGTAGTTTCAATTTTAATAGAAAATCACTAACCTTCTGTGCTTTCCAAAGGAATATCAGTGAGTTCTTCCTCTTCAGGAAGTGGTGCATAGTGGCAATGCAGGTTCTCCCCACTGCTGATAATATCTTCCCAATCCCGCCCTAAAGTGTCTGACAGAAAATCATTCGCTAATTCTATGTTAGGTAAGTATCATATATTTAAAATTCCATCAACGATTCTATACCCAGTTGCATTATTCTCTTTTAATTCTTCAACAATCTTTTCAGAGAAAAAAATAGCTGCACCTATAGAAATTACATCATATTCTATTTTGTTCCTTAGATACAAATCTACTTTTGTCGTATATCTATATTTCGATTCGGAGTTTTCATAATCTTCATAGTCTATAAAAGAGAATTCATTTCTATCCCGATGATAGAAAGTACTTTTTTGAAAATCAAGAACTTCAAAACTCCATACAGGGAAACCTATTAGGAAATAGTTACCATCAAAAGTATCAATCTTTACAGGAATTTTATTGTGAATAGGTAATTTGTATGCAGATATAATATCCACAATCTTTTTGCTTACTAAGAAATCAATTCCTAATTCATAAGGAGCGTAATACATAAAATCTAATTTCTTAATACTTTTAGTCATAGGGAAATAGATGACATTTGGACAATTTTTTAGATCAAATTGTTGGAATGTTTCTATACGAACCCTTTTTATATCATTACTGTTGCTGTCAAAAAAGTTATTGAAATATTCCTTATGTTTATTATTTTCAAATGAGTTTTTCCTTATTTCAACTGCAAAACTCCCATTTCTTCTTCCTGTTATTTTAGGTTCGAAGTCAAACTTTATATTATAAAACTTCATAATGTATACTTTTACTATTAATGTTTATTCTTTTTCTTATGTTTCCCTTCTTTAAAATAATCATTTAAATTCATATCTGAATTTAGGGCATCATCTATATGCTTTCTTAATTCATCTTGTAATTTTTTGATTTCTGTAATATTAAAATTTCCATTCTTCTTTAGTTCCTCTAAATGTTCTCTTACATAATCATTATATTGCGGATGATTTTGATGAAGAATTGTACAAAAATAGGTTTAAAATTGAACAAGCAAATGGACTAATCACTAACCACCTTTCTCTCTTCAAACCCTGCTTTCTTCAGCTCGGGCGACAGAAAATCGTAATGATTTACCCCGTATAGCAGTATAATCTTCTTATGAGGGGTAGCTAGCAGCGTAGCCAATAGGTAGTCATCGCGGTAGGTGCGCAAGAATAGCCGACTATACTCCTTGTATTGTTTGCAGTTGTATTTCGCAGTGGGCGGCGTAGCGTAGTCGCAGCTGTCCAGCACTATAGGCGAGTGGTCAGCCTCTATTTGCGCCACTAACTGACGCATATTCAGGTCTACTCTAAAATCCTTACTGAGGTCAATGCCGGTATTCTCTTCACTCTGACGGGTATAACTGTCAAATCCTTTTTTAAAAGGCGAAGTCTCATTATTTTTATCCGTATAGATACCTTTGAAGTAAAATCCTGTCATTTTGCGTACTTTTAGTAGTAAAGTATCTTGCAAAAGCGAATCCGAAGTACCGTAAGTCAGGTTTTCGTAGTATATTTTATAGCCTTCATCTCTTTTTTGGGTTACAAACTGCTTAATTTTTTCATAAAATTCAGGCTGCCCTAAGTGAATCATCGGTATATAGATAATTTCCTTATCGTTTTTGGTGAATACCACCGCCTTTCTAAACGGATTTTTCTCCTTAAAGCTAATGAAAGAGGAGCTACACCCTCCTAATAGCAGCGCCCCACAGAGGAGCATCAAAAAGTTTTTTGTCATAGTTTTTTTTGTTATAATTTTTTATTTGAAAATAATGAAGCAGCAAAAGTATAAAAAATAATTAAGAATTCTTACCTTTGCCCCACAGAAAAAATTTCTAAACGCACTTACCCTATACAAACGATATACGAACAATACAGGAACGATATAGGAACAATACAGGAACGATATAGGAACAATACAGGAACGATATAGGAAGAGCGAACGATAATCGAACAATTAGCGAAGTATAAACGTCTTAATTATGATGCTCGTGTATGGGCTCCCCCTTTGAAGGGGGCAGGGGGGATGTTTTTTAAATAGGAGATGTTTATTTTAAAGAAAAGTCTAATTAATACTAAAAAAATGCCACAAGAGATAGAACGAAAATTCAAAGTAAAAAACGATACTTACAAAGCCCTTGCCACGCATAAGATGCGCCTCACGCAGGGCTACCTTAGCTCTGTGCCTGAGCGCACGGTGCGCATACGCGTTAAGGGCGACGAGGCTTTTATCACCGTCAAAGGCAAGACCAATGCGGCAGGCACTACCCGTTTCGAGTGGGAAAAGGCCATAAGCATAGCCGAAGCCCAGCAGTTGCTCGCCCTTTGCGAATCGGGTATTATCGATAAGACCCGCTATCTGGTGCCCAATGGCGATACCACCATTGAGGTAGATGAGTTTCACGGCGACAATGAGGGCTTGTTAATCGCCGAGATAGAGCTCCCTTCGGAAGATACCCCTTTTCACCACCCCGACTGGTTAGGCGAGGAGGTCACGGCCGACCCAAGGTACTACAACGCGATGCTCACCCATCACCCTTACAAAAAATGGCGCTAAAAACTGCCAATCCAAAATAATTTCGTACTTTTGCAAAAATAATCAGCAAATCGACACATTAGCAAAATATGACAAAATACAATCCCACTGATTTAGAACAAAAATGGTATGCCTATTGGCTTGCCCACAACTATTTTCACTCAACCCCCGATGAGCGTACGCCTTACACCATCGTTATTCCGCCCCCTAACGTTACAGGGGTGCTCCATATGGGGCATATGCTCAACAATACCATTCAAGACGTGCTTATCCGCCGTGCCCGCCTCAAAGGTTTTAATGCTTGCTGGGTGCCGGGTACCGACCACGCTTCTATCGCAACCGAGGCTAAAGTGGTAGCCAAACTCAAAGAACAAGGCATTAAAAAATCCGACCTCACTCGCGAGGAGTTCCTCGTACACGCGTGGGAATGGACGCACCAATACGGTGGGGTAATCCTCGAACAGCTCAAAAAATTGGGCTGCTCTTGCGACTGGCAGCGCACCAAATTCACTATGGACGACGAGCTTTCAGCTTCCGTTATCAAAGTCTTTGTCGATTTGTATAATAAGGGACAGATATACCGCGGTCACCGTATGGTAAACTGGGATCCAGAGGCCAAAACTACCCTTTCTGACGAGGAGGTGATTTACGAAGAACGTCAAGGATTTTTATATCATTTGAAATATCAAATTGAAGGGACAAATGAGTATCTTATCATTGCTACTACCCGCCCCGAAACCATTTTTGGCGATACGGCTATCTGCATCAACCCTAATGATGAGCGTTGGCAGCACCTCAAAGGCAAAAAGGCGATTGTGCCTATCTGCAACCGCGTAATTCCGATTATCGAAGATGAGTACGTCGATGTAGAGTTTGGTACAGGTTGCCTCAAGGTAACCCCTGCACACGACCCTAACGACAAGGTGTTGGGCGACAAGCACCAGTTAGAAGTGATTGATATCTTCAATGACGATGCAACTCTCAATAGCTACGGCTTGCACTATGCTGGCAAAGATCGCTTTGTGGTGCGCAAGGAGATAGTAGCCGAATTAGAAGCAAAAGACTTACTCGCTAAGAAAGAAACCTATACTAACAAAGTGGGCACCTCAGAGCGTACCAAAGCGGTGATTGAGCCTCGCCTTTCCGACCAGTGGTTCCTCAAAATGGATACCCTTATACAGCCTGCTATCAAGGCGGTGTTAGAAGACGAAAGCATCAAGCTATACCCTAAAAAGTTCGAGAACACTTATCGCCATTGGGTAGAGAACGTACGCGATTGGAATATCTCACGCCAATTGTGGTGGGGGCAACAGATTCCTGCTTACTACTACGGCGAGGGTAAAAACCAATTTGTAGTAGCCGAAACTAAGGCAGAAGCCCTTGTGTTGGCTAAAGAAAAGAGCGGCAATGCGCATCTTACCGAAGCCGATTTGCGCCAAGATGAAGACGCTCTCGATACGTGGTTCTCGTCTTGGTTATGGCCAATGAGTGTATTCAATGGTATTTTAGAGCCTAACAATCCTGAAATAGAGTATTATTACCCTACCAACGATTTGGTAACAGGGCCTGATATCCTTTTCTTCTGGGTAACCCGAATGATAGTAGCAGGCTTTGAGTACAAGGGTGCACGTCCATTTAGCAATGTTTACCTCACCGGATTGGTGCGCGATAAGCAACGCCGCAAGATGTCAAAATCTTTAGGCAACTCCCCCGATGCCCTCAAACTCATTGCCGATTATGGGGCTGATGGCGTGCGCGTAGGGCTCTTGCTCTCATCGGCAGCTGGTAATGACTTGTTGTTCGATGAGGCTCTTTGCCAGCAAGGAAAAGGCTTTGGCAACAAGCTGTGGAATGCCTTCCAATTGGTAAAAGGTTGGCAAGTAGATACAGTCGACCAACCAGCGGCATCTAAGCTCGCTTTGCAGTGGTTCGATGCTAAGTTCAATGCGGTGCTTACTGAGGTAGAAGACCATTTCGAAAAATATCGTATTTCCGATGCTCTAATGGCTATCTACAAACTTGCTTGGGACGATTTCTGCGCGTGGCTTTTAGAGATGGTAAAACCCGAATACGGCAAACCGATGGATAAAGCCACTTATGAAGGCGTTGTAGCCGCTTTTGAGAATTTGCTAAAACTCCTTCACCCCTTTATGCCTTTCCTTACCGAGGAAATATGGCAAAGTTTAGCCCCTCGTACCCCTGAGCAGGCTCTTATCGTGGCTATTTATCCCGCTGTACAGCCCTACGACGAAAAACTGTTAGCCGAATTTGATTTTGCTGCTGAAGTGATAGCAGGTATCCGCACGGTGCGCAAAGAGAAGAATATACCGTTCAAAACACCGCTTAGTCTTTCGGTATTAAACAAAGAGCAAATAAGCAATCGTTTCGACGCGGTGATTACCAAAATGGGCGGACTTGAGGCTATTGCCGAAGTAAGTGCTGCTATAGAGGGGGCAATGTCTTTCCGCGTAAAAGCTAATGAGTACTTTATCCCTATGGGGGGAGCGGTCAATGTAGAGGAAGAATTAAAGAAACTGCAAGAAGAATTGACCTATACACAAGGCTTTTTGGCATCAGTGCGCAAGAAGCTTTCTAATGAAAAGTTTGTAAATTCGGCACCTGCTCAGGTAGTAGATATCGAGCGCAAAAAAGAAGCCGATGCACTCGCTAAAATAGCAACTATTGAAAAAGCAATAGATACTTTATCAAAATAATAACAAATGGAACACTTAAAACAACTAATAGATGAAGCGTGGGAAAATCGCTCACTGCTTCGTGAGGAAATCGTACAGCAGACTATCCGCGAGGTTATTCACCTCTTAGATTTAGGGCAGTTGCGTGTAGCCGAGCCTACTGCCAATGGCTGGAAAGTAAACGAATGGGTAAAGAAAGCCGTAGTGTTGTATTTCCCTATTCAGAATATGAAACCTGTAGAGGTGGGTATTTTTGAGTATCACGATAAAATTCCGCTCAAGCATAATTACGACGAGAAAGGCGTGCGCGTAGTACCACCAGCAGTAGCTCGTCGCGGTGCTTATATTGCTAAAGGTGCTATACTAATGCCAAGTTATGTCAATATCGGTGCGTATGTTGATGAAGGTACTATGGTCGATACGTGGGCTACAGTGGGCAGTTGCGCTCAGATAGGCAAGCACGTACACTTAAGCGGTGGCGTAGGAGTAGGAGGGGTGTTAGAACCCTTGCAAGCAGCCCCTGTTATTGTCGAAGACGGAGCTTTCATCGGCTCGCGTTGTATCTTGGTAGAAGGAGTGCGTGTAGGCAAAGAAGCCGTACTTGGGGCTAATGTAGTGCTTACCTCTTCTACTAAAATTATCGATGTAACAGGTAGCGAACCTAAGGAACTCAAGGGGTATGTACCTGAACGTTCAGTAGTTATCCCAGGTAGTTACACCAAACACTTCCCTGCCGGCGATTACCAAGTGCCTTGTGCCCTTATCATCGGTCAGCGTAAAGCCTCAACCGACAAAAAGACATCACTAAACGATGCCCTTAGAGAATACGGAGTCTCTGTCTAATAATTAAATAAAAAAAGCTGCCAATTAAGGCAGCTTTTTTTATTATTATTTAATGCTTAGTTATAGCTTAGAATTTATAACTAAGCATTAAAAGTTGTAATTACCTATTCCCTCTTTGGAGGGGGGTAGGGGGAGGTTTAGTTCATTATCATCATCAGTTCTTTTAGTAGGTCAGCGGGGGTAGTACTCGCAGCCCCTACGCCTTTGCTCTTCACATCTATCTCTCGCAAGCCCGCCATTATAGCACTCACTTTCTTCATCGGGTAGTGTTGGGCAGCACTATGTAGGTCTTTTACATCGAAAAAGGTAGCTTTAGTAGCCGCCATTACATTTTTGTCGCTCACATCAGTCAGGCTATGGTAAATTAATAGCTTCTGAAAGAATCCGTATAGTACAGTCAGAGTCACCACCAACGGATTATCTTTAGGGTTTTCTGCAAAATGCTTAATAATACGCGCTATCTTCACCTTATCATTGGTGGCAAAAGCACTTTTCAGCTCGAAGTTGTTAAACTCTTTGCTAATACCTATATTCTTCTCTATAATATCGGGGGTTACTTCGGTGTTTGCAGGTACGATAAGAGCCAATTTATTTACTTCATTTTCAATGCGACTGAGGTCATTTCCTAAGAAATCAACTAACATCTGAGTAGCTTTAGGCTGTATGCTTAAGTGCTTCTTTTTAAAAACATCTGGCAAAAAGCTGCTTATTACTTGGTTTTCATATAGCTTTTTGCTTTCCATTACCACACAATCCTGGTTTTTTCCTAAACTCTTTAGTAGTTTCTTACGTGCGTCTAACTTTTCGTATTTATAGCAAAATACTAGCACGGTAGAGGCGGTAGGGTTTTCAACATAAGGCACTAATTGGTCAATACTAGCCCTGAGGTTCTGCGCTTCTTTAATGATAATCAATTGGCGCTCTGCCATCATCGGGAAGCGGCGTGCATAGTCTATTATAGCAGGCACTGTCACGTCTTGCCCGTATAGTACTAACTGGTCAAACCCCTTCTGGTCTTCTTCCAAAAGGTGCTTTTCTAAGTAGTTAGCCACTACGTCTATGAAATAAGGTTCCTCGCCCATTAAGAAATAAATGGGGGCAATAATTCCTTTCTTTATATTAGCAATAATTTTTTTTACTTCTTCCATAGTGCAAAAATACAAAAAATATTTCTACTTTTGCACTATGAAAGAGCTAAATTTTAAAGCCTACGAGTTTAGAACCAAAAAAGCGGATGGCAAATGGTGGATTTATGATATTATCAGACGCAAATACGTAGTGCTACAACCAGAGGAGTGGGTGCGACAACACGTGTTGCACTTTTTAATAGAAGAAAAAGGCTACCCTAAATCATTGATAAATGTAGAAAAAGCCTTGACAGTGAACGAATTGACCAAGCGTTATGACGTGGTCATTTACACGCGGCGAGGCGATATTTTCTTAGTGGTAGAATGCAAAGCCCCCAACGTGTCGATTACTCAAGATACTTTCGACCAAATAGCCCGATACAACTTGGCGCTTAAGTCTACTTACCTAATGGTAACCAACGGAATATCACATTATTATTGCCAAATGGACTATAAGCTGGGGCAGTATCTTTTCTTAAGAGATTTACCCCATTATGGCGATTTTCAACTATGACTATAGCTATCGTTATTCTTAATTGGAACGGGCGGCAGTTGCTCAAGCGCTTCCTCCCTACTGTCCTCACGTACGCGACGGGTGCCCAAGTGTATGTGGCCGACAACGCTTCTACTGACGGCTCAGTAGATTTCCTGCGCACGCATTATCCACAGGTCTCGATACTGCAAAACCCTACTAATGAGGGCTATGCGGCAGGCTATAACCGCGCGTTACAGCAGGTGCAAGCCGATGTCTATTGCTTGCTAAATTCCGATGTAGCTGTCACTGAGGGGTGGTTGTCTCCGGTGCTTAAATGCTTCGAAGACCCCCAGATAGCAATGGTACAGCCCAAAATATTAGACTACAAACGCCCTACTCATTTCGAGTATGCAGGGGCAGCAGGCGGCTATATCGATAAATACGGATTTCCGTACTGTCGAGGGCGACGCTTACAGCAGGTAGAGGAGGACAGAGGGCAGTACGATGAGCCTTCACCTTGCCCGATATTCTGGGCATCAGGAGCCTGTTTGTTCGTCCGTTCGACTGTTTTTCACGCTTTAGGGGGCTTCGATGCCGACTTTTTTGCCCATCAAGAGGAAATCGACCTCTGTTGGCGTGCCCATCATCGGGGACATAAAGTAGTTTGCTGCCCTCAAAGCGTGGTCTATCACGTCGGGGGGGCGACCCTTTCAGCTACTAATCCACAGAAAACGTACCTAAACTTCCGAAACAGTCTGCTAATGTTGCTCAAAAACCTCCCAGCGCACTGCCTATACCGCAGACTTTTTGTGCGTATGCTCATCGATGGAGCAGCGGGCGCTTACTACCTGTTCACCGGCAAACCTCGCCTCACGTGGGCAGTATTGCGAGCCCATTTTTACTTCTACCGGCATTTTAGCAAATTCCAACGCAAAAGACCTCCTTATACTATTGAAGATTATTACCAGAGAAAAAGTATATTTTTTTAATGCTAAAAATTAATCGTTAATACCCCATAATCTCTATATTGAGACTGTCTGAAAAGTTTTTCGTGTATACAGACCGTCACATCTCCCCCTTCGAAGGAAGTCCGCGAGCTGGCGCAGCGGAGTATGTGAAGGGGGGATGTTAAAACACCGAACGATGACCGAACGATGACCGAACGATGACCGAACAATGAGCGAACAATGAGCGAACGATAACCGAACGCTACCCCCTTCTAGCGACTAACGACTAACCACTAGCGACTAACCACTAGCGACTAATGTCTAACGACTAAAACTCTAATGTTAAACTATTGTTAAACTTCGAAAAGTTATTGTTTTATTTCATATCTTTGTGGCATTAATAAATAATAAAAAAAGACAAATGAAAAAGATTATTTTCGCTTTGGCAGTAGTAGGGGCATTCCTTACAGGCTGTAATTCAAATGGTTCGAAAGCAAACGGTGCTGACGAAGTAGGTGGTAAAGACCAAGCTAATGAAATCATTGGCTTTTATAACGATGCGTTAGAAGCGTCAAGAAACTATAATAGAGGTATTATAGAGTCAGGTGAAGACTACATTAGAGATGCTGAAAAGTACGTAAATGATAAGTTGAAATCTAATTGGGGCAACAAGCCTTTCTTGCATACTTCTTATCACGATTTTGGCAACAAATCAAAGGCGGCTCCTACTGATGCTTTTGGCGATAAAAAAGAGGTGATTGCTAAAGATTTTAGCGAACTAAAAAAACACGCTGAAGACTTGCAAAAGCTATTGAGCGATATAAAATCACACTTAGAAAGTGAAGATTTTAAAGATGATAAAGGAGCTAAATTCGCTGAACTTAAACAAAAAGCACAAGCTGAAATAGAAGGTTTTCAACAAGTGCGTACCAAACTTTTTGGCGAAATGGATAGTATCGTAGAGAAAGCAGAGGGTATCATTCTTGAAGACCATCCTCTAAAAGAAAACATCTTATCATCTAAGAAGTTATTGGCAGTAGCAGGCGACTTTATTGATGAAGTAGTAGCACAATCAGAAGCTGAAAAGGTAAATGTTGATAAATTAGAAGCAGCTTATAAAGCAATTGAAACCCAATTGGCGAACAACCAAAAGATAGAGGTAAAAGATGCTTCAGCTAAATCTAACTACGAAAGACTTAATAAAGAAGGTGAAGATTACCTTGGTGCTTTGCGCAAATTTATCCGCGACACTAAAGAAAAGAAAAAGTTTGATCAGAATGGCTTCAACCAAGTAGATAGCGCTTATCAATCTTTAGTAAGTGCTTATAATAGCTTTGTAAACTAAAAACAACAAACTAAATACAAAATACGAGAGACAAAAAAATACATTTTGTCTCTCGTATTTTTGTCTTCTATATTTAAATTTGTATCTTTGCAGAGTTATTCACTTAAAAAGTTAAAGATGTTAGAAAGTATTGCTATAAAGAAGCTATTTGGTTTGTTTGATTATCATATAAAGTTTGATACTGTTGAGAATATCACTATTCTCACAGGCCCTAATGGCTATGGTAAGACTACTATTCTCAATATTATCTATCATTTTTTTAATCAGAATAGTGAATATTTTCAGAAACTAAACTTTGCATCTATAACTTTCTATTTTCAGAATCAGAAAACTGTTGAATTGAAAAAAGGAGAACACAATGTGTTTGACGATATTCTTCAAACAAAAGTTTATTTGATAAAAGAACAGCGGCTTATTAAACCTGTTTTAGAAAATATTGAAACTGATGATAAATCAGGCAAGAATAAAAAGACTTTTTTAAATACAATTGAAGTTTATGCTGAAGAATTAAAAAAGTTGATAGAAGAAAAACAATTAGAAGCCTACCAAATAGCACAGAAATTAGATAGTTCTTTCCCTAAAAGGCTTATCGAAGCTAAAACAGTTGTTGATGAACCAATTTTTAAAAAACGTTTTGCTGAACTAAAAGATAAACAAAGTAAGTTGCAGCAATTTGGTATTGCCACCAGCGCACAAGAAATACCAGACTACAATGTAGAAAGTGCCAAAGTGCTTTCGGTTTATCTAAACGATTCAGAAGAAAAACTAAAAATATACGATGATTTATTGGCTAAAATAGAACTTTTTGTAAATATTATCAACCAAAAGGATTTTGCTTTTAAATCTATCAAAATAAGTAGCGACAAAGGTTTTAGTTTTTACCAAAACAAGCAGCAACAAGAGCTTAGTCTTACTGACTTGTCATCGGGTGAGCAACAAGAGGTAGTATTGCTTTATGAGCTACTGTTTAAAACTACGCCTAATACCCTTATTCTGATTGATGAGCCCGAAATATCCTTGCACGTACTTTGGCAAAAAGCCTTTATTGACGACTTGCAAAAGATAGCAGCCATAAAGAAGATTAACTTTTTAGTTTCCACTCATTCACCACAAATCATTAACAACCATTGGGATTTAACCCGCGATTTATACGACCTTTCTAAAACCGATGAAAATGAATAGAAGTTTAAAAGCCAACACTAATGGAAACGATAAAGCAAATGATATACGCCTTTCGCTTAATACACCAAGTGGTAGTAAAATAGTGTGGGTGTTAGTAGAAGGGGAAGATGATGGCAAAATATATCCTAAATTCTTTGACGCTTCTAAAGCAAAAGTAGAATATGTAAATGGTAAAACCTCTCTTATTGAAGCTCTGGAGATACTTACGCAAGAAACAAAACAGGTAGTAGGCATAGCAGATGCTGATTTTCTGCATTTAAATAAGCTTTATCCTCGGGTGAAAAACCTTTTTTATACTGATTATCACGATATAGAAATGACGATGCTCAGTTTTGAAGAAGTGAGAAATAATTTGCTTACAGAGTATCAAATGCAGGATAAACAAGCAGCTATTTGGCAAAATGTGTTAGAAGAGGCTTCATATATAGGCTATATCCGTTGGTATAATGATATAAATGATAATAAAATAAACTTTAGTGGGATAGGGTACGGCAAAATAGCAGACTTGGTAGATGAAAAACTGAAATTACAAAAACCTTTATTGCTTGCCACGCTCAATCAAAGATCGCCTAATAAGGAAAGAATTCTAACAGATGAGACCGTAAATACTTTTATAGAAACCAGCCCAACTGATGATAGTATGAATTTGTGTAGTGGACACGATGCCGCTGCTTTTCTCTCATTGATTATTGGCAGTAGAACAACTCCGAAAGGAGTCGAAACAGCCCTGCGATTTTCTTTCAATATACAGCATTTCAGCAAAACTAAACTGTATAAACAGCTACAAGAATGGCAGAACCAAAATGGCTTTCAAATTATTATCTTCTGAAAATCAGTGCATTAAAAACTTTTTGAAAAAAACAATACAAAAAAATAGTTGTTAATTAAAAAAATAGTTGTACTTTTGCACGATATTTTGTAATTAGGCGTTATCAGGCGGGGGTCTGGTAGGGTCTGAATAACCTTATTTATTTCACCATAACAATATGGCAAAAGATAAAAATACAACTGTTCCAAAATTTGATAAGATTTCTATTGGCTTAGCCTCTCCCGAATCTATCTTGGCTGTTTCGCGCGGCGAGGTTACTAAGCCCGAAACTATCAACTATCGTACTCACAAGCCAGAACGAGATGGGCTTTTTTGTGAGCGTATTTTCGGTCCTGTTAAGGACTATGAATGTGCCTGCGGTAAGTATAAGCGTATCCGCTATAAGGGTATCGTGTGCGACCGTTGTGGGGTAGAAGTAACTGAAAAGAAAGTACGCCGTGAAAGAGTGGGGCATATCAACTTAGTGGTGCCTATCGCCCATATTTGGTATTTCCGCTCATTGCCTAACAAAATAGGTTATCTGCTCGGGCTGCCTTCTAAAAAGTTGGATATGATTATCTACTACGAACGCTATGTGGTGATACAGCCCGGTGTTGCTAAAGGGCCTGAAGGTGAAGATATTCAGTACCTCGACTTCCTCTCTGAAGAAGAATACCTCGCTATACTCGAGTCTCTTCCTGCTGATAACCAATATCTTGAAGATACTGATCCTAATAAGTTCGTAGCCAAAATGGGGGCTGAATGCCTCTTAGAGCTCCTCGAGCGTCTCGACCTCGATGCCCTTTCATACGACTTGCGCCATAAAGCTAATAACGAAAGTTCTAAACAACGCAAAACCGAAGCGCTAAAACGCCTACAAGTGGTAGAAGCTTTCCGCGAATCACAAAAGAACCGCGAGAATAAACCTGAGTGGATGATTATGAAGGTGATACCTGTTATCCCACCAGAATTGCGTCCGTTAGTACCTCTCGATGGAGGTCGTTTTGCTACTTCAGACCTTAATGATTTATACCGCCGTGTAATCATACGCAATAACCGTTTAAAACGTTTGATGGAAATCAAAGCACCTGATGTTATCTTGCGTAATGAAAAACGTATGCTACAAGAGGCAGTCGATTCACTTTTCGATAACACTCGTAAATCATCAGCGGTAAAAACAGAATCTAACAGACCTTTAAAATCTCTTTCTGACTCGCTCAAAGGAAAACAAGGTCGTTTCCGTCAGAACCTACTCGGTAAACGTGTTGATTACTCAGCGCGTTCAGTTATCGTCGTAGGCCCTGAACTAAAAATGTACGAATGCGGTTTGCCCAAAAATATGGCAGCCGAACTATATAAACCTTTCGTGATACGCAAGCTCATCGAGCGTGGTATCGTGAAGACGGTGAAATCTGCTAAGAAAATCATCGATAAAAAAGAACCAGTAGTATGGGATATTTTGGAAAACGTGATAAAAGGTCACCCTGTACTACTGAACCGTGCCCCCACGCTACACCGTTTGGGTATTCAGGCATTCCAGCCTAAACTCATCGAGGGGAAAGCTATCCAGCTGCACCCATTGGTGTGTACAGCGTTCAACGCCGACTTCGACGGTGACCAGATGGCGGTACACTTGCCATTAGGCCCTGAAGCGATACTCGAGGCACAACTCTTGATGTTGGCATCGCACAATATCTTGAACCCTGCTAATGGTTCACCTATTACCGTACCTTCGCAGGATATGGTCTTGGGGCTTTACTACATCACCAAAGGACGTAAATCAACACCTGAATATCCTATCAAAGGAGAAGGGTTGGTATTCTATTCGCCCGAAGAGGTAAATATAGCCTACAACGAAGGGAAACTAAGTCTCAACGCCTTTATAAAAGTGCGTGTTCGCGACCTCGATGAGGAAGGTAATGTATATTATCACTTAGTAGAAACCACCACAGGACGTGTGCTTTTCAATGAGTTAGTACCTTTAGAAGTAGGGTATGTAAACGAGGTGCTTACTAAGAAGTCATTGCGCGATATTATCGGGCGAATCCTTAAGGCTACCAGCATACCTGTAACAGGCGACTTCCTCGATAAAATAAAGAATATGGGATACCGTTTCGCTTTCAAAGGCGGACTATCATTCAGCTTAGGCGACATTATTATTCCGCAAGAAAAAGCAGATATGATTGCTGAAGCTAATGGTTTGGTAGACGGTATTATGATGAACTATAATATGGGTCTCATCACCAATAACGAGCGTTATAACCAAGTGATTGATGTGTGGACTTCTACCAATGCTCAGCTTACTGAGTTGGCTATGAAGCGTATCAGCACCGACCAACAAGGGTTTAACTCTGTGTATATGATGCTCGACTCAGGAGCCCGTGGTTCTAAAGAACAGATACGTCAGCTTACCGGTATGCGTGGATTGATGGCTAAGCCTAAGAAATCAACAGCCGGAGGGGGCGAAATCATTGAGAACCCGATTCTTTCTAACTTTAAAGAGGGGCTTTCAATCCTCGAGTACTTTATCTCTACCCACGGGGCTCGTAAAGGTCTTGCCGATACCGCGCTTAAGACTGCCGATGCCGGTTATTTGACCCGTCGTTTGGTAGACGTATCACAAGATGTTATCATCAATACCGAAGATTGCGGTACTCTACGTGGGGTTGAAGTACGTGCCCTTAAGAAAAACGAAGAGGTGGTAGAAAGTTTGGGCGAACGTATACTCGGTCGTGTATCGCTACACGATGTGTACAACCCACTTACCGAAGAGTTATTGGTAGCTGCTGGCGAAGAAATTACTGAAAAAATAGTAGATAAGATAGATGCAGCACCTATTGAAATGGTAGAGGTGCGCTCAGCCCTTACTTGCGAGGCAAAACACGGTATCTGTGCGAAGTGCTATGGACGTAACCTTTCTACTGGTCGTATGGTACAAAGAGGAGAGGCCGTAGGGGTAGTAGCTGCTCAATCTATCGGTGAGCCTGGTACACAGCTTACACTACGTACTTTCCACGCCGGTGGGGTGGCAGGTAACGTGTCTGAAGAAAATAAAACAGAAGCCCGTTTTGACGGTATATTAGAAATAGAAGACCTACGCGTGGTAACCAGCAAAGATGGCGACCAAAGTGTAGACGTAGTAATACGCTCATCAGAGCTAAAAGTACTCGACCCTACTACTCGTATGGTGCTACAAACACACGATATTCCTTATGGGGCACACATCTTTGTAAAAGACAAAGAAGAGGTGAAGAAAGGTACTTTGCTCTTCCAATGGGATCCGTACAATGCGGTAATCATTTCAGAGTTCTCTGGTAAGATAGCTTATGAAGATATCGAACAAGGGGTAACTTACCAAGTAGAAATAGACGAGCAAACAGGCTTCCAAGAAAAGGTAATCGTAGAATCTCGTAATAAGAAGTTGATACCTACCTTATTAATCGTTGATAAGAATGGCGAAACACTCCGTTCTTACAACTTGCCGGTGGGTGCCCACATAATGGTGGATAACAACAGTAAGATAGAAGAGGGTAAAGTATTGGTGAAAATACCGCGTAGTTCAGCTAAGGCGGGTGATATCACCGGTGGTCTACCACGTGTAACTGAGTTGTTCGAAGCACGTAACCCTTCTAACCCTGCTATTGTGTCAGAAATTGACGGGGTAGTGTCATTCGGAAAAATAAAACGTGGTAATAAAGAAGTAATTGTAACTTCTCGTTTAGGTGAAGAGCGCAAGTATTTGGTGAAACTATCAAGTCAGATATTGGTGCAAGAAAACGACTATGTGCGTGCTGGTAAGCCGTTGTCAGACGGTTCTGTAACGCCTGACGATATACTACGCATTAAAGGGCCATCGGCTGTACAACAGTACTTAGTAAACGAAGTACAAGAGGTATACCGACTACAAGGGGTGAAGATTAACGATAAGCACTTTGAGGTAATCGTTCGTCAGATGATGCGCAAGGTAGAAATACAAGACCCAGGAGATACACTTTATCTCGAAGGTCAGTTAGTACATAAAGACGACTTTATAGAAGAAAACGATAGACTCTTTGGTAAGAAAGTAGTAGAAGATGCAGGCGACTCTGAAAACCTAAAAGCAGGACAGATAGTAAGTCTCCGCGAACTACGCGATGAAAATTCATTGCTAAAACGCTCTGATAAGAACTTAGTAGTAGCTCGCGACATCATACCGGCTACAGCTATGCCTGTATTACAAGGTATTACTCGTGCGTCATTACAAACTAAGTCGTTTATTTCAGCAGCATCGTTCCAAGAAACTACTAAAGTACTCAATGAGGCTGCGGTAAGCGGTAAGGTAGATTCGTTAGACGGACTAAAAGAGAACGTAATTGTAGGACATCGTATACCTGCAGGTACTGGTCTTAAACGTTATGAGAAGATAATCGTAGGTTCTAAAGCTGACTTAGAACCAGTAGTGGAAAAGAAAAAATCGAGATAGACTATGAGCGAATTAGAAGAGATAAAAGAAGGCAACGGACAACTAAGCATAGAGTTGGACGAGCAGATAGCGCAAGGGGTGTATGCTAACTTGGCTATCATCAATCACTCGGCTACTGAGTTTATAGTAGATTTTGTAAGCGTAATGCCAGGGATGCCTAAGGGCAAGGTGCGCAGTAGAGTGATACTCACTCCAGAGCACGCTAAGCGTCTGTTAGGGGCTTTGGCAGAAAACATACGCCACTACGAAGATGCTCACGGTATGATAGCAGAAAAAAGCGATACACACACTATTCCGCTTTTTGGTATCACCGGAGAGGCGTAATACCAAAGACAAAATACAAAACAAAGAATGCAAAATTGATAAAAAACTTTGCCAAAGTTTCACGACTTTGGCAAAGTTTTTTTATGTATTTATTTTTTAGAAGACTTGATAATCACTTGTTTTTCACTTGAACAATAAACAGATAAAAAATATTTTTCTCTTTTGTTGTGTACAATTAGAAATAAAATATTATCTTTGTGCTTCAAAAATCTTTTTGATAAATACCAATGACAACAGAAGTAAAAAAAGAAGGTAAATTTTCATATATCGAACAAGGAGAAGGAACCCCTATCATCGTATTACACGGACTGATGGGGGGGCTGAGTAATTTTGAAGACGTAATTTCTTTTTTTTCGGATAGATATAAGGTGGTAGTGCCCGAGCTACCTCTTTTCACAATGCCTTTGCTCACTACTTCGGTAAAAACATTAGCTAAATACATTCAAAAGTTCATAAAACACAAGAAATTTGAAAAAGTTATCTTGTTAGGAAACTCTTTAGGCGGACACGTAGGCTTACTTTATACTAAGCTGTACCCTAAAAATGTGTTAGGTTTAGTGCTTACAGGTAGTTCAGGGCTGTATGAAAGTGCTATGAGCGATGGGTATCCCCGCCGTGGTGACTATGATTTTATCAGAAAAAAATGCGAAGAGGTGTTCTATGACCCTGCTGTGGCTACTAAAGAGATAGTAGATGAGGTATTTGCTAATATTTCAGATCGCTCTAAACTCATCAAAACATTAGCATTAGCTAAGAGTGCAATTCGCCATAATATGGCAAAAGATTTGCCTAAGATGACCACTCCTACTTGCCTTATCTGGGGCAAAAATGATATAGTAACCCCTCCTAAAGTAGCAGAAGAATTTAAGGAGCTATTACCTAATGCCGAGCTTCATTGGATAGACAAGTGTGGGCATGCCCCTATGATGGAGCGACCACAAGAGTTTAACCAAATATTAGACCAGTGGCTTAAAACAATTAATAATTGATAATTAGCAATAGATGATAAAAAAAGCTGAATTTGTAATGAGCAACTCACAGGTGGCCAAGTGTCCTAAGGACAGGCTGCCTGAGTATGCTTTTATAGGGCGCTCTAATGTTGGGAAATCGTCTCTTATCAATATGCTTACCAATTGTAAGAATTTAGCTAAGACTTCAGGGCGTCCTGGTAAAACACAGCTTATCAATCATTTCAAAATAGATGACCGCTGGTTTCTAGTTGATTTGCCAGGCTATGGTTATGCACGGGTGTCAAAAACCACTAAACAAGTATTTCAGCGTTTTATTACTGATTATTTTGAGCAACGCGAGCAGTTGGTGAGTGCTTTTGTGTTAGTAGACATACGCCACGAGCCTCAAAAAATAGATGTAGAGTTTATGCAGTGGCTAGGCGAACGGGCTATACCATTTGCTATTATCTTTACCAAAGCTGATAAGCTGAAACCACAAGCGATAGAGCGCAATGTAGCAGCCTATAAAGAAGCGCTACTCGAGTGGTGGGAGGAATTTCCTCCTTATTTTGTAACTTCAGCACAGAATAAAACAGGAAAAGAGGAGCTAACACAATATATAGAGCAAACAAATCAAACAATTATTAACGGTTAATGGTAGATATTAAAAAGTAAGCTATGTTAGATATTTTGCATTATGACTTGCTTGATTTCGTTACTTCGTATGGAGTGCGTATTCCTTCACTTAGGGTTACTTATCAACTGTTTGGCAAGCCTTTAGGCACAGCTCCGGTAGTGGTGGTGAACCACGCTTTTACGGGCAATTCGCAAGTGGCGGGCGAAAACGGTTGGTGGGCAGAAGCTATAGGTACTGCCAAAGTGATTGATACTGATATATATACCGTAGTAGCATTTAACATTCCCGGTAATGGCTTTCACGCACGCGAGGAAGATATGATAACTAACTACCAGCATTGGGCAGCGGTAGATGTGGCGCGCTTATTCAATATAGCCCTCAGAGAGCATTTGGGGCTAAACTCTGTTTTTGCGTTAGTAGGCTGTTCGTTAGGAGGCGGTATTGCTTGGGAGATGACAGCTCTTGCCCCTGACTATTTTCAGCAATTAGTAATAGTAGCCGCTGACTGGAAGGCAACCGATTGGATTATAGGCAACTGCCTCTTGCAAGAGCAGATACTCAAAAACTCTACACACCCCTTGCACGATGCACGTCTGCACGCTATGCTGTGTTATCGTACTCCCCAATCACTGAAAATGAAGTTCGAACGCACTACCCATCTGCCTACTCAGTTATACAATGTAGAGAGCTGGTTGCTGCATCACGGTGAAAAGTTAAATAAACGTTTTTCGCTTTCCGCCTATAAGCTGATGAATCAATTAGTAAAAACAATAGATATTTCTAAAGACCGTGGTAGTTTTGCTGAAGCGGTAGCCCCTATTACGGCACATATTACTATCGTAAGTACTGATTCAGACTTGTATTTTGTGCCTCAAGAAAACCGCGATACTGTAGCCGAGCTGCGCGAAATGGGCAAACCTGTAGATTACTACGAAATACACTCTATACACGGGCACGATGCTTTCCTAATAGAACACAAACAATTAGAACAGTTTTTGAAGAAAATCTTTTAATCTAACGGCAAATCTCAAACTAAGTAAAAGATAAAAATATGAAAATATTAAAATTTGGTGGTAAATCACTTGCCAATGATGGTATTGAAAAGGTGATTGACATTATCATTACTTCACATAAAGAACCTCTATCGGTAGTAGTATCAGCGAGAGGTAATACTACTGATCAATTAGAGGCACTGCTTGAAAAAGCAAGTAAAGGAGAGGATTACACTGCCGATTTTCAACACTTGAAAAACGAGCAGCAGTATGATCCTCGAGTGTCGTTTGAACCCGAATTTCAGCTACTCGAAAAACTCCTTGAAGGAGTATCTCTATTAAAAGATTATAGTCCCAAGACTAAAGATTTGGTATTGGCACAAGGCGAACTAATGTCAGCTAAACTCGTAGCAGCACTACTCAAACGCAAGGGCTTAGAAAGCACCTTTGTTGATAGTCGTGAAATCTTCAAAACCGATGCTGTAGTAGGCAATGCACAAATCATCAATTCAGTATCCGAAAAACTCACCCGTGACCACTTTGCTACTATTCCTCCCAATCACGTAGCAGTAGTTACAGGCTTTATCGCTTCTACCGAAAAAGGCGATACCACCACCTTGGGGCGCAATGGTAGTAACTATTCAGCAGCCCTTTTGGCTAACTATCTCAATGCCTCTGAACTGCAAAACTACACTCACGTTGATGGTATTTTTACTGCCAATCCAGAATTAGTACCCGAAGCCAAAATCATACGTCATCTTTCTTATGAAGAAGCTAATGAGTTGGCTAACTTTGGGGCTTCTATACTTCACGCTAAAACCATTATTCCTCTTATCGAAAAGGGTATTCCATTGCGCATCAAGAACACTTTTAATAGTGATGATGCAGGTACACTCATTCACAAAGAGAGCGAGCAAGAGGGTATCAAATCGATTTCAGTTATTAAAGATAATGCCCTTATAGTAATGGAAGGTCGCGGACTGCTTGGCAAGGTGGGGGTTGATGCCCGCATTTTTAGGGCTTTGGCACAGAAAGGCATTAGTGTGAGTATTATCTCTCAAGGTTCTTCAGAGCGCGGAGTAGGTTTGGTAGTAGCTTCTAAAGATGCTAAACTTGCTAAAGCCGCTATAGACGAAGAGTTTTCGCACGATTTCTATACCAATGATGTGAGCAGTGTGAGCATTGTAGATGATGTAGCAGTCATCTCAATTGTAGGGCAACCTCTCTCTACTTTCCATCACCCTTATAATGCACTGATACGCAACCAGATAGTGCCTTTACTTATCAATAATGCCGTAACAGGTAAAAACGTTAGTTTGGTGCTTAAGACCGAAAAACTTCACAAGGCGCTAAATGTTATCCACGGCGAAATCTTTGGGGTGTCGCGCCGTATCAACTTAGTGATTTTCGGCAAAGGTACAGTAGGCGGTACGCTTATCAACCAAGTGATAGCTGCCCACGATAATATCTTGCAGCGCAAGAATATTAGCTTGCGTATTGTAGCCATAGCTAATTCTCAGAAAATACTCACTGCTGCCAAAGGGATTGGCAAAGGCTGGGAAGAGGCTTTTGAGCGCGAAGCTGTACCTTATAACTTTGATACTTTACAGGCTTTTGTAGATAAAAATCACTTAGAAAACCTTATTGCAGTAGATGTAACCGCCAGCAAGACTTTTGTAGATAACTACATTCCTCTGATTAAGAGTGGTTACGACCTTGTTTCAGCTAATAAAATAGCCAATACTATCTCGTTCAGCTTCTACCAAGAGCTACGTAAAACCCTTAAGCAATACCAAAAAACGTATCTTTATGAAACCAATGTAGGAGCAGGATTGCCGTTGATAGATACCATTCGCTTACTACACCATTCAGGCGAGAACATTACCCGTATCAAGGGGATATTCTCAGGTACGCTCAGCTACTTGTTCAATACTTTTTCAGCAGAAGATAAGCCGTTTAGCGAAGTGCTCCAACACGCTATTAACAGTGGTTATACCGAGCCTGACCCTCGTGAAGACCTTTGCGGTAATGATGTAGGGCGCAAGCTACTTATCTTAGCCCGCGAGCTCGACTTAGGCAATGAATTCACTGATGTAAAGATACAAAACCTTATCCCAGAGCATTTGAGAGAAGGCTCTGTCGAAGACTTTTTGCAACGCTTAGACGAGTTTAATTCCCCTTATCAACAAATAAAAGAAGCTCAAGAGCCTGACCACGTACTGCGCTATGTAGGCGACCTTCACGGCGATTTAGCTTCTACTGATACAGTGCAGTTAGACGTATCGTTAGTTTCTGTTCCTCGCAATAGTGCTCTTGGTCAGGTAAAAGGAGCTGATTCAATCTTTGAGATTTATACAGAATCTTATGGCGATAACCCTATTGTCATACAAGGGGCAGGAGCAGGAGCCTCAGTAACAGCACGAGGTGTGTTTGGCGACATTTTAAGATTAGCAGAAAAGAGTAGAGTGTAATACACAAGTAGCTAATGGTAGAAAAAGAAGAAAATCCTTTGTTAAAAATGTCATTGCAGGACTTGTGGCAACTATTTCCTATCAATCTTACACAGCACAATCCTTTATGGAAAGAATGGTATGAGGAAGAGCGTAGTTTTCTTTTAAAACAATTACCTTCTGATGAAGTGGTACGGCTAAACCATATAGGTAGTACAGCTGTTGAACAAATACAAGCAAAACCTATTGTAGATATGCTTTTAGAAGTGAAAAAAGAGGCTTCATTTCAGAAGCTAAAAGAACTCATACTACAATCGGGATATCTGTGTATGAACGAAACAAACAATAGGATTTCTTTTAATAAAGGCTATACTATTAATGGGTTTGCAGAACGTGTATATCACCTGCACTTGCGTTATGAAGGTGATAATGATGAGCTTTATTTTCGCGATGAACTGCAAGCGCACCCATCAATTGCTAAAGATTATGAAACGCTCAAATTATCTCTTTGGAAGCCTTTCGAGCACGATCGAGATGCCTATACCGCTCACAAAACAGACTTTGTGAAACAATATACACTGATAGCAAAAGAAGAATTTAAAGGAAAATATGAAAATAACAGACCATATAAAGAATGCTAAAGGGAAGACGCTCTTCTCTTTTGAAGTAGTACCCCCTAAAAAAGGGAATAACATTGAGGAACTATACCGAAATATAGACCCCTTAATGGAGTTTAATCCTCCGTTTATTGATGTTACTACCTCGCGCGAGGAGTATTATTATATCGAGCACCCTAACGGACTATTAGAAAAAAAAGTAACTCGTATGCGCCCAGGTACAGTAGGTATCTGTGCGGCTATTCAGCATAAATACAAGGTAGATACCGTGCCCCACGTGCTTTGTGGCGGTTTTTCAAAAGAAGAGACGGAATACCTATTGGTAGATTGTCTCTACTTAGGTATTGATAACGTGATGGCATTGCGCGGCGACGCGATGAAAGAGCAACGCTATTTTCAGCCTACTGAGGGCGGTCATACCTATGCTACCGAACTCGTTACCCAAATCAGCAATCTGAATAAGGGTATTTATCTCAATGGCATTGCAGCTGACCATAAAGCTAACTTCTGTATAGGAGTAGCAGGCTATCCCGAGAAGCATATCGAGGCGCCTTCACTTACCTCAGATTTGGCTCGCCTCAAAGAAAAGATAGAGGCGGGGGCTGATTATGTAGTAACGCAGATGTTTTTCGATAATCAAAAATACTTTGAGTTTGTAGACAAAGCGCGCGAAGCTGGTATAAATGTGCCTATCATACCTGGTATCAAGCCAATTGCGGTTAAAAAGCATCTTAACTTGCTTTCGCAAGCCTTCAAGATAGATTTCCCACAGGAACTTGTCGAGGCAGTCGAAGCCTGCAAGCACAATGCCGATGTCAAACAGATAGGGATAGAGTGGGCTATACAGCAGAGCAAAGAGCTTAAAGCGGCAGGCGTACCTGTGCTCCATTACTATTCAATGGGTAAATCAGACAATATCGTAAAGGTAATTTCAGAGGTGTTTTAATTTCCCAATATGTCAAAGAACGGAATAAGTTTCGAAACTTTTAGGGGGCAAAATTCCGACTTTTTACTGAAGTACGCAAATAGTTGTCGCACCGTGTTACAACATTGTTAAAAAATATAGGGGGCGAATCGCGATTCGCCCCCCTATTTGTTTGTATTGTTTGTGCTATTTTTTATTTGTCTGTATGCTTTACATTATCTTTGTAAGTGAAAGGTACGCTCCAAGTGATAGCAAGAGCAGGAAGGGTGCAGAGCATCACTATAGCGAAGAAAAGTTCGTATCCTAATACTTTGCTGAGGTAGCCGCTGAGCATTCCAGGTATCATCACCCCTAAGTTCATCAGGCTGTTAGCAAAAGCGTAGTGCGCCATTTGGTATTTCCCGGGGGCTATCTGTTGCATCATAAAGAGCGTAAGTCCCACAAAACCAAAACCGTAACCGAAGTATTCGCCTACGATACCACAACCGATAACTATCAAACTGGTAGGCTGAAAATAAGCGAAAAGAAGATATACTACAAACGGAATGTTGAAAGCGCAAGCTAAGGTAAAAAGAGCTTTGCGAAGCCCTACAACCGACACAAAATAGCCAGCTACTATAGACCCTATGATGAAAGCTGCCGTACCCGCTGTGCCGTATACCAATCCGTATTGCTCGTTAGAAAGCCCTAAGCCGCCTACCTCTATGCTGTCTTTTAAGAACAGAGGCGCGATTTTCATCGCCAGTCCTTCAGCAAAGCGATATAAGAAAATGAAAAACAAATAGTAAAATATATATTTCTTTTGAAAGAAAGCTACGAAAATGCCCCATAGCTCTTTGCTTTTTTGACTGAAATCGCCGTCAGAAGTGTTTTTTTCGTCTTTCGGAAGCGCATACAGATGATACAAACCTACCAAACCTAAAATAATAGCACAGATGCTGATAATTAGCTGCCAAGAGGCTACGATGCTCATACCTTTTTCGTTCACTAACCAGCCAGCCAAGAAGATAAGCCCGCCGTTAGCCAATACTTTTGCAAGGTTATAGAAAGCCCCTTGCCAACCCGAATAAACACTTTGGGTAGAAGCATCTAATTGCTGCATATACATACCATCGCCTGCGATGTCGTGGGTAGAGCCGCTAAAAGCGATAACCCCCATTAGCGCCAAGCAAGTTACGAAGAAGTTAGGCAGAGGCAGCGAAAAAACGATAAGCCCAAACACAGCTGCCGAAAGCAATTCAGTGATGACGATGTACTGTTTTTTAGTACCGTAGATTTCCATAAGTACACTGATGATAGGTTTGAGCGACCAAGGGAGGATAAGCAGCGAAGTCCAGAAAGCAATCTGGTCGTTAGCGACCCCTAAGTCCTTGAAAATGATAGGAGAAACCAATGAAAGCATCACAAAAGGGAGCCCCATAGCAAAGTAAGTGGTAGGAACCCACGAGATAGGATTTTTCTTTTCTTTGTTCATAATGGTGGTGTTTTTTATTTAGAAAATAAATATTTATTAGCGAAAATTTCGCCAAAAATACAAAAAATATTTTTATTATTGCTTAATTACCGTCGAAATTTAAAAATTATTTACCAATGAAAATAGCCATTACAGGAGCAGCTACTCTTGCTGCCGACCAAATAACAAATTGCGATGACGTACCTATGGGGCGACTTTCAGAAGAAAAACGTTCCCTTATAGCAACTTTGCGTCAGAGCAATCCCGCTTACGAATATTTAGACCCCACCGTGCTGTATGCTCTTTTTACCGCTAAGGAAGCGGTATGCCAAGCAGGCTGGAGCGGACAGCGTTTTGGGGTGAATATAGGTTCTTCGCGCGGAGCTACCGAGCTGTTCGAGTCGCATTATGCACATTTCCTGAGCGAGGGCTATTGCAAAACCTTAGCATCGCCCACCACTACCTTGGGCAATGTAAGCACGTGGGTAGCGCAATACTTTGCGACACAAGGCTTTGCTCTGTCGCACTCCATCACCTGCTCTACCGCCTTGCACGGCATCGCCAATGCCGTAGCGTGGCTACAGAGCGGTATGGAAGAGCGTTTTTTGGTAGGAGGCACTGAGGCTCCTCTTACGCCTTTTACCATTGCGCAGGTCAAAGCTCTTAAAATCTATAGTTCTCTGCCGTTGCCTTACCCTTGTAGGTCTATGGATATGACCAAAAAACAGAATACAATGGTCTTGGGCGAGGGGGCAGGCTGCTTTTGTTTAGAGAAAGGCGAACGCCCTAACGCTTTGGCGTATATTATAGGAATAGGCTTTGCTACCGAGCAGCTTACCCATAGTGTTTCGCTCTCTCCTGACGGACAATGTCTGCAAGAGTCGATGCGCAGCGCCTTAGAGAATGCAGGTAATCCTAAGATAGATGTGGTTATCACCCACTGCACGGGTACTATCAAGGGCGATAGGGCAGAGCTCAATGCCATAGAGGCAGTCTTTGGGGCGCAAAAACCACTGCTGACTAATAATAAATGGCAACACGGACATACTTACGGCGCAAGTGGAGCGCTCAATCTCGGTATGGCAATCGAGATGCTACAGCGCAACACTTTTCAGCCTATACCTTATCTTGATGAGGCAAATGAAGTGCCCGAAAAACTCCAAACAGTGATGATAAATGCTGTAGGTTTTGGAGGGAATAGTATTTCGGTAATTCTTCAGTAATCCTTCGCTCATCCTTCGGTGATCCTATAGTGTAAGTGTATTCAAAGTAAAGGGGGATATCAAAGAAAAAAAATGGTGAAAGGGAATGTTTTCTTTGAAAAAAAATATTACCTTTGCTTCTATAATTAAAACTGACCCAATGAAAACTATAAAAGAACGTTTGGAGCGCTATCATTTGATTAGCTTTGTGAAAGATGAAACTATAGAAAAAGGTGTTTTTGAAATCTTTACTTCAGGGAAACAGAATAAAAAGGAGTTTAAGAAAAATGTTGTAGCACTTAGATTTTTAACTAATAAAGGCTATCGGTATAGAATGCTTCCCGTTATAAATGATGGAGAGACTAATCCGGATGCTTTTAATCTGTATTTTCAATATTTTACAGATATAAAGGTGACAGAAAGTAATAATGGAAAAAATATAATTCAGAGTGCTTTGAAAGAAGCAAGCCGACAGTTTGTTAGTGAAGTGATAATTCAATTTACCAGACAACTAAGGTCTAATAGAGAAGCTTATGACATTTTGCGAGCTACTTTTGCACAAGGGAGAGCAAGGCATATTGAGCGAGTTATTTTTATAATGCCTAATATGAAAGTTTTAGCAGTAGAGACAAAACGTTTTAAAATAACAAAGAGGCAAATTGAATAATCATCAACTTGCCTCTCGGGGGGGTGAAACCGATAGCAACACGAAGTTGCGTGTAACACCATTTACGCTGCAAAGGTACAGTTATTTTTTTAATTATCAAAAAAAAGTTTGTTTTGTAGGGTTTTATCTGTTAAAGTAAATTCATAATTTTCGATTGATTTCACCCTTTAAAAGACAAAAAGAAGCTATACTATTGCAGTTAATAACCCCCTGATAATAAACGACTTTGGTATTTTAACATCAAAAAAAAGCACAATATTTGTTCGAAAACGATTGCTATTCAAAAAAAATGCTTACTTTTGCACTCAGTAATTATAGTTATAAAAAAAGAAAAATTATGTCAGACATTGCATCAAGAGTTAAAGCCATTATCGTTGATAAGTTAGGCGTAGACGAAAATGAAGTGAACGCAGAAGCGAGCTTCACTAACGACTTAGGAGCAGATTCATTAGACACTGTAGAGTTGATTATGGAGTTTGAAAAAGAATTTGATATTCAAATCCCAGATGACCAAGCTGAAAATATCCAAACAGTAGGTCAAGCAATCAAATACATTGAAGATGCTAAACAATAATGGGCTAATGGGCACTAAGCTATTAACCACCTATATAGGTAGGTTAGTGGCTTAGTGCCTAATGCTTTTTTTAGAACCTAAATACTAAAAAGATAACACTATATGGAGAGAAGACGCGTAGTAGTAACAGGCATAGGTGCCTTGACCCCCATTGGTAATACCTCACAAGATTTTTGGAACGGACTCGTAGAAGGAAAAAGTGGCGCTGCCCCTATTACCCATTTCGATGCCTCTAAGTTTAAAACCCAGTTCGCCTGCGAACTAAAAGGGTTTAATATCGAGAACTTTATGGATAGAAAAGAAGCTCGCAAGCTCGATAAGTTTGCGCAGTACGCTTCTGTCGTGTCTGATGAAGCTATCAAAGATGCTCATTTAGACGTTGATAAGCTCGATAAAGACCGCGTGGGTGTGATATGGGGTTCAGGAATTGGGGGGTTAGAAACTTTCCAAAATGAGGTAACCAGCTTCAATCAGGGCGATGGTACGCCTCGCTTCAATCCTTTTTTTATACCTAAAATGATAGCCGACATAGCATCGGGTATGATTTCTATCAAATATGGCTTCAGAGGGCCTAACTTCACTACTGTGTCGGCTTGTGCTTCTGCTGCCAATGCTATGATTGATGCGCTTAACTATATTCGTTTTGGTTATGCCGATGTAATAGTATCGGGCGGCTCTGAAGCAGCTGTTACTATCGCGGGTATAGGGGGCTTCAATGCTTTGCACGCTCTTTCTACTTTCAACGAAAACCCAGCTAAGGCATCGCGTCCGTTTGATGCTAACCGCGATGGTTTCGTATTGGGCGAAGGAGCAGGGGCTATTGTCCTTGAAGAGTACAACCACGCCGTAGCACGTGGCGCTACTATCTATTGCGAATTGGCTGGTGGCGGACTTTCAGCAGACGCTCACCATATGACGGCACCTCACCCTGAAGGGCTTGGCGCTAAATTGGTGATGAATAACTGCCTTAAAGACGCTGGCGTAGCGATAAACGAAGTAGATGCTATCAATATGCACGGTACTTCTACCCCGCTGGGCGATATAGCCGAGTCGAAAGCAGTAATCGATGTGTTCGGAGAGCACGCTTACAATATTAATATCAACTCAACCAAGTCGATGACAGGACACTTACTTGGTGCCGCAGGAGCTATAGAGGCAGTGGCTTCGATATTGGCTATTAAGCACGGTATCGTACCACCTACTATTAACTTTGAAACTCCTGATGAGAAGATAGACCAACGCCTAAACTTCACTTTCAACCAAGCACAAAAACGCGATGTAAAAGTAGCAATGAGTAATACTTTCGGTTTCGGAGGTCATAACGCTTGCTTACTATTCAAAAAGTTATAATACAAGTGTTCAGCTTAAAGAAAATATTGTCATTTTCCCGTTTTACTTCTAAGAAGAAAGACGGGATTTTTTACAATAAAATGAAAGATCTTTTGGGCTATGCGCCTAAAAATCTGTCATTTTATAGCGAGGCTTTTACGCATCCATCCTACCAATACCAAAAGGCTACCCGCAAGAGCTACGAGCGACTTGAGTTTCTCGGCGATGCGATTTTGGGGGCAGTAATAGCCGATTATATTTTTACTAATGCGCCTGAGCAAGACGAGGGCTACCTGACCAAAATGCGCTCTAAAATAGTAGAAAGGCGTAACCTAAACCAGCTGGGCGAAGAGCTACAGCTGCTTAGTTTTCTGCGTACGAAGCTCACCCCCAAGCAGTTGGGCAATAACATTACGGGCAATCTTTTTGAGGCGCTTATAGGGGCTATTTACTTGGATAAAGGCTATAAAACTTGCTTCAAATTTATAGAACGCAAGCTCATTTTGCCTTATATCAATATCAAAAACCTCGAAGAAAAGGTTATTAGCCATAAAAGTTTGCTGATAGAATGGTGTCAGAAGCACAAACGCGACTTTTCATTTGAGGCAGAAGAAGATGTAGAAGATCGTTCAGAGACGAAATACTTCGTAGCCAAAGTGTATGTAGAGGGGTTTTCGGTGACGCGCGCACGGGCTACCTCTAAGAAGAGAGCCGAAGAGAGTGCTGCTAAGCGTACTTGCTATAAGATACAGGGCAAACAGCACTACAAATTAGATGTGAAATGAAAATCTTACTCCTCTCCGACACGCATTCGTATATAGACGAGCGCATACTTCACTATGCCTCAGAGGCTGATGAGGTCTGGCATTGCGGTGATTTTGGCAATGTGGCTGTCATACAAGCCCTTGAGGCGGTAAAGCCTTTGCGCGGGGTTTATGGCAATATAGATGGCACTGAGGTACGCGGCTACTTCCCAGAGGTAAATCGTTTTGAGTGCGAGGGAGTAGAGGTGCTGATGATACACATAGGGGGCTACCCTAACCGATATACTCCTTTAGCTAAACGCGAAATACAAAAACACCCGCCCCGACTCTTCATTTCGGGGCATTCGCATATCCTAAAAGTACAATACGACCCACAATACCAGCTGCTGCACCTCAATCCGGGGGCGGCAGGCATCTATGGCTGGCAAAAAGTCCGTACTATGCTCCGTTTTGAGCTTGAAGCTGGCGAAATAAAGAATTTAGAGATTATTGAATTAGCAGAGAGGTAGAGGTAAATCGGTATAAAATAATTTGTGTATTTTTCTTGGAATATTTTGCTAATAAAAAAAAGTTTTTTTATCTTTGTAGCAAATTTTAAACTTTATTCCTATGAAAAAAATATTACTAATTGCACTTTCTGTGATAGCTTTCGCAGCGTGCACTAAAAAAGACAATAATAACGATGCTAAGTACACACGAGCACAGTTAGAAGGACAATGGAACTATGTGGAATCAAGAATGTCTGATGGGAAACTCTTCTCTCAGATAGTTCCTTCAGAGGCTTTTAATTGCATAAAGAAAATGAATTATATATTTAAAGGTGATCGTTGGATACTAAATGAATACAATTATAAGAATGACGAAAAAACTTGTAAATATAACTCAGCATCTTTTTTGTACGTGATTAAAGGAAGTACTATTTGTTTTGTGATTAATGACAAAGCATTAAGAGCTCTTGATGTTATTAATTTAAACGAAAGCGAATTGGTCTTTAAATATAATGATGAGTTTAAAAGAATAATGCGATTACAAATGCAAGAACAAAACTCTCTTGACTTATCTGGTTATACGATTGATGATATTTTGAATGTAACAATCACTTACCGAAGATAATATTATAATACACTAAAAAAGGCGGCTCAACGCTTGCGTTGAGCCGCCTTTTTTAGTATTGGCAAATTGACTAATTGCCAAATCGACTAATTGAAATACTCGCTGTAGCCTACAGCTTTTCCGATGAGGGTAGTAGAAGTGCAATCAGTGATTTTTACCATTACGAAATCGCCGATTTTGTAGTCTTCCTTGGGGAATACAACCACAGTATTCTGACTGTTGCGCCCCATCCATTCTTGGTCTGACTTCTTAGAATTACCCTCTATGAGTACCTCTACGGTATTGCCTACCTGTGCTTGGGTGCGATAGAGGCTGTGTGCCTGCTGTAGGTCGATGATTTCGGTTAAACGACGTTTCTTCACTTCCTCAGGTACATCATCTACTATCTTGCGCGCCGCTAAAGTACCAGGTCGCTCGGAGTAGGCAAACATAAACCCAAAATCGTATTTTACATACTCCATTAGCGAAAGAGTATCGCGGTGGTCTTCTTCTGTTTCAGTAGGGAAACCGGTAATCATATCTTGAGAGATAGCACAATCCGGTATGCGCTGGCGTATGCCGTCTATTAGCGCGAAATACTCTTCGCGGGTATGCATACGGTTCATCGCCTTGAGTATGCGATTGCTGCCGCTCTGTACAGGCAGGTGTATGTATTTGCAGATGTTGTGATGCTTCGCCATAGTGTCAATAACCTCAAAAGTCATATCTTGAGGGTTAGAGGTAGAGAAGCGAATGCGCATCTTGGGATAAGCGGTGGCTACCATATCGAGTAGCTTGGCAAAGTTGATGGCTGTAGCCTGCTGCATTTCGGTAGCCTTGCTAAAATCTTTTTTCAGTCCGCCGCCATACCACAAGTAGCTATCTACGTTTTGCCCCAGTAGGGTAACTTCTTTAAAACCACGCGCTTGTAGGTCGCCTATTTCATTGATGATAGAGAAAGGGTCACGACTGCGCTCACGTCCGCGAGTGAAAGGCACGATGCAGAAAGTACACATATTATCGCAACCGCGTGTGATAGATACAAAGGCAGTAACCCCATTGCTGTTGAGGCGTATAGGAGCAATGTCGGCATAGGTTTCGTCTTTAGAGAGGATAACATTTACCGCCTCGCGACCGCCTTCTACTTCCTCCAAAAGGTTAGGCAGGTCTTTATAAGCATCGGGTCCTACGACCATATCTACTATTTTTTCTTCTTCGAGGAAAGCGTGTTTTACCCTTTCGGCCATACAACCCAACACGCCCACTTTCATAGCCGGTTTTTTGCGTTTATACACATTGAACTGCTCTAAACGCTTGCGGATAGTCTGCTCGGCTTTATCGCGAACTGAGCAGGTGTTGATAAGTACTAAGTCGGCATCATCTACGCTATCGGTGGTGTTGTAGCCCACTTTCGAAAGGATAGAAGCCACTATTTCGCTGTCAGAAAAGTTCATCTGGCAGCCATAGCTTTCGATATATAATTTCTTGGTATTGGTGCTGTCGGCGGTAAGTACAAGGCTTTGTCCTTGCTTGCTTTCGTCTATTTCTTTTGCCATAAAAGGTTTAGTTACTAATTTTGAGGGTGCAAAGATACAAAACTATTGATAATTAGCAATTAACAAATGTTACTTTAGAAAAGGGGTTCTCCGTTGAGGTCGGTGGTCAGGGCACCGGTCATAAAATCGAAGAAGGGACGCATAGCCTTTAGGCTGCTGATGGCTTTGGCTGTGAAGTCGGGGGAGAGGACTTCCGCAGGGGTGAAATCGTGTTTGAGGAGGAACTGCTTTTTGCGTAGATAGTCGAGCATTGGGTCGTCTTTCTCGAAGCCTTTAGGGGCAGTTTTTACCTCATCGCCCCATAGTTTGCCGCCAAATTGGGCTACTACCTCTGGGTGTTGCATTATTTGGGCAAAAGTGTCGCCATCTAATGAAATCTCTTGGCGGATACGCAGCAAGTCTTCTTTGTTAGGATTGAAGAAGCCTCCGCCTACAAAACTCTCTTCGGGACTGATATGGATGTAATAACCACCGCGGTAATGAGGTTGTTTGCGTTGGAAATAGCAACCGAAGTGGGTTTTGTAGGGAGTTTTGTCTTTAGAGAAACGCAAATCGCGGTAGATGCGGTATATTTTCATAGGCGAAAGCGTGTCGTGTAGGGCTATTTCGTTATAAATAGTCTCGCATACGGTATTAACGGCTGCTTTAGCTGCCTCGTAGTCGTTTTTGTGAGCGTCAAACCATTCTTTGTGGTTATTTTTAGCGAGCTCAGTAAGGAAGTTGAAAACAATATTATTCATATAAAGGTTTTTTGTTTTTGCAAAAATAGTAATATTTTGGAAAGGAGAGATGTTTTTTAGTAAGATAATTTGGTATTTATTTTTTTTGTAGTTATTGCATTATTCGTAATGTTTTGGTGTTTTTGTTGCTGATTTGATAATGCTATTTTTTGAGTCTTTCTATATTGTTCCTATATTCTTTCTGTATCCATTCTGTATTGAAGATATAATTGCATTATTTTCAATGTTAATCCGAGATTTAATAATTTTAGCAAAGATGCTATAAAAAAAATGATTGAGAGTGTTTTAGTTATAGATTTTTTTTATAAATCTATAGTTTTATTTGCAAAAGAGAGCGTTTTTATTTATTTTTGTCCTCTGAATAACGTAACTTGTTAATTATGAAATATTATATTCTATTTTTCTTTGGTAGTTTTTTGTGGGCTACCTATGCACAAGAATTGCCCTTGTTAGACCGTCTTTCAGCAATCAAGAACGGCGATAGAGAATTTTATGCTATCGATGGTTATATCATTACCAATGAGGATTTGAAACTTCCTTTTGATGAAAAAGGCTTTAAGAAAGCCTACCGAAAATTGAAAATTAATGCGCAAGACGCGCAGCCTAACCCTCGCATACACACTGATAACTATTTGGTTAATAGAGATAAAGAGGAGTATGTAGAGTCTCTTTATTTTGTGAAAAGTCCAGCGAATACTATTTCCCTTGTTTGGTTTTCAAAACTGAGAGACAGAGAGGTTGAGGTAGAAGAATCCTTAGTAAACCTCATTGTTGAAAATAAAATCCCTCAGGAATTATTTGCCCCTACCGATGCCAGAAGTATTGATTTTGCAGGACGAAAAATCTCAATTTTAGACGACTGTTATTTCACGGGTATCAACATAGTGCAATGTCCGTACAACGGCGAAATGAATTGGGGAGTATATCGCACTTTGGAAGACGCTCAACAAGCTGTAGCCGACCAGTTTGCAGCCAACAAACAACGCAAAATGTTGAAACCTATAGAAGAGGAAGAAGTTGAGGTACTTTTTGAAGAGGTACCCACCAAAGCTAAGAGAGTAGTGTTTGACATCAAGGGAGTTGCGTCAGCTTTAGCAGGGATGTCGGGCGCTAAAACACTTACGGTGTACTATGTAGCCCAAGTGGTGCGCAATCGCCCTATTGCTTGTGTGATGAGCTTTTGGAATAATGATAATATCAAAAATACAGGTTTACCTCTGCTTTTAAGTCGTGTAATGCAATTGAAATAAAGGTTAATTTGCTTATTTAAGTTTCGCAAGTTGTTCTAAGCAGCTTCAGATAAGGGATTCAAATTAATCCATTTCATAAGTTGCTTATTTTCAGATATTATTTTTGTTATTAGTTCTTCAAAAGGTATCTCAAGAATCTCTGCTAAATCAAGAACTAATTCTTTGATAATAAGTAATATACGTTCATCTAAGGTAGGCGTATCTTTTCAATATTCCTCCAATAGTCTGATATTCAAGCTCTTTTTTGGCTAACGAGAGTAAGCTGTATTCTAACATCACAATTGATGTAGAGGCTGTCTGAGCATCAAAGTCTACAGATTGACACTTACCTAAACCTAAGTATTGTTTGGCTTCTTTAAAAAAGATTTCTGTTGTCCAACGTATAGCATATATCTCAAAGGCTCTGTATCATACTGCGACAAGTATTTGGTTATGTGGAAAAAGTGTTGGAACTTTGCGGCGTAGAAGTAACAGAAACGTAACAGAAAAATAACGGAAAAAGTAATAGATACTATGGATACATCTTTAAAAGAGGAACAAAGACTGCTGAAGAAAGCTCAGCGCAAGCTGCGTATGGAGCAGAGTAGAAGCTATAGGGCTATGAAAACGGCTACTAAGGTGATGGACGACTATTATTTAGACCCTATACTGGGTTTGGTACCGGTGGTGGGCGACGTTGTGCCGCAGCTGTTTAATGCTTCGTTTTTCTATATTTCGATTTTTAAGATTAGATCGTATGCCCTTACAATGACGCTCTTGCGCAATGTGTTTATAGATATTTTTGTAGGGCTGATTCCTTATGCGGGGATTGTGCTTGATATATTCTATAAATCTTACCGAGAAAATACGATTTTGATAGAGGGCTTTGTGAATGATGACCCGAATATCGTTAAAAAAGTGAAGCGAAGGGCGGTCTCTACTACTATATGGCTCGTGGTTTTAGGAATGGCTATTTATTATCTGATTGTGTTCTTATGGTCGGTGGTAACCCATCTTTATCAGTGGATAATGAGTTATGTGTGATAACCTCTCTAATCGGGGAATTGCAGTTTTAGCTGTATATATTGTGGGGTAGGAGGGACGGTCTTGTCGGGGTCGTTGTTGAGGTGCGACAATGAAATACCCAATAGACGCACGGAGTCGGATAGGCGGTCTTGGTATAGCAATTCGCTGATGTACAGCATTATTTCTTCCTTTGAGCTGATATAATCCTTTAGGGTTTTGCTGCGCGTTTGTATGCTAAAATCGCTGTACTTTATCTTTATAGTGAGGGTTTTGCCGGCTACCTTTTGCTGTGCTAAACGCATCGCTACCTCGCTGGCTATGCTATCTAACTCTTTTAGCATATAGATTTCGCTGGTGAGGTTTTCGGCAAAAGTCTGTTCTGCCCCTACTGACTTGCGTATTCTGAAAGGCTGTACCTCGCCGTTGTGAATGCCGCGCGCCAGCTGGTAGTAATGCTTGCCGCTATTGCCGAAATTTCTTTCGAGGAATGCCAATGACTTCTGGCGTAGGTCTTTGCCTGTGAAAACACCTAAAGCATACATCTTTTCGGCTGTTACCTTGCCAATGCCATAAAACTTCTTGACATTAAGCGCGTCTAAAAAATCTTGTATTTCGTCTTGGGTGACGGTTTTCTGTCCGTTGGGCTTATTGACATCGCTGGCTATTTTGGCAATAAACTTATTGATGGAGATACCTGCGGAAGCAGTGAGTCCTGTTTCAGCAAAAATGGCTTGCCTTATCTCTTGGGCGATGAGAGTAGCTGAGGGGTTGCCCACTTTGTTATGGGTGACGTCTAAATACGCCTCGTCTAACGAAAGGGGCTCTACTAAGTCGGTATAACGATGGAAGATACTGCGAATGTGTCTTGATATTTCTTTGTACCGCTCGAAGCGTGGGGGTACAAAGATGAGGTGGGGACAGCGTTTGCGCGCTAATACACCGCTCATAGCGCTATGCACCCCATACTGACGCGCCTCGTAGCTGGCCGTTGCGACCACTCCGCGCGCTTCGCCTCCGCCTACCGCAATGGCTTTGCCACGCAAATAGGGGAAGTCGAGTTGCTCTACTGAAGCGTAGAAGGCGTCCATATCGATATGTATGATTTTTCGCGTCAAAAAAAAGAAAAGAAATTAGATTATCTCGAACATTTTGCCAGGTAGGGGGTGTACGTAGCCTTTGAGTTCCATTTGAAAAAGGAGGTTAGAGAGCTGGTACACGGGTATTTGGCAGGCAAGCGATAGACTGTCTAAAGACATCTTGCCGTTTTTCTTCAATTGCTCTATTACCGGCACTTCTTCGGGGGTGTAGGTAGGAAATAGTTCCTGTTGTACTTCCTTTGGCGGGGTGTTGTGCCAGCCCAAAGTATTGATGAGGTCTTGTGCTGATAGCAATATGTTGCCTTTGCCGCTGTGTATCAGTTCGTTGCAACCTATACTATAGGGGTCGGTTACCCTACCAGGGACGGCGAAGACCTCGCGCCCATAAGAAGAAGCTATATCGGTAGTGACTAAGCTGCCGCCTTTCTTACCCGACTCAATTACTATAGTAGCCTGCGATAGCCCTGCAATAATGCGGTTGCGGCTTAGGAAGTTCTTGCGGTCGAAAGCACTCAAATAGCCAAAGTCGGTGATGAAACCGCCGTTTTCGGTCATTGCCTCTACATACTTGCTGTGGGCAGGCGGATAGATGAAATTGAGTCCGTGTGCTAAACAAGCTACCGTTTGTAGGTGGTGCTTCATAGCTGCCTTGTGAGCAGTGATATCAATACCATAAGCAAAGCCGCTGACCACTACCACTCCTAAGGGAGCTAACTCTTCGATGAGCTTTTCGCAAAAAGCATTGCCATAAGGGGTGCTATTGCGAGTGCCTACGATACTGATGATGCGTTTGTTAGACAGCTGTATGTTTCCCTTTTGGTAAAAGAGAATAGGGCTGTCGGGGCATTGCTTCAGTAGGGTAGGGTACTGAGGGTCAGTATAGGCAATCACCTGTATGTGATGCTGCTCGGCAAAAGTGAGTTCAGCCTCAGCTTCGTGCAGATAAGTGGCACTATGCAGGACGTTATCAGCTATTTTAGAGCCTATGCCGATGAGTTTTTCGAGTTTTTCTCTGCTTTGAGCAAAGATGCGTTGAGCACTGCCAAAGTGCGTGAGTAGCTTTCGGGCAGTGATGTCGCCTACTAAAGGGATTTTCTTCAGCGCAATAAGATAGAGCAAATCGTCGTTCATAATGCAGTTTCAAAAAATGGTAATGCGATGCAAAAATACGAAAATAATTAGAAAATTAGCAAATTAGTAGATTAGTCAATTAGGAAATTAGCCAATGAGATGTTACAAATATAACATTTGTTTATTCCTTTGATACAATTGGGGTTATGGTTTTTGTTTCTTTGAAAAAAGGTACTATTTTTGCCCCTGTTTTTGAAATTACTAAACATTTTATCATAATGACAGCAAATAAAAAATCGTTATTGCAAACCCTCAAAACTTTTTCGCCTAACTTCTGGGTGGCGAGTTTCCTACAGCTGATGGAGCGTTGGGGCTTTTATGGTATTTTTACCCTTTTGCCTTTGTACTTGGTAGCTTCGACTGATGAGGGAGGTCTTGGACTTTCGCACTCTGAAAAAGGAAGTATCATAGGCAACGTGACGGCTATACAATACTTTTTGCCGCTGGTGTTTGGGGTGATTGCTGACCGTATAGGGTATAAACTTTCACTGACTATCTCGTGCCTTATTATGGCAGTAGGTTACTACCTAATGGGTGAGGTTAATACCTATTGGTCGATGTATATGGTTTTCCTTTTTGCCGCTATAGGAGGGGGCTTTTTTAAACCCGTTATCAACGGAACTGTAGCTCGGAATACAGATGATACTACCAGCACTTTGGGCTTTGGTATCTTCTATATGATGGTGAATATAGGAGGCTTTATAGGTCCGGCTATGTCGTCATCATTACGCACTATGTTAGGCTGGCGCATTATCTTTGTACAGGCAGCTGTGGTGATGATTATCAACCTATTGGTGGTGCTGTTCTTCTACAAAGAACCTAAAATGGCACAGCGCGATAGCAAGCCTCTTCTTACTGAAATAAAAGAATCGGTATTGCACATTATAGAAGCATTGCGCGATAGTCGTTTGACTATATTGCTTATACTAATGGTCGGCTTTTGGACGATGTTTAATCAGCTTTTCTACACCTTGCCTAACTTTATACAAGATTGGGTAGACTCTTCGGCAATGAGTCAGTGGATAAATCAGCACTTGCCATTTTTGGGCACTATGCTGACTGAAAACGGACAGGTAAAAGCTGAATGGTTTGTGAATATAGACTCGCTGATGATTATCTTCTTTCAGGTAGTGGTGTCTTACTTCGTGACTAAGATGACGCACGTGAGCGCAATGATACGCGGTACTATTATCGGTACTATAGGGGTTACGCTTACCTTTATGTTTAACAATGTGTGGTTTACTATTATCGGTACGATGATTTTCTCAGTAGGTGAGATGGCTGCAAGCCCTACGCTTTCGGCTTTTATCGCACAGATTACTCCTAAAGGCAAGGAAGCCCTTTACCAAGGTACCTATTTCCTTCCGGTAGCTATGGGTAACTATCTTGCAGGGCTTATTTCTGGTGATTTGTATGAGAAATGGTCGGATAAGTACGCTTTTCTACAAGCAGAAATGGCTAATAGACAAATAGCTATGCCTGAAGGATTGACCAGAAATGAATATTTTGCGCTTGCAGAACAGAAATTAGGGCTTTCGCAGTCGCAAATTACTGAAATGCTATGGCAGACCTATACTCCAGAAAAGATGTGGTACCTTATTTTCGGTATCGGAGTCTTTGCAGCCGTATCTTTATACTTATACAATAAAATAATGGTTAAGAAAATAACCAATTAGTAAATTAGTAGCTTATGATATTAGTAATTCTTGATATTCAAGGAA
This sequence comes from Capnocytophaga sp. FDAARGOS_737, assembly GCF_009730375.1. NCBI lineage: Bacteria > Pseudomonadati > Bacteroidota > Flavobacteriia > Flavobacteriales > Flavobacteriaceae > Capnocytophaga > Capnocytophaga sp. FDAARGOS_737. The sequence goes on along the minus strand of NZ_CP046316.1, from coordinate 2,116,889 downwards.
AACTATCGCAGATAGTGCAGCAATCGGAAGAGGTGCTACGCAATAGTCGCATTGTGATTGAAGGCTGCAAAACACTTGATATTCCGCTTATTTGGGTGGAACAAATGCCTGATAAATTAGGGGCTACTCATCCGCAGATAGCTGAGGTACTCGTAGGTGAAACCCCTATTACTAAGTCCTCTTTTTCGGCATATGGCGAAGAAGCATTCGTTAGTAGATTAGGGCAATATGATAGCAAGCACGTGGTGCTTATTGGTATAGAGACGCATATATGTATCTACCAAACCGCTATCGACCTATTGGCAGCAGGCTATAAAGTGACTGTTATCGCTGATGCGGTATCCTCTCGTACAGAGAGCAATAAGCAAATAGGCCTCGGTATGCTACGCGATGCTGGCGCACAACTGCTCAGCACTGAAGCGTTGCTCTTCTCGGTATTGCGTACTGCTGCTCACCCTAAATTTAAAGAAATAGCCAAGTTGGTGAAGTAGGCGATTTGACAATTTGTCGATTTGATAATTAGCCGATTAGTAAATGATATATTTTCATTTGCTAATCGGCTAATTTTTTTATTGATAAAATTGGTTAGTTTACTAATTGTAGAGAGTCTTTGGTCATTAGGTAGAGACCGTCTTCTTTGAGACGATAGGTAGCTTTGTTATAAGGACTATAGTAGCTTTTGGCATTCCTTATATACTTGCCAACAGGTAGGTACAGCTGGTAGTTTACGGTCTGACCACGATAGGTGTTGCCCTTAATGATTTCGTAATAGTCGGGTATGGCGATGTGGTTATCTTTAATTTCTAAGGGGATACGGATATTCTTAGCGTTTTGGGCGGCTTGACTACCTGTTCTGCCCCTAGCGGTTTGTCGGCACAGCAAGTAAGGTTCGGTTTCGTTAGTGGGCAAGATGTCGCGTAGGTAAGACTCGTATTGCACTAAGAGAGTGTCGGCATCGACAGTTAGGACTAAACTATTGTCGTACTTACTTTTGATGCTGATGTGTAGCGTGTCGGAAGTAGTAGGAACACTTATTTTGCGCTCGAAATTGTTCTCAATAAAAAACTCTTTAGCGGTACTGCCTACACTGATGCTTAAGCCTATAAGTGCTGCAATGAAGGCTATAAAAGTAAGGATAGCCCATACACGTGTGCCTCGGAAACGCTTGTAGCTGAGTCTGACTACTACGAGGATAAGCAATGAAAGCGGTACTAATAGCAGCAAGAATACGCTGCTATAGAGCGCAAAACGCTCGATAGGGCTACTTATCATAAAAGGTAGGTAATCGTCGAGGAGCAAGAGCGAGAGCCCACTGGCAGAGGTAAGCCCAAATATGCCCATAATTACTGCTATAAGGGAGAAAAGCAAAGGCAGGGCTAATATAACAAGGATAACGGTAAGCAGTAGCGAACCGCGTTTTGGGTTGCTCTTAGGTACAGCCGAAGTCGATGCTGCGGTAGGGTTGCTGTTGGGTTCGGCTGAAGGTGCTACCGTTTCAGGCTTGAGTAGGAGCGTTAGCACTAAGTAAGCTACAATGAGTGCAATACTTATCCCTACATAGACAGGAAGGCAAACGAGGATAAGCAATAGGTAGATAAGGCGCAACCAAGTGCTGCTGGCTGAGGTGTATTGCGCAAGTCCGCCGATAACCCCCCATAATATTTTGTCGCTATAACTCTTGTGCCATTCGGTAGAGGTGGTGCTACTACTCTTGTAGCTAGCAAGCGAATCGAGGGTAACAGCAGCCCCCTGCATCTCTAACTTCTGTGCGGTAGTAAGGGCAGCAGGTACAATTATCCAAAATAAAATATATAAGGCTAGCATAGCCCAACTGATGGAATTGAAAGGGAATAACCACCTGTTGCCAGTCATAGGGGAGAACCACCCCCAGTCGCCAAGCATAAAGAAAATGGTAAAAAGCACTGCAAAGGCGATGCGCAACATAGTAGGACTAATGTTGAAATAATGAGCCATACCAGATAGTACGCCTCCTATTTTGCAGTCGTCGATGTCGCGGTATAGCGGTTTGTTAGTTGAAAAGGCTTTTGCAGTGGCTTCAGTAGCTGCATTAGTAGCCTTGTCGGCTTCTTCATCTTCTACATATTGTTCGGGTTTTCCGAGTACTTCTATTAGGTATAGCACATCTTGGTGCATAATGACTTCGCGGTTGGCAGTGCGGTCTTTGAGGAGTTCGGCCATACGTTGTTCTACATCAAAGATGATTTCGTCGTGGTCAGAGTTGTGCTGTAAGTGTTGGCGCACCTCAGTGAGGTATTGGCTGAGTGCGGTATAGGCATTCTCTTCGATAAGGAAAGAAAAGCCGCCTAAGCTGATGTTTTTGGTTTTGTCCATAGTTTCTTAAATTATTTTGTCGATCATAGTTTGTAATTCGCGCCAAGCTTTTAGGGTTTCGCTTAAGAAAAGTTTGCCGCTGTCGGTTAGTACGTAGTATTTTCGGGGTGGCCCTGCAGAGGATTCTTTCCACTGGTAATCGAGCAATCCGCTGTTTTTCAGTCGGGTGAGCAGCGGGTAGAGGGTGCCTTCGACAACAATCATATCGGCGTTTTTCATCGTTTCGATAAGGTCGGAAACGTAGGCTTCTTTGCTTTTATCAATGACGGAAAGAATACACATTTCTAAGATGCCTTTTCGCATTTGGGTCTTAATCTTTTCGGTGTTGATTTCTTCCATAGTAAAAGTGATTAATAAATTCGGTGCAAATATAGGTAAAAAATAGTATTATGCAATACATAGTACTGTTAAAATTTTAGTTCTATGTAAAGGATATTTTGTAAGTATTTGGTAATTAGCGGAGTAGAGAGGTGAAAAGTTTAAAATAAAATACAGATGTCACGCCCTAAAATATGAAGAAGACTGAAGGATGACCGAAGGATGACCGAAGGAAAGTCGGCGAGCTGGCGCAGCCGAGTATGTGGCGAAGGAAAGTCGGCGAGCTGGCGCAGCCGAGTATGTGACGAAGGATAAGCGAACCTACTCGATAATTAGCAAATTTGTTAATTAACTAATTATTTAGTACCTTTGCGTCTTAAAAATAATGAAATTTATGGAACAAACATTAGCAGCGGGGCACCCTGTGCATACCTATATGCTTGAGGCTGAGCTTATTTACAGCCTGATGGACGAACTACTTAGCATCGACCCTCATACCGATTATCAGAAATTCTACAATGTGTTCAATCACTTGAGTACCGTAGAAAAACACTTTGCTCGCAAAGAAAATCAGCTTTTTCCTTTCTTGGAAATGCGCGGATGGACAAACCCTTCGCAAAATATGTGGTCTTTTCACGATACGATACGCGATATCTTCCGCTTAGTGCGTAAAAACTTGGAAGATAAGGATTTAGACGCCGCCCAAACTAACGTGCGCTATATAGAGGACAACCTTGGCAGATTGCTGAATGTGGAGGCGAACATTCTCTTCCCTAACGCACTGAACCTGCTGACAGAAGAGGATTGGATAAAGATGCGCGAGGGCGAAGAGGAAATCGGCTGGATGCTGAAAGAGACCCCCGCTCCTTATCCTAACAAAGAGCAAGAGGGCGAGGCTCCTGCCTACGTACACCCCTCGATGGATACTACTCGCCGTACCGACGTTACTTTTGACGAGAATGCCGCCCACTATGACGAGGGTTATATGACCATAGAACAGGTAAACTTATTGCTAAAAACACTGCCTGTCGATATTACTTTTGTAGATGAGCACGACCGTGTGATTTTCTACAATCGCGGTGAGGAACGGGTATTCCCTCGCAGTGCGGGTATCATAGGCAGAGAGGTGAAATTCTGTCACCCGCCCAAGAGCGTAGGTACAGTGCTTAAGATAGTAGAAAACTTCCGTGCAGGCACCCAGAATGAAGCAAATTTTTGGTTTAACTATCGCGGTAGGTTGATATACGTTCGTTATTTTGCGGTACGCGATAAGGATAAGAACTATAAGGGGGTGATAGAGATGTCGCAGGATATTACGGATATCAAGACGATAGAAGGAGAGAGAAGACTATTAGAATGGGATAAGTAATGAAAGATTTATTTGGTCAGGCGATATTAGATTATCAGCAAGGGGCGTATACCGAAGATATTAAAACAGAGACAACCCTTTCAGAAGAAGATGTGTTGCCGCTACCGTATCTTTTTAGGTCGTTTGCAGAGATGCCCCCGCTTGAACAACAGGCATTACAGTTGGCACGCGGTAGGGTGTTAGAGGTAGGTTGCGGTGCGGGTTCGCACGGGCTCTATCTACAAAACGAGCGCGGCTTAGAGGTGTGCAGTATAGACCTATCGGCTAAGGCTATAGAAGCGTGTAGATTGCGCGGCTTGCACAACGCCCAAGTGCAGAATGTGCTTGACCTGAAAGGGCAGTACGACACTATACTGCTGCTGATGAACGGAGCGGGTATGTGCGGTAGGCTGAAGAAAATGGGCGCTTTTTACGCTCACCTAAAAACACTCTTAGCCCCTAATGGGCAGATACTTACTGATTCGTCGGACATTATTTATATGTTTGACCAAAATCCTGATGGGAGCTATGATGTGCCCCTTTTGTTTGACTATTACGGCGAAGTGGATTACGTAGTGAAATACAAAGGAGAAAAAGAACCTCCGTTTGAGTGGCTATACGTAGATTATAACACGCTGCAAAATGTGGCGCACGCTGTAGGGCTGCAATGTGAGTTGGTAGCGGAAGGGGAGCATTTTGACTATTTGGCGAAATTGACTAATTAGCAAATTAGAGAATTATCAAATTTGCGAATTTGGCATATGATTTGTACTTTTGCCGCCTGAAATAAGAAACACTTTTAATTAAACAGTGATGAACAAGAAATCATTTTTATTGGTTGCCTTAGCAACCTCATTATTGGTAAGCTGTGGTTCTACTAAAGGTCTTGAGAAAGCACCTACCACTTTTACCCCTGTCGATACTAAATATACTGATGACCAGCTGAAAGGCTGGCCTCACCAAGGATTTAAGGCAGGATACCCAGGTATTAACCTTGACGAAGCTTATGCTTTGCTAAAAGGGCTTAAACCTACCCAAGTGACCGTTGGGATTATAGATTCGGGTGTTGATATCAATCACGAAGATTTGAAAGATATCATTTGGACTAACACCAAAGAAATACCTAACAATGGTATAGATGACGACAAAAACGGTTACGTAGATGACGTACACGGGTGGAACTTTTTGGGTAATATATCGCAAACGAATACTGAAATGACCCGTGTGTACCGCAGTAAAGACACTAAAAGCCCTGAGTATGCCGCTGCTAAAAAAGCCTACGAAAATGAAATGATAAAGGCTAAAAAGCTAAAAGAAGCCTATGAACAACTTATGGAAATGGTGGAAATAGCTGATGAACCTGTTAGAAAAATAGTAGGTAAAGAGGTATATAGCACAGAGGATATAGAAAAAGCTACTGAAGGAAAGACTTATGATGACCGCACTACCCAAATAATAGCCTTTATGAAGGATATTTTAAAAGGCGGTATTACTTCAGAAGAACTTAAGAAAGAACTACCTGAAGCATTAGAACATTTTGACACTCAGCTAAAATATCATCTTAACGAGAAATTTGACCCTAGAAAGGAAATACTTAAAGATGATGAGAACGATTTTAGTACTAAATATTACGGTAATAACAACGTAGTAGGACCTAATGTGAAAGATGCCCTACACGGAACACACGTAGCGGGTATAGTAGCTGCTGTACGCAACAATGGTATAGGTATGGACGGGGTAGCTAATAGCGTGCTTATTATGCCTGTACGCGCAGTACCTGAAGGCGATGAGTATGACAAAGATATCGCTCTTGCTATACGCTATGCGGTAGATAATGGTGCTAAAGTAATTAACACTAGCTTTGGTAAAGCTTTTTCGCCTCACAAAGAATGGGTGTATGACGCTATAAAATACGCGGCTTCTAAAGATGTGCTTATCGTAAATGCGGCTGGTAATGATTCGCAGGATATTGACGTGAAAGACACTTATCCTAATGACGAAGTGAACAAGAAAGAGTTTGCTAACAACTTCTTAACCGTAGGGGCTCTTAACTACGAGTACAACAAGGATTTGGTAGCCTCATTCTCTAACTACGGCAAACACAATGTAGACGTGTTTGCACCAGGGGTGAAGATTTATTCGACTGTACCTGAAAGCAAGTATAAGTTTTTGCAAGGTACCTCAATGGCATCGCCAGAGGTAGCAGGTGTAGCTGCTTTATTGCGTTCGTACTTCCCTACACTTACCGCTGCACAAGTGAAGAAAATATTGATGCAATCAGGTGTGAAAGTAGATATGAACGTATGGGTAGGTGAGGAGAACGAGAAAGGCAAACGCAAAGAGATGAAATTCTCTAACCTATCGACTACAGGTACTATTGTAAATGCTAAGAATGCGGTGATTCTTGCAGCTAAAGCAGCAAAGGTTAAATTAGCCAATTAGTAGATTTGGCGATTTGTCGATTAGTAGAATAATATAAAACCGAACGAGGAGACTTGTTCGGTTTTTTTGTTTTTCAAGTAAGTTATTTTGTATAATTCAAAATAATATTATACTTTTGTGCGCTGAAAACTTAAGTGTAATTTTTATGAAAAGATTCATTTTACCTGTTATGGTATTATATGCTGCGATTAGTATGGCACAGAATGAGTATCCTACTTCGGAAAAGGATACTATATCACTCGATGAAATAGTGATTACGGCTAACCGCATCAAAGAAAAGAAAACAGATGCAGTGGCTAATGTAACTGTTATCGACAAGAAAAAACTACAGCAGTTTATCAAAATAGCCCCTGATATGTCGCACTTGATAGGGATGGTAGAGCCTGCTATGTCGCTTTCGAGTAATACGACTAATAACCGCTATCAGAACCTACGTGGTCGGGCATTGCTTGTGCTTATTGATGGGATACCTCAGTCTACCCCACTGCGTGCTACTGACCGCGATATTCGTTCGATAGACCCTGCAGCCGTAGAACGTATTGAGATAATAAAAGGTGCTACTTCTATCTATGGCAATGGTGCTATAGGAGGTATAATGAATATTGTAACTAAAAAAACGCCTGAAAATACTACTTTTGGCGGACAAACTTCAGTAGGAGCTTCAGCAAGAGATTCTTTTAAAGAAAACAGAGGATTTGGTTATCGCTTCAATCAGCAGTTTTATGGCAATTACAAAGGATTTTCGTATTTATTAGATGGTGCATTAAACCAAACAGGGTCGGCTATTGATGGTACAGGTGAATATATTTCGCCTCGCTATGGTTTAGGAGATGTGCGTACCTATAACGGACTGCTAAAACTCGGTTATCAGTTTGATAAAGACAATAAAGTAGAAGCGATGTATAACTTCTATCAGAGTTTGCAACATACCCCTTTGGTAGCTTCAGGAGGTAAATATTTACAACGCCCACGTATAGGGGTGTATGGGGCTAAAGACCCAGCGGCAGAAGATGAGGGAATGCGTTATAACCACAATGCTTATGTGAAATTCAACTCTAACAATATCTTCAAACACACTGATTTAGAGCTGAGCGCTTTTACCCAACACCAATATACTGTTTTTGATTTTCGCAAGCACAACCCTAGTGCGCCTGCACGTTGGGAAGAAACTAGCGGGCAAGCAACTGTAAAAGGGGCGAAATACGGTATTCGCACTCAGCTGATTTCTAAGGTTCTTTTTAGTAATGATATTTTTACCCAATTACTCTACGGAGCCGATATGCTAATTGATAAAACGAGTCAGCCGCTAGTAGATGGGCGTTATTGGTTGCCAGAGCTTACCTCGTATAACTCAGCTCCTTTCTTGCAAACCAAAACTACTTTTTATCGTTATTACGTGCTTAAAGCAGGGGTACGCTATGATTATATAGATGTATCAGTACCTAACTACGAGGTGCTTAGAGGGCGTAGAACAGACCCTCGTGTATATGTAAAAGGGGGTGATCTCACTTATAACAACCTTTCGCCTAACATAGGGCTTGCTTATAATCAGTACAAGTATTTTCAACCATTTATTTCTTACTCGCAAGGGTTTTCTATTTTTGATTTAGGTCGCACACTGCGTGCAGCCAAAGCTAATGTACTGTCTAAAATCAATACTGAGCCTGTTAAGACAGATAATTATGAAGTAGGTGCTTATGCAGAGCTGACTAAATACGTACACCTAAGTGGGTCTTATTTTTATACTTACTCGAAACTCGGTAGTGACCTGAAAGAGGAAGGAGGTTTTTGGGTAGTAGATAGAAGTCCGCAAAAAGTATATGGTTTTGAAGTAAATGCAGATATTTACCCTACAAAGTGGCTTACCCTTGGAGGAAGTTTTATTTCTTTTGAAGGGAAGAAAAAAACTACTGAAGACGGAGATTGGGACGGCTATATGAGCGGTATCTCTATTCCTGCCCCTAAAGCAAGTGCTTATGTGCGAGTAACCCCTACAGAGAGCAGTTACCTGCAAGTGAATTACCTACATACGGGCAGTAGAGACCGTTTTGCCCCTAATAATAGGGGAGTGTATACCGAAGGAGAGGGTATTGTTTTTCCTATAGATTTATTCTCGTTTAGTGCAGGCTATACTTTTAATAAGCACTTTTCCTTAGGCTTAGGAGTTGAAAACCTTGCTGATAAAGTGTATTACACTCCCGCTTCGATGTTAGTAGCTCGCGATGCTGAATATGCAAGAGGAAACGGTAGGTACTTTAATCTGAATCTTACCTATCGCTATTAAAAAAAAGTCCGAAAAGCAATTTAAAGCTTTTCGGACTTTTTTCTTATTAACCCTTTTTAAAAATCATTATTTGCCAGCAGCGTATAGGGCTGCTACTTTTTCCCAGTTGATAACGTTGAAAAACGCTTCGATATAGTCGGGACGGCGGTTTTGATAGTGTAGGTAATAGGCGTGTTCCCATACGTCTAAGCCTAATATTGGCTGTCCGCTGCAGCCTGTACCAGGCATTAGCGGATTGTCTTGATTAGGTGTAGAGCATACCTCTACTTTGCCGCCTTTATGCACACATAGCCAAGCCCAGCCAGAACCGAAACGAGTAGCTGCAGCCTTGCTGAAAGCCTCTTTGAAACCCTCGAAACTACCAAAAGCCTCGTCGATAGCCTTAGCTAACTCGCCTGTAGGTTTGCCACCCCCATTAGAACTCATTACTTCCCAGAAAAGGTTGTGGTTATAGTACCCGCCCGCATTGTTGCGTAGGGCTGCGTTATTCATATCGAGGTTTTGTAGTATTTCTTCTATAGATTTTCCTTCAACCCCAGCAGGCGCAAGGGCTGCGTTGAGGTTAGTAGTATAAGCATTATGGTGCTTAGTATGGTGTATTTCCATAGTACGAGCATCGATATAAGGCTCAAGCGCCTGATAAGCATACGGTAATTTAGGTAATGTAAATGCCATAATTTTATTGGATTTTGTTTAATAATATGCAAAGATAGTTTATGTCTTCTTATTTAGCAAGGGTTTATCATTGTTTTTATCTATAAATAAATAATTATCGCTTATGAATACTTGCTGCTAAAAAAATATTTTTTATTTTTGCCGAGAAAACCAAACATTCATTTTTATGAAAAAATACGTATTGACATTCTTATGTCCGTTATGGCTTTTTGCTCAAACTCCGAAACCTGCAGCAACGGCTGAAAAACCCAATGTAATTATAGTTATCGCTGATGATTTGGGCTATGGCGACCTGAGTTGCTATGGCGAGAAGACCATTCATACCCCTGCGGTAGATGCGCTGGCTAAGCAAGGCTTGCGCTTCACTAACGCTCATACCACAGCGGCTACTTGTACCCCTTCGCGCTATTCGTTGCTGACAGGGCTTTACAACTGGCGACGTAACGATACGGGTATAGCCGATGGCGATGCTGCTATGGTGATACGCCCTGAGCAGACTACTATAGCAGACCTGTTTAAAACAGCGGGCTACACCACGGGGGCTATCGGCAAATGGCACTTAGGTTTAGGTGCTGAAAAAGGAGGGCAAGACTGGAATGGGTTTATCACCCCAGGGGCATCGGATATAGGTTTTGACTACTCTTACCTGATGGCTGCCACTGCTGACCGCGTACCTTGTGTGTGGATAGAAAATCAGCGGGTAGCGAATTATGACCCTTCAGCACCTATCAGCGTGAGCTATCGCGCGCCTTTTGAGGGAGAACCTACTGGTAAGAATAACCCTGAACTACTCACTAAACTGAAACCATCGCCCAATCACGGACACAATCAGGCTATTGTAAATGGAATTTCGCGTATAGGCTATATGAAAGGAGGCGGTAAAGCCCTCTGGACTGATGAGTTTATAGCCGATACTATAGTAGCTAAAACAGTGCAATACATAAACAAACACAAGAAAGAACCTTTCTTTTTGTACGTAGGTACTAACGATGTGCACGTACCGCGCTACCCTAATCGGCGTTTTGCTGGCAAAAGTGGTATGGGCTATAGAGGCGATGTGATTTTGCAATTCGATTGGACAATAGGCGAGATAGTCAAAGCCCTTAAAGATAATAAGATTTTTGACAATACACTCCTTATCGTTTGCAGCGATAATGGCCCAGTGATAGATGACGGCTATCAAGACCAAGCAGAAGCGCTTTTAGGCAAGCATCGCCCTTGGGGTAAATTTCACAATCACGGGGGTAAGTACAGCAATTACGAAGCGGGTACACGTGTGCCTTTTATCGTTAGTTATCCTAAAAAAGTGAAGCGTGGGGTTAGCGATGCGGCTTTCTCGCAAATAGACCTCTTTGCTTCGCTGGCTGCTTTTATAGGCAAGCCTGTGCCGGCAGGAGCCGCAACCGACAGCGCTGACTACCTCAATACCTTATTAGGTAAAGACAAAAAAGGACGCCTTTACATAGTAGCATCAGGAGGCTCTCTTTCTATCACCGTAGGGCGTTGGAAATACGTAGCGCCTAACAACTACAATGCTTATCACCCACTGACCCGCACTGATTTGGGCAACTACCCCGAAGAGCGTTTGTACGACCTACAAGAAGACCCTATGGAGCTTGCCAATGTGGCTAAAGACTACCCAGATGTAGTAGCAACCCTTAAAGCCTTGCTAGACAAAGAGAAAAACAAATAATATCAACCTTATATGAAAAGAATTATTACCGCACTTGCGCTACTGCTTGCTGTTCCGCTAATGGCACAGACCAAGCACCCTAATGTGATATTTGTGCTTGCTGATGATTTGGGCTATGGAGACATAGAACCCTACGGGCAGCAGATTATCAAAACCCCTCATCTTAGTCAGTTAGCTAATGAGGGAATGAAGTTTACTCAGTTTTACACCGGTACGGCTGTGTGTGCCCCTTCGCGCGCTTCGTTTATGACGGGGCAAACCACAGGGGAAACCCATATTAGGGGAAACAGAGAGGTAAGAGAGCCTATAGATGGGCAAGCACCTATCTTAGCTGGCGCTCCCTCTATTGCCCAACTTTTTAAACAAGCGGGTTATCGCACGGGTTGTTTTGGTAAGTGGGGCTTAGGTACGCCCGACTCTGAAGGCAATCCGCTAAAACAAGGGTTTGATACTTTCTTTGGCTACAACTCGCAGTTTCGCGCTCATCGCCGTTATCCTGCTTATCTGTGGCACGACAATGAGAAGGTGATGATACCCGAAAATGGCAATTACGAGCGCCAAGAGGTTTATGCTGAAGACCTTATACAAGAGAAGATATTGGATTATATAGGTAAGCAAAATGCACAAAAGCCATTTTTTATGTGGCTTACGTACACTCTACCGCATGCTGAGTTGGTAGTGCCTAATGATAGTATCTATCAGCAGTATCAACATTTGCCTAAACGCCCCTATAAAGGGCAAGATTATAGCGGTATCACAGATAAGCCTTTTGGATGGGCAGGCTATATGTCGCAACCCGATACTTATGGTACTTATGCCGCAATGGTAAGCCGTTTGGATTGGTATGTAGGGCAAATACGCAAAGCATTAAAAGCTAAAGGATTGGAAGACGATACTATCATCATCTTTGCCAGCGATAATGGGGCGCATCGCGAAGGAGGTGCAGACCCTAAGTTCTTTAACTCATCGGCAGGCTTGCGTGGTATTAAGCGCGACCTATACGAGGGTGGTATTCGCACTCCGTATATAGTGTATTGGAAAGGCAAGGTGAAAGCCGGTAGCGTGTCTGACCACGTAGGGGCTTTTTGGGATATGATGCCTACCTTTGCTGAAATTACAGGGCAAAAACTTGCTACTACCCCTCACCAAGTGTCATTTTTGCCTACGCTTTTGGGCAAAAAGCAGAAAGCCCATAAATATCTTTATTGGGAGTTTCACGAAGAGGGCGGCAAGCAAGCGGTGCGCTATAAGCACTGGAAAGGCGTGCGACTACAAGCTAGCAAGAACCCTGATGCCCCTATAGAACTATATGACCTGCGCACTGACCCTGCTGAGCAGCATAACCTTGCAGAGCAATACCCTAAGATAGTGAAGAAAATGAAGAAAATAATGAGCGAGGCGCATACTCGTTCTGATCTTTTCCCTTTTCAGTGGGAGAGAAAATAATGTATTTTTAAGTAATTAACAATTAAATAATATGAAAAAAGTAATCCTCTTAATTGCCCTATTGTGGGGCGGTGCGCTGTGCGCTCAGAATCCTTTTGAAAAGGAAATTTTGCAATCGAAGTACGCTATTGACTCTATAGTGATGAGTGAAAGAGCTCTCTTTAGAACTAAGCACAATGTTATAGACAGTCTGCTGAAAGAGAAGAAGATAGACAAGACGGTCTATAACAAGCTCTATAAAGAACTCTCTACCACTCGTGAGCGCAATATCAAGCTTAAAACTTATGCTGAAGGGCAACGCTTAGCCGAGCTTATCCGTCAGAAAGCCCCAACTATCAATATTGATAGCATTGCGGCTATCCCTACGGATACTTTTGCCACTAAACACCTCTCTCAAGAGATGCTACAGAAGATGAGTACCCTTGATACGATAGCTAATAAGCCTAAAACGGAGAAAGCCTCTGAAGATGATAAAGACAGTGCTAAAATTAATGTTTATGGCGCTATGGGCTTTTATATTCCTTCGGATAACAAACCCTATTCTTTTTTAGGCTCGCGTACGATAGAGTTCGGTATCTATAACACAATGTACTTGCAAAAAAATAATGAACACCTACGGCTGCGCTTTGGGCTTTCGTGGGTGCACCATAAGTTGCGGATGAAAGACAATCAGTACTACGTGCTTAATGAGGGGAAGCCTACCCTTACGCCTTTCCCCAGTGAGACCTCGAAGCTGTTGTTGCGCACTCAATACCTTATGTTGCCATTAGACTTGTACTGGGATAGCGAACCTAAGACTGCTAATAAGAAAGGGTTTCATTTCTCGAAAGAGCGATTTTTTAGAGGTAGTATAGGACTATACGCAGGTTACTTGCTTGATAGCAATCAGAAAGTGCTGTATAAAGCTAATGACATTCGCTATCGCAGCGTAATGCGCACTGACCTGAATATTAACCCTTGGATTTATGGGCTTTCAGCTTCTGTAGGTTATAATAAAATCTACTCGTTTTACTTCCGCTACCAGCTTTCGCCTCTCTTTAAAAGCGGAAACGACGGCGCTTTCACTGTAGGGATTCAAATATTAAAATAGTCGTTAGTGTTTAGTCGTTAGTGTTTAGTCGTTAGTGTTTAGTCGTTAGAAAGTGACTGACTAATGACTAATGATTAATAACTAGAGACTAACGACTAATTACTAACGACTAACGACTAATAACAAAATGAAACATATATTTTTAATTTTCTTTATAACTGTTGTGCTGCCAATAGGGGCGCAGCAGCGTGTGGTATCGGAGCATCACACTCCTATAGAATATGTTAATATCGGGGTTGTAGGTACTAATAAAGGCATTATCAGCGATGAAAACGGCAACTTCTCTTTAGATAAGCTACGCGCTGCCCCTACTGATAGCATCTACTTTTCGCATATCAGCTATAAACATAAGGTAGTAGCCTATAAGGATATCAAGCAGCAAGTAGTGCTGAAAGAGGCTAACATACAGCTGCCGACCACCACCCTAAAGGTTAAAAAACCGCGTATTCGCAACATAAAAGACAAAGGTACGTCGATGCCTATAGATCTTTATGGCGGTATGAATACCTACTTCTCACCTTATGGTAGTAAAGGAATTAATAGCGAATTAGGCGATTTTATCACCCTAAAGAAAGACGCCCAGCTGACCGAGTTTAACCTTGAAGTAAGTAAATCGTCTTTCTACTTAGTAACGGTGCGGGTAGTGGTCTATCAGTATAAAAAAGAGAAAGATAAACACATTTTCACCCCCTTGCTTGAAAAACCTATTTATATAGAAATATACCCTTCGGAAAAGAAACAGACGTTTACTGAAAAGCTATCGGTATTTGCCCCCAAAGGCGATATATGGGTAGGTTATCAGTTTGTAGAAGTACGCGGCAAAGACGATGCAGCCATCTACTTTAATGCTACTACCGACAAATGCTACATACGCTTTGCTGATAACAAAATTCAACAAGTCAATCTCGGAGCAGGTATGCCTTTTACCGTTAAAGGTTACGACTACGAAGTGATTAGCAAATGAGTCGGTTAGCCAATTAACCAATTAGCAAATGAGTCATTTGCTAATTTTTTTTGCCCCAATTACAACCTTTTTATTTTTTCTTCGTTTATAAGAGTGAATTAGCAAATCAATTTATGCATCTTCTAATACAAAAAGCAAAACAACAAGATCGCTTGGCACAGAAGCAGTTGTACGACCAGTACGCTGCTTCGCTGCTCAGCGTATGCAGACTGTATATTAGCGATGCCCATTTTGCTGAAGATGTGTTGCTAAGAGCCTTTTTTAAGATACTCACCCATATTGATAGCTATCAAGAGCAAGAGCATTTTTATGCTTGGATGCGCCACATCACTGTAAATGAGTGTATTGACTTTTTGCGCAGCAAAACCCAAAAAGTAGCCCTTGCCGATTGGAACGACACTTACGACAGTATAGACGACACCGATTTAGACTCGTACGCTTTTGAAGAAAGCCAAATACAACAATTTATAGACCAGTTGCCCGCTGCCAGTCGTGCTGTTTTTAACCTTTACGTGTTTGAAGACTATTCGCATAAGCAAATAGCTGCTGAATTAGGTATCAGTGAGGGAACTTCGAAATCGCAATTGGCTTATGCTAAGAAAAGACTAAAACAAATGGTAAATGAATAATAAAAAAATAGAGATTATGTGGAAAAATAAAATAAAAAACCTGTTTCAAACCCGCGAAATTCCGCCTGAGCGTGACCTTTGGGCTGCCTTAGAGGCGCAATTAGACCAAAGAGAGGCAAAAGCGGTTCGTCCTAAGGCTTATTTTCGCATTTGGCATTATGCTGTAGCTGCCAGTGTACTATTGGCTGTAGCTGTAGGAGTGTTTTATGAGCGCATAAGCCTGCCAACGGCTCAAGAAGTCCGTACAACAACTGTAGCCACTGAAGATAAGACACCTAATACCCCTCTTGATACCACCCCTAATGTAGTAGCACCTGCCCCAGCGGTAGTACTACCCCCTACAGTAGCCGATAAGGTAGCTAATACTACTATTGTCCCTCAGAAAAAAAGTGATAAAGCGTTAGACGAAGAGGTAGAGGCTCTCTTAGCTGATGTTTCTACCGAAGCCCTTTTGGCAGAAGTGATGCAGCAGGTTGAAAAAGAGCAACACTTGTTTAAAACTCGTGAAGAGCAACGCGCCTTACAACGGCTTAAAAACCTATCGCCCCAAGAGCTTTTGCTGATGGCTACCACCGAAGAGATGCTCGATAACTACGTAGCAGCCAATTACCCTACTGACAAACTGCTTTCTGAGGTAGAACGCGACCTTATGAAAGAAAAAGTACAAAGATTCCTAAACAAAATAGTAGCACAGTGGAACGAAATGAGATACGCGCTACAGTAACTGAATAATTCACTTTAAATAAATTGTCAAAACTATGAAACCCTTACAACTTCTATGTATGTTCCTCATTGTAGCTTTTGGGGGCATCACCGCACAAGATTTTAAGGACAAAATCGCCCAAACTAAACGCAGTATCGACTCTATTGTTACTGCTGAAAAAGCCCAGCTAAAAGAGCGGCTACGTACTATTGAGTATCGGTTAGACCGCAAAGAAATAACCGAAATTGAAAGCCGAGACCTAAAGAGAGAGGCTTCAAAAGAGGCTGCTGAAGCTATTAGAATTAAGACCCGTGAGCAGTCAGAAAAACTCTCAGCTTTATTGCATCAGCGTATAGCCGAAAAACACTTGAGCGACAGTATCACCTATAAAAAAGAGATGCAAAAGGTTATTGACTCTGTTGATATAGAAAGCCGTCCTACGAAAACTGAAAGAACGGAGGTATATGTTGATAGGAACTATGTTCATATTGGCCATAACGGTATTTATATAGGTCAGGTGCCCTATAGGGAAGAGGACTATTACGAGTCCGACTACAAGCGTACTCAAGGAGGAGGCTACTTTGCTCTCGCCTTTCATAACCTTAATAGTAGCGAGCATTTTAGCAATAATCACTTTAGGCTATGGGGGTCAAAATCAGTAGAGATAGGCTATATTCGCAACACCCGTCTGCTTAAGAACAACAATCTGTTGCACCTTAACTACGGACTGTCGTGGATGATGGACAAACTCAAAATGAAAGAAGATGAGCACTTCGTGAAAAACGGCAATATCACCGAGATAGTGCCTTACCCTAAGGAGACCATCAAATCAAAATTTAAAACGATGTACCTTATCTTGCCTATCAGCCTTGAATTTGATTTTACTGAGCCTGTTCAATACAAAGGCAAGACCTACTATCCAGCTCAGATGGGCTTTCACGCAGGAGTGGGTGCTTATGTAGGAGCACTGCTCGCTACCAAACAGAAAGTAAAATACACCGAAAACGGCAGTACCCACAAGGATATGAACCGCAAGTACTATAACGTAAACGAATGGACATATGGTGTATCAGCCAATATAGGCTACGGCTGGTTTTCCTTTTACGCCCGCTACAGTCTGGTACCCCTATTCACTAACAACCCTATAAACGAATATCCTTTCTCTGTAGGAATAAGATTAGGACATTAATACTCTAAATAAAAAAGGCGAGAGATGAAATACAAAATTCATCTCTCGCCTTTTTTATAGGGAGAAAACGTTACTATATCTTAGTATAAACGACCGCTAATTTTAAAAAAAATAAAAAATATTCTTTATCGTTTGTTAATTATTAATTATTTTGTACCTTTGTCGCAAAATTACAACAATTATTATCCTACCACTGAGAAACTAACGTAATAAACGGTAATATAATATGAGCATCACAAAGAAACTAAATCCTGACTATGTATTTGAAACCAGTTGGGAAGTTTGTAATAAAGTGGGGGGCATTCATACAGTCATTGCCACCAAAGCAGCCAGCATTGTAAAGCAATTCAGGAGTAAATATATACTTATAGGTCCTGATATTTGGCAGCATAATGAAAACAAGGAATTTGTAGAAAATCCTGAACTTTTTAAATCTTGGCGAGCTAAAGCCGCTTCTGAAGGCTTGAGAGTACGTGTGGGGAATTGGAAAATAGAAGGTAACCCTATCGTTATACTTGTAGATTTCTCTCACTATGTTAGCAGCAAAAATGATGTGCTGCGTTTTTATTGGGACACCTATCACTTAGACTCTTTCAATAGCCCTTGGGACTATGTAGAGTCGGTGCTTTTCGGTTATGCCGTAGGGAAGGTAATTGAGAGCTTTACCAAGTTTAACACCGCTTCGCGCGAAAATGTAATTTGCCATTTCCATGAGTGGATGACAGGTAGCGGTCTGCTATATATAGAAGAGAGAATGCCTAAGATAGGTTCGGTATTTACTACCCACGCTACTGTAGTAGGGCGTGCTATTGCTGGTAACGGACTGCCGCTCTACAATACAATGAAGGACTACAATCCTGAAGAAATGGCATACAAATTCGGTGTGCAACACAAACATTTCCTCGAAAAAGAAACCGCCAAAGTAGCTGACTGTTTTACTACCGTTAGTGAAATCACTGCACAAGAAGCGTTACACTTCTTAGCGCGCCAAACCGACATCATCACTCCTAACGGTTTTGAAGATAAGATTATACCTGCTGAAAAAACTTTTGCTAAAAAACGCTCTGACGCGAGAAAAACGCTGATAAACGTAGCACAAGCACTTACCAATCAGCCTATTAGCGAAGATACTAAAATAGTAGCTATCAGCGGAAGATATGAGTTTCGCAACAAAGGTATCGATGCCTTTATCGATGCACTCGGGGCACTAAACCGAAATGCTAAAAACAAGAAAGAATTAGTAGCTTATATACTAATCCCTACAGCCCACGATGCTCCTAATCAGGGCTTGCTAAACAACCTAAAAAATCCCAAACAATCGGCTGATAATGAGCAGAAACACCTCACCCACATCTTGCCTGATGTGTACCACGATGTAATAATGAAGCGCATTTATGAGCAAGAGCTTTTCAACCGCAAAGAAGACAAGGTGAAGGTTATTTTCTGTCCGAGCTATCTTAATGGTAACGACGGTGTGTTTAACCTTAGCTATTACGACCTACTCATAGGGCTTGACGGCACTGCATTCCCATCGTACTACGAGCCTTGGGGCTATACACCACTTGAAAGTTTAGCGTTTAAAGTGCCTACCATTACCACTACTTTGGCAGGATTTGGCAAGTGGGTGAATGATTTTTACCCTGAAAAACAAAAAGCTATAGAAGTAGTAACGCGCACTGATAGCAACTATGGCGATGTAGTAGCTTCTATAGTGAAAAACTTTGTTACCCTATTAGATAGTAAAGAAGAAGACCTAAAAGCCCGCCGCGATACTGCTGCAAAAGTATCGGAGATAGCTTTGTGGAAGAATTTAGTGAAGTATTATATTAAATGTTACGAATTGACCTTGGAACATATAGAAGATAGAGTAGAAAAACTGCCACCTGTAGAAACAGAAGGAGTGGCCTATTTAGAAAAATCAAAAGTAGTAACGCCCCCTAATTGGCGCAGTGTAATTATACACCGTGCTATACCCGAAGCCCTTCAACCATTAGAAGAGTTATCTAAAAACCTATGGTGGTGCTGGAATGATGAGGCTTACGAAGTGTTTAAATACGTAGACAAAGAAAAATGGATAGAGGTACGCAAAAACCCTATTGCACTGTTAGACAGTATCTCGCTAAAACGCTATAAAGAGTTAGAGCAAGACAATGTGTTTATGCGCAATCTATCAAAAGTATATGCTGATTTCCAAGCCTATATGGCTAAAAAAGCTGAAATGATTTCGCCATCAGTTTCTTACTTCAGTATGGAATACGGCTTGCACTCATCGCTTAAAATTTATTCAGGCGGTTTGGGTATTTTGGCTGGTGACTATCTGAAAGAAGCGAGTGATAAGGCTACCAAAATAACAGGGGTGGGACTTTTATACCGCTATGGTTATTTCACCCAAAAACTATCATCAGCAGGTAACCAAGAAGCTGATTATGAGGCACAAGACTTTTCGAAAATACCAGTAAGCCCCGTAACTGACGAAACAGGCAAATGGGTAATCGTATCAATAGACCTACCAGGTCGTACTCTTTACGCCCGCGTATGGCGTGTAGATGTAGGGCGCATAGAGCTCTATCTACTTGATACCGACTTTGAAAACAACCGCGAAGACGACCGCTCAATCACTCACCACTTATATGGTGGCGACTGGGAAAATCGTCTGAAACAAGAGATGTTACTCGGTTTAGGAGGTATTAAGATGTTGCGCAAACTCGGTATAGACAGCGATATTTACCACTGCAACGAAGGGCACGCAGCCTTTATAGGTCTTGAGCGCCTAAGCGAGTATATTCAGAATGACAATCTTGCTTTCTCAGAAGCGTTAGAGGTAGTACGTGCCTCATCGCTCTTTACTACTCACACCCCAGTACCTGCAGGTCACGATGCTTTTGAAGAAGGTCTGTTGCACGCTTATTTAGCAAAATACGCTGATAAGCTACACGTTAACTGGGAGCAAATCTTAGCCCTTGGTAAGATAAGGTTAGAAGATCCGTATGAGAAATTCTCGATGAGTAACTTGGCGGCTAACCTATCGCAAGAGGTGAATGGTGTGAGCTGGCTACACGGCGAGGTGAGCAAGGATATACTTAAAGACCTATGGCCTGGCTATATGCCTGAAGAGCTACACATTAGCTACGTGACTAACGGGGTACACCAACCTACTTGGACGGCAGGGCTGTGGAAAGAAGTAGAAAACGAAGTATTTGGCAAGGACTACAAAACTCACCACTATGACCCTAAGAGTTTTGAAGGTATCTATAAGGTGTCTGACCAACGTGTGTGGGAAATAAAAACCGCTTTGCGTTCAAAACTATTGCGCCGCGTAGAACAAAAATTGCGTTTAGAAAAGAATACACCTTATTTCTCACCACGCCAATTGGTAGAAATTAAAGAAAACCTACGCGAAGATATCTTAACTATAGGTTTTGCAAGACGTTTTGCTACCTACAAACGCGCCCACTTGCTCTTTACTAATATAGAGCGTTTAGACCGCATCGTGAACAATCCTGACCGCCCTGTACAGTTTATCTTTGCAGGTAAAGCACACCCTGCCGATAAAGCGGGGCAAGATTTGATAAAAAATATCGTGGAAATCTCTAAGCTACCGCAATTCTTAGGCAAAATCATCTTCATACCTAACTACGATATGGAGTTGGCACGCCATATGGTACAAGGGGTAGACGTATGGATGAACACCCCTACACGACCTTTAGAAGCCTCTGGAACCAGTGGCGAAAAGGCAGCGATGAACGGTACTATGCACTTTAGCGTGTTAGATGGTTGGTGGGTAGAAGGCTATCGCGAAGATGCCGGCTGGGCACTGCCAATGGAGCGCGCTTACGAAAATCAACAGTATCAAGACGAGATGGACGCTGAAATGATTTACAACATCATTGAAGACGAAATTGCGCCTATATTCTACGATAAGAACAAAGATGGCATATCATCTCGTTGGTGTGCCCTTATCAAGAATACGATAGCCAAAGTAGCGGTAAACTTTACCACTACACGTATGCTTACCGACTACGAAAACCAATATTATTTCCCAATGACTGAGCGCGTTACTAAGCTAAAAGATAATCGTTTCAATCTAGCGATACAGCTTTCTGATTGGAAACGCCGCGTAACTCAAGAATGGGATAATATAAAAGTAGTTGACTTTAAAGTGCCTAACCGCAATGAGCAAATCATCTCGATAGGTAAGACTTACAAAGGAGAGATAACCTTAGACGTTTCAGAACTCGACCCTAAAGATGTAGGGGTAGAGGTAGTAGTAGCAGAACAGAAAGATGAAAAGATAAAAGTATTATCAACATCAGAGTTCAATTTGGTGTCTCACGAGGGCAGCAGGGCTACTTATCAGATAGAAATAGCATCAGAATACCCAGGAGCATTGCATCTTGCGATACGCATTTTCCCTAAAAATGAGCACTTGCCACATCGTCAAGACTTTGCTTTAGTAAAATGGTTATAATGTTAAATTATTGATTGTTAGTATTTTATGAGTATTGTTTTCTTATGGAATGTTAAATTTCACAAAAAAAATGCTTGTAAAATACTAACATATTAAAATAATACTTATATTTGCAGCAAATTTTTAAATAGTAATCAAATTCATTTTTAAGTATGAAGAAAATCAAAGTAACTTTATTTGCTTTAGCTGCTGCTTTCTCAGTAGGGGCTCAAGCACAAGATGAAAACAATCCTTGGCAAATAGGATTTGGAGTAAACTCCGTTGATATCCGTACTCCTAAAGATTTTGGGGATGTATTAAAAGACTGGGCAGGACCAAGCGATTTGAACATTCTTCCTGCAGTATCGCGTCTTTCAGTAGGTAGATACATCGGAAAGGGCTTTTCTGCAGAACTTTCAGGGTCTCTAAACAAAATTGAGAAAGGTTATGGTTATAACAAAGACCTTGATAACAAAGTAGATCAGTCATTCTGGGCTGTAAACTTAGCAGCTCAATACCACTTGAACACTTTGTGGAGTGGTGCAAGATGGTTTGACCCATACGCTCAAGTAGGGGGAGGTTATGCAGCTATCGACAACGAAGGTAAATTCCGTACTTTAGTAGGTGCTGGTGCTAACTTCTGGTTTACTGATAATATCGGTCTTAACCTACAAACTGCTTATCACCCAACAATGAAGTCTGAGTCAACAGAAAACTATTTCCAACACGCTTTGGGAATCACTATCAAATTTGGTAAACAAGACCGCGATAACGATGGTGTAGCTGATAAAGACGATAAATGTCCAGATGTAGCTGGTAAACCAGAACTTAACGGATGTCCAGATGCTGACGGTGACGGAATTACTGATGCTGAAGACTCTTGCCCAGATGTGTTCGGTCTTAAAGAATTCAACGGTTGCCCTGATACAGATGGTGACGGTATCGCTGATAAAGACGATGAGTGCCCTGAAGTAGCTGGTAAACCAGAACTTAAAGGTTGCCCAGATGCTGATAACGATGGTATCGCTGATAAAGACGATAAATGCCCACAACAAGCAGGTCCTAAAGAAAATAACGGTTGCCCTTGGCCAGATAGAGATGGTGATGGTGTACTTGACAAAGATGACGAATGTCCAGAAGAAGCTGGGCCAGCTTCTAACAAAGGTTGTCCTGAAGTGACTCAAGAAGTACAAACTCAATTGAATAGCTTTGCAAAAACTATCCTATTTGATGTTGGTAAATCTACTATCCGTCCTGAGTCTGCTACTGTATTGAATAATATCGTTAACGTATTGAATAAATACAAAAACTCTAAATTCTCAGTAGAAGGTTATACCGATACCTCTGGTAACAAGGATAAAAATCAAAGACTTTCTGAAGATAGAGCTTACTCAGTTAAGGCTTACTTAGTAGACAAAGGTATTAATCCTGCTCGTCTTTCTGCTAAAGGTTTCGGCCCTGAAAAACCTATCGCTTCTAACAAAACTAAGAAAGGTAGAGAACTTAATCGCCGCGTTGAAATCAACTTGGTAAAATAATTTGTATCAATCTTTTTACTCCAATAAAATAAAAGACGCTGCTAATGGCAGCGTCTTTTTTAATTATTAATTATTCATTAAATTGTAAGCTGTTAATTGTCTATTGAATTACAACTCCAGACCCTACCAACCTCCCCCGGTATTTATCAGTTCTACGATGATACCGATATACTTATCTATGTAGGTAAGGCTATCAATCTAAAAAAAAGAGTATCGTCATACTTTCAGAAGACACACGACAATGCCAAGACTCGAGTATTGGTAAAGAAAATAGTGCGCATAGAACACATAGTAGTAGCTACTGAAAGCGATGCGTTGCTATTAGAGAATAACCTTATTAAGAAATATCAACCTCGCTATAATGTGTTGCTTAAAGACGATAAGAGCTACCCGTGGATATGTGTGAAGAAAGAACGATTTCCGAGAGTGTTTTCCACTCGCCGAATTGTTAAAGATGGTTCTCTCTATTTTGGTCCTTATACGAGTATGAAAACCGTTCACACTCTTTTAGATTTGATAAAAGAGCTCTTTCCATTGCGCAACTGTACTTACGACTTATCTCCTCAAAATATTGCCAATCACAAGTTTAAGGTATGCTTAGAATACCATTTAAAAAACTGTAAAGGGCCTTGCGAAGGGCTACAGACAGAAGAGGACTACAATAACAATATTCAGCAGATAGTAGAGATACTCAAAGGAAATTTTAAAGAAGCCCTTACCCGATTTAAAGAAGAGATGAATGTGTTGGCTACAGAGATGCGCTTTGAAGAAGCACACCTTATCAAGCAAAAGATTACTTCTCTTGAAAACTATCAGGCAAAATCGACTATAGTCAGCAGTAAGATTAGCAATGTAGATGTGTTTTCTATTGTTTCAGATGAAGAATATGGCTATGTGAACTTTTTGCAGGTAGCATATGGGGCTATCGTGAGGGCTCATACCCTCGAAATTAAGAAAAAGTTAGAGGAGACGGATAGAGAGTTATTAGAATATGCTATTATAGACATCAGAGAGCGCTTTTATTCTACTTCTAAAGAGATTATTACGCCTTTTGAAGTAACCCTTTCAGAAGGACTGCAGCTTACTATCCCCAAAGCAGGTGAGAAAAAACAGCTATTAGAGCTATCGGTGCGCAATGCTAAACACTTCAGACAAGAACGCTTCAAACAAGAGAAAATAGTAGACCCAGAGCGCCATACCAATCGTATTCTTACCCAAATGCAGCGCGACCTGCACCTATCAGTGCCACCGGTGCATATAGAGTGTTTTGACAACTCTAATATACAAGGTACCAATCCGGTTTCGGCTTGTGTAGTATTCAAAAATGCTAAGCCGAGTAAGAAAGATTACCGTCATTTCAATGTAAAAACAGTAGAAGGACCTAATGACTTTGCTTCTATGGAAGAGGCTGTCTATCGCCGTTATAGGCGTTTGCTTGATGAAGGGCAGTCTCTGCCGCAGCTCATCATCATTGATGGGGGCAAAGGGCAACTATCATCAGCTCTCAAAGCCCTTGAACAGTTAGAATTAAGGGGTAAAATAGCGATTATCGGTATTGCTAAACGATTAGAAGAAATCTACTTCCCAGAAGATAGTGTACCGCTGTATTTAGACAAGCGGTCAGAAACACTGCGCGTAATTCAGCAGCTACGCGATGAGGCGCACCGCTTTGGTATTACTTTTCACCGCCAAAAACGCAGCAAATCGGCTATAGTGTCAGAATTAGACAGTATAGAGGGAATAGGAGAAAAGACGCAAAAACTACTGCTACAGCACTTTAAGTCAGTGAAGCGCATACAAGAAGCCTCATTAGAAGATCTCACCAAAGTAATAGGTCACAGAGCCAAAAAAGTATACGAACACTTCTCTAATGGCTAATTATCAACTTTAATGTATCGTTCAAAAGTGAAGGGGTATAGGTGCTTTTCGTCAGCAGCTACGTGTTCCTTACTTACTAAAGTAAAGTGGGTAGGAGGAATAGGAGGAAAGAAGACGTCAGCTTCAGCAAAAGTGTGATGTACGCGGGTCAGCTCGATAGCATCAGCCAAGGGGAGGGCTTGTGCGTAGATTTCGCCCCCCCCAATGATATAAGGGCAAGGGTCTATTAGCAAAGCCTCGCGGATAGCTTCCTGTAGAGAGCCTACTATTATTACCCCCTCGGGGGTGTAATCTCTTTGGCGGGTGATAACTATGTGGGTGCGTTGGGGCAGCAGCTTCGGGAAAGTCTCGAAAGTCTTGCGCCCCATAATAATACAATGCCCCGTAGTAAGGTTTTTGAAATGTTTGAAGTCTTTAGGCAAATGCCATAGTAGGTTGCTGCCCTTGCCGATAGCATTGTCATCAGCGGCAGCAGCTATTAGGGTAATCATACGGTGCGGGTGTTAGAAGTGTCGGCAGCGTCTAATTCTTTTTTAGCTTGCTCTTTCTGCAATTCAAATTCTCTTTCTACAGCTGCTTCCATTTTTATAAGTTTCTTCTGTTGGGCAGCAATAAGCTGTTCGCGTTGTTTCTCTTGCCATTTTTTTCCTAGAAAACGATTGAAGACAAACACATTCATAGCGTGCCACAACCATAAAAAAAGCCAGATAAGAGAGAGCCACAAGTACCAGTTGTACTCCACTCCGTAATCTAAGATTTTATTAGCAACAAAAAAGAAAACGCATCCTAATACAAACACGAAAAAGTGAATGTATAAGAGGCGTTTTTGTTTTAGGTAAGTTTCAGCATTTTTAAACAATTCGTATTGTTCGGGTGTCAATTGAGTATTAGACATTTGTGTTAATTTTAAAATTTGCCGCAAAAATAAAAAAAATATATTATCTTTGCAAATACGAAACACTAAATGTAAAAAAAACAGAGAGACAGATGATTATACAGATACATTCTCAGAATCCGCAGCTATTAGACGTGCTAAACAAAAATCCAGAAACTGACTTTGGTATCTATGCCAAAGCCTTGCGCAATGGTCAGTTAGTGGGCAATGCGGTAAGCGCTCATCAGTATGATGTGGTTTTTCAGGATACCCGTTATAGCTATCTGCCCGAGGAAAGCAACCAAATTGACTTTCAGAGCTACTGTTCTCCCTTAGTGATATTGCACTGCTGCAATGAGTTTTTCAAAGACCAATTGCAAGAGAAAGAAGCCTATTTTCAGCAATCAATAAAATGGTTAGGGCAGCCGCGCAAAGAGGTAGATACAATGCCCTGCACTATAGAGGTTAAAAATCTGTATATCAATTCGTCTTGGTATAAAAATGGTGAATTCTTATTGGCTCGTTACTTCAAAAATTGCCATATCACTCCCCTTATTGGCAACAATGTAGCCCTTAAGGTCGAGGGTAAGACTATTTTTGAAGCTATTAACCTACTCAGTTTTATAGCTGTGATTACCCATATCACTAATGAGTACGGCGAATACACTTATATAGACGACTCATTTGCGCAGAAATACGCTCGTATCCTCACTAATATAGACGATGTGCCGTATTTTGTATTCTACTTATTTATTAAGCGTGCTGTGAAGAGCGAACGCCAATTAAGTGAGATAAAAGGGGCGTTTGAAGCCTATTTCAGCACTAAAGGGCTTAATATCGACTTCCAGTTTACCGATACTCACGGCAGCCGTATGGCGTTTGTTATTAATGAATTTGGTTTTGAAACCCCTGTATTAGATATTGGTTGTGGCGAACTCAAATATTACCGCCGCTTTATGCGCAAGAATTACAACTATAAGCAGCCGTATTTTGCTACAGATATAGACCCTGAGGTAGCGGCATACGTTCAAACGCTTAGAGAGAAGATGGAGGCTGATAACCTCGTATTCCTAAAGAGCTTAGACGATTTTGCCTATACTAAACCGGTGAATATACTGCTGACGGAGGTAATAGAACACAATACCCCCGAAGAGGCGAAAGCCTTAGTAACGCGCTGCTTGCAAATACCTTTCCACAAAATGATTATCACCACCCCTGATAGCCGCTTCAATGTACATTACTTTGAAGACCCCGACAGCGCTTTGCGGCATTCAGACCACCATTTTGAGTGGGACGATACCCAATTCAGGGCTTTCATCAGCGAAGTAACAGCTGCCTTTCCGCAATACCAAGTGCGCTACGAAGGGATAGGCGACCGTATAAACGGCGTATGCCCAACTCAAGCCGCTGTAATAGAAAATGTCAAATCATAAAACCCCTATATTATGCTTAAATCTCTTTTTTTAACCGCTGCCGTAGTGTGCTCTTCTTTTGCCTTTTCTCAAGCCTCAGGCAATGTAAATTATAAAGACAGAAGCCGTAATAGCTGGAATAATGATGATACTACTATTGATTTTCCTCTTAATTACGAAATGGTAGTAACAGCCAAAGGTTTGGCGAATGTAAAAGCCGATGCCTTTGTGGCTATTTTTAGTGTAGTGCAAGTAGGCAAAACTGCTGAAGAAGCTACGCAACTGATGAACCAGCGCCTTTCGTCTGCTCTATCGGCTCTTAAAGCTAAAAACTTTGAAACTTTTGTAGATATGATTTCGTTCGTGCCTATGTACGAATACGAAACTGAGAAAAAAGTGTTTAGCAAGCGTACTTACAACGAACTGCCCGTAGGCTTCGAACTCAAACAAAATCTTCATATCAAAATAAAAGAAGCTTCTCAGCTGAATGAACTCATCATCTTGCTCTCTAACAGCGAGATTTACGATTTGGTGCGAATGGATTACTACGCCAGCAATCTTGAGGCGGTAAAAAAAGAACTGATGACCAAAGTAAAAGCTGCTTTTACCGAAAAACAAAAGCTTTATGAAACCACCCTTGGCGAGAGCTTTGCCACTGCTGAAAAGAAAATAACCGATGGCTTTGCACAGACATCACCCTCTCAGCAATACAAGAGCTACGAAGCCTATAACAGCGCTTCATTGCAAGGCAAACGCGCAGGCAATATACTGCAAGCTAATAAATCTACAACGCAGTACTACCAGCCTATCGCTGATAAAGATTTTGATGTAGTGCTTAACCCTATCATCGTAGAGCCTGTTATACAACTCATTTACGAGATGAAGATGAGTATCAATCGTACTGAAAAAAACAAGAACAAAGAAGTGATGTTCTTAACACCTGCCGGCGAACTTAAAAAAATAAATCTTCCTTAAAATATTAAAGTAAAAACGTATTAAATAGTTATGAAAAACAGCTTAAAACTCCTTTGTTTGTTCCTCCTATTGCTTTGCGTAGGGTGTGCTTCTCCTAAGAAAATTATAGCCCCTGAGGATTATTGCGTTCCTCCCGCATATACCATAACTTCGGATAAAGAAGCGCCTATCGAAATAGATGCTGAAGAATTTGCATTGAATAAGACGCTTTTTAAAGGAAAGTTATCTGACAGAAACATTCTTATCGCATACGCTTCTCATATTGATAAACCTTTGTTGGCACTAATAGCCTTAGACGACAACCCTTCTAGTGAAGCCCAACAAAAGCGCAACACGCTGCAATTAGAAATCCATAGTAAGATTACAGCTATTTTCTCGCAGATGAATGCCGTAACTGCAGAATTAGATTGCGAAGAAGAACGGATAGACCAAATAGCGACTACCATTAGCAACCTCAATGATAAAAATATCAGCAGGCTTACGGTTGCTTCCATTCTTATTGGGGCTGCCGTTTCGGTAGCAGGAGCTTATATAGCAGACGATGGCTGGGATAAAGGTATTGCTGCAGGAGGAGGTGTGATCGGCGCAGGACTGAGTTTCCTCACCCTTAATCCAAAAGGGAAAAAGGTAATGCTAAAACACCCGCGCAACTTGTTGCGCTGCTTTATGACCGAAAAGAATAATGGCGAGTTTCCTCCTTTTGTGTGGTATATGATTAACGAACACCGCTTTACCAATTCAGGAGAAGGTTCTATTTTGCAGCATATGCAGCAAAGGTGGGTAAAGAATCTTTTTGATAATGACAAAGAAAAGGCTCTAAAAGCAGTGCTTTTCAGCGATGGGGGTATCTATTATGCAGGCGATTTGCATACCCGTGCCGAGATGTTCGACCAAATGCAGTCGGTAATACATTCACTCCATCAAAATATAGACTTTTTTATACAAGAAGTTAATATACTGATGCTAAAAAAATAACAGCTTGATGAGAAAACTTTTTTTACTTCTATTGATAGGGGCTACACTTCCTGCTGTAGCCCAAACTTCTAAAGAGCTTCTATTCGTAATAGACGCTAGTTACCTCAAACAAGGGTCTACCTATGGGCAATTAGGCTTGCATTTCAATTGCTATGATAGCTATAATATAGCACTATCAGCGGGTATTGCTGGTAACTTCCGCTCAGAGAACAAACAACTTATCGCTATCCCCGAAGCACAACTCTCGGCTTGGATAAGAGCAGATAATGAGCGTGGAGGCTTTGTTGATATTCCAGTCTTATTATTGCGCCCCCAGCTCAATTTTTCGCCTTACTACTTCGCCCCTGAAGCGGGTATACAAATCCTCATACTCTATGTAAAAGCAGGTTACGCTTTCCCTTGGGGCAAAACAAATGATAACTACCCTTTTCAGACGGGAAAATTCCGTTTTTCAGTAGGAATAAGTATACCGATAAAATAAAAGAAAGAAAAACTTGTTTTGTCGCAAAAAAAGTGTATTTTTGCGACAAAACAATAGCTTATATAGTATGGAAAGTACTGATGATAAAATACTTAGAAAGTTGTCAAAATGCGGAAGGGGAAATATATTTTTTCCTACTGATTTTGTCTCCTTAGCAGAAATGAAAACCATACTCAAATCATTAGAACGGCTTACCCATATAGGCAAGCTCATTCGTATAGCTCGTGGTATTTATTATTATCCTAAGTACGATAAAACTTTAGGCTTAGGGCTGCTTTATCCTTCTTATGAGCAGATTGCTCAAAGTATTGCCAAGCGTGATAAAACTCGTATTGCTCCTGCAGGTGCCTATGCGATGAATATACTGGGGCTAACCACACAAGTACCAATGAATATAGTGTTTATGACCGATGGTACTGCTCGCAAAATTCAGCTGTTTGACGGACGTCAGCTCAGCTTTAAACACACCACCCCTAAAAACCTTTCTTTTCAGAATAAAACAGCCCAACTAATAGTTTTTGCCTTGAAAGAGATAGGAACACCACATATTACACAAGAACATATTGAAGCCTTAAAAAAAGTACTCTTGAATATTCCAGAAAGTAAAATATCTGTAGATTATAAACTGATGCCCTCTTGGATAAGAACCCTTATAAAGCAACTATATGAATTACTTTAACCTCACACCAGAACAACAGAAAACGGTGATTACCCAAACCGCTGCACGTGTAGGACTCCCTATGCAAGCTGTAGAAAAAGATTTATGGGTAACAACTCTTTTACAGCTTTTATTTACATTGCCTTTTGCAAGCCAACTTCTTTTCAAAGGAGGTACTTCTCTTAGTAAATCTTATGGGTTAATTCATCGTTTTTCAGAGGATATAGATTTGGTCATTGACCGCAACTATTTTGGTTATAAGGGAGATTTGACGAAGAAACAAATCAAACAACTTAGGAAACAATCATCTTTGTTTGTTGAAAAAGACTTTACTATAGCACTCAAACAAGCTATAGAAAATTTCGGATTACAGAAGTATTGTACTATTGTAGCGCAACCTAATGGAGAAGGCGACAGCACCTATCCTGAACCCAGAAAAATAGAAGTCTTTTACCAATCATTATTTGCTAATATAGGCTATTTACAGCCAAAGGTAGTTTTAGAAGTGGGTACTCGTTCGCTTTTTGAACCTACAGAGCCTACACAAGTTAAGAGCTTAATAACCTCTACTTTTCAACAAATTGAAACAGATATAGTTTCTGTAATTATTACAACAGCCTCTCCTGCTAAGACTTTTTTAGAAAAAGCCTTTCTATTACACGAATTATTTACTACTCACAAAGGAGATAAGGCAGAGAGAAAATCACGACACTTGTATGATTTAGAGAAAATGATGGACGAACTTTTTGCGATAGAAGCTATCAGTAACAATGAATTGTGGGAGACTATTACGCACCATAGAAAACTCTTTACTAGTGTTTTAGGAGTAGATTATACGCCTGATATACGAAAAAGAATACAATTAATACCTCCCTCTAATGTAGTAGCTATATGGGAAAAAGACTATCGAGAAATGCAGGATTCAATGATATATGGAAATTCATTGCCTTTTAATACACTTTTAGAGAGAATACATATTTTACAGAATAGATTTCATAATATAGCAAACTTATGACCCTACAACAGCACTTTGCTAAAGATATTCCACTACGAAACATCTATCTTATTCGCCCCCTATAATATTAATTAACTTCCCATTTTTCTTCTTCTAAGTTCAACTGTCGGTGGAAATTGCGTATTTGCTCCTCATCAATACGTGGGTTCTTATTCAGTTGGTGCAATATTTCCCGCTGATGATGCAAAATAGCAATGTATTTCTTTCGCTCTTCAGGAGTAGTATTGCTCTTCGACAAATCGAGTTGGTATTGCCATATATCTTTCTGATTCTGTAATAGAAGACTATCGTTTATTCCTTCTTTGTAATGCTTTTGCATATAATCTAAAGCCGCTTGCGCTAATGATTTACGAATAAGACTTTCGGCTTCAGCTTCAGGAATATGGTCTTCATAATCAGGGAATTTAGCCCATCGGATAAGCGCTGGCAAACTAAGTCCTTGTGCCAGTAGGGTTGCCAATATCACTATAAAAGTAATGTAGAGAATCAGGCTGCGATGCGGAAAAGGCTCACCGTTCTCTAAAGTTAGAGGAATAGAAAGGGCTACCGCTAGTGAAAGCACCCCGCGCATTCCTGCCCAACCAAGTACCAAAGGTAACCGAAAGCCAAGGTTCCGCCTGTCGGCTACTGTGATAAAGTGTTTCATTACTTGAGTAATGAGTAAAGCCCCGTATGACGATAGCAGTCGTACCCCTACTACTACCCCTGTGATGAGCAACCCATAATTTGTAGCTGTAGCAAGACTCATACCTTCGGCTTCTATACTCTCGAGTACATCAGGCAAAGCAAGACCTATCAGCATAAAGGCAAGACCATTGAGTACAAAGCCTAAAATATCCCATACCGCTACCGCTTTGTTGTATGTAGAGGCAGCAAGAATACTAGTAATGTGGAACGACATATACATACCCCCAGCCACTACTGCCAACACTCCCGACACTCCCATTTCGTTAGCTACAATATACATTATATAAGGAGCAATAAAGGTAAGGATAATATCCATATTAGCATCGGTAGGGAAAAATTTGTTTAGCTTGCGCATCACCCACGCTACTGCCAAGCCTATAAGCGTTCCGCCAATAACTACCCAAAGGAAATTTAGCGCTATATCCGTCCATACCAGCTGACCGGTAGTTACTACCAAAGCCGCAAACCTAAACACAATCAGGGATGAAGCATCGTTCAGCAAACTTTCACTTTCTATGATGGTTGAAATGCGTTTGGGTACCTTTACAAACTTCATTATCGTTGAAGCACTCACCGCATCGGTAGAGCCTATCACGCCCCCTAAAAGAAATCCTAAAGCCAATGAAAACCCAGGGAATACCATATTGGCTACCCACGCCACCGCAGCAGCCGTAATAAAAACTACAATAAAGGCAAAGCTAAAGATAATGCGGCGCCACTTCCACATCTCTTTCAGTGATAGCGAAAAAACATCGGCATACAGAAGAGGCGGTAAGAAAATGATGAGTACCAAATCAGGATTCAGTGTAATGGTTGGGACATTGGGAATAAAGCTAATTGCCAATCCTCCTAACACCAAAAGAATAGGGTACGCTACCTTGAGCCGGTTTGCAAACATTATCAGTAGCATAATAGCCACCATCAAAAGTAATAAGTAAGGGAAATATTGTACCATAGTTTATAAGTTATGAGGCGGCAAAAATAGTAAAAAATACTTTTTAATCATAATTGATGACTATTTTTTATATCTTTGCACTAATAAATCAATTATTATGAAAGCACTTATCATCGGCGCTACGGGCGCTACCGGAAAAGATTTATTGTCGCAACTTTTAGCTGACGACACTTATGCTGAAGTACATTGCTTTGTGCGTAAACCCTTAGCCCTCACCCACCCCAAGCTACACGCTCACGTGGTTGATTTTGATACCCCTGAGGCGTGGGCAGATTTGCTGCACGGCGATGTGGCTTTTTCTTGCTTGGGAACTACCTTAGCCGTGGCAGGTAGCAAAGATGCTCAATGGCGGGTGGATTATGACTATCAGTACGCTTTTGCTGAGCATTGCAAGAATAACGGAGTACCTACCTTCGTATTGGTGTCGGCAGCTGGAGCTAAGGCGCAATCTAAACTGTTCTACAACCGTATGAAAGGGGCTTTAGAAGAGGCAGTTAAAAAACTTAACTTTCCGCGCTTGCTTATCTTTCAACCCTCTATACTCATTCGCTCTAACAACGATAGGGGAGGGGAAAATTCTACTGTGAAAGCAATTAATTTCCTTAATAAATTAGGATTATTTAGACGTTATCGCCCTATGCCTACGGCTGTCTTAGCCGCAAGAATGCAGCACGAGGTAGGTGTGGCAACTAAGGGCATACATACTTTTACCCTCGATAAAATATTTTTCTGATTTTAGGGCGATTAGTAGATGATTGTACTTCGGTAAATTTCTGCTTTTCCTATAGTCTTCCTATATCCTTTCTATATCGTTTGTATAGGGTAGGTGGCTTTAGAAAAAAAATCTATGAAAAGGCTAATCGGATGAGGTGTCTATAAAATCATCATCGCTAAAACCTACTAAATAAGCCTTGCGTTTAGCGCGGGTCAGCGCAGTGTAAAGCCAGCGGTAATAACTCTCATCAATTACATAATCAGGGGGGAGGTAAGGTTTTTCTATAAAGACAATATCCCATTGCCCCCCCTGACTTTTATGGCAGGTTAGAGCATAGGCAAACTTCACCTGTAAAGCGTTGTAATAAGGGTTTTGCTTCAGTTGCTGGTACTGCTGATGGGTAGAGGGAGCCTCGGCGTATTCGCTTAGCACCTCCTCATACAGCGATTGGCTTTGGGCAGGACTAAGGGCAGCCGAGTCAGAAGTGAGGGTGTCGAGCAGGACAACCGTATCAAAAGGCGGTTGGTCGGGGTAGTCGATGAGCTGAGCGGTAATCTCGGCAAAACGAAATCCGTAGTTTTCGTAAAAACCGAGTATCTCTACTACCTCTATAGTGTCGCCGTTGGCAATAAAACTGATTTTAGGGTTGTCTTTGCACCAAAAATAATTGTTTTTAACTACCATTAGCAGGTCGCCAACCTCTATTTCGTCTTCAGCCTCTAGGATAACGCGTCGCACTTGTTGATTCCAATCCACAGCGCGCTTATTAGCGCGCACTATAATAGTCGTTTCATCAGAACCATAATTATCATAAGCCTCGATAAGGGCTTCTTGTATTTCCTCGCCATTGTAGAGGCGTATAAGGTCAGCCGATTTGCCTATTCTAAATTGAAAATAAGGCTGAGAGGTGTTGCCGAAAATGGTTTTGCGTAGGGCAGTAGCATTGCGCAAAATGCCCGAGCGGCGGCGTTGGCGCACCACATCGGTTAGCTGTGTGCTGACCACTTCCTTTTGGTATTGGTATTCTAAATGGGCAATATTCAGGGCGGGACTACCGTGGGTGTGTACGGGAGGTAGCTGGGCAGCATCGCCTATAAGCAGCAGCTTGCAGTCCGTGCCTGAATAAACGAAGCGCATCAGGTCGTCTAATAGCGAACGACTGCCGAATACCCCCTCATTATCGGCTATCATAGAAGCCTCATCAACAATAAAGAGCGTGCGCTGCGCCTTATTAGGGCGTAGGGTAAAAGCCAGTTCGCCCCCTTCGGTGCGGTGGTAGTAGATGTACTTGTGAATGGTAAAAGCGGGCTGGCGGGTGAAGAAGGTCATCACTTTGGCAGCTCTACCGGTGGGAGCGAGCAGCACAGAGTGGTGCGAAATGAGTGGCAAAGCAGCGATGAGGGCGTTAGTAATAGAAGTTTTTCCGGTGCCGGCAAAACCTTTCAGCAGGAAGAGTTTTTCGGCAGCCTTAGGGTCGAATAAGTATGAGCTAAAAAGCTGTAAAGCAGTGTGTTGCGAGGGTGTTGGCGTGTGCGAAAACGCTTGCAAAAGCGCTTGAAAAAAGGTGTTTTCGGTCATAGAAAAATAGAGTTTCGAGAGCAAAGTTATAAAAAAAAGTTAAAATAATTTTTTAGTTTGAAAAAAAGATTGTAGTTTTGCGCAATACCAGTCAAAAAGATGTATTATTAATTATAGTATTAAAACGATGAAAAAAATTGTAACTATTGCATTTTGGGCATTAGGTTTAGTATTTTGCTACCTAATTTATAGGTCAGTTACAGGACCTATTGAGTTTAACAAAGTAAAAACCGAGCGTTATACTGAGGTGATTAAAAAGCTGAAAGATATCCGTGCGGCACAAGACGCTTACCTACGCATCAACGGTAAGTACGCCGACAATTTCGACCAGCTAACTAACTTTATCGAAAACGCTCAGTTTACTATTACTTCGCAACGCGATACCAGTTGGACAGCTTTTGATAAGACGTTCAATATCGAGGTAATGCGCCAAGGGGTTCGCATCGATACTTTGGGCTATGTGAAAGTGAAAGACTCTTTGTTTAAAGATTCTGACCGCTACAAAACTTTGCGCTACGTACCTAAGTTTACTAAAGACGAAGCACCTCTTTTGTTCACTATGAAAACAGGTGAAATAAAAGACAAAAACAACGTTGTGTCTTCTGTTTTTGAAGTGTACGTATCTAAAAGAGATGTCCTAAAAGGGCTTGACAAGGACTTAGTAGACAAAGAAGTAGTGAAAAACTCAGTAGATGATGTGAAAGGCGAAAATATAAAAGTCGGCTCTCTCGAAGAAATCACTGTTAATGGTAACTGGCCAACTTCTTATGACGCAAAAATTGCAAAACAATAATGAATTAAACAGCTACTTTAAGGAATTGTCCATTCAAATAAACTTGGATGGACTTTCTTTTTGTGTCTTTAATCCGGTGCTGAATTATGTAGAGGCTATTTACAATTTCCCGATGAACTTCAGCTACAAAACACCTCAAGAAATAGAGCGACAGATACACGAGGTAATAGAGGGCGAGACCGATTTGCGGCAGGACTTCGATAATATAAGGGTACTGCATAACTCGCCTAACTTTGCCCTAATTCCGCAGCCGCTCTGTGGCAGAAAAGAGGAGATGATAGAGTATTTGAAGTACAGCATAGATGTAACCGATGTGCCAGCGCGTGCGGTAGAGATAGACAAAATCCCTTCGATAGAAACGGTCAATGCCTATCTGCCTAATGCAATGGTCAATAACGCTTTGCTGTCGTATTACGGGCGCTTCGACTATCAGCATTTTGCTACCTCGTTGCTCAAGATGTTTCTAAAGCACTACGCCTCGCACGACTATGAGATGATGTATATCTATGCCGAAGTGGGGTCGTTTTACTTTGTGACTTTCAAAGGTAGGCGGTTGCATTACTTCAATCGATTTAGTTACGAAACGATTGAAGATTTCTTATACTACATACTTTTCTCAATAGAACAATTAGATATTAATACTGAACAAGTGGCGCTCTACATTACGGGCGAGTTAGACCCTACGGCGCTGTTTTACAGCAAAGTGCGTAGGTATGTCAAGTATATTTACCTGCTGAAGTACCACAAAGAGCATTACATAGCAGGAATGGACGAAGAGCTTATCAGGCGTAACTTTGTGCTGACCCAATCATTTTAAACCTTTTTCTTACTAATGAAACTATCAAACGTATTAAGTCTTTCATTTCAGTTGTTTAAGACTACTTTTTTAACGCATCTGTTAGGCTGTTTGCTCCTTTTTGGCGTACTTTTGGGGCTGTATTGGTTTTTAGCTCCTGTTATTTTCGGAATGCCTTTAGAGGAAGTTGCCCAACTATCAAAACAGCCTGAAAAGATAACAGCTCTTGTAAACAATGGCGGTTTTGCTATCAAATTATCGCTTTTTCTGCTGCTGGTAGATGGTATTGTAACGCCCTTTACTACCGGTATGTACAAGAATTATAGGTCAGTGCAGCGCAATGAGGCGGCTACCATAGGGCAGCTGTTTAGCTTCTATCGCTCTACCTATACCGGCAGGATACTTAGTTATGTGTTGCTGCTTACGGCGCTGAAGAGTGTTGCTTTTGTAGGGATAGGCGCTTTAGGGCTTCCGGCATTTGCTTTGGCTACTGTTACGGTAATGTCGATTGTGTTTGTGCTTACTTTGCCTATCATCATTTTTGAAGACCAACCTCTGCTAAGGGCTATGGGCAATAGCTATAAGCGCACGGTACCTGTCATTTTTACAGTGATGCTCGCCTTAATCTTAGGAGGGATTGTCAGTCTTTTAGGGGCTTTTGTGTTTGGCATAGGTATTGTAGTTACCTTCCCAATGCTATACGCAGTGATTTACAGCCTTTATACTAATAGTGTAACCCATTAAAAAACATTAAAATATGTCATTCTCAAACGTTTTCGATTTTGCAGGACAACTCTATAAGAAAGCCCTGCTTGTACACACTATAGGCATGTTGCTGCTTACGGTAGTAATTATGTTACTGATGTTTATAGGTATACCTTTGCTGATGTCTTTTCATTATGAAGAGATGATTATTAATGCAAAAGATAATCCTTTCTATGTGGCAGAGCTGATGTCTTCGCCCCTTATGCTTGCTAAAATCTCTCTTATGTCATTAGTAGTAGGGGTGTTAGTAGCGCCTTTATCAGCTGGTTTTTACCAAAACTTAGATGCGATTGCGAAAGGAGGTCAGTCAGATTTTGCTAATTTATTTACGCACTATAATTCTCCTTACACAGGGCGTATAATGCTTTCTACCTTGATATTAGGGGTAGTTAATGGAGGGATATCAATACTGATGAATGTATTACGTATACCGCTCTTAGACAGTCTTCTTTCTTTTTTTATAAATATAGTGTTTTGCTTAAGCCTCCCGATTATCATCTTTGAAAATCAGTCAGTTACTGATGCACTAAAAGGTAGTTATGAGCGTGTCATAGCCTCTTTTGGCACGGTTTTGGGAGTGCTATTAGTAGGGTTTCTCATTGCTGTATTGGGGGTATTAGCGTGCTGTGTGGGGTTATTCTTTACCGTACCTTTCTTATATGCAGCAACTTATGCTATATACGATGCTTGCAAAGCAAAACCAAAAATATCAGAATATTAAAACAGGAATTAATAAAATAATATATATGAAGAAAACTCTTTTATTAGGTATATTGGCTGTAGGTAGCCTTACCTTAAACAGCTGTAATGAGTTACAGCAGGTGCTTAGCCAAACGGCGCAAAGTGGTAGCCTAAATGTGGCTGGCGGACTTAAGCAAGCGTTAGAATTAGGCGTGAGTGCAGGTGTAGATGCCTTGAGCAAAGATGGTGGCTATTTCAAAGATCAAGCAGTGCGTATCTTATTGCCTGAAGAATTGCAAAAGGTAGATAAAACCTTGCGCTCTATAGGGCTCGGCTCATTAGCCGACCAAGGGCTAAAAGTGCTAAACGAAGCAGCAGAGAATGCAGTAAGTCAAGCAAAACCTATCTTCCTTTCAGCTATACAAAATATGACTTTTTCCGATGCTATGAACATTCTAAAAGGGGATAATACCGCTGCTACTACTTATCTGAAGAACTCTACTTATTCGGCTTTGGTAAGTGCTTTTTCGCCAAAAATACAAGAATCGCTTAGCAAAGTAGGTGCTGATAAGGTGTGGGAGAACATTATCAGTAAGTACAACCAAATACCTTTAGTGAAACCGATAGAGGCAAACCTCACTCAGTATGTTACTACCCAAGCAATCAATGGGCTTTTTACTAAAGTGGGTGATAAAGAGAAGGAAATACGCACCAATGTAGCGGCTCGTACTACTCCTCTGCTACAATCGGTATTTGCTATGCAAGACAATAAGTAGTTTTTTATTAATTTTTTAATTATGAATTTATAAGAAGGCTACCTGAGAGATTGGGTAGCCTTAAGATATTAATCACTTTATTATGTTTCATACTCCTTACGAGGCTGCTCCTTTTTCGCAATTTACAGCCTTTGATTATCTGCCAGCTATTCAGACCGCTATTAATGATAGTTTGGCAGAAATACAAAAAATCAGCAAAAACTACAAACCTGCCACTTTTGAAAATACTATACTTCCTTTAGCTTATAATGACTTGCGCTTAGAGAGGCTTACCTCTATGTTCTTTAATTTGAATAGTGCCGCTACTACTCCTGAACTACAAGCACAAGCGCAACTTATCTCGCCTCTGCTTAGTGAATACACTAATGATGTGAGGCTTAATGCTGTACTCTTTAAACGGATAAAAGCTATATACAGAAAACGGGAGAAACTATCTCTAACAGCCGAGCAATGTACCTTGGTAGAGAAAATGTATCATAACTTTATGCGCAATGGGGTACACCTACGCCAACGCAAAATTCGCCTGCGCGAAATAGACAGAGATTTAGCAGCGCTTAAGCTAAAGTTTTCAGAGAACTTATTGGCTGAAAACCAGCTTTTTTTCATACATATCACTAACCCTATAGAGGTAACGGGGCTACCCGATTACGCTCTTCAAATGGCAACTGCTGAAGCGGCAAAGCGCAAGTTAGAGAGCTGGGTTTTTACCCTTGACTTTCCGCTCTATACTGCTGTGATGAAGTATGCTGATAACCGCGAATTGCGCCGGAAACTCTTCATAGCTTATCACAAAAGAGGCGCTAATGACAATGAGTATAATAATGAGGAAATAGTATGGCAAATCAGCTTGCTACGCCGCGAGCGCGCACGCCTATTGGGCTATGAGAATTACGCTACCTTTGTGCTTGAAGACCGTATGGCAGAAAGCCCTCAGCAGGTAAACGACTTTCTACAATCGCTGTTAGAGCAAGCCTTGCCTTTAGCCAAACAAGAACTAAAAACGCTGCGCATATTCTCTAAAATAGATGATTTTCAGCAATGGGATTTTCCTTATTATGCTGAAAAGCTCAAACAAGAGGAATATCAGATAGATGACCAGCAGTTAAAACCCTATTTGGCTTTAGATAAAGCAGTGCAAGGAATGTTCGCAGTAGCTAATAAAAAACTATACGGACTGCATTTTGCGCTTACTGACGAGGTCGAGAAGTACCACCAAGAGGTACAAACCTACAAGGTAACCGATGCCGAGGGCAATTATGTAGCATTGCTCTACACCGATTTCTTCCCTCGTGCAGGCAAGCGCAATGGAGCTTGGATGACTACTTTCAAAGACCAATATATCGACCTACAAGGCAACGATTCGCGCCCTCATATATCAATAGTCTGCAACTTTACCCGTCCAACGGACACAGAGCCCTCACTGCTCACATTTAATGAGCTTACGACTCTCTTTCACGAGTTTGGACATGCCCTTCACGGAATGCTTTCGCGCGTAACCTACCCCAGCCTAAGTGGTACTAATGTAGCTCGCGACTTTGTTGAACTACCCAGCCAACTGATGGAAAATTGGTGTTATGAAGAGGAAACTCTACGACTATTTGCAACCCATTACCAAACAGGCGAGCCTCTGCCTATGGAGTGGGTACACCGCATAAAGAAAGCACAAAAGTTTATGGAGGGACTCCTAACGGTGCGTCAGTTGGTCTTTGGTATTCTCGATATGGCTTGGCATAGTGTGAAGTATGCTGACGAGATACGAAGCACCAAGGGCTTTGAGCATTCACTATCATTACCCCAGATGTTTCCACCTATTGAAGAGATTTGTATATCTACCGGCTTTTCACATATTTTCAGCGGAGGCTATGCCGCAGGTTATTACAGCTACAAATGGGCAGAAGTGTTAGAAAAAGAAGCTTTTGGTATATTTGAAGCTGCTGGTATTTTTAACCCCGAAGTAGCGACTCGTTTTCGCAAGGAAATATTAGAGAAAGGCAGCAGCGAAAAAGAAATGACCCTATTCAAAAGGTTTAAACAATAAAAGTATATAGTAAGGCATAAAAAAAGCTACCAATTATTGGTAGCTTTTTTTATGCCTAAACTTTAGGTATTTTGCTCTTAGAATGAAAGGGTTATACCTGCCAAATAGTGAGCTTCTGCAGCAGGTATATAAGATTCTCCATACTTATTACTACCATAAGGTATGTATTTAGCATTTAAGATATTGTTTCCTATTACTGAAAATAAAACAGATTTAAAGGTATGTTTAGGGTTCCATTCGTATTGCAAACTTAGGTTGTTTACAAAATAAGCATCTAATTTAGCTTCTTCACGCTGTGTGTTATCAATATATTGGCTACCTACATATTTAGAAATAAGACTTGCTTGAAAGTTCTTTATAGGCAAGAAGCTAATTGTATTACCTATTACAGCACTTGGTGAGTATGAAATTTGAGTATCACCCCAATAGGTAATAACTTTTTTCTTCTCTGTTTTGTAGTCTTTAGTAATGTTCTTACTGAAAGCTACATTAGGTTGCCATATCCATTTGGTAGAAAGGTGTACAGTCGCATCAGCCTCAATACCTGAGCGGTAGCTACTTCCTACATTTTCACGGATAGGGTAGCCTGTTTCATTTAGTTTACCAGTAGGTATAAGTTGGTCTTGGTACCCCATATAATAACCATTAACGTTCAAAACTACCTTATCACTCTGATAACGCCATCCTAATTCAAAATCATTTAGTTTTTCAGCTACAGGTTTTTTAGCTAAAGCATTCTTTTTTAGTTCTTTAGCATAATCTTTATAGTCAGAACGATTAGGTTCTTTAGTAGCGCGTGCATACGATAGATAAAAGCTATTGTTTGGATTGAGGTTAAAGCTAACTCCCATTTTAGGGTTGAAATTGTAAAGAGCTTCGTTTACTTTGTATTTTTTAGCCTCATAATTTACATAGCGCAATTGCATATCAGCAAATAAACTCCATTTTGAGTTTAGAGTATAGGTCAGTTTAGCAAAGCCTGATGCTTCTTCTTTGGTGTTAAGCCCTTCATAACTATAATTGTTTTTGTATGAAGTATAAGCTTTTTCAGCCCATAATAAATCTTTAATATGAGCCCCTTGATAGCGGTTTAAAGCTCCTCCTACTAACAAATCTATATTATCCTTTTTATAATTAGCTGAAAAGGTCGTTCCCCAAAAATCATTATTAAGTCCTTGTTGGTGAATATAGTAAGCTTGTTTTTCTTCCCCGTCAGGATCATTACCCAATGAAGGAAGCCCTATCCAAGAATAAGCACCTTTCTCATAGTTTTCCCAATAACCCTTTCCTTTGGTATAGTGAAAAGCGATTTGGGTACGCCAAAACTCATTCCACTGTTGCGACCAATGCAGTTGAGCGAGGTCTTGCTGATAGTTGTCGCTTTCATTGTCGTAGAAACGCTTATTGCCGGCAGCATCAGTATATTCACCTGCAGGATTATAGCGTCTATCGTTAGCCAAGGTTGCTTTGTCAAGTCCTAAATAGGTTAGATAGGCGTGCTGTTTTCCCCCTAACAAAATAGCTTTGATAAGCGTACCCCCATAAGCGTATGCCCCTTGTAAAAAGTAAGATTTGAGATTAGCCCACCCTCTATCTCTGTAGCCGTCACTTTTAATAACCGAAAAACGACCACTAAGCTCAAAACGGTCATTAATCTTACCAGTAGAAAATTTAAGAGCGTGTTTATGAGTGTTGTAACTACCGTAGAAATTTGCTATTTCAGCACTTGCTTTTGGCTGAATAGCCTCCGTTAGTATATTAAGACTCGCT
The DNA here is from genome assembly GCF_009730375.1 of Capnocytophaga sp. FDAARGOS_737. Lineage (NCBI taxonomy): Bacteria > Pseudomonadati > Bacteroidota > Flavobacteriia > Flavobacteriales > Flavobacteriaceae > Capnocytophaga > Capnocytophaga sp. FDAARGOS_737. The sequence continues at coordinate 2,073,949 of NZ_CP046316.1, read as the reverse complement.
CCAAAGGCACCCGCTCCGTTCGAAGAGGTACCTACCCCGCGCTGTAGCTGTATGTTTTCAGCTGACGAAGCCAAATCCGAAAGATTGTAAAAGAATACCCCACCCGACTCCGAGTCGTTTAGCGGTACTCCGTTGATAGTTACGTTAGTACGGTATATATCCGAACCACGCACATTTATATAAGAAGAACCAAAACCTACCCCGTCTTCAGAATAGCTCACCACATTTGGCAGATGGTTGAGCAGCAAAGGCAGTTGTTGCCCAAAGTTTTTAGCTTTAATCTCTTTTTTTGAGAGATTAGAAAAAGTGATAGGGAGTTTTTGGTTAGCCCTAACTGCCGACACTAATACTTCGTCTAACAGTATAGGCTCACGGATAGAGTCCATAACCGACTCAATTGGTTGTTGCGCCATAGCCACTGACGACAAGCATAGCGCGGTGTACATAAGTACATTTTTCATTGTTGAATAAAATGTTTTTTTCACAAATAAAAGAGGCAATTATTTGGTGTGGTTATTAAACAAAAAATGACTTGTTCCTGCTACCCAAAAGCAAAAACAAGCCTTACGCTTAGTTTCATTCCTTGAACGGCATTACCCGCTCAAGTTCTATGGGTATAATCTCAGCCTATTACAGCACCCCTTATGAGACGGCGGCAAAAGTACAAAAAATATGTTAAAGTCCAAAAAAAACTTATTAATTATTTCCACGCCCCCATTCCTCCCAGCCTTCCCAATCCTCCCAGCCTTCTCAGCCCTCCCAATCTCTCTCCCAGAAAAATTTTCTAAATACACTTACCCTATACAAACCATATAGGAACAATACAGGAACACCGAACAATCACCGAACAATCACCGAAGTATAAACGACTAATAATCCTTCTCCAACCAGAAAAATATGCTACCCTCGCTCAGCTCTTACTCAAATAATCTTGTGTGTTTTGCCTACATAATTCATAATTCAAAATAATTTTGTATATTTGCCGCCAATTAAACCTATTAGTCAATCTGCAAACTAACAAATTGGCTAATCGACAAATCGACAAATTAAAATGGCTCGTATACTTACAGGTATTCAAAGTACAGGCACCCCCCATTTGGGCAATATACTCGGGGCTATACGTCCGGCAGTGCAAATGGCTGCCGACCCCGCTAACGAATCTTTTCTCTTTATAGCCGATATGCACTCGCTCACTCAAATAAAAAATGGCGAGGAGTTGCGCGCCAATACTTATAGCGTAGCAGCTACGTGGTTAGCTTTCGGTCTCGATACCAATAAGGTAACTTTCTACCGCCAGAGCGATGTGCCTCAAACGGCAGAACTTTCGTGGTATTTAAGTTGCTTTTTTCCTTATCAGCGCCTCACGCTTGCCCATTCGTTCAAAGATAAAATGGACTATCTGCAAGACGTGAATGCCGGTCTTTTCACCTATCCTATGCTGATGGCAGCCGACATATTGCTCTACGATGCTGAGGTCGTACCTGTGGGTAAAGACCAATTACAGCACCTTGAAATCACCCGCGATGTAGCTTCTCGCTTCAACCACCAGATGGGCGAAACTTTTGTGCTACCACAGGCTAAGATTGAAGAGCGCATAATGATTATCCCTGGTACTGATGGCGAGAAGATGAGCAAATCGCGCCATAACTTTATCAATATCTTTTTACCTGAAAAACAACTCAGAAAGCAGGTGATGTCTATACAAACCGATAGTACGCCTTTAGAAGACCCTAAAGACCCCACCACCTGCAATGTGATGAAACTATATCGCCTATTGGCTACTGACGACCAAGTGCAGCAGATAGAAGCTCTCTATCGTGCAGGAGGCTACGGCTATGGTCAGGCCAAACAGGCTCTTTACGAACTGATATTAGAACAATTTGCTACCCCTCGCGAGCGTTATGCTTACTTTATGGCACATTTAGACGAATTGGACGCTATCCTAAAGGAAGGTGCTGCCAAAGCGCATAAAGTAGCCGACGAAACCCTCCGTAGGGTACGCGCTAAAATAGGATACTAAAAATGGAAAAACAAAAAGCAGGGGTGCTCGGCGCAGGGCATCTCGGAAAAATACACTTGCGATTGCTAAACCAATCCGATAAATACGAGTTGGTAGGTTTTTACGACCTCGATGAGGCTAACGCTCAAAAGGTAAGCCAAGAGTTTGGCTACCATCGTTTTGATAGTGTCGAAGCCCTCATCGCTGCTTGCGATATGGTCGATGTGGTAACCCCCACGCTCAACCACTTCGCTTGTGCCGAAAAAATCATCAAAGCCGGTAAGCACCTTTTTATCGAAAAGCCTATCGCTACTACGGTCGAAGAGGCTGAACAAATCATCGCCTTAGCCGAAGCCCACCAAGTAAAAGGACAAGTCGGACACGTAGAGCGCTTCAACCCTGCCTTTACTGCCGTACGCGACCAGATACAAGAGCCTATGTTTATAGAGGCGCACCGCTTAGCTGAGTTCAACCCTCGCGGTACTGATGTGCCCGTAGTGCTCGACCTGATGATACACGATATAGATGTCATACTGAGTGTGGTAAAATCAAAGGTGAAACACATATCAGCCAGCAGTGCAATGGTGATAAGCCACTCGCCCGATATTACCAATGCCCGTATAGAGTTTGAAAACGGTTGCGTAGCCAATCTTACAGCCAGCCGTATCTCGATGAAGAATATGCGCAAAAGCCGATTCTTTCAGCGAAACGCTTATATATCAGTAGATTTCTTAGAAAAGAAAGTGGAAGTGGTCAAGATGAAAGAAGCCCCTGAAGTAGCAGGCGACTTCGATATGATATTGCAAAATGCGGAGGGAGAAAGAAAGCAAATCTACTTTGAATATCCTGAAATTCACAATAACAACGCTATTTTAGACGAACTCGAATCTTTTGCTGATGCTATCCGTAATAACACCACACCTACGGTCACCCTACAGCAAGGTACTGAGGCGCTCAGAATAGCCAAACAAATTCTGAACCAATGAAATATCTCATCACCGTATTAGCGCTTATAGGGCTTCTGATGCCTGCAGCGGCACAAAATACCGATTTCAAAATCAGGTACGAAACCTTCATCAAGGGGGATATCAAGATAATAGGCAACAACGTGATAAACCGCAAAGAAAAAGGCGCAAGCCCTAACGACCCTTATAACGACCGTTCGCCTAAAGCCAAACTTAATGACGAGTTTGATATGCAGTATATTGATGTTGATAACGACCCCAATACTTTTGCGTCAAGTACCGCTCATTTCAGCTATGACGGTACGGGGGGCAAGGTGGCGTACGCCGGACTTTATTGGGCAGCTACTTACCCGTATAATAGCGGAGTGTTGCGCGGCACTAAGAATATACCGGTAGACAAAAACCGCGAAGAGGCAAGTAGCGTATTATTTAAAACCCCTGATATCAATGCCTATGTGCCTATATCAGGCGAACTTATCTACGATGGTATCAATGATGAAAAGCTAAAAAATGCGGCTCCTTATGTCTATTACGCTAATGTTACCTCGTTGCTCGCCCCTGCTACCAAAGTAGTTGGCGACTATACTGTGGCAAACGTGCGTGCTGCTCTTGGGCAGATAGAAGGAGGGTCAGCTGCGGGCTGGGCATTGGTGATAGTATACGAAAATCCTGATAGCAATGTCAAGAAAATCATTACTTACGATGGTTTTTCTGCTATTACTAATGAAGAGTCTAAGACATTTAGCTTCAAAGGATTTAAAACACCTGAAGAAGATGACTTCAAAACCCGTATTATGGGGGTAACCCTCGAGGGCGACCTCAATATGATGGGCGACAACGTGTCGATTACAGTGCCCGAAAGCGGCAAAACTACTTCGTTAGAGAGCAAAGTGCGTCCAGCGCAGAACTTCTTCAACAGTAGTATCAACGTGAATGACGATTTGGTAACGCAGCGCAAACCTGCCAGTCTCAATACGCTTGGCTTCGACCTTTTCCGTATGGATATTAAGAATGAAAATCGTTATCTTATCCCTAATAACGCCACCTCGCTCGACCTCAACTATACTCGCAGCCGCGACAGATACTTCTTGTTCCTTACTGCTTTAGAGATTGAAAACAACCCTAAAGAAATCACTCAGCTATATCGCAGTACAAGGGTTACCAAGCTAACGGCTAAAGATACCGAAAAAGGATATTACGTAATAGTAGGGGTGTTCCTCAATATCAATAACGTAAATAAGCGAGTAGAAGAGATGAAAAACTTTGGTTATGATGCTAAGGTGTATTATAACCGCGACCAAGTGCTTAACTTTATCTACGTAGATCGTTTTGATAAGTATGAAGATGCGATGAAGAAAGTAGAAGAAATTCGCGAGAATACCGAGATACCCGACCCGTGGATATTAGACGTAGCAAATTACGAATAGAAGCAGATTAAATGTTAGACGAATATAAGTTAACAGCCTTGCATAGGGGGGAGGCGCTCCCCCTTATGGAGGCTTTTTACTCCTTACAAGGTGAGGGGTATTATAAGGGTTCAGCCGCTTACTTTATTAGGTTAGGCGGCTGCGATGTTGGTTGCCATTGGTGCGATGTAAAAGAGAGCTGGGCAGCCGAGGCGCACCCTATAGTGCCGGTCGAGGATATAGCAGCCGAAGCGCTAAAGCATTCTCGCCTTATCATCATCACAGGGGGCGAACCCCTGATGTGGAACCTCGATAAACTCACCGCTCTGCTCAGAGAAGGAGGAGCGCGTACTCATATAGAGACTTCGGGCGCTCATCCTCTCTCAGGTACGTGGGATTGGATATGCCTATCACCTAAAAAAATAAAGCGACCAGTAGGCGGGGTACTACAGCAGGCAAACGAGCTAAAAATGGTCATCTATAACAACAATGATTTTCTTTTTGCTGAAGAGATGGCAGCCCAAGTATCACCCGACTGCCTGCTATACCTACAGCCAGAGTGGAGCAAATCAGCAATAGTAATCCCTAAAATAGTAGATTATGTAATGACGCACCCACAGTGGCGTGCCTCACTGCAAATGCACAAATACCTCGATATTAGATAAAAGAGCAAAATGGAAGAAAATGAGCTTCAAACTAGTGCTGCGCATCCTAATGACAGCATCATCAAGATAACCGGTATGTACCAAGACTGGTTCTTAGATTACGCCTCTTACGTAATCTTAGAGCGAGCGGTGCCTGCTATAGAAGATGGTTTCAAACCCGTACAGCGTCGTATTATGCACTCCCTCAAAGAGTTAGACGATGGTCGCTACAATAAGGTGGCCAACGTAGTGGGTAACACTATGCAGTACCACCCCCACGGTGATGCGAGTATAGGCGATGCGATAGTGCAAATCGGTCAGAAAGAACTGCTTATCGATACCCAAGGTAACTGGGGCAACACCCTAACAGGGGCTGATGCCGCAGCGCCCCGTTATATAGAAGCACGACTTTCTAAATTTGCTCTCGATGTAGTGTTTAGCCCTAAAGTAACCGAATGGCAATCAAGCTATGACGGACGCAAGAGAGAACCTATCAGCCTGCCGGTCAAGTTCCCCCTACTACTCGCACAAGGTACTGAGGGGATAGCGGTTGGGCTTTCTACCAAGATACTGCCTCATAACTTTATTGAGCTTATCGATGCCTCGGTTGCTTATTTGCAAGGAAAACCTTTTGAGCTCTACCCCGACTTCCCCACAGCGGGTATTATGGACGTAAGCGGCTATAACGATGGGGCAAGAGGCGGACGTGTAAGAGTGCGTGCCAAGATTTCCCAGTTAGACAAAAGTACTCTCGTTATCAACGAAATACCTTTTACTACTACTACCAAAACCCTTATCGACTCGATACTGAAAGCCAATGATAAGGGTAATATCAAAATAAAAAAAGTAGATGATAATACAGCGGCCGATGTAGAGATATTGGTGCACCTTCCTAATGGTTCTTCACCTGATAAAACCATCGATGCCCTCTATGCTTTTACCGCTTGCGAGACGGCTATTTCGCCCATCACTTGTGTGATTGAGGACAATAAGCCGCATTTTTTAACAGTATCTGAGGTGTTACGCCGCAGTACCGACCGCACTGTCGATATACTCAAACAAGAGTTAGAAATCACCTTAGAGGAGTTGCATTTGCAATGGCATAAAGCCTCTTTAGAAAAGATATTCATCAGAGAAGAGATGTATATCAACTTCAAAGATAAAAAGTACAAAAATAAAGAGCTTTTATACCAATACCTCTATGACCGTTTTGAGCCTTTCAAAAAGGATTTGCTACGCGAAATTACCGATGACGATTTAGAACGCCTTACCCAAATACCGATGATTCGTATCACCAACTTCGATACCTATCGCGCTGAAGAGCAGATGCTAAAAATAGAAGCCGATATCGAGGAGGTGAAGAACCATTTAGCGCACTTAGTCGATTATGCTATTGCGCATTTCGAGCGACTTAAGAAAACCTATAGCAAAGGGCGCGAACGCAAGACTGAGATACGTGTGTTCGACACTATCGAGGCGACTAAAGTAGTGGTGCGCAACACCAAATTGTATGTCAATCGTGCAGAAGGCTTTGTCGGTACAGGTTTGCGCAAAGACGAGTACGTAGGCGATTGCAGCGAGATAGACGATGTGATAGTCTTTACCGAAAGCGGTGCGATGTACGTTACCAAAGTAGCTGAAAAACAGTATATAGAGAAGAATATTATACACGTAGCAGTGTTTAAGAAAGACGACAAGCGCACCATCTACAATATGATATACAAAGACGGACAAACCGGCTTCTCGTATATCAAGCGCTTCAACGTAACGGGTATTACCCGCGATAAGAAATATGAGTTGATACCCCAGCACAAAGAGAGTCGAGTGCTCTATTTTACGGCTAATCCTAATGGCGAAGCCGAAGTCGTAACCGTAAACCTGCGTCAGTTAGGTACTTTGCGAAAACTGCGTTGGGATATAGATTTTGCCGACACCCTCATCAAAGGGCGTGGCGTGAAAGGTAATCTTGTTAGCAAGTACGCTATTAAGCGCATTGAGCTGAAAGAGAAAGGCGTATCAACCCTCAAGCCTCGCAAGATATGGTTTGACGACATTGTAAGGCGTCTCAATACCGAAGAGAGAGGCAAGTTACTCGGTGCTTTCAAAGGCGATGACCGTATGTTGCTTATCACCAAAGAGGGATTAGTAAAAACCATTATACCCGAATTGAGTTTGCATTTTGATAATAACATCTTGGTAATGGAGAAGTGGGTGCCTGAGAAGCCTATTTCGGTGATTTACTACGATGGTGAGAAGGAACGTGTATTTGTAAAACGCTTTGTGGTAGAGAACGAAAACCGCGAAGAGTTAGTAATTACTGAGCATCCTAAATCACAATTACTCTTTGTCTCTGCCGACTGGCGACCTATGGCTGAGGTAGTATTCACTAAAGAAAAAGGCAAGGAGAAAGAGAACCTTACGGTCAATTTAGAAGAGTTTATCAGCGTAAAAGGTATTAAGGCATTGGGCAATCAACTCACTACCGACAAGGTGAAAACCATCAATACTCTTGAATCTCTCCCTTATGAAGAACCCCAAGAAGAGGAAACAGTAGAAGATTTAGGTGATGAAGAGATAATAGCATCTACAGAGAATGAAAACAGTGGCACCCAAACGGAATTAGAGTTTTAAGATAGTTAGAAATGAAAAAATACATTACATTAATAATGAATTTATTAGCTTGTTGTTTTACGGCGAGAGGGCAGCAGTATAAAAATACTCAGCAAACAGAAACCCCTACCATTACGATCAAGACAGTTATCCCATTCGAACAAACCGATGAGGCGGAGTGGATAAAGCGTTACCAGCGCGATATTGATTACTACCAGAAGCAAAACAAGCGTATGAAAGACCTCAGTTGCGATGTGCTTTTTCTGGGCAGTTCAACTATTAATATGTGGGACACAATCGAACAAGATTTTGCTCCTTTAAAGATTATACGCCGTTCGTACGGAGGGGCTACTTTGCGCGATATGCTGTATAACTACCCTGTGATAGCGCAAGGCTATCAACCTAAGCAGATAGTGCTATATGTAGAAAACGATTTGGGTACGCATAAAGAGGGGGTAAATGCGGTAAAGTGCTTCGATTTGTTCAGAATATTCATAGCTCGCCTAAAAGAGGAGTATCCTACAGCTACCTTATGGGTAGTGTCGTTAAAACCTTCCCCAGCTAAGGCACACGAACTCAAAGACCAGCAACTTGTCAATGCCCTCCTACAGCAAAACGCTTCTCTACAAGGCTATACTTACCTCGATATTACCCACGTAATGTATGACGAGGCAGGCTCTCTGCGCACCAATATTTATAAAGAAGACAACCTACATATGAATGCCGAAGGCTACAAACTCTGGACATCAGTACTAAGACCCTATCTTCTAAAAGAAGAAAAAGAATAGCACTGATTTTCTAACCAAAAATCTTCCCTATTTCACTTATTACACTATCTACGCTATTGTTTTGGGTATAGGCCACGATGCTGGTGCCTACTATTACCCCATCGGCATAGTGACGCATTGTCTCCACATCACTATGAGTTTTAATGCCAAAGCCCAAAGCAATAGGCAATGAGGTGTGTTGCCTAATTTCGTCAGTGAAGCGTTGCAAACGGTCTAAACTTACCTGCTTGCTACCTGTTACACCTAATGACCCCACAGCATATATAAAACCGCCTTCACCTAAGCGCACTATCTGAGCAATACGAGCCCCCGAGGTTACACTTACTAAAGGAATAAAAGCTATATTATGGGCTTTCAGTACAGGTAGTATGGCAGTCGCTTCTTCATAAGGTAGGTCGGGAATGATAAGCCCACTAATACCTACTTCGGTACATCGTTGTACAAAAGCCTCCACTCCATAGGCAAAAAGCAGGTTGTAATATACTAAGAAGAGCAAAGGCTTGTGTACCTCCCCCTTTACCTTTTCGAGTAGGTCAAATACTACATCGGTAGTAACCCCCGCTTGCGAGGCAGCAAATGAGGCTTCAGCTATCAGCTTGCCGTCTGCTAAAGGGTCGGAGTAAGGAATGCCTATTTCAAGCATATCAAGTGCCGACTGGTCTAACTTCCTCAAAAATTCTTCTGTAAAGCTGAGGTTAGGATACCCAGCTACTATATAACCGATATTTACTTTTTCTTTTCCTGCAAAAATTTCAGATATAGATTTAGTCATATTTTTCTCCTTTAAGTATTGAAAATACAGTATGCATATCCTTGTCACCTCTACCCGATACATTTACTACTATCGTTTGTCTTTTGTCAAGGGTTGGACATAATTTTTCTAAGTAGGCTAAAGCGTGAGCACTTTCTATAGCAGGTATAATACCCTCTTTGCGAGTGGTGAATAGCAGTGCTTGCATTGCTTCGGCATCGGTGATAGGAGCATAAGTAACCCGCCCACTTTCAAACAGATGAGCGTGCTCTGGCCCTACACCTGGGTAGTCAAGCCCTGCTGAAATAGAGTGTACCGGACTTATCTGTCCATACTTATCTTGCAATACGTAGGTTTTCATTCCGTGTATAATACCTTCTTTGCCCAGTGTAAGAGTAGCGGCGTGCTTATCAGTGTCGATGCCTTCACCGCCGGCTTCAGTACCGTACAGATGTGTGCGAGGGTCAGACAAAAAGGCAGTGAAAATACCTATAGCATTACTTCCTCCGCCTACACAAGCTATTACGTGGTCAGCGTGCTTGCCTAATGCGTCAAGCTGAGCTCTGGTTTCGTTGCCTATCACTTGCTGAAAATTGCGTACTATGGTAGGGTAGGGGTGAGGGCCTACTGCCGAGCCTATCACATAGAAAACCGTCTCTATTTCAGCTACCCACGACTGTATAGCGGCAGTGGTAGCTTCTTTTAGTGTCTGTAGCCCATCGGTGATGGATACTACCCTTGCCCCTAAAAGTTCCATTCTAAAAACGTTCAGTCTTTGGCGTTCAATATCTACAGCCCCCATATATACATCGCATTCAAGCCCCAGAAGAGCAGCCGCCGTAGCGGTAGCCACGCCGTGTTGTCCCGCACCTGTTTCGGCAATCACTTTCTTCTTACCCATCCGCTTAGCCAAGAGCACCTGTCCCAACGCATTGTTAATCTTGTGAGCCCCTGTATGGTTGAGGTCTTCGCGCTTTAGGTAGATATCCTGCCCATAATGAGCACTAAGATTCTTAGCGTAATACAAAGGAGAGGGTCTCCCTACGTAGTTTTTGAGTAAATCCTGTAGTTCTTCTTCAAAAGCAGGGTCGTTTTTAGCTTTCTGATATTCTTTTTCTAGTTCAGTAAGGGCATACATAGCTGTTTCAGGCACGTATTGCCCGCCAAACTTACCAAAATAGGCTTTAGTATTATGATTTTCTATTTCTGTATTCATTTGCTAATTCTCTAATTTGCTAATTTGCTAATTTTTCTATAAGTCTTTGTATAAGAGAGCGATTTTTGCGGTCGTTTATTTCTACTTTGCTGTTCACATCTAGTATGGCAGGCTGATAGCTAAGGGCTTCTTGCAGATTGTTTTCCTCTATACCACCTGCTAATACAAATGAGTAAGCGGACATTCCTTTTAGCACCTCCCATCGAAAGGCGATGCCGTTACCACCTTTGTTAGCCCCTTTAGTGTCAAACAGAGGATACTGTATATAAGGAAGATAAGCCGATATGTCAGGCAGGGTATCCCATACAGCGAAAGCCTTCCAGAGGCTAATCCCTTCTTGTTGAAGCGTTTGGCAATATTGGGGCGACTCACTGCCGTGTAGTTGTACGATGTCAATTTTAGTAGCAGCTATGGTCTGCTGTATCATTTGCAAAGGCGCATCTACAAACACCCCTACCGCCAGCTTCCCCGCTTGGTGTATCTTCTCAACTATAGATGTAGCAAGGTCAATATTCACATAACGTTTGCTATTTTCGGCAAATATACAACCAAAATAATCAATAGCCAAATCACCGAGCGCTTCAATTTCAGCTACACTCCTGATACCACATATTTTTAGTTTTGTAATCATTTTTGCTTTTTATAAAGATGTTTTCTTACTTGAGTTCTTCAATCTCTTCAATAAGATAATCAGGTACTAAAAATTGTATATTCCCCCTCTCGTTTAATATTTTAGCAATTTCTCCTTGCGGAGCAGCTAAAGCACTATAAAATATATTGGTGTCAGTAATAACTATCATAATATATTATTATCAGCTACTTTTTCGTAGAATCGTTTAGCGGCTGCTTTTTTAGTTTTTTTCGAGAGGTCTAAGATAAAATCTTTATAAGCAAGAGGCATTCCATCTTCATCTTCCTCTAATACTTTGGGTGCAACAGTGGCTACTTTAGCCTCTCTTTTCTTCTTAACGTCTACGAAATCAAGACTTTTAAGAAATTGTACAAGGCTTTCTGCTTGCGCGCTATTACTGTTTATGGTTATTGTGTAAGACATAGTATTCAGTGTTTGTATTTAGTGCAAAAATATAGAATAATCGTCAAATTAGCAAATCGACAAATCAGCTAATCCTTAAATCTCCCCTTTCATTAGGGCTTCCCCTATTAAGAGGGCATCAACCCCTAATTGTTCAGCATAAGCGATATCTTCTGAGCTGTGGAAACCGCTTTCGCTTACAACTATCAGTTTTTCTCGTCTCTCTTTGGGTAGTTGCTGCAGCAACTGTTTGGTAGTGGCGAGCGATACCTCAAAGGTATTAAGATTGCGATTGTTAATACCGAGTATAGCCAATTCAGGAATGGCAAGAGCGCGCTCCAGTTCGTGGGCATCGTGTACCTCTACTAATACATCTAAATCCAAATCTTGCGCCAAACGGTGTAGCGACAGTAGCTGAGTGTCGTTTAGCATACGCACGATAAGCAGTATAGCCGAGGCGCCTAAAAACTTGCTATGTGCTACCTGAAAAGGAGTGTAAATAAAATCTTTGCGCAAGATAGGTATAGTAGGGATAGCCTCTTTTACGCGGGGTATAAACAGATTATCACCTTTGAAATACGCCTCTTCCGTAAGGATAGAAAAGGCAGCCACACCCTTTTGTTGGTAAGATTGCGCTTGAGGGATAAGCTCAAACTGCTCATTTGCTATTGGTCCTTTAGAGGGCGAGGCGCGTTTTATCTCACCTATAATGCTAATACCTTTTTTTGATAAAGCCTCTTTAAACGAAGGGCGTTGCAGCAAAGTCCGCTCTCTTTCAAGCTGTACATCGCGCTGTTTTTTTATTTCTAATAGTATATCCATTGCTCTTTTTTAAAATGGTAGTTTTTTAGGGTTATCTCTGTTGTCAAAAAAGAAAACCACTTCTATTTTATCAGGAAAAACCTCGTAAAATAATGAAAAATTATAAAGTATTACCGCTCTTCTGATTTCTTTCAGAGGAGTTTCATATACAATAGGGTTTATAAAGGGATATTCAGAGATTCTCTTTTCGGTTGCCTCTACTGCTGCTATAATTTTTAGGGAATAAGCAGATGAATCGTTATGTTCAATCCAAAAATCTAAGATTGAAAGATAGGCTTTTTCTGCTTTTGGCGCCCATATTATCTTCCGGCACATAAAATTCTTGCTTTTTTATGAACATCAGCGCTTGCAATTCCTTTTCCTTCGCGCAATTCTTGCCAACCTTGTTCAATACCCTCTATAACTTCTAAAGGCAAAGTAGGCATTTCATTTTTCTGAACCTCTAATCCTATGGCTTCCAATACGCGTACCGCCATTTGATACTGTTCAAATGTTATTTCTTGATTAAACTGTATACTTCTCATATTTTTCTTGATTTTATATGCCGCAAAAATAACAAATAATCTACAAACTATCAATTGTCAATTGATAATAGTTCCAAACCTTTCCGTTCCTAATAGCCTCTTCTATAAGAGGTTTAGCCTCCATAGGGTGTTTCACTACGTTGGCAGTATAGAGGGCAAACATAGCGTTGAGCATCACTATATCAGCTTTAGCCCCGCGCTCTTCGCCTCTAAGGGTGCGACGCAGTATCTCAGCGTTTTCTTTGGGAGAGCCTCCCTCTATCTCAGCGTGAAAAGCACGCTTAAAACCAAACATTTCAGGAGCAATGCTGTATTCTAATAGCTTGTTGCCCTTTACTTCTACTATTTTCGTCTCATCGCAGAGCGTTATTTCGTCCAACCCATCATTACCTCTTACCACCAAAGCGTGTTCTCTGCCCAATAGCTGAAGCGTTTCAGCATAAAGACGCATTACAGGCTCGTGATAGAGCCCTACCAACTGATATTTTAGGTGAGTGTTAGGGTGCAAAAGAGGCCCTAATACGTTGAAAACCGTACGTATACCCAATCGCTGACGTACCTCGCGCACTTCACCTACTAATTTGTGAAAGAAAGGAGCGTGAAAGAAAGCCACCCCTTTGCTGTCCAAAGTCTGTAGTTGTTTAACCAATGAAGATTCTAGCGGCACGCCTAATTCTTGCAGTACATCACTACTGCCACTTTTGCTGGTAACCGAGCGGTTGCCGTGTTTAGCAACTCTAACCCCCATCGCCGCTACTATAAAGGCTACAGTGGTCGAAATGTTGATAGTCTTCAGTCCGTCGCCGCCAGTGCCACAGAGGTCTATCATAGGGCGGTCATCGGCAAAGGTAGTACTGTATGCCAATAGGTTGCGTACAAAAGCAGTAAGCGATTCCGGATACAGACTCTTCTCGCTGATGAGCACCAACAGAGCCCCGAGCTGCACTATGTCATACTGCTTACTGTTCAGTACGGCACATATTTCTTTAAAATCAGGGTCAGCAAGCGGTAGGTTATCCTGTAGCTTTTTCAGATGTTTTCTAAACACCTCATCGGCATAAGCCTTCTGCTTGTCAGCATTGTCTTGTGTGGGGAGAGCCACCTGCGTACCTACCAAAAAGTTCTTTATAATGTTCTTACCGTATTCAGTAAAAAACGATTCAGGGTGAAACTGTATGCTGTGTATGGGCTTGTGGCGGTGCTGCAAAGCCATTATTACCCCATCGTCCGAAAGGGCGGTAATTTTTAGTTCTTCAGGCAGCGTGTCTTTATCCACGTATAGCGAATGATAGCGCATCACGTTGAAACGCGGTGGCAACCCTTTAAAAAGAGTCGCCTCTTTATCCACAACCTCCATTTCAGAAGTCTTGCCGTGCAGGGGCGTTTCAAGGCGAGCTATAGTAGCCCCGTGTACAAGCCCGAATGCCTGATGCCCCAAGCAGATACCCAAAATCGGAATATCAGTAATTTCCTTCAGAATTTCTAAGCAAATACCACTATCTTTAGGGTGTTTAGGGCCTGGCGAAAGCACAATGCGAGTAGGCTGAAGAGCCCGTATTTCAGCAAGCGTAAGCGCATCGTTGCGCACTGTTTTCACTTCCTCATCAGTCAGTTCGCTGAGGTATTGTGCCACGTTAAACACAAATGAATCGTAATTATCTATTAGTAAAATCATATCAAAAGTAAAACAAAGAGAACTTATTTATATTGTATCCTTATACTGAACTTATATTAAATTATGATGTTCGTCTATATTGACCGTCACATCTCCCCCTTTATTGACCATCGCATCTCCCCCTTTGAAGGGGGCAGGGGGGATGTTTCTAAAAATTATTGATTCTTACAGTATTGCGTAAAAATATTAAGCACAGAGGCTCTTTTGTGCTGTATTTCAGCGTATTCCCTTTCAGGCACCGAGTCATACACTATACCCGCACCGGCCTGTATAAATACCCGCTGCTGACGGCTGTTAGGGTGTGCCGCCTCAAAGAAAGCACTCCGTATCACTATTGCCAACTGCACATTGCCATTGAAGTGCAAAAAGCCTATCCCCCCGCCATATACGTTGCGAGCGTAGGTCTCCAGCTCCCCAATAAGCTCCATAGCCCGTATTTTAGGAGCGCCGCTGAGTGTTCCTGCCGGAAAAACGATAGAAATCACCTCAAAAGGCGATACGTCAGCCCGTTTATTGCCATACACATCCGATACTATGTGCATAATATGCTGGTAACGCAGTACGTGCATCATATTTTTAACGCTAACCGACCCTTTTTCGGCAAACTTCCCTATATCATTCCGTGCTAAATCCACTAACATACGGTGTTCGGCACACTCTTTAGGGTCGCTAAGGAGTTCTTGCTCCAAACGCACATCTTCATTCGCATCTTTCCCACGAGGTCTCGAACCCGCAATAGGGGCTATATGTATTTGGTTGCCGGTAATATCTACTAAAATCTCCGGACTTGAGCCTACTACATCGCCATACGGAGTGGGGAAGTGGAACATATAAGGCGAAGGGTTTGCCTGAGAGAGCAAGCGGTAGAAAGTAAGCGAGTCCAAATTGGTAGCCAAACAAAGCTGCTCGCTAAGCACCACCTGAAACACATCGCCCGAGCGAATATACTCTTTAGCCTTCTCCACTATTGCCCCAAAGTGCTCGCTTTCCTGTTGCAAGTCAGTGTGTATATGATAGGTAGGAGCCTGTGCCGAATCCTCTATAACCTCATCACCTTTTTGCAGAAAATCAAAATACACCCCCTCCTCACCGTAGCAAGAGTACACTTTGTTTATTTTAGAATAGTGTAGGTAGGCTTTAGCATTAGCAAAGACAAAAGGCGGAAAGAAATATTGAGCGTCAGTTTTCTGCGGAATATGTTCAAAAAAATGAATAGTTTCATACGCGAACACCCCAAAGAGTCCCGCAAAAGGCGCTATAGGCGTTTGCTGCTGAAAATACTGTTCAAGGGCAGCGTAGCTATAGTCAGTTGCATCTATATAATCAGCGTCTATGCCAATGATAATCTGATTGTTATCTTCAGCCAGATACGAGTTCGGGAAGCGCTTTCGCAAGCGGGTGTAATAGTATAAAGGTTCTTTAGTAAGCATACAGATTCACTTTAAAGTTGCAAACATACGAAAAAAATAGCGAATTTGCAAACAGAAAAATTTTCTGTAGCCATTTACCCTATACAAACGATATACAAACAATATAGGAAGAACGAAGGATAGACGAAGATTTAGCGAAGTATAAACGTCTAATAATAGGTCAAAAACCAGAAAAATATACTACTCTCAAACTTTGGCATATTTATTGTGCTTTTTTTCAAAAACAGATAGATAATGAAACTCTTACCAAAAATCCTTTTAGTACTATGTTTAGCAGTAGTAGCCAATAGCTATGCACAAGAAGAAATTGTCGCTCCTTCAGACGATGAAAAACCTGTTGAGATTCCCTATTTTATTATAGAAGAAAAACCTATGTTCGAAGCCTGCAAAGAAGTTCCTAACGACAAGCAATATCAATGTTTTAAAGAGCAGCTAGACAAGCACGTGAAGATACATTTTAAATATCCTCCTGAAGCCCTAGCTCAGGAGATACAAGGAAAAGTGGCTATAGCTTTTCGCATCAATACTGATGGTACTGTCAGTATAATAGGGAAGCGAGCCGCTAACAAAATATTGGAAGAAGAAGCTGTCTTCCTTATCAGAAGCCTACCCTGCTTTATCCCAGGTAAAATGAGAGGAGTTCCAACAGCTGTAACCTATGCTTATTTCATTAATTTCAAACTGCCAGACGATTATAATAATCCACAAATCAGCAAATCGGCAAATTGACAAATCGGCAAATTGACAAATTGACAAATCATACTTTGGCACGATTATTGTAACTGTACCTAACGTAAAAAACAACTAATTTATAATTTAATTTTTTATACTATGAAAAAGTTTTTAACATTTGTGTTTTTAGCATTTTTTGGTGTAATGGCTTATGCCCAAGACGCAGAAATTTCATTCAAAGCTGAAGAAATCGACTATGGTAACATCAAACAAGGTGCTGATGGCGTGCGTGTGTTCGAATTTACTAATACTGGTAAAGCACCGCTCGTAATCACTAACGTAGCTTCTTCTTGCGGTTGTACTGTTCCTTCTTGGACAAACCAACCTGTAGCACCAGGGGCTAAAGGAAAAATTGAAGTAAAATACGATACCAATCGCGTAGGCCCAATCAGCAAAACGATTACCGTAACTTCTAACGCTAAAACCAATCCCGTAAAAGGATTGCGCATTAGAGGTAATGTTCAATAATCCATAACTATTTATATTTTAATTACTCCTAAAAGTCGCCTACTTTCCCTATACCCTGTAGGCGACTTTTTTTTGTTAAAAATGTTATAAAAAAGAACGGGGTATCGTTATTTTGTGTATCTTTGCCCCCGAAAAAACTAAATAAAAATAAACTATGAAATTACACGCAATCACATTCGCCGCAGCTCTTTTTGCTGCTCATTTAGCTACCGCTCAGGTAGAACAACCTATGGTAGGTACAGTTACTGATACAGTTTCTTCTACAGTTATATTAGGCTCTGATGTAGCTACTCAAGCACAACAAGAGGCTGCCCTAAAGGCTGAAAAAGAACAGCTCAAAGCACAACAACAAGCGCAAAAAGAACAAGAAAAAGCCCTAAAAGCTGAAGAAAAAGCGCTAAAGGAAAAAGCTAAAGCTGAAGAAAAAGCCAAGAAAGAAGCTGAAAAAGCTAAGAAAGCTGAAGAAAAGGCTAAAAAAGAACAAGAAAAAGCTGAGAAAAAAGCTAAAAAAGAAGCTGAAAAAGCCAAAAGAGCTGAAGAAAAAGCTGCTAAAGAAAAAGCTAAAGCTGAAAAGAAAGCTAAAAAAGAACAAGAAAAAGCTGAAAAAGCCAAAGCTAAAGCTGAAAAAGAAGCTCAAAAGAAAAAACGACAATTGAGCAAAGCTAATAGCGAAGTAGCTAAAGTAGAAGCTAAAATAACTAAAGCTAAAACCGATTTAGCTAAAGAGCAAAACAAATTTGATATGAAGAAAGCTAAAGGGGCTCTTTCTCCTCAAGACGAAGCTAAATTCAAAGGCAAATTGCTCGAAAAACAGCAAAAAATCAACAGCTTAGGTCTAGACCTTATCAAAGCTAAAGAACGCGTAAACAAATACTCTATGTAATCCGTTACGTTTAAACCATAATAATAGAGAGGACTATCATTCTGATAATCCTCTCTATTTTTTATTTACCTTTTAAATATCTATTAAAACTCAGCACTCTGTGGAGTACGTGGGTAAGGTATTACATCGCGTATATTAGTCATACCGGTAGCAAAGAGTACCAAACGCTCAAAGCCTAACCCAAAACCACTGTGTACAGCAGTACCAAACTTGCGGAGGTCTAAGTACCACCAAAGAGTTGCTTCGTCCATATTCAGATCAGCGATTTTCTTTTTAAGCACCTCATAGCGCTCTTCACGCTGCGAACCCCCTACTATTTCGCCAATACCAGGGAAGAGGATGTCCATAGCGCGTACCGTCTTACCATCGTCATTTAGGCGCATATAAAACGCTTTGATGTTTGCCGGATAGTCATAGAGTATTACAGGGCATTCAAAGTGTTTTTCTACCAAATAACGCTCGTGTTCACTTTGCAAGTCAATACCCCATTCGTCTACAAGGTATTGGAATTTCTTCTTCTTATTGTGGTTGCAATTCTTTAGAATGTCGATGGCCTCAGTATAGCTTACGCGTTTAAAGTCGTTGTTTATCACAAACTCTAACTTCTCAATAAGCGACATAGAGCTGCGTTCTTGTTGTGGTTTGCCTTTTTCTTCTTCTAAGAAACGTTTGTTGAGGAACTCAAGGTCATCACGACGTACTTCTAAGGTGTATTTTAGCACATACTTAATAAAGTCTTCAGCCAAATTCATATTGTCGATAAGGTCGAAAAACGCCATTTCAGGCTCTATCATCCAGAACTCGGCTAAGTGGCGTGAGGTATTAGAGTTTTCAGCACGGAAAGTAGGCCCAAAAGTATAAATCTTACCAAGAGCCATTGCAAAAGTCTCACCTTCTAACTGTCCTGATACGGTAAGATTAGTTTCGCGTCCAAAGAAGTCTTTTTTATAATCTACCTTTCCATCTTCAGTTAGCGGTGGATTTTTAGCGTCTAAAGTTGTTACGCGGAACATCTCGCCAGCTCCTTCAGCATCGCTACCGGTGATGATAGGCGTATTTACATAGAAAAAGCCATTGTCTTGGAAGTATTTGTGAATAGCATATGCCAGAGTAGAGCGCACACGCATTACAGCGCTAAAGGTATTAGAGCGCACGCGTAGGTGGGCATTTTCGCGCAAAAACTCAAGGGAGTGTTTTTTAGGCTGTATAGGGTATTCTTCAGGATTACTGTCGCCTAATATACTAATAGTAGTAGCTTGTACCTCTACTGCCTGTCCTTTCCCTTGACTTTCTACCACTTGTCCTTTCACTTCTATAGCGGCTCCGGTAGTGATGCGCTTTAGTAGTTCAGGGTCTGTATTTTCAAAATCGACCACTACTTGCACATTCTCAATAGTCGAGCCGTCATTTAGGGCGATAAAACGGTTGCTGCGGAAGGTGCGTACCCACCCTTTAAGGGTGATTTCGCCCTGTATGCTTTTGCCTTCTTGCAATAATTGTTTGATATACAACATAATTCTGATTTTTTATAATGTCTAATTAATTGTGTTTTTAAAACTGAAAATATATAAACGGTTGAATGTCGGTAGAATACGCCTGATAACAGATAAGCACTACGACTAAGGTTATAGCTACTTTCACTGTGTAATGACTTTGGGCAAATACGTACTCTATATAATCTTTCCAACGTTGTGGCAGCCAATGGGTGATATACCCAATAATGATGATAGCCAGAGGTATATTATTGTGCCTTATGATGCTCATTGCCGAATCCCAGTCCATATTATGGGCTACTTGTGCAAACCACTGATTCACTCCCTCCATATCATTACTGCGGAAGAAAATACGGGTAAAAGTGATAAACGAAAAGGTAAAGAGTATCTTCCAAGCTCTTGCCACCCAAGAGGCACTATTCTCATACGGACTTACTTTGCGCCAGTATTTATAGGCTATCACTCCCAAACCATTGAGTCCGCCCCAAATAGCGAACTTCCACGCAGCTCCGTGCCATAGCCCCCCGATGAGCATCGTCAGCATTATATTGATGTTGGTAGTGAGATACCGTTCAAAAGGTTTGTAGAAAAACGCCACTACTGACCCTATGATTAATAGCGAACCAGTTATGAGGGTAAAGGTGAGATTGCCAATAGCGACCACTAATATCACTACGAAGATGAGCGAGAATACAAAGGTGCCCAATGTGCTATTGCGATTGCCCCCCAGTGGTATGTATAGATAATCTTTTAGCCACGTAGAGAGTGAGATGTGCCAGCGCTTCCAGAAATCACCGCAATTGAGTGCTTTATAAGGAGAGTTAAAATTGACAGGCAGCTTAAAGCCTAAGAGCAGAGCTACCCCTATAGCAATATCAGTATAACCAGAAAAGTCGCCGTAAATCTGTAGCGAATAGCCTATCAGAGCCAGTAGGTTCATAAAACCCGTGTGCATAGCAGGGGCATCGAATACTTTGTCGAGGAAGTGCATTGCTATAAAGTCAGCAAAAATCATCTTTTTGATAAGCCCTTTCAAAATGAGGAAAATAGCCTTGTTAAACTCTTCTTTGCTAACAACTGTTTTCTTCAGTATCTGAGGTACAAACTCTTCAGCTCTTACTATAGGCCCTGCTACCAACTGAGGGAAGAAGCTCACATAAAAACCAAAATCCAACATTGATTTCAGCGGAGCTATCTTCTTCCGGTAGATATCTACTGTATAGCTGATGGTCTGAAACGTATAAAACGAAATACCTACTGGCAGTATAATATCGTCAACGCTGAAGTAGCCCTTGTAATTGAAGCCATTAGCCCAATAAGCTAAATAGTTGAATGTTTGGTGGTGAGTCTGAAAGAGAACATTATAGGTGTCAGTGAAGAAATAAGCGTATTTGAAATACGAAAGCACTAATAAATTCAGACAGACACTTATTGTTACTGCTATTTTGCGGCGTAGTTCCTCTTGATGTTGGTCGATGTAATGCCCTAAATAGAAGTCGGTGACAGTGCTAAATACTAATAATAAGACGAATAACCCACTAGCTTTGTAATAGAAATAGAAGCTGGCTATCAGCAAAAATAGATTTCGCAAGTGTCTTCGTTTGTATATAAGCGCAAAAACCGCATACACCAAAGCGAAGAATATCCAAAAGTCTATTCGCACAAAGGTGAGCGGGTGTTGTGGGTCAAAGGTAAAGAAATTATTAAAAAAATCTGTCATAATTATTCCACTGAGGCAAGGTCGTTATGTAGGCACTGATAAAACACTTCTGATATAAGTTTGGTACCTTTCGGACTAAAATGTACGTAATCTGAGGCAGCCATTCCTTGTTTTACCCAAGAAATCATTGAGTTTTCGCCACCCATAGCTTCGTACATACTAAAGTAGGCTACGTCGTTCTTCATACATTCTTCTTTCATCAGGTCGTTGAGTTTAGGTAAGAAAGGATAAGTGAGTCGCTGTCCATTGCGCGAGGTGGTCATATCACCAGGGCCTAACAGCATAAACATCGCGTTAGGGTTAGCGCGTTTTACCCATTTCATATTGAATATTAGTCCCTCTACGTATTCTCTTAACTGCTGGTCTGTTTTCATATAGGGGATAGTGTTCCCTCCGTATTGGAAGATGAAAAGGTCGGGCTGACGGTCTACTGACATTTGTCGGTAGTTCTCATAATTCATACGTGTAAAGATGCGCCCCGCCTCGCCTCGCATCGCCACATTATCCATACGTACACCTGTGTCGGCATCGAGGGTAACCCCATAAAAATCAGGACTTACACGTGCTTCTAATTCTATTTTGAGTTCTTTAGGTGTAGTAGCAAAATTTAGCTTGTAGTTGTGGTATTTGCCATCTGAAATAAGGCTATCTGTTTTGATAATATTGCCGTTTTCATATACTTTTATCTTCACCTTTCCTATTGCATTGCCATAATGCAAGCCAAATTTAGTATAGTGTTGCAATCGAGCATACGATTTAGCTGAAGGTTTTATGGTAAAAGAGGCTTTGCTCACCGATAGTCCGGTAGTATCTTTGGCATAATTAGTAAAACGCGAGTAGGTAGCAAAAAGTCCATACATATCGTGCCCTACCTTGCGACGCTGTTTGCGGTCGAAAAAGGCGTAACGCACCCAGTTGCCCGAGGTGGTTATATCTATACTATTTTGGTTATACACCACTTTTATAGGGAAGAAACCAGGCCCTCCACCATTAAAAGCAAGCTGTAGTCTATTGCGCACATAGCCGGTAATGCGATCGCCTTCTATTTGCGAGTCGCCGTAGTGTACTATTTGGCAAACACCTTGTCTGAGCTTGTTTTTCAATCGTTTAATGTAGTCTATACGGTTGCCGGGGTAGTATATTTTGCCCTCTACATTGGTCTCTAACTTATGTAGACTGTCATTGGCAATAGTGTCATTCGTTGCCAGTTTGTCAGTCTTTTCATCTACAATAGTATTGGTCTCTTTGATGAGCTCATTTAGCTTGTTGTTTTCTTTCTCTTTTGATTTAAACAACATCCCCAATATATCGGGGGTAGGATACCGTAGCATAGTATTGCCAAAGGATATACCCTCTCGCACCGTACCGCTATCGGTGATGTGATAACTGCTAAAGAGCGTCATTGTAAAAAGGGCTACAAGTACGCCTATGATAAAAAATAAAATTTTCTTAGGGTGCATATCGTTAGCTCATTAGGTTTTCCCACTCAGTCATCAGTTCCTCCAGCATTCTCTTTTTCTGTTCGTATTCTTTATAATAATCATTGCTTTGTACTCCCTGCCCCATCTGTATATCCATCTGTTTTAGTTCCTCTTCGAGGGCAGCTATTTGGTTTTCTATCTTATTGAGCTTGTTTTGGGCAGCTTTCTGCTGTTTTTGTTGCTCAAAACTTAGCTTTTCAGCACTTGTAGTTGCTTTAGTAGGGGCAGAGAGCGTTTCTTTTTGCTGCTCCATCTCTCTAAAGTTAGCTACGGCACGTTGTTCTAAGTAGAAATCTATATCGCCGAGATATTCTTTTATGTTCTTATTCTTAAATTCGTATACTTTATCAGTTAGCCCTTGCAAGAAATCTCGGTCGTGCGATACGATGATGAGCGTACCTTCAAATTGCTGTAGGGCTTTCTTTAGCACATTTTTCGATTTGATGTCTAAGTGGTTAGTAGGCTCGTCCATTACTAACACGTTGAAGTCTGAGAGCAACATTTTAGCCAAAGCCAAGCGGTTGCGCTCGCCTCCTGATAGTACTTTCACTTTCTTGTCTACCTCATCGCCTCTGAAGAGAAAAGAACCGAGTATATCGCGTATTTTCATACGGTTAGTGTCATCGGCAGCGTGGTACATAGTATCGAGCACTGTCAGCTCGCCGTCTAAATAGTCGGCTTGGTTCTGAGCAAAATACCCTAACTGTACATTGTGCCCTAACTTAATAGTGCCTTGGTAGTCGGTTTCGCCTATAATCATTTTGGCAAGGGTCGTTTTTCCTTGTCCGTTTTGTCCTACGAAGGCTATCTTGCTGCCTCGTTCTACTAACAGACTCACGTGGCTTAGCACCTCTTTTTCGCCGTAGCTCTTCGATACATCGTCTATCTCCAATACCACTTTACCGGGGGTAACTGATACGGGGAAGCGCACATTCATCACAGCATTGTCCTCTTCATCTACCTCTATGCGATCTATTTTGTCGAGTTTTTTGATAAGCGATTGTGCCATAGAGGCTTTAGAAGCTTTAGCACGGAACTTTTCTATCAACTTCTCTGTTTGTTGTATCTTTTTCTCCTGATTCTTTTGCGAAGCGAGTTGTTGTTCGCGTATTTCTTGCCTAAGTTCTAAAAACTTGCTGTAAGGTTTAGGATAATCGTATATCTTGCCTACCGAAATCTCTATGGTACGGTTGGTTACATTGTCTAAAAACATCTTATCGTGCGAAACGATTACCACAGCGCCACTATAAGTAGTTAGGAATTGCTCTAACCATATAATCGATTCGATGTCTAAGTGGTTAGTAGGCTCGTCCAGCAGCAAGATGTCATTGTTTTGCAATAGCAATTTAGCCAACTCTATACGCATACGCCAGCCACCCGAAAAGCTATCGGTTAGCTTGTCGAAATCACTGCGCTGAAAGCCCAACCCCAAGAGTACTTTTTCGGTCTCGCCTTGGTAAAGGTAGCCTCCGATAAGGTCGAAGCGGTGGGTGTAATCGCTTAGCATATCTAGTAGATTGTGATAACTTTCGCTCTCGTAGTCGGTGCGCGTTTCTATTTGGTGGTGTATATCGTCTAACTTTTGCTCTAATGTTTTGATTTCGCCAAAAGCCTGATAGGCTTCCTCTAGAATAGTACGCCCTTTTACGAAGTCGATATCTTGCTTTAGAAAGCCGATACGCACATCTTTGTCAGCTGCTATAGTGCCAGAGTCTGGTTTTAGCTCGCGCGAAAGCAGTTTGAGCATAGTTGATTTACCTGCTCCATTCTTGCCGATAAGTCCTACACGGTCGCCCGCATTGAGCATAAAAGCTACCTCTTCAAAAAGGTATTCGCCTTGAAAAGAAACAGATAAGTTATGAACGTTAAGCATAGAAACTAATTACAATATTACAAAAACGCGGCAAAGATACAAAACAATTGACAATTGACAATTCAAAAAACAAAATTCATACTTCAAAATTCAAAAATCATAAGGCTTCACTGATAAGATAGCCTCCTGTCCAAGCATTTTGAAAGTTAAAACCACCCGTAACGGCATCAATATCTAGCACTTCGCCTGCTAAGTAAAGATGCTTAAATAGCTTGCTCTGATAGGTTTTGAAGTCTATTTCTGAGAGTTTTACTCCGCCTGCTGTTACGAACTCTTCTTTGAAGGTGTTTTTGCCAATAATACTAAAGCGGCTTTGGGTCAGCACTTTCGCTAACTGTTGTAGTTGAGATTTATTGAGTGATGCCCATTGTTGTGCAGGGGCAACTCCGGCACTTTCTAATAGGGCTTCCCATAGGCGTTTGGGTAGCTGAAATAGGGTAACACTTTGCATGGCTTTGCGTCCGTGCCTCTGTTTGCAATCTTGTAGTTGCAGGAGCACCTCGTCATAGCTAAGGGCTTGGTCATCTGTTGTAGCAAAATTGACTTCCATTAGGCACTGATAGTTTAATGAGGCTAACACTCTTGCCCCCCAAGCTGAAGCACGCAATACAGCAGGGCCGCTAAACCCTTTGTGGGTGAAGAGTAGCGGTGCTCTTTCGCTTATCTGAAGAAAATCGCCTTTTTGATTAAAAAGCTGTACCGTAGCGGTTACGGCTATACCCGAAAGAGTTTTAGCCCATTCGGTAGCCGTTTGAAAGGTAAAGAGTGAAGGCACAGGAGGTACTATAGTATGCCCTAAATTGGCTAAGAGCTGCCATATTTTGGGGTTACTACCTGTAGCGATAACAAGCCGTTTTGCCGTAAAAGTACGGTTAGCAGTGCGTACTTGCCACCCTTGTTCAGCAGGGCTGATAGCCTGTACATTCTGTTGGGTGAATAGCTCTATACTGTGCTGGGCTATGGCTTTCAGAAAGCAATTTATGATACTTTCTGAACTATCTGAAGCCGGAAATACGCGTCCATCATCTTCTGTTTTTAGGGGTACACCATGCGACTCAAACCACTCCATCACATCGCCGCACATAAACCGGTGAAACGGACTGAGGAGTTCTTTATAACCACGCGGATAGTTACGCACTAATTCGGCAGGAGTAAAAGTAGCATTGGTGAGGTTGCAACGCCCGCCCCCCGAAATGCGTACTTTTTGTAGCACCTCTTTGCTTTTCTCGAGAATCGCTATGCTAAAATCGGGGTGCTTTTCAGCAGCATTGATAGCAGTAAAAAAGCCCGCAGCCCCACCGCCTATAATCAAAAGGTCGTACATAAATAATTGACAATTGATAATTAACAAAAAGAAACTTTGCCAAAGTCTTTCCTAAAAAACACTTTGGCAAAGCCTATTCAAAAGAATTTTACTTTACTTCTATAAAGTTAAAATTATCGTCAAATTTTAGTTTTTGTCCATCAGTAACTTTTACTTTGTAAGTTTTTTTGGAGATACTGTGTGATATTTCTTTGATAGATTCAAAGGGGAAAGTAGCATTTACGTGAGCTAATATCTTTTCAGGAACTACGTGATCAGGCACTTTTCCTCTATGTACTTTTATTTCTTTCCAGTCGCCTTCGCCGTTAAACTCTATTTCAAGCCCATCTTTGAAGATAACAGAGAATTCTTCATCTTTATAATCGACATCTTTCCATACTGAATTGATGTCGGCTACTAAAAAGTGTTGCCGTACAAAGTTGATTGCATCAGCGGGTAGTTCGTTAAAATCTACTTTTCTGTCTTGTGCTGTAGCTACTTGTAGCGAAAAAGCAGCTAAGATAGCAAATAATATTTTTTTCATATTAGTCGTCTATTTTTAAAAATTTACCATTCAAATTAAAATCTAAGTCCAATCCGTTAGAGAGGCTTACCTCATATTTTCTTCTTTCTTTCTGAATTTCTTTGATGAGGACATTAGGATAATTTTTGTGTACGTATTTGCTTATTTTAGCAGGTACTATTTTAGCAGGTACAGCTCCGTTGCGCGCTTTTACTTCTTTCCAGTCGCCATTAGCACGAAATTCTACTTCAGTGCCATCGGCAAAGAGCACGGTGTAATCTTCTACTCTACCTTTTTCATTGTCTTGCCATACTGAAACGATGTTATTGGCAGAAAAGTTCTGATTGATAAATGTTTGTGCACTAGTAGGCAGTGACTGAACTGGTATCAATCCGTCTTCTTGAGCGTTAGCTACCCCAAAAGCAAATAGGGCAAAAGCTACAGTTGATAATTTTTTTAATGTATTCATTTTATTATTATTTATTTGATACAATTTTTCTTGAAAGCAAAAGTAATGCCACTTTTTAATAATTACCTATAGGGTCGCCTGCTTTATTGAAAAACAAAGCACTTTTAGAACCTACAATTTCTACTTTGTAGCCTATGTTAGTCTTGCTAATCGATTCAATGATGAAAGAGCGTTCAGCGGCATAATCGGCTATTTTCTTAGGAAAGAAATCAGTTGGGATACTATTGCCGTCTTCGGCTTCTACTTTTAGCCAATCGCCGTTTTCAGCAAATTCTATTTCGGTGCGATCTTTCAGTTTTACCGAATAGCCATTCGTATCACTCTCGCGCTCTACTTCTTGCACCGTTGTATGCGCAAAATAAGTGTTGATAAAATTGTTGGCCGACTGAGGTAGCGAAGTACAAGCTGTTAGCCCGCAAACCATAAGGGTCATTAATAAGATTTTCTTCATAAATGTATATGTTAATTTTAAAGTTACTAATCTGCTAATTTGCTAATTATCTTTCCGTCTACCATTACTAACTTTCTATCAGCCATAGCTGCCAATTCCTCATTATGGGTTACGATTACGAAAGTCTGGTTGAACTCTTTTCTGAGCTGAAAAAACAGTTGATGTAGGTGCTCTGCACTCTCAGAGTCGAGGTTACCACTGGGTTCGTCAGCAAATACCACATCGGGCTGGTTTATCAGGGCGCGCGCTACCGATACTCGTTGCTGTTCGCCCCCCGAAAGGGCATTAGGCTTATGATGGGCACGTGCCCCCAAATGCAGAAAGTCTAATAACTCCATAGCGCGCTTTTCAGCTTCTTTTTTGCCAACCCCTTTGATAAAGGCAGGAATACAGATGTTCTCTAAAGCCGTAAATTCGGGCAAGAGTTGGTGAAACTGAAAGATAAAACCTATATGCTCATTGCGGAATTTAGCAAGGTTTTTAGACGAAAGTGCTAGTATATCTGTGCCATTGATACGCAGTGAGGCTTCAGTATTAGCATCTGGACTGTCTAAGGTGCCTAAAATGTGCAGCAAGGTAGTCTTTCCTGCCCCTGAGGCTCCTACTATCGACACTATTTCAGCTTTTGCTACCTCTACCGATACGCCTTTGAGCACTTCCAACGTTTTATAGGTTTTGTGTATGTTAGTTGCTTCAATCATTATTTTGCTTTTTGGTAGATATACACTTCGGTGGCGCCCACCCCATATTTGGCATATTCGGCATCGTAGAAAGTAACATTAGAATAGCGACCTAACAGAAACTCTAATTCGGTGCGCAATACTCCTTCGCCAACCCCGTGAATGAACACTACCCGCTGAATGCGCTGGGCGATAGCGAACTCTAACTGGCGGCGTGCTGTTTCGAGTTGAAGGGTAAGCATATCATAATTGGTCATATTCCTTGTAGAATCAACTAATTGTTCTATGTGCAAATCTACCTCCATTGGGGGTATGGACTTTTCGCGTTTGGTAAGGGGTGCTTTCTGACGTCTTTTAGGGAGCACATCTTTTCTGAGGCTCTCCTCGTCTATCGTAGCAAAAGCACTTTTTATAGGCACTTCCTCACTGATAGCCACTACTTCGTCGGGGCGAAAGCTAAGCTCGAAGCCTTCGGTGCTGAGCATCGTTACCTCTTGTGGCGTTACGCGCACTACGTGTCCTTTTATGGTGTCGTCTAATACTTCTATGTAATCTCCTATATTCACTAATTTGCTAATTGTCTTCATTTTTAGAGGATAAACCTCTTGATACGAGATAGACCCCAGCCATTAGCAAGGAAACCCCTACTACTAATAGCACTTGGTCGTACTCCGGAAAAAGATACCGCGATAAGGCTACCGCAATACCTGCTATCATCAATGCGTATTTCATAAGATTATTCAATTCCTAATATTCCTTTTGCAAGGGCTATCATCTTAGGGTCGCCTGTATGCTTGTTAGGCTCGTCTGATAGTTTTACGGTAGGTACCCATTCGTCGTCGCTGGTTAGTACTTCGGTTAGCTTCATCACTATATTCATAGGGCGTAAGCCTACATCGTTAGTCAGGTCGGTGCCTATACCGAATGAGATGCCTATCTTGCCTTTGCACGCCTCAGTAATAGCCTGTACTTTCTTAGGATTTAGTCCGTCAGAGAAAATAATGTATTTTGATAGCGGGTCGATACCCATTTTCTTATAGTGTGCTATGGTTTTTTCGGCAAATACTATCGGGTCGCCGCTATCGTGGCGTACCCCGTCAAAAAGTTTGCTGAATTTCTTGTCGAACTGCTTAAAGAACACATCGGTAGTGTAGGTGTCTGATAGCGCGACCCCAAGGTCGCCTCTGTACACATCTACCCAGTGCTCTAATGAAAGGGCGTTTGCCATTTTGTAGCTGTACTCGGCAGCGTGAAACATAAACCATTCGTGGGCGTGCGTACCTATCGGTTTTACCTTGTATTTCATAGCGAAATGCACATTGCTTGAGCCCATAAAGGTACTACCATAGCCTTCTAAGAGGGTACGCATTACGATGTCGTGTACGTGGTAAGAATGTCGCCTACGGGTACCAAATTCGGCAAAAACTACTCCTAACTCTTTGTATAACAATTCTTTTTCTCTGGTATTAGCAATTACCTGAGCGTCTGTCCACGCAGTAGCATTCATTAGCTGGTAGTACAATTCGCTGATGATAGACAGTAAAGGCACTTCCCAAAGAATAGTGCGATACCAATGTCCTTCAACAGTTACCTTTAGGTCGCTACCCTCTTGGGCGATATGCACCTCAGAGGGGTCGTAGCGATAGCCCTCTAAAAAATCTAAGTATAGCGGACTTAAATAGGGGCAGTTCTTCACCAAGAAAGCTTTTTCGTCTTTAGTGAGTTTAAGATCTGCCATAGCATCAACAGCGGCGCGTAGGGCTTTGTCAAATCCTTTGGGAAACTCGTGTTTACCCCTGTTGATAAAGGTATAGCGCGCTTTAGTTTTTGGGAATAGCTGCACCACCCCGCACTGCATTGTGAATTTGTAAAAATCGTTATCTAATAAAGATGTTAGTACTTTGCTCATATTGATAGATTTGTCAATTTGCTAATTTGTCGATTTCTCGGCAAAGATAATAAATAATCTTAAATTAGCAACCTTTCCTCTTGTTTTTCGTCTCTTGTCTGATGTCTTTTGTTTTTAGAACTTCGTTTTTGCTACCTCAAGGGCTTCTAAGATGATGTCGCAACCCTCTTTTATTTCGGCTTCGCTAAGGGTGAGTGGAGGTGAAAGGCGTACAGCACGACCTTCAAACAATAGCCAATACACTATTAGCCCTCTGTCTTGACAATAGTTAATCACAAAATCAGCTATTTCTGAACTTTTAACGATAACCGCTAACATCAGTCCTTTGCCGTTTACACTCTCGATAAGGGGGTGTTGTAAGTATTTTCTGAAAAGCTTTTCTTTCTCTAAGGTTTGAGCCATTAGATCGGTGGTGAGCAGCTGGTTGAGGGTAGCCAGAGAGGCTGCTGCAATCACAGGGTTACCGCCAAAGGTGGTGATATGCCCCATTTTAGGGTTATTTGCCAATAGCTGCATACGCTCGTAAGACGATACGAAAGCCCCCACCGGCATACCGCTTGCCATACCCTTGCCTATAGCGATAATATCGGGGGTGATGCCGTAGTTCTGAAAACCAAAGAGCTTACCGGTGCGCCCGAAACCAGGTTGTATTTCGTCTATAATCAGCAGGGCACCTACCTCTTCGCAACGGCGTTTTACCTTGATAAGGTAATCGTTTTGGGGCTCAATAAAGCCAGCCCCTCCTTGTATGCTTTCTAAGACTACCCCAGCGGTGCGCTCGGTTATTTTCAGTATATCAGCCTCGTTGTTAAACTCTATAAAATCTACATCGGGTAGGAGCGGACGAAACGGACGCTTGCGCTCCTCATAGCCCATTAGGCTCATCGACCCCTGTGTATTGCCGTGATACGCATTTTTGGCAGCTATCAGTTGGGTGCGCCCTGTTACACGTTTCGCCAACTTTACTGACCCCTCAATGGCTTCCGTACCCGAATTTACCAAATAGGTAGTGTTGAGTTCGGGGGGTAGTTGTGTCGCGAGGAGCTTGCAGAAGTCTACCGCAGGCTTTTGTATGTACTCGCCATAGACCATTACGTGCATATAAGTAGCGCATTGCTCTTGTATGGCTTTCACTACCGCAGGGTGGCAATGCCCTAAGGTACAAGCCGATACCCCTGCTACAAAATCTAAATATTTCTTACCGTCGGTAGTGTAGATATAGCTACCTTCGGCGCGCTCTACCTCCAATAATCGCGGATAAGGCGAAGTAGGAGCTTGATATTTTAGAAAATCTTGTTGTTGATTCATTCTTTTTCTTCTTTTATAATTTTAACCATTGGGCTGGGGTCTATACGGCTAATAGCATTCCCTTTGTATCGCAATTCAAAAAAGCCATTAGTTTTGCCTTGTATAGTGCCGTTAATATACAATTTAGCTTTTAGTATTGATGAGTTGTCAAAAGTAGCATCTTGTATTTTCAAATCGTATGCTTCTATATCAGCTATGCAGTTAGTAATAGAGTGTAAAGTAATATGTTTTTCATATTTGTAATATTTTTTAAAAGTTATTTGGCTATGGGGTGGTCGGCAGGGGCATTATTACAGTCTTTCACACATTCTCCTTTTTGGTTTATATAGAACCATTTGTTATTTAGCTTTACTTGTGCTAATCCTTCTGAAAAATCCGCAACATAATCATACTTTATAGGAATCACTTCTTTGCCTGTTTTATCTATAAAGCCATATTTATCATTCAATTTTACTTTAGCTAATCCTTCTGAAGGACTTTCAGCATCATCATACTTTATAGGAATCACTTCTTTACCTGTTTTATCTATAAAACCCCATTTGTTATTTAGACTTACGGCTGCTAATCCTTCTGAAAAATACCAAACATCATCATACTTTATAGGAATCACTTCTTTACCTGTTTTATCTATAAAACCATATTTTCCATTCAAACTCACGCTTGCTAATCCTTCTGAAAAACTATCTGCATCATCATACTTTATAGGAATCACTTCTTTACCTGTTTTATCTATAAAACCCAATTTGTTATTTAGCAGAACTCTTGCTAATCCTTCTGAAAAAAGCCAAATATCAACATACTTTATAGGAATCACTTCTTTACCTGTTTTATCTATAAAACCATATTTGTTATTTAGGCTAACCTTTGCTAATCCTTCTGAAAAATCCCAAACATCATAATTATACTTTATAGGAATCACTTCTTTACCTGTTTTATCTATAAAACCATATCTATAATTCAAACTCACGCTTGCTAATCCTTCTGAAAAACTGCTCGCATCATCATACTTTATAGGAATCACTTCTTTACCTGTTTTATCTATAAAACCATATCTATCATTCAATTTTACTAAAGCTAATCCTTCTGAAAAAACCCTAGCATTATCATACTTTATAGGAGTCACTTCTTTACCTGTTTTATCTATAAAACCATATTTTTTATCTAATATTACTAAAGCTAATCCTTCTGAAAATCTATCTGCATAATTATACTTTATAGGAATAACTTCTTTACCTGTTTTATCTATAAAACCCCATTTGTTATTTAGCCTAACGTTTGCTAATCCTTCTGAAAAACCCCAAGCATTATCATACTTTATAGGAATCACTTCTTTACCTGTTTTATCTATAAAACCATATTTTTTATCCAATCTTACCATTGCTAATCCTTCATAATATTTACCTTTCCAAGCGTACTTCTTTGTTTGTTGCACAGGCTGGGCAGACGGCTCTTTTTTTACCTTTTCTTCAGGTAGCAGACCTTGCGCATAGGTTAGGGTAGCAGTTAGTAATAGAGTGTAAAGTAATATATTTTTCATCTTTGTTATATTTTTAAAAATTATTTGGTTATGGGGTGTCCTGCTGGGGCTTCATCACAAAACTCTGCACACTCACCTTTCTTGTTTATTTCAAACCATCTATCAAGTTCAGTGGGGCGAACTAAAGCTACTCCTCCTGAGAAACTTTTTGCATCAAAATATCTTGTAGGAATAACCTCTCTCCCTATTTTATCAATAAACGTGTTTAAACTTTTTTTAGGAACTTGGAGATAAACCCTAATAAAAGCATTCCAATCCAAGTTACATCAAGATACTCCCCATTGCTATCATTTGCCCTTTATTATCACACAAAAAAATGCTATTTGTGGTTACGGATTTTTTTCTTGCTTAATAGCCTGTAGATTCTCCTTTTTGCCGACAACGTGTATGACTACCATCCAATTCTTGTGTCATTCTTTTTCTTCTTTTATAATTTTAACCATTGGGCTGGGTTCTATACGGCTAATAGCATTTCCTTTGTATCGCAATTCGAAAATGCCATTAGTTTTGCCTTGTATAGTGCCGTTAATATATAATTTAGCTTTTAGTATTGATGAGTTGTCAAAAGTAGCGTCTTGTATTTTCAAATCGTATGCTTCTATATTAGCTATTCCGTTTGATACAAAAGTGGCATTTTCAGCTTTTCCACTAATAGCTAAACCACTAAGAGAGCCTGCCTCGAAAGTAAGGTTTTTGCAGTTAAGTTTTAAATCTCCTTTTCGGCAGCTACTTATTTTAAGGTCTAACTCCTGAATATTTAAATCTAAATTGAGCTCTGAAACATAATCGAGTTTTATTTTGTATGAAGCAAGTTTTATAGGTTCGTCAGAAGAGAGTTTGCCCATTTTCATTTGTAACTCTTCAGTTCCTTTTACAGGTATTTTAACTGTGATACCCCCTGTTTGCACCATATTTACCCCTTTAGGCAGCTTTAAAGCTACTTTTAAAGTGCCTTCTTCTACTGTTGTTTTGATAATGGGGTGAATAGCATTATCAGCATCAATGTAGATATGGTCGTTCTTTTCATTTACGAGTGCTACATCTAACATCTCGTCAATAGCTATTTTAGTATATTTAGCAACGCTTATTTTTTGCGTACTTCTCTCACCCGATGCCTCAAATACATTCTGGGCACTCAGTACAGTGCTTATAAGTATAAAACCTATTGATAAAATAATGTTTTTCATTGTAATTATTGTTTATTGTTATTATTCACCTCCTAATAATCTATCTAGGCTAACAATGTCTTGCACAAGCACTTGGCGGGCTTTACTGCCCTCAAAGGGGCCTACAATACCTGCATACTCTAATTGGTCGATGAGGCGACCTGCACGATTGTAACCTAATTTGAGCTTGCGCTGCAAGAGTGATGCCGAACCTTGTTGCGCGTTTACCACTATCTCGGCAGCTTCGCGGAACATTGAGTCGCGCTCTGAGGGGTCGAAGTCTGATAGGTCAGTAGGCTCGCTATCAGGGCCTACGTACTCAGGTAGCAAATAAGCATTGGCATAAGCGCGCTGCGCCCCTATATACTCGGTGATGCGCTTCACCTCTGGAGTATCTATAAAAGCACATTGTATGCGTACCGGTTCATTACCTTGCGAGTAGAGCATATCACCACGCCCTATCAGCTGCTCGGCACCCGAACCGTCTAAGATAGTTTTAGAGTCGATTTTTTGCGCTACCTTAAAGGCAATACGCGCCGGGAAGTTAGCCTTGATAACCCCTGTGATAACGTTTACCGAAGGGCGCTGTGTAGCGATAATCAAGTGGATACCAATAGCACGCGCCAGCTGCGCAATACGGGCTATAGGCAATTCGACTTCTTTGCCTGCCGTCATTATCAGGTCAGCAAACTCATCGACCACCAATACGATGTAAGGCAAGAAGCGGTGCCCCTCATTAGGATTCAGCTGTCGGGCTTTAAACTTAGTGTTATACTCTTTGATGTTGCGTACTTGAGCGTTTTTCAGCAGCTCGTAGCGGTTATCCATCTCTATACACAATGAGTTCAAAGTATTCACCACTTTCTTAGTGTCGGTGATGATAGCGTCTTCGCTATCAGGCAATTTAGCGAGGTAATGGCGCTCAATAGTCTCGAATATCGAAAGTTCTACCTTTTTAGGGTCAACCAATACAAATTTCACCTCAGCAGGGTGTTTTTTGTAAAGCAGAGAGGTAAGTACCACGTTTATACCTACCGATTTACCTTGCCCTGTAGCACCCGCCATCAGTAGGTGAGGCATTTTAGCAAGGTCGGTGATGAAAGGTTCATTGCTAATAGTTTTACCAAAGGCTATAGGCAATTCCATTTCAGCATTTTGGAATTTCTGAGCCGTAATCATCGTGCGCATATAGACGGTAGTCGGTTTTTTATTAGGTACCTCAATACCTATGGTACCCTTACCAGGGATTGGTGCGATGATACGAATGCCAAGGGCTGCTAATGACAGCGCTATATCGTCTTCCAAACGCTTAATTTGGGCTATGCGCGTACCTGCTACCGGTACTATTTCGTACAGGGTAACGGTAGGGCCTACGGTAGCTTTGATTTTAGAGATTTCAATCTTATAATCGGCTAAAGTTTTGATAATCTTATCGTTATTCTCTTTTAGCTCTTCTTCGTTGATGATGATGCTTTTATCTTTGGGCTCGTCTAAAAGTTCTACGGTAGGGAAACGGTAGTCGCTTAGGTCTAAACGAGGGTCGTATTCGCCATAGTTTTGCACCAGTTGCTGCGCCAACTCTTCAGGGTCTACCATAGCTGGCGGTACCGTAGGGGTGATAGTAAAGGCGGGCTCTTCTTCTTTTGTATTGGTAATTTCGAGCGGACTTTCAGGGTGTAATGGCGGTATCTCTCTTTGGTGGGTGAAAGGGTCTACAGGCGTGTTTTCGCCTTGCGGGATAATAATTTCTAATGGCTTATTGTCAGCCTCTTCAGGTGCTTCGTCTTCCTCCTCTTCTTCGGTTTGTACTTCAGAAGTTACTTCGCTAACAACGGGTTTTTCTTCCTCTTCGGGGATAGCTTGTTTAACTTTATCGGCGATACCCTTGCTGAAGTCAATTACTCTTTCGGGGGTAAGTTGCCATTTGAAGACCGCGTATAGCAGAGCCCCTAAGATTAGCAGTAGCACGGTGCCTATCTTGCCCAAATAGTCTTGCAGCCATTGGTTGAGTTCGTAGCCTGCCGCCCCTGCAAGTACGGTAGCTTTGCCAGAGAAAAAGCCAAAAGCAGTAGATACATACACCATTTGCAACGTGCCCCAATACCAGCGGTTTAGCAGTGGCATTTTGATATTGAGCAGCACTTTAAGTCCGGTGATGAGTATCAGCCAAAAGGCTATAATACAAGCGACTCCAAACCCTTTGTATATGAGTATATGACCGAGGTAAGCCCCTATCTTGCTCATCCAGTTTTCGGCTACCTCATCGCGTGCGCTAAGGTCAGACCAAATACTTTGGTCGGTTTGCCACGAAAAGAAGAAAGAAAAGTAGGTGAAAAGCAGAAAGAACGCCAGAAATATTAAGAAAAGCCCCACAGCAATACGGCGCTGTCTGACCTTTGCGGCATTGTTTTTCTTAGGTTTTTTGTCGTCTTTTTTATCTTCTTTTTTATCGTCGGTTTGTTGCTGCTTCTTTTTAGCCATTTTTTTGTTATCAGTTAGGGGGCAAAGGTACAAATAATTTGTCAAATTGCCAATTCTGAAAAAAAAAGAGGTAACAAGTTTTACCCCACTTGTTACCTCTTTTGCACTTATGAAAAATTTACTACAAACTAAGCCTTATTTGATGGCTTCTAACGCTTTGGCATAGTTAGGCTCTTCGGTAGTTTCGGCTACTTGTTCGGTATAAACTACCTTGCCGTTTTCGTCAACCACTACCACACTGCGCGATAGCAATCCTTTAAGAGGAGAATCGGTGAAAGCAATAGGATAATGTTGCTCAAAACCCCCTCTGAAATCAGAAAGCATCACGAGGTTATCAATACCCTCAGCCGCGCAAAAACGCGTAAGAGCAAAAGGCAAGTCCTTAGAAATGCAAAGGATAGCCACATTGTTTAGCTTTGAAGCCTCAACGTGAAACTTGCGCACAGAGGCTGCACATACGCCTGTATCAACACTAGGGAAGATGTTTAAGATTACTTTCTTGCCTTTGAAGTCAGAAAGTTTTACCTCAGCCAAGTCGTTTTTAACAGCTGAAAAGTCAGGGGCTACGGTGCCCACTTTAGGAAGGTCGCCTGCTGTGTGAGCAGGTTCGTTATGAAATGTAATGTTTGCCATACAAAAAACTCTTTTTTTTATGTTGCTTATAAGCCCGCAAAAATAATGCCAAGTGGGTGATTTGTCAATTTGTCGATTTGTCAATTTGTCGATTTGTCGATTTGGTGATTTGCCAATTTGTTGATGGGGAAGAGTATATTTTTCTGGTTTTTTACCTATTATTAGATGTTTGTACTTCTGTAAATATTTGGTCTTCCTATATCATTCCTATATTGTTTGTATATCGTTTGTGTAGGGTAAAAGGCTACAGAAAAAATTGCTAAATTAGCAAATTGTCAAATCGACAAATTGCCCTTTTCGTCTATAAAATTGGGCTTTTGGTCGATATTTTTTTGTGGGTATACCTCTTTTTCCTTAGTTTTGTACCAAGAAAATGTGAATCTTATGAAAAAGAATTTTTATATACTATCAATGTGTTTGCTGCCTTTAGGGGTATGGGCGCAATCTAAACAGTGGTCGCTGACAGATTGTATTAACTATGCCGTGCAGCATAACATCAGCGTAAAGAAAACTGAACTCAACCAGCAGACCGCTGAAATTAACCTCAGTCAAGCGAAAGATAACCGCCTGCCTACCGTGAGTGGTTCGGCATCGGCAAACCTTAATAACGGTTCGGCAATTAACCAGATTTCTAACGAACGGGTGTCGCGCCGTACTTTTTCTAACAACTTTGGGGTATCGGCTTCTATGCCGCTGTATCAGGGCAATAAACTCAATTTGCAAATAGACCGTAGTCAGCTGCTATTAGAGCAGAACGAATTGTACGTGCAAGAGGCGAAGAACAACATTACCCTGAGTGTGCTGGAAGCCTATCTGCAAGCCCTCTACAGCTATGAGGGGATAGCGGTAGCCAAAAACGCAGCGCGCTCGTCGGCTGAAGAACTTAAGCAAGCGCAAACTAAGTTCGCCAACGGTTCGATAGCTAAGCTTAGTTTGGCAGAGATAGAAACGCGCAACGCTAATAATGAGTACGCTATCATTCAGGCTGAAAACCAATATGCTAAGCGCGTGCTTACCCTTAAACAGCTTTTAGAGCTTCCCCCTAATAGCGATTTTGCTATTGCTCTAGACCTGCAAGAAGATGACTATGTGGCGATTATCCCTAACAAAGACGAGGTGTTTGCACAAGCTAAACAGGCTCTTCCTAACCTGAAAATCTATCAATCGCAACAAAAGATAGCCGAAAAGGACATCAAGATAGCCAAAGCAGGAGCGTTGCCCTCTGTTAGCTTGCAGGCAGGAGTGAATACAGGGTATTCTAACCTCAATAGCCTGAGTTATGCTACTCAGTTAGATAGTAATTTTGGTCAGACGATAGGGGCATCGCTTAATATCCCTATCTTTTCGCAAAACAAGAACAAGAATAATGTGAAGTTAGCAAAACTCACTCAGCAGCAGTCCGTTTTGGAAGAGCAACAAGCTGAAAAAGACCTTTATGCTAAGATAGAAACCGCTTGGCAGAATGCCACCACGCACCAAGCACAACAGGCGGCCTCGCGTACGGCTCGCGACAATGCCAAATTAGCTTACGATTTGGCAGTGAAGAAACACGAGTTTGGCGGGCTTACTAATACGGAGCTTTTAGTAAGTGAGAATGCTTACCTAACCGCCGAACAAACGTATTTGCAAAACAAATATATGTTGGCACTGTATGTGCAGCTGCTGAAGTTTTATATGGGGGTCCTCCCCCTAGCCCCCTCCCAAGGAGGGGGGATGTAGCGACGCAAAAGCGACAATGTTCTGCTAACAACTATGAGAATAAAACATCCCCCCTCACATACTCCGCTGTGAGGGTAAAACATCCCCCTATGCACATACTCCGCTGCGCCAGCTCGCGGACTTCCTTCAAAGGGGGAGACGCGACGCAAAAGCGACAACGTTCTGCTAACGACTAATGACTAACGACTAATAACTAGAA
Source organism: Capnocytophaga sp. FDAARGOS_737 (assembly GCF_009730375.1). Classification (NCBI taxonomy): domain Bacteria; kingdom Pseudomonadati; phylum Bacteroidota; class Flavobacteriia; order Flavobacteriales; family Flavobacteriaceae; genus Capnocytophaga; species Capnocytophaga sp. FDAARGOS_737. The sequence goes on along the minus strand of NZ_CP046316.1, from coordinate 2,035,058 downwards.
ACTAACAACTAAATACGATGAAAAAGAAAATCAAAAAAATCATTATTATTGCGCTACTGGCTGTAGTGGCTTTTGTGGGCTATCAGTTTTTTATGAAAGAAAAACCAACGCCTATTATATTGCAAACCGATGAGGTTACCCAAGGTGATGTCACTACCGAAGTAACCGCTACGGGGAGTGTACAACCGGTAGACGAGGTGGAAGTAGGTACCCAAGTATCGGGCTTGGTGAGCAAAATATATGTGGATTATAACAGCCAAGTGAAGAAAGGTCAGCTGTTGGCCGAGCTCGACAAGACCAATCTGCAAGAAAACGTTATCAACGCTACGGCTAACTATAATTCTGCCCTTAACGAACTGAATTACTATCAGCAAAATTACGATCGGCAAAAGAAAATGTATAATGCCCAAGTGATTAGTCAGCAGGATTATGAGCAAGCATTGTATCAGCTTAACAATGCGAAAGCCAGTGTAGCTCAACGCCTTACAACCCTCAATCAGGCGAAAACTAACTTAGGTTATGCCAATATCTATTCGCCTATCGATGGGATTATCCTTAGCAAAGAGGTAGAAGAAGGGCAAACGGTAGCCGCTTCGATGAGTGCACCTACGCTCTTCAAAATAGCCAAAGACATCAAGCGTATGCAGGTAGAGGTGAATGTAGACGAAGCCGATATAGGGCAAGTGAAAGTAGGACAGCGCGTGAGCTTTACCGTAGATGCTTATCCTCAGGAGGAGTTCGTAGGGCGTGTGACCCAAGTGCGCTTATCGCCTACCACCTCATCAAACGTGGTGACTTATACAGTGATAGTAGAGGCAGAAAACCCCGATGAAAAGCTAAAACCAGGGCTTACCGCGACCATCGCTATTTATACTAATGAGCTAAAAGGCGTAACCATAGTGCCTGCTAAGGCTATCAATTTTACGCCTGATACCGATGTGTTACTGCAGTATTACGCCCAAAAGGGTATTACTGCTGAAGCTCCTAAAGTACAACACGGTAGAAGAAAGAACAAATACGTGTGGGTAGTGAACGCTGACGGCACTCTCGCTCAGAAAGCCGTAACCATAGGCAGCAACGACGGTATCAACGTGCAGATAGTAAGCGGACTCAACGTTGGTGAGAAAGTAGCCACCAGCTTGCAGGGCAACACGCCGCAAGTAGCAGGGGGCGACAGTAAGAGCAGCGATAGCAGCAGTCCGTTTATGCCAAAACGCCCTAAAAGAAACAATTCAAAAGCTAAATAAATGAAAAAAGCCATTATAGACATACGTGATATGAAGCGCAACTTCTTGATGGGCAACGAGATGGTACACGCCCTGAAAGGCATCAACCTGACCATCAGAGAAGGCGAGTTCGTAACCATTATGGGGCCTAGTGGGTCGGGCAAATCGACTTTGCTGAACATATTAGGTTGCTTAGACCGTCCCTCTTCTGGCGATTACATTTTGGACGGCATCTCGGTGAAAGATATGAGCAAGAATGATTTGGCGCATATACGCAACACCAAGATAGGTTTTATCTTTCAGTCGTACAACCTATTAGCCCGTACCTCGGCTATTGAGAATGTAGAGCTCCCGCTGATGTACAACCCCAAAGTATCAGCCAAAGAACGCCGCGAGCGCGCTATAGAAGCCCTCATAAGTGTAGGGTTAGAAAGCCGACTCAACCATTTGCCCAGCGAACTATCGGGCGGACAGCAGCAACGGGTAGCCATTGCGCGTTCGTTAGTCAATAACCCTGTAATCCTCCTTGCTGATGAGGCTACCGGTAACCTTGATACTAAAACCTCATACGAGGTAATGGAGCTTTTCCAACGGCTGAATGACCAAGGTAGCACCATAGGCTTCGTAACCCACGAAGACGATATTGCCCAATTTAGCAAACGCACGGTAGTGCTGAAAGATGGGCATATCATCAGTGATAAGGAAGTGACTGATAGGCTGAATGCGAAGGAACAGCTGGCGCAATTGAGAAATACGAGTGAGGAATAACGGTGGGGCTCTGGTAAAGTTGAAAAGAAATTAGTATCTTTGCCGAAAAAATAGTTTATATGAAACAGTTATTTATTCTATTCTTCCTCCTTACGACCAATGCCTTTGCACAAGGGCCTTTTGGAGATTATGCCGTAGTAAAAGACAAAGACGGCTATGTAAACATTCGCGCTAAAGAAAACGTAAAAAGCAAAATTGTAGGCACTTTGCCTAATAATACACTTGTATATGGCTTCTTTGATAAAGAATATAATCCTACTAACTGGATTGAAGTTGATAAAGGGTATGTGCATCAAAGTCGCTTGAAAAGAATATTTGACTTTCGTGCTATAGAAGGAAAAGTGCAAGGCAATAGTGTTATTTTTGATGATAAGGACGTAAAAGTAACCATTACCAAACAGAAGTTCGACAAAACCAAGCACAAGATTACTAAGAAAGATCAGGGAAGTTATGATCAATTAATCATTGATGGTAAAGAAATATATGGTATAGAAGTTTATGGAGGAGACGATTCACTACCTGAAGACCATTACAAAAGTATTATCGTAACTATGAAAGGTAAAAACGTACCTATTCCTAAAAGTGCTTATGATGATTTGTATCAAATTTCCTATTTTAGCAGTTCCATATACTATGATGAGGAAGCTGAAGCACTTTATATTTATGCAGATAATGGCGAAGCTGGTTTAGCTTACGAAGTGTGTTGGCAAATAGTAAAAGGTGAGTATAAAACCCGTATCATCAGATAACCACTTTAATGATGTAACTAAAAATTACCAAAAATATGGCACCAACAAATAATAAACTTAAAGTACAAGATGTTGAAATATCTTTAGCTACAATAGACAATCAGGATTATATTTCATTAACAGATATGGCTAAAGGTAAAAATGATGAAGCAAGAGCTGCTGATATAATAAAAAACTGGATAAGAAATAGAAGTACATTAGAATTTTTAGGTACTTGGGAAATACTTTATAATCCTAATTTTAAAGTGGTCGAATTCGACCACTTTAAAAAAGAAGCAGGATTGCCAACATTTACTATTAGCGTTTCAAATTGGGTAGAGAATACATCTGAAATCTATTAAAAAACTTTCAAACGATACTTATATAAGTATCGAAAGCAACAAACAACTTGATAAATAGCTTATTGTCAATTATCTATTGAATATGAAACACTTACTTATTTTATTCTTCCTCCTTACGACCAACGCCTTTGCGCAAGGTCCTTTTGGAGATTATGCCGTAGTAAAAGACAAAGACGGCTATGTAAACATTCGCGCTAAAGAAAGCGTAAAAAGCAAAATTGTAGGTACGCTACCTGCTAATACCCTTGTGAATGTTTATTTTTTGGAAGATGAACCTACTCCTCCCAATTGGATTGCTGTAGATAAAGGCTATGTGCATAAAAGTCGCCTAAAGATGATTAGCGAATTTCCTTCTATTGGCAAAGGGAAAGAGCAAGGCAATAGTATCACCATTGCTGGTAAAGGCATTAGTGTAACCCTTACCAAACAGCCATTTGACAAAACCAAGCATAAAATTACCAAGAAAAAGCATAAAGAGTATAGTGAGTATATCATTGACGGGAAACGGGTACAAGGACTAGATAATGATGAGTTTCTACCTAAAGACCATTACAAGAGTATCACTGTAACTATCAATGGCAAAAACGTACCTATCCCTAAAAGTGCTTATGATGATTTGTATGAGATTGGCATTTGGGACACTAACAATTTTGCGTATTACGATGAGGAAGACGATATCCTTTATATCATTGCACATAATGGCGATGGGTATCTTGCTTACGAAGTGTGCTGGCAAATAGTAAAAGGTGAGTATAAAACCCGTATTATAGGAGAACCTTTTTAATGATATTGTACTTGTAGGGACGTTTATATAGTAATTCAAAAAAAAATTAACAACTAAAATTTACCAAAAATATGGCATCAACAAATAATAAACTTAAAGTACAAGATGTTGAAATAAATATCAGAGTGATTAATGAAGCTGATTATATAAGTTTAATTCCCCTGAATTCGGGGGAATTTAAAAAGTGCGAACACTGTTCGCACAATTCAATATTGTAAAACTGAGATTTGAAAATCAGTGATTTCCAAATTATAAAATATTGATAATAAGGTTGTTTTTCTCAGAAAGTTTTTAATACTTTACGGGAGATTTTAAAAAGTTAGTGATATGAATTTAGATGCAATAGATTACTTGCTATGCAATTTTGCAGAATGAAAAATTCTTTTTCAAAGAGTTAAAAGCATTGTTATATAAAAAGCATCTCTGATAATTACCTAAATAAACTAATAGTCATCTTATTAGCAACAACAATCATTCCTATGCAAGCACAAGAAGTCAAAGAGAATTTTTCTCAGTATTTCATTAAAGCCTTTACAACAGACCAGCAAGTGATAGAGGCTACTATTACTTTTTATAGAGAAGATAGAGGAAATTCCACAGTGTTATTAGATATGTTTTCTAAAGATGAAACGTTCACCTATATGGGCGGAAAAGTAAAGGTTTTTGTAATGACTTATCAGGACACGCTTAATCATCATTACGAAATGGTTTCAAATGAGGTAAGGTCGCTATTCTATATCCTTCGCAAGCGTTTAGAACAGCAGGGCATAAAACTATTGATACAAGGGGCAAGGCGTCATTATTATATGATTCGGCATTTCAAACAGAATTTTCGAGCGGTAAAGTTAGTTTTAGGAAAAAGGTATGATTATGATACTGCCGAAATAATAAATATCTTTGATCCCGAGAACGATTTTTCACAAATAGCTACCGTTCAGGAGCAAGAAGAATACTTAAACCAATGGTTTGAAAGTATTACAGGAGTAAAATACGATGGAAATAAGAGAGTTAGTGAATAATAAAAGCCAAAATCCCTTTTTAATACAAACAGAAATAGAAAATACATTTAAATTTTTTATTTTCTTTTTTTTCGAAAAACTTGCAGGTTCAAAAAAATGTACTACTTTTGCAAAAATAACAGGTGTTATATTATGTCTGTTATAGTGAAAAATTATGCCAAAATCAACAACAATAACGCAAGAAGTAATTATAGGAACTGCTTTTGAAATGGTGCGAAAGGAAGGCTTTGCGGTGCTTTCTGCCCGAAATATTGCTAAGCAAATAGGTTGCTCTACTCAGCCCATTTATTGGTGCTACAAAAATATGGACGACCTGAAAGCTGAAATCTGCAAAAAAGCTCTTTCACATCTTCAAAATGTAATACTAGGTTATTCAAAAACAGGCAATACTCTTTTAGATTTAGGGCTGGGGTATGTGCGAATGGCACATATTGAGCCTGCTTTGTTTAAGGCTTTTTATATGGATAATGTTACGAATGCAAAACTTATCGATATTTTTCCTGAAAGCCGACGAGTGGTAGAAATAATAAAAAATAGTGAGGAATACCGAAGCTTATCTTTTCAGGAACTGAAAAATAACATTGCTAAGGCTTGGATGTTGGTGCATGGTATCGCTTCATTGGTGGCAGTTGGTATGCTTGTTTACGATGAAGATAAAATCTTAGAAATTTTAAAATAAACCTACCATAATATGAGAACCAATAAAAAAACACTTCGGAATGTAACTCTATTTAGCTTGGTAGCCATCTCTTGTGGATGGATAGGCATTGGGTTAAACCACTTACTTGGTGAGCCTTCTACTTTAGAGTCTTTGGGATCAGGGATTTTTATTGCTACTCCTATTGTGTGTATGATTTTGCTTCGCATTTTTGGTGGTGATGGTTGGAAAGATTTCCCTTTAAAACCTCGTTTTAAGCAAAACATTCGCTGGTATATCTTTGCTATTGCACTCTATCCCGTGGTTATTGGCATAACGCTGTTTGTTGGTAAGCTATTAGGATGGGTAGATGTGAGCAAGTTTAGTGTTGCTGCCTATCTCCCTGTTTTTGCGGCTGCTTTCTTACCCATTTTTATCAAAAATATTTTAGAAGAGACAGCTTTTCGAGGCTATCTGACAGTAAAAATGGAACAACTCACCCAAAACGAATGGGTGATTTATTTAGTGGTGGCATTCGTCTGCCAAATATGGCACTTGCCATATAACCTCGTATTCTTAGATGATGCTTATCAGGCAACCTTTTTTCCTTATAGCAAAGTGTTATTTGTTTTGGTGAGTTTTGTGGTCATTGCTGTTTGGACAATAATGTACACCGAGATTTTCTTTCTCTCGCGCTCACTCTTATTGGTAGTTTTGATGCACTCAATGAAAGACGCTCTTAATCCTCTCATTTCAGAAGGATTTACTGTTATTTCACCTGATAAAACACTTTTAGTATCTCCCCTTTTTGGTGTCATTCCAACATTGATATACTTGGCTATAGGATTGTATTTGAGGAGAATACGCAAAAGTAAAGAACGTCTCCATTCATAATGAATAAATTGTATAAACTAAAATATTAGCAATATGAACAAAAACAATGAAAACCCTGTAAATGCTTGCTGCTGGGATAAGATTTTCGCTAAAAGCGATAAAGTTGAACACAAAAAAGTATCGTTTAAAAACCGCTATGGTATTACCCTCGTAGGCGATTTGTATTTCCCTAAAAACAGCGAAGATAAAAAACTTGCTGCCCTTGCTGTCTGTGGAGGATTTGGAGCTGTAAAAGAGCAAGCCTCAGGATTTTACGCCCAAACGATGGCTGAAAGAGGCTTTGTAACCTTAGCTTTCGACCCTTCTTATACTGGTGAAAGTGGTGGAGAACCTCGCAATGTAGCATCGCCAGACATCAATACCGAAGATTTTTCGGCTGCGGTAGATTGCTTAGGCATTCAACCCTTTGTAGATAGAGAAAAAATAGGTATCATAGGCATCTGCGGTTGGGGAGGCTTTGCACTGAATGCTACCGCTATCGATACCCGTATTAAGGCAGTGGCCACAATGGTAATGTACGATATGTCGCGCGTGTTTAGCAAAGGCTATTTTGATGCCAATACACCCGAAATGCGTTTGGAAATGAAGCGCTCGCTCAATGCTATTCGTTGGGCAGATGCCGAGACAGGAACCCCTACACCAGGTTACCCTATGCCCGATGAGCCATCGGATAAAGTACCTCAATTCTTAAATGATTATATTGAGTTTTACAAAACACCACGAGGTTTCCACGAGCGTTCGGTTTCTAATCACGTTTGGACAGCCACTACACTGCTTTCATTTATGAATTTCCCTCTGTTAGCCTATGCAAACGAAATAGAAGTGCCAACCCTTATGATTGCAGGAGAAAATGCTCATTCGCGCTATATGAGTGAAGATGCCTATAAGCTAATAGGGAGCGAGAAAAAAGAACTGCTGATTGTCCCTAATGCCCGCCATACTGATTTTTACGACAATCAAGCTGGAGTAATTCCGTTTGATAAATTGGAGGCGTTTTTTAGTGAGCATCTTTAATAAAATAAAACTTTTTTAATATGAAACACTTACTTATTCTATTCATGCTCCTTACGACCAACGCCTTTGCGCAAGGTCCTTTTGGAGATTATGCCGTAGTAAAAGACAAAGACGGCTATGTAAACATTCGTGCTAAAGAAAACGTAAAAAGCAAAATTGTAGGTACTTTGCCTAACAATACGCTTGTATATGGTTTCTTTGATAAGGAATATAACCCTACTAACTGGATTGAAGTTGATAAAGGGTATGTGCATCAAAGTCGCTTGAAAAAAATATTTGACTTTCGTGCTATAGAAGGAAAAGTGCAAGGCAATAGTGTTATTTTTGATGATAAGGACGTAAAAGTAACCATTACCAAACAGAAGTTCGACAAAACCAAGCACAAGATTACTAAGAAAGAACACGATGGTTGGACAGAGCTTATCATTGATGGCAAAAAAATATATGGTATAGAAGATGAATTATTGCCTGATGACCATTACAAGAGTATTACCGTAACTATGAAAGGCAAAAACGTACCTATTCCTAAAAGTGCTTATGATGATTTATATCAAATTTTCTATTTTAACAGACTCATATTCTATGATGAGGAAGCTGAGGCACTTTACATTTTTGCGAGCAATAGCGATGCTAGTTGGGCTTACATAGTATGTTGGCAAATAGTAAAAGGTGAGTACAAAACCCGTATTATAGGGCAACCACTTTAATGATGTAACTAAAATTTACCAAAAATATGGCACCAACAAATAATAAACTTAAAGTACAAGATATTGAAATAAATATCAGAGTGATTAATGAAGCTGATTATATAAGTTTAATTCCCCTGAATTCGGGGGAATTAAAAATGAAGCAGGGGTTAATCGCTTCTATAGTATTGAAGAACGTTTTAAAATTTTAGTAGAAACCATTAAAGAACAACGTGCTGTTTTAGACAAAGTAGATTATCTGAAATCTATTAAAAAACTTTCAAATGAAACTTATACAAGTATTCAAGGAAATAAACAACTTGATAAATAGCTTGTTATCAATTATCTATTGGATATGAAACACTTACTTATTTTATTCTTCCTCCTTACGACCAATGCCTTTGCGCAAGGGCCTTTTGGAGATTATGCCGTAGTAAAAGACAAAGACGGCTATGTGAACATTCGCGCTAAAGAAAGCGTAAAAAGCAAAATTGTAGGCACTTTGCCTAACAACACGCTTGTATACACTTTATTTGATACTACAGAAGATGAAACTGGTGAAGAGATATTTTTTAATTGGATTGCTGTAGATAAAGGGTATGTACATAAAAGTCGCCTGAAGAAGATATACGAATTTCCTTCTATTGGCAAAGGTAAAGAGCAAGGCAATAGTATCACTATTGCTGGTAAAGGCATTAGTGTTACTCTTACTAGACAGCCATTTGATAAAACTAAACACAAGATTACCAAGAAAAAACACAAAGAGTATAGTGAGTATATTATTGATGGTAAGAGTGCTCAAGGGTTAGATGGAGGTTTGTTTTTACCTGAAGACCATTACAAGAGTATCACTGTAACTATCAATGGTAAAAATGTTTCTATCCCCAAAAGTGCCTACGATGATTTGTACCAAGTAGCTATGTATACTGATAATAATGCGGTATATTATGACAAAGAGGAAGATACAATTTACATTATTGCCCATAATGGTAGTGGTGCTTTTTCTTACGAAGTGTGCTGGCAAATAGTAAAAGGAGAGTATAAAACCCGTATTATAGGAGAACCTTTCTAGTCTCACAGAATTTGCCAATCTGCTAATTTTCTAATTTGCTAATTAACATTATGAATATACAAAACCTTTTTAAAATAGCGTGGCGTGCCCTTTTGCTCAATAAAACAAGGGCTATGCTTACGATGCTGGGCATCATCATTGGGGTGGGCTCGGTGATAACAATGCTTGCCATTAGCGAGGGCTCTAAAAAGAGCATCAAGGAGAATATCTCTAAAATGGGTACTAATATGCTCAATATCCGTCCGGGTGCGGGTATGATGGGCGGGGTGCGTATGAGTATGAGCGATATGCAATCGCTGAAAATGACGGATTACGAAGCCCTTAAAAAAGAAGGTACTCTACTGAAATATGTATCGCCTGTAGTAAGTGGCAACGGACAAAGTATAGCAGGGGGCAATAACTGGCCTACCTCTATCTATGGCGTGAATACCGAATATTTGCCCATACGCGAGTGGAGTGTGGCTGAAGGGAGTATGTTTGGTGAAGATGAGATTACTAATTTTTCTAAGGTAGCTGTTATAGGGCAAACAGTGGCTAAGAACCTCTTTACTAATGGCGAAAACCCTATTGGGCAAACTATACGTTTTAAGAATATCCCTTTTAAAGTGATTGGTATCCTTACCAAAAAAGGCGAGAGCAACTTTGGTCAAGACCAAGACGATGTAATTATCGCCCCTTATACTACGGTACAAAAGCGTATTTTGGCGCAAACGTTCTTGCAGAGTATTGTGGCTTCGGTAATAGATGAAAGTCAGTCGGAGAATGCCGTAAACCAAGTAAAGAAGATTTTGGAGCGCACGCATAACCTTTCGGCTACACAAGAGAATGATTTCAATGTGTTTTCGCAACAAGAACTCATCAGTACGTTTAGCTCTACCAGCGAGATGCTTACTATTTTATTAGTAGCTATTGCTAGTATTTCGCTTATCGTAGGTGGTATAGGTATTATGAATATTATGTACGTATCGGTAAAAGAGCGCACTAAGGAAATAGGCTTGCGTATGGCTATTGGGGCTAAGGGTAAGGATATTTTGGCACAGTTCCTCATCGAGTCGGTGCTTATTAGTATCACTGGGGGTGTATTAGGGGTAGTGATTGGCTTATTAGCTACTGTAGGCGTATCGCTGTTCATAGGCTGGCCTGTGAGTATCACCTTGTATTCTATTGTAATATCCTTCTTAGTATGTACCATTACAGGGGTGTTCTTTGGTTGGTATCCTGCTCGCAAAGCAGCCGAGTTAGAACCTATTAGCGCCCTTAGATACGAATAAAATGAAAACCCTAACACACATAGCCTCTTGGGCAGTCGTTTTTATAATGCCTGCCCTTATCTTTATCTCCGAAGGCAATCAACGCTTTGAGGAGGCGCTTTACCGTTCGTTAGCATCCTTACCTTTTTTGATGCTTTTGTTCTATCTCTGCTATTTTTGGCTTATCGATAAACTGTGGTTTAAAAAGCGGTATCTTTTCTTTGTATTGGTGGTGGTGGGACTCATTTTATGCGTATCATACAGCAAATACGAGCTTTTTTCGTACTTTGCCCTCCACAAAGGCAAACGCCATATGCCTCCTTTCCACGCTTTTGTTTATTTTGATTTTCTGTCGAATTTATTGCCGGTAGTCTTTTCAATGGCAATACGCTATGCCCAACGGAACTTTTCTTTGGAAATAGCTCAGAAAGAAGCTCAAGCGCACAAACTACAAGCTGACCTTACGCAGCTGAGATACCAACTGCAACCGCATTTCTTTTTCAATGCGCTTAACAATATTTATTCGCTTATAGAGTTCGACCCACAAAAAGCACAGCAGAGCGTACATAGCCTTAGCAAACTGATGCGTCATTTTATGCAAAACAGCGACCAAAAGCAGATTAGCTTAGCAGAAGAAGTAGATTTTTTGCAACAATACATTAGCTTAATGCAGCTACGCCTGACAGATAAAACTACAGTGCAGGTAGATTTCCCCAAACAAGTGCCGCAGCTTACCATAGCCCCTTTGCTATTCATCAGTTTGGTAGAGAACGCTTTTAAGCACGGCGTATCGACCACAACTACTACAACTTTATCGTTTAGCCTAAGAGTAGAAGGGGATACCATAATATTCAGAAGTGAGAATACAAAAATCCCTACACAAGAGAGTTTGTATAGCTCAGGGATAGGAATTGATAATCTGAAGAAACGGCTAACGCTTCTTTACCCTGAAAGGCATCAGTATACTATTGAAGAAAAGGAAGGAAAGTATATAGCACAATTAACAATTGATAATTGAGGGTTATCAATTATCAATTGTTAAAAAGTGCTTTTGCATCTACAGCTTTGCGCTGCTCAGTAGTGGCGTATTGCCATTGGTATTTTTTGAAGCCAAAAGCGTTGGCTATAAGGTTTTTCGGGAATACCACTATAGCATCGTTATAATCAGTGATAGAAGCACTTAGGAAACGCCTGCCAGCTGATAACTGCTCCTCGCACTCGGTGAGCTGCCGTTGCAGGTAGTTAAACTGCTGGTTGCTCTCCAATTCGGGGTACGCCTCTGCTTGTAGCATAAATGCTTTAAGGGCAACGCCTGTTGAGTCGGTGCCAGCATAAGGGTTATCGCTCTCAGTGATGTCGCTGAGGTTGATAGGCTTGCGCAATTCGGCTATCTTGGTGAGTGTTTCCTTCTCAAAAGCCATATATTGCTTAGCTGTTTCTATTAGGTTGGGCATTAGCTCGGCACGCTGTATGAAAAGCGCATCTAATGACGAGATAGCATTCTCTATCTGATTGCGGCGCTTGCTTATGCCGTTGAATACTCCTGCTATATAAAGGAGCAGCAGTACTACCACTGCCCCTATAATCATATACATCATAACTAATTATGAATTTTGAATTATCAATTATCAACTAATTTAAGAGTGTCTATCATCTGTAGTTGCTCTACCAGTTCGCGGTATACGCTCTCTACCATAGGTAGGTCTATCTTCTGAAAGAGCATAGCCGCTGGCGAACTGCCCACTGTCATTAGTGAGTTGCCCTCATTGGTAGCAATCACGATATTGTTCTTGTTGATACCAAAGTATACTTGCCCTTTGTGTCGCTCGTTTAGCTTTTTGAGTCGCTGCATAAAGGCAGGGGTAAGCACATAGCGCGCCGTTATTTGGTCATCGCAATACACTTCAAACTGCTTTTCAAACTCAGGGTCTTCTAAACGTATGCGCTCCCCACCATAGTTCAGGTAAGTGCTGATAGCATTATCGTTGAAATCGCTAAAGAAACCTTTCACGGGGCGTACTACGATAGGGTGCTCGAATGTCTTAGGCGAGCGCGCTACAAAGAAATTGCCGTAAAACACTACATCATCACCTTCTTTTTCATTACGCATGTTAGGGCGGAAAGTGACCATTAGGTTGCACGATTGGAAAGGAATACCATTATAATGCCCTACTATTTGGTCGCCACCTTTTAGGGTGTAACGCTCAAACTTAAATAGTAGCGAGTCTATAAACTCAGCAATGCCTATATGTCCGTTTTCAAAGTATTGAAACTGAGGACTGATATACTGCACTACTTTACTAAATACTTTCTTCTTTACTTGCGTGAAATCGGTGGTGCCTGTTAGCCTGCTTTGCATATAGCGTTTGGTGAACATCGTCCATAAAAAACTACCTCCTATCATAATCGCTAAGATGATAAAGATATAGTTTGAACTGCCTACTGATAGGGTGCCCGATAGTACTAAATAGGCAATAGTACCCATTAGGGCAACCGCAAAGGCTATTTGCATATAGAGGGTGTTCTTACTCACACTACGCCCTTTTTCCATAGCCGCAAGCTCTGTGCCAAACTCTTTTTCGGCAAAAGAGTGAAACTCTTCTACAGGTTTTAGGGTTATCTTTTCTTCAGGGGTTATTTTAGCAGCCTTTGTGTCATCAGTCTTGTTATACAGCTCTTTCATCACCTCATTATAGGTGCCCATATTTTGGGGTTGCTCTAATACGCGCTTTAGGTCTGCTGCGCGATACTTCTGTATAGGCAATTCATATTGCTGATTATCAATCGATACGTAAATACGAGTGATAGGGTCTAACTGATATTTTATTTTTCCTAAAGGTATCACAGTGAGATAAGTCTCTAACTCGTGATGAAAGTGCACTTCTTTTCCCGCTTGTACAAGGCTGAAAAAGGCTTCTACTTTTTGCTTCCTGCCAAAGATAGCACGAGCACGCATTAGGGGGTAGTAAACAGAGGCAATCACCGCTATAGGCAAAATGTACTTAATTTGCGGTGGAATACCTTCGGCACTGTTCATCATTTTGCCCAAAATAGGTAGGGCAAATATAGCGAGGAGCGCAACCCCTATTATAGCCAATACGGCTACAATAATAAGGTTGCGCGTTGTAATTTTCTTTTCGCGTTCGCACTCTTGTAGTACGAGCTGTTTAGCGTCTGTTAGTGTCATTATTTTTCCTCTGATTCAAAAGTCCATTCACCGTCTTTTTGCTCTGCTAACACCCTGTAATAGGTAGTAGTAACAGTTCTTTTCCGACCTATCCTTTGATAAGATTTTCCTTTTCCTATTTCAGTAAATTCCATTCTGAAACCTACTTTATAGCCTCCTGCAGTGCCATCGCTTTCCAAAAAGATACAAGAGACATTGAAGTTTTCGTAGTCAGGAAATTCATCTTTGAATTTTTCGATACCTTCTTTTACCTTTTCTACTACTTTATCCGTGTTGATGTCTTTTAGTTTAAAGAATTCTCCTTCTTTTTTCACGTTGTCAAGTGCAGTAGCATCTTTCCATTCTTTGGGGAAGTTGAACTCTTGTTTTACCATTTTGTCGTTGTCAGGGTATATAAATCTACCGAAGTGTAAGGTGTTGTCTTCCAATGCTTTCTCTGATTGGAAATAAACTAATAGGAACTCTTTGTCCTTTACGGGAGAGTCGTTAAAAAGGGCAATAGTTTCTTTAAAACCTTCTTTGTCGTACAATACAGGGGCTTTTTTGCCACAAGCGGTAAGTACTAAGGCGATAAGTGCGCCTGCGAGGAATGTGAGCTTTCTCATTGTTTGAATCTTTTTTAATTATTACTTCTTTTGTTATTTAATAGGGTTGCCTTGAGCATCGAAATGGTAAGTTTTGCCAATTACTTTAGTAGGGTCATTACCGATAGTGTTTATCTTTATCTCGAAAGCTAAAGTTTTAGGGTTTTTCTGAATTTCCCAACTGCGAACGTAGGTTTCAGCACCGTTTTCTTTCTCCTTTACTCCCTTTATAAGGTCAGGGACTTTGTCGATAAGAGGCTTAACATCGGCGTAAGAAAAGAGGATTTCTTTGTAATCATCATACTTAGCGCGTTTGCCTTCGCTGGTTTTTATCACCATCTGTCCACTACTTAGGTAGTGCAAGTTGTCTTTGCTGTAAGAGGCATTGTAGCCTGTTATAAGGTTCTTGCTTTTGTCTGTTAATCCTTCAGCTATTACAGTGCAATAAGCGGGCTTGCTGAACTCGCTTTTCACTTTGTAAAGGTCGAGGGTATCATTAGAAATATTGTGTTTTTCTAATATTTTTTGATAAACAGCGTCATAGTCGCCTGCTTCGCTACCTACTACACCTTTATTGTAATCGTAATCGGGCTTTTCTTTGCCCATTGCGCTATCAGCGATACTGTGTACAGCACTTTGCCAGTCGCAGCTGGTTAAGCTGATAGCAGCGATAGCCATAGCAGCTAAAATAGTAACTTTTTTCATACTGAATTATTTAGGTTTTAAATTAATTATTCTTCTTCCACAAAGCCGAAATACCTACATTTTGGTCTTTTTGCTGAACAGGGTATTTGCTGTTGATAGCATCAAGTATATCAGTGTCAAACTCTTGATTGCTGCCGTATATGGTTCTGATAATCCACTGCCCAATCCAGCCGCCTTGCGAGTAGAGCATTTTTAGCCAGCCTTTCATAGTGCTGCGGTCGAAGCCGAGATAAGTATCTTCGCGGCTCATATCGTCAGTCATAGGGGCATACTTGGTGGTGATAAGGGTGCGGTGGTAAGCATTTTTAGCGATGAAGATACGGTCTTCAGCACTGCCAGTGCCTAAAAACTGAGCCGCTGCATTGCCTTTTTTAAGGAATTTTACTTCATACTTACTGCCGAGTTTTTCTTTTAGTAACTCGAATAAATCTTCCAAAGGCACTTTGCCTTCGAGAAAAGTGATGGTAATGTTCTTGTCTAAGAGTCCCATTTGTCTATATTTTTTAATATTACGCTGCAAAGGTAAACATTTTACCCCCCCCCCATTGTTAAATTTTTGTTAAAGTTTTATTAAACTTTGTTTTTGTAAGGTTCTTTTTTTCTTTACTCTGAGACTTTTTATAGTGTGTAGGATATTTTTCTGATTTTTGTAGGTTTATTAGACGGTTATACTTTGCTCTTTTTTCGGTCTTCCTTCGGTCTAGCTATATCCTTTATATATCCAAAGTAAAGGGAAGGTATAAAAAGAACTTTTTTCTGGTAGGAGGGATTTTGTGGGTGTTTTATTCTTTAGTAAAATAAGGAAGTCTGTCTAAAGGGACTTGTAGGGTGTAGGTCTTGCCGCCTTTGTATTTTTTGCCTTGGTCATCGCGCCAAGTGCCTTTTGGGAGTTTAACGGTGCGGGTGTCGCTCTCGGTTATTATGGGAGCCACTAAATACTTATCGCCCAGCATATATTGGTCTTTGCAGTCAGCAAACCCCTGATTTGGGAAAGCGTATTCCATACTGCGCACTATAGGTTCGCCTGTTTTAGCCGATTGTTTTGCCTGCTCGATGAGGTAGCTACCCAGCTGCTCGTGCCATTTGGCGTATTTTATGCAGATGTCTAAGTTCTCTTTGGAAAGAATACGCCAAGGGGCTACAGAGAATTGCATCATAGGCATCATAGCGTGTATTTGACACGACCGCACGATAAGTTTTTGATTGAATTTGGTAGGGTCTACATTCAGAAAACTACCGTATTCGCCACCTCCTATCATATCAGGACAGGCATAGGCATAGCCGTTTAGCCCTGCGGCTATCATATCGGGTACTAAGCGCGCCACTCCGTCCCACGAATAGCTCTTGTCGCCCAAACGTTGTACTAAGGGCTGTCCGCCGAGTTTCCAGCAAGCGCGAAACTCGTTGTAAGGAAAGGCTAAGCCTAATTTTCCCCATAAATAGGTTTGCTCGGTGTCGTAAGATTTTTGGTCGAAAACCTCTATAGCTTCAGCCAAATAACGTTCAGGGTCACCTGCATCAAACTTAAAACCGTCAATGCCGTATTCTTTTTGTAGCTGTTGTAGTTCACCTACGAAGTGCTTGAAAGCATCGGGGTTGCTAAGGTCATAACAAGCACTCAGCCCATTCCACCAATCGAGAATAGCAGGGGTATGCGAACCTTTTTTCTTTATTAAATAGCCTTTGTCGCGCAAAAAACGATACTCCTGACTGTCAGGCGATACAAACGGACATACCCACACCATCACTTTAAAACCCATTTGGTGTAGTTTAGCTATCATTTCTTTAGGTGAAGGAAATTTATCAGGGCGGAATTGCCATACACCGTAGTCTTTTTGCCAATTGTCGTCTATCATTATCACGCCGGTAGGCATACCGTTATCAATAATAGCTTGGGCGTAAGCCAATACGTCTTTTTGATTTTGGTTATAGATGAGCTCTATCCACGTGTTGTACTGAGGTTTAGTAAAGAATACTTCAGGAGGAATAGTACCTGAAGGAGGAAAATACCGCTGGCTTACTGCCTGATAGGCACTCTTTAGGTTGTCACCTTTGCTGCTCTGGCAACTCACGGTGCCGCGCGATGGCGTGATGAGTATCTTTCCCTCTTGAAATTGGTAGGCAAAGGGGGTATCAGCAGCTATATACCTACCTTTGTTAGACAGCAGGTAGGGCACTGACTGGTTATTGAAGTTTTCGGTGCGCAGGTTGTACACACGCTTAGATGCTTGATAAGGCATCATATAGCCTAATCCAGTGAAGCCGCCCCACCATTTTTCGTTAGGCAGTAAGCTGATTTCGGTGGTAGTTTGAGCCTCAGCCCATACTGAAGCTACTAACAAAGTAATAAATGCAATTATCTTTTTCATCGTAATTATGAATTTTGTATTACAAAAAAAACTTTGCCAAAGCTTTATACTTTAGCAAAGTTTTAAAAATAACAATATTATCCCTTATTAAAAATCAAAATCTATGCCTGTTGGGTCGTCCTCTTTTTCTTTACTACAGTCTATCTGTATTTGTATGTTTTGAGGTGCTGCAAAAGGTTCTTTTGATATGGCTAAATCTTTATTAGCATAGCATTTCTTCATATAATAACCCCATACCGGAAGTGCCATTGTAGCTCCTTGTCCGTAGGCGGTAGTGCGGAAGTGTATAGCACGGTCTTCGCCTCCTACCCATACGCCTGTTACAAGGTTGGGTACCATACCTATAAACCACCCATCGCTGTTGTTTTGGGTAGTACCTGTCTTGCCTGCTATAGGGTTGGTGAATTGGTAAGGGTAGCCAGTCATTACATTCTTATAAATTGCATTGTAACTATCAGCTCCTTTGGTACGTAGGCGGGCACCAGAACCGTAGCGGGTTACCCCTTCTAATAGATTTACTACCGCACGAGCTACTTCAGCATTTACTACATCGTGTGTTTCGGGGGTATTTTCGAATAGTACGGTACCATTTTTATCTTCAATACGAGTTACCAATACCGGCTTCACATATATCCCTTCGTTAGCAAAAGTACCATAGGCAGCTACCATTTGCAGTACTGTGGCATCGGCAGTACCTAAGGCTATAGAAGGCATTTCGGGCATCTCTGAGGTGATACCTAACTTCTTCACTAAGTTGATTACGGGTACAGGTCCTACCTTATCCATTAGATTTACCGTAATAGAGTTTATTGAGTTTGCTAAGGCTGCCTTTAGGGTCATCATCTTGCCAGAGAAGTTGCCGGTGGAGTTGCGCGGACACCACGCTTGTACATTGCCATATTTGCCAGCTTCTATACAAGTCTGAATGTCAGGAAGCTCTAAGCAAGGTGAGTAGTGCAATTGGTCTATAGCGGTAGCATATACGAAAGGCTTGAAGGTAGAGCCCGTTTGTCGTGCCCCTTGTGCTACTTGGTCGTATTGGAAATGCTTGTAGTTGATGCCGCCTACCCACGCTTTTATATGCCCTGTTTGAGGCTCCATTGACATCATACCGGTACGCAAAAAGGCTT
Organism: Capnocytophaga sp. FDAARGOS_737; assembly: GCF_009730375.1. Lineage (NCBI taxonomy): Bacteria > Pseudomonadati > Bacteroidota > Flavobacteriia > Flavobacteriales > Flavobacteriaceae > Capnocytophaga > Capnocytophaga sp. FDAARGOS_737. Next base: position 2,016,643 of record NZ_CP046316.1, on the reverse strand, counting down.
TGTAGTATAATATTGAGTCGCGGGGAGTCATTACAGTATCGCGCTCGCCTTTCCAGCTAAATACACGCATTTCTACTTTCTTATTGAAGCTCTCGCGTATCTCTTTTTCTGAATAGCCTAAGTATTTTAGGTGTATCCAACGATTTGAGTTCTTCATTGCGCGCTCTATCAGGTTGTTGTATTCGTCTTTGGTAACTTTTACAAAAGGATAAGTTGCATTTTTCTTTCGGTTGTTTTCAGCATCAAAAGCCTTTTGAAGCTGTTTCATATGTGCTTTTACTGCTGCTTCAGCATAAATCTGCATTTTAGAGTCTATAGTAGTATAAACCTTTAGTCCATCTAAGTAGAGATTGTATTTAGTGCCATCGGGCTTGGGGTTTTCGTTTACCCACGTTTTCATATAGCTACGGAGGTATTCTCTGAAGTAAGTAGCTATACCATCATTATGGCTTTCGGGAGTGTATTTTATCTTCAGAGGTAACTGCTGTAGTGAGTCTTTTTGCTCTTGGGTTAAATAGTTATTCTTTGCCATTTGAGCAAGTACTACATTGCGGCGATTAGTTACCCCTTCTTTGTTTTTCACAGGGTTGTAAAGAGCTGAGTTTTTGAACATTCCGACCAGCATCGCTCCTTCTTCTATCTTTAGTTGTTTAGGCTCTTTATCGAAATATATTTTGGCTGCTGAACGTATTCCGTCGGCATTGTTGTTGAAGTCGTAGATGTTGAAATACATCGTTAGTATTTCCTCTTTGGTGTACTGCTTTTCTAAGCGGGTAGCAATAATCCACTCTTTTATCTTCTGGGTATAACGGGCTATCCCTCTGGTTTTTTCTTTGTGGAAGAGCTGTTTGGCCAACTGTTGCGAAATGGTAGAAGCACCACCTTTACTACCTAAGTATACCATAGCGCGTATCGTACCTCGTATGTCAATACCAGAATGCTCGTAGAAACGCTCATCTTCGGTAGCGATAAGCGCATCAACTAAATGCTTGGGTAAATCTTTGAATTTTATAGGGGTACGGTTTTCGTCTAAGTAGAATTTACCTAACGATTTGCCATCGGCTGTTACTATTTCGGTAGCTAAGTTTGTTTCGGGATTTTCTAAGTGTTGAAAGTCGGGCATCTCGCCCAACAAACCAACTGATGCCGCTACAAAAAGCAGTAAAACACCTACTATTGCAGCAGCAAATAAACCCCAAAACCATTTTATGACTGGATTGATTTTCTTTTTCATTGTTTTTCGCTTTTTTCTACTCTCAAGCCTACTTCTGTAATACCTTTGAGCTGTTGTACGCCATTGTTTTCACCTATTTTACGCATTGCTTGTTCTATTTTGATGCTGTAGTTGCCCTTAGCAGGGAAAGTAAATTGCTCTTTATACCATAATTTACTTTCTTTTACCGCTGAATAGCCGTCGCCTAACCATTTTCCCTCTGGGGTTGCCATTTCGTACTCTAAGGTATCAACGATAACCTTATCGCTATGAGGGATTTCCATCTTAGTGATAATGAATAGGTTGCTGAATTCGTAATGAGCATCATTGCGAATCATAATAAAGAGGTTTTTCTTAGTTACGGTGTCTTGCGTTTCTAAATGAAAAGCAATGGGCTGATGGGCTTGCCAGCCATCAGGTAGCGATACATATTCGCTGTATTCTACCCCGTTGCTACAACCTAATAGCAAGCCTATAAATAACAAACTTATTAGTATTCTCATTCTGATTTCTCATTATTAGATTGTTTGGGCTTATTGACCTTATTAGCAAAAGGGTCGAGGTTGCGTCGCACATTAGGGTTTTGCTGTTTCTTTCCTGCCATCTTTTGCTTTTGTTGCATTCTCTTATTATTGTTACTTGCCTCAGGAGCAGGTATTTTTTTAGCCTGCTGAGGGGTAGCATTAGCCTGTGGTTGTGGTGGTTCTATAGGTAGTTTTACTTCTTTAGTAGCAGCATTTAATACCCCTTCGCCCGTACGTTTTAGCTCTGCTGCTTTATTCACATTTTTGGGTATTTTTTTAGGTTTTTTATTGCTGCGTTCTGCTTCAGCCTCAGCTTTTGGCTCATTTTTAGCTGCCTCTTCCTTAGGGAGAGCCTCTTTTTCTTTATTTCCTTTCTTGTTATTGCGTTTTTTCTTGCGCTTAGGAGTGTCAAAACGAGTAATACTGTCTTCTTCTATAGGAGTTAACTCCATATCAGTGTAGCCCGAAGCGTTTTTGCGTGAAGAAAGGTCGCTTACTATTGCGTATTCTTCTAATTCCTCAATCTCTTCGCCTTTTTTGTTGAGATCAATAATTTCTTTTACACTATCTACTGATAGTTTATGCCAAGTAATAGGGTTTTCATCGTAGGTAAACCACATTAATCGTTTGAAGATGTCTATCTTCTGACAGCTGGCAGTACCGCGCTGGGTGTTTAGCTTGGTGTCAGTACGAGGGAAGTCTTGTAGTGCATCGAGGTAGGTGTCTAACTCGAAGTTTAAACAACACTTCAGTTTGCCGCATTGTCCTGCTAATTTTTGAGGATTTAGCGATAATTGTTGATAACGTGCCGCTGAAGTAGATACACTTCTAAAATCGGTTAGCCAAGTAGCACAGCATAACTCGCGCCCGCAAGAACCTATCCCCCCTAAGCGGGCAGCCTCTTGTCGGAAACCTATTTGTCGCATCTCTATACGCACAGAGAAAGCCCTTGCCATATCTTTGATAAGCTGGCGAAAGTCTACCCGCCCTTCAGCAGTGTAGTAAAAAGTAGCTTTAGAGCCATCGCCTTGAAACTCAACATCTGATATTTTCATTTCCAGACCTAAAGCGATAGCTAGTTCGCGCGATTGCTTTTGTACTTCTATTTCTTTATCTCGCGATTGCTGCCACACGTCTATATCGTGCTGATTAGCTTTGCGATACACTCTAGGAAGACCTTCGTTTTCCCAACTGATGCGCCTCTTTTTCATTTGTGAGCGCACTAACTCTCCGGTAAGGCTCACCACCCCTATGTCGTGTCCTGATGAGGCTTCAGTAGCTACCACATCACCCATTTGCAGGGGGAGTTTTTCGGTGTTTCTGAAATACTCTTTTCGGCTATTCTTAAAACGGACTTCAACACAATCAAAAAACTCCTGACCACCAGGAAGTTGTGTGTTAGCCAGCCAGTCGAATACCGATAGCTTTACGCTCCCAAAACTCCGTGCCCCACAGTTGGTACTACAGTTGTTATGAGAGTCTTTTGTATGATTAAAAGTGCAAGTATTGCAACTCATTGTTCGTTAGTATTAAAAAGTGATATAATCTCAATCGGCAAAAGTACAAAATAATTATTGATTAACCATTAACTATCGCCAAAAAAAATAATTCAACTACCGACAAACTTATATTCTAAAACTTTCTATAATAAAAGGTGTGTTTTAATAATTTTATGTTTTGGCCTTAAATTATTACCTTAATTGTTAAAATTATACTAAATAATATAGGTGAGACTAAAAAAAATAGCCAAAACTGTTGTATTATTCGTAGAAAATAAAGAATTTTGTCCTCGAATAATTTAATACACGTACGAACAATGGAAGAAAAAGATTTTTTAGACACCGAGGAGATTTTCTCGAAAGTCTTAAGAGCTGGTAGGCGTACCTATTTTTTTGACGTAAGAGCTACGCGCGCCAATGATTACTATCTTACAATCACAGAAAGTAAGAAGTTTACACACGATGATGGCTCTTTTCATTACAAGAAACACAAAATTTATCTTTACAAAGAAGATTTTGAATTGTTCAAAGATATTTTGAATGAAATGACCACTTATGTGTTTGACGAACGAGGCGAAGAAGTTATTTCTGAACGCCATCAACGTGACTTCAAAAGAGAATATTATGCTGAGGGATTGAATGAAGTAGAGGCTACACCTAACAGAAGCTATCGTTCTCTTGATTTTGAAGACCTTTAACCCAACTATTACCTCTACACTTGCGCAAAGATGAGGCTTCACTCAACAAATATAGATACTTTTTAGAGTGATGACGAAGCGGCTTATTGGGTAAGACTCATCTTTTGGCGAGGGTGAAATTTCTCTAACACTTCTCTTAAATAACTTTTTTCTACGTGTACATAAATTTCAGTAGTGGTAATATTCTCGTGACCTAACATCATTTGTATAGCTCTTAGGTTCGCACCATTCTCCAATAAATGTGTGGCAAACGAATGCCGAAACGTATGCGGGCTTATTTTCTTCTTCAGCCCAATATTCTCTGCCACCTGCCGTACTATCGTAAATATCATAGCTCGTGTGAGCTGTTTTCCCCTTCGATTTAAGAATACATAATCTTCATTCCCTTTGGCTATTTTTAGTGACTTTCGCTGATTGTCAATATAATGACTTATTTGCTTTTGGGTATAATGCTCTATAGGGATAAGTCGCTGTTTGCTGCCTTTACCCATTACCCTTATAAAATCTTCTTCAAAGAAAAGGTCTGACAGGCGTAGTGATACCAATTCGGACACACGCAGTCCGCAGGCGTACAATGTTTCAATAATAGCTTTGTTTCGATGTCCCTCTTCGGTACTAAGGTCTATAGAAGCGAGCATGGCATCTATCTCTTGCAGGGAAAGCGTGTCGGGTAGTTTCATACCTATCTTAGGACTCTCGATAATCTCCATAGGGAAATCTTCGCGGTTTTTCTCATACATCATATACTTGAAAAAGCCTTTTAAAGACGAGATAAGTCGTGCTTGTGAGCGAGCATTGAGTCCTTTTCCTACTTCGTATACAAATTGTCGCAAGGTGTCCTCGCCTATATTGTTAGGCGTTTCGGTAATATTGTACTTCTCTAAATACTGAATCAGTTTCTCAATGTCTAACCCGTAGGATACCGCCGTGTTTTCGGATAATCCACGTTGTAACCGCAAATAATGCTGAAAATCTTCGTTCGTTTTTTTCCAAATCATCTTTTCTGCCGATTAGCTCGTTACCTACTCTGCTAATTTTAAATCAGTTGCATCGTTATAATGCTTCTTGTCTTTGATGACTCCTTTTGAAACTTTTACCAACCCAGGGTTTGAACGTATTATTGTTTTGAGCGTAGTGCCATCGTTGTAATAGAAATCGAAATTGAGTTCGTACTTCTTAACTATGTAAGGGGCTTTTTCTAACTGCGAGGTTAAACCAATAACAGTATACCCTCCTTTGAGTGCCTCATCAGTTACGCGTTTTATTGTCTTAAAAGCGTCTTCGTTAGCGCGATCTAAACGATAAGATACTACCAAAAGCAACTTGTCTTTCCAAATGTAATCGTCAAAATAATTTTCACCCTCCTTATCCCAAATGTAGAAATCGTGTATAGGCGCTTCGGGCACTTCTGTTTTTACATTCACCACTTCGGCATAGTTGCCGTTCTTGTCTTTGGGCACCTGTCCGTTATTAATTATTTTCTGCTCTTTGCCGTCTATTTTTACCGTCCAATAGTAAGTGATTTTTCCACTTGGTATTTTCATTCCTTCTGGAATACTTGTGCCTATTTTATAAGGGCGAAAATCTTTGATAGGCAGGTGGTTATATACATAATATACAAAAATACTGCAGAAAATTACCGATAGTAGGGTGATATATAGAGGTAGTTTGCCTTTGCTGATGGGCTTTATATAGTCCTGTCCCCATAAAAAGATGATGAGGGCAGCTACTAATAACACTATGTCTTTGGTAAATGATTGCCAAGGGGTGAATTTGATGGCATCGCCGAAGCAACCGCAATCTGTTACTTTGTTGAAATAAGCCGAATAGAAAGTTAGGAAACCAAAGAAAATGAGCATAGCCAGCAGCGACCACAGCGTTAGTTTCTTTTGGTAGCCCACTAATAGCATTACCCCCAATACTACTTCAACTATGCAGACTATGATAGCAAAGGTAAGTGCAAAGGGTATTAGGAATGGTAGCCCCAGCACGTTGGGTGCAAAATAATCTTCTAATTTGAAAGAGAACCCCATAGGGTCGTTTAGCTTTATCATACCACTGATGATAAAGGTAATGCCTAAAAATAGGCGTAAAAGGTGTGTTAAGTATTTCATATACAAGTATTAAGTCTTAATGTTTTATTTTATTTTTATAGAACAATTCTCTGCAAATGTACGAAATAATTGTAAATTAGCAAATATCTGCTTTGTGATATTTTATAAAATTAAATAGGCAGACTGAAAAAAATCAGTCTGCCTATTTATATGGTATTATCAATAATTAGTTGCTAACTATTAATAATTTAGTCATTCTTATGCTTGGAATGGAATAACAGAAACGAATGATTTGTCATTCTTTTTCTTTTCAAACTTCACGATACCGTCAATTTTAGCGTGTAGGGTATGGTCTTTACCGATATACACATTTTCTCCGGCATTGTGCTGAGTACCACGCTGACGAACGATGATGTTGCCTGCGATAGCTACTTGTCCTCCATAAATTTTAACGCCTAAGCGTTTAGAGTGTGATTCTCTACCGTTCTTTGAACTACCGACACCTTTCTTGTGAGCCATTTTCTTACATTTTTAAGTTTAACAATTATTTTGCAACGATGTTTTCGATTACTATTTGAGTGAAAAGTTGGCGGTGACCGTTTTTCACTTTGTAACCTTTACGTCTTTTCTTTTTAAACACGATTACTTTGTCTCCTTTCACGTGTTTCAAAACTTTTGCTTCAACTGAAGCTCCGTTTATAGCTGGGGCGCCAACGGTTATAGCTCCGTTATTGTCTATTAGAAGAACGCGGTCGAAACTTACGTTTGCACCTTCTTCGTTAGCCAAGCGGTGTACATATACCTTTTGGTCTTTGCTTACTTTGAATTGTTGCCCTGCTATCTCTACAATTGCATACATAGCTTACTGTTTTTAAATTATGTTTTAAATCGGCGGCAAAGATACAACTATTTTTTTTACTCACCAAAATATTTGCTTAAAAAAGTTTTTAGAAGAGGGAGGGCTCTATGGTTCACTTTTTTTGTATGTGTAATGTCTTAGCTCTTCAGTAGTAATACAAATGTTATAACCTTTATTCTCAAGTCCTCTGATAAGTTCTTTATCTCCTGTCCAGATTTTATGCTTAAATTGCAAATGAAAAGCAATAAAAGGAGTATCATCTTTGTCTATTTCAGCAGCTATTGTTGCTGCTTTTCTGTTATTTTCGAGTGAAATATCCTCCATTGAAAGGATTTTCATACCCTCTAATAATATATTAAACTCTTTTTTGACTTCCTTAGGTGTTTTATTTAAATATACAGACAATCTTTTTAGGTGTTCATCTATTTCAGCAAGCAAATAGTCAGGGACTAAAAATTGAATTTTTCGTCTTTCATTTAGTATTTCAGCAATAGGCCCTTTGGGCGAAAGTAACGCGCTAAAGAATATATTGGTGTCTGTAATTACTATCATAGCTATCCTATTTTTTGAAGTAAATCAGTTTCTTCAGCTTCTCTTTCTGCCATTCTTTTGAAGTAGCGCTTAGCCCCCTTCTTTTTTATGTCGCGTGATAAACTCATTATAAAATCGCGATGGGCTATAGGGATGCCATACTCATCAACTTCCTCTTCTATTTCTTCTGTCTTTACAAAATCGAGTGTTTTTGCATAAGCAGCAAAAGCTAAGGCTTCCTTGCTATTGTTTGTTATGGTAAATGTGATAGGCATAACTTTTTTGTTTTTATAATTTTTGCAAAAGTACAAAATAAATTTCAATTAACCATATGCAAAAACCGAGCCCTTTTGGTTAGGACTCGGTTTTTTATCAACTTTAGAATTCACATTAGAATTAGTAACTGTGTTCATCAATCGCTACTTTGCCCCAGAATACTTTGTAAGCAAAATAAGTGTAGATAAGTAGTAAAGGCGCTCCGATAGCTGCTATTGTAAGCATAATCTCTAATGATTTGGTGCTCGCAGCTGCATTGTATACAGTTATATCGTGACCTATAATCTCGGTGTTGCGCAAGAAAACAGGGTGTAACTGTAGCGCTACTATCAACATAAAGAATACTATTGTGAGGATAGTGCCTACAAAAGATTTTTTGTAATCGCCTTTTTTGATGAAAATAGCGATGCTCAAAATGCTAATCAGTAAAAGTACGGCAATAACGATGAGTGCAGGACTCTGTGCTGTATTAGCCGCTAAATGTGGCGTAAGCAAGCTGTAAACCGCTACCGCTACGAATAACACTAAAAAGCCTACATATGCCTTGTTGATGCGGCGGGCAATGCGTTCGTGTAGGCTGCCGTGTGTTTTTAGCAATAAGTAAAGTCCACCGTGTACCGCCATAAGCAAAACTGTCATCAGTCCTACCAATAGGGCGTAAGGTGTTAGGAACGTGAAGAGGGCACCACCTGTGTATTCAAAATCGTTGTCTAAAGGAAGTCCTTGTAGCAGGTTACCTATTACTACCCCTAATAAGAGTGGGAGTACAATACTACAGATGCTGTAGACTAAATCCCAATTATCGCGCCATCTTTGGCTGTCTTCTTTTCCGCGGAATTCTATAGAGACAGCTCTAAAGATGATAAAGGTAAGAAAGAGCATAAAAGGGGTATTCATAGCCGAAAAGAGCGATGCGTACATCAGCGGAAATCCGGCGAAAATAGAAGCTCCACCGATTACTAACCACGCCTCGTTACCGTCCCACACAGGGCCGATGGCGTTTAGTGCTACACGACGTTCTTCTTTTTTATCTAAAAATAGATGCCAAGCACCAGCTCCGAAATCAAAGCCATCTAAAATGGCATAGCCTGTAATTAAAAAGCCTACTATGATAAACCACCACGTAGGGTAGTCGATGCCTAAAAATGTTTCCATATCAGTATAATTTATGCAGTTATTGTAGCTTGTTCTTCGTGCTCATCGATGCCGTGAACAATCTTTTTCTTTAATAAGTAAATGAATAAGATGAAAAGGATGGTGTATACTATCGTGAAGAGAATGATAGCAAAGAGTATCTGATGCGCTGTTACCGCTTTAGAGAGCGCGTCGCTGGTGCGCAAAAGTTTATACACAATCCAAGGTTGGCGACCCATTTCGGCAGCAAACCAACCTACTTGGTTGCCTATTTGTGGCAAGATTACTGCCCATACAAATATGCGTAGGAGCCAGCGTTTGTCGTACAACTTGCCGCGCCATAGCAAGAAAGAGGCAAAGACGGTTAGCGCAATGAGGAACATACCAATAGCCACCATTATATGATAGAATTGGAATACGGCATTCACCTGACCAGGACGATCTTCCATAGGGTATTGGTCGAGCCCTATCACAGGGGTTTCTGTGTCGTAATGGAGCATATAGGTTAGTCCGTTAGGTATTTTTACCCCGTGAGTTACTTCGTTTTTCTTATCTACCCAACCAAAAAGGTAAAGGTCAGCAGGCTCGGTGCGGAAATGACCTTCCATAGCTGCTAATTTTTCAGGTTGATTTTTAGCTACGCCTTCAGCAGAACTGTGACCAGAAGCTAACTGTAGCAATGAAAAAATAGTACCTACAATAAGAGTTACTTTGAAGGCTTTTTTAGAGATTTCGACGTGTCGGCCTTTGAGTAGATACCAAGCGTGTACGCTGAGTACTAGGAAGATACCCGCCAAGAAAGCCCCTTGCCATACGTGCCAAATACGGTCTACGCTTGAAGGGTTGAACACCATTGCCCAGAAGTCGGTGATAACGGCTTTAGCTTGCATACCTTCGCCTGCGACTACATAACCCGCAGGAGTTTGTTGCCAGCTGTTGGCAATAACAATCCATACGGCTGAACACATAGAGCCCAAAAATACCCCAAGGGTAGCCAAGAAGTGCCATACGGGTTTGATTTTGTTCCAGCCAAAGAGTACGATACCTAAGCAGGTACTTTCGAGAGCGAAAGCGAAAACGCCTTCGGCAGCTAAGGCACTACCAAAAATGTCGCCCACATAGCGAGAATAGGTTGCCCAGTTGGTACCAAATTCAAATTCCATTACGATACCTGTAGCCACCCCAATACCGAAGGTAAGAGAGAAGATGCGCGTCCAGAAGCGGGCTAAGGTGTTGTACTCTACCTTTCCGGTGCGTAGGTAAATGCCTTTGAAAATGACCATCAGCAGTCCGAGACCGATGCTCAAAGGGGGATAAATGTAATGGAAAGCAATCGTAAGTGCGAACTGAATACGTGCTAAAATTTCTGTTTCCATACGTTGAGTAAATTAAAAATTAGTGATTATAATATGGCACAAAGTTATAAACTATTGTGAAAACACCCAAATAAAAAGTTAAAAACCTTTTGAATTTATATTGGTTCTAAATTGAGGAATGAGAGGGCTGGGAGGATTGGGAGGGCTGGGAGTGCGAGCCGCACCGGCGATTGTGAGACGGGTGGGATGGGTGAGACGGGTGGGACAGGTGGGACAGGTGAGAAGGCTGGGAGGATTGGGAAGGCTGGGAGGATTGGGAAGGCTGGGAGGATTGGGAAGGCTGGGACAGGTGGGACTGGTGAGACAGGTGGGACAAGTGGGACGAGTGGGAGTAGTATGTTTTTCTGTGTTTGGGGCGGTTATTAGATGTTTATACTTCGCTAATTTTTCGCTGATTCTTCGCTCTTCCTGTATCCTTCCTATATCCAACGTAAAGGGTAGGTGTAGAGAGAAAAATTTTCTCCAAATTTCTCTTATTTTTGTTTGGAAAATTATCGAAAATTTTTATATCTTTGCGGTGTAATCCAAATAAAAAAATGCCTTATGAGAAAATTTTTTCTTTTAGCAATGATGTTAGTAACATTAACATATTGCGATAAAAAAGTAGATTGTCAGATTCCACCGCCTCAATTTACAATATCTATCAACAAAGCATCAGAAGTGCATAAAGAATTTGTTAATCAAGCAGGTGAGGTTGATAAAGCTAATATCAGCTTATACAAACAAAAGAACGGTGTAAAAGAATCGTATGGAATAATGTTTGGGTTTAATAGAACTCAAGAGGGAAAGGAATATTTGAAAATAGGAACTCAACTTTGGTTTGATAATGATGTTTATACCGGAAAGACAGAAACACTCTACCTACAAAATGCTACTAAAACTTATAAAATAGAAGTAGATGGTTATATGGAGGATGGAGAATGTGGAAAGTATGCTGTTATTAATGAAATTCGTGTAGACGGTACAAAAATAGAAGTGCCCTATTTAATAAAATGATTTTTGTTCATTTTCTCAATCCTCTAAAATCTAAATTTTGCTAATTGATAAATTATTTGTATCTTTGTGCCCTTGATTTGATTACTTATAAACTTACCTAAATAAAAAAATGGCAGAAGAAGTATATAACGAACAAAATACCGCTGACTATTCAGCTGATAATATCCAATCTCTCGAAGGTATGGAGCACGTGCGTATGCGCCCCTCTATGTATATAGGCGACGTGGGCGTACGCGGTTTGCATCACCTTGTGTATGAAGTGCTTGACAACTCGATAGACGAGGCGCTGGCAGGCTATTGCGATATGATAGCTGTTACTATTAACGAGGATAATTCTATCACCGTAGAGGATAACGGGCGTGGTATCCCTGTGGATATTCACAAGAAAGAAGGCGTTTCGGCACTGCAAGTGGTAATGACCAAAATTGGTGCCGGTGGTAAGTTCGACAAAGGCTCTTATAAAGTGTCTGGTGGTTTGCACGGGGTAGGGGTATCGTGCGTGAATGCCCTCTCTAATCACTTGACTGCTACCGTATATCGCGATGGTAAGATATGGCAACAAGAGTATGAGCGCGGGGTGGCTCTCTACCCTGTGAAGCAATTAGGCGACACTGATAAGCGCGGTACTAAGGTTACTTTCTTGCCTGATGATACTATTTTTGAGCAAACTACTGAGTTTAAATACGATACTCTTGCGGCACGTATTCGCGAGTTGGCTTATTTGAACAAGGGTATCACCGTTACACTTACTGACCTAAGAAATAAAGACGAAAAAGGTAACTATATACACGAGAAATTTCATTCTGAAAAAGGACTTACTGAGTTTGTGAAATATCTTGATGGCAACCGTATTCCTATCATTGGGGGCGTGATTGCTATGGAAGGTGAGAAAAACGGTATACCGGTAGAGGTTGCGATGACTTACAACGATTCGTATACTGAAAACTTGCATTCTTACGTTAATAATATTAACACCTCAGAAGGGGGTACCCATTTGCAGGGCTTCCGTATGGGGCTTACTCGTACCCTTAAAGCGTACGCTGATAAGTCGGGATTGCTCGAAAAAATGAGCAAGGATAAGAAAAATCCTGTAGAAATAGAGGGTGATGACTTCCGTGAGGGGCTTACTGCGGTTATCTCGGTAAAAGTGGCTGAACCTCAGTTTGAGGGGCAAACGAAGACTAAATTAGGTAACCGTGAGGTGACTTCGGCAGTATCGCAAGCCGTTGGTCAGATGCTTGAGGATTACTTAGAAGAGAATCCTAATGATGCTAAGACGATAGTAGAGAAAGTGATACTTGCTGCGCAAGCTCGTCAGGCAGCCCGTAAGGCTCGTGAGATGGTACAGCGTAAGAGTGTGATGAGTGGCGGCGGCTTGCCAGGGAAATTGGCTGACTGTTCGGAAGAAGACCCTAAGAAGTGTGAGCTCTTCCTTGTAGAGGGGGACTCTGCGGGGGGTACGGCTAAGCAAGGTCGCAATAAGGATATACAGGCTATTCTGCCCTTACGTGGTAAGATATTGAACGTAGAAAAAGCGATGCAGCACAAGGTGTTTGATAGCGATGAGATAAAGAATATTTATACTGCTTTGGGGGTAAGTGTGGGTACTGAAGAAGATGCTAAAGCTCTGAACCTTAGTAAGCTGCGTTATCACAAAGTGATTATTATGTGTGATGCCGACGTAGATGGTTCGCACATTACTACGCTAATACTTACGTTCTTCTTCCGCTATATGCGCGAACTGATAGAAAACGAGCACGTATATATTGCTACGCCACCGCTTTACTTGGTGAAGAGCAAGACTAGCAAGCGCCAAGAGTATGCGTGGAGCGATAAACAACGCGATGCGCTTTCAGCAGAAATGGGCAATGTGACTATTCAGCGTTATAAAGGTTTGGGTGAGATGAACGACCACCAGCTGTGGGATACTACTATGGACCCTGCTCACCGTACTTTGCGCAAGGTTACTATTGATAATGCTTCGGAAGCAGACCGTGTGTTCTCGATGTTAATGGGTGATGAGGTGCCTCCACGCCGTGAGTTTATCGAGAAAAACGCTAAATACGCTAAGATAGATGCGTAGTTAATTAGCCAATTTGGCGATTTGTCGATTTGTCGATTTGTCGATTAACAATTTAAAGAATAATAACAAAATAAATAAATAAACGTATGAAAAGAGGACTTTTTTTGATAACAACCGCTATGCTCTTGGCATCGTGCAGTTTCTTTGTTGACCAAGCTAAAGATACTGTTAAGAAAGTGAGCGAAATTAGTGAAGAGGCTGCTAACAAAGCGGCTACTAAAGCGGGTGAGATAGTAGGTGGATCAGCACGCTCTTTCGGTGATGGAGTAGGCGAGGGGATTGACAAATCGGGCAGTATGGCACTACAGCTTTCAGAAGAATTGGCTAATGCTGGTGTAAAACTTGGTGCGCACACTATTAGCAGCACTGACGAGGGTAACGATAATAAACTCTCTATTTACTTCATTTTTGAGAAAGATTTTCAGAAAACTGTAGTAATAAAGGTGCTCAACAAACAACAAGTAGAGGTAGGAAGGATAAAACAAGAGGTAAAAGGTAAGAAAGATGAAGCTACTTACATAGACTTTGTGTTTGACCCTCGTACTAATATTGACCCTAAATATACTATATTAGTCAATTAATAATTGGCAAGATAAACATATATGAAACCCATACGCATAGGCACTCGCGATAGCCAATTGGCTCTTTGGCAGGCAGAAACAGTGCAATATCAATTAGAATTATTAGGCTATCCTACTGAAATAGTGGGTATTAAATCGGAAGGAGACCTTGAACTCACTACCCCTCTCTACGAAATGGGGGTTACCGGTATTTTTACTAAAGCCTTAGATATAGCCTTGCTAAAAGGTGAAATTGACATAGCCGTACACAGTATGAAAGATGTACCTACTCTGTTGCCCGACGGCATAGCGGTAGGGGCAGTGCTTGAGCGTGGTAATCCGCACGATATATTGGTCTACAAAGGCGATGTGTCGGACTTAGACAGCCGAGTGGCAACTATAGCTACGAGTAGTTTGCGCCGTAAAGCCCAATGGTTGCACCGTTACCCTCATCACACTATTGAGAACTTACGGGGCAATGTGAATACTCGTCTGCAAAAGTTAGCTGATAATCCTTGGGATGGAGCAATCTTTGCTGCGGCAGGCTTGGAGCGCATAGATAAGTTGCCAGAGGACTACCTTGTGCTCGACTGGATGTTGCCTGCTCCTGCGCAAGGGGCTATTATGGTATTGGCACACGAGGATAATGTAGACTTGCAAGGTATATTGCTGAAGATACACGATGGGAAAACGTATATAGAAACACAAGTAGAACGCGCTTTCTTACGCGCTTTAGAAGGGGGATGTACGGCTCCTATAGGGGCGTATGCTGAGTTTGACGGTGAGCAAGTGCACTTCAAAGGAGGTTTGTGGAGCGAAGATGGGAAGCAAGAGGCTTTAGTAAACGAGACTTTTGACCATATAGATGAGTTTACTGGCGAATGGTTGGCCTCGAAGATTAGAGATAATTATTAGAATATGCTGAAATTACGAGTTACAAATGAAACGGATAGGCTAAAGGCTGTGATTCTTGGTACAGCGGTTAGCAACGGAGCAACTCCAACTTTAGAGGAGGCTTACGACCCTAAATCGGCTGAGCATATCAAGGCGGGTACTTACCCTATAGAAAAGGATATGGTAGCCGAGATGGACGCTTTCGCAGCGGTACTGCAAAAGTATGGCGTGCAGGTCTATCGTCCTGAAATTATCAGAGATTGCAATCAAATCTTTACCCGCGATATTGGCTTCGTGATTGATGATGTGTTTATCAAAGCGAATATCTTGCCTGATAGACAAGCTGAATTTCAGGCAATTGAATACATAGTAAAACAGATGAACCCAGATAAGGTGGTTACTCCCCCCGAAGAGGTACATATAGAGGGTGGTGATGTGATGCCTTGGAATGAGCATATTTTTATAGGTACTTATAAAGGTGATGATTATAAGGAGCAGGTTACGGCACGCACTAATATGGCAGGGGTAGCATTTATTCAAAAGCTCTTCCCTCATAAGAAAGTAAAAGAATTTGACCTTGTAAAATCGAAGACAGAGGCGCGCGATAATGCCTTGCACTTAGACTGTTGTTTTCAGCCAGTAGGCAAAGATAAGGCTATTATCTACAAGGGAGGCTTTCGTTCAGAAGCTGATTATCAGTATTTAGTAGATATCTTTGGTGCTGAAAACCTCTTTCACATAGAACGTGAAGAGATGTATGAGATGAATAGTAATGTTTTTTCTATCAGTCCGGAGGTAGTAGTTTCAGAAAAGCATTTTACGCGCCTTAATGCGTGGCTTAGAGCGCAAGGTTTTACGGTAGAAGAAATACCTTATAGCGAAATCTCAAAACAAGAGGGCTTGCTTAGGTGCTCTACCTTACCTCTTTTAAGAGATAATTAATTAGGGTTATTTGATTAATTATTTAGATTGTTTACATATTTTTAGTTTCCTCAATAAAAGTTCGCAGCATCCTATGTTATTTGTTGCGAACTTATTATTTTTGCAGTCACAAACATAACTATTCGTATTTCAATCACTAAAGAGATTATGACACCCACTATATCTAAAAATAAGAACTTTTATTGTATAGGGCTTAGCTACCTAAAAGCTGATGCTACTATGCGCGGAATGTTTAGTCTTACCCCCGAAAACAAAGAGGCACTGCTTACACAAGCCCGCAGTGAAGGCTTTGAGGAGTTGCTGGTTATCTCTACTTGTAATCGTACGGAACTCTATGGCTATGCTGACCATCCTTTTCAGCTTATTCAGCTATTGTGTGAGTACTCTAAGGGCTCTGTAGACGATTTTCAGAAGGTAGGATATGTTAATAAAGGTAAAGAGGCTGTACAACATCTTTTTGAGGTAGGTACAGGTTTAAATAGTCAGATATTAGGTGATTTTGAGATTATAGGGCAGATAAAGCAAGCCTTTGCACTATCTCGCGATAAAGGGCTCGCTAATGCTTTCTTAGAGCGTTTAATGAACAGCGTGATTAATGCTAGTAAGCGTATTAAGAATGAGACAGTCCTCTCTTCAGGGGCAGCTTCGGTGTCTTTTACTGCAGTGCAGTATATTATGCAGAATGTAGCAGAAGTATCGCAAAAGAATATTCTTCTCTTTGGGGTAGGCAAGATAGGTAGAAATACCTGCGAAAACCTCATCAAACACACACAAAATAAACATATTACTCTTATCAATCGCACACGCGAGAAAGCAGAACAAGTAGCAGGCAAGTTCAATGTGATAGTAAAAGATTTTGCTGACTTATCTGCTGAAATAGCCCAAACTGATGTGTTAGTGGTAGCAACAGGTGCAAGTGTTCCTACAGTGTACAAAGAGTCCATTCCTACTGATAGACCTATTCTTATATTAGATTTGTCAATTCCTAAAAATGTAGATGAACAAGTGAAAACGCTTCCTAACGTTACGCTTATTCATATGGACGAACTTTCTAAACGTAAAGATGAGGCTTTAGAGCGCCGCAAAGAAGCTATTCCTCAGGCTTTGCAGATTATTGAGGAGGTAAAAGAAGAGTTCTTACATTGGCTTGATAATAGAAAGTTTGCACCTACAATTAAGGCTCTAAAAGCTAAGTTAGAGGCACTCAAAGAAGCAGAGTTAGACTTCCATCGCAAGAAGATAGATAACTTCAACGAGCAACAAGCCGAAATGTTGGCTAACCGTATTATACAGAAGATTACTACACAGTTTGTTAATCATCTCAAAGATACCTCTTCTTTAGAAGAGAGTATCAGTTGGCTACAAGAAGTATTTCAATTAGAAGAAGATTAAGCAGATTAACTAATTAAATAAATCAAAAAAAGAGCTGTCTTATTATGTAAGACAGCTCTTTTTGTTTAGGAATAGTAATCAATAAGTATTTTAGATTAGAATACAGACTCTACTGGTTCGTCTTCTATTAGCTTCAATACATTCAAGTATTTAGATGTTTTTAAATACTTAGCATCATTGTAGTAAGCGAAAATCATCGTTTTTTCTTTGATGGTTTCAATTACTTGTTTGTAGATGTTTTCAGGTAGTGCAGGGCAACCCAAACTTCTTCCCATACGCCCGTTGCTCGCTATGTAATCTTCATTAGCATAGTCAGCTGCGTGTACTACTACCGAGCGTTTAGCCAAGTTGCTGTTATACCCCTTTTCATCACCGTGAAGTATAAGGCTATAGCCATTTCCTCCGTTATAAGTGTTGCCAGTGATATAAAACCCTATACTACTCTTGTTAGACTCTACCGCGTCAGAAAAAGAAGTAGCCATACGTTCGCCACTCTTCTTGCCGTGTGCCACATACGTGTAATACACTATCTTCATCTTCTCTAAGTCGATAGTGTAAAAACGTTTGCTGTTACAATCTTTAGTGAAGTCAATAATAGAAAACAGCTCTTTATTGTTTAAGCGGTGCTGTTTCTTCATTGTCTGATACCCAATATATGCATACCGAAAAGCCGTAAAGCTAAGGGCATATTGGGCTGCATTTAGTTCATTGTACAGCTCTTTGATGTTCAATTCTGCCTTTTTTAGGGCTAACTGTCTCTCTTTGCTCAACCCTGTTTGGGCATTGCTAAAATACAAAAATGTACTTAAGATAAAAATAAGGACTAAAAAAAGGTACCTTTTGTTCATAGTGTTGTTCAAGATGTTTGTGTTAAGAAATCATTGCTGGGTGCAAATGTAGTGTATTTTTCTTATACAATGTATATTTCTGTCGAAGTTTAACAATAAATTAACAGTTTTAGGGCAATTGGTTCAGTATTTCATCGCTTCTATCTTTGCCTATACTGATAAACCAACCAAGCATATACGAGCGTTTATAGGGTAGGGTTACCGGCAGTCGGTAGCTACCATCGCGCGAGTACCGATAGTTAAAAATAGGAGTTTCTCCAGTCAAGTTGTTTACCGAAAATACCATAGTGTGAAACACTCCTTTTCCTTTGCGCAAAAGGGCGATGTTAGCATTCACATTTTGTTGTACAGGTGTGATGTCCGATAAGAAAACAGGGTTATTAGGATTTTCATATGGGCGACCGCTGCTCACCGAGTACGACCCTCCTACAAATAGCCCCAATTCTTCAAAAAAGTACTTCAACACCACATTGCCCGTATGAGGCGTGGCAAAGGTAGGGCGTGCGGCTACAGGATAGTGCAAAAACTGTCGCTCGGTATTTAGATAACTGTATGACAACCAGTATTCTAAGCCTTTCACAGTCTTAGCATCGCGCCAGAACACATCTATTCCACTCGCATACCCCTTGCCGGTGCTGTTAGGTAGGGTAGGGGTGCGATAAGCCAATAAGTAACTATAAGGCTTGTGGTATCCTTCTATCCGAAATACACGTCGGTCTCTATTGTACTGAAAGTTAGCGATGTAGTGAGTAGCTTTGCTAAAGGTTAAGTGCTGATAATAAGCTAAATAACTCTCCATAGGTCGTTGGCTGTACTCACCTATCGAAAGGTTCAGCTGGTGGTACTTGCCGCTTTTGTAGGCTATTGAAGCACGGGGCAATAGCACAGCTTTATTGAGCTGTTGGTCGTATTCAGTGCGCAAGCCCGTTTGCAGCATCAGTTTTTTCGTGAGTCCTATGGTGGCATTTGCCCAAAGAGCCGTATTATAGTCGTTCCCGTAGCTACTTTGGTAGGCAAAACCTTCCATACCCACTTCAGCATTGATATTGTTAGTCAGAGCGCCCGAGGCCATTGCCCTAAATTGGTGCTGCAGAGCGTAATTATCGCTGTATAGCAGTCCATTGGTTATTTTATCACGGTTGTAGTTCAGCCCGTAGCCCGTGTACAGCTTCCAGTCGCTTGCAATGTCGCGTGTATAAGTCAATATCGAAACAGCATTAGCATTCTTAGACTCATATGGCTGTTTGCTACCAGGCACTTCTACGCTTAGCTGATTGATAGCCTGCCGCATTATATTGCCATAACCATACCATTTCAGAAAGCCATTACCCGAAGTATTTTGCCTAAAAGTACCCGAAAGTAGCATACTCTCAGGGGCTTTCAGCCATTCTACTGACTGTTTTACTATTTGGTGATAAGGCTTAAAATTGAAATACCCCACGTCAAAACCACCCGAACGTGTTTCTGTTTTACTCAAAAAGTCGTGACCTACTTGCGCACCGTACGGCAATAGGGCTATCACTGTCGAGGGTTTGCTGGGGTGGTCGTTGGTCTCTAACGATAGCACTGACGACAGTGCGTTGCCGTATTGAGCCGAATAGCCACCAGTGTTAAAGATAATCCCTTTGAAAATATGCGGCGAAAACCGGTTGCGCTGTGCCACCTCCGGCACCCCTGCATAAAAAGGATTTAGTATATCAAGCCCATCAATGGTCACCTTGCTTTCCTCGCTGCTCCCTCCACGCACGAATAGCAAACCACTTTCGCCTACCTGCTGCGTACCAGGCAGAGTGATAAGCGTACTGATAATATCGTCATTCCCTCCAGGGGTCGTACTCACATCCATAGTGTTGAGCACTACAGCGCGCTTGCGGTCATCTACGCTAAAGGCACCTCCTGTCAGCACTACCTCGTCCAAAGCAGATTCTTTTTCTGTCATCGTGATAAGCAAGTCAGGCGGGGTAGTCTGCAGAGTCAGCGAGAGGGTCGCATCGTTCATACCTAAGTATTTACACATCAGCACCACATTCCCTTTTTGTTGAGTAACGAATTGAAAGCGTCCTTCTTCATCACTACTTGTCCCTTCTATAGTGCCCTGCAAGAAAACGTTTACCCCCATTATAGGAGTCCGATTTTCATCTACAACCTTCCCCCGTAAGGTGATTTGCGTATAGCCAGAGGCAGATAAAAAGAGTAAAAAGAAGAATGTTAAATATTTCATAAGTATTATTGTGTGATAATAGCCGCAAAGGTAAAAAATATTTATCAAACAACAATGAATAAATATTGATTATTTCTTTTTATCGCCACCCTATACAAACGATATAGGATGAGCGAAGGTTAAGCGAACAATGAGCGAACGATGAGCGAAGGAAAGTCGGCGAGCTGGCGCAGCCGAGTATGTGACGAACAATAAGCGAAAAATAAGCGAAGTGCGAAACAACTTTTTGTCATTTATAATTATCTTAGTATCTTTGCCGCCGTAATTTACTAAAAAGACAAGCGTATGGCTAAGAATGTAGTGATTGTAGAGTCGCCTGCTAAGGCTAAAACCATTGAAAAGTTCTTAGGTAAGGACTACAAAGTAGTGTCGAGTTATGGGCATATAGCCGACCTGCCCTCTAACGAGCTGGGGGTAGACATCGAGCACGGTTTTAAACCCCACTACCTCATTTCTAACGACAAGAAAAAGTTAGTAAAAGACCTCAAAACACTAACCTCTGCTGCCGAAACGGTATGGTTAGCATCCGATGAAGACCGCGAAGGGGAAGCCATTGCGTGGCACTTGTCTGAAACACTCAAGCTTAAGACTGAAAACACCAAACGCATCGTTTTCAACTCCATTACTAAGTCTGCTATCGAGCACGCTATCAAGCATCCGCGCGGTATAGATTATAACTTAGTAAACGCCCAACAAGCACGCCGTGTCTTAGACCGCTTAGTGGGCTATGAACTATCGCCTGTACTGTGGAAAAAGATAAAAAGCGGACTCTCAGCAGGGCGCGTACAGTCAGTAGCAGTGCGTTTGATAGTAGAGCGCGAACGCGAAATTCAAGACTTCAAAAGTCATTCTACTTATAAAATCACAGCCGAATTTATCACTTCTGAAGGAAAAGTAGTCAAAGCCTCGCTACCCAAAACCTTTGATAGTCAAGCCGAAGCCGAAGCTTTCCTTCAACAAAATGTAGGCGCACAGTTCAAGGTAGCTTCACTCGAAAAGAAGCCTGCCAAAAAATCGCCTGCCCCTCCTTTCACTACATCTACCTTACAGCAAGAGGCAGCGCGCAAACTGCATTTCTCGGTTAGCAAAACGATGACCGTAGCCCAACGCTTGTACGAGTCAGGGTTCATTACCTATATGCGTACCGATAGCGTAAACCTATCATCCGAAGCCCTAAACACTGCCAAAAACGCTATTTTGCAACTCTTTGGCGAGAGCTACAGCCAGATGCGCAATTTCGCTACCAAAAGCAAAGGGGCGCAAGAGGCGCACGAAGCCATTCGCCCTACCGATATGAGTCGCCCTACCATAGCTGCCGAGCCTGACCAGAACAAGCTGTACGAACTGATTTGGAAGCGTACCCTCGCCTCGCAAATGGCT
This sequence comes from Capnocytophaga sp. FDAARGOS_737, assembly GCF_009730375.1. Taxonomy (NCBI): domain Bacteria; kingdom Pseudomonadati; phylum Bacteroidota; class Flavobacteriia; order Flavobacteriales; family Flavobacteriaceae; genus Capnocytophaga; species Capnocytophaga sp. FDAARGOS_737. The sequence continues at coordinate 1,995,163 of NZ_CP046316.1, read as the reverse complement.
GATGCTCAGTTAGAGCGCACTACCGTTAAGATAGCAGCCGACAAGCACGCTGAGCAGTTTGTGGCTACCGGCGAGATGATACAATTCGACGGATTTCTCAAAGTATATTTAGAAAGTAGCGATGACGAAGACGAAGAGCAAGAAGGAATGCTGCCTAACCTTAAGAAAGGCGAGCCGCTAACCGACCGTAATATTACCGCTACCCAACGTTTTAGCCGTCCTCAACCGCGTTATACCGAGGCGTCATTAGTTAAGAAGTTAGAAGAATTAGGTATCGGTAGGCCATCTACTTATGCGCCTACCATTTCTACCATACAAAACCGAGGCTATGTAGAGCGCAGTGCCTTAGAGGGCGAAGTGCGTTATTACGAGCAACTTATCTTGCAGAAAGGCATCATAAAGGCGCAAACCCTTAGCGAGAAAGTAGGGGCTGACAAGGGGAAACTCATTCCTACTGATATAGGAAGTGTAGTAAATGATTTCTTAGTATCGCACTTTGAAACGGTGATGAACTACAATTTCACGGCTCAAGTAGAAAATAGCTTCGACCAGATAGCCGAAGGGGCTGAAAACTGGACGGAGATGCTCGCTGATTTTTACTCTCGTTTTCACCCTATTGTCGAAAATGTAGAGAAAAACACAGGCCGCGAGACTGGCGAGCGCGTATTGGGTACCGACCCTAAGAGCGGGCGCCCTTTAAGCGTGCGTTTAGGCAGATACGGAGCGATGGCGCAAATTGGTAATCCCGATGATGCCGAAAAACCTATTTATGCCAGTCTGCTAAGTGGTATGTCTATCGAGACAATCACTTTTGAAGAAGCACTCAAACTCTTCGAATTGCCCCGCCAACTGGGTACTATAGACGGCAAGAATGTCGAGGTGAATGTAGGCAAATTCGGACCTTATGTACATTATGGTGATGCTTTTATATCGCTTGCTAAAGGCGAAGATGTGTTTAGCGTAACTTTTGAGCGCGCCCAAGAGCTTGTCAACGAAAAGAAAAAAGCCGATGCACCTATTGCCACTTACGACGGAATGGAAGTTATCAAAGGGGTGGGACGTTTTGGACCATTTATCAAGTGGAACAATATGTACATCAATGTCACTAAGAAGTACAATTTCGACCGTTTAACGGCGGAAGAGGTAGCCGAACTGATAGAGAGCAAGCTCCAAAAAGAGTCAGAAAAGGTAGTAAAACAGTGGGACGAAGGCGAGATACGCATCGAGAAAGCCCGTTGGGGGCGTTTTACCCTCATTAAAGGCAAAACCAAAGTAGAGTTAGGCAAAGACACTAACATAGAAACCTTTACTAAAGAGCAAGCCCTTGCCCTATTAGCCGAAAAAGAACCTAAAAAGAAAAAGAAGTAATTAACCAATTGACAATTGGCAAATTGACAAATTGACAAATTGACAAATTGACAAATCGACTTTGGCACAGATTTAGATAGGTATTCATAAAATAAGAATTTATTACGATGAAAAAAGCACTTCTTATATTATTAGGCGCATTATCCTCAGCGGCGTGGTCGCAAGAGGTAGGAGCTGCCGGACGCTTGCTCCAAAATGAATATCAACAGCAGCGACAAGCCCGTAGTGTGATAGGGCGTGGCGGCATATCAGTAAACATCGATTGGGATTACGACTATAACCGAGGGTATGCCGAAGTGTTTATACGTATCCCTGAGCGTGGTCGTTATACAGTGAGCATAGGCGAACAAGAGATTACCAATGCCAATGGTATGTATCGCTTTTTCGACCTTGCAGCAGTATCTCAACCGTTGAGCATCTGGCAAGGGCGCAACCTTATTTATCGTGTAACTATCAATCCTCGCGACAATACCCGTATGGTGATGGACTTTTTCTCTCGACAAGGGCTTTACCTTTTAGACGAGATAAACCTGTCTAACAACCAGCCGTCTTATCACGGCAGTCAGTGGAATGATGTGTGGAATCGCGCTTATGGGCAAGCACCTGCTTATCCGCACGGAGGCTATCAACCGATGCCCCCAATGCCTGTAAGCGAGTTCGATAAGTTTGCCAAAATGTATAAAAAACAATCTTTTGATGATGATAAGCTATCGTTTTTCCGTGCACAGAAAAATATGCTGATGCTCTCAACAGAACAAGTAGCCCAATTAGTGAAACCATTAGCATTCGGCGATAACAAACTCGCTTTAGCTAAAGAGGCATACAGCCGTGTGGTAGACCCTCAGAACTACTATTTGTTGTTAGATAGTTTCACTTTCTTGTCAGAAAAAGAAGAATTTAAGAACTTCTTAGCAGAAGTACAGCGATAGAGTATTTAATATCAGTTTAATGTAAAGTTGTAACTTCCTAATTCCCCTTTGAAGGAAGTCCGCGAGCTGGCGCAGCGGAGTATGTGTATAGGGGGATGTTTTATTATAAGATGTTGATTGTTAAATATATATCTTGTGTCAAACCCCTGTTGTTTATAGCAGTATAACAAAAAACTATCGTTTTTATAGGCGAAATACAATTAAAATTTGTAATTTTGCACTCAGAATTTAAATAAAACACAAAACATATTTTAAAGATGGCATTAGAAATAACAGATGGAAATTTTGAAGAGTTGGTACTAAAAAGCAGCCAACCAGTATTAGTAGATTTTTGGGCAGTATGGTGCGGACCTTGCCGTATGTTAGGCCCTGTAATAGAAGAGATTGCTAAAGAATACGAAGGTAAAGTAGTAGTAGGTAAGTTAGATGTAGATAACAATCAAGACTTCGCAGGTAAGTATGGTATCCGCAATATCCCTACTGTATTAGTATTCAAAGATGGTGAGGTAGTAGGCAGACAAGTAGGAGTAGCTCCTAAAAAGACCTACACCGATGCATTAGACTCTTTATTGTAGTTAATAGTAGTACAAACAAAAAAGGCTATCAACAACTAATTTAATTGTTGATAGCCTTTTTTGTATTCAGCTTAGGCAGTAAGCTATAATGCTTTGCGCACTTTCTCAGAGAGTTCTCTAAACTCTTCATCAGTAAGTTTTACTTTGTGTTGGAAGGTCATTTCCTTCATTTCGCTGATAGGGATAAGATGTACGTGTACGTGGGGTACTTCTAAGCCTACTACAGCTACTCCTATGCGCTCACAGGGTACTACTTTCTCAAGGGCTTTAGCTACCCGTTTAGAAAAAGTCATTAGGCGCAAATAGTGGTCATCGTCCATATCAAAGATATAGCTGATTTCCTGCTTAGGCACACATAGGGTATGCCCTTTAGCATTAGGGTTAATGTCAAAGAAAGCGATAAATTCATCGTCTTCAGCTACCTTATAGCAAGGTATCTCCCCGTTGATTATTTTGGTAAATACGCTCATATTAGTTAGTTATTTAGTTGTTATTATCTGGTTATTTCTAGTACTTCCATTTTTAGGGTGCCGTTAGGTACTTTTATCTCGGCTATTTCGCCTACTGATTTTCCTAACAGACCTTTACCGATAGGTGAACTTACTGATATTTTGCCAGCCTTAAGGTCAGCTTCGCTTTCAGCCACGAGGGTGTAAGTAAGTTGCATATTGTTAGCCAAGTTTTTAAGTTTAACGGTAGAGAGTACTAACACTTTACTTACATCTAACTGCGATTCGTCTATGATACGAGCATTAGCTACAAGCTTTTCAAGTTTAGCTATTTTCATTTCCAACAGACCTTGGGCTTCTTTAGCAGCATCGTACTCAGCATTTTCTGATAGGTCACCTTTATCGCGAGCTTCCGCTATTGCTTGCGAAGCGCGAGGGCGTTCTACATCTTTCAACTGATTAAGCTCATCGCGTAGCTTTTTCATTCCTTCAGCGGTGTAATATGATACTTTTTCCATTTTTCTTACTTGTGTTTTGATTAAAAAAATAAAAAAATCCTCACAAGTCTGTACTGAGGATTTCTGCGGGCAAAGGTAATACTTTTTTTTGAAATAGCAAAATTCTGATAATTAGTAAATTCCTTGTTAGCAATTAATCAATAAAAAATTTGCATATTTCAGTTTTTTTTAGAAAACTTTGCCGCTTAATTTGTCAGATACATTTACTAATATCTATGAAGTTAAAATTTACAATTGTTTTATGCTTTTTATTTGTCTCAATAGGCAATCTTTTCGCCCAAAACCTCGAAGTATCAGGGGTTGTAAAAGATGACAAGGGCGAACCCTTATTGGGCGTTTTCGTACTCATCAAAGGTACTCAGCGCGGTGCTTCTACTGATTTAGACGGGCATTACACACTACACACTAAGGTAGGCGATGTATTGTTGTTTTCTTTCCTCGGAATGAAATCAGTAGAAAAGAAAGTAACCGCTAATTCTAAAGTGCTTAATGTTACTATGGTAGAAGATGTACAAGAGTTAGAGGGTACCGTAGTAATGGGCTATAGCGGCAAGAAAGTCGCTAGCCGTACGGTAGCATCAGTAGCCACAGTACAAGGCAAAGAAATAGCTGATATACCAGGAGGTAATGTCATGGATGCTTTGCAAGGTAAGGTAGCGGGTATGGTGGTAACTACTGATTCGGGTACTCCAGGTAGTGCATCATCAGTACTTATTCACGGTTTCAACTCTTTTGCCTCTATGTTAGAAAGTAAAGATCAACAACTTAAGGCTAATAGCCCTCTTTATATAGTAGATGGGGTGCCTGTGGATAGCAATGTAATGACGATACTTAATCCTGCAGATTTTGAGAGCGTAACTATACTAAAAGATGCAGCTTCAACCTCTATTTATGGGGCGCGTGCAGCCAATGGGGTTATACTTATCACTACTAAACGAGGCAAACGCAATGAGCGTACTAATATTACTATCAATCACCAATTAGGGGTAACAGCCCTTACTAACGTAACGCGTAAATATTTAGATAAATTAGCTACTCCTCGCGAGTATATGGACTTTTGGTTGCTTAAATCGCCTAACGAAATAGTAGCAGCAGGTAACCGACTTGGTTATACCGAAACTGACCCCGCTGCAGTAGCTAACCGTATATTGGCAGATTACCCCTATAATACTCGTTGGGATAAGGTATTCTTACGCGATTTCGTACCTACCTCTCGTACTGATATAGCAGCTTCAGGAGGTAATGAACATACTACTTATTATGTGTCATTAGGCTATCTAAACCAAGAGGGAATGCGCAAAAGTTCTAAGTTTAACAGATATAATGCTTCGTTAAATGTAGACACTCAAGTAGCCGATTGGCTAAAAGGGGGCTTATCATTTTCTTATTCACATAGCGATAATGATATATATACTAACCCTTTTGAGTCTGAAGCTGAAATATTAGCTTTACCTTTCTATAGTCCTACGGATAAAAATGGTAAAACAAAAGATTTTATAAATGCTATTAACGGGGCGCGTAACGGTTTTTATCACCCCGACTACATAGCTAAAAACTATTTAAACAAAGGCTTTGTAGATGATATTATGCCTATAGGCTATCTAACCTTAGAGCCTATTAAAAATTTAACCCTAAAAACACAAGCTGGTATACAATATACCATTAGTGAAGGTGAAATAAAGGGACCTATGCCTTCGTTTATCAACTACAAAACGGGAGCTTCACAAGCTGTTGGGCGCGTAGAAAGAGATATGCAGAAATCTATTCAGAAAACCTATACGAACCTTTTGCAATATAAATTCGACCTTACACAGAAACATCTTTTTGATGTTTTATTGGGGCAAGAATCAATAGAAAATACAGGCTATGGTTTTTCAGCATCATCTCAAGGGCAGCCTTCCGAAGCTCTAATGATGCTCGCTCACGGTAATCAGGAAAAGAATGTAAGAGACAACAAGAGTGTAAGTACTTTCAACTCATTTTTCTCTCGTTTAGAGTACTCTTATAACAATCGTTATTTCTTAGACCTTTCAGCCAGACGCGATGGTTCTTCAGCCTTTATAAAAAATCACCGTTATCAAAACTTTTGGGCTGTAGGGGCTATGTGGAAAGCTAAAGAAGAGAAGTTTTTGCAAAAAGTAGATTGGCTAACAGACCTCAATTTCCGTTTCAGTACAGGTATAGCGGGTAGTGCTCGTATCGGTGATTATAGAAATATGATACTTGCTGAAGCTGATAACAGCGTTACCTATAATGGGCAATTGAGTTTCAGATTAGCACAAGTATTAGGTAATCCTAATTTAGTGTGGGAAGAGCAACGCAAAAGTACCTTTGGAGTGAATTTTGTGTTAGCAGCAGGCAATACCTCGTTTAACATAGAATATTACGACCGTCATACCTATAACACACTTTCTACACGCGAGCTTAATTCTATATTTGGCTATACGCGTATTCCTGACAATATAGGCGATATGCAAAACAGAGGTATTGACTTCTCTTTTGCTACTACTGCCTATCGCGATAGAGATAAGAGAATATCAGTGCGCCCTTACTTGAATATGAATTATAATAGTCAGAAAATTACTAACATATCTTATGGTAAGCCTTATGCGCTTAACAGAGACTCTTATATGGGCTATAAAGTAGGGAAAGCAGCAGAATGGGTATTGCCTATTTTTAAGGGTATTGACAATAATGGCGATGCCCAGTGGTATGAAGCAGGTGATGATAAGTTAGAAACACAAATGGACGATAGCAAGGTGACTAAAACTTATAACCCAGTTGCTTTAGCCCAAAGTACAGGCAAGAAAAGATATGCACCTATCAACGGAGGTTTTGGTTGTGATGCTACTTATAAAGATTTTTCGTTAAGTGTAACTTTTGCTTATTCAATAGGTAAATACAATGTTAACGAAGATAAGGCTACGCTGCTAAATCCAGGTTATTTTGGTGTTAAAAATATTAGTAAAGATTTGTTTAACTATTGGAAACAACCAGGTGATGATACTGAAATACCTCGTTTGGATAGTGATGTGCTAATGTGGAAAGATAGCCGTATCCTCGAAAAAGCAGACTATCTGCGAATGAAGAATATTAACTTGAGCTACAACCTGCCACAAACAACTATCGACCAGCTGAAAATAGTAAAAGCTATCAGACTATCTGTTTCAGCTCAAAATATCTTTACCCTTACCAAGTTTAGTGGTGTAGACCCTGACTATACAAGAGGTATTATAGGAGGATATCCTCCTACCAGACAATATACCTTTGGTGTTGAACTTAAATTTTAATAGAATATGAAGAAATACAATATTATATTTTTATTATCAATAATAGCTTTATTATTAAACAGTTGCTTTAGTTTAGATCAAGAACCTTACGACAACGCAAGGGCAGGCAATACTTTTAATAATGCTAAAGAAGTACGCAATTGGTTAAACGGTATATATAATACTATTCGCGATAATACACAAGGAGAGACGATGTACCTAACCGATTTACAAGCTGATTATCTGAACCTTACTGTACAGTCTAGAAAGCCAGTACTCAGAGATTTTCAACGTTATGGAGAACTCAACTCATCAAATTTAAATATTGCAAGAATCTGGAATACGTATTATAATATTATTGCTAATACTAATATAGCAATAGAAAGTACCTCTAATAAAGAACAACAGGAAGATATAAGACCGCTACGAGGCGAACTTTATTTGAGTCGTGCTTATTGCTACAGCTATTTGGCAACTCATTTCTGCAAACCTTATAATGCTAATACTGCCCATACTGATTTAGGCTTGCCTTTAGTAGATGAAAATAGTAACTACCAGCAAACACCTCCGCGCAGTAGTTTAGCTGTTACTTATAAGTTTATATTAGATGATATAGATAAAGCTATATCCTTGCTCTCAAACCAAGCAGGAAGGGTAGGGGCTAATACTTTTACGGTAGATGCAGCTAAAGCGCTCAAGGCACGTATGTTATTGTACAAAACTGATTGGGCACAAGCTCTTCAAGTAGCGGAAGAGCTTATAAATACACATACCTACCCCTTAGCTAATAGCCAAAGTGAATTAGAGGCTATTTGGAAGGAGGATAATCCTAAAGAAACTATTACCCAGCTATTTGCAGGTATCAGTAGTAGTGGAAACTTAGAAAGACCTGTAGGTGAGAACGACCTTTATTTATTTGAAGACAAAAACAATGTTTTCCCTTTTCCTTCTTTTCCTCCACTGCCTGAGTGTGGGGGTAATCGTCAGTATTTAGCAGTACCTAATGTTGTGCCTACAGGGGCTTTTGTTAATTTATTTGATAGTGCTGATTGGCGTAAGTCTGTATATATTAAGCAAGAAGATTTAGCTACTGATATGCCAGAATACGATTTTGTACATGATGTTTATGTTTGTCCTGAAGAAAAGTTAGCCTATTTAGTAAATAAATATCCGCGCAGCGAGCATCTTAGCTTAGAGAATGATTTCTTTTTGTACTACGGACATAAACCGGTACTTTTTCGCATAGCCGAAATATATCTTATAGCAGCCGAAGCAGCCTATAAAGCTAATAATGAAACAAAGGCAAAAAACTATTTAAACGAATTGCGACACGCACGCGGACTTACAACAGCTAATGATATTGCCACTAGTGGAGCAGCTCTTTTTACTGATATTCAGAACGAGCGTAATCGTGAACTTTGTTTTGAAGGTTTCCGCTTGTTTGACCTTAATCGTTGGGGGGTAGGAGTGCAAAGAGGTACCCCTCAGAACCTAACTTTTAACCTGTTAGTTACTTCGCCTGCTAACGAACTTACCGAGCTTAATCTGCCTGCAGGTTATTACAAAATGGTATGGCCTATTCCTCAAACACTTATAGACTTTGAAAATGGGCGTTGGCAACAAAATCCTAATTGGTAATAATAAAAAGGGGCGAATGATAATTCGCCCCTACTAATTTTACAGCAAATTGAGAGTTTTATAATATGATAGATACTCATACACACCTATACTCAGAAGAGTTTGATAATGATCGTGCTGCGGTGATAGCACGAGCAAAAGCAGCAGGCGTAACGCATTGCTTTATTCCTGCTATAGACAGCATTTATACTGACCGAATGTTCGCCCTAAAAAATGATTATCCTGACTATGTGTTCCTAATGAATGGTCTACACCCTTGTAATGTAAAGGAGAATTATAAAGAGGAGCTTGCTCACGTAGAAAACTTGATGCTTACCCATCATTTTTGTGCTATTGGCGAAATAGGTATTGACCTTTATTGGGATAAAACTTTCCTCAAAGAGCAACAAGAAGCTTTTGCTTGGCAGATACAGTTAGCTAAAAAACACAAACTACCTATTGTCATTCACTGTCGAGAGGCTTTTGAGGAAGTATTTGAGGTGTTGGAAAGTGAGAAGGGAGAAGACCTCTTTGGTATCTTTCACTGCTTTACCGGCACTGAGGAGCAAGCCCACCGCGCGATAGGCTACGGACTGCATTTAGGAATAGGGGGGGTAGTAACTTTTAAGAACGGAAAGCTCGACCAATTTTTAAAAAATATAGATTTACAACACCTCGTTTTAGAAACTGATAGCCCTTATTTAGCACCAGTACCTTATCGCGGGAAGCGTAATGAAAGTGCTTATATAGTGCAAGTTATGCAGAAACTGTCAGATATATACACCCTGCCAGAAAGCGAAATAGAACGCATCACCAATGCCAATGCTACAAAAATATTTCAGCTTTAAGTTGGTGTTAATTAATATTTTTTATAACTTTGCTCTTCATTATGCAAAAACAAGAACGCTAAAATGACCGATTATTTTAAGTCCATACGCCCTTTTTACGATAATGAGGTGCCAGAAGCCCTTAGCCAAATCAAGGATCATCACCTAATTAAGGCTATGTTGGCGTATGCTTTCCCCGAACTTTCACCTGATGAGCGTACGGCTAAACTATTGGCTTGCCAAACAGTAGCTGACTTTCAGGTGCATATTATGCTAAGAGTGGTGGTGAAGGCTATGGAAAAGACGATTTCGGAATTTACATACGACGGATTTGACCAACTCAACCCAGAGCAAGCATACGTATTTATTTCCAACCACCGCGATATTATTCTTGATACCTCGCTGCTAAATGTAGCTTTAGATCGCCATCGCCTACCGATGACAGCCTCGGCTATGGGCGATAATCTCATCAAAAAGAAGCATCTAAAAATATTAGCGATGCTCAATCGGAATATTATTATCTACCGTAGTCTGCCTCCGCGAGAAGCCTTAGAGCATTCGCGCTTAGTGTCAGAATACATACACCACTGTATTAGCGATGAGAAACGAAATGTATGGCTTGCCCAACGAGAGGGGCGTACTAAAAATGGTGATGACCGCACTCAGCAGGGCGTACTAAAAATGCTTACACTTAGTGCTCCCGACCATATATCGCCTTTGCAATATCTAAAAACTCTAAATGTAGTGCCTATGTCAATCTCATACGAGTTTGATCCTACCGATGCGCTAAAAATACCAGCCCTAATGGCTCAGCACTACGGACAAGAATACGTAAAATCGCCTCAAGAAGATTTTGAAAATATCTTACAAGGTTTAATAGGGCAAAAAGGACGCGTACATATATCGGTAGGAAAACCTCTATCGGCTGAGTTAGATGCTATAGAAGCCGAGCACCAGCATATCAACAAGCAGTTGCAAGCCTTGGCGGAATGTTTAGATACCGCTATACATAAGCAGTACAAACTTTTTCCGGCTAACTATATAGCCTACGACCTACTGCACCACACCCAGCAGTACAAAGAACAATACAACGAAAAAGAATACAGACAATTTGAACGCCGGATGAACAACCGAAGCAAATCAGACGATATATCTCAAGAAAAATTCTTAGAGATGTACGCCAATCCTGTAAAGAACAAAATCAATGGAAACCAATAATTCAAAAGTACTGCTTATCTACACCGGAGGGACTATCGGTATGATAAAGGATTACCAAACGGGAGTGCTACGAGCCTTTGAGTTTGACAATCTTTATAGCAGGATACCAGAACTCTCGCACTTAGATTGTGAGATTTCAGTACATTCGTTTGAAAAAGTAATTGACTCATCAGATATGAACCCTCAGCATTGGGTGAGCATAGCCGAAGTGATAGAAAAAGAATACCAGCATTATGATGGATTTGTAGTACTACACGGCAGTGATACGATGAGTTACTCTGCTTCAGCATTGAGTTTTATGCTGCAAGGGCTTGCTAAACCTGTGATATTTACTGGTTCGCAGCTCCCTATAGGCGACTTGCGCACAGATGCTAAAGAAAATCTTATCACCTCTATACAGTTGGCAGCTCTAAAAGAAAATGGTGTGTCGGTAATACAAGAGGTTGGACTTTATTTTGAATACAAACTCTATCGCGGCAACCGTACTACTAAGGTAAATGCTGAGCACTTTCAAGCTTTCACTTCGATGAACTACCCAATATTAGTAGAAAGTGGGGTACATCTAAAAATAATGAAAGACAATCTGCTAAAAGGAAAAGCTAAAGACCAATTGGAAGTGTGGAAAGAATTTGAGCAGAACGTAGCTATTATTAAGATATTTCCAGGTATTACCTCTGAGTTATTAAATGCCTTTTTCAATATACCCCACTTAAAAGGAGTAGTGTTAGAAACGTATGGCTCTGGTAATGCTCCTACATACGACTGGTTTTTAGAAGCACTAAGGGCAACTATACAGAGAGGAATACCTATAATAAATGTGACGCAATGCTCAGGAGGAAGCGTAATAATGGGCAAATACGAGGCGAGTGAAGCCCTCAGACAGATGGGTATTATAGATGGAAAAGACATTACAACCGAGTCTGCCATAACAAAATTAATGATTTTATTAAAGAAAAATATTTCTCCTAATTTGTTCAAAATCAAGTTTGAAGAGAGTTTAGCAGGTGAAATTTAGTAAAAAATTAAGAAAAAAATTTGTGGGATAAAAAAATATTTTGTTACTTTGGCATTCGGAAATAGAGAGGTGTCCGAGTGGTTGAAGGAGTACGCCTGGAAAGTGTATATGCGCCAAAAGTGTATCGAGGGTTCGAATCCCTTCCTCTCTGCTTCTCGATAGAATACAAATTTATTAAACATTAAATTATTAACTAACAATTTAAAAAATCAAACAAATGAAAAAAATGTCATCTAAGCTACTTCTTGTAGCAATGTTAATTTTAAACGTGGCAATGGTTAGTGCTCAAGAAGTGGAAGAAGTAGCACAACAGTCTAAAGGCTTCCACCAAGTGTTTAAAGAGCGTTTCATCGAGGGGGGGCCAATGTATATGGCACCAATCCTTCTTTGCTTAATTATCGGTTTGGCAGTAGCTATCGAAAGGATTATCTACCTCAATATGGCAACTACCAATTCTAAGAAACTTATTGCCGATATAGAAAGTGCCTTAGACAGCAAAGGTATAGAAGCAGCTAAAGAAGTATGCCGCGATACTAAAGGGCCTGTTGCCTCTATTTTCTATCAAGGTCTTGACCGCTCATCAGAAGGTATTGATATGGTTGAAAAATCAGTAGTATCTTACGGAGGTGTACAAATGGGTCAGTTAGAAAAGAACGTGTCTTGGATTTCGCTCTTTATTGCTATCGCACCGATGTTAGGGTTTATGGGTACCGTAATTGGTATGATTGAAGCGTTCGACAAAATTAGTACAGCAGGTGGTCTTGATGCTTCTTTGATTGCTGGTGATATTAAGGTGGCCTTGCTTACTACCGTATTTGGTTTGATAGTAGCGATGATACTACAGGTGTTCTACAACTACATTATCGCTAAGATTGATGCTATCGTAAACGATATGGAAGATGCTTCTATCTCATTGATAGACCTATTAGTAGCAAGAAAAATAAAATAATTTCACTCACCCATTTAAAGAACTTTGAAGTATGTATAAAATAGCTAAATATGCAGCACTTGGTTTAGGAGTCATTGGTGTGATTCTCTGGATAGCACTTTCACTTTCAGACAATTCAGCTGACCCTAACAATGGCACTATGCAAGCTCTATTTGTGCTTACCTACATACTGTTAGCCATTGCATTGGCAGCAGTAATATTCTCGGCAGCACAAAATATCTTAGCTTCGCCTAAAGCACTTAAGAAAACGCTTATCTATACTGGAGCTTTTGTACTAATCCTTATTGTAGCTTATGTGTTCTCTTCAGGAGATGTAGAAGCTAACGCAAGCGAAGAGGTGAAAAAAGCGAGTGACTCAGTAAGAAAATGGACAAGCACAGGTTTAATCGCTTTGTATATATTAGTAGCAGGAGCTATTGCAGCTCTAGTAGCCTCTAATGTAAAAAAAGCACTAATGAGATAAAAAATTATGGCAAGACGTTCAATACCTGAGGTAAATGCAGGTTCAATGGCAGATATTGCCTTCCTGCTCTTGATTTTCTTCTTGGTAACAACTACTATTGAAAGCAACTCAGGAATCACTGTAAAATTACCTCCTAAACAGCCAGCGGATGCACCACCACCACCAATAGTAAAGGAGAAAAACGTATTGGTAGTGATAGTGAACAAGAATAACCAGTTGCTTATCAATAACCAAATTAAGGAACTTAAGGATGTAAAAACCACAGCTCTTGAGTTTTTGGATAATAATGGCGATGGTACTTGTGCACACTGTAAAGGGAAAAGAGATCCACTATCATCAGACAATCCTGATAAAGCAATTATCTCATTGCGCAACGACCGCGAAACATCGTATAAAACGTATATAGCGGTGCAAAATGAGCTCATCAAAGCTTATAATGAGTTGAGAGAGCGTGAACGTTTGCGCTTGTTCCCTAACGAGGTGCCATACGAACAAATAGAAGAGGAATTTAACGCAGCTCGTACTTCTAAAGCGCGTAAAGAAGCGTTAGAACCTAAAATATTAAAATTGCAGGAGCTTTTCCCAAGGAAATTGCTTGAAACTGCACCTAAGAAACACTAAAATATAGAAGTATGTCAAAATTTACAAAAAAGAAAAGTGGTGAAGTACCCGCCGTATCTACAGCATCTTTACCTGACATCATCTTTATGCTTTTGTTTTTCTTTATGACAGTAACAGAATCAAAAGATAGTGATTTGATGGTACAGAACAAGCTGCCTGTAGCAGACCAAGTACAAAAGTTAGACAAAAAAGACCCAGTGGTATATATATACGCTGGTAAACCACTGCCTAAATATCAGTCTAAATTTGGTGCTAATGCAAAAATACAAGTAAATGATAAATTTATTGACGTATCTGAAGTAAGCCATTACATTCTTAACTATAGAGAAGGTTTGCGTGAAGGACTACGCGATGTGTTTATCACAGCTCTAAAAGTAGATGGTGATACTAATATGGGGCTTGTAAGTGATATACGTGAGAAATTGCAAGACATCAATGCCTTGAAACTCAATTATATCGTGCACGAAGGTTCGCCTTTGAAACAAAAATAAAAGACTTAAGTTAAACGAAAAAAAGAGATACATATCAAATATGTGTCTCTTTTTTTGCTTGTTATTTTTTTTAGTATTACCTTTGCCCAAATTAATGATATAATAAATATAAAAAATGAAGAAAATTTTACTTCTAGCAGGATTGCTTCTTACTGTAGCAACTGCTTCAGCACAAGCTACATTAGACAAAGGTGCGTTGCAATTAAACGCTAAATTAGGTTTTTCAGGTTGGGGAGTACCTATAACGGTAGGAGCTGACTATGGTATCGCTGATGACATTACCGTAGGAGGTGAGCTTTCATTCCGTTCTTATAGTACTACTTATTTTAATCATTCTATTTTTGGTGTCTTTGCTAATGGGAACTATCACTTCAACCGTTTATTTGAATTACCTTCTCAAGTAGGTGTATATGCAGGTTTGAGTTTAGGTTATTTTGTAGCTTCAAGTTCAAGTGACTATGTAGGAACGAGCTATTCTCAACCAGGTTGTAACTTACAAACAGGAGCACGATACTTTTTTAATAATAAATTCGGTGTGAATGCAGAAGTAGTTCTTGGTGCTATAGGCTTAACAGGAGGTGAGTTTAAAGCTGGTATTACCTATAAATTATAATGTATAATCACAAGTTACTATATAAGACTTTGCTAAGGTTTTACTTTAGCAAAGTTTTTTTATTGCTGATAGTAGGATATTTAGTATCTTTGCCGAAATAAGATTAATAACGATGAGAATTGTATTTATGGGAACGCCCGATTTTGCATTGGCATCCCTTAAAAGTTTAGTAGAAAATAACTATAATGTGGTGGGGGTAGTGACTGTAGCCGATAAGCCAGCAGGGCGCGGACAGAAATTGCATGCTTCCCCCGTAAAACAATACGCAGAAAGTAAAGGTATACCGGTCCTACAACCTGTTAAACTGAAAGATGAAGATTTTCTAAATCAGTTGAGGGCACTTAAGCCAGATCTGCAAATAGTAGTAGCTTTTAGAATGCTGCCAGAAGTTGTATGGCGTTTGCCTAAGTATGGAACTTTTAATCTGCACGCTTCATTACTGCCTAATTATCGTGGGGCTGCTCCTATTAATTGGGCTATTATTAATGGTGAAAAGCAGACGGGTGTTACTACTTTCTTTATTGATGAAAAAATCGATACGGGGGCTATTATACAACAAGCCGTTACTCCTATCGAAGCACACGAAACAGCAGGTAGCCTCCACGATAAACTAATGGAGCAAGGAGCTGCCCTCGTACTCCAAACAGTAGATAGTATAGTAGCAGGCACTTATAGCATACAAGCTCAAAATAAAGAGGTAACCTACGCTGAGGCTCCTAAGATATATAAGGAGACTTGCTTAGTAAATTGGCAAGCAGAGGGTATCGCTATTGAACGATTGATACGCGGTATGAGTCCGTATCCTACTGCGTGGGGAAATCTGCAGCAACAAGGAGAAACTATTGCTATCAAAATATATGATGCACTATACAAACCTGCTGTTCATAATGAAGCTATAGGGAAAGTAATTGTAGAGAAAAAACAGCTGCTTGTAGCTGTGAAAGACGGCTTTATTGAATTACTGGAACTACAATTGCCTGCTAAGAAGAGAATGAAAACAACTGACCTACTTAACGGTTTCTCTTTTAACCAAGAGGCTAAAATGATATAAAATAATAGGAACAACTACAAAGTAAAAAAGACAGCTTTTTAGGCTGTCTTTTTACTTTTTAGTTGTTTTATTTTGTCTTCTACGAACCGTAATATTTTATTGGTAAATGGAAAGTGGAATACCTCTTTGTCGGTAGTAACCCGAGTGGTTAGATATACCCCGAAAGGTAAAAGTATCAGGGCAGGTATCCAAGGGGCTAAAGCAGGATTGATAGTGTTGTTTTCGGCTATATTCTTCATAAACATTCCTATAAAATAATAGGCCAAAAATACTATCATCGCTACAACTAAAGGTAAGCCAATACCCCCCTTGCGTATGAAAGCTCCTAATGGTGCCGCTACAAAGAAAAGTACAAAACAAGCTACCGTAAGGGCAAACTTATCACTTAGGTTTAGTATGTGCAGGTTCATCAGTTTGTAGCGGTATTCTAAATCGTTTTGGCGGTACTCTACATTGTCGAGTTGTGTTTGGTTATTGTTCATCGCCATTTCGAGAAGCATTAGCTTCTTGTCGTTAGGAAAAGCATTAAGCAACTGCGAAATAGAAGTGACCTCTTGTGTTTTCGTCTTAGGTTGGGTAGTCTTTGTCTCTTCAGCAGATGATGGCGCTATATAAAAACCTGTACGGCGAAACATATTGTTGCCATAATCGGTGATGTTTTGTTTGAAATCAGTGCGGAGAGAGTCGATGGCATAGCCTAACTGACCGACATTCATCATTCTGTAGGTAGTAGCATCGGTTTTCTCGTTGAAATCTACATTATTCAGGTGCGAAAGGTCGAGGTTGATGATGTACTTCTGAAAATGTACCTTTGCAAAAGGCAATCGCTCTTGGGCTTCGTAGCTATTCGTCTTAATATCTTCGTAATAAGTACCGTCTTCTAAAATAAGCTGTAAGAAGTTGCTGTTAGTTTTAGCAGTTTTAAGTTCCCCTTTTTTGGCAAAAATAACCGTACGATTCACTCTGTCAGGGGTTTTCTTATGGATGAGGACATTATGTAGAAACTGATCGTTATCTCCGCTCTTCTTAGCTACTTTGATACTTATATCTTCACCTATGTTAGAAAATACGCCTTCTGAAATAGCCATTGCTGGCTTCACCTTAGCTATATTAGACCTAAGCGTATATACTTCGCGATAGGCAACTGGTATCACATTGTTTGCTAAGAAAAAAGTGCCTATACTCAGCAGTGCCATTAGGACAATCAGTGGAAGCATCACACGCATTAGTGAGATGCCAGAGGCTTTCATCGCGGCAAACTCGTAGTTTTCGGCAAAAGCACCAAAGGTCATAATAGACGAGATAACCACCGCCAAGGGCATAATAATAGGTATAAGCTGTGGAATGAAGTAAATGAGGAATTTACCGATAATCCACAACTCTAATCCACGTCCTGCTAACTCATCGATGTAAGTGAAAATGGTGTGAAATACGAATATGAGAACGAGAATGGAGAGCGCCCCCAGAAAGTTAGTGAGAAACTGCGTGAGTATATAGCGGTCTAATATTTTCATTTGCGTGGGTAAACATTAGAGTTCAGAGATAGTATAGCCGTCTTTTTTGTATTTTTCGCGGTCGAATTTGAAAATATTGTCAGAAAGAGGCTGGTTAGTCTTGAAAGTATTGACTGTAATGGTGGTTCTTGTACCATTTTTGCCTATTTCGATAAGATTATAGATGTGTTTGGTCTGTATATCAATACCAAGCAGTATTTGTTTCACCTCAGTATTAGCTTTTTGAGGCTTAAGTTCTACATATTGTATTTTTCGACCACGTACGTTTTGCTGTATATCCCATTTGTACTTATAACCTTTTTTGTAGAAGGTAAGCATTTTAGAGGGGGTAATGGCACTGTCGTCAGTAGCGTTTTTTTCGATAGTAACTTCTTCGTTTTCAGGTACTACGGTATAAGTCTTGTTTCCGTCATACATTTTAGTAGCCCCAAGATAATTGAGTACGTACTTATCTTTGGCGATAGTGACATTCCCTTTGGTTTCCTGATTGATATTCTCAACTAAATTATCAAGATTGTACTTAAAATCGATGTAGATGTTATTATAAGCCGACATTTTAGCATATACCTCATCGAGGAGTTTTTTAGCCTTATCTACTTGATTTTGAGCTTGTAATCCGCCTGTAATAAGGGCGATTAGTATTAATAAAATTCTTTTCATTTTCTGTAGTGTTTTTAATGATTTTGTTGTTACCTTTTTGATAGTTAGCAATTTCCGTTCCAAAATTGGGGCAAAAGTAATGTTTTTTTGGAGATTGTGCAAGTTTTGAAGGGTTATTGTTCGCTCATCCTATACTCATCGTATACACATTGTTCGGAGAGAGAGGAAGGAGAGAAAAGTCTTAAATTTTTCTTAATGCCTAACATTCAACTGTTAATACATTCTTCTTTTTTAAACAGAGTATAAATTACATAAGAAGTAGCTTTTTTTGTTGCATATAATTGTAAATAGCTGTACTTTTGTAGCGAATTTTTAACGTAATATATTATTAAAAACTATAAAACGAATGGCAGGATTATTTAAAACATCTGTGGCACGAAAGGTGGCGATGGCGCTCTCGGCACTCTTTCTCATTCTCTTTCTAATCATACACTTGGCGGTAAACCTTACCTCAGTGATTAGTGAGAATACTTTTAACGAGCTATCCCACTTTATGGGTACCAATCCGCTGATACAATTTGCTATGCAGCCGGTACTACTCGCTGGGGTTATTTTCCACTTTGTGATGGGATTTGTGCTCGAAATACAAAACAAAAGGGCTCGCGGTAGCGAAAAGTATTACGCCTACAACGGGGGAGCTAACTCTTCTTGGATGTCGCGCAATATGATTATTACTGGAGTGATGATTCTTCTGTTTTTAGGTCTTCACTTATGGGATTTTTGGGTAGGCGAAATGAACTACAAATACATACAGTTCAACGAGCCCAACCCTACACGTTACTATCACGAGTTAATAGAGAAATTTCACGAACCTTTACGTGTGGGTATGTATGTGCTTTGCTTTGTATTTTTGTGCTTACACTTGCTACACGGCTTTCAGTCAGCTTTTCAATCAATGGGTTGGAAGGACAATGCGCGCAAAAAACTGATTAGCCAAGTAGGTAATTGGTATTCTTACATTATCTGTGGGGGCTTTATTTTTATAGCTCTCTTCCATTACATTAAATTTTTAACAGCTTAATTTTATGAGTACATTAGATTCTAAAATTCCTGAAGGTCCTATAGCGGACAAATGGACGAAATATAAAGACCATATCAACCTAGTGAACCCCGCTAATAAGCGTAATATAGATGTGATAGTGGTAGGTACTGGTTTGGCTGGAGGTTCGGCAGCTGCTACCCTCGCTGAATTGGGTTATAACGTAAAAGCGTTTGCTTATCAAGATTCTCCACGCCGTGCGCACTCTATCGCTGCTCAGGGGGGTATCAACGCCGCTAAAAACTATATGGGTGATGGCGACTCGAACTATCGCTTGTTTTACGATACAGTGAAAGGTGGTGACTACCGCGCTCGTGAGGCTAACGTGTATCGCCTTGCTGAAGTATCTGGCAACATCATTGACCAGTGTGTGGCTCAAGGGGTGCCTTTTGCACGTGACTACGGCGGGCTACTTGATAACCGCTCTTTTGGTGGGGTGTTGGTATCGCGTACTTTCTACGCTAAAGGTCAGACAGGACAACAGCTTTTGCTTGGTTGCTATTCGGCTATGAACCGCCAAATTGCTCGTGGTAAGATTGATATGTACAACCGCCACGAAATGCTAGATGTGGTAATAGTAGACGGCAAAGCGCGTGGTATCATTGCTCGTAACTTGGTAACAGGTGAGATTGAGCGTCACTCAGCTCACGCAGTGGTTATCGCCTCTGGTGGTTATGGTAACGTGTACTTCCTTTCGACCAATGCAATGGGTTCTAACGCAACTGCTGCTTGGAAAATACACAAGAAAGGGGCTTACTTTGCAAACCCTTGCTTTACTCAAATTCACCCTACTTGTATTCCTCGTTCAGGTGACTATCAGTCTAAATTGACATTGATGTCGGAGTCACTACGTAATGACGGACGTATTTGGGTGCCTAAGAAAATGGAAGATGCAGTAGCGATACGCGAAAAACGCAAAAAACCTACTGATATACCTGAAGCAGACCGCGACTACTACTTAGAGCGTCGTTATCCTGCGTTTGGTAACCTTGTGCCTCGTGACGTGGCTTCGCGTGCTGCTAAAGAGCGTTGCGATGCGGGCTATGGGGTAAATGAAACTGGTGAGGCAGTATACCTTGACTTTGCTTCGGCTATTGAGCGTTATGGTAAAGAACAATGTAAAATTCACGGTGTAGAAAACCCTAGCAAAGAGGAAATTATCAAACGCGGTGAGAAGATAGTAGAGGCTAAGTATGGTAACCTTTTCCAAATGTACGAAAAAATCGTAGCTGAAAACCCATATAAAACGCCAATGATGATTTACCCTGCAACCCACTACACTATGGGAGGTATTTGGGTAGATTACAACTTGATGACTACTATCCCTGGTTGTTATGCTATCGGTGAGGCTAACTTCTCAGACCACGGCGCTAACCGTTTAGGGGCTTCTGCTTTGATGCAAGGTTTGGCTGATGGTTACTTTGTATTGCCTTATACTATTGGTGACTACTTGGCTGCTGATATTCGTACTGGTAAAATACCTACTGATACTCCTGAGTTTGATGAGGCAGAGCGCATAGTAAAAGAGCGTTTGGCTTACTTCATCAACAATAAAGGTACGCACTCTGTAGACTACTTCCACAAAAAACTTGGTAAAGTGATGTGGGATAAAGTAGGTATGGCGCGTAATGCTGAGGGCTTGAAAGAGGCTATCAAAGAAATACGCGAAATACGCGAAGACTTCTGGAAGAATGTAAAAGTACCAGGAGAGCTAACCGGTATGAACGTAGAGCTTGAAAAAGCAGGACGTGTGGCTGACTTCCTTGAACTTGGTGAGCTATTTGCTAAAGACGCTTTAGAGCGTAACGAGTCTTGTGGAGGTCACTTCCGTGAAGAGTATCAAACACCTGATGGGGAAGCTCTTCGTGATGACGTAAACTATGCTTATGTAGCCGCTTGGCAGTATACTGGTAACCCTAAAGAGGTAGTGAATACTTACAACCCAAGTGAGGAGATTATGCATAAAGAACCTCTTGTATTTAAAGATATTGAACTAAAACAACGTAGTTATAAATAGAAAGATATGGCAACAATGAACCTAACACTAAAAGTGTGGCGACAAAAAAACTCGCAAGAGAAAGGTCGTATGGTAGATTATAAAGTAACCAACATTTCAGACCATATGTCTTTTTTGGAAATGTTGGATGTACTCAATGAGCAACTCATCGAACAAGGTGAAGAACCTGTGGCTTTTGACCACGATTGCCGCGAAGGTATCTGTGGTATGTGCTCTCTCTTCATCAACGGTGAAGCCCACGGACCTGACCGTGGGGTAACTACTTGTCAGTTGCATATGCGTATGTTTAAAGATGGTGATACTATCACTATCGAACCTTGGCGCGCTACTGCTTTCCCTGTTATTAAAGACTTGATGGTAGATAGAACTGCTTTTGAACGTATTCAACAAGCAGGAGGATATATCTCTGTAAATACTTCGGGTAATACGCAAGATGCTAACGCTATTCCAATCCCTAAACGCGATGCTGACCGCTCTATGGACGCTGCAGCTTGTATAGGTTGTGGTGCTTGTGTGGCTACTTGTAAAAACTCTTCGGCTATGCTGTTTGTGGCTGCTAAAGTATCGCAATTTGCTCTCCTTCCTCAAGGTCGTGTAGAGGCTACTGAACGCGTACTGAATATGGTGAACCAGATGGAACACGAAGGTTTTGGTAACTGTACCAATACTGGTGCCTGCGAAGTAGAATGCCCTAAAGGTATTTCGCTTGAAAATATAGCACGCCTCAACCGTGAGTACTTAAAAGCAAGCATTAGATAATTTGTCGATTTGACAATTTGCCGATTTGGCAATGTAGTAATAAAAAACTGCCCCAGAATAGTTGGGGCAGTTTTTATTATCTCTTATTTACTTCCTCTAAGTATGGGGTTTAACTCCTCGTCATTGTACATCTTCATTTGTTTATAGACTTTCATATACTTGCGCCCTGCGGCAATATCGTCTAAAAGCTGGTTGAGAGCCGTTGAAAGGTCTTTTTTCTGTTCGAGCAGTACATTTAGTTTCTCTTGGCATTTAGCGCGATGCTCTGGGGTGGCATCGGGGCGGTTTACCTCTTCTTGCATATGATAAATTTTGAGCGCTAAAATCGAAAGCCTATCTACTGCCCACGCAGGACTCTCGGTGTTGATAGTGGCTTCAGGTAGTGGTTTTACTTCCTTGTAAAAATCTAAGAAATAACTGTCGATATACTCCACCATATCGGTGCGGTCTTGATTAGAGGCATCAATCTTGCGTTTGAGGTCGAGAGCCGCTACTGGGTCGATGTGCGGGTCGCGAATGATATCCTCGTAATGCCATTGCACGGTGTCAATCCAATTTTTGCGATAAAGCAAGTGGTTTAGCAAGTCGGTAGACGGATAAGGATTGGTAAAAGGTTGGTACACATCGTCAGCTATGTGATACTGTGCGATGCTTTCTTCGAATATTTTAAAGGCTTTTTCTGAAAACATAGTGATTATTTTTTTGGCAAATATAATCTTTTTCATTGAAAGTTCAATCATTTTGCGTAACTTTGCCTCAAATTAATAAATCATTTATGAAACAACTCTTTTTCACTTTTATCTTATTAGTTATGACTATAGCAACTACACAAGCTCAGAAACCTTCTGACAATCAGACTATTTATCAGTTTACTGTAACTGATATTAGCGGTAAGCCTTTTGATTTATCTACTCTAAAAGGCAAAAAAGTAATGATAGTAAATACTGCTTCGAAATGCGGTCTTACTCCCCAATACAAAGAGCTGGAAGCTCTCTATGAGCGATATAAAGACAAGGATTTTGTTATTATTGGTTTTCCTGCTAACAATTTTTTGGGTCAAGAGCCTGGTAGCGATGAGCAGATAGCGTCTTTCTGCAGTATTAACTATGGGGTGAGCTTTCCGATGATGAGCAAAATATCAGTAAAAGGCAAAGAGATGCACCCTTTGTATCAGTTCCTCACTCAGAAAGAAAAGAATGGGGTAGAAGACTCGAAAGTGCAATGGAACTTTCAAAAGTATCTTATAGGCAAAGATGGGCGACTTGAAAAGGTTATCGCTCCGCGTACTTTGCCATCGAGTGAAGAGGTAATACAATGGATTGAAAAGTAAAAAAGGAAAGGTGATGCTGAAGAAAATTGTTGCTGATTATCGTTTTGTAAGCGTATTATGGTTTGGCTTAGCATTGGCTACGATAGTGCAGAATGTGTTTATAAGAGGGCAGTTTAACAACTATCTCATTTTTGATGGTGTATTTTGGCATACACTTAAGCAATTACCTTTGTATGTAGCTTATCCTGAAGAATATTTTGATACTAACCATTACGGTCCTTTCTTTAGCCTTATTATAGCTCCTTTTGCTATATTGCCCAAATGGGTGGGTTGTAGTTTTTGGATAATGGCAAATGCAGCTTTCTTGTATTGGGCTATCAGGCAATTGCCTCTGCCTAAGTCAGCTATTATAGGGGTGCTGCTCATCGCGGCACACGATATGTATACAGCAGCAGCAATGCAGCAGTTCAATATAAGCATTATTGCTCTTTTAGTAGGAGCTTTTGTGTTTATACAGCGCGGGAAGAGCCATTGGGCAACCTTATTTATAGTAATAGGGCTACTCACTAAGTTATATGGGGTAGTAGGATTGGCATTTTTCTTTTTTGCTAAAGATAAATGGCGTTTTATAGCGTCGGGGATAGCTTGGTTAGTGCTACTTTTCTGCTTGCCGATGCTCTATTCATCACCAGATTATATAGTTTCGCAGTATTATGAGTGGTACGTTTCGTTAGCCGAAAAAAACGTCTCTAACCTAAATACCACCTCTTACAACCTGCAAAACCTTTCTCTTTTAGGCTTTTTGCAGCGCACCGGCATCTACGATAATAATTTAGTAATATTGGCAGTCGCTTTAGGGCTGTTTGCTCTGCCATATTTGCGTATTCAACAGTATAAAAATACGGATTTTAGACTGCTGTTATTAGCTTCAGTAAGTATTTTCTTGTGTTTGTTTAGCACAGGTACTGAAAATAGTACTTATGTTATTGCTTATGTGGGGATTGGAGTGTGGTTTGTAGTTAGTAAGCTGCCTATTAAGTTAAAAATTGTTTTATTAGTATTAGCTATTTTAGCATCTTTGTCGCCTACAGATATATTTAAGCCTTTGAAAGAGCCTTATATTATCAGATATTCGCTGCGGGCAGTGCCTCCAGCACTTATATGGTTGGCAATAGTGTATGAGATGTGCTTTTTAGAATTTAAAAATGATGAAAACAATAGAAATTGTAGTGCCTTGCTACAACGAAAGTGAAAATA
The DNA here is from genome assembly GCF_009730375.1 of Capnocytophaga sp. FDAARGOS_737. Taxonomy (NCBI): domain Bacteria; kingdom Pseudomonadati; phylum Bacteroidota; class Flavobacteriia; order Flavobacteriales; family Flavobacteriaceae; genus Capnocytophaga; species Capnocytophaga sp. FDAARGOS_737. The sequence continues at coordinate 1,970,674 of NZ_CP046316.1, read as the reverse complement.
TACGTCCGCTATACGAGGCTATTAAGGGAGTTTTTGCTGAAAAGCTGCCAGCGTATAGCTATACGCTACTTTTTGTAAATGATGGTAGCAGTGATGATTCGCTCGTAGTACTCAAAAAGCTGTCAGAAGAGGACAAAAGAGTGAAATACTTATCATTTTCGCGTAACTTTGGTCATCAATTGGCGGTAAAGGCGGGGTTAGACCACTCGTTTGCTGATGCTGTTATCTCAATGGACTGCGACCAGCAGCACCCTCCTGCTCTTATTCCAGAGCTTGTGAAGCGTTGGGAAGAGGGCAACCAAGTGGTGGCTACGCTTCGTACTTATCCTCCTGATACCCCTAAGAAGAAGCGGAAGAGTTCGCATCACTTTTACAAGTTGCTGAATATGCTTTCGGATATCGAAATAAAAGAAGGTTCAGCTGATTTTAGGTTGTTAGACCAAGAGGTAGTAAAGGTAATCAGAGAGATGAATGAAAACGAACCTTTCTTGCGAGGGATAGTGCCTTGGGTAGGCTTTAAGCAGTGCTATATACCTTACACAGCACAAGCACGATTTGCTGGAGAAAGCAAATATACAATAAAGAAGATGCTACACTTGGCTACAACGGGAGTAACCTCATTTAGCGTGAAACCCTTATACTTTGCGGTGTTTTTAGGTTTTGCTTTTTCGGCTTTATCGGTGTTCTACATACCCTATGTGATATATGCTTTTGTCAGTGGTACTGAGATATCAGGTTGGGCATCACTAATAATGACGATTGTCTTTTTTGGTGGGCTACAGCTTATCATTTTGGGGATTATAGGTATTTATATAGGAAAAATATTCAAGCAAACCAAAGCACGTCCTGCTTATATCATTCAAGAAGAAAAATTGTAAATAAAAACACATAAAAATGAGAAATCCGATTCTAATATTGCTAATATTTTTTAGCGCATTTATCCAAGCACAAGAGAAATATCAATTATCAAGTCATATTTTAGATATTTCACAAGGTAAACCTGCTCCAAATGTAAAGATAGCTCTATCTAAGCAAGATGAAAATCAAAACTGGGTATTGATAGATGAGAAATACACAGATAACAATGGAAGAATTAAAGATTTTTTGAAAGAAGAATCTAATAAAAATAATAATGGGGTTTATAAACTCACTTTTTATATCACTCCTTATTTTGAAAAGTTGAAACAAAAAACATTTTATCCCTTTATAGAAGTAGTTTTTGAGATAAAAGATAATCAACATTATCACATTCCGATTACATTATCTCCGTATGGTTATTCTACTTACAGAGGAAACTAATAACTATAAAAATGATTTACCTAAGTTTCGACATAGAAGAGTTTGATATGCCCAAAGAATACGGCTACGACATTGCTTTCGAGCGACAAATAGCCATTTCGCGCAAGGGGCTTACTGCTATATTAGATTTACTCAAAAAGCACCAAATGCGCGCTACTTTCTTTTCGACAGTAGTATTTGCACAGCAAGTGCCAGACCTTATCAATAGGTTGATAGAAGAGGGACACGAGTTGGCATCGCATACTTACTACCATTCCGACTTTGAGAATGAGCACCTAAAACGTTCAAAAGAGGCGTTAGAACAGCAGTTTGGGGTTACTGTAGAAGGACTTCGTATGCCCCGAATGCTTGAAGTGAGTGCTGAAGAAGTGAAAAAGGCAGGTTATAGATATAATTCATCGGTTAATCCTACTTTTTTACCTGGTAGATATAATAAACTACACGTGCCAAAGCGTTTTTTTAACGAAAATGGTTTATGGCAGATACCCGCAGCGGTAAGTTGGTTTAGGTTTCCGCTCTTTTGGCTCTCCTTTCACAATCTACCTCTTTGGCTATATAGGTTTTTATTGAAGAGGAGTGTGAAAAGTATAGGCTATGCGGCACTCTATTTTCATCCTTGGGAATTTACAGATTTGCACCAAAAAGAGTTTAACTTTCCTGCTTATGTGATGCGCAATTCAGGAGAAAAGATGATAGCACGCTTTGATAGTCTGCTCACTTTTATAAAGCAGCAAGGGTGGAAAACAGGATTGTATAAAGAGATGATTACTAACTGATAAGGAAAATGCTTACTAACCAATGACGATAAAAGAATTATTTTGCAGGGCTAAGAAGCTTACAGAATGTGGCTTTGCTAATGAAACCGTTAAATACCAAAAGAAACAGCTTAATAAGATATATTTTCACCTCTTATTAGATATTCCTTTTGCTAAAAAATGGTTTAGCTTGATACAATCGGAAGAGTATAAATGGGTGCTTTCGCATCGACCACGTATCTATTTTAAACCTTTTAGGGTGTATATGTCTACAAGATGGAAAAAGCAGCAACGAATGAATGCCTTACTGAGTTGTTATGCTTTTATGAAACAACGACCTCTGCTGAAACGTATGCTAGAAACGGATACTCCTGTTAAATTAGCTGAGTTCACAATGAAATATAATGACGAAAAAGGTCAAATCTACTTGGGATATAACAACCGTTATCGCAAGGAAGGAGAATTAGTGGTCTCGCTACATTGTGATAGTTATCAAGAGGCTATCTGTGAAGCTTCGTTTCTGATTGATAAAGAAAATGAAGACTGGGTATGCCGTATAGGTTGTGTGCAGGGCAATAAAAATACCGAATCTGAAAATGCAATTAAAGAGCTACAAAAACAAATGTATGCTCTTCGTCCTAAAGCCTTGATGATATTTATTATTCAAGAACTCAGTAGGCAATTAGGGTGCACTACTTTATACGGTGTAGGTAGTAAAATTCAGGCACATAACAAAAAACATTTTATCCATATAGAATGGTTGCACAAACTCAGTTTTAGTTACGATACTTTATGGAAAGAAGCTGATGGAACCCCAGATAAAGAAGGATGGTTTAAATTACCCATTGAAATGCCACGCAAATCAATAGAAGAAATTAAATCAAGCAAACGTTCACTCTATCGTAATAGATATGAGATGTTAGACAAAATAGCCGAAGAAATACAAAAAACAATTAACAAGTAATAATATGAAATTAGATATATTAGCTTTTGGGGCGCATCCTGATGATGTGGAATTAGGAGCAGGAGGTACTATTGCTAAGGAAATTAGCTTAGGCAAAACAGTAGGTATTATAGACCTAACACAAGGTGAACTCGGCACTCGAGGTAGTGCTGAAATACGCTATCAGGAAGCGACTAAAGCCAAAGAACTATTAGGAGTAGCAGTACGCGAGAATCTGAAGTTTAGAGATGGTTTCTTTGTGAATGATGAGGCTCATCAGTTAGCAATTATCAAAAAGATACGTCAATATCAGCCTGATATAGTACTCTGCAATGCCATAGATGACCGCCATATTGATCACGGTAAGGGTAGCAAACTTGTTAGTGATGCTTGCTTCCTTAGTGGATTGCGCCGTATTGAGACTACTCTTGATGGCAAAGCCCAAAGTGCTTGGCGACCTAAGGTGGTATATCACTATATACAATGGAAAAATATAATACCTGACTTCGTAGTGGATATTACTGGTTTTATGGAAGCTAAAGTAAATGCTGTGTTAGCGTATAGTTCGCAGTTTTACGATAGCAGTAGCAACGAGCCTACTACGCCTATCTCTGACCGCAACTTCTTAGATAGTGTAACCTATCGTGCCCGAGACCTTGGAAGACTTATTGGTACAGATTTTGCGGAAGGTTTTACTTGTGAAAGGGTAGCTGCAGTAGATACCCTATTCAACTTGAAATAATGATTTACAAAAGATAAAAACACTATGAAATTAATATTGATTACTATTGGTATATTGCTGCTCTGTGTAGGCGGAATGGCTATTAAAATTTGGGGTAAGAAAGGAGGTAAGTTTGCTGGTACTTGTGCAAGTCAGAATCCTCATTTAAACCCTGAAGGTGAGGCTTGTAGCTTTTGTGGACGTATGCCTGATGAACAAGAATGCCGTAATAAATAATTTATTTTTTAGCCAATGTCTGACCTACTCGCAGAGAGAATAGCCGAAGCCAAAAATGGAAAGCAACGAGCCTTTAGCTGGTTGCTTGATGAGTTTTGGATAGATGTCTATAATTTTCAGCTTAAGCGCGTAGGTAGTGAAGCAGAGGCTGAAGACATCACGGTGCAGACTTTTGCTCGTGCTTTTGACAAGATTAGTTCGTTTGATGAGCAATACTCTTTTCGCACTTGGCTTATCACTATTTCTAAAAATATTCATATCGACTTACTTAGGCGGCAGAGTGAACCCATACTGCACTTAGATACAGAAGAAAAAGAATCTAAACGCATAGCAGATGAGTCGCCTACTATAGAAGATAGCTTGATAATGGAACAACAGTTTGACTATCTCCTTAAATGCATTAAGCAGCTGAAAGACCCTTACCGAACGGCTATACAGTTGCGCTATCTGCAAGAGAAGAGTTATAAAGAGATAGCCGAAGAGATGAGCAGTACTATGAGCAATGTGAAAATAACCCTGCTGCGGGCTAAGAAAATATTAGCAGAAATACTAAAAAGAAACCGATGAGAGCAAGCTCTCATCGGTTTCTTTTTTTTGCTTAAAGTTGTTGTTTATTCTAAGGCTACATTCTTGCGGTGAATGTCTATTACTTCAGTGATATTGTTATCGTCTAACAACTCTAAAAGCGTATCAACCCCTTCTTCTAATTTTAACTCCATTTCTTCTGGATAAATAGGTATTAGCGCGTAGAAATTGATAAGCGTACCATCTTTGGTCTCCAACCTCAGAAACTCTTCTGGAGCTGAAAGATAAGGTGGCATCAGCAAGATGCAACCAAACTCGGTATTAGCGATAGGCTCAGCGTATTCGCCATTAGGGATAGTGTGCCCCTCGGCCATCCACGTTTTGTACTGATGTGGGAAACGCGCTATCATCTTTAGGAAATACACAGGCCAATAATTATCATTATCTTTGAAAGCTTCATCGCTTATTTGCCAGTCAGCGGGGAGATAGACCATTAGCTCGGCGTGACTGTAACTATTAGGGTCGTCTAAACCTTCGGGCAGGTACATAGGGTAGTCGCTCATACCAGTGGTGAAAAGCACGTGATAAGGGTGCTCAGCCGTTGGCTTTATCCAATGCACATCGATATGCACATACTCTGATACAATTTCGTGAAATACGCTATCTACTGTGCCGATATACTTCTCGAAATGCTCGCAAATCTCATCCATATACACACAGCTGCGGTCTGGAATAACGAAGTCGCTTTGGTCTTTTTCAGAATAGTTATATACGTTAGAGCCGCCTTCTGACACATAGTCGGGGGTAGGGGCAAAGATATTAGACATAACGTTCTCTTCATCAAAAACAAAACTATCGACTAACGAATGCAAATCGGGGTCGTAATAGATAAGATTCTCTTCTAAATCATCATTAATGGACTCAAGCCATTCGCTTATAGACTCGTTGAGTATATCCATAAAAGAATCTTCTATAGAATCTACAGAAAGTTCTAACTCGCCTATTTGCCCTACAATTCCTTTTTTATCGGGGTCTAGGTCAATGAAGATGTAGCGCACCCCATCGGTGAGGAAAGGCAACCATTTAGGATTGTAAAACTGGTTTTTTATCACCCCATCCCAATACATATCGATAGCTTCTTCTTCGTCAAACTTGAGGTCTTGCCAGTTGGGTACTTTCTCTAAATGTTGTAGCCACTGCTGTTGGGCTTCTTTTATCTCGCTCAGAGGGAGAAAGCGCAATTCATCTATAAAAAAGACATCGTTGTTACCTTTCTTTTGTCCGTTGAATGTCTGGTATAATTGGCGTACATCTGGAGGTAGAGTTACCCCCATTTCGCGCTCAAACTCGGCTACTTGTGCATCATCAGCCCCCTTATTGAGTGTGGCAATTAGGGGAGTGGCAGTATCGAGTATGGTGTCTAAAAATTTTCTAACTGTCTTTTCCATAGCTTTACGATAGTATTGTACTCCCGCAAATGTACAACAATTTCAATAAAAAACAAATAAAAAAGCGTAATATTTTTTATTATTACGCTTTTTTAATGTTTTATCTTGTGATGGTTTGGGTTCTATCTGGGCCTACCGACACTACTTTGATAGGTATTTCTAATTCTTTTTCTAAGAAATCTACATAGTCTGTCAGTTCTTTAGGTAGCTGTGCATAGTCTTTAATATCGGTGAGGTTTTGATGCCACCCTTTGAGTTCAGTATAGACAGGGGTGACATTTTGCTCTTCTATATTATAAGGTAAATGCTTGATTTCCTTTCCTTTATAAAGATATGAAGTACATACTTTTAGCGTATCGAATCCGCTGAGTACGTCGGCTTTCATCATTACCAATTGGGTAACGCCGCTCACTTGTACGGCATATTTAAGAGCTACCAAATCGAGCCAGCCACAACGACGACGACGACCGGTAGTAGCCCCAAACTCGCGCCCTACTTGGGTCATTGTTTCGCCTGCCTCATCAAAGAGTTCGGTAGGGAAAGGACCACTACCTACGCGGGTGGTGTAGGCTTTGAAGATGCCTATCACTTCGCCTATGCTGCGAGGCGCTACCCCTAAGCCGGTACAAGCACCAGCAGCGGTAGTGTTAGACGAGGTAACGAATGGATAAGTACCAAAGTCGATGTCTAACAACGAACCTTGCGCTCCTTCGGCTAATATTTTCTTTCCTTGTTTTAGGGCTTGGTACAGATACTCTTCGCTGTCGATGAGCTGGAAGCCTTTGAGCACTTTCACAGCCTCGAAAAACTCAGCTTCTAATTCCTTTAGGTTGTATTGTATATCTACTTTATAGTTAGCGAGCATCTCTTCGTGCTTGTCGGTAAGGTTGCGATAACGCACCTCGAAATCGTCTAACTCTATATCGCCTACGCGCAAGCCGTTGCGCCCTGTTTTATCCATATAGGTAGGGCCTATACCTTTGAGGGTAGAGCCTATTTTGGCTTTCCCTTTAGAGGCTTCGGAAGCGGCATCGAGGAGGCGGTGAGTAGGCAGGATAAGGTGTGCCTTGCGCGAGATGAGCAAGTTGTCTTTGAGGGGCACATTGTAAGGAGCGAGCCCATCAATTTCTTTTTTGAAGATGATAGGGTCTATCACCACGCCATTGCCTATGATGTTGATAGAAGTAGGGTGGAAGATACCCGATGGGATGGTGTGTAGCACGTGCTTAATGCCGTTGAACTCAAGGGTATGCCCTGCGTTAGGGCCTCCTTGAAAGCGCGCTATAATATCATAACCTTGTGTGAGTACGTCTACAATTTTTCCTTTACCTTCGTCTCCCCACTGAAGACCTAATAATAAATCTACTGCCATTTTTTACGCTTATTTTTCGTGAGTATTACTCTCTTCTTGGTTTTCTTTTTTTCTGCGTGTTCCGTAGAAGTAAAGAGAGTGGTGAGTGATATCGATGTCGAACACGTCTTCTATAGTTTTCTGAATAGTTTGTATGCGGGGGTCGCAAAACTCTACGATTTCGCCTGTATCGGTAAGAATCACGTGGTCGTGCTGCTTATCGAAGTAAGATTTTTCGTAATAGGCTTGGTTTTGCCCGAATTGGTGTTTGCGCACCAAACCGCATTCAAGTAGCAGCTCCATAGTGTTATAGAGGGTGGCGCGGCTAACTCTGTATTTTTTGTTTTTCATATTCACATAGAGGGTCTCTATGTCGAAGTGGTCATTAAACTCGTAAATTTCCTTTAGAATAGCATAACGCTCAGGGGTTTTTCTGTGGGCGTTGTCTTCCAAATATTTGGTAAGGACTTTCTTTACTATTTCTAAACTTTCTTCTGTAGCGGGTTTATTCATATTGAATTTATTTTGAGAGGCAAAGATAATTATTTTTTTATTAGCGACCAAAAAAATTAGCAAATTTGTCGATTTGTCGATTTGCCAATTTGCCAATTTGTCGATTTGCCCATTAGCAAAGATAAACATCCCCCCGTCCCCCTTCAAAGGGGGAGATGCGAAGGTCAGTGTACACGAAAAAAAATCTGTTTTTTTGTATATAGGTTAGATATTTATGATTTGTTACATACTCGGCTGCGCCAGCTCGTCGATTTTTTTTCGCTTATCCTATATCGTTCCTATATCGTTCCTATATTGTTCCTATATCTAAAGTAAAGGGAAGGTATATACAGAAAATTTTTCTGATAAGGAAGATTAAGGCAAAAAATCAAAATTATTTTGTATCTTTGCAACAAAAAGCTGCTGACTGAAATTGCTAATGATTTATGACCGAATATATACTCACCCTTATAAGCCAAACTAACCGGAATATATTCCTCACCGGTAAAGCCGGTACCGGCAAAACTACTCTCCTACGCAAGATTATCGCGACCACCTACAAAAATACGGTAGTAGCAGCCCCTACGGGTATTGCTGCTCTTAATGCAGGAGGCGTTACTATTCACTCGCTTTTTCAACTTCCTTTTGCGTCTTTCCTGCCTACACAGTCAGCACCGCCTATCGTAAATGAGCATCTTCGTTTTGAAAACCGCGTTTCGCTGCGCAAACACTTCCAAATGCATAAAAACAAGCAGCAACTTATTCGGAATATGGAGCTGCTCATCGTAGATGAGGTGAGTATGCTGCGCGCCGATGTGTTAGATGCGATGGACTATATGTTGCAGTTCATACGCCGCAATCACGAGCCTTTTGGAGGGGTGCAGGTGCTTTTTATAGGCGACCTAATGCAGTTACCCCCTGTGGTGAAGCAGGAGGAGTGGGAGGTGCTCAAACAATATTATAAGGGGATGTACTTCTTTCAATCGGAGGTGATTACCAAGTATCCACTGCTGTATGTAGAACTCGAAACGATATATAGGCAGACAGATAAGCTATTCGTTTCTATATTGAATCACTTGCGCGAAAACAAACTCACTGAAGAAGACCTACAGCTGCTACAGCCTTATGTGAAGCCTGCATTTGCTAAGCAAAGCAAAGGCGAATACGTAACCCTCACTACCCATAATGCCAAAGCCGATACGATGAACCAGCACGCTATGCAGCAGCTTCGCACACCAGCGTTTGCTTATGAGGCTGAGGTAATAGGCGACTTCCCTGACTATCTGTATCCTACCGATAAGGTGATACAGCTGAAAGAAGGAGCAAGGGTGATGTTTATCAAGAACGACCCATCGGGCGAGCATCTGTTTTTCAATGGCAAAATGGGGACGGTGCTATCGCTAACAGAGGACAGTGTAGAGGTGCTGTTAGACGGGGGGCAGCCTATCAATGTAGAGCGTTATGTATGGGAGAACTTGCGCTTTAGGCTCAACGAAACGACTAAAGATATAGAAGAAGAGAAGTTAGGTACTTTTACCCAGTATCCGCTGCGTTTGGCGTGGGCTATCACCATACATAAGAGTCAGGGACTTACTTTTGAGAAAGCGGCTCTTGACCTCGGTAGCGTGTTTGCTTCAGGACAAGCCTATGTGGCTTTTTCGCGTTTGCGCTCTCTCGACGGTTTGGTGTTGCTTTCGTCGGTGGCGCAAAACGGTATTGATAATGATGAGGAGGTGATAGACTACGCGGTGAATAAAGCTGATGAAAGTCAAGTGCAGCAAGCCTGCGAAGAGGGTAAGAGCGAGTTCTTGCAACAGACGATACTGCAGACTTTTGACTGGCGTATTTTAGCAGATGAGTGGGCGCAACACTGTAGTAGCTATATGGGTGAGATAGGGGCTAAAAGTCAGTACAAAGAGTGGGCGAATAAGACAGCCGCCAAGGTGAGAGAAGTAACAGAGGTAGCTGCGAAGTTTAGCAAGCAGTTGGTGGGTTATTTCGGCAGTGGGGCTCCCCTTGACTATATCTTTGAGCGCATAGAGAAAGCGGTGCCTTATTTTAGTCCTTTACTATCGGATATATGGGGAGAAGTGCTGTATGTGCAAGCTAAGATTGCCAATCAGAAGAAGGTGAAAGAGTTTAGCCAAGAGCTTAATCAGCTAAGTGATACCCTATCGGGGGTGTTGAAGCACCTTTTTAGGCTGTCACAGATAACCCGCCTAATACGTTTGGGCAAGCCGCTAACTAAGGATGGTATTCATAATGATAAGCTGCAAGAGCTACGCATAGAGTTACAAGAACGCGCCCAAAAGCGACTTGAGAAAGAACAGCTATTTGTTGAAACGACCCCAGAGGAAGCTCCTATCATAAAGCAAGAAAAACCTACTACTTATGATGAGACTTTGCGTTTATGGCAAGAGGGCAAGCGTGTAGCCGAGATAGCCGAAGCGCGTATGTTTACCCAGCGCACTATCTATAATCATTTAGAAAAACTCATCGAGCAAGGAAAGCTACCTGAAGATTTGATAACAGAGTTGCTCTCAGCACAAGCTATAACAGAACTTACGGCTCTGTTTGACAAAACAGAAGACTATAGTTCGCTAAAAAGCATTATAGAGGCAACCGAAGAGCGGTATAGCTGGAATGAGCTTAGCCTTTTCAGGATATACTATCAAAAAAAATAGCAAGTTAGTGAGTGTAATCATTCACTAATTTGCTAATTCTCTAATTTATATAATGTGTTATTTAAACTTATAGGTAACCCCTAATTTGAGCCCTAAGTCAGCGAAAGAATTGTGGTCTAAGAACCATTCTGCATTTACCCCGAAGTTTTGGGTGAAGAACCAACGAGCACCAGACTGTAGGCATAGCGCTACACCTGAATCGTAATAAGGCTTTAACCAGCGATATTTAGAGGTATGTGCCCAGTTGTAGTACCCTAAGCTCAATCCTCCGTAAAGGTCTAAGTTAGAGGGGACGCGTATATACTGAGCAAAATGGAAGTTGCTGGTGAATAGTATGCCTATATTGCTGTATTCTATATCTTCCTTACTCGTACCGCGGTAGAAGAGTTCGCCTCCTAAAGATACTTGCTTGCTGATGCCAAAATCAACCCCTCCGTAAATCATTGCACTGATATCCGAGAAGCCTAAACCTCCGTTTAATTGCACATCTCCTTTTCTGAAGGCTTGTGCTGAGGCAGTGCTTATTGCTAATACACTACCCAAAAGTAATAACATTTTCTTCATAATATTCTCTGTTTAATTGTTATTTTTTCTTCGTTCCAAAGATTTTATACATAAGCCCTTTGAAGGTATTGAAATCAACGGTGTAGGTAAGACCAACCCCTTGGGCATACCCTATGCGGTCTAACATATATTGTTGCCATTCGTTTTCGCGGTTGAAAATCTTAGCTGTCAGACTACCATCGGGGTTGAGCCTAAAGAGTACCTCTACATTACCCGCTACAGCTGTACGGCTTACCCCCCCAACAGGTATTCCTACTTTAGCATTTACGCTCGCCCAATCGGTTATTTGGGTAGAGACGGTAAAGCCTAATCGGTCGCTGTTAATGTCTGAGGAACTATCATTGATGCCCGCCTCGTACGATACCCCTAAGTTGAGTTTGTTATCTTCGTCAGATAGTAGTTGGTTGAATAGCCCAGCAGCTGTTTCAAACAGATTATAGGCTACTAAACGGTTATCCGTATTCTTTTCGCTCATAAACGACCCCTGTGCCAAGAGCGAAAAGGCTTGTAGCTGTTTGCGGTCTTGGTCTTCGAGTTTGTAGTTGAGCTCTGATACCAAACTCGGGCTGCTATCAGGGAAGGTAATATCAAATACAGTTTCGGGGTGCATCAGTTCGCCACCGAGTTTAATAACCACTTGGGTATTAATCTTTCGGTTGTATTGTGTACTCTCCAACAGAGTGCTGGGGTTAGCGGTTAGGTTATAGGCAGCTTTCAGGTCGCGGAGGGTAGCCATCAGTGGGTCGCCACTCCAAGAGATAGAGCCCCCAGGTAGCACTGTGAAACGCTTGTCTATAATATTCTCGTACTTGAAATTGTAGAAGCCCGAATAGGTGATAAAGTCACCCCACATATTAAACTTGCCGTTAGTGTTGATTTCGATAAGTAGCGTACCAGCCCCGCGCCCTACAAGGTTGCTACCTGTTTTTTTATCCATCACTATCTCTACCTCGGCAGTAGGCTGTACGTCTAATTCAAAATTGAGCTCTAACCCTTTAATCGACTCTAAATCGCGTTGCACTTTTACCTTTTTATCTCCTTTTTCTACGAAAGTGATAAAGGAATCATCGCCTACGCTCTCGGTATCGCTTAGTGGTATTTTGAACGAAGTACCCTCTTCGGTCTTAGCATTTACATTTATAGCTATCTCGTCTAAAGCCCCTTTTATAGTAGCAGCCCCATTCATAAAAGCGGTGCCGTAGAAAAGAGCATCGTCAGTATATTGGGTGTTAAGCACCATAAAGCGTTTGCCGAGGGTCTGTAGCTTCAGGTCTAAAAACCAATCGAGTAGGCGGTTATGCCTGATAGAACCATTTAGGGTAGCTTGGGTATTATAGGCGGTATCGGTCAGTTGCCAGTTGTCTATATCAAAGGTTTTGTTGTTTACCTTTATCTTAGCGCCGTCGTTTATGTCAGCATTGAGGTTTAAGTAGCTGATGCCAGCCCCTGCCTCTTGTAGGGTAAGGGTACCGTCCATCAGCGGGTCGGTTATGCTACCTTTTATGTTTACTAATCCGCTCATCTTACCCCGCAGGTCGTAGAAAATACCTTCTACAAAAGGATTGAAAGGCGAGAGCGCAAAGTCTTGGAAGTAGGCTTTTAGGTCTAAGAGCGTACCTTTCTTGCTGTCTAAGTTTATCTTTCCACGCGTAGCAAAACCTAAGGAGCGCCCGTTGGAGAAGAAAGCATTTACATCGAAAGACGAAAGGTCATTATTACCAAAGATATTTACTTCCAAATCGCCGTAGTCATAGCCGTTTAGCTTAAAATACTGCACAAAAAGGTCAGCAGAAGGGTAGTATAGTTTCCCTTTTTGGGTAAGCGATATATTACCGTTGAGGGTACCCGTTAGGTCGAGCCCTTTCATTTCGGGCATAACCTTGTCTAAGGCTACGTTATGGGCTACCAAATGCAGGTTTTTATAGTCGTTAGTAGTCACCAATCCGCTGAGGTTCATATATTGGTTTTGGTGCGCCATCTTGAAGTTGCTTATCCGCAAGCTATCGGCAGTACGATTGAGTACAAGTTTGTTGTACTCGTTCATTTCGTTTTCACGATTGATGTACCACGCATTGCCTTTAAAGTTCACTAACGACTTTTTGATACCAATAACAGACTCTTGTTTCTGGTTCAAAGTATGAAAGAAATTCAGCTCATAGTTATCTTTCCCCGATTCGCCTCCTTTAAACTCGGTGCGGAAGAAAAGCGTATCTTTCACAGTGGTATTAATCAGGTTGAAATCCTGAATAGCATACACGCCAAAATCAACTTTTTTCACCTCTAAAAAGGTGTTGTACAGCGGGTTCTTATTGTCTATCTCAAGGCTTAGGCTGTCTATCTGATTATCGTAAGCATTAATGCTTGGCGACTTCATCTGCAGCTTGAAATTCGTGTTGTCAGCATCTATATTCCCATTGATAAAAGTATTGCTCCCTATTTTCACTTTAGGCACGAATACCTCTACTATTTTGTTGTAGATATTAAAGTGAAAATCAACGTATTGGTTAGGCTCAATCTTATATGGTTTGTAGTGGGCATACATACTCCCCACAGCGTTCTGCATCATTTTCTTCATTTCAGCTAAGCGGAAGTTTCCTTTCAGATTACCGCTAACAATGTCGGGCGAATTAATACTGATTTCTTTCACTCCATTGGTCAGAGTCGAGTGTACCTCAAAGTCTTTGAAGTTGAAATCGCCTGCTGAATTGATGTAATGCGTGTTTTTAAAGGCTATTTTGCCTACTATATCGTCTAATTGGTTGCCCTCAATGTCAATAATCACCTTGCCACAGAACTGCGAAATGCTATCCATCTCTATAAACTTCAAAGCGTGCAAGTCGGCTATGGCTATATCTGCCTGAAAGTCGAATTTAGTAGCGGCGTGCGAAAGGTCTGCTAGCCCACTAAATTTCATCGTTAGGTTAGGGTCGCGTGCGTCAATCTTGCCGTTGAATACTTGCTTTTTCAGTTCCCCATTTATGTTGATATGCTTATAATTATAGCCGTTATAGCCTAAGGAATGAATATCGCCATTGGCATAAAGCTGCATAGTGTTTATGTCAAAACCCTGCCCGCGTACCGTTAGGTTAGCAGTGAGTGCCCCCACACTATGGTCGTCTAAAAGCCTGCCCAAATGTAGCTGGTCGGTTACGAGGGTGCCTTTGAAAGTCGTTTGGTCAGTATGCGTTAGGTCGTCTAAAAAGCCGTCGATATGGGCTTCACCTTCAGCTGTTTTTAGCTGTAAGTTGGTGAGTAGCGAGGTGGTTTTATAAGCGAAATCGCCTGTAAGCGAACACATACCCAGCTTTTGAAGTTCCGCAGGGATATTTTCACCTAAAACGGTAGGCATCAAGTACGCCAAATCGTTGTAAATAGTCTCAGCATACACCTCTTTGCCTATCACTATGATATTGCGGTTGTCGGCAAGCAGGTTCTGAAAGCTCAATTCGCCCCTGATGAGAGTGTTTTGGTAACTTATCTCGCCCTTCGGAAGGGTAAAATCGTTTAGGGTACCTTTCATTGCTACCTCTTTAAGAGCGATAATGCGATTAGGCGAAAACCCATTGTAGAACGTGTTGAGGTGGGTAGTGTTAATAGTCCCTTTATGTACCTGAGCGTCAAAGACTACCTTATTCACAAAGTCGCCATAACTGCCTTTGTGGGGGTACATTTTCAGGTCAGCATAGAGGTCAGTGTCGGGGGTGAGTTGTAGCTGTAGCTTGTCGGCTTGCATCACCGTATCGGTATAAGCGAAGTAGGGGGTAGTCATATTGTCTACCTTTAGCTGACGATTATATACAAAGTTTGAAGAGGGCAGCGACAGCGATATGTTGCTGCCGCGTATCAGAAAGTCAGTAACAGTGGCGTTTAGGTGGTCTATCTTCAGCAGCGAGGGGTCAGCATTGTTCTCATCGCTGATGTAGCAACGGCTATCGACAAGCTCAATTGATTTGGCTTTCATTATAAACTTGCCCGAACTGGGTTCGCCCGAATCAAACTTATTAACGAAAACATCAAGGTTCGAAAGGGTGTCGCCCTTGTGGGTTTTCATATTGAAAAGCAAGTTCTCAGCCTCTATATCGCCAAAGTAGAGGTTACCATCGATAAGCTGTTTGAAGTTTAAGATAGAAGTATTGAGGCGCTCGGCATAGATAAGCGAATCTTGCTTATGGTCGCGTATCAGCACCTCTTTCAGGGCTACCTGTCCGTTTATCTTCAGGTGTATCTTGCTGATATTTAGGTCTATATCGAAGTCTTTATTGAGGTAAGCTACTGCTTTTTGGGCTATGTAGGTTTGCACTATAGGCAGCGATAAAGCCCCTCCTACTAACAGCAATAGCAGGAGCAGCCCTAAGAGTCCACGGACTAATATTTTTCTTAATTTTTTCGTAGTAATGAGTTTTTTTTAGACAGCGGCAAAGGTACGAATAATTTGTCAATTAGCAAATTTGTCCGTTAGCAAATTTACTAATTTTTTAATCTCTTCTTCGGTGTTAAAGCTGTGCAGGCAGATGCGTAGGCGCTCTTCTCCAGCCGGCACGGTAGGGGCTAAGATAGGCAGCACGCCTATACCCTGCGCTTGTAGTTGAGCCGCAAGGGCTTTTACGCGCTCATTACCAGGGACTACCATCGCCTGTATAGCCGAATCCGAAGCGATAAAACCTTGCAGCTGCTGTTGGGCTATTTGTGTTTTGAAGTAACTAATATGGCTGTGAAGCTGACTGATTGCCTCCGTTTGCGATAGCTGTTCGTAGCCCGCGCGTATGGTGGCAACACTGTGCGGACTCATAGCGGTAGTGTAGATAAACGAGCGCGAGAAGTTTACCAAGTACTGCACCACCTCTGCCGAGGCTACTACGGCAGCTCCGTGAGCGCCCAACCCCTTGCCAAAAGTAACGATGCGCGCAAAAATATCGTTCTCTAACCCCAAAGCCTGTATAAGTCCGCTGCCGTTTGGGCCAAATACCCCTATGGCGTGCGCCTCGTCTACCGCCACATAAGCTTCGTACCGCTGGGCTAAGGCCACCAAGCGCCGCAAATCCGGACTGTCGCCGTCCATCGAAAAGACCGTTTCGGTAGCGATCAGCACCGTGCGTTGGTCGGTAGCAAATTTTTTGAGCAACTTTTCGAGGTCTTCTAAATCGTTGTGTTTGAACTTATAGGCGTTGGCTAAGCTCAGCGAGATGCCGTCGCGAATAGAAGCGTGACTATAGCTGTCGTATAGTATCACATCGCCGCGCCCTACTATGCAAGAGAAGAAACCTACATTGGCATCGTAGCCAGAATTGTACAGAAGGGCAGCTTCAGCGTGTTGAAAATCAGCGATATACTGTTCGGTTTCGCCAAAAATAGGCAGATTGCCCGACAGCAAACGCGAGCCTGTAGAACCGTGAGCGAGGTCGCTATTTGCCAGCGCTTGTATACGGCGACTGATAGCGACATCAGTGCTAAAACCTATATAGTCGTTAGAGTAGAAATCAATGGAGAAATGGCGCTGCTGTAGGCTGCGTAGCGCATTGTGAGCCGCGCGCTCAGCTAATTTTTGTGTAATGTGTTTCATTTTTGTGTAATGTGTTTCATTCGGCAAAGGTAGTGATAATTTGCCAATTTGCCAATTTGCCAATTTGTTGATTTGTCAATTAGCCAATTTTCAAATTTGCTAATTTTCAAATTTGCTAATTTTCTAATTTCCCAGCCCTCCCAGCCTTCCCAGCCTTCCCATTACTTTAGATATAAGATGAGCGAAGGATGAGCGAAGGATGACCGAATGATAAACATCTAACCAGCATACATAAAACAGAAGATTTAGCTAATCTACTAATTGACAAATCTACTAATTGGCAAATCTACTAATTGGCAAATTTACTAATCGACAAATTAGCAATTTTTTTTGGTTGCTAATGAAAAAAAGATTACCTTTGCGGGCAGATAATTAACCTCTAAAATATCATAAACTATGATGAGAAAAATGTTATGGATGCTTTTTAGCATCGTATTGTCTTTCAGCTTTACAGCTGTTAGTGCTCAGCAAAAATCAACTAAAACTAAGTACAACAAAACTATTAAAGTAAAAGTGCCTAAACGCGCTAAAGGTCAGACCGATGTGCTCAACCTTGTAACCCCTAAGCTCGACACCGTGCGAGTGGGTATCATAGGCTTGGGTATGCGCGGACATGGTGCGGTAGAGCGTTACATACACGTGCCGGGGGCTAAAATCGCTGCTCTTTGCGACATACGTCCAGAGATGGTAGAAAAAGCCCAAAAAGTGCTTGATAAGGCGGGACTAAAACGCGTGCCTCAGTACACCGGTAGCGAAGACGCTTGGAAAGAACTTTGCGAGCGCAAAGACATTGATCTTGTGTATATCGTAACCGACTGGAAGCACCACACCCCAATGGCGCTCTACGCTATGCAACACGGCAAACACGTAGCTATAGAAGTGCCTGCCGCTCTTGATATGAAAGAGATTTGGGCGCTTATTGATATGAGCGAAAAAACACGCTTGCACTGTATGATGCTCGAAAACTGTGTGTATGACTATTTCGAAATTACTACCCTCAATATGGCACAACAAGGGTTGTTGGGCGAGGTAATTCACGGCGAGGGTTCTTACATCCATAACCTCGATGAGTTTTGGTCTTACTACTGGAACAATTGGCGTTTAGACTACAACTTCAAAAACCGTGGTGATGTATATCCTACTCACGGTATAGGTCCTGTATGCCAAGCGCTTAACATTCACCGTGGCGATAAGATGAACTACTTAGTATCGTTTGATACCGACCCTTTCCGCGGCAGAGAAGTGATGAAACGCGTAACAGGCAAAGACGGTGCTGATTTCCAAAACGGCGACCTTACTATCACAATGATTAAGACCGAAAAAGGTAAAACTATACAGATACAGCACGATGTGGTAACCCCACGCCCTTACTCTCGTATGTACCAACTTACAGGTACTAAAGGTTTTGCTAATAAATATCCTATATCAGGCTATTTGCTACAACCTGAAAACGTAGATAAGGATATAGTACCTGACCACGAAAACCTATCAGCACACAGCTTTATGCCTGATAGTGCTAAAAAAGCCTTAATGGAAAAATACAAACCACGCATTCTTAAAGAGTTAGAAGCTAAAGCCAAAGAAGTAGGCGGACACGGAGGTATGGACTTCATAATGGACTACCGTCTTATCTACTGCTTGCGCAATGGTTTGCCACTTGATATGGACGTGTATGACCTAGCAGAGTGGTGCTGTTTATCGCCTCTTTCTAAGCTATCGTTAGAGAATGGCAGTGCTCCTGTACAAATCCCAGACTTCACTCGTGGCGCGTGGAACAAGCAAAAAGGCTACAAACACGCCTTTGCAGATTAGTCAATTAGTCGATTTGTCAATTAACTCATTCACAAATTGACAAATCGACAAATCGACAAATTAACCAATTAATTTTATGGAAAAACCTAATTTGATTGTAGATAAAACATTTCAATTTTCACTTATGGCAATTGAACTTTGTAATGTTTTAGATGAGAGAAAGAAGTTTGCCATATCTAATCAATTGCTAAGGTCTGCTACCTCTATTGGCGCAAATGTCAGAGAAGCTCAAAATGCAGAAAGTGAGTCTGATTTTGTTCATAAACTCAAAATTGCTGCTAAAGAAGCAGAAGAAACGATGTATTGGTTA
Organism: Capnocytophaga sp. FDAARGOS_737; assembly: GCF_009730375.1. Classification (NCBI taxonomy): domain Bacteria; kingdom Pseudomonadati; phylum Bacteroidota; class Flavobacteriia; order Flavobacteriales; family Flavobacteriaceae; genus Capnocytophaga; species Capnocytophaga sp. FDAARGOS_737. The sequence goes on along the minus strand of NZ_CP046316.1, from coordinate 1,951,973 downwards.
GATTTATGTTTGTACTCTCCAACTTATCCTAATACTGAAAATGAGAAAACAGAATTATTAAGTATTATTAGGATTATCAACAAAATAATAGGAACAATAAAAACGAAACATCAATTAGCTAATTAGTCAATTTGCAATGAATTAATTTGTAATGAGTTAATTGACAAATCAGCAAATTGACAAATCGGCAAATCAAAAAGCTATGTCAAATGTATTACGCCTTCCGGCTGAAAAACTCTATGCTAATGAGTTAGAAGCCCTTAAGGAAGAAGACAAAAAAGAAGAAAAACCCATAGGGTGGCAGCTATCGCCTAAGGCGGTGCTTAAGTTTGTAACCGGTGGTACTGCCAGCGGAGTAACTATTACGCCTAAATATATAGGGCATAACCGCTTGGTAGAGATTGCTATCGCTACCCTGCTAACCGATCGTTCGCTATTGCTTATTGGCGAACCTGGTACCGCTAAATCGTGGTTGTCAGAAAACCTAACAGCCGCTATCAGTGGCGACTCAGGCAAGGTGATTCAGGGTACTGCGGGTACAAGCGAAGAGCATATACGCTATTCGTGGAACTACGCTATGCTATTGGCTAATGGTCCCTCTAATGAGGCACTGCTCAAATCGCCTATTTATAGGGCAATGGAGACAGGTTCGGTAGCACGTTTTGAAGAGATTTCGCGTTGTGCCTCTGAGGTGCAAGATGCGCTTATCTCTATTCTTTCTGAAAAGACTATCGCTATACCAGAGCTTAGCCAAGAACTACCTGCTCAGCGCGGTTTTTCAATTATTGCCACTGCCAATACCCGCGACCGTGGTGTAAACGATATGTCGTCTGCCCTCAAAAGGCGTTTTAACATCATAGTATTGCCTGCCCCAGCGACTCTCGAAACCGAAGTTTCGATAGTAACCAAGCGGGTAGCCGAAATCTCTAATAACTACAAACTAAAGGCACAACAACCGTCGGCTGAGGCAATAGAGAAGATTGTAACTATCTTCCGCGAATTGCGCAAAGGGGCTACCCTCGATGAGAAGCAGAAGCTGAAATCGCCTAGTGGAGTAATCTCTACTGCCGAAGCTATTTCGCTTATTACAAACAGTATGGCGCTGGCAGGTAGCTTTGGTACGGGAGTGGTTACCGATGAAGATTTGGCATCGGGCTTGCAAGGAGCTATCGTAAAAGATGAAGATAAAGACAAACTCGTGTGGAAGGAATACCTCGAAAATGTAATGAAGAAAAGAGGAGCCGCTTGGCGCGAACTTTATAACCAATGCTCACAACATAATAATTAGCCAATTAGCCAATTAGCAAATTGACAAATCACAAAAGCGTCTGCCTAAAAGAACTTTCTCTTAGGCAGACGCTTTTTTATAATCTATTCTAACGACTAACGACTAATCACTAACGACTAATTACTAACCACTCTAAAAATACTAATCTTTTCGTCACCAGAGGCGATAAGGGTTTGCTCATTGATGAATAAAAGAGCGTGATAGACCTCAGCGCTGAGGCGTTGCCAATGATAGCCTCGGTCAGTAGAGTAATAAAGTCCGTTAGGCGAGCAAGCTACTAAGGCATAACCCTTGCTATTAGGCACGTACTTCGCACAGCTAACATAGCCAAAAGAACTATCAGCAGTTAGCGGTTGCCACGTTTTGCCACCGTCATCAGTAATAGCCCCTGTGCCATTGCGGTCAGCGGGTTGCTCGTAGTTGCCCCCCATCACTATACCGTGTTTAGAGTCGTAGAAAGCCACGCTAAAAGCCCCTTTAGTAGGAGCCCCCTGTGCTAAAGGCAGGGCTACCTCTGTCCAGCTATGTGCTTGGTCTTCAGAAGAAAAAATACGACTCGCACTGCCCCCTGTTACTACCCATAGCTTTTTGTCGATATACGCAATAGCCGAATTGCTGGCTGCAAAAATAGCCTCGCCCTCTGCCAGTTTAGGAGTTTGCGACCAAGTGCGTTTTGCCCATGTTTTACCACCGTTGTGGGTAACGAGCACCTGCATACGGCTGTCTATAGGGTCGCCTACCGCTATGCCAAACTGGTCGTTTAGGAAGTGCATACTATCGTAGAAAGCCAAAGGGTGGTCATCGCGAAATACCTCCGTCATACCGCTGGGTTCAGCCCTATAGAGTATGGCAGGAGTACCTATAGAAAGCATAAAAAAGCGATCGGAGGTAGCGGCTACCGAACGAAAGTCAGAGATAACCCCTTTGTTTTTGAGGTCAGAGAGGGCGATAGTATGGTTTTGAGTATTGATAAAGCCAAAAGAAGCGTCAGAACCCGCGAAAGCTACGTTTTTATCAGAGAGCAACTGCATAGCGCGCACACTAATTTTGGGCAGCGGGAAAGTTTTCAGAGGTACTAAAGCAAGAGTTTTGTCCTCATAAGGGTTAGCCGACTGACACGCCACCAACCAAAGAGCCATAAAGCTAAGGATATACTTCATATTAATTGCTGATTTACAAGGCAAAAGTAATGAAATAAAATTGAATAAAGGATATTATAACAAAAATTGCTGTTCTTGAGTGTTAAAATTGATAGTAAATTAGGGTTTTATTAAGAAATGTTTTACATTTGCCGCTTGAAAAGAGAAAATCTTTTTTTGCAGTGAAGAGTATAGGAACACATTGTGAAAGGAGAGTTTTTAAGAAGTTGAATGCCGATTGCTTAATCGCTTAGCTATCGTCTTAGGAATAGATGAGCTAATAGTTTTGGAATTATAGAAAAAATATAATTAAAAGAATAATTATGAACGAAGAGTTTGAAAAACAAAAAATAATCTTAGAAAATCTTTATAGATGTAGAGATTTAGAAATTAATAACTTATGGCAAAAAGGTGTGTTTTTAGCTCCTTTTTTGATATTGTGTTTTACTGGGTATGGTATTTTATTATATGAGTTATTTAAAGAAAGACCTTTTTCAATGGGGATGAATTTATTATGTATTGCTTTATGTGGTATTAGTGCTATATTCTCTATGTTGTGGATTTATATGTTTAAAGGTTCAAAAGCTCAATATGAACTTTGCGAGAGAGCTATTGTTAATTATGAAAAAAAACTGAAATTTCCCATTTATTATAGAATGGGAACATTAAGACATAATGAAATAGAATTTGATAATAATCTACTAAGAACTAAAGCAGGTAAGTTTTCTCCTTCTAAAGTCAATATTTTAATTGGTCAAGTTAGTTTAAAAATCTCGTTAGTTGCTATGATATTTCATGTTGGGTATTTATTTTCTGAAATATTAGTAAGAAATTGCGATGGATATAATAAGTTTATTAGAATTGAAAGTGTTTATATGATTTCTCTTTTTCTTTTTGTTTTTCTTTTTCTTTTAGGATTAATATATTATTTATATAGATTTTTCTTTCAAAAAGGAATAAAAATAGAAAGTAGTTATTTATCAATGAATAATGAAGAGAAATATATAAAAGATTTTAATACAATAAAAGCATTAGTTTTTAAAGAATCTAGAGGAAATTGTTGGTTTTTTATAAAATCTGTTTTTAGAAGTTTATGCTTATTAGAAAATAAGAATAAGAAAACTATTTCTACTCAAAAACAATTTATATTACAAAGTTTGCAAGAAATTTATAATATTAGTTCTGAGAGAGCTAATCAATTAGAAGAGTTGGCAGAATTAACACTTTCTTTTCCTCTGACAAATAAAGAGGAAAAATATATTGAGAAATGTAAAGAGTTTGTTGAAAAAGGAGGAGATATAGAAAAATATAAAGAATTACTTAATTGTCTTGCTTCAGCAATTGGTATTGAGAAAAAAAGGGCAGAAGAGTTAATAAAAAATATTAAAGAAAAATATCAAAGAAAACAGTAGCTTTTTTCCAATAGTGCGTGGTGGAATAGAGCCATAGTGCAATATGAGGGACGCACAGGCAAAGAAGAGCTTAAAAATATACTTCATAACTTCACTCTGTAAAAATTTACTACTTTATAATTCAAATTTATTTTGTACCTTTGTCGCTCTAAATAATTCAATAATATATTATGACAACCTCTTATAAAGTAAAAGGAATGGGCTGTATGGGTTGTGTTACTACCGTTAGCGATAGGCTTTCAGCAGTAGCAGGCGTTACAGCGGTACAAGTAGATTTGGCTTCGGCTACAGCAAGAATAGAAAGCACTGCTGAGGTGCCCTTACAAACCTTACAAAAAGCCTTAGAAGGCACTCATTACAGCCTTGCAGCAGAAGGCGAAGAAGGCGAGAGCGATGACAAAGCGCACCAGCATAAGCCGACGACTCCCCCCTCTATAAAAACTACAGACCCTCACACTAAGGTGGTGTATTACTGCCCTATGCGTTGCGAGGGCGATAAAACGTACGACCACCCTGGTGCTTGTCCCGTTTGTGGTATGGATTTGGTGAGCTTAGAAGCTCCTAAAGACGATAACCTACAGCGCAAGCTCTGGGGGGCTATTGCCTTTACGCTGCCTATCTTTGTGATAGCGATGAGCGGTATGTGGCACAATAATCCGCTTTACAAACTAATGCCCCTCAGTGCCTGGAACTGGGTGCAGTTTGTCCTTTCGCTGCCAGTAGTGTTCTACTTCTGCGGCTTTCTGTTTGTGCGGGCGTGGCGCAGCCTTAAAACACTGCACTTCAATATGTTTACCCTTATCGGTATAGGGGCAGGCGTAGCGTGGGGCTTTAGTGTGGTAGGACTCTTTTTCCCTAACCTCTTCCCCGATGCCTTTAAAGCGCACGGCAGCGTGCATCTCTACTTCGAGGCGGCTACTGTCATCTTAACCTTGGTATTATTAGGACAAGTACTCGAGGCCAATGCTCACACACGCACCCAAGCCGCTATCAGGTTGCTATTAGATTTAGCCCCTCGCAAAGCTACTAAGATAGTAGAAGGCAACGAGATAGAAGTCCCTATTGAAGAGGTTCATATAGGCGACCTGCTAAGAGTGAAACCAGGCGAAAAGCTCCCCGTAGATGGTGTGCTGACAGAGGGTTATGCTACTGTAGATGAGAGTATGATTACCGGTGAAGCCATACCGGTAGAAAAGCAAGTGGGCAACCGCGTATCGGCAGGTACTCTCAACGGCACACAGTCGTTTGTGATGCGGGCTGATAAGGTCGGATCCGACACGCTACTCGCACAGATAGTAGCCCGCGTGCAAGAAGCAAGCCAGAGCCGTGCCCCTATACAGAAATTAGCCGATAAGATAGCCGCTTACTTCGTGCCTATAGTTATCGCCATTGCAGTACTTACCTTTGTAGTGTGGGCAGTTTTCGGTGGCGAGAATGCTTATGTATATGCACTGCTCAATGCCATTGCCGTGCTTATTATCGCTTGCCCTTGTGCCTTAGGCTTAGCCACCCCTATGTCGGTAATGGTAGGGATAGGCAAAGGTGCGCAAAACGGTATCCTCATCAAAGATGCCGAAGCGTTAGAGCGTATGAACAAAGTAGATACTTTAGTCATCGATAAGACTGGTACCCTAACTGAGGGCAAGCCTACGGTAGCTAAAGTAATGAGTTTTGGCAGTCTTACTGAAAAGGAATGGTTACCCTTGCTCTACGGACTCAACCAGCAAAGCGAACACCCTTTAGCCAAAGCTACCAATGCTTACGCCCAATCACAAGGAGTTACCCCCTTACCCTTCACCGATTTTGAAGCCTTAACAGGGAAAGGGGTACGAGCTAACCACGCTGGAGTGTCGTACTACTTTGGCAACGAACGACTGATAGAAGAGATAGGTGCCCCTATAAGCGAAGAGATTCGCCATAGCCTACGTGCCCGTCAATCAGAAGGATATACCCTTTCGCTGTTGGCTACCGACCGCGAAGTGATAGGAGCAGTGGCGATAGCCGATAAGCTAAAGGATACCACCGCTCAAGCATTGCGCGCATTGCAGCAAGTAGGCGTACATATAATAATGCTTACGGGCGATAATGAGCTTACTGCTGCTGCTATAGCCCGCCAAATAGGGCTTACCGACTACCGCGCGGGTATGTTGCCACAAGACAAACAAGAAGAAGTAAAACGCCTACAAGCACAAGGCAAGGTAGTAGCAATGGCAGGCGATGGTATTAATGATGCCCCCGCTTTAGCCCAAGCCGATGTAGGTATAGCTATGGGTACAGGCACTGATATAGCTATCGAAAGTGCCCCTATTACCTTAGTAAAAGGCGACCTCAGTGGCATTGTAAAGGCTAAAAAGCTGAGTAAGGCAGTAGTGAAGAACATACGCGAAAACCTCTTCTTTGCCCTTGTCTATAACGTTATAGGTATACCTGTAGCTGCTGGCGCGCTCTATCCCGTTTTTGGCATTCTATTATCGCCTATGTTAGGGGCTTTAGCAATGAGCTTCAGTTCAGTAAGCGTTATTGGCAACGCCCTACGCCTAAAAAGATTTGGCAATTAACTAATAACTAACCACTAACGACTAATACCTAATAACTAACGACTAAATATAATGGAAATAGCACAAAAGAACCGTCAGTGGTTAGATGATTTAGCCCTCGACCACCCCGTAGTAATAGCAGGCCCTTGCAGTGCCGAAACAGAAGAGCAGGTACTCAACATAGCACATAGTCTTAAGGATACTGATGTGTCATTCTTCCGTGCTGGTATCTGGAAGCCTCGTACCCGCCCCGGTATGTTTGAGGGTGTGGGAGCTTTAGGTCTGAAATGGTTGCAACGTGTAAAAGAAGAGACAGGGCTTAAGATAGCAACTGAAGTAGCCAATAAAGACCACGTAAAGCTCGCCTTAGAGCACGACATCGACCTATTGTGGATAGGGGCGCGCTCTACCGTTAGTCCGTTTATCATTCAAGAGATAGCCGATGAGCTGAAAGGTACTGATAAGATAGTATTGGTGAAAAACCCAGTAAACCCCGACCTCGCTCTTTGGATAGGGGCTATCGAGCGGCTACAGCGTGCCGGAGTTGAGAAGTTAGGGGTGATACATCGTGGGTTTTCTACTTATGAAAAGACCAAATACCGCAACATACCCGAATGGCAATTAGTGATAGAATTGCAGAATAAATTCCCGTTGCTACCTATCATCTGCGACCCTTCGCACATCACCGGTAAGCGCGAACTTATCTTCGATGTATCGCAAACTGCCCTCGACCTCAATTTCGATGGCCTGATGATTGAGACCCACTGCACCCCCGATGCTGCGTGGAGCGATGCCGCTCAGCAAATCACTCCAGAGCGTTTGGTGCAGATTATGAACGACTTGCGCATTAGGCAGGTCTCTACTAACCAAGAAGATTACGTTAGCAAACTAAGCACTCTACGCTCTCATATCGACATCATAGACGATCAGTTATTAGACCTGCTTAAGAAGCGTATGAATATTTCTGATGAAATTGGCACTCTAAAGAAAGCTAACAATGTGGCTATCCTGCAGAATCAACGCTGGCACGAAATACTCGGCAAGGTAATCTCAGAGGGAGAACAATACGGACTTAGTGAAGAGTTTATCATACAGGTATTTAAGGCGATTCACCAAGAATCTATCAACAGACAAACCGCAGTAATTAGCAGCTAGTAGATTAGTCGTTAGAACAGTGTCACTTTCTAACGACTAACGACTAATAACTAACTACTGAAAATAAAAATAGAAATAATGAATTATCAGAATGTAACCGATTTGCCTAATAACAATACTGTCTTTTTGGTATGGGCATTTAAGAAAAATACAGACAAAACACAACTAAAAGATACTTTTTCAAAAGTATGTGGCTTGGTAGGAAACCTCAACAACTCGGTAGCCGACCGCTTCCCCGAAGCGCGTGCGAGTGTAACCATAGGCATTAGCCATAGGGCGTGGCTTACCTTAGGGTTACCCCAACCGCTCCCCAAAGAGCTTAAGGATTTTCAGCCTATCAAAGGTAGCAAACACACAGCCGTAGCTACTGAAGGCGATTTGCACTTTCACATTCGTGCGCATAACCCTAGCTTAGCTTATGATATGGCAGCTGCTATCAGCGATGTGTTGCAACCTATAGCCGATTGCATAGTGAATGTACAGGGTTTTAGGTATTGGGACGGGCGTGCTATTATCGGTTTTGTAGACGGCACCGAAAACCCACGAGGCGAAGAACGCAAACAGTTTGCGGTTGTAGGCGATGAAGACCCTAACTACCAAGGCGGAAGCTACTTATTTGTGCAAAAGTATGTGCACGATATGAACGCTTGGCGTTCGTTACCCGTTAGCGAACAAGAAAAAGTAATAGGTCGCAGCAAAGAAATGGATATAGAAATGGATGAGGATACCAAACCTACAAATGCTCATTCAGCACTTGCCAATGTAGGCGATGACCTGAAAGTAGTGAGAGATAATATGCCTTTCCACGACCCAGTGAGTCATCAAATGGGCACTTACTTTATCTGCTACGCCAATACATTCAGCACGGTAGAAAAGATGCTTACGAATATGTTTGTAGGCAACCCCGTAGGTAATTACGACCGCTTATTAGATTTCAGCACTGCCGAAACAGGAACCCTTTTCTTTGTGCCTTCTTTAGATATGCTTGATGAATTCGCAGGATAAAAAATGAGCTATACGATTTACAACGCTTCAGCAGGGTCAGGCAAGACCTATAGCCTCGTGAAGGCTTATTTGCAAATTGTACTTAGTACCCTCAATGTAGAGCAGTTTAGACAGCTGCTCGCTATTACCTTTACTAACAAGGCGGTGTTCGAGATGAAGAACCGTATTATTGAGCTGTTGGGTAAGTTTAGCGAGGATACGATGCTGCATACCCCCCACAGTATGTTTACCGAATTGTGCAAAAGTCTGCATCTCACCCCTAAAGAGCTGCAAGACCGTTCGGCTAAGACGTTAGAATACCTATTGCATAACTACGCTGCCTTTAATATTAGCACTATTGACGGCTTCAACCACCAACTGATACGCCATTTCTCTCACGATTTACACCTTAATCCTTTCTTTGAAGTGCAGTTGGACAGTCAAACCCTCTTAGAACGCGCTGTAGACAACCTAATGAGCCAAGCAGGTGCGGGCGATAAGGAGCTCACTGAGTGGCTTATAGCTTTTTCTAACGAAAAGATAGACGAAGATAAGAACTGGGATACCTCTAAGGAGTTACTTGAAATAGCCAAGATGCTCACTAACGAAAACCATTATAGTCAGCTGCAATCGCTAAAAGACAAAGAGCTAAGCGATTTCGCTACCCTAAAGAAGTCCCTAAGTGAGTATAAAGAGCAAGCGGCACAGCTTATACAAACCACAGCACTCTCTTTTATGCAACTCTTAGACCGTCACGGATTAGATAAGGGGGCTTTCAATGGTGGTCATCTGTACAATTTCTTCCAAAAACTAACGCTTAGTCCTCAGAAAGAACCCGCTTGGGGTAGTGGTTGGCAGAATAACTTGTTAAAAGGTGAACCAATGTACGGCAAAACAGCCGCTAAAACCCTTGATACTGCTCTTATCGATAGCCTACAACCTCAGATTACTACTTATTTTGAAGATATACAGAATGCTTTTGGTACGCTCAACTTTATGCAAAACGCCCTAAAGTACCTTCCCCCTTTGGCTTTGCTAAACCGTATCCAAAAAGAAATAGCGCTTATCAAAGAGGAAGAGAACATCTTACCTATATGGGAGTTCAATGGCGTAATTTCTTCAGAGCTGAGTACTCAGCCAGCGCCTTTTATTTATGAGCGTATAGGCGAGAAGTTTCGTCATTATTTCATCGATGAGTTTCAAGACACCTCAGTGCTGCAATGGCAGAACTTTATACCGCTTATCCTCAATGCAGTGCAAAGTCAAGTAAACCACCAAGCGGGTTCAGTGCTATTAGTAGGCGATGCGAAACAGTCTATCTACCGCTGGCGAGGTGGGAAAGCAGAACAGTTTATGAGGCTGTATAGTGGTAAAGAAGACCCATTTAAAGTCCCGCTCAACACTGTTAATTTGGCTGAAAACTACCGTAGTTTAAAGCAAATTATAGACTTCAACAATGCGTTTTCCCCTTTTGTAGCAAAGCTTTTCACCATAGGAGAATACCAAGATCTTTACGAAGCAGCTGCCCAAAACTATCCAAAAAGTACCTTAGCAGAGGGTTATGTAAATATTTCGTTTATCAACACCGCGCAAGAAGAGGAGGAAGAAGAGAGAGAAGAAGAAACTAAAGACGATACCCTCACCCCGCGCGAGAAGAGTTATTGCGAGGCTATACTACAGAAAGTAAGGCACGCCAATGAGGCAGGAGCTGATGATAAAGACATCACTATATTAGTGCGCACTAACAAAGAGGGCGCTGCGGTAGCCTCATTCTTATCAAGCAAAGGGCGCAAAGTCATCTCTCCCGACTCTTTGTTACTGCAAAACGTACCCTCAGTGCAGTTCCTTATAGCCCTACTGCAGTTGCTTTACCACCCCGAAAGCGAAGACCTAAAGGCCAAGATGCTCTTTGCCTTTATTCGAGCTAACGGCAAGGGGACGGAGCAGCCTCATACTTTCTTAAGCAAGTACGCATACCAGCCTGTGAGTACTTTCTTTGCCGACTTTCATTTTTCTATAGAAACGTTTAACCAATATTCACTATACGAAGGAGTAACATTAGCGGTAAACTGCTTCGAGGTGGCACGCCATTCAGATGCCTACCTCACCCACTTTATCGACCTTATTTTCGACTTCAAGAATGCCCGCAAAGGAGGCTTAGCCGACTTCTTAGACTTCTGGGAAGACCAAAAAGAAAAGCTTAGTATCAGTTCACCCGAAGGTCTTAACGCTATCACCGTGATGACCGTACATAAGAGCAAAGGGCTCTCAGCCCCCGTGATTATCTATGCCTTTGCCGATAGCAAGTTAGAAGACGGTCGTGGCGAAATGATATGGTACCCTGTCTCAGCCGAGAACTTCGCTGGTTTTGACTATCTATTGGTGAAGAGCAGTAAGAATATTGAAAACTATGGAGCGGCATCCACTATTCTCAACGAGCAACACCAGCAACACCTCCTCGACCAGATAAATGTGCTATACGTGGCGATGACCCGTCCTGAGTCGTCTCTCTATGTTATCACTTCGCTCCCTGAGAAAGAGATTAACACTTACGGCACGCTCCTCCGCGATTTTCTAAAACATAAAGGAGATTGGAATGAGGAGATTACTGAGTATGAATATGGCAGTCCTATACTAGCTAAAAAGAAAGAAGAAACAAATGCCGATAGCTATGTGTTGTTTCAGAAAGGGTGGGCAGCTCCTCATTATAAGATAGCTACAGGAGCCTCACTGCTATGGAACACCCACCAACAGCAAGCCCTCGAAAGAGGAAACCTCATACACAGCCTCTTTTCGCAACTAACCTATGCCACCGACTTGGGGTCGGTACTAAGCGAGGCGCTACAAGAGGGCACCCTCACCGAGGAGCAATACCAACTGCTGAAGCCTCAAATAGAAACCCTACTAAGCGAGCCGCAGATAGCAGCTTTCTTTACTGATGAGTACCATTACTTCATCGAACGCGAGTTTGTAGACAGCAAGGGCAAATACTTCCGTCCTGATAGGATAGCCTATCACCCTACCACTCGCGAAGCCTACCTTATCGATTACAAAACAGGGCAGCCTAACCCTCAATACCACCAACAGCTATTGTACTATGCCCAAAACCTACAAACCATAGGTTGGCAAGTAAAAGGCAAATACTTAGTATATTTAGATGAGGGAACAGTAGTTAAGTGTTAAGCTACCCCCCCCAATATACCGAAGAACTTTGCACAGTAAAAGCACTAAACTTTTTACTGTGCAAAGTTCTAATTGTTTTTATAGATAAGTTTTTATACTCCCGAAATAATACACATATATAATCGACAAATATTTGTTAAAACGAAATAAATAGAAAAATACAACTATCAATTTTGTTGCATATACTATAAAAAATGTATAAGTGTCTTTTATTCAATGTGTTGATGATTTTTTTTGTGCTGTTTTCTTTATACTTCTCCCTGTTTTTTTGCTAAAAAATGATAGCTTTTGACTAGTTTTTGATAGTGCATTGCTTTCTTTTTCTCTACCTTTGCCACCGAAAATTAATCGCAAAAAACACCAATATGATGAGTAGAAAAATAAACAAACGCATTTTACTGTCGCTTTTACTCTGTAACTTTTCAGGAGCTCTTTTTTCCCAAGAAGTAATCGGAGTAGTGAAAGCAAAGGCCGATAACACTCCCATGATGGGGGTAACGGTGATGGTGAAAAACAAATCGGTAGGTGCTTCTACTGATTTTGATGGGAATTACACCCTTCATCCCGTCGCTGCCACTGATAGTTTGGTCTTTTCATATATAGGCTACAAAACCCAAACAGTAGCCGTGAAAGGGCGCAAGAACATAAGTGTAAGCTTAGAAGAAGAAGTCACTGCCTTAGAGGGCGTTACCGTATCAGTCGGTTATCGTACTGAACGTAAAACCGACCTTACCGGAGCAGTTTCGGTAGTAAAAGTAAACGAAATGATGTCTACTGCCGAAAATAACCCTATGAAAGCCCTTCAAGGTCGTGTAGCAGGTATGCAAGTAACCGATAACGGAGGCCCTGCAGGTAAGGCAACTATTCGCATTCGCGGTATCGGTACGCTCAATAACAACGACCCTCTTTATATTATTGATGGGGTGCCTACTCAAGGCGGTATGCACGAGTTAAATTCTAATGATATAGAGAGCATACAAGTGTTGCGCGATGCTTCGGCTGCCAGTATCTATGGGTCGCGTGCTGCTAATGGAGTTATCGTTATTACCACTAAAAAAGGTAAGAAAGGTGTGCTGAAAGTAGATTTTGACCATTATACTACCGTGTCGATGTTCCACTCTCGGATGAAAATGCTTAATTCTAACGAGTATGCACAAGTACTTTGGAAAGCAGCTGTTAATAGAGGAGGAAACCCTAACCAAAATCCTCTTGGTATTCATTATGATTATACTACCGATGCTAATGGGCATAGTACTCTCAACAATTTGTACTATCCGCGTGAGTATTTTGATAAAACAGGTAGCCCAATGTTGCCTTCTAATACCGATTGGTTCAAGGAAATCACTCGTATGGGGGTAACCGAATCGTACAACCTTTCAGTAACCAATGGTACAGAAAAAGGTAACTACTTCCTTTCTTTGGGCTACTACAACAATGATGGTTTGGTGAAAAATACTGACTTCTCTCGTCTTTCAGCTCGTATTAATACCGATTACAAGCTCTTTGGCGATGTGGTAACTATAGGCGAAAACTTCACTGTAAACCGCACTAGTGAGGTAGAACAACCTAACCAAATCACCGAATCGGCAATGATAGCAGTACCTTTTATTCCGGTGCGCACTACCGATGGCAAACACTGGGGAGGGCCTGTAAATGGTTTGCCCGACCGTCAGAATCCAGCACGCCTTGTAGCCGATAATAAAGATAACCGCTATAACTATTGGCGTATGTTTGGTAATGCCTTTATCAACATTCAGCCTATCAAAGGTTTAAATATACGTTCTAACTTCGGTTTGGATTACGGTAATTTCTACAAACGCGTGCTTAACCGTTCGTATGTTTCAGGATTTATGGAAGAAGGTAAAGAAAGAACTTTCTCTCAACTCGAGCAAGCTCATTGGACTAAATGGAACTGGGCAAACACAGCTACTTACGACTTTGAATTTGGCAAGAGTCGTTTTGAAACCTTAGTAGGTATGGAAATGTTCTCGCAAGAAGACCTCAATTTTGCTATCAAGGGTAATAATCTCGCTATAGAAACACCTGAATATATGTGGCCTACTTTGGCAACAGGAGGTGTGAGTGGTAGCGGTTCTTCTACTGGATATAAGTTGCTCTCTTTCTTCGGAAAAATCAACTATGCTTTTGATAATAAATACCTAGCTTCTGTAACCCTCCGCCGCGATGGCTCTTCACGTTTTGCTAAGGATAATCGTTGGGGTACTTTCCCTGCGTTCAACTTAGGTTGGCGTCTTTCTCAAGAATCTTTTATGGAGAAAACTCGCAACACAGTATCTGAACTTAAGTTGCGCTTTGGTTGGGGGCAAAATGGTAACCAAGATATCAATAACTACGCTATTTATGACATCTTCGACCCTTACTATGGGGTAACCGGCGACTTCATTTGGAACGGTATCTGGAAAACTTCTTACGATATTGAAGGTAAAGGCTCTGGGCAATTAGCTTCAGGGTTCCGCCGTACACGCCTCGGTAACAAAAACCTCAAATGGGAAACCACAACCCAAACTAACTTCGGTCTTGACTTCGGTTTCTTCAATAATAGCCTATATGGCTCTGCTGAATATTATATCAAAAACACTAAAGACATCTTGGTAGAACCTCCTTACGCAGGTATCAAAGGCGAAGGAGCTTACCAATGGATGAATGGTGCTGCAGTAGAGAACAAAGGTTTAGAAGTATCTGTAGGCTATCGCAATGAAACTAAAGCCGGACTTAAATATGACATCAATGCCAATATAGCAGCCAACAGAAATAAGATTACCGAACTTCCTACTTCTGTAATCAACTCTTACGGGGGCAATGGTAAATGGGATAATGGCTTAGGTCGCCCTATAGGTTCTAATGCCTTCTATGGCTATGTAGCCGATGGTATCTTCAAAACTCAAGAAGAGGTGAATCAGCACCCACAACAGAATGGTAAAGGTATTGGTCGTATTCGTTACCGCGATTTGAACAACGATGGTGTAGTAAATGAAGACGACCGCACTTGGATAGGCAATCCACAACCCGATTTCATCTATGGTCTTAACTTCTATTTAGAGTACAAAAACTTTGATTTTACAGTCTTCTTCCAAGGAGTACATAATGTAGATGTAGTCTCTAACGTAAAACGCCACACCGATTTCTGGAGTGTACAAGATACCTATGGTAACAAAGGTCGCCGTTTGCTCGATGCTTTCGACCCCGTTACTAATCCAGACTCTGATATACCAAGTGTATCAAGCGTAGATGATAATAACGAAGGGCGTATGTCTACTTACTATGTAGAAAACGGTTCATACCTCAAACTCCGCAATGTACAATTAGGTTATACTTTGCCTAAAGAACTATCTGAAAGAATAAAACTCAGCAAGTTGCGCTTGTATGTAAGCGGACAAAACCTCCTTACTATCAAGAGCAAGTCATTTACTGGTAAAGACCCTGAAAACCCTAATTACGGCTATCCTATTCCTATTACTTTCACAATGGGGCTTAATGCTAGCTTCTAGTACTAATACCTAAATCTAAATAATTAACAAATGAAAAAGATAATATATACCACCGCGATATGTGCAGCACTCTTTACAACAAGCTGCAGTTTTTTAGACGATAATCCTCAAGGGATTATGAGCGATAAAGAGGCTATATCTAAAGCTGATGAGCTCGCTATCGCTGCCTATGCCTCTTTAGGTAATGACCATTATGATTCGCCTTTTAGCCTTTGGATTTACGGCAATGTGCGTGCTGATGATGCCTATAAAGGAGGACAAGACGTGAGCGACATTCAGGTGTTCCATTTCTACGAAACAGCTCAAAATATCGACCCTACTTATGCCGAGCCCGATAAGTTTTGGTTTATGTGCTACCAAGCCATTTCGCGTACTAATATTGCTTTGCGTGCTTTGCAACAGGCCTCTGATAACGATGTGCCTAACCGCCAATCTCGTATAGGCGAAATGTACTTCTTGCGTGGGCACTTCTACTTCCAGCTAAAAATAATCTTTGGACATATTCCGTTTGTAGATGAAAATACAGCTGATAGTGCTTACGAAACCACCCCTAACACCTTGCCTAACGATGAGCAGTGGCAAAAAATAGCCTCTGACTTCAAAAAAGCATATGACCTATTGCCTGTTGCTCAGTCTCAAAAAGGAAGAGCTACCAAAGCTGCAGCTGCTGCTTACCTTGCTAAAACCTATTTGTATAAAGCCTATCGCCAAAGCGATAACAATAGTCTGACTAATATTAATAGCCAAGACTTACAAGAAGTCCTTACTTATACCAATGAGGTTTTAGGTTCTGCTTATGGTTTAGAAGATGATTTTGCTTTCAACTTCCTCCCAGGCAGCTACGAAAATGGTAAAGAATCACTCTTTGCTGTGCAATACTCAGTAGATGATGGCACTCAATACGGAAGCCTCAACTGGGGTGATGTACTCTCTGTACCTCAAAAGTTAGGCTGCTGCGACTTCCATAAGCCTAGTCAGAACTTGGTGAACGCATTCAAAACCGTAAATGGATTGCCCGATTTTGATAACTTCAATAACAACGATTACAACGCCGCTACCGATAAAACCGACCCTCGTTTGTTCCATACGGTTGCCTTACCTGGTTTGCCTTATAAGTACAATACAGAATTGATTTACAAAAACGACTGGAACCGCAATAGCAATGTATACGGCTTCTATGCTTCCCTCAAAGAAAACGTAGACCCTTCTTGCTCTTGCTTCCGCAATATCAACCCATTCCGTGGTAACTCCAAGAACCGTATCGTGTTGCGCTATGCCGATGTGCTCTTAATGCGTGCCGAAGCCCTTATCGAGCTCAATCGTAGCAACGAAGCCCTTGCTCTTATCAACCAAGTGCGCCAACGTGCTAAACAGAGTATGTCAATGATTCCTTATGCCACCAATACCGATATAGCTTTATACCAAGATGGCGTAAACATCACTTGGAATCAAGAAAACGCCCGCAAAGCACTTCGTTGGGAACGCCGTTTAGAGTTCGCAATGGAAGGCAGCCGCTTCTTCGACCTTGTGCGTTGGGGTATTGCCGACCAAGTGCTCAACGACTATTTCGCTAAGGAAAAAATACGTCGCCCTGCTATATACAGCAATGCGCACTTCACCAAAAACAAGAATGAGTACATCCCTATTCCACAAAACCAAATAGGGTACGTTAAAGGTATTTACAAACAAAATGCAGGATTCTAATATGAAAACAACAGTATACAAATTCGCCCTTATAGCAGCTATATTCGGCTTGTTCAGCTGCGACGAAAAACACGAAGGCGAACTTATCAACGATAAAGAAGCCAAGATTAACGCTTTCCAAGCCAATGGTATTGACGGCATTATAGACGAACAGAAACAAACCATTACCGTCTATGCTCCTTGGTCAGCTTCCCTTAATAGTATGACTACCTCCCTCAGCTTGCCTGAGGGGGCTACCTCAGTGCCCAAAGCTGCCGCTAATGTAGATTTGAGCAGTGGCGCTAAGTACCGCATCTTCAACGGCAACCTATATTGGGACTATACCGTTACAGCTCAGTACCCCAAGATAGAGAACTTTGCTATTGGCAAATACAAAGCCACTATCGACCACAGTACCGGTAAAATTAGTGTAAAATACCCTAAAGGAGAAAGTCTTACCGCGCTAACCCCTACCTTTAGTACTACCCCTAATGCTACCGTAAGCCCTGCTTCCGGAGTTGCCCAAAACTTCACTCAAAGCGTTACCTACACTATGAATTATCGCGGTGAGAGTTTTACCTACAATGTAGAGATTATCCCTACCAACTTTGCAGCGATTGCCTTTGTAGGTACTGCCAACAGTGCTTCGGCTATCGCCAATGAAGATGAGAAAGCAGCTTACGCTTGGCTTGTCGAAAACTACGACACTGCTAAATATATCTCGTTCAGCGACATCAAAGACGGCAAAGTCAATCTCAACAACTACAAAGTGATTTGGTGGCATTACGATGTCGTAGGCACTCACGATATGCCTGCCGATGCTACTAATGACGTAGTGGTGAACAAGATGAAACAGTACTATGCCAATGGAGGCTCATTCCTATTGACCTCTTGGGCAGGTCAGTACGCCACTACTTTAGGTATGGTGCTTAGCGGTAAAATGGTGAACAATATGTGGAATGAAGGCAAGAATCCTGAATCCGTAGGCGATGACTGGGGCATTAGTTTCAGAGGAAATGAGTCACACCCACTCTTCAAAGGATTGAACAAAATCAGTGGTAGAACCGATGCCGCCTATCTCCTCTCAAAAGAAGCCAAGCGCCGCGACCATAACACTATATGGAATCTGAAAGACTTTGGTGACTATAAAGACAATGTGCCTTTGTGGAAAACCGAAACTGGAGCCGAACTCCTTGCCAGCTACCATTGGGATAACGAAATGAAGCGCGCCACTATCTACGAGTTCCCTAAACGTGGCAACACAGGGCGCACTCTCTGCATTGGTATCGGTAGTTACGATTGGTATAACGAAGACAATTCTCCTGCCAATACCTACAAAAGCAATATCGAATTGCTTACCGCTAACGCCCTAGAATACTTAGCAAACTAAATAAGATAACAACGATGAAAAAGATATTTCCAATTGCATTGTGCGCCGCTGCTCTCATAGCCTGCGATAAAAAAGAATATGTGAGCAACGACCCCAATGTCAATCTCGAAGCATCTACTTGCTACGAGGTACAAGATGGAAAAGCTGATTACCATACCTTCTTTCAGCCCAAAAAGGCGTGGGTAGGCGACCCTATGCCGTTCTACGACAATGGCAAGTTCCATATCTTCTACCTCTACGACCAGCGACCAGCGCCTGCAACCTTTCACCCTTGGTATAGCACCACCACTACCGATTTGGTGAACTATACCGATAACGGCGAAGCTATCCCCTGCGGTGCCAATGGTTCACACGAAGACGCCCTCGGTACAGGTGCTATATTCAAGGACGGTAACACCTATTACGCCTTCTATACAGGGCATAATGGCGATTTAGACCCCAAAGAAATCATCTATTGGGCTACTTCTACCGACCTAAAAACGTGGACGAAAGACACCCAACACGCCTTCCGTGCCCCTTGGGGATACGACCGAAATGAGTTCCGCGACCCTATCGTATTCAAAGAAGGAAACACCTACAAGATGCTCCTAAGTACCCGTGCCGATATAGGAAGCGGTGTTTGGAGAGCCGTAATAGCTCAATTCACCTCTACCGACTTGAAGAATTGGACGAAAGAATCCTCTAATCCCTTCTTTTATATCGAAAATAGCGAAGACGTATTTATGGTAGAATGCCCCGATGTATTCACTCAAGGCAACTACCAATACCTTATCTATTCCAATATCAAAACGCGCCAAGTGCAGTACAAATACCGTGCTATAGGGGCAACCAATTGGACAACCCCCGCACAACCCAATATAGACGATATAGCCTTTTATGCAGGCAAAACCGCTTCCGATGGCACACATCGCTATATATGGGGCTGGATACCTACCCGCGAAACATATTCCGATGGGGGCACTTACGGCTGGGGAGGCTCTTTAGCCGTTCATCAATTGGTGCAAACCCCCGATGGTACCCTAAATGTGAAAATGCCAGCAGCTTTCGATAGCAAACCTGCAGTATCCACTTCCTTGGGTAACGTAGCTTTGGATAATAACACACGCGTTTTCGGTCGCCTCAACAAAGGTTTTAATAAGATAGCAACTAAAATCAAAGCCAACACCGCTACCGAATTCGGACTAATATTCGGTGCTTGCGCAAGCCAATTAGAAACCTATCAAATCAACCTCAATCTCAGCGAAGGAAAGCTACAACTCAATCGCGTTCTAAAAGGAGGAGCCACCACTACTATCCAACAAGCAAAACTCCCCATAAGCACATCTAAAGAATACGAGGTAAAAGTAGTACAAGAAGGTTCTGCCGCAGTGGTATATATCAACAACACCACCGCCTTCTCTTTTCGTTCTTACAGAATGAACCAAAACCCTTGGGGCATTTTTGCTAACGGAATAGCCAATTTCCAATTCTAAGAATTGAATAATTTATAACGAATTGAGAAAATCATTGCAGATTCTTTAAGTATATCTTAAGTGGACACTAAGTGGACACTAAGTGGTTACTAAGTGGAGCTAAGCAGTAGAAAACGCATTGCAAAAAATGCAATAAAAACGGCAAAACGTTGAGAATTTTTCAATGATTGATGTTTTGTAGAGGCGAATGACAATTTGCCCTTCAATGATAAGGCAGCCTTTGCCTAATAAATCGCTTGTTTTGTTTTGTGAATTCAAAATAAAACACTACATTTGTATCATCTTTTAATAAGAAAAGAATATGAAAAGAAATAATATAACACTTGCCTATGGCATAGCTGCTTTAGCCCTTATAACAGCTTGCCAGCACCAAGAAGATGACCTCATTATCGAGGACTTCGAGTCAGGCACTTATGCCAATTGGACGGTAGAAGGCGATGCCTTTGGCGCGACTCCTGCCACTGGTAGCTATACCGGTCAGCAGCCCGTAATAGACTTTGAAGGTAAATACCTCGCCAATAGCTTCAATAATGGCGACGACTCTCGCGGAACCCTTACCTCTAAAGAGTTCACCATCGAGCGCAATTACATCAATTTCCTCATTGGCGGAGGTACTAATCCCGATACCTATATCGAGCTTTTAGTAGACGGAAAAAGTGTGTTAAAATCGCATTCTCTATTCGAGACCGAAACCCTACAATGGCTTACTTGGGACGTCAAAGCCTATAAAAACAAGAAAGCTACTATCCGCATTGTCGATAACCAACGAGGCGGATGGGGGCATATCCTCATCGACCAAATCGAACAAGGTAACAATAAAAAAAGCGTTTTTATGACCGATTACACTCGTACCTTCGAAGCTATAGATAAGTATCTCCTTATCCCTGTCGAAGACCAAGCCGTTGAAAACAGCGTGCAACTATCAGTAGAAGGCACTCCTATAGGCGTGCCAATGACTATTCGCATCGCCCAAAACAAAATCGACTATTGGGTGCCTATCGCTATCGAGGCGTACAAAGGCAAAAAAGTAACCCTTACTTTTGCAATAGCCAAAACTACCGATATGGGCTTAGCCGAAATCAAACAGTCGGCTGAATATAACTTCAATTACAACGAAAAATACCGCCCATCATACCACTTCACCCCTCAATACGGTTGGATGAACGACCCTAACGGAATGGTATACCTCGACGGAGTGTATCATCTCTTCTTCCAATATAATCCTTACGGAGCGCGTTGGGGCAATATGCACTGGGGGCACGCCATTTCTAAAGATTTAGTGAATTGGCAGTACCAGCCCACTGCCATAGCCCCCGATAAGTTAGGAGCAATTTTCTCAGGCAGTGCCGTGATTGACCACGATAACACAGCCGGTTTTGGCAAAGGGGCTATGATAGCTATTTTCACTTCAGCAGGCGACCGCCAGACACAGTCTATTGCTTACAGCCTCGATGGCGGAAAGACTTTCACCAAGTACGAAGGCAATCCTGTCCTCACCGATGCTAATATCATCGACTTCCGCGACCCCAAAGTATTCTGGCACGCACCCTCTAAACAATGGGTGATGAGCCTTGCCACTACCCAAACGATTACCTTCTATGGCTCTAAGAACCTCAAAGAATGGACGCGCCTCAGCAAGTTTGGCGAAGGTTTAGGTGGGCACGGTGGTGTGTGGGAATGCCCCGACCTCTTCCCGCTTACTTATGAAGGAAAAACCAAATGGGTGTTATTTGTGAGCATCAACCCTGGTGGACCTAATGGCGGAAGTGCCACTCAGTACTTCATCGGTAATTTTGATGGCAAAACCTTCACTCCCGATACTATGGACTATCCTCTTTGGTTAGACTATGGTCGCGATAATTATGCAGGAGTAACTTGGAGCAATGTCCCCACTACCGATGGTCGTCGCCTCTTCATAGGCTGGATGAGCAACTGGGATTACGCCAATGAAATTCCTACTGAAAACTTCCGTAGTGCGATGACCGTTGCCCGCACTTTGCGTTTAGCGCATAATGGCGAGCATTTGGTAGTAGCCAGTGAGCCCGTAAAAGAGGTGGAGAGCTTGCGTCGTGAACCCCTCTCTTTAGCCGATAAAACCCCCTCCAATACGGTAACTTTCGAGAACTTCTTGCCTAACAACCAAGGAGCCTACGAACTCATCTTTACGGTTACCCCTAATGATACCGATAGCTTTAGCTTTGCCCTCGAGAACGCCAAAGGTGAAACAATAAAATACCTATTCGATTGCGCTAACAAAACCCTATCGGTAGATCGCAGCAAGAGCAGTGTAGCCTTCAATGCCAATTTTGCCGAAACGCCTATCAAAGCACCCCTAACAGCTAAGAAGAGTTACACAGTACGTTTGTTGGTAGATAAGGCCTCTACTGAGCTATTTGTAAATAATGGTGAAGTGGTTCAAACCAATGCCGTATTCCCTACTGAGGTGTACAATACGCTTCGTTTTAAAACTGAAAAAGGCACGCTAAACCTTAATGATATAACCGTTTATAAATTGAAATAAAATGAAAAATAATTATCTAAAATATTTATTGCCCGTACTTCTATCATTCTTCTGTATGGGTTTTGTAGACCTTGTAGGCGCAGCCTCTAACTTTGTAAAAGACGATTTTGGCTTAACCGAAACCACTGCCAAAGCGCTTCCTGCGATGGTATTCTTTTGGTTTCTGCTTTTCTCAGTGCCTACAGGTGTACTGATGAGCAAAATAGGTCGTCGCAAAACCGTACTCCTCAGCTTAGTGATTACCATCTTAGCAATGGTAGTGCCCTTTATCAGCTACAATTACACCACTATGCTGGTAGCTTTCTCCTTGCTTGGTATTGGCAACACACTAATGCAAGTATCGCTTAACCCACTAATGTCAGCCATAGTAAAAGGCGACAAACTCGCCAGTTCACTCACTTTTGGTCAGTTTATCAAGGCAATAGCCTCGTTTTCTGCCCCCTTACTGATGAGTTTCTGCTTTGATAAATTCAATGATTGGCGACTCTTCTTCCTGCTCTTTATAGCTATCTCGGTAGTAACCCTCTTGTGGCTGGGTGCTACTCATATTGAAGAGGAGAAAAACGACAGCAAGAACGCCACCTTTGCCGAGTGTTTTGCACTACTTGCTAACCCTTATGTGCTCTTGTGTTTCATTGGTATTATGTGCCACGTAGGGAT
The DNA here is from genome assembly GCF_009730375.1 of Capnocytophaga sp. FDAARGOS_737. Classification (NCBI taxonomy): domain Bacteria; kingdom Pseudomonadati; phylum Bacteroidota; class Flavobacteriia; order Flavobacteriales; family Flavobacteriaceae; genus Capnocytophaga; species Capnocytophaga sp. FDAARGOS_737. Next base: position 1,929,040 of record NZ_CP046316.1, on the reverse strand, counting down.
AGACGTAGGGGTTAATGCCTCAGCGCCCACAATCTTTATGGAGCGTTTAGGGCTTACCACCACCCAAGCCTCTTTTGCCACCAGCTGGTATTTCTTATTCCGTACTATAGGATGTCTGTCAGGAGCTTATATTCTCACCAAAGTATCTCCTAAGAGTTTCTTCACTCTTAGTGTCCTTTGTATGATAGCCTCAATGGCGATATTGTTCTTTTTCAGTGATAAAACAATGCTCTATATCGCTATTGCTTTAGTAGGTTTTGGTAACTCCAATGTGTTCTCAATCATCTTCTCGCAAGCCCTCTTGCAGAACCCTACTAAGAAAAATGAAGTATCAGGCTTAATGATTATGGGGCTCTTTGGCGGTACTATCTTCCCTTTTGCAATGGGCTTAGCCTCCGATGCAATGAACGGCTCACAGATAGGCGCCCTTATTGTCCTCAGCATAGGAGTATTATATCTATTGCTAATGAGCACCCGACTCAAAGCCAACGCTTAGCAGTTCGAAAACGCTGCTAATACTATGAAATCTCAAAAAGAATTTATAACTTTGTACGCTGAAAAAGAAAATAATTAACAACAACACTCTCGCCTCCTTCCCCCAAGGGGAGGGTAGGGGAGAGGATAATATACAATACAATGAAAAATACAGTAGTAGGATTGGGAGAAATCCTTTGGGACGTTTTCCCTGAAAGAAAAGTATTAGGCGGTGCGCCCGCTAATTTCGCTTACCACGTGTCGCAATTCGGCTTCAACGGCTATGCTGTGAGTGCCATTGGTGGCGACCTTCTCGGTAAGGAAATTCTAAAAAGTTTAGAAGAAAAAGAACTCAACTACATCATCGAAAAAACTGACTTCCCTACAGGCACTGTAAAAGTACAGTTAGACGGTCGTGGGGTGCCTACCTATGAGATTAGCGAAAATGTAGCGTGGGACAATATTCCATTTTCTTCGCGTATTGAGAACTTAGCAAAGAACACTAATACCGTGTGCTTTGGGTCGTTAGCACAGCGCAGCGCAGTATCGCGCGCTACTATCCATAAGTTCTTAGATTTGATGCCTGCCGAGAGTCTGAAAGTATTCGATATCAACCTCCGCTTGAAATACTTCAGCAAAGAAGTAATCGCCGATTCCTTAGATAAAGCAACAGCCCTAAAAATCAACGATGAGGAAATAGTGAAAATTGCCGAAATGTTTAATTTGCAAGGAACTGATGAAGAGGTATGCAAGCACTTGTTAGAGAAATACAACCTTAAATTCCTTATACTAACGCAGGGCACACGAGGTAGTTATGTGTTCACGCCTAATGAAAAATCGTTCTTAGGGACACCTAAGGTTACCATTGCCGATACGGTAGGTGCAGGCGACTCGTTCACGGCTGCTTTTGTAGCTTCTTACCTCAATGGTTGTAGCATTGCCCAATCACACCAATTAGCGGTAGAAGTATCAGCTTACGTATGTCAGCAACACGGTGCGATGCCTCGCCTTGCCGATGCTCATTTAGAATTGTTTAGGTAATAAATGAAAATAAGAAAATATACCTTCCTTTGTTGTTTCGCTCTCTTGGCTTGCCTTGCTTGCCAACGAGAGCGAAAACCGCGTTATATTATTGGGGTCTCTCAATGCAGTGAAGACCTTTGGCGACAAACGATGAATGAGGAGCTCAAACGCGAAGTAGCCCTCTATCAGGCTGATGCCCAGGTGCTTATTCGCAGTGTAAAAGACGATACTCCTAAGCAAATTGCCGATATAGAGTGGTTTATAGAGCAAAAGGTAGATGTGCTTGTCGTTTCGCCTAACGAGTCGGAAGCCTGTACTCCTGTGATTGAAAAGGCTTACCAGCAGGGTATCCCCGTGATTTTGGTCGATAGGAAAATAGCTACCGAAAGTTATACTGCCTATGTAGGAGCCAATAATTACCAAATAGGTAAAGAAGCAGGACTTTATGCCATAGGTGTTCTCAAAGGCAAAGGCAATATAGTCGAAGTGCGTGGTACCAAAGGCTCTACCTCCGATGCCGAGCGTCATAAAGGTTTTGTCGATGCCTTAGCTAAAGCTCCAGAAATTCAGATTGTAGCAGAAGTATGGGGCAACTATTTGCTTGATGAAGCTAAAAAGCAGTTGCAACTTGTATTTCAGCAGCATCCTAATATAGACCTCGTTTTTGCAATGAATGACCCTATGGCAGCAGGAGCTCGCCAGGCGGCTATTCAGTTCAATGGTAAGCTGCCTTTTATTGTAGGAGTAGATGCGCTTATTGATGGAGGCATTAAAAATATAGAAAACAATGTTCAAGATGCTTCATTTATCTATCCAACAGGTGGTGAGAAGGTAATTGACCTTGCAATGAAAATTCTCCACAATCAACCTTTTCAGCGTGAGAATATCCTCAATACCACAGTGGTAGATAAGAGCAATGTGCGCATTTTGCAGCTACAAACCGAACAAATTGCTGAAAAACAAACCAAAATAGAGGATATCAACCAGCAACTTAGTGAGAGCCTTATCCAGCATACAAACCAACGAATGCTGCTCTACCTTTCTATTACAGCTATTGTGCTTATCACTGTCTTTTTACTGATGGCTATTAGGGCTTATCGAGCTAAAAGTAAGACCAATAGTGAGCTGAAACGCCAAAAAGAACAGTTGGAAATAGTCTCTAAACAATTAGAAGAAGCTACTCAAGCTAAATTGCTTTTTTTTACTAATATCTCTCACGAATTTAAAACACCGTTGTCGCTTATATTAGGTCCTGTTGAAACACTTTTAGCTCATAATTCTCTTACAAAAGAGCAGCAAGAATTACTTTTTCTTATAAAAAAGAATAGTAATAGGCTACTTCATCTCATTTCTGAGGTGTTAGAGTTTCGTAGTTATGAGAATGGTAAACTTAAAATGTACTTCACTAAAGGCAACTTAAAACGGTTTCTTATAGAGCTTAATACCTTTTTTAGTGATCGTATTAAGCAAAAGAAACTCAAGTTTCAGTTTATAGCTGATGAAGTCCCTTTTGAAATAACTTTTGATAAGGAAAAAGTAGAGAAAATTTATTTTAATTTGCTCTCTAATGCGCTTAAATACACACCTATATCGGGTGAAATAATAGTGAAACTGCAAAAAGAAGATGATAAAGTTTGTCTTTCAGTCTTCAATAGTGATTCGTATATTCCTAAAGATAAACAGACAGAAGTGTTTGAACACTTCTATAAGATAAATCCTGATAGTGAAGGTTCTGGTATAGGTTTGGCTTTGGTGCAGGCCTTAGTAGCTTCGCACAACGGAACTATTAGTATAGAGAGTGTTGAAAATGTAGGAACTACTTTCTATATCTATCTTCCTATAGAACAACAAGAGGTAACTTCTAAAACATTGTACGATACTAATTACATAGAAACGCACCTTGACTTATTGCCTTCGGAATCTACCCTAAAAACATTGCCTGATACTACAGAACTTTCCGATAAAAAACCTTTGATACTCATTGTTGAAGATAATCCTGATATGCGCCGCTTTATTCACTATATCCTCAGTGATGATTATAATATCATTGAGGCTGAAAATGGTGAAGAAGGTTTTGAGGTAGCTAAAAAATACCTTCCTGATGTGGTAGTGAGCGATGTGCTAATGCCAAAAGTAGATGGTTTTGATTTATGCCAGTTATTGAAAACCAATGTTTCTACTAACCATATTCCTGTGATTTTACTTACTGCCTATGCTATGGATGAGCAGAAACAAGTAGGTTTTGAAAGTGGTGCCGATGCGTATATTGCTAAACCTTTCAATATAAGACTCCTCAGAACACGTGTGCGTAAACTCATTGAGAATCGCAAAAAAATACGTGAGACCTTTAGCCACTTTTTGCTTAATGAAGCCCAACAAGAGACTTTAGGAAAAGTAGAGCAGCAGTTTATCAATGATTTTACACATTATGTAGAAAAAGCCATTGCTAATCCTGAATTGAATGTAGATGAGATAGCAGAGGCTCTTGGTTTGTCTCGCTCTAATTTATACCGAAAAATAAAATCTCTTACTGATTACTCACCTAATGAACTTATTCGAACTATACGGGTGAAATATGCCAAACAGCTGCTTAATAGTAAAGCTAAAAGCATCTCAGAGGTTGCTTATGAAGTAGGTTTTTCTTCACCCTCTTATTTTGCTAAATGTTTCAAAGACTTTTACAATGAAAGTCCTACAGAATATTTAGAACGCATTAGATAATCTAAAAATTTACTAATTGGCAAGTTGGCTAATTGATAAATTATTCATATCTTTGCCACATTAATTAACCGTTAATGTTATAATGATGAAGTTAAAACATATTTCTTTGGTAGCAGTAGCTGCCTTTTTGTCGGCTTGTCATCAGTCTAAAACAGAGACTGAGAAAGAGACCGAAGCACCTCAAAAACCCTTGATTAGCTATGTAGATCCATTTATTGGTACAGGCGGACACGGGCATACCTACCCTGGGGCAACTACCCCTTTTGGTATGATACAGGTCAGTCCTGTGAATGGTCTTAGCCACTGGGATTGGTGTTCAGGCTATCATTATTCTGATAGTCTAATGGTAGGTTTTGGTCATTTAAGCCTAAGTGGTACAGGTATTGGCGACCTAAACGATATTTTACTGATGCCTACTCATAAAACGTATGACCTTAGCGAGCTAAAGTACGGCAGAAAAGAGCAATACCCTGTGAATGCAAAAGAGTTTCGCGATATGGTACCTTACAAATCTAAGTACAGCCATAAGAACGAAAAAGCAGAACCAGGTTACTACCAAGTATATTTAGAAGACCCTAAAGTGAATGTAGAGCTCACAGCGGCACAACGTTACGCTGTACATCGTTATACTTTTGAAAAAGGGGCAGAACAATCAGTACTACTGAACTTGGGGTATACTATCAACTGGGATAGCCCTACTAAAACCTCGTTTAGTAAATCAAATAAGAAGTTAGACGCTAATAACAACGGCAATATTATTACAGGTTATCGTTATAGTACTGGCTGGGCTGAAAACCAAAAAGTGTTCTTTGCTATTCAGTTCTCTAAACCGATAAAGGATATTACCTATCAAAAGCATAAAGAAGATGTTACTTCAGGGCAAATCTTCTTTGATAATACTGATGAGAAGTTAGAGCTAAAAGTGGCTGTATCATCAGTGAGTGAGGACGGAGCACTTGATAACTTAGAGTACTATGACGAACTTAACTTCGATAAGACCAAAGAGGCTGCGCAACAACAATGGGAGAAGACCCTTAGTAGCATAGTAGTAGAAACACCAGTAGATTCGCTCAAAACGATATTCTATACGGCTCTTTATCACGCACAAGTAGCCCCTGTTACTTTCTCTGATAAGAATGGATGGTTTAGATTACAAAATGATGAGACAGTCCGTACAGAGGGCACTGCCTATTCTACCTTATCTCTTTGGGATACTTTCCGTGCAGAGCATCCACTGCTTACGCTTTTGCAGCCCAAAGTTACAGCTGATATTATCAACTCGATGTTGGCGTACTATCAGGTGCATAAAGTATTACCTGTTTGGACGCTTTATGGCAACGAAACCAATACAATGACAGGTTACCATTCTGTTGCGGTAATTGCAGAAGCCTATCTAAAGGGCATACGTGGCTTTGATGCTGAAAAGGCATATGAGGCAATGAAGACCACTATGATGCAAGATGACCGTGGACTTAAAGCCTACAAGAAATACGGTTATATTCCCTATAATGCAGGCGTAGACGAGTCAGTTACTATTACCCTTGAATATGCTTATGACGATTGGTGTGTAGCACAAATGGCTAAGGCATTGGGCAAGACAGAAGACGCTGATTTCTTCTTGAAGCGTTCAGAAGCCTACACACACCTATTCGATAAAGAAACAGGCTTTATGCGTGGAAAAAGCACCGATGGCAAATGGCGTACTCCTTTTGACCCCAAACGTTCTGACCACCGCGAAAACACCGACTATACCGAAGGTAATGCTTGGCAGCACAGTTGGTTTGTACCTCATAACGTAAAAGGACTTATTAATCTATTTGGTGGTAATGAACCTTTTGTAGCGCACTTAGAGAAACTCTTTACCGAAAGCTCAGAAATTACTGGTGATAACACCTCTCCTGATATTTCAGGACTAATAGGGCAATATGCACACGGCAATGAACCGAGCCATCATATAGCTTATATGTTCAACGTGGCAGGGCAACCTAAGAAAACGCAGTATTGGGTAGACCGCATTTTGCAAACACAGTACAACACTACCCCTAATGGGCTTAGTGGTAATGAAGACTGCGGACAGATGTCAGCTTGGTATATCTGGAGCGCAATGGGCTTATACCCTATGAATCCTGCTTCTACTGAATACCAATTTGGTCGTCCTCTATTCGATAAAGTAACGATGCACTTGCCAAATGGTAAGACCTTTACCATAGTGGCTAAAAACGTATCTAAAGATAATAAATATATCAAGTCAGTTACTTTTAACGGAAAGGCTTATAACCAATGGTATATTTCGCATCAAGAACTCTTGAGTGGCGGTGAATTAGTTTTTGAAATGACAAATAAATAAATGAAAAGAAACATTTTAATTACAGGAGGAGCTGGTTTTATCGGCTCGCACGTGGTGAGGTTATTTGTAACTAAATATCCTGATTATCACATTTTCAACTTAGATAAACTTACTTACGCAGGCAACTTAGATAATATTGCTGATATAGCTAATGCCCCTAATTACACTTTTATAGAGGCAGATATTTGCGACTATGAGCGTATGAAGGAACTTTTTAAGAAGTATCATATTGATGGGGTGATACACCTTGCTGCTGAAAGTCACGTGGATAGGAGTATTGAAGACCCTTTCATCTTTGCTAAAACTAACGTGATGGGTACTTTGAGCCTCTTGCAGGCGGCTCGCGAAGCGTGGAAGGACAATATGCAGGGCAAACGCTTCTATCACGTCTCTACTGACGAGGTGTATGGAGCGTTAGAAATGGATAACACACTCTTTACTGAAGAAACTCCATACGACCCTCAGTCGCCGTATTCAGCTTCTAAAGCCTCATCAGATCACTTTGTGAGGGCTTACCACAATACTTATAAGCTACCTGTGGTGATTTCTAATTGTTCTAACAATTATGGTTCTCATCAATATCCTGAGAAGCTTATTCCCGTATGTATTTATAATATAGTAGATAATAAGCCCTTACCTATTTACGGCAAGGGCGAGAATATTCGCGATTGGTTGTTTGTAGAAGACCACGCTCGTGCTATTGATGTTATTTTTCATCAAGGAAAAGATGGTGATACTTACAATATTGGTGGTTTTAACGAATGGCGTAATATCGACTTAGTAAGAGTCATTATTAAAGAAGTTGATAAGCAATTAGGAAGACCTGAAGGTACTTCTGAGAAGCTTATTACCTTTGTAACTGACCGTGCTGGTCACGATTTGCGTTATGCTATTGATGCTACTAAACTGAAGAATGAGTTAGGTTGGGAACCCTCATTGCAGTTTGAAGAAGGTATACAAAAAACTGTAAAATGGTATCTTGAAAGAATTAAATAACAATTTCATAATCAACAAAAAAACAGGGACTGTTCAATTTGAATAGTCCCTGTTTTTTTATTGACTTATTTGCAAATTATCTTTTGCAGACTACTTGGTTAGTGTATTTTAGATTAACAATACTGTATTCGTTTAAGAGGTTCATCTTTTCTAACTGCTTGTAGAACGCTTTGAGGTTAGCTTTCTTCATTTGTTCGTCTTCAAAACGTCCGAAGAGGACAGTGAAATGAGGAATGCGCATTAAAAATTGGTATTCACCATTGTTTTTGACCATAACCTCAGTGATGTTTTCGTTAAGCCACATATCATTCTGTATAAACATCATTAGGCGATAGGTGTCTTCCCAATATTTATTGCATTCGCCTTTAAGTAGGGGTACACGGGCTGAATAAGAGCTCGATAGAGGCATTTTTTTGCCTTGAGTATCCATATAATATACCGTGCCATTGTCATACACACGCGCAATAGGTTGACGTTGTTTTACTTTGGCATTAAGCACCCCATCAAGTGTGTAGAAGACTTCTGACTTTTCTATCATATCATTGTTATCTAAGAGATTTTCTATCTCCCTCAACTTTAGCAAACCTATAGGCTGCGGTGCTTGTGGGTCTTTGAAAATAGTGCGGCGTATCGTCTCATCAGTTACATACATATCTTCGTCTTGATGGTCTATGATTACTTCTTTTATAGGACGCATTTTGTTTTTCCCCGAGGCAAATAGCTGAATGCCAAGAGGTAATAAGATGATAACTACTATTTTGATGATTTTCTTAGGGTGCATAGCGTTGTTTTTTGCCGCTGCAAAGGTAGTGATAATTTGTCAATTTGCCAATTTGTCGATTTGCTAATTAGGGAAAGAGATGTTGCTCACCAACTTTCCTTCGCTTATCCTTCGCTCATCGTTCGCTCATTGTTCGCTCATTGTTCGATTTAGCAATAGTTAAAAACTAACTATTAATTTTTGCTAATGTGCTAATTGTTTTGTACATTTGCCGCCTATCTAAAATATTGTATTATGAAGTATATATTTCTATTATTGAGTGTGTTAGGAATAGCTCCGCTGGCAATAGGTCAGGATATAGAAGGAGTGCTAACAGAGAAAATTAAACTACTTGACAAAAGTTATAAAAATACAGAGTTGCAGCCCTTGGCAAATGACTTTGAGCGCATTGCTTTGGCTGACACTACGCATTGGCTCGCTAACTATTATACGGCTTACGTAAACGTTCGTATAGCCGACCAGTCGTCTGGTAGTACTATTGACTCTTATTGCGACCAAGCTGAAAAATATCTGAAGATAGCTGAAAAAGCTAAAGGGGCTAATGCGTCTGAAATCTATGCGCTTTATGCTTATCTGTACAGTGCTAAAGTGAAGGTAAATCCGATGTTTAGAGGAGCTAAGTACGGTAAAATGAGTAAGGAGTATTCTGAAAAATCAATAAAGGAAAATCCTAATAATCCGCGTCCGTACCTAATTAGAGCTATCGGGATTTTTTTTACTCCTAAAGCCTTTGGCGGAGGGCCAGCTAAAGCAAAACCTTTCTTAGATAAGGCTTTTGAAAAATTCGATTCTTTTACTCCTGAAACAGCTAACAGTCCGCACTGGGGAAAAGGAATGGCAGAGTATTTGAAAAAATTAGGTAATTAGGCGATTTGGCGATTTGTCAATTTGACGATTTGTCGATTTGTTGATTTGTCGATTTGTCGATTTGGCAATTTGTTTCATAATTCAAAATTCACAATTCAAAATTAAAAAAAGTGCATAAAGCAGGATTTGTAAATATTATAGGGAACCCTAATGTGGGTAAATCGACTCTTATGAACGCTTTCGTAGGAGAGAAACTTTCGATTATTACGTCTAAAGCACAGACTACACGTCATCGTATCTTTGGGATAGTGAGTGGTGATGACTTTCAGGTTGTCTTTTCGGATACACCAGGTATTATTAAGCCAGCGTACGCACTGCAGGAATCGATGATGGCATTTGTAAAAGACGCTTTTGACGATGCTGATATTCTTATCTATATGGTGGAAATCGGTGAGAAAGGACTTAAGGAAGAAGCGTTTTTTGATCGTATCAATAAGCTAAATATACCCATACTGCTGCTTATTAATAAAATAGATACCTCTGAACAGCAGGTGTTGGAAGAACAGGTGGCGTATTGGAAAGAACAAGTGCCAAGAGCTGAGGTATATCCTATTTCGGCACTTCGCAACTTTCAGACTAAAGAGGTTTTTGATAGGATATTAGCTTTGCTGCCAGAGTCGCCTGCCTTTTTTCCGAAAGACCAATTGACGGATAAGCCAGAACGCTTCTTTGTAAATGAAATTATCAGGGAGAAGATATTATTGCACTATAAGAAAGAAGTGCCTTATTCGGTAGAAGTGACCACAGAGAGTTTTGCAGATAGCGAGACTATACTGCACATCCGCTCGGTGATAATGGTAGAGCGCGAAAGTCAGAAAGGGATTATCATCGGACATAAAGGAGAGGCACTAAAGAGGGTAGGGGTAGCCGCTCGCGCCGATTTAGAAAAGTTCTTTGGCAAACAAGTGCACTTAGAACTTTTCGTAAAGGTGAATAAAGATTGGCGCAGCAATGAGCGACAGCTCAGTAGATTTGGTTATGCTAGTCGTTAGTTGTTATGGGCTTTTTGGCTCTTTTGTAGAAAGGGATGAGGTAAGTTAGGGTATAGTTAAAACTTGCTCCGAAGCGACTGTTTTCGTATACACGACCAAAGGCAGGAATGTAGTAATTTGGGAAGCCTTTGCTGTCGGTTTGGAGTGCTAATACCCCTACACGTACAGAAGCTCCTGCATAAAGATTGTGCAATAGTTCGGCTTTGATGCCTAAAACTATCTCAAACCAATGGGCGGTGCGTCCGCTATATTTTTTTAGCCATTCAGTACTACTGCCAGCAGTGTTTTCGGTGAAATACTGGTTGTCTTTGTGGATGATATAAGAGTTGAGGTCTTGCGAGAAGAGTGAAAATCCGTAGCGCGCCCCTACATATATTTGGTTTTCCATACCATACCAGTTACCATAGCTATTATAGTCGAAGCCAGCGCGTAGGAACTGCCCTTCGGTAGTATAAGCGAAGAAGTCTTCATTAGTTTTTTTGCGTTCGAGCCCTATTTCAGCAGCTGCATAATAAGCGAAACTGAGACGGTAGTCGCCTACCAATTCGAGTCCGTAATAATTGCTGTTGAAAAAAGGTTTGATGAGCTTGCTTAGGTCAGCCCCCACACGCAAGCCATACCGCTGTTGGTAAGCGGGCGCTTTAGGTTTTTCGGGCAAGGCAATGGCAGTAGTACGAGAGTTCGTACTGCCCGTAGTGGTAGTGCGACTTGCTGTTTGGGCTTGCAATCCTGCAAAGCAAAACCAATTAATGATACAGATGTATATGAGCTTTCTTTTCATTGTCGATAGTGTTATTCTTGATAGTTACGCCTTTTAGCCAAGAGGTGTTAGCATCTTGGATAGTGGCAGAGAGGGTGTTGTAAGTAGTTTTGATGCCACAAGCTTTGCTTACAAATGTCTCTTCAGTATTATAAGTAAGGGTAAGAGTGGCGGTACTGGTAGTAGTACCAGATACTACTGTCTGAAAAAGATAGGTAGTAGGGTTTTGCAGCCGTAGAGGTAGCGCAATAGAATCGAGAGTAGTGCTGCTGACCAAAGGGGTAGTATTGCCTTCCCCGTAGATGGTTAGGTTAGCTATACTCATAGGGGTACGGGTGTTATTGGCGTTATAGAAGCGCACTACCAAACGAGGGGTATTCACGGTATGGTCGCAGATGTCGTCAGACTCGCAACTTACTGCCAAAAAGGTAGCTGATAGTACCGAGAATAGACGCGCAAAGAAGGTTATTTTGTTTGTCATTGGTAACCAATAATTTAGTTCTGGGGGCAAAGATAATAAATTAATGATAAATGGTAAATGATAAAGGGCAAAAGACAAATAATAAATGAGAAATGCATATTTTTTTGTTATGGTTTCGATAGGCTTTGAATAGAAAGTGTTTCGTTTGTAAGTGTAATAAAATCAGTAGGTTATATAGGTTACGAAATGGTTTTTTTACTATAATTAGGAAATATTTTATTAATTATTTTCCTAATAAATCGTTAATTTTTTAAGAATAAAAGTGTTTTTTTGAAAAAAAAGTTTTAACTTTGCACAATGAATAAAAGGTTATATATAGTACTAATTGTACTAACAAGTCTCTCGCTCGTAGGGATTATAGGAGTACAAGGGTATTGGATAAAGTCGGCGATAGATGATAAGGAAGATGCATTTACCTATTCTATTCAGCAGGTGCTTAACAATGTGGCAAAACAGATAGAGCAAGATGAGGTAGATAAATACGTAGCTAAAATTATGAGTCTGCGTGAGAATACCTCACGTTCAAATCCTAAGGAGAATCACCTGCGGGAATTTATCTATGTAAAAGAGAATAAGGGAAATAAAGAGACTTTTATATATAAGCACGGTATTTTAGAAGAGGACTATACGTTGCCGGCTAACCAGCGAACAGCTGCTGCCTTAGGTATTAATCACCTTTCAGATACATTGGCTATCAAAAGTTATATACTGAAAGAGACGCTTCAGCGGGTAAATAAAGGCCATACTATGGGCTATCCTTCAGAGCAGACGGTTACTGCTTATGAAAAATTTAGTGAATTGCCTGAGATAGAGCGACTAATGATAGAGGAATCGTTTAAGAGCATCATCAGGCAGCTATCTATTAATGAGCGCGTAACTGAAGGGCAGATAGAAAAACTATTGCTAAATCAACTGAAGAAAAACGGACTTAATCTGTCTTTTGAGTTTGGTATTTATAATAGAGGAGTGCTCTCAAAAGTGCATACTAAGTACTTTGAACCGAATGAACCTAAGGAGTTTAGGACTTTGCTTTTCGGAGGTAATACTTCAGATGACTCGTTGTATGAATTGGCAGTGATATTTCCTCAGCGAGAGCGAGTGCTACTTTCATCTATTATAGGTATAGCTACTCTCTCGACGGTGTTTGTACTGATTATCATAGCGGTGTTTGTTATCACGCTCAACCAGTTGCTTACTCAGCGGCGTATTTCTGAGATAAAGACGGACTTTATTAATAATATGACGCACGAATTTAAAACGCCTATTGCTACTATGAGCTTGGTGTTAGACAGTGTAAAGAGTCCGATGGTACTCTCTGATCCTGATAAGGTGTTGCATTATGTGCATATACTCAAGCAGGAAAACAAACGAATGCTTGCTCAGGTAGAGAATATATTGCAGATTTCGCGTTTGGAAAAAAGTACGATGCAGTTAGAACGAGAGCCTTTAGATGTACACGAGGTTATTACTACTGCGATGTTGCACGTGCAAACGATATTAGATGAGCGTGGAGGAGTGATACATACGCATTTTTTGGCAGGGAATAGCGATGTATCGGCTAACGAATCGCACCTTACGAATGTATTTGTAAATGTAATTGAAAACGCCATAAAGTACTCACCCAATGCGCCTGTTATAGATGTTTATACCGAAAATATCAAGAATAAGTTGCTCATACGTATTAAAGACCAAGGGCAGGGTATGACTAAGCAGGCTATGAAGCATATATTTGACAAGTTCTACCGTGCACATACAGGCGACTTGCATAATGTGAAAGGTCACGGTTTAGGTTTGGCCTACGTGAAGAGTATAGTGGAATATCACGGAGGTACTATAACGGTAGAAAGTGAAAAGGATAAGGGTAGCACCTTTTTTATAAAGCTACCCGTGATATAATTAGCCAAATTGTCAAATTATTAACGGCACTAACATAAAAAAAGAATATGAACGGAAACTATTACAGCGCTAAAGTTCCTTCTGAGAACAAACGCATCCTCTTAGTTGAGGACGACCCTAATTTTGGGACAGTACTAAAAGACTACTTAGTAATGAGTGGTTTTGATGTAGTTTTAGCTAAAAATGGGATGGAGGGTTTTGAGAAATTTAAAAAAGAAACCTTCGATATGTGTATTTTGGACGTAATGATGCCTTATAAAGACGGATTTACATTAGCAAAAGAAATACGTGAGAAGAATGAGAAGATACCAATTATTTTCCTTACCGCTCGCACTATGCGTGAGGATGTGATAAAAGGATATCGCTCAGGAGGTGATGACTATCTGAATAAACCTTTTGACTCTGAAATCTTATTGATGAAAATTCGCTCAATGCTACAACGCAAAACAATTGAGACGATGATAGATGATAATAAGTTTGAGTTTGAGATAGGTAACTTTTTCCTCAATACCAAATTGCGTATTCTTAAGTATAAAGATGAAGAGCCTGTGAAGCTATCGCCTAAAGAAAATGAATTATTGCGATTGCTTGCCCTACATACTGACGACTTTATGTCGCGCGAATTAGCCCTTTCTAAAATCTGGAAAGATGATAACTATTTCACTTCAAGAAGTATGGATGTGTATATAGCAAAACTTAGAAAACTGCTTAAGAGAGATGATAAAGTAGAGATTCTCAACATACACGGCGAAGGGTTTAGATTAGTAGCTAATAAAGAAGCTGAGGGCTTTGTGTAAAGTTTTTTAGGGGAATATTTTGGAGTTTTAGAAAAAAGTATTAATTTTGCAGCCTCAAAAGTAGAGAGGTGTAAATCTGTGTGCTTTTGAAAAAGGTTAAAAAATGAGAAAATTAAAAGAATACGATATTTCTTTTGCAGGCTTGAAGCAGGGCAGTCACCAGTTTGACTATCATATTGATAAGCATTTTCTAGAACTCTTTGCCTTTGATGAGGTAAATGATATTGACCAAATAGTAACCGTTCTTTTAGAGAAAAAGAGCAACCTTATGGAACTGCACTTTAGCAGTAAAGGTACAGTAAATGTAAATTGCGACCTCTCTAACGAGCCTTTTGACTTGGCGGTATCAGGGGCACTTTTTTTAGTGGTAAAGTTTGGTGAAGAATATAATGATGAAGATGAAGAGCTGCTTATACTACCACAAGGAGAGCATCAACTAAATGTTGCACAATATATATATGAGTTGATAGTGCTTTCTATTCCTGCCAAGCGCGTACACCCCGATGTACTGAGTGGTAAAATGCACTCGGAGGTATTAGACCGATTGGAAGCACTTGCTCCGAAAGAATATCATCCTACTGAAACAGTAGACCCCCGCTGGGAAAGTTTAAAGAATTTAATAACTGATAAATAAAAAGATTAAGTAATGGCACATCCTAAACGAAGACAATCAAAAACCAGAAGAGATAAAAGAAGAACTCACGATGTAGCAGTAGTTCCTCAAATAGCGAAAGACCCAGTAACAGGGGAAAATCACCTATACCACCGTGCGCACTGGTACGAAGGAAAATTGTACTACCGCGGACAAGTATTGATTGATAATACACAAAATGCAGAATAAAAAAATGCCTCCTTAAAAGGGAGGCATTTTTTATTAATCATTATTCATCGGTTAATAAGTTTTTAGACAGGAGGAGATTGTACCACTGTATTACTTTTTTGATGTCGCTAGTGTATACGCGATCGCGGTCGTACTCAGGTAGTACTTCAGCAAAATAGACCTCTAAAGTAGCTCCATCAGCTTTAGCAGATACGCGAGTTTCTTTACCTTCTTCCAATGTTTTTATTTTTTCAAATACTTCACTTAGTGGTATTTCTTTTTCGGTAGTATAGATAGCTATTTCAGAGAGTAGGCTTACATTATTGCGGATGCCTACAGATATGCGTTTGTCATCTACTAATGAAGTAGCTAAAAAGCCTGTACGTGTTTGTGTTTCTAAGCGGTATAAACCAGGTTTGCCTGAAATGGCAAGAATTTTTGTTAAATTCATTCCTTATTATTGTTTAGTTATTAATTTTTATAGAATTTCATACGATAATCTACTTTCACTTTGCCTTTGCTGATATTGGTAAGTTTGCCCTTTATCAGTTGTTTTTTGAAAGATGAAAGTTTATCAGTAAAGAGGATGCCTTCGATATGGTCATATTCGTGTTGCACTACGCGGGCAGCTAAGCCAGTGAGGGTGAGTCGCTGAGGGGTGAATTGCTCATCGACAAACTCAATAGTGATTTGCTTTTGGCGGCTGACATCTTCGCGCACCCCAGGTATACTAAGGCAGCCTTCGTTGAACAGCCATTTATCACCCGTTTCTTCGGTGATTTTAGCGTTGATAAAAGTTTTTTTGAAGTTTGATAAGAAAGTACGTTCCTCTTCAGTGAGGTCATCATCATCAGCAAAAGGAGCGGTATCGACTACGAAGAGGCGGATGGGCAGCCCAATTTGTGGAGCCGCCAGTCCCACGCCATAAGCGTAGTTCATAGTGTCGTACATATTGGCAATCAGCGTATTGAGATTAGGGTAGTCGGGTGATATGTCAGTAGCTACCTTTCTTAATACGGGGTCGCCATAGGCAATAATAGGTAAAACCATTGTATTTTAATTTTTTGTGGGGGCAAAGATACGAATAATTAGACAATTAGCAAATAAGTGTTAGCTAATCAGCAAATTAACTAGTTTTCACAGAGTGTTAAAATGGTGTTAATTGTAGTAAAAGATGTTTTTTTATTGGATAAATGGTGTACCTTTGCGTTTGAAACCATAAGTGTGACCATTAACCAACGATTGATTACCAAAGAATTAAATAGTTAAAAAAATATCTAACTCCCAAATATATAGTATTATATGAAAAAAATATTACTATTACAATGTTTCTTTTTAGCAGCTTTTTTGACTGCTACAGCGCAATCATTTAACGAACGTTATAAGACCACTCTCAAAGGGAATATGATAGTGGTAGGGAACTCTATTCTAAATAGAGGAGATTCTCGTCCTGCTAATACTCCTTTTAATGATTGGAAAGCAGATAACTCTAAGAGAAATTTGGAGTATACTAATGTAGACCAAGCTAACACACGCAATTCGAGTTCTGCAAGAGTTAAAAATCCTAACCCTTCTTCAAGTTGTGGATTAACAGTAAAGAAAGCTTATCTTTACTGGGGGGCGGCCTATAAACCTGATAATGTAACAGGGGCTAATAGACTAACAAACCCTGTGCTTGACCCTTCGAAGTTTAACCAACTACGGTTTAGACAAGGCAATGGTACTTACCACAATATTACGGGTACTATATTGCATTCTGATGGAGGAGCAAATCCTACTGGTCGTTCACAAAGTGCTTATGCTTGTGTGGCTGATGTAACGCAGTACGTAACTAGTATCAATAACGAGACTTTTACGGTGGCTGATATGCAAGCCCCATATGGGAATGAAACCAATGGCAATGGGTATGCTGCAGGATGGACACTCTTTATTATTTATGAAGACACTACCAAACCTGCGAGAAATATTACTTTGTTTGACGGCTTTTCTGTAGTAACAAGTAATAATAGTCCAGAGATTAAGGTGTCTGGTTTTACTACAGTACCTTCACCACTACCTGTAAATGCTAAGATAGCTTTTGCAGCGTTAGAAGGTGAGTCTTATTTGGGAGGAGATGTACTTAAGATAAAAACTAATAAAACAGGAAGCCCTGTGGTTATCACGGCACCTGGTCGTGAAGATAGCCTTGTACAAAATGGATGTTATTGGAATCCTTATCCGATAAGAGTTACTTGTAATGAGGCTGTTAAAAGTAACTTTTTCAACAGTTCCATAACAGATGAAAATGGTGTAAATACTGACCGTAATCCTGCTTCTACTAACCTGCTTGGGTTTGATGCAGGTATCTTCGATTTGCAGAATAATGGAAATTCTATTATAGGTAATAATACTACAGAAGCCTCTTTTTACCCTTCTACTACGCAAGACGTGTTTTACCCCTTTATGTTTGCCTTTAATGTAGAGGTTATCACTCCGCAAATTGTAATGGAGAAAAGAGCGTACGACTCTAATAATAATGATATTACAGGAGCTACTAATATAAAGGTAGGTTCTTCAATTCGCTATGAAATAAAATTTAAAAATATAGGGAATGATGATGCTAAAGATTTAGTGATTAGCGATGTGTTGCCTGCAAATTTAGAGAATAATGTAAGCAATGTAACTCTACCTACAGGAGCAACTCGTACTTTTATAGCAGCTACACGTACCCTTAAAGTAACCATTCCTGATAATTTGGTACAAAAAAGTAATAACCCTGCAGAATATACTATTTCATTTGTAGTAAAAGTAACGGGAGATTGTACTCAGTTTAGAGATGCGTGTTCTAATGTGATATCCAACCAAGCATTTGCTAAGTATAAGGGGGTGAAGAATCCTACAGAGCGAGAATCGGGTAGTTACAGCAATACGACCGCTTGTGGGGGAGGCAAGGAAGCTCCGTCTATCTTTACTATATCTGATGACTTCAATAATAAATGTGTATACAAAAAGACAGAAAAACTTTGTCAGCCTACCATTACGCTAACGGCAGGGGCTGGTTTCGATACTTATGTGTGGACAACCGCTACTGGTACTATAGTAGGTGCTGCTAATGGGCGCAGTATAGTAGCCTCTTCACCAGGGGTGTATAAGGTTACTAAAACCAAAGCGGGCTGTACTACTATGAAAGAGGAGTTTACTGTACTTAGCAATGATGCAGATGCCGACCACCCTATAGAGAAGATGATACAACAAGGGTTAAGTGGTCAGATATATGTATGTTCTTCAACCGGTAGAAAATACCCACAAGTATACCTATGCGGTAAAAATGCTTCTTTAGACCTTACTGTTACTGTTAACAATGCTGAGAGATTTGAATGGGAGAAACGCGGGAATTGTAATAAACCAGTACCGCAAGACTGTCCGGCAGACCTTAGTAGCTATGGTTGTAGTTGGACATCGATGAATGTAGTAAACGGTACGACTACTACACAGAAATTTACAGAAGCGGGCGACTATCGTCTTACTGTTACTTTCCAAGGAGGCTGTGTGTCTACTTATTATTTCCTTGTTACTAAGAATCCACTTGAACCTAAAGTAACTTGGACAAATGAGGTATGTACTACTAAAGGGAAAATAACTGTGACAGACCCTACTACTATGGGTTATCAGTTTGCACTGCTGAAGGGTACGACTACAGTAACTAACTGGCAGACAGGGAGAGAGTTTTCAAACTTAAGTGCAGGTATCTATCGAGTGCTTATCAAACAGACGGTAACCTCTACTACTCAAAAGCCTTGTATCTTTGAGATAAGCGATATAGATGTGAAAAAGGTAACCCCAGTGCTTAGTGTGTCTACTGAGAAAGCTCTTTGCTATGGTAGTAACGCTACAATGACTATTAATCTTACTAATCCTCCTTATAACCCTTATACTATAAAGGTGCGTAAGGACAATGCTTCGGGGGCAGTACTCTTTACGCGTACATCTACAGGTAATGCAAGTCAGACTACTCAGGTGGTATTGGGTAACTATTTTAGAGCAGGTAGATATTATGTAGAGGTAATTAATAATCAAGGATGTGATATTAAGCAAGTAGTAACTGTAGCTGAGAATACCCCAGTAGGTATTACAGCTAGTGTGCTCAAACCGATTACACCTTGTGCACCAGGGGTGATACGTGTAACAGGTACAGGAGGAGAGAAAGGACAGTCATATGGATTCCGTATGAATGCGGGGACACTTATGTATAACTACACCGGTAATTACTACGATTTTTCGGTAACTACCCCAGGTACTTATGCTTTTGCGGTAGTAGATAGGTATGGTTGTACTACCACTACTACAGCGGTTATCACTCAGCTGACAGCCCCTACTGCTACAGCAAATTATCAGATAACCCAATGCGGTCAGCAGATACAAATATATTTTACAGAGCCACAGAGTGTACATTCTTATACCTATCAATACGCTTTGGTAGGCAAGACACCACAAGGTACACGTACTATTACAGGGCTTACTGCTAATACTACTTATACGCCTACGGTACTATATACTATCAACGGGCAAACGTGTACGCTCACCTTATCGGCTATCACTATTCCAGATTTAACCGCTACTGATAACCTTATTGCTTCAGCAGGGGTTGAAAAGTTGGTAGAATGTGGTACGGGGGCTAATGCCGGCAAAGCTTTGGTACGTTTTGCTAACGTACAAGGAGGGGTACCACCTTATGAATATAGTTTTGATGGAGGTGTTAATTTTGGTACCGCTACCCAAACGTGGTTAGCACCTGGTACTTATCAATTGGCAGTAAGAGATAACTACGGTTGTAGAAGAGATAATATCACCGTAAAAGTAGATAATAAGATAGCGGAACCTACTTTTAGTACCACTCTTACTTATAACTGTGAGGGTAAGGCAACTGTGAAAGTAAACAGCAGCAAGGGGACTACCTATACCTATACTTATCAGGTAGATGGCGGTACTCCACAAAATAGTGATACCTTTACAAACCTTGCTGTGGGTACCCATACTATTGTGATACAATATGCTGATGCCAACCCTCCTAGTAAGAATGTACTCTTCTTAGAAGATTTTGGGGCGGGTACTACCCACGTAAAAACTCCTTATATAAATGACTCTTATGTTTTTGAACCTCAAGATGGTAGTACTATCTTATATAATCGTGCTGGAGTAGGTAGAGCTAATCCGTATGGACCTACTGTAAATGATGGTGAGTATACAGTAGTAGATAAAATGCGTCCAAACCTATGGGGTGATGACCCAGTAGACCATACAGGGAAAACTAATGGTCGTATCTTGTTTGTAAATATAGGTAGTTCAGCAGGGGTAGCGGGTATATTGTATCAACGTAAGATGACGGATATCATCCCTAATAAACCAATACAATTCTCTATTGCTCTTTACAATTTAATAAGGGGTGATGGACATACTACGGCTGCTAACGACCCTAATATCAAGTTAGAACTTTATAGAACTGAAGCCGATGCCTTGGCACAAACCAATATATTGGCTTCTAATAACATAGGTTTTATACCTAAACATGCTAATGTAAATGACTGGAAAGAGTACAAAGTACAGCTAAATCCAGGCAATAATACCACTCTTTATGCGGTAGTGCGTTCGTTTAGCAATGAACATAGTGGTAACGACTTGGCAATAGACGATATTTACTTATACCAAGAGCCAGAGGCTTGTCCGTCTACTTATACTACTACAGTGGTAGTGAAAGATAATCAAGCATTTGGGGTACAAACTAATACACAGAAAGTAACCAATGCCAAATGTTATGGAGGTACGGGTACTTATCAGATAGCAGTTAAGAACCCACAAAATACGACCTACTATGTACAGAAAGATAATGTAGGAGCTTTTGTACCAGTTACTGACGCAGTTTATAAATGGGAAAATATACCAGTAGGAGCCCATACCGTAAAATTCCGTGGGGAGCTTAACAATTCTAATTGTGAGTTTACGCGAACCTTTACGATTACTCAGCCAGCAGTTCTTACGCTTAGTTTAGATGCGAGTAAGTCAGACACATATTTGGCTTGCAACCCAGCTACGGCACGTGTAACGATGACAGCAACAGGAGGTACCTTACCGTATAGATATGCTCTTTATAAGGGAACGGCTACTATTAGTACAGCACAAACTAGTCCTCAGTTTACTCTTACTCAAACAGGTACTTATAGGGTTATAGTAACAGACGCTAACGGTTGTCAGCAAAATAATAATTTCACTATTATTAATGCTCCAGTCCTTACTCTTACAGGCACTACTGATATAACTAATAACAATTACTGTATGAGTAGTGCTACGGCAGGCAAAGTACAGGTGAAAGTAACAGACGCACAAAATATAGGTACCTCGCCTTATACATTCTTTCATAACGGCACGAGAGTAGCGAGTCAGACGGCAGCTGTTTATACGTATACCAACTTACAAGTAGGGGTTCACACCTTTACAGTAGTAGATAAATACGGCTGTACGGCAAGCTATACTACCGAAATAAAGAGAATGATAACGGTAGCCGGAGCTGCCGGAGCGGTAGTGGCTAAGGACATTACTTGCCATAGTGGTAATGCGGCAAAAGGAGAGATAACCTTGAAGATAAAAGATGGTTATGCACCTTACACTTACATAGTGAAGAATGCGGGAACGAATGCAACTGTACAAACACAGCAAAACGTACCTACCAATAGGATAGCGACTTACAAGACTGAGATAGCAGGAGCATATAGGATAGAGGTAACAGATAGCAAAGGCTGTACAGTAAGTGGTACAGCTACGTTAACAGCAGCAACTAACCCTACGATTACATATACAGCTACAGCAGTAGTGTGCTATGGGGCTAATGATGGTACTATTTCATTAACTATCAGTGGAGGTACGGCACCTTATAAAGTGAAATTAGATAATGGAGCAGTACAAAATGTAACAGGCAACCAACATCGTTTTGTAGGAGTAACCTCAGGTAGCCGTGTAGTATATGTGACTGATGCGCGCGAGTGTAAAGCACAAGTAACGATAAACATAACATCGCCTGCGGCACCGCTAAAAGGATTTGCGGTAGTATCGCAACTAATAGGTTGTGGAGATGGTAATGTAGCTACTAAGAATAAAGCGCAAATACGTTTTACGAATGTAACTGGGGGCTATGGAGACTATAGTTATAGATATGATGGCAATTTTACTACCAATTCAGAAGGTTGGTTGCCAGCAGGCACGCATACTGTTACAGTAAAAGATAAAGGAGGCTGCCAGTTAGATATACCGGTAGAAGTGCCAGAACGTATAACGCCACCAACAGGCACAAGCTATACGATTACCACTTATGATTGTGAAGGCAAGGGAACGATACGCATTAGTGGTTTGCCTAATACGTATAATTATACTTATATTATAGATGGTAAGACAGCTACAGGTACAACGGCTACTATTACAGGTTTAGCCCCAGGTAGTTATACAATGACGATTAAGTATACACAAGGAGCAGCATCATGTCCACAAGAAATAGTTAAGACGGTAGTGATACCTAGTGGACAAGAGTTTAAGTCGAGTGTAGCGAGTCAGACACAGGCTTCTTGTAATGGATTAAGAGGCAAGGCTACCTTTAAGCTGGAGAATTTACGAGGTGGTAGTTATCAGGTATCTGTAGAGAGTACAACGCGTACAGGTACGGGTTATACTACTTATGTACAATCGCCTACCTTTGAGGTAGATAATCTCAGGGCAGGGACTCATACCATTACGTTCAACTATAGACCATCGGGCTCAGGAGGTAAGACTTGTGCGATACAAGTACCTGTAACGATTACGGAGCCAGCAGCATTAACTCTTACCTCTACGGTAGAGCAGGTAGCGATGTGTTCAAACAATTTTAAAGCGCGAGTAAAACTAACTGCGGGTGGAGGTAATGGAGGTTATAATTATACCTACTTAGTAGGAGGAGTGGTAAAAGCAGGTCCACAAAGCAGCAATATTTTTGCAGCGGTAGCTACAGGCACAGCGACTTTCGAGGTAAAAGACAGCAAGGGTTGTGTAGAGACAATTACCACAGTGATTGCTACCCCGCGTACGGTAAGCCTTACCTTGCAGGCTACGGACTGCTATGCGGGCGATAGTCAAGGGGTAGTAACTGTAACGATAACAGATGGTAATGGAGGTTATAGTGTAAGGCTAAACAATGGTGCTACGGTATCGCCTAGTACAACAACGGTAACACATAGTTTTAGAGGCTTGACACAGGGTAGCTATAGTGTAACGGTAACCGACCAATACGGTTGTAGTGCGGTATCAAATATCATTATATACCCATCGTTAAACTTCAGAGTAAAGACTACGCAGCAATCGGCTTGTGGTAGCAATGCTAAGATAGAAGTGATAGCGAGCGGAAGTGGTATAGAATACGCGTTTAGGAAAGCAGGTACCCTAACACCGCTTTCGTATAGTGGTACGAATAATGTAACCCCATCGGTAGGTATTACTACCGAGACATGGGAGGTATATGTGAGGGCAGGTAGATGCGTGAAGACACAGACGGTAACCCTTGCACGGGTAGCGGCAGCAGACTTCACGGCATCGGTGAAGACACCTACCTGTGTAGGAACAGGTACGGGCGAGATAGTGCTTAAGGATTTTGTAGGCGGTACACCTTTTAGTGTAGGGGTTACGCGTCCGGGCGGTAGTACCGTTACCCAAACAGGAGTATCGGGTACTTATACAGTAACTAATGCGATAGCAGGTGTATATACGATAACAGTGAAAGACGTATACGGCTGTAGTAGTGTTCGTACGCTTACGATAGTAGATAAACCAAGTTTAGCGAGTGCAACCTTAGAGGTAGATACGAGTGTAGCTTGTCCAGGAGTAGGTAATCCTACGACTTTAAAATTGAAGTTTGATCAGGCGACCTTTAACGCTTATAATACGGACTCAGATGTATGGTATAGAATAGGATCAGGAGTATGGACAAAAGTAACCTCAAGTACCACCAATATGGGTGCGCACCCAAGTTTCTTACCAGGTAAGACTGTTAGTATTACGTATAAGACTACCACTAAGGGAGGTACAACAACTATTTGTACTACAGAAGTATTAGATAAGATAGTACCAAATAGTTTAAAAGACGTTGTAATAACGGTACAGACAAATATGAATGCCTTTGCTAGTGGTTGTACAGGTTTAACACAAGGAATGGTGGCAACGGTAACAGCATCAGCAGGAGGTACGGGTAATTTAGAGTTTTCAATAGATAATAACCATTGGGTGGCCCCAACGCCAGCCACAGCAAGAACGTATGTGTGGAAGAACCTAACCCCAGGAAGAACCTATAAGTTCTATGTACGCGATGCACAAGGCTGTATAGCTGAGGCAGAGGGAGATATTTACAGTGGTACTACTGAGCCTGCGATGCAGGTAGGGTTAACGGCAAGACCTTCTTGTGCTGGCATATCTAACGGAGAAGTATCATTTACTATTAAGCGTAAGAATAACTATCACTTAGGTAATATACTAACAGGCACTTGGCGATTGTATGAATTACCTAATCCTCCGGGAGCTAATAGGGCAGGAACACCAACGGTTTATACGGGAAGTGTAAATATGGCAATAGGGGTTTATGAGCAAACGGTATCAGCCTTTACAGTACCAGCAGGTAAGACCTATTATGTAGAGGTAACCGAAGGCAGTTGTAAGTGGGGCAGTAGAGATGCCGAGGTAAAACAATTAGCCCCTATTACAGCTACGGTAACTGTAAACTCAAAGGTAACGTGCGATACAGCAGGGGTAATAGAAGTGCTCAACACCCAAGGTGGAGGCGGTCAGTATACTTATACGCTTTCAGTGGTATCGGGCGGTAGTTTTATAACACCGATAGCAACGGCAAATAATCGTATAGAGATATTGCGCGATAATGTATTGAACTCTAATAATTTAGAATATCCATCAGGAGTACAGACAATAACTGTAAGAGTAGATATATCAGACCAATATTGTCCTCCTAAGATTTTAGGCAATTATGATATAGGGGTACACCCTAAGCCTAAAGTATATGAAGCAAAATATACAGGCTGTAGCAATGGTACTTTTGCTATTACGGTAACGCCAACGGCGCGAACTGTATGGGCACCAGCGACAGATATAGCAGACTATGACTACTCAATAGATGGTGGTTTACATTGGCAAGAACGTAATAATGTATTTACAGGTTTATCAGCAGGGGTATATTCTATAGTACTGAAAGAGAGAGCGACAGGCTGTGAGGGCGTTTATACGGTAACGATACACAATCCATTAGAGGCGAGTGCACAGGTGAGCAAGCCTCTGGGTTGTGGAGCAGGACAAGAGGCAGAGATTACTATTACAGTAGATAAAGGATCAGGTAGCTATATTTATGATATAACACCACCTAGTGGAGCGCTCCTTAGTGGTAATCCATTCACTGCGGTAGTAGGTAGTACAGCCTCTAAGGTAACCCACCAGATACCTTTGGGCTATATGCCAGGTATTTATACGGTAACGGTAACAGATACGAATCAGTTAAGTTGTTCTCCTACGATAGTAGTATTAACAGTGGCATCGGCTACTTATCCAGAGATAGAGGTGAGTACACGTTCGGTAACTTGTGCGGGCAGTGCTGATGGACAGCTATTTGTAGTAGAGAAGAACGCGCCTAATGGAGGAGCTTTCAGTTATGCGGTAACAGGGCCAGGAGGGGCAGTAACCTTTGATATGGCAAGTCGTTCAGCAAATAATTTAGTAGCGGGTATCTACACTATTACAGTT
Organism: Capnocytophaga sp. FDAARGOS_737; assembly: GCF_009730375.1. Lineage (NCBI taxonomy): Bacteria > Pseudomonadati > Bacteroidota > Flavobacteriia > Flavobacteriales > Flavobacteriaceae > Capnocytophaga > Capnocytophaga sp. FDAARGOS_737. Next base: position 1,903,294 of record NZ_CP046316.1, on the reverse strand, counting down.
ACCAATACGCTTACACATTGCGATAAGACGTATACGGCTACGGTCTACTCGCCAACGGGCTTGACCTTTAGCCATACGTTAATCACTACGAAAGGCTTTACTTGTTCGAGTGGTAATACGCCACGTCAGGCAGAGATACGAGTACCATCGGCTGCGATTAGTGGTGGCACAGGTTCTGTAACTATTACCTATGTAGCACCTAATGGTAGTACCGGTACGGGTAATGTATTTAATTATGGAGACCCAGCAGGAGGAGTGGTAACTATTACAATAACTGATGCATCAGGTTGTGCTACCAGCACAGTAAGAACAATAACCGCTTACGAAGGCTTAGATGCTGCCAATATAACGGTAAGCAGTACGATTACTTGTGGTACAGATACAGTAACCCTTAGTATCACCCAAACAGGAGGAGCGGCCTTTACAGCAGGTACTATTTACTACGCACAGGGAGCTACAGCTCCTACGGCAGCGATAGGTACTGCTCCTTGGCAATCGACAGGTACTTTTGCAGTAACCCCTAATGCAACGCATAAATTCTGGATAGGGCATAAAGATACGGGCTGTATGATAGATTACGATTATACTTCGCCTAATCCGAATACCTTTAGTATAGCCAAAGTAGCGATAAAGAATGTAAGTTGTAAGGGCGATAGCGATGGTACGGTAACCCTTACCTTAGCAGGAATGGTAAGTACCCATACCTATAATGTAGCTATAAGTCCATCGGCAGGAGTAACGATAAGTCCTACTAGCTTAACAGGAGGGGCTAATGTAGTGAATTTCTCAGGCTTAGCTAAGAATACTTATACGGTAACGATAACCAATCAGAATACCTTATGCGAGCAAACACAGGTATTTACGATAGCAGAACCTACGGTATCACTTACCGCTACAACGAGTGTACGTTCAATTACTTGTGCCAACAACGATGGAGAGATACGCATAGAGAATGTTAGCGGAGGCTGGGGAGCTTATCAGTACTATATAGATACGGTAGCACCAACACCTACCAGTGGCGCTTGGACAAGTACGAGCGTAAGAAGTGGTTTAGTATCGGCTACTTATCATATAGCAGTAAGAGATAACCACGGCAAGGGCTGTCAGGTAACAGTAGGTACGATAACCCTAACGGGACCAGAGACAATGAGTGGTACACTAACAGTTACCCAAGAGAATTGTGTAGCGGGTACAGGAGAGATAAGTGTACAGTCAGTAACTGGAGGAGATGGCGTGAATTACACTTACCAACTGATAAAAGACGGAGTGAAGGAAGGTATAGCCCAAGGCACGCGAACCTTTACTGGTTTGGGAGCAGGAAGCTACGAGGTAGTAGTAAGCGACAGCTGGGGTTGCTCAGCAACGCTTACAGCAGTAACATTATATGAGCCTATTAGCGGGATACAAGTAGCGATACTAAAAGAGGTAACTTGTGCGACTCCTACGGGAGCGACTTTGAGTATTACCCACCAAGGAGGAACTAATAGCCTAACATATACCCTTACTCGATTGGGAGGAGGTGTTACTACGCCAAGCAGTATACCGGTATTTACAGGAGTGCCAGCAGGTAACTATATAGTAGGAGTGAAAGACAACAAGACAGCTTGTGCTACAAAAACCACTACAATAGAAGTAACACCAGCGCTACCGGTGGCCTTTACTCATACACAAACTAATGTAAGCTGTCACGGAGATGATGATGGTAGGATAGATGTAACCATACCAGGTACGCAATCTCAAACTGACTATGTGATACAGATAGAGGGAGCAGGAGGCTTTGCAACAAGAACTGAAACGGTGAATACAACACCAAAGACGATACGATTCCCAATGCTTAAAGCAGGGGTATATACAGTAACTGTATATTCATCAAGAGCTTGTCAATCGTCAGAAACGATAACTATTACAGAGCCTGCACAGTTGGTAGTGAGCAGTACAACGGTAACGACCCACTTTAGCTGTGATGCGAATAATCAGGCGCGTCAGGCAATCGTACAAGCGATAGCAGATGGTGGGGTTACAGGTACTTATACATATAAGTTTGCGATATTTGATGGACAAAGCACCACTACTATAAATAATGGTAATAGTAATGTAGTGAGTGTGACTAGTAATGGTACGTATACCCAAACGGTAGTAGTATATGTAACAGATGCCAATGGCTGTACCGCTAATAATGTAAACAGTCCAACGGTAATACCACCGCTGAAACGTATAACATCTATTAAAGCACAGCAGACCCGTCCGATAGACTGTCAAGGGGCAGAAGCAGTAGACTTTACTATAGAAGGAGGTTCTAATCAGGGCTATATAGTGAGAGTGACAGGAGGTACAACTACGCCAAGTATCTATACGGTAACCTCAGGGGTAAGTGTTGTATCAGTAACCTTTACTGTACCAGGTTATTATGAAGTAACCGTAACTGACAGTGCTACGGGTTGTTATCGTAGTGTAAACTACGGAATAGCTAATTACGATAATATATCGATAAGTGCGGCACAAACCAAACCGGTAACTTGTGCAGCGGGCAATGATGGAGAGTTGACATTATCGATGAGAGGCTATGCAGGCAACTACACCTTTAGAGTAGTAAATGAATACGGAGTAGAGGTAGTAAGTTCTACAGCAGGTAGAAATGATACAAGTGACCCGAGAACCCAACCTATAGGAGGTTTAAGTGCAGGTAAGTACTATGTAGAGGTAACAGAAACACAGTACCCATATTGTACAAAAACCGCTACCTTAGCTACTTTATCAGGTCCATCATCAGCATTAACGGCAAGTACAACGATAACGAACCAGATAAAATGTGGTAGCGGACAAACAGGTAGCTTTATGGTAACAGCCGCCGGTGGCTGGGGCAATTATGAGTATCGCTTAACAGTAGGTACGCCAACGCCAGCAGCACATAGTGTATATGGTAATTATAGCAGTACTTCAGTGTTTGAAGGCTTGATATCAGAAACCTATACTGTATGGGTGAAAGACCAAAACGGCTGTGAGATGAGTGTAACTCAAGTTATGAGTCCGCCAGCTCCTATAGCAGCAACGGTAACTAAGACTGATGTAAAGTGCTTCAGTGAAAGAGGTGGTAGCATTACGGTAAGTGGTACTACAGGCGGTAGTGGTAACTACACGTACGAACTGTGGGAAGTAGGAGGAGCGCAAATTTACGGAGCGCAAACTAGTACGACCTTTACAGGGCTTGATGCACGAGAGTATAATGTGAAGATAGTGGACGGTTGGAACTGCGACTTGACCATACCGGTAACTATAGACGAGCCACAGGAAATAAAAGTAACGGCTTCGATAGTAAGTCCAACTACCTGCTTACAAACACAGGCAACTATACAAGTAACGGCTACGGGTGGTTCAGGAGGTTATCAGTACCAATTAGGAGGTACAACAACCTATACCACTAGCAATCTCTTTACATTGCCACCAGGTACTTATGAGTTCTACGTACAAGATGTTAATTATTGCAAATCAGCAGCATCTAATAAGGTAGAGGTAGTAGCAGTACAAACTGTAAGCTTAACGGTAAATACAGCTGATGCGTTTGTGAAATGTAATGGAGAAGCTACAGCACGTATAACCTTCTCGGCTACAGGCGGTGTAGGAGGTTATCAATATAGCTTACACCAAGGCAGTCTAACAGCTACAGCAATGACTATCTCGGCTACGCAAATCAATGCGACTGACTGGGCGTTTAGCGGCTTGGCTACAGGTACTTACTTTGTGAAAGTGAAGAGTGGTTTAGACTGCGAGGATAATAGCTCTCAGATAGATATAAGAGAAGCAGACGCTATATCAGTAACCAGCACGGTGAGCAACGTTACTTGCAAAGGCAAGAATGACGGTAAGATAACTGTAACGGCTGAGGGTGGTACCGGTACGATAGTATATGCTATTAGCCCACGTTTTGATAGGGTAGTAGAGAGCGGTGTGTTTGAGAAATTAGCACCAGGAGAATATGTAGTGAGGATACAAGATGCTAATGGCTGCCATAGAGATGAGATATTCAAAATTACAGAGCCAGATTTGATCAGAGTACGAATAGATAAGCATACTGATGAGGTTTGCTATGGTGCTAATGACGGAACTATATCAGTAACTATTACTGGTGGTACCCAATCCTACAGTACTTCAATAGATGGTGGAGCTAATTGGTATCAAGGTAAGACCTTGTATACAGGTTTAGCATCGGGTACTTATACGATAAAAGTAAAAGATGCTATGAGTTGTACTACTGAAAGTGATCCGATAACAATAAAAGGTGGAGTAGACCTACAAGCAACAGCTACAGTAGAATACAGTTGTCCATCGAATAGTGTGAATAATGCTATTAGAGTGAGAGTAAATACAGATGTAGCAGCGCAAACTACCTTTGCTTTAGACGGGGTAGCGCAAGCAAGCAATTACTTTACTTCAGTAACAGCGGGAGTACATACTATTACGGTAAGACACCAAGGAGGCTGTGTACAAACACTGACTGTAAATGTAGAGAACTATGCCCCACTTAGTAAGACGGTAAGTGTGACCCATATTACTTGTTATGGACTAACTAATGGTGAGATACAGATAAACGTGATAGCAGGAACGGGTAGCTATACTTATAGTATTACACCACAGGCAGGTACATTTAGTGGTACTAATATGTTTGTAAACTTGCCTAAAGGACAGTATACTATCCAAGTGAAAGATGCTGTAATAGGTTGTGAAGTTAGTGAGCGTATCACTATAGAAGAGCCAGATGTATTGAAATTAGGTGTAGTGAAGACAGTGACAGAAACTTGCTATCAGCAATCAGATGGACAACTTGAGTTTATGATACAAGGAGGACGCGCCCCTTATAGCTATGAGCTAAAAGACTCACAAGGTAATGTGATAGACACCAGAACGGGTATAGCTACAGGCACAACGGTATCGCGTACTAATATGGCACCAGGAACTTATAGCTTAGAATTTAGAGATGGCAACTGTTCGCAAACCCACGAGATAACGATAGCAGCAGCACCTAGTCTGCAAGCAACAGCTACTGTAGGTTTTGAATGTTCGACAGTATCTACAACAAGTACAAATCCATATATACAGATAACACTTGCTAGAGATAACAGCGATGGTTTATTAGCTACGAATACCTTGTCATACTCAATAGATGGAGGTGTAACGAAAAAACCATTTGTAGGCTATGTAAATGGAAATATGCAAGTGTTGAGAACCCAAAAGATAGAGAATGATGGGGTATATACGGTAACGTTATACTATCGACCATTAGGAATGACCTCTCTATGTTCAAGTACCTTGGCAGGAACGGTAAGTGTAACGCGTTATCCAGGCTTGGAGATATTAGATAAGACTGATCCACGCGAAATCAACAAGGTTAGAGTGAAAGTAGTAGGAGGTAATCCACGAGAGGGAGATACACCTTATTCTATAACATTCAATGGCAGTTATGAGAATGGAGAGAGTGAATATATGCTTAAGCCAACAGACCCAACGAGTCGAGTGGTGAATGGACGTATCTTTAAGTTAGTAGTAGTGGAGGCTATAGATGCTAATAATTGTAGTTCTACACTTACGATAGAGAAAGAGTATATGAAGTCAGTACCACCTGATTTCTTTACGCCTAATGGTGACGGACAGAATGACGGTTGGGATCCTGATATATACCGCAGTTATCCTAACTTAACGGTAGATATTTACGATCGTTATGGACGTTATATAAAGACGCTTCGTTCGGGTCAGGTATGGGATGGTCGTTATGAAGGCAAAGAGATGCCATCAGGAGACTATTGGTATATACTGCGCACACACGAAGATGAAGACCAACAAGAGTATATGGGACACTTTACCCTATACAGATAACAATAAAAGCAAGCACTATGAAAATAGTGCTTGCTTTTTATTTTGTTGTATATTAAGTAGTTAGTAAATTACTTAGGTTTTTTTAACACGATTTGTTGCTTAATTCAAAACTAAATACTATCTTTGCATACCTTTAACGAAATATAAACGAAAAAATAACTATTTATGGATAAGTATTCTTTCTTGAATGCCGCAAGTACGGCGTATTTTGGTGATTTATATGACAAGTATCTTGAGAATCCTGATGCTATAGAACCCAGTTGGCGTGCTTTTTTTCAGGGTTTTGACTTTGCTCAAGAACAATATGGTGCTCCCCTTCAAGAAGCGGTGCCAGTAATGGTGCAGCAAGTAGTAAGCAATGAGGCTAATAAACCGTCAGAAAAAATTGAAAAAGAGTTTAAAGTGCTGAACCTTATCAATGCTTATCGCACTTATGGACATTTACTTACGCAAATAAACCCTTTGGCAGCGCGTGAACCACAGTTGATAGACTTATCTATTGAGCGTTATGGGCTTAGTACTGCAGATTTAGATATAGTGTTTGACAGTGCTAAGGAAATAGGGCTTTCTCCTACGTCTTTGCGTCAAATAGTTAGTACTTTGCAACAGTTGTTCTGTCGTTCTGTAGGGGTAGAATATCAGTATATTCGAGAGTCAAGTGTACGTCAATGGATAGACCAACATCTTCAGAAAAATAACAACATAACTCCTTTTTCAAAAGAAGATAAAATACGGCTTTTGCGCAAACTGAATGAAGCTACTTCTTTTGAAAATTTCTTGCATACTAAGTATGTAGGACAAAAACGTTTTTCGTTAGAGGGGAATGATGCTTTGGTAGCAGGCTTAGATTTTATGGTAGAAGCAGCTGCCGAGAAAGGAGTAACACATTTAGTACTCGGTATGGCACACAGAGGGCGTTTGAACGTTCTTGCTAATGTTTTTGGCAAAAATCCTCAGGATATTTTTTCAGAATTTGATGGTAAAGACTATGAAATGGACGATTGGTTTGATGGTGATGTGAAATATCACTTAGGCATCACAGCTGAACGTACTTCGCGATCAGGTAAAAAAATAGATATGAACCTCGTGCCTAACCCTTCGCACTTAGAGACTGTAGCTGCTGTAGTAGAAGGGATTACACGAGCAAAACAAGATAGATATTGTAAAGATAATCCGTTAAAAGCACTGCCTATAGTTATTCACGGCGATGCGGCAGTGTGTGGACAAGGTATTGTGTATGAAACAGTGCAGATGTGTGGCTTAAGAGGCTTCAAGACAGGCGGTACTATACATATAGTTGTGAATAATCAAGTAGGGTTTACTACTAATTATACCGATTCGCGTTCGTCTATCTATGCTACTGATATAGCAAAAGTAAATGATAGCCCTGTGTTACACGTGAATGCAGATGACGCCGAAGCAGTAGTTCACACATTCTTATTTGCTTTAGACTTTAGACAAGCTTTTGGTAAAGATGTTTTTATAGATTTGATAGGTTATCGCAAATACGGACATAATGAAGGAGATGAACCTCGTTTCTCTCAACCTAAAATGTATAAACTTATTGGTAAACACGATAATCCTCGCAATATCTATGCTCAAAAATTGATAACAGAAGGGCTTATACAACAATCATTGGTTACTGAAATGGAAAACGAGTACAAAGCACTACTCGATGCCCATTTAGAGACTTCAAGAAAAGAACCTTTAACGGTGATTAAACCGTTTATGCAAACAGAATGGCAAGGATTTAAAATAGCTTCTCCAGCTGAAATGCTTCAATCGGTAGATACTACTATCAACAAAGAGACGCTTACTAAAATAGCTGAAGTATTAACCGAAATGCCTGCTGATAAGAACTTTATTAGCAAGGTGAAGAAAGTTGTAGCAGATAGAAAAGAGGCATTCTTCCAAAATAATCATATCGATTGGGGAATGGCAGAGTTGTTAGCTTATGGTTCGTTATTGACAGAAGGTTATGAGGTGAGACTTACGGGTGAAGATGTACAACGAGGTACCTTCTCACATCGTCATGCGGTACTAAAGACCGAAGATACTGAAGAAGAAGTTTGCTTCTTGCAAGATTTAAAATATAAGAAATCAATGGCTAAGGGTGATTTTCATATCTATAACTCGCTTCTTTCAGAATATGGGGTGCTGGGTTATGAATACGGATACGCTTTGGCATCACCATATACACTCACTATTTGGGAAGCACAGTTTGGTGACTTCTCAAACGGAGCACAGATTATGCTTGACCAATACATTTCTTGTGGAGAAGACAAATGGAAAGTGCAAGATGGCTTAGTGATGCTACTTCCTCACGGATATGAAGGACAAGGAGCAGAACACTCTTCAGCACGGGTAGAGCGCTACCTACAGTTGTGTGCGGAAAACAATATGTATGTAGCTAACTGTACAACCCCAGCTAACTTTTTCCACTTATTGCGTCGTCAGATGAAGACTACTTTCCGCAAGCCGTTAGTGGTATTTACTCCTAAGAGTTTGCTACGTCACCCTCAGGTGATTTCTTCTTTGGAAGAGTTGGCAGAAGGACAATTCAGAGAAGTAATTACTGACCCTATAGCTGATGCTAATAAGGTGAAACGAGTAGTATTCTGTTCAGGACGTTTTTACTACGATCTTTATGCAGAACGCGAAAAGTTAGGGCGTGATGATATAGCTTTGGTGCGTATAGAGCAATTGTTCCCTTTACCAGTAGAGCAACTCAAAGAAGTAGTAGCTAAATATATTAATGCTACTGATTTTGTGTGGGCGCAAGAAGAACCTAAGAATATGGGGGCTTATGGCTATATATTAATGAATTTTGACTTGGTAAAATGGCGTTATGTTGGTACGCCAGCCTATGCAGCTCCTGCTTCTGGTAGCCATACTCGCGATCGCAAACGCCATAATGAAGTAATAGCCAAAGTGTTTGAATAGTTTAAAATTTTAATAATATGAAAAAGATTATTACATTAGTACTGCTAGTGGCTACTTATATAGTTTCGGCACAGCAAATGCCAAATATTAAGTGTGCTTCTGCCCGAAATGCCCAACAACCTTTGTGGGTAGTAAATGATGTAGTGCTTACTGATGAAAAAGTGAGTAGTATAGTGCAAAAATCTCTTAAGTCAGATGATATTGAGAGTATAAATGTACTAAAAGGCGCAAGTGCTGTGGCTATATATGGTAATAAAGCTCAGAGAGGTGCTATTGTCGTCACTCTAAAAAAAAGTAATGATACTAGTAGCAACGATAAAACTGTAGGATCATTATCAGTAACGGGAGTGCCTTCTAATACTGACCTTTTGGTGATAGTAGATGGCAAAGAAATGTATGCTACTGAAGCAACAAATTTTATGAGTAATATATCCCCTGAAAAGATTGATAGCATTATGGTGCTGAAAGACCCTATAGCTCTTACTAAATATGGTGATAAAGGTAAGAACGGGGTACTTATTGTTACATTAAAGAAATAATGACTAATTACTGTTTTTTAAAACTAAAACTAAAATACTATGTTAGAAATGAAAGTTCCCTCACCAGGTGAGTCAATAACTGAAGTAGAAATAGCCCGTTGGTTGGTAAAGACGGGAGATTATGTAGAAAAAGATCAAGCTATAGCTGAAGTAGATTCAGATAAGGCTACTCTTGAACTTCCAGCAGAGGCAGCGGGCGTTATCACCCTACAAGCTGAAGAGGGTGAAGCTGTGAAAGTAGGACAAGTGGTTTGTTTGATAGATACTGCAGCTCCTAAACCAGCAGGAGGTCAGACATCAGAAGTTAAAGTAGAGATACCTAAACAAGAAGTTTCAAAACCAGCTCCAGCACCAGCGCCAACAGCTTCCACTCCAGCAGTTCCTTCATATGCTGCACAGGCTCCGAGTCCTGCTGCACGCAAGATATTAGCAGAGCGTGAGATACCAGCCGCCGCTGTAAGTGGTACAGGTAAAGGAGGGCGCATTACTAAAGATGATGCTCTAAAGGCTTCAAAACCTTCAATGGGAACACCTACAGGCGGTGTTCGTACCGAGATGCGTGCTAAGATGAGTATGCTACGCCGTAAAGTAGCTGAACGCCTTGTAAGTGCTAAGAATGAAACTGCTATGCTTACTACTTTTAACGAAGTGGATATGACAGCTATTTACGACCTCAGAGCACAATATAAAGATGCTTTTAAAGAGCGTCATAATGTAGGGCTTGGTTTTATGTCTTTCTTTACATTGGCAGTGGTGCGTGCTCTTAAGCTCTTCCCTGATGTAAATTCGATGATAGACGGACAAGACAAAGTGACTTATCAGTATTACGATATATCTATTGCTGTATCAGGGCCTAAAGGGTTGATGGTACCTGTAATAAGAAATGCTGAAAACCTTTCGTTTAGAGGGGTAGAGGCTGAAGTGAAACGCTTAGCCACTCGTGCTCGTGACGGACAGATAACTGTAGACGAGATGACAGGAGGTACCTTTACCATTACTAATGGAGGTGTGTTTGGTTCGATGCTTTCAACCCCTATAATCAATCCTCCTCAATCAGGGATATTAGGAATGCATAACATAGTAGATCGTCCTATTGTAAGAAACGGACAAATAGTGATAGCACCGGTGATGTATGTAGCACTTTCATACGACCACCGTATTATAGATGGGCGTGAGTCAGTAGGATTTTTAGTAGCGGTAAAAGAAGCTCTTGAAAATCCGGTAGAATTATTGATGAACGGTGATGTAAAAGCAGCTTTAGAATTATAGATTGAATTTTGAATTATAGAAAAAGCGGTGTTTGTGAAAAACATCGCTTTTTTATGTATAATAGTATAAAGTGTTAAAAAGATGTTAATTGCAATAAAAAATAAGGAGCTTAAGAATAAAAAATGTACCTTTGCAGTTGAAACGGGAAGTATAACTATTAGCCAACCGCTCATCTATTGTTTAAATATTTATCTAATTTATAGTATCTTATAGTATGAAACGAATAATACTATTACAATGTTTCTTTTTAGCAGCTATATGGGTTGCTACAGCACAAACACAAACTACTTTTAACGAGCGTTATAAAGCTACTGTCAAAGGAGATATGATAGTGGTAGGAAATACTGTAATTGGTACTACCAAAACAGGTGATAATAATAATCGAAATCTCAATAATAATGATGTAAAACAAGTTTATATAGATATAGATAATGATTCTAATACTTTCAATTCAAGTTCAGCAGAGGTAAAAGATCCTAATCCTACTAGTGCTTGTCCTCGTAAAGTGAAAAAAGCTTATCTTTATTGGGCTTCTTTTCCTCTTTCTGAAAGAAATGATTGGCTCACTACCAAAGTAGATAAGTCAAAGGTCAAAAAAGTAAAGTTTAAGATTGATAATGGAGCCTATCAAGAAATTATAGGAGATGAAGTTTACAATAACAAATCAACTATTTTTATATATAGAGCTGATATTACTGACAAACTCAATAAGGTCGCAGGTACCTATACTGTAGCCGACCTACAAGCAGGACAAGGACGTGGTTGGGGGCTAACAGCAGGTTGGACTCTTTTTATTGTTTACGAAGATACCTCTAAACCAGCACGCAATATTACCTTATTTGATGGCTATACAGAGGTAGACGCAGGACATCCTCGTACAGTAAAAGTATCAGGGTTTAAAACAGTGCCAGCTCCACTACCTGTAAATGCTAAAATTGCTTTTGCAGCAGTAGAAGGTGATGCTACGGGAACGGGTGACCAATTAAAGATAACTACTAATAAAATATCAAATGAAGTTCTTTATGCACCAGATCGTCCTTATAATAATTTCTTTAATAGTACCATTACTGATGAAAATGGTATAAACTACAATCGTAAACCAAAATCTAATAATATGCTTGGTTTCGATATAGGAGTGTTTAAATTAGAGAATGCTAATAAACGTATTTTAGGTAATGATACTACTGAAGCAAGTTTACACCTTACAAGTGCAGGTGATTACTATGTGCCCTTTATGTTTGCTTTTAATGTAGAGGTTATTGAGCCTATAGTACTGATGAGTAAACGGGTGTTTAATTCAGCTAACCAAGATGTTACAGGTAAAAATACTATTGCTTTGGGTGAGACTTTACGTTATGAAATAAAATTTCAAAACCAAGGAAATGATAATGCTAAAGACTTAGAGATTACTGATATAATTACCGATAACTTAGAGTCCTCAATTACTAATATAACTCCTTCTGACAATAAGATTACTACTAATTACAATCCTACTAATCGTAAACTGATAATAAGTGTACCTGATGAGTTAGTGAAGAAAAATGGTAAGGAATATACAATTTCTTTTAATGTAAAAGTAACCAATAAATGTAACCAATGGAAAAATCCGTGTGCTAATGAGATAAAAAATATAGCCTATGCCACTTATAAAGGTGAGTTAAATAATACTACTACTTTTACTCCAAAAAGTTCGAGTACTCTCTTTACAGCTTGTGGCTCAGGAGTAGAAGGGCCTTCTAATTTTATCGTAAATGCCAATTTTAGTAACTGTACCTTTAAGAATGATCCTGTTGTACTATGTCAACCCTCATTGGTGCTTACAGCAACAGCAGGTTTTACCTCTTATACGTGGTCAAAAGTAGGCGATGCCTCTTTTAACCGTACGGGGGCTGCTATAACTGTTACAGAAGCAGGTACTTATAAGGTTGCTAAATCAAAAACAGGCTGTGCAACTATGTATGAAGAGTTTGAGGTAAACCCTAATGATAAAGAAGCGGCACACCCTATAGAAAAGAAAATAATAGACAAAGAAATTTCAGGAGAGATATATGTATGTTCTTCTGATGGTAAGAAGTACCCACAGGTATATCTTTGTGGTAAAGATGCTTCCCTTAATATAAAATTAGCAGTAGCTAATGCTGAAAGTTATGTGTGGGAAAAGATGACTGCTACTTGTGCAGGAAAATCACTTGACTGTCCTGCAAGTCGCCCTTCTCAAGCTAGTTGTTGGTCAGCATTTGGTACAGGGGCTGAAAAACAGATAACAGCAGCAGGTGATTACAGACTAACAATTACTTATGCTGGAGGCTGTGTTGTTACCTATTATTTTAGAGTTACTAAAGATGATACAGAGCTAAAAGCTAACGTTAAAAACGAAATATGCAATACTAAAGGAAGTATCACTATAGATGCTTTGGGAGCAGGTTTCAAATATACGCTAAAGCAGAACAACATCATTGTTAAATCTTGGCAAACTAGTCCAGTGTTTAGTGGTCTGAGTGCAGGTATTTATAAAGTATTAGCTACCAATCCAAGTGCTAATACTACAAGTGTAGTAACTTGTATATACGAAATAGAAAAGACAGTACTACAGAAAACTCCTAAGTTAAAGCTGACAGTTACTAATCCGCTTTGTAAAGGAGGTAATGGTAGCTTGCAAGTGCAGCTTTCTGATGCGCCTTATTATCCTTATACTTATAAGATATATAAAGATAATATCTCAGGAGCTTTAGTAGAACAAAAAGTGATTACCTCGGCTACTGATGCCGCAGCAGCTGGTTTTACAAAAGCATTACCTGCAGGTATTTATGTAGTAGTAGTAGAAAATAATGATGGTTGTACTATACGTGCTACAGATAAGATAATAGAGCCTACCTTATTGAAATTAGATGTAGCTCCTCATGATATTATGTGTAATGAAGGTACTATAAATGTATCAGCACAAGGCGGTACAAAAGATAGTAATGGTTATACTTTCGAACTTTACAAAGCAACTACTTTCATAGCACGAGCATCTTCACAAGCTTCGCATACTTTTACAATAACTGATAAAGGAGCTTATACTGTGAAAGTGATAGATGCTAATAACTGCGAGACTACTAAAACAATAACTATACAAGAACTTCCAGCACCTACTATAGGAGCTATTACGCCTCAGCTATACGATTGTGGAGCTAAAGTGAAAATAGTGTTCCCTGAACCGAAAAGTACGGTTAGTTATACTTATGAGTATAGCCTTATAAGTGCTAAACAGACATCTCGCGAGTTTTTAAATCTTACACCAGGTCAATCAGTTACCCCTCGTCTTTATTACACTTATGGAGGCAAAACCTGTCAAATAGATTTACTTACAGTTCAACTTCCTAATGCTGCTAATGGTAACCTTATCGCTTCAGCAGGGGTGGCTCAATTAGTAGGGTGTGGTACAGGTGTAAACGCAGGAAAGGCTTTAGTACATTTTACCAATGTACAAGGAGGGGTAGGTACTATTACCTATAACTTTGGTGATGGGGTTTGGACAACTACTTCTTCTAAGTGGTTAGCGCCAGGTACTTATAATCTATCAGTAAAAGATGGTATAGGTTGTGCGCGTACGAATCTGAAAGTAGAGGTAAAAGACAAACCTAAAGCACCTGTATTTAGTAATACGTCCGTAACCTATACTTGCGATGGTAAAGGAACTGTAACTATTAAGAATGATAAACTAAGTTATACTTATAAATATCAGTTAGACGGTGGGGCTGAAACTACTACAGCACAATTCTCTAACTTACCACCGGGTATTCATACTATTACTATTAAGTATGATGACCCATTGGCTACGCAGCGGGGAATACTATTAAAAGAAGACTTTGGTAAAGGGAACCCTTATACAACCCCACCACCAGGTATGACCCCTGCTTATACATTGATAGACCCGAGAACTCAATACTTAGCTTGGAATATGTATTTTGTGGCAGGTAAGAAAGATCTTGGAGGTACTACTAAAAGTTGGTGGAACGGCTCTGCTCACTTTCCTAACGACCATACCAATCCATCTGACAATAGTTCGCGCTATTTAGCAGTAGACTTTGGTCCTCTTATAGAACAAGGAGCCATTTTCTATGAAAAAGATGTGACAGATGTATTACCCAATCAACCTATAGAATTCGAAATGTTTGGATTCAACTTGGTGAGTTCTTATAGCGGAACAGAATGTGTAAATCCTGTGATGATAATGGAGATTGTAGCCCTTGATGATGCAGGCAATATAGTACAAGAGGGAGGTACTGACAAAATATTAGGACGTATAGAATCGCAAGAAATACCTCAGAATGGCAATAATATGAACGCTTGGTTCCGTTTTGCTTCTGATGGTACGGGGGTTAATACAGGGGTAAGCCCTGTAGCCAAAATAAATCCTGGTACTTACAAGCATTTAAAGATAAGAATACGTACTAAATGGAATACCAAGGCTTGCAATGACTTTGCTTTTGATGATGTAACAGTCTATCAGGTACCAGAGTCTTGTGGTTTTACAGCTACTCATACTGTAAAAATAGAAGATGGTAAAGGTTTTGCAGTAGATACCTCTACTGAACAGATTACTTCTGCTAAGTGTAATGGAGAATTAGGACAATATAAAGTAAAACTAAAAAATATGCCTAATGGGCAGTACTATTATGCAGTAAGTGGTTATAATAATTTCAATTTCAACGCTTCTACTCCTAACAATGATACCTTTGTATGGAATGGTTATGTGGGTAATTATACCGTAAAATTCCGAGGAGATCTGAACAATCCTAACTGTGAGTTTACGCGAACCTTTACGATTACTCAGCCTGCAGCTCTTACGCTTAGTTTAGATGCGAGTAAGTCAGATACATATTTGGCTTGTAATCCAGCTACGGCACGTGTAACGATGACTGCTACAGGGGGTACACTACCTTATAGTTATGCACTTTATAAGGGTACAGTTACTATTACAGCAGCGCAAACCAGTCCTCAGTTTACTCTTACTCAAACAGGTACTTATAGGGTTATAGTAACAGACGCTAACGGTTGTCAGCAAAATAATAATTTCACTATTATTAATGCTCCAGTCCTTACTCTTACAGGCACTACTGATATAACTAATAACAATTACTGTATGAGTAGTGCTACGGCAGGCAAAGTACAGGTGAAAGTAACAGACGCACAAAATATAGGTACCTCGCCTTATACATTCTTTCATAACGGCACGAGAGTAGCGAGTCAGACGGCAGCTGTTTATACGTATACCAACTTACAAGTAGGGGTTCACACCTTTACAGTAGTAGATAAATACGGCTGTACGGCAAGCTATACTACCGAAATAAAGAGAATGATAACGGTAGCCGGAGCTGCCGGAGCGGTAGTGGCTAAGGACATTACTTGCCATAGTGGTAATGCGGCAAAAGGAGAGATAACCTTGAAGATAAAAGATGGTTATGCACCTTACACTTACATAGTGAAGAATGCGGGAACGAATGCAACTGTACAAACACAGCAAAACGTACCTACCAATAGGATAGCGACTTACAAGACTGAGATAGCAGGAGCATATAGGATAGAGGTAACAGATAGCAAAGGCTGTACAGTAAGTGGTACAGCTACGTTAACAGCAGCAACTAACCCTACGATTACATATACAGCTACAGCAGTAGTGTGCTATGGGGCTAATGATGGTACTATTTCATTAACTATCAGTGGAGGTACGGCACCTTATAAAGTGAAATTAGATAATGGAGCAGTACAAAATGTAACAGGCAACCAACATCGTTTTGTAGGAGTAACCTCAGGTAGCCGTGTAGTATATGTGACTGATGCGCGCGAGTGTAAAGCACAAGTAACGATAAACATAACATCGCCTGCGGCACCGCTAAAAGGATTTGCGGTAGTATCGCAACTAATAGGTTGTGGAGATGGTAATGTAGCTACTAAGAATAAAGCGCAAATACGTTTTACGAATGTAACTGGGGGCTATGGAGACTATAGTTATAGATATGATGGCAATTTTACTACCAATTCAGAAGGTTGGTTGCCAGCAGGCACGCATACTGTTACAGTAAAAGATAAAGGAGGCTGCCAGTTAGATATACCGGTAGAAGTGCCAGAACGTATAACGCCACCAACAGGCACAAGCTATACGATTACCACTTATGATTGTGAAGGCAAGGGAACGATACGCATTAGTGGTTTGCCTAATACGTATAATTATACTTATATTATAGATGGTAAGACAGCTACAGGTACAACGGCTACTATTACAGGTTTAGCCCCAGGTAGTTATACAATGACGATTAAGTATACACAAGGAGCAGCATCATGTCCACAAGAAATAGTTAAGACGGTAGTGATACCTAGTGGACAAGAGTTTAAGTCGAGTGTAGCGAGTCAGACACAGGCTTCTTGTAATGGATTAAGAGGCAAGGCTACCTTTAAGCTGGAGAATTTACGAGGTGGTAGTTATCAGGTATCTGTAGAGAGTACAACGCGTACAGGTACGGGTTATACTACTTATGTACAATCGCCTACCTTTGAGGTAGATAATCTCAGGGCAGGGACTCATACCATTACGTTCAACTATAGACCATCGGGCTCAGGAGGTAAGACTTGTGCGATACAAGTACCTGTAACGATTACGGAGCCAGCAGCATTAACTCTTACCTCTACGGTAGAGCAGGTAGCGATGTGTTCAAACAATTTTAAAGCGCGAGTAAAACTAACTGCGGGTGGAGGTAATGGAGGTTATAATTATACCTACTTAGTAGGAGGAGTGGTAAAAGCAGGTCCACAAAGCAGCAATATTTTTGCAGCGGTAGCTACAGGCACAGCGACTTTCGAGGTAAAAGACAGCAAGGGTTGTGTAGAGACAATTACCACAGTGATTGCTACCCCGCGTACGGTAAGCCTTACCTTGCAGGCTACGGACTGCTATGCGGGCGATAGTCAAGGGGTAGTAACTGTAACGATAACAGATGGTAATGGAGGTTATAGTGTAAGGCTAAACAATGGTGCTACGGTATCGCCTAGTACAACAACGGTAACACATAGTTTTAGAGGCTTGACACAGGGTAGCTATAGTGTAACGGTAACCGACCAATACGGTTGTAGTGCGGTATCAAATATCATTATATACCCATCGTTAAACTTCAGAGTAAAGACTACGCAGCAATCGGCTTGTGGTAGCAATGCTAAGATAGAAGTGATAGCGAGCGGAAGTGGTATAGAATACGCGTTTAGGAAAGCAGGTACCCTAACACCGCTTTCGTATAGTGGTACGAATAATGTAACCCCATCGGTAGGTATTACTACCGAGACATGGGAGGTATATGTGAGGGCAGGTAGATGCGTGAAGACACAGACGGTAACCCTTGCACGGGTAGCGGCAGCAGACTTCACGGCATCGGTGAAGACACCTACCTGTGTAGGAACAGGTACGGGCGAGATAGTGCTTAAGGATTTTGTAGGCGGTACACCTTTTAGTGTAGGGGTTACGCGTCCGGGCGGTAGTACCGTTACCCAAACAGGAGTATCGGGTACTTATACAGTAACTAATGCGATAGCAGGTGTATATACGATAACAGTGAAAGACGTATACGGCTGTAGTAGTGTTCGTACGCTTACGATAGTAGATAAACCAAGTTTAGCGAGTGCAACCTTAGAGGTAGATACGAGTGTAGCTTGTCCAGGAGTAGGTAATCCTACGACTTTAAAATTGAAGTTTGATCAGGCGACCTTTAACGCTTATAATACGGACTCAGATGTATGGTATAGAATAGGATCAGGAGTATGGACAAAAGTAACCTCAAGTACCACCAATATGGGTGCGCACCCAAGTTTCTTACCAGGTAAGACTGTTAGTATTACGTATAAGACTACCACTAAGGGAGGTACAACAACTATTTGTACTACAGAAGTATTAGATAAGATAGTACCAAATAGTTTAAAAGACGTTGTAATAACGGTACAGACAAATATGAATGCCTTTGCTAGTGGTTGTACAGGTTTAACACAAGGAATGGTGGCAACGGTAACAGCATCAGCAGGAGGTACGGGTAATTTAGAGTTTTCAATAGATAATAACCATTGGGTGGCCCCAACGCCAGCCACAGCAAGAACGTATGTGTGGAAGAACCTAACCCCAGGAAGAACCTATAAGTTCTATGTACGCGATGCACAAGGCTGTATAGCTGAGGCAGAGGGAGATATTTACAGTGGTACTACTGAGCCTGCGATGCAGGTAGGGTTAACGGCAAGACCTTCTTGTGCTGGCATATCTAACGGAGAAGTATCATTTACTATTAAGCGTAAGAATAACTATCACTTAGGTAATATACTAACAGGCACTTGGCGATTGTATGAATTACCTAATCCTCCGGGAGCTAATAGGGCAGGAACACCAACGGTTTATACGGGAAGTGTAAATATGGCAATAGGGGTTTATGAGCAAACGGTATCAGCCTTTACAGTACCAGCAGGTAAGACCTATTATGTAGAGGTAACCGAAGGCAGTTGTAAGTGGGGCAGTAGAGATGCCGAGGTAAAACAATTAGCCCCTATTACAGCTACGGTAACTGTAAACTCAAAGGTAACGTGCGATACAGCAGGGGTAATAGAAGTGCTCAACACCCAAGGTGGAGGCGGTCAGTATACTTATACGCTTTCAGTGGTATCGGGCGGTAGTTTTATAACACCGATAGCAACGGCAAATAATCGTATAGAGATATTGCGCGATAATGTATTGAACTCTAATAATTTAGAATATCCATCAGGAGTACAGACAATAACTGTAAGAGTAGATATATCAGACCAATATTGTCCTCCTAAGATTTTAGGCAATTATGATATAGGGGTACACCCTAAGCCTAAAGTATATGAAGCAAAATATACAGGCTGTAGCAATGGTACTTTTGCTATTACGGTAACGCCAACGGCGCGAACTGTATGGGCACCAGCGACAGATATAGCAGACTATGACTACTCAATAGATGGTGGTTTACATTGGCAAGAACGTAATAATGTATTTACAGGTTTATCAGCAGGGGTATATTCTATAGTACTGAAAGAGAGAGCGACAGGCTGTGAGGGCGTTTATACGGTAACGATACACAATCCATTAGAGGCGAGTGCACAGGTGAGCAAGCCTCTGGGTTGTGGAGCAGGACAAGAGGCAGAGATTACTATTACAGTAGATAAAGGATCAGGTAGCTATATTTATGATATAACACCACCTAGTGGAGCGCTCCTTAGTGGTAATCCATTCACTGCGGTAGTAGGTAGTACAGCCTCTAAGGTAACCCACCAGATACCTTTGGGCTATATGCCAGGTATTTATACGGTAACGGTAACAGATACGAATCAGTTAAGTTGTTCTCCTACGATAGTAGTATTAACAGTGGCATCGGCTACTTATCCAGAGATAGAGGTGAGTACACGTTCGGTAACTTGTGCGGGCAGTGCTGATGGACAGCTATTTGTAGTAGAGAAGAACGCGCCTAATGGAGGAGCTTTCAGTTATGCGGTAACAGGGCCAGGAGGGGCAGTAACCTTTGATATGGCAAGTCGTTCAGCAAATAATTTAGTAGCGGGTATCTACACTATTACAGTTACCAATACGCTTACACATTGCGATAAGACGTATACGGCTACGGTCTACTCGCCAACGGGCTTGACCTTTAGCCATACGTTAATCACTACGAAAGGCTTTACTTGTTCGAGTGGTAATACGCCACGTCAGGCAGAGATACGAGTACCATCGGCTGCGATTAGTGGTGGCACAGGTTCTGTAACTATTACCTATGTAGCACCTAATGGTAGTACCGGTACGGGTAATGTATTTAATTATGGAGACCCAGCAGGAGGAGTGGTAACTATTACAATAACTGATGCATCAGGTTGTGCTACCAGCACAGTAAGAACAATAACCGCTTACGAAGGCTTAGATGCTGCCAATATAACGGTAAGCAGTACGATTACTTGTGGTACAGATACAGTAACCCTTAGTATCACCCAAACAGGAGGAGCGGCCTTTACAGCAGGTACTATTTACTACGCACAGGGAGCTACAGCTCCTACGGCAGCGATAGGTACTGCTCCTTGGCAATCGACAGGTACTTTTGCAGTAACCCCTAATGCAACGCATAAATTCTGGATAGGGCATAAAGATACGGGCTGTATGATAGATTACGATTATACTTCGCCTAATCCGAATACCTTTAGTATAGCCAAAGTAGCGATAAAGAATGTAAGTTGTAAGGGCGATAGCGATGGTACGGTAACCCTTACCTTAGCAGGAATGGTAAGTACCCATACCTATAATGTAGCTATAAGTCCATCGGCAGGAGTAACGATAAGTCCTACTAGCTTAACAGGAGGGGCTAATGTAGTGAATTTCTCAGGCTTAGCTAAGAATACTTATACGGTAACGATAACCAATCAGAATACCTTATGCGAGCAAACACAGGTATTTACGATAGCAGAACCTACGGTATCACTTACCGCTACAACGAGTGTACGTTCAATTACTTGTGCCAACAACGATGGAGAGATACGCATAGAGAATGTTAGCGGAGGCTGGGGAGCTTATCAGTACTATATAGATACGGTAGCACCAACACCTACCAGTGGCGCTTGGACAAGTACGAGCGTAAGAAGTGGTTTAGTATCGGCTACTTATCATATAGCAGTAAGAGATAACCACGGCAAGGGCTGTCAGGTAACAGTAGGTACGATAACCCTAACGGGACCAGAGACAATGAGTGGTACACTAACAGTTACCCAAGAGAATTGTGTAGCGGGTACAGGAGAGATAAGTGTACAGTCAGTAACTGGAGGAGATGGCGTGAATTACACTTACCAACTGATAAAAGACGGAGTGAAGGAAGGTATAGCCCAAGGCACGCGAACCTTTACTGGTTTGGGAGCAGGAAGCTACGAGGTAGTAGTAAGCGACAGCTGGGGTTGCTCAGCAACGCTTACAGCAGTAACATTATATGAGCCTATTAGCGGGATACAAGTAGCGATACTAAAAGAGGTAACTTGTGCGACTCCTACGGGAGCGACTTTGAGTATTACCCACCAAGGAGGAACTAATAGCCTAACATATACCCTTACTCGATTGGGAGGAGGTGTTACTACGCCAAGCAGTATACCGGTATTTACAGGAGTGCCAGCAGGTAACTATATAGTAGGAGTGAAAGACAACAAGACAGCTTGTGCTACAAAAACCACTACAATAGAAGTAACACCAGCGCTACCGGTGGCCTTTACTCATACACAAACTAATGTAAGCTGTCACGGAGATGATGATGGTAGGATAGATGTAACCATACCAGGTACGCAATCTCAAACTGACTATGTGATACAGATAGAGGGAGCAGGAGGCTTTGCAACAAGAACTGAAACGGTGAATACAACACCAAAGACGATACGATTCCCAATGCTTAAAGCAGGGGTATATACAGTAACTGTATATTCATCAAGAGCTTGTCAATCGTCAGAAACGATAACTATTACAGAGCCTGCACAGTTGGTAGTGAGCAGTACAACGGTAACGACCCACTTTAGCTGTGATGCGAATAATCAGGCGCGTCAGGCAATCGTACAAGCGATAGCAGATGGTGGGGTTACAGGTACTTATACATATAAGTTTGCGATATTTGATGGACAAAGCACCACTACTATAAATAATGGTAATAGTAATGTAGTGAGTGTGACTAGTAATGGTACGTATACCCAAACGGTAGTAGTATATGTAACAGATGCCAATGGCTGTACCGCTAATAATGTAAACAGTCCAACGGTAATACCACCGCTGAAACGTATAACATCTATTAAAGCACAGCAGACCCGTCCGATAGACTGTCAAGGGGCAGAAGCAGTAGACTTTACTATAGAAGGAGGTTCTAATCAGGGCTATATAGTGAGAGTGACAGGAGGTACAACTACGCCAAGTATCTATACGGTAACCTCAGGGGTAAGTGTTGTATCAGTAACCTTTACTGTACCAGGTTATTATGAAGTAACCGTAACTGACAGTGCTACGGGTTGTTATCGTAGTGTAAACTACGGAATAGCTAATTACGATAATATATCGATAAGTGCGGCACAAACCAAACCGGTAACTTGTGCAGCGGGCAATGATGGAGAGTTGACATTATCGATGAGAGGCTATGCAGGCAACTACACCTTTAGAGTAGTAAATGAATACGGAGTAGAGGTAGTAAGTTCTACAGCAGGTAGAAATGATACAAGTGACCCGAGAACCCAACCTATAGGAGGTTTAAGTGCAGGTAAGTACTATGTAGAGGTAACAGAAACACAGTACCCATATTGTACAAAAACCGCTACCTTAGCTACTTTATCAGGTCCATCATCAGCATTAACGGCAAGTACAACGATAACGAACCAGATAAAATGTGGTAGCGGACAAACAGGTAGCTTTATGGTAACAGCCGCCGGTGGCTGGGGCAATTATGAGTATCGCTTAACAGTAGGTACGCCAACGCCAGCAGCACATAGTGTATATGGTAATTATAGCAGTACTTCAGTGTTTGAAGGCTTGATATCAGAAACCTATACTGTATGGGTGAAAGACCAAAACGGCTGTGAGATGAGTGTAACTCAAGTTATGAGTCCGCCAGCTCCTATAGCAGCAACGGTAACTAAGACTGATGTAAAGTGCTTCAGTGAAAGAGGTGGTAGCATTACGGTAAGTGGTACTACAGGCGGTAGTGGTAACTACACGTACGAACTGTGGGAAGTAGGAGGAGCGCAAATTTACGGAGCGCAAACTAGTACGACCTTTACAGGGCTTGATGCACGAGAGTATAATGTGAAGATAGTGGACGGTTGGAACTGCGACTTGACCATACCGGTAACTATAGACGAGCCACAGGAAATAAAAGTAACGGCTTCGATAGTAAGTCCAACTACCTGCTTACAAACACAGGCAACTATACAAGTAACGGCTACGGGTGGTTCAGGAGGTTATCAGTACCAATTAGGAGGTACAACAACCTATACCACTAGCAATCTCTTTACATTGCCACCAGGTACTTATGAGTTCTACGTACAAGATGTTAATTATTGCAAATCAGCAGCATCTAATAAGGTAGAGGTAGTAGCAGTACAAACTGTAAGCTTAACGGTAAATACAGCTGATGCGTTTGTGAAATGTAATGGAGAAGCTACAGCACGTATAACCTTCTCGGCTACAGGCGGTGTAGGAGGTTATCAATATAGCTTACACCAAGGCAGTCTAACAGCTACAGCAATGACTATCTCGGCTACGCAAATCAATGCGACTGACTGGGCGTTTAGCGGCTTGGCTACAGGTACTTACTTTGTGAAAGTGAAGAGTGGTTTAGACTGCGAGGATAATAGCTCTCAGATAGATATAAGAGAAGCAGACGCTATATCAGTAACCAGCACGGTGAGCAACGTTACTTGCAAAGGCAAGAATGACGGTAAGATAACTGTAACGGCTGAGGGTGGTACCGGTACGATAGTATATGCTATTAGCCCACGTTTTGATAGGGTAGTAGAGAGCGGTGTGTTTGAGAAATTAGCACCAGGAGAATATGTAGTGAGGATACAAGATGCTAATGGCTGCCATAGAGATGAGATATTCAAAATTACAGAGCCAGATTTGATCAGAGTACGAATAGATAAGCATACTGATGAGGTTTGCTATGGTGCTAATGACGGAACTATATCAGTAACTATTACTGGTGGTACCCAATCCTACAGTACTTCAATAGATGGTGGAGCTAATTGGTATCAAGGTAAGACCTTGTATACAGGTTTAGCATCGGGTACTTATACGATAAAAGTAAAAGATGCTATGAGTTGTACTACTGAAAGTGATCCGATAACAATAAAAGGTGGAGTAGACCTACAAGCAACAGCTACAGTAGAATACAGTTGTCCATCGAATAGTGTGAATAATGCTATTAGAGTGAGAGTAAATACAGATGTAGCAGCGCAAACTACCTTTGCTTTAGACGGGGTAGCGCAAGCAAGCAATTACTTTACTTCAGTAACAGCGGGAGTACATACTATTACGGTAAGACACCAAGGAGGCTGTGTACAAACACTGACTGTAAATGTAGAGAACTATGCCCCACTTAGTAAGACGGTAAGTGTGACCCATATTACTTGTTATGGACTAACTAATGGTGAGATACAGATAAACGTGATAGCAGGAACGGGTAGCTATACTTATAGTATTACACCACAGGCAGGTACATTTAGTGGTACTAATATGTTTGTAAACTTGCCTAAAGGACAGTATACTATCCAAGTGAAAGATGCTGTAATAGGTTGTGAAGTTAGTGAGCGTATCACTATAGAAGAGCCAGATGTATTGAAATTAGGTGTAGTGAAGACAGTGACAGAAACTTGCTATCAGCAATCAGATGGACAACTTGAGTTTATGATACAAGGAGGACGCGCCCCTTATAGCTATGAGCTAAAAGACTCACAAGGTAATGTGATAGACACCAGAACGGGTATAGCTACAGGCACAACGGTATCGCGTACTAATATGGCACCAGGAACTTATAGCTTAGAATTTAGAGATGGCAACTGTTCGCAAACCCACGAGATAACGATAGCAGCAGCACCTAGTCTGCAAGCAACAGCTACTGTAGGTTTTGAATGTTCGACAGTATCTACAACAAGTACAAATCCATATATACAGATAACACTTGCTAGAGATAACAGCGATGGTTTATTAGCTACGAATACCTTGTCATACTCAATAGATGGAGGTGTAACGAAAAAACCATTTGTAGGCTATGTAAATGGAAATATGCAAGTGTTGAGAACCCAAAAGATAGAGAATGATGGGGTATATACGGTAACGTTATACTATCGACCATTAGGAATGACCTCTCTATGTTCAAGTACCTTGGCAGGAACGGTAAGTGTAACGCGTTATCCAGGCTTGGAGATATTAGATAAGACTGATCCACGCGAAATCAACAAGGTTAGAGTGAAAGTAGTAGGAGGTAATCCACGAGAGGGAGATACACCTTATTCTATAACATTCAATGGCAGTTATGAGAATGGAGAGAGTGAATATATGCTTAAGCCAACAGACCCAACGAGTCGAGTGGTGAATGGACGTATCTTTAAGTTAGTAGTAGTGGAGGCTATAGATGCTAATAATTGTAGTTCTACACTTACGATAGAGAAAGAGTATATGAAGTCAGTACCACCTGATTTCTTTACGCCTAATGGTGACGGACAGAATGACGGTTGGGATCCTGATATATACCGCAGTTATCCTAACTTAACGGTAGATATTTACGATCGTTATGGACGTTATATAAAGACGCTTCGTTCGGGTCAGGTATGGGATGGTCGTTATGAAGGCAAAGAGATGCCATCAGGAGACTATTGGTATATACTGCGCACACACGAAGATGAAGACCAACAAGAGTATATGGGACACTTTACCCTATACAGATAACAATAAAAGCAAGCACTATGAAAATAGTGCTTGCTTTTTTATAAAGTATGCTGACAATTATTCGTTATTGGTATCTATATAGCGCATACGTTCATCCAAATCATTGTTGTAAATCTTATTAATATGAGAGATGATACTATTAAAAGTCTCTTCTAAAAGATTAATGTTGTTTTTAATGGCCTCTTCTTTGAAATCAGGGTTGTTTTTAACGTTGTCTGCTAATGATTTGATTTGTGTCTGAAAGAGCCTAAAACGAGCTTTTATACTAGGAATATCGATTTTTTCAGGGAAAGTGTCACTCAGCAATTCTTGTAAAGTATCTTGCATCTGTGTAAGCCAAAAATATACTGAGTAATAAGAACTTTCTACCCTTGAGTTTTCTCCTATTATTTTGTCAGAATATTGACTTACTTTCTGGAAGTTTTTAGCTGCTAATTCGAGTACTGGACGATATAAAATCACATTGTCATTCGCTTTTGCTTCTTCATCTAATGATAGCTGAATATTGTAATATCCACTTTTCTTAGGGGAAAATGCTACTTCAAATTCTTTCCAATCGTCTACTAAAGATCTTCTTTTTACATTAGCAGGTAGGGGAGAGAGTGTGTCAAGTGCTAACTGGGTACTCAATTCTTCTTTTCCTTCTTCGGAAAATACTAAATTGAGGTGAGGGTAGTTTATTTTCTTAGAACTTACTGAAAACGTATAAGGTATATTAGCTACTAAAAAACGCCTCCATTGTAGAAAAGCCTTTCCTTCTTCTTTTATTTTTTCTACTCTAAAAACAGTATCTTTTATACTATTGGGTGGAGTACGCCAGTCGCGTTCTACCAAGGTATTTACACTTTCTGTTTTAGAACTAATAGGGTGTAGACGGCTGTAAATGAGTAGGCTATCGGGGTTTGAAAGCACTAAAGCATCAGTGTTTTTTATCTTGTTAGGCGCCATCGATATGATGATCTGCATTAATGACTGAAAGCTCTTCCACTGCCTTAAATCTTCCTGAGCTTTTGGTGTAAGCTCTGTTAGTTTTAGCTCCTTAAAATCAACTGATTTTACTTTATGTTCTGTAGGAGTGTTGTCAGAGGTCTGCTGGCTTCCATCACATGATATTAAGCCTGCTACTAAAAGTAGAAGACCTACTTTGAAAGCTTTGTTTTTCATATTCTACTATTTTTATTAAAACACTAAAGCCAGACTTACTTACATAAATCTGGCATCAGTGATAAATCTAAAACCTAAATGACTACTTAGCTAATTTGTTTAAGTGCTTAGCTAAACTGCTTTTTAAATTCGCTGCTTTATTAGCGTGAATAATATTTCTCTTAGCAAGTTTATCAATCATAGAAACTACTTTAGGGAAAAGAACCTTAGCTTCTTCTTGGTTTTCTAAAGTGCGTAGCTTTCTAACAGCATTACGTGCTGTTTTGTGTTGATAGCGATTGCGTAAACGAGCTGCTTCGTTTCTTCTAATTCTTTTTAACGCTGATTTATGGTTTGCCATTTTTCCTTACTATTTTATTTTTATCATTGTATCTTTTTACAGATACTTTTCGAAATATTGTATTTTGTAGTCCGTAGGGGAATCGAACCCCTGTTACAAGGATGAAAACCTTGCGTCCTAACCCCTAGACGAACGGACCTTAACCTTAATTATTCAACTAATAATAAAGTTGTATAAAAGATGTTTTTTATTTGTAGTCCGTAGGGGAATCGAACCCCTGTTACAAGGATGAAAACCTTGCGTCCTAACCCCTAGACGAACGGACCTTATTTTTTCAATCTGCTTATTATTAGCAATGCATTTTCTCTCAATGCGGTTGCAAAGGTACGACTTTTTTTTATTCCTGCAACATTTTTAGTGAAAAAATTAAATATTTTTTTTCTTATTTTTTATATAAATCTGATTTTCAGTGTTTTGTGATATTCTTTGCTTAAAGATTCTTTTCTGTTATTTTGCTCTTTTATCCCAAATTTGAGAGAAACTTTAGTGTATCTACATTATCAGCATACTCCCATAACTGGGGGATTTGCGTATTTCCGAAAGCTATTTCATCAGGTAGTAATCCTTTTGCTACTATACATTGTATTTGCTCGGTATCGGTAATGAGTTGTTTTTTCAGAGCTTCTGTATCGGTATAATACTCGTAAAACAAGGTAGCTATGGGTGAAGCATAACTTTTGTCTTCTTTTAATATTAGAAAACCATTTTCGAGTAGCTTATATAAACTCATTAGGTATACAGCCTTGTTATAATCATAGTTATTGGCGTATTTTTGTTCGTTGATAATATCCCGATAGGCGTAAATAGCTTGAAAAAAAGCATCAAAAGAGTAGTTTTGGGGTATGAATAGTTTAGAAACACTTCTACAGCCAAGTCCGTAGTACTGAAAGATATCCTTTCCTAAGGCAGTGAGCTCTTCTTGGGTTTCTTTGCCAGTAAGTACAGCTACAGAGTTTCTATTTTTTCTGATGATATGAGGCTTTTTACCAAAATAGTATTCAAAATAGCGCGCTGTATTATTGCTTCCGGTAGCAATTACTGCATCAAAGTCAGTTACTTTCCCATCTGAAAAGGTTACGGCTTCTGCCCATTCAGGTATGAGGTCTCTTAGTTGTTCTACTATAAAGGGGAGTAGTAGTTTGTCTTCTGACGAAAGTTTTACTACCGCTTTATGGCCTGACACCCATACGCATAGTAGGTCGTGAAAACCTACTAAGGGGATATTGCCTGCCATTATCAGCAATATTTTCTTTATATTTTGTGGTTCAGATAGCTTATAAGCCGATAACCATCGTTTTATATTAGCTTCTGATAGGGTTGTAGCCCAAGTGTTGCGAGCAAAAGTTAAGTTATGTTGTGTAAACCAACTGTTTTGCTGCTCAGCCTGTGCGAATATAGCTGAGAATCGCTCGGCATCATTGAATAACTCTCCTAATAATATCAGTTTTTTTGTTAATTCGCTATTTGTCATTTATCATTAATCATTAAAAAGATGGTTCTATACCTAAGCGTATGCCGAATTTAGGGTTACGTACCCCATTGACATCGTTGAAATCACTGCGCCATACAAAGTCTAAACGTATAAAACGGAAGTTGCCTAAACCGATATTTTCAATACCAAAACCGTATTCCCAATACAATTTTTCAGGAGAGTTGAACACTATATTACTCATATTAGCTGTCTTATTCTTTTCTGAGAGTGTTCCGTAAGCAAATCTACCGAAAAGGAGACTCTTAAAGCGTGTTTTCTGTAGGAATGGTACCCTATTGAACAAAAATCCATCAAAATGATGCTCGAAATATCCATTAATATAAGTGTCGGTGATAAAATCGTAGTAGTCAAGCAGTGCAAAAGTGTTTTTAGCCGTAGAATACGACTGGTTAGCTGGGGTAGGAGCAAGGGCAATAAGAGGGGCGGTACCCAATACTTTTCCTGCTTCGAGGTTAGCGTGCAGTATGCCGTAGCCAAACATAGGTATAGGCTTACTTGCTAATATTTGTACCTTGTCGTAGTCAAACTGACTATGGCTTATACCACTTACCCCTTTAGTATATTTGAGAGTATAGGTAGAAAACAACTTTTTGCCGTAGCGTTGTTCTACTCCATAGCCGAATACCTTTCTGCCAGGGGTAAAAGTCAGTTCGGTGCCGGTGTAAAAATTGTCATAATCGCGCAGTATATCGCCTGTTTTGGGGTTGCGATAAGCTATCAAAAAGTTCTCTTCGCTAGCGGAAGATAAACTTTGGTAGGTGCCAAACACCGAAAGCCGTATATTAGCTGCTATATCGTAGTTGATAACCCCTTGTATCTTCTTATTGCGTGTCAGATAATAGTTTTCACCCCTTGCAATAATGAAATTAGTGGTCTTTTCGAAATCTAAATTGGTGTCATCGTGCATCACAAAGCTACCTAACTGTAGGTTATCATCTTGGTAAGCAGCCCCGATGCCGATACGCGGACGGTAAGAAATAAGGTATTTGCCACTAACTCCGTATTTAAAAAGTTTATCTTTTAGTCCGTATGCTCCGTATACGTAGGTGCGAAAACGGTCGTCAGTAGAAATAAACGAGCGGAAGCCAGCCCGCAAGCGCAGTCCGTCAACGTTGTTGCTTGAGAAGGCTTGCCAGAAACGCCCAAACTGCATATACTTACCTATGGGGATGTAGCCAGAGGTTACGATGTCGGTCAGGTCACCTATCATTTTGATGCGCTTATTATCGCCTACTTCAGCTATAAGTCGCTTCGTTTTTGTTAAGTCAGTTCCACCGATAGTATGGGTGTCCCAATAACTATCTTCCTTTCTGAACTGGTTTTTTGATATTTTTACTACTTGTTGGTCGTAAAAGGTAGCAGGTTTGGGCTGGTTGAGGATAATATGCGAGAAAGATATGTTGTTTTTTACATATAATCCTTTTTCTTCGTCTTTTTTAGTCAAAAGAGTAAAATCGCCCTCCTGAATTTCGCGTTCAGGTAGGTAGATACTGTCATTTTGTATGCTAAAATACTTCTCAAAAGAGAGACCGCGTACCAAATTGATGTTTGTTTTAGGGGTGGTACGCATTTGTATTGATTTTACTATATAGGTTTTAGTATCTACTTCAAACTTCCCTTCGAGTGCTAAATCTTGGTCATCTCGGGGGAAGAAGTTGATGCGGTAGAACGAGCGGTTGCCGTCTTGTATGGTGTCGCTTAGCACGTATAGATACACCCCATAACCAAACTCTGCCAATGGGCTAACAAAAGGCTTGTTGAGTATCATATAAGTATTGTCGTAAATGTCGAAATCGTCAAATGATTGGCTTACACGCTCTAAGCCAAATCCTTGTTGTACAATACCTTGCGAGCGTTCTGCTTCTATATCTATCCGTTTTTTGTTCAGCTGATTATTGCCGTATACATTTTCTATTTTCTCGGTGAGGTACATCGGCAGCGAGAAAGTTTCTTTATATTTTTTCTCAGAAAGTATACGTCTAATAGTGTCGTATTCTTTGCCTAAGGCTTTTTGGAGGAAGATAGTATCGAGGTTGTTCACACCCAACTCGGTAGTGCTGTGTTTGCGGTACTGATAAGCCGTAGCATTTTGCAGTCCGCGTTTTTTCTTGTTTTTCCAGATGCCTTGTAACACTGCGTATGCAGGGTTTTCTTTTTTGGGTAGGGCTTTTTTAGGCTTTGCTATAATAGTTACTTCGTTTAGCTGCACCCCTTCGGGTAATACAATTACTAGTCCTTTGGTATTATCTTTATCTAAATGTACTTTTTTAGTAGTATATCCTATGAGCGAAACCTCTAATTCGCGTTGTTTTTTTTCTGAATATAGCGAGAAACGCCCCTCCTCATCAGTATAACCGCCGATAGTTGTTTTTGGGAATAGTACATTGGCATAGGGTATAGGTAAACCGTTTTCGTCAATAACTTTTCCTGACACGTGTGTCTGCCCAAAAACTGCTACTATGGGCAGTAATAAAAGGAGTAAAAAAGGTATTTTTTTTATCATAAAGAAAAAATTAAAGTGCAAAAGTAGTAAAAAGATAGGGAATTAGCAAATTTACTAATTCCCTATCTTCTTAAAGATTGTTTACTGCTTTTATAAACTTCCTAAATCCTTCTTCACCTTCTGGAGTGTGTTTGAAAACACCGCAGTTTTCTAATACTTCGCAGAAAGTATCTCCGATAGCCTTATCAATAAAACTGTCTAAACTATTAGAAGTGAGTGGAGTAGGGTAGTTGCTTATGTGTTGCTCTATCCACTTAGCGTGTTTTTGAAGGGCTTCGTCGTTGCTCATCTGTGCATATACGTTCTCAAACGGCTTGCCTGCAGCTATAGCTTCAGCAAGGAGCTTTTTAATACTTGCCATTTCAGTTTTGAGTCTACCTGGCAGGATAGCTAACCCCATCACCTCAATAATACCAATATTCTCTTTTTTGATATTGTGTAGGTGTTCGTAAGGGTGGAATATCCCCATTGGGTGAGCACTATCAGTGCGGTTGTTGCGCAAAGCAAGGTCGAGTTCGTATTGACCATTTTTGAAGCGAGCTACAGGGTTTACGGTATTATGGCGCACTCCTTGTGTATAGGCGTAAATACCAAGGCTTTCATCGCTGTAGCCTATCCACGATTGCAAGATATGGTCAGCTAAGTCGATAAGGCGGTCTTTGTCGCCGCGCAATCGCAATACGCTCATAGGCCAGTTTACGACACCTGCTTCTATATCTTCAAACCCTTTAAACTGCACTTTTTCCTTTACAGTAGCTTTTTCCATCGGGAACTCGTGCTTACCTCCTTGAAAGTGGTCGTGTGAGAGTATCGAACCTCCTACTATAGGCAGATCGGCATTAGAACTGAGGAAATAATGAGGAAATTGTGCGACGAAGCTCAACACGTGCTCAAAGCAAGCGCGGTCTATCTTCATAGGGCGGTGCTCACTCGAAAAGACGATACAGTGCTCATTGTAATAAATGTAGGGTGAATACTGAAAATACCAATCCTCGCCTGCCAAGTTGAGAGGGATAGCACGCAGGTTTTGTCTGCCAGCGTGGTTTACCCGCCCCATATAGCCTTCATTCTCTTTGCAGAGCAAGCATTTGGGATAGTTAGTGGCTACTACATCTTTTTGAGCGGCAATATCGCGAGGGTCTTTCTCAGGTTTAGATAGGTTGATAGTAATCTCTAAATTACCATATTTGCTGGGGTGTTCCCATAGTATATTCTTAGCAATCCTATCGGTACGAATGTAATTGCTCTGTTTGTTTAGCTCATAGAAGTCATTTGTAGCTTGTACTTTGTCTTTTTGGTAAGTTTCCCAAAAAGAAGCAGCTATCACCGAAGTACGCGGCAGTACTTGCCCCATAATCTTGGCGTTTAGAAGGTCGCGGTAGGTGATAGTATCAGCAGTAAGTTTGCCTTGCGTAGCTGCCCATTCTACAATGCGGTCGAGTACTTCTGTAGGATAGGTAATCGCTTGAGCGGCAGCTGTTATTTGAGCCTGCTCTTCAGCGGTAAACTCGCGATAACTATCACAACCAATGCTCTCTAATACCGCATTGGTAACGAGTATGCGATCCTCTTTTTTTACCAAGTTATGCAGCACTGCATAGGTAATAAGGGTTTCTATTTCAATGTAAATATCCATTTTTTATTAACGTCTAAACCTATAAATAGTTTCGTGCTTATAAACTTCTCCTTTTTCGAGGGGTTTTACTCCGAAATTAGGTTGGTTGATACCATCGGGGAAATCCTGCATTTCGATAGCTACTCCTGCAAAGCGAGGGTTCTTAACAGGTTTTTCCTGAGGGGTACATACCTTATCAAATACGGGTACCTCGTCTAAAAAGTTGCCAGTATAAATCACTGCGACCCGTTGGGTGGTATAGGCTTCCATAGTGATGCCACTTTCAGGAGAATGCAATACCAACTGAGGGGCAGCATTCAGTCCGCTGTGGTTGAGCACAAAAGGGTGGTCGTACGCACGAGTGATATTGAACTGAGGGTGTCCTTCGGCTATACCTTCCTTGATGACTTTCCCTTTGCGAAGGTCGAAAGTTGTGCCTTCAACAGCTAGGTATTTGCCAGTAGGTATTAATCCTTCTGCCAGCTCGCAGATGTTATCAGCCGCAATTTGTAGCTTTTGAGCATCGCCGTTTACTTCTAAGTCGCCTGCCAAGTTGAAATAACTATGGTTGGTGATGTTTAAGTAAGTTTTAGCATCGGCTACCGCCTCATAAGCGATGTGCAGACTATCGTCTTCAGTAAGGGTATAGCGCACTTTGAAATCTACAGTAGCAGGGTAACC
This sequence comes from Capnocytophaga sp. FDAARGOS_737, assembly GCF_009730375.1. Lineage (NCBI taxonomy): Bacteria > Pseudomonadati > Bacteroidota > Flavobacteriia > Flavobacteriales > Flavobacteriaceae > Capnocytophaga > Capnocytophaga sp. FDAARGOS_737. Next base: position 1,869,402 of record NZ_CP046316.1, on the reverse strand, counting down.
CTCCTCGCCATCAGGACTTAGATAGTGCATTTCTATTCCGTTAGCGAGCTCTTTTACCTCGAAAATCTTACTGCTGAAGCCTTCTTTACCTCCGTGCAATGAGTTTTCGCCATTGTTTTTGTAGAGGTGATAGGTTTTGCCGTCTATAGAGAAAGCAGCTTTGTGTATTCTGCCTGAAGTGCGCCCTATGGTAGCCCCATTGTAAGCCCCATTGCCTATATAATCTTCTAAATGCGCATAGCCTAACACTACGTTTTTAAGTACGCCGTGTTTGTCTTTTACGCAAATTTCGGTAATAGTACCGCCTAAGCTAAGTACAGACACGCGAAAACCGTTCGCGTTCTGTAAACTATATTGATAGACAGCCTGTCCGTTATGAGTTCCGAACAGGCTTTTGTTGATGGTTATCATTCTTGTCTTGTATTAAAGTTTTCGTGCGCCTTCACTTACAGCAGCGATGTAGAAGTCGGCAGCATATCCTATTTTGTTTTTGTAAGCCTCGCCTACATTTTTGATAAAGTCATCTACTTTGTCTTTCTTCACGATGCTCACGGTACAGCCGCCAAAGCCAGCACCTGTCATACGCGAACCTACTACTCCTGGTTGTTCCCAAGCAAGAGCCGCCAAAGTGTCGAGTTCTACACCGGTTACTTCGTAATCATCGCGCAAAGAAATATGCGATTGGTTCATCAGTTTACCAAACTCAGCCAAGTTGCCTGCTGAAAGCTCTTTTTGTGCTTTTAGCGTGCGTTGGTTTTCGTATACGGCGTGTTTAGCTCTTTTCTGACGGATAGGACTCTTAATAAGGTCTTTGTTAGCTTCAAATTCTTCAATAGAAAGTTCGCCCAATGCTTTGATAGGCAGTTTAGTTTGTAGTTCAGCTAACGCTTCATCGCATTCGGCACGACGTTCGTTGTACTTAGAGTCAGCTAAACCACGGCGTTTGTTGGTATTAGCAATTACGATTACTTCATCTTTAAGCACTACAGGCACGTAGTCGTATTTTAGGGTGTTGCAATCGAGTAGTATAGCGTGGTCTTTTTTGCCCATAGCTATAGCAAACTGGTCCATAATACCAGAGTTTACCCCAATAAACAAGTTTTCCACCTTCTTGCCCAAAAGCGCCATAGCTATAGGGTCGATAGAGAGGTGGAATAAATCTTTAAGCACAATGCCGGTAAGCATCTCGATAGAAGCTGAAGAAGAGAGACCCGCTCCGTTAGGAATGTTACCTGATACGAGGAAGTCGAAGCCGCTGTCTATTTTGAAGCCTTCTTCTACAAACATTTTAATCACGCCTTTAGGATAGTTAGCCCAATCGTGTTTTTTGTCGTTTACCAATTCATCAAGGGTAAATTCCATTACACCAAGGTCGGCAAAGTTTTCAGAATACATACGGAAAGTACGGTCAGCGCGTTTGCTTACCAATCCGTAAGTACCTCTGTCGATAGCACAAGGGAACACGTTACCGCCATTGTAATCGGTATGTTCACCGATAAGATTTACCCGTCCTGGGGCGAAAAATTGTTGTTCAGCATCTTTGCCGAATACTTCTTTAAACTTTTGTTCTAGTGGTTTCATATTATTCTTTTTTAGTCGTTAGTTATTAGTCGTTAGTCCTTAGAAAGCGACTAATAACTAAAAGTTTATTTAAAATATTTTCTTGCAATAGCTTTTAATTCAGCTTCTTTATCCTCTAAACGTTGTAGCAACACAAACTGATTGCGTGCTCTGATGTAGTTTTCTTCAGGATAAGATGTTTTGAAATAGATGTCGTTGTTAAAATAATCAGCGAGGAAGCGGATACCGATGATAAAAATCATATACTTAGCACCATCTACTATATGTGCTTTTTCAGCCTCTGTCATAACAGGGTTCATTACCGAAAAACCTTTGCAGAGCGCCTCGAAGAAGTCAGTGTTAAATACTATTTTGCTGTCATCAGCCTCGTTTTCTTCAGTTGGACTGACAGAGGTACGCACCATATCGCCAAAATCGTATAGTAGGATACCCTGCATTACCGTATCGAGGTCGATAACTCTGAAATCATCAGGATTCGCTTTATTGATAAGTACATTGTTGATTTTAGTATCGTTGTGAGTGATGCGTATCGGAATGCGTTTTTCGTCTACTTCTTTTTGGATAAGATCGAAGATAACTTTGTGTTCTTGGGCAAATTCGTAGAGGTGTTTAGCTTTTTCTTTGCGAGCAGAAGTGGCTTGCTTATGAGCGTCTTCTAACTGTTGAAAACGCAAATGCCCGTTGTGAAAATTAGGAATAGTAGCTTGCAATCGCGAAGTGTCGATATTAGCAAACGTCTTCATAAAGGTAGCATAGGCGTTAGCAGCCTTTTCAGCTTGCCAAGGTTCTTCTATGAATTCGTATGAAGTGTAACCTTCAGCAAAAGGGAAGATGCGCCATACTACCTCATCAGCAGTTACTGAGTGTCCCCCTTGTTGGGTAGGCATCATTGGCAGGATAATGTGGTTATTGGGCTGTGTTTCCCACAGCAATTCGATATTGGCAATAATAGCAAGAGGTGTTTTGAATACATTGCTGTTAATGCCTTGTAGGATATAGTTGTTAGCACTAGTTTTTACCAAATAAGTGCGATTGATATGCCCATTGCCATAAGGCTCAATAGAAAGGATGTCTCCTTCTAAAATGAATTGATTGGCTATTTCTTTCATTCTTATAAATAATTAGTTGTTAAATTCTTGTTTTTCTGCTGTTGTTGCATTTAAAACCTGTCTGGATAGGCGCCTTTATCTACTAGCTTTTGTATTTCGTTTTGTACGAGTGCTAAATCTTCGTGGTACGTCATACCAAACCAGCTGTCGTGGTTAGGCAATACCTCTAATTTGTAACCGTAGTCTTTGATAGCGTGTTGTACAACCATTGGAATGTAAAACTCGGCTTTTGGGTTTTCTTTATTCTTTTCTACGAAATCAGCAAAATAGCGTTCGGCTATCTCGAATACCTCGTGAGTGAAGCCCCAGAAATTCATTGATACGTAAGTGCTTAGCGGATATTGAGTGTTTGTCTCCTCGTCTATGGCGGTGTGCTCATCTAATTTGCGCAACTTGGTAGCCTCGTTGATAGACAGCAAGTGGTGGTTTTCATCTACTTGGCAGATACCACGTGATACGGTACCATTTTCGCTAAGCGTATTTTTGAGCAGGTAGCCACCAGAGAAGAAAGTCTTTTCTTTTTCTGAGTTTAGAGCCTCATACATTAGGCGGTACCCCTCTTTTCCGTAGTAGTCATCAGCATTTACGATAAGGAATGCCCCTTTTACAAAGTCTTTTACACATAGCATAGCGTGCCCCGTACCCCAAGGTTTTTTGCGCTCTATTCCTTTAGGGTTGAAATCATCTTGATATACGTAAGTAATAGGCACTCCGGCAAAACGGTTTTCTAAGTGTTGGCGTGCGAGGTCGTCTATTGCGCGACGGATGATAAGCACGATGTTATCAAAACCTGCTTCGAGGGCATCATAGATAGCATAATCGAAGAGAGCATTGCCATTATGGATGTTTTCTAACTGTTTGTCGGAGCCAAAGCGACTGCCTAAACCAGCCGCTAATATTACTAATGTTGTCATATACTGTTAATTTTCAATATGATAAGGTTAAAAAATACGGTGCAAATGTGTTGTTTGGTGTAAGTCGTGGCAAAGATATAAAATATTTATTAATTATCAATTATTAATGGTTAATTTTTTTTAATTTCGGTTGAGAAGGCTGGGAGGATTGGGAGGGTTGGGACAGGTGGGACGTGACAAAGGGGAACCTTCGGTGTTCCTATAGTGTTCCTATAGTGTAGGTGTATCTTTAGTATAGGTGTTGGTTTTAATAGGTGATAAGGCTAAGGGCTAAATGTTAGTGATTAATATTAACAATAGTTTAACATTATGTAATTTGTTGATAATAAAGTAAATAGGTTTTTTTTATGGAAAAGTGTTAAGAGGTGAGTGGGAGCTTCTTGGTAGTTATAAAAAAAAATAGTACTTTTGTGGCATTAATTGTATGAGTATTTTATACGCAATGAAAAAGTTTCTTACAGCAATTCTATTTTTGATGTTGGGTGCAGTGGGCTATGCTCAGTGTATCAACGTACAGGTGACTTTTATCAAAGGGAACTGTTTTACTGATAACCAAATAAAGGTAACAGCCCGTGATATGAGTCCGTTTCCTTCTATTTGTTTGCCCTCGAGTGGTAAGTTTATTATAGAGCTACAAGGGGGGGGGCACGATGGTGATATGTTTAGAATGACGCAGCCTTCGCCAGGAGCTCCTTTTGAATATACTTTTTATAACCTAAAGGCTGAAGAATGGAACGGCACTAAGGTTGAGAAGATTAAGTATAAAGTGATTGTACGCGATGAGGATACGGGTGCTTTTGATGAGCGCGAGGTAGACGCTGAGTCTAACTATAAGCTTATGAATATACAGAACCTTACCGCTATACAACCAGTGAGCTACTGCGGAGGAGCTGTACAAAACGGAGGGGTGAAGTTTCAGATCCCCAATGGAGGGATAGGGCCATTTGAGGTAACACTACTGAAAATGGATGGTACGGTATTAGTGCCCACTCAAACCTTTCAGCGTCCAGCTAACAATGGTTATATAGAGGTAAAAAGCCCTGCGGTGCAACCTAATACCTATATTATAGTACAGGTAAAGGATAAGACCAATGTAAGCGACCAATGTGGGGAGACCCGCCGTTATCCGTCTTTCTATATACCTTCCGTGGTTCATAGATATACGGTAAACTGTATTGAAATAGCTACCCAAAGCCGTTATATGTATAAGAGTAGTGAGAATTGTAGCCACTACAATATGCAGATTTATATTAGTAGGAAAGATGGCGACTATCTATGGCGTAATCTTACTGATTATAATGCAGAGCTAAGAGACTGGTTTACTAAACCAGGTACTGCAGTGGCATATTTTAAAAACTCAAGTAAACCTGCTATTGATTTTTCTTCTTCTTTTTATGCAGGATCTCCTAATTATTATCATGCCTATTATACAGTACCAGGCTATCCTTTTGCTAAAGGTGATGATGTAGAGATTGTAATAAAGGGTCCTAAAAATACAATTAGAGAACGCTTTAAGTTTGACCATCAGTTAGATATGCCTACAGGAGGGTGTAACACTCTTATCTATAATGCTTATGGCTATAAATATGATGGTTCCTTTTCTTGGACCGAGTTAACTTGTGGTACTTATACCCTAACGAGACATGAAGGCTCAGTACATTCTAGCTACTCTAGCAATACAGGTAGGAATGCCTCTTTTCCTGATGTAAATACAGGAGAAGCAAGACCTACTTATGTAGGCGGCTGGCTTAACGGTTATTCTAATTTTAATCTACAACGCAAAGTAGGAGGGAATTGGGTAGATGAAGGTAATACTTCTTATCCATCTACACCAGGGGCTACTTATCGGTATATATATAAGAATCAGCCGGGGGGCTGCCCTGTAGCTTGTTCGAATGAGTTTGTAGTGCCTCATTACAATATGGGGGCAATTCCGCCAATGCCTACTCCTCAAGCACGTCCTGTTATAAAAATATGGGATAAGCTACAAACCGGCTTAGGGATGTATGCAGGTACGGGGGCTTTTAAGATATATCCTGATCATATTGATAAATTCTTTTATCCTCTTAAACTAAAGGTAGAGCGAGCTGATGGAGTTGCTTCGGTCACCTATCAAGGTTCTGTTGCTTTTAGCGATACTAAAACTCGTACCATTTCTTTCCCACTAAACTTGGAAATAAGAACATATTGGAGTACTTATGGTTATACAAACTTGCCAGCCGGTAGGTACCGCCTTACTGTAACGGATGCTTGTGGAGCTACGACCGTTAGAGAGTATCAGTTAGGAGCCGTTTCGTTTAACCCTAAAGTGAACTATGAAAAAGATTGTGAGGTAGGAAAGATAAATTTTAACATAGGGAGAAATATCACTGTGGCAGATGATAATTATTATGAAAGAGTATATTTGCAACAGGAAATAGAAGACCAATGGGGATATAAATCTTGGCCGTATGTGAATAATCACGCTTCTACAGGAGGCAACTATTTCAATGCCCAAACCGGTAGTTTTACTAACTTATTACCGGGCAAGTATAGGTTGTATTTTACTAATGTATATCTCAGTCACGGACTTTTCCATAATACGGGTACAAATAAATACGATAGATATAGTATTACAGACCCTACTACTCCGTATTTGTATAACAATGAATTTTATAAAGAGATTACTATTCCGCCGCTTGTGAAGCTTAATCCGGTAATTAACCCTGTTATTTGTCATAAAGGTAGCGCTACGGGTATGATAGCGGTAGACGTAACGGGGCAAGAGGTGTATTTCCCTATTACTTACCGTTTGTACCGCAAGGCTACAGCTACAGCTACTACCTCTACACTGATAGACTCTAAAACCTATCAGGCAAGCGATAATAAGTATTTCCATATTTTTGAAGGGCTTACTACGGGCTTCTATCGTATAGAGACAGACCACCGATGCCAAGTAGTGCCTAAGGATATAGATATAGATATAAGCAATGCCTTTAATCCGTTCTTGGTGATAGACCGCCCTGTACCTTTCTGTACAGGCAATCAGGCGCGGGTGAAGTTAGGGCTTTCTGAGCATATTTTTGATATTAAGTGGTTTAAGCTTGATGCTGATGGCAATAAAACTACATCAGCCCCTATAAAAATAGGTTCGAGCTTCTGGGAGAATATCTATACCACTACTACCTATTTGGCTGAATACACCCTAAAACCAAATGTAGGTTGTACTAATAACACTGTTTACACTAAAACCGCTACAGTGGTACTACCGCCTATAGACGAGCCTCCTTACTTTAGAACGCCTTGTCCTAATGATATAGAGGTAACAGTAGACCAAGGACAATGCGGTAAGCAGGTACGTTGGCGTGAGCCAGAAGCCTACCCTACGTGTAGAGGGGCAGTTACTCGTTGGCAATCACACACTCCTAATAGCTATTTCAATATAGGTGTACATACGGTTACTTATACCTTTACAGACGGCTCAGGCAATACGGCTTCTTGCTCTTTCCTTATAACGGTTAAGCCGCGTGGGCTACAGATTAAAACTACCCAACGTTATACTGATGCTGGGGGTAATACCCTTACCCAGTTGCAGCCTAACCAGCAGTTTTACTACGAGCTAAGGTATGAGAATACAGGTTCTGAAAATATTAATAAGGCCACTATAAATGTAACGTTGCCAGACAATACCTCAGTACAGCCTAATGGGGCACCTGACCTTAGTGGTGCAGGCGATGGTAGTTGGCAGAACCCGCAGCCTACTTCGGCTTACACTGCCTCTAATAAGTCGTATAAGTTTGGTATAGGGGAGAATTATACCCAATCAACTCTTAAATTGGGCGACCCAGAACGGGTAATACGTATACCGATGAAGGTAAGCAATGACTGTAGTGTACTGCTAAAACCTTGTGAAAGCTATGTACTTACTAACTTATCAATTACCTATGAGGGAGGGCCTTACGGCTGTCAGTCAGCTGAGTTTACCCAAACAGGGGCTATCTCTACGACAGTAAATGTATCGGGTTGTGGCCGCCAAGAGCTAATGTGTGGTACAGGAGCGATGACCTTTAATGCTATAGGAGGTTTTACCTCTTATCAGTGGTATGATAGCAATGGGCCTATTATAGGAGAGACGAATCCTTCGTACAGCCCGATAAACCCAGGAGTATATAAGGTAGAGAAAACAATTTCTTGTCACGGTACACTACTTACCGTTACTGAAACTATTGATTATCAATCAATAGGAAATATGGTAGACCCTATTAAAGCGCAAGCCCAAAATATAGGGGTTACTTGTGCAGGAACTGGTGGATGGACGAGTCAGTTCTACCTCTGTCAAGGAGGCTCGAAAGTTATATCGGTACCTTATAACAATACTCCTTATGAGTGGCAAACGTGGAATGGTAGCTGCAATAGTCAGGCAGCAGCCCAACCTAACTGCCGTATAGAGACAGACGACTGCTGGAGTACATTAAGCTCAGGTAAAACCTTTACGCTTACAACTGCAGGCTTATATCGTTTGAAATTCTTAAACTCAGGTTGTGATAAGGCGTTCTATTTTCAGGTGATTACGAGTGGGCTATTAGGTAGTCTGTCTAATAAGAAAGACGAAACCCCATTTGAGCAAGGTTCGGTAGACTACCAACTAAGTGCCAGTGGCGTACAATATAAGGTAGAGATATATAGGAATGGTACTCTTTTGCGTACCGATATAAAGACCGATAATATAGGTATTATAGAAAATCTAACAGAAGGTACTTACCGCTTTAAGTTTACTTCACCCCAGATACCAAATTGTGAGTATACGGCTAATGAGACTATCGGTAAGCAAACCGATATGAAGATGACGGCTACCTTTAAAGGCTTTAAAGAAGGGTCTTGCAACACGGCTAAGTTGCAGTTAAAAGCAGAAGCAGGACAGCCAACTTACCGCTTCTATATATGGAAGATAGACGGTCAGAAACAGTACGCTAACGAGGCAGCAGCTTTGGGCTCTGCTCCTATTGGTATACAATTAGCCAGTCAAGGGGCTACAGGAGTAGATATAGAAGTGCCTAATATTACCCAAGTGGGTGAATACGAATTTATAGTAGGTGACCAGCGCAATGGAGCGAAGGCATACTCAAACAAAGTACTGATAAGTCCGCCATCACCACATAACTTTACTGTATCGGCTACACAAGAGATACAATGTGAGAGTACCCCTAATAGTGGGTATATCAATATGATTTTCGCACCAGGAAGTCAGAATGTAAACCGTACTATCAACTTATATAAGTTAGACAACGCGGGGGCACGTGTGTTACCAGTGTTTAAAACTACTGGCGGTGGACTTTTCACAGGTTTGCCAGCAGGTACTTATGAAGTGGAAATGGTTTCGAATGTAGCAGGCTCTACTTGTCGCTATACTAAGAAACCGATAGTGATAAAAGCACCTCAAGCACCGCTTAGAGCCTATGCGGGGGTAGTAGCTGACCGCTCTTGTGATACGGCGAATAATCAATACAAAGTAGCAGTAAATAATGTATCAGGAGGTACCCCTCCATATCGCTATAGTTTTGATGGAGAGGCTACTTATGTGCCTGATAATATAGGCTATATAGGCAGTAGCAGTACTATTTATGTAAAAGATAGTAAAGATTGCCGAGTGAGCATTCCGATAACAGTAGAGCTGACAACTATGCCGACCATTAGCTTAAGTCCTATAGCATATCGTTGTGATAATGGTTATGGCGCGGTAACGATTACGGTATCGTCTACTGTATCGCAAACCTACCAGTATATATTAGATGGTAGTGCTACACAAACGCTTGTAGGGAATACTATTCACCGTACCTTAGCACCAGGGGCACACTCACTAACGGTGTATTATACCCCAGCGAATTCATCAACTACTCCTAATGTACTCTTTACAGAGGATTTTGGAACAGGCGATGTAGATACTTGTGTAGAAAGTGCTAATACTGATTTAGTATGTGCTACAAGCAGTACAACCCTAGAAGATGGACAACAACTCATTACTAAACAAGCTCCAGCAAAAGCTAATTGGACAGTACCTACTGACCCTACAGGTGGTAGATACTTAGCCGTAGCAGGTAATGGTAATAACGAGGTAGTGTATAAGCGCACTCTTACGGGAGTAGCCTTGGGTATACCTCTAACGGTGAGTGTAGATGCCGTGAGCCTATTAAGTAGTGGTGGAGTACCTGCTCAGTTTAGAGTTGCCCTTTGCAAAGCTGATGGTACAGCACTTAGAACTAAGCCATTAGGAGATGTAACTAACGGAGCGAGCTGGAAGAACTTAAGTGTTACCTTTACAGCAGCTGAAGTAGCAGGATTTACTAATAACAACATACAAATACGAGTGCTTAGTTCTGCACCACACGCATATGGTGCTTTAGGTAGTGACTTTGCTCTTGATAATCTGAAAGTAGCACAAGCTACTACTTATTGTGAACTAAAAGTTACAAAACTTATTAATATAGAGGCTAACAAACAGATGCGAGTAGAGAAATACGGTGCAGAAAAGAATGTTAGCTGTATAGGAGCCGCTGATGGACAGGTGCGTATACGCGTACTTAATGCACCTTCGGTAAATATTAAATATGCGGTAGCAGCTCTTAATACCTCTATGGTTACTTGGACACCTACTACTCTTGATGCCCAAGGAGTGTTTACTATCACAGGCTTAGAAGCTACCCAGAGTGGTAGTGTGCAGATACAAGATGCTCTACAGCCTAACTGTATCGGTACAGTAGAATACAAGATAGGAGAACCTACCCCTATAGTGCCTTCAGTAGTATTATTGGAGCGAGTAACTTGCCTCAATGGTGAAAAGGCTAAGGTGAAAGTATCGGCTACAGGTGGTAATACTGATGGTTATCAGTATCAAGTGCTGACAGTAAATGGAACTTTTGTACCTTCAACACCTACCCCTAACCCTTATGAGATAGGCGATATACCAGCAGGCACTTATACTATAGTGATAAAAGATGCCAAAGGCTGTACTACCTCTACTACTTTTGTAATAGATGGTTTGCGCACCCTTACCGTATCGGCAGTTCCTACCTCATTATGTTATAGTAGCAATGCTGAGAAGAAAGTAGTGCTAACTGTTACTAATGGTAATGGCAATAACTATAAAGTAACGCGTGTGGGTAGTGGTAATACCTATACATTTAACAATACGATATATACTTACCCTGATGCGTTAGAAGTAGGTGTCCATACCTTTACGATAACAGATAGTTATGGATGTCAGACTACTGTATCGGCAGAGATATATGCCCCACTCAGTTTGCAGGTATCGCCTACAACTCAGTTGTATGCGAGCTGTAATAGTAGCAGCCAAACCTTTGACCTATCGGTAACAGGTGGTGTACCTACTATGGACAAAGCTTTTAAATATAGTATAGATGGTGGGGTTACTTTTACTCATATCGCTACTAATACTACTAATGCTTCAGTTACTATACCTATACCGGTGGCTACTGATAGCACCATACAGTTTATGGTAACCTACAGTCCTGATGGTAATGAGTGTAGACGCGATCGTTTGGTGCGTATTAGCTATGACCCACCACGTTTCTTGAGCGATACCTTTACCACAACAAAAGCTATTTGTGGTGAAGATAATGGTTCGGTACTTATTACCCCAGCCGATTACTATGTAGGTACTACTTCGCATACGCTAGTAATACGCAATGCGGCTAATGTAGTACAAACTAATACAACAGCTATGGCAGCGGGTAATTATACCGCTTACCTAACCGATGCTCGTGGTTGTGTGGCTACTAAGTCATTCACTATCGATAAGATAGACCCATTAGTGTCAACAGCGACTATTACTAAACAAATGGGTTGTACGGCAGCTGATTTGGCAGAAATAACCGTTGGTTTGACTACAGGTGGTACGGCTCCTTATGTAGTGAAGGTACTTAACACGAGTACCAATGCAGAAGCTACCCAAACGGCGACCTCGAATAATATATCATTAGCTTTTGGTAGTTTAGACTATGGTAACTATCAGGTAACAATAACTGATGCTAATGGTTGTAACAAAGTACATAATTTAGTGATAAATCCGAACTCGAATGTGATGAGCATCACTTTCCCTACTATTTCGGGTTGTGTATCGCGTACCCATGCTATTATTAGTGCTACTAGTTCGGGTACCTTTAGCTCGACTACTAAAGCGTACTTTGCGATATATCGCCCAGGTATACAAAATCCGCCAGCTAGTTCGGCTGCTAATATGGTAACCACTAATAACCTTGATGGTATAAATACTGATAATTGGTACTTAGCTACGGCATCGGGTACAGGAGTAGCTGTAACTATTCCTAATCTAACACCAGGAGTACGCTATACTTTTGTAGTTTATAATATGACTACTAAGTGTAGAACTATACAGCAAGCGGCTTCGTCAGTGCCAGGTGTATCAAGCTTAACTGCTACCTTAACCGTACAGAATGTTAAATGTGCTGCAGGCAATGATGGTACATTAACCTATACGTTGGGAGGATACGATGGTTCTACCTCCGCTATGAGTTGGAATATCTATAAAGCTGATACCCATCAATCAGTAGCAGCAAATAGTGTAACATCACCATTTAACACTCCAGCTAATGTGAACACTCACTTGCCAGCAGGTAAGTATTATATAACCTTTACAGAATCGCCAAGTGGTTGTGTAAACTCATTTGAGTTTGAAATCAAACGTTCGGCTATAGAGATGCAGATTACTACAGTAGCTACTAAGAAAGCTACTTGTAAAACTGACGGACAGATATGGTTAGGCATTAGTGGAGGTACTGCTACTTATACTTATAATTATGTAGCAGCAGGTGGTGCTGTTCCTACGGTATTTACTCAGACTACTATAGCATCTAAATACGTAGATATGCCAGCAGGCGTGTGGGATGTGTATGTACGAGATGCTTTTGACTGTCAGAAAATGAGTACCATTACAGTTACTGCTTATGATATACCAAGTATAGCTACTGTTACTACCTTAGCTTGTCAAGCTTATAATAATACTAATGGAAAGATACCTGTACGAGTAGATTTAAGCCAGATAGGACAAGGGGCTCATTTCTATCGCTTAGATGGAACTGCGACTGAAACAATCAATTGGACGGTAGCTAACCAATCATTTGAAGTAGAAGTAACTCCGTTAGTAGCGCATACAATTACGGTAACTGATGTAAATGGTTGTGCAACCAGCACTACCTTTAGTACTACGGCACTTATTACAGCTACAGCTACCGTAACTAAATTGAAGAGTTGTGCTACACCTACCGCTCAGATAACAGTAAGTGTATCTGGGGGTACAGGTACGTACAGCTATACCTTAGAGCGTCTTGATAACGGAGCTATAGCAGGGGCAACTATTGCTACAAATACAGCATTAACAGGTGGGGTGATAACCCTTGGTACGGCAACCTTTACTCAAGCAGCTACTTACCGTATGTATATTTACGATGCGGAGACAGCAGATTGTAGACCTATAGTGAAAGAGTTTGTAGTACAAGACCCAGACCCAATTGATTTGACTGGCGTAGTATTACAACCTTATCACGAAAAATGTAATTTAGGACTGACAGCTACTCCTACAGGTAGTATAGATATAGTCATGCCTAAACGCTCAACCACTGAATCGTATACTTTTGCTATTAGTAGTGCTATCGACCTTACTACGGGTAATACCCTAACAGTAACGGCAACAACCCCTACTACCTCGGGTACACACTCGGCTACCTTTACAGGCTTGCACGGTACTCCACAAGGTGTGAAGTACGATATCCGTATCACAAACCAAGATGGCTGTACAGCAGGGGTTTATACTGTGGTAACCTCACCAGAGCCTATCACTTTTGAAGATGGAGTACTGACCGCTACACAGTATAAGTGCGAAAACGGTACAGGACTTTCTACTCCTAAGGTAGTACTTGATGTGACGAAGATAAAAGGAGGCGTACCACCGTATACTACTGAGTTCTATAGCACGGCAAGTAGTACTTTATTGGGTAATGGTACAGAGTATAGCTTGCCAGATTTAGCAGGAGGAAGTTACTATGTACTAGTAAAAGACAATGCTGGATGTAGTTCGGTTACGGTAAGTGTAACAGTAGCCCCAGCCTTTGAGCTTACTACCCTAAGTATTACTACTACGGTAACGGCTACTTGTGCGGTAGATGAACAAATACGTATAGATGTAGGTACTACAGGCTATATAGCAGGTACAATGTTGCGCTACACTATTCAAGGTACAGACAATAGTATTGCTACGGTTACTACAGTGGCAAGTCCGAGTCTTACCATAGCCTTGCCAGGCTCTAAGAACCTAAGAGGCAGCGGCTATACGATAGAGGTACTCAACGAGCAAACAGGCTGTAAGATAATGGGGGTACATACAGTAAAAGACCCTAATACCTTTGCAATAGTATCAAGCAATCCTGTGAGGGCTATTTGTCATAGTGGCTATGGAGCAATAACCCTATCGGTAGTCGATAGAGACCTATCAGATGGCGACCAATCGGCAGGTTTTACCTATACGATAACCTCAGTGGGCTCAACATCACCTACAAATATCTCAGGTAGCGAGGCTGGCAATACAAAGACTGTTACCGGTCTGCTAAAAGGTGGTACTTATGATATAGAAGCTACCTCGAATGCGACAGGTTGTGTGATAGCTAAACACCGCTTTATCATACCATCAAATCCTGATGAGATAAAAGTAATTCATGCGATACAAATGGTATCGGTAGACTGTAGCAATGAAAATGCAATTGTACGACTTGCTATTAGTGGCGGACAGCAAACCTATACGGTAGTGCTTACCCCTATAAGTGGTACACCAGGAGCCGCAGTTACTAAAACTGATGTGCCAGCAGGTACACCAGGAGTAGATTTTGAGGGGCTTAATGCTGCAGGGCCAGGAGTTCCAGGTATTTATCAGATAACAATAACCGATGCATTAGGTTGTACTTCGTTTACCGGTTCAAGTACCGTTACTGTTGATCCTTATGATAGCATACAGATAGCAAGTGTAACTACTGAGCTGACCCCTATCACTTGTGTAGGAGCTAAAGATGGTAAGCTGAAGATGAGCAATCTGGCAGGAGGTACTCGTCCGTACTTCTATAAGTTAATATCAGTGGCTACCAATGTAGAAGTACAAAACATTGAAAAGAATGCTTCAGAATACACTTTTGAGGGTATTGAGCCAGGTACTTATAGAGTAGACTTCTATGATGCTAAGAACTGTATGGTGTCATTACCAGGTACCTTTACATTTACAGATCCTCAACCTGTTAGTGTTGATATAGACGAAGACAACTCACAGTTTTACACTTGTAATGGTCAGAATGGAGGTAAGTTAGAGCTTAAAAATCTTGTAGGAGGTACAGGTACTTATACTATCGACATCGTAAGAGCTGATAATAATCAGAAAATAAATGGACATAGAGATGTAACGGGAACTACCGATATTTTTGATAACTTGCCACCAAGTCCTAAGGATACTTATTATCAACTGGTAGTTAAAGATACTAACGGCTGTGTGATGACTAAGACGCTAACCTTTACAGTGGTAGAGTTTCCAGATATCAATGTGAACTACGTAGAGAAAGAGGGCACTTGCGAGGCTAATACGAATGATTATAAAGACTATTTGGTGGTTAAGTTCCGCAGTCCGGAGGTTGATTTTAGCAAGATAACCTATAGTCTTAACGGCACAGCCACAAGAACCTCGTTTGTACGTACATTGGGTAATGTGGGCTATATATATGAGTTCGATAGAACGATAGCGAGTCAGACTATTGAGGTACATTACGATACTACGAGCCCTGTTAGTGGACATTGTAGTGCAAGTAAGAACTTTACCATTGATTTATATGTGCCACTCACCCTTTCTGATACCACTAGTTCAGCAACAGCTATCAATACGATACAGGTAGAGGCTAAAGGAGGTACGGTTACTAATCTGAAGGGCTATACTTATTATTACAATGGTGTAGATAGAGGTGATAGCACTACTTATAAGATAAACCACAACGATCCAGAACGCATAGCACCTGATGGTACACGTATTAAGATAGTAGAGGTAATGGTAAAAGACGCTAATGGTTGTACGGTAACCCTTACGTTAGAGGTACCGTACCACGATATAGAAGTACCGAACTTCTTCACTCCGAATGGCGATGGTGAAAATGATGTGTGGAAGCCTAAGTACTTAGACAATAATGTGAATGCACGTATTTACATATTTGACCGCTATGGTAGGCGTTTAGCGAACTTAGCACCAGGAGAAGGCTGGAACGGAGAGTATGATGGACGTTCGATGCCAGCGGGAGATTATTGGTACATTATAGAAATCAATGATCAGTTGTACGACAAACGCCAGTTTTATGGCAACTTCACTTTGTATCGATAATCGATAATAATTGATTAATTGATAATAATAGTAATATAATTAAACAAATGACAAAAGCCAGCAGTTAACTGCTGGCTTTTGTTTTTCTGATAGTTATATCTTAGCATTTATAACTAAGCATTAAAAGTTATAACTACCCATTCCCCCTTTGAAGGGGGGCAGGGGGGATGTTTTATCATAAGATGTTAAATGTATATATAAACATTCTCCCGCCCTCTTCAAAGGGGGAGTTCATACACGAGCATCCTAAAGCTAACATCGAACGAAACTTTTTTTTAAACGAACGATGAGCGAACAATAAGCGAAGGATAACTAAAGCGAATTTACACCTCAATTGCTTGTTCTAAAAGTCAAAAAGACCTCAAAATCTGTTAAAAAAATATTCTTTTTTTCTTTTTTGTTTCGAAAAAGATTTATACCTTTGTGCCAATTAGCAAATCGACAAATCGACAAATTGACAAATCAACAAACGTATGGTTTATATTGAATTATTAATAGTGCTCCTCGCTATATTTGTAGGGGCGAGGGTAGGAGGTATCGGGCTTGGTATCTTCGGTATGATGGGCTTAGGTGTTTTGGTGTTTGGCTTTGGGCTTACCCCAGGCAATCCGCCAATAGATGTAATGCTTATCATAGTAGCGGTTATCACAGCAGCAGCTACCCTACAGGCAGCCGGAGGGTTAGACTATCTGGTGAAAGTAGCAGAGAAAATACTGCGCAAAAACCCAGCTATGATTACCTTTCTTGCGCCTGTAGTGTGCTACTTCTTCACTTTGTTTTCGGGTACAGGGCATATTGCCTATTCACTTTTGCCTATTATTTCAGAAATAGCTACTGATAGCAAAGTACGCCCTGAGCGTCCGCTTTCTATCTCGGTAATAGCCTCGCAACAGGCAATCACAGCCAGTCCTATTTCGGCAGCTACCGCCGCTCTCCTATCAGCTGAATTGTTAGGCGATAAAGGCGTAACTTTAGGCAATATACTAATGGTGTGTATACCTGCTACTTTAGTAGGAGTGATTGTAGGGGCTATAGCAGTGAGTTTTATGGGGGTACCTCTTGAGAAAGACCCTGAGTACCTACGCCGTCTGCGCGAGGGGGTGTTAGACGCGGAAGGTAAGTCAGAAGAGGCTCTTTCTCCTCAAGCAGCTAAACGTGCAAAAACATCTGTAATTATATTCCTTATAGGGGTGCTGTCAATAGTGTTGTTTGGTTCAATAGATAGTTTGCGCCCTACTTTTACTATAAATGGCGAGCAGGTAAAACTCGGAATGACGCAAGTGATAGAAATAGTGATGATGTCTACAGCAGGCTTGATGCTCATTTTTGCTAAGACCGATATTAATAAGGCAGTAAAAGGTTCAGTATTCATCGCTGGTATGCAGGCTGTAATAGCCATTTTTGGTATTGCGTGGATGGGCGATACTTTCTTTGCTGGTAATATCGAATTTTTTAAGACACATATCGAGCAAATCGTCACCCAGTATCCATTCCTCTTCTCAGTAGCTCTCTTTGTAATGTCTGTACTCTTGTTTAGTCAGGCGGCTACCGTGCGCACCCTTTACCCTTTAGGTATTGCCTTAGGTATTCACCCAATGGCAATGGTAGCAATGTTCCCAGCGGTGAATGGTTACTTCTTTATTCCTAATTATCCTACAGTGGTAGCAGCTATCAACTTCGACCGTACCGGTACCACTCGCATCGGTAAGTATGTGCTGAACCACTCGTTTCAGTTGCCTGGTTTTGTAGCAACTATAGTGGCTATAGCGGTAGGCTATCTGATAATTATGCTGATGTAATTAAGAAAAATATAGTTTAACTCATAAAACTGATTATAAATGAAATTAATGAAAAGAATTGCCCTTACATTATTGGTGATGATGTCTGTGGCAGTCTTTGGTCAAAAACCAAAGATTCGTATTTTAGCTACTGGTGGTACTATCGCTGGTGTGAGCAAATCAAATACTGAGACGAACTACAAGGCCGGAGAGCTCGGTATTTATCAACTATTAGAAGCCGTACCCGAAGTGAAAAACTTAGCAGATATAAGTGGCGAGCAAATAGTGAAGATAGGCTCGCAAGATATGAATGATGAGGTATGGCTTACGCTTGCCAAACGCATCAACCAGTTGCTCAACAAAGAAGGCTACGACGGAGTAGTGATTACTCACGGAACCGATACTATGGAAGAAACCGCTTACTTCTTAAACCTAACCGTGCGCAGCAAAAAGCCTGTGGTAATGGTAGGAGCTATGCGTCCAGCTACAGGTATGAGTGCCGATGGGCCGCTAAACCTATACAATGCTGTAGCGGTAGCTGCCGACAAAAATGCTATGGCACGTGGGGTAATGGTGTGTATGAACGACATCGTACTCGATGCTAAAGATGTGATCAAGACTAATACCACCGCTGTAGAAACTTTCCAAGGAGCTAATTATGGCAAATTGGCTTATATCCATAACGGTAAAGTTTTCTTCAACCGTATGCCTGAAAACAAACACACTTACCAATCAGTGTTTAATGTAGATAACTTAAAAGAATTGCCAAAAGTGGGTATTGTGTACAGCTATTCTAACGTTTCTGAATTGCCAATGAAGGCTTTTATGGACGCTAAGTTTGATGGTATTGTACACGCAGGCGTAGGTAATGGTAACCTTTACCACACTATTTTTGATTTGGCAGTAAAAGCCAGAGAGCAAGGTATCTTGTTTGTGCGTTCTTCTCGTGTGCCTACAGGGGCTACTACTCTCGATGCTGAAGTAGATGATGCTAAATATCAATTTGTAGCTTCACAAACGCTAAATCCACAAAAGGCTCGTGTGCTACTGATGTTAGCACTTACAAAAACCAAAGACTGGAAACAGATACAAAAATATTTTGATGAATACTAAACCCTAATTGTATTATGAAAAAGATATTGTTGGCAATGAGCCTTCTGGTAGGAGGTGTTGCCTTTGCTCAACAAGATTTGCAGGAACAAATCAACCAACTGCGTATGGAGATAGACCAGCTGCGTATGGCGCCACCGCCACCTTCTATAGATATGCCTGTTCCTCCTGAAGAGATGGAAAATCCTTTGCGTAAGAAATTTAATATGTATTTCAACTTTCAAACTAGCTTAGATGCTGAAAGAATAGGAGAAGCTGATTTAACTACGAAGTTTAAAGCGCGCCAGTTGCGTTTAGAAGTGCGCGGCGACCTTACTGAACGTATATTTTACCGCTTCCGTCACCGTCTGAACAAATCGAATGCAGCTGTTTCATTAGACAATCTAGCTACCGCTACTGATATGATGTACGCTGGTTTTCGCCTTAATGAAAAATGGACGGCTACCGTGGGTAAGATGTGCCAAGCGTGGGGTGGTTATGAGTTCGACCTCAATCCGATGAACATCTATGAATATTCAGATTTTCTCGAAAATATGGATAACTTTATGCTCGGGGCAATGATTACGTATGCACCTAACCCTAACCACGAGTTCAACCTACAAATTACCGATGTTCGCAATGATAATTTTAAAAGTATCTATGGTAGTCCTATAGGTATAAAGGCAAGCAATACGCCTTTAGCTTATATCTTCAATTGGAATGGTAATCTTTTTGATAGCGTTATCCAGACTCGTTGGGGAGTAGGATTGCAAAGTGAAGCCGATGGCTATACAAATACCTTGGTGATGCTTGGTACTAAACTAAACTTACCTAAGTTTCAGGTATTTTTAGACTATATGATGGCAAATGACCAATTAGATAGGCTTAACTATACCCCATTAAGTAATAATGGTTCGGCTACACCAGTAAAAGATGCTAAATACAACTCGTTTGTGTTAAAAGCGGAGTACCAACCCGCACCAGAGTGGAATATCTTTGCGCAAGGTCTTTATGAAACGGCTAATAGTAGCTTAGCTAATAACGAGTTTAAAGGCATAGGCTATTTTGCAGGGGTAGAATACTTGCCCTTCAAAGGACAAGACTTGCGATTTTTCTTAGCCTATATCGGTAGAAGTAGAGATACAAATAGTGTAAAAGTAGATACTAATCGCGTAAGTGTAGGTATGATGTACCGCATAAAAGCATTTTAACAATTAATGCTAGTTTGATGTAATGTTAGTTATTCCTTAGAATTTATAACTAAGTATTAAAAACTGTAACTACCTATTCCCCCTTTGAAGGGGGGAGGGGGATGTTTCATCATAATAGCTTATATTAAACTTACATTAAAATTAATAAACAAATAAGGCTGCTCAATTATTTTGAGCAGCCTTATTTCATAATTTATAATTCAAAATTACATATTAGGCACCTCCCAGTCTCCACGCACTTTTAGTACTTGCTCAATAACATCGCGTACAGCCCCTTGTCCTCCCTCGCGGTGAGAGATATAGTGGGCTACAGCTTTCACTTCAGGCACGGCATCCTGAGGGCAGGTAGCTAAACCAGCGTGTCGCATAGGCGAAATATCTGGCAGGTCATCACCCATATAGAGTATTTGTTCTGTTTTTAGTCCCTTAGCTTTTTGGTACTCTAAAAAAGTGCTGAGCTTTTGGTGGCGAAGCATAAAAATATCGGTAACCCCCAGATTTTCAAAGCGTTTTTGTACACCTACATTGCCTCCCCCTGTCAGGATACAGATAGTATAACCTTGGGCTACAGCTGTTTTTACGGCATAACCATCTTTCATATTCATACTTCGCAGTAGGTCACCATCGTTGTTTACGAATACTTGGGTGTTAGTAAAAACCCCATCAACATCAAAGATAAAAGTAGTGATGTCTTTTAATCTTTCTTTATAATTTTTATTTTCCATAATAAGTATGTATAATAGATTCTGTGATTACTTTGTAAATATGTTGGTAGTGTTCAGGCAGTATGGCAAGGTGATTTTCAATAGTTTGGGTATCATTGCGCCTTGCAGGGCCTGTTTGCGCCTCGAGGGCAGGCATCTTTTGTAGTTTAGCAAAAGTTTCAGAGAGAAGCGGTTGCAATATGTCAAAAGGCACTTGGTGTTGTTCGCAAATCTGCTGACTGATGCCGATGAGATGATTGGTAAAATTATTGAGGAACACAGCAGCCACGTGTAGCGAACTGCGCTGCTCGCTATTGAGTATATATACTTTAGTGCTGAGGCGTTTGGCCAAGGGGAGCAATAGATTGTCTATATCAGCAGGGTCTTGTGCTTCTATACAGATAGGCACACTGCTGAAATGCACTTTGGCAGTTTTAGAAAAAGACTGCAGTGGATAGAAAACGCCAGCTCTATGGGTAGGAGCAATAACCCCCATAGGAGTATTACCTGAAGTATGCACCACTAATTGTCCTTGATAGGGTAGGGCAGCCGAAAGGGGGGCTATTGCTTCGTCTTTAACAGCTAAGATGGTGAGGTTGGCAGGGCGAAGAGAAGAAAGATTAGTAGTTTTTTCAGTTTTAAAAACCTCAAATTCAGCGGTAAAACCACTTCGGTTATACAGTTGTTGCAGATGCACGCTGGGGGTGGTATAGAGGGCTTTAGTCAAGTGGTAACCCAGATTGCCTGCGCCAATAATATTAATAGTTAAAGCCATTTTATAGTGATTTAACAGTTTCAGGGGCAAAGATAGCAAAATATAAGAGTTTTCAAAAAGTTTTTCTATAAATAGATGTATTATTCATTTATTTTATGTAATTTTGCCAAATCAATTATGAATGACGCAACTTGCTTAGCTTTTAACCTCTATCATTACGAATGAATTTATTTAGGAAAATATTTAAAAGAGAGACTCACGCTGAAAAACTAAGACGCAAGCGCGAAGAGCAGCTTCCTGCAGATGAGCTGTTTGCACAAAGATTTACAGAAAAAGGTGGTAAATTTATTTATTGTACTTCAGAAATTGAGGTGCAAGAGGCTTTTAGGTCTATACTAAAAGAATTAGGACTCTATGTGAAAATGAGTTCTAATGCCTCGCCTACTATTGAGGCAATGTTTGAAGAGCATACTTCTTTTTTCTCTTTTCCTACCACCGACTCTAATGTATATCTAACGGATTGTGAGTATCTTATTACCTCATTAGGCGGTATTATGTTCACCTCATTACAGATGAAACACCGAAAGATGAGCGAGCTGCCCGATACGTTCATCGTTTTTGCTAAGACCAGCCAGATGGTGAAAGATATAACTGAAGGAATGCGAGGGCTAAACAAGCGCTACCCTGCTAACCAAAAGCCCACAGGCTTGATTACCCTCCAAAGTTTTTTTGAAGACCCCGAAAAGAGTTCAATAGCTACTTACGGCACAAGTAATAAGAAAACCTATCTTATTTTGCTTGAAGATTTGACAAATTAGATGATTATGAATGAGCTTTTTAAACGAACCATTACAGGTTTTATTTACATATTTTTATTGCTATCGGCCATAATGCTCAATGCCGATGCATTCGATTTTTTATTCTTATCTTTTGGAATTATCTGTCTATTTGAGTTCAAAAGACTGATATGGCTAAAGGAATTGCATATATTTTTATTGTTTTTGTTTGCTTGGTGGCTTTTTATACATCTAAAACTCTCTGATTTCTCTATCTATATGTTGCTGTTAGCTACATTGCTCACCAATATATCGCTTATACTCTCACTTTTTAATGAGAAAACGCCACTAAGGAAGCAACATAACAATACCAAACTACTGATTAGCTTGCTATATATAGGCGGTGGCTGTATATTTGTACCTCTTATCTACAGACACGAAGACAACCCTAATCCGAACTATTTCTTTCAGAACTTTTTTAATAACGAATCGCAGATAACGATGATAGGGTTACTGTGTATCATCTGGGCAAGCGATACTTTTGCTTATTTGACGGGTAAAGCTTTTGGTAAGCACAAACTCTTTGAGCGTATCTCGCCCAAAAAGACTATAGAGGGTTTTTTAGGAGGCTTAGTAGGGGCGGTGATAATCTCAATACTTATTGATATTTACAGCGTACGCCCAATGTGGCAATGGATTATATTGGCAGTAGTATTAGTAGTTACAGGTACTATTGGCGATTTAGTAGAGTCAAGTTTTAAGCGAGCAGCAAAAGTGAAGGATAGTGGTACTATCCTGCCAGGGCACGGAGGTTTGTTAGATAGGCTCGATAGTCTGTTGTTTGCCTCGCCCTTTGCCTATCTTACTTTAGTGATATTTGAACTTTTTAATTAATAAAATGATATGGCACGAGAAATAAAACCAACACCTACTTTGGTAGGAGAAGAAGCGGTAGCATTTTGGAAGAAGATGGAAAACTTTAAACAAAGCTTCTCTGAAAAAGGAATTACACGCGAAAGCGTTCGCAAGAATGCAATGCTTTTAAAAGCTATTTTAAAACACAATAATAACAATGAACTTTTATAAATATCAGGGTACGGGGAATGACTTTGTAATGGTAGATAATAGAGAAGGTACCTTCCCAAAAGGCGATACAGAGCTGATAGCTCATTTGTGTCATCGCAGGTTTGGCATAGGAGCTGACGGACTTATTTTATTAGAAAACGACCCTGCCTACGACTTCCGTATGGTGTACTACAATGCTGATGGGCGCGAGAGTACGATGTGCGGCAATGGGGGGCGCTGTGTAGTAGCTTTTGCTCGCGAAATAGGAGTGATGACAGGTAATAGTACTCGCTTTATAGCGATAGATGGAGAACATCACGCTACTATTGATGCGCAAAATAAGGTACATTTGCAGATGAAAGATGTACAGACCATAGATGTACACCCTGATTATGTGTTTTTAGATACCGGTTCGCCCCACCACGTGCAATGGGTAGCCGATGTAGATAAAGTAGATGTTAAAACTGAAGGAGCTGCCTTGCGCTATGGCGACCTTTATGCCGATAAAGGAGGGAGCAATATTAACTTTGTATCGCCAACTGCCGATGGCTTTGCAGTGCGTACCTATGAGCGTGGAGTAGAAGATGAGACTTATTCTTGTGGCACAGGGGTTACTGCTGTAGCCATAGCCCTCTATCATACGGCGCAAATAACTACCCCTGCTGTTACCTTACACACTAAAGGAGGTGACTTAAAGGTAACTTTTGAAAAACAAGGAGCCCTCTATCAGCAGGTATATCTTTCAGGCCCTGCCGAAAAAGTGTTTAAGATTAGTGAGGTTTTAGGGGTTAGTTGTTAGACCATTCAAAAAACATAATTTTAAAAATGCTTCGGGCTTTAGAACCTACAGATATTGATTTCCTCTATCAGTTAGAAAATGAGCGAGGATTATGGGAGGTAAGCGAAACGCAATTGCCTTTTGCAAAGCATCTGCTACAACAATACCTGCTAAATGCTACCCAAGATATTTATGAGGCTAAACAGTTTAGGTTTGTTATTGCAGCAGAAGATGATACTCCAGTGGGCTGTGTAGACTTATACGATTTTTGTCCGCAACACAAACGAGCCTCAGTAGGCATTGCTATTTTGCCAAACTACAGAGGCAAAGGCTATGCCCAGCAAGCTCTTACGGCACTAATTGCCCACGTGAAAAGCTATTTAGATATACACCAATTGGTAGCTTATATACCTGCCGACAATAAAGTCAGTAACAGCCTTTTTCAGAAAGTAGGTTTTACAGTAGTAGCAACACTCCCCGATTGGTTATACTATAAGGGTGTGTATAAAGAGGTGAGAGTATATAGAATAGTAATTTAAAAATCTTTTAAAATCGTAAATATATTATTATGCAAAGAGACATTGACATTTTTGAACTTATTCAGGACGAGAGAGAACGTCAGGAAAGAGGTATTGAACTGATTGCTTCGGAAAACTTCGTAAGCGACCAAGTGATGGAAGCTGCTGGCTCTATCCTTACTAACAAATATGCCGAGGGGTACCCTGGCAGGCGCTACTACGGAGGTTGCGAGGTGGTAGACGAAATCGAGCAAATAGCTATAGACCGCGCTAAATTGCTCTTCGGGGCTGAGTATGCTAACGTACAACCTCATAGCGGTTCGCAAGCTAACGCTTCAGTATATGCGGCTTGCCTCAAACCAGGTGATAAGATTTTAGGATTTGACCTTTCGCACGGGGGGCACCTTACGCACGGATCTCCTGTGAACTTTTCAGGTAGATTGTACGAGCCTGTATTCTACGGAGTAGAAAAGGAAACCGGTTTGCTAAACTACGACAAAATTTTAGAAATAGCAGAACGCGAAAAACCTCAAATGATAGTAGCAGGAGCTTCAGCTTATTCTCGCGATATAGACTTCAAACGCTTTAGAGAAATAGCTGATAGGGTAGGTGCTTTGCTCTTTGCCGATATTGCTCACCCTGCGGGACTTATTGCTAAAGGACTTCTTAGCGACCCTATTCCTTATTGCCATATTGTTACCACTACTACCCACAAAACACTTAGAGGACCTCGCGGGGGGCTTATCCTTATGGGTAAAGATTTTGAAAACCCATTTGGGCTTAAAACTCCTAAGGGTGAAGTAAGAATGATGTCATCGTTATTAGATAGTTCGGTATTCCCTGGCAACCAAGGAGGCCCATTAGAACACATAGTTGCAGCCAAAGCAGTAGCTTTTGGCGAGGCGCTTTCTGACGACTTTTTGCATTACGCTATACAAATACAGAAGAATGCCCGCCGTTTAGCTTCTATCCTTTTAGGCAAAGGCTATGACATTATCTCTAAAGGTACTGACAACCACTTGATGCTTATCGACCTACGCAATAAAGACATTAGCGGTAAAGAAGCAGAAATTGCTTTAGGCAAGGCTGATATAACTGTAAATAAAAATATGGTTCCTTTTGACACACGCTCTCCTTTTGTAACCAGCGGTATACGTGTAGGGGTAGCAGCTATCACTACTCGCGGACTAAAAGAAGATGATATGGAGCGTATCGCTGACTTTATAGACCGTGCTATTGCTAACCACACTAATGATGAGGTGCTTGAAGAAATAGCTGAAGAAGTAAACCTTTTTATGGAAGACAGACCGCTATTTGCGTACTAGTAAATTAGCAAATAAACAAATGAGACTTTGCTAAAGGTTGTGGTTTACTACCTTTAGCAAAGTTTTTTATTTACTACACTCCTACCTCCCTTGTAAAAAACAGCTTGATTATGGAATAGGCGGTGTATTTTTTTTTCGGTAAAAATTTTTTCATTTCAGAGAAATGTTGTATATTTGCACTCTCAAAAATGAGTAGTAATTTCATTTTAAAAAATCATAAGTAAAACAATAGAAAAAATAATGAAAAAGAATCTAACAATGCAGTTATTGCCCTTGTGGCTATTAGCGTTTTTCTTTTTTGCCTCTGTGCCAATAAAGGCGCAAGTAAAAGGATTTGCTGGCGTAACTAAGCTTATTGGTTGCGGTAGCGGGACTAATGCTAATAAGGCAGAAGTAAGTGTTACTAATGTAACAGGAGGTACAGCACCTTACCAATATAAATTTGGTAGCGGTGGGTGGCAAACGAGCAACGTAGGTTGGCTGCCCGTAGGTATCCATAACGTATGGATAAAAGATAATAATGGTATACTTAGTACTGTTATGCAAGTGAAAGTGCCTACCTCTTCGGTAGCACCTGTGATTACAAAGGAGATTTTTTATGATTGTGATGGGCGACCTACCCTAAAGATAGGGGTGCAAAACCCACAGCCTTCTTATCGTTATCTCTTTAAATTAGATAATGCGCCTACTTTTTCAGAAAAATACCTTTTTCAGAATGTAAGTACGGGTACTCATACTATTACAGTAAAGTATGAAGATACTACGATTCCCTCACCTATGATGCTATTGGAGGAGACATTTGGTAGTGGGTCAAAAACTAGTTTGCCAGCAGGAGTAACTGATTTACATTATGGGGGGATTACAGTTTTAGAAGGAGATTATGAAATAAATAATTCAGCTTATATTAATACTATAAGTGTTGTTAATCTTACTTGTCCAGGGACAGGGGTTTGGGTGCCTGTGCCTGACCATACTTCTAATGGGACAGACCCACAAGGGCGTTTTTTTGTTACCAATGCAAAAACGCTTACTCCTGATGGAGATCTGATCTATAAGAAAAAAGTAAAGGATATTTCACCTAATTCAGAAATTAGATATGAGTTTTACGTATTGAATTTGTTTCAAGAAGATAAAAAGATTCATGCTTCAGGACTTGATGCTATTAAACCCAAGTTTAAAGTTCGATTGGTAGATAATTTAGGAAATGTTATATCTCCAGAAATATCAACAGGTGAAGTGCCTAACTCACTTTGTGGGGCAGGAATGAACAATTGGCATAAATATCAAGGTTCTCTTAACTCAGGAAGTTATACAGAATTTACAATTGAATTTCGTTCTGATGGTTCCTCTGCTCACGGCTGGGGTAATGACTACGCTATTGACGATATAAAAGTATGGCAAATGCCTCAAACTTGCGGGCAAGAAGTGTCTACAACAGTAAGTGTTACTACGCTGCAAATGCCTACAATCTCAGCAAACCTTAGCAACTGTAGCCTGTCTAATAACACTCTTAATTTGGTGGTAACGCCTACCTCTTCGCTCTTTACCTATCAATACCAAATGGACGGAGGAGCGCTACAAAACAGCAATGTGTTTACAGGTTTAGCAATGGGTAGTACTCATACCTTTAAAGTACATTACAAACCGGTAGCTTCAGTAGTTACTCTTGTAAATGAAGATTTTGGTGTAGGAGCAAATCCAACTGCTAATAGTTATGTAAACCCTGAATATTATTTTGAGTCGATGAATGGGGCTACTACTATTTATAATGGTAAAGGAGATGCTAAGGATAATAGTGCTCATATAGATCGAACAGTTGATGGAGAATACGCTATCAGTGTTAATATACCTCCAAGTCTTGCCTTTCTTTGGCATACACCTACCGATGCCTCAGGTACTACTAATGGTAGGAAATTGATTATAGACCTAAGTACTCCTAATCCTGCATTTTATATGCGCCCTATAAGCGTATTGCCTAACAAGAGGTTAGACTTTTCGGCAGCTATTTTCAATTTGCTAAAGACTACAGCACCCAGCCCTTGTAATACACCTGGAACACAGGTGCGGGTACGCTTTTATCCTAATAAAGCTGCTTTCCTAGCAAATCTTACACCAATAAAATCTCAGTCTATATCTTTACCTCTTTCTGCAACTCCTAGTGATTGGAAGTACCTTACAGTAAGTTTGTCAGCAGCAGAAGTAGGAGCTAATACTTCTCTGTACTTTGTATTAGACTTGTCTGCCTTAGGAGGCTGTAATGATATAGCTGTTGATGACATTGTTGTAACCCAACAGTTAGCGGAATGTACTAAAGATTTTACGACTACTATTAATACTTCAGTAACCAGTGCCTTTGCAGGGGTTACCAAACTAATAGGTTGCGGTACAGGAGCCAAGGCTTCTTTGGCTGAAGTAACTATCGCCAATGTAGAAGGCGGTAGCGGTAATTACGAATACAGTTTTGACGGTATAACTTGGACGGCTTCTAATACTAGTTGGTTACCTGCAGGTACACGCACGGTTTCAGTACGCGATGCTGCTACTCACGGTTGTCCGTTTGATATGAGTGTAACGGTACCAGCAGCGTTGGCGCAACCTACTATCAAAACAGAGGTATTCTACGGCTGCGATGGTAAGGCTATCCTTAATATAGGTGTAGAAAACCCAGACCCTGCGCTTAAATACCTTTATAGTTTAGATGGAGCAGCTTATACTACTACTTATGTATATACTAATGTAGCAAGTGGTACACACTCAGTAAGTGTACAATATGAGTACAGAAATGCGCCCTCACCAGTGATGCTATTGAAAGAGACTTTTGGTAGTGGACCAAGAACAAGTTTACCAGCAACAACAACACCGATGCCTTTTGGATTAGGAGTGGGAGCTTATGAAGTAACTAATCCTACTCAATATAATGCTACTTATACTCCTATGGCAGGTGGTGCTGGGCATGGAAAAAGTATGTTGTCATTAACTTGCGCTCCAAATCACGTGTGGGTACCTGTCCCTGATCATACTTCAGGAGGTACAGATACACAAGGACGCTTCTTCTTAACAAATGCGCAAGCAGTTCTTTCTGATGGTGATGTGTTCTATAAAAAGAAAGTAACAGGAATAGCTCCTAATTCTGAAATAAAATGGGAGTTCTTTATTTTGAACTTATTCCGTGAAGATGAAAAAATGGGAGGTTCTCAAAATGCGATTAAGCCTAATATTCGCGTAGTATTAGTAGCAAATGATAATACTGTGATAGCTTCTAAAAATACGGGAGAGGTTCCTAACTCTATCTGTGGTGCAGGGCTTAATAACTGGCATAAATATGAAGGAACATTTAACTCAGGTACTCACACCGAATTTACTATTGAATTCCGTTCTAACGGTTCATCTTCACATGCTTGGGGAAATGATTTCTGTATAGACGATATCACTGTATATCAAGTACCAAAGGCTTGTGGTCAGGTAGTAAGTACTACGCAAATAGTAACAGCTAATGGGCAAGATATACCTGCCTTTACAGTTAGCAAAACTTATGATTGTGCGACAGGTAAGGGAGTTCTAACCGTAACCCCAACGGCTACTACTGGCTTTACTTATACTTATACTTTGGGTAGCACTACTTATACTAGTACAACCGCTACCTTTACAGGTTTAGATTTAGAGCGAACTTATACAGTTAGCGTAAGCTATCAAGCAGTAAGCAATACTATTACCTTGCTTAATGAAGATTTCGGTGTAGGTACAACGCCTACTCACGCAGTGAAGAGCCCATATACAGGTAAGAATCTGTATTTCGACGAAAATATAAATGCAAACTATACAGTTTATAATGCTAACGGGCAATCGAAACCTCACTCTGGTAGTGACTTGAATGAAGGTGAATATACTATATCTCATAACCTTCTTGTAAATATTTTTAGTAGTGTTTGGCGCACTCCTAATGACCATACAGGTAATACAAATGGTAGGATATTCTTTGTGAATCCATCACCGAGCACTTTGCAAACTATTTATGCTCGTGAGGTAAACGTATTGCCTAACCAAGCACTTACTTTTTCTGCTTATTTCTATAACTTGCTTATAACTCCTGGTAATAATCCGAAGGTACAATTAACAGTCTATAAAAATAAAACAGATTATGAAAATAATTCAACACCACTAAAGAATTTTATTTCTAATGAAATTCCTCGTAATGCAAATAATCCCAATGCTTGGAAGCAAGAAAGTGTGAGCCTAACCGCTACAGAAGTAGGGGCGCGCTCATCGGTATACGTAGTAGTGAGTATGGTGAACCCTGAGTCTGGCGGTCACGATATGGCTATGGACGATATTAAGGTAACCCAAGTTATAGCCCCTTGTACTACTTCAGTAACCGCTACCCTTACTAAGGGTGATGTAGCAACACCAACGCTTACCTTGCCAGCGAACTTAAGCGTGATATGTAGTGCGCCAACGGCTTCGGCTACTATCAGCAGCTGGATAGCTTCAGCTACCGCTACAAGCACTTGTGGTACCGCTACTGTAACGCATAACTATGTAGCTCCTGCTAACCTATGTAATGTAACTGGCGGGGCAGTAACCGTAACCTTTAGCACTACCGATCCTTTTGGTAATGTAGTAACGGCTACACGTGTTATCAGCTTCGCTACTATGACGCTTACCGTTACGCCAACTACCCTTAGCGTACCTAATGGGGCATTGGGTGGTACTACCAGCAGTGTAGTGCCTAACATCACGTTGGGTGGCGTAGCAAGTCCGAGCACGAACTCAGTAACGATAACCTTTAGCGGCTTGCCAACAGGCGTAACCAGCACTACTGGTGGTCGTCTGATAGTAGCGCCTAACACCCGTGCAGGCTCTCATACTATTACTTATAGAGTATGCGAAACCGCAGGTAATAACAACTGCAAGACAGTAACTAGTACCTTGGTAATCGGTACCGGTAGCTTAACAGTAACGCCAGTAACGCCACTTACTGTACCTAATGGTATAACAGGAGGTACTACTAGCAGCGTACTTACCGGAGTAAGACTCAACGGTAATGTAGTAACGAATACTAACTCAGTAACGATAACCTTTAGCGGTCTGCCAGCAGGGGTAACCACTAATACTAACGGTCAGCTTGTAATACCAGCGGGCACTCCAGCAGGTACTCATACTATTACTTACAAAGTATGCGAAAAGCTGAACCCAACTAATTGCCACACCGTAACAAGTACCTTGGTAATCGGTACCGGTAGCTTAACAGTAACACCTGTAACACCGCTTACAGTTCCTAATGGTATAAGCGGCGGCACTACTAGCAGCGTACTTACAGGTATCACCCTAAACGGTGCAACGGTAACCAATACTAATTCGGTAACCATCAGCTTTAGCGGCTTGCCAACAGGAGTAACCACTAATACTAACGGTCAGCTTGTAATACCAGCGGGCACTCCAGCAGGTACTCATACTATTACTTACAAAGTATGCGAAAAGCTGAACCCAACTAATTGCCACACCGTAACAAGTACATTGGTAATCGGTACTGGTAGCTTAACAGTAACACCTGTAACACCGCTTACAGTTCCTAATGGTATAAGCGGCGGTACTACTAGCAGCGTACTTACAGGTATCACCCTAAACGGAGCAACTGTAACCAATACTAATTCGGTAACCATCAGCTTTAGCGGTCTGCCAACAGGAGTAACTACTGATACACAAGGACGTATCGTGATACCAGCAGGCACCCCAGCTACTAGCACTCTTGTTACTTATAAAGTATGTGAGAAACTTAATCCAACTAATTGCCAGACAGTAACAAGTACATTGGTAATCGGTACCGGTAGCTTAACAGTAACACCAGTAACCCCACTTACAGTTCCTAATGGTATAAGCGGCGGTACTACAAGTAGCGTACTTACAGGTATCACCCTAAATGGCACAACGGTAACCAATACTAATTCGGTAACCATCAGCTTTAGCGGTCTGCCAGCAGGTGTAACCACTAATACTAACGGTCAGCTTGTAATACCAGCGGGCACTCCAGCAGGTACACATACTATTACTTACAAAGTATGCGAAAAGCTTAATCCAACTAATTGCCATATAGTAACAAGTACTTTGGTAATCGGTACTGGTAGCTTGACAGTAACGCCAGTAACGCCACTTACAGTCCCTAATGGTATAAGCGGCGGTACTACTAGCAGCGTACTTACAGGTATCACCCTAAACGGAGCAACGGTAACCAATACTAATTCGGTAACGATAAGCTTTAGCGGTCTGCCAGCAGGGGTAACCACTAATACTAACGGTCAGCTTGTAATACCAGCGGGCACTCCAGCAGGTACACATACTATTACTTACAAAGTATGCGAAAAGCTGAACCCAACTAATTGCCACACCGTAACAAGTACTTTGGTAATCGGTACTGGTAGCTTGACAGTAACACCAGTAACACCGCTTACAGTCCCTAATGGTATAAGCGGCGGTACTACTAGCAGCGTACTTACAGGTATCACCCTAAACGGAGCAACGGTAACCAATACTAATTCGGTAACGATAAGCTTTAGCGGTCTGCCAGCAGGGGTAACCACTAATACTAACGGTCAGCTTGTAATACCAGCAGGTACACCAGCAGGTACTCATACTATTACTTACAAAGTATGCGAAAAGCTGAACCCAACTAATTGCCACACCGTAACAAGTACATTGGTAATCGGTACTGGTAGCTTAACAGTAACGCCAACTAATTTAACACACCCTAACGGTACACAAGGCGGTACAACTACCGGCACAGTACTTACCGGCGTGAAGATAAATGGTAATCCGGTGAATACGGCTTCAGTAACCATCACTTGGAATACTTTGCCACCAAATGCTACGGGTAATGCGAGCGGTACGGTAACTATCGCCCCTAATACCTCAGCAGGTACTTACACAATTAGCTATACTGTTTGCGAAAGCCTCAACGGCAACAGCAACTGTCAATCAGTTACTTCGCAAATTACTATAGGAGGTGGTAATATGACTGTAACACCAACTACTTTAACACACCCTAACGGTACACAAGGCGGTACAACTACCGGCACAGTACTAACCGGCGTGAAGATAAATGGTAATCCGGTGAATACGGCTTCAGTAACCATCACTTGGAATAGCTTGCCACCAAATGCTACGGGTAATGCGAGTGGTACAGTAACCATCGCCCCTAATACCCCAGCAGGTACTTATACCATTAGCTATACTGTTTGCGAACGCCTTAACGGTAACAGCAACTGCCAGTCAGTTACTTCGCAAATTATCATAGGAGGTGGTAATATGACTGTAACGCCAACCACTTTAACACACCCTAACGGTACACAAGGTGGTACAACTACCGGCACAGTACTTATAGGCGTGAAGATAAATGGTAATCCGGTGAATACGGCTTCAGTAACTATCACTTGGAACAGCTTGCCACCAAATGCTACGGGTAATGCCAGCGGTACGGTAACTATCGCACCTAATACCCCAGCAGGTACTTACACCATTAGCTATACTGTTTGCGAACGCCTCAATAGCAACAGCAACTGTCAATCAGTTACTTCGCAAATTACCATAGGTGGAGGTAATATGACTGTAACACCAACTACTTTAACACACCCTAACGGTACACAAGGCGGTACTACTACCGGCACAGTACTTACTGGCGTGAAGATAAATGGTAATCCGGTGAATACGGCTTCAGTAACCATCACTTGGAACAGTTTGCCACCAAATGCTACGGGTAATGCGAGCGGTACGGTAACTATCGCCCCTAATACCCCAGCGGGTACTTATACAATTAGCTATACTGTTTGCGAAAGCCTCAATGGCAACAGCAACTGTCAATCAGTTACTTCGCAAATTACTATAGGAGGTGGTAATATGACCGTAACACCAACTCAATTGATAGTGGCAAATGGCGCTACAGGAGGTACTTCAGTAAATAATGTATTGACAGGAGTAACTATTAATGGTAACCCTGTAAATACTAACTCGGTAACCATCACTTGGAACAGCTTGCCACCAGGATTTACAGGTACTAACAGCGGTACTGTTACTGTTCCAGCGAATACGCCAGCAGGTACTTATACCGTAAGCTATACTGTTTGCGAACGTTTGAATCAAAACAATAACTGTAAGACAGTAACTAGTACTATTATAGTAGGAAATGGCAATATGATAGTAGTTCCTACTCCTATAACAGTGCCTAATGGTACTATTGGCGGCACTTCTACACCAAGTGTGTTGACAGGAGTAGTGCTTAATGGCAACAGCAATCCTGCTCCTAATACAGTGTCTATTACTTGGAATAGTCTGCCACCGCGAGCAACAGGTAATAACGACGGTACTGTGAATGTGGCTCCTAACACCCCAGCAGGTACTTATACAGTAAGTTATACTATCTGCGAGGCACTTAACAGCGGTCACTGTACTACAGTAACTAGCACTATCACTATAGGTGGTGGCGTATTAACCGTTACTCCGGTTACTACCCTAACAGTAGCCAACGGCGCACAAGGTGGTACCACTACCAATTCAGTACTAACAGGGGTTAGCCTTAACGGACAGCCAGCTAACAGTCAGTCGGTAACGATTACTTTCAGTGGCTTGCCTGCAGGAGTAACTAGCAATACTAACGGACAGTTGGTAGTAGCACCAGGAACACCAGCTACTAACACTACTATCTATTATACAGTATGTGAAACCCTTAATGCTAATAATAACTGTCATACTTATAGCACTACTTTAGTGATAGGTACGCCAAACCTTAGCGTAACACCGCGCACTTATACTATTCCTGATGCTACTGTAGGTGGAACTACTAGCAGTGTGTTAGAAACAATAACTATAGACGGACATACGCCAAGCAGTCAGTCAGTAACGATTACTTTTGGCAATCTGCCAGTAGGTATTCAAACTACTACTTCAGGTGGTTTCAGAGTACCAGCAGGTACACCGACAGGTATACATACCGTTACTTATACTGTGTGCGAAGTGTTGAATCCTGATCATTGCGTAACAAGCGTTGCTACTATAGCAGTGGGCAATGTGCCAGTGGTAACGCCTAATGCCTTTACCTATACCGGCACCGCTACTGTTACAACACCAAGTATATTAGATGATGATACAGTAGGTACCCAGTCGGCTACAACAGGTACAGGTGGTAATGTGGTAATCAATATTACTAGTACACCTACCGGAACTGTAGTGCCAAGTTTGGATGCTAACAACGGAAGGGTAACTATACCAGCAGGTACACCACCAGGTATTTATACTATAACCTACGATGTTTGTACAACAGCTACTCCAACAGCTTGTACTCCGGGGGCAGTAGTTATTACTATACCAAATGTACCAGTGATAACCCCTGATGATATGGTATACACTGATACTACTACCACTACAGCGGGCAATATATTGACCAATGATAGGGTAGGTACTCAATCGGCTACAGCAGGTAATGGTGGTAATGTAAGCATTACCGTTACAATACCAGCTACTCCTAAAGCACCAGGTGCTACTGTACCAACGCTTAATCCTAATACAGGGGTAGTGACCGTACCAGCAGGTACACCATCAGGTACTTATACGATTACTTATAAGATATGTACGACTGCTACACCTACCAGCTGCGATACAGGGGTAGTAACTATCACGGTATCGGGTACTGTAACCGAGGCACCAGATACTAACGATGTAACGGCTTATACTCGTATCAATACACCGGTAACAGTAGGAGTAACTAGCAGTACAACTGTAACGGTAAGCATACCATCGCAACCAGCTAACGGAACTGCTGTAAGCAATGGTGATGGTACTATAACTTATACGCCAAACAATGGCTTTAAGGGTACTGATAGCTTTGAGTATAGTTTGTGCAACGCGGCAGGTTGTCGTACCGCTACTATAAGTGTACGCGTAACCAGCGAGTTGATCATCTACAACGGAGTATCAATAGGTGGTAGTGATAAGAATAACCACTTCCATATTGAAGGCATAGAAAACTATCCTAACAACACGGTAAGAATTTACAACCGTTGGGGAGTGAAAGTCTTTGAAATGAGCGGTTATAATAATACCACTAAAGCTTTCAGAGGAGTATCGGATGCTCGTGCTACCTTAGAAGCCTCAGACAACTTACCACAAGGTACTTATTATTACATCATCGAATATGTAGATGAACATAATAAAACACAAACCGAAACCGGTTGGTTGTACTTGAAGAAAAACTAAATAATTAATAAATAAGTTAATTAACAATGAATAAAAGACTTTGCGAAGTTCATAGCGTGTCGTGCTACGACCTTTAGCAAAGTCTTTTTTCGTTAACAAATTTTCTCATTTTTGTTTTTTATATTGAAAAAAATTACTAACTTTGCACCGTAATTTGACTTACGATAGCTTAGCCTTTAGGTTAACTATATTTTGTAATTTAAAGAAAGGTGCTGTTTTGCACATATTAAATAGAAGCTATGATTAAAAAAGCCTTATTTTCAGTAATTGCTACTTTCTTTTGCACAGTAGTTTTAGCACAACAAGAATCACAGTATACACAGTATATGTATAACACTATGCTGTTCAATCCTGGTTATACTGGTTCGCGCGAGGTAGGAAGTTTCTTTGGTATGTTTCGTACCCAATGGGTAGGCATCAAAGGGGCACCTACTAATGGTAGCATTAGCTATCACCAACCGATGGAAAACCTACGCAATGTAGGCTTAGGAGGAAGTATTTTCCGCGAGAGCATCGGGCCTCAAAAACAAACAGAATTAGCAGTTGATGTATCGTATACATTGAATTTTGAAAATTCTAAATTAGCTTTCGGACTTGTAGGCTCTGGTAGTTTGTTTCAGATAGACTACGATGAGTTGCGCAAACAAGATAATACCGATGTTACCTTAGCGGGTACTGAAAGTGTATTTTCTCCTAATATAGGGGCAGGAGTATATTGGTATACTAATAAGTTTTACCTTGGTTTCTCAGTGCCTAATATGTTAGAAACTACCCATTATAA
This sequence comes from Capnocytophaga sp. FDAARGOS_737, assembly GCF_009730375.1. Classification (NCBI taxonomy): domain Bacteria; kingdom Pseudomonadati; phylum Bacteroidota; class Flavobacteriia; order Flavobacteriales; family Flavobacteriaceae; genus Capnocytophaga; species Capnocytophaga sp. FDAARGOS_737. Next base: position 1,832,404 of record NZ_CP046316.1, on the reverse strand, counting down.
AGACCAATCGGTATCAGTGCTTAAAAATTCACAACACTTCTATTTTATCGGGGGTTATGTGTTTAACCTATCAGATAATGTGAAGTTTAAGCCAGCAGTACTTACTAAAGCTTCTTTTGGAGCACCATTGCAAGTAGATGGCTCGCTTAACTTTATGTTCAATGAAAAGTTTGTCATAGGGGCAGCTTACCGTTGGGATGCGGCAGTTAGTATAATGGCGGGCTTCCAAGCTAATGATCGTTGGTTTATAGGCTATGGTTATGACTACGAAACTACCGAATTATCAAAATACAACTCAGGTTCACACGAGATATTCTTGCGTTACGAACTTGTTAAAACCTATAAGAAAATCGTATCCCCTCGATTCTTCTAATTATTTTTATTGCTAACATTATTAATTGTTAATTAGATATGAAGTTTTTAAATTTTACATTAGCATTCTTATGTACTACATCTCTGCTATTTGCGCAGCACGAGCGCGAACTGCAGAAAGCTAATGAGATGTACAAGAATTTTGCGTATGTTGATGCTATTAAAATCTACGAAAAAATAGCTAAACAAGGCTATGTTAATCAGGAGATGCTCGAGAGTTTGGGAAACTCCTATTACTATAAAGCAGAGTATAAGAATGCTTTGCAATGGTATGAACAACTTTTTGAGGAAGGGAAGTATAATGTAAAACCTGAGTATTACTACCGTTATGCTCAAGCTTTGAAATCAGTAGGTAGGTATGACGAATCTGATAAAATGATGAATAAGTTTGCTGAATTGACAGGTAATGCTGATACTCGTGCTGTATTATTTGAGGAAAATAAGGATTATCAAGAGGTTATTCAAGGTAATTCAGGAAGGTTAGAACTGCATCCTGTATCTATTAATACAGAGTTTTCAGAATATGGTACAGCCTTATATGGAGATAAAGTAGTGTTTACAGCTGCTAATAGTGGTAAAACTTCAAAAGGAGGCGTTTCGCAATGGACAGGAGAAAGTTATTACGATTTGTATATGGCAGATCGTGATAAACAGAATCTTTCTAACAAGAAATTCTTTTCTACTACTGTTAATACTCCTTTTAATGAATCTACAGCAGTTTTTACCAAAGATGGTAATACTATGTATTTCACTCGTAATAACTATGTAAATCGTAAGGTAGGTACAGATTTTGAAAATACTATTTTGTTGAAGATACTTCGTGCTACTAAGGATAGTAATGGTGAGTGGGGAAATGTAGTAGAACTTCCTTTTAATAGCGATGATTATAATATAGCACATCCTGCTCTTAGTCCAGATGAGAAGTTTTTGTACTTTGCTTCAGATATGAAAGGTAGCTTAGGGGAATCAGATATTTATAGAGTAGAAATATTGGGTGATAATCAATATGGTACTCCTGAAAATTTAGGAGATATAATTAATACCCCAGGTAGAGAGTCTTTCCCTTTTATTTCTAAGAATAATGTATTGTACTATTCTTCTGACGGTATACCAGGTTTAGGAGGCTTAGATATTTTTGCTGTAAAATTCTATGAAAATGGTACTGTTTCAAAACCAATCAATATAGGTAGACCGGGTAATAGTGCTGATGATGATTTCTGCTTTGTAATGGATAGTGATACTAAGGTTGGATTCCTTAGTTCTAATCGCCCAGGAGGAAAAGGTAGAGATGATATCTATAGTTTTTATGAAGAAAAACCATTGGTATTCGACTGCGAAAAAATGATTAAAGGGGTGTTAAAAGACTCTGAGAAAAATGATGTAATAGCTGATGGAGTAATAGTTCTTTCAGATAAGACTATGAAAGAGGTGGCACGTCAAAAGACAAAAGCAGATGGTTCGTTTGCCTTTGAGAAAGTAGACTGTAAAGACCTTTACTACTACTTACGTGCTGAAATAGGTGATTATGTAACAACTGAGGTAAAAGTAGATTTGAGTGTAGAAGGAGATGTATTCTACGAATTTATGATTAAACCACGCGAAATTGCTATTGATAAAGATGTTGACTTAGCTAAAGTATTAAATATCAAAGAAATTTACTTTGACTTAGATAAATCAGATATTAGACCTGATGCAGCTGTTGAGCTTGCTAAGATAGTAGAAGTAATGCGTGAAAATCCGAAGATGAAGATTGATATACGTTCGCATACTGATAGCCGTGGTGCTGACTCATATAACCTTAAACTTTCTGACCGCCGTGCTAAAGCTACCCTCGAATGGATAGTAAAACAAGGTATAGAACGCAAACGTTTGACGGCTAAAGGTTATGGAGAAACTCAATTAGTAAACGGTTGCTCTAACGGAGTGCCTTGTACAGATGAGGAACACCAAGCAAACCGTCGAAGTGAGTTCATAATCGTAAGCATGGACTAACCACTAGTAATGATACCCATTATTTTATAATAAAAACAAAGAGACTATCTAAAAAAAGTTAATGAGTTTAACTTTTTCAGGTAGTCTCTTTTTGAATAGTTACGAAAAAAATACTATCTTTGCAACGGAAAAAGTTGATTAGCTAATTAGCGAATAGAAAACCATATTAATACGTAAAACTGATGAAAGTATCGGAAGGAGAAATGACTTTTTTAGACCATTTGGAGGAGCTTCGATGGCATATAATACGCTCAGCTGTAGCGGTATTAGTAGTAGCCGTGATTGCTTTTGTGTTTAAAGACTACATTTTTGCTCTTCTTTTTGCTCCAAAAAACGGAGATTTTTTTACTTATCAAATGTTTTGCAAAGTTGGTCATTGGTTTAATTTTGAGAGTGATTTTTGTGCAGAGCACCTACCTTTTACTATTCAGAGTAGAACAATGGCGGGTCAGTTTTCGGCTCATATTTGGACATCAATTTGGACAGGAGTAATAGTAGCATTCCCTTATGTTCTCTATGAAGTATGGAGATTTATCAGTCCGGGGCTATATGATAATGAACGGAAGTTAGCACGAGGCTTTATACTAATAGCTTCTATACTTTTTTTCATAGGAGTATTATTTGGTTATTACCTTATAACTCCATTGTCAGTTAATTTTTTAGGTTCGTACTCAGTTAGTCCAGAGGTGAAAAACCAAATAGACATTGATTCGTATATCTCAGTAGTGCGTTCGTCAGTTATTTCGTGTGGCATAATATTTGAGCTTCCGATAGTTATCTATTTTCTGACAAAATTGGGGGTAGTAAATCCAGATTTTATGCGCAAATATCGCAAACACGCCGTAATAGTAGTACTGATAATAGCTGCTGTCATTACCCCTCCGGATGTTACAAGTCAAATTATTGTATCGATTCCAATAATGTTGTTATACGAAGTGAGTATATTTATTTCGGCATACGTTTTAAAAAAAGAACAAAACAAGGTAACTTAATATTTTAATGGATTGTAATACCTACTTACAGCAATTACCCAACGTGAAAACGTTGAAACAGCTTTGCAAAGGACAAGCTGTGTTAGACTGGATTATTTGTGGTCACGAGTATGAGGTATATCATACGTACTACAAAGCAAATGAAGAAGAATATGATGGCTATGAAGCCCAATGGGGGCATGGCTTTGAAGATGAAGATGGATCTTCACTTTCTTTCTACTTTGTCGATAAGGCGTGCATAATAGTACCTTCATCGAGTGCTGAAGATAGTAAAGGAGGTGATAATCACGATTTAGAAAGGAAACTTCCTAAAGTCTTTTTGCCTTATTATCGCAAGAATTTTACAGAGAGTGATATTCCGTTTGTTATTTATTCGTTAGATGGTGAAACTTGGTATTGTATAGAGAATTTTGCTGTAGAGGAGCATATTGATAAGTTTGACAAAATCACTACTAACCCTGCTGTATATAAAGAGTGGGCGCAAGCTTACTTAGGAGAAGAGGCTTATCTACAAGAAACGATGTCTGAACAAACAATTTCAGATATTTACGCAGGTAAAGTACTTACTGAAGAGATGGTGTACAGTCTTGTGACTGAGGTGTATGATTGGGTAGATTTAGAGACAGAACTCAACGAAATACCTTATCGCTTTTCGTTTTAATATATGAAATTAATAGTAAATAATATTATCAAAATCTATAAAGGTAGGAAAGTAGTGAAAGGGGTTTCGCTAGAAGTAAATCAAGGTGAAATCGTTGGGCTACTAGGACCTAATGGGGCTGGTAAAACTACGTCATTCTATATGATAGTAGGACTTATCAAACCTAATGGAGGTACTATCTTTTTAGATAATACAGAGATTACTCATTACCCGATGTACAAGCGCGCCCAAAGTGGAATAGGCTATTTGGCGCAAGAGGCTTCGGTATTCAGAAAATTGAGTATAGAAGACAATATCAAAAGCGTATTGCAACTCACAAAGCTCTCAAAAGCTGAGCAACAACGCAAAACAGATGAGCTGATAGATGAATTTAGCTTGGGGCATATCCGAAAAAACCGAGGAGATTTGCTCTCAGGGGGTGAACGGCGCCGTACAGAGATAGCTCGTGCCTTAGCTACTAGTCCGAAGTTTATCCTGCTTGATGAGCCTTTTGCGGGAGTAGACCCTATAGCAGTGGAGGATATTCAGCGTATAGTGGCACAACTCAAAGATAAGAATATAGGTATTCTCATCACAGACCACAACGTCCAGGAAACTCTTGCTATTACTGACCGCACTTACCTGATGTTTGAAGGAGGGATTCTTAAATCTGGAGTGCCAGAGGAATTGGCAGCTGATGAGATGGTGAGGAAGGTATATCTTGGAAGGAATTTTGAATTGAGAAGAAAGAAAATATTGGAAGATTAACCAATTGGCAAATGAATAAAGAATTAAAAACTATAATATAATGAAAAATTTAGTAGATCGTTTTATTAAGTACATAAAAATAGATTCTCAGTCAGACCCTGAGAGTTCAACAACTCCTAGTACTAAAAAGCAATGGAATATGGCAAACCTATTGGTAGAAGAACTAAAAGCCATCGGTTTGCAAGACGTGACTGTAGATGAGAATGCCTATGTAATGGCTACCTTACCATCAAATGTAGACTATGAGGTTCCTACTATTGGTTTTATCTCTCACTTCGATACTTCACCTGATTTTTCAGGAGAGAATGTAAATCCACAGTTTGTAGAAAATTATGATGGGGGCGATATTGTTCTTAACAAGGAACAAAATATAGTGTTATCACCTTCTTATTTTGAAGATTTATTGCTCTACAAAGGCAATACTATTATCACAACCGATGGTACTACCCTTTTAGGAGCTGATGATAAGGCGGGGATTGCCGAAATTGTGACCGCTATGGAATACCTTGTTCACCACCCAGAAATCAAGCACGGCAAGATACGCGTAGGTTTTACTCCGGATGAGGAAATAGGACGAGGAGCGCATAAATTTGATGTTAAGAAATTTGCGGCTGACTGGGCATATACGATGGACGGTGGACAAATAGGCGAACTTGAATACGAGAGTTTTAATGCTGCAGGAGCTAAGATTCACTTCAAAGGGAAAAACGTTCATCCAGGGACTGCTAAAAACAAGATGATTAACTCAATGCTTGTTGCTAATCAGTTTATTAATGCGCTTCCTGCTGACGAGATACCTGCTCGTACTGAAGGTCGTGAAGGTTTTTATCACATTACTGATATTTCTGGAGATGTAGAAAATACAGTGGTACAACTTATTATCCGCGACCACGATCGTGATATTTTCAATAAGCGCAAAGCTCTAGTACAGCAAATAGTAGATGATCTTAACAAACAAATACCCAATGTAGCTGTAGCTGAAATAAAAGACCAATATTATAATATGGGTGAAAAAATTAAACCAGTGATGCATATTGTAGAAGTAGCTGAGCGCGCAATGAAGGAATTGGGTATCACACCTATTACAAAACCAATCCGTGGGGGTACTGATGGTTCACAACTTAGCTTTATGGGCTTGCCTTGTCCTAATATTTTTGCAGGAGGCCATAATTTTCACGGTAAATATGAGTTCGTACCTGTAGAAAACCTCGAAAAAGCTACTGAAGTGATTATTCGCATTGCTGAATTAGTAGCAAAAAAATAATCAGTTATTAGTCGTTAGTACTTAGTCTTTAGCTATTAAGTACTAACGATTAATTTCTAACAACTAAAAACTATAAAAAATGCCAACAATATCACATAGAGCACAAATATTACCCCAATCACCTATCAGGAAATTGACTCCTTATGCTGAAAAAGCGTCTAAGGAGGGAAAGACCATTTACCACCTTAATATTGGTCAGCCAGATATTAAAACTCCTGAAATAGCTATTCAAGCTGTAAAAGATTTTAGTCCTACAGTGCTTGAATATACTAAGAGTGAGGGGATTAATTCACTGAGAGAAAAGGTGGTAGAGTATTATAAAAAACATGATATAAAGGTAGATAGTAGTGATATTATTATTACTTGTGGGGGCTCTGAAGCCCTTACTTATGTAATCGCTACAGTAGCTAATGCTGATGATGAGATTATCATTCCAGAGCCTTATTATGCAAATTATATCAGTTTTTCAGAAGCTTTTGATGCAGTATGTGTGCCTATAACCTCTTCTTTTGATAATAATTTTGCTCTCCCGCCGATTGAGGAGTTTGAGAAAAAAATCACACCTAAGACTAAAGCTTTCTTGATTTGTAATCCAGGAAATCCTACAGGCTATTTGTATTCTAAAGAAGAAATTTTGCAGTTAGCTGCAATAGCTAAAAAATACGATATCTTCCTCATTTTTGATGAGGTGTATCGAGAATTTGTATATGATGGAGCACAGCATTTTTCTATTATGCAAGTACCTGATATTGAGCAAAACGCTATAATGATAGATTCTGTGTCAAAACGTTTTAGTATGTGTGGAGCACGTATAGGATGGGTAGTCTCTAAAAACAAAGAGGTAATGAAATCTATTTTAAAGTTTGCTCAAGCACGTCTTTCACCTCCTACTTATTCTCAAATAGGAGCTGAAAAGGCTTTTGATGTGCCAGAAACTTATTTTGAAGAAGTGTTGAAAGAGTATACTCAGCGCAGAAATGTGCTAATAGATGCTCTACAAAGGGTAGAAGGAGTACGTGTGTCAATGCCTAAGGGAGCTTTCTACTGTATAGCTGAGTTGCCAGTAGAGAATGCTGAAGATTTTTGTATATGGCTTTTAGACCAATTTTCTGTAGATAATGAAACAGTAATGTTAGCTCCAGCAGAAGGTTTTTATGCTACTCCAGGTTTAGGACGCAATCAGGTGCGTATAGCTTATGTGCTCGAAAAAGAAAAAATAGAGAGAGCGGTAGAAATACTAAAAAAAGGATTAGAGTGCTATAAAAAGCAATAGACTTGAATGCAAAATATGAAATGTAACGGACGAGAAGAAAAAGTTAATTAATAGTTAATTAGAGAGTTAGCAAGAATATAGTAAAAAAACAGCAATAAAATTGCTTTTATTTGAAAAATAATTCGTACCTTTGATGCGAAAAATAAAAGATAAATGTCAGTAAAGAAAATAGCAGTATTAACATCAGGAGGCGATGCTCCTGGTATGAACGCAGCCATTAGAGCAGTGGTGCGTACGTGTGCCTATCACAATATAGGAGTAGTAGGTGTATATCGCGGCTATCAAGGAATGATAGAAGGCGACTTTAAAGAAATGAATGCGCGTAGTGTACGCGACATTATCAATAGAGGAGGAACTATACTAAAATCAGCTCGCTCAAAAGATTTTAGAACTCCTGAAGGACGAAAAGTAGCTTATGAAAATCTAAAAGCTGCAGGAGTAGATTCATTAGTAGTTATCGGCGGAGACGGTTCATTCACGGGAGCGCTTTTGTTTAACCAAGAGTATGGATTTCCTGTGATAGGTATACCAGGGACTATAGATAATGATATCTATGGTACTGACTTTACTCTAGGCTATGATACCGCCCTCAACACTGTTATTGAAGCTATCGACAAGATTAGAGATACTGCAAGCTCTCATAATCGTCTCTTCTTTATAGAAGTAATGGGGCGTGATGCAGGGCATATAGCTCTTAATTCTGGTATCGGAGCTGGGGCTGAAGAGATATTAATACCAGAGGAGAATATAGGGCTTAAAAAACTGCTTAGCTCATTAGAGAAAAGTAGAAGTACTGGTAAGACCTCGAGTTTAGTAGTAGTTGCAGAGGGAGATAAAATCGGTAAAAATGTATTTGAACTAAAAGAATATGTAGAGCAACATCACCCTGATTATGATGTACGTGTGTCTGTGTTAGGACATATGCAAAGAGGAGGTTCTCCTTCTTGTTTTGACCGTGTGTTGGCAAGCCGAATGGGAGTGAAAGCCGTAGAGTCACTTTTAGAAGGAAAATCAAACTATATGGTGGGTATCCGCAGTACTAAAATGGAACTTACCCCTCTTGAAAAAGCTATCAAGGGAAGTTCTAAAATCAATACAGAACTTCTTCGTGTAGCTGAAATAATGGCTACATAGTTTTTTGAGAGATAAAATATTTATAGAAATAAAATAATAAGTTAATTAAATTAAAAGAGAATTAATATGTCAGTAAAAATTGGAATTAATGGATTTGGACGTATTGGACGTCTTGTATTCCGTGCCGCTTATGAGAGAGCCGATGTAGAAATCGTTGGTATTAACGACCTTTTGGATGTTGATTACATCGCTTACCTTTTGAAATATGATTCAGTTCACGGAACTTTCAAAGGAGACGTGAAAGTAGAAAATGGACATTTAGTAGTAGACGGGAAAGTAGTACGTATTACTGCAGAAAAGGATCCTAACAACCTTAAATGGAACGAAGTAGGTGCAGATGTAGTGGCTGAATGTACAGGTATTTTCACTACTTTAGAAAAAGCTCAAGCACACATCAATGCAGGTGCTAAAAAAGTAGTTATTTCAGCTCCTTCAGCAGATGCTCCTATGTTCGTAATGGGTGTTAACCACAAATCAGTAAAACCTACTGATACTATTGTGTCTAACGCATCTTGTACAACTAACTGTTTGGCTCCTATTGCTAAAGTGTTAAATGACAACTTTGGTATTGAAGAAGCTTTAATGACAACTGTTCACGCTACTACAGCTACTCAATTAACAGTAGATGGTCCTTCTAAAAAAGACTGGAGAGGAGGACGTTCTGCACTTTGCAATATTATTCCTTCAAGCACAGGAGCAGCAAAAGCTGTAGGAAAAGTAATTCCAGAACTTAATGGTAAACTTACAGGTATGGCATTCCGCGTGCCTACTGCAGACGTATCAGTAGTTGATTTGACTTTCCGTACTAAGAAAGCTACAACTCTTGAAGATATCAACGCTGCTATGAAAAAAGCTTCAGAAGGAGAACTAAAAGGTATCCTTGGATATACTGAAGACTTAGTAGTATCTCAAGATTTCGTAGGATGCAAGAATACATCTATTTTTGATGCCAAAGCAGGTATAGGCTTAAGCTCAAACTTCTTTAAAGTAGTTTCTTGGTATGACAATGAAACAGGTTACTCTAACAAATTGGTAGATTTGGCACAACACGTAGCTAAATTATAATTAACGAAAGGTGAAGTACTTTGGTTAGTGCTTCACCTTTATTTTTTACTATTAATAACATAATAAAACCGAAATAATATGATTTTAATTGTTGATAGTGGAGCAACTAAGGCAGATTGGACAGCTTTAAACAGCAAAGGAGAAAAGGTGTTTTTTACTCAAACTTTAGGGCTTAATCCTGAGGTTTTAACTGAAGAGATACTTGTAGAGCGTATTACAACTAACTACCAACTATTTGAAAATAGAAATAGTGTAAGTGAAATCTATTTTTATGGGGCTGGCTGTGGTACAGAACGCATTCGTTATTTTGTAGAACGCAGTTTGGCGACTATCTTTAAAAACGCTAAAATAGATGTAAAGGAAGATACTTATGCGGCTGTATTTGCAACAACTAATCCAAGTGAAAAAGCTATAGTTTGTATATTAGGGACAGGTTCTAACTGTTCTTTCTGGAATGGTAAGGAGCTTTACCAAGCAGTAGATTCATTGGGCTATATCTTGATGGATGAGTCAAGTGGGAATTTTTATGGCAAACGCTTGATAATAGATTACTACTTTAAGAAGATGCCAGCTGACCTTGTACAAAAGTTCGAAAGTCAGTATGAGTTGGGCTCTGATGTAGTGAAAAACCACCTTTACAAGATGCCAAACCCTAATAGCTATTTGGCTACTTTTGCAAAATTTATAGTGGAAAATAAAAATCACGAGTATTGCCGTACCATAGTGAAGAAAGGAATGCAACTATTCGTAGACCACTGGATTTCACAATATGAAGAACGTTATGAAGTGCCTATTAACTTCGTAGGTAGTATCGCTTTCTTCCTTCAAGATATTTTGGAAGAAGTATTAGCAGAAAACAAACTTAAGTTGGGAACTGTATTGAGAAAACCTATTGATGGATTAGTAGCATTTCACGTAAATAACTACTTCAAATAGAAGATATAAAGAAGATACAAAAAAAGAGACTATCATTGATAGTCTCTTTTTTTTATGCTATAATTTTCTTAGAATAATCCGTAAAGAAGTGCGTCTATTTTGTTGATGATGTCGCCTAAATCTTCAGGGTTATCAACGAAATTAATGTCATCAACTTCTATGATGAGGAGTTTGCCTTTGTTGTATTGTTTTATCCATTGTTCGTAGCGCTGGTTTAGTCGGTTTAGGTAGTCGATGGAGATGGAGTTTTCGTACTCTCTGCCTCGTTTTTGGATTTGTTTTACCAGATTGGGAATAGAACTCCTTAGATATATAAGAAGGTCAGGAGGAGAGATAAGTCGCTCCATAAGAGCAAATAATGAACGATAATTATCAAAATCACGGGTACTCATTAGTCCCATTTCGTGTAGGTTGGGGGCAAAGATATGAGCATCTTCATATATGGTGCGGTCTTGTATAATATCGTTGCCTTTTTCGTGAAAGTCTAATATTTGTCGGAATCTACTGTTGAGGAAGTAGATTTGTAGGTTGAAACTCCAACGCTCCATTTGATGGTAAAAATCATCTAAATAGGGGTTGTCGACAACATCTTCGAAATGAGCTTCCCACTGGTAGTGCTTAGCCAGAAGGGCGGTAAGGGTGGTTTTGCCAGCTCCGATATTTCCTGCTATAGCTATGTGCATTTTTACTGTTATTTTTTGTCGTTATTTTCGCGCAAACAACGAATCATAGAGGTGTTTTTGATTTCTTGGATAACAAAAGAACTTTGTATGTTTGCGATGATTTCTAATTTTGATATTTTGTGTACTACGAAAGTCTGGTATTCTTCCATATCATTAAGCACCAACTTCAGTAGGAAATCATAAGCTCCTGCCATATAAGAGGCTTCTAATACTTCGTCTAAGGTGCTTATATAGTTTTCAAACTCTTCAAATAGTTCGCCGTTATGCCTAAGTAGTTTTACTTGGCAGTAAGCTACTAATTTTTTGCCTAATGCTTTGGGGTTTACGACAGCTACATATTTTTGAATAACCCCCATTTGTTCTAACTTTTTCACCCGCTCGTGTACTGGGGTGATAGAGAGTTTTACCTTTTCAGCTAATTGTTTGATAGACTGCTCGCTATCTTGCTGGAGTTCGTCTAACAATTGTAAATCAGTTTGATCTAATACGTACATATTCAACTTAAATTATTGCGGTAAAGGTAAAAAATATTTTTGATATAGAGGGTGTAAATAGAATTTTTTTTTGTTGTTTTTACTTAAAGTGTTAATAATCACTATTATAGAAATATTAGTTTTATTTACTGTTGCTCAATTCGTTTAATTATTGTAGTTTTGCAGCAATTATCATTGGTTAGTGAATTAGTTAATAGTTGTTCGCTCATCCTTCGCTTATCCTTCGCTCATCGTTCGGTGAAAGTAAGAGGTGTAAAGCGTATCAAAATATAATAGTAGAAAATATTTAATATAGTAATAAAATGAATGAAATAGATTACAAGTTTGTACATAAAGATTTTAGAATTAATGGTTTTCCGATAGACAGAAATCGCCTTACTATATTGGCTGTGGCTTATGTGAAAGACGGTCTTCCTTATCGTAAGTCGGTAGGACGTTTTTTGCTGGATTGGTTGGACGATCGTGATTATGTAGAGGCTACCACTTCTGGTTCGACAGGTATTCCTAAGCAAATAAAGTTGAAGAAACAAAGTATGGTAAATTCGGCTCTTGCTACGGGTGATTATTTGAAACTTTCGCCTAAAAATAGGGCTTTGCTATGTTTGCCAGCTGACTTTATTGCAGGTAAGATGATGATTATCCGCTCTATTATTCTGGGGCTACACCTCGATATCATCAGACCTTCGTCTATGCCACTTTCGCTTACGAGCAAAAATTACGATTTCTGTGCGATGATTCCGCTACAGGCTTCAAAATCATTAGTGGATTTGCCACGTGTGAAGAAGGTTATTTTGGGGGGAGCTTCGATAGATGGAGAATTGGAGGCTAAGCTGCAAACTATTTCAACCGAAGTGTATTCGTCATACGGAATGACAGAAACTATTTCGCATATAGCGATGCGCAAGGTGAACCATACAGAAGTGCATCAGAATACATATAAGGCATTGCCTAATGTGACATTTACGCAAGACGAGCGCCACTGTTTGGTGATTGATGCTCCTTTGGTAGCTGACCACCCTGTAGTGACAAACGATATAGTGAACCTTATATCGCGTACTGAATTTGAATGGCTGGGACGCTTTGATAATATTATCAATTCAGGAGGCTTTAAGGTGTTCCCTGAAAGTGTGGAAAGAAAGATAAAGAAATATATTAAAGGAGATTACTTCATCACTAAAGAGGCTGACGAAGAGTTAGGACAACGCGCTGTGCTGTATGTACAAGGTGATGAGAAGGATTATCCTACGCTTTCGCACGATATTTATATGGATAAGGATATGCTGAAGTATGAAGTGCCACGCCAGATTTACTTCGTACCTGAGTTTGTATATACTGATAATCAGAAGATAAGGCGTGATGAAACCGTAAAGAAATACAAACAATAACCTACTATGAAGCTGAAAAGGTTTATTCCTTATATTTTGCCTTATAAGAAACAGGCATTGCTCAATATTTTTTTCAATGTACTCTATTCGCTTTTTAGTGCGCTGTCGTTTATAGCACTTATTCCGATGTTGGATGTGCTTTTTGGTAAGAATAAGCCTATAAGTGAGCCGCCTGTATATTCAGGGAGTTTGATGGACTTAGGTGGCTATGGGAAAGCGTATCTGAACTACCAAGTAGGAAAGATGGCGGGAGAGGATACTGTATGGGCGTTGGCTATTGTTATCGCTTTGGTTATCTCGCTCTTTTTGCTGAAAAATATGTTTAGCTATTTGGCGTCGCTCTTCATTACTTATTTGCGCAATGGGGTGCTACGCGACCTGCGAGATAGTCTTTACAAGAAAATAATAAGTCAGCCGGTAGCTTTTTTTTCAGACCAGCGCAAGGGCGATATTATCTCGCGAATGGTCGGAGATGTGAATGAGGTACAGTACTCTTTGCTTTCGGGATTAGAGGCGTACGTACGCGAGCCGCTGACGATACTTTTTTCGATAATAGTGATGTTGGGCATCAGTGTGAAGCTGACTGTTTTCACCTTTGTATTTATACCGATAGCGGCTGCGGTGATTTCGAAGATAGGAAAATCGCTGAAAAAGAACTCGATAGCTGTACAACAAGAGCAGGGGCGGTTTCTTTCGCTTATAGAAGAGACGATAGGAGGCTTGCGCGTGATAAAGGCTTTTACGGCAGAGCATATTTTTACTCAACGTTTTAGTCAGTCGAGTGAGCACTTTATGAAGATGAGCAATAAGGTGATGAACCGTCAGAACTTAGGGTCGCCAATGAGCGAGTTTCTCGGTATACTGATGATAGCGATATTGCTTTGGTTTGGAGGTTCGCTGGTATTGCTTGACAAGACTTTAGAAGGTACGCAGTTTATTGCTTTTATGGGCTTGGCTTATAATATTTTGACTCCCGCTAAGGCTATCAGCAAGGCTTCGTATGATATGAAAAGAGGGAATGCTGCGGCTGAGCGTATATTGGAGATACTGGATTACGACAACCCGATAAAGGAAAAAGAACAGCCTGTGGTGATGCAGGATTTTACTACAGCTATTCGTTTTGACAAGGTAACTTTTAGATATGAAGAGGCTAATGTGCTGACTAACTTCACATTGGAAGTGCCTAAAGGCAAGACAGTGGCTTTGGTAGGGCAGTCGGGGAGTGGAAAGAGTACCGTGGCAAACCTCATCACTCGTTTTTATGATGTGAATGAGGGGCAGGTGCTGATAGATGGGGTAGATGTGCGTGATATGCAGACGGATTCGTTGCGCCACCTGATAGGTGTGGTATCGCAGGATTCGATTCTTTTTAACGATACCATTAAGAATAACTTGCTGATAGGCAAGCCTTCGGCAACAGATGAGGAGATTGTAGCGGCTACTAAAATAGCAAATGCTTACGAATTTATACAAGACCTCCCTGATGGGTTGGATACAAATATAGGGGATGCCGGTAGTAAGCTAAGTGGGGGACAAAAGCAGCGCTTAAGTATAGCGAGAGCGGTGTTGAAAAATCCGCCTATAATGGTGCTTGACGAAGCGACTTCGGCATTGGATACTGAGAGTGAACGCTTGGTGCAAGTTGCCTTGGAGAATATGATGAAGAACCGCACTTCGGTAGTGATAGCTCACCGCCTTTCTACCATACAAAATGCTGACCATATAGTGGTGATGCAAAAAGGACAGATAGTGGAGCAAGGCACGCATACGGAACTACTGCAAAAGCAGGGGATGTATAAGAAGTTAGTGGAGATGCAGTCGTTTGAGTAATTAGCAAATCAGTAAATTAGTAGAATTATGAAAAAGATTTTATTAATATGTTTTGTAGCAGTGGTTTTTCTCACTAATGTTTTTATGACTTGTTCAAAAATGGAAGAAACTATTTTGAAAGATAATAAAACAAAAGTGATGAAACATAATTATATAATCGTTAATTCTGTCGATAATACTCCTGTTGAAGTAGAGGTAAGCTATTCTGTATATAGAATAGGGAATAGTGAAAATATAGTAAAAACAGAGCGTAAAACTACTCCTTTTATATTAGGGGGAGAGGAGGTAAAGATTAAGTATGACAGTTTAGAACTTTCTTTTAAGGGAGATATAAGAAGTAATTATAATAAAATAAGAAGAGAGTTTATGCCAAAAGGGGCTGATTATCTATATATCAATAATCTTTCTGCTGTAGATTTGGAATATTGTGTGATAGGAAATGAAGAAGTGGAATATTATAGTTTGAAAGAGATATCAAACTTAGATATTAGTAATAAAAATGATGTAAATAGTAAAAAGATGCTTAAATGGTATCCGACCCCTATTTATAAAGGAACTTCAATATTGTATTTACTTTACCCTGAAAAATCACCTCAAAAACAAGTATATATTTATTGGAAAGATATGGAAAAAAGAGATGGTTTGAAAATAGCAACAGCAAGTTATGCTAAATCTATATCTTTGAAAACACCTATTTTTGGAGAAGTAAGGGTGGATAGCCCTTATTCTTTGAATAAAGTTTTAGAATTGTATAGGGAAGAATTTTCTAATAAAGAACAGCTATTTGATAACTATGAATTTTATAATAATTCTTGTTATTCATTTTCAGAGGAAAGTTTGCGGTATAGTACTAAAGGAGAGAATATAAAATGGTATGGGATTATATCAGCAGGAGATAGACTTGAGAATAAAGGACAATTATATTTTATAAATATCTGTGGTCGTTCTAAAGGGAGTGATTATTTTGGAGAAAAAGGATACTACTAATGTTAGGATGTTAAGTTATTTTAGTTTCTACGGTTTTTAACTTGAAAAAAAGATGAAACATATTTTACTAAAAATATTTGGAATATTAGCTGCTCTTCTAAATATATGTGGGATGTGCAATAAGCCACCTGAAATGGAGGTGAAAGCTACTAAAGAAAAGGTGTTTAATCATAATTATGTAGTGATTAATTCTGTAGATAATTCTCCTGTAGAAGTAGAAGTGAGCTACTCTATTTTTGTAAGAGGAAACTCTGATAATATTATAAAAACAGAGAGAAAAACAACTCCTTTTGTATTGGGAGGGGAGGAAGTGAAAGTGATATACGACAGCTTAGCTACAATGTATGCGGGGGAAGTAAAAAGTACTTGTAATAAAATACAAAGAAATTATACTCCTAAAGGAGCTGATTATTTGAGTATTAAAAACTTATCATTGACTACGGACATTGAGTATGCAGTAGTGGGTAATCAATCTATTACATATTATTCATTAGCAGAACTCAATAGTGTAGATGTTGGTGATAAAAATGCTATACCTAATAAATTGAAAGTACTTAAAAGCTATCCCACTCCTATTTATAAAGAGACCCCTGTGTTATATCTGCTTTATCCAGAAAAAGCACCACAAACGCAGGTGTATGTACCTTGGTCAGAAGGGCGCGATGATAAAGGTCTGTTTATGACGTGGAGTGTATATGCAAAACAAGTAATGCTTAAGCCCCCTTTGTTAGGAGAACTTACTCTAAATACTCCTTTTTCAGCACAAGAGGTATTAAACTTGTATAAAAAAGAGTTTCAGGGACAAAGTTTACTGTTTGAAAATTATAAACAATATAATTATCATATAGGGTACTCATCTCCAGAGAGAAGTTTATGGTATAGAACAAGGTTATTTAATATGCAATGGTATGGAAAGATAGCCGCAGGAAAAGAGTTTGAGAATAAAAAAGAGGCTTTTGTTTTCTTTGTAAATTCTGTTAGTAAATATATGGGGTATGGTTATTTTGATGAAAGAGATTACTAATATAGTAATTAGTTTAAACGCTATAATTAACAAATGAAACTATATAAAATTTAAAAAAGCACTTACTACAGTTTTATGGTAGGTGTTTTTTGTGTATTATGAAAAAATGACTAGGAGAAAAAAATATTAAAAAATATTTGGTAGTAATAAATTTTCTTATTACTTTTGCCATTATTACTCCCGATGAGGGGGAAGATTTGTCGTTTAAAATACATAAAATATGAAATTTATAGTATCAAGTTCGTATCTATTAAAGAAATTGCAAGTGTTTGGAGGTGTTATCAATAGTAGTAACACTATGCCTATACTTGATAATTTCTTGTTTGAACTTTCACCCAATTCATTAACTATTTCAGCCTCAGACCTTGAGACTACTGTGAGAGGAACGTTGGAAGTGGAGTCGGATTCTGTGGGGAGTATTGCTATTTCGGCAAAGCTTTTGACTGATATTCTGAAAACTTTCTCAGAACAACCACTTACTTTTCTTGTAAAAGAAAATAATATTATAGAAATTAGTTCGACAACTGGTAACTATACATTGGCATACCTTGATGGGGCAGAGTTCCCTCAGCCAGTGGCTTTGCCAGAAGCTAACAAAGTAACGCTATTAGGTGACGTGTTAGCAACTGCTATACAAAAGACGATTTTTGCAGTAGGGAATGATGACTTGCGTCCGACAATGAGTGGGGTGCTATTTCAGTTTAACGAGCAAGGGCTTACCTTTGTAGGTACTGACGCTCATAAATTGGTAAAATACGAACGTGCTGACATTAAAGCTACAGAAGCTACTGACTTTATTATGCCTAAAAAGCCGCTCAATATATTGAAGGGTATTTTGGCAGGTAGCGAAACTCAGGTAACTGTAGAATACAATGAAAGCAACGCTGAATTCTCATTTGATGATATGGAGTTTATCTGTAGATTGATAGATGGTAAATATCCAAATTACGATGCGGTTATTCCGAAAGAAAATCCTAATAAGCTGACGCTAAACCGTTCGCAATTCTACAACTCGGTGAATCGTCTTTCACTATTTTCTAATAAAACGACTCACCAAGTACGCTTGAAAGTAGCTGGTTCAAGTCTTATTATTTCGGCAGAAGATGTAGACTACAGCAATAAAGGTGAGGAGCGTTTGACTTGTAACTATCAGGGCGATGATATGGAAATAGGGTTTAATTCTAAATTCTTGAAAGAGATGATTAACAATCTTGACTCTGACGAGATATTGTTAGAAATGTCACTGCCTAATCGCGCTGGTATTATCACCCCTATTGATGGTTTAGACGAGGGAGAAAAAGTACTGATGCTGGCGATGCCTATAATGCTTAACAATCAGTAAAAGATAGTTTTTTTTATTCATATCTATTGAAAAAAAGTGCTTTTGAGAAGTTTTTTCTTGAAAGCACTTTTTTTAAGACAAAAGACGAGAAGCGAGAGACGAATGGGGGCGAAAAGAAAGTACTGATTTTTTTCGGTGGTTTGGAAGTTTTTTATTACTTTTGCAAAATAATCCCAAATTGTTGGTGGAGCAATCTGAAAAGTTCCACCTAACCTTAAAAAGAACTTATTAATACCAATGAGTTATTTTGTAATTTACTGATTATTAACATCCCCCCTATGCACATACTCCGCTGCGCCTGCTCGCGGACTTCCTTCAAAGGGGGAGATGTGATGGTATGCATACACGAATATTAGTAAAAAGGGGGGATTTAATGATTGTTTATAATTTGATATATGAAATACTTTATAGGAAAACTTAAACCTTTCGCTTATATAGCTGGCTTATATGTAATAATATCGCTGATAATGCGCTGTGTGTTTGTATTTCACCCTATCACAACGGCTTCTTTTTCTTTTGTAGAAGTGCTGAAAATATGTAGTATAGGGTTGGTTTCAGACGTGCTAACAATAGTACTGGCGATGGGTATTTTGGCTATTTACTTCCTTTTTATAGCCAATGTGAAATACAAAAAGCCTTATGGTTATCTCATCTTTGGGGCATTGGTGCTCTTCTTGCTCTATATCCAATTCTACCCTAATAATATATTTGAGCAGTACGGAGGGGTTATTCCTGAAATAGCATTGGCTTTTTTTGGTTTTAAAACCTTCTGTTTTGGTCTTTTGCTCTTCTTGCCTAAATATCGCGTAACACTGCGCAATATTCTCTATTTCATCACTTTATTTATTTATATTTTTGCAATAGTGATGAATGCGGTAAGTGAGTATTTCTTTTGGAATGAATTTGGTATTCGGTATAACTTTATAGCCGTAGATTATTTGATTTACACTAATGAAGTGATAGGGAATATAATGGAGAGTTACCCTGTGGTGCCGCTGTTTTCTGGGGTATTTGCAGTAGTATTGGCGCTCACTATATGGGTATTTGTAAAGACAAAATCGGTTTTGACCTCTATTCCGACCCTATTGCAAAAGAGTATATATGTGCTTAACTATGCAGTACTTTCCCTCTTAGCGATTTGGGCTTTACCAGCACTGCACAACTTGAGTGGTAGTAATATATTTGCACAAGAAATGCAAGCTAATGGAGTTTATAAATTCTATTATGCTTTCACCCATAGTGAGTTGGATTACGCTCAATTTTATCCTACTTTAGAGGAAGCCGAGGCTGAAGCAACACTTCTACAACAGATGAATGCTCCTGCCATTGAGCGTACTGTAGCTGCTAAGGGGCAAGAGCAACGCCGTAATGTGGTGCTTATTTCGGTAGAGAGTTTGTCGGCTGAATATCTTGCTCTCTATGGTAATGATGATAATCGCACACCGTTTTTAAACGAATTGGTAGACAAGAGTCTGTTTTTTACTAATCTTTATGCTACGGGAAATCGCACGGTACGTGGATTGGAAGCTTTGACGCTCTGCATACCCCCCACACCAGGGGAAAGTGTGGTAAAACGCAAGGATAATAAGAATAAGTTTACTACAGGTAGTGTGTTTAGAAGTAAAGGGTATGATGTGAAATTCCTTTATGGAGGCGATAGCTATTTTGACAATATGAAGGATTTCTTTACCGGTAATGGTTATGAGATAGTAGATAGCAAGAGTTTTTCGCCTCAGGAGGTTACTTTTTCGAATATATGGGGTGTTTGTGATGAAGATATGGCCAATAAAGCTATAAAAGTGATGAATGAGCAGGCTAAAACAGGCAAGCCATTCTTTAATCACTGGATGACAGTTAGCAATCACAGACCTTTTACTTATCCAGATGGAAAAATAGATATACCACCTACCCTAAAGAAGCGAATAGGAGGCGTGAAATATACTGATTATGCGCTAAAACACTTTTTTGAATTGGCTAAACAACAAGAATGGTATAAAAACACCTTGTTTGTGATAGTGGCAGACCACTGTGCTTCGAGTGCAGGTAGTACCGAATTGCCCCTTGATGGGTATAGGATACCGTGCTTTATCTACGCTGATTTTATAACACCTAAAAAGGTAGATACGCTTGTGTCGCAAATAGATGTGATGCCAACCGTATTGGGGCTGCTGAATTTTGAATACACTTCTAAATTTATAGGACAAGATGTATTTAGCGGGCATTACACACCGAGAGCTTATATAGCTACTTATCAGGATTTGGGCTATTTGTCGCCTACCCATTTGACTATTGTTTCGCCATTGAATAAAATACGACAATACCAATTGTTGCCAGAGGCAGAACAGCCTGCAAAAGATTACCCATTGTTCTATGAGCAGCAAGCGCAAACGCCTACAGGACAAGAAGTAAAAGAATGTATTTCGGCATACCAAGCAACCTCGCATTGGCTCAAAAAACAACAACTGAATGCGGTCAAGAAATAAACTAAAAATTATCAATGACCCAATTTATGGGTTTATACATATACCGAGCACATTGGTGTTTGATATTATAGAGCATCGCTATTTTCAGCGTTTGCGGCGTATCAATCAAATGGGGCTTTCGTTCTTAGTTTTCCCAGGGGCTAAGCACACCCGTTTTGAACACGTGTTGGGGTGTATGTACCTGATGCAGAAAACGGTAGAGATGCTTCGTTTTAAAGGGGTGAGTATATCGGACAAGGAGGCAGAAGGGTTATACATTGCTATTTTGCTACACGATATAGGGCACGGGCCTTTTTCGCACGCTATGGAGCACAGCATAGTAGAGAATATCTCGCACGAGGATATCTCGCTGCTTTTTATGAAAGAACTCAATGCTACTTTCAATGGGAAATTAGAGTTGGCTATACAGATATTTCAGGGTACTTATCCGCGAAAGTTTATGCACCAACTCATCTCGAGTCAGTTGGATATGGACAGAGCAGACTATCTGAAGCGAGATAGTTTTTATACCGGAGTAGCAGAAGGGAATATTAACTCGGAGCGACTTATCTCGATGCTGAATGTGCGCAATGACGAGTTGGTAGTAGAAGAAAAAGGGCTGTTTTCGGTAGAAAAGTTCCTGATAGCCAGAAGGCTTATGTATTGGCAGGTGTATTTGCACAAAACCAGTGTGACAGCAGAGCAGATGCTTATTAGGCTTCTTAAACGAGCAAAGATATTAGTGCAAGGGGGAGAACCACTGCGAATGTCGTCAGCCTTATCATTTTTTGTGCATAACAGAATTTCAAACGAAAATTTTACCACAGAAGTACTTGAACAGTTTGCTCTGTTAGACGATACTGATATTTTTGCGGCTATGAAAGAGTGGCAGTTTCACTCAGATAGGGTGCTTTCCTCACTGAGTAGAATGCTGCTGAACCGCGACCTGCTGAAAGTAAAACTGCGCCCTACAGACTTTGAAGCGCTTAAGATAAAACGACTACAGAATATGGCAGTGATTAATGGCTATGCTCCTGAAACGGTAGATTATTTTGTGTTTACAGGAATGATGGAAAATAGAGCCTATAATCCTGAGAAACAAATTGTAAAACTCTTGACAAAGAACGGTAGAGTAGTGGATATTAGCAAGACCGCTGAGGGACTGAACCTTGAGGCTCTGGCACAAAAAACGGTGAAATACTATGTGTGTTACCCTAAGTAGTCTGTACGGAGCGAGAGGAAAGAAAATTGAAAAAAAATGATAAAAATAGATGTAGTTTAAAATAATTTTTATACTTTTGTTGCGAAAAATAGAGTCTAGAAACATCTGAAACAGGTAGCTTTAGAGCTATATCGTTTTGATTATAAACTAATTAAATGAAATTTACAGCAATACAAATAGCCAATGTACTGGGTGGAGAAGTAGAAGGAAACCCCACGGTGGAGGTGTATAAACTTTCAAAAATAGAAGAGGGGACAGAAGGGAGTATTTCATTTTTAGCCAATCCTAAATACAAGCATTTTATCTATACAACCCACGCGTCTGTAGTAATAGTAGGGAAGGATTTTGAACCAGAGAGTACGCTTACAGCCACCTTAGTAAGAGTAGATGACCCTTACGCTGCTTTCTCGAAATTATTAGCTTTTTACAACGAGATAAAGCTGAACAAGACGGGGATAGAGCAGCCCTCATTTATAGCTACTACTGCTAAAGTGGGCGAGAATGTGTATATAGGAGCTTTTGCTTATATAGGCGAAAATGTAGTATTAGGCAACAATGTGAAGATATACCCTAACACCTATATAGGCGATAATTCGGTAATAGGTGATAATACCACTATATTCTCAGGCTGTAAGATATATTCGGAGACTGTAATAGGCAAAAACTGTACTCTACACAGCGGTGTGGTATTAGGGGCAGATGGTTTTGGCTTTGCTCCTAATGAAATAGGGGTATACAGCAAAGTGCCCCAAATAGGTAATGTAGTATTGGAAGATAATGTAGATATAGGGGCGAATAGTACCGTAGACCGAGCTACTCTGGGTTCGACTATCATACGACAAGGGGTGAAATTGGATAACCAAATACAGATAGCCCATAATGTAGAGATAGGTAAAAACACAGTGATAGCTGCGCAAACAGGCGTAGCAGGCTCTACTAAAATAGGTGAAAACGGAATGATAGGCGGGCAAGTGGGCATAGTAGGACACCTAACTATAGGAAACCGTGTGCGCATACAAGCCCAAACAGGAGTAGGGCGCAATCTGAAAGATGATGAAGTGATACAAGGTTCGCCAGCCTTAGGCTATGCAGAATACAACAAAGCCTATGTGGTATTTCGCAAGCTGCCAAACTTGCTAAAACGCATAGAAGAATTAGAAAAGAAATTAAAATAACAATATAATATGGTGAAGCAAAATACTTTATCCAAAGAAATATCTTTAGAAGGTATTGGCCTACACACAGGCAAACAAGTGAAAATGGTGCTGAAACCAGCCCCCATTGATAACGGATTTACCTTCGTACGTACTGATTTAGAAGGGAACCCTGTAGTAGAAGCTGACGCAACCTATGTGTCGAACACTGAGCGAGGTACAGTGTTGGAGAAAAAAGGTGTGAGAATACAGACCTGTGAGCATATACTTGCGGCACTTGTAGGGATGGATTTGGATAATGTTATTATTGAACTGAACTCATCAGAACCGCCAATAATGGACGGTTCGTCTAAGTTTTTTGTGGAAGCAATAGCCCAAGCAGGGATTGAGCCACAAGATGCCCCACGTAATGAATACGTGGTGAAACAAGTAATTACCTACGTAAATGAAGAAACAGGTAGTGAGATAACCCTTATACCTGCTGATGAGTACCAAGTAACTACAATGGTAGACTTTGGTACCAAGATATTGGGTACCCAGAATGCTTATCTGAATAAGCTATCAGATTTTAGGAACGAGATAGCAGATGCACGTACTTTTAGTTTCTTGCACGAGCTTGAGACGCTAATTGACCACGGGCTTATAAAAGGAGGTGATCTAAATAATGCTATAGTGTATGTAGATAAAGAAATATCGGATACTACTATGCAAAAGCTAAAGAAAATCTTCAACAAAGATGAGATTACTGTAAAACCTAATGGGGTACTTGATAACCTTACGCTACACTACCCCAATGAGGCGGCTCGCCACAAACTATTAGATGTAATAGGAGACCTTGCCTTAGTAGGTACCCGTATACGTGGGAAAGTGATTGCTACAAAGCCAGGGCACTTCACCAATACACAGTTTGCTAAAAAACTTTTGAAGATAATAAAAAATGAGCGACGTAATAACGTGCCTTCAATAGATATTAATCAGCCGCCATTGTTTAATACGGCTGATATAATGAAATTGTTGCCACATCGTCCTCCATTTTTATTAGTGGATAAGATATTTGAGCTTTCGGACAAGCACGTGATAGGATTAAAAAATGTGACGATGGACGAGCCTTTCTTTGTAGGGCACTTTCCTGGAGCACCTGTGATGCCAGGGGTATTGCAGATAGAAGCTATGGCACAAGCAGGTGGGGTACTTATACTCAGCACCGTACCCGATCCGGAGAATTATCTTACCTATTTTATGAAGATAGATAATGTGAAATTTAAGGTGCAAGTAGTGCCTGGAGATACACTTATCTTTAAATTAGAATTGCTAACCCCTATAAGAAGAGGCATTTGCCATATGCAGGCATATGCATACGTAAATGGTAAGTTGGCTACAGAAGCAGAGCTGATGGCTCAAATAGTAAAAGTAAAATAAATGTATATGATACAACCTTTAGCTTACGTACACCCTGATGCTAAAATAGCAAAGAATGTAGTAATAGAGCCTTTCACTACTATTAGTAAGAATGTAGAGATAGGAGAAGGTACTTGGATAGGTCCTAATGTGACTATTATGGAAGGCGCACGCATTGGGAAGAATTGTAGAATATTCCCAGGGGCAGTTATTTCGGCTATTCCGCAAGACCTTAAATACAAAGGAGAAGAAACCACTACTCATATAGGGGATAACACTACTATACGAGAGTGTGTGACCATAAACAAAGGTACCGCAGACCGTATGAAAACAGTAGTGGGTAACAACTGTTTGATAATGGCATACTCGCACGTGGCGCACGACTGCATTATAGGTGAGGGTTGTATTTTTTCTAATAGCACAACTCTTGCTGGGCACGTAACTATTGGTGATTTTGTAGTAATGGCAGGGATGACAGCTGTATACCAATTTAGTTCGGTAGGTAGTTACGCTTTCGTAACAGGCGGGACAATGGTATCAAAAGATGTACCTCCTTATGCTAAGGCAGCGCGTAACCCTATTTCATACGTGGGAGTAAACTCAATAGGGTTGCACAGAAGAGGCTTCAGTGTAGAAAAAATACGAGAAATACAAGATATATACCGTGTGCTTTTTCAGAAGAAACTCACCACTTCGCACGCTTTGGAATATATAGAAGCCGAAATGGAGGCTACCGTAGAGCGCGATGAGATACTGCAATTTGTGCGCAAATCGCAACACGGTATAATGAAAGGCTATTATGGTGAAAGTGTTTAGAAGAGTATTTAAAAATAAAAACAATAATAATTAATGGCAACAACAGCAGACATTAAAAAAGGATTATGTATCCGCTTTAACCACGACATTTATAAAATCATAGAGTTCCTACACGTGAAACCAGGAAAAGGACCTGCTTTCGTACGTACCAAGCTGAAAAGCGTTACCACAGGTAAAATATTGGATAACACTTTTTCGGCAGGGCATAAAATAGAAGATGTACGTGTAGAAACTCGCTCATTTCAGTACTTATATGCAGAAGGAGATGAGTTTGTGTTTATGAATAACGATGATTACAACCAAGTACATATCCGCAAAGATATGCTTGATTACCCAGACCTTCTAAAAGAAGGAGAGACTGTAATGGTAATCTTTAACGCAGAGGACGAAACCCCTCTTTCGGTAGAAATGCCTGCCAATGTAATCCTAACAGTAACACACGTAGAACCAGGTGTGAAAGGAAATACAGCTACTAATGCTACTAAACCTGCCACTGTAGAAACAGGAGCAACTGTAAATGTACCTCTTTTCATCAATGAAGGAGACCGCATAAAAGTGGAAACCGAAAAGGGTACTTATGTAGAAAGGATGAAAGATTAGTTTCCCCATATTTATAATTTTACTATTCAACAAAAGAGGTTGTCCTAAAGAAAAATAAACTTTTTGTCGGAGAACCTCTTTTTTATTAAAATAAACATTCATATGCGTTTTCCTCAACCTTATACATTAAAACAAATAGCTACCATTATCAATGCCAAATATATAGGCGATGATGATTTTAGCGTACTCGGAATGAATGAGATACACGTAGTACAACCCGGTGATATAGTGTTTGTAGACCACCCTAAGTACTACGATAAAGCACTGCAATCGAAAGCTACTATAGTGCTGATAAACAAAGAAGTAGAGTGCCCTGAAGGGAAAGCTCTACTAATATCGGATGACCCATTTAGAGACTTTAATAAGCTAACCGATTTTTTTAAGCCTTTTGTAAAAGCTTTTTCGTTAGTAGCACCTACCGCTGTAATAGGGAAAAATACTATAATACAACCAGGGGCTTTCATCGGTAATAATGTGAAAATAGGGAAAAACTGCCTTATACACTCTAACGTATCGGTATATGACGATTGCGTAATAGGAGATAATGTAACTATACACGCAGGGACTGTATTGGGAGCCGATGCATTTTACTACAAAAAACGTCCTGAAGGATTTGATAAGCTAAAATCAGGGGGGAGAGTAGTCATAGAAGATAATGTAGATTTAGGCGCTCTTTGTACTATAGATAGAGGTGTGACAGGAGATACCACAATAAAGAAAGGGACGAAAATAGACAACCAAGTGCATATAGGGCACGACACTGTAGTAGGGGAGAAGTGCTTAATAGCTTCGCAGACAGGCATAGCTGGCTGTGTGGTAATAGAAGACGAGGTAACCATATGGGGGCAAGTAGGAATGACCAGTGGGATAACTATTGGCAAGAAAGCCGTTATATTGGCGCAGAGCGGTGTGTCGAAATCATTAGAAGGCGATCAAACCTACTTTGGTTACCCAGCAGGAGAAGCAAGAGAAAAATACAGAGAGATGAGTGCGCTGAAACAGCTTATCAGCG
Source organism: Capnocytophaga sp. FDAARGOS_737 (assembly GCF_009730375.1). NCBI lineage: Bacteria > Pseudomonadati > Bacteroidota > Flavobacteriia > Flavobacteriales > Flavobacteriaceae > Capnocytophaga > Capnocytophaga sp. FDAARGOS_737. Next base: position 1,805,559 of record NZ_CP046316.1, on the reverse strand, counting down.
CTAAGTAATAAGGAATTTTGTGAATTCTCAATTATTTTGTATCTTTGCAATTATTAATTATAAGAAAATAAATGGAGGCACCCATATTACAGCTGAAAGATGTAGCTGTATATCAAAATAATAATCTTATTCTTTCGAATATCAATCTTGCGATAGGAAAAGGAGAATTAGTATATCTTATTGGGAAAACAGGTTCGGGAAAGAGTAGCCTTATTAAATTACTATACGGTGATTTACCTCTGACACAAGGGCAAGGAAAGGTAGTCGGTTTTAATTTGAATAAGCTAAATGAAGACAAAATACCTTTGCTAAGGAGAAAATTAGGAGTGGTATTTCAGGATTTTAAACTGCTTACCGATCGTAGTGTGTATGACAATCTCGCTTTTGTACTAAAAGCAACTGGTTGGACAGACAAAATAGCTATTAAAAACCGTATAAAAGAAGTTTTAACAAAGGTGAAGATGGAAACGAAAGACTTTAAGTTTCCGCACGAGCTTTCAGGAGGGGAGCAACAACGTGTAGCTATTGCACGTGCCCTCTTAAACAATCCAGAGCTTATACTTGCTGACGAACCAACAGGGAATTTAGACCCAGAGACGAGTGTGGAAATAATGCAAGTACTGAAGGAGATAAATGCTTCGGGACGTACGATATTAATGGCTACACACGATTACGCTCTTATACTTAAATTTCCGTCGAAAACCCTGAAATGCGATGGAGAAAGAGTATTTGAGGTAGTACAAAGGAGGGTTTAATTAGCAAATTAGCAAATTTGTTCGTGAGAGAAAAAGATTAAAAATATAATAAAAATAATAATATATAATGGCGATAAAAATACTTGCAAATGATGGTATATCTGAGACAGGTAAGGTAGCTTTGGAGCGCGAAGGATTTGAGGTTATCACTACAAAAGTAGCTCAGAATCAGTTAGTAGATTATATAAATAAACACAGTATTGATGCTTTGATAGTACGTTCGGCTACCCAAGTACGCAAAGATATTATAGATGGCTGTCCTACGCTAAAACTTATCGGTAGGGGAGGGGTAGGTATGGATAATATAGATGTAGCGTATGCTAAGAGCAAGCAGCTACATGTAATTAATACTCCTGCTTCATCAGCTAATTCGGTAGCAGAATTGGTGTTTGCACACCTTTTTACTGGAGTTCGCTATCTACACGACGCTAACCGCAATATGCCATTGGAAGGTGACCAACGATTTAATGAACTGAAGAAAAACTACAATAATGGGGCAGAGCTAAGAGGTAAAACCCTTGGTATTATAGGCTTTGGACGCAGTGGGCAAGCAGTAGCCCGCATAGCCATAGGCTTAGGAATGCGTGTGTTAGCATACGACCCTAATGTGCAGGAGGCTGTGATTACTCTTAGTTTCTTTGATGGACAAGAAACCTCTTTTACAGTGAAAACAGTAGCAAAAGAGCAACTACTGATGGAATCAGATTTTATAACTCTTAATAACAGTCCTGCAGATGGAGGTTATGTGCTTGATGAAGAAGAATTTAGGATGATGAAAGACGGAGTAGGGGTTATAAATCTATCAAGAGGAGGGGCACTTAATGAAGTAGCGCTAATAGAAGCTATAGATCACGGAAAAGTAGCTTTTGCAGGCTTAGATGTATTTGAAAATGAACCTAATCCGGCTATACAAGTGCTGATGCACCCCCAAATTTCGCTCACGCCCCATATAGGTGCAGCTACCAATGAGGCACAAGACCGTATCGGCACAGAATTAGCCGCTCAAATAGTAACTTTATTAAAATAATTATATAAAATGGCAGGAATTTTAGACTTCTTGGGTGGAGAGAACCTCCAACAAATCGTTAACGGGCTTAGTGAAAAGACAGGAGTATCAACAGATAAAGTAGGTACCGTGTTAGATTCGCTTAAGCAAATGTTAGGACAAGGTGAAAATACTGGCGCTGAACTGCTAAGCAAACTAACAGGCGATGGACAATCGTCTACCTTGCAAGCTATCAGCGAAAAAACAGGAGTTTCTCTTGACAATGTGAGCCAAATATTCCAAAACTTAACTCCTATGATTTCTAACTTCTTTGGAGGAAAAGGCGGAAATATAGGCGATATGCTTACCTCTTTCCTTGATAAAAACAAGGACGGGAATGTAATGGATGATATAATGGGTGGTATAGGTAACCTTTTCGGAGGTAAATAATTACATTTTAATACATTGATTTTTACTTTGGCAGAGTTTTTGCTCTGCCAAAGTAATTTTTGTTAGTTATGACAGAAGACGAATACTTTATGCAGAAGGCACTTGAAGAAGCAGAAGTGGCTTTTGAAGAAGATGAAATACCGGTAGGAGCTATTATAACTATTGATAACAGAATAATAGCACGTGCGCATAATATGACTGAGCGACTAAATGATGTTACAGCACACGCTGAGATGCAAGCCATTACGATGGCAGCTAACTACTTAGGAGGTAAATACTTAAAAGATTGTACTATGTACCTCACTTTAGAGCCTTGTGCTATGTGTGCGGGAGCCTTATATTGGAGTCAGTTGTCGCGGTTAGTTTATGCGGCGGCAGATACGCACAGAGGGTATACCGTGATGGGTGGTACTCTTCACCCCAAAACCGAAATTACAACAGGTGTGCTGGCAGCGCCTGCTACAGAACTTTTAAAACAGTTTTTTCAGCAGAAAAGAAAACGATGATGAGACTATTTTTCATACTATCATTTTGGTTGGGAATTACTTCACTTTTTTCCCAAACAGTTGATACATTGGAAGTAAAAACAAAAGATACTCTTATCGCCCCTATTAATCCGCAACGTTCTGCTAAAAATAAAGCCTTCTATGAGAAAATACGGACGTACTTACGCAAACATAGACTCACAAAAAGGTTAGATGACCTTATACAAACACCTACTCCTACAGCTGCGGTAGCTACTCCTACTCATTTAATTACTCTTCCTGAAAAAAAGATAATACCTAAGCCCTCTTATCAGGGAAAAATAATTCGGAAAATACATATTCGTACATTAGACCCTTTTGGTTTTGATGAAAAAGATAGTACTAAAGTACCTCGTACCCGTTTAGAGCGTTATGGCAATATGTTGCATATAAAGACACGTGAGGGTACCGTAAAGGGGATACTGCTGTTTAAATCGCACACCCCATTAGATACTCTGTTGCTGAGCGAGAGTGAGCGGTTATTGCGCAATCAGCGGTATATACGAAGGGTGCAGATAGCACCAGAGCTTATTTCGCAGTCGTCGGATTCGGTAGATGTGTACGTAACTGTACTTGATAGTTGGACAATGTACTTTGATGGAGATTTAGCGGGGAACAAAGGCTGGACGCGACTTACAGAGCAGAACCTTTTTGGATTAGGACACGAAGCCACATTTACCTATCAACAATTCTTCTCTGGGATTTCTAATAACGGAAAAGGTATGAGTTATACATTGCGGAATATTAGGAATACTCATATAAATGTACGCGGGTCATATTATGCAGATTATGATAATTATTTCAGCAAATATTTGTATGTAGAGCGCCCACTGTATTCGCCATTAGCACGATGGTCGGGGGGATTGTCTTATTACGAGTACAGAGATGAGGAAGATTTGCGTACGCGAACTACTTATACCCCTTTACTTCACTCGAAAAGTTTTACCGCTTTCGGTAGTTGGGTTAAACCTATAAAGATGGAGGGCAGTAAGAATATCAATAACTTTATAATAGCTGTAAATTACAGAAATATAAGTTATTACAGAAATTCACTTCAGATTCCTTATAAAGAAACTTATCATTCTAATGAAAATCAATGGCTTACGCAGTTTAGCTTAAACAGCAGTAACTTTGTGAAAGACCGATACCTATTTCGCAATGGAGATACAGAAGATGTAGGGGTAGGACATTCTATATTTCTAACCTCTGGAATGATTTGGAAAAATACCACACTTTTGCCCTATTTTTCTGTTGGAGCACAACGCGCTTATTACGCTAAAAGTGGGTATTATGCAATGCATTTGGAAGCAGGTACTTTTATAACTCAAGGAGCTTTGAAAGAAATAGTAATAAAAGGAAGTGCTACCCACTTCACTAATCTATTTGATATAGGTAGTTGGCACTTTAGAGAGTTTTTAAGAGCAAACTTTGTATTAGGAGTTAATGACTTTGTATATCAACATAAAATCATCAACCTTAATGGTAGCAATGGGATTTCAGGCTTTAGCAGCGAGAAAGTTTACGGTACTAGAAAGCTCTTACTGACTACACAAACACAGATTTATGCCCCTTTTCAGTTTATTGGTTTTCGTATTAGTCCGTTTTTATCAGCAGATTTAGGTTTTATAGGCCGAAACAATACCCCTTTTTTTAAAACGGAATGTTATGCTAAATGTGCTTTAGGATTTTACATTACTAATGATTATTTGCCTTTTGGAGCTATACAATTTTCATTTGCTTATTACCCAGTGGTGCCTGGTACGGGGAACCATATTATAAAGATAACAGGAGATACTAATGACGACTTTAGATTGCACAGTTTTTCGCAACGAATGCCAGCGGTTACAAGTTTTAGATAAAACTGACAAAATGGCTTGATAGATTATATTGGCAATATTTTTGCTTTTTAAAGTAAATAATAGTATTTTTGCACGCTTTATAAGCACACAATAGTTATAACTAAAAAAATAGAAGAGCTTTGAATAAAGAATTATCATCAAATACCTTGATAACCAATATTATAGCAGGTATTGAAAAAGTAAAAGGAACAGACATCACTATTATGGACTTGCGTGAAGTAGAAAACACGGTGTGTGACTATTTCATTTTATGCAATGGTTCGTCAAACACCCAAGTGGCAGCTATTTCGGGCGCTATACAGAGAGTAGTAAGTCAAGCAGACGAGCATCAGCATCCTTGGCACGTAGAAGGAGAAGCTAATGCTGAATGGGTACTGATAGATTATGTAGATGTAGTTGTACACATCTTTCAGACGCGTTTGCGTGCCCACTACGACTTAGAAGGGCTATGGGGTGATGCTAAAATTATAAACTTAGAAACTAACTATTAATATGGCAGATAACAATAATAACAGAAGTCGATTTTCAGCCTATTGGCTTTACGCTGTTTTACTCCTTATACTTTTAGGATTTAATTATTATTCGGGAGCCACATTTTGGACGCAACCGAAAGAGATACCTCAATCAAAATTTGAAGAGTATTTGACTAATGGCGATGTATCTAAAATAATCATTCTCAATAAGAAAGAAGCTAATGTATACCTTACCCCTAATGCCCTGAAAAAAGAAGAGCACAAAGAGGTGAGACCTACAGGCAATGCTATTATGCAAAGTGGTAATCCTGCAGATGTGCCCCAATATCGATTTGAATTGGGAGACTTGAGCAACTTCGAGAACCGATTTGACCAAATAGTAAAAGATAATAACTTAGAAACCACTCGTGAAAACAAGAGTCAGCAGAATTTATTGTCAGACCTGCTGCTTACCGTTTTACCTTTTGCCTTGGTTATAGGCGTTTGGATTTATATAATGCGCCGTATGTCTGGAGGTGGCCCTGGAGGTATTTTTAGCATAGGGAAATCGAAAGCAAGAGTTTTTGATGAGAAAAAAGAAAACCGCGTAACATTTCAAGATGTAGCAGGACTTGAAGGAGCTAAAGAAGAGGTACAAGAAATAGTAGATTTTCTTAAAAATCCAGATAAATATACTTCTCTTGGGGGAAAAATTCCAAGAGGAGCCTTATTAGTAGGTCCTCCTGGAACGGGTAAAACCTTATTAGCGAAAGCTGTAGCAGGAGAGGCACAAGTGCCATTCTTCTCGTTATCAGGTTCTGATTTCGTAGAGATGTTTGTAGGGGTAGGAGCCTCGAGAGTGCGAGACCTTTTTAAGCAAGCTAAAGAAAAAGCACCAGCTATCATCTTCATAGATGAGATTGATGCGATAGGGCGTGCTCGTGGTAAAAATGTAATGACAGGAGCTAATGATGAGCGCGAAAATACCCTTAACCAACTACTAACAGAAATGGATGGTTTTGGTTCGCACACTAATGTAATAGTATTGGCTGCTACTAACCGTGCAGATATATTGGACAAAGCACTGATGCGTGCAGGACGTTTTGACCGACAAATATATGTAGAGCTACCTAACCTAAATGAGCGCAAGCAGATATTTCAGGTGCATTTGAAGCCTATTAAGACATCAGAAACATTGGATATAGACTTCCTTGCGAAGCAAACACCAGGATTTTCGGGAGCTGATATTGCCAATGTATGTAATGAAGCTGCCCTTATAGCTGCCCGTAAAGGAAAAACAGCTGTAAGTAAGCAAGAATTCTTAGATGCGGTAGACAGAATAGTAGGAGGTCTTGAGAAAAAGAGCAAGATATTGACCCCTGAAGAGCGCAAGGCTATTGCTTTTCACGAAGCTGGACACGCTACGGTTAGCTGGCTGTTAGAATATGCCGCTCCGTTAGTGAAAGTGACTATTGTGCCACGAGGGCAATCATTAGGAGCCGCTTGGTATTTGCCAGAGGAAAGACAAATAGTTCGCACAGAACAAATACTTGATGAGATGTGCGCTGCTTTAGGAGGTAGAGCTGCTGAGAAAGTGATTTTTGATAAAATATCAACAGGAGCCCTTAGCGACCTTGAGAAAGTGACTAAACAAGCTCGCGCTATGGTGACTATCTATGGACTTAATGACAAAATAGGTAACCTTACTTATTATGATTCAGCACAGTCCGATTACGGATTTACAAAACCTTATAGCGAGCGTACTGCCCATTTGATAGATGAGGAAATCTCTAAAATTATAGAGGAACAATACCAACGCGCTATAAAGATACTTTCGGAAAATAAAGAAAAGCTTACTATTTTGGCAAATCTACTTTTAGAACGAGAAGTGATATTCCGTGATGATTTGGAAAATATTTTTGGTAAGCGAAAATACAAAGATGCTGAAGAAGCTATAGAAGCCGAGATACCAGCAGAGAACAAAAATGTGGCTGAGGTAACCCAATGAAAATAACCGCTCAAATAAAAGAACCCATCAGAGAGGAGATGGAGCTTTTTGAACAGAAGTTCCGTGGAGCTATGTCGTCTAAAGTAGCTTTGCTAAACCGTATTACCTATTATATAGTAAATAGGAAAGGCAAGCAAATGCGCCCAATGTTTATTTTTTTGGTAGCAAAAATGCTTTCGGGAGGCAAGGTAACAGAGCGTACTTATCGCGGAGCTTCGGTGATAGAGCTTATTCACACAGCTACATTAGTACACGATGATGTAGTAGATGATAGCAATAAAAGGCGAGGTTTCTTTTCTATCAACGCACTATGGAAAAATAAAATAGCCGTTTTAGTAGGAGATTATCTTCTGTCGAAAGGTTTGCTTCTGTCTATTGATAATGGTGATTTTGACCTGCTACGTATTATTTCGGTAGCTGTACGAGAGATGAGTGAAGGCGAACTGCTACAGATGGAGAAAGCTCGCCGCTTGGATATAGTAGAAGAAGTGTATTATGAAGTAATTAGGCAAAAAACAGCTACCCTTATAGCTGCGTGTTGTGCTATGGGAGCTTGCTCAGTAATGCCTAATGCACCAGAGTTAATTGAGAAAATGCGTCTCTTTGGAGAGTATATAGGAATGGCTTTTCAGATAAAAGATGATCTTTTTGATTATACAGAAGATGCTATAGGAAAGCCTACAGGTATAGATATTAAAGAACAAAAAATGACTCTCCCGCTTATTTATGTACTCAATACTTGTACAGAAGAAGAGAAAAAATGGCTTATCAACTCGGTAAAAAAGTATAATAAGGATAAGAAGAGAGTAAAAGAGGTTATAAACTTTGTTAAAACCCATAATGGATTAGAGTATGCTACAGCTAAGATGAAAGATTTTCAACAGAAAGCACTCAGTTTGTTAGATGAATTTCCTGCTTCTGCTTATAAAGAATCATTGATTTTGATGGTGAATTATGTAATCAATAGGAATATTTAGTAGGTGAGGAGTAGGTGTTTTGTCAGTGAATTAAAATATTTCTAAATAAAGTAATCTATTATTTTGTATATTTCTAAATAGTTTGTATCTTTGCAGCGTCAAAAATATTAATACCAAACATATATGAAATTACAATTTTTAGTACCTGCAGTTATGGCAGGAATGATGCTTTTTAGTACATCTTGTAAGAAAGATGATACACCTGATACCCCTCAAGCTTCAAGTGTTAAAGAAGTAAAGGAATTAAACGCTTCATCACAAACTGAATGGACGTATTTTTCTTTCTCAGAAGGAAAACAAGTGGCTGTTACTAATCCACGTACAAGTAATAATTGGGACATAGCTTTCAATCGTTATAATGTAAAAACTAACGGAGGAACTTCGGGAATTGGCGGAGTAGAAGTAGTGAACACAGGTAGCAAAGATTTTGATGCTGTAACCCAATATCCAGGTGTTGGTTACCAAAAAGATGAAGAAGTAACAACCTATGGGAAACCAAAAGAAGGGCAAACTACTCCTACAGTTATAACTAATTCTGTTAATAAAGCAATTACAGGTACAGTAATGAATCCTGACCCTAAAGGTTTCTATAATTATACTCCTCCTGCTAAAGGAAGTAATACACCTCATATTAATCTTACTAAATATGTGTATGTTATAAAAACAACAAAAGGTAGCTATGTAAAAATTCAAATTACTGAATATACCAATTCTAAAGGAGAAATAGGGTATCTTACTTTCAAATATGATACACTTACTTCACAAGCTCCTGTAGAAAAAGTAAGCCTTACCTTTACTAAAGCAGCTGCTGAAGTACAATTAGATGCTACTGCTGATTGGCAATATTTTTCATTAGCTGCAGGTTCTGTAGTAAGTGCTACCCAAAGCAATACTACTTCTTGGGATATAGCTTTCAAGGGATACTATGTGAAACTTAATGGGGGAGTAAGCGGAAAAGGAAAAGGTGAAGCTCTTAAAACTGAATCAAAAGATTTTGAGACTGTAAAGGAAACTATAGTAGTAGGCTTTGAAAAAGATAAAGAAGTGTCTTTTTCTAATAGGGATGGAAGTACTACAAAGGAAAAAATTTCACCAGTGCTTACAGGAGGCTTTGGTTCTACAACAGGAACTATAAATCTTAACCCTGCTAATATGAAAGAATGGGGAGGGGTATATGCTCCTAATAAATGGGTATATATTATCAAGACAGCAGATGGTAAGTATGCTAAAGTACAAGTAACTGACTTTTATAAAGAAGTGAGTAATAAAAAGATAGCTAACTTTCCTAAACTAAAATATCAATTGAGTGACACACAAAGTAAATAATAACAACTATGAAAATTAAGTTATTATTATCAGTTTTGGTTATAGCCTTTATTCTTACCTCTTGCAGCAAAGAGGACGAAACTCCTAAATTACCTGCTAATGTTAAGAGTATTTCTAACTTAGATGTAAATGGGAAGTGGGTTACTTTTTCTTTTGAAAAAGGAGTATCAACTGTAGCTACACCTACTACAACAAGTTTAGATTGGGATATAGCTTTTAATGGTTATTTAGTAAAACTCAATGGAGGTACTTCAGGAGAGGGAAGAGCAGCTGCTTTAAATACTAAGACTACTGATTTTGCTTCTATCAATAAAGTACCTGAAGGGCAATTTGTAGTAGATACAGAACAACAAGTGTTATTAGGCTATCCTAATACAAAAACTGCAACTATTTCACTATCTAAGCCAATGACAGGAGGTTTTGGACTTGAAGAAGGAATTATACACATTGCTCCTGAAAATAAAGAAGTGCGTAAATATCCGAGTGTATATCGTCCTACTAAGTGGGTATATGTACTAAAAAGAGCTAATGGTAAATATGTGAAATTTCAGCTTACAGACTGCTATAATGAAAGAGCAAAGGCTGTTTACCTTACCTTTCAGTACCAATTATCAGACGATGGTAATTTTTAATATTATTAATAATAGCTTCAAGAGGCTGTTCAGCTATGGACAGCCTTTTTTTTCTAAAAGATAGATGATTATGCAAAAGATTATTATTACAGCGTTTATTGCTTTTTTGACACTACAAGAAGCTTTTGCACAAAATGATAAAGATAATAAAGATAAAGAGATAAAACTCAATGAGGTAATTGTGACCGCTACTCGTGCCCAGCGAAACCTCAAGAATGTACCCATCACTGTACAAGTGGTTACTGCTGAAGATATAAGAAAATCGCAGGCTACTGATTTTCAATCGTTTTTGGAGACAGAGTTTGCAGGTATTAACTTTACATACGATGGGGGAATGCCTAATATCAATATGATGGGGTTTGGAGGTAAGTACGTGCTTTTCTTGATAGATGGTGAGCGTATGGCTGGTGAAACTTTTGATAATATTGATTATAACCGTATAGACCTTGACAATATAGAACGTATAGAAATTATTAAAGGAGCGTCCTCTTCGCTCTATGGCTCAAATGCTTTAGGAGGAGTTATCAATATCATTACTAAGAATGCTCATAAACCTTTAGAAGCAGGTGTAGGATACCTTTATGAAAATCGTGGAAATCATAAAACAAATATTTCATTAGGTAGCAAAAAAAACTGGGGAAGTGTACGTCTGTCAGGGTATCATAACTATATGAAACCTTATATATTAGAGGATAAAGAGCCCTTGCGTACTTATGAGAATGGTCGTTTGGTATTGGTTACACAAGGAGGATTGAATATTTCAGGAGGTAGTAACTATGGTATTACTCCTAAAATTATCTTTAATGTAACTCCTAAAATAGACCTTACCTTAACACCTAATTATTATTTTAGTGAACGTGATGCAGGTACAGAAAGCTCTAAAAAAGTGAGAGACCGCTATTATAACTATGTGATGAATCTCAAAACTAATATAGTACTTTCAGAAGATAAAAAGCTGAGTCTTTCTGGAGCTTTTGACCGCTATGATAAGTTTAATTATTACCGTTTGCTCAATGAACAAGAAAAAAACTATGAAAATAGTATATGGCGTGTAGTAGCACAGTATAACCAGTCACTTTTTGAGAAACACTCTTTGGTAGCAGGAGCTGAAGTGTTATCGGATGAGTTACTTAGCTTTCGTTTCAATAATACAGGAACAGAGGCAAAGCAAAATGCTAAGAATTACACTCTCTTTGCACAACAAGAATGGGCTCTATCACCTGTTTTTACCTTAGTATCGGGAGTTAGAATGGATTATCACTCACTCTTTAAAGATTTCTTTACTTATAGATTTTCAGGAATGTTTAAGGTAGAAAATTTTACTTTCAGAGGTGGGTATTCTACAGGTTTTCGTTCGCCTACATTGAAAGAACTTTACACAAACTGGTTCCACCCTTGGGGGGGAGGTTTTCAGATAATGGGCAATAAATATCTAAAACCTGAAAAGAGTAATAATTTTAACTTTTCGGTAGATTATAATACTTCAAAAATTAATATAACGGCTATGACGCAGCTTTCAGTAGTGAAAGACAAAATAATTTATAAATGGTCGCGTGCTACTGACACAATTCAATATGTGAATGATTATGGAAATGCGAAAATAGTAAGTTCAGAGTTGTCGGCTACTTATAGGCCTACTAAAAGTTTGCGTTTAAAGGGGTCATATGCCTATTATCATACTAGTCAACAGCGTTCAGAAAATCGTCCTCATACCGCTACTTGGAAAGCTGAATACATTCCGAAAGCTGAAACAAAATATATACCCAATGTAATAGTGAGTGGTAAATATGTAAGTGCTACTACTATCTATGAAACATCTAATAATATAGAGTATTACACCTATTATGCTCCATATACTATATGGCGTTTACAACTATCATCAAGACTTCCTTATCATTTTACCTTAAATGCTGGTATCGATAACCTTTTCGACTATGTAACAAAAACTACTAGTTTTTATTCGAGTATTTCACCAGGGAGAACATATTTCGTAGGAATAAAGTGGGAACTTTAAGAGATAGTGAGATAGAAATTTGCTTTATACAAAATAAAGAAGTACATTTGCCACAAATTTTAAAAAGTCAGATATATGAAAAGAAATATTAGTACTTTAGATAAGAACATCCGCCTTTTGATAATAGTAGTTATTGCTATTTTAGGTTTGTATAATGAGTTTTCTGTAACGGTAGCTTCTGTGCTTGGAGCTATATCTATCTTACTATTAGTAACCATAATGATTGGTTTTTCACCAATATATATGCTTTTGGGTATTAGTACTTATAAAGAGAAGAATAAATAATGATAGCTTTTTTTAATGAAACATCTTTCGTTTTTCTTTATCATAAAAATAAGGTGAAACAATGGGTGAAACAGATTGCCCTTTCAGAAGGAAAGAAAATAGGCGATATCAACTATATATTCTGTGATGATGTTTATTTGCATAAAATAAATGTGCAATACCTGCAGCATGATACTCTTACTGATATTATCACTTTTGATTATACAGAAGGTATTACCCTAAACTCTGATATTTATATCTCAATAGAAAGAGTGCGAGAAAATGCTGATATTTTTGGTGTAACCTTTGAACAGGAACTCTTACGAGTGTTAGCACACGGGATTTTGCATCTTTGTGGCTATAAGGATAAAACACCTGCAGATAGCGAGTTGATGCGCGCTAAAGAAGATGAAAAAACGAAACTTTTTAGTTTATAAACACACAAAAAGACTGCTCTTAAAGGGCAGTCTTTTTATTTTTTCGAAATCTAAACTTTAAGGTTAGACTAGCTAAGTAACTGTAAATAAGTAGAAATACGCACCCAATATAGATATTGCAGTTGAAAAGGTAAAACTCTAAGAAAGAGAAGAGTACACTCATACCAAGAAATACTTTTATCTTTCGTTTGTTATAAGGTATAGGGTAGTATTTTTGTCCGTAGTAATAAGAGATGCTCATCATTGCTCCGTAGGTGATAAGGGTTGCTAATGCTGCTCCTTTATAACTAAGCCAAGGAATTAAAGCAAAATTGAAAAGTACTGTAAGTGCCATACCTACTAATGATACAATAGCTCCAAAGCTGGTACGGTCAGTTACTTTGTACCATACTGAAAGACTGTGGTAGATACCCAAACAGAGATTGGCGAGCAAGACGATAGGTACTATCCAGAGTGCTTCCCAATAAGCCTTATTGGGTATCAAGATAAGTTTAAATACATCAGTAAATACAGTGATAAAAACTAATATAAAACCACTACATACAATGAAATATTCAGTAATACGGGCGTATGTCTTAGGAGCATTCTTATCTTGAGCACTACTGAAAAAGAAAGGTTCTACTCCGAGCTTAAAAGCACTTACAAAAAGATTCATAAACACTCCCATTTTATAACAAGCAGAATAAATACCTATGGTAGCGTCAGCTGTCTCTTCAGGGAGTAGCATACGTAAGAAAACACGGTCGAAGCCTTCGTTTACAGCAAAAGCAATACCAGCTAAAAGTACAGGAAAGGCATAAATCATCATTTCTTTCCACAGCGGGTAATAAAACCTAAAACGTATTTTGATATAGATAGGCAGTAGCACTATCAGAGTTGCTAAACTTGCTATAACATTGGCTAAAAAGATGTAATATACTCCTCCGTTGGTGGCAATGCTTTCTTGAGACAGGTAGTTTAAAAAGTAGATATTTAGGAGCAAATTAAGGGCGGTATTGCCTACTTTTACAAAAGCGTAAAAGTTAGCTTTACCTTTATTGCGCAACCATGCAAAAGGGATTACAACTAAAGCATCGAGCACCATTATGTAGATACCAAAAACAATATGCTCTACTTTGTAGTTAAGCCACGAGGCTATAGATTCTCTTAGCAGGTAGGCAAATAGTAGGAAAAATAAAGAAGATACAGTTAGAGAAGTAAGTGCAGTAGATTGTACTTGTTTTTTTTGTTCACCTTTATTCATAAAACGAAAAAAAGCCGTTTCCATACCATACGACAGTAGCACATTGCCCAAAATAAGATACACAAAAATACCTGAATAAATACCGAAATTATTAGTGTCGAGTTTGCTAACGTAGAGGCGTGTGAGCAAAAGCGTCATCACACGTGGCAAGACGGTTGCAATTCCGTAAATAGCTGTATCTTGAAAGAGTTTCTTAAGCATATATAAGTCTTCTTATCCAAAAAGTTCGCCAATAGCATCTTCTATTTTGGCAACTTTCACAATCTTAATTTTAGTGTTTTTAAGGGCTATCTTGTTGTATTTAGAAATGAAAATAGTATTAAAACCTAACTTTTCAGCCTCTGTAATGCGCTGTTCTATTCGCTGTATAGGGCGTATTTCACCGCCAAGTCCTACTTCTCCGGCAAAACAAACATCTTTTTCAATAGCAATATCTTCGTTAGATGAGAGTATTGCCATTGCTACCCCCAAGTCAGTGGCGGGGTCATCAATAGTGATACCGCCTGTGATGTTTAGAAATACGTCTTTTGCCCCTAAGCGGAAACCTGCGCGTTTTTCGAGTACAGCCAAGAGCATATTCAGTCGTTTGGCATTAAAGCCTGTGGTGCTGCGCTGAGGTGTGCCATAGACAGCTGTACTCACAAGAGCTTGTATTTCAATCATCAGAGGTCGCATACCTTCTAAGGTAGCGGCTATAGTAGTACCGCTGATAGTCTCATCTGTCTTAGAAATGAGTATTTCTGAAGGGTTGTTAACTTCACGCAGACCATTACTGAGCATTTCGTAAATACCGAGTTCCGAGGTAGAACCAAAGCGGTTTTTTAATGAACGCAAGATACGATACACGTGGTTGCGGTCGCCTTCAAACTGCAGGACAGTATCAACCATATGCTCTAATATTTTAGGGCCTGCTATCTGTCCGTCTTTAGTGATATGCCCAATGAGAATTACAGGGGTATGCGTAGTCTTAGCAAATTTAATTAGCTCAGAAGTACATTCTCTTATCTGCGAGATGCTTCCTGCTGATGCTTCTATATAATCAGATTGTAGCGTTTGTATAGAGTCTATAATCACAATTTCAGGCAGGAGTTCTTTTATCTGCTGAAAGATATTTTGTGTCTTGGTTTCTGTTAGGATAAAGCAATTATCAAGATGATGTGGAATGCGGTCAGCACGCATTTTTATCTGTTTTTCACTTTCTTCCCCCGATACATAAAGGGTACGATAAGGTAAGTTAAGGGCTATTTGCAGCAATAGCGTACTTTTGCCAATACCAGGTTCACCTCCTAAAAGGGTTACCGAGCCAGGCACAATCCCCCCACCAAGCACATTGTTTAGTTCGTGATTATTGCTATTTAGGCGTGACTCTTGTTGAGTGCTGATTTGCGAAACAGCTATGTATTTAGGAGCTTTATTTTTGCTTATGCTCTCTTTTTCTTGCCATACAGGGGCAGAGTCTTTCTGTACAACCTCTTCTACAATGGTATTCCATTGTTTGCAGGCGTGACATTGTCCTTGCCATTTGCTGTATTGGGTTCCGCAATTCTGACAGAAATAAGCTGTTTTTAGTTTTGCCATTGCTTAGGTAAGGGGAATAGTTTTTTTATTAAATTGTTAATTGTCAATTGTCAATTGTCAATTGCAAAAGGTACTGTCCGTACTGGTTTTTAATCATTGGCTGAGCTAATTCGCGTAGTTTTTCAGCGCTTATCCAACCTTTGCGAAAGGCTATTTCTTCCAGACAAGAGATTTTTAGCCCTTGACGTTTTTCTAAAGTTTCTACAAAGTTAGACGCCTCGCTAAGCGAATCGTGGGTGCCAGTATCCAGCCACACAAAGCCGCGACCTAAAAGCTTTACTTTTAGCTCTCCATCTTTCAGAAATTCCTGATTAACGCTCGTGATTTCCAACTCACCGCGTGCTGAAGGCTTGATTTCTTCAGCTACCTTCACTACTTTATTTGGATAGAAATAAAGCCCTACTACTGCGTAATTCGACTTTGGTTGGGCAGGCTTTTCCTCTATACTCAGTACATTTCCTGCTGCATCAAACTCAGCTACTCCATAGCGTTCAGGGTCTTTTACATAGTAACCAAATACAGTAGCTTTCTGCTCTTTCTCTACATTATAAACAGCTTGAGTAAGCATTTGCGAAAAACTCTGTCCGTAGAAGATATTATCGCCCAATACCAAGCATACATCATCATTGCCGATGAAGTCTTTTCCTATAATAAAAGCTTGAGCTAATCCATCAGGGCTTGGCTGTTCAGCATAGCTCAGATTTATACCAAAACTACTACCATCTCCTAAAAGGCGTTGGAACCCGGGTAAGTCTTGAGGGGTAGAAATCACTAATACTTCACGAATACCAGCCAACATTAAGACTGATAAAGGGTAGTAAATCATTGGTTTGTCATAAATAGGGAGTAATTGTTTTGAAACTCCTTTTGTAATTGGGTAAAGGCGGGTTCCTGAACCTCCTGCTAAGATAATTCCTTTCATTTTTATTAGTTTTTAGTTATTAATCATCATCTTCGGGGATAGAAGCGTTTTCTACTATTGTTGTTTTGTTGCCTTTGTTATCTACTTTATACTCATTGCCATTCTCTATTAGCAAACCTTGTACCACTCCTTTAGCGTGGGATACATCGAGGTCGATAACTCGTTTGTTTAGTAGGTAGGTCACCTCGCTATGAAGAGTGTGACCGATAACGAATTTGCCTACATTCCACTTTTTCATTATTTCATCAGCCTCTTCAAGGGCGATGGTTTGTTTGCCCCAACCTCTGTACCACGTTGGGCTTACCCCAAATTTATAGATAGTGCTGTATATCTTGTCTGTTTGCTGTTGAGCTTCTTTGTTTCTGAAGTAATATCGGCGCGCCTTGTCGTTCAACTCTTGTACTGATAGGTTGAGGTCAGCTACTTCTTTAGAAATACCTGCATGCACAAATACATAGTCGCCTATCTTCTCTACTATGTTTTTAGTTTCTAACCATTGACCCAATTCGGTCTTGGGCTTATAAAGGTCTATATAAGGGATATTCATCAGTTCGGCATTGGTGAAATACTTTTTGCGTACATAGCGAAAATCGTTATTCATATTCATCAGGTCGTGATTGCCAAGAATAAAGTGCACCTTGCCTCCTGCTTTTTCTGCTTGGTTTTCTAAGTGATAGATGAGCCAAAGGGTTTGGGTTACCATTAGTCCGCGGTCAAAAAAGTCGCCTACGGTTACCAAATGCCCCTTGCCGAATGTCCATTTATACTTTTCATTCATCACCCCATTAGCGATAAGAAAAGAGCGAAAAGCCTCAAACTCTCCTTCTATATCGGAGATAGCAATTAGCTTTTCAGGCATTTCGTACACTGCAGGTTCCTTGGTGAGTTCCTTTTTCAATCTGAAGCTGAAAAAATGCTTGTGTCCTACTTGTGTTTTTAGTTTTTTACCTCGTTTTACCCCTGAATAATACCATTTAGAGGTGATTTTCATATTCTCTCTACCGCTTTCAGTGATGTATTTAATGACTTTTTCGGGGCCTCTTCCGGTATAATATATATGAGGGCCGTCCATACCTGCGGTGGAGGTATCACTGCTTAGGCGTTTTTCGCTAATGATAGGCTTTAATGTTTGTGCTTGCGACTGAGCCTTTTCAGCACAGAAAAGTCCCAAAAACAAACCTAAACTTACTATATAATGCTGTATCTTCATAATAGAATAGTATTTTTAATTGATAAACCGGCTAATTGCACTGCCATTCAAAGTTTTCTACTTTCGATTGCATCTCGGGACGGTACTCATAATGCCACCATTCTGAGTAAATCGACTTAAAATTGAACTTATCGAGTGTTTCTTTTAGCAGTTTGCGGTTCTCAAGTACTTCTTTAGAGTGCTGAGTATAGGTATGATGCGCTTCTTTTCCAAAGAAATCAAAAGGCGTCCCCATATTTAGCTCTTTGCCTTGTGCATCTACTAGTGTAAGGTCTACCGCCGCTCCTCTGTTGTGCTTAGACCCTTTAGCGGGATTGGCTACATAATGAGTGCCGGGCAGTATCTTCCACATTTTCTTTTGAACGCTGAGCGGTCGGTAGCAATCAAACAGCTTAATGCGGTATCCTAGCTGTTTAAAAGCCTCATTAGCCTTCACTAAGGCTTCAGCTGTACTTTTGCGCAAGTAGCACTCGCCACAATCGTATACCGCCTGCTTTAGAAAGTTGTCGGGCGTAGCGTATTTTAACTCGTACACAAAGTCAGCAGAGAGGTCTTTCAAACGTACAAAATCCGATTGCTGCCCCCATACCACAAAGCTCAATAGCGCAGACAAAAATGTTATAATTAATTTCATTGCGTCCTAAATTTGTGGCAAATATACTATTTTTTTATTTTCTGTAGTACTATTTTTGCAAAAATCTTACCTTTGCAGTTCTGTAACTCATTAAGTAACACATTTATAAGATGAAAATAGAAGATTTACTATCAATAGCACATACCTACGGAAGTCCTGTGTATGTGTATGATGCTGATAAAATAAGCTCTCAATATCAGCGACTTACAGCTGCTTTTAGCAGCGTGCCTCATTTGCGTATCAATTACGCTATGAAGGCGCTTTCTAATATTTCAGTGTTAAAACTGATGAAAAAATTAGGAGCAGGACTCGATACGGTTTCCATTCAGGAAGTACAATTAGGCTTGCGCGCAGGCTTTGCCCCACAACAGATTATTTTTACTCCTAATGGGGTTTCTATAGACGAGATAGAAGAGGCTATGCGCTTAGGGGTACAACTCAATATCGACAACCTTTCGGTCTTAGAGCAGTTTGGTAGTAAGCACCCCGAAGTGCCTGTGTGTATCCGTATTAATCCACACGTGATGGCAGGCGGCAATAGCAATATTTCAGTGGGACATATAGACAGCAAGTTTGGTATTAGTATCCACCAAATACCTCATATTCTGCGTATTGTTGAAAACACGAAAATGCATATCAACGGCATACACATTCACACTGGTAGTGATATCCTTGATATTGATGTCTTTTTATACGCTGCCGAAATATTGTTCGAGATGGCTAAAAACTTCAAAAATTTGCAGTTTATTGACTTTGGTAGTGGTTTCAAAGTGCCTTATAAAGAGGGAGATATACAGACGAATATAGAAGAATTAGGCGAACGCTTGAGCGCACGCTTTTTAGCTTTCTGCCAAGAGTATGGGCGCGACCTAACTTTGGCTTTTGAACCTGGTAAATTCTTGGTAAGCCAAGCAGGTTATTTTTTAGTGAAAGTAAATGTAGTAAAGCAGACTACCTCAACAGTTTTTGCAGGAGTCGATTCGGGCTTCAATCACCTTATACGACCTATGTTTTACGGGGCTACTCACTTTATAGAGAATATCTCTAATCCCGAAGGGCGCAAGCGTTTTTATTCGGTAGTGGGCTATGTGTGTGAGACCGATACTTTTGCTTCTAACCGACAGATAGCCGAAATTACAGAGGGCGATATACTCTGCTTCCATAATGCAGGGGCTTATTGCTACACTATGTCGAGCAATTATAATTCGCGCCTACGCCCTGCCGAAGTGCTTTGGTATAAGGGAGAAGCTCATCTTATCCGCAGAGCTGAAACCTTTGACGATTTAGTAAGAGGACAAATTGAAATAGAAATCTAAAAAATTAGTAAATTTGAAAATTAGCAAATTACCAATGGCGTAATTTGCTAATTTTTTTATTTCTTAAAGAAAACGATTGTGCCAGCTTTCAGCCAAAGGCACTTCCCAATTTTCTTCGTATTCTAATTTAGTATTGACAAGGTTGTTAAATACTATTGTCTCTGCCGATACCGCTTTATCCTTGACCATCTTCTTAAAGTCGATTAAGTTCTTATAAGCGATATGTTCTCCTTGTCGATAGCTCACATTCATACGGTCGAGCAGCATAACCTGATACTGCTCTTCAAGCTCTTGTATAAAGCGCACCAAAGCATCTAAAGAGCAGCCCGAAATAGCGTGCGCCCCATAGTTTGCCCCAATAATGATAAAGCGATTATAGCGCAACTCGAACGAAGCCAATAAGTCTTTTCCGTGTACAGTCCATTGGTTTAGATACTCTTCTAATTGAGCGTGCAGTTGCTGTTGTTCTTCTTCAGTAAAACTGCGATTGCATTGGTATACCCACACACGGGCATCTTCTGGAAGTTCTTTAAAATCAATATACATTTTTTTAGTCGTTAGTCGTTAGTGATTAGTCGTTAGTGGTTAGGTTGCTTACTATTTAAAATCTTTTTAGTCGATCTAAGTTCCGTTTATTGTCGCGGTCTTTGATAGTTTCGCGCTTGTCGTATAGCTTTTTACCGCGAACTAAAGCAATATCTACCTTAGCGAGCCCTTTATCATTGATAAAAAGTCGCAAAGGCACAATGGTAAGTCCGCTGTTTTTTACCTCTTTGTTCAGTTTGCGCAATTCTTTCTTTTGCAACAGCAGTTTGCGTTCGCTTTTAGGGCGATGGTTGTAATAGGTGCCAAAATCGTATGCCTCAATCGTCATATTGATAACAAACAATTCCCCTCGCTCGTTAAACTCGCAGAAACTCTCGGCTATAGATGCTTTCCCAAGCCTAATCGATTTAATTTCAGTACCTACCAGCACTATACCCGCCTGATATTTGTCGAGAATTTCGTATTCAAACTTAGCCCTTTTGTTTAATATTTGTATTGTCTTCTGAATCATAGTACAAAGATAGTACTTTTCTTTGAAATACGAACTTTTTTTGATTATTTTTTCTGTTTTTTTATGGTTATTAACCGTTTGTACTTTGCTGAAACTTCGCTAATCCTTCGCTAATCCTTCGCTGATCCTTCGCTGATCCTATAGTGTATGTATATCTAAAGTAAAAGGAAAGAGCGGGAGAAAAATATTTTTTTGCAATTAAGAAATAAGTGGTATATTTGCCGCAAGTTTTAAAAAACATTTAAATCCTATTTAGAAGAAACAGAAAAACCATAACATAAAGACATATATTTATAAGTAACTAATTTAATTTTTATAAGCAATGAAAAAGCTGTTTTTATTTGGTGCATTGGCACTATTGTTAGCGAGCTGTGGTTCTACTAATGAACTTACTCATAACCTAAACAACCACACTACCCAAGTGGTACTTTCTAAGAAAAACTTTAATGTAGTTGAACACGTGAAAGGTGAAGCTTCTAATTTGTATGTGTTAGGTTTCGGTGGTACTAAAGCAGGACTTGTAGGAGAGGCTCGTGCTAAGATGTTACAAAATGCTAATTTAGTAGGCTCATCAAAAGCAGTCATTAATGAGACGGTAGAAATACACTATTTTAGCTTTTTGTTGGGGGCTAACTATAAAGTGGTTGTTTCTGCTGATGTAATAGAGTTTACAGAATAGTTACAAACTATAAAACAACTATAAACAACTTTGCTAAAAGGTAAAACTTTGGCAAAGTTGTTTTTTTGTTTGTTTTGTTAATTGCTATTATTTTTCTACCTTTGCCAATAAATACTAAGTAAAAAATGAAATCTATCAACGAAATACGCGCTGACTTTCCGATATTGCGGCGCATTATCAATCATAAACCTCTTATTTATTTTGACAATGGGGCTACTTCTCAAACACCTATGCAGGTTATTGAGTCGATAATAGCGTATTATTCTTATGAGAATGCTAATATTCATAGGGGGGTGCATACCCTTAGTCAGGAGGCGACCGACCTATATGAGCAGGCTCGTATCAAAGTACAAAAACATTTCAATGCTCGCAAGTCGTCTGAAATTCTTTTTACAGCTGGTACTACTCACAGTATCAACTTGGTAGCCAGCGGCTATGGAGCACTGATGAAAGCCGGCGATGAGGTAATAGTGTCGGCTTCTGAGCACCATAGCAATATAGTACCTTGGCAATTAGCTTGTCAGCGCAGTGGGGCATCGCTAAAGGTAATACCTATGGACGAACGAGGGGTATTAGACCTACAGGCATACGAACAACTGCTTAGTGAGCGTACTAAAATAGTGAGTGTGCAACACGTATCGAACGCTTTGGGCAACATCCACCCTATAGAGGCTATTATCGAGAAGGCACATAGGGTAGGGGCAGTGGTCTTAGTAGATGGCGCTCAGGCAGCCCCTCACTTACAGCCCGATGTGCAAGCCTTAGATGTAGATTTTTATGCCGTATCAGCGCATAAGATGTACGGGCCTACGGGGGTAGGGGCTCTCTATGGCAAAGAAGAATTATTGTTGCAACTGCCGCCTTATCAGGGGGGAGGTGAAATGATAAAAGAAGTGTGTTTTGAGAAGAGTACCTATGCTGATTTGCCTTATAAGTTTGAAGCTGGTACGCCTAATATTTGCGGTGGAATTGCTTTTGGGGCAGCTATTGATTATATGCATTCGTTGGGTATAACAGAAATAGCTGCCTACGAACACGAGTTGTTAGTGTATGCTATCGAAAAACTAAAAACGATTGAGGGGATAGTGCTCTATGGCAATGAAGATTTGAGCAAGCGTACAGCGGTTATTTCATTTAATCTGAAAGGGGTGCACCCTTATGATGTGGGTACTATTTTAGACAAGTTGGGCATAGCCGTACGCACGGGGCATCATTGCGCTCAACCCATAATGGATTACTACCAGATACCGGGTACCGTACGCGCCAGCTTTGCGGTGTATAACACGTTTGAAGAGATAGATACTTTTATAGAAGGAATTAAAAAAGCCCAGCAAATGCTGAGCTAAAAAGAAAAGGGAACAACACAGCGTTGTTCCCCTTTTTTGTATAGTGATACTAATCAGGTAGTTTCTCTTTTCGTATTTGTATTAAACGGTAGTTTTCGGTAGGTACTGCCTTTGCTGAGAGCTTATGAGCTGCTAAGAAATCTTTCAGTTCCTCAATAAGGCTATGAGCGGTATAAGCATCGCGCAAGTGGTGAATTACCCACCACGTTTCTTGTGCGTTGTACAGGTCGGCAGAAAGACTAAGCGATGCAGAGATAGCTTGTAGTTTCTCGGTAAGAGTGTCTTTCAGTTGAGCACGTGTTTCAGAAGTGGTGCCTGTGATAATGACCTTCCAGCTGGTTGCCTTATCATCAGTTACAAAAGTTTCTTTCTCTATGTCTTTCAGTTCCTCTAATAAGTTTTTAGCCTCTTCGCTTTCAGCAGTCGCTGGATAGTTAGTTACGAGCTGTTGCAACTGTTGCTGATAAGCAGCGATTCCCTCTAAACGAGCAGTGGTTTTGGCTTGTAGCAAGGCTATTTTAGGTGCAAGGGCTGTTTCGCGATAGTTGATAGCTTCATTTTGTAAGCGCTCGGCTACGGCTACTATTTCATTCCGATTGTATTCAGCTGTAAGCGAGTCTAAAAACTGCTGAGCCAATTTGTTTTGTTCTTGCTTAGTAGTTTCACCTCCTTGCAATAGTTTA
The DNA here is from genome assembly GCF_009730375.1 of Capnocytophaga sp. FDAARGOS_737. NCBI lineage: Bacteria > Pseudomonadati > Bacteroidota > Flavobacteriia > Flavobacteriales > Flavobacteriaceae > Capnocytophaga > Capnocytophaga sp. FDAARGOS_737. The sequence goes on along the minus strand of NZ_CP046316.1, from coordinate 1,782,208 downwards.
GCATAGTCGGTGCCACTGTAGTTTGTCAGAAGTTTCTCCTTAATACTTTCCGCTTTAGGGTTATGTACATCGGTGTAGTTTTTCTGTAGTTCGTATAGGGCAGCTACCTCTAAGTCGGCAGTAGGTTGTAGAGAAAGCAATCGCTCTAAACGCTGTATAGCCAATTCATTTTCACTAAACTTGGCACGGTATAATACCCCTAATTGATATAGCGCTTCATTGCGGTCTGCCGTTAGCTTACTGATTTCAGCTTCAGTTTTAGGCAGTTTGCTGAGGTAATTATCAGGAGTATCTATCTCTTTTTCTGCTACCTGTTGAGTAGTGGTTGTAGCGCTGAGGTTAGGTATCGTGCTATTGTTTATAGCTGACCATCGCCAGTTATCTTCTAACTTGCGGTCGCCCCAATACTGCTCGAATTGCTGTTTCCCATATGCTACAGTCAGAGGGTTATAGAAGTAGAATTTACCACCCTTTTGTTCGTCGGCTGTAGGCATTGTAAAGCCTAAACCTAAATTAGCATTTTTGACATTCTTAGTCTTCTGACTTCTAAGGGCGGCAAGCTGTTGTAGCGAGTCGATGTGTTTTTGATAGAAAACACGGCGCTCTGCTTCGGGTAGTTTTATTACCTTTAGCACGCTGTCGTTCTTCTTTACTACAAATTCTAATTCAGCAATTTTAGCCAAATTGTCCTTTTTGCGGCGCACATATAGATGCTCAAAGGTGTTTTCAGGAATGTAAGTAAGGGTGCTGTCTAAGTGTTGGTAAGCCCCAATATAATCTTTTTGGTCGAAGTACAATTCCGAAAGCCGAGTGTGAGCTTTAGCTTTCAACGGATTGTTGTCTTTGTTGTGCAATAGGGACTGGCGGTAGTAGTCAGTTGCTAATCGTTTATTAGGGTCTTTTACCAAGTCTGCGTGAGTGTAATACAGCACATCAAGGAAGTCTTTGTGCTCGTAGCGGTTCTCAAGTTTTCGCAAATAAGCTAAAAACGCTGCTTTTTCTTCAGGAGTAAAGGTCTTATTACGCGCCTTTCCAGCTTGCGCTTCTATCCATAGCTTGCGCGGTATTTTCCAGTTCTGTTTTACTACCTTTTCAAAGGCTACTGCAGCTGAATCTTTTTGGTGTTGTTTTTCATATAATTGGGCAGCTATGAAGTAATACCGCCCGCGCAATGCTTTGTTGCGTGTGTATTTACCAGCGAGGTAGAGCGCATCTGCAGCAGCAGGATATTGCTCTTGGTTGATATATGCTTGCCCTAAGGTAGCATAAGCCTCAGCCTTGTCGTTACGGCGCATTTTAGGAGTTTCATTGAGTAGTTCTGTTAACTTATCAATAGCCACTTTGTCTCTTCCCAATCGCAAATTAGTTTTCTGAGCCCATACCGCAGCCTCTGGTATGCGCTCGCTAAATCCGTAGTTAGTAAGTAAGTGGTTAAAAGCCTCTAAAGCAGGGAAGAAGCGTTCGTTATAATAGCGTGCTTGCCCTAATAACATATAGGCATCATCAATTTTGTAGTTGCGTTGTATCCCATTGAAGACCATAGAGTGGCGCTGAATAGTTTTGATAGCTTTTTCTTCAGCACGCTCGAAGTTAGGATTTTCCATTCCTCCTACTTGCACTTTGCCGCTCATACCGATAGGCTCTACCGGTAGTATCTCGCTAAAATTGTCCTGATACTTATTTCGCAACTCGTTTAGTCCTTTAGCGTAGGCTTCTTCGCCATTGTACAACACATTGTATTTAGTAACAATTGGCTGTAGCTGGCGGTTGTAATAAGTATTGGCATTAGGCGTACAAGCGATGATGAGTAGCGTAGCAAAAAGAACAAACGAACAGTATTGTAAGGCTTTTTTCATATTGTTAGCTATAAAAGAATGGGCGAAAGTACTACTTTTTTTTGAAAATACGAAATCCTAACATTAACTTTTTATATTTTAGCAGTAGGTACTTCGCCTATTACAAAGGTATGTTTGCCCTTATCAGCTATCTTGGTGATAGTCTCTAAATATTGGAAAAACTTAATATTCTCATCGCCTTTCATTAGTTCTGAAGCGTTCTTAAGGGCTCTGGCAGTAGCTACTGCAGTACGCGCATTTTCAAGTTCAGAAGTAGCACGTATTTTGCTTTCTAATACTCTTGAGAAGAGGTCTTGTACACTTTTAGGGAAAGTAATATCTATCAGCTGTGCTTTTATTATTTTAAGCCCCAAAGTAGCTACTTCGTTACAAAAATCTTCCTCTTTAAAGTCAGTAATGTCTTCTCGGCATTCGTTTAGTTTTTCGCTAGTGAAAGTGGCGATTTTCTGACGTAGTAGCACCTGTGCAGCGGCTACTATTTGCTGTTCAGCTACAGCAAAATTATCGGCTTCTACCCCAAAGTTATCTACAAATAACTTAGCGTTATCGAGTTTGTAAGCTAAGTAAAAAGAAAAACGCAATGCAATATTATCGGCAGTCAATACCTCCTGATTTACCACCCTTATACTTCTTAATTTTTGCGATAGTGATATGATATGCACTTTCTCCCACGGACTAAATTTATAAATACCCGCACTGAGTTCTTGCTGAAAAACATTCTTTTTGAATAGGAGTCCTACTGAGTTAGGAGCTACCTCTAATTCTTTGTAAAACATATAAATACGATTAACAAGTTAATAAAATAAGAAAGAGAAGACCTCTAAACAGAGGGAGAACTCGATTAAGCCTTTCAAAAATAGCGAAAGGCGGTATCCTCGGTTTTGCAAACTTTGTTTAGAGTGAGCAGAAACTCTGTCTTGTCTTTCTTCCCAATAATAATGAATTAAATGGAGTCATTCCCCTTTCGTTGTTCCGCAATACCTTATTTTGTGAGGGGAAGACGGCTTATATAATAAGTGGCGGTTTATTGTTTCTAAATTTCCTCCCATAGGATAAAGAAATTCATATACAGTTCTTTAGCAGAAAGTTTAGGATACAGATAGCGAATGAGCTTTTTAGTAAGTTTTCCTTTGCTCATTCCTGCAAAAATAAGTTCATCACCCTTATACATTGTTAGTTGCTTGGTCTCCGTTGAAAAATGTATAGTAAGCACTTCGTTTCCGTTTGCATAGAATAGGAAACTACTCACTACATCATTTAGCAAAGGATATTCTTCTTTATACCCTCTTTTATTCCTTAATATCCTTAGCAAATGGTTTCCCTCTGATAGCGGAAGGTGTTTTCTTATCTCAGTAATACGTTCTTCTTCAGGAGCTTCAGGCCACGAAGTTTCTTTTGTCCAGCCTGTACGAAGTACAACTGCGACACTGTCTAATTTCCCCTGATAGAGTTTGCTAAAATCCATTGCTTTAGGATATTGTGCCAGTGCAAGACAAGGGAAAAGGAGGAAGAATAAACGGAGCATAGGCTTGATGATTTTATATTTTCTAATACATAAAAAAGTTTTAGAAAATAATTTTTTGTATCTATTTCCTTTGTATTTGGCTTATAATAGCTTTTCTTATTGTATTACTAATCCCATCATCCTTTTTTAAAAGAGATAAAACAAGATCTATATATGCTTCTTTCCTATCTAAACCTGTTAGCTTGCATAAGTTAGAATTAGCTATCAAACCTTTATTATTAAACACTCTTAAAATAGATTTGTAATCTTTTGAAGAAACATAATTACTAAATTCATCTTTAATCTCATCATATATTTTTTCTTTATCTATTGTGTTATAATTACTATCTAATTGTTTAATAATATCTTCATCATTAGTGATTTTTTGTGTTAATTCATAGAATCTTTTTTGTATTACTTCCTTAAACTTTAGTCTTATTTGGTTCTCTATTTCCTTTTCAAAAAATGAATATATATTTTCTCCTACTTCTCTAAGAACATTATCACTATTTTTACCCATATAATTTGCAATCTCTTTTATGACATTCTCCTCGAGAAAAAGATTTTCAACTTCTGCTACATCTAAAACCCAAATATCTTTAGAATTTAATTTTTCTATTTCCTCTTCATTTCTCCTATCTCTATCAATTAATCCATACGCTTTTATATTATGAAAAGAACTTTGTTCATTAAAGGATTTTACTATTTCAATAACCTTAGTACAACTTCCCAATGACTTAATAGTATAGTCAGGGAAAATGTATTGATAGAGTTTATAATCAAAACTTTTATTTTCTCCTTCTATAAATAAAATAGGTTTTCTACTGCCTAAAACTTCTAAGTATAATGACTCTGGAATAGCCTCATTATTTTCTAAAATTTCATAATCCCAAGTATCATTACCTTCATAAGATTTCATCCAAATTTTCTTTGCATTTTGCCTTGTTATTGCAAAGTCAATATCGTGAGTAAGATATATAAAACAACAATCCTCTCTAGCATTCTCTATTAGGTTAAACAATTTATTAACAAGAGATTTATGTAAGTGCATTTCTGGTTCATCTAGTATAATTATAGAGTTTTCAGGCACACACAATACTTCTCCTATTAGATAAAAAATAACTCGCTCTCCATCACTCATTTCTGAAGAATTATAAATACTATCTGAATTGTCCGAAGGATAAGTTTTTATAACGCCAGCCTCTTTTTTTAGCTTTCTATGAGGTAATACTTTTTCCCATATTTCTTGTATTTTATCTAACTTAGTAAAAGGTTTATCTCCTCCATATTCTTTGTAATGTAAAGACTGTTCATATTCTTCTGTGTGAAGCAAAACAAGTAACTTTTCATAATCATTTAATAGATGAGTATTAGGTTTATCTCCCCATCTATTTCTTTTCTTTCCATATTCCTTTAGATATTCTATATCATCATAATTATAACCATATAAAAATTCATTCTTAGCCACTTCTCTTGATTTTGGACTTACAAAATCAGGCATTATTAGAGATTTTTGAGCAGATATTCTATGGGTAATACCTTTGTAGCTTTCTTCTATTTTTGAACCGAATCTTGTCTTTCCAGAACCATTAGCCCCTACAATAACAAGAGTTTTTAAATCTAATAAAATATCAGATTGTGATCCTTTTTTGAATGATAAAGTTATATTCATAAAAGTAATTAATTATTTTTTACTCTGCAAATATACAACTAAAAACCAAAAGAGCAAGCCTATGCTTGCCCTTTTAGTTCTTTATTTTGAAAGATACATCTTCCTCCTTGTATAAATATCGTAGAAAGCATCATCTTTAAGGCTATCTATAAACAAAATGCTTTCGCCGGTAGATTTCATTTCAGGCCCTAGCTTCTTATCTACATTTGGGAATTTGTTGAATGAGAACACAGGTTGCTTAATAGCAAAGCCCTCTAAGTGCGGATTGAAATGGAAATCAGTGAGTTTCTTCTCGCCCAGCATTACTTTGGTAGCGTAGTTTACGTACGGCTCTTGGTAAGCTTTAGAGATAAATGGCACAGTACGCGAAGCACGTGGGTTTGCCTCAATGATATACACTACATCGTCTTTTACGGCAAACTGCACATTGATAAGCCCTACCGTATTGAGTGCCAAGGCTATTTTATGCGTATGGTCTTTTATTTGTTGCAATACGAACTCACCCAAGTTGAACGGTGGCAAGGTAGCGTTACTGTCGCCTGAGTGAATACCGCAAGGCTCTATATGCTCCATAATACCAATGATATACACATTCTCCCCGTCGCATATTGCATCAGCTTCCGCTTCTATAGCACCATCGAGATAATGGTCGAGTAGCAGTTTGTTATTAGGTATCTTGCGCAAGAGGTCTACCACGTGGGCTTCCAACTCTTCTTTGTTGATGACAATCTTCATTCCTTGCCCTCCCAATACATACGAAGGGCGCACGAGTAGCGGGAAGTCAAGTTCATCGGCGAGTTTGAGCGCCTCATCAGCGGTTTCAGCTACACCAAAACGCGGATAAGGAATATTATTCTCTTTCAGTAGCGTTGAAAAACTACCTCTATCTTCTGCCAAGTCAAGCGACTGGAAGCTAGTGCCTATAATTTTAATCCCATATTTATCTAACTTTTCAGCCAATTTAAGTGCTGTTTGTCCGCCGAGCTGTACAATGACCCCCTCTGGCTTTTCGTGCTGAATAATATCATAGATGTACTCCCAGAACACAGGCTCAAAATAGAGTTTGTTAGCCGTGTCAAAGTCGGTAGAAACGGTCTCAGGGTTACAGTTGATCATTATGGTTTCATAACCACACTCTTCGGCAGCTAATACCCCGTGCACACAGCAGTAGTCGAATTCAATCCCCTGTCCTATACGGTTAGGACCTGAACCGAGTACTACCACCTTTTTGCGGTCAGTTACTACGCTGTCGTTAGCCACGTATTCCTTGCCGTCAGCGGTGCGGATAGGAGCCTCGAAAGTAGAATAATAGTAAGGAGTTTGCGCCTTAAACTCAGCAGCACAAGTGTCTACCAATTTGAATACGCGACGTATGTTTAGCTCCTCACGCTTCTTATGTACCTCACTCTCCCAGCAACCAAGCATATAGGCAATTTGTCGGTCGGCAAACCCTTTTTGTTTGGCTTCAAAGAGGAGTTCTTTAGGTAAGGTGTCTATTTTGTAACGTGATATTTCTTTTTCGAGCGCACATAGTTCTTCATATTGTTTGAGGAACCACATATCTATCTTAGTGATTTCGTGTATGCGGCTAAGCGGAATACCCATCTGTACCGCATCGTATATCACGAATACCCTATCCCAGCTCGGGTAGGTTAGTTTCTCAATAATCTGTTCGTAGTTCTTATAGCCTTTGCCGTCAGCACCCAAACCATTGCGTTTGATTTCAAGCGATTGGGTAGCTTTTTGTAATGCCTCTTGGAAAGAACGCCCTATACCCATTACCTCACCTACCGACTTCATTTGCAAGCCAATAGTGCGGTCAGAGCCTTCGAACTTGTCAAAGTTCCAACGTGGTATTTTCACAATCACATAATCTAACGTAGGCTCAAAGAAAGCGGAAGTGGATTTAGTGATTTGGTTTTGCAACTCGTCTAAATGATAGCCAATAGCCAATTTGGTAGCAATCTTAGCAATAGGATAACCTGTAGCCTTAGAAGCCAAAGCCGAAGAGCGCGATACACGAGGGTTAATTTCAATAGCGATAATATCTTCCTTTTCATCAGGCGATACCGCAAACTGCACGTTGCAACCACCTGCAAAATCGCCTATACTGCGCATCATCTTGATCGCCATATTGCGCATACGTTGGAAAGTGCGGTCAGATAGAGTCATCGCAGGGGCTACGGTAATAGAATCCCCAGTGTGGATACCCATAGGGTCCATATTTTCAATGGTACAGATAATGGCCACATTGTCGTTTTTGTCGCGCAAAAGCTCAAGTTCGTACTCCTTCCAGCCTAAAAGTGCCTTATCGATAAGCACCTCGTGGATAGGCGAGGCTTCCAAACCGCGATTGAGGAGCATATCAAAATCCTCTTTTTTATAGACGATAGAAGCTCCTGTACCGCCCAAAGTAAAAGACGGACGTATTACGAGTGGAAAACCAAAGCGTTGCGCGATTTCTTTTCCTTTAAGGAAAGAAGTAGCCGTTTCAGACGGTGCCATAGGGATACCGATTTCATCAAGCAACACGCGGAATTTTTCGCGGTCTTCAGTGATTTGTATGGCATCAATATCTACCCCGATGATTTCTACTCCAAAGTCTTTCCAGATACCTTTCTCATCAGCCTCAATACAGAGGTTAAGCGCTGTTTGTCCGCCCATTGTAGGGAGAACAGCATCTATTTCGGGGTGAGCTTTTAGAATTTCCACTAATGATTTAGTGGTGAGAGGTTTCAGATAGACCACATCCGCCATAGACGGGTCGGTCATAATGGTAGCAGGGTTAGAGTTAATAAGTATGGTTTTGATACCATCTTCGCGCAATGAGCGCAACGATTGCGAGCCTGAGTAGTCAAACTCGCAGGCTTGTCCGATGATAATAGGTCCTGATCCTATGAGCAGAACACAATGTAGGTCGTTTCTTTTAGGCATTTTATATAGATATTGCTGTGTTTTTTATTTAATTCTTCTCTAAAACATAAAATAAATGAGTGTGTATGAGCCCAGTTAAAGGTGATATTTGCTTCTCTAAAGAATGTTGAAAGGCAAAATCGCACTTTTCGAGTACGTGTTTAGATGCCTTGTTTTCCTCATAAACAATTGCCATCAATCGCTGTAACCCCAACTGTTCAAAGCCGTATTTAATAATAACTTTAGAGGCTTCAGTAGCATATCCCTTTCCCCAAAATGGCTCGCCTAACCAATAGCCTAGTTCAGCTTCATTTTCTTTCAAAGGGCAGTTGCTATTTCCCTGAAAGTGCAGCCCTATGCTACCTATAATTGTATTGTCAGTCAAACAAATAGCAAATGTATGAGGCTTGCAAAGAATATGTTCAATAACATATCGGCTTTCTTCTTCGTTTTGGTGAGGGTTCCATCCAGTTATAAGAGCTACATTAGGATTTTTTGCTAATTCATATAAATTAGCGCTATCAGAAAGTTGCCACTGGCGAAGTGTAAGCCGTGAGGAGGTTAAGGGGGTATTATCTCTCATTTTATTATTTTGCATAAAAAAATAGCTACATCTTTCAAAAGAAAAATATAGCTACTATAATAATAAAGAATATTGTTGCCCTGCGTATCTCTTTCGAGTACTGCCTATCAAAGCACTAAAGAGTGCTAACTGACTCATATTCTTAAAGGTGTTCATTTAACAATTAATAATTGCACATTAAAAAAGAGCGAAAAACGGGTCTCGAACCCGCGACCTCAACCTTGGGAAGGTTGCGCTCTACCAACTGAGCTATTTTCGCTTATTATGCTGCAAAGGTACAACAAAATTTAATACCTGCAAATTTATACCTGAAAAATTGCACTTACTACTGGAACTTACATTTTTAGTTTACCTGCACTTTCAAGCTCAGACTCAGCCTTTATTGTATTACCAATTTTGAAAGATAAGTCCATAGTCAAAATATTTTTAAAGGTTACGTAAAAGCAAAAAATCATTACTCTCGTTAGAAAGTAATGATTGTTTTAAGTCGTACTCGGAGCGGGACTTGAACCCGCACAGGCATTGCTGCCCACTGGATTTTAAGTCCAGCGTGTCTACCGATTCCACCATCCGAGCATCATCGTTATATGTAAGTAACAAAAAAAGAGCGAAAAACGGGGTTCGAACCCGCGACCTCAACCTTGGCAAGGTTGCGCTCTACCAACTGAGCTATTTTCGCTTGTGTTTTTCAGTAAGTTTGCAGCTGATTTGTTTCTCATTTGCGGTGCAAAGGTACAACAAATTTCAATACCTGCAAATTTTTTCTTACTTTTTTTACAACTTTTTTTGCTTCAAAAAGCTAACTTACATTCTTTCAGGCACTTGTATTCCTAACATTTTAAACGAAGCGGCTATAATTTCGCCTATTTTCTCGCATAAAACTACTCTGAAGTGCAACTTCACAGGCTCTTTTTCCCCTAAGATGGATACGTTTTGGTAGAAAGAATTGAAGTCTTTTACCAAGTCGTATACGTAATTAGCTATCACAGCAGGACTGTATTCTTCGGCTGCTTCTTGCACAATAGCAGGGAAAAGGGTAATACTTTTTAGCAGTGCTTTCTCTTTTTCGTGCAGAGTATCAGGCATAGCTGTGCTGTCTGCGACTCCCATTTCGGCGTATTTCCGCAAAATCGACTGTATACGCGCGTAAGTGTATTGTACAAAAGGACCTGTATTCCCTTGGAAGTCGATAGACTCTTTAGGGTCGAAGAGGATGCGCTTCTTGGGGTCTACCTTTAGTATATAATACTTCAGTGCCCCTAAGCCGATAGTGTGGTATAAGGCTTCTTTTTGCGCTTCGGTATAACCGTCGAGCTTGCCGAGTTCTTGCGAAATCTCCTTAGCGGTTTGCTCCATTTCGGCTATAAGGTCGTCAGCATCTACTACAGTACCTTCGCGACTCTTCATCTTGCCGCTTGGTAGGTCTACCATACCATAGCTGAGGTGGTATAAGTGCGAAGCCCAATCGTATCCTAACTTCTTGAGTATCAAGAAAAGCACTTTGAAGTGATAATCCTGCTCATTACCCACCGTATATACCATTCCCTTTACATCGGGGTAGTCTTTCACGCGCTGCGTAGCAGTCCCCATATCTTGGGTGATGTATACCGAAGTGCCGTCAGCACGCAGTACCAACTTCTCGTCTAATCCATCAGCGGTAAGGTCGCACCATACCGAGCCGTCTTCTTTTTTGAAGAAAACACCCTGTGCTAATCCTCTCTCTACAATGTCCTTCCCTAATAAATAGGTGTTGCTTTCGTAGTAATACGAGTCGAAATCTACCCCTAAATTCTTATAAGTCACCGCAAAACCATCGTACACCCAGCCGTTCATCTTTTTCCAAAGCGATATCACTTCAGGGTCGCCGGCTTCCCATTGGCGCAACATCTCCTGAGCGGCTACAAATATAGGGGCTTGCTTTTCGGCTTCCTCTTTGCTTTTTCCTTCGGCTATCAGTTGCTGAATTTCCTCCTTATAAGCCTTGTCAAAAGCCACGTAGTAGTTGCCTACTAGCTTATCGCCTTTTAAACCAATACTTTCAGGGGTTTCGCCGTTGCCAAAACGTTGCCACGCAATCATTGATTTGCAGATGTGTATCCCTCTATCGTTGATGATTTGGGTTTTATACACCTTATGTCCAGCAGCTTTTAGTATTTCAGCTACCGAATACCCCAAAAGGTTGTTGCGTATATGCCCTAAGTGCAGCGGTTTGTTAGTGTTAGGCGATGAATATTCTACCAAAATCGCCTCTTTGCTGTTAGGGGCAGCCAAACCAAAGTGCTTATTTTCTCTGATTTGGTCTAAGAAATCGATGTAATAACTATCGGCTATCACAAGGTTCAAAAAACCTTTAATAACGTTGAAATCGCTAACTAAATTGCCAGCGTGTTTTTTCAGATAGTCACCTATTTGTTCGCCAATTTGCACAGGGTTTCCTTTGATGTGGCGCAATAAGGGGAATATCACAAGGGTAATATCACCGGTGAAATCTTTGCGAGTTTGCTGTAGTTCAACGGTTTCTAAATCAACGCTGTACAACTGCTGTACGACCTGAGTGATATGCTGTTTTAAAGTGTCTTGTAAAGTAAGCATCGGTATTGTCTTTATTTTAAAAGTGCAAAGGTAATAATAATTTGCCAATTTGTCAATTTGTTGATTTTGCCAATCAGGTCAAACACACAAAAGTCTGCTCATTCTTCCCAGCCTTCCCAATCCTCCCAGCCCTCCCAGTCCTCCCATACTTTTTATATATACTTACACCGAACGATGAACGAACGATAAACGAACGATGAGCGAACAATAAGCGAACAATAAGCAAAAGGTAATTGACAAATTGACAAATTGACAAATTGACAAATCGGCAAATTAGCTAATTGCCAAATTTCCCCGCGTATTCTGCGATGACATTTTTGTCAAAATAAGGTTCTTCATCTATATGCAGTAGCACTGGTAGTTGGGTTTTATGCAAAATAAACGACTCAGTTGAAGGGTTAGGTGTGCCGCTGAATACAATGCCATACACATCTAAACCTCTGTGCTTTAGGGCTTCGTAAGTGAGTAACGTATGGTTGATACTGCCTAAGTAATGGCGCGATACCAGTACGATTTTATCGGTAGGGCGGAGTAGGTCGAGCATCGTGTCGTCTTCGTTTAGTGGCACGAAAAGTCCGCCAGCAGCCTCTATAACCAAGTGGTTATCAGTCTCAGGGCGCACTATCTTAGATAATTCTATGCGTATGCCATCTAATTCAGCTGAAAGGTGCGGACTGGCAGGAGTATGAAGAGCGTAACTATTGGGGTGGAAAACAGTGCGTGTGTTAGAGATAAGTCGGCGTACTTTGTCGGTGTCAGAATTCTCCAAATCGCCTGACTGTATGGGCTTCCAATAGTCAGCTTCAAGAGCTTCGGTAAGGATAGCCGAAACGATGGTTTTTCCTACTTCGGTAGAAATACCTACTACAAAATAAGTGTCTTTTTTCTTCATTTTGATTGTTTTTTTTGATTTTTCAGAAAGCAAAATTACTAGTAAAAAATTAAATAACCATCGCCAGTACAAAAAAATGTTAAAAATATTTTAAATATAATTTGCAAGATTTGGTAAAAGTTCCTACATTTGTAGCTCGAAAATAACCTTCGGGAAGAGCATTTCCCGACCTAAATAACAGTATATATGAAAGTTACAGTAGTAGGAGCTGGTGCAGTAGGTGCCAGCTGTGCAGAGTACATCGCTATTAAGGACTTTGCTTCTGAAGTAGTATTAATTGACATCAAAGAAGGTTTTGCTGAAGGTAAAGCTATGGATTTGATGCAAACTGCCTCTCTCAACGGGTTTGATACTCGTATCGTAGGGGTAACTAATGATTATGCTAAAACTGCTGGTAGTGATGTAGCAGTGATTACCTCTGGTATTCCTCGCAAGCCTGGTATGACACGCGAAGAGCTTATCGGTACCAATGCTAACATCGTTAAATCAGTAGTAGAACAGTTGGTGAAATACTCACCAAACGTGATTGTAATTGTAGTGAGCAACCCTATGGACACTATGGCTTATTTGGTACACAAAGCTACCAACTTGCCTAAAAACCACATCATTGGTATGGGAGGCGCGCTCGACAGTGCTCGCTTCAAATACCGTTTGGCTGAAGCGCTAAATAGTCCTATTTCAGACGTAGATGGTATGGTAATCGCTGCACATAGCGATAGTGGTATGCTACCACTTACTCGTTTGGCAAGCTACCGCGGAGTGCCTGTTACCGAATTCCTTTCAGCTGACCGCCTCAACCAAGTAGCCGAAGATACTAAAGTAGGAGGAGCTACCCTTACTAAATTATTGGGTACTTCAGCTTGGTATGCACCAGGAGCAGCTGTTTCAGCTTTAGTACAAGCTATTGCTTGTGACCAAAAGAAACTTTTCCCTTGCTCAGTATTGCTCGAAGGCGAATACGGCGAAAAAGACGTATGCGTAGGTGTGCCTGTAATTGTAGGTAGAGATGGTGTTGAGAAAATTGTAGAAGTAAAACTCAACGATGCTGAAAAAGCGAAATTTGCTGAAAGTACTGCCGCTGTACGCGAAGTAAACAAAGCGTTAGCTGGTGTGTTGTAAGATTTTTGTAATCATAATAGAAAAATAGGCTGTCCTAATAACAAGGACAGCCTATTTTTTTATCTGTATCATAAATCATTAGCACTACCACGAAATAAATACGCCCCCAGTAGTAACCAAGTACATCTTCTTTATGGGCACAATAGGTTTGGTATGCTGAATGAGCTGGTAAGAAAGCCATATACCAAAATTTTTAGTGATATGATGCTTTAGTTGTAAATCGTAGGCAAAACGTGGATTTGCGATATTGCTATCTAAGCGCGAATGCATATAACCGCTGGTGGTAAGCTGCCACTTCTCGCTGAAGAGTATTTTGAAGCCTATAGCTAAGCGGGTTTTGAGGGTACGCTGGTGCAGAGTGATATTCTCGCCTGTATACTTAGGAACACCGTCCATATTCCATTTTTCGTATTCGTAAAAAAAACCGAGACCGCTAGTTAGGATAAAATGCTCTGATTGTATAAGTCTATACCTCGACTGCATACCCGAGGCTACCCGCAACAGCAACCCCCGTGTAGGCGACCATACCAATTCGGCAAACGGATAAACCTCTAAGCGTGGTTTTACTAAATAGCGATATTCCATATGTAGAAAACCATTGCTGACGTTTACAGTATTGCCAAAAGCAGTAATCTCTAACTGATTGATAAGGGTAATAGCTTTTTTCTTCTGAAGTAGCCAACTAACATTGGCATTGTTTTTAAAACTGAAGAAGTTCTCTTTTTCAGTTTTGAAGTTGAGTTCAGGCGCAACAGAGCCTTGCCAAGAGCGGGTGGTATCAATTACCGTAGCGAGACTCTCGGTAAATATAATCTGTGCGCGCAAGGTTAGGAGGGGACACAGTAGGCTAAACAGTAAGCAGTAGCGTAAGAAGGTCATATATTTACTATTTGGGCACGGTCGGCTTGGCTATAAGCCCACGGTGCTCCGTTATTCTCTATATTGGTCATCATAGCATTTAGCTCGGTAGGAGCCGCTGATTGCTCCATTACTGAGTATTGGCGCAGCTCCATAATAATACTCACCGGACTAATGCTCACAGGGCAGGCTTCGGCACAAGCGTTGCAAGTGGTACAAGCCCATAACTCTTCCGCCGTGATGTAATCGCCTAATAGCTGTTTGCCATCATCTTCAAACTTGCCGTGCTTATCGATGTTCTTACCAACTTCTTCTAAGCGATCGCGGGTTTTCATCATAATGGCACGTGGTGAGAGCTTCTTGCCAGTAAGGTTTGCCGGACACTCATCGGTGCAACGTCCGCATTCAGTGCAAGTGTAAGCACTCATTAGCTGTACCCACGTAAGGTCGGCTACATCTGAAGCCCCAAATTTTTCAGGAGGGGAAGTGTCTTGAGCAGCAAAAGGGTCAGCAGTAGGGTCTAACATTAGTTTTACCTCACGTGTCACCGTAGGATTTACTTTTAGTGCTCCTAAAGGTTGAATAGAGGCGTAGTAGGTATTAGGAAATGCTAATAATATGTGCAGATGTTTAGAGTAGTATAAGTAGTTTAAGAAGCACAAAACCCCGATGATATGCAACCACCAACAGCTACGCTCTATCGCTATAAGAGTAGGTACAGAGGTGTGTTGCAATAAGGGTACTATATATTGACTGATGCCGAAAGCCCCAGTAGAAACGTAGTGAGGGGCGTGTAGGGCTTGTAGTTGGGTATCGGCAGCGTTCATTAGCAGAAACAGACTCATCATCACCATTTCGGCATAGAGAATATTGTTAGCATCTTTTTTAGCCCACCCTTTTAGTTCAGTTTTCTGAAAACGAGGTACTTTTAGTATATTACGCCGTATCCAGAAAGTGATAACAGCTATAATAACTAAAAGAGCTAACCCCTCAAAAGCAGTGATTAAGAAGTAGTACCAAACTCCTAAGCTAGCAAATATGCGGTGAGAGCCTGTAAGTCCGTCAATGATGATTTCTAAAAGCTCTATGTTGATAATCAAGAAGCCTGCATATACTATAAGGTGTAGTACGGCTACTATGGGGCGCACTAACATCTTTTGTTGCCCAAAGGCTATACGCAGCATATTCTTTAGGCGTTTGCGTTTGTGGTCGGTTACTACCTCAGGGCGACCTAAACGTATGTTGCGTATGAGTTTGCGTATATTATAAATGAAAAAGCCTCCTCCTATACAGAGAAGTATCGCAAATACTATGTTAGGGAGGAAGCTCATTATACGTTTATATTATTCTGATTTTTCTTCGTCTTGAGGTTCGTATACTTTGGCTTTTTTGCCAAAGATAGAGAAATGTACGTAGCGCTTAGGATTTAGGCGGAAGTCTTGCAGCAACAGCTCTAACTGTTTAGCAGACTTGTCTAAGTCTTTGTATAGCGCTTCATCTTTCATCAGTTTGCCTATAGTGCCTTTGCCCCCTTCTATATCAGCCAAAAGGGTATTGAGGTTGTTAAGAGTAGTTTGAGCATCGGCTATAACCTTGTTAAGTTCAGCTTCTGATAGTTCGCCAGATACTTTAGCCAAATCAGTAGTGATTTTATTAGCGTTTTGTAGGGTAGAGCGCAGGTTGCTTTGGCTATCAGCTAATAATTTATTGAGGGTAACTGATGCTTGGTTGAGGTTGCGCATAGTAGCACTGATTTCAGCTATAGCTACTTTTAGGTCGTTAGAGGTTTTAGCATCTAAAATCTTATTTACACCGGTAAGGGTAGTATCAGCCTGATTGAGTAAATGGTTTAGTTTTTCTTGAGTAGGCTTAATAGAAGATGAGATAGACGCAAGCATATCTTCTTGAATACGCGCTTCGAGTACATCGCCTGATACCGCTATAGGGGCATTGTCAAAAGCAGGGATAATCTGAAGTCCAGCACCGCCTAATAAACTGTTGTACAGCTCGGCTACACTATTTTTAGAGAATGAAAAATCGTCAGAGCACTCCATAGTGATTTTGATTTTTGCTGTTTTCTCTTCTAAATCAACAGCTTCAACACTACCTACTTTTACTCCGTTTACAGTTATTTGAGTACCTGTTTTTAATCCGCCTGAATGAGGGAAGTAAGCGTAATAGGTATTGGTTTTATTAAATATAGATTTTGATTTTAGGAAGTTAAATCCTACGAAAAAAGCAGCAATACCTGCTATTACTATAATGGCTGTTTTTACTTCTTTTGATAATTTCATCAGTTTTTATTTATAGGTTCTATTTTTCTATTTGTTTAGCTTTCTCTATAGTGATTCGTTTCCCAAGATAAAAAGCCGCTATATAAGCATCTTTGTAGCCTTTTTTTTTAGCATTACTCAGTAGGGTAAGAGCCTCTTTGTGTCGTTTAGCATTGCCGTAATAATACACATATACTTTGCCGTCTTTTTCTGTTGAGATAGGCGAGAGCCCTTTGAAGTTAAACGGCTTAGCTTCCAAGCGTTTGGGACTAGACGAAATTTGCACTTTGTAAGATACACTCCCCTTTTCGGTAGGGTGGTTTGCAGGCTGTTTTCTGCCTGTGCCGTGTACTGATACAGTGTCGCTAGGCGCTACGTATGAACTTTGCCCTTGTATCCATTTTTTATAGGTTAGGATAGCTGTAGCAATGTTTTCGGCAAACTCTTCTTGCCCTTTCTCTGAGGTTAAGAATTTTCGCTCTTCGTTATTAGTAAGAAAGGCCGTCTCGATAAGGATACTAGGCATATAGGTTTGGTGCAGCACTATGAAGCCTGCTTGGCGCACACCTCTGTTGGCGCGCTTCATAACCCCTGTTAGCTGACTTTGCACTATCTTAGCCAATTGTATGCTTTGCTCTAAAAACTCTTCTTGCATAATAGAGAGCCCAATAATAGACTCGGGAGAGTTGATATTGTACTGGGCATACTTCTTCTTATAATCATCTTCTAGATAGATTACTGAGTTTTCAGCCTTAGCTACCTCGAAGTTTTGTTCGTTAGCATTCAACCCTAATACATAAGTTTCAGCCCCTTCTACTTGTGTTTCGTGGGCGTTGCAGTGTATCGATACGAATACATCTGCTTTGTTTTTGTTGGCGATAGCTCCTCGCTCGTATAGGTCGATAAGCTCATCGGTTTTGCGGGTGTAAATAACCTTGATGTCAGGGTGAGCTTCTAATTTCTTTCCTACCAGAAGGGCTATTTTTAGCACTACGTCTTTCTCATAAATAGTTTTATTGACTACCTTACCAGGGTCTTTTCCTCCGTGCCCTGCGTCTAAAACTACTTTGAAAACGGGTGTCTTCTGAGCATACCCACTCAGGGGAATAGCCCAGCATAACCAGAAAAGTATGAGGCGTAAAAGTTTCATCAATTAGTTTTTTGTTTTAATTGGGGGCAAAGATAACGGTTTTAGCTTACAATGCCAAACTTCCCTACATATTTAACTGATTATTAACGCTTCAAATTCTTCTTCACTTATCATTTTTACCCCTAAGCTTTCTGCTTTTTCTTTTTTGCTAGGTCCCATATTATCGCCTACTATTACATAGCTGGTTTTAGATGAGATAGACGAACCTACTTTGCCACCATGTTGCTCTATAAGGGTTTTGAGTTCATCGCGTGAGTGTAGGTGGAATACCCCTGATACTACAAAAGTGAGCCCTTTTAGCTTGTCAGTCTGCCCTTCGGTAGCCTGTTCGCTTAGGGCAAATTGTAGTCCGTAGCCTTTTAGACGCTCTATAAGGGCGCGGTTATAAGCATCGGCAAAGAAACTCACTACACTGCTAGCTATCTGGTTGCCTATTTCGTCTACTTCTATTAGCTGCTCAATAGTAGCTGCTTCGAGGGCTTCTATGGTTTTGTAGTGGCGTGCCAATTTCTTGGCTACAGTCTCGCCTACATATCTGATGCCTAAGGCAAAAAGCACCCTCTCAAACGGTATTTCTTTTGACTTTTCGATGCCTTTTACTATGTTTTCAGCACTCTTTTGTGCCATACGCTCTAAAGGTAGCAGTTTGGCAACAGTTACTTCGTAGAGGTCGGCATAGGTGTGTATGATACCAGCTCTAAAGAGTAGTTCTACTGTTTCCTCTCCCAAGCCCTCTATATCCATTGCTTTGCGCGAAATAAAGTGCTGTATCTTGCCTGTGATTTGAGGAGGACAGCTGTTGCTATTAGGGCAGTAGTGCTGTGCTTCGCCCTCGTTGCGCACTAAAGCTGTGCCACACTCAGGACAATGGGTGATATATTGGACTTTTTCCGCATTGGCTTCGCGTTTTTCTAAATTCACCCCTACTATTTTCGGGATAATCTCTCCGCCTTTTTCTACATATACTGAGTCGCCTATGTGTATGTCGAGTTTTTCTATCTGGTCGGCATTGTGCAGCGAGGCACGCTTCACGATAGTGCCGGCTAAAAGTACGGGCTGTAAGTTGGCTACAGGCGTAATAGCCCCTGTACGACCCACTTGGTAAGAGATGCTCTCTAAAAGGGTATCTACTTGCTCGGCTTTGAACTTATAAGCCATCGCCCAGCGCGGTGACTTAGAGGTGTAGCCTAATTCTTCTTGCTGTGCTATGCTGTCTACTTTCACCACTACGCCATCGGTTTCGTAGGGTAGGGTGTGGCGCTTGCTATCCCATTCGTTGATAAAGTCCATAACTTCGGCAGTTGAATGGCATAGTTTAGAGATGTTTGGCACTTTGAACCCCCAAGCGCGTGCTTTTTCTAATCCCTCAAACTGACTCTTTATGCCTGTGTCGCCTACTAAAAAGTATAACAAGCAGTCTAAGCCGCGTTTAGCTACTTCGGCAGTGTCTTGCAGTTTGAGGCTTCCGCTGGCGGTATTGCGCGGATTCATAAAAGGGTCTTCGCCTGCAGCAACGCGCTCTTTGTTGAGTGCTTCAAAAGCCTTTTTAGGCATTACTATTTCGCCGCGGATATAGAAACGCTCAGGATAATCGCCTTTTAGCTGTAGAGGCACTGAACCGATGGTACGCACATTGGCAGTAATATCATCGCCTTGAATACCATCACCACGTGTAGTAGCTTGCTTGAGTTTGCCATTTTCGTAGAGCAAATCAATAGAAGCGCCATCATACTTTAGTTCGCAGGTGAAGTTGATTTGGTCACTACCTAAAGTCTTGATGATACGTTGTTCCCATTCTTCTAAATCTTCTTTAGAATAAGAGTTGTCTAACGAGTACATACGATACTCGTGCACCACTGTAGGGAAGTTTTTGGTAATAGTACCCCCCACACGTACTGTAGGCGAGTTCTCGTCGTAATACTCGGGGTGCGCTTGCTCTAATGCCTGTAGTTCTTTGAGTTTTTGGTCGAACTCAAAGTCGGAAATAGTAGGCGTGTCGAGCACGTAATAATTGTAATTATGCTGATTAAGCTCCTCGCGAAGCTGCTGTATTTTTTCTTTCATTCTTATACACTATACTTTTGTCTTTATCGTAAGATACGGTCTGGTTCTTTGTTTTTCTCCCATTTTAGGTCAGAAAGCATTGAGGCTTTGATACCAATAAAGAAGTACCAAGAGGTGCGGTAACCAAAAGGGGTGAATTGAAAACTCATTTTGAAACTGTTCAGGTCGCGCTCGAAACGGAGCTGGGTGTATGTAAACCCTTTGTTTACAAAGTCGTAACCGCTCGAAAGCCCTACTTGCCACTTAGGGGTTAGCGATACATTGCCCGAGAACATCAGTGAGTTATTAGAAATCATACTTTCGCGCGCTTGATTGCTGTAAGTGAGTGAGTGCGCAAGCGTTAAATCCCAAGGGATAGTAGCCTGATAGAACTTTTGCTTCTCGTCTCCGTCTTTCTCCTCTTTCTTATCGCCAATATGCTGCACGTCATTTAGTGGCTTAGAAGACCCAAATAGGTCGTCAGTACGTCCGCCCGATACGTTGCCGGTACTCTTTTTATCCTTGCCGTTCTTGTCTTTCTTGTCCTTTTTGTCTTTGTTAGAGAAAGAATAGTTAGTAGAAATGTTGGCATTGGTTAGCCTAAAAAGGCTACCACCATTGTTGATATTCCACTTTTCCATTTGTCGCCCGTTATTGTCGATAGCATACGGATTGAGAGTGGCACCAAAATTAACCCCTAATTTGCCATTGAACAGAGCTGTACCTCCTGTAACGTTCACCGGACTGAATTGCTTGGTTATCACGTTGTAGTTAGAGCTGAAGTTGAGGCTGTTTAGTAGCATAACCTTTCGTGGAGCCGTTTCGGCACTGTCTTTTTGCTTCATCTTAGCCTCGAAAGTGTTAGCAAGTGAAAAGCCTATTGACTGCGATTCGTGTAGCCCTGGGGTGCCATAGATACCCCCCTCGAAGCGCGAGTACTGCATACGATTGCCATAAGCATCGGATATGTAATAATCATAATACTGGTCGAATGATGGGGTGTAGCCATAGCTTACTGAAGGGCGCATCACGTGACGGATAGCTTGTATGGCTGACCCTTTTTTGAAGCGGAAAGTACCATAAATGGTAGTTCCTAAGCTAGCCCCTAAGTTGTACGTCATAAAACGGTCGAAGCCGCTAAGGGTATCAATGCCTACCTTGCCAATAGTGCTATTGAAGTTGTTTTTGCGTATGGTTTTGAACTGCCAAGTTTCGTTGATAGATGAGTTGAGCCCTAAGGTGATGTATTTCATTAGTTTAGCAGTGGTGCTAATTGGGATAGAGTGTTGCACCCCATTGCGCGCCTCGTTGAACATTTTCTTTGAAAAGAAAAGGCTATCGTAGGTAGCAAAACGGTTGTCAGCCTGCATACTATACTGTAAGTTCAAACTCTTGATAAGTCCTTTTTTGGTTTCGCCCTCTTTAGCAAAAGGGTAAATACGCTCTACACTTCCGCGCAGCGAAGGCAGGGTCATATCTATACTTTTGGTGTTCGTATTCTGCGAGTGCGATGCCGATACAGACAAGTTCACCGAAGGCGATGAAGGAAAAGTCTTAGAGTATGACACTGACGACATCATCGTGTTGTTTAGGAAGTTAGAGGTATTAGCTTGATTATACGACTCTTGGTAGTACCTACTATTGCTCGACAGGTTTACAGAGGCTGAAAAGTTAGAGTTAGGGTTTGCCTTGCTGTCCTTGCTATGCGTCCACTGTATGCTGTACATCTGACTGCCCGAATAGTCGGGTAAGCCCCTCATACTGTAGATGTTATTCTCATAAGTAAGGTTGAAGCTACCGGTGTATCTGTAGCGCTTCACATAGGCCGATTGGGCACGCAGTCCGTAGCTGCCATTAGTGTAATAATCGGCTGTGAGGGCAAGGTCGAAATTATTGCTAACTACAAAGTAATAGCCTATGTTCTGAAGGAAATAACCGCGGTTATTCACCTCGCCAAAGGTAGGAAAGATAAGCCCTGAAGAGCGCCCCGATACCATTGGGTAATAAGCAAATGGGATAGCGATAGGGGTAGGGATATCGACTATATACATATTGCTGAAGCCTGCGATAATCTTCTTTTTAGGTACGAACTTAGCTTTGTATACTTTGATGTAATAATCGGGGTCGTCGAGGTCTTCGGCCGTAGTAATGATGGCGTTGCGCATAAAGTAAGTAGAGTCGTTCTCTTTCTTGATGATTTCGCCCTTTACATTGTTCTCGTCCTGCTTAGTGTAGGCGTTGCGGATAATCGCCTTTTGGTTGCGGTAGTTGAAGCGGATAGAGTCCGGCTCAATAACATCACTACCCTGCTTAAATACAGGGTGCTGGCTATACTCGCCAAGACTGTCTTTTAGTCGCCCAGCATATACTTCACCTTTTTGAAAGTTGATAACATCTATCCCTGCAGTAATATCAATATCAGTATATTGCACATTGGTTTCGTTGTGCAAGATGATTTCGTGGGTGGCTTTGTTGAAGACGATACTATCTTTAGCCTTGTATTTTACCACATCTTCTAAAGCCCCTTTAGGTTTTTTGATAGTGTCTTTTTTCTTGAGGGTATCGGCCTTAGCTTTAGGCTTTTGAGGTTTGGGTCGCCTGCCGCGTAGTTGGACAGGCAACTTAGGTGTTAAGCTATCTTTTTTGAGAGTGTCGGCTATAGAAAAAGGATATTCATACTGAAAACCGCCTTTTCTAAAGGCAAAAGTTTCAGCGTACCAAAAGCAAGAAGTGATTACTAATAAGCTAATAATGAATGTTATGGTGCGTTTATACTGTTGCAAAGTCTTTTCTGATTAGATGTATTTTGAGGGCTCAAAAGTACGACTTTTTTTTGAATTGAGAGTTATTTTTAGGGATTTTTTGAATGACAAGCTGGGAAGGCTGGGAGGTATAGAGAGGCTGAGAAGGCTGTGAGTAGGATATTTTTATGGGTTAGGGTGGTTTAATAGACGCTTATCCTTCGGTGTTCGTATAGTGTTCGTATAGTGTAAGTATATCTAAAGTAAAGGGAAGGACTAAAAGAAATATTTTCTGCTGTGGTCATTTGTCATTTGATAATTATTTACTATCTTTGCAAAAATAAATTAACTAATATGAGTGCTATTGTAGCAATAGTGGGGCGCCCTAATGTAGGTAAGTCGACCTTTTTTAATCGTTTGATAAAACGCCGTGAGGCGATAGTTGATGCCGTAAGCGGCGTAACCCGTGACCGCCATTATGGCAAAACGGATTGGAATGGTGTGGAGTTTTCGGTTATCGATACAGGAGGGTATTTGGCCGGTGGCGATGATACCTTTCAGAAAGAAATTGATAAACAAGTAAATCTGGCTATTGACGAAGCTGATGCTATCATCTTTATGGTGAATGTAGAAGACGGTTTGACCGGTATGGACGAATCGGTAGCTGCCCTATTGCGCAAAAGTAAAAAGCCTGTTTTTGTGGTAGTTAATAAGGTGGATAGCAATAACCGCCGCGATGATGCCCACGAGTTTTACGCCTTAGGATTTGAGCATTTGTTTTCTATATCGAGCATTAATGGTAGTGGTACCGGCGACTTGTTAGACGAGCTAGTGAAAAACTTACCTGAAAAAGAACAGAAGGAGGAAGAAAATCTGCCACGCTTTGCTGTAGTGGGGAGACCTAATGCGGGAAAATCGTCATTTATTAATGCTCTTATAGGCGAAGACCGCTATATAGTGACCGATATAGCAGGGACTACTCGCGATGCTATTGATACGAGATACAACCGCTTTGGTTTTGAGTTTAACTTGGTTGATACGGCTGGTATTCGCCGTAAATCGAAGGTTAAAGAAGACCTTGAGTTTTACTCAGTGATGCGCTCTATTCGCGCTATTGAGCACTCTGATGTGTGTATACTGATGCTCGATGCGACACGCGGCTTTGAAAGTCAGGATGCTAATATCTTTTGGCTTGCCCAACGCAACCGCAAAGGTATAGTGATATTAGTTAATAAATGGGATTTGGTAGAGAAAGAAAATAATACGGCTAAGGCTTACGAGGCTGCCATTCGCAAAGAGATAGAACCTTTTACTGATGTGCCTATTATCTTTGTGTCAGCCCTTAATAAACAGCGTATTTACAAGGCGATAGAGACGGCGGTAGAGGTGTATAACAACCGCACTAAGCGTATACCTACCCGTCAGCTTAACGAGGTGATGTTGCCAATAATAGAGAACTATCCGCCACCAGCTATCAAAGGTAAATATGTGAAGATAAAGTTCTGTACCCAATTGCCTACACCGATGCCGCAGTTTGCTTTTTTTGCTAATCTGCCGCAGTACGTAAAAGACCCTTATAGGCGTTTTATTGAGAATAAACTCCGTGAAAACTTTGATTTTAAAGGAGTTCCTATTGATGTGTATTTCAGACAGAAGTAATGAATCATCTTTTAGAAGATAATAAGCTAAAAATAGATGCTTTGTGCCAAAACCACAAGGTAAAGACCTTATATGCTTTTGGTTCGGTACTTACCCCAAAGTTTAATGAAAATAGCGATATAGATTTGATAGTAGATTTTAAACAGCAAGATGTATCGGAATACGCGGCTAACTATTTCAATTTAAAATTTGCTTTGCAAGCTATTTTCAACCGAGAGATTGATTTATTAGAGGAAAAAGCGGTTAAAAATCCTTATTTTTTAGCGCATATTAATTCAAAAAAACGACTTATTTATGCAGATTGAAGTAAAAGTTTGGTTATATGATGTGCTTAATGCTATTGTTGAGATAGAAAGTTATTTTGAAGAACATACTACTTTTGAAGAGTTTAAAAGTGATTTGAAAACCAAAAGAGCAGTAGAAAGAAATATTGAGATAATAGGAGAAGCTATGAATCGTATTTTGAAGAAAGATAGTGAGATTCAGATAACACAAGCACGTCAGATAGTAGATGTTCGCAATAGAATTATACACGGTTATGATACTGTTTCTGATGAAATTATTTGGGCAATAGTATGGCAGTATATACCAGTACTTCAAAAAGAAGTCTCTAACTTATTAGAAGAGTGAAAAAGGGACTTATAAACAAAAAACGTGATATGAAGAAAAATATAGCAATAATAATGGGGGGCTACTCTGATGAAGCTCCTGTTTCTTTAAAAAGTGCAAGGGTGGTAGCTAATCACCTTAATAAAGAAAAGTACACACCTTACTTAGTGCGTATCGATAGAGATAAATGGGTGTATGTAGATGAACAGAATGCTGAATACCCTATCAACCGCAATGACTTTTCAGTAGTAATAAACGGGCAAAAGATTACTTTCGAGGCGGTGTTTAACGCTATTCACGGTACCCCAGGGGAAGACGGTTATCTGCAAGCGTATTTTAATCTGATAGGCGTGCCCTTAACAGGCTGTAGTATGTACGCTTCGGCATTGACCTTTAACAAACGCGATATGTTATCGGTGCTAAAACCTTTTGGTATTCTTTCAGCTCCGTCGTATTATCTGAATAAAGGGGAAAACTATAGTACTGCCGATATAGTAGCTAAAGTAGGCTTGCCTTGCTTTGTAAAACCTAATAAGGCAGGTAGTAGCTTAGGCGCTAGCAAAGTAAATGAAGAAGCTGCCCTAAAAGAGGCTATTGATAAAGCTTTTGCGGTAGATGATGAGATACTTATAGAAAGTTTCTTGAAAGGAACTGAGATTTCTATTGGTGTGATTAAGTATCGCGGAGTCATAAAGGTGTTGCCAATGACTGAAATAGTGTCAGAAAATGATTTTTTTGACTATGACGCTAAGTATAATGGCAAATCGCAAGAGATAACCCCAGCGCGCATTTCGGAAGAGATGACGGCTAAAATTAACGCTTTGGCAGAGCGCGTGTACCGACTATTGAAAATGGAAGGTTTTAGTAGAAGTGAATTCATTATAGTAGGGGATACCCCTTATTTGTTAGAGATGAATACGACCCCAGGTCTTTCGGAAGCGAGCCTATTGCCACAGCAAGCTAAAGTAGCGGGGATTAGCTTGGCAGACTTATTTGAAAGCGAGATAGAACGAGTACTTAATACTAAATAATTAACCATTGAAAAGAGCTTTATTCCCCGGGTCTTTTGACCCTATTACGTTAGGACATTTTGATATTATACGCCGTGCTTTGGCTCTATTTGACGAAATAGTAGTAGCCATAGGTGTAAATGGTGATAAGAATTATATGTTTACCGTTGAACAGCGCAAAGAGTTTATAGAAAAAGCCTTTGCCGATGAACCCAAAGTGAAGGTAAGTACTTATCAGGGACTGACAGTTGATTATTGCAGAGAAATTGATGCTCAATTTATCTTAAGAGGGCTTCGCAACCCTGCCGACTTTGAGTTTGAGAAAGCTATTGCACATACTAACCGCACCCTATCTAAGATAGAAACTGTCTTTTTGCTTACGGCAGCTCGTACCTCTTTTATATCATCGTCTATTGTACGCGATGTAATTCGCAATAATGGTGATTATACGGTATTAGTGCCCGAGAGCGTAAGAGTATAAAATGAAAAAAGGAAACTTAAAAAATAAAAAATATGTGTGGAATCGTAGGTTATTTAGGCAAACGTGCCGCTTTTCCCATCGTGATTGATGGACTTAGACGTTTAGAATATCGAGGCTATGACAGTGCTGGCTTTATACTAAACGCCACAACTTTTCATACTGAGAAAACTAAAGGTAAAGTATCTGACTTGGTGGCTAAAGCAGGAGCTGATGTGCCTGCTTATGGTAGCGGTATGGGGCATACGCGTTGGGCTACCCACGGAGTGCCTAATGATGTTAATTCGCATCCTCATCTGTCTAATTCGGGCAAGATAGCTATCGTGCATAACGGTATTATTGAGAACTATGCGAGTATTAAGCAAAACCTTATCAAAGAAGGATTTACCTTTCATTCTGACACCGATACTGAGGTATTAGTGAACTTTATAGAATATTTTAAACAAAAAGAACAAAAAGACTTAGCTACAGCGGTACGCTACGCCCTTAATGAGGTAGTAGGAGCTTTTGCTATTGCCGTAATGGAAGAAGGCAATCCGCAAGAGATAGTAGTGGCACGCTTAGGGAGTCCGCTGGTAATTGGTGTAGGTAGTGATGAGTTTTTTATAGCTTCAGATGCTTCACCATTTATTGAATACACCCAAAATGCTGTGTATTTAGAAGATGGCGAAATGGCCACTATTCGCCTAAACGAGCCTTTAAAAGTGATTAAAATAGGCAGTAATGAGGCTGTGAGTCCTTTTGTACAGCAACTGAAGTTAAACCTTGATGCTATAGAAAAAGGAGGTTATGACCACTTTATGCTCAAAGAAATTTACGAGCAACCTAAGTCGATACAAGATACAATGAGAGGTAGGTTGTTGCCTGACCATACTACTAAGCTATCAGGAATTGAAGCGCATTTGGAAAGCTTTCTCAATGCTAAACGCATCATTATTGTAGCTTGTGGTACCTCGTGGCACGCTGGGCTGGTAGGTGAGTATCTCTTAGAAGAGTACGCACGTATCCCTGTAGAAGTAGAATACGCCTCGGAGTTCCGCTACCGCAATCCGATTATCAATAAAGATGATATCGTTATTGCTATCTCGCAGTCAGGAGAGACCGCTGATACTTTGGCAGCTCTTAAATTGGCAAAAGAGAAAGGCGCTTTTATCTATGGAATTTGCAATGTGGTAGGTTCTTCGATAGCTCGTATTACCGATTCGGGTACTTATACCCACGCAGGTCCTGAAATAGGAGTGGCTTCGACCAAAGCCTTTACTACACAACTTACAGTGCTTACCCTTATCGCTTTGCACTTAGGACATAAGAAAGGTACTATTTCTGACGAGACATATCAGCGTTTATGCGAAGATTTGGGCAAAATTCCTTCACTTTTGGAGATTACCCTTAATAAAGTGCACGATAATGTGAAAGCAATAGCAGAAAACTATAAGCACGCTACTAATTGTTTGTATTTAGGACGTGGTTTTAACTTCCCAACGGCTTTAGAAGGGGCTTTGAAACTGAAAGAAATATCGTATATTCACGCTGAAGGTTATCCTGCTGCAGAGATGAAGCACGGGCCTATAGCCCTTATTGATGAGAATATGCCTGTAATATTTATTGCACCAAACAAAGGGCATTATGATAAGGTAGTATCTAACGCTCAGGAGATTAAGGCACGAAAAGGCAAAATTATAGCCGTAGTAACAGAAGGGGATACCCAAATGGCAGGTCTGGCTAACCACGTGATTGAAATACCTGAAATTAGTGAGGCTCTTACGCCAATCTTGGCTTCTGTGCCTTTGCAATTGCTCTCTTATTACATCGCTATTAAGCGCGGTTGCAATGTAGATCAGCCTCGCAATTTAGCCAAATCGGTAACTGTTGAGTAGAGATAATGTGTTAATTTTTTTAAATAAGAATGAGTCAGTTTGCGCAAAAGAAGTGAATTGACTCATTGTTTTATTTGCCATTTAACAAAATTTTATTACTTTTGCACACATAACCAAAAATAAAAAACAAAAGAACAATGAATACCGTTACTCGTTTGTTTGATATTCCTTATTATCAACAAACTAAATACCCATTGGACGATGCTTTTGCAACCAAATACAATGGGAAGTGGGAAAAGACTTCAACACAAACTTATATTCAGAAAGCGAACTGCGTAAGTAGAGGATTATTGCGCTTAGGAGTTAAAAAAGATGATAAAATAGCTGTCATTTCGAGTACTAATCGCACTGAATGGCACATCTTAGATATTGGTATCCTACAAATAGGGGCGCAAAATGTACCTATCTATCCTACCATTACTTTAGAAGATTTTGAGTACATACTAAATCATTCAGAATGTAAGTATTGCTTCGTCTCTGATAAGGTGTTATTAGATAAAATTACTTCTATCAAAAATAAATTACCGCATCTGATTACTATTTTTACCTTTGATACAGTTGAGCTTGCTCACTCTTGGCAAGAAATATTTGATTTAGGAGCAGATGAAAGCAATCAACAAGAGGTAGAAGACCTTAAAAATAGCATTAAAAAAGATGATTTAGCAACTATTATTTATACTTCGGGTACTACTAATCGCCCTAAAGGAGTAATGCTCTCTCACTGGAATATTATTTCTAATATTATCAACTGCCAAGATAGGCTTCCAATCTTACCAGGTTCTACAGCGCTTAGCTTTTTGCCGGTGTGCCATGTTTTTGAGAGGATGCTTACTTATCTTTATCAGTATGATGGATTGCGTATTTATTTTGCTGAGTCTATCGAAAAAATAAGTGAAAATCTTCAAGAAGTTAAACCGAATATCCTTACAGTAGTACCACGCCTTATAGAGAAGATTTATGATAAAATATTTGCTAAAGGCACAGAACTTAAGGGGATTAAGAAAAGGCTTTTCTTCTGGGCACTCGGTTTAGGATTTCATTATGAACCTTATGGTGCTAATGGCTTCTGGTATGAAATTCAATTGAAGATAGCGCGCAAACTTATATTTAGTAAGTGGCGTGAAGCCTTAGGAGGGCGTATACAGATGATAGTCTGTGGTAGTGCCGCGCTTTCTCCGCGTTTAGCAAAAGTATTTTCTGCAGCAGGGCTTACTATTATGGAAGGATATGGGCTTACTGAGACTTCGCCTGTGATCTCTGTTAATCGAGAATCAGGTAGGTATTGGAAAATTGGTACCGTAGGCAAGCCTGTAAATAATGTAGAGGTAAAAATAGCTGAAGATGGGGAAATTCTTGTTAAGGGAGAAAATGTGATGTTAGGCTATTATAAAAATGCGGAACAAACCGCTGAAAATATTACTGATGGCTTCTTTCATACAGGCGATATTGGTGAATTGGATGCTGAGGGCTTCCTGAAAATAACAGATAGAAAAAAGGAAATCTTTAAAACTTCAGGAGGAAAATATGTATCCCCTCAGCTTATTGAAAACCAGTTGAAGCTCTCTCGTTTTATTGAAAATGCAATGGTAGTGGGTGAGGGAGAGAAGATGCCTGCTGCTATTATTCAGCTTAACTTTCCTTTTGTGAGGGAATGGGCAAGACGCCATAACCTAAAAATAGGTAATACAAATGCCGAAATAGCTAAGAATGAGGAGGTTCATAATCGTGTAGCCCAAGAGGTAGAAAGGGTAAACAGACATTTGGGAAAATGGGAACAGGTAAAACTCTTTGATTTTACCCCTGACGAATGGACGATTGACGAAGGACTTCTCACACCTACCCTCAAGCTTAAGCGCCGTGTTATAAAAGAAAAATATATTGATATCTATAATAAGTTTTACGACAAGTGAGAGAAATAACCGATATTACTACTTTTACCTCTGAAAAGCCAACTGTCATTACTATTGGTACTTTTGATGGTGTACATCTGGGGCATCAGAAAATTATCAAAAGGGTGGTAGAAACAGCACACAAAAACGGACTATTGGCTACTGTCTTTACTTTTTTTCCTCATCCGCGTATGATAGTACAGCACGACCAGCAGCTGAAGCTTATTCATACGCTGGCAGAGAAGAAACAGTTTCTACAGTCGCTTGGGGTTGATTTGCTTATTGTACAACCTTTTAATGAGGCTTTTGCGAACCTTTCTGCTGAAGCTTTTGTGTTTGAGCTTTTAGTGAAGCACCTCCGTGCTAAAAAGGTAATCATAGGTTATGACCACCATTTTGGTAAAAATCGGACTGCTAATATTGATAATATGCGTCTTTTTGGGGAACAATATGGTTTTTCAGTAGAAGAAATTTCGGTGCAAGAGGTAGATGAGGTGTCTGTTAGTTCTACTAAAATAAGACAAGCTCTTAATGAAGGGAAGGTAGAGATAGCTGAACATTATCTTGGAGTACCTTATAGTTTTACGGGTAAAGTAGTACACGGCCTCAAATTAGGTAGAACTATAGGCTTTCCTACAGCTAATCTTCAGGTAGAGGCTTCTTATAAACTGATACCTAAAGATGGGGTATATGTAGTGTATAGTCTTATTGAGGGGCGAAAAGTATACGGTATGATGAGTATAGGTAAGAACCCTACTATTCAAGGGAAAGGAGCTTCTATTGAGGTTTATTTCTTTGATTTTAACCAAGACCTTTATGGACAAGATTTGACTATATATTTTGTGAAATATCTCCGTGAAGAACGGAAGTTTTCATCAGTATCACTTCTTAAAAAACAAATTCAAGATGATGAAGCAGCAGCAAGAAAAGCAATTGCGCTATGATAAAGCTTATATGCGAATGGCTATGGAGTGGGCTAAACTCTCATATTCTCAGCGCAAGCAAGTGGGAGCTATAATGGTAAAAGACCGTATGATAATATCTGATGGTTATAATGGTACGCCTACTGGTTTTGATAATTGCTGTGAAGATGAAGAGGGCAATACCCATTGGTTTGTGTTACACGCTGAAGCAAATGCTATAATGAAAGTAGCGGCTTCTACACAATCTTCACAAGGGGCTACGCTCTATATTACAATGTCTCCTTGCAAAGAGTGTAGCAAACTCATTTACCAATCGGGTATTAAGCGTGTAGTTTATAAAGAGGGATACCGCGATAATGAAGGTCTAGTATTCTTAGAAAAAGCAGGAGTTGAGCTTGTACATCTCGAAGAGGTAGAACAATAAAGCTATTATAGGATAGATTGAAATAAAAAAAGACGCTGTTAGAAATTTTGGAAGGTTAAACAGCGTCTTTTTCAAAAAATACATTAATTATGGCTGAGATTGAAAACTCTTGAAAAGAGCTTCCATTTTCTCTTTTTCTTCATCAGCTAAGGCAGCATCTACTAATATACGCCCACTGTGTTCATCAGTGATGATTTTCTTGCGAGAAGCTATCTCAACTTGTACTTGAGGAGGGATAGTAAAGAATGAACCCCCTGAAGCACCACGTTGTATAGGCACTACTGCTAAACGGTTGACTACACTCTCGCGAATGCGTTGATAAGCCTTTAATAAACGCTCTTCTATCTTAGCAGCATACTCTTCAGCTTTTTCTCTTAAGAAAGCTTCTTCTTTTTCAGTTTCAGCTAATACCGAACCTAATTCAGCTTTTTTCTGTTTTAAGTGAGCATCGCGTTGTGCCTTGCGTTCGTCTACCTGCTTAATAGCTTCTTTTTTCTGGTCTACTAATACCTTTCCCTCTTTGATGCGCTTTTCTGCTAATTGTACTTCTAATTCTTGGAATTCTATTTCCTTAGATATAGAGGTATACTCGCGGTTGTTACGTACGTTTTTTTGCTGGGTGCTGTATTTCTTTATCAGCGCCTTCGCCTCTTCTATCTTTGCCTTCTTTTCAGCAATACCTGCTTGTAAGGCATCTAATTCTTCTTTGAATTTTACGTGTCGTTTCTTTAGTCCTTCTACCTCATCTTCAAGGTCAGAAACTTCTAATGGAAGCTCGCCACGTGTGTTCTGTAGTTCATCAATTTTTGAGTCAATAAGCTGTAAATCATACAAAGCTCTTAACTTTTCTTCTACGGTAATATCCACTTTTTGTGCCATATTTACGAATAATATTTGATAGGATTGGTGTCCACTTTTGATATTGAGACTGCAAAGGTAGGAATTTTTTTTGAAAGAAACTCAAATAAAAGTAATTTTATGTATTGTTCGCTTTCATAATGTCCTATATCAGCTAATAATATTTGCCCTTCAGCCTTGAAAAAATCGTGGTATTTAAAGTCTGCTGATATAAAAATATCAGCACCTGCTCGTTTAGCATTTTCGATAGCAAATGTACCGCTACCGCCTAATACAGCTACTTTTTTTATAGGATTTCCTCTTAAAGCACTATGTCTGATACCCTTTGCTTGCATACGTTCTTGTAGTAATGCCAAAAAGTTAGTTTCACTCATAGCTTCGCTCAATTCACCTATCATTCCCATTCCTATATGTTGGTGGTAGTTTTCAAGAGTGTAAATCTCATAAGCTACCTCTTCATAGGGGTGATATTGTAGCAGAGCTTTTAATATAACACTTTGTAGGTGCTTGGGAAATATAACACCTATTTGAGTCTCAGCTTCGGTGTGAAATACATTTGGAGTGCCAATAGTAGGGTGAGAGGCATCATTGCCCTTGTAAGTGCCATTACCTTCAATATTAAAACTACACTCAGCGTAATTGCCTATATTGCCAGCTCCTGCAGCAAACAGTGCCTTGCGGAGCATTTCAGCATCGGCTTTAGGTACATAGGTAATAAGTTTTTGAATAGTGTCAGGCTGAGGTATAAGAATACGTCTGTTTTGTAGCCCTAAACGGTCGCAAATAGAAGCATTTACCCCCTCAAACTGATTGTCTAAAGCAGTATGCATACTGTAGATAGCAATATGGTGCTGTATAGCTTTCATCACTACGCGCTCTACATATGTCTTACCTGTCAGCGATTTGAGTCCGCTAAAGATAATAGGGTGGAAGCTGATAATTAGGTTTGAACCTATAGCGATAGCTTCGTCTATTACTGGCTCTAACGTGTCTAAGGTGATGAGCACTCCCGTCACTTCTTGCTCAGCATCACCTACTAATAGACCTACATTGTCAAAACTTTCTGCATAGTTTAGCGGAGCAAGCTCTTCTAAGGGAGCGATAATATCTTTTACTTTCATTGTGTTATTTATTTGATACCTAAGTGTTGGCGCACTTCAGCTACAGTTTGTTCGGTAAATAGAGCTTCTAAGTTTTTCCACACACTGTGGTAGCCATAAGGTCCATTTAGCATTTCGTGTTTAGCGTCTTTTATACTCCAATTTTGGTAGATAATGCGGTACATAGCTACCATTATACCTGTACGGTCAGCCCCGTGATAACAATGTAAGAGTACAGCACCTTCTTGTTGGTGCTGCCGTATAAGTTTCAGCGTTTGGGCTATTTCAGGAGCTTTGATGCGCCATGTTAGTAACGGATGGTTTATCAGCTTTACGCCTTCTGAAGGAGCAAACAACTTTCTGTCGCCCGAACGGGTGAAGTATCGCAAATTAATAATCGATTTTATAGGAATACGCTTGATAATAGCCTTATCCTCACTTACTAACTGTTCGCTACGGTATAGTAGTTCATCTACCTTATAGAGATTTGCCTCAGCATTCACAAGGGTAGCAGGCTGTTGTCCCCATAAGGAGGGTATGAGGCAGACAAATAAGTAAACGTAGATTAACAGTTTTTTCATAACGTATCTTTTATTTCTTCATAGCGTTTTAATACATCATTCACATTTCTGATAGATTGTTTTGTCCAATGTACTAAGGTATCATAACGCTCTTCTTCGGTTAGTTGCCAGTGTAGGTCGCTGCGTCTAAGTCTATCGGTTAGTTGTTGTAGTACAATGGCCACTGCTACTGATATATTCAGACTTTCAGTAAAGCCTACCATTGGTATTTTCAAAAAAGTATCAGCCTGCGAGAGTACCTGCTCCGAGAGACCTTCTTTTTCAGTGCCAAAGAAGAAAGCACTCTTTTTACTGATGTCAAAATCATTCAGAAAGTAAGCGTCTTTGTGCGGAGTGGTAGCTACTATCTGGTAGCCTTTAGCACGGAGGCTATCTATGCAGTGCTGAGTATTGTCATAGCGAAATACATCTACCCACTTTTGAGCACCCATTGCTATTTTAGCATCAAGGCGTTTGCCGAAGCGCCCCTCTATGCTGTGAGCTTGTTGCACTCCAAATACCTCGCAAGTACGCACTACCGCACTAGTGTTGTGCATCTGAAAAACATCTTCCATAGCAACAGTGAAATGATTAGTGCGTTGTCCAATAATCTCGCGAAAACGCTCTTTGCGCTCTTCGGTTATAAATCTTTCTAAATAGGTTAATAACATTTTTTTGTTTTTTAAGCAATAGGTTAGCCGCTGTATTTCTCAAAAGCTTTGCGTTTTCCTCCTCTCATCATTACCTCACCACAATAATGATACCCCATTTTTTGTAGGAGATGTAGCATAGCCGCATTGTCAAAATTAGTATCAGCGCGTAGCGAATGTATGTGTTGCTCTTTCGCTAATTCCTCTATGTAGGTTAACATTGTTTGCACTAAACCTTTTGCCAAATACTCAGGAGCGATAGCAACGCGATGTATTACCATAAAATCTTCATTGCTAAGCCATTGCCCCTCAATAGTTTTGTAAGCAGGCTCATCGTTTAGTATAAGAGCGCAATAACCTATAATAGTTTTGCCTTCTACTAACACATAACCATATTGTTTGCTGAGGTCGTCAGCGACTACTCCTTCATTAGGATAGCCATCTTGCCATTGGTCGCTACCATCAGCTTTGCGCCTTTCTATGGCAGTGGCTAATATCTCCCAAATAATAGGAGCTTCATTCGCAACCGCTTTTCTAAGGATTATATTTTTATTCATTTTTTTGACATAAAGACTTTGTCAAAGTCCTAAAACTCTGACAAAGTCTTTATTACCTGATAATGAAATTAATCTACTAAATCTAATACTTTGATTTTGTCTTTGAGGTTAGCAGCTTTGCTTTTATAACCCTCTTCACTTCCAGAAGGTACATAAATATTTTTAATAGGTGTGCCTACAAAAATATTAGATAAAGGAAAAGCATTAGGTTGACGTATAATAATTGTGTGTAGGTTCGCACAGTTGCTAAAAGAGGCATTACCTAAGCTAGTAACATTTTTAGGTATGATAACTGAAAAGAGTTTTACACAACTTGAAAAAGCACCAGTTCCTATAGAAGTTACATTTTCAGGAATTTCTATATTTTGCAAACGTGTACAGTTATCAAAAACTCCTGCATTTATCTTTCTAAGTTCTTCAGGAAGCTCTACAGTTCTAAGTCTGTTGCAAAGTCTAAAAGCATTTTCTCCTATTTCGTTGACTTTATTGCCTATGATGATAGTAGTGAACTGATAATCAATGTTATTTACTTGTCTATCGAAAGCATTATTGCCAATTTTTGTCACCTCTCTTAGTCTAGGGTCTGCATCCATATCAATAAAACGTGTTTTAGGGTTCAACCACTTTATCAAAGTTTTACCATCATCACTTAGTTGATAATCTTCATTATTGATATTTTTACCAGTCAATGAAATACCTGTAGTAGGCCAAGTGTTATTTGCTTTAGGACCATAGAATATCTTAGCTTCTGTATCAATATAATAATCTCCGTCCTTACCTTGGGTAGTAGGTTTCCCCTTATCAGCATAGATTACAGAACCGTCTTTACCAGGGAGACCTCTTTCTCCTTTCTCTCCTTGGGCACCTGTAGCTTTTACTTCCGTTTTTTCATCACCTATATACCAATAACCATTTTTGATATTAGGTTTAGGAGCATCTTTACCATCTTGTCCTTTTGCACCATCAGCTCCTTTGTCGCCTTTTTTTCCTTCTTTACCGTCTTCTCCTTTAGCTTTAGTAGTAGAAGTTTGTCCATTTATCACCCAATAACCCTCATTATTAATAGTTATAGTAGGGGTAACACCATCTTTTCCGTCCTTTCCATCTTTACCATTTTGAGCTTTAGCTTTGGTAGTAGAAACTTGTCCGTTTATCACCCAATAACCCTCACTGTTAATGGTTATAGTAGGGGTAACACCATCTTTTCCGTCCTTTCCATCTTTACCATTTTCAGCTTTAGCTTTAGTAGTAGAAGTTTGTCCATTTATCACCCAATAACCCTCACTATTAATGGTAATTGTAGGGGTAACGCCATCTTTTCCGTCCTTTCCATCTTTACCATTAGTTCCGTTAGAACCATTTTGTCCGTTGGTTCCATCAGTTCCTTTAGCTTTGATATTTGTTTTTTGTCCGTTTACTACCCAATAGCCATCAGCTGAAATAGTAGGAGTAATGCCGTCTTTTCCGTCCTTTCCATCTTTACCATTAGTTCCGTTAGAACCATTTTGTCCGTTGGTTCCGTCAGTTCCTTTTGCTTTGATATCTGTTTTTTGTCCGTTTACTACCCAATAGCCGTCAGCTGAAATGGTAGGAGTAATGCCATCTTTTCCGTCCTTTCCATCTTTACCATTAGTTCCGTTAGAACCATTGCTGCCATCAGTTCCTTTTGCTTTGATGTTTGTTTTTTGTCCGTTTACTACCCAATAGCCGTCAGCTGAAATGGTAGGAGTAATGCCATCTTTTCCGTCCTTTCCATCTTTACCATTAGTTCCGTTAGAACCATTACTGCCATTAGTTCCGTCTTTTCCTTCGGCCTTGATGCCTGTGTTAGTTTCACCAATGTACCAATAACCTCCTTTTATATTCGGCACAGGGGCGTCAGTTCCATTTTGTCCGTCATTACCTTTATCGCCTTTCAAGCCGCGCAAACTGATAGGGTTACCCCAACCTTCAGCAGTTTTAGCTCCGTAGAGGTTTACTCCGCTGAGGTCTAAGTAATAATCACCAACTTTCCCTAAAGAGGCATCAGGAATTCCATTGCCTGAAAGAATAGCATTGCCGCGTTCACGAATTACTTCTACACGTTCCTCAATAGTTTTAGTACATTGTACAGTGGTAAAACCTATACCACCTAACATGGCTATAAATAAGATTCTTTTCATTAACATTTGATGTGTTGATAATTTGGTTCTAACTAATTTGCCCAGCAAAAAGTATGCCAAAGAATGTTAAAAACTTCTGTAAAAAGGCTGCTCAATACAAATGAGCAGCCTAATATAGTATGATAAAATGTTTTAAGATAATATACTTATTTCCAATCTTTCTTCTTCGATGTTTTACCTATACCTGGGTTAAAGGTGTTGGTAGGGTCAAGACTATTGTAAAAGTTCTTAAGGTCATCGTTAGCGTGATAGAGGTGTCCTACATTGTGTTCAGCAGGATATTGAGCACCGCGCTTGTCTAATAGTTTGAGCATCTCTTCTTCTATCTCTTCGCAGTTATACCCTTTCTTGATTACGTAGTCTTGGTGAAATACGTGGCACATAAAGTGTCCGTAGTATAACTTGTGCAAGATTTTGTTATCAATTTCGGGCGGTAGTTTCTCAAACCAATCTTCGTCATTCCGACGCAAAGCGATGTCTAAAGCAACAATATCTTCCACCTCTTTTTCGTGTACTGAGCGATAGCGTATAGCGGCTGAAGCTACTGCAAAGCGCAATAACATAGCGGCTTGAGCTAATTTAGCATCACACTCTATATAAGCCCCTTTACTGCTGTCAGCAAACTCTTTTTTTAGATATTCGCGAGCTTCTTCTACTCCTTTACCTCCCATTTTCAATATAAGGTGATGCTCGTACTGATTGCGGTAGTCCCATAGTATTTGGGGCAAGTGTTTAGGCATCAGCTTAGAAGTTGCTTGCAAAAACTTCTCGCTGAAGTGGTTAGGCATAAAAGGCAGTTTTTTAGCTACACGGTCACCCCATGCTTTCATAGCAAAAAGACGCGGTAAGTATTCTGTACCTACATTTTTGATATACCAGAAAGTATCTTTTCCATATTTAGCTGCTATATCAAAAGCCGTGCGGTGTATATACTCTCCTGAGATAGGTATTTGTTCAAACGAACCCAACATATCTCGGCGTAGCTTGGTAAGTACAGCTGTGTCATTAGTACCTATATAGAATACAGCTGTATTTTTTTCAGCAGCGAAAGTATCTACACGTACGGCAAAGATAGCTAACCTACCGGCGCTTCCTGAAGCTTCATATAGGCGAGCAGGGTCAGCGTTAAAACGTGCTGGTGTATCGGCATTTATCTGGCGAACGTGGTCGCAATAGTGGTGGTCGTGTCCTTTTTTGCCAGTATTCTTAATGTCTTTAGTCTGGTATTTTCCTTCTTGCAGATTGGTCAGTATCTCTTTTGGGGTTTCGCCCAAGTCAATACCCAAGTGGTTTATAAGCTCTAACTTACCTTCAGCGTTTAGCTGGGCAAATAGGGACATTTCAGTATAAGCGGGGCCTCGTTGTACTAACGAACCTCCTGAGTTGTTGCACACCCCTCCAATTACTGAGGCTCCTATGCAAGACGAACCTATCACCGAGTGTGGTTCGCGTCCGTAGGGCTTAAGTTCTGCTTCAAGGTGGTTTAGGGTCGAACCTGGCAAACATACGGCTTGCTCAGCGTTTAATATTAGTTGTACATTGTCATTGCGCATAGTGTTGATAATCACTACATCGCGGTCGTAGTCATTCCCAAAAGGGTTAGACCCACCTGTGATGCCGGTATTAGCAGCTTGCGAGATGACGATTACATCAGCAGCCACACAGGCTTCTAATACTTGCCACTGTTCCCACAAGGTTGCCGGACGTACTACTGCTATGGCGTTTCCCGTCCCAAAGCGGTAACCAGTACGAAATCTTTCGGTTTGTGCAGGGTCGGTCATTACGTACTTTGCGCCTACTATGTTGCGCAAGGTAGCCAATAAGTTTTGTGTATTCATTTTTTTGATTTATAGGTGAGTGTTACTCCAAATTGCGGTTGAGTGAGGTAGTCGGTCTGTATGTAGGGCTCTAAAGAAAGCCGTTCATCTACGTTAAATTGTTTCAAGTGGGCATCAACGTTTGCCTCTATCACGTTTAGGGCATACATACCTATCCCTATAAGTATCGAAAGTTCTTTGTTACGCCTGTAAAACTGTATGCCACGGCGTAGCCCATCGGTGCTCAGAAGCGGTTGTCCATCAAGGTAAAACTCGTCATCAGTATACCCTTGCTGTCGTCGTTTGTAGGCAGTTAAGTAGCGGTCGTACTCTTTAGAATTTCGTATATAGAAATAGATAGGTGTACCAATAGCGGCATACACTAAGGGCACTTTCCAATAGCTCTTGTTGTATATCTGCCCCAATCCAGGTATTACAGCCGAGTAAAAGGCAGCTTTAGCAGGTGATAGCGGGTCTGTATTCCACGTTATTTTGTTTAGGTTGTTTTGCATAACGGCTACCTGCATCGAGTCTGAAGGTATTGTCGCAACCTCCTCCTTTTGTGCATACGCCATACGCCCTCCTAATAGGAGAACCATTATCAAAATAACAGCTTTATTCATCTTTTTTGTCTAATAATCTTTGTATGCGCTTAAAATCTTCTTCAGAGTTAAAAGGTATTGTTAGGCTACCCTTCCCGTCTTTACTCATTTTTACGGCAACTTTTGTACCAAAGAAGTGGTTGAAAGTACTGATGTGCTCCTTTATATAAGAAGGCACTTCAGTTTTGCTACTGTTTTTGGGCAGACTTACACTGGCTACTTCAGTAGTTTCAGGGTTTTGAATGCGGCGTACTAATTCTTCGGTGTCGCGTACCGAAAGATTATCTGCTATGATGCGCTCATATACTTCAGCCTGTTGTTCAGGGTTTTCTATTGGTATAATAGCGCGTCCGTGCCCCATACTTATAAAACCATCGCGTATACCTGTTTGCACAATAGGCGCTAACTTCAGTAGTCGCAGATAGTTGGTGATGGTAG
The DNA here is from genome assembly GCF_009730375.1 of Capnocytophaga sp. FDAARGOS_737. NCBI lineage: Bacteria > Pseudomonadati > Bacteroidota > Flavobacteriia > Flavobacteriales > Flavobacteriaceae > Capnocytophaga > Capnocytophaga sp. FDAARGOS_737. The sequence continues at coordinate 1,742,399 of NZ_CP046316.1, read as the reverse complement.
AGCGTTTTTTCCCTACACGCTTACTCATTTGGTCTTGGGTTAGGTTTACTTGCTCTATCAGCTGTTGGTACGAAAGGGCTATCTCTATAGGGTCTAAATCCTGACGCTGTATATTCTCTACCAATGCCATTGTCAGCGAGTCGTTGTCATCGGCTATTCTGATGTAGGCGGGTATTGTTTTAAGTCCTGCCAATTTAGAGGCGCGAAAACGGCGTTCACCCGAAATAAGTTGATATTTGTTCCCTTCTTCTAATTTGCGAACGGTGATAGGCTGTACTACCCCCAATTCCTCTATAGACGAAGCGAGCCCTTGCAACTCTTCTTCGTTGAAAGAGGTACGTGGTTGGAAAGGGTTTGTCTCAATCAGGTCGAGCTCTAATTCTATAATATTTCCTACTATCTTATCAGCATTCTTGTCGTTGATAGAGCTAATCGTAGCTTCAGGACTGTTGCCGAAAATAGCAGATATTCCTCTTCCTAAGGATTGTTTTTTAGCAGGTTTCGTCATTAGGCTGTCTTGTTTTTATCTATGATTTCTTGAGCTAAGTTGATGTGGTTAGTTGCCCCTTTGCTAGTAGCATCATAGTTGATGATAGTCTCACCAAAGCTGGGGGCTTCACTTAGGCGCACATTGCGTTGTATGATAGTTTTAAACACCATATTGCTAAAGTGTTTTTGCACTTCTTCTACCACTTGGTTTGATAGGCGCAAGCGTGCATCATACATAGTCAGTAGCAACCCTTCAATGTCTAAATTAGGGTTAAACGACTTTTGTACACTTTTGATAGTGTTCAATAGCTTGCCCAACCCTTCCAAAGCAAAGTATTCGCACTGTATAGGTACGATTACCGAGTTAGCAGCAGTCAGGGCATTTAGGGTGATGAGCCCTAATGACGGAGCGCAGTCTATTAGTATATAGTCATATTGGTCGCGTATGGGCGCTAAGGCTTTTTTAAGCATATACTCGCGCTCTTGTTTGTCTACTAACTCTATTTCAATGGCTACCAAGTTGATGTGGGCAGCTATCAAATCAAGGTTAGGCGAGCTAGTATGTATAATCATATCTTTAGCGTCCATAGTATGCTCAAGTAGTTCGTAGGTACCGTGTTCTATCGAATCTACATTGATGCCTAAACCCGAGGTAGCATTCGCCTGAGGGTCAGCGTCAATAAGCAATACTTTTTTCTCTAACACCCCCAATGAGGCTGCTAAGTTTACTGAGGTAGTAGTTTTTCCTACCCCTCCTTTTTGGTTTGCAATAGCAATTATTTTACCCATTTGTTTTGTGTTTTAAAAGTTAAACGGAAGCCCTTGTTTGGCTACAGCTGCCAGTGTGGCTTCGTTCTTTTCTGTAGCTTTGGCTATAGCCTTGTTTAGCGTAAGTATCAAAAAGTCTTCTAAGGCTTCTTTGTCTTCCAAAAGCGTATCGCTTATGCTAATTGATTTAATTTCTCTGTTAGCAGTGATGGTTACTTTTACGCTCCCATCAGCGGTAGATTCTTCCAAGAGTACATTGCTGAGTTGCTCTTTAGCTTCGTCAGTTTTTTGTTTAATCTCTTGGAGCTTACCCATCATATCCATCATATTTCCAAACATAGTATTCTGTTTTTTTGAGGGTGCAAAAGTAAGCATTTTTTCTAACATCACACAAAAAATACAATCAATAATTGTGCTACCATTATTCGCAAGAAAGTAGTAAGAGGGTATACGCTTGCGTAGGTAAGGGCAGGTATTTCAGAGTTCGACATATCATTAGCAAAAGCCAATGCTGGGGGGTCAGTAGAAGCTCCTGAAAGCAATCCACAGATTTCCAAATAGTCTAATTTGCCTTTTATACGTGCAATAAGCGAAGTTACTAATAATGGTATTAGAGTGATAAGTACACCTAAGCCCATCCAGTAAAGTCCATCGCCGTGCAACAAAGTTTCTATAAATTTAGCTTTAGCATCTAAACCTACACTAGCAAGGAATAGCACAATACCTATCTCGCGCACCATTAGGTTGGCACTTTGCGATACGTAGTGGGTCACTGAGAATTTACCACCATATCTACTGATAAGTATAGCAACAATAAGAGGGCCTCCCGCCAAACCTAAGCGTACAGCACCTGGTATACCTGGTATTGAGAAGGGGATACTGCCTAATAATACCCCAAGAGTAATACCCATAAAGAGCTCTGCTATATGTGGGGTCTGTAGGCGGCGTTTAGAGTTACCAAATTCTTTACTCACTAATTGTATGTGGGTTTCATCGCCTATTACGGTGATAGTATCACCAAATTGCAACTTAGTGTGGGCAGAAGGTACGAACTCCACTCCCGCACGAAATACGCGGGTTATAGTCACCCCAAAGCGTCTGCGCACATCCAATTCTCCTAAAGTTTTGGTGAAAATAGCACGTTGTGTTACATTGATACGGCGCGAGGTGTAGCGCATATCTTTCTCATCAGGGAAATAATCAGTGATAGCTACACTATCGCCCATTAGCGTAAAGAACTTTTCATTCTCTCTCTGGTTAGCTACTACTAATACCACATCGCCTTCTTCTATTAGGGTGTCAGCATCAGCTAAGAGTATTTCACCTTTTCGGCACATACGCGAAATGGTAAAATCAAAATCGAGCGTCTTCTTAATAACGCTTAGTTTTTTGCCAAATAAAGATGGATTGGATACTTTGATAGCAAAGCGGTTGATAACTACTTGGTCTTTAGAATGCCGTAGTGAGTTTAATCGTTTTTCAGCTTCAATATTTACTTTGAAGATACCTCTTAAGCCCAACATCACAATGATAATACCAAATACCCCAAACGGATAAGCTACTGCATACATAGTAGTAAGCGAGGGGGCATCTTCGCCAAACTTCTCAGCCAACGCAGCATTGGCAGCTCCCAAGCCAGGCGTATTAGTTACGGCTCCAGACATTATCCCTACTAAGGTACTCATATCGGTATTTGTAAGGTAGTGAATGGCAATCACTGTAGCCACACAGGTAGCTATTGATATTACTGCCAACAGATTGAGCTTGATGCCTTCTTTCTTAAAGGCAGAAAAGAATCCTGGCCCTACCTGTAGTCCAATGGTATAGACAAAGAGTATAAGCCCAAATTCTTTAATAAAGTGCTGAATATGAGTGTTTACCGTAAAACCCATTTCAGCCATAGCAATGCCTGCGAAAAGTACCCAAGCAATACCAAATGAGATGCCAAAAAATTTAACCTTTCCTAAAGCAACTCCTATCGCGATGACCACACTATACACTATCACAGTGTAAGCCACACTCTCGTGGTCGGCCATCAAGTTCCAAAGCCATTCCATTTTTAATGTTTAATTTGATTGATTTTGTTATTCTATTTTGCTAATTTTTTACTTTGAAAATAGACTGTCCAAAAAGTTTTTCGTGTATGCTGACCATCACATCTCCCCCTTCGAAGGGGGAGGGGGGATGTTAATAATCATAGAGTTATGAAAATCTAATTTGTATTAATGTTTTAAGGTGAAAAAAACTTTTTTGGACAGCTTTACTATTCCTTTATTACCCCAAGAAAGGATAACGATAATCCACTGGTGGTACGAAAGTTTCTTTGATAAGGCGAGGTGATACCCAGCGCAATAAGTTCTGTGCCGAACCAGCCTTGTCGTTAGTACCTGAGGCACGTGCGCCACCAAAAGGTTGTTGTCCTACTACAGCTCCCGTAGGTTTATCGTTTACGTAGAAGTTACCTGCCGCATTTTCAAGGGCTTTCACCGCTTCGTCTATCGCGTAACGGCAAGTAGCAAATACCGCTCCTGTAAGGGCGTAAGCCGAGGTTTCATCTACTAATTTTAGCGTTTCTTCCCACTTAGCATCTTCGTATACATACACGGTTACCACAGGCCCAAAAAGCTCAGTTTCCATAGTGGTGTAATGCGGATTAGTGGTAACAATTACGGTAGGTTCTATAAAATACCCTTTGCTCTTGTCGTAACCACCGCCTACGAATATTTCGGCATCTTTATCTTTCTTCGCTTCGTCTATGTATTTAGCCAATTTGTCAAAAGAATTTTCGTGAATAACAGCTGTGATAAAGTTCTCTAAGTTTTCAGGAGAACCCATTTTGAAAGACAATACGTCTTTTTTCACCAATTCCAATGTTTCCTCAGCCTTTGATTTAGGTAAGTATACACGAGAGGCAGCACTACATTTTTGTCCTTGGTACTCAAATGCGCCACGAGTGATAGCTGTAGCTACTTGCTTTGCACAAGCACTTGGGTGGGCAAGGATAAAGTCTTTACCGCCTGTTTCACCTACTATCTTAGGATAAGTTCTGTAGTTATGAATGTTGTTGCCTATTTTCTTCCAAATATCTTGGAAAACATTGGTAGAACCTGTAAAGTGGATACCAGCAAAATGCGGACTAGCCAGTAGCGCATCAGTAATCATCGCTGCATCACCGTGCAGTACATTAATAACCCCATCTGGCAAACCTGCTTTCTTAAATACTTCTACTATCATATTAGCCGAAAATACTTGCGAAGCACTTGGTTTCCATATTACTACGTTACCCATTAGGGCAGCACTTGCAGGTAGGTTGCCCGAGATAGCGGTGAAGTTAAATGGAGTAACGGCATATACAAATCCCTCTAATGGGCGATATTCTACGCGGTTCCATACCCCTTCTGACGAGTTAGGCTGATCGTTGTAGATATTAGCCATAAATTCCACGTTGAAACGCAAAAAGTCTATCAACTCGCAAGCAGAATCTATTTCAGCTTGGTGTACAGTTTTAGATTGTGCAATCATTGTGGCAGCGTTCATTTTAGCGCGATAAGGCCCTGCAATAAGGTCAGCAGCTTTCAAGAAGATAGCGGCGCGTTCTTCCCACGCAAGGGCAGCCCATTTCTTACGAGCTTCAAGGGCTACAGCTATCGCTTTTTCTACCTCTGCTTTGCTAGCGTTGTGGTAAACGCCCAAGCAGTGCTTGTGGTCGTGTGGGGGGTGCATCTCGCTCGTGTTGCCAGTGCGTACTTCCTCACTGCCAATGTATAGCGGAGCATCTACACAGGTGTTCCATAATTCTTTGTAGGCTTTGAGCACCGCTTCGCGCTCAGGGCTGCCTGGTGCATAACTCTTTACGGGCTCATTTACAGCCTTAGGTACTTTAAAAAATCCTTTTCCCATTGTTATTTTGTTTTTTTAAGTTTGTTGATGTATTTAAAAATTTTCGGCTAAGATACAACAATTATTTGAACCACCAAAATTTAAAAAGAAAAAACTTTGCCAAAGGTATAACCTCTGGCAAAGTTCTTCTTTTGTCCTTTGTATTTTGTCTCTCCTCTTTACAAAAAGGTACCACTACTTTCAGGATTGAGGGTTGAAGAGAGAATATCGTTTCGGTCTTTTTCGATTTCGGCTTTGGTCGCGCCAAATTCGCGCATTGCATCTTCTATTTGTTCATCTTCTGCTATGATATCTGTATAGATATGAATAGGGATTTTCACTTCCATAACTTTATTAGCCGGAAGGGTACTATAAGTTAATCCAGCGGGTTTGGTAGCGAAATAGCCTAACACAATTTGCAAATCGAAATTTACATAAGCTCTTTTGATTTCAAAAAAGCCTTTTAAGCCTATTTGCTCTTTACGGAGCACACCTTTGGGGGCATTGGGGTTATTGTCTATACCTGCCCCTCCTTTGATATACAACTCTTCAGGATTGGTATCGCGGTATTTGTAGCGCAAGGCTTCAGCTTGGGTAGGCACTGTAGTATTACTAGCTACTGCTGTGAAATTATCGGCGATAAAGAAGAATTGATAGTGATTAGGAGCCTGACCAGTAGTCAAGAGTGAGTTTATACGTTTGCCTTCTTTATCATAGAAGATAAGTTCTATTCCAGAGAGTGATACTCCAGCTTCATCATTACTTCCTTCCCAACGGATAGCGGTAGGATTGTTGCTTGCGGGGGTAATAACGCCATTTTTGTTCTCAAAATAGAAATGTTGTACTGTTTTGAGGTATTTCACGGGATAGTCGGGGTTACCGTGGAAATAGCCGTGAGAATGCCCTTTGGTAAATCGCACTTCAAGTTGGCTCCACTTAGCCATAAACTCTTCAGTAGTAACTGTGGTGGTAGAAGTTGTGGTAACGGTAGTAGTAGAAGTTTGAGTAGTAAGAGGGGTTACTTTATTATCATCTTTGCTACAAGCGCTAAAAGCAGTAGCCATCACTACTAAAAGGAAAGTGTATTTAAAAAAATTATATATATTTTTCATCGTTTTTTTAATGTTAAAAAGGTTATTGTTTAATTTCTATGGGTAGTGTCATATCCGAATCTAATTGAAACGCATTAGAGTATTCCACTACGTTATAAGGGCGCTCTTCTTGGGTTTGTGGGTTGAGCTTGTTAGCAGTGAGAAAGTGTGCTAACTTAATTCGCAAGGTATAATTGCCGACAGTAGCTTCGTCTTTAATGTGGAAAAAACCTTTTAGTCCCACAGGGTCGCGTAGTTCTGGGTGCTTTTTGTCCCAAGTGCGCAGGCGCAACTTCACCCCTTGTGTGCCGTAAGTGCTATTCTCAGGGTCAGTATCCTGATATTCATAACTTACTACCTTGTTCATAGTGGTTACCATCGCATCTCTTCCTTCTTTATTTTCAGGGTAATTTCCTTGAAATAACTGAAAGAAGTGTTGGTGGATAGGTGCCATTTCAGCAGTTACAAACTCGTGGTTCATACGCACTCCGTTGTTGTAATACACTATCTCGAACAGGTACTCGTGCCCTACTTGCCATTGTATAGGGTTATTGATGTCGTACACTATTCCCTTAGGCGACTTGTTAGCGGTACGCTCTTGCACTGCTTTAGTGCCTTTATCGGTGATGATAAACTGTACCTTGTCGGGCATATCGTGTCCTCTATCTTTAGTCTCGTCAGTAGGTGGTTTTGGTTTACTATCGTCCTTACTACAGCCACTTACGGCAAAACACACTAAAATTATCATACTGATAGCTTTTAAATAATATGATATTTTTTTCATTTTTTTTGATGTCTTTTAAAAATTATAAATCAATCTCACGAATACATTCCTACCCAAATCGTGGGCGTAATACCTAAACCGATTGGTGTATTCCTTGTATTCTGTGTTCAAAAGGTTTTCGGCAGAAAGCCTTATTCCTAAAGTTTGTTGTCCTCCTATCTTCAGCTTTGTTTCTATATTAGCCTCAAAAAGGTGATAAGCATCAGGGGTAGTAGGCACTAACTCTTGGGCAGGTTCAAAGCGGGTTTGTTGGGCTACAAAGGTGTGCCCTATACCCACAGCAAAGTTTCTTACCAACCCTCTATTGCGCTCTACGTTCCATTTTAACTGCTGATTTATGCGCGGAGCGGGTATAAAGGGGAAATATCGCTTAGTCTGCATCTCATTAGCAAAAACTACAGAGCCCTTCAGTTCATAGTTCAACTCTTGGTCGCTTAGGCTATGCCACTTCAGCAAAGGTAGTTTTGCATCAAGGTCTACGCCTCTAAAGAAAGCATCAGCTTGGGCATACTGAAAGATAGGGTACACCCCCGAAAACAAGGTACGCGTTTCCCCCGTAGGGTAGTCGTAAATATAGTTTTGTATCCATTGTAGGTACATATCTATATTCACTCGTATCTTGCGGTTGTTAAAACTAAAGCTGGTGAGCCACTTAAGTCCTGTTTCCGATTGCAGTGTCTCATCGCCTAAATCATAGGTACCTGCTCCGTGGTGCAAGCCACTGCTGTACAGCTCGTTTACGTGAGGGGCACGCCACGCCAAACCTATATAGCTGCCCACATCTATCCAACTAGAGAGGTGGTGCGAGGCTCCTACACTGTAGGTCAGGTTGTGAAATTGGTGTTCTCCTCCGTAGCGTTGTGAGTACATATCGTAGCCATCGGCGTTTAGGTATTTGTAGTCATACCTAAGCCCTGCTTGGGCTTGCCAATTCATATAAGAGTAACGTTGTATCCCAAAAACGCCGTAACTAAGCGAAGCAAAGTTAGGGATTACAGGCACTACCCCCGTACCAGGTTGGTTGTAGTTGTCCTGCTTGCTAAAGCTACCCCCTATCATCGTCCCCCAACGGTAGCGATAAGAGTGTTCCCAATCTACATCAAGGATGTGAGTGGTGAGCTCCATATTCAGGGCTGGGATGCGCGTCCTATCCATCCTACGCAAACTAAACTCTTGGCGTATATCTTTCTGAAAAGCGTATTGTGCCGTCAGTTTACTGCCTAAAGGCAGGAGGTAAAACGCTTTGGCTTTCAGTAGGTGATGTACTACCTTTTGCTTAGGAGCATTGATAGAGTACGAAAACGGATAGGTAGTCAGCGGTCTGCCGATTTCAAACCTGCCTAATAGGTCGTCTAAATTCCCTATATGCGACCCGTAGAATACACTGCTCTCATTCTCATAACGGCTGTAAAACACTTCAGCAGTACCTTTGTTTTTCTGTACGCCTGTTGCTACCGAAAAGTTCGCCTCACGGGCTGCGGTGTTGTTCAGCAGATAGTTAGCCGTACTGATGTCGCCCGAACGTTTTAGGGTACCTTGCATCCGCCATGCCCACGAATGTAGCTTGGGTACAGACCCCTCTACACTTGCCGTTAGGGCAGTCTTTCTACCGTTTGAAGCAAATGAGGGCAATAACTTACCGTGCAGTCCATCGCCATAAGGCAGTTTGTTTGGGCTGATGAGTATTACCCCACCCAGTGCATCCGAACCATAGCGAACAGCCTCAGCTCCTTTCACTACGCTTATCTGGTCAGCCACCATAGGGTCTATTTCAGGAGCGTGGTCAGCCCCCCATTGTTGTCCCTCTTGGCGTACCTCGTTGTTGAGTATCAAAATACGATTGCCGTGCAAACCGTGAATCACAGGCTTGGCAATAGTACCCCCCGTTTGTATCATCGAAACACCTGCTACTTGGGTAAGTATTTTAGACAGTTCCTCTCCTGAATGCTTTAGAAAACCATCTTGCTTGATAACCTGAATCCTATAAGGCAACCTACATTCTATCACAGAAGTATTATGTCCTACCACTGTTACCGCATCTAACTGATTAACAGTCTCTTTCATTACTACCTTGTAAGGTTGGGCGATAGGCAGCGTAAGCGTTGCTTCGTAATCGTGATAACCGAGATAAGTGATTTTGATAGGATAAGACCCTTTAGGCGTTTTCTCAATAGCTACTTTGCCGTCAGAGTCCGTTAGGTAGTGTTTGCCCATAAAGTGCACCACCGCTCCTGCCAACGGCAATTGTTGAGTATCTTCTACTTGCAGTTGTAAGCGTCCTTGTCCAAAAGTTGAAAACGCACACAACAGCAGCAGAAGAGATAATATCTTTTGCATAAGAATTTAATTTGAAAATTAATTGATTTCTCAATTTGCTAATTGGCAAATTGACTCATTGACAAATTAACAGGCGGTCCTCTTGAAAAGATAGTAAAGACATTTTGCGGAATGTCTTTTTCAATAAAGAAGAAAATAGTTGAAACGCTTTGCTCCCATAAATGATAAGTAAAGAAAGAAGGAGCAAAGAACTGATGAAGTTGTAGAAAGATACAATCGTGGTGAGTATCTATAGCCGAAAAGTGTGCTTCGTGCTTACATTCACTACCTGTAGCAATAGCGCATAACTCCTTATTTGTGTGGTGGTTATGAAAAAACTCACCCACAGGGAAAGCCACTTTTAGCATACATAGCAACAGCAAAGAGGCAATTAAGCGTATATGTACAGATTTCTTTTGTATCATTCCAACGGCAAAGGTAAGAAATAATTTTTAATTAAGCATTATATATTAAATTTTGAGTATCTTTTTTTCTGTAAGTTTAGGTTAATCATCAAAATCTATATAATTCAACTTGCTAGTTGAAAAGTTAAAAAAATAAAAAAGCAAAGCAAAAGATTTGTATATTTGTAATTGCAAAAAAAATAAAAACAACTCCAATGCTTTGCAAAGACAAAATTACATCAATTTTTTGTATTATCGATGATATTTATACGATAGCCTATCTATTAAAACTAAAATAGACATTGTTATTTAACAGTTTACTAATCCAATCCTTTCTTCTTTATCTCTATAATTACTTCATCATTAGATAAATAAAATATAGTATCATTCTTTTTCTCTTTTATATAACTGATATATTTTTTGTCGGAATATATAGTATCAATATCAAAGCTATTTAATAAGGCTACATCATTTTTTAGTTCTGACAATGTATATTTCAAAAAACCATTAGATCTATTCCAAAAAACTTCTTTTAACTTTCCTTCCTTATCGTAGTGAGAAATGGTTTTTATGTTTAACTTTCCGTAGCTATTTTCTATAAAACCTATAGGATTATAAGAATACTTTTTACTTACTTTTTTTGTACAGATAATTTCAAACTCAGTTTCTTTAACACTACAATTTATAAGTAGAAAACTAATAAAAATGCTTAATTTTATTTGGTATTTCATCCTTTCTATCTCTTTAGTGGTGGCGATACGCTTTTTTGTACGATATGTGAATTGTGAGGTAACATTTTAAAATTTAACTATTTATAGGAATCTCTAAAAATATAGAAATTTCCTTCATTTTCCCTGATATGTTGTTCTCCTGTCTCACAAGGTATTATCTGATGTACTTCAATGGCAGAGGTGTTTAGAGCTAATTCTCTTCCTCATAGATAAATAACGTATTTCCGGAGTCCAGAAGAAACATTTTATCATCATAGAACTTTATATCCATAACTCTTTCATAGGTTTCTACTTTATGAATCCACTTATATTTGCCTGTTTCGGGGTCAATGGCAAGGATAAAAGCGTATCCAGATATAAAGACTTCATACCATAATAACCCTTTATGATATACTACCCTATAACCAGCTGGCCAGTATGTTTCTCCATTATATTCAAAATCAGGCAAACGAGAATATTTTCTATTATAATTATAGAACTCTCCCGTATCTAAATCAACACGATAAAAAGACAAGCTGGTACACACATAACCATAATGTCCTACGATTTCCATAGTCCGTGCATAATGATCACACTTCCAAATAAGAGAACCATCCTTTTGAGAAAGACAAACAATGCCCATTTTAGCAATTACTATAAAAGTATTTTTATAAGGATGTACAGAATATATCTCTATTTCTTCCCCAGGAAAAAAGTCTTGGATATTTTGTTGCCATAGTAAAGAATAGTCATTTTTTACATATATATAAATATATATATCATCATATCTTACAATGTAATCATATGTGAAAAACGCTGTTATTCCTTTGAGAGGCATTTCTTTTTCTTGTAATATACCACCTTTCAGTATATCAAATGTTAAAACTCTATTCTTATTAATATTATATAAAATATTTTTATCATAGAATCTGGATGAGAATAAATATAGTTCTATTTCTCCCTTAAATATTATTTTTTTTGTTTTTCTATCATATATCAAAAGATCCTTAGAAGTTCCTTCAGTATTCTTTAGGTTAAAGATAATAACCTCCTCATTTACATAATAGTCATATACATTATTTTCTTTTGATTGCCAAAGGACTTTTCCTCCTAAAGATAACTCTTGGAAGTATCTCTTTTCCTCTTCTTCTTTTATACCATAAATAAGCCCATCTATATAGATATATCTGCCTATATCATTGATTTTTTTTACTTGTCTATACATAACTAATTCACTATTTCAAAGAATTTTTTTGCAAAAACACTATTAGGTCCAAATAGTTTTTCTAACTCCTTAATAGGTTTTTTCCTCAGCTGTTTTAAGAGCTTGTAACACTTTTTATTTTAGGGCATCAAGGGTTCTAATATTATCTGTTTTTGCAAATATCCATATCTCCAAAGTAAAATTTCTTTTTTAAGCCTTTTTTCTCTATTTCTTCTATAATAGTTTTCTTACAGCAATCACTGTACCGAACTATCACTGTCCGCCTTTTTGTCATATTTTTTTTCTGTTTTTAGTATAGATCTATTTTAGGATGTGAAACTGTGTAAGATGAGTATAAGATGAGTATAAGATGAGTATAAGATGAGTATAAGATGAGTATAAGATGAGTATAAGATGAGTATAAGATGAGTATAAGATGAGTATAAGATGAGTATAAGATGAGTATAAGATGAGTATAAGATGAGTATAAGATGAGCGAAGGAAAGTCGGCGAGCTGGCGCAGCCGAGTATGTGACGAATAATAAACCTACTCTACCAGAGCGAATACTAATGGATTCATAGAAAAATAAAAAAAATCTCCCTTTTTTATACAAGATAGAAATATCTTTTATATCTTTGCACCCGAAATTAAAAACACTAACAATTTTATTATGACAGCAAAAAAATTGTGGATTTGGTTAGGGGCTACAGTGGCAGCCTCTTTCTTGGTGCTGATTTTTTTCGGTGTAGAAATATATCGTACAGCACCTCCTTTCCCCGAAAAAATCGTAACTACCGATGGGGAAACGCTCTATGAAGGGCAAGACATCAAAGACGGTCAGAACGCTTGGCAATCTATGGGTGGTCAGACCGTAGGAAGTATCTGGGGACACGGAGCTTACATCGCTCCCGACTGGAACGCCGATTACCTCCACCGCGAGTCTATGCTCTTATTAGATTTGTATGCTCAAAAAGACGGCAAAGTCTATAAAGACCTGCCCGAAGAAGAGCAAGCTAAGTATCAGGTACAGTTGCGAAAAGAGCTTCGTGCCAATACTTTCAATCAGCAAACGGGGGTTATCATTTTCTCACCTGAGCGCGCGCAAGTAGCTAAAGAGTTAGCTAACTATTATAGCAAACTCTTTATGGATGACCCTGCACTCGAGCAAACGCGTACCCATTACGCCATTCCTAAGAATGCGATTAAAGACCCTGCCCGTATGGCGCAGATGAACGCTTTCTTTACTTGGACGTCTTGGGTGTGCAGCACCAATCGTCCTAATGACGATGTTACTTATACCAATAACTGGCCTTACGATCCGCTCATTGGCAACCACCCTTCTACTTCTTTGCAGATGTGGTCTGGCTTCAGCGTGCTAATGCTTCTCTTTGGTGTGGGGCTGCTTGTGTATTACCACGCTCGCAACAAAGAAGAGGAAACCAGCGAGACTTTCCCTACTGAAGATCCTTTGCGCAATATGAAGCCTACCCCTTCAATGAAAGCAACCCTCAAATACATCTGGATTGTTTCATTGCTTATCATTGTACAAATGATTTCTGGGGTTATTACAGCGCACTATGGCGTAGAAGGAGGCGGCTTCTTTGGTATTCCTCTCGATGTAGTATTGCCACAGGCTATTTCTCGTAGCTGGCACGTACAGTTGGCTATTTTCTGGATTGCTACCTCTTGGTTGGCTACAGGTTTGTATATAGCGCCTGCTGTATCTGGCTACGAACCTAAATATCAACGTCTTGGGGTGAATGTACTCTTCGTGGCTTTACTTATTGTAGTATTAGGCTCATTAGCCGGTCAGTGGATGGGAGTAATGCAAAAGTTAGGCTTAGTAGAAAACTTCTACTTTGGTCACCAAGGTTATGAGTATATCGAGCTTGGTCGTTTCTGGCAAATTCTATTACTCGTAGGTTTGTTCTTGTGGTTGTTCCTAATGGTTAGAGCTTTAATTCCAGCTCTCAAACGCAAAGACGAAAGCCGCCATTTATTGTTGTTGTTCGTACTTTCATCAGTAGCAATTGCTGCTTTCTACGGTGCGGGACTAATGTATGGTCGTCAAACACATATGGCAATAGCTGAATACTGGCGTTGGTGGGTAGTGCATCTTTGGGTAGAAGGTTTCTTCGAGGTATTTGCTACCGTAGTGGCAGCCTTCTTGTTCTCTCGTTTGGGCTTGTTGCGCATCAAAGTAGCAAGTACAGCCGTACTTTTCTCTACTATTGTATTCTTAGCAGGAGGTATATTGGGTACTTTCCACCACCTATACTTCAGTGCTACACCTACAGGGGTATTGGCATTAGGGGCTACCTTTAGTGCGCTCGAAATCGTGCCTTTGGTACTCATCGGTTACGAGGCATACCACAACTACCAATTGTCTAAAACAACCGAGTGGATTAAAGCTTATAAATGGCCTATTTACTGCTTCATAGCTATGTGCTTCTGGAACTTCCTTGGGGCAGGTATCTTTGGTTTTGCTATCAATCCACCTATTGCTTTGTACTACATTCAAGGGCTTAATACCACTGCCGTTCACGGTCACGCTGCCTTGTTTGGGGTATATGGTATTCTTGGCATCGGTTTGATTCTCTTTGTATTGCGCGGCTTGTATGCCGACCGTCATTGGAACTACAAGATTCTCGGTTGGTCATTTTGGCTTATCAATATAGGGCTGTTTGTAATGTTAGTAGGCAGCCTATTGCCTATAGGAATTTTACAAGCGGTAGAAGCTATCCAAAATGGCTATTGGTCAGCGCGTTCTGAAGAATTTATGCATACCGACACAATGCAGATTATTCGTTGGTTGCGTGTACCTGGCGATACGCTTTTAGCTATAGGCGAATTGCTATTGGTATATTTCATTATCGGTCTGAAAACCGGTTGGTCTCTTAGAGAAAAACGATAATTTATCATAGGTTAAAAATACCCATATAGCTAATTAATTCTGAAAAGGGCTGTCCACACAAATCTTCTTGCCGGACAGCCCTTTTTATTATTTATTTTTAACTAATACTGCTAATTTTGCATATCCTCTTAAAAATTGTTATCTTTGCCATCAAAATAACTAAAATGGACGATAAAGCAATTATCAAAAAACGCATCGATTGGTTTTGCAAAAACAAAATCAATGCCTTTTCACCCACTATCTCACCTGCCCCTAAGTCGGTAGAGCGCAACCAAATAGAGAGTCTCTACGAGGGACTGCGATGGTTTGTAGATAGAGGGGTAAACGAACTTTTGGTACAAAAGAAATATATGGGCTCTTATTGCGATATATACTTGCATAAAGAGCTGACCGATAGTTATTTAGTTAGCCGTAATGGCTATAAAATCAACCATTTAAATCGCACTCAGTGGCTTGCAGCCCTTACCGATTTGCACGCTCGTTTTAGCTGGAGCGATACCGCTATCCGTATCATACAGTCCGAGCTGATGCCTTGGTCTGCTTTGGGTAAGGGACTTATTGCCAACGAGTTCTCGGCTTACTACATCTCGCACCAGATACACGCCGACTATTTGCAACAGTCAGACCTATATGCCAAGATAACCCAAATACGCCAGAAACCTGAGTATAAGGCTTTTGTAGCCGATGCTAAAGCCCTATCAGGTAAGGAACTAAAAGATAAATACCCTAATCATATCATTCGTCAATACCAATCAGTACGCGATATGAAGCTCCTCGATTTGCCCAATTATGTTAAGAATATCAGCTTGTTTAAGAAGGAATTAGATATTTTCGGCAAAGAGGCTCCTATTTACTTCAAGCCGTTTAATATCCTAAAGGAAATAAAAGACGATGGTACGGAGGTATTTGTCAATGATAATCTCAGCTTTCAGCAGATTAATGACGATGAGTTTCTCCATTACACCTTTGCTGATGAAGCCGATTTTGAAGCTAAATATCCTGAAATTCGTGCTTGGGTAGATAAGATGAATGCCAATGAAGAAGAAGGGGTAGTTATAAAGCCGCGTAAGGCTTTCTTACCAGCTATGCCACCCGCTTTCAAGGTGCGCAATAACGATTACCTAACCCTTATCTATGGAGTTGATTTCCAAGACCGACTACAAGAGCAGATAAACAAACGCAATATCAAAGGAAAACTGAAGTGTTCTATAAACGACTGGGCTATCAATGCCAAATTATTGCAAACGCCCTATGCCGATATACACGAAGAAAATTATGAATTTAAGAACTTAGTACTTGACCGTATTTTGGGCGAGGAGATAGAAAATCAATTAGATAGCAGATTATGAGCAAATTACTTATATTGGTGGGGGCACCTGGTTCAGGCAAATCCACCTTTGCACGTTATTTTTTGCGTACCGAAGACAATTGGGTACGCGTAAACCGTGATGACTTTCGCTTAATGCAGTTTGGCGATTCCCTGATGATACCTTTTTACGAAGAGCGCATCAGCAAGATGGTCGATGCCTCTGTTTTAGCCTTGCTTAAGAGCGATACCAATGTGCTTATTGATGCTACTAATACCTCGCTGCGCACTATTCAAGATATGGTAAACGCTTATACTGAGTATGCTGATATTTCTTTTAAAGTATTTGATGTCCCTGTAGAAGAGCTCGTAAAACGTTGCGACAAACGTTTTGCCGAAACAGGTAAGTTTATCCCCAAAGGGGTTATCGAGAAGAATGTTAGCAATCTGCATCATACTTTAGAAAAGTTTAATTTTGAGCCTATTCCTCAGAAGGTAAAAGCACCAGAAGCGGTATATATCACTCAAGACGAGTCATTGCCTAAGGCGGTTATCTGCGATTTAGACGGCACGCTCTCTTTGCTCAATGGTCGCGACCCTTATAATGCAGCTACTTGCGATAACGATTTGCTCAATGCTCCGGTAGCCTCTGTATTGCAAATGGCTAAAGCACAGGGCTATAAGGTAATTCTCCTTTCTGGGCGCGAAGATAAATACCGCGAACCCACCTTGCGCTTTCTTGCTAAACACCAGATAGATTATGACCTCCTACTGATGCGCACAACTAATGATTTCCGCAAAGATAACATCATCAAGCGTGAACTTTTTGAGCAGGAAATACAAGGGAAGTACTTTATAAACTTCCTCTTAGACGACCGCAATCAAGTAGTAGATATGTGGCGCAAAGACCTACATTTACCCTGTTTTCAAGTAAATTACGGTGATTTTTAGATATTTATTTGATACAAAAAAGGCTGTCAATATTCTTACTGACAGCCTTTTTTAGTGTTTATTTCTTTATGGTAACTTCAAAAATCTCTTCGAAATGCTTTAGTATATATCTCTTTACTTCTTCAGTATCTACCTTTTCTTTTGATAACTCTACATTGAGTGAGGTTACTGCCTTACCCCGTATCCCACAAGGGATAATATTATCAAAATAACCTAAATCAGTATTGACATTCAGAGCAAATCCGTGCATTGTTACCCATCGCGAGGCGCGTACCCCCATTGCACATATTTTGCGAGCAAAAGGCGTTCCTACATCTAACCATACACCAGTCTCTCCTTCACTACGTTCTCCCTTTATGCCATAGTCGGCTAAGGTTCTGATGATTACCTCTTCTAGCGAACGCAAATACTTGTGAATATCCGTAAAGAAGTTTTCTAGGTCTATAATAGGATAACCTACTATCTGTCCAGGCCCGTGATAAGTAATATCGCCTCCGCGGTTTATCTTATAAAAAGAAGCCCCTTTTTTAGCTAAAGCAGCCTCATCAATTAGCAAATTCTCTATATGACCACTTTTGCCAAGCGTATATACGTGTGGATGCTCTACAAAAAGAAAGTAATTAGGAGTAGGGAGGTCAGTGTTTTCAGCCCTATTCTTGCGTTTCAGCTCAACTATTTCTTCAAAGAGGCTTTCTTGGTAGTCCCAAGTTTCTTTATAGTCTTTATGACCTAAATCCTTAACGATTATTTGTTTGTTCATAGATAGTTTTGATATTACCTTCGTTAATATCACCAGTTTTGTATCCTTTAGTAAACCAGTATTTGCGTTGCTCAGAAGTACCGTGTGTAAATGAATCGGGTACTACGTGCCCTTGCATACGTTTCTGAATAGCGTCATCGCCAACAGCATTAGCAGCACTTAGAGCCTCATCAATATCATCTACATCTAAATACTTCTGGTTATGGTGAGCCCATACCCCTGCATAGAAGTCGGCTTGTAACTCTTGGGCTACCGACCACCTGTTAGCGGCTGCTTGGCTAAGTCCCTGCTGTTGTCTTCTTACTTGTTGCGAGGTGCCTAAAAGCGTTTGTATATGGTGTCCTACCTCGTGAGCCATTACATAGGCAATAGCAAAGTCACCACCTTTGGCTCCAAAGCGCGTTTTCAGTTCCTCAAAGAAATCCATATCCATATATAACTTATGGTCTGCCGGACAGTAAAAAGGCCCTACAGACGATGAGGCTTGTCCGCAACCTGTATTTACACTAGCAGTAAAGAGTACTAAGGTAGGCTTTTCATACGCTCCAAGTCTGTTTTTGGCAAAGACTTTTTCCCATACATCTTCAGTATCGGCAAGCACAGTAGCGGTAAATTCACCGATTTTCTTCTGCTCAGCAGTTAGCTCTACGCGTTCTGTTTGCTGAGTTTGGTTGCCACCAGCTACCTGATTGACCACTGAAGCAACTTGTTGCCCTGTTTCGCCGCCAAAAAGCTGCAGTAAAACTACGATGATACCCACGATACCACCGCCTGCCAACAGACCTCCCTTACCGCTAATACCGCGTCGGTCGTCTACATTGCTACTCTGTCTTCTTCCTTCCCATTTCATAGAAATAATGATTTTTAGTGAATAAATTATTAATAGTTAGTGGTCAATGTTTTGCAAAGATATAAAACTATTGCGAATTAGCAAAATTTAAGCGTTTTACCTCTCGTTATGCAATGATTCCTCTTTCACGCATTAAGAACGTAGCGTTTCTGTTTTGGCAGGTACCTTCGCGTAGTTTATAGTCAAAGTGCAATACCCCTTCGCTGATGTCTGACTCAAAGCATTTGTTTACTAAGCGGTCGGGGTACTGTTCGCTCAGGCGACATACCTCAATATCGTGAGTGGCAACAATGCCTATCGCCTTTAGCGATAGTAGTCGCTCAATGATTTTTATAGTACCGTACTGCTTGTCTTCAGAGTTAGTACCGCGTAGTATCTCATCTAATAATACCATACAGCGTTCGCGTTTTAGAGCTGCCATAATTTGCTCTATACGATTTATCTCAGCAAAGAAATACGACTTACCATCGCTTAATGAGTCTGATAACCGCATTGATACTAATAGTGGCAGTGGGTGTACATCAGCTTTTTTAGCACAAACGGGTAATCCAAGCTGTGTAAGTAGCATATTTATACCCAATGTACGCAAAAAAGTGCTCTTACCCGACATATTCGAGCCTGTTAGGAGTACAAAATGTGCTTCATCTAACACTATATCATTAGTTACACGCTCTTTTTCGTGTATAAGAGGGTGGCCTACGGCTTCAAAAGCTATCCGATAAGCTTCATTTAGGGTAGGATATACAAGGTGAGGATAGTTGTAAGCAAAATTAGCAAAACTACACAGCACTTCTGTGTCAGCTACAGTTTCGAGCCATGGCAATACCTCTTTGCTGTAGGTGGCTTTCCACGTTTGTAAAGCTCTATAACGATGTAGGTGGTAAAAGCTGAAAGCGTTGAGCGGAATAGAGACCAATATGTTGCTTACACTATCTAAATCGTCTAATAAGCGCGAAAGTTGTGCTATAGGTTTGCTAGTTTGCAGGTTTTTCTCTGGGAAACGCTCTTCTATTAAAGATATACACGATTTGAAAGCATAAAGCATAGCATAAGTGCGTTCAAAACCGAGTTTTTCTTTGTTTATTTTGCTGATGTAGAAGAAAAATACCGATAAATTTATAGTGAGTAGTAGTTTAGCGATGCTTTTTAACACTTCGTAGTCGTATATATAGCCTAAAATTGCCGAAAGAGTGAAGACTATAGGTGAAATCACTGTAAAAACACGCGTAAATTTGCCCATTGGTGGGGTAGGGGTTGCTGCCCATTGCTGCAATCGGTCGTAGAAAGAAGGACTGTCGTCTATCTGTTCAGCGTGTGCCATAAAAGTTTGTCGCCAAGCTAATTGAGGGGTTAGAGCTTTAATTGCCTCTTGGTGGGCGAGTATGGCAGTATCTTTGGGGTACAATAGCTGTTCGGCTAAGCGTTTGCGTCCTAAGTAAGTATGGGTACGGTTGAGGTAGTGATACAATGATTTTTCGCCCAATACATCTAAGTCGTAGGCGTAAGGGTGCTGGGCAGGTTCAAAATCTTTGCCATTGTCAGCAGGGTAGATGCCTTGTTCTATAAAGGCTATTTCGCGCTCATTGATGGCTATTTTTGCCTTAGCAATGCGTCTTTTTACCGCTATTTGTTTGTGTTTGCCAATAAGTAAGAAGAAAAGCACTATCATCACAGCTGCTAAAAAGCCCCATAGCCACGAACTTTCGTTTATAGCCTTGTAGCCAATAGCTATTGCAAATAATAGGTCTATCAACCTTGCAAAAGCAACGGCATTGTACTGTTGGTGGTACTGCTTATATAATTGTGTAGCGGTCTCTAATTTTTCTTTGTACATAATAATTAAATTAGCAAATTAGTAAATCGACAATTAGCAAATCGACAAATTGGCAAATCGACAAATTGGCAAATCGACAAATTGGCAAATCGGCAAATTGACTCATTACCTCGCATCTAAACGGAGGAAGATAAACAGCAATATAGTGAAAGCCCATAGCCCTGAACCTCCATAACTAAAGAAGGGTAGGGGGATACCTATAGTAGGGATAAGACTGATAACCATACCTATATTGATGCAGAAGTGTACAAAGAGTATCGACACTACGCAATAGCCATAGACGCGGTTAAATTTGGTTTTCTGTCGTTCGGCTAACTGTAGCAACCGCAGAAGGAGTAACGCAAAAAGGACAACCACTAACGTAGTACCCGCAAAGCCCCATTCTTCGCCAATGGTGGTGAATATATAGTCGGTGTGTTGCTCGGGTATAAAGCTACCTTTGGTGCGCGTGCCTTGTAAAAAACCTTTGCCCAAAGTACCTCCCGAGGTAATAGCCGATTCAGCCATATTCGTATTGTAGGCAAAGTCGCGTTTCATTGCGGCTATTTTCTGAGGGTCAGTTTCTAAGCGCAACCATAGGCTTAGACGGTTGCGGTGGTGCTGCTTTAGCACATTCTCATAGGCAGGGTGGGTAGCCAAAGCTGTTACTAAACAGATGCCACTGAGTATGAACAAATTGGCAAAGGGTATACGATTGGTACGGCGTTTATGCCAAAAAACGTAGAAGCCAATGCATAAGGCAGAGGCTAACAGAGTAAGTGGAGTGCCGAATTTTAAGGAGGAAACAAATACTACCCCTGCTAAAAATAGGTAGAATAAGAGCGCAGAGGGCATTCCTTCGCGAAAAAGTACAAACAGTAGCGAGAAGAATACCAATAAACTCCCTACGTCGGGCTGTAGCAAGATAAGAAAAGAAGGTACACAAATAATAGCTATGGCGCGTAGTAAGTCAGGTATGCGCCGCACATCGGTGTGAATGTCGCTCACATAACGCGAAAAAGCCAAAGCAGTAGCTACTTTGGCAAACTCGCTCGGCTGCACCGTGATGCTGCCAATAGCATACCACGCCCGCGCCCCATTCGTCTCTTTTCCAAAGACGAACAGTCCCGCCAGCAATACAATGGCTATCAAGTAAAAAGTTACTGCCAGATTAATGTACAACTTGCTATCTATAGCCAAGATAAAGAGGATAAGCAAGAAGCTAAGGGCAATAAAAAGCAACTGCTTTCCGTAGAACTGATTGAGGTCGAATATAGAACTAGCTTTCAGGTCGCTATAAGTAGTTGAAAAAATAGCTATCCACCCGCAACTTACCAATAATAGGTACAATATCACCGACACCCAATCGAGGTTCTTTACAATACTATTACTCATCTTTTTCTAAATAGGAAAAATAGGGCGTATTCCATCACTAAACTGAGCCATCTTTTTTTAGGAGAAAAGATAGAAAACCACGTGCCCGCTAACAGGTTGCTTACCGTCATCTCTTCTTTGCAAACAGAAAGCTGACGCGATAGTTTAAGGGCGTGAATATCTTTTTCGAGTTTCAGTATTTTTAGGTCATTATCAATTGCCTCGAATGATTCGTATATTTTATTCTTCATCATCATCAGGTGCTGCTTTAAAGTAAATTTCCGACAGTTTCCTTAGCAAAGGTTTCACAATAAGTACCCTGCGGAAGAAGAAAGCTCCCGCAGCTACTATTATATAGAAAGTCCCTACAATAACAAAGCCCCACGCTATGCTATCTACAGCCTCACCTACTGCATAAGCTGCAGCAATCGATATGAAGAATAGCATCAACAAACACGCAAAAGCTACTATAAAAAAAGTTATTAAGCCTGTAGATGATTGGGCTATAAACCTAAAAAGGAATAGCTTATAATAGGCCACTTGCGCATCAAGAGCATCAGTTGCTTTTGTAGGAACTTCCTTAAATGATTCTTTTATCGAGTGAAACGACATAATAGCTTATTTCTGCAACTTAGCGTTAGCTTCCTTAAGGGCAGCCAATTTCTTTTCAAGGAAAGTAATTACATCGTCAGCTTTATAGCTCGATTTAGAAAGTAAGTTTTCTACTTTTTCTTCTAAGTTTTCCTTTACCTCTCCTGATTTTTCTCTAACTTCTTGGGTTAGTTTTTCCAATTTGCGTTTTAGCTTATCAGCCTTATCACTCACCCCGTCTTTTATTTTTTTACGGGTTTCTTCACCTTTGTCGGGTGCAAATAATACACCAACAGCTACGCCTACAGCTAAACCTGCTGCAAGCCCTAATAATACATTTCCTGCTTTTGCCATAATAATATTAGTTTTTAGTTTTTATAAAAATCGCACAAATATACGAATAATTTTTGAATAAGCAAGAATTCTTCGCAAATTTACAAATCGGCAAATCACCAAATCGCCAAATTGACAAATTGACAAATCGGCAATGATAGCTTGGCTATAGGTTGAATATACAATGAATATAGCTTGAATATAGACACACTGAAGAAACGCCTTTGTCAAATTAACAATAAAAACCGCAAAACCTTGCGAATTTACTAATTTGCTAATTTACAAATTTGCTAATTATCTAATTGTCTGATTTATAATACTTACAAAAAAAAGACACTAATTTTTTTTAAGAAATATTTTGTATTTAGTGTAAAATATGTACCTTTGCCGTTTGAAGATAAAAAGTTAAGTAATTCATTTAAAAAAATGCAAAACAAAGGACTTATTAAACTATTTGCCCTACTATTTGGGTTGGTAAGTATTTACCAGCTTTCATTTACGTATGTGGCAGGTAGAGTGGAAGACGAAGCCAAAGCGTTTGCTGCGGCTAAAGTGTCTAATACTCAGCCCGATTATATCGCTAAGCGCGAAGCAGTCGAAGCAAAGTATTTAGACTCAATGTTGGGGCAAGATGTGTATAACATCGGTATAGCTAAGTTCACTTTTGCTGAAGTTAAAGAGAAAGAGCTCAACCGTGGGCTCGACCTCAAAGGGGGTATCAACGTTATCCTACAGATTTCAGTAAAAGATATCCTTAGAGGGTTGGCTAACAATTCTAAAGACCCCATTTTTAACAAATCATTAGCCGAAGCGGATGTTCAGCTGCGCAAAACCGACAAAACCTACTTGGATTTGTTCTTCGAAGCTTACGCTAAAAACGGTGGTAAATTAGCTTCACCTGATGTGTTTGCTAATAAAACCCTTAGTGACCAAATCAACTTCCAAATGTCTGATAGCGAGGTGCGCCCTATTATCCGTCGCAAAGTTGATGAGTCTATCGTGTCAGCTTTCGAGGTATTGCGCAAACGTATCGACAAATTTGGGGTTTCTCAGCCTAATATCCAACGCTTGGGTGCCTCTGGTCGTATACTTATCGAGCTTCCTGGAGCTAAAGATATCGACCGTGTAAAAGCCCTTTTACAAAGTACTGCTCAACTCGAATTTTGGGAAACTTATAAGAACGGAGATGTATATCCTTACTTAGAAGCTCTTAACGAGCAACTCAAAACTACTAAAGTAGCTAAAACTACTTCTACTAAAGATACTTTAGCGGTTAATACACAAACAGGTAGCACTATCGACTCTCTTCTTACTGATGTGAAGAAAGATTCAGTACCTGCTAAAGGCACTATTAATCCTCTTTTCGATTTGGCTAGCCCTGTTCGTTACGAAAGTCCTGTACTTTTAACAGCAAATCTTAAAGATACAATGCAGGTGAATAGCTACTTGCATTCACCAGAAGCTAAACGTTTGCTACCTGCTGATTTGCAATATGTGAAATTCGTATGGGGCAAACCAGACAAGAAAACTTCTATGATTGAGTTGTATGCGCTCAAAGGCAACCGCGATAACACTCCTGCCCTTACTGGTAACGTGATTACCCAAGCAGACCAAGGGTATGATATGCGCAACCAACCATCAGTATCAATGCAAATGGACGGTAAAGGAGCTCGTATATGGGAAGCCCTTACTGGCAAAGCCTTTACTGAACGCGGCAATATAGCCATTGTACTTGATAATATAGTGTATTCAGCACCAGGGGTAACCACAGGTGCTATTTCAGGAGGTCGTTCTGAAATTACCGGTAACTTCACTCTTAATGAGGCTATCGACCTTGCTAACGTACTTCGTGCTGGTAAGTTGCCTGCAGGGGCTGACATCGTACAGTCTGAAGTGGTAGGACCTTCATTAGGGCAAGAGGCTATCGACAGCGGTATGAACTCATTCCTTATTGCTACTATCTTTATCTTCGCTTGGATGGTGTTCTACTACGGTCGTGCGGGTATTTATGCTGATATAGCTTTATTGGTGAATATTCTCCTTATCTTTGGAGTGCTATCAAGTATAGGGGCAGTGCTTACCTTACCGGGTATTGCGGGTATCGTGCTTACTATAGGTATGGCGGTCGATGCTAACGTACTTATCTTTGAGCGCTCGAAGGAAGAATTAGCTAAAGGTAAAAGTACTGACCAAGCGGTAGTTGATGGCTTTAAGCACGCTTTATCGTCTATCTTAGACTCTAATATCACTACAGGTCTGACAGCGTTGATACTTTTGTTCTTCGGTAGTGGCCCTATTCAAGGTTTTGCAACTACCTTGCTCATCGGTATTCTTACTACGCTCTTTACCGCTATCTTTATTACTCGTCTTCTTATAGACTATAGCGTAGAAAAACGTCACCCACTTACTTTTGTAACTTCTGTTACTAAAAACTGGTTCAAGAATGTTAATTTGAACTTTATAGGCAACCGCAAAGTGGGTTATGTTATCTCTATTGCTCTTTCTGTAATAGGAATTATTTCGCTTTTCACTCGTGGTCTTGACCAAGGTATCGACTTCGTAGGAGGACGTACTTACCAAGTGCGTTTTGAAAAAGAAGTAGTACCTACCCAAGTAGCCGAAGCGTTGAAAAAGGATTTAGGTAATGTAGAGGTGAAGACTTTTGGGGCTCCTAACCAAGTGAAAATCTCTACTAAATATAAAGTACAAGAAGAAAGTACTGAAGTAGATAACGAGGTACAACAACTCCTTTACAAAGGCTTACAATCTTTCTTACCACAAGGGCTTTCTTATGAAAGTTTTGCACAAGCTTCCTCTACTGATAAGGTCGGTATTATGCAGTCAATGAAAGTAGGGCCTACCATAGCAGAAGATATTAAGAGTAGTGCCTTCTGGTCAGTAATAGGTTCACTTATAGTGATAGGCTTGTATATCCTCTTCCGTTTCCGTAAATGGCAGTTCTCTATGGGTGCGATAGTATCATCAGCTCACGACGTGCTATTGGTATTGGGTATTTACTCGCTAACCTACAGCATAATGCCATTTAATATGGAAATCGACCAAGCGTTTATAGCGGCTATTCTTACAGTAGTAGGTTACTCGCTTAACGACACGGTGATTATCTACGACCGTATTAGGGAGGTAATGCGTCAGCCACATTGGTCTCGCGAAAAGATTAACCACGCCCTTAATACTACTCTTAGCCGTACCTTGAACACCTCATTTACTACTTTAGCCGTATTGGTAACCATCTTTATCTTTGGTGGTGAAACCCTTAGAGGCTTTATGTTCGCTATGATTATAGGTGTATTTGTAGGTACTTACTCATCTATCTTTGTGGCAGCACCAATCATTTACGATACTGTAAAAGATGAATCGGTGAGCTCTGATAACAAAGAAGAGCATAAAAAGTAAAAGTTTAACTTTATTTGCATAGTGAAAAGGCTGTCTTAGTGATAAGGCAGCTTTTTTTTATTTACTTTATTTTGTGTATTCAGATTATTTATTTAACTTTGCGGTGAAAATAAAAAAATCTAAAAAACCAATATAGTATGAAAACCTACGACATCGTTATCATCGGTTCAGGTCCAGGCGGCTATGTGGCTGCTATACGCGCAGGGCAATTAGGATTTAAAACGGCCCTTGTAGAAAAATATAACACTTTAGGCGGCACTTGCCTTAATGTAGGCTGTATACCTTCTAAAGCCTTGTTAGATTCTTCTCATCACTACGAAGATACCCTTAAGCATTTAGACGCACACGGTATTGAACTCTCTGGCGAGGTAACCCTCAACTTAGAGAAAATGATAGCACGCAAGGCGGCTGTGGTAGAGCAAACTTGTGCAGGTGTGAAATTCTTGATGGACAAAAATAAGGTAGAAGTCTTTACAGGAGTAGGCTCTTTTGTGTCGCCTACCCAAATAAAGATTACAGCAACCGATGCTACCGAACAGCTTATCGAAGCTAAATATACTATTATAGCTACAGGCTCTAAACCTGCCTCTTTACCTTTTATCTCTCTCGATAAAGAGCGTGTGATTACCTCTACCGAGGCACTTAAACTAAAAGAAGTTCCTAAACATCTAATAGTGATAGGAGGGGGAGTGATAGGCTTAGAATTAGGACAAGTATATAGTCGTTTAGGGGCAAAAGTATCAGTAGTAGAGTATACCGATAGTATTATCCCTACAATGGACAGAGGTTTAGGGCGAGAACTTACTAAAGTACTCAAAAAGCAAGGTTTTGATTTTTATACCGGTCACCAAGTGAAAGAAGTAACCCGTGAAGGAGCTACGGTAACAGTAAAAGCAACTACTCCTAAGGGCGAAGAACTCAGCCTGCAAGGCGATTACTGTTTAGTAGCTGTAGGTCGCCGTCCTTATACCGAAGGTCTTAACCTCGAAGCAGCTGGCGTACACAAAGATGATAGGGGTAGGGTAGTGGTAAATGACCATTTGCAGACTAATATACCTAATATCTATGCTATAGGCGATGTGGTGCGCGGCGCTATGTTGGCGCATAAAGCTGAAGAAGAAGGGGTATTGGTAGTAGAACAGTTGGCAGGGCAAAAGCCTCATATTGATTACAATCTTATACCAGGCGTTGTTTACACTTGGCCAGAAGTAGCTTCAGTAGGCAAGAGCGAAGAGCAACTAAAAGCTGAAGGAGTAACTTATAAAGTAGGACAATTTGCATTCCGTGCTTTGGGTCGTGCTCGTGCTAGTATGGATACTGATGGTTTTGTGAAAATATTAGCTGATACTAAGACCGATGAGGTATTAGGGGTACATATTATAGGAGCGCGAGCTGCCGATATGATAGCCGAAGCTGTAACTGCAATGGAGTTTAAAGCCAGTGCTGAAGATATAGCGCGCATCAGTCACGCACACCCAACTTTTACTGAAGCTGTAAAAGAAGCCGCTCTTGCTGCTACCGAGAACAGAGCAATACATAGCTAATAGTTAGTGTTGATTGTTAATGTTGAACGACAGATATGGTAAGGAAAAATAATTAAAGAAAAATTTGTTTGTTAAAAAAATAAATGATATCTTTGCCTCACATTAACAATTAATAGTTAACAATTGATAATTGACAATTATGGAAAATCGCTTTTCTGACACTAAGACCGCTTTTGAACTCAAAAGCCAATCAGAGTTAAATTGGGCTTATTGGCTCTTTAAACTCATCGGTAACAATGCCCTTATCAATATGGGTACTGCTCTTACCAATTTTTCGCTAAAGCTCCGTCTACCTGTAGAAGGAATGATTCGCAGTACGGTGTTTAACCAATTTTGTGGGGGCGTTTCGGAGCAAGACTGCCTACCTGTTATCCAAAAAATGCATAACAAAGGGGTGGGGTCTGTGCTTGACTATTCGGTAGAAGGGAAAGATGATGAAGCCTCTCTTGAAGCTACCTTTCAGAAAACGATGGAAACCATTGATTTTGGTAACCAACACCGCAATGATGGTATCCCTATCGTAGTTTTTAAACCTACAGGATTTGGGCGTTTTGCTATTTTCCAAAAAATTACTGAAGGCAAGAGCTTAACCGCTGATGAAGAAAAAGAATGGGAAAAGATAAAGCAGCGCTTTGATGCTGCTTGTAAGAAAGCCTATGAGTATAAACTCCCTATTTTAGTAGATGCTGAAGAGAGCTGGATGCAGACTGCCGCTGATGACTTGGTGGAAGAGATGATGCGCAAGTATAACAAGGAAGAAGCTATTGTATACAACACGCTACAAATGTATCGCCACGACCGTCTGCCTTACCTAAAAGGACTTTATGAGCGTTCAGTAGCTGATGGTTTCTATATTGGGGTGAAGGTAGTGCGTGGAGCGTATATGGAAAAAGAAAACGAACGCGCTGCTGAACAAGGCTATCCTACCCCTATATGTGCTAGCAAACAGGCTACTGATGATAATTATAATGCAGTTGTTACCTATATTATAGAGCATATCGACCGTATTGCACTTTTTGCAGGTACTCATAACGAAGAAAGTGCTGCTCTTATTATGGACTTAATGGCTAAAAAAGGACTTGCTAAAGACGATAAACGTGTTTGGATAGCCCAATTGTATGGTATGAGCGACCATATTAGCTTCAATGCCTCAAAAGAGGGGTATAATGTGGCTAAATACTTGCCTTTCGGTCCTGTGCGCGAGGTAATGCCTTACTTGATACGCCGTGCTGAAGAAAATACTTCAGTGGCAGGACAAACAGGACGCGAGCTTACACTGCTAAGTGCTGAGAAAAAACGCCGCAAAACAGAAAAGAACTCATAGATTATTATTCATATTTATTTTTTCCTCGTTTCGTCAACCTCCTCCTCTCCTGATTGAAACGGGGAAAAAATTTGTGCTTTATCATTTGTCATTTGTAATTATTTTGTAATTTTGCCCCGTTATTAAACTTATTATAATGTCGCGTTCGATAGATTCATTTAACAGAAGAAGACTACTCACCTCTTATTTTTCGGTTATCGTAAGTATTACCTTGGTGTTGTTTTTGTTGGCTTTCTTTGGTTTTTTGGTACTCAGTACTAAAAAAATAGCTGACCATTTCAAAGAGCAGGTAACAGTAACTGTGCAAATAAAGGATAATGCTAAAGCAGCTGATATTACCCAACTGCAGAAAACGCTATCAGTAGCTGATTATGTAAAAGAGCTGAAGTTTATATCGAAAGATGAGGCAGCAGAGAAGTTTAGTAAGGATATAGGAGAGGATTTTGTTACTTTTATTGGCACCAATCCGCTGCGAAATGCTATAGACCTCAGTCTGAAAGCTGAGTTTGCAGAGCCTGATAAAATGCAAGAAATTAAACACGAATTAGAGCAAAATTCGTTTGTGTCCGAAGTAATATACGATCAATCATTGGTAGCACTCATTCACGATAATGTGAATAGAATAGGGTTAATCACTTTAGTTTTTAGTGCCCTTTTTACCTTTGTGTCGGTGTTGCTCATCAATGCGTCAATTAGGCTTTCTATTTACTCTAAGCGTTTTATTATCAAGACAATGCAGTTAGTAGGGGCTACGCGTGGGTTTATACGTCGTCCGTTTATACGCACTAATGTACGCTTAGGGATATTAAGTGCCTTAATAGCAATGAGCTTTTTCTATCTTTCTCTTTTGGCTATTGTTAGATCGTATCCTGAGTTTGGAGTGCTGATAGACAGTAGTGTACTATTGATAGTATTTGTAGGTGTATTGCTGATAGGTATTCTTATCAGTTGGGGTAGTACTTTTTTTGCTACTCAGCGTTTTTTAAACCTAAACACCAATGATTTGTATTACTAATTAGCGAATAATTCAAAATTGAAAAAATACAATTATAATGAAACATCATTCAACCCTTATTTTTGAAGAGAAAAATTATATTTTTATGGCGATAGGCTTAGCTGTTATAACGCTAGGCTTTTTGCTGATGAGTGGAGGTGGTAGCGATAATCCTGCAGTGTTTGATGCGTCAATTTTTGACTTTAGACGTATTCACTTAGCACCCGCTTTAGTGCTTTTGGGCTTTGCCATAGAAATATACGCTATATTGCTCAACCCTACTAAAAAAGAAACTCAAAAAGAAGAAAATAAATAATGAATACACTACAAGCTATTATTATCGCTATAGTAGAGGGACTTACTGAGTACCTTCCTATTTCATCAACAGCCCATATGGGCTTTACCGCCAGCTTGATGGGAATGCCTGAAGATGAATATCTGAAAATGTTTCAGGTATCTATACAGTTTGGGGCTATCTTATCGATAGTAGTGCTATATTGGCGCAAATTCTTTGACTTTTCTAACTTCAATTTTTATATTAAGTTAGCTTGTGCAGTAGTGCCAGCCTTGATATTAGGAAAACTTTTTGATGATAAGATAGAAGCGGTATTGGGCAATCAAAAAGTAATATCTATTGTGCTTATTATAGGGGGGATTATTCTAATATTTGTAGATAAATGGTTTAAAAATCCTGTTATTGATAACGAAAAAGAGATTTCAGTAAAGAAAGCAGTTATAATAGGCTTTTGGCAATGCTTGGCGATGATGCCTGGTACTTCGCGCTCTGCAGCTTCTATCATTGGGGGTATGACCCAAGGGCTTTCGCGCAAGGCTGCTGCTGAGTTCTCTTTTTTCTTGGCTGTTCCGACAATGTTAGCTGTAACCGTTTATTCGCTTTTCTTAAAAAAATGGGGTGCTGAAGGTACGGTACAACAAAAAGGTTATGAGCTTATTATGGCAAGCGACCAGTCTTTTTGGTTGTTTATTATAGGCAATGTGGTAGCCTTTGTAGTGGCGATGATAGCAGTGAAGTTTTTTATACATATACTTACTAAGTTTGGTTTTAAAGTGTGGGGTATCTATCGTATAATAGTAGGTTCAGTACTTTTGTACTATTTCTGGTAGTAAAATGATTGATAGCCAATGAAAGTATTGTTTTTTATTATAGCATTTTGCTTTATTCTCATCTCTTCAGTAAAGGCACAAAACGATAGTCTGTCGATAGCTTTACCCTCTTCGCTATTGACAACTGAAAAACCAAGTGTACAGCAAGTATTGCTACCTGCATCGCTTATATCATTAGGACTTATTTCTAATGCTACCTATATTAATAGGTATGTGCAAAGACACGCTTATAGATTTTCGGGAGGACAGAAACACCGTTTTGATGATTACCTGCAATATGCCCCTATAACAACTACTTTTGCGCTTAGCAATTTTGGCGTTAAACCCAAACATACGGTGAAAGAACGGTTGATAGTAGGTGCTACCTCTTATGCTATTATGGCAGCTTTGGTAAATGGAGTAAAATACACTACACGCATACGCCGCCCTGACAACAGTAGCTATAATTCTTTTCCTTCGGGACATACAGCTACAGCTTTTACAGGAATGGAAATGCTTTGGCAGGAGTATAAAGACGAAAGTGTATGGATAGGAATTAGCGGCTATGCACTTTCTGCTGTAGTAGCAGGTATGCGTCTGCATAATAATCGCCATTGGGCAGGTGATGTGTGCGTAGGAGCAGGAATAGGTATCCTTAGTACTCGTGCCGCTTATTGGCTTTTGCCCTATACTTCTAAATGGTTTTCAGCTGAAGAAAAATCTTCTGTTCAGATGGTGTGTTACCCTGTTTATTCTGCTGAAATGAAAGGTTTTGGACTTACCTTGTATCGTTAAACTAAAAACTATTAGAATTTGTCGGTAATTAAATACATTTTAAACACTATACCACGTCCGTACCTAATAAAAATGAGTTATTGGGTACGTCCTTTTTTGGCACTATATTTGAGAGGTAAAAAATATGAAGATCCTATTGATGGAAAAACATTTAGGAAGTTTTTGCCTTATGGCTATGGTAGTCCGCGTGCCAATGTGCTTTCGCCCTCTACTTTGTCGTTAGAGCGGCATCGCTTGCTGTGGTTGTACCTTACTCGAGAGACTGATTTTTTCTCGAAACCTTTGAAAGTGCTACACGTAGCCCCAGAACAGGCGTTTTATAAGCGCTTTAAAAACCAGAAAAATCTGACCTACATCACCACAGATCTTTATTCGCCTTTGGCAGATGTAAAAGCCGATTTGTGTGCTTTGCCTTTTGAAGATAATAGTTTTGATGTGATATTTTGCAATCACGTGTTAGAGCACATCCCTGATGATGCACAAGCAATGCGCGAATTGTACCGCGTAATGAAAAAAGGAGGCTGGGGAATATTTCAGGTACCCCAAGATATAAATAGGGCACATACTTTTGAAGACGATACCATCACCGACCCTGCTGAGCGTACTCGCATTTTTGGACAGTACGACCACGTACGCGTGTACGGGTTGGATTACTTTGATAGGTTGCGACAAGTGGGGTTTGAGGTAGAAGAAATAATCTATTCAACGCATTTTACAGCAGAAGAGATAGAACGCTATCGGATAGTACCGCAAGAAATTTTACCACTATGTAAAAAACAATAATAAGTAGGAATGTTAATTTTTAGAAAATAATTAACAAAAAATTTGGAGGGAATAAATAAAAAATATATCTTTGCGCACAATATTGATTAAACAATGAAATATTTAGTGTTTATACTTACTATGGTAATGGTGGCCTGCCAACCTTCTGTAAACGAAAAAGTATACTTAATAGAAGGAGAGGCACAAGGGTCTACTTACCACATCAAGTACATAGCTGAGCGCGATGAAAATCTCAAACCAGCCATAGACTCAATACTTGAAGTGATAGACCGCTCAATGTCTACCTACCGTTCTGATTCGGCTATTTCGAAGATTAATCAGGGAGATACTACGGTGGTGGTAGATGAGCATTTTAGAAAAGTGTTTGAAGCTTCGCAGCAGATATGGCAAGAAAGTGAAGGACTGTTTGACCCTACAGTGGGTGTATTAGTAAATGCTTGGGGATTTGGTAAACAAAAAATAAGCGAAGCAGACCTTCCTACTGATAAAAAGATAGATAGTCTTAGAAAATATGTAGGATTTGATAAAGTGGCGATTACAGAAAAGAATCTTATAAAAAAACGATATACTGAAATACTTTTTGACTTCAACGCTATTGCCCAAGGCTACACCTCGGATGTAGTGGCTAACTATTTAAGTGCAAGAGGAATAAAGAACTACATAGTAGAAATAGCTGGCGAAATGTACTTAAAAGGTAAGAATACAGTTGAAGATAAGTCTTGGACAATAGGCGTTGAGAATCCGTTAAAACCATTAGATGATCGCGATTTGGTCGCTACTATTCAGTTTACTAACCAAGGATTGGCAACCTCTGGTAATTATAGAAAAGTATGGACAGATAGCAATGGGCGTAAATACGTGCATTCTATCAACCCACTAACAGGTAGGGCTACCCAGAGCGATGTGCTAAGTGCTACCGTAGTAGCCCCCTCAACAATGTTAGCCGATGGATATGCTACTATGTTTATGGTGATGGGACTTGCAAAAAGCAAGGCTTTTTTAGAAAAACATCCTGATTTAGCAGTACTATTAGTGTATAGTGATGACAAGCATCAGGAAGCAACCTATAAGACGAAATCATTTGAAAAATTAATAATTCACTAATAAAAAAACTAAATAATTTTTTATAATAAGCAAATATGAAAACAAGAATTTTAACATTGTGCTTAGGAGGACTTCTACTATTCTCTTGTGATTCGAAAAAAGGAACTCCTAAATATCAAGAAATAGAAGGTGTAGCTGGAACTGTAGAATACCGAGTTAAATACATCTCTACAGACACCATTAGTTTAAAGTCTTCTATTGATTCAATAGTGAGGACTATAGATAACTCACTTTCTGTTTATAACGAAGAGTCTATTGTCTCAAAAATTAATAAGGGATATGTGCCTATCAAAGCAGATGAACACTTTAAGAAAGTATATACAGCTGCTCGTGAGATATGGAAAGAAAGTGGAGGAAAGTATGACCCAACAGTGGGGTTACTTATAAAAGTATGGGGATTTGGTCGTGAGATGATACAACCTATTTCTAAACTACCTACTGACCAGGAGATTGATAGCCTAAAACAATATGTGGGATTTGACAAAGTGCAAATAGGGGCTGATGGTTATGTAAAAAAAGAACATCCAGCTATTCAAGTGGATTTGTCGTCTGTAGTAAGAGGCTATACCGCTGATGTAATTGGTGACTATTTGCAAGGAAAGGGTATCAATGATTATGTGGTGAAAGTAGCAGGCGAAATAAAAGTAAGTGGTAAAAATACTGTAGAAGGAAAACCTTGGGTAGTAAATGTGATTGACCCTTATGAATTGGATTCTAATTATTCTGAAGTAAATCTAAAACTAACTAATGAGGCTGTTTCTACTGATGAGAACTTCCGCCGTGTATGGATAGATGGTACAGGAAGACGCTTTGTGCATATTATCGACCCTTCAACAGGTAAACCTTTGGAAAGTGAAATGCTTAGTGCTACAGTAGTTACCAAATCTGCACGCGAGTCAGATTCGTATGCTACTATGTTTATGCTTATAGGTCTTGAAAAAAGTAAGGAATTTTTAGCTAAACATCCTGAAATAAAGGCTCTTATAATATATAGTGCCGAGGGTAATAAGGCAGAAACATATATAACTGAAAATATGAAACCATTATTGGTAGAAAATAAGAAATAGATAAAGTTCATATTTATAGTAAGGGGCTGTTCTTTAGAGATTGAACAGTCCCTCTTTTTAATTTATTTATCAAATGATAGGAATTATAGGAGCTATGGAGCTGGAGATTAATACTCTCAGGGCTGCCATTATAGATTGTAAGGAAACAAAGATAGGGCGTTTTGCATTTTATGAGGGGACACTCTGTGGTACAGAGGTAGTAGTGCTACTTTCGGGTATCGGTAAGGTGAGTGCTGCAGTAGCTACTACTTTGTTAATAGAAAAATATAACCCCTCACTTATTATTAATACAGGTACTGCTGGAGGATTAGCTGATACTTCAGTGTACGATATTATTTTAGCTACTGAAGTACGTCATCACGATGTAGATGTAACGGCTTTTGGTTATGAAATAGGGCAGCAGGCGCAGATGCCTCCCGCTTTTATAGCAGATGTTCAATGGTCAGCACAACTGAAAGAAGTAGCAGCACAACATCAGTATCGCTTGCATTATGGGCAAGTAGTTAGTGGTGATGCTTTTATTTCATCACCTGAACGTTTGCAGCAGATAGCTAATACTTTTCCGCAAGCTAAAGCGGTAGAAATGGAGGCTGCTGCTATAGCTCAAACTTGTTATCTGTTAGGAGTCCCTTTTGTGATGCTTCGTGCTATATCAGACAAGGCAGGCGAAGGTAATGCAATTTCGTATAACGAATTTGTAGAAGAAGCAGGTAGGATTTCGGCAGAAATAGTAAAGGCATTTTGCCAAAAGATTAGAAGATAAAAATAAAAAACTTTGCCAAGGAAGTAAAAGACTTTGGCAAAGTTTTTTATTTGTACGCTGTTTTTATTTGGTGTAGAAATTGACTATTTTCTGTATGGCTCTTTCGCAGACAGGGCAGAAACCTTTAGGCTCATTAGACTTCATACGGCAGTCTTGCATAGGGCTATAAACCCCCTTGCTGGTATAGCCTCCTCCTTCAAAAGCACCTACTACTTTTTGGTATTTTTTGGTACGAGGGGTAGGGATAGGCGTATTTTTCTGCACCATATCTTTCCATTTACTACCAAAATCAACTAAAGTGGTGATGTTTTCTTCCCACGGTTCTATTTTTTGATTGTACATATCCTGAAAAGTAGGATCCCAATCGTAGTAATACTCATCGGCAAGTCCCACAAAACCGTGTCCAAACTCGTGTATATACACCTTTTCAGAGAGTTCGTTGTCGGCAGTGCCTAAATTAAGATGATTGTAAAAACCACCTCCGCCATAAATAGGGGTATTGACTAATACATATAGTTGGTCATAAGGTACTGCAGCCGCTACATCAGCTATTTCTTTCAGACTGTTGGTAGTGAGGTAACGCTCCTGATTAAAAGTATAAAAAGAAGAATTGAACGCTGTGTTTCGGTAAATGTTTTTACCTGGTACATCAGTGCCACTTTCAGCAGAAGGTACTGCTATAGCACGTACGTTGAAGTCTTTTTTGAGCTTGTCGAAAGGAGGAATGGTGAACATATAGTCGGTCATACGCTGGGCATCAGCATAAAACTTATCGGCTTCGGCAGCTGTATAACCTTCTGCAAGAATAACCAAATCTACTTTTTCAGAAGGGGAGCCGTTTATTAGTAGGTCTTTTGAAGGGTAATTGATAGGCATTTCTACCTTAATAAAATAATCGTCAGGACGTATTTCGCAGCTACTAAGTGGGTGAAAAATACCCTCACGGTCACGTTGATCAATCTGTACCCTTAGCGTTTTTTTAGGAAACGGGATTTGAATAGCGTGATAAAAGAGGCGTTTTTCGTTTTTAGCCTCATCGATAGCAGCCCACTCGTTAGAAAGTGAGTTAAAACCTTTTGAAAAGACGATTTTTGAACCATCTAATACCAGCAATCGGAAACTACCCCAGTTAGGTGCAATAAGCTGATGAGTGGGGCCACCCCAATATGGTTCTTTCTTCAGTTGTTGAAAAAGTACTTCAGTATGCTGGGCGTCGGTAAGCAAATTGAAGTCGATGCGTAGACTCTTAGAAAAGTCAAAAACACTTGGCTCTTGCGCCCAGATGCATTGAGCAATAAAAAAAACTAAAAATAAATGCTTCATAATATATAAAAATTAAAAAATAATTACTACATTTGCACTATAGTTAACCCTGTTTTTTGATTACAAGTAGGTGTCTTTCAGCTGCCAAAAGTAACAATAAAATATTTAATACCAAAACAAAATGGAACATATCGCTATTTTTAGAATGTCAGCAATGGGAGATGTAGCTATCAGTGTACCCATAGTAACTGCATTTGCTGACCAATATCCAGAGGTGAAAATTACGTATGTTACGCGTCCACTCTTTGCTCCTATGTTTGCACATATTCCTAATTTGGAAGTGTTTTCGCCTGAGCTAAATGGCAAACACGCAGGATTATGCGGACTCTATAGACTGTATAAGGAGTTGAAAGCTAAAGGAATAGATGGAGTGGCTGATATTCATAACGTATTGCGTACTAATATTTTGAGATTGTATTTCAAAGGAAGTGGGATACCTTTTGCCCAAATAAATAAGGGGCGCATAGAAAAACAGGCACTTACTCGTTACCGTTTTAAGTCATTTCACCCTCTAAAGCCTTCTTATCAGCGTTATGCTGATGTGTTTGCTACTTTGGGATTCCCTATAGATCTAACAGAAGATTATCTGCTTTCACCTCCCGATATAAGTGAAACAGTACAAAGAATGTTAAGTGAAACAGTGAATATAGGGGTGGCTCCTTTTGCTTCGTATGAGGGGAAACAGTACCCTTTTGAGAAGATGTGTGAAGTGATTCAGCAACTTTCAGTACAATATCCTAATGGTAAAATATATATATTTGGAGGAGGAAAGAAAGAAGAGGAAAAAGTAAAGCAAATATGCTTACCTAATGCTGAGAATATGGTAGGTAAGCTCTCTTTTAAGCAAGAGTTAGAGCTTATTTCGCGCTTAGATGTAATGGTGGCTATGGATAGCGGTAATGCGCATTTATCGGCTATGTATGGAGTGCCAACGATTACTATTTGGGGGGTAACCCATCCATACGCTGGTTTTTATCCGTATGCCCAGCCAATGGAGAATGCTCTTTTGGCAGATAGAACACGTTTTCCTCTTGTTCCTACTTCAGTTTATGGTAAAAAATATCCTAAAGGGTATGATAAAGCAATAGAGACGATTACGATAGAGGCAATTTTAAATAAAGTGAGAGAGGTAATAAATAAAGAAGAAAGATAAGATATGAAAAAAATAATGATTATCAATGGGGCAAATCTCAATCTTTTAGGTAAAAGAGAACCAGAAGTATATGGGAGTCAGACTTTTGAAGATTATTTAGCAGTACTTCAAACTCAATACCCAGAAGTAACATTACATTATTTTCAAAGCAATAGTGAAGGGGAGCTTATTGATAAAATACACGAGATAGGTTTTACTTATGATGGCATCATACTTAATGCAGGAGGGTATACACATACCTCAGTGGCATTAGCAGATGCAGTAAAAGCAGTATCTACACCAGTGGTAGAGGTGCATATATCAAATACCTTTGCTCGTGAGGCTTTTAGACATCATTCGTATCTATCGCCAGTAGTGAAAGGGTGCATAGTAGGTTTTGGTATGAAGAGTTACGAATTGGCACTGCAGAGTTTTATAAGTTAGAAATGAGATATTATTGAAAAACTGTTAATGAAGAAACTATATAAAAAGAAAATTATAACTCCAATAGGAGAGATGATAGCAATGGCAACCGATGAGGCTATTTGCTTACTTGATTTTTTCGATAGCAAAACATTACTAATAGACCAAGCTATAGCAATGCAACATTTTAAAATTACTGATGATGAGGAGAAAGATACGCCATTGCTTTTAGAATTAGCACACCAATTGAACGAATATTTTGCTAAAGAAAGAAAGGAATTTACGCTTCCTATAGAGCTTATCGGTACTTCTTTTCAGGAAGAAGTGTGGAGAGTACTACAAACAATACCCTATGGAGAGACTCGTACTTATAAAGAGCAGGCAATAGCAGTAGGCAATCCTAAAGGGGTAAGAGCAGTAGCTAATGCTAATGCGAAGAACCGTATCTCTATAATAGTACCTTGCCATCGTGTGATTGGTACTAATGGAACGCTTACAGGTTATGCAGGAGGTCTTGATAGAAAGAAGTTTTTATTAGACCTTGAGCGTCAAAACTTATAAATTTTTATATCAGTGGATTTTAGAACAGTTATTCCTATTTCCAAGGTTAGTACTTCTATTACTTATCATAGTAGTATTGTGAGTTTAGGCTCCTGCTTTGCTGTGAATATGGGTGAAAAGTTTGCTTATTACAAGTTTCCGATAACACTTAATCCCTTTGGTATTCTTTTTCATCCTTTCGCTATTGAGAATATTATAACTCGAGCTCTACAGTCAATACCTTATGTAGCTGAAGACTTTTTTCTTCATAATGAACTATGGCATAGTTTTGATTTTCACTCGGATATGAGTCATATTTCACTCAAAGAGTCAATATCTTTAGCTAACAGGCAACAGACATTGCTTTATGATACATTGCATAGAGCTAATTTCTGTTTTCTTACACTTGGTACAGCTTGGGTATATATCTATAATAGTACTGATAGAATAGTAGCTAACTGCCATAAACTTCCTCAACAACATTTTTCTAAAAGGCTTCTATCGATGGAAGAAATAGGAGAGAGTCTTACTCGTATAGCTCAATTGCTAAAGCAAATTAATCCTTCAATACACTTAGTTATTACTATTTCTCCTGTACGGCATATTAAAGATGGTTTTTTAGAAAACCAAGTAAGTAAGTCGCAACTTTTCTCGGCGCTTTATCCTCTAATTACTTCTGGTTATTATACTTATTTTCCAGCTTATGAGTTGCTTTTAGATGAACTTCGTGACTATCGATTTTATGCTAATGATATGGTGCATCCTTCAGAAATGGCAATAAATTATATATGGGAGCGCTTGGTGGCTAGTTATATAGATACAGCTACTCAAATGGATATGAAGCAAGCAGAAAGTATTCAAAAGGCCCTTCTACATCGTCCGTTTAACCCTGATACAGAAAAACATCAGCAATTTTTAATACAATTGCAACAAAAAATGGAGGTATTTACTATGAAATACCCCCATATTAAATTTTAGGGAATAGAGTTAAGATAATAATTTATTCAGCAACTAATCTGTAAGAATAACTATAAGGTCTATACAAATACAATAAATATTGTTCCATAGGTAGATTGCCCCAACTATTATCTCCTCCAAGACCTAATTGTTGTAAATCAATGTCTAAATGAGTGTTTTTGCTTAGAGTAAGTTCACCTGAATGTGTTTGTCCTTTTTCAATACCAGGGAATAATTGCTCAGGGGTATAAGGCAAAGCATTTACATTTAGCAACTTGTCAGTGCTATATATAGCAAGAGTAACACCTTTCTTCATTAGTTTTGCCCAGCGCACCTCTGTTTTATTTCCTGTTTCTTGTGGACGTACATAAGGATGTGCTTGCGCTTCAATACTTCCTTCATATAGTCCTATTAAAGAAGAGGTTTTTCTATCTTGGTAACTTTCCCACGGACCTCTTCCATACCATTGAATGCGTTCAAAAGGCAATAGAGTAAGGTGATTCCCAATTTTAAAGGTAAGTGTTTTATCATCTTTTAAAGGCTTAAAAGTATTGCTTACTATTACGAAAGGTTTTCCATTAAAAAGCAACTCTTGTTTGTATGCTATACTTCCATCTACTAATTGTTTTTGAATGGTTACCTTTACTTGTTCTGAAGGTAGAGTCTCAACACTAACTTTTATTTCTTTTGCTTTACTATCAGCGTTTTGTAAATGTTGTAATTTCTTAGGAAGCCCAGCACCAAAGTCGTTATCAGTACCTGGTCGCCATAAGTTTACTTCTAAACCTTCAGCAGCAAAAAGTTCTTCTTTTTTTATTTTGAAAGAAGTCCATTTACCTGTTGTTTTATCAATTTTAGCACTGAAATTCTTGTTTGTTAGCAAGATATAAGTAGATGTTTCTTCTATATTAATAGGAGTGCTATCCTCCTCTACTTTTGCTGGCTGATAGCTTGTCAAAGGAAACTCAGCAAAGGCTAATTCAGTTCCTTTTTTTAATAATCCCTCATCTTCTTTCAAAGTAGCAATATATTGTAGTATATACTCGGCTTGTTTATCTACCAATAAGTTGGGCATTATAATAGTAGCTTCAGTTTGAGGCAAAACTACAAGGTCGGTGATACTACCCTTTTGTACTTCTTTACCCTCTTTTAGTAACTTCCATTGTATTTCATAATTTGACAAATCCTTGAAAAAGTGCTTATTACGCAGGGTAAGTAAATTATTTTTGTACTGAAATCCTATTTCTTGTTGTACCTTTCGTACTTCGTAAGAATGTGGGTGTAAACTTCTATCAGAAGCTATAACTCCATTGATAAGAAAGTTGTTGTCGCTTGGGGTATCTTTATCCCCATAATCTCCTCCATATGTCAGTATTTTCTTCCCGTTAGGTAGTGTTTTATATATACCTTGGTCTACGAAATCCCATATAAAACCGCCTTGTAGCTTAGGATAATGCTCATAAACGTCCCAATATTCTTGGAAGTTTCCTAAACTATTGCCCATAGCGTGTGCATACTCACATTGTAAGAAAGGTTTTTGATGATGACTCAAAGCATACTCTAATAGGAAAGGAATACGTCTGTACATACGCGATTCAATATCGGTATTCCAATCGTAATGAGCTAACTCATAATGGATAGGACGAGTAGGGTCTAACCCTTTCATCATTCTGTAGCCTTTATAGAAATTCCATCCATTGCCAGCTTCATTGCCCATACTCCAAATGATAATAGAAGGGTGGTTTTTGTCACGCATCACCATTCGTTGCATTCTCAATAGGTGGGCATATTCCCATTTGGTATCGTTAGCAAGTGTTTTATCCACTTCGTAATGCATTCCGTGGCTTTCTACATTAGCCTCATCCATTACATAAAGTCCGTATTGGTCGCATAGGTCATAGAAATAAGGATCATCAGGATAATGACAAGTACGTACTGCATTAAAGTTGAGTGCTTTCATTAGCATTACATCTTTTTCCATACTCTCCCTCGATATTACTTGACCTGTATAAGGATCAGTTTCGTGTCGGTTTACACCTTTTATCAAGATGCGTTTCCCATTTACTAATAAGTTAGCTCCTATTATTTCTACAGTTCTAAAACCTATAGGACGACTGATGACTTCTTTTACTTTGCCTTCAGCATCGTATAACACCATTTGTAACCTATATAAGTGGGGCAACTCTGCACTCCACGCTTTCACTTGTGGAAAGTCTGCTTGAAATTGTAACTCTGTTTTGCCAAAAGCTCTTTTTAAGGCTGTAGTATTTTTCTTCTCCTGATAAAGTAGCTTATCTTTGTAGTATACAGATAGTTCCGCTTGATATTTTGATTTATCTTGAATGGTTTCATTCCACACCTCTACCGAAGCAATGAGTCGCCCATCAGCGTAATTATTGCTTAAGGTTGATTGTATATTAAGGTCATAAAAGTGTGTTTTAGGGCGCATATATAGGTAGCAATCACGTGAAATACCCGAAAAACGCCACATATCTTGACACTCTAAGTAACTAGCATCCGTCCATCGTCTTACCTCCATAGCTATAAGGTTCTTTCCTGAGGTCAGATAAGGTGTAATATCAAACTCTGAAGCTAACTTACTGTCTTTGCCAACACCTACAAAAGTACCATTGATATAGAGTTTAAATGCTGATTTTACAGCTCCTAAATGTAGGTAAACCTTTTCATCTTTCCAAGTAGAGGGTAGCTCAAATACTTTGCGATATGCACCTGCATTTTGAGCTAAATCATCAGGAATATCAGGAGGAGTGGGATTTTTTTGGTTAAACTCATATGAAGCATTTACGTAAATAGGAATGCCATAACCTTTCATTTCCCAATTGGCAGGTACAGTTATTTTATCCCATTTTTCTTCCTTGTAATCTTTCTTATAGAAATCTTTAGGAAGTTGCTTATAATCGTTCTTCCAAAGGAATGACCATTCACCATTCAAACTTAAATAGCGTGTAGAATTAGAAGGCAAGCCATTTTTTGCTTTACTTATTTCTTCAAAAGGAAAATAAGAGGCATGCATTGGCATCCGGTTTATTTCTTGTACTGCCGGATTTTCAAAAATAGAATCTAAGGTCTGAGCATATCCGTTGCCGCATACCCATAGAAATAACAAGAGTAAAAACTGTCGCTGCATAGTTATTTTTGTGTTGGGAATTCTTTGTTGAAGAATACTTTTTCAGCAAGATCATCTTTCTTATCGCGAATTTCTTTTAGCAGTAAGCTTTCTAATTCTTTAGTGATTTTCTGATATTCTTTTTGTCCGTATACATTTTGCAATTCTTTGGGGTCTTTTTTAAGGTCAAATAATTCCCAAGTATTACAACGTTTGTAGTAACGGATAAGTTTATAGCGCTCAGTACGAACCCCAAAATGTGGTGATACAGCGTGCTCTCCATTTTCGTAATAGTGGTAGAACAACTGATTACGGATAGGTTTTGCTTTTTTAGCAAATAAAGGCAAGAAAGATTTACCTTGTATATCTTCAGGTACTTTCACTCCTGCTAATTCTAAGAAAGTAGGAGCTAAGTCGATATTTAATACAAAATCATCGTTAGTAGTGCCTTTAGGGAAGAGTTTAGGGTATGAAACTATCATAGGAGTACGGAAAGACTCTTCATACATCCAACGCTTGTCGAACCATCCGTGTTCACCCATATAAAAACCTTGGTCTGAAAGGTAGATGATAATAGTATTATCTTTTAAATTGTGCTTTTCAAGGTAGTCGAGCATACGCCCTATGTTCTTATCCATTGATTTTACAGTAGAAAGATAGTCGCGCATATAGCGTTGGAACTTCCATTTTGCTAATTCTTTTCCGCTGAGGTTTTCCTTGAAGTATTCACTTCTGATAGGATTGTAAAAATCGTTATAAGCAGCAAATTGAGCAGCTGTCATTCGAGAGAAGTTAGCGTCTTGTGCTACATCTTTCTCATTTTTAAACATTTTTAAGTCATAACCCATACGCATATCTTTTCCAATAGCCATTTCTTGCAAACTTGCAGGTACACGTGTAGCATAATCGTCAAAGAAAGTATCAGGTAGAGGAAAATTGACATGCTCATAAGCTCCTAATTCAGGTAGGTCAGGCATCCAAGTGCGGTGTACAGCCTTGTGTCCTACTACTAAACAGAAAGGTTTGTTCATATCCCGTCTGTCAAGCCATTTTTCTGCTTCGTCTTCTATGATATTGCTCACGTACCCTTGCTCGCGTACGCGTTTTTTGCCTTCAATGATGAAGTCGGGGTTGAAATACCTGCCTTGGTCTACCAATATTTTGAAGAAGTTAAAGCCTTTAGGGTCATCGCCTAAATGATATTTACCTATCCAAGCGGTCTGATAGCCACCTTGTTGTAGAAGGTTAACAAACTGCTGCTGAGACGAGTTGTAATGCGAGGTTTCATTATCCATAAATCCGTTTTTATGGCTGTATTTCCCCGTTAAGATACAAGCCCTACTAGGGCCACAAATAGAGTTGGTTACAAATGCCTTGTTGAAAGTAACTCCCTCTTTAGCTAACTTATCAATAGCAGGGGTAGCATCGGTTTGCCCATTGTTATAAGCCCCAATGGTTTGATAAGAATGGTCATCAGATACGATGAGTACAATGTTAGGTTTGCTTTGTGCAAAACCAAATGTAGAACAACATATTCCACATAAAAGTAACAATCTTTTCATAAAGCTGTTGGTTTATTTATGATTATAAACTTATTTTTCGGCAACAAAATTACAAAATATTTTGTTAAAGACCAAAAATATTTCC
This sequence comes from Capnocytophaga sp. FDAARGOS_737, assembly GCF_009730375.1. Classification (NCBI taxonomy): domain Bacteria; kingdom Pseudomonadati; phylum Bacteroidota; class Flavobacteriia; order Flavobacteriales; family Flavobacteriaceae; genus Capnocytophaga; species Capnocytophaga sp. FDAARGOS_737. The sequence goes on along the minus strand of NZ_CP046316.1, from coordinate 1,697,820 downwards.
TAAAATTTTATCTTATAAGTTAATGAGGCTTTCTAATGCTGTATCTTTACTTGGCATTGGAGCATTGATAGAAATGATACTACCTTCTTTATCTACTAACATATAACGCGGAATACTTCGCAAATCATATAGTTTTTTGAATAATTCTTTTGTTTCTGGTGAAGCATAGAGATGAATACCGCTTAGTTTCTTCTCTTTTACCATTGTTTTCCACGCTTCTTTATCGCGGTCTACCGAAATACTTACAAAAGTAATGGGTTTACCTTTATAAGTTTGTTGTAAGGTTTCTAAAGCAGGGAGTTCTTTTCTGCAATCAGGACAATAAGTTGCCCAAATATCGATGAAGAGCATTTTTCCTTTTAGATTTAGTTGCTCAAAACTTATGGGCTTGTCATTCATATCTACTACTCCTTCAAAAGGCGGGAAAGGTTGCCCTGATTTAAGTTTATTAACTAAGTTTATATGTTGGTTGAGTTCTTGTAGAAGCTCAGTGTTCTTTATTATTTGTGGTATTAAAGCCATTAATTCTTCGTTAGTAGTAGCTGCTGAAGTAGGTGAAACCCCTTCTATGAGCAAAGGAGCTAGTGCTTGCTTGATGTTTTCTGATTTAATTGTTTTGAAGTCAGGTAAAATCTTTCCCCAAGGGTCATCAAACTCATATTGTACTTTATAAGAGTAGATATGTAGCTTAAAAATATTGTGTACTAAAGTTTGATACTCAGGATAATCGTTAAAATCAGTAGCATTGTCTAAATCTACTGTAGCGCACAAGTCTTCCAACTCATTGATAACCGGAGCTTCTTCTTCGGTATATTTGCGGTGATTCAACAAATATTCCGATACTATAGCCAGCTGCTGATAGCGGTTAGTTTTCTCTTCTTTAGCTGCGAAATCTGCTGGCAAGTTTTTTAGTATTTTGCCGTATTGTTGGGCTATTGCCTGCATACTTTGTTTAAAAGCCATAGGAGCTTGTCCTAAGAGTTCATTTTGTTTCTCAGCTGATTGTAAACCTATGCTGTCTTTTTGTTGTTGATAAGCCTTTATTGCTTCTTCTGGATTGGAGCACGACACTAAGGCACATACAAGAATTGCAAATATCTTTTTCATAACACTATGATTTAAAATAATGACAAAGGTACGATATTTTTTGAAATATTCTCTAATTTTAGCAATTATTCCTATTTTTGCACTCAAAAATCTTCTAATAGGAAACAATAACTCATTTATGAATATAAACATCGAAGATTTCAGTCTTACTAATTTTATTTCTTCTGTTGAAACTATGCCTTTTGATTATGCTGGTGTAGGAGGTATAGCTGATTGTTTTGGATATTATATTATCTGCTTTAAGGAAAGAAACAGTGATATTGTTTCTGCTATCAGTTTTGATGATATTTTACTACATAAAGAACTTACTGAAATGGCTAATCATATTTTACGAACACTGTGTATTCCTATTCGTTTTGGAGATGATGGTCATCTTGTTAAATCTACCTTAGGCACTCCTTTCTGTATTGATGAAAACCTTTTTACTGAACGAAAAATATGGTATTATTATATCAATGAAGGAAAAGGACTTTTAAATATTGGTATTAATTCGGTAGATAAATTTATGAGTTTAGAAATTATCACCCACCCCACAATTATAAAAGAACGAAAAGAAACCTTATCTATATCATAAAAAATCCGACCTATTACTAAGTCGGATTTTTATATGAAAAAGGTGATTAACCACCAAAGTCGTCAAAACGAATGTTTTCGTCAGGCATACCAAAGTCTTGTCCCATTTTCTGAACAGCTTTGTTCATCATCGGAGGACCACAGAAGTACAGTTCTATATCTTCTGGGGTATCGTGTTTCTTCAAATACTGTTCGATTACAGCATTGTGTACAAATCCTAAGAATCCATCACCTTCAGGGTCATTGATATCTTTCTTCACTTTCCAGTTATCTTCTGGTAGCGGTTCAGAAAGTACGATAAAGAATTTGAAGTTAGGAAACTCGCGCTCTAATTCGCGGAAGTGCTCTACATAGAACAATTCGCGTTTTGAACGACCTCCGTACCAATAAGTAACTTTTCTATTGGTTTTTAGGGTTTTGAAGAGGTGATACAAATGCGAACGCATAGGTGCCATACCTGCACCTCCCCCTACATAAAGCATCTCGGCATTAGACTCGTTGATGAAGAACTCACCATAAGGGCCTGAAATGGTAACCTTATCACCTGGTTTACGAGAGAAAATGTATGATGAGGCTACTCCAGGATTTACATCCATCCAGCCACCTTTAGCTCTGTCGAACGGAGGTGTAGCGATACGTACGTTTAGCATAATTCTACGTCCTTCAGCAGGATAAGAAGCCATAGAGTAAGCACGCTCTGCAGGTTCTGGGTTTTTCATCACTAAAGGCCATAGTTTGAACTTATCCCATTCCATTTTGAACTTATCAGGCTCACCTGGGTGTTCTTTAGGGTGTGCAGTGATGTCGATGTCAGTGTATTTTACCTCGCAAGCAGGGATTTCTATTTGTATATATCCACCTGGTTTGTAGTCCATATCTTCAGGGATTTCTACCACAAACTCTTTGATGAAAGAGGCAACGTTGTAGTTGCTTACCACCTTAGCTTCCCATTTTTTGATACCAAATACTTGTTCAGGTACGCCTATTTGCATATCTTGTTTTACTTTCACTTGGCATGCCAAACGTACTCCCTCTTTAAGTTCTTTTTTGGTAAAGTGAGGGGTTTCAGTAGGAAGGGCTTCGCCACCCCCTTCGTATACGTGGCATTCGCATTGCAAGCAAGACCCTTTACCACCACAAGCTGATGGCAAGAAAATCTTCTCGTTACCCAAAGTAGAAAGCAATGAACCACCGATAGGCACTTCTATTACTTTATCTTTATTGATAGTGATTTTTACAGGGCCGGATGGGGTTAGTTTCTGCTTTACATATAGTAAAACGGCTACTAACAGAAGGATTATTACTAATAACCCTATTACCGTTACTGCAATAGTTGTTAATATTTCACTTGCTAATATCATTGCTTAAATCTTTTGTGTTATTGGCTAAATTATCAGTTTTAACTTCTTGTTGGATAGTGGTTTCTTTCTTAGGCTCTTCTTTTTTGCTGCTACCACCTGTTAGCATACCACCAAAACTCATAAAGCCAATAGCCATAAGCCCTGTGGTGATGAAAGTGATACCTAAGCCGCGCAAAGGAGCTGGTACGTGTGAATAACGTATCTTTTCGCGTATAGCTGCCAACGCCAAGATAGCGATAGCCCAACCTAATCCTGAACTCACCCCGTAAGCTACTGAAAGCCCGAATGAGTGAATCACTTCAGCACGCGATTGCATAAAGAGTGAACCTCCTAAGATAGCACAGTTTACAGCTATCAAAGGCAAGAAGATACCTAATGAGTTATACAATGATGGTGAGAACTTCTCTACTACAATCTCTACCAACTGTACCATTGTAGCTACAGTAGCGATAAACAAAATGTAGGTAAGGAAGCTCAAGTCATAATTAGCATATTCTTCACCCAACCAGCGCAAAGCACCTTCTTTGAGTATATACTCATTGAGTAGCCAGTTCATAGGTACTGTTAGGGTTTGTACAAATACTACGGCAGCTCCTAATCCTATAGCAGTCGACACTTTTTTAGATACAGCCAAGTACGAACACATACCTAAAAAGGTAGCGAAAATCATATTCTCTACGAATATTGATTTAAAAATCAGTGTTAAATATTCTAACATTTTCTTTTCTTTTTAAATGATTAATGACTGTCTTCTATTAAGGCTTTGTTGCGTGAGCGCTGTACCCACACTACTATACCATAGGTTACCAAAGCCATAGGAGCTAACAACATAAAACCGTTGTTTTCGTAGCCTAAGGCATAAACTCCTGTTTTCTTGATAGGGTCTCCTAATATTTGGAAACCTAGCAAAGTACCAGAACCTAATAGTTCGCGGAAGAAAGCTACGATAAGTAAGGCGATAGAGTAACCACCTGCGTTACCAATAGCATCTAAGAACGATTTTCCTGGAGGGTTACCCAAAGCAAATGCCTCAAAGCGCCCCATCAAAATACAGTTGGTGATGATAAGCCCTACGTATACAGATAGCTGTTTGCTAAGGTCGTATACATAAGCCTTCAGAACAAAGTCCACTACGATTACCAAGGCAGCAGCCACTATCAGCTGGGCGATGATACGAATTTTTGGTGGAATCACATTTCTAAGCAAAGAAATGGTTACGTTACCCATTACAAGCACAAAGGTAAATGAAAGGCTCATTACGATAGCGGCTTTCAGCTGAGCTGTAATTGCCAAGGCTGAACAGATACCTAACACTTGTACTGTTACGGGGTTGTTATCCCATAGAGGGTCAGTTACTAATTTTGTATCTTTTTTTGATAGTCCCATAGTCTCTTATTTGTTTAAACTTTTAATATAGGATATATAAGGCTCTATGCCATCGCTTATCATCCCTTGCACTCCATTACCAGTAAGGGTAGCTCCTGCAATAGCATCAATTTTCCCATCTTCTTTACGTTTATTTTCAGGGTCACCATTACTTTTTGAAATTTGAATGCTTTGGAAGTTACCTGCCGCATCCAATAAATGTTCCCCAATAAAGTCGTCCATAAAGAAACGTTCTTTGATGTTAGCTCCTAAACCAGCGGTTTCACCTTTGTGGTCGAAGAAAACACCACGTACGATAAGGTCTTTATCTACTGCTATATATCCCCAAATAGCATCCCACAAACCACGTCCGCTTACGGGAATTATATAGAGGGTAGCTCCATCTTTTTCACCTACGTAAAGAGGTAAACCTTCACGATGACCGTTGAAGTTGATAAGGTCATTAGCACCTTCTACTTTTTCAGCGGTATTTCCTTTGATAAGGTATTGCTCTTTCACATAGTTAGGAAACTCTTTTTCAGCATCGGTAGTAGAAAGAAACTCTACTTTACCTCCTCCGAGCTCGCCTTCATTGTGATTTACGCCCATAGCGTAGAGGATATTCTGTTTCTTTTCTAACTTTTTATTGTTGCTGATATCGCTACTTAACGCTGACGAGATACCAGCGAGTAACGCACCTACGATTACCACCATTATAATGGCGAAAATCACTGTATACGAATTACTTTCTGTCTTGATTGCCATAATTATGCGGTTTTAGCAGTTGATAATTTTAAACGTTTTTTTCTACGAGACACATTGGCTTGTACTACGAAGTGATCGATAGTAGGTGCCAATACGTTCATCAATAAGATAGCAAGCATTACACCTTCTGGGTAGGCAGGGTTGAAACAACGGATAGCAATCGCTATAAAACCTGCTAAGAATCCATAGATGTATTTACCTGTATTGGTTTGTGCTGCTGTTACAGGGTCGGTAGCCATAAATACAGCTCCGAAAGCCAAACCACCTATAAGTAAGTGCTCATATGCAGGTAAGCTCCACAAAGCGTAAAACTGTGTACCTTCCATACTTGGGGCTAAACAATTGAAGATAGCACCCATTACCCAAGCACCTACAAACATACTTACCATTATACGCCAAGAAGCAATTTTGGTATAAATAAGGAATAGACCAGCTAAGATAATGAGTAGGGTAGAGGTCTCACCTACTGAACCTGGTATAAAACCAAAAAACAGGTCTGATACTTGGTAAGTACCCGTTTGTCCTTGTGCTAAATTACCTAAAACTGTTTCTCCTGATACGGCATCTAAATTAGCGCCAGCAGCTATGTCTTTAGCGCGTTGTACGGCTCCTTCTACCCATACTTTATCACCTGTCATAGATGTTGGGTAAGCAAAGAATAAGAACGCACGAATAGTTAGTGCTGGGTTCAAGATGTTCATACCTGTACCACCGAATACTTCTTTACCTATAATTACCCCAAAAGCTACAGCTACAGCTAGCATCCAAAGAGGAATGTCAATAGGTACGATAAGAGGTACTAACATACCGGTTACTAAATAACCTTCTTCTACTTCGTGTTTGCGGATAGTAGCAAAGATAAACTCAATGCCCAAACCTACCACGTATGATACTATCACTAAAGGAAGTACTTTAGTAATACCAATACTGAAGTTAGCCCAATTCCAGAAATCGCCGCTGCAGAAAGCCATACCCGCCTGAGGTTCAATCGTTCCGAAAGCGACTTGGTGCTGATAGCCAGCATTGAAAATACCGAAAATCAAACAAGGAATAAGTGCCATTACCACCATATTCATAGTTCGTTTTAGGTCGTCAGCAGCCTTAATGTGGGTACCCCCGTGGGTTACCTCATTAGGCGTATAGAGGAATGTGTGGAGCGCGTTGAAAGTTGTCTCCATCTTCGTTCCTTTATACTTTTCTTTTAATGTATTTAATTTACTTTTTAAACTCATTTTCTTAATGAATAAGTTAATTATTTCTTTTTATTGATTTGCGAATTAGTTTTAAAGCCCAATCGTAATGGCTTGACGTTGATGAAACTAAGTAAGAGCCGAGTGAGGTCGTACCCGTCCAATGATACTTCTTTTTGGTAAAAAGCTCTTCATCTGAGTGTTTCTGTATAAGTTGAAACACTTTATTATGAGAAGCTTCAAAAAGTGAGAGTATCTCAGCAAGTGATACTTTTTGACATTGCTCCCATATTTCTCGGTTGAGTTTAGGAGTGTCAGAAAAAGTATAACCCTCTTTGGGTATTTTAGGTTTTTCACCTCGCATTCCTACCTCATACCAATTTAGGAATAATAAATGCCAATGATACAAGTGTCCTATAACATCGCGAATATTTCTATTCATTGTACCTTCTAGGAAGGAGTCTTCTCGCTGTTCCTCAGGTAGTGTTTCTATCAAAGAAAGTAACTTTTGGTAATTTTCTTTAGCTAAAAACTCTAAATCTAGTTTCGTTGCAGGTCTTGCCATTTTAATTTAAGCTTTTGCTTTCAGCATATCATAAATAGTTTTATTGATATGTAAGTATTTCATAAACTCATCAGTATCAAACTCTACTTTGCCTTTACTATTTGTTTTAGCCTTTACATTATATACAGAAAGATAATAATCATTGCCCGATACATATGCCGTAAAAAGGCTATGACTTGCTTGTCTATCTGCTAACTGTAAAGTTTCAGCTAATGCTTCCCAATTACCTTGTTCAGCGGCTTGCTTAAAGCTATTAGGGTTGTCTATATAAGTAAAAGCAGGTAACTCTTCTTCTTTAAACCATTCTTCGGTAACTTCACTAAAAGGTACTTTTGAACGACCTGCAGCCATAAAACCAAAGAACATAATAGCTCCGAACTCAATTAACCAAATAATACTAAGGAAAATACCACTTACAGTCATACTCTTTATACCCCAAGTACCTTCTTCATTGATAAGCATTATCAAATCAATAAGATCACTTGGGTGAGTGGCTAAGTAAAGCAGTTGCTCAAATTGAACATTGCTCACCGATATACCCATCTGTTCATTTCCGTAAACTTCTCCAGCGTTTAGTACTAAGTCTACCCATACTACCCATTGGCTGTAATAAGCTACCAATGAGGCAATAATAGCAAAAAGTACTGAAAGCCCATAGTTACGCACTTTTCCTAATCTGATGACTAAAAGGCTCACTACAAAAGAGATACTAACCCCAAAACCAAAGGTAATGAGAAAGTTTACATATATAATAGGTATATACCACGTAGCATATGCATAGATAGCACCCAGAATAGGCATTATTATAGCACACACTAATAAAAGATATACAAAAGCTATAGGTGAAAATTTTCCTGAAGGCTTGTAATAGTTTAACATTTTTCTGATATATTACTGTCTATGAATTATTATCCTAATTCTTGAATCATTAAATCAAGTCCGTCTCTGATAATTTGCTGATGTGGCTGTTTAGACACACATACAAATTCAGTAAGCGCAAAGTCCTCTGGAGCTACTTCATAAGCACCAAGGTTTTCCAACTCGTCCAAATCCTTATATAGGCAAGCTTTAAGTAGTTGCATAGGATAGATGTCTAATGGGAAAACTTCTTCGTACATACCTGTTACCACAAAAGCACGGTGTTCGCCATTGGTATTGGTGTTAAGGTCGTACTTTTTCTTAGGATTCAACCACGAGAAAGTAAGCGAACGAGTAAGAGATACTTTGTTGCTTATAGGTTTTGCCCAACCGAATAAATCATAATCATTTCCTTCAGGGATAGCTGTGATTTGGTCGTCATAAAAACCTAAGAAATCGTTCTCACCTACCTTAGTGCCAGTAAGTACATCACCACTGATAATACGAGTGTTAGCAACTTCTTTTACTTGGTTACCTACCACGCTGCTAATTTGAGCTCCTGCAATAGCGGTTACGTAGTGAGGGTTTTCAATACGAGAACCTGTAAGTGCTACAGTGCGTGTAAGGTTGAGTTTACCAGTAAGGAAAAGTTCACCGATAACTACCAAGTCCTGAGGAGTAACCACCCATACCACTTCACCCTTGTTGATAGGGCTAATGCGTGCTATTTGGGTGCTGACGTTACCAGCAGGGTGAGGTCCTGAAACATTGTGAAGAACAATGTTTTTGAGGTTACGGAAAGGAGAAAGAGAACTGTCTTTAAACACTGATACGTGCACCTTACCAGGGGTTAGCTTAGAAAGGGCAGTAAGAGCTGTTTGTAGCTCATTTTCTTTGTCTTTTAGCACATAGTCGTAGTCTGGGGCAAGCGGGTTGGTTTTGCAAGCCGACACGAATATTGCTTTTGGAGTAGTGTCAGGATTGGCAATCACGTCATAAGGGCGCTGTTTGATAAAAGGCCAACAACCACTGCTAAGTAGGTGTGCCTTAATGTCTTCGCCCTCCATTTCGTTCACATCCTTTTCACCATAGCTCTTAAACGATTGTTCCTCGCTGGGTGCTATACGTATTTCTAAGACCTTACGTCTTTCGCCACGTATAATCTCCTTGATAGTACCACTTACAGGAGAGGGGAACAAGATACGCTCATCACTCTTAGAAAAGAACAATGCTTCACCTGCCTTCACTTCATTCCCCTCACGTAGTAAAAGTTTGGGGATAACTCTGTGAAAATCACTGGGTTTAACAGCATACAATGCCGAAAGAGGGAGCTGCTTAGTAGTCTTATCAGCTTTCCCTTCCAACAGTATGTCTAACCCTTTTCGAATGCGGATGTCGTTTGACATATCTAAAAAAATATTAGTTAGTTTTGTTAAATTTGGCGACAAATATACGAATATTTTTTGGATATAAAATAATGTAGTGATTTTATTTTATAAAAAAAGAATCACTTCAGATATTTATGGCTTCTTGAAAAGTTAATATTTTCAATTAAAATAACCTAAAGTGATTCTTTTTATCTCTTAAAAATAGTATTTATTGCTGGAAGAATGAGTCTACAAACTCATATTTGTTGAATATTTGCAAATCATCAATTCCTTCGCCTACCCCTATGTATTTTACCGGAATTTGGAACTGGTCTGAAATGCCTATTACTACGCCGCCTTTGGCAGTGCCGTCTAACTTGGTAACGGCTAAGGCGGTTACTTCAGTCGCTTTGGTAAACTCTTTAGCTTGTTCAAAAGCGTTTTGTCCTGTAGAGCCGTCTAATACTAATAGCACTTCGTGAGGAGCATCAGCTATTACTTTTTGCATTACGCGCTTTATTTTGCTCAGCTCATTCATCAGGTTTATCTTGTTGTGCAAGCGTCCTGCTGTATCTATGATTACTACATCAGCCCCTTGTTTTACAGCAGAAGTAAGAGTATCGTAGGCTACTGAGGCAGGGTCGCTACCCAGCTGCTGCTTAATCATCGGTACTCCCGTACGATCAGCCCATACTTGCAACTGGTCTATTGCTGCTGCGCGGAAAGTATCGGCAGCCCCTAAGACTACTTTTAGTCCTTTTTTAGTAAACTGACTAGCTAGTTTGCCTATAGTAGTTGTTTTTCCAGCTCCATTTACGCCTACTACCATCATTACGTATGGCTTTTTGTCTGCAGGGAGAGAAAAGTCGGTAGCCTCGCCAGTGTGCGTTTCTGACAGTAGACTACCAATCTCTTCGCGTAAGATTTTATTAAGTTCAGAAGTGCCTAAATACTTGTCTTTAGCCACACGTGCTTCTATACGTTCAATAATTTTTAGGGTAGTATTAACCCCTACATCGCTGGCGATGAGTACCTCTTCAAGGTCATCGAGCACCTCCTCATCTACTTTTGATTTTCCAATAATAGCCTTGCCAAGACGGTCGAAAAAGCTATTTTTCGATTTTTCTAAGCCCTTGTTTAGGGTCTCTTTCTTCTCTTTAGAAAAGATATTTTTTAAAAACTCAAATGCCATAACTATACTATAATCTAAAAACTCGGGCAAAGGTAATAAAAAAGGTTTATATATGCAAAAAAGCTGTCTCACGACAGCTTTTCAGATATGATAAAAATAGAGAAAATTTAATTATTTCTTCTTCAAAAATTCATCAACGAGCTCAGGAGCCATAACGCTTTCTACGAAAGTATAGGCACCTGTTTTAGGTGATTTCACCATTTTGATAGCTTTAGTAAGCTTTTTTGATTTACCTTGTAGTGTTGCTACTGTTTTCTTTGCCATAACGTTTTAATTATTTAATTTCTTTATGAACAGTTATTTTCTTTAGGATAGGGTTAAACTTTTTAAGTTCTAATCTATCTGGAGTATTTTTTTTGTTTTTGGTAGTGATGTAACGAGAAGTTCCTGGTAAGCCAGATTCTTTGTGCTCGGTGCACTCCAATATAACCTGAATTCTATTTCCTTTTTTAGCCATTTTACTATTGTTTTTAAAATTTAGTTAATATATCCGTTACGTTCTACCTCTTTAAGCACTTCGTAGATACCTTTTTTGTCGATAGTTTTGATAGCAGCTGCCGATACTTTTAGGGTAATCCAACGGTTTTCTTCAGGAATGAAGAAGCGTTTGGTACGGAGGTTTACATTAAATTTACGTTTCGTTTTGTTCATTGCGTGCGACACGTTGTTGCCCACCAATGCTTTTTTGCCTGTTAAGTCACAAACTCTTGCCATTTTTTCTCTATTTATTAATATGTTATTTATATTCAGGGCGCAAAGGTACAACTATTTTTTTTAATACCAAAACTTTTTTTGATTTTTTAGTTCGAATGTGTGATTTTTTAGCAGTTGTTTTAACCGAAAAAATATTTTGCTTTCATCATATACAAAAAAACACCCCCATTTACTGAGGGTGTTTTTGTTATCTGCTTGTCCGTGCTACGGACTATTTTACTTCTTCAAAATCTACGTCTTGTACATTGTCGGTATTACCGCCTTGCTGTTGTTGTCCGCCAGCGTTAGGTTGTCCGGTAGCACCGCCTTGTTGTGCTTTGTAGAGGTCTTCTGAAGCTTGTTGCCAAACAGTGTTGATTTTGTTTAACGCTGCTTCTATGTTGCCAAGGTCTTTGCTGTCATAAGCTGTTTTTAACTCGCTTAGCGCGCCTTCTATAGCCCCTTTCTTGTCAGCAGGTAGCTTATCGCCAAACTCTTTCAATTGCTTTTCAGTTTGGAAAATCATCGCGTCAGCTTCGTTTAGCTTATCAGCTCTCTCTTTGGCTTTCTTGTCGGCTTCAGCATTAGCTTCAGCTTCGCGTTTCATCTTTTCGATGTCTTCTTTAGAAAGTCCTGATGAGGCTTCTATACGTATGTTGTGCGATTTGCCAGTACCTTTGTCGGTAGCTGATACGTTGATGATACCGTTAGCATCGATATCGAAAGTTACCTCAATTTGTGGTACTCCACGTGGAGCAGGAGGGATGTTGTCTAAGTGGAAACGACCTATCGTTTTGTTGTCGTTAGCCATTGGACGTTCCCCTTGTAGTACGTGTATTTCCACACTTGGCTGATTGTCAGCAGCAGTTGAGAATACTTGTGACTTTTTAGTAGGGATAGTGGTGTTAGCATCGATGAGTTTAGTCATCACGCCGCCCATAGTTTCGATACCCAATGATAGAGGGGTAACGTCTAAGAGCAATACATCTTTCACATCACCGGTAAGTACCCCCCCTTGTATAGCAGCCCCTATAGCTACTACCTCGTCAGGGTTTACACTCTTATTAGGTTTCTTATTAAAGAATTTCTCTACCGCTTCTTGTACAGCAGGGATACGAGTAGAACCCCCTACTAAGATAACCTCGTCTATATCACCTACGCTTAAACCTGCGTTTTGTAGTGCTTTTCTACAAGGCTCGATAGTGCGTTTTACTAGGTCGTCTATCAGTTGCTCGAACTTAGCACGAGAGAGTTTGCGCACCAAGTGTTTAGGGCCTGAAGCAGTAGCGGTGATGTAAGGCAAGTTGATTTCAGTTTCAGTAGATGATGAAAGTTCAATCTTAGCTTTTTCAGCTGCTTCTTTGAGGCGTTGTAGTGCCATTGGGTCTTTGCGTAGGTCAATACCTTCTTCAGCTTGGAACTCTTCAGCTAACCAGTTGATGATTTTTTCATCTACGTCATCACCACCAAGGTGTGTATCGCCATCGGTAGCAAGTACTTCAAACACACCATCACCAAGCTCTAAGATAGACACGTCGTGGGTACCACCACCAAAGTCGAATACTACTATCTTGTGGTCGTTGTGGTTTTTGTCAAGACCGTAAGCTAAGGCAGCAGCTGTAGGTTCGTTGATGATACGTTCTACTTTTAGACCTGCTATCTCGCCCGCTTCTTTAGTAGCTTGACGTTGTGCATCATTAAAGTAAGCAGGTACGGTGATAACCGCGCTGGTTACTGGTTGCCCTAAGAAGTCTTCAGCGGTTTTCTTCATTTTTTGAAGTATCATAGCTGAGATTTCTTGAGGAGTGTACAAACGTCCGTCAATATCTACACGAGGGGTATCGTTGTCGCCGCGCACTACTTTGTAAGGTACGCGTGCTATTTCTTTTCCTATTTCAGAGAATTTGTTCCCCATAAAACGTTTGATAGAATAAACAGTTTTGTGAGGGTTGGTAACAGCCTGACGTTTAGCGGCGTCACCTACTTTTATTTCGCCTCCGTCTACAAAAGCTACTACTGATGGAGTAGTGCGTTTGCCTTCAGCATTGGTAATTACTACAGGGTCATTACCTTCCATAACAGAAACACACGAGTTGGTGGTTCCTAAGTCTATACCTATAATCTTGCTCATATTAATTGTTCGTTATTATTAGTTCAACATTTATTTTTAATTTCATTAGTAGATAGTCAATGATTGTGCCAAAGCACTAAAAACTGACAAAATGTCATTTTTTTTAGTTGTTAGTGATTAGTCGTTAGTCGTTAGAAAGCGACTAATCACTAATTAAAAGACTAATTTCTAAATACCAATTTTCCGTCGAAAGCGTCTAAGAGTATGGTGCTGTCTTTGTGGATATTGCCACTTAGTATTTCTTTAGAAAGGCGGTTGAGCACTTCCTTCTGAATGATACGTTTTACAGGACGGGCACCAAATTGAGGGTCAAAGCCTTTTTGTGCTAAGTAGTCTATCGCTTCATCGGTGGCATCTATAAGAATACCTTCTTTAGCTACCATTTTGATAACTGCATCGAGTTGCAAACGCACAATACTGCGGATATTGTTGGCGTTGAGCGGTGTAAACATTATGATATCGTCTATACGGTTCAGAAACTCAGGGCGTACTGTCTGTTTGAGCAGTTGTAGCACTTCGTTTTTAGAGGTTTCAATAGCGCGCTCAGTGTCATTGGCGTACTTGTCGAACGCTTCTTGAATAAGCTGACTACCCATATTAGAGGTCATAATGATAATGGTATTTTTGAAGTCGGCAGTACGACCTTTATTGTCAGTTAAACGTCCTTCGTCTAATACCTGCAAAAGAATATTGAAAGTGTCAGGGTGTGCTTTCTCAATTTCGTCTAACAGAATAACAGAATACGGACGGCGACGTACGGCTTCGGTTAGCTGACCGCCTTCTTCGTAACCTACATATCCTGGAGGCGCGCCTACCAATCGGCTTACAGCGTGTTTCTCTTGGTATTCACTCATATCGATACGCGTCATTGCGTTTTCATCGTCGAAGAGGTATTCAGCCAACGCTTTGGCAAGTTCCGTTTTACCGACCCCTGTAGTACCTAAGAAAAGGAATGAACCTATAGGGCGACGAGGGTCTTGCAAGCCTGCACGGCTACGGCGTATGGCATCAGATACTGCTTCTATAGCCTCCTCTTGTCCTACTACACGTTTGTGCAATTCGCTTTCGAGCTTCAACAGCTTTTCGCGTTCGCCTTGTAGCATTTTCGATACCGGTATGCCTGTCCATTTGGCTACTACCTCAGCTATATCTTCAGCCGTAACCTCTTCTTTTACTAAGCTATTACCTTCACTTTTGTTGTCTAAGTTCTCTTGCAAAGCAGCCAATTTAGCTTCAGCTTCTTTTATTTTGCCATAGCGCAACTCAGCCACTTTTCCGTAATCGCCTTCGCGTTCGGCTCTGCTCGCTTCTAGTTTGTACTGTTCGATAGCTTCTTTGGTAGCTTGTACCTCGTCAATTACGCCCTTTTCGCCTTGCCATTTGGCATAGATAGCGTTGCGTTCTTCTTTTAGGTTTGCCAAATCTACGTTGAGTATTTTGAGTTTAGCCTCATCGTTTTCGCGTTTGATAGCCTCGATCTCTATTTCGAGCTGCATTATCTTGCGGTCGAGTACGTCTAACTCTTCAGGTTTAGAGTTGATTTCCATACGCAGTTTAGCAGCTGCCTCGTCCATTAGGTCGATGGCCTTGTCGGGCAAGAAACGATTGGTGATATAGCGTTCTGAAAGCTCTACCGCTGCAATGATAGCCTCGTCTTTGATGCGCACCTTGTGGTGAGTTTCGTATTTTTCTTTGATACCACGAAGGATAGAAATAGCACTTTCAGTATCAGGTTCTTCTACCATTACTTTCTGGAAACGACGTTCTAATGCCTTATCTTTTTCGAAGTACTTTTGATACTCATCGAGGGTAGTAGCCCCAATAGCACGTAGCTCACCACGAGCTAAAGCCGGTTTTAAGATGTTGGCAGCGTCCATAGCACCTTCGCCACCACCAGCCCCTACAAGGGTGTGGATTTCGTCAATAAACAAAATGATGCTACCATCAGAGCTGGTTACCTCTTTCACTACCGATTTGAGTCGTTCTTCAAACTCGCCTTTGTATTTGGCTCCCGCGATAAGGGCACCCATATCGAGCGAGTAGATTACTTTGTCTTTAAGGTTTTCGGGTACATCGCCTTTTACGATACGGTGTGCCAAACCTTCGGCGATAGCGGTTTTACCAACCCCTGGTTCACCTACTAGCATAGGGTTGTTTTTGGTTCTACGCGAAAGGATTTGTAGCACGCGGCGTATTTCCTCATCACGACCAATCACAGGGTCGAGCTTGCCACTATCAGCCAGCTGATTGAGGTTTTTAGCGTATTTGTTAAGCGAGTTGTAAGTATCTTCAGCCGATGCGGAAGTTACTCGTTCGCCCTTGCGCAGCTCTTGAATGGCTTTCTCCATTTCTTTTTCGCTTACGCCTTGGTCTTTGAGGGCTTGTGCTATTTTGCTATTACTTTTGAAGATAGCTAAAAGCAAGTGCTCTAACGATACGTATTCGTCGTTCCATTTTTTAGCGATGTTAGCCGCTTCGTTGAGCATTGTATTGGCTTCGCGAGAGATGCCCATACTACCCCCCGTTACTTTTGGAAAAGACTGTAAGGCAGCTTCTAAGTTTTTGCTGAGCTGTTCGCGGTTGATGTTCAATTTTTTAAAGAGGAAAGGCAACACGTTTTCGTCTACTTGCTCGATAGCTTTAAAGAAGTGTTCGCATTGCAATTCCTGATGCCCATATTGTTGGGCAATTTGCTGAGCGGTTTGTACCGCTTCTTGCGCTTTGATAGTAAATGTATTGAAGTTCATATTAAATTCTTTTTTAGGGTTCAACAATCTCGCATAGGGTAGGGCAATAGTTGTGCCAATGCTTAATAACTGACAAAATGACAGTTTTTGATGACAAAATGACAGTTATGCATTCGATTATTGTTTGACCATCCTTCGCTTATCCTTCGCTCATTCTTCGGTGTAGAGCCACTATACTAGTGTGGTGTGATGAGTGTTTTAATAAATAAAAAAAGCCGCTCAAAACTGAACGGCTTTTCTGATTTATTATTTTATTAGTTAAAGAATGCTTCTTTTACTTTATCCACATAGTCTAACTTTTCCCAAGTGAAGAGTTCTACCTCTATCTTTTTAGTTCTGTGGTAAGGTGATGAAAACACTTTAGTTACTACCTTAGGGGTACGACCCATATGTCCGTATGAAGCGGTTTCGCTATAGATAGGATTGCGCAGTTTGAGGCGTTGCTCTATATCGTAAGGACGTAGCGGGAAGATTTCTTGTATCTTCTTAGCTATTTCGCCATCGGTTAGCTTTACTTTGGCAGTGCCGTAGGTATTTACATATACACCAGTAGGCTCTGCTACCCCTATGGCATAGCTGACTTGTACCAATATTTCATCGGCAACACCAGCTGCTACTAAGTTTTTGGCGATGTGGCGCATAGCGTAGGCAGCACTGCGGTCTACCTTGCTAGGGTCTTTGCCTGAGAAAGCACCCCCTCCGTGAGCCCCTTTACCACCGTAGGTATCCACTATTATTTTGCGTCCTGTTAGTCCGGTGTCGCCGTGAGGCCCCCCGATAACGAAAATACCTGTAGGGTTGATATGGTAGATGATGTTTTCGTCGAAGTAAGGCGCGTACTGAGGGTATTTCTTAATCACACGAGGGATAAGTATATTCACTATATCCTCTTTGATTTTCTTAAGCATTTTGCTTTCCGTATCAAAATCGTCGTGCTGGGTTGAAATTACTATAGTATTTACGCGTACTGGCTTATTATCATCGCTGTATTCTAAGGTTACTTGGCTTTTAGCATCAGGGCGTAAGTAGGTTATTTCGCGGTTTTCGCGGCGTATTTCGGCTAACTCTCTTAGCAAGGCGTGCGATAGGTCTAAGGCAAGCGGCATATAGTTATCGGTTTCGTTTACCGCATAGCCAAACATCATACCTTGGTCGCCAGCCCCTTGCTCTTCAGGTTTGCCGCGCTCAACGCCTTGGTTGATGTCAGGTGACTGCTCGTGTATGGCTGATAGCACCCCGCAAGAGTTAGCCTCAAACATATATTCGCTTTTGGTATAGCCTATTTGTTTGATAACGTTGCGCGCTATTTGCTGCACATCAATATAAGTGTTTGATTTTACTTCGCCCGCAAGAATTACCTGCCCAGTGGTTACGAGGGTTTCGCAAGCCACCTTAGAGTGGGGGTCGAAAGCGAGGAAGTTGTCGATAAGAGCATCGCTAATTTGGTCAGCGATTTTGTCAGGGTGTCCTTCAGAAACGGACTCAGAGGTAAAAAGATATCCCATTGTTATATGTGATTTGTAGAGGATAATTAGCACTAAATCAATGGGGTACTACTAAAAAAGAAGTAATAAAAGATTACTGTTTTAGCATTTTTTGGGGAGTACCCCAAGAGGTTGCAATCAGTACAAATTTGTCCTCTTGTTATTATTTTCGGGGCAAAGATAATGATAATTTGCTAATTAGCAAGTATATAATTAGCAAATTATCATTATTCAGAAAAAAAGTAGTTGCTCGATTACAGTCCGATAACGATACCTACGTGAGGAACTAAGCCCGAACTGAAAATACTTTTGTCTTTTTTGTACAGTACGTTATAGCTTGCACCTATTTGCAAATAGGTATTATTGCCCAATTGCTGCATATAACCTCCGCCAAGGTAAAGGGCGTCTTCTTCGGTGTTATGGGTGTAACTAGTGCTTTTGTTCTTAAGTGATACGAAATAGTGCTGAAAAGAGCTGCTCAGATAGGCTGCTCTTCCGATATAATAGGCTAATGAAGGCCCTACCCCTAAAGAGAGGCTGCGGTAGTACTCAGTGTGCTGTAGAGAGCCGTTGATGTTGAGAGCAAGCTCTATGTCATTAGTGATTTTATAACCTATACGGGGTGATAAATCTAAACTCAAACCGTAAGTGGTAAAGTTGATACCTACATTACCGCCGTAGGTTATAGGTGAGTTTAAACTACTTTGGTAAGCGGGCGACAAGATGTTAGTACTCTGTGCCATAGCCAAAGAGGTCAGCGTTAAAAAAGCAAGGCTAAGAAAAAGTTTTTTCATATTGATATATTTATTTGTTACTAAAAAGTTATTTTTAAGCGAACTTCATTGATTTGGTAGGTGAAATTTTGGTGATAATATAAGTAGGTATTAGCAACATCAGCAGGCAGAGCAGTAGCACCCCAATGTTTAAACATACAATCCACATAGGGGTAAAGGCTGTAGGTACCTCGCTTACATAATAAGTGGCAGGGTCTAACTTTACGAGGCTGTACCACTGCTGTAGATAGAGCAGTGCAAAGCCCAGCACATTGCCCCATAGCAGTCCTAACCCAATGATATAGGCAGCGTTATAGAGGAATATTTTGCGAATACTCTTATCAGAAGCCCCCATACTTTTGAGGGTGCCAATCATAGGGGTTTTCTCTAAGATAAGTACTAATATAGCCGTTATCATATTGAAGCCCCCCACGATAATCATAATGCCGATAATGAGGTAGATATTGAAATCGAACATTCCTAACCATTCAAAAATAAAAGGGAATTTTTGCATAATGGTCTGCGAATCGAGGTGGTAATTGGTATGAGCATACACCTGTTTGCCAATGTTTTCTATTTGGTTAAAATCATTGATGAAGAGTTCGAAATTGCCGATTTGGTCAGCTTGCCATTTGTTTATTTTCTGTATTTGACGCAGGTCGGTGAAGATATAAGACGCGTCAAACTCTTGGAAACCACTATTGTACAAGCCTACTATTTTGAAGCTACGTTGGTTAGGAGCTTGTGCTGCCTCGTCTTTGAGGAAGATAGCCTGACAGCGGTCGCCTAATTTTAGGTGTAGACGATTGGCTAAATAGGTAGACATTAGTATCTCATCGGTAATCTCTTCACCATCAACCTTAGGTACGCGCCCTTGGGTGATAAAGTCGCGCATCAGCGACCAATCGTAGTCTTTTCCTACCCCTTTAGCAAGGATAGACTCGTAGGTGTCGGGGGTACGGATAATGCCCCCTTTAGTAGCTACCGCCTGAATGTGGGTAACCTGTGGTACGCTTTTAAAAGAGGGATAAAAATCTTGGTTGATAGAGATAGGTTTGATAGAAACTTCAGAGGCATTGTTGTCATAATTAAAAATTTGTATATGCCCGTGAAAGACTACTAACTTCTCGCGAATCTTGCGCTGCAAACCGATACCAGTGGCAATAGCGATGAGCATCATCACCATTCCAACGGCAATTGCAGCTACTGCCATTTTGATAATTGGTGAAGATATTGTACTTTTGTCGCCTTTTGAGAAAATAACTCTTTTCGCTATGAAAAATTCAACATTCAATTCGATAATCAATTTTAGAAGTGCCAAAATTACACTTTTTTTCTTATGTACACTCATTTCGTGCAAAAATAATGGGCAGCAGTCGGCTACTACTATTGAGAAAAAAGCAGAGAAACACAGCAAGGAAGTAGTGGTGGGGGCTAACCGTATGTATCTGTATATTAAAGATTTGCAGGATAAAAATATAGGGCTTGTCACTAACCAAACCGGCATCGTAAAGACCGAAAAAGGCAAGTACGTACATTTGGTTGATACGCTACTAAAAAAGAAAATAAAGCTCACTAAAGTATTTGCTCCTGAGCACGGTTTTAGAGGGGAAGCCGATGCTGGCGAAGTGATAAAAGATGGCAAAGATACCCGCACAGGGCTGCCAATAGTATCGCTATACGGCAAAAACAAGAAACCTACAGCCGAGCAGCTAAAAGGTATTGACCTGATGCTCTTTGACCTGCAAGATGTAGGAGCCCGTTTTTATACATATATCTCTACCTTGCATTATGTGATGGAGGCTTGTGCTGAGGCGCATATTCCGCTTATTGTTTTAGACCGCCCTAACCCTAACGGGCACTACATTGATGGGCCTGTATTGCAGCCCGCTTTCAAAAGCTTTATTGGTATGCACCCCGTGCCAGTAGTTTATGGAATGACCATAGGGGAATATGCGCAGATGATTAATGGCGAAAAATGGCTTGCCAAGTCAGTTACTACCGACTTAAAAGTTATTTCGCTTGTTAATTACACTCACCAAACGGCTTATAGTTTGCCAGTGAAGCCATCACCTAATTTGCCTAATGACGCTTCAGTTAATTTGTACCCCAGCTTGTGTTTTTTTGAGGGGACAAATGTTAGTATGGGGCGGGGCACTAATAAGCAGTTTCAAATATACGGAGCTCCTTATTTTGATAAGACCGCGTTTCACTTTACGCCTAAGCCCAATGCCGGCGATAAAAGTCCGAAGTTTAATGGCAAAGTATGTTACGGTGAAGACCTGAGCAAGACAGCCCCCTTATCGCAACTGAATTTGACGTGGCTAAAAAAAGCATTTGAGCAAGGGAAAGGCGTTAAAACATCTTTTTTTACCGCTTCTTTCAATAAAATAGCCGGTAATGACCTGCTGAAGAAACAAATTACAGAGGGGAAAACAGAAGCTGAAATACGCCAAAGCTGGCAGAAAGACCTCGATAAATTCAAAGAAATAAGAAAGAAATACCTATTATATAAATAAAAGTTGTATCTTTGCACCCTCACTCACTATAAAATGACAAATACAGGAAAAATTGAACTAATGGCACCTGCGGGTAACTTTGAGTCGCTACAAGCGGCGATAGACAACGGTGCCGACTCAGTATATTTTGGGGTAGACCAGCTGAATATGAGGGCAAGGGCTAGCATCAATTTTACTATTGCTGATCTTGATGAGATAGCACGCCGTTGTGCTCCTAAAGGTATTCGCACTTACCTCACCCTCAATACTATTATTTACGATCACGACCTTTCTATCATCAAAACGCTGCTTGATGCGGCTAAAAAAGCTGGGCTTACAGCAGTAATCGCTATGGATCAGGCTGTAATTGCCTATGCAAGGCAGATAGGGATGGAGGTACATATTTCTACTCAGATAAATATTACTAATATAGAAACCGTACGCTTCTACGCGATGTTTGCCGATACGATGGTGATGAGCCGCGAGCTGAGTTTGCGACAAATCAAAAAGATATGCGAGCAGATAGAAAAGGAGCAAATAAAGGGGCCTTCGGGCAATTTGGTAGAAATAGAAATATTTGGACACGGAGCCCTCTGTATGGCAGTGTCGGGCAAGTGTTACCTAAGTTTGCACTCGCATAACTCGTCAGCCAATAGAGGGGCTTGTAAGCAAAACTGTCGGAAGAAATACACCGTAATTGACCAAGAGAGCGGTTTCGAGATAGAGTTAGACAATGAGTATATGATGTCGCCTAAAGACCTTTGCACTATAGATTTCCTCGACCAAGTAATTGATACAGGGGCGAAGGTGCTAAAAATAGAAGGTCGTGGGCGCGCGCCTGAGTATGTGGCGACTGTTATCCGTACCTATCGCGAGGCGATAGATGCTTATTACGCAGGTACTTATAGCAAAGATAAATTTGAAGGGTGGATAGAAGCCCTTAAGACAGTGTATAATCGCGGGTTCTGGGGTGGTTATTATTTAGGACAAAAACTCGGCGAATGGAGCGAGAATCCTGGTTCTAATGCTACCCAAAAGAAAGTGTACATAGGGCAAGGCAAGCACTATTTTCCTAAAACAGGTATAGCTGAGTTTGCTATTGAGGCTTTTGATATAAAGATAGGCGATAAGCTACTTATCACAGGGCCTTCTACAGGAGTGCAAGAGCTTGAGCTAACAAGTATGATGGTAAATGACGTCCCTGCCGAGCGCGCTAAAAAAGGGGATTCGTGCACTATCAAAACTGATTTTAGAGTGCGCTTATCAGATAAATTGTATAAAATAGTGAAGAATTAGTCGTTAGTGATTAGTCGTTAGTCGTTAGAAAGCGACTTAAAGATTAGAGATTAAAAACTAATGTGCTAAAGGCTAGAGACTAACAACTAAAGACTAACGTACTAACGATTAAAGGCTAGAGACTAACGTACTAACGACTAAAGACTAAAGGCTAACGACTAATAAATGGTAATAGTAACTTTACAACGTGAGAAGTGTATAGGCTGCAACTACTGTGTGGAGGCGGCTCCTGAGCAGTTTCAGATGTCTAAGAAAGATGGTAAGAGCGTGCTACTGCGTTCTACCGATAAGAAAGGGTTCTTTACACTGAAGAGTTATGATGATAGTATTTATGAAGATTGTGAGAAAGCCCAAAAAGCCTGTCCTGTGAAGATTATAACTACAAAGAAACTTTGAGTTTTTTTTGAATAATGAATTGAATATCAACGAAAATATATAACCAATGAAGAAAATAGTATTATTAGCAGTATGTTTATTAGGACTGTGGAGTGCGAAAGCACAATACATAGGCATCAAAGGAGGGTATAATTACGCTACCCTGAGCGGTAATGTGAATAGTGATAGCAGTGTGAATCCTTATCACGGGTATTATGCAGGTCTTACTCTTGAGTTTCCTCTCTCTAAATTATTCTCTCTACAGGTAGAAGGTATCTATAACAGGCGCGGTGCCAATATAAGAAATAGTACTTATGGTAAGGCAAAATTAGCATTAGATTACCTATCAGCTCCTGTATTGGCACGCTTCAATGTAGGGAAAGGTATTAATCTACACGTAGGGCCTCAGTTAGAATATCGCATTGATAAGCCTAACTTCTATTTTGATGGTACAGACCCAGTAACCCGTGTAAAAGACGATGCTATTGATATGATAGACGGAGCACTGACTGCTGGTATAGGCTATACTACCCAATCGGGTTGGTTTTTTGAGTTGCGCTGGGTACAAGGGCTTACTAATATATTTGAAGGAGATAACAGTTTAAGTCACGTACCTTTTAGTACTGATTATAATTTTAAGAATAGAACCCTCTCAGTAGGAGTAGGATATATATTTTAAGCTCTGAAAAAAATAATTTTCATTTTCGTATTAGGCGTTTTATTAGGTTGCGAAAAAGAACAACGCACTAGAAACCCTTACTTAGGTGAATTTCACTTTACCTATACTATCAATATGAACTTACCTCTGTACAATTCGTTGAAAACACCTATGAGTACCGTTTTTGTACCTTACGGAGGTATTAAGGGTTTTTTTGTGACTTATAATGGTAGTTCGTATTACGCTTGGGAAGCAGCTTGTCCTAACCACACTACCAATACTTGCGAGCGGTTGCATTGTGCATCGAAGTCAGGAGGAGGAAATACTTTTGAGCGTTGTGATGATACTAATACCCATTCGTTTATTTTTGTACAATGTCCTTGCGATGGCACTGTGTATAACCTTGTGAATGGGAGCCCTATTGCGATAGACAAAGTGACTTCACCTTATCATCTGCTCTATTATAATGTTTCGGTAGCAGGTAATATTTTAACTATTAGTAACTAATGCTTTCAGAACGTTTTGAAAATACTAAACCCATCACTTTTATCATCGTGCTTATAGCTCTGTTGATAGGTGATGGGTTATATCAATATGAAATCTTACAAATAGCCCCTTTTAATAGTCCGCATACTACTACACTGCTTATCACTTTTGTGATATTTTGGCTTTCTTT
Organism: Capnocytophaga sp. FDAARGOS_737; assembly: GCF_009730375.1. Taxonomy (NCBI): domain Bacteria; kingdom Pseudomonadati; phylum Bacteroidota; class Flavobacteriia; order Flavobacteriales; family Flavobacteriaceae; genus Capnocytophaga; species Capnocytophaga sp. FDAARGOS_737. The sequence continues at coordinate 1,674,146 of NZ_CP046316.1, read as the reverse complement.
ATTGCTTTTGCACCAGATAGACCGCTGGAATGAATTAACAGAGACAAAAAACTGTTATTCGATAGCTTTTTTTAGTATTTTTGTAGTGCTTTTTCCGTCTCTTTTTCAAGAAGTAAAAGTAGTAGGCGCTAACTTCCTTATAATAGCTGCCTTATGGCGCGTGCTTACGCTAAAAACAGGAGAAGGTATCTCGCAGAAATTGTTTGATACCTCCTTACTTATTGTTTGTGCTGGGCTATTGCACCCTTGGGCACTTATTTTCTTGTTAAATATATGGATTTCATTGCTTTTCTATGGAGCTAAGAAGCGTCGTTATTGGTTTATACCTCTTTTAGCTATTCTTATTATCGGCATATTATTAGGGGCAACGCTTATCCTTTTTGATTACACTTCTTTTTTGAGCGACTATTATCAGAAACTCTACACTGATATAGAGCATCTTTTAGTTTTTCCTTCATACCCTTTGCCTACTTTAGTAGCGTTGGGCTGTTTGGGGCTTTTGTTTGCACTTTCGCTGATAGTGTATTATTTTAAGACTACCTATCACAGTATCAGCTCCCTTGTAGTAATTCAGTTTCTTTGGGTAGCCGTAATAGTAGCCATAGTTTCTAGAGAAGTGCTCTATAGCTTTGCGCCTATAGCTATTATTTTTGCCCTTTACGTAGAGAAAATACGTATATGGTGGCTAAAAGAGACTGTGCTATGGCTACTACTCTCACTACCCGCTGCGCTACTTACCTTACATTTTATCACCAAAAGCTAAATCGCCAGCATCACCTAAACCAGGTACTATATAACCATATTCATTTAGATTAGGGTCGATAGTCGCAATCCAGAGATGAGTACTTTCAGGGAATTTGTCTTCTAAATATTCTATCCCCTGTTGGGCACCAATCACGGCAAATAGGTGTACTTCTTTAGGTTTCCCCAAAGGAGCTAAAGCGTTGTACACATTGGCAAACGAACGTCCTGTAGCTAACATAGGGTCAGCTAAGAAGAGTACTTTTCCTTCTAAAGAGGGCGATGCCAAATACTCTACCATTATGTCGAAATCAGTCTCAGAGGTATGTTTTCTATAAGCCGATATAAAAGCATTATCGGCATTGTCAAAATAATTCATCAGTCCTTGATGGAGCGCTAAACCAGCACGCAAGATAGAGCATATCACTATTTCATCTTTAGGTAGTTGTACTTTCTTCTCGCCTAATGGAGTAGTGATAATCTCACTGCGATAATGCAAGAACTTACTCATCTCATAACATAATACTTCTCCTATTCGTTCCAAATTTTTACGGAAACGCATACGGTCTGATTGAATATTTACATCGCGGAGTTCTGCGATAAAACGATTAAGTACTGAGGGTTCTTCACCCAAATGGTGTATAATCATTGGCTTGTTAATATTTTAATTGTTCACGCCCCAAAGGTACAAATAATTTGCTGATTAGCAAATTAGTAAATCAGTAATTTTGAAAAATTGGCATATTATTTGCCCTTTATTCAGTACAAAATATTTAAAACAATAATAATATATGAAAAAGAACTTAGTTAAACTATCGGCTATTATTGCATTAATGCTACTTACCACTGCAACTTATGCTCAAGAGTTTCACATAGGGGCTAAAGCAGGGGCTAACTTAGGAAAGATAGCAGGGGTTGCCTATAAAGACAATTTTAAGTTGGGCTATCAAATAGGAGGATTTCTTGAATTTGACTTTACTGACAAATGGGGATTGCAGAGCGAAGTGCTCTTTAACCAAAGCAATACAGAGATTCGCAATAGTTACAAACAAGTGTGGGACGAAAAGTTTAATAAGAACAAAACGCTGGATTATGTGAGTGTGCCAGTATTGTTGAAGTATAATCCTAATGAATTTCTGTCGTTACACGCAGGGTCTCAGTTCAGTTTTTTAACTAATAGTGAGGATAGCACTTGGGAGAACGGTAAGAAGCTTTTTAAAGACACGGACTTCTCTATAGTAGCAGGCTTAGAGGTGAAAATATTAAATCCTTTGTATGTGTATGGTAGGTATGCGTGGGGATATTCAGATATCAATAAAGCCCTTTCTGAAAAGGCAACTTTGCAACAAATTCAAATAGGTGTAGGGTTGCGGTTCTAAATAAAAATATAAAAAATAGTATAAAAAACTTTTTGTTATTGTAAAAAAGCACTATCTTTGTCCTAAAATTTACCAACAGAATTAGGATGATGAAGATAGAAAAGTTATATAGAATTCTATTAATAAGGTTTTTATTTGTACTAACCATTATATTTTTTCAATTTGCTGACGGACAAACTATAGAAAATGTTCTTACTTCCACTAATTTGCATTTTGCATTAGATAATTTTCAAGAAAAGGAAATAGTTCGTTTGTCAGTGCCTCAAGGTATAACAACAGTAGAAGTGGAAATTATACTCCCTTTAGGGGTAGAATACGCTGAAGGTACTGTTGTTATAACAAAAGGAGAGGCTAAAATAATACAAAAAGCAGGAACTTTACTTTCTCAACCTACATTTGTAGTTACTATTAACAAGAGTAACACTATTGCTTTTGAATTTAATAGGAAAGTAACTTCTCGGGCATTGCTTCTTAAAGGAGAACTCAAAGATACTGTAAAATTAAAAGTCGGTGAGCGCTTGTATGATACTAAGCTTTCTAACAGCTATTACTTGCGCTCACCGTCTTTGCTTTTACAACCTTCGCCTATAGTGTTTGATAAAAAAGATGGTGAACATAATGATTTTTTCGTACTTAGCAATACGGGTATAGGAGGGGTTAAAGATATTTATTTTTCAGTAGATTACCCTGAAGAAGTGTCTCTTATAGATTTAAAATATAAAGGGAAAAAGATACTTCCTATAGGAGTAGTGCCTGCAGGTTATGCTAATGCAGGAGCTCCTTTGTATAGGGTAGAAGGCACATTTTTTAACGAAAAGAAAGATGGAATAGTAATATATGAGCATTATACCGTAGCAAATTGTCAAGCGAATTGTCCTATAAAGTATGCAACTTATTGGGGCGATAATACATTGCGTTTTTATGAAACGAAAGAGGAAACAAAGTTACTTCATCCGAAAGAGGAATCTACTGTTATCACGCTTTCAGACGATACCTATACTCTCACAACCACACATAGCACCACTACTACCGCTACAACTGTCGGTAGTGTCTTCACTAACGACCGTATCAACGGAAAGCCAATTGATATCCAAAAAGTAATCTTTAGCTTATTACCGCAATCTACGCCAAATACTTTTGTCATCACTAAGGACGGCAACATTATTGTCCCCTCTCATACCCCAATAGGGCATTACACCTTAAATTACCGCATTTGCGACAACTCTCAACCCTCAAAGGGCAAGAGTCAAAAACCTATTTGCCAAACAGCAACCGTAACTATAGCAATACTGCAATCAGTTACTACCCCAACTACTACAACAAACACCACTGCCACCCCGACTATTATCACACTCTCAGACGATACCTATACTCTTACAACTACCGAGAGTTTTACTACTACCGCTACAACTGTTGGAAGCGTTTTCATTAACGACCGTATGAACGGAAAACCTATTGATATCCAAAAAGTAATTTTTAGCTTATTACCGCAATCTACGCCTAATACTACTTTTGTTATTACTAAAGACGGCAACATCATTGTTCCAGCTCAAACGCCTATAGGGTGCTACACCTTAAATTACCGTATTTGTGATAACTCTCAACAGTCAAAAAACAAGAAGCAAAAACCTATTTGTAAAACAGCAACTGTAACCATAGTAGTGCGACAATCAGTTACTACTCCAACCATTACAACAAACACCACTGTCACCACTACTACCCCTACAGTCATCACCCTCTCAGACGATACCTATACCCTCACTACTACTGAAAGTACTACTACTACCGCTACAACTGTAGGTAGCGTCTTCACTAACGACCGTCTAAACGGAAAACCTATTGATATTCAAAAAGTAATTTTTAGCTTGTTATCGCAATCTACGTCTATTTCTTTTGTTATCACTAAGGACGGCAACATCATTGTTCCTGCTCAAACCCCTATAGGGCGTTACACCCTAAATTACCGTATTTGTGACAACTCTCAACCCTCAAAGGGCAAGAGTCAAAAACCTATTTGTAAAACAGCAACTGTAACTATTGCAATACTACAATCAGTTACTACCCCAACCACAACTACCCCTACAATAGTCACCCCGACTATTATCACACTTTCAGACGACACTTACACTCTTACTACTACCGAGAGTACCACTATAACCGCTACAACTGTCGGTAGCGTCTTCACTAACGACCGCCTAAACGGAAAACCTATTGATATCCAAAAAGTAATCTTTAGCTTGTTACCGCAATCTACTCCTAATACTTTCATCATCACTAAGGAGGGTAATATTATTGTCCCAGCTCATACCCCAATAGGGCGCTATACCTTAAATTACCGTATTTGTGATAACTCTCAACCCTCAAAAAGCAAGAACCACAAGCCCGTTTGTCAAACAGCAACCGTAACCATAGTAGTGCGACAAACAGTTACTACTCCAACCATTGCAACAAACACCACTGTCACCGCTACTACTACCCCTACAGTCATCACCCTTTCAGACGACACCTATACTATCACAACCACACATAGCACCACTACTACCGCTACAACTGTCGGTAGTGTCTTCACTAACGACAGTATGAACGGAAAGCCAATTGATATCCAAAAAGTAATCTTTAGCTTGTTACCGCAATCTACTCCTACCTCTTTCGTTATTACTAAAGAAGGCAATATCATTATTCCAGCTCAAACTCCAATAGGGCGTTACACCTTAAATTACCGTATTTGCGATAATTCTCAACTGTCAAAAGACAAGAGTCAAAAACCTATTTGTCAAACAGCAACTGTAACCATTGTAGTACTACAATCAGTTACTGCTCCAACTACTACAACAAGCACCACCGTCACCGCTACTGCCCCCCCTACTATAGTTACCCCTACCGTTATTACCCTCTCAGATGACACCTATACTATTACTACTACCGAGAGCTCCACTACTACCACTACAACTGTCGGTAGTGTCTTTGCTAACGACAGTATGAACGGAAAACCTATTGATATCCAAAAAGTAATTTTTAGCTTGTTACCGCAATCAACACCTACCTCTTTTGTTATTACTAAAGATGGCAACATTATTGTCCCCTCTCATACCCCAATAGGGCGTTACACCTTAAACTACCGTATTTGCGATAATTCTCAACCCTTAAAAAACAAGAGTCAAAAGCCTGTTTGTCAAACAGCAACTGTAACCATTGCAGTACTACAGTTAGTTACCCCCCCAACCACGACTACCCCAACCACAACAAGTACTACCATCACTGCAACTACTACCCCTACCGTTATCACACTTTCAGACGATACCTATACTCTCACTACTACCGAGAGCACCACTACTACCGCTACAACTGTCGGTAGTGTCTTCGCTAACGACCGTATGAACGGAAAACCTATTGATATTCAAAAAGTAATTTTTAGTTTGTTACCGCAATCTACGCCTAATACTTTCATCATCACTAAAGATGGAAACATCATTGTTCCAACTCAAACCCCTATAGGGCGTTACACCCTAAATTACCGTATTTGTGACAACTCTCAACCCTCAAAGGGCAAGAGTCAAAAAACTATTTGTAAAACAGCAACTGTAACTATTGCAATACTACAATCAGTTACTACCCCAACTACAACAAACACTACCGTTACCGCTACTACCACTCCTACCATAGTCACCCCGACAATTATCACACTCTCAGACGATACCTATACTCTCACTACTACCGAGAGTGTTACTACTACCGCCACAACTGTAGGTAGTGTCTTCACTAACGACCGCCTAAACGGAAAACCTATTGATATTCAAAAAGTAATCTTTAGCTTATTACCGCAATCTACGTCTATTTCTTTTGTTATCACTAAGGGCGGCAATATCATTGTCCCAGCGCAAACCCCTATAGGGTGCTATACCTTAAATTACCGTATTTGTGATAACTCTCAACCGTCAAAAAACAAGAATTTTAAGCCTGTTTGTCAAATAGCAACCGTAACCATTATAGTATTACAAACAGTTACTACTCCAACCACTACAACAAGCACTACCATCACTACTACTACCCCTACTATAGTCACCCCTACCGTTATTACCCTTTTAGACGACACCTATACACTTACTACTACCAAGAGCATCACTACTACCGCTACAACTGTCGGTAGCGTCTTCACTAACGACCGTATGAATGGAAAACCTATTGATATTCAAAAAGTAATTTTTAGTTTGTTACCACAATCTACTCCCAATACTTTCATCATCACTAAGGACGGCAATATCATTGTCCCACCTCAAACGCCTATAGGGCGCTACACCCTAAATTACCGTATCTGCGACAACTCTTCAACCTTGAAAGATAAGAGCTTTAAACCAATTTGCCAAACAGCAACCGTAACTATTGCAGTGCTACAATCAGTTACTACCCCCACCACTACAACAAGCACCATCGTCACAACTACTACCCCTACAATAGTCACCCCGACTGTTATTTCTCTTTCAGACGATACCTATACTCTCACTACTACTGAGAGCTCCACTACTACTGCTACAACTGTCGGCAGCGTCTTCAGCAACGACCGTATAAACGGAAAACCTATTGATATCCAAAAAGTAATATTTAGCCTACTTTCACAATCTACCCCAACCTCTTTTGTTATCACTAAAGACGGCAACATCATTGTTCCAGCTCAAACCTCTATAGGGCGTTACACCTTAAATTACCGCATTTGTGACAATTCTCGAAATTCAAAAGATAAAAACCTAAAGCCTATTTGTCAAACAGCAACTGTAACCATATTAGTGCGACAAACAGTCACTACCCCAACCACTACAACAAGCACCACCGTCACCGCTACTACCACCCCAACAGTTATTACCCTTTCAGACGACACCTATACGCTCACAACTACCGAGAGTGTTACTACTACTGCTACAACTGTAGGAAGTGTTTTCACTAACGACCGTATGAACGGAAAACCCATTGATATTCAAAAAGTAATTTTTAGCTTATTACCGCAATCTGCACCTAGTACTTTTGTCATCACTAAGGACGGCAACATCATTGTCCCACCTCATACCCCTATAGGGCGTTACACTTTAAACTACCGCATCTGCGACAACTCTCAAACCTCAAAAGACAAGAGCCTAAAACCTATTTGTAAAACAGCAACCGTAACTATTGCAGTATTACAATCAGTTACTACTCCAACTACTGCGACAAGCACCACTGTCACTGCTACTACTACCCCGACTGTAGTCACCCCGACCATTCTCACACTTTCAGATGACACCTATACTGTTACGACTACCGAAAGCGCCACTACTACCGCTACAACTGTCGGTAGTGTCCTCAGTAACGACCGCCTAAACGGAAAACCTATTGATATCCAAAAAGTAATCTTTAGCTTGTTGCCGCAATCTACGTCTATTTCTTTTGTTATTACTAAAGAAGGCAACATTATTGTTCCCTCTCAAACCCCAATAGGGCGTTACACCTTAAACTACCGTATTTGTGACAACTCTCAAACCTTAAAGGACAAGAACCACAAGCCCATTTGTCAAACGGCAACTGTAACTATTGCAATATTACAATCAGTTACTACCCCAACTGTTATTACCCTTTCAGACGACACCTATACTCTTACCACTACCGCAAGCACCACTACTACCGCTACAACTGTCGGCAGCGTTTTCACTAACGACCGCCTAAATGGAAAACCCATTGATATCCGAAAAGTTATTTTTAGCTTGTTACCACAGTCTACTCCTAATACTTTTATCATCACTAAAGACGGCAACATCATTGTTCCACCTCAAACCCCAATAGGGCGTTACACTTTAAACTACCGTATCTGCGACTCAAAAAACAAGAACCAAAAACCTATTTGTCAGACGGCGACTATTACCATTACTATTTTACAGACTCCTGTTACCCCTACGGTCTCCGCCACAGTAGAAACAGATACTTCTTCCACTACCCAAAGTGCTACTAATCAGCCTATAGCAGTGTCAGACAGTGCTACTACTCCTATGAATACCCCCATACGCATCGCAGTATTAGATAATGATACGCCCTATACTGCCTCCCCAAAGATTGTCATTTTTCCAACAAATGGCGATGCTTTTGTCAAAGAAGATAACACAATACTATACCGTCCCCGCGTGCGCTTTATAGGCACCGACTACTTTGTCTATGAGCTATGCACGCCCTCCTCTCAAAGTTGCACCACTGCTACCGTTATGGTCAAAGTTACTCACAAAGTTGTAGCAGATAATGCGATGTCTGCTAATGGTGATGACAAAAATGACTATTTCCATATTGTAGGAATAGAGAATTATCCTGATAATCAAGTTACTATATATAACCGTAACGGCGAAAAAGTCTTCACAATATCTCATTACGACAATCGTCAAAGGGTCTTCAAAGGAATTGTCGAGGGGGAGGTATCTCTACCTAATGCAGTCCTCTTACCTCAAGACACTTATTTTTACTTGATAGAATATTATGATGAGACCCGTCAGTTACAGCGACAGATAGGGTGCTTATATTTAAAAAGGTAATAGAAAAATTTTCTGTAGCCACTTACCCTATACAATGGATATACGAACAAGCCATCTACACCGAAGGATAAGCGAAGAAAAAGCGAAAAATAAGTGTCTAATAATAGGCTTAAAAACAGAAAAAAATACTACTTTTGTCCCATATTCAAATTTATCATCTTGAACAAACATTTCTATATAACGGCTTTTTTTGTACTTGCAGTACTCGCTGCGGTACTGTGGCGAGTTCCTATCTATATATATGGTGTGGGACTGCTCTTATATTTGGCCTTGCTCTCGTGGGGAGTATTCGATATCCGTCTTTCCTACTTTATTCCTACTCAGTACTGCCTAAAGGGGCGACCTCCTAAAACGGTTGTTCTCACTTTCGATGATGGTCCTTCAGCACTTACACCTCAATTCTTAGATTTACTGAAGCAATACAATGCCAAAGCCGTTTTCTTTTGCGTAGGCGAACAAATACAAAAATACCCTGAAGTGTTGCGCCGTATGAAAACCGAAGGACATCTTCTGGCGAATCATACTTTTAGTCACCAGCCCCGAAACCTACTGCATACCCAACGACTTATAGACGAAATTAAACGCACTGATGCTGTCCTAGCAGAGTTAGGTATACACACTCCTCTTTTTCGCCCGCCTTATGGCATCACCAATCCTCCCTTAGCTCGTGCCATTCGCGCTACTCATAAAAAAACTATCGGCTGGGACATTCGTTCGTTAGATACAGTCATTACTGATGAAGACCGGCTTTTTAGGCGTATCACCCGCAAACTCAGTGCCGGCAATATTATACTGATGCACGATAAATTCGAGCGCAGTCTGCACGTTTTGGAACGCTTATTGCAATATCTCAAAGATAACAATTATACAATAACTACAGATTTCTGATGAAAACTCTTTTCTTATTACTGAGCCTCTGTGCTCCTTTTGTCCTTATAGCTCAGCCCCTTACTGCCGAACAATCTGCCCAGTTCAAAGCACAGCTTATCGCTAAAACTCGTACGTTACAAACTATGCAAGCAGATTTCCAGCAGAAAAAACACCTCGATTTTATGAGCAAAGATATCGAGACCTTTGGCAAAATGGCTTTTGCTAAACCTTCACAACTCAATTGGCAATACACTAAGCCTTACCAATATCGTATTATCTTTCAGAAAGATAATATTACGGTGAATGATGCAGGCAAAGTATCACAAATAAAAGCTGATAATAAAGTTTTTAAGAAAATTAATCATCTTATTATCAGCTCAGTTACCGGTGATATGTTTGACGAGAAAGAGTTTACTATCAGTCTTTCGCAATCAGGCAAGCATACCCTTGTGAAGTTGTTGCCTAAAGATAAAACCCTGCTGAAGTATATACGCGAGATTAACCTTTATTTTGATGCCCAATATTTAGTAGACCGCGTGAAACTCATCGAACCCACTGCTGATTATACCGAAATTATTTTTACAAATAAAAAACTAAATACCTCTATTGATGAAGCGAATTTTAAAATATAGTCTGCTGTTATTTGTAGGCTGTTCTACGCCTTATCAACTCCCCTCGCAATACCAGTTAGTGCCAAAAACTACAGAAACGGTCAAGAATCCGCATTTTTTAGTAGGCGAACAATACCTCTATCGGGCTACAATAACGGCATACGGACACACTTTTAGCGGGCTTTTAGCGGCTAAAATCACTGCTGATAACGCTTGGCGAGTGGCTCTCACTACTGATTTTGGCAATACTCTTTTTGATTTTGAAAAGAAAGAGGGTAGGGTAGAGGTCAATTATGTTCTCCCTGACCTTAATCGTAAAGTTATCATCAATACGCTTATAGCCGATTTTCAGAAATTACTGCAAACTCATTTTGTTGTCATTCAAAAATATGCTGAAGGCACTACAGAGGTACAACAGTGTAGCGTTGGAAGTGATACAGTTTATCTCTTTACTTCAGGCACTAACCTTTCTAAGCAGCTTAATATGAAAGCCAAAAGCTTATACACAACCTTTACTTATACCCCTGACAATATAACAATAGAGCACCACACCCTTAAGATTCAAATAATTTTAGAACCCATTCATAATTATTAATTGCCAACTTTCAATTGTTAAAGATGTTAAAAGATTTTTATACCCTCAATACCTTACAACAAATAGCAGCTAACACTTATCTTTGTACGCTAACCCTCAATGCTGAGCACCCTATTTTCAAAGGTCATTTTCCTAATAATCCCGTTACACCTGGGGTGTGTATGATGCAAATCGTCAAAAATCTCACCGAGCAAATCACAGGTCACCAATTACAGCTTACCCAGATGCTCAATGTAAAATTTACAGCCCTTATCAACCCAGAGCTTCATCCTTTCTTGCAACTTTCACTCAGCTTACAAACCCAAGACGGACAAGTATTAGTAAAAAGCGATACCTCATACGAAAACACTATAGCCCTAAAACTTACGAATAGCTATAAAATACTGTCATAAATAGTTCGTTTCCTTATCACATTATCTTTAGTGAAAAAAAATAGCTTAAAAAGTTTCACTATCTAAAATAAAAGAATTACTTTTGCAGGCAATTTTTAGAAAAACACAATCCCAAAAATATAACTAAAATAACAAATTAATAGTGGAAAAGGAAAGAAAGAATTTTACTGAGAAGAGTTATGAGAAGCTGAAAAATGCAATTCAAGAAATTGTAAATGAAGAAGATAGAAAAGATGTATACGTTTTGTCTCTCTGCTATACTTGTGATGATGAAGACTTGCGATTTCCTAAGGTTACACTGAGCTATAATACCCTTTTAAATGTAAAAGAAGAAAGCTATAATGCTGCGTCAAAAGAAGATGCAAAGTGGAATTATGACTATTGGTTACAAACTGAAATTGAAACTATAGGAGGTAAGAAAGACAAACAACTCAAGCAGTGGTTTGCCAAAACACCTTATTTTTATTCTGACGAAGAAAACGACCGTGCTATCGAGGAAGACGAAGATTTATATGAAAAAATTCTCAAAAAAGGTGATAGATTCACTAAAGAATTTATTAAAGAGGTGATAGCACTTGCCAAGCGTCTTATAGATGAAGGAGAGGTAGAGAAGGTATTTACACGTAATATACCTATTATTATTCACCAACAGGAATTTGAAGAAACTCCTATCCTTTGGACGAAAAAAGCCAATCCTACCAAACTTATCAAAGAGTTTTTAGACTACTTTGATGGAGATGATGAATAATTAAATAATTAGTATATAATAAAAAATTAAGCTGCCTTACCAAAGGCAGCTTTTTTTGTTCCCACTTGTTCCACTTGTCCCACTTGTCTCACCTGTCCCACTTGTCCCAGTCCTCTCAGCCTTCCCAAGCCTCCCATTTGCCCCACCTGTTTCATAATCGCCTGTGCGGCTCGCCCTCCCAGCCCTCTCAGCCCTCTCAAACCTCCCAGCCTTCCCATTCCTCCCATTTTCCCCCAAAAAATCTTCATCTCTCTAACCATTGATTTCCAACCACTTAACAATTCCCCTCAAAAAAACTTCAAAAAAAAGTGCTAAAAAATTTGCAGAATTAAAAAAACGCCGTACCTTTGCACCCGCAAATGAGACGATAAGTGCTCTTGCAAGAATAAACAACACGTACATTGACATAATGTTGTACAGCACAAAAGAAGATTTAAAGAATCGAGTGAAACCTGAAGTCAATAACTTAAAAATCGGTTAGAAGAAATTAAAGATTTTAACGATGAAGAGTTTGATCCTGGCTCAGGATGAACGCTAGCGGCAGGCCTAACACATGCAAGTCGAGGGAGGAGCTTTCGGGCTTCGACCGGCGTACGGGTGCGTAACGCGTATACAATCTGCCTTTCACATAGGGATAGCCCGAAGAAATTTGGATTAATACCTAATGGTATATAGGGATGGCATCATTTTTATATTAAAGCTGAGGCGGTGAAAGATGAGTATGCGTTCTATTAGCTAGTTGGAGAGGTAACGGCTCCCCAAGGCTACGATAGATAGGGGTTCTGAGAGGGATATCCCCCACACTGGTACTGAGATACGGACCAGACTCCTACGGGAGGCAGCAGTGAGGAATATTGGACAATGGTCGGAAGACTGATCCAGCCATGCCGCGTGCAGGAAGACGGCCTTATGGGTTGTAAACTGCTTTTGCAGGGGAAGAATAAGGAGTACGTGTACTTTGATGACGGTACTCTGCGAATAAGCATCGGCTAACTCCGTGCCAGCAGCCGCGGTAATACGGAGGATGCGAGCGTTATCCGGAATCATTGGGTTTAAAGGGTCCGTAGGCGGGCTAATAAGTCAGAGGTGAAAGCGCTCAGCTCAACTGAGCAACTGCCTTTGAAACTGTTAGTCTTGAATGGTTGTGAAGTAGTTGGAATGTGTAGTGTAGCGGTGAAATGCTTAGATATTACACAGAACACCGATAGCGAAGGCATATTACTAACAATTAATTGACGCTGATGGACGAAAGCGTGGGGAGCGAACAGGATTAGATACCCTGGTAGTCCACGCTGTAAACGATGGATACTAGCTGTTTGGTTGTAAGACTGAGTGGCTAAGCGAAAGTGATAAGTATCCCACCTGGGGAGTACGCACGCAAGTGTGAAACTCAAAGGAATTGACGGGGGCCCGCACAAGCGGTGGAGCATGTGGTTTAATTCGATGATACGCGAGGAACCTTACCAAGGTTTAAATGGAGACTGACGTACTTAGAGATAGGTATTTCTTCGGACAGTTTTCAAGGTGCTGCATGGTTGTCGTCAGCTCGTGCCGTGAGGTGTCAGGTTAAGTCCTATAACGAGCGCAACCCCTGCCATTAGTTGCTAGCGAGTAAAGTCGAGCACTCTAGTGGGACTGCCGGTGCAAACCGTGAGGAAGGTGGGGATGACGTCAAATCATCACGGCCCTTACATCTTGGGCTACACACGTGCTACAATGGTCGTTACAGAGAGCAGCCACTGCGTGAGCAGGCGCGAATCTATAAAGACGATCACAGTTCGGATCGGAGTCTGCAACTCGACTCCGTGAAGCTGGAATCGCTAGTAATCGGATATCAGCCATGATCCGGTGAATACGTTCCCGGGCCTTGTACACACCGCCCGTCAAGCCATGGAAGCTGGGGGTACCTGAAGACGGTCACCGAAAGGAGCTGTTTAGGGTAAAACTAGTGACTGGGGCTAAGTCGTAACAAGGTAGCCGTACCGGAAGGTGCGGCTGGAACACCTCCTTTTTAGAGACGACCGATGTTATAGACGAATAGAAGGATAACACCTTTTCTTTAAATCTTGCTGGACAACAAAAAAACAAGCAGTCTCATAGCTCAGCTGGTTAGAGCGCTACACTGATAATGTAGAGGTCGGCAGTTCGAGTCTGCCTGGGACTACGAAAAGATAAGCTGAATTGAGGAAATTCTAGGAGCTGAAGAGTTAGATAGTTAAATGGCTAACGACTAACGACTAATAACTAACGACTAAACACGGGGAATTAGCTCAGCTGGCTAGAGCACCTGCCTTGCACGCAGGGGGTCAAGGGTTCGAATCCCTTATTCTCCACAACACGCACCCACAAGTTCCCTCTCCTTTGGAGAGGGTTAGGGTGAGGAAAACAGTACATTGACATATTGGGATAAAAAGCATAAGAGATCAATAATAGATTATTGATAATCTAACGAAAAAATATTAAAAAGAATCAAAGAGAACGAGGTATTTTCTTAATTTAGAATTTAAAATTCAGAATTAAGAAAGACTACAAGCGCGAAAAGTTATGTAAGGGCGTATGGGGGATGCCTAGGCTCTCAGAGGCGAAGAAGGACGTGATAAGCTGCGAAAAGTTGCGGGGATTGGCACATACGATTAGATCCGCAAATATCCGAATGGGGCAACCCAGTACATTGAAGATGTACTACACCGATTGGTGGGCAAACCTGCTGAACTGAAACATCTTAGTAGGCAGAGGAGAAGAAAACAAAAGTGATTCCCAGAGTAGTGGCGAGCGAAATGGGAGCAGCCCAAACCCATATTGTTACGGCAATATGGGGGTAGTAGGACCCAGATATAGGTTGTAAAACTGGATTAGAAGTGTTTGGAAAGACACACCATAGAGAGTGAAAGTCTCGTATAGGTACAGCTTTATAAATCTTATGGGTATCCTGAGTAGGTCGGGGCACGTGGAACCTTGACTGAATCCGCCGGGACCATCCGGTAAGGCTAAATACTCCTGAGAGACCGATAGTGAACCAGTACCGTGAGGGAAAGGTGAAAAGAACCGTGAATAACGGAGTGAAATAGACCCTGAAACCATACGCTTACAAGCGGTCGGAGCAGCGTCAGCTGTGACGGCGTGCCTTTTGCATAATGAGCCTACGAGTTACTGTTACCAGCGAGGATAAGTATTTCAGATACGAATCCGTAGCGAAAGCGAGTCTGAATAGGGCGCTCATAGTTGGTAGTAGTAGACGCGAAACCTGGTGATCTACCCTTGGGCAGGTTGAAGCGCTGGTAACACAGCGTGGAGGACCGAACTGGTTGTCGTTGAAAAGACTTCGGATGACCTGAGGGTAGGGGTGAAAGGCCAATCAAACTGGGAAATAGCTCGTACTCCCCGAAATGCATTTAGGTGCAGCGTTGATGCGAGTTTAATAGAGGTAGAGCTACTGATTGGATGCGGGGGTTTCATCGCCTACCAATTCCTGACAAACTCCGAATGCTATTAAATGCTCATCAGCAGTGAGGGTATGGGTGCTAAGGTCCATATCCTAAAGGGAAAGAACCCGGACCATCAGCTAAGGTCCCCAAATATATGCTAAGTTGACCAAACGCGGTCTGACTGCACTGACAGCTAGGATGTTGGCTTGGAAGCAGCCATACATTTAAAGAGTGCGTAACAGCTCACTAGTCGAGCGGTTGGGCATGGATAATAAACGGGCATAAGCATATTACCGAAGCTATGGGGTTATTACTTGAAGTAATATACCGGTAGGGGAGCATTCTATTGGCGTGGAAGCTAAAGGCGTGAGCCATAGTGGAGCCTGATAGAAAAGAAAATGTAGGCATAAGTAACGATAAGGCAGGCGAGAAACCTGCCCGCCGAAAGATCAAGGTTTCCTCAGCTATGCTAATCAGCTGAGGGTTAGTCGGGGACTAACGCGAACCCGAGTAGGGGTAGTGGATGTACAATAGGTTAATATTCCTATACCATTAGTCTGTTAAAAGTGACGGAATGAGATAACTACCGCGTACTGACGGAATAGTACGTTTAAGGAGTTGTTATGACTTCGAAAGTACGCTGAGGCTTCGGCCGAGGTGAGTGTGGTGACAACGTTTCCAAGAAAAGCGAAGGCTAATGCCCGTACCGTAAACCGACACAGGTGATTGGGATGAGAATTCTAAGGCGCTCGAGAGATTCATGGCTAAGGAACTAGGCAAAATAGACCTGTAACTTAGGGAGAAAGGTCGCCTATCATTAGATAGGCCGCAGTGAAAAGGTCCAAGCGACTGTTTATCAAAAACACAGGACTCTGCAAAATCGAAAGATGAAGTATAGGGTCTGACACCTGCCCGGTGCTGGAAGGTTAAGAGGAGAGCTTAGCAGCAATGCGAAGGTTTGAATTGAAGCCCCAGTAAACGGCGGCCGTAACTATAACGGTCCTAAGGTAGCGAAATTCCTTGTCGGGTAAGTTCCGACCTGCACGAATGGTGTAACGATTTGGACACTGTCTCGGCCATGAGCTCGGTGAAATTGTAGTATCGGTGAAGATGCCGATTACCCGCAGTGGGACGAAAAGACCCTGTGCACCTTTACTATATCTTCGTATTGGTCTTGGATAAGTGATGCGTAGGATAGGTGGGAGACTAAGAAGCGGCTATTCCGGTAGTTGTGGAGTCATTGTTGAAATACCACCCTTTGCTTATCTGAGGTCTAACTTTGCACAAGGCAAAGGACAATTCGTGGAGGGTAGTTTGACTGGGGTGGTCGCCTCCAAAAGTGTAACGGAGGCTTCTAAAGGTTCCCTCAGCACGCTTGGTAACCGTGCGTAGAGTGCAATGGCATAAGGGAGCTTGACTGAGAGACAGACAAGTCGATCAGGTACGAAAGTAGAGCATAGTGATCCGGTGGTTCCGTATGGAAGGGCCATCGCTCAAAGGATAAAAGGTACGCCGGGGATAACAGGCTGATCTCCCCCAAGAGCTCACATCGACGGGGGGGTTTGGCACCTCGATGTCGGCTCGTCACATCCTGGGGCTGGAGAAGGTCCCAAGGGTTGGGCTGTTCGCCCATTAAAGTGGCACGCGAGCTGGGTTCAGAACGTCGTGAGACAGTTCGGTCTCTATCTACTGTGGGCGTTAGAAATTTGCGTGGATCTGACTCTAGTACGAGAGGACCGAGTTGGACGCACCGCTGGTGTATCTGTTGTCTTGCCAAGGGCATAGCAGAGTAGCTAAGTGCGGATGGGATAAGTGCTGAAAGCATATAAGTACGAAACCCGCCACAAGATGAGATTTCTTTTAAGGGTCGTGGGAGATGACCACGTTGATAGGTTACAGGTGTAACGGTGGTAACATCATAGCCGAGTAATACTAATAACCCGTAGACTTTTCGCGCAGCATTCTTTTTAAGAGAGAGTTAGTTAAATATTTGCTTTTTATCCTCATATGTTACAATATGATAGAGTTAGTAAAGGGAGTTTAGTTATTGGTTATGAGTTATAAGTAATAATCTAACGACTAAGAACTAGAGTACTAACGACTAAAATTTTAAGGTGGTTATAGTCAAAGGTCTCACCTCTTACCATTCCGAACAGAGCAGTTAAACCTTTTAGCGCAGATGGTACTACGCAAGTGGGAGAGTATGTCGCCGCCTTCTTATAAAAAGAGCAATCTAAATAGTTAGATTGCTCTTTTTTTGTTTTAAAAAAATAACTTGATAACGTTGTAAATAGCTAATTATTTTGTACTTTTGTGCGCTGATACTTTTTTAAGTTTTTTTGAATATGCAAAAACCTTTGATCTTAGTAACTAATGATGACGGTATTACTGCTCCTGGTATCCGTTATTTGATAGAGATAATGAATGAATTAGGCGAGGTGGTGGTAGTGGCTCCTGACTCGCCCCAAAGTGGTAAAGGTCACGCAGTAACCTTAGATACAACTATGTATTGCGACCCAATGCCTTCTAAAAATGGTGCAACCCGTGAGTACGCTTGTAGCGGTACACCAGCTGACTGCGTAAAGATTGCTAAACACGAGGTACTAAACGGACGTATGCCTGACCTCTGTGTGAGTGGTATCAATCACGGGAGTAACGCTTCTATAAATGTGATATATTCGGGTACAATGAGTGCTGCTATCGAAGCTGGAACTGAAGGAATACCCGCTATAGGCTTCTCGCTATTAGACCCAAGTTGGAATGCTGATTTTTCGCAAGCACGTAGCTATATAAAACATATTGCTGAGAAGGTGCTCGCTAATGGTTTACCTAAAGGTACGGTACTGAATGTGAATATCCCTAATCTTCGCAAAGAAGAAATAAAAGGGGTGAAAATATGTCGTCAGGCACGTTCGAGATGGATTGAGAGCTTTGATAAGCGTGTAAATCCACAAGGAAGGGTATACTACTGGATGACTGGTACTTTTGTAAACCAAGATGAAGGTACTGATACTGACCAATGGGCTCTTGAAAATGGATATATATCGGTAGTGCCTGTGCAGTTTGACCTTACTGCTCATCAACATCTTCAAACACTACAGCAATGGGATTTATAAAAATAAATGAGGATAGGAGAGACCTTATTATTGGTTTTTTAGCAGGATTATTGGCTAATGCGTTGGCTATTTTGGCTTATGTGCTTATTTTTTCGAAGTTCAGCGTTCGCATTACTTTGTTAGATGCTTATTATAAAGGTTATCTGGGGAAACTTATTGCTTTAGGAGGTGCATTAGACCTTTTGGTGTTTTTCATTTTCTTGAATAGGAATAAGAATGAGAGCGCACGAGGGGTACTTATCGCTTCAACTGTATTGGCTTTTGTTATATTATTATTACAATTTACTTAAAAATCAACTATAAATATTATGAGGGTTAGAGAATATTTAGTATTTCTGTATCGTATTTTCTTGGTATATTTCTTTTATGCTATAGCACGTGGCTTGTTTATCTATTTTAATCACGATGTGATGGGTGATTATAGCGCTACTGACCTTTTCTACTATGGTCTGGCGTTTGATAACTGTGCTATAATGTATATCAATTTACTATTTATACTGCTTAGTTTGTTGCCTTTGTGGGTGAATACGCATCCGAAATTTCAGAAAGTGGTCTTTTGGGCGTATTTTATTCCTAATACGATAGCTTACACCACTAATTTTATCGATATGGTGTATTATCCATTCAGTAAATCGCGTCTTACTTCGGCTTCTTTTGCGGTTATTGAGCACGAACAGAACAAAACGACCTTATTTTTTACTTTTTTGGTAGATTATTGGTATATGTTTGTCGGTTTTATTTTGCTTATTGCTTTATGGGTATTTCTGTATAAGTTAGTGAAAATAAAGCCTGTGAAGGTTGAGAGAAAAGTACCTTACTATGCGTGGTCTACGATTTGCTTTTTAGGATTGGGTACGCTGATAATGATGGCGATTCGCGGGGGTGGTTTTACTTCGGATACACGTCCTATTAATATGTTGGACGCGAGTAGGCACGTGAATATCACGGCACAGGCAGATGCGATACTCAACACGCCTTTCTGCCTTATACGTAGTATGGGAAAGAATAAAGGTTTTAAAGAATATCATTTGGTAGATGAGGCGTATATAGAAGGAAATATTAAGCCTATTAAGCAGTATAGCCGTGAGGTGGTACAGAAACCTAATGTGGTGTTGTTTATTTTGGAGAGCTTTGGTAAGGAGTATTGGGGCTGTATGAATACTAAGACGCATATTCCTAATTTTGAGAGTTATACTCCTTTCTTAGATTCGCTTGCACATCATTCATTTGTGCTTGATAATGCTTACTGTACAGGGCGGCAATCTATACACGGAATCTCGTCTATGTTGGCAGGTATTCCCTCATTTCAGGTAGCTTATACTTCTTCGCCCTATGTGAAACAACCTACCCAGTCATTAGTTTCAATAGCTAAAGAGATGGGGTATGACACTTCATTTTTCCATTCAGCTCCTAATGGTTCAATGGGATTTTTAGGTTTTTCTAATATCTTAGGTTTTGACCATTATTACGGCAAAACAGAATATAATAACGATGCTGATGATGATGGACATTGGGGGATATGGGACGAGCCTTTCTTTCAGTATATGTGTAGGACTTATTCTGAGAAAAAGCAACCTTTCTTTGGTACTATTTTTACACTTTCGTCACATCATCCTTTTCAGATTCCGAAGAAATATGAAGGAAAATTTCCTGTGGGGCATTTGGAAATTCATAAATGTATAGGTTATACGGATTACGCATTGAAACAGTTTTTTGAATGTGCTAAGAAACAACCTTGGTTTGAGAATACGATTTTTGCTTTCGTAAATGACCACCCTAATCAGGTATATTACGATTTGTATAAAGAACCAATTACGGGTATGGGAGCTGCTATAATGTTCTACAGTGCTAATCCTAACTTGGTGCCTACTAAAGTATCTTCGGAAATAGCCCAACAGATAGATATTTACCCCTCATTAGTAGATTTGATGGGTTATCATAAGCCTTTCCGTTCGTGGGGGCGGAGTCTTTTTAGTAATGTAGCAGATGAAACACCACGTGCTTTTATCTCGAATGCGGTGATGTACCAAATGATGCAGGGTAATTATATCTATATTATAGATGAAAATGCTAAAGTTAATGGTATTTATAGGAAAGAAGATGGGGCTTTGAAGGATAATCTACTGGGTAAGGTAGATAATGCTGAAATTCAGAAAGGCATTAAAGATCTTAAGGCTTTTATGCAGGATTATATGGATAGAATTATTAATCATAAATTAGGTGCCAGCGGCACAAGCAAATAAATTAGCAAATGAAAAAGCGCGATGTTTAGAAGAAGTAAACATCGCGCTTTTTTATGGTGAATTGCCTTTTGCCCTTATGAGGTTATTCGAGGGTCATTAGGTATTTTTCGGCATCGAGGGCAGCCATACAGCCTGAACCTGCGGCTGTAATAGCTTGGCGGTAACGGGTATCGGCAGCATCGCCCGCAACGAATACGCCCGCTACATTGGTAAGAGAAGTACCTGGTACGTTCTTGATATAGCCTACTTCATCAGTGTTAATATAAGGTTTAAATACCTCAGTGTTAGGTTTGTGACCAATAGCTACAAAGAAACCTGTGATAGCTATTTCGCTTATTTCTCCCGTTTTGTTATTGCGGACTTTCATACCTGTAACGACTTGTCCGTCACCGAGAATTTCTTCAGTTTCGGTATTGAAAAGCACTTCTATTTTAGGTGAATTGAGTACGCGCTCTTTCATAATTTGAGAGGCACGGAACTCATCGCGGCGTACGAGCATCGTAACTTTGGCACAGATATTAGCTAAATATAGTGCTTCTTCGCAAGCAGAATCGCCTGCTCCTACGATAGCTACCTCTTGATTGCGGTAGAAAAAGCCATCGCATACGGCACAAGCTGACACGCCTCCTCCTGTTTGTAGATAGTGTTGCTCGGAAGGTAATCCTAAATATTTAGCAGAAGCCCCTGTAGCAATGATTACTGCATCGGCGTGAACTTCTTTGTCGTCTACCCATACTTTGTGCGGGTGTGCAGAAAAGTCGACCTTAGTAATCCACCCATTGCGAATGTCTGTGCCGAAACGTTTAGCTTGTTGTTCTAATTGCATCATCATTTCTGTACCCATTACCCCCTCAGGATAGCCAGGGAAGTTTTCTACCTCATTGGTAGTAGTGAGTTGTCCCCCAGGTTGTTCGCCTTGGTAAAGCACAGGGTTAAGATTGGCGCGAGAAGCGTAGATGGCTGCTGTATAGCCCGCAGGACCTGATCCTATGATGAGGCATTTTATTTTTTCAATGTTTGCCATATTAGTTTATCCTTTTTTTAATTAATGGCGCAAAGATAGTGTATAATTGGCAAATTAACAAATTAGAAGATTCGCAAATTAGAAAATAGGTAAATTTGGCATAATCATTGCTTGTGAAAGAGTGTGATTAGGAGTAGGGGCGATAGAGGTAAAAGATGCTTTTTGTATACTATTGAAAATCAGTGTTATATGGGTTTGGTGATGGAAAAAATGAGTTTTTAGGGTTAAAAAAAAGCTAAAAATGAATGTTATTTCATTTAAAACTCCTATATTTGCGCCTTGCATAGAATAGCGTATGTATAGAATATTATATATCACCGGAATACTATTGATGGTGCAATTGGCATCAGCACAGCGGTATGAAGTAGGGGTATTTTTAGGCGGAAGCAACCCTATATCAGATGTTGGGAGTACTTATTATGTATATCCTAACCAAGCAGCCTTTGGCGGTCTTTTTAAATGGAATTTTCACCAGAGGATGGCTCTTAGGGTGCAGGTTAATAAATCATCATTGAAAGGTGATGATGCACAGTCGGATATACCAGGTAAGATTAACCGTCAGTTCTCGTTTAAGAGCGACTTGACTGAACTTTCTGTAGGAGCGGAGTTTAATTTCTTCCGTTTTAGAATCAAAAACTTATTAGATAAGCCAATGACCCCCTATCTTTACATAGGAGCCGCTGCTTTTTGGCACGACGATTTGTATTTTGAGAAGGCTGTTACTCCGCCAGTAGAGGCTACTGATACTACTAAGCGCACGCTCAGTTATACTTTCCCTGTGATTTTAGGAGTAAAGAAAAAGATAACCATGCGGCTTATTTTAGCAGGTGAAGTAGGTTTTAGATACACACTTACTAATAATTTAGATGGTAGCTTACCGAAAGAACGACCTTTTTCATTTGGTAATAAAGCTAGCAATGATTGGTATACATTTACAGGTTTAACTCTTACTTATACGTTTGGAGAAGAGCCTTGCTATTGTAGAAAATAGAGTTTAATATATGGAAATAACAAAATACCCTGAACATTTAGCCATTATAATGGATGGCAATGGACGTTGGGCTAAGAAACAAGGGTTGCTCAGAGCATTAGGACACGAAAAAGGGGGCCAAAGTGTGCGCCAAGTGTTGGAATATTGTGTAGAGCACCACATTCCTTATTTGACACTCTATGCTTTTTCAACAGAAAATTGGAATAGACCCGCATTGGAAGTGAAGGCTCTTATGGAACTATTAGTAAAATTCTTGAGAAAAGAAGCTGATGAGTTAGATAAGAACAATGTGCGGCTGAATATGATAGGTAACTTAGAAAGGTTCCCTGAGAAAGTAAAGAATACACTTGTAGGAGTGATAGACCGTCTGAAGCACAACACGGGTACTACTCTAACCTTGGCTTTGAGTTATGGAGCGCGTGAGGAGTTGCTGACAACAATAAAACGCATAGCTCAGCAAGTGGAGCAACAACAGCTAAAAGTTGATGCTATAAACGAAGATATTATACAACAACATCTATATACGTATGATTTGCCCAATGTAGACTTACTTATCCGTACCAGCGGAGAGTACAGAATTAGCAACTTTCTACTGTGGCAGATAGCATATGCTGAACTTTATTTTACTGATGTACTATGGCCTGATTTTACCAAAAAACATTTGGAAGAAGCCCTCATTAGTTATCAAAATAGAGAGAGACGATTTGGAAAAATTAGCGAACAACTTAAGTAAAACTATGCTGAAAAAGATTTTATTACTAGCATTCATAGCTGTTTGTAGTTTGGTGAATGCTCAAGAGGAAGAAAGAATATCATTAGGACAAGGAAGAAAATATACTATTGGAGGCATTGAAGTAACGGGTGCCAAACGTTATAATGAGCAAACTATTCTTACCACATCGGGATTGAGAGTGGGCGATGAGATAGAGGTACCAAGTGAAAAGTTCAGTGCCATCATTCACAAATTGTGGAGCTATAAGTTGTTTAGCGATATTAATATTTACATACAACGAGTGGAGGGGAATAAGGTATTTTTAGAGTTGGCTATCAAAGAGACTCCTTCGCTTATAGATGTGAAAGTGTCGGGGGTTAATCAGAAAAAAGCTGAGACATTGCTTAAAGATGCTGATCTAAAAAAAGGAGTGAAGGTAAATGAGAGTCTTATAGCTAATACTAAGAACTATATTACAAATAAGTATAAAAAAGATGGCTACTTCAACACTAAAGTAACTATTGATACAAAAATAGATACTACTGATGCCAATGGGGTAGATATGCTTATACACATAGATAAAGGTAGTAAGATAAAGATAGATCGGATTACTTTTGAGGGGAATAAAGAATTTGATGCGGCTAAACTACACAAAAAGCTTAAAAAAACTAAGCAAATACGCTTTGGACGTTTTTGGAAGCGCTCGAAATATGTGAAGAAGGATTACGATGAGGATTTAGTAGGACTTATTGATTTTTACAAAGAGAAAGGATATAGAGATGCGCGTATAGTGAGTGATACACTTATCAGAAATAAAAACGGAAATATTGACTTGAAGATAGCGTTAGAGGAGGGAAAACGTTACTATTTTGGTGATATACGCTTCTTAGGTAACTCAGTATATAACGACCGAGTACTCAATCAAGTATTAGGGATAAAGAAAGGAGATGTCTATAATGGCGTATTGTTAAAGAAACGTATACAAGACTCTACTAATCCAGATTCTGAAGATATTTCTAACTTGTATCAGAACAGTGGTTATCTTTTTTCGCAAGTGCATCCTGTAGAAACGTCCGTGGTGAATGATACAATTAATTTTGAAGTGCGTATACAAGAAGGTAAACCAGCTTACTTCAATAAGATTTCGGTAGTAGGAAATGAGAAGACTAATGACTATGTGATATATCGAGAGCTTCGTACACGTCCTGGATACCTATATAGTAGAGAGTCAATAATACGTACATTGCGGGAGTTAGGACAAATGCAACTGTTTGATGCACAGAATATGAATCCTGAGCTGAAGAATGCAGACCCTAATGCAGGTACCGTAGATGTTGAGTATAATCTAACAGAGACAGGTTCGAGTCAAGTACAACTACAGGGAGGTTATGGAGGTGGTTCGTTTATTGGAACAGTAGCACTCTCTTTCAATAACTTTTCGATAAAGAATCTTTTCAATCCTAAGGCGTATACTCCGGTGCCTATGGGTGATGGACAAGCTCTATCGCTTAGTGTGCAAGTGAGTAGATACTATCGTACTTATGGGTTTTCATTCTCTGAGCCTTGGATGGGAGGAGAACGCCCTGTACAGTTTTCGGTATCGTTTAGTAGAACAGAGCAGTTTGGTTATAACTACCGTAGCTATGATGTAGATAAGAGTAAGCGTGTATATATAACAGGTGTGAGTGTAGGTTTAGCAAAACGCTTACGTGTGCCTGATGATTATTTCCAAATTGCACATAACCTAAGTTATCAGCATTACGACTTACAAGATTATAGCAACTTTGGTGTGTTTACATTTAAAGATGGTCGTTCTAATTCATTTGCTTACACAATTTCTCTATCAAGAAATTCGAGTGGTCCTAACCCTATTTATCCGATGTCGGGTAGTAGCTTTACTATCAGTGCTAAGTTGACACCTCCTTATTCTCTCTTTAATGGAGTAGATTATGGAAAATTATTAGAAGAACGCGCAGAAGCAATAGCAGATAATGATTCGGATAAATTGTCATTAGTAGATCAGAAGCGATTCCGCTGGTTAGAATTTTACAAACTGAAGTTTTCATCAGCTTGGTATACCAATTTATATAGTAAATTTGTATTAAAATTTGGAGCAGACTTTGGTTACTTAGGAGCGTATAACAGCAAACGTGGTGTAGTGCCTTTTGAACGATTCTTTATGGGGGGGGATGGATTAGGCTACTACAATATGGATAGCCGTGAGAATATACAAATGCGAGGTTATGAAAACTACGCCCTTTCGTCAGATGACGGAGAAACCGTATATAACAAATACTCTTTGGAGTTGCGTTATCCTATCACTCTTAAGCCTATGGCATCAATTTACGGTTTGCTATTTGCTGAAGGAGGTAATGTATACAATGGCTTAGGCAACTTTAATCCTTTCCAGATAAAACGTTCAGCAGGTTTAGGACTCAGACTCTTTATGCCACAGTTTGGTATGTTGGGTATTGATTTTGGTTATGGTTTTGACAATCCAGCAAATGCTAATACACGCAGCGGTTGGCAAACACACTTTATTTTTGGTCAGCAATTCTAATTTTTGGCACGATATTTTCTATGAAAAAGTTACGAACACTAATTTTGCTACTACTTGCAACTATGAGTTTGTCATATTCGCAAAAGCCCTCACGAATAGGCTATGTGGATATGGATTACATACTTTCGCACTTAGAAGATTACAAAGTAGCGAGTGAGCAATTTGCGCTTCAGGTAGCACAGTGGGAGGCAGAAATAGAAAAACGTCAGGCCAAAATAGACGCAGAAGAAAAGCAATTGGAAGCTGAGCGAGCACTGCTGACGCCTGAACTTATTAAAGATAAGGAAGAAGAGATAGCCTTGCTAAAGCATAACCTAAACGCTTATAAAGAACAAAAGTTTAATGCTGAAAAAGGTGAATACATATCGCAGAAGTTTATGCTAGCAAAGCCTATACAAGACCAAGTTTTTAACATAGTGCAAGAGATAGGCAAGATGCGCAAGTATGACTTTATATTTGAGAAAACTGATGCTACAATGCTTTTTTCGAACGAGCAGCATAACTTGAGCAAGGTAGTACTACGTGCTCTGAAGAAAAAAGATAATGCAGATGATCGGAATAAAGATATGGCAGAACTGCTAAAAGAAAGTTATGATTTTGAGTTCGTAGAAGAACGAGTGAAAAAACGTAAGGAAGCAGAGAAAGCCCGTGAGGAACGCCGTGTGCAGTATGAACAAGAGCGCCTCCGCAAGACAGAAGAAATGAAACAGCAGCGCGAGAACCTAAAAGCACAACGAGAAAAAGAGCAAGCTGAGCGCCAACAAAAATTGCAACAAGAACGTGAAGCTCTGAAAGCGCAACGCGAAAAGGAATTGGCAGAACGCCAACAAAAGTTACAACAAGAACGCGAGACTCTGAAAGCACAACGTGAAAAGGAATTAGCAGAGCGCCAACAAAAATTGCAACAAGAGCGTGAAGCACAGAAAGCACAACGCGAAAAGGAACAAGCTGAAAGAGTGAAAAAACAAATGGAGGCAAAGACACAAACACCTACAACAAAATAGTAAAAACTTAATAACTAATATATTAAAACGATGATGAGAAACATTAGAACGCTGATGGTAGCAATAGCCTTATTTTTTGGGGCTACGACTATGCTAACTGCCCAAGTAAAAATAGCTCATATTGATGTGCAAAAACTCTTGGAAGAAATGCCTGAAAGAAAATCAATAGAAGCTCAATTGAAGAAATTAGAGCAAGGCTATACAGCCGATATTCAGGCAGCTATAAAAGAACTACAGGCCAGAGCTGATAAATATCAGAAAGAAGCAGCAGCACTTACAGAGGCACAATTGAAAGCACGTGAGACAGAATTTCTGAAAAAATCAGAAGAAATTCAGACAATGGAAAACAACATTCGTCAGTCTCAGCAAACAGCTGCTCAAAACTTGCAAAAGAAGCAACAAGAGTTAGTAGAACCTTTGCTTAAGAAAGTAAAAAGCTCTATTGAAAAAGTGGCTAAAGCAAAAGGAGTACAATATGTGTTAGACTCAAGTGCAGGTTCAAGTGTGATAGTAGCTTCAGGAGAAGACCTATACAGTAGTGTAAAGAAAGATTTAGGATTTTAAGAATAGGAATAAAATTTTTAGAAAAAGTGTTCATTCTTTGAACACTTTTTTTTATTTTTGCAGTTCCAAAACTACTTTTCAACAATGAAAAATGCTGAGCTTTTGACGGCACCTATAGGTTTATTTGATTCGGGCGTAGGTGGTACTACTATCTGGAAAGAGATTAATGCTTTGATGCCTAATGAAAATACACTTTTTTTAGCAGATAATAAAAATGCTCCTTATGGAGAGAAAACTAAAGAGGAAATAATAGCTCTATGTGATGCTAATACTCAATTTTTGCTCAATCATAACGCAAAAATAATAGTAGTAGCTTGCAATACAGGTACTACTAATGCGATAGCTTATCTTAGAGATAAATATAAACAGGTACCTTTTATAGGTATTGAACCAGCTATTAAGCCTGCAGGTTTGCAGAGTATTACTAAAAAAATAGGAGTATTGGCTACTCGTCGTACCCTCACAAGCGACCTTTTTGCTAAAACAAGTGAGCACTTAAAGCAAGAAGAGAAAATAGAAATTATAGAGCAGGTAGGAGAGGGGTTAGTAGACCTTATAGAAGCAGGACAGATGGAAAGTGCTAAAATGACAGCACTACTACAGAAATACCTACAACCAATGGTAGCAGAAGGTATAGACTACCTTGTGTTAGGATGTACACACTACCCTTACCTGCTGCCTCAGATACAACGATTTATTCCTGTTTCTATCAAAGTGATTGACTCAGGTTATGCTGTAGCACGGCAGACACGCAATATACTTGCTCAATATCACTTGCTAAATGAAAAGCAGGATTATGTAGCGACTCATAAGTGGGTAACCAATGGTAATCTGGAGATATTGAAACAGTTTGCAGCATATAAAGACGAAAAAAAACACTCTATCGAAGTTTTAAAAATTTGATAGAGTGTAAGATAAAAAAAAGATTATATTGCTTTATTTTTTAGGGATTTTGATGTAATAGGTTTTACCTTCTTTGTTGTCAAGCTTTCTGTCGCGTAACCAAGGGTTATATATCTTCAAATCCTTGTAAGTTATATTATATGTTTTTGCAAAATCAGTTAGATTTTCAATAGTAGAGTCTATCATAACATTATAAGTAGGTAGTTCATTGTATAGGTGCTTCTTCTCAAAGATAAAACCATACTTTTTAGGGTGTTTCATAATTTCTTTTACTGCTAAAATACGAAATACATAGCGAGAAGTTTCAGTATTTAGCCATAAGTCATAATAATTATTAGTCTGCTGAAAAGAGGTTTGTTTGTTCATACCAGCTATACCAGCGTTATAAGCTGCAGCTGCCATCGTCCAACTTCCAGTGCTACGTTTTGCTTTTTTGAAATAGTCGCAAGCAGCTTGGGTTGCTTTTTCTATATGGTAACGTTCATCTACTTGGTCGGTTACTTCTAAACCGTACTCTTGGGCGGCTGCTTTCATAAATTGCCAAAAGCCACTAGCTCCAGAGGGTGAAACAGCATTGGTTAGTCCACTCTCAATAATAGCTAAATACTTAAAATCATCGGGGATGTTATTGCGTTTGAGGATAGGTTCGATAATAGGAAAATACTTATTAGCTCGTTTTAGAAGTAGCAATCCATTAGACTGCCAATAAGTATTGACAAGGAACTCTCTATCTAATCGTTCGTAAACATCAGGGTCTTCAATGGGAACTCTTTCACCAGCGAAATCTAAATTCTCGGGTAAATCAATGGCATAGACTTTGTAACTGCTAAATGTCTCTTCACTCATAGGAGACACCTCACTATCGGGGAAAGTAGTAGCTACCTCGGCTTCTGCTTGTTCGTAAATGTTGCGTTCTTCTTTTTTCACAGACATAGCATTGACAAGAAAGCCAGAAGTAAGTATAACTCCACCGCCCATTAATAGATGTTGTATTGAAAGTTTCATTTTTATTATTGTTTATTGCTGCAAAGATAATAAAAAAAATTGAGTAGCAAATTTTCTTTTTTTGTTCTTATTTTTTTACTACTTTTGCACTCTCAAAATTTATATTTTTTTAACTCTTACTTATGAAAAGAATTATTTTATCTGTTATCGCCTTTTTACTTGTGGGCTATGCATTTTCGCAAACAGATACTTCGGGCAGAACCCTTTATCGCGCTACTGCTGAAAAGAAAACAGCATTGAAGCATACTAAACTAAAGGTGAGTTTTAATTTTGATAATCAGACACTTAATGGGGAAGAATGGCTGACTGCCGCTCCTTATTTTTATCCGACAGATAGTTTGATTCTCAATGCTAAATCGATGTTGATACACACTGTAGCAATAGATAATAAAGGCAAACAGCAGCCTCTTACTTATCAGTATAAAGAAGATTTGCTGAAAATAAAATTAGATAAAACTTATCAGAAAGATGAGGATTATACTATCTACATTAAATATACAGCACAGCCTGAAAAAGTACTTGATAAGGGCTCTCTTGCAATAACAGATACTAAAGGATTGTATTTTATTAATCCAAAAGGAGAAGCTGATAAGCCAATGCGTCAGATATGGACACAAGGAGAGAGTGAAGCTTCTTCTTGTTGGTTTCCAACTATAGACCGTCCTAACCAGAAGACTACACAAGAAATAGAGATGACAGTACCAGACAGCTTTGTGACCCTTTCTAATGGAGTTCTTAAAAATTCGGTAAAGAAGGATGGTATGCGTACTGATCATTGGGTGATGGACAAACCACACGCACCTTATCTATTTTTTATGGGAGCAGGAGAATTTGCTGTAGTGAAAGATACTCCTTGGCGTGGAAATATACCCATAGAGTATTATGTAGAAAAGCCATACGAATCAGTAGCTAAGAAAATATTTGGCAATACCTCAGAGATGATAACCTTTTTTTCAGAGCGATTTGGATATGATTTTCCATGGCAGAAGTATGCTCAAATAGTAGTACGCGAATTTGTCAGTGGTGCAATGGAAAATACAACAGCCGTAAGCCACGCAGAGACAGCTTATCAGACAGCAGAAGATTTAGAAGACCAAAATCATTGGGAGCCTATTATAGCACACGAGTTAGCGCATCATTGGTTTGGAGACTTGGTGACTACAGAAAGTTGGGCAAACCTTACAGTGAATGAGTCATTTGCTAACTATTCAGAATATTTGTGGCTTGATCATAAATATGGTAGAGATGTAGCAGACGAGCATTTATTAAATGATATGCGTCAATATCAACATCGTCCTACTGATTTTAGTAAGGACTTAGTACGGTTTGGATATGACCGCCAAGATGATATGTTTGATTTGGTATCTTATAATAAAGGAGGAGCTATCCTTAATATGCTGCGTGATTATTTAGGAGATGAGGCGTTTTTTGCAGGAGTAGCAGATTATTTGAAAACTAATGCTTATAGTACTGGGGAAGCTCACCAATTGCGACTTTCATTAGAAAAAATAAGTGGAAAAGACTTAAACTGGTTCTTTAATCAGTGGTATTTTGGCAGTGGAAATCCTGTGATAGATGTAGTAAAAAAATACAATGCTACAACTAAGAAGTTGACAGTGAAAATAGTACAAACACAAGATGAAAAAATACTATTTCAGTTCCCATTAGAGATAGATGTTTATGAAAATGGTAAGCGAGTGCGTCATAAAGTGTGGGTAGATGCCCGCAAAGAGAATAGTTTTACTTTTCCGGTAGCTAATACTCCAGAATTAGTAGATATAAATCCACGAGGAGTGATAATTGCAACTGAGCACAATAATAAATCATGGAAAGAATATTTATATCAATTGCAACACGCTACTGATTATAAGAGTAGAATAGAGGCGGTAGATGCTACTACTGCTACAGAAGGGAAAGAGATTCTATTAACGGCGCTGAAAGACCCTTTCTTCAAAGTAAGAGAAAAAGCTTTGCAGAAGCTCATTAGCTATAAACTTACTCCTAAAGAATTGCAAATAGTAGAGAAAGTAGCAGAAACAGATAGTGCCAATCTTGTGAAAGCAGCTGCTATATGGGTATTAGCAGCAACCAAGGATAAGAAGTATTCAGCTATATTTGAGAAAGCCTTGTCTATACCTTCAGGAGCTATAAAAAATGCAGCACTTAATGGGATAGCACGTACAGAACCAGCAAGAGCAAAGAACTTTTTAGAGCAAGCTAAACCTGAAGATTATACTGTAGACGAGTTAGCGGGTTTAGCAAGTGTAATAATCGATAACAAAATGGAGAAGTATCTGCCTACTATGCTGCCTTATTTCGTTTATTATCCATTTTTAGAAAGAGATACTCCAGAGACTTCAGCTAACTTTAAAAAAGGCTATCAGTGGGCAATGAGTTTAGACAATACTCAATTGGTAGAAAGCATTTATAATCCGTTGAAAGATATAGCTAAGGAAATGGAAAATCCTGTAGGAAAGAAAATGCTTTTAAGTGTTTTAGATGAAGGGATTGCTATTAAGAAAGGGCTTACGCAAACAGAATCTTTAAAGAAACAGATAAAACTATTAGAAGAGATAAAAACACTATTTAAATAATAATCTATAATGAATAAAATAGTTCTTACGGCTATAGTTTGCGGACTTCTGTTTGCTTGTCAGCAGCCAACAAATAAAAAAGTAACAGAAAAAGTTGTAGAAACAGAAGAAAAGCACAAACTACAGTTAGTATATAGCAATTTGGTGGATACAGAATCTCAACAAGAGGTACAACAAGCTCTTGCTGCAGCGGGAGTGTCTACTAAAAATATAGGAGATTTTTTGGAGAGTGTAGCTTTATTCAATAATACAGTTGGGGGAAAAGTAGGTTTAGTACCGCAAGGTTATGCTACTATCGACTCATTATTACCACAGTATGATGAAGCTGCAATTCAGAGCCAATGGACGCGTAAATATCCTATTTTTCAAGGCTATAACTGTAGAATAACTTCGTTTACTCTATTACGTGATTTTGTAGCAGTAGCAACTCCTACGACAAGTGTATCTACTGATGATGAAATACTTTTTATAGATAAAGAAGTATTGCATACAATGCCTAAAAAATATTTTACAGCAGAGGATGAAGCCCGTTTTTGGGCTTTATTTTCCTCTATGCCTACAAAAAATACTAAAGAAGTAGCTTCCCATTTAGCCACAGTACAGCACGTTTGGAAAGAAAGAGGTATTAGTTTTCCTAAAAAAGATGACCCTATGAAGGCCTCATTTATTTCAGTCCTTTTTCATTCACAACTCAGTGCAGATGAGAATACCCTTTTTGTGGGTCACGTAGGCGTATTAGTACCTCTTAAGCAAGGAGGAATATTATTTGTAGAAAAGCTTGCTTTTCAAGAACCTTATCAAGTTATAAAGTTCCAGAACCGAACAGAATTAAGCGATTATCTGATGAATAGGTATGATGTAGAATGGGATCAGCCTACTGCTATTCCCTTTATAATGGAAAACGATGCTTTATTAGAAGGATATCGTGCCAATCCGTATAAAAAGAAGTGAGAAATCACTTCTTTTTTATTATCTAAAGTAGTATTCTAATACTTTTAGCTTTAATATATACTGATACTTCGCTTTTACTGATTCATTTTGAGCATTTTCGTACTGATACTTTGCCTGATTAAAGTCAAAAGTATTCATCAAACCTACATCGTGACGTTCTTTTGCGTAGTTAAAAGATTGTTTTTTTGCTAAAACAGTCTTTTCAGTAGCTTCATATAGCTTTTTAGCATTAGTAGCATTGGTGTGCGCCTGATAACTGTTCTTTTCTAAAGTAAGTTCTGCCTGCTCTTTTGCATATTGAGCTTTTAACAAGTTCAGTTTCTGACGTTTTATATTTGTTAAGGTAGAAAATCCATTAAAAATAGGCACTGATAGCGAAAACCCAGCATACATCCCCTTATTTAGGTCTATCTGATCCCAAAAGTTCAAATATTTATTCTTCGTCCAACGAGAGCTGTATCCCCATTGTGCTGAAAGTCGTGGAGAGTAAGCTGCTTGTGCATTTTGTAGTGCATTTTTAGCCAATAAAATATTACTATCAGCTATTTTTACATCACTCATTATTTCTTTAGCATGCTGATAGATTTCTTGAGGGGTTTTTACAAGTATTTCTTCTGAAGGATGTTCAAAAGTAGGGTCTGCAATATCAAAATCTTGATAGTTTTTCAGCAAAAGTAACTGAGCTAATCCCATTTTAGCAATAAAAAGAGCATTTTCAGTAGCAATAATCTGCTGTTCTTGGGTTAGCAATTGTGCTTCAGCTTCATAAATATCGCCTTTTGGTAGAGAACCGGCTTCTATTAGATTTTTGGTGCGTTCTACGCTTTCTTCCGATACCTCACGTTGTGCTTTTAGGTTTTTTATTTGTTCTTTATAGCTCAATACTTCGGCATAAGCATTAATAATCATCAGTACAATATCTTCTTTTACTTTCTCAAGCTGATATTCCGATGCCATTTGGTTTAGGGTAGCACGTTGTAGTTTACGCCAGTTTTGCAGTCCTGCGAAAAGTGTCATTTCAGCCCCAATACCTCCTGAAGCTGATTGAAAAACCGTATTTTCGTACTGGTTTGTCACAGGGTTGATATTCTTCCCACTGTTGAAATTGTAAGACAAATTACCATTTATTGAGGGCAAAAAAGCCCCTTTAGCCTGCAAACGGTCTATGTCTGTAGATTTTAAATCAATTTCAGATTGTTTAATAGAAAGGTTGTGCTCTTTGGCATAACTGATACAGTCGTCTAATGTCCAAAGAGTTTGCGAATAGCCCATAAAGGGCAAGCATAGGGCGAAAAATAGTGTTCTCATTATTTTATGTATTCTATGGGTTTGGTTTTCTTTAAGATAATCACAGCTATATGCTCAGTGCCATCTTCATCTTTTCCGGTAAAAGTAAGCGTAAGAAGGTCATTTTCTATAGCAAAAGTATTGTTTAAGTCGCTTTCTTCTTTTCGTATGATATGATTTTCCTTTATTGTATACATATCTTTGTTAGAATTGAGTATTACACATCTACCATCGTATATTTTATAGTAATTTTCAATAATTTCGTTAGCTGTAAAAATAAAATGACTCTGTTTCTCACAATCAGTTAGAGTAATTTCCAAATTATCCAATCGTTGTGATATAATTGTCCACGTACCAATAAGTTCTTCAGCACGAGAGTGTGGGTATAATTCCTTTTCTTGCGAAAAAGAAGATAAAGTGCTAAAAATGAGTGATATAAATAGGAGTAGGTATTTCATAAATTCTGATGCTTCTATGAATTGTGATTACAAAGGTACAAAATAATTGTCAATTAACAATGAACAATAGATATTTTTTTGTAATTTTGCCTTTAGCTGAAAATAATTGCTAAGAAACCTAAATTCAAGTAATAAAAGTAACTTTTTAATAAGGGTTTGTTTTTAATTTTTGTCTGCTGCAGACAAAAATTAAAAACAAAAAAAGCAAGGAAAAATCATATAGTTTTTCCTTGCCAAATGAAAAAAATCCTCATATTTGCGTTGTTGAAATTGAAAAATGTAAAGTACAAATTATGAGTCATATTTCATTGGGGCAAAGATACAAAATAGAAGGATATCTACAAATTAATTTAAAAAGAGCTCAAATTGCAAAAGAAATAGGGTTGCCTAAAAAGACTGTAAATCAAGAAATTAAAAGAAACTCTAATCCTCAAACAGGCATATATAAAGCTGAGGAAGCTCATCAATTATACCTTGATAGAATGCAGAAAAAGAGAAAAGCTATACATTTTACAGAGGAAATTAAAGAGCAGGTAACTACCCTTTTAAAAGAAGATTATAGTCCTGAACAAATTGCAGGAACACTAAAAAATATTTCTCATCAAACTATTTATAAGTTTGTTTGGAATGATAAGAAAAAGGGAGGTGATTTGTACAAACACCTTAGAAATCAGGGGAAAAGGTATCAAAGAAAAGAAACTTATAAATCAAATGATCCTATTAACGATAGAAAAAGTATAGACTTAAGACCAGCAATCGTTGAACAACGCTCACGCATAGGTGATTACGAAGTGGATTTAGTAATGGGAGCTAATCATAAAGGAGCTATTTTAACATTTAATGATAGAGCTACAGGTTATACTTTATTAGGGCACTTGCCTTGTAAGGGAGCTATCCATACAAAAGAAATGATAGCTAAGTTAATTACTGAAAATCAACTAACTATACATACAATAACCTCTGATAATGGCAAAGAATTTTCTAAACACAAAGAGCTATCAGAAGAGTTCAATTTAGACTATTATTTTGCTCATCCATATCATAGTTGGGAGAGAGGTTCTAATGAGAATTATAATCGTTTATTAAGACAGTACTTTCCAAAGGGAGCTGATTTAAGGTTTATAAATGAAGAAGAATTGGAGAGAGTACAAAACAAACTTAACAATAGACCTCGAAAAAGATTTGGTTATATGAGTCCAAAACAGGTATATTTGCAAGCTATTAAAAATCAAGGAAACGTTAACTTATTGAATAACAATCAGCAAAATTAAAAGTTACCTTTATGAATTGAATCTGCCAAAATGAATTATATAGAATACAATTTTACAATAACCCCAATGGGGATAGCTTCAGAAATTTTAGTAGCTGAGCTAGCTGAAGTAGGTTTTGAGAGTTTTGTAGATACTGATAGCGGACTGTTAGCATATATACAAGAACCTCTTTGGCATACAGCTATTCTCAATGATATACAGATACTACAGAGTGATGAATTTCAAATTACTTACACTTTTAAGACTATTGAACAGGTCAATTGGAATGAAGAGTGGGAAAAACATTTTGAGCCTATTACTATAGAGGGGCTTTGCACGGTTCGGGCTACCTTTCATCCAGCAGCCTCTACTCCTTATGAGATAGTAATAGACCCTAAGATGAGCTTCGGCACAGGACATCACGAAACTACCTATATGATGCTACAATTCCTACTAAATGAAGAACTTACCAATAAAAAAGTACTCGATATGGGTTGTGGAACTAGTGTGTTAGCTATTATGGCAGCTAAGCGAGGCGCTACCGATATTACTGCAATAGATGTAGATGAGTGGTGTGTAGAAAACTCAATAGAAAACGTTCAACGCAATGGTTGTGAGCATATACAAGTACAACTTGGTGATGCTTCTTCGTTGGCTAACAAAAAGAATTTTGATTTGATTATAGCCAATATCAATCGAAATATTCTTCTTGCCGATATTCCTCACTACGCTCAATCGCTCAAAGCGGGCGGAACTCTTTTGCTTAGTGGTTTTTATGAAGAAGATATACCTCTTATTCGTGAAAAAGCCGAAGCGCACAGTCTGCAATACGTAGAGAATTTAGAACGCAATAAATGGGTAGCTGTAAAATTCAAAAAACAAGCCTAATGAATACTTTTGCTGAAAGAGTTATTAATTTCAACACGCATTTAGTGTATGAGCAATCGCTGCCCAATGGTTTTGCAGTGCTCAATCCTTATGTTGATAATCCTGAAACAATGCAGGTGATGCGTGCTTTTTATGAGAAATTTTATAAAGATAATCAACAGCGAAAGTTTATCATAGGTATCAATCCTAGTAGAAATGGAGCTGGGGTTACAGGGGTACCTTTCACTGATACTAAGCGCTTAGAGAGCGAGTGCGGTATACCTATGCACTCGGCTCATACCCACGAGGTCTCGTCTGTTTTTGTGTATGATATGATTAAGCAGTACGGTGGGGTAGAACGTTTTTATAAGCAGTTTTATATTAATTCTCCTTTTCCTTTAGCTATTGTACAAAAAGCCAAAGATGGCAAATGGCTCAATGCCAATTATTATGATGATACAGCTCTTTTTTTGGCAGTAAAAGATTATATGATTGAAACACTCAAAAAGCATATAACTATGGGGTTAGATACTCAAAAAGTGTTTGTTTTAGGCAAGAAAAATGCTACTTTTCTCCATAAACTCAATAAAGAAGCCTCTTTATTTGGCGAAATGGTAGTTTTAGAGCATCCTCGCTATATAGAGCAGTACAAATCAAAAGAAAAACAACTATATATTGATAAGTTTATAACCAAATTTTCAGAATAATAAAATAAAAACCAATATGAAACCACATTATGCAATACTTATGATTTTGAGCAGCTTCATAGCTTGCAAAACATCAACATCTGTTAGTAGCCCTACCGAAGTAGAGGTTCGAAGTAACCATCAGTATGCCTTCCCTAAGGATACGTATCACTTTCATCTGTCACAAACTTCAGAGAAAGTACTCTACATCTCTAATCACGACCAAACTAACCCTAAAAAAGTCGCTTTGTACTTAGAAAATCTAAAAGATGTAGTGATTGACGGCAATAATAGCGATTTTATCTTTCACGGCACTATACTCCCCATAGTACTCAAGAATTGTACTAATGTCACGCTCAAGAATTTTTCCATTGATTTTGCTATTCCTCATTTTCGACAACTGCATATTACTGAAGTAGATAAGGCGCATAATACGGTTGTAGGCAAGCTTTATCCTGAGGGTAATTATAAAGTAGAAGCTGGTAAGCTCCTATTTTGTGGTGAGGATTACGAAGAGCAGCCTATGGGCGGTATGCTTTTTACTCCAGATAAGCGACTTACTTACCAGCGAGCAGATGTGTCTTTCAATCCTACTAAAGTTACAGAATTGTCTCCTAATATGTTTAAAATAGAGGGAATGGGGGCAGAGCCTTGCATAGAAAAAGACGAGCGTTTTGCACTCCGCAATTATGGGCGACCTACGCCAGCTATTTTTATTACTGAGAGTAAAAATATAAAGTTAGAAAACGTTACAGTGCATAATGCTTATGGAATGGGGCTTTTGGCACAACTTACTGAAAATATTACTCTCAAAGGCTTCAAGGTAGCTATAAAAGAAGGTTCAGAGCGTTTTTATACTACCCAAGCTGATGCTACTCACTTTTCAAGCTGTAGTGGTGTCATTCGTTCTGAAGGGGGACTTTATGAGGGAATGGCAGACGATGCTATTAATGTCCACGGTACGTACCTCAAAGTCATAGCTCGTCCCTCACGTAATACTATCACAGCCAAGTATATGCATCCTCAATCGTGGGGTTTTACTTGGGGAAGAACGGGAGATGAAGTACAGTTTGTTGCTGCCAAAACGATGGAAACCATAGGTGATAAAACGTATCGTATTCAGTCTATTAAACCTGTTGATAGCCCTACAGATGAAGGAGCTAAAGTGTTCGAAATAAGTTTTGCTGAGCCTCTCCCCGATGAAGTATCAGCAGAGTACGCTTGTGGGGTAGAAAACCTTACTCTTACCCCTCAGGTTATATTTACGCATAATGTAGTGCGCAACAATAGGGCACGAGGAGCACTCTTTAGTACTCCTAAAAAAGTAGTATGTGCGCATAATGTATTCGACCACACACATGGGGCTGCTATTTTGCTTTGTGGCGACTGTAATGGTTGGTACGAAACGGGGGCTTGCCACGATGTAACTATCAAACACAACCGCTTTATCAATGCGCTTACGGCAAATTATCAATTTACTAATGCAATTATCTCCATTTATCCTGAAATACCTAACTTGTCAGATCAAAAAAAATACTTTCATTCTAATATTCGTATTGAAAATAACGTATTTGAAACTTTTGATGAACCTATATTATACGCTAAATCAGTAGAAAATCTTATTTATAGAAATAATACAGTAATTAAGAATAAAGATTTTAAACCTTTTCACTGGAATAAAGAGCGTTTTAAGCTCGAAAGAACTAAAAACGTAGAAATAATCGAAAAATAATATATGGCAGAAGAGAATAAAGATGAAACTTATGATGTAATAGTAATAGGTAGTGGTCTTTCGGGACTTTTCTCAGCTTTACTATTAGCAAGGGCGGGAAAAAAGGTGTGTGTATTAGAGAAAAACCAACAATACGGAGGCAATTTGCAGACCTTTAAGCGCAATCATATTCTCTTCGATACAGGTGTACATTACGTAGGGAGTCTATCTGAAGGGCAGGTACTCTATGAGTATTTTAAAGAAGTAGGGATAATGCAAGACCTTTCATTAGAGCGTCTCGATTTAAATGGCTACGACCGTATTTGCTTTGGCGACACTCCTGATGTAATGTACCCTCACGCCCAAGGGTATGAAAACTTCGTAAAGCAGCTGCTTATTTATTTCCCTGAAGAGAGAAAGGCTTTAGAGCAATATGTCTATACAATACGTACTATTTGCGATAAATTTCCACTTTACCGTTATAATGCTACAGAAGTACATTACGATGTTGCTACTCTTTCTATAAAACTCTCCGATTTTTTAGATAATCTTACTACTAACGAACGACTTAAAGCAGTGCTTTTGGGGGCAAGTTTCCTTTATGCAGGGGTTGCGCCTCAAACGCCTCTCTATGTACACGCGCTTTCAGTTAATTCATATATACAGAGTGCTTACCGACTTACCAAAGGAGGTAGCCAGATAACCGACTTGCTTATTAGGGAGTTACAGCGCTATGGAGCGAATCTTTATCGTCAAACTGAAGTTGTTGCATTCAGCTATGGCAGCGAGCAACAGATTACAGCGGTGCATACTAAGCAAGGACAGACTTTCAGGGCTAGTCATATAATCTCAGCTATTGATGTAAAGCAATTACTACAGATAGCTGGTAAGCAAGCTTTCAAACCTTCTTTCTATAAGCGCGTACAGGGACTGCAACCTACAGCTTCGGCTTTTTCATTGCACTTGGTGCTTAAGCCTAATATTTTCCTTTATTTACCTTATAATATCTACTGGTTTAAGGATAATGATAGTGTGTATAACACTGCACAATATGCCACTAATGATTTTCCACTATCATATATGCTCTCTATGAATCCACCAAAGAATGGGGGAGCTTATACCGATAATATCACTATTCTTACCTATATGGCTCCTGATGAACTACACCGCTGGCAAGAGAGTTTTAGTACTTGTACTCAAGGAGAGGGTAGGGGAGAGCAATACGAACTTTTCAAACGCCAACGCGCTTTAGATTTATTAGATGTTGTAGCCCAAAAGTTCCCTACTATCAAGCAATCTATCGCTTATTATTACACATCTACCCCTCTTACTTACCGCGACTATATAGGCAGTGCTATGGGGGCTATTTACGGCTACAAAAAAAACGCTGACCATATAATGGAAAGCGTTTTTATGCCACAAACTCACATTAAGAATTTATATCTCGTAGGGCAAAGTGTTGCAATGCACGGATTGGTAGGGGTTACCATCAGTGCAGTGCTAACTTACCAAATCTTAATGCGGTCTTCAGGTTTTTTATAGAGTTTATCTCCTTCTTTTACATCAAAGGCTTTATACCAAGCATCAACATTCACAAGAGGACCAAATGAACGGAAGTAACCAGGGCTATGAGGGTCTGTCTTCACTTGATTGGTGAGGTATTGTTCTTTAGAAAGCGTACGCCATACAGTACCCCAAGAGATAAAGAAACGTTGTTCTTGTGTAAAGTTGCTTATTTTACCCACTTGTCCTTTGTCTTTCAAATACATTTGTAGGGCATCAAAAGCGATGTTTACTCCACCAAGGTCAGCTATGTTTTCACCACTAGTGAAAGTACCGTTTACGAATACGCCTTTCACAGGTTCATACTTGTCAAATTGTGCAGCAAGAGCTTTGGTAGCATCTTCAAAGTTCTTTTTGTCTTCAGGTGTCCACCAGTTTTGTAGGTTACCATCTCCATCAAACTCAGCACCACTATCATCAAAACCGTGGGTCATTTCGTGTCCTATTACAGCTCCTATACCACCAAAGTTCACTGCTGGGTCAGCTTCAAAGTTAAAGAAAGGAGGTTGTAAGATAGCAGCAGGGAATACGATTTCATTATATAGCGGGTTGTAATACGCATTTACGGTTTGTGGCGACATTCCCCATTTAGTTTTATCAACAGGTTTGCCTACTTTCTCCAAACTCTTTTGGTAAGCCCATTCGCTCACGCGTTGCAAGTTAGCAAAATAAACAGTCTTAGCAGCGGGTTCAATGGTAAGTTTAGAGTAGTCTTCCCATTTGTCAGGATACCCTACTTTTACGGTGAATTTGTTCAGTTTAGCCAATGCTTTTTCTTTTGTAGCATCAGACATCCAAGTCACTTCTTTTATGTGTTGAGCAAAACTCTTTTTGAGGTAGTCTACTAAAGTTACCATCTCTTCTTTAGCTTTAGCAGGGAAGTATTTTTCTACATACAGCTTACCAAAGGCTTCTCCCAAAATATTGTTGATAACACTTAGAGCGCGTTTGTTCATTGGGCGTTGCTCTTGTTGTCCTTGCAATTCTTTATTGTAGAAGTTAAAAGAAAGTTCATCAAGCTCTTTAGTAAGGTTGCTTGCGTTATCAGCTACCAATTGGTATTTTAGGTAATCTTTTAGCAGAGGTAAGTTCTTTTCGTTGATAAACTTGTCATATTGTTTGTACAAACGAATTTCAGAAACTACCACCTTATCAATATTTACACCTACATTTTTGAGGTATTGAGGCAAGTTGAGGTTTTTAACCAATTTGCTAAGCTCCTCCATAGTTTGGGGGTTATAGCTGAGGTTAGGGTTGCGGTCTTCCTCATTGGTTAGCATTAGTTTAGCTACAGAGCGCTCAAAATCTACTATTTTTTTAGCTTTTTCAGCAGCTTTGTCATCTTTTAACACTTTGAAGATAGCAGCTACGTAATCTTGGTATTTTTGTAGCGCTTCAGTATTCTCTTTATTATCCTTTTGATAATAATCGCGTCCCATACCGATGCTAAAGTTACCAAGATAAACGGTATTGGTGTTAGAATCCTTCATATCGGCATACACGCCCCAAGCACAGATAGGGTTTTCACCTTCTTTAGTAGCCTCTTCTAAGTATTTTTGAAGGTCAGCAAGCGTTTTAATAGCATCAATTTTGTTTAGATAGCCTTCTATAGGTTTTAGTCCCTCAGCATCGCGCTTGTTCCAGTCTATGAAAGATTCATATAGGTCTTTTATCTTCTGTCCTTCAGTGCCTTGTTCAAAGTTTTCTTTTAGCAAATTGTCTAAAATAAGCAGACAGTTCTCATCGGTTTTCTCACGTAGAATATGAAAAGAACCCCACGTAGGTTTGTCAGCGGGTATTTGGGCAGTTTTAGCCCAAGTACCATTTACATAATTGTAGAAATCATCTTGCGGACGCACGGTAGTGTCCATTTCAGCAAGGGCAATTCCCTTGTCTACATTTGTGTTTTCACTCATTGTGTTTTCTGTTTTTTTGTTATTTCCGCAGGCTATCATTAGCCCCATTGATGAAAGTAACAGTACGGTTTTAGTTGTTTTTCTCATCATAATATTAGGTTTTTTGAATTGATACCACAAAGGTAATAATAAATTCTTAATTAGCAAGTGTGTTATTAGTTTTTTTATAA
The DNA here is from genome assembly GCF_009730375.1 of Capnocytophaga sp. FDAARGOS_737. NCBI lineage: Bacteria > Pseudomonadati > Bacteroidota > Flavobacteriia > Flavobacteriales > Flavobacteriaceae > Capnocytophaga > Capnocytophaga sp. FDAARGOS_737. The sequence continues at coordinate 1,631,268 of NZ_CP046316.1, read as the reverse complement.
AAGTTATTAGCTGCTAGCCAAACTAACAGCTAACGGCTAATAACTAACAGCTAACGGCTAATAACTAACTACTAACAGCTAAGGCTATTTAATAGTAAAATTAAGTCCTTTGTGCTCTCCTAAGCCATAATAATGCTTAAAGTTATAGATAAGAGGTTCCCACGCTAACGGATTGATTTTGTTTTCCTCCATCACTAAATGGTCTTCAGCGTGTACTTGAACAAACTCAAGCTCTATTAGGGCGTATGTGCCGCGGTCATTCACTTGCTTCACTACGGCTTCTGCTTGTATAGGGCACTCAGCTATACGAGGAACACGAACCTTTTCAGAAGGCAATTGGGTAAAACCACCTATAGCAAACTTGTCGTCAGTATAAGCGTACTTACCTACTTTCTGAGGGGGTACAGGGTTTTGCGCAGTATAGGGGGCTATTGCCTCTACTTTCTCCCACATTTCTGCCGAAGGCAGGTTGAATACCACTTCGGGTACTTCCATTACATTATGATAGGCTTTGTTTAGCTTTACAAGAGCTATCACAGCATTCGTGCCTAAGGTAAAGTTGCACGAAATAGGCGTAACATCGGCGTTTCCGTCTTTATCAATAGTAGTAAGGAGTACTACAGGAAACCCGTAATAAAACATACTTGGTAAAAAAGACTTCATATAGTATTGATTATTTAATTTATTTCACTTCTAACGTTCTTTCTTCTTCAAAATCGTTGGGCAGCGTGAATACAAGGGTATAACGCCCTTTGGGCAGATATACATTGCCGTCAGTTGCAGTGGGCAGGAATATCTTCTGTACACTTTTTTCATAGGCTACTTTGCCTTCTGCCGAAATAGTAAGGTCGTAAGGTATGTAGTTAAACCCTTTGTTGGTTTTATAAATAAACTCATTGAGGGTAATTTTACCTTTCATTACTTTTACGTTTATTGATAATCCTTCTTCTGAAGCAAAAGCATAGCTGTATACAGTAGGTTTTAGAGGCTCTTCCCATTCATTAGCAGCATTGCCCCATTTAGCCGAATAGTTTATGCTGATAGGGGCTTCAAAGGGGTAAAATTCTTGTGAGGTAATAGCTACTCGCAGTTCTTGCATCATCTTTATAGAGGTGCGATAAAGCCCACGCCCTAGGGTAGCTACCGTCATTTCACCGGTATTTTCGTCTATCATAAGGTCGGCGATACCTGTCTCAGGCAGCCCTTTGCTAAAAGGTTGCCAACTTTCTCCTAAGTTAAACGAAATGTACAAACCGTTGTCAGTGCCAGCGTATAGTATTTGTTCGTTTATAGGGTCTTCTTTTAGTACATTTACCCTGCTGTCAGGCAGGTCTGAACGAATGTCTGTCCAACTTTTTCCATTGTCATTACTGATGAAAATAAAAGGGTCAGTAGCCGTTTCATCAGTGCTTATAAGGGTGGTGAGTACGCGGTTGCGCTGATGTTTTGAGGCAATAAGGTTATTCACGCGTAGTGCACGAGGGAAAGCGTTGTATATCTGCTTCCACGATACACCTCCATTGTCAGAAGTGTATATCATACCATCATCACTACCTGTGTATAGCAAGCCAAACATAAAAGGCGATTCTGCTATTGCCGAGATAGTGCCATATGCCTTGTTACCTTGTTTGTTCCCATTGGTTACATCGTCAGAGATAGTGCGCCAATTGCGCCCTTTGTCTAAAGAGATATGCAATTTATTGCTTCCTATATAAATGATGTCTTTATTTTGAGGTGAAACCAATAGAGGAGCGTACTTGCCAAAACGCAAAGGGGCTTTACTTTCGCCGTAATACATAGTGCCCAAGGCTGTTTGTTGGTCTTTATTAGGATAAAAAGTAAAGAAACGACCGTAAGAGGCAGCTGCATAGGTCTCATTTCCAAAGGTTAAACGGTTAATAGGGAGCTTAAAGATATTCCATTGTGCGTTATTTTTGGCCAGTACGCCTTGTTTGCTAATAAAGTAAGGTGTTTTGTTAGCGTTGTCATATGTCAATTGCTCAAAATTCATCGCTTGAGGAACGTTTTTAGTCGCAAAAGTACGTCCACTGTCGTAAGAAAGCATTAGCCCATACGGAGTAGTGCAAAATAGGGTGCCTTGCTGCTGATATAATTGCTCATAACCACTTCCAAGATTTACAGGCTGTTTGCTGCGCCACGTTTTTCCTCCATCAACTGACTCCAATAAAGGGTAACCACCGATAAGTACGTGCTCTTTGTCGGCAGGGTCAGCACTGATAGAGGCAAAGCGTTCGCCATTTTGGTAATACACATCATTTAAGGGTTGGGTGTTTGTTTTTTGCCACGAAGTACCCCCATCGGTAGTGAGGTATATTTCAGCTCCTATAACTTCTTTTTCGCTGGTGCCTAAAAAGTTGAGTAACTTGCTGGGCGAGGTCACTTCAGCACTAATAATATCTTTCAGGTGTTGAGCGGTGTACTTTTTGTTTTCTCCTACGTTGTATAAAAACCGATTTAACCGACTGTTGTCTAAGGCGAGAAAATCGCTCTTGCTCATACCATCAAAATCTTGAGCGGTAAGCTGTAAGTGAGTCTGTTTTTGTAGGCTGTTACTGCTCTCTTTTTTCTTATAGTTGCGGTTGTCTACTACAACGTAATAGGTTTGTGCATCTACACAGCTAATTCCTATTCTGCCTATGGCATTACCTTTTAGAAAACCATTGTTAGCCGTTATTTTCGTCCAAGTGTTGCCCTTGTCAGTGCTTTTGTAGATGGCACTATTGCTGCCGTAAGGCACACTATTCCACGGACTGTCATTTATCTCCCAAGCGGTAGCTAGTAGAGTGCTGCCATCAGGGGTAGCTACTATGTCGCTGATACCCGTGCGAGTACCTACAAATAGCTTTTGCTGCCACGTTTTGCCTCCATCATTACTTTTGAAGATACCGCGCTTTTCATCTGTTTTATACTTATTGCCTAATACGCCTACTACTATCTCTTGAGGATTAGAGGGCGATAGATAAATGGCTGTGATGTGTTTAAGTCCAGCAAGTCCCCTAAAATCAACAGTTTTGCCATTATCAGTAGAAACGAATAATCCATAGGGAGTAGCCACTGCTAACGTACCTGACTGCCAATTCATTGCCAGAGCTGTAATCGTTTGTGAGGGCAGGGTAGTGCATAGCTCGCGGTAAGTCTCCCCTCCGTTTTGGGTAAGCCACACCCCCCCTTGATGAGGAGCCACTACGAAATGGCTAGCATTAGCAGGGTTCACAGCCAAAGCACTGATACGGTTTCCCATATCTTTTACTTTCACCGGTTCAAAAGGAGTTTCGCGTACCCACGATTGTTTTTTTAGTTCTTCTTTTTGGCGCAAAGATAGCGGAAGTAACTCCTGTGCCATAAGGCTTGTGGTAGCAATTGAGAATAAAAGTACAAAAATATTTGTCTTATTTTTCATTGGGTTTTGTTATTTTCATTAGTTTGTAATAACGCATTTATCTCACGTAATGCAGTGCAAATGTACAACATTTTATTTAAATTACAGCAACTGAATGCCGTTTTCTTCACAAAGCAGCAGCATATCATCTGTCCAGATAGAGGCTTGTACCTCCCCTATATGTGCTTTCTGCATAAGCAACATACAAATACGCGACTGACCGATACCGCCACCAATAGTCAGAGGGAGCTCTCCTTTTAAGAGCATTTGGTGGTAGTCTAAGCTTTTGCGGTGTTCAGCATTAGCCACTTGCAATTGGTCTGCTAATGATTTTTCATCTACGCGTATCCCCATAGACGATAATTCTAAGGCACTGTCCAACACCGGATTCCATAAAATAAGGTCACCGTTTAGTTCCCAATCGTCATAGTCAGGGGCGCGGTTGTCGTGTTTTTTACCTGAGCGTAGTGTTTTTCCTATTTGAGTGATGAAAATAGCGCCCTTTTCTTTAGCAAATACTTCTTCGCGTTTTTGAGACGATAGAGTAGGGTAGCGGTCTTCAAGTTCTTGTGAACTGATAAAAGTCACCTCTTTAGGCAGGAAAGCCTTGCACTTGGGGTAATGAGCTACAAGGGCAGCTTCTGTTTCCAAAAAAGCATTATAAAGCTGATTTACTGTTTGTTGCAAGTACGACAAAGTCCGGTCAGTAGGGGCTATAACCTTTTCCCAGTCCCATTGGTCTACGTAGATAGAATGTGTATTGTCTAAGGTTTCATCGCGGCGGATAGCGTTCATATCGGTATAAATACCTTCGTGTAGGCTGATGCCATAACGCTTTAGTGCCAAACGCTTCCATTTAGCGAGCGAGTGAATAATTTCAATAGTCTGTCCTTCAGCGTCTTTCATTTCAAAACTCACTGGGCGTTCCACACCGTTCAGGTCGTCATTAAGTCCTGTAGCGCGTTTTACAAACAGTGGAGCAGAGATACGAGTGAGGTGAAGCGCACGAGCCAAAGTAGTTTCAAAAGTATCTTTAATAAGCTTGATAGCGCGTTCGGTATCCATAATGCCATAAGGCGATACGTAGTTTTTAGGAATGATAATCATAATGAGTCAATTTGCTAATTTGCCAATGAAGAAAGAATGCAAAATTTGTACCATATTTATTTGTCTCATTTGCTAACCATTTTTAGAACGTGACAATCTTCTCAGCCTTCTCAGCCCTCCCACTTGTCTCACCTGTCCCACTTTTCCCAGCCCTCTCAATCCTCCCAGCCTTCTCAGTTCTTTCAGAAAAAATTTCTTCTATAGCTTCCCTTTACTTTAGATATAGGAAGAATACAAGATCACCGAAGGATTACCGAAAGATGAGCGAAATCCAAACGTCTAATTATCGCCTAAAAACCAGAAAAATATGCTACCTCCAGCCCTCTCAGCCTTCTGAGCCCTCCCACTAACCCAATAATTTCGTTTGTTTTACCTAATTTGTCAAATCGACAAATTGTCAAATTGACAAATTATCACTATCTTTGCACCAAAAACATTCATTTCTTTAAATGACACAAGTGCCAAATCTTTTACATACTTCTGTAGAATACCTGCGAGGGGTAGGCAAACAGCGGGCAGAACTGCTTAAGTCCGAATTAGGCATAGAGCAGTATCAAGACTTGCTAAACCTATTTCCTAACCGGTATATAGATCGTACCAAGTTTTATAAAATCAATGAGTTACAAAATAATAATGCCGAAGTACAGCTTATTGGTAAGATTGTAAACTTGCGTACGGTAGCCTCAGCACAGCAGAAGCAAGCGCGTTTAGTAGCTACTTTTGTAGATGAAACGGGGCAAATGGAGTTAGTATGGTTCAAAGGACACAAGTGGATAAGCGATAGCCTAAAGCTAAACGAATCCTATGTCATATTTGGCAAAGTCAATCACTTCGGAGGTATTTTCTCTATGCCTCACCCCGAAATGGACTTGCTTGTCGATTTCAACAAGGCAGGGCACAGCAGCATACAGCCGGTGTATCCCTCTACTGAGAAGCTAACTAAGCGCGGAGTCAGCAACCGTGTGATGCGGCAACTTATACATACGGTATTCGAAGAGGTAGGCTATCAGTTTATGGAGAACCTGCCCGCTTCAATACGCAAGACACTAAACCTAATTAGTAAGCAGGAAGCGATGCGCAACATTCACTTCCCTGCTGACCAATCAATGCTGACCAAAGCTACTGTGCGCCTGAAGTTTGAAGAGCTTTTTTACATACAGCTACAGTTAGTACGCAAAAATCTACTGCAGAAGCAGAAGTTTCAAGGAATGCCTTTCAGAAAGGTAGGCGATGCGTTTATGAACTTCTATAATCACCATTTACCCTTTCCTCTGACGAACGCTCAAAAACGAGTGCTTAAAGAAATACGTGCCGATTTAGGCTCAAATGCTCAAATGAACAGACTTTTGCAAGGTGATGTAGGTTCTGGCAAGACCATAGTAGCCCTGATGACAATGCTATTAGCGGTAGATAACGGCTTTCAAGCCTGCTTAATGGCTCCTACCGAAATTCTCGCTACCCAGCACTACCAGAGTATTAGTGCCCTGTTGCAAAATACAGGTATAAGTGTAGCTTTACTAACAGGTTCTTCTAAAACCAAAGAGCGCCGTATTTTAGATGAGCAGTTGCAAGAGGGGAGTCTTTCTATACTCATTGGCACTCACGCCTTGTTAGAAGATAAGGTACAGTTTGCTAACTTGGGCTTGGCTATTATTGATGAACAGCACCGTTTTGGGGTAGAACAGCGTGCTAAGCTCTGGCGCAAAAATACCTTGCCGCCTCATATATTAGTAATGACTGCCACTCCTATACCGCGCACTTTAGCGATGAGCGTGTACGGCGACTTAGATGTGTCGGTAATAGATGAGTTACCCCCTGGTAGAAAGCCTATTAAAACCATACATCATTTTGAAAATCGACGTGCAGAAACATATGAGTTTGTCAAAAAAGAAATAGACAAAGGGCGACAAGCGTATGTAGTATATCCGCTGATAGAAGAATCAGAAGCCTTAGACTTTAAAAACTTAACCGAGGGTTACGAGTATATCAGTGCCTCTTTTCCGCTACCTAAATACAAAGTCTCAATAGTGCACGGCAAGCTTAAGCCTGCGGAGAAAGATGTCGAGATGGAGCGTTTTGTGCGAAACGAAACCCAGATAATGGTGGCGACAACTGTCATAGAGGTAGGGGTCAATGTGCCTAATGCCTCAGTGATGGTTATAGAGAGTGCCGAGCGCTTTGGTTTATCGCAACTGCATCAGCTACGCGGACGTGTAGGGCGTGGTAGCGAGCAGAGCTATTGTATACTGCTGACAGGCAACAAGATGAGTAATGATACCCGTACGCGTATGGAGACAATGGTGCGCACTAATGATGGTTTTGAGATAGCGGAAGTAGACCTCAAACTGCGCGGGCCTGGCGACCTAATGGGCACTCAACAGAGTGGGGTACTTGCCCTAAAAATAGCTGATATTGTAAAAGACCAAGAGATACTAAAAGCAGCCCGTGCCTATGCTATCGACCTCCTCAAAGCTGACCCCGACTTAGTCCAGCCAGAGCATCAATGCGTAGCCTACACCCTCGACCAACTCCAACGCCACAAAAACCTATGGAAATACATTAGCTAATTAGCAGATTAGTTAAGACTTTAATAAAGTATGCACCTGTATTTTGTGTTGATAATCAGTTGATAATGTTGCGAATAGTATATTTTTACTAAAAAAATATGCAAAATATTTGGAGGTTATAAAAAAAGGTTGTACTTTTGCACCCGATTTAAAAACGTAAGGGTTCTTAGCTCAGCTGGTTCAGAGCATCTGCCTTACAAGCAGAGGGTCACTGGTTCGAATCCAGTAGGACCCACTTAGGTTTAAGATTTAAAATTTTTATCATTGTTATTTTTGGGGTTCTTAGCTCAGCTGGTTCAGAGCATCTGCCTTACAAGCAGAGGGTCACTGGTTCGAATCCAGTAGGACCCACAAAATTTCGGATTTTATTGTTGTTTTCATAATTTAACGGATTCTTAGCTCAGCTGGTTCAGAGCATCTGCCTTACAAGCAGAGGGTCACTGGTTCGAATCCAGTAGAGTCCACAAAACAAAAAAAGGCTACTCATTTTTTGAGAGCCTTTTTTTGTGTTTAATAAGTAATAATTAACCTCTGAAAATCAAATACTTCTATAAAAAACAGCTTCTTTATTCAATTGTTTTTTCATTTATTAATTGCTATTTGATAATTATTTACTACTTTTGCGAGATTTTAAAAGCTAAAAACAAGAAGTTATGTTAGGATTACAAACGGCTATGGGGATAGCTACACAAACTAATAATGCTGCCCCTGAAGTACAAGAAAAAACACTTTCTATAATGGATATGATTATAGACGGTGGCACGGGTAATATTATCATTATCGGGGTTCTCTTCCTGATGTTGGGTGTGGCACTCTACATCTATTTCGAACGCACATTTGCTATCAAAGCAGCTTCGCAAGTAGATAAAACTTTTATGTACAAAATACGCGATTGTATAGCAGCAGGTCGATTAGATGCTGCTAAAATGCTATGTGTGCAATCAAACACACCTGTAGCACGCCTTATAGAAAAAGGAGTATCACGCATCGGGAAACCGCTTGAAGATATCAACAAAGCTATTGAAAATGCAGGTACTTTAGAGGTGTATAAGTTAGAGAAAAATACAGCTATCTTGGCTACTATTGCAGGAGCTGGCCCAATGATAGGCTTCTTGGGTACGGTAGTAGGTATGATTATGTCATTTCACGAAATGGCTACCGCTGGTGGGCAAGCTGAGATGGGGGCTTTAGCAGGAGGTATCTATACGGCTATGGCCACTACAGTAGCGGGACTTATAGTAGGTATCATAGCCTATGTGGGGTACAACCATTTAGTGGTAAAAACCGATAAAATAGTTCACCAAATGGAAGCTAATGCAGTAGAGTTCTTAGATTTGCTCAACGAACCTCTTTAGTCTGCTAGTTGCTTAATTAAAGAAAAAGTTATGAAATTAAAAGGTAGAAATAAAATCAGCCCAGAGTTCAGTATGTCGTCTATGACCGATATAGTGTTCTTGCTTTTGGTATTTTTTATGATTACAGCTAATAGCCCTAATGCATTAGACTTATTATTACCAAAAGCAAAGGGTAAATCAACTAATACACAGAATGTTTCGGTAAGTATTGATAAAAATTTGAATTATTTTATTGATAAAAGACCTATTTCTGTTACCAATTTAGATAGCGAACTTAGGTCGGCTCTAAATGGGGTAGAAAACCCTACTATTATCTTACGAGTAGAGGAAAGTGTGCCAATAGAAAATGCCGTAAATGTAATGGATATAGCCAACCAAAATCAGTATAAAGTAATTTTGGCAGTACGCCCAAAATAGATGAAAAATTATGAGTTTATTAGATACCACACATAAGCGCAAGTCGCTGGTACTCACTACCGCTGTGATGAGCATAGTGGTGCTATTGCTCTTCTTTGCGGGAATGACTTATTTAGACCCTCCGCCAGAGAGTGGAGTAGAGGTGATATATGGGGTAGATGTTACGGGTATGGGGGAACGTACAACGCCTCCTAGTGCTGCCCAACAAGTAGAGACCCAAACGCCTCCTGAATCGGTGCCAGAAGAAACAACTTCTACAGAGGTGAAAGAGAATCTTTTAGCCCAAGATAATGACGAAACAGTAGCAATAGCCGAAGCGCCTAAAAAACAAGAAAAAAAGAAAGAAACTCCTAAAACAGAAACTCCTAAGCCTGACCCTAAACCTTCGCGTGAAACCTCTGAAGCACTTTCAAGTATATTGGGGGCTGCTAATGCAGGGGGTAGTGGTACTGCAGGACAAGGTGACGGACAGCGACCTGGTTACCAAGGACAAATAGATGGTAGTCAGTATGCCGACTCCTACTATGGTGCAGGAGGTGGTGGCTCCTCTGGCAAAGGTTGGGGACTGAAAGGGCGCAGTATTGCTACCCAAGGGAAGGTTGTACAAGATTGCAATGAGGAAGGACGTGTAGTAGTACAGATAGAAGTAGATCGTAGTGGTAAAGTAGTAAAAGCTACGGCTGGCGTAAAGGGTACCACTAACTCAGCTCAGTGTCTGTTAGACGCTGCTCGCAAGACGGCCTATAAACACAGCTGGAATCCTGATGAAAATGCTCCTGCCCGTCAAGTAGGCTTCATAGTGATCAACTTCAAATTAGGAGAGTAAGAATGAACTATCAAGAAACATTATCGTGGATGTTCAATCAGTTACCAATGTTTCAAACACAAGGAAAAACTGCTCTGAACAATAAATTAGACAGAACAATTGCTTTTGCCTCAGTATTAGGAAATCCCGAAAAGAAATTCAAAACCTTACATATAGCTGGTACTAATGGCAAAGGGTCATCGAGTAGTATGCTCGCTTCTATACTGCAAGAGGCTGGTTATAAAGTAGGGCTTTACACTTCTCCTCATCTCAAAGATTTCAGAGAGCGCATCAAAATAAATGGTGTAGAAATTCCTGAGGAACGTGTAGTGAGTTTTATTGCTGCCCATAAAGATTTTCTAGCCACTCATCACCTCTCTTTCTTTGAAATGACAGTAGGTTTGGCTTTTGATTATTTCGCTGAAGAAAAAGTTGATATAGGGGTAATAGAAGTGGGCTTAGGGGGGCGTTTTGATTCTACTAATATCATCACTCCGGAAGTGTCGCTTATCACCAATATTTCTAAAGATCATACCGATATATTAGGTAATACCCTACCTGAAATCGCTTTTGAAAAGGCAGGTATTATCAAGAAAAATACCCCTGTAGTGATTAGTGAATATCAAGAAGAGACAGCCCCTGTATTTATTAAGCGAGCAAAAGAAGACAAGGCTCCTATAGTTTTCGCTAATGAACTGACCACTAACCTCACTACCGATTTGCAAGGTATTTATCAAGAGAAAAACATCAAAGGTGTAATAGCTGTAATTGATTTTTTAAAACATCAGGGTTGGGATATCAGCGATGAAAACCTCAAAAACGGCTTGCTAAATGTAGTGAAGAATACCCATCTCAAAGGGCGTTGGCAAACTCTTAGTACTCACCCAACTGTCGTATGCGACACAGGGCATAATATTGGCGGACTCACTTATGTAATGGAGCAGCTGAAAAAGCAAACTTATACACAGCTACATATAGTAATAGGTTTTGTAAAAGAAAAAGATGTAAAGGCTGTTTTAGACCTTTTTCCTAAAGAAGCACATTATTACTTCTGTAGTCCGAATATCAAGCGTGGATTGGCTGTAGAGATATTGAAAGAAATTGCCACTGCTAAAAGGTTGAAAGGGGAGGCTTACTCTTCAGTACAAGAAGCAGTATCTGCAGCTAAAGCAAAGGCACAACCTACTGATTTTATTTTTATAGGGGGGAGTACCTTTGTAGTTAGTGAATTAGCTGATTTGTAAATTTGCTAATTTGCTAATTCTTTTTTTTATTAAATAGCTAATTTTTTTAAACCTATGAATACAATTGTTATAAACCCTTATTACACCCTTATTATTGCTACTCTTGTGCTATTGGTAGGACGCTTATTGGTAGGGAAAATAAAGATACTTCAAAACTTCAATATTCCTGAGCCAGTGGCTGGCGGACTATTAGCTGCTATTATTATCTTTTTGCTGTATCTTAAATACGAAATTTCATTAGAGTTTAGCACTAATTTGCAAGAGGCTTTTATGCTGTTTTTCTTTTCTTCAATAGGGCTCAGTGCTGATTTTTCTCGATTAAAAGCAGGAGGTAAAGGGCTGATTTTCTTTCTGGGGGTAGTGGCTCTTTTTATAGTAGTACAAAACTCAGTAGGAGTAGGGTTGGCAAGTGCATTGGGGCAAAATCCTATTATGGGCTTGATAACAGGTTCTATCACCCTGACCGGTGGACACGGTACGGCAGGTGCGTGGGGTAAGATATTAGAGACAGACTATGGTATTAAAGGGGCAACGAGTCTTGGTATGGCTTCAGCTACCTTTGGTTTGGTACTCGGTGGACTTATAGGAGGTCCTGTCGCACGAAAATTAGTCAATAATATGGGGAGAAAACCTATAACTGATAAAGCTACTGATAATGTAGTAGATACTGTAGTTGAAGTGTTTGAAAATGCAGGTAAGCAGCGTCTTATCACTTCAAAATCAGCTATAGAGACAATGGCTCTTTTTGCTGCTTGTCTATCGTTTTCAGCTATAATGGTTTCTCCTACAGTAACAGCTTACTTACCTGAAAAATTTACTATTCCACAGTTTGTATGGGCTTTATTCTTCGGGGTACTTCTGCGCAATGTACTTACCAATGCTTTCAAAGTAAATATGTTTGACCGAGCTATAGATGTGTTTGGCAATGCCTCACTAAGTCTCTTTTTAGGAATTGCTCTTTTAAACCTAAAACTTTGGACGTTGTTAGATATAGCTGTGCCAATGCTTATCATTTTAGCGGTACAAACCTTTGTAATGTGTACTTATGCTTATTTTGTAACTTTCCGCTTAATGGGGTCTGATTATGATGCAGCAGTACTCTGTGCAGGGCATTGTGGTTTCGGCTTAGGAGCTACCCCTACGGCAGTGGCTAATATGCAATCGGTTACTGAGCGTTTTGGGCCTTCCCATAAAGCCTTTCTAATCGTACCGATGGTAGGGGCTTTCTTTATAGACTTTATCAACGTCTTTATTTTAACTACTTTTATAGGTTTTTTAGGATAGAAAACAAAAAAAAATCATATTTTATTTTCTTATTAATATAATCTTTTGTACTTTTACCGCCTGAATAATTAATTACTAATATTTGTATGGATAAAATGATGTTATATCTACCGTTAGCCCTTGCTATTCTGGGGCTTATCTTTATGATTACAAAGGCTTTGTGGGTAAACAAGCAAACCACAGGCAACGAACGAATGCAAAGCATCTCTAAAAGTATCAAAGAAGGTGCAATGGCATTTCTTAATGCTGAATACCGTATTTTAGGTATTTTTGTGGTAATAGCCGCTATAGCCTTATTTATTGTTTCGCGTATGGTGGAGACTTCTCACTGGCTTATCGTAGTAGCTTTTGTGTGTGGAGCGTTTTTCTCTGCCTTAGCAGGAAACATAGGTATGCGTATTGCTACCAACTCTAATGTGCGTACTACTGAAGCTGCACGCACTAGTTTGCCAAAAGCCTTAAAAGTGTCATTTGGAGGTGGTACTGTAATGGGATTAGGAGTAGCAGGTTTAGCTGTATTAGGTTTGAGCTTGTTCTTCATCCTCTTTGTAAACACCTTTATAGAAGGTGGTAAACCTTTTTATGATGAAATGACTCTTGTTCTTGAAGCTTTGGCTGGTTTCTCATTAGGAGCTGAGTCTATTGCCCTTTTTGCTCGTGTGGGAGGTGGTATTTATACTAAAGCCGCTGACGTTGGAGCTGACCTTGTAGGAAAAGTAGAAGCAGGTATCCCAGAAGATGACCCTCGTAACCCTGCCACTATCGCTGATAACGTAGGTGATAACGTAGGTGACGTAGCTGGTATGGGGGCTGACCTATTTGGTTCATATGTGGCTACAGTACTTGCCTCAATGGTATTGGGTAACTACGTAATCAAAGATATGGCGATGAGTAATGGAGGTGCCTTTACAGACAACTTCGGCAATATGGGGCCTATACTTTTACCTTTGGTAATCGCAGGGGTAGGTATTGTAGCTTCTATCATAGGTACTTTCTTTGTAGGTATCAAAAATAATGAAGCTAAAGAAAAACAAGTACAAAGTTCGCTAAACACTGGTAACTATGTAGCTTTAGGGCTTACTTTGGTAGCTTGTTTCTTCTTAATTAAATATATGCTTCCTGAAACTATTCAGATGAGTTTCTTTGGAGAAGGTGTAAAGAGTATTCCAAGTATTAATGTATTCTATGCTACTATCGTAGGTTTAGCCGTAGGGTTACTTATTTCTACTATTACTGAATACTTTACTGCTTTAGGTAAAAAACCAGTGTTGAACATTGTGCGCAACTCTTCTACTGGTGCTGCTACTAACATTATAGCAGGTTTAGCTACCGGTATGAAATCAACCTTTGGTTCTGTATTGCTTTTTGCAGTAGCTATCTGGGGGTCTTATGCCTTAGCAGGTTTCTATGGGGTTGCGATTGCAGCTTCAGCAATGATGGCTACTACTGCTATGCAATTGGCTATTGATGCTTTCGGGCCTATTGCTGATAATGCAGGAGGGGTAGCTGAAATGAGTGAACTGCCAAAAGAAGTACGCCAACGTACCGATATTTTAGACTCAGTAGGTAATACTACCGCTGCTGTAGGTAAAGGCTTTGCAATTGCTTCTGCAGCTCTTACTGCCTTAGCATTGTTTGCTGCTTATGTTACCTTTACAGGTATTGATGGTATTAACATCTTCAAAGCTGATGTATTAGCAGCCTTGTTTATTGGAGGTATGATTCCTGTAATTTTCTCAGCTTTAGCTATGCAATCAGTAGGAAAAGCGGCTATGGATATGGTGAACGAAGTGCGTCGTCAGTTCCGTGAAATTCCTGGCATTATGGAAGGAAAAGGTACCCCAGAGTACGGTAGATGCGTGGATATTTCTACTAAAGCTGCTTTGCGCGAAATGATGTTGCCTGGTGCAATTACTATTATTACCCCTATCATTATCGGTTTTGTAATGGGAGCTGAAGCTTTAGGAGCTTATATGGCTGGTGTAGCTGTATCAGGTGTAGTATGGGCAATCTTCCAAAATAACGCTGGTGGTGCTTGGGATAACGCTAAGAAATCATTTGAAGCAGGGGTAGAAATCAACGGACAAATGACTTATAAAGGTTCTGACGCTCATAAAGCAGCTGTAACTGGTGATACTGTAGGTGACCCATTCAAAGATACTTCAGGACCTTCAATGAATATCCTTATTAAACTTACTTGCTTAGTGGGCTTGGTTATCGCTCCTATCTTGGGCGGACATACCGCTGATGCTAACGGAATGCCTGTAGAAGCTCAAATACGTCAAGGAGAGGCTGAAACCGATATGATACCATTAGAACCTGCTATAGAAGTAGTAGAGGGAGTATTAAACGCTGATGGTAACTTTGAATACAATGTAGGTGATTTATTTCAATTGAATCTTTTTGACAATACAATGTTAGAAGTAGGTGAAAATTCATCTGAGGCTCGCCTTGTAAAATTGTTAGAAGATAAAAACCTTACTACTTCAGAACAATTCAAAGATAATTGGATTACTTTGGATAGAACTTACTTCAAAACAGGTAATGATGAGCTTACTGAAGGTTCAGAACAACAATTAAAAAATATTGTAGCTATATTGAAAGCTTATCCTAAGGCTGCTATCCGTTTAGGGGGGTATACTGATAATACTGGTAGTGCCGAAGGTAACTTAAAACTTTCTGAAAGACGTGCTAATTCAGTACTAAACAAATTAGTAGCATTAGGTGCTAACAAAGCACAGTTGAGCGCTCAAGGTTATGGAGCAGAGCATCCAATATGTCCTGCTAACGATACCGATGAATGCAAAGCTAAAAACAGACGTATAGATGTACGTTTAACAGCTAAGTAATAATATTTTAGTTAAATATATAAAGGGGGCGGATTGATAAAATTCGCCCTTCTTTTTAAAACCAACAGACTATGAAAAAAAAAACTCTTTTCAGTGCTACTACTTACTGCTTTAGTAGGCTGTAACCCTTCTGAAAACCAAAAGAAAATGACAGAAAATATAGATAATAATCCACTACTTATAGAAAGCACCTTGCTATACGGAGCACCAGACTTCTCAAAGATAAAAGACGAGCATTATCGTCCTGCTCTTCTTAAAGGGATGGCTTTGCAAAATGAACGTATAGCGGCTATCACAAGTAATAAAGAAGCCCCTACTTTTGAAAATACCATCGTTGCTTTAGAAAAAAGTGGAGTGGAATTAGAACGTGCCTCAGCTGTATTCAACGCTCTAACAGAAGCACATACTAATGACACACTGAAAGTATTGCAAAAAGAGCTCTCTCCTAAGTTTGCAGAGCACGCTGATGGCATTCACTTAAACGAAAAGCTTTTTGCACGTATTAAAGCCTTATATGATAAACGTGAGAGCTTGCGATTAGATGCTGAATCGCTTAAATTGTTAGAAAATTACTATGAAGATTTTGTAGTAGCAGGGGCTAATCTATCCACTACTGATAAAGAAACCCTTAAAAAATACAACAGCGAGTTGGCTTCTTTAGAAACTGATTTCAACCAAACGCTTTTAGAAGGGTCATTAGCAGCAGCACAAACTATCAATGGTCAGAAAGTAGCGATTGTAAATACTACTCAGCAACCGCTTCTTAGCGAATTAGCAGACCGCAATCAGCGCAAACAACTATTTGAAGCTGCTTGGAATCGCACCGATGGAGGCGCTCATAATACTAACGACATTTTAAAACGCATTGCCTTACTTCGTGCTAAAAAAGCAGAGCTTTTAGGCTTTAAAAACTATGCAGAATGGAGTTTGCAACGCACTATGGCAAAAACACCTACTGCTATTGTCCAGTTTTTTAAAGATTTAGTGCCTGCTTCAGTAGGTAAAGCTAAAGCTGAAGCTAAAGAGATACAAGCACAAATTGCTAAGACAGGAGGTAATTTCAGCTTAGAACCTTATGATTGGAACTTCTATGCTGAGCAAGTGCGTAAAGCTAAATACGATCTTGATGAGAACGAAATAAAACCATACTTCGAGTTGAAGAATGCTCTTGAGAATGGAGTGTTTTATGCGGCTACTAAGCTTTATGGTATCACTTTTAAAGAACGTAAAGATATACCTGTATACCACCCCGATGTATTAGTATATGAGCTTTTTGAAGAAGATGGCACTCCATTAGGGCTTTTCTATGGTGATTTTTTTGCTCGCGAAAGCAAACGTGGTGGGGCTTGGATGAGCAATTTTGTAAATCAATCGAAGTTATTAGGTACTAAACCTGTTATTTATAATGTATGCAACTATGTGAAGCCTACTGATGGCAAACCTGCTTTGCTTACTTATGATGAGCTTACTACTCTTTTCCACGAGTTCGGACATGCTTTGCATGGTTTCTTTGCTAATCAGCAGTATGCAAGTCTTTCAGGAACAGCAGTAGCACGCGATTTTGTAGAGTTTCCTTCACAATTCAATGAACATTGGGCTTTATATCCTGATATTCTTAAGAATTATGCGATACACTATCAAACTAAACAACCTATTCCGCAAGCTCTTATTGATAAAATAAAGAAAGCGAGTACTTTCAATGAGGGGTATGCTTTTACTGAAGTATTAGCAGCCGCTAATTTAGACCTACAATGGCATACAATCCCTGCAGATACTATTATTAATAATGTAAATGATTTTGAGAAGACAGCTCTTGAGAAGACCGGTTTATGGGTGAAAGAAGTACCGCCAAGATACCGCTCTTCTTACTTTGCTCATATCTTTGGAGGTGGTTATGGTGCAGGCTATTACTCTTACCAGTGGACAGAAATGCTTTGTCACGATGCCTATCAATGGTTTGAAGAAAACGAAGGACTTACTCGTGCTAATGGACAACGTTTTAGAGAGTTAATTCTATCTAAAGGCAATACAATGGATTACGAAAAAATGTATCTCAATTTCAGAGGAAAAGCCCCTGCTATTGAACCCTTACTCAAAGCACGTGGACTAAAGTAATTCAAATATCATAAAAAACTGTCCTAAGAAGTTTAAGCAAAATTCTTCTTAGGACAGCTTTTCTATGTTTATTCTTGCCATTTCCTCGCATTGATGCCGTCTAATAGTGGTTGAAAACTATCAGCAAGGTCAAACTGAGTGCCTATAGCATCAAAAATAGCATCTTGGGTCAGAACCCATTGCGGTACCTCATCTGGTATTTTACCGTTATTACTGTCGAAATAATCTTCTCGCCATTGTGGACTGTCATAATATGCCTCTAAGGCCTCATATTCTGGCTGTATAGCGTTCCACTCTTCTAAAAGAGCTTCAGCATTAGTAAGAATGCCTTCTAATCGCAAGAGGATATCATTCATTTTACTGATATTTTCGTATCGTTTATTCATTTTTTTGTTTTTTGCTTATATATCACTTCTAACTTATTCTTTCTTAAAAATTAAATTTCAGGAAAAATAATCTCTTTAGGAATGAAAGTATAGTCTTCTTTATTGATAACTTGAACTTCTTTTAAGTAATTTTCTTTAGGAAACTTAAAACAATAAGGTTTGTCTCTCAAAAAATCCCATTGAACAATAGCTTCTGAATGTGTTACCTTAATTGTTGCCCATCCTCCATCGTCTGCAACACCACAAGCACAAGTAAACAATAGATATTCACCACTTTGTAAACTACTTTTGTATAATTCAGTGGGGACTATCAGTATATCTTCAAAATCAGGATAAGTAGCTATATATCCTCATCGTCAATGAAAAGCTGTAGATAACTACAATTTTCAAAACGAATACTATCGCGAATAAGGTATTCGTCTTCTTTTAGTGTAACTACATTGATTTTGAGTCTATTCATTTCTATTTTTCAGTAAATGTACATTCTGATATACCTTTCTTATCTCGTCTCTTACTTCCATTAGAGCAAAGCCCAACAGATTCTTGCCACGCCACGAGGCGATGTTATGTGCTTTCTCGTTGTCTTTCCCTAAGCCTATCCTCCAAATGGTATCCATCGGACTCGCTTCTACCAGTATTTTATCGCCTGTAGAAAGCAAAAAGTCCATCATTTTCTTATTCTGAGTGAATTTGTAATAATTCCCATTGAGCACAATACTATATTTGGCTTTATCCCACACCTCATCGTTAAAATTTCGCACTTTCCTACCTAAGATCCTCATCAGTTTAGGGTCGGACGTGTTCATTATTTCCTCCCTCACTTGTTCATCGTCAAACAAACGCGCTTTTTCAGCCATCATATACTGCTCAGCACAGTAATACTCATCACCATCTACAGAAAAAGGTGAGGGTTGCCATTGTGAAAAACAAGATTCATCAACTACCTCTGCATTGGGCTTCCAAAAGAAAACAAACTTGAGCTTCTTTGCCGAATGGATAAAGAGTGCTATGGAGTACTTATAAGCGCCTTTAGGTTGCCAAACCGGAATTCCTTCGTAGTAATAATCCTCTTCGTCATCTATATCTTGCTCATCTTCTTCCCATCTATTGTAATGCCAAAAACAAGGATACGGAAAAAGTGCTTGGTATTCTTCTTGTTGTGTCGGGGTAAGGGTCTCATACCAGTCCCAAAACTCCCATTTATAACCTTCGCCAGCGCCCATACGCCAGCCTATCGTAAATTCAGTATAAGCAGGGAACGCAATCCACTGTGGTGCTATAGGTGTAAAAGAAAGTTTTCCCATAAATGATTTTTTTATAAATGATAATCTGCCATTGCTTCATAAAAATCAGCCTCATCAATAGCCATATTTTGGCATACCCACTTAGCAGCTTCTATATTGCTTACAGATGTTGCGCTAAGTTCTCCTAAAGGAAGCTCTCCTTCTGAGGTAATCAGATAAGTCTCACCGTTGTGCGTCTCAAAAGCAGGGGTACGGTACTCCATCTTCCTAATAGGGTTTTCATTAGCTTCTACTATATTGCTCAGGGCAGTATCCTCCTCGTTGTAAATCAATATTCCCCCTTTAGTAATAGCACTGATAAAAGCATCATACGCAGCAGGATTGTCTGTAGGGGCTATGTCGGTAATAAGAGCTACAATAGGGCGCAAGGCAGCACTTTGGGCATCGGCTTCTATAAGCACAAACTCTGTATCTGCCAAATGCACTTGTCGTCCTGCTATAGGTTGTTGCAAACAGTAACTTAAAGGTTTATTGTAGAAAGCCATAGTATGTAGCACACGCGCTAAGACTTCTTGTCTACCTTGTCCGCCCGCTATCACTACACGAGTTTTATCTTTGAAATATTCATATAAAAATTCAGTAGGTGATAGAAGTCTCAGCCCTAACTGTTGTGCTTGTAGTAGGTCGGGGTGATGCTCTGAAAGGTGCGGGTCTACCACTACACAATCAGTACTGCCTGACATTTCTTCAGGAAGGATAGTGATATGATGTTTATTACTGAGTTCTTTCATCAGTGGACGCAAATGTGTACTAGGAGCTACTATAAAATGTATATTCATAATTTGCTAATTTGTCTATGAGTTAATTTTAAATACTAAGGATTCTAAAGGGGCTATGTCTACACGCATATGCCCTTTACCGTTTTCAATATATAAGGTAGTTTCTTTTTTGCTGTATAATGCCTCAGTTAGGGGGTATTTGCCATCATTCAAAAACCAACTACCTAAGAGACAAGAAGGTAATTGCAAGTCAAAACCATAACTTTCGTGCTCATTAAAATTGGTTACTATTATCCATTGTTCGTCTTCATTACCTCTTGCAAAGCTATATACCTTATCATTGTAATAGATAGTATTTTGGCGATTATATTGGTGCAAATCGATATAAGAACCTGCTATTTTTAAGGTGAGTAAGCGTTGATAGAAATCGCGTAAAGCTCGCTCGGCATCCGAAAGCTGACCGCCATCAAAACGCTTGTCATTTACCCAACGTTGATGAGCAGGTACGCCTATATAATCAAAGATAGAGGTACGCGACGGACTGCCAAAGCCTGCCCATTCAGCGGCTCTTTCTCCTACTTCTTGACCAAAATATAACATCACTGGCGACTCGCTTATAAGGGTTGAAACTGTCATCGCAGGTTTAGCCTTTTCAGCATAGCCAGCAAATTCAGGAGAAGCAATGCGTTGCTCATCGTGGTTTTCTAAGAAGTGCAACATACGGTCTGAAATGTCAGCAAGTTCACGCTGTATAGGGGCAATAGCGTCAGTGGTATGCCCATAGCTGACAATAGCCCGCAGTGTATCGTATAGTTGTACTTTGTCGTATAGATAATCCATTTTGCCCAAGTGCAAGTAAGGGCGGTATTCATTGGGGTTGTATACCTCAGCCAACAAGAAAGCCTCTGGATTCTGATGTTTGATAGCCGAATTGAGGTAACTCCAAAACTCTACAGGTACCATTTCAGCCATATCATAACGGAATCCATCTACACCTTTAGCAAGCCAATACAAAGCGATATCTTTAAATTTTTGCCAAGTATTAGGCACTATTTGGTCTTGCCAAAAATGGTAATGTACCTCGGTATCTTCATTCTCAAAACCTATAGGCAGCGTAGCAAAATCCTTAGTACCATCAGGACGTACCCCATAGTTAAGTTTTACAGTTTCGTACCAATCGTTGCGGTCTGGTTTAGAAGCCCGCGCTCCATTGCCTGTCCATTTAGCAGGGAACTCGTGATACTCACCATAAATACCTTCAGGTAATTGAAAAGCCTCATTGGGGTTATAGTAAAAATTGTTGTTTACAGCATATTGTATACTTGTATCATCATCTTCACCAAAACCGCGTATTCCTTTAGGCTTAGCAATGCTTTCATAGCGCCGCGCTACGTGGTTAGGCACTATATCCATTATTACTTTTAGTCCGCATTGGTGAGTACGTGCTATAAGAGCTTCCCATTCTTCTAAGCGGTGTGTAGGGTCATCAGCAAGGTCAGGATTTACCGAGTAATAATCCTTTATAGCGTAAGGTGAACCGGCACGTCCTTTTACCACTGCGGGAAAGTCGTTGCTGATGCCATAAGCTGTATAGTCAGTAGTAAGGGCGTGGTGCAATACTCCTGTAAACCAGATATGTGTTGCTCCTAACTTTTTTATCTCCAACAGGGCTTTTTCAGTGAAGTCTGAGAATTTTCCCACACCATTTTCTTCCTTGGTGCCCCACGGTTTATTGGTAGTGTTAGTATTGCCAAAGAGTCTTGTAAGCACCTGATAAACTACTATTTTGTTGTTCATTTTTGTTTCTTTTCTAAGACCTTGCAAAGGTATGAAACAATTGCTAATTAACAAAAAAACTTTGCCAAAGGTATAGCAAAATTAACCTTTGGCAAAGTAAATATCCAATTTAACTAAAAGTATTATTCGTCAATCTGTAGTATAACTACTCTAACGATAAAGAGAGAAATGCCCATATATTTTTCGTCCGTCGCGCAACTCATCGTTTAGGTCTATAGTATACCAATAGTCTCCCGAAGGCATTGGTTTACCAGCATAGATACCGTCCCACGATTCTCCAGGTTTCAAGGTAGCCATACGTCTGCCATTGCGGTCGAATACGTGAACGAAAGCGTTAGGAAAATCTTCCATTTTTTTAGGGCGCCAACGGTCATTATCTCCATCTCCATTAGGGGTGAAATAGTTAGGTATATCTATATCGATATAAGGTACTTCTACTACTAAAGTGCGTATACAGTCTTTAGCATCTTTAGCTTTCACTTCTATGGTTTTGATGCGTACCCCTCCAGCTTCTATACGTTCAGGGTCAGTGTTTTTGATAGTATACACGGGATTATTACCCTGATTTTCACCGTTGAAGTAGTAAGTGTAGCCTGATAAAGGGTCAGTTACACCGCCTTTAGCAATAACTTCTATTACATTCAAATCGTCGTTAGGTACGCGCTCTAAAGTGAATTGAGGGAAGCGTGTAAGACTAAAATTGACTATTGAAGCAGGACATATAGGGCGACCAACTCCCATAGGCTTATAGTTAACTGTAAGCGTTTGGGTAAGTGTTTCAGCATCAAAGTCATCAATAAAGGCGATATTGCCAGCTGTACGGGTAAATAAACGTTCTGTTCCGTTGTTTAGATTATAACTTATCTTATCATAATCCACTACGTTGTTGTTAAACTTAACCACTAAGGTATGTACATATCCTTTGTTTGAGGTTGGGTCACAGTTAATTTCGTTCTCTACTGATTGTACAGCTACATCAGGTTCTTCATCAATAGTAAAAGGAGCTAAATGAGCTAATAGGCAGCCCTTACTATCTTGTATAGCGATTTCGTAATGAATATTATAAGAGGAAGCTAAATTGCCAAAAGTAACGGTTTCTCCTGCCTTTACACCTATTTTTCTATCTACCACTGTCTTTTTCTCGTGGTTGATGAGATAAATACGATAAAAACCAGAGCCTCCTGCTATATTCGATAAGGTTACACTACCGTTTTGACTGTCATCGCAGGCTTGAGAGTGCGATTTATTTACCTTAATATCTACAGTGATAGGTTTAGGCGCTATAATAGTGGTTTCTGTTATGGTAGCGATACAGTTCTTACTGTCCTCTACTAATAATTGGTAACTACCACTACTAAGGTTTTCTATATATCCTTTGCCATTAGTAACAGTTATGAGAGTATGTTCAGATGTTTTTTCTGTCTTTTTCTCTAATTTGTATTTATACGGAGGTACACCTCCACTTACTTGCACTTCAAATATAAGTTTGCCATCATTAGCATCGCCGCAAGAGGGTGCTATGGCTTCAGCATTGAGTTTGCTAAGAACGATGGGAGTGTATTCTTCAATAGTAACTGATCCCATAGCCTCACAGTTAGCAGCATCTTGTACGTGTGCATAGTAATAACCTGATTTTAGGTCAGAAAAGTTGAGAGTGATAGCATTCGCTCCTACACCTACATTTGTTTCACTGTATACAGTTCCTGTGCGTTTGTGGGTGAGGGTGATAGTATAAGGAGAGACACCTCCACTCACTTGTACGATAGCGGCTCCTTTAGCATCCTCACAATTGGCTGAGGCTTGTACTGTAGTAGCAAGTTTGAGAGCAGCAGGTGGTTCTGGCATTATTACTTTTCCATAGAGCTTACAGCCTGTCTCTGCTACAGTCACTTCTATTTGGTAAGAACCTGCTGAAAGGCGAATCATAGCACTACCATTAGTTGAAGTACCTGTTACTACTGAGTTAGCGGTTATGCGATAATCAAAAGCACTCACTTTAGTAGCAGAAGCCTCTTTATTCTGTATGCTGAGGGTAAGCAATCCTTTGCCAGACGAACAAGTGGCTTTTACAGGTGTTCCTACCACTAACCTATAGTCTTCTGCCACTGACTTCACTTCATAATCTTCACCTATACTACATTGGGTTTGTTCATTCAATACCTCTATATAATACTTACCAACACCTAAGGCTTCAGTTCCATTAAGCTCCAAAGCAATATCATCGAGGCGTATCTCTCTTCTGTATTTTTTATCTTCACTTGTGATGATATATCTTAGCCATGTTCCTTTTACGTACTGAGGAGTTACAGCTACCTTTACAAGTACCTCTTCTTTGCGCTCACAAGTAGCTTTTTTTAGAGTCTCAAAGCTAATGTTTTTAAGTACAAAAGAAGGTTGAACAGTTACAGAAGTAGTCCCCTCATAACGACTACAGCCAGCAGCGTCTTGAACTTCTATGGTATAACTACCAGCAGTTACTCCTGTAAAAGTATAAACAGAAGAATTAAGCGTTTGGGTAAGTTCATTTTTAGTGTTTTGATGTACTAATCGTACCTTATAAGGAGCTTGTCCTCCTGATATATGCAAAGCTATCTCACCATTCTCTTGCGTACAATCCTTGCTGTATAGAGGGGTAGCGGTTACTTGTATAGCAGTAGGCGGTTCAGGCATTAGTACTTTATCATAAAGCTTACAGCCAGTTTCAGCTACAGTTACTTCTATTTGGTAGAATCCAGCAGGCAACTGAAGGGTTGTGCTATTATCAGTTGTAGTACCTGTTACTACAGTACTACCCGCTGTTAGACGATAGCTGAACCCACTTATTTTAGCTAAAGTACCTTCTTTAGGTATAACACTAAGGGTGAGTTGTCCTTTATCTGAAGCACAAGTGGCTTTTACAGGAGTTCCTACCACTAACCTATAGTCTTCTGCAACAGACTTCACTTCATAATCTTCACCTATTCTACATTTGGTTTGTTCATTCAATACCTCTATATGATACTTACCAACACCTAGGGCTTCAGTTCCATTAAGTTGTAAAGAGGTATCATCAAGGCGTATCTCTTTTCTGTATTTTTTATCTTCACTTGTGATGATATATTTTAGCCACGTTCCTTTTACGTATTCAGGAGTTACAGCTACTTTTACAAGTACCTCTTCTTTGCGCTCACAAGTAGCTTTTTTCAGAGTTTCGAAGCTAATGTTTTTAAGTACAAAAGAAGGTTGAACAGTTACAGAGGTAGTCCCCTCGTAACGACTACAGCCAGCAGCATCTTGAACTTCTATGGTATAATTACCAGCAGTTACTCCTGTAAAAGTATAAACAGAAGAATTAAGCGTTTGGGTAAGTTCATTTTTAGTGGTTTGATGTACTAATCGCACCTTATAAGGAGCTTGCCCTCCTGATATATGCAAAGCTATCTCACCATTCTCTTGCGTACAATTTTTGCTGTATAGAGGGGTAGCGGTTACTTGTATAACAGTAGGCGGTTCTGGCATTAGTACTTTATCATAAAGCTTACAACCAGTTTCAGCTACAGTTACTTCTATTTGGTAGAAGCCTGCAGGCAACTGAAGGGCTGTGTTATTATCAGTTGTAGTACCTGTTACTACAGTACTACCTGCTGTTAGACGATAGCTGAACCCACTTATTTTAGCTAGAGTACCTTCTTTAGGTATAACACTAAGGGAGAGTTGTCCTTTATCTGTAGCACAAGTAGCTTTTGCGGCTCTAACATTTAGCTGTATAGGGGTAGGGACTTTCACCTCAAAACCTCCATCGGCATAGCAACCTTTTTCATCGCGTATAGTTATTTTGTAGCTGTCAGGCAATACATTTAGTACGAAAGTGTTGCCTTCAGTAAACTGTATAGGTTGCTCGGCTTGCTCATTGAGTTTATAATAATGCTTGCCCTGTCCGCGTTGTGCAAGGGTGATATGCACAGGTATTTTACCATCAGTTTGCACTTGGCAGAGTTGTGCTACAATAGAGGTTATAGAGAGGATAGGGTAGCGACGAATGGTAACAGTATCCGATACCACACATCCTCTAACAGGATCCATAGCGTAAATACGCCATATGCCCTCATCTAAGCTGATAAAAGTATTACCATTTGTGGTTCCTTTTTGCCAGCAAGGTACTCCGTCATAAGTAGGAGCTCCATCTATATTGTCATCTGCATAATCAGGCTTGCGAATATCAAAAGAATCACCACAAGGTTTGTGTCCCTCTTCTATCTTTTCGTAGCCATAGATATAGCTACCTTTTTCGCCTCCTGATACACGCAAGAGCACGCTGCCCTTATCACTACTCTTATTATTGCAGCCTATGTCTTGTTTTTCTAAAAGACTCATCTGCAAAAGAGCTTGTAGGTGCAAAGAGTATTCTTTGGGCGATTTAGGACAAGAAGTACTTGTAGCCACAAAGGTATAATTACCTGATGGCAAGTTAGGCAGCTCAATACGCTGATTTACATTGCGTGTTTGGGTTGCCGTAAATGTACCGCTGGCTTTTGATGCTTTATTAGCATCTAATAGCTGCCAGCTTATCTGCTCATTTTCTTTTACGCCCCAAGCGTATACATTCAAAATTTGTGCAGAACAATTTCCTTTATCTGGGAATACTTCCATCATAAATTCCCGACAAGGATTTTCGCGATCAATAGTAATGTTGTTAGGATCGGGTTGATTTATGTTTTTTTGGGAATAACCTACGACCCCTGCTGTTAATAACAGCCACATAGTAACTAATCTTTTTTTCATAAAATATTATCTCTCTTTCACGTTAAATTAAAATTAAAAAAATCTTTTTTTAGCAAATATACGTAAAGTATTTTTACGTTTTATTTAATCTTTCATTATTTTGAAGGCTAAGTTACTGATAAATTTTAAATATGCAAGCGTTTTATCAAATTATTTTGTTAAAAAATTGAAGTTTATATAATGTTATTATCTTAACTGTCTGATTATCAGTTTTAAGATATTGTTAACATTTGTAATTAAAAATCATTATTTTTGAAGATGTTGTGTTAATCATCTGTTAATCCTATGTGTGTCGTCTCTAATTATACTTTCTTTAAGAGATATTTATGTGTTAAATTGCTTTTTGTTTATGTTTTTATGAATGAAGTATAATTGTAGCTATGAGTTAAAAATAAGTGTAAATAAATAATAGTATCAAGTAAAAAAAATTAAAAAGTACTGCTTTGGTTGTTTAAGCCAAAAGCAGTGCTTTTTAATAACATTATAATACTACTTACTTCATAAACTCTTTTATAGCAATTTTTTGGAAATACAAATCGCCGTCTCCCTCGTAAATAATACCAAGAGTTTTATTATCTACTACTGTTAAGCAAGAATACCCCATATTATCTTTCTCATATAGCAATATTTGTGGGTGTTTATCCCAAGTATTGCCCTCATCATCACTTACTTTCACCGTTAGGTTAATGCGTTTTTTAGCATCAGCCGGATTAGAGAAGAATAAGTATTGCTTACCTTTCTTATTTTTATATGATATGATACTTGCCATACAGTTAGGCTCTACCAAAGCAGTACGCGAAGTAGAGTGTTCTACCCACGTTTTCCCCATATCAGTAGTAACGGCCACTGATCTACCATTATAAGCATCAGAAAGTTCGTAGTTAGAGCGGTTGCGGTCATCACGCATATTTAGCATTAGCGAGCCATCGCTTAGCTGTACTACTTGTGCTTCTGTAGTGTGCGATTTCGCCCCTGTGCCTACCTGCCAAGTAGCACCGTGGTCTTTGCTGTAGATAATGGTAGAGTGTGGCACTTGGTCTTTATCTTTAAATTGCCCTGCAAATACTAGGGTACCGTCTGCCATACTAATACCTTTACCAGGCCCTTCAAAGAACAGATGCCACTCTGGGTTTTTCATCTGTGCAGTTACATTTAGGGGCTGACTCCACGTCTTGCCATCATCATTGCTTTTTACTACTACTATTTGTCCTGTTTCATCAGGAGTCAATCCGGGTTTAGAACCCCACCAAGTCATCACCTTAGGGTCTAATCCGTGTTGCCATAAGCCCATTACCCAAATGGTATTGGTTTGTTCATCTACTAATACAGCCGCATCGCCTACCCCATTTAAGCGGTTAGGCTTTCCGCCCCATTCGCCCATATCGATTACTTCTTTCATTGGCTCCCAAGTCTGTCCGCCATCAGTACTTCTGCTCATTCCTACGTTGATGTCTTCTTGCAGGTCTTTGCAGTTGTTATAACGATTGTCGTAGATAGCAATCAGTGTTCCTTTATTCGTAGTAGCAAGTCCTGGTATGCGGTAGCACGCAATACCGTCTTGCTGGCGATGGCGTAGAGTGATAGCAAAGCGTTGTCCTTCATTGCTTTTGTTGCATAGTACGTATTTCTTAGCAGAGGTTTTCACCTTTATGCCTGTCAGCAAAAGTTTGTTTAGCAAGTCTGGTGAAGCCGTCGTACGAGCAGTCACCCAAAAGTATACGGTGTCTTTTGCTGCTTTGTAGTTGCCTGAAAGCTTAACTTTTTTGCGTATCTTAGTAGTTTGTGCTAATAGTGTAGCCGCTTCACGCTTATCTCTAGTACTCACATATACCGATAGATTAGCAAGGTCTATCATTCGGTGTTTAGTTTTGAAAGCGAGTACTACATCTTCTACCTGTACACCCTTCTCAATAGGAAGAGCAAAAGAGGTAAGTGTGTTTTCCTTTTCAGTAACAATGGGCATTTGCGGTTGAGCAAAAGGAAGTGTTTTCTGCGCAAAACCTATACTCATACACAGCAAAGCTGCCATTGTAAATAATCGTTTCATATATAATTTCATTTGTTAATATTTATCTTATTAAATAGTTAAATATTAGCTCATTCGCTTCACATACTGCGTAAGGATTACAATCTGTTGTCCCTCTACTTTACCCTCTATATATTGGGCGTTTTCAGGGTCGAGAGTAATTTTGCGCACTACGGTACCTTGCTTAGCAGTCATACTCGTACCTTTTACTTTTAGGTCTTTGATGAGTACTACGTTATCGCCGTTGCTTAATACAGTACCATTGCTATCTTTGTGTATTACCTTTTCACTTTCGTCAAGGTGGTCGTCAGAATCTTTGGCAAAAGCGAGTTCCTCATCGTCTAAGTACATCATATTCAGCAAATCGAGCGACCAGCCTTCATCTTTTAACCGATTTAGCAATCGCCATGCCATTACCTTTACGGGGCGGTGTTCGCTCCACATACTATCATTTAGGCAACGCCAGTGATTGCTATCCATAGTGCTTGGGTTTTCTATTTGGCTTAGGCAGGTATCGCATACCAGCAGACTATTGTCTGTGCTTTCGTTTCTAGCAGACGGTATGGTATATACTCCTAAGTTTTCAGTAGCTCCACAGAGCTCACAACAGTTACCACTACGGGCTTTCAAGATTTCTATCATTTTTCAATTTTTCGATTTGCTAATCAATTTTTTTGGGGCGCAAAAGTACAGTATTTTTTCTAATTACACAAGAAAAAGAGACTGTTCTAAAAGTTTTTTTGTATGCTGACCGTTACATTCCCTCTTTTGAAAGTAGTCAGCAAACTAGTATAGCTGAGTATGTATGTAAAATTAAGGTGTTAATAATCAGCAAGTTATAAAAAGATTATTTGTATTAACAAGCTTTTTTAAGGTGAAATAAAACTTTTTAGAACAGTCTCTTTAAATTGATAAATCGTCAAATTGTCAAATTAGCAAATTTCCCAGTTTCTCTTTACAAACTCTGATAGTTCTTTACCTTTTAAGAGTCCTTGTGAGAGGCGTGCCAAATCGAAGGCTTGCTTAATAAGTTTTTCTTTAGCAGCTTCATCAGCGGCAAGTATAGCATCGGCTAGCGGAGAGTTGGCGTTTACCACCACGTGGTACATCTCTGGGAAAGCCCCAAACATACCGCCACCGCCAGTAGCACTCATCTCCTTCATACGGCGCATAAACTCTGGCTGATTGATAACAAACGGTGTGTCATCACTGTCTAAATCTTCTACTTGCACCATATATCCTTCTTTTGGGAGTACCTTTTCTATATCTGCTTTTAGCGTGTTTTTCTCCTCTTCACTGTGCTTAGCAAGGATAGGCTCGTCTTTCTGTATCAATTTAGAGAGCGGAGCGGCATCTACACGTGCAAAAGTGAGTTTTTCGTTCTTTTCTTCTAACTTCTGAATAAGATGCGATACTATCGGACTGTCTAATAGCACTACTTGGTAACCTTTAGCTTTTGCTTCTTCTATAGCGGTGTATTGTTGCTCTTTGTTTTGAGCGTATAGCACTACTAATGTATCATTCTTGTCAGTTTGATTTGCTTTGATAGCTTCTTTTAGCTCGCTAAGAGTGTAATACTGCCCATCAGTAGTAGGGTAAAGTACGAAGTCACCTGCTTTTTCATAGAATTTTTCATCGGTAAGCATACCATATTCTAATACAATCTTGATGTCATTCCACTTGTTTTGGAAGTCCTCTCTATTGTTGGTAAAGAGCGATTTGAGCTTGTCGGCTACCTTACGAGTAATGTATGACGAAATTTTCTTTACATTACCGTCAGCTTGTAGATAAGAACGCGATACGTTTAGCGGAATATCAGGCGAGTCAATCACCCCTTTAAGCATAGTGAGGAACTCAGGCACGATACCCTCTACATTGTCCGTTACGAATACCTGATTTTGGTATAGCTGTATGCGGTCTTTCTGCAATTGCATATCGTTAGATAGCTTAGGGAAATAGAGTATACCCGTTAAGTGGAACGGATAATCTACATTTAGATGTATGTGGAATAGCGGTTCTTCAAACTGGGTAGGGTACAATTCGTGATAGAATTGCTTATAATCCTCATCGCTTAGGTCTGCGGGCTGTTTTGTCCACGCAGGGGTAGGGTTATTGATGATGTTATCCTCAGTGCGATATTCTGTTTTATAGTCGTCAGGAGCGTTTTCAGGGCGGGGTAGGGGTACTTGTTTAGTGCCGAACTTAATAGGTACAGGCATAAACTTGTTGTACTTACGCAATAGCTGTTCTATGCGATACTCTTCTAAAAACTCAAGCGATTCATCGTTAAGGTGCAGTATAATCTCCGTACCACGCTCGCTGCGTAGGTCTGTTTCCTCTAAAGTAAACTCCGGACTGCCATCGCATACCCAGCGTACAGCAGGAGCGTCAGTGTATGATTTCGTAATGATTTCCACCTCATTAGCAACCATAAAAGCCGAATAGAAACCGAGCCCAAAATGACCTATCACGCCGCTGTCTTTAGCGGTGTCTTTATATTTAGCCAAGAACTCTTCAGCCCCCGAAAAAGCTATCTGGTTGATGTATTTCTCTACCTCTTCAGCCGTCATACCGATACCTTGGTCGCTGATGTGTAAGGTTTTATTATCTTTATCAACTTTTACTTCTATGATAGGGTTGCCGTATTCTACCTTAGCCTCGCCTATACTGGTCAGGTGTTTTAGTTTAAGGGTAGCATCGGTAGCGTTAGAGATGAGCTCTCGTAAAAAGATTTCGTGGTCGCTATACAAGAATTTCTTGATAAGCGGAAAGATGTTTTCTACAGAAACGTTAATATTTCCTTTCATATATTCAATCAATTTTAGTTTTTTGGATATTTCTATAGCTAAAAGAGTACCAAACTAAAAACAACTGACAAAATGACAGTTTTTTCTCCTATGCTCAACTTTCCACAATAACCTATATCTCCCCCATTTTTTCCAGTCCTCCCAATCCTCCCAGCCTTCACAATCCTCCCAGCCTTCACAATCCTCCCAGCCTTCACAATCCTCCCAGCCCTCCCAGAGAAAATTTCTTTTATCTTTTCCCTTTAGGTTAGATATACCTACCCTTTAGGAAGAGCGAAGGAAAGTCGGCGAGCTGGCGCAGCCGAGTATGTGACGAACAATCATCAGAGTATAACCGTCTAATTATTATCTTAAAACCAGAAAAATATACTACTTCAGGCGGATTTTCCTTTCCTTCGGGGAAAAGTATGCGATAGCAAAGTACGAGAGGATTTTTAGCTGATGTGTAGTTTGAAATAGATTAAAGGATGAAAGAAAAATATATTGAAAAAAAACTTAAAAAAATTTTAATATCTCAAAAAACTAACGTACTTTTGTAGCGTTATTATCACCGAATTATTATTAATTAAATACAAACAAAATGAGTTACAGAATTGAAAAAGACACTTTAGGCGAAGTGAAAGTCCCTGCAGATAAATACTGGGGGGCACAAACAGAGCGTTCTCGCAACAATTTCAAAATTGGTGCTCCTGCCTCTATGCCAAAAGAAATCATTCGTGGTTTCGCTTACCTCAAAAAAGCAGCTGCTTATGCAAATTTTGATTTAGGCGTGCTTTCAGCTGAAAAACGCGATGCTATTGCTCAAGTATGCGACGAAATTCTTGCAGGCAAACTTGATGACCAATTCCCATTGGTTATCTGGCAAACAGGTTCTGGTACGCAGTCAAATATGAACGTAAACGAAGTGATTGCTAACCGTGCTCAAGTATTGGCTGGCAAACAGATAGGCGAGGGCGACCCTGTGTTAAAAGCTAATGATGATGTAAATAAATCGCAATCGTCTAACGACACTTTCCCTACAGGTATGCATATTGCTTGCTACAAAATGGTGGTAGAGAAAACGCTTCCAGGGGTTAAAAAACTACGTGATACCCTTGCGGCTAAAGCTGAAGCTTTCAAAGATGTAGTTAAGATAGGTCGTACGCACCTTATGGACGCAACCCCTCTTACACTTGGTCAAGAAATCTCTGGTTATGTGGCCCAACTCGACCACGCCATCAAAGCGATTAAGAATACACTTGCACACCTTTCAGAACTTGCTTTAGGTGGTACAGCTGTAGGTACAGGGCTTAATACTCCTAAGGGGTATGATGTAAAGGTTGCTGAGTATATTGCTAAATTCACAGGACTACCTTTTGTTACCGCTCCTAATAAATTCGAAGCCTTAGCCTCTCACGATGCTATCGTAGAAAGCCACGGGGCACTCAAACAATTAGCTGTTTCGCTTAACAAAATAGCTAATGATATTCGTATGATGGCTTCAGGTCCTCGTTCTGGTATAGGCGAAATCCTTATTCCTGCTAACGAACCTGGTAGTTCTATTATGCCTGGTAAAGTAAACCCTACCCAATGCGAGGCGATGACTATGGTAGCGGCTCAAGTAATGGGTAATGATGTTGCTATCACTATAGGAGGTACACAAGGGCATTACGAACTCAATGTATTCAAACCGTTAATGGCTTCTAACTTCCTAAAATCAGCAGAGCTTTTAGGTGATGTATGCGTGTCATTCGAAGAGCATTGTGCAAGTGGAATTGAGCCTAACTATAAACGTATCAAAGAGTTGGTAGATAATTCATTAATGTTAGTTACAGCTCTCAATACTAAGATAGGTTACTACAAAGCTGCCGAGATAGCTCAAACAGCACACCGCAACGGCACTACTCTTAAAGAAGAAGCAGTACGTTTAGGTTATGTTACTCCAGAAGACTTTGATAAATGGGTACGCCCAGAAGATATGGTAGGTAGCCTTAAATAATTACCAAGTAAAATATAAACTGGTAAATGTTAAAAAACAGAAATATTTTAGCAGAAATTTGTGTGGTATTGTATAAAAACGTACATTTGTACCCTAATTAGAGCTGTTAAACTATCAACAGGGAGGAACTGAAAATCCATAAGAGTAGGGAACATAACAAATAAAAATGTATTTTTTTATGAAAAAATTATTCGTTGCAGCAGCTTTAGCTACTGCTCTAACAAGCTGCTCTCTTACATTGCCAGTAGCAGCTACTAGCAATCCAGTTGGTAAAAAAGTAGGAACTGCTACCGCTACTGGTTATCTTGGTGTATTGTTCTTTGGTGCTGATGCAAGTATCCAAAAAGCAGCTCAAAATGGTGGTATCACTAAAATTTCAACAGTTGATATCAAACACAAAAGTATTCTTGGTATCGTAGTTTCTTATGAAACTATTGTAACTGGTGAATAGTTTTTTTTAACTTAAGAGAAGAAAAAGAACTATCTAAAATACATCAAGATAGTTCTTTTCTTCTTTTTTTTTAATATTGTTTTATGAAGAAACGTTTTTTACTACTTAGTTTACTACTTGTCTCTTTATCCATTACTTTTAATAGTTGCTTAGGGGTAAGACCCGCAGCTTCAGCTGGAAGTAAAAAATACTTCGAGAGTTATTATGCAGGTGATGAAGGTAATCAATATTTTATAAAACCTTTAGCCTTAGTAAGTGAATACAAAGAGGCAAAAGCTACATTAGATATTAGCTTCAGAAGTAAAGAGAGTTTGCAGGGTACAGCACAGGTGAATTTTAGCGTGTATATGCCAGAAGCCGTACATAGCTTAACAAGAGCTTATTTGTATGTTAATAATACAGAGTTTGAACTTTCTGACGTCAAATTGTTGTTTGTAGAAAGAGAAAAAAATAACTTTCAGTCGCGTTTTTCTACTACAATTCCTGCAGAAAAATTGAAGTCTATATTTAATACTTCTGATTGGCAATTAGTTATAATAAAAGAAAAAGGTAAGACCTATAAATTTGATACAGCCTCTTCATCTAAAAAGAGAATAGAAGCAATAAATACTAATTTGTTTACTATTTTTAAATAACTAAACCATTAAGAAATGAAACCAACTTTTTTGATACTATTAGCATTGCTGTTTACTAACAGCTGGGGACAAGCTATTACCTCTCAACGCCCTAATATAGTTGTCTTTATAGTAGACGATATGGGCTGGGAAGACACTTCGTTGCCTTTTTACGAAAAGCGTGTACCTAATAATGATATTTACCACACTCCTAATATGGAGCGTCTCGCCGCTAAGGGCATACAGCTTACGCAAGGCTATGCTGCCTCTATATGTTCGCCTAGTAGGGTTAGCCTAATGACGGGTAGTAATGCGGCTCGCCATCGTGTAACCAATTGGACGCTTCACTACAATACTCCTACCGATGTAGAAGACACAGTTATCTCACCTCCTGAGTGGAATGTCAATGGCATTTCGCCTGTACCTAATATTCCTCGCACTTATTACGCTCGTACTCTTCCGCAGTTGCTCAAAGATGTGGGCTATTACACTATCTGTATAGGTAAAGCACATTTTGGGGCTACCCAAACGTTAGGCGCTGATCCGCTGAACTTAGGTTTTGAGAAGAATATAGCAGGACACGCAGGCGGAGGGCCTGCCAGTTACTCGGGGCTTACTAATTTTGGCAATCGTACAGACGGCAAACCATCATCTGCTTTTGCTATCCCCGACCTGCAAAAGTATTGGGGAAAAGATATTTCTGTTACCGAAGCTCTCACCCTTGAGGCTCTTGCTACCTTAGACAGCCGTCCTAAAGACCGTCCGTTTTTTCTCTATCTTTCGCATTATGCGGTACATATTCCTATAGAAGAAGACAAACGTTTTATTGATGCCTATAAGCATTTAGACCCTATAGAGGCGCGCTATGCCTCTATGGTAGCTGCTATGGATAAAAGCCTCGGCGATGTGTTAGATTACCTCGAAGCACATCAGTTAGCCGATAATACTTTTATCTTATTTCTCTCTGATAATGGCGGACTTAGTGCTGTAGCGCGAGGTGGCGAGCCTAACACACACAACTATCCGCTACAAGCAGGCAAAGGTTCTGCTTATGAGGGGGGCGTGCGTATCCCTATGATAGCAGCTTGGCACGGACATATACCTGCTGGTACGCGTACTTCGCAGCCGGTTATTATCGAAGATGTTTTTCCGACTTTGTTGAGTGTTGCTCAGCTAAAGCATTACCGCTACCAAGTGCCGCAGGTGGTAGATGGTAAGAGCTTTTTGCCTTTGCTCGAGGGGAAAAGAGTAGGAGGGAAGTCCCGTCCCCTTTATTGGCATTGCCCTAACAATTGGTATACAGTAGAAGGTTATGGTTACGGAGCTTCGAGTGCCATACGCTTAGGCGATTGGAAATTAGTGTATATGTACAAAACAGGGCAAAAAGAACTCTTTAACCTCGAAGATGATATAGGAGAGCAGTACAATTTGGATACAGAATACCCGCGCAAGACACAAGAGCTCACAAAAAAACTGCGCCATTACCTTAAGCGAGTAAAAGCGCAGTTACCTATTAATAAAAAAACGGGGAAACCTATTGAGTTAAATTAAGGATTTTCAATGAGGGTAGGTTGGTTAGTTAGCTTAGCGCCTTCTAAAATAAAATCGGTGAGGCGCTGTAGATAAATACTTATTTGAGGGTCTGTAACGTTGAAGAGCATCACAATAACTACTTGTTCATTAGGGTATACTGATAGCCAACCAAAACCACCTACCCCCATACCGGTATGTCCAAAGTAGTCGCGTCCATTCCAGTCGCGTTGGTTTTGCCAACCTATACCATAGTTTATCTCTACATCGTCAGTAGTACATTGTTTTTTGAGCATCTCATTTTCTACAGCTTGCGATAAGAAGCTGTGTCGCTCTATGGCAGTACCCATTTTTGCAATATCGTGAGAGGTAGAAAGGAAGCCTCCACCTGCCAATTTGAAGTAGTTATTCACCTCAGTAGCCTTGTCTAATCCCTTTTTAGTACGGGTGTACGGAGTAGCTTCATCAGTGATAATTTTACCTCTGTCAGGAAAGGTGCGCCACATATTCAGTGGTTTAAAAACCTCGTCTTTAGCTATATCTTCAAACTTCTTGTTTAGGCACTTTTCAATAGCTAATGAAATAAGATTAATACCATAACTGCTGTATAAAAACTTAGTGCCTGGTGCCGATTGTAGTATGTCATCTTTAAATAGGTCTATTCCCTCTTCTATAGTGTACTTCTTGTTGAGGGTATATTCATTTGCTTTGTAAGAGCGAATACCTGCCAAATGTCCAGCAAGCTGTTTAATAGTGAAGTCAAACGGTTTGGGCGGGAAGTTAGGTACGTATTCATACAGCGAAAGATTCCAGTCAAATTTCTTTTGCTCTTGTAGGCGTGCCAATAATACCCCAGTGATAGCTTTGCTCATACTAGCTACACGAAAGATAGTTTTTTGTGGGTCTACAGACGTTTTTTTGCTAATATCGGCATAGCCATACCCTCCTTGCCAAATAATTTTCCCTTGTTTAGTAACCGTGACTGATGCCCCTGGTATAATTTCCTCTTGAATAAGGTAGTACAATATCTTTTCAGCTTCAGTCTTAGCCTCTTCAAACGAGGTAACTTCAGAAGGATTCTTTTTAAAAACCTCTGTATCAGATAGTTTTCTTTGCCCGAAAAGAGTATTAAAGAAAGAGATAATAGTAGAAAACACGATAATGGTTGTTAGTTTTTTCATTTGTAATGAGTTATTTTTTTCAGGGCGCAAAGATAGTAATTATGAGCGGAAAAAAGATGAAGATAATGTAATAAAATATAAAAAAGCTGTTAGAAAATACTCTAACAGCTTTTTTTTACGATAAAAACAAAAATAAAGTCTATTTACTCATTATCTCTTTTACTTTTTCACCTATTTTAGCAGGCGAATCCACTACGTGTACACCACACTCTCTAAGAATGCGTTTTTTAGCCTCAGCAGTGTCTTCAGCACCTCCTACTATAGCTCCAGCGTGCCCCATAGTGCGCCCTTTAGGAGCTGTCTCACCAGCAATAAAGCTCACTACAGGTTTTTTGTTGCCATTAGCTTTTATCCAACGAGCAGCTTCAGGTTCTAACTGACCACCTATTTCGCCTATCATCACTATACAATGAGTTTCAGGGTCATTCATTAGTAGTTCAACGGCTTCTTTAGTGGTGGTACCAATAATAGGGTCACCACCGATACCTATAGCGGTAGTGATACCCAAGCCCTGACGTACTATTTGGTCAGCAGCTTCATAAGTAAGAGTACCCGATTTAGAAACGATGCCCACGTGTCCTTTTTTGAAGATAAAACCAGGCATAATACCTACCTTAGCTTCTTCTGGAGTGATAACTCCAGGGCAGTTAGGCCCTATAAGCCTGCAGTCCCGATTTTTGATATAAGCAGCCACTTTTACCATATCGGCAACAGGAATACCTTCAGTGATGGTAATAATCACTTTAATACCAGCTTCTGCTGCTTCCATAATGGCATCTGCAGCAAATGCAGGCGGTACGAAGATGATAGAAACATCAGCTCCTGTGGCTTTTACAGCGTCGGCTACGGTGTTAAATACGGGTTTTCCTAAGTGTGTTTGTCCACCTTTGTTAGGGGTAATACCGCCTACTACATTTGTGCCGTAAGCAATCATTTGCTCAGCGTGAAAGGTACCTTCACTTCCGGTGAAGCCTTGTACAATCACCTTTGAATTTTTATTCACTAATACACTCATTGCGATTAACTTTTAGTTTTAGTTGAAGCAAAGATAAGTATTTTATTTGAGTTGTACAATTTTTATTCGATAAAATAAATAACTTTTCGTAATTGCTATTTCTTATGTGGTTATTTATCAGCGAGTTATTAAAAAACGAAAAGAAACTTTTTTCTGCGATAAGTAGAAGAAAATTGCTAATTACCTAATTATTTGTACTTTTGCCGCGTTTTTAAATACAAGCAAAAAATGCAAATAGAAGTATTAAAATCTAAAATACATCGAGTAAAAGTAACAGGTGCTGATTTAGATTACATCGGTAGCATCACTATAGACGAGGCACTTTTAGAAGCTGCTGGAATGATAGAAGGTGAAAAGGTCTCGATAGTAAATGTCAATAACGGTGAGCGCTTAGATACTTACATCATCAAAGGGAA
The DNA here is from genome assembly GCF_009730375.1 of Capnocytophaga sp. FDAARGOS_737. Taxonomy (NCBI): domain Bacteria; kingdom Pseudomonadati; phylum Bacteroidota; class Flavobacteriia; order Flavobacteriales; family Flavobacteriaceae; genus Capnocytophaga; species Capnocytophaga sp. FDAARGOS_737. The sequence continues at coordinate 1,593,140 of NZ_CP046316.1, read as the reverse complement.
ACGCCATTCAGGGGCTATAGTGCTCAATGGGCCTGCGGCTCGCAAAGTACAACGAGGCGATATAATAATTATCATTTCGTATGCCCTAATGGATTTTGAAGAGGCTAAAACCTTTAAACCTTCTGTTATTTTCCCTAATGAACAAACGAATCTCTTAGAATGAAAAAAACGCTTAAACTTACCCTCCCATTACTCGTGGGAGGTTTTTTGTGTTGGTACGCCTACCAACAGTTTACTGAAGAGCAATTTGCTGAGATAAAGAAAACCTTTCTTTCAGCAGATTATTTTTATATTATTTTATCAGTCTTTTTAGGCTTTTTCGCCGATATGTCGCGGGCTGTGCGTTGGGAGTTTTTATTGCTCCCTATGGGATACCGTACCTCTCTATTACACCGCGCTATGGCAGTGTTTATGGGCTATTTGGTAAATGTTACGATTCCGCGTTCTGGAGAGGTATCGCGAGCTCTGCTTGTCAGTAATTATGACGGAGTGCCTTTTGAAAAATCCTTTGGCACCATTATCTCAGAGCGGGTTATCGACCTGCTACTGCTCACAGCATTTACCGGAGTTGCATTTGTGCTACAGTTCGATGTAATTAGCAGTTTTATATTGTCTAAAATTCCTTTTCAGAAACTATTGTGGATAGCACTTATTGGCGGAGTATCGTTTGTAGTATTTTTATATTTGGTTTATACTTCTGAAAGAAAACTGTTTGTAAAGGTAAAAGGCTTTTTAAGTGGTATAAAAGAAGGCGTACTTTCAGTGATGAAAATACGCCATAAAACCTTGTTTTTATTGCATACCATTTTTATATGGGCTATGTATTTCCTGATGTTTTACATTCCTTTCTTTGCTTTGCCCGAAACAGCTACCATCAGTCTGGCTAATGTGCTTACAGCTTTTGTAGTGGGTAGCTTTGCAATGACATTTACCAATGCAGGCTTTGGGTCATATCCTTTCTTTATTGCTGAGGTGCTTTTCCTCTTTGGGGTAGCAACACCTGTAGGCACCGCCTTCGGTTGGATAGTATGGACATCACAATTTGCTATGACGCTTCTTCTGGGAGGTCTGTCGTTTGCTTTGCTCCCTTTGATAAAAGAAAATAAAAACAAGTGATAAACCACGTTATCCAGAACAGATAAAAACCTGCGTGAAAACTAAACTTCATCACCTTATGAGCCGTAGTGGTAAAATCTATATAAGTCAGATAAGCCCCTACGGCTCCTATTATTGTTAATAGGACAGCCAACAAACGGGAAAAACCCACGCTTACTTTAGCTCTAAACGTTTGTAAGAAAAGCAATAACACAAACTGTACAATAAATAAAATAAGAGCAGTTTTCCACCAAGTTTTAAATACGGCATACTGACTGTAGAAGGTGCTAACGCCTATCTTCCCAATAAAAGACATTTTAGAGATGAGTATGCCCGATACGAGGCTTAATAAGGCTTGTATTAATGTAAGGATACTAAGGTTCTTCATAGTTTATTTTTTTATAATCTTCCAACCTGTTTTTTCGTTGTATTTTAGTTTAAACTTCTGAGTAATAAACGAGGCATTAGGGTAAGGGTCTTTGCCAAAATAGTAGAAAGGCGTTTTCTCTTTATCTAAAATAACGGTGCAAACAGATACATTTTCTGTACTTTTCTCCAAGGTTACTTTCTTATCATTAAATTTGTAGATAATTGTTTTTACTTCGGCATTGTTTTTATTTTGCTTTACCAAATAAGGCAATGCCTCTTTCGTAAGTGCGGGGGTAATAATATGTACACTGTCTTTAGAAAACCACTTTTTGCGCACTTTTTCATCATTGATTTCAATAAATCCTTCATCTGTTAGCCTTTGAATAGCCTCAATGAGTTCTTGGTCTGAACTGTTGCTTAGTTTTTGCTTGTTGGTGTTGAACTTACCTGTTTCGTATAGCGGATTTTCTTCTAAGTAATCGGTGATAAGGTCGGTTACATCGCTGTTGTCCAACTTATTACTTTGGTTACAGCTGGCGAGTGTTAATAAACCAAAAGTCGCTAATAAAAAATATTTCTTCATTGTTTTATAGTGTTAATTATTATTTATTAATAGTTATTTCTTAGCTGAACCATCCATCGCGGTCTAAGCTGCGGTACTGAATAGCTTCGCCAATATGGTGAGGTTCTACTTTTTCTGTTTTCTCTAAGTCAGCTATAGTCCGTGCTACCTTCAGAATGCGGTCGTAGGCACGAGCAGAAAGGTTGAGGCGTGTCATAGCATTTTTTAGGAGCTTTAGAGATTCCTCACTTACCTTGCAGAATTTTTGAATCTGTTTGGTATTCATTTGGGCGTTATAGTGTATGTGCTCATACTCTTTGAAACGCTCAGTCTGTATATTGCGCGCTTCTATTACACGTTTGCGTATTTCGCTGCTACTTTCCGCTTTTCTCTCATCAGAAAGTTTCTCAAAAGGCACCGGATTTACCTCTATATGTATATCGATACGGTCTAACAGCGGTCCTGATATTTTGCTCATATAGCGTTGCATTTCAGCAGGCGAAGAGCTCATAGGGGCATCGGGGTCGTTAAAATAACCACTCGGGCTCGGATTCATACTGGCCACTAACATAAACGACGCAGGATAAGTGATAGAGAATTTAGCCCTTGATATCGTCACCTCTCGGTCTTCTAAAGGCTGACGCATCACTTCTAACACAGCCCTTTTAAACTCTGGCAGTTCGTCAAGGAAAAGCACGCCATTATGCGCTAATGATATCTCACCTGGTTGTGGATAAGTACCGCCTCCCACTAAAGCAACATCTGAAATGGTGTGATGAGGACTTCTAAAAGGGCGATGGCTCATCAGTCCACTGTCTTTAATGCGCCCCACTACGCTGTGTATTTTGGTAGTTTCGAGGGCTTCGTGCAGCGTCATAGGAGGGAGAATGCTGGGCAGCCGTTTGGCAAGCATCGTTTTCCCCGACCCAGGAGGCCCTATAAGAATGATATTGTGTCCTCCAGCAGCCGCTATTTCCATACAGCGTTTTACAGTCTCTTGTCCTTTAACATCAGCAAAATCAAATTCAGGGAACTCTAAGTTCTTATAAAATTCCTTGCGTGTATCTATTATGGTGCGCTCTAACTGTCTTTCGCCGTTGAAAAACGCTATTACATCTTTTATGTTTTCTACTCCATACACCTCCAATTGGTCTACGATAGCGGCTTCTTTAGCGTTTTGAGCAGGCAAAATAAAGCCTTTAAACCCCTCTTTACGTGCCTGAATGGCGATGGGTAGGGCACCTTTTATAGGTTGAAGTCCTCCGTCTAAAGAGAGTTCGCCCATAATGATGTATTTATCTAAATCATCGGCTTGTATTTGCTCGTTAGCTGCCAGAATACCAATAGCAAGACTAAGGTCATAGGAAGAGCCTTCTTTTCGCATATCGGCAGGAGCCATATTGATAGTGATTTTCCTTCCAGGTATCTTATAGCCGTTGTTTTGCAGAGCCGCAGCGATGCGATAGTTACTTTCTTTGATAGCCACATCGGGCAACCCTACAAGGTAATAGCCCACCCCTTTATCAATATTGACTTCAATAGTAATGGTCGTTGCTTCTACTCCAAAAACGGCACTTCCGTAAATTTTTACTAACATATTTTTCGGTTGATTTTTTTGATATGGCAAAGATAATAAAATAATGACAAATGACAAATCATAAAAGCAGAAAAATTTTCTGTAGCCACCTACCCTATACAAATGATATAGGAACAATATAGGATAAGCGAACAATTAGCGAAAAATTAGCGAAAAATAAACGACTAATAATCATCTTCAAAATAGAAAAATATTCTTGCCACTGCTCAGCTAGCCACTAATCACTCCTCTAAGTTAAACTAATTTGAATGTTTGACCTATTAGAAAGTTAATAAGTATAAGAGTGAGAAAGAAGTATGTATAATGTTGATAATCATTTATTTGTAATATATTTATAAGATTTAATGAATAAAAAGTGTTATAAAAATTTGGTAGAATAAAAAAAAGTAGTACATTTGCACCCGCAAAACAGAAAGAATAGGTTTTGAATATAATTGGCGAGGTAGCTCAGGTGGTTAGAGCGTTGGATTCATAACCCAAAGGTCACGGGTTCAAATCCCGTCTTCGCTACAAAATTGGTGTAACTAATTGATATACAGTTAGTTACACCAAGTTTTTTAAAATAGCTGGGTCTGATTTGGGGCTTTTTCTTTGCACGGTTTTACAGTGCTGGGAGGTAGCCCTAAATAAAAAAATGCCTACAAACGAAAAAAATACTTCTTCACGTATTATATACGTTGACTATAAGCCCGCAGTGCTACAAAAAGGGCAAAATGATGAATGGCGCATTGTATTCTTCGCCAAAATACCTGCACAAAACGAATTTAAACGCTTCCGTAAGCGAGTGCCTCCAATGTCCCCTACTCGCGAACGTGAGAAATATGCTAAAAAGATGATTGCCGCTATTAACCAAAAATTAGATAACGGCTGGTCGCCATTCTATGAAGACACTAATGTAAAATATAAATCATTAGAATATTGCGCTGACTTGTTTATAAAAATGCAAGAAAAAGAAGTACAAGACGGTATTAAACGCCCCGATACACTTAGGGCCTATACCTCTTGCATAGAACTATTGAAAAAGTATTTTACCGATAAGAAAATATCAATGAAATTTATTGTAGAACTTGATACCTATACTCTGCAAAACTATCTGGACTACCTCTATTACGAGCGTAAAAATAGCCCAAGTACTTATAATAATCATTTGAGATTTCTCAATATATTTCTAATTTGGTGCAAAACCAAGTGCTTTATAAATGCTAATCCTGCTGAAAGCATAAAACCTAAAAACAAGGTACAAAAGAAGCGTGAAGTACTATCTGGCGAGATTAAAGATAAGGTAAGAACGCTACACGATACTAATTTTCACTACTACGTGCTTTGTATGCTGACTTACTACTGCTTCATTAGGCGTACAGAACTGACAAAGCTAAAGGTGGGCGATGTGCACCTGCACGGCGGCTATATAGTAATTGACGGTGAAAACTCTAAAAACCGAAAAACAGAAAGCGTAACAATACCCGATGTATTTTTGCCAGACCTCGCCCTACACCTAAGCAAAGCTAAAAATAGCGACTACCTTTTTAGCGCGAATAAGTTTAAAGCTGGTACTACTCCTATTACTCCTAAAAAGATTTCTGACGAGTGGGCTAAGTTTCGCAAACTACATAAGTTTGATAGCAAATATCAGTTTTACTCTCTTAAAGATACTGGGATTACGGACTTGCTCAACAGTGGTATTCCTGCTATTAAGGTACGCGACCAAGCAAGGCACTACGATTTGAAGATTACTGAAAGCTATACCGCCCGCAATAAATTTGCTGATGAAATAGTGAAAACTGCAGCTTTTTCTTTTTAATGTTTGATGACGTTTAGAACGTGTTTTTTTTATGTGATTTGTGTGCAGAGGGTGTTTTTAGATGTTAATGATTTGATTTTCAGTGAAGTATGCTGCACACAAACTGCACACAAATTTTATTTTTGCACATAAACTTACCATTTTGCACATAAATTTTATTTTTTGGGCGCGGGGTGCGGAAGCGGAAAAAAACAAAAACTCCCCCGCTTGGTGGCGGAGGAGAAAAAAAGCCTATATTTGTGGCGAAAAAATGATGTTATTTATTGATGATAAGGAAGCACCAGCCGAATAAAAAACTCCAGCCTTACGGGGCTGGAGCGTGGCACTACTTGCGGCGGCTGGTTTTCTTGCGAGCCTTAGGGGTTACTCTTACAGTAATAGTTACTGGTACGGTTACCTTGCGGGTAGTGCGTGTGGGGCTGTTTTTCTTCTTTGTTGCCATTGGAATTGAAATATTTATTGGTTATTAAAATTGTTTTACAAGGTAGCTGAATATATAGGGTATTACCTTGTATGTTATTTTGTTCTTACTCATATTTTTGCCTTGCTTTTTGGTACTGCATTCGCTTATGTGCTCTTCGGCAAAATAGTGTTCGTGATACACTGGGAAGCCTAATATATCTACGCCTATTTGATAAGACGCTACGTTTGTTATTACAGTGGTGCTCATATTCTAATAAATTACTTCGTATACATTGCTTTGTGGGGCTGGGGGCAAGCTAATTGCTTCGGGCGGGCGGCTGCCTGTGCCTAACTCTTTGGGTATATCCAGCATCTGCTGATAGTAGGTGCTGTAGCGCAACTGGGTGGCTGGTAGGGCATTGTACCTGTTCTTGCTGGGGTATATATAGTTCTCTCGGTAGTCGGGGGCTACGTGGGTGAGTAGAATTATATCGCCGTCATACTCTGATTTGCTGCCTCCACGCATTTTGCCCTCGCCAGTAAGCTGGTAGATGAGCAAAAATAGCTTGCCGTCGTACTTCTTGCGTAGGTCGCGGTCGAGGAGGAAGCGCGGGTTGAGTTCTTGTAACTTGGCGAAGCTGTCGATTACTATTACTTCGTTGCGCTGTATCAGGGCTTCGAGTTGGTCTAAGTCCTTAATTTCGGGGACATCGATATTAGGTAGGGCGGTCTCATCAATGTACTGTTGTACTTTGTCGTAATATAGTTTGCTGTCGGGGTGCTCTTCGAGGCTGGCGTGTCCTACTTTGTAGTTTTGCGCAAGTGCGTTGATGAACTGAAAAGCGAAGCGTGTTTTGCCGCTACCAGCTCCGCCGGCTATGGTGATAACGGTGCTTTCGGAAGTTTTGCGCTCTACATCGCCTAAAAAGCGTTGTAGCTGTGGGTTGGCGATGACAAAGGTTTCCCAGTTGCGCGTTTGCAAGGCTGCCATTTTGGCATCGAGGGTGTTTTGATTTGCCGACGTGCTGATTTCTGGCAGGTGCTCTACGTATACGGTAGGCGGCATTATTGGATTTGCTAATTTGTCGATTTGCTTATTTACCAATGTGTTAGGCACGGTTTTTGCGGGGATATTGGTGGGAGCACTATCGCCACAGAACGATTTGGCACGACCTCTTCGTGGTGGGGTAGTGCTCTTTTCTATTTCTTCTATTTTGTGGTCGTAGTAGATAACACCATTTTCGCCCTCTCTAAGGGTAAGTATTACATTTAATTCTTCGCCCTCAAGGGTTGCCTTAGTGCTCATTCTGTAAGCTCCTTTTATATGCTCTCTGCCTTTATAGTCTTCTGCAAAGGTTATCAGATGAGAGTTTTTAAGCATTTCTTCTGCTTGTAATATGAGTTTCATTTTTTCAAATGATATTTTACTTGATAAAGTATGCTCAATACCCTTTCGGTTGAATACAACATACTTGTCGAGCTCTTTATGAAAGACTTTTTTGCCTCTTAGGTGTGTTAAAGCCCAAGAAAGAAAGTATTTTTTAGCTTCTTTTAGGGTTTTGAAAATCGGGAGCGCGCCGAAAAGTGCTATTTGTCCGGTAGGTTTTAGGTAGGACTGTTTGTTGTTGTATAATTTAAGCAGCTCTTTTTGGTAGTACTGTATTTGGGTGTTGTACTCCGCTATTTTGTTGTCGGCTATTTTCTTTACCGCCATATAGTCGGGGGCTTCGGGGTTTACGAAGTCTTTATTAGCAGGGTTTATAAAGCGGTCTTTTAGGTTGCCGATGTTATTTTGTAGGTCGCTTATAAGGGTTTTATAGCGTTCTACCTCTTCATCATATTGTTTTTCGCCCTCTGATTGGTATTTCATACGTGCCAGATTGAGGGGTGCCGTAGGCTCGAAAGGGTTCCAACAAGCGCGTACGTACTCAAGGAATTTTACTTTAGTGGTGGTGCGTTTGCTGGCTTCTTTATTCATTAGGAAGTCGAACATTTCTTTTTCGTGCGCGTCTGTTAGTTCGGGGGCGTTGCGGCGGGCTTGTCCTATCCAATCGGCTACGCGTTCGGCTTCGTTTTTATCGGCTTTGCTTTGCGTCTGACTGAATTGTACAAGGGTGCTCATCGTAGCTCCTTTGGGGTTTAGGCACGATAAGTTGAGTATATAAGAGCGGTTTTTGCCCTCAAGGGCTGCTTTGTCGTTTATTTCTTTTTCGCTGTAGCCCTCTTCACGATACTTGCGATAGATAGCGGCGCGCTCATAGGGTTCCTCAAGGGTACGGTTGGCGTTGCTTATCTCTTTGGCATAGCGTATGGCATCGGCTTCGGTAGGGTAATCATCATTAGCGAACTTTACGGGCACGTTTTTATGTTTGAGGCGTTTGAGTGCCTCAAAGCGGTGATGCCCTGCCAAAACAAAGGTTTTGCCTTGCTTTTTGTCGTACCATACGACTAATGGGTCGAGGTCGGTAGGTTTGAAGTTATTGACGATGTTTTCGACTATTTCTTCATTGAGTTTCTTTCGATTTTGAAAACGTTTCTCATCGGTGTATAGGTCGCTTAGGGGTATGGTTTTAACGCCTGTATATTGCCCAACTTTAGTGTTTTTTTTAGTTTTTGGGGCTTCTGGTTTGGTTTTTTCGTTGCTATGTATTAGTAAAGAATAATATTCTTCTCTTTTTTTACTTTCAAATTTTAAACAAACGAAATCTTTCCCCTCAATGTATTGTTCTTCAATAATACGCTTTGCTTCTTCTATTTTTTCAAGAGACCTTAATGGGGCATATACCTTTATGCCATCATCAAAAGTATTTTTTAGATAAAAATCATTTATGGTAAGATTTTGGTATGAATATATGCCATTTATTCTTCCGTAACTGTTATAAAACGCAATAAACTTATATTTCTTATCGGTATTATCTGCTTTTTCAGTAGCTTTTTTGGCTTCTGGCTTGTTTTTTTCAGCTTTCTTATTGGTTTTTTCGTATTTAGAGAGGAAAGCGGGTTGTCCGGCTGCATCAAGGTTTAGAATGTAGTCGGTGGCAGCTTGCGCCAATGAGGCGGCTTTCATTAGGAATTTGTTGTCGTTTTCGGCTTCTTTTATGGCACTGTTCCAGTTTTTTAGGTAGACAGCGTGGTTTTTGTTAGTGTACCACATTATACCTGCCCAAGCTGATAGGAATACGGCACCAAATTCGGCTACTAACTCTTCTTTGGCATAATCTTCTTTCTCTAACATTAGGTGTATGCCTCTGTCTAAACGCTTGTCGTGTCCGGTGGAGTGTGTGAGCTCGTGGAATAGAATGCGGTAGTAGTCGTTTATGCTGTCGAATTGTTCTTTTTTAGGCATTTTTACATAGTCGCCAGAGGGACTGTAATAGGCTCGGTTGCCCTCGTGTTTGATAGCAGGAGGGTTAGGGTAGTTTTCGACTATAAGGGCGGCGGCTTGGTTTTCGGAAGCGGTATCGGGTACGGCACGCCCTATCTGTAGCTTGTCTAACTGAAAGTCTATGCCCTCGATGCTGGCACCGTTATACACGTTGTAATAGCGTATCATTGGGATACGGGTAACAATGTCTTCAGAGAGTTTGTTTTTTGCAAGATAGTCGATGACTTTTTGGGTGTTGGTAGATGAATAGGCTTTGCGTCCGGTATTTTTGTCGGCTGGGACAATATAGCGGATTGAATAATATACTACCTCATAACCTCTGGTGCCTTTTTTAAGGCGTCCACCGTGTTTTTTTATCTGATTGAACGTTAGAAAATAGGGATTGCGGAACGCGCCAGCAAAGCCGATGCGTTCTTGCAATAATAGACGGTTTACGCCTCTGTATGGTTTTTTGCTGTCGAAATTGAGGGGTATAAAGAAAGCATCGTCTTTCCACGGGCGGTGGTAGTCGCTTGCTTTGGCGGTTTTGAACATACTGATAACTTTGTCGGTTATCATTTTGTATATATCGGCAGCGGGGACGGGCTTGCCAAGCCCTTTTGCTTCATCATCGGGAGCTTCCTCGAAGTAGTCAATGCCAGCAGCAGCAAGAAATGTTAGCTCGTCATCTTGAGAGGGTACAGATAAAGCTGTACGCAGTTTTAGTATGCCTGTTTTTATTAGGTATTGCTTTACTGCATATTTGGCGTTTTCGGTAAGGGTACGTTGCCACGCTTTGGCAGTAGGAGCCCATTTAAAAGCGTGGGATTTGAGGGCTTCGCGTACTTCTTTACTTGGAATGCCGTCAAAGAATATTTGTAAGCGTTGTGCTTCGCCGTTATATATTATTTTTCCACCCTCAATAAGTGTTTCATCTGTGCCTTTGGCTTGATTTTTTTCGAGGGTTGCTATACGGTTTTCTACTTCTTTTATATCTCTATTTAGGTATGGCATTGTAAACCAGCTGTACATATCTTTTTCAGTTGGTTTTCCGCCTTTGTCTATATGGTTTATTATTTGTTCTGTTGTTTCGCTGTCAATATTGTACTGTTTAAATACTGAAATATCTTTGCTTTTTTGATACTCTTTAGCTGCTACAACGCCGTTTTTTAACATTGTTTTTCTGTCTTGTAACATTTTTAGCTTCTGCTGTAGCTTTGTTATAGCATTATTATCAGTACTTTTGATAACATCACCTTCTTCATATTGGTCTGCGGGTTTGTTTTTAGCAATTTTAGCTAATCTTTCTTGTAATTTTTCTTGTAAATCTATATGTTTCAGCAAGCGTTCGTGCTCACTGCGCATAAGTTTTTCGTTACTTGCTATTTTTCTTTCAGTGATACCAGCACCTCCAGTAATAGCAGTACTAAATGTACGAGCACGAATACCAACCATTTCGAGGTAGTTTTTTAGAATATAGCTATATCCTTTGTCGAATGCATAATTATAGGCTTCGAGTGCGCCTGTTTGTTTTGCTTGCTCAAGGTTACTGGTATAGAGTTCGGCAATGCTATTACCAAAACTTTCTTGTTCGCGTTGAGCACGCCCTTTTGGGTCAAAAGATAACCAATGTAAAGAACGTTCGAGTTTGTTGATGTCTAAATCATTCGCAAATTTTTCGGCAGTATAAGGCACAAGTTGTTTACTCTCTACAGCTGTAGTAGCTGTGGGAGTATCAGAAGTTTTTTTTGCTTTTGGAGTAACTTTTACAACTTGCCCTTTAGAGAATTTCCAGCCTTTTTTGAGGCGTCCACAATCGTCGAGGGCTTCGCGGTAGTCGCCTGTGTGGTGTGCGCCAGCAAGGGCTGTAGGAGGGGTTGGATAGTCCTTTATATTGATGACAAAACGCTGTTCGGTAGGATAAGCATTGAGTATACGAGAGAGGCGGTAAATGACCTCTGTGTTATTTTGTTCTTTAGCAATAGAAATCACACGCTCTACTTCAGAGCGCAATACGGTGCGGTTATGTAGGTTTATAAATTCTTCCATTTGGGGCAAGTTTTTTCGTTTTGACGCGTAAGGGCGGATAATGGGCAGCCACAATGCCCACAGCGTTCTACTAAGCCAAAAGTGTTGCGATATAAGGGGCATTTTCGGCATATGGCAAGCCTGCGGGCGGCTTCGGCTTCTACTTCAGCGCGGGTGCGTAGTAGAGCGTTAGTATATCCTGTGATTATACCTTTCATTTTTTGTTCATCTGGTAAAGCATAATAAGCACGTTAAGAGCTGAAAGGGCTATTGATATTTGCCAATAGTGAGCATCTTTGTTCTTTGGCGGGCTTTTAGGGGCTGTTTTCTTTGCCATAGGTTACTTTTTCTTATAAATATAGTACCCTATACCTCCTAAGACGAGTATGCCGGCTGCTATGAGGTAGGGGGTGTAATTCTTTTTGTCGTCGTTAGCGGGTGGGCTATCGGGGGTGGTGGGTGTTAGCTGTTCGCCGGCTTGGTCTTCGTTGCCCTCGCTATCTGCTGGTAATGCGGGGGTGATGCCTGTGGTGCTACCGCCGTTTTTTTTTGTGCCATTCCACCGTGCGCGGGTGCCACGAATATCGTAATGTACAAAGTTGGGGTATATGCCGATACCGCCCTCTTGCATTTTGCCGGCGTCGATGAGTTTTTCGATAGTGGCGGCTACTTGTGCGGGCGGTATACCGCGTACAACAATGTCGGCTGCACTGGCGGTTAGGTGGGCTGAACCTCCTACTCCGCCTACTTTTTTGTTGTGCTCTGGGGTGCGGTAACCGCTGGTGATGATAATGGGTTTACCACCCAGTGCGGCGCGCAATACTTCTAAGTTGTCGGCTACCTTTTTGGCGTTATGTAGGTACTGGGGCGGTACGGGGGTACCGTCTTTGCAGGTAAATTCAGATACTTTGAAATGCTTTGTAAAATTTGTCATAGCTTATTTTTTAGCTTAAAGTGGCGATATAGGAGGTAGCCGGCGACTATGAGCAGTAAGCCGCTACCACTGATGATTACTTTTTTTTTAATGCTTTCTTGGCTAATGGTATCATATCGTAGGCGGCTTGGTAGCTGCTGTCGGGTATGCGGGTGTGGTCAGGGTGGCACTCTATCTGGGCTATGGCACGCGCAATGGTGATGTAAAAGTCCTTTGTAAAACTATCGGCTGTAAGGGGCGCGGTGGGGCTTATGCCTAACGCTTTGCTTACGCGGGCAATGTAGCCGCTGGTGTTATTCTCGCTGGGGGGAGCCCATACGCTGATGATTTTGGTAAGGGTGTCGAGTTTGTCGCGGGTAACCTTTGTATGTACGTTTATCATTAGGGCACGCAATCCGTTTTCGATACTGTCGAACTGCTCGAAGCGGCTATCGGTGTTTTGTGAGTGCGGTACTTTGCCTTGCCAGGGAGTGTCGCGCTTTTCAAGATTGCCAGGGTTATTGTTGCGTATGCCACGCTTGTAGGGGGTGTTTCTGAAGTCCATATTAGAATACGTTTTGTTTAAAAAGGTAGGTAATGCCGAATATTTCGACATCTAATTCATAGCGCAAATCGCGCATAAATGTTACGGCATTGGCTTTGACTACGTTGGTAAAGTCGTTAAGCGAGGTGGTGCCGTTGGGCTGTTGGGCTGATTTGCCGGCAAAGAGTTTTTTCCAGTTGTCGGCTTCGCCCGTGAGGCTGTAGGCGTGCTTAAGGAGTTCGATAGTGGGGATTTCTACATATATATTGGGGAATGTATAGCTACCGCCTGCCGGTAGGGTTACGCCACTGATAGAGCCCAAGCTGCCGAACGCCAATAGCTTGTTGCCTACATACACACGGTAGCTTTTGGCAGAAATAGAGCCTGCAGAGCTTGCGGAGAAGTCTTGCGCTGTTGGGTTTTGCAAAATAAGGTCGATATAAAAGCGCATACGCTGGGTGCTTATATCGAAATTCTTAGGTAGGGATACTTTGAATAATATTCGCTTAAAGAGTTCCTTGCCTTGCGATATTTTGGCTTTGGTAAAGCTCATTAGCCCTATGGCTAATACGGCTACCCCGCCAATGATTAAATGCTTTGCTTTCATTTTATTAATTTGCTAATTCTGAAAATTAGGTATCCTACGGCTGCAGCTCCTATCCAAGCGAGGATTTTGGTGTATAGAGGGGTGTAGGGTACTGGTATTTTCTGGGTTTGTACGACGGTTTGCTGGGTGCTGACGGTTGAGCGTTGTCGGCTGTTAAGTTGCTCTTGTAGCTGCTGGTATAGTACGAGCTGCTGGCGGTACTTGTCGTAATAGATGCCGTAGCTGTTGCCGCTGGAGTGTTTAGCCGTAGCCAGACGCGAGAGGGCATCGGTGAGCTGTTGTTGGCATAGGCTATCGCAGGGGGCACTGCCGGTGTGTACGGCTGGCAGGGGTATATAGAGGGTGTCGTGCACGGGTGGGGTGCGCTCTATATAAAGGGTATCAGAAGACTTTATTATGCTTTCTGAATTAAAAATCTGCTGTGGAGTGCGGCAGGCACTTAGCAGTAGGGCTATGATGATGAGGGTTTTGCACTTCATAGGTTAATTATTAAGTTTCTTGTCAATGTAGTCTGAAAAGTGGCTTATAATATCTTCTATTTCATCTAAAATACTTTCGGCGAATACTCCCGTTACACCACACAAGGCGTTCACTACTGGGATAGGTAACTGCAAGAAATGCAGGAAGAGCACCCCCGCACATAAGCTGGTGAATATAGCGATTAAGCAAGAGCGAAAAAAACGGCTCCAAGTCATTCGGCGTCTTAATTTTTTGATAGAAACGCCTATTGCTCCAGCGAGCATAAATGAGCCGTATTTATTTATAAATTCAAGCATTGTTTTCTTAATATATTATTAGAGATTATGGGTTTAATTAGTGCTAATTTCTTCATAGCCAAACGGGCGTACTTCAGAGATAGCCAAAACTCTGGAATTAAATACAGGGGTAACCAAGAATACAGTACCAGCAGGAGAGCCAACATACTCTTTTTCTTGCCCATTATGTGTACTTATTGTTAGTTTCTTGCTGGCATCAGACCTTTTCAATATCCGTACTGATTTATTCGGAGGAATAGTAATGGTACACTCTCCATTAGCAACGATTGTTCTGCCATAAAATCTATCTTTTTTTTGAGGTAACCCTAAAGGATTAACATAGAAGTTGTAATAACTATCAACTTCAATTGAACCCCAAAAGGTTTCTTCAATATATAAGTCCTCATTTAATGTAGAATTGAAATCTTTTTGCCTAATAACATCAGTTTCTGGTTGTGCACCTCCCATTCTTTCTCTTTGATTGAGATGAATATCCATTACACTAAATGGACTTCCGATATTACCTTGTAAAAAAACATCTTCTTCAAGAATGGGTAGCGGGAAGCTATTATTACCGCCAGAGCCACCACCAGAGTTACCACCATTATTGTTTTGCTCTACATTTACTGAATTTGAAAATTTTCCTATCATAATATTATACGTTTACTTTTTTAGGTTGTTTTTTTTCTCTGGTTGCGTAGTAAGTTATACCGCCACCAATAACGGCGGCTATGGCAAGCCATATCCAATCTTTACTTTTTTTGACCTGCTCATTATAGCTATCTTGTGTGCTTACGCCCTCCTCTGGGCGCGGTTTATATACGGTTTTAGGAGCTACTACCGCTGGTTTTGGAGTGGTAGTAGCTGGTTTGGTTGTATTCATATAGCAATGAGGGCTAAATTCGTTAATCATTCCCACTTGTACAGTGGCATTGGTCTGTGGATTTTGCAATATTGTTTTCATAGGGCACGGGCATTAACAGTTTATTCTATAATTAAGTGATGGGTATTTGCCCAAAAGGTCTTCAAAATCATCACTGCTAAGGCTCTCTTGCAGCCAGCCTACCAAGTCCATACGTTTGTCATTAACAGAGAGTAGATTACCTTGATATAGGTGGCAACGAAAATAGCCTTTTAAAATCTTCATATGCTCATCATCGGGTATGTTATTATAGATAAGGTTTTTAACCTGCTCTTTATTGATAATTCCGCGTTGGTTCATCGTTGCGAGGAGCGAACGAGTAGTATCCTTTAATTTTTGGCTTTTTGAAAAGGCTTGTAACTGCTTGCGATAATCAGCAGTAGCAGCTGGGTTAGCATTAGGGTTAGTGTCGTTAGGGTTGTATGCTCCTTTTTTTTGTCGAAAAAATAGGAAGTACGCGCCTACACCTAACCCCAGCACAGCGACACCTGCTATTAAAAAGGCTTTATTTTTTGAAACATTCATCATCATTTTCTTAGTATTAGATAAGTGTTGCGGCATCTGGAGCCATAGCACGGCGTAAGTCTTGTAGTTCTTTATCATTGAGGTCGCCGTGTAAGAAACTTGTAAGGTCTTCGTAATTGCCATTGCCTAATGAGAATGATAGTCCGCCAGGTTCACGTTTGCCAAAGGCATTGTAAACATCTACGTATCCGTTGTAATTAACATTACGCAAAGCATTCTTTATAGCCTTTTCGTCCGTACCTGCTCCTTTCATTGCCTCGTATAAGGCATTGGCTTTGGCTACAGCCGCTGCTGGAGGTACGTTGCTATTAGCTGCATATGGGTTGTACTTCATTGGGCGGAAGCGGTTTTTCCAATACAAAAAGTAAAACGCAGTGAAGCCTACACCTACTACTGCTACGCCAAATAAAATAAATCCTATATTAATGGTAGTAGTGATAGCCTTTTTGTTATTTTCCACTGCTGACTGGGCTATGATAGCACTCGCTGCGCCAGATAGTTTATTTTGTTCAGTCGTTTTCATCATTAATTATAGCTTAAGGAATGCCTTAAGAGTGTTCCACAATATAGGATTAGTGAAGTAGCTTAAGGCTTTTTTATTGTCAGCTAAAGAAGCTAAGCGTTCTAATACCTTATCCTCTAACTGCTCCAATTTCTTGAGGGCTTGCTGTTTGTTGTTCATCATTTGTCTGCATTAATTGTTCGTATAGTGCTCCTATTTGCTCATCGGTGATATTAGGGGCACTGATAATCTTAATAAACTCTTGTTTTACAGGTGATAACTGCGGGGCAGCAAGGGCAGGTGCTGCAGCTGCAGCTGACGCAGATGCTCCAGCCATTCGCTCTACTACCATAGGTGCAATAGCCCCCAGTGCTTCGGTTACTCGCTCAAATCCTTTGCTTTCCCAAAAACTCTGTTTGTTTAGCAGCTCTTCCTTTAGCTTCAATTCGTGTGCTTTATCGGCAGTATCTAACTGTAACCGCAAGGCAGCTTTTTCTTCGGATAAAGTGCGCACTTGGCTTCGCAAGTCTTTATTATCTTCTCGCAGGTTATCATTGTCGCGCTGTAGGTCTCGGTATCGCTCCTCTATTACCTTGCTACCAATCCATTCAGTAGTAGCTACAGGGGTGTATCCTAAGCCCATTTGCATTGGCATACCCATAGCTGGCTGCGGGTATCCCATAGCGGGTGGGACGGCTGCAGGAGCTTGCTGGGGCACAGAGGGTTGTGCAGGAGCGGGTAAATTGCCATTCTCCCCAACAGATGCGGGGGCTGTAGGTGCGATGAGTTCGGGTGTCATATCGGTTTCTTTTTCTTTAAAATTGAGCGTAAACGTGTCGTGTTTATAACTTGATTGGCTTGCCCCACTACCATATAGCCTACGTAGGTCTATACGGGTACCATTGCCAAAACCTTGTGCTGGCAATGATAAAATAAAGGCTTCAACCGTACCGTACAGCTTGGTTATATCGGCAAGGGTGAAGCCATATTTAGGCATTGTATCTTTAGCGAGCCGTTTTTTTCCTTGCGTGACGGTTACGATATTATTAGGGTGTTCGCTTAAAAACTGCTGAATTTTTTGATACATACTTCTCTTCTAAAGGTGTTGTGGCACTATATAGCGCATTATAGCCTCTGGGCGCTTGCCCGCTTCTTTTTTGAATGTGATACGAAAAGCAGTGTTTACAATAGCCGTTTCGCTTTCTACAAAAAAATATTGACCGGGTGCTATCTCTTCGTTAGCCCCATCTTCGATGATAAGAGGGACTTCACCAGTATTGCGCAATGATAGCCCTACAGCACCATTGCCTTGTGTGTCTGAAAATAGATTGAATACTATATCATCGGTAATACGAATACTGTGTAATAGTCCTTTCATAATTATTGAGGGTTGTTATCGCATAGACAATCACGCTGAATGAGTAATACTAACTCTCCTTTAAAATCACCGGTTAGGGCAGTATCGCTAAGTACTGATACTTGGAATTTGTTATTGTTACACTCAAAATTCACTTGCTTCATACCTTGTACATAGCCACCTCCTTTGTGTTTGAAGTCGCGATAGTCTACAGGTTCAATGATTACATTGCCTTGCGGGTCACGAAGCGATATTTCTACAGCATTTTCTGGTTCATAAGAGCCAAATGGGAGAAAATAAACGCCTATACAACGCCCCTTTTCAAGCGTAACATAATCACTCTGGGCATTGCCACCTGATGCGATGTTTACTTTAATTCTATTAGTTATGATACTACTTGTCATAGTTTAGGTGTTAGTTTTTTAGTTGTTAGCCGTTAGAATATTGTCGTTTGCAAGCGACTAACCACTAACGGCTAACGCCTAATTATTATTATCTCTTCACGTAGGTCTCGAAGCCTCGTAATAGCACGCGAACGAATGACTTGTGTCCGCTGGTAGCAGGGGTAATGCTACTGCCTACAGGGGTTTCAATCATCATTTCGATGGTTTGTGTAGGCTCGATAACAGCCAACGCTCCTAAAACGCGATAGTAGTCCTCTGTCGATTTCTTAGCGTTTTCGATAGCAGCCACAGGCAATTTTACAATAATTTCACCATTTTGACGGACAACAAAGTCTGAAGATTGCAATACTGCAGGCAGAGCCTTGTTATAAGTTACGTCCCATACTTTAGTACCATCTGCTGCTTCACCATATAGAAGTGTTAATGCTTCTATGACAAAGAAGCGTCCGTTTTCAAGGCGGTTGCCGTCAAAGTTTGTAACCCCTTTTTGTTGGGTAGTATTGCCGTCTAATAGCGATACGTTTCCACCTGATGAAAACTCTGTATTTATAAAGAGCTCACTTGGTGTAGGTTTCATTCTGTTCATCTGCTCAGGTGTCAAATTAAAACGTTGAGCTTGGCGGCTTAGAAATGTAGCCACGCGTAAAAATTTTTCTTCGTTCAATAAGATGTTGTCAAACATATTTAATAATTATTAATTGTTATACTTCTGCGAATTGGCTTGGCGCACTTAGGAATGCCGTAGGCTGGGTAGTGGTGGTAGCACTTACTTCCTCATATGGGTAGTAATCGAGTGATGGGGTGCTATCTACATATACTACTTCGGTTTCTGGGTTACCGAGTGCGGTTTTCATTATTCCCTCTTCCATTGTTTTCTTGCCGTCTTCTGTCATTACGGCTTTGAGGGCGGCTGTTAGCTGTGTGGCGGCGATACCTACGCCGGCACCTTGTGCGAACTTGGTGGCGTTGTCTTTTGGGCTGACAAAGGCGGCGACGGCTACTCCTACTATCCCTAATAAGCCGTGCCTAACAGCACCACTCTTAAGCGTAGTGGTGAGCTTATCGGCTACCACACGAGAGCCCATTGCGCCAACGGTTGCGCCAGCTGAAAAAGCCGCGCTTTCGATAAATTGCTTTTGATTGACTTTCATTTTAATTATGAATTTTAAATTTTGAATTTTAAATTATCGGGGCAAATATACGGTAGTGCAAAATGCGTTTGGTACGCTTTGGTACGCTTTGGTACGCTCTGGCTAATTTTTTTTCTTTAGATAAAAAATAAACCCTAAAAGTAGGCTGCCACCGATGAGTATGGTTGTGATACTAATACCCTTTTTGTCTTCCTTTTCTTCCTCTTTTGAGGGCTCTGGTGCGGGAGCGGTGGGAGCTGAAGGAGTTGGGGACGGCGTGGGAGCGGGTGGGGGTGTATTGCTATTTGCCTCTGTGCCTTTTACACGTGCTACCGTAAGGGCTATAGCGGTGTTTACTTCGGTGGTTATGTCGTACAAAACTATAAGGGCTTGGCGATAATTGTGTAATAAATAATGCTCTATTACACTAATACTAAAAGGAAATTTGCCTGCTTTAGCTAAAGATATTATGCGCTCGATAGCATCTACATAAGCTAAGACGGTAAGGTAATAACGCTTTTCGGTAGCTATATATTCTTTAGCCTCTGTTAGGTTTTTGTCTTTTAACTTATCGGCGGTGTGCTGTTTATTTACTTTTTGGTTTGCCGATAGTTGGTTAATTTGTTCTTGTTCGGCAGCATTGCGCCCTATAGGTGCAGGGGTGTGCACTGGTAGAGGTTCGTATAAGGTAAAGTTTTTACCGTCTTTGCGACTTTGTAAAATCTTGCGGGCTACATAACTTATATGAAACTGTTTTACCAGTATGGTAGTACGGGTAAAATACTCTGGTGTGAGAGGCTGACTGCATAACCTACTTATTTCCTCCCCAGTGCCACGTGCTACATAGCTTTCTACTTGTTGTATTTTTTCTTGTAGCTGGGCATCTGATAGAGGGTTTAGTAAGTCGTATAATGATTGTTCTATTCCCATAATAGTTAATTTTGAATTGTGAATTATGATTTTTTCATCATCATTACCATCATCATTAGGATTACTACGCCTCCTACACCTAACCCAATGTATAAGGGGGTGTTGTCTTTCTCTGGCTTAGGGGTTTCGTTGCTGCTACGGTTGGCGATGGCTTGTAGCATTGCAGCATTCTGTTGTTGCATCTGGGTAAGGAACTGCATCATTGCTTCGTTGCCGGCATTACCTCCACCGTTGTTTACGTTGGCTTGTGCCATTTGTAGGTAGAATTTTCTGTCCTCTTCGCTCATTCCTGCTGTGCCGGGGACATCTTGTCCGCTGCGAAACGCATTGATGAGATTATTAACGCTACCAGCAGCCCCTACTAACTGGGTAAATCGGTTCATAATATTATCGAATGAGTAGTTCCACTGCTTAATAGGCACGCTCATAGCCGAGCGACAAGAGGTGCAGCCGCCTAATTGCGGAGCTGCTAACTGATAAAGGGCTAATTTACTTTCCATTGTATTAATTTTTAATTGTGATTTTTGATTTATTTCATTACTTTTATCATCATTGCTACTACGGCTACGCCAGCAAGTAGATAAAGAAATGTGTGGTCGGGCTTTTGCGGTTTGTTTAAAAACTCGTCAGTACGCCGCTTGCTGTCGGCGGTGCTCTGTACTATGTAATTGGTCATTGCTTCTTTCATAGATATTAGTTTTTAGAGGTTAGCACAAAAAAAGCAACGACCGCTATACCAGCACCTATAAGCAGGGTGTTGTTTTTGTTTTTCTTCTGCTCGCTTTCTTTTTGCAAGGTGCGTTGTATTTCCTCGCGTTTAAGTTGCTCGGCTTTGTCGGCGGCAGCTTTGGCTTCAGAGGCTTTTACCATTATTCGCGTTTGCCTCATCAGGTTGATGTCTTTTTTGAGCTGTATGGCTTGCTCCTGTAGGCTGTTGTACTTCTGGCGTTCATCTGCAAGGTCTTTGCTTAATAGAGCTACCTTATCGGGGGCAATACGGTCTTCTATCTGTTTTATCCTTACTTCTAATGCTTTCCGTTCTTCTGCTACAGATTTGGTTTTTTCTGACCATTCGAGTGCTTCATTGCGGTAATCATTACAAGTGAAGCTTACCCCTAAAAAAGGGCGGCTAAGAGCATCAAGCGCATCGAGGTTGAAGGCGGTGAGCCCATAACGCCCTTCGGCTACTTCGGGGTTGTCTTCCCACACTTTGCGCTGGGCTTCAAGGTCGGCTACTTCGTTGCTTAAGGCACTTACTTTGCGGCGGTAGGCTTCGGTGTTTTTTTCCATAGCATTGACCATTTGCATATTTTCACCATTTTCCTTTGTAGCAATGGTTGCTTTGAGGTTTTCGATAGCTTTTAGGGTATCGTAATAGGCGGTTTTACTGCGGTCGCGGTCTGAACGCTCATCGCCGCAATTGCCTACAAGGTCGCCTACTATAGTACCCCCAAAAATATTCTTTAGTCCCCACCCTAAAGCAGGAATAGGGGCACAATGTTGGGCTGTACGGGGTTTGTCAAAAGGGTTTTCCATATAATTGTTAATTATTGTTGTTACTTTATTAGGTATAAGGCTGCTACGACAAAGGTGCCTAATAGCAGCAGTTTTTTTTGTTCTTCTTGGGCTAATTTTTTCTTTTTATTAGCGTTGTCTTGGGCTATTTTGCCTACGTTCTTCAGGTGGGTAAGGCTGTCGGCACGGTTTACACTGGCAATACGCTTGAGTTCGGCAGCTTGGGCTGCAATAGCACGGGCAAAAGTCTCTTTTTGCTTAGCGGCTTCGGCTTGCAACTCGCGACGGTATTCGGTATCGTATTTTTGGTAAATGGTGTGCTCTTGGTCTTGCAATCGCTGTTCGCGGATAAGCTGTATAATGGTGCTGATGCTAAAGTCTCGGCGTATGGCAGCTATTTGTGCTTCAAAAGGCTGCATTTCGCTACGGTAAGCATTGGCTTTGTCGGTGCCATAAAGGCTTGCTATATGAGCAGCTTGTTCGTTTAGCCACGCAGCAAAGGGGCTTGGGTGATTGAGCGGGTACACACCTTTTGGTGCATCACTATCGAGGGTGAGCACTCTATAAGGGGCGGTTACTTTGGTGCCCGTAATTGGTACTATCATATACCATATTCGGCTTGTGGAACTGCCTTTGACTTCTTTTTCGTTGAGCCTATAGCCGTGCATCTTCAGCAATATGCGTATGTTATTGTATAGCTGATTGACGGTGGTTTTGATATGATTGAAAAAGAATTGATATGCCAAAAGGGCATTTTTGGAGCATTCGTTTTCGTGTGAGCGGTTTATTTCGGCGTGGTATTGGGCATAAGCTAAATCGACTTCGCGCAATACGAGGTTGAGCACGGGGATAGCGGCTGGGTAACTGCCTTGTTCGAGGTGTTTTTGTAGGTATTGTATCCGCTGGCTAAACTGTGGGTAAAATTCGTCTTTTAGGTGCTGATTGATATAATCGGCTTTGTAAAAGGCAGCTCCGCACGGGTTGGAGAGGGTGAGGAAAGCAAGCGATACAATAGCGGTTACTGCCTCGATAGCTGCCCCAACGATGAGAGCAGGCGGGAAAAATATGCCTGTTATCTCGGCTGATGAGGCTAATATGGTACCTACAAGGTTGGTTACTTGAGTGCGTTGGGCTACGATTTGTTCGTGTGTGAGCTGGGCTATCTGTGTTGAAGCGGTATAGCTGGCGTTCATCACATCGGTAAGGGTTGGTTGGGCTGGGGCACTAAGGGCTTTGCCAACGGACTGATTTGCCGATGAGCTCATTAGCACATCATCTTTTTTTAAATACGGTAGTTCTTTTTCCGTATTGATAGTGCCGTCAATTACGTAATAACCGCTATTGAGGTTGGCGGTTTTTTGGTTTTTAGGTATCACCAAATATACGTGGGTGTAGCCGTCGGGGTGGGACGGTTGTACAATACGCCTCATATAGTGCTTTATGCCCAGATTGAGTAGCACGGTGCTGCCAAAAATGGTGTAACTCTTGCAGTCTATACCGCTATAGCGAGATGCCCAGCTGCAGGCGGGGGAGCGTAGCATCTGGGCATCGCCGTCTATAGCGTACTGGAAGTGCCAAAAAAGAAACTGATGCAAGGCACTACAGAGAGAATAGAGAGATTTGTATGAAGAAAAGAAACGTAATGTAAGTAACTTGGTGTGATGCTGATACTTGCGGGCTGTGGCTGCCATATTGGTTATGGCAAATGAAGTATCGCCGCGACCGAGTAGCTTAGAACTACAGTCGGACGCGGGCATATAAGGAGCGTATAAAGAGCCTGCCTGCAAAGGACGGTATAAAGAGTTGTTTATTTCGCTGGTTGTCATTCGTTGCTTTGCCGATTTGTCTATTTGCCGTTAGGTATTGGCAAATAGAATAATTGTCGGGGCAAATATACAGTGGGGCGCGGGGCTTTTGGTACGCTCTGGTACGTTTTGGTACGCTTCGGCTAATTAATGCCTCTTTTTTGTATTTCCTCTTTGATATAGGGAGAGAGTTCGTAGCCTTGTGGGGTGCCATAGCGAGCAACAAACGTGAGGAATTCTTTAAAGGTTAAACTTCTGCAAAAGCAGGAGCGATGGGGGCTGCATTCTTCTATTATATCGTTGATAAAATACCGAAAATCACGCTTGTTCATTTCGAGGGCGTAATATTCGTATAGTTGTTTTTTGGTGCGAATAGTAGGGAGGTGCTTCATAGTAATTATGGGGTTTAAAGATTGTTTTTTTTGAGTTCATTTTTATAGGTTTGTATGAGGGCTTTTACGCATTCTTTTTGGGCTTCTTCGTAAGTGTCTCTACGTCCACAGCATTTATCAAAATTATTGTTATCGTAAATAGAGTAGATATAGAAATTTTCTGGTGCAATGTAAGGGCGAATATAGCTGTATAAGCCACGAGCTCTAAACCACGCAAATACTTGTTCCCAATTGGGGCATAGAATGCATAACAAAGGGGCTTCCTCATAAGGTTCTAAGTCCTCAAAATAATATTCAGATGTATCCTCAAATACCTTATCTAAATCCATTTTGAATTTTATTTCATCGCTTTTGCGATATACAAATAGACATTTTTCATCAAAGCCTATTCGTTCTAACATAAAGGCTATATCAAAAGGGACAAGCCAATTAGGACAGTTGTTATTTTTCATTTTCTTATTGTTAGTATTATTTTTAAACAAATCATCAATATTCAAATTATCAATGTTACCTAAGTTAATTTGTTCTTTGATTATAGCGCCTGTATTATTTATAATTTGCATCATTTTCTTTTTTAATTAATCTTTTACAAATTTTCCGTTAATAATTCTTCCTGTTCTGTTTTTGATTTCGTTGTAGGCGATATTTAGGCACTCCTTAAGGGTGGTATTTTCTAAGAAAGCTATATCATCTAAATAACCAATTATAGTAATGATTTCATAAAAATACAAAAAGGGCGTTTCTCCTCCTATCCCTAACAATCTAAAATTAGCGTGCATTAGACGAGTTAAACTATCTTGAATGCTTAATGCTAACACCACTTTGCTATCTGCTCGCTTTCTTTCAAAATTCAAAACATCATTGATTTGCTCTAATACGTCTATTCTTTCCATATAGCAGTAGTTAATGAGGGTTACCATTACATCGCCTATGGCGTCCTGAATAGCAGGACGGTCATCGTCATAACACGCTTTGATAAGTTCGCCAACATCCTCGTGTGTTTTGAGGAGCTGGTTAAAACTTGTTATTTTCTTATAGATTTCTCTTTTTTTTGCCCATTCTTGGATAAGGGGCACAAGTTCTTGGATTGTTAAATTTTGTGTGTTCATTTTATTCGGCTTTTAAAATTTCTATTTTGTATTCAAGGTCTTCACTATCCTCTTCTTTGGCATAGTTTATCAACCATTGTTCTAAATTCGGATATTTTAATGGGCTCGATAGACAAATTATTTCTCTTCTATCGTATGCTTGCTCCATTTGTTCTGCAATTTTTTCTGGTATTTCTACCTCTGAAAGGTCTACAGAGTATGTAACCTTTATTGATAATTCTTTAAATGTTTTTGTTTTCATTTGTTGATATTTTTTTTGTTAATAATTTTTCCTAAGTATAGCACGAAGTACTTCTTATTGGCTTCTGCGCCCCATTCGGGGTTTCCTGTGCCAAAGCGTATAGATTTTAATTCTATGGTGAGGCTTGGAGCATCACGAGCATAACCATTTCTAAAGACGACAGTGTCGTACTCTTTTCCGATAAACCGAAGGTTGTAATACGGCTTGATGTCGCGGTACTCTTCTGTTTTCTCACCTGAGAGTATCATATCAAACCACTGCTTTTTGATAGTGAGGTGTAGGGTGTTATTCATTGTTCTGTAAATTTTAATCGTTTTGCTATTAATTCTACAATATCTACGGTTACGGCGTTGCCAATGAGTTTGTAGCGATTTGTCTTTGAAATACGCCTTATTCTGCCGTTGTAGTTGCCGTATTGCGTATAATTGTCTGGAAAGCCTTGCAAGCGTTCGCATTCTATTTCAGTGAGGCGGCGCACGCCCCCTATTACCGTCATATCGGAATGTAAGCCGCCAGATTTGCCGCCTCCTGTTAGCGTATTGGCTTCTTTAGGAATGATATAGGTGTCTTCTGGTCTCATAGAACCGCTTGCTTTGAGTGTGGTACAAATCGGGGTTTGTGATTGTATTTGCGCTTTTTCTGTAGTAAAAAAATCATCTTCTCGGATAGGAAATACTCCTGTCTCACTTCTTCCTGCAAGATGTCCGACAAGGTATATCCGCTCTCTATTTTGGGGTAATACCCAGCTTGTATTAAGCAATTGCCATTCAAGTCTATAACCCCCAATGTTGGCAAACGCTTGGAGAATTGCCCAAAAGTCTGCGCGAGCATTTGAGGAGAATGCGCCTTTAACGTTCTCCCAGATAAATACACTTGGTCGGACGCAAGTAATGAGGGCAATTGCGTATTGGATAAGGCTACTTTTTGTGCCTGCGAGACCGGCACGCCGTCCAGCAACTGAGAAATCGACGCAAGGCGAACCGAAAGTGATAATGTCTGCTCCTGCAAGGTTTGCGGGCTGAATAGTGGTAATGTCTCCGATGTGTTTTGCATTTGGAAAATTGTATTTATAATTAGCTATTGCGTGTTTGTCTATCTCTGAAAAATAGTGTTCAGTAAAATTGTAGCCTGCTCGCTGAAAGCCGAGCGAAAAGCCTCCTATACCGCTGAATAGGTCTATTATCTTCATTGTTATTAGGTGTTAGTATTTAACTGATTACTTACTTTTTTATATAGCAGTAGGACTAGTTCTTCGAGTGCGGCGGTGACGCTCTTATGGGTGTATAGCTGCTGGCTCGGCTTTATTTGTCCGTTGTTATCTATGTAGATGCGCAGCTGGTCGAAGTTGCTGACCGCCGTTTTATATACACTGATGCCGTGCGCATTTAAATAGGTCATCGCCTTTGCAAATTCATTCGGGTTTTTCAGCATAATTAAAATGGTATATCGTCCTCGATGCCGGCAAGGTTGTTTGTCTTTGGGGCAGCTGGGGTGGTTTCTTCTGGTTTTTTGGTGTCGGTTTCTGTCTTTATGATGAAATAATCAACAGAGGTACGGCGGTTATCTAAAGTGTATTCGGTCTTTTTGATTATATCGGATAGCGTGTAGCCTTTTAGCTGGCAGTATTGTCCTAACTTGTTGCGGAAGCCTTGTGCCGTTAGTTTGAAATTACCACAAGAGGCTTTGTAGTCGTCTTGCATTTCGCGGCGGGCTACTTCGATATTGAGACGGTCGGGGGTGAAATACTCGTCTGCCCAGTCTAAAAAGTTGTCGCCTATTGAGGCTTTTAGATTGTTGTAATTTATTCTTTCCATAGGGGCAAAATAGGGGCTCATACGGTTTTGCATATAGAATTGGGTGCAACGTAGCATAAAGTTGTAAAATAAGTCCCATTGGCGAGCGTCCCAGTCGTCATAGAGGTTGTGCCCAAAATCATCGGAGGGCTGCCACTGTTTGCCCATTTCGGAGTGCGAATAGTGGTAATAAGATGAAAATGTGATGAAAAATAGCCTACGATAGTCGCTGTCTGCTCCGTTCTTAAGTCCGTGATTGAAAGTGCCAAAGAGTTTGGGGCTTTTGTCGGGCGGAATGAAAAAGCTGGGCCTGAATTTTGGGTTTACTCGTATACCGTCGGTGATGTAGTTATACAGCTTTTCAAAACGTTGTTCTGCCATATCGTCGAAGCATATTACATCGTGGTTTTCGTTGAGTTCGTCGAATATATGGGTGTTTTCGAATAGTTTGCTGTCTTTACCGGCGCAATTGAATACGCTGGTGGTGAGTTTGATTGCCTTTGAAAATATGCCTTTACCGGTTCCGCCGTTGCTCTGGCTTAGCATTCCTTTCATCTCATCATCAACAACATATACAAATCGCTCGAAATTGGGCATTTTGTAGCGGTGCAATAGGTAGCCTATAGCGTAGCACTTGGATAGAAAATGCTGCTCTTGGGTGATTTGCTCTTCTTCTGTAAGGTGTGGACTGTTGAGGGTGAAAAAGGTGCCCCAACGGTCTTTTTCGTAGGGGTATTCTTTTGCCCAGTATACGCGGCTTCCGTTGATAAGGAAATTTAGGTATTCGCATTTTTCGGTTTTGATATTTACGCGGTTGCGCCCTTGCTCATCAATATAGGGTTCAAAAAAGGTTTCTTTGATTAGGGTGATATTGGTGGGCAATACGGCGTTCTCGAAGATATAGTTATTTATATCATCGCGGTTTTGGGTGAAAATGCGGTCTGGGGTTACCTTTATAGCGGTATTCTGAAAGAAAAACAGCTGGTATTCTTTGTCGTGCTTGGTAAGGTCGAATTTTTTGTAGGTAGCATTTTTGAGTTCGGGAGCACTTAGGGCTTTGCAGGTGCGTAATAGGCGCAATACTTTTTGCGAGGTGCCTTTGCGTATATAGTAATCGACGCAAAACTCGCGTACGGCAGCGGTTTGCGGTACGGATAGCTTATAATCGTCTACTTTGACTAATGTGCCTTTGTTTTCGTTGTCGAGATTGACGGCTATATCTGACTGAAATACAAAAAAATGGTTTACTTGCAAGAAGTAATACAGATTTTCGTGGTTTATGGTGTATTTTTTGTCTTCTACAGTTACGAAATCGCAGCAAACGGGTACGTTTAATAGTTTTTTGAACTCGTTGGCAATACTTTGTTGTTCACTTTCTTTAAAATAATCTACGTAATCACGAAAATCTTTGCCTTTTTCGCCTAAATAGTACTTTGGTAGGAATACGGTGGGCAGCTGCCAATAGCGGCGGGAGTATTTATAGGCGAACTCTATGCCCGAAGTATCTACATCGGGCAGGTTGATAAGGTGCTGACTTATGGTTTTTAGGTATTGGTAATCGGTATGATTGATTATATCGCCTTCGGAATTGCCCCATACGGGGTAGAAATCGGGGGAAAGCGATGCGAGGGTAAGCCCGTCGGAGCCTCCGGAGCAAATGATAACATAGGGCAACAGGAGTTCATCGAGTTGCTCTTGTAGTTCCTTTTTCATTTCGGGAAAATCGGTTAGGGTTATTTGCTCTCTTAGGTCTATTATTCTTTGGTAGCGGTCGGGGGTGATGATGCTTTTTATATATTGCAGTCCGTGCACATATACGGCTGGTTTTTTGCCTAAATAGCCGTGTTTGAAGTTTTCGGTTTTGGTGTGTCCATTTTCATCGGTTATTTTGCGTTTTTTCTCGGCTGGGTAGTAGGTTTTTGCCCATACGTTTAGGTCATCAGAATAGGCAAACATTGGGTATTGTGGGGTGGCTTCGATGGTCATTAGTTTGCCTGTGGTAGAGGTGATGCGTTCTACTTTTTGGAGTTCGTGAACGTTATAGCGTGCGCATATTTCGGGGGTGATAAAACGATTTATAAGCTTGGCATTTTCTATTTTTTCTTTAGGGTATATGCGAAAATAGCCGTCGGGGTGGTCGCCACGGGGTGCAAATGTTTTGTTTGGGGTGAGATTAAGGGTGTTTTCGCCTATATTAAATTCAGCGAATAGTGTTTTTAGGGTGTTTAGGAAATCGGTATCGCCAGTAAGGTGCTGGTATATCTGTATAGGGGAATGGGTATCGCCGCCAAAGTCTTTTACTACCCAGCATTTGCCCTGTGGGGGTAGATATAGATAGGCTGAAGGGGTTTTTTCGTCGCGGTAACGAAAGGGTTTGCGTGTGCGCTCGCAGCCTACGCTGTCGGGTAGGTAGCGGTGGAGTATGTCAAGCCCTCTGTCGGTATGCTCATAGAGTTTTTCGGCGGTGTATTTATAATCGTTCATAGTCTGTTAGATGTTAGCAGTTAGGTTAGGTGAGAGATAAAAGAAGCCGTGCACGTGGTGCACTTATGCACGGCTTATCTAACAACTAACTAACGTTATTTTACTATTTATGGGTGGGCAAATGCTTCTACTGGTTTTGAGGTGTTTTCTGGTACAAGGGCATAGGAGAGTTGCCCCGCGCTTATCTCTGGACGAATTGAGAGGTAGCCCCCAGCAGCTCGGTTGTAAAGATTAGCAAGGGCGTTTTCGCTGTAATAATTTAGGTCGATGATAAGCATATTATCCTCAATGGTTATCATATTGGTTCTAATATCATCGATGTTTAGGACGGCATTTAGGTGCGTTTCTACTTGTTCTATCTGGTTCATTGTTTTTATGGTTTTATTTGTGATTATTGATAGGGTACGTGTTCGCTTCGTGTTCGGTACGTGTTCGCTTTAGCTTCGGTGTACCTCGACAAGGTCTTCTACAGGCAGGCTAAATACTTCTGAAAGGGCTATGAGGAATGAATAATGGGTTAGTTTTTCGCTTCCGTAGCGCATCCACTTCTTTAGGGTGCTGGTGTTTTCGGAGGTTTTAATATGCAGGTGCGCGATAGCGGTGTCGTCTATCTGTGCTATTATCTCTGGTTTTAGGTTTACTTGTATGGTGTGGGCTTGTATCATATTTATTTATTATCTTTGTGTTTTAATTCATTTATAACATATGCAAAACGAACAAGAAAAGCAGGACAACTGCAAAGAGGAAAGCAATGGCAGCAATTTCCTCGAGAATATTGCTAAAACAGAAGCGGGGCAGGCTCTGTTGCTTAGTATTGCTAATTTCATCAACAAAAAGGGAGACGCCCCTACTGTTGATAACGCTCCCACTGTTGAGCGTAGGCTCTCCTTTGAGGAGCGGCGTATGCAATTGTGGTATTTCAATAGGCGGGTTCACTTTCTCACTCACACGGGGCTGATTGCTATCCTTTTTATTGTACTTAGTATTTTGGTATTTACAAAGTGCGTTAGCGAGACTATCTATGCAACTCTTATAAGTAGTCTTATCGGTTATATTTTTGGACAAATAAAGAGCCGCGAGAAGACAAACACTGATGCCCAAAATGGTCAGTAGGGAAGGTTCTTTTTTCATTGTTTTTTCGGTTTTATTTATTAGCAGCGTTGCTAATGTGTTGCATTTTTTCTATGAAATTAGTGGACTGGTAATAGGGAGCAAGTGCTTTAATCAGCGATATAGGTTGCTGGTCTAAATAAGGGTAACGTATATCCCATTGGGCTATTTTTTTGTATAAAAAACTATCACTAAACTTAAGTGATACAGTAAGATATATAGAGCCGTCAGCGGTGATATTGGGGGTTATGCCACTGTCTGTATTAGCGTGCAGCCATTGTAGTACATCGAATGCGGTAATGGGGGCTTTGCCGCTGCGTACATCGGGGTTGTAGCTGTGGGCACGAATGTCTATGGTTAGGGACGTTTCGATAGTATCCTTTTGGGGTGTTTCTGGAGGGGTTTGTGTTTGGGTTAAAACGAAAACAGTTATATTCCGTCTTTCGGCTTTGATTGTTTCTGTTTCAAAGCTAACATTATACCCTTGTTGTTGGGCTACTTCTTCAAGAAGCGTTTTAAAACATTGTATGGTTAACCCACTATAGCCTATGGCTTTTTTGAGGCCATTGTACAGTTCAAAAAAGTTAGTTTTTTCTTTTTTAAACTCACTAAAATGTGCTTCGAGCCATTTTGTTATGGCGATGCGTTTTTCGATTTCTGTTTTTCTCTCTGTGTACATAGCGTTTCTTTTTGGGGTTTGTATTTGGGTTAAAACGAAAACAGTTATATTTCGTCTTTCGGCTTTGATTGTTTCTGTTTCAAAGCTAACATTATACCCTTGCTGTTGGGCTACTTCTTCAAAAAGCGTTTTAAGGTATTGTGTGCTTACCTTATAGTTTATGGCTTTGAAGAGAGCATTGCGCATCTCTAAAAAGTTGTTTTTTTTGTTTTCAAACTGACTAAGATGTGCTTCGAGCCATTCTGTTATGGCGATGCGTTTTTGGTTTTCTGTTTTTCTTTCTGTGTACATAACGTTCTTTTTTTTGGGTTTCTGTTTTAAATCTCGGAAATAGTTCGTATATTTGTCGCTTAAATAAGGTGCGTATTTTGAACTCTCTTTTGGCAGCCTTTTTAGGAATACTACTTTGGGTTACTATTTCGGGGGCAAATATATAAATAATATTTCAATATGCAATAAAAAATATATCATTTTGTAATAATTTATTTCGGATAGAATATATGTTATTGATTATTAATTGTTTAATTTTACGCCTTATGATAACACAAGAACAAATATTAAAGAATATTCTAAAAATCCGTACAGATAAAGGGTTTACACAACAAAATGTAGCGGAACATTTAGGCATAGAACAGGGTAGTTATAGCCTTATTGAGAAAGGTAGGAGAGAATTATCTATAGAACGTTTATTGCAAATTGCTATTTTTCTGGGGGTAGATGTAAAAGATATTATTACTTATCCTAATAGAGAATATAACAATAGCGATGATGAGGTAAAAGCGGTATTGCAGATTGAACTTAAAAAGGACAAAAAGGAGCAAGTAATGAAGCTTATTTTTGGGGATAATAACTTGGAAATATTGAATAAGTAGTTATGTTTTATAATTTATTTTTAGGAATTATTTCAGGTATTGTCACAGCATTTTTATTATGGTTTTTCAAATCATTATGGGGTGAAAAATTAATTCCTTTTTTAAAGAAGATTAGTTATAGTGGATATATAGTAGCAGGAACTTGGTATGAAGATGATGGTATAGATAAATCTACTATTTATTTAAAACAAGTTGGACAAGAAATAAAAGGAACAATAATTATAACCAAACCTCTTCTTGGGGAAACAAAGAATTTTTTTTGCAAAGGAATTATAAGGGGCAGTGTTATATCTATTATGACATTCAATAGTGATAGAACACAAATAGGAGCACAAAGCTATATTTTATTTGTGAAAACAGATGGAAAAGTATTAAACGGGAGTAAAATATATTATAATATTTTTCCTTCAGATTATGAAGATGAAATTCAGCATATAAAAATAGCTTGGTGGAGAGAAAATAAGAAAACCAACGATTGACACAAGAAAGCTCAGGGCTGAAAGATAAAATAATACAGCTGATGGAGGAGAAAATAAAGAAATAAAACAATGAAAGAAGAATTTGCAGCTAATAATAAAATTAGAAACCATCGGCAGCTAACCGATAGGGAACTTATGGAGCAAATATATGAATTGCTCGCAGGGGTAAACGCAAAATTGGATAAACTCGGAATGCTGAAATACAAAGAACTTGGCGTTGATGTGTCGATATTTACTCTGCCATTTAGTGATGATACATTAGATGATAAGCAAAGTAAAACTGAGAGCTTAGAACAAACCTTAGATGATACCCAAAAGTATTTTGATGAGATTTTCAAGCCTATTGAAGACTAATTTGCAGCTTGCACATAAATAATTTATGTGCAGAAATGAATTTATGTGCAGTTTGTGTGCAAAAATCACCCTGTAAATCAGTAACTTACCCTACTGCACATAAATCATATAAATATTATTACTATTAATATACGTAAAAAAATAAAATAATTATTATTATATATAGTACCCTTGTGGTCTGGGACTATTTTGGGACTTATATGTAATATTTATATACCTTTCATAAAAAAGAAAGGCTTGATAATTAGATAGTTACGGCTTTTAGTATTCTGGAAGACCCTCCCGTCTTCGCTACAAGAAAGGCGTAATTAGTTTGATAATGAACTAATTACGCTTATTTTATTAAAATAGCCGGGTCTGATTTGGGGCAAAATTAGAAACTCCTTACAGCATTCACATTTAATCTTTTTTATTATGTTGATACCTAATACATTCAACGTTGAGGCAGAAGCCGATGTCTTGCTCGATATTCATTCTGAACAGGCTCTTATCGAGGCGCTGCATATGTATCCTAATCCGTTTGTTTTGGGCGGAGGCAGTAATATGCTTATTACTCAAAAAATCTCTCAGCCTGTGCTGCATATCCTACTCAAAGGGATAGAAGTGCAAGAGGAAACAGATGATTATGTGTTGATTAAGGCGGCTGCGGGCGAAAATTGGCATCAGTTTGTCCAATATACCTTAAGCAAAGGTTATGGCGGACTTGAAAACCTCTCTCTTATCTATGGCAATGTCGGTACTACTCCCGTGCAGAACATAGGGGCGTATGGGGTCGAGATTAAAGATGTAATGACCAGCTGCGAGGCGATAGATGTGCGCACCCTACAAAAACGCGTCTTTAGCAATGCTGATTGTTGTTTTGGCTATCGCGAGTCTATTTTCAAAGGTGAGGAGAAAGGTCATTATATCATCACGGCGGTTACTTTCAAACTTACTAAGCGCAACCATTTGCTACACACACAATACGGAGCTATAGAGGAAGTGCTACGCGAGCGACACATAACCACTCCTACCCCTCAGCAACTTTCAGAAGTAGTGATAGCTATCAGGCAGCGTAAATTGCCTAATCCGGCAGAGTTAGGCAACTGTGGAAGTTTCTTCAAAAATCCCATATTGCCAAAGGAGAAGTATATAGAACTACAGCAGCTGTATCCGCAAATACCCTCATATAAAGTAGACGACTTTAATGTAAAAGTGCCTGCCGGTTGGCTTATTGATACTTGTGGACTGAAAGGTCATCGAGTAGGCGATGCGGGCGTACATACCCAGCAAGCATTAGTATTAGTCAATTACGGAAAGGCTACAGGTAAAGAAATATTAGCCGTAGCGCATTATGTGAAAGACCAAGTATTTGAAAAATTTGGTGTTGCGTTAGAATTTGAGGTAAATATCTTCTGAAGATAATAAAAAAATTACTATCTTTGCCCTTTATTAACAGCTAAACGGAATATCGCCCTATGCAAATATCAATAGTAATACCACTTCTCAATGAAGAAGAGTCATTGGCAGAGCTTTATCAATGGCTTACTAAGGTGCTGACGCTCAATAGATTTTCGTATGAAATTATCTTTGTTGATGATGGTAGTACCGATGGTTCTTGGCGAGTGATTATGCAGTTGGCTGAAAAAGATGCACAGGTACGAGGTATTCGCTTTTTGCGCAATTATGGCAAATCACAAGCCCTACACGCAGGTTTTAAGGCTGCAGAAGGCGAGGTGGTCATTACAATGGACGCTGACCTACAAGATAGCCCTGATGAAATTCCTGCCTTGTACGAGATGATAACTAAGGATAATTATGACTTGGTGTCAGGTTGGAAGAAGAAGCGCTACGATTCGGTGCTTGCAAAGAATCTTCCTTCAAAGTTATTTAATTGGGCAGCGCGAAAAACTTCTGGACTTACCCTACACGACTTCAATTGCGGACTGAAAGCCTACAAGAAAGAGGTGATAAAAAATGTAGAGGTATCGGGCGAAATGCACCGCTATATACCGGTATTGGCAAAGAATGCGGGCTTCAATCGTATTACAGAGAAAGTGGTGCAGCATCAAGCGCGCAAATACGGAGTTACAAAGTTTGGTATGAGCCGATTTATCAATGGTTTTTTAGATCTTATTACCATTAGCTTTTTGTCGCATTTTGGCAAGCGACCTATGCACTTTTTTGGGGCATTAGGGGTGCTGATGTTTTTTATAGGGTTTCTATTTTCAGCTTATTTGGGTATTGATAAACTGTTTATCAACCCTAACGGAAGGCTCATAGCCGACCGCCCTCAGTTTTATTTGGCGCTAACCACAATGCTTATCGGCACTCAGTTTTTTATTGCAGGTTTTTTGGGTGAGATTATTCTGAAGACCAAGAATAATGAAGAGCGCTATAAGATTAGCGAATTAGTAAATGGAAAAAATAGCAAATAATATAATAGCAATGAAACATCAATTAAAAATATTTAATTCCTTAACAGGAGAAAAAGAGGTCTTTGTACCTTTGCACGAAAATAATGTGGGTATGTACGTGTGCGGCCCTACCGTGTATAGTAATGTACACTTGGGTAATGTGCGTACCTTTATGTCGTTTGACTTTATTTATCGTGCCCTTAAGTTTTTAGGTTACAAGGTACGTTATGTGCGCAACATTACCGATGCAGGTCACCTAACTGATGATGGCGATGTAAATAACGACCGCTTCGTGAAGCAATCGCGCTTAGAGAAGCTCGAACCTATGGAGATAGTACAGAAGTATACGGTTGATTTTCATAAAGTATTAGAAATTTTCAACCTCTTGCCACCTACTATCGAGCCTACCGCTACAGGGCATATTTTAGAGCAGATACAGCTTACCGAAAAGCTGCTGAAAGACGGTTTTGCCTACGAAAGCAATGGGTCTGTCTACTTTGATGTGTTAGAATACAATAAGCGTGGCTTAAATTATGGCGAGCTTTCACGCAGAAATATAGAAGAACTTTTTGCTAATACCCGCGATTTAGACGGTCAAGGAGAGAAGCGCAATCCACAAGATTTTGCACTGTGGAAAAAAGCGTCTCCCGCTCATATAATGCGTTGGGCTTCTCCTTGGGGCGATGGCTTCCCTGGTTGGCACCTCGAATGTACCGTGATGAGCACCAAATATCTCGGTAATCAGTTCGATATACACGGAGGCGGAATGGACTTGAAGTTCCCACACCACGAATGCGAGATAGCACAAGGTAAGGCAGGGCACGGTGAAAGTCCCGTACGTTATTGGATGCACGCTAATATGCTGACAATGAATGGGCAACGTATGAGTAAATCGACAGGTAACTATATACTTCCGATGCAGCTCATTACGGGCAATAACACTTTCTTCGAGAAACCTTTTGCCCCAGCAGTGATACGTTTTTGCTTTATGCAGGCACATTATCGCAGTGTGCTTGATATCTCTAACGAGGCGATGCTTGCTGCCGAAAAAGGCTTTACCAGACTTATGGAAGCGATGAAAATACTAAATGAGCTGACTACTGAAGTTACACATCCTACCGCCCTACCTATAGCAGAGTGGAAACAAAAATGCTATGAGGCTCTTTTAGATGACTTCAATTCGCCTATTCTTATTGCACATCTCTTCGAAGCTGTCAAATGGGTATTCCAATTGAAAAACGGAGAAGAAAAAATATCTGTAGAGGAGCTTAATGAGTTGAAAACGCTGATGAATGCTTTTGTTTTTGATGTTTTAGGTTTGCAGGCAGAACAATTGGCAGCAGATAATAACGACAAATTAGATGGGGTACTACAGTTGCTTATCGATATGCGAATGGAAGCCCGTGCTAATAAAGATTGGGCACTATCTGATAAAATACGCGATGCGCTTTTGCCTCTCGGCATACAGCTAAAAGACGGTAAAGATGGTACAAGTTATATTATCAATTAAAATGATTTTTTTGTAGTAATAAGATTGCTAATTGCTGATTATTTACTACTTTTGCAATATCAAATTTAGATTTTAAAAAGAAATGAGTAAAGGACCTATTTCTCAGTTTATTGAGAAAAACTTTTTACACTTCAATGCAGCAGCTCTTGTTGATGCTGCTAAGGGGTATGAAACTCACCTAACAGAGGGAGGAAAAATGCTTGTAGCCCTTGCGGGTGCTATGAGTACAGCCGAATTAGGCATTTCGCTTGCCGAGATGATTCGCGCAGGGAAAGTAGATATTATTTCTTGTACAGGGGCTAACCTCGAGGAAGATGTGATGAACCTTGTAGCGCATTCGCACTACAAACGTGTGCCTCACTACCGCGACCTTACGCCTCAACAAGAATGGGAGTTGTTAGAAGGGCATTACAATCGTGTAACCGACACTTGTATACCTGAAGAAGAGGCTTTCAGACGTTTGCAAAAACACTTAGAAGATGTATGGCATGCTGCCGAAAGCAAGGGCGAACGCTACTTCCCACACGAATACCTATATCAAGTAGTGAAATCAGGGGTGTTAGAGCAATATTATGAAATAGACCCTAAAAACTCTTGGATATTGGCAGCTGCCGAAAGAAATCTGCCTATCATATGTCCAGGTTGGGAAGACTCTACTACCGGTAATATCTTTGCTGCCAACGTAATAAAAGGCAATCTAAAAGCCTCAACAGTAAAGACTGGTATCGAGTATATGATTTACCTAACAGAGTGGTATAGAGCTAATTCAGGCGGTAAAGGTGTAGGTTTCTTTCAGATAGGGGGCGGTATAGCCGGCGATTTCCCTATTTGTGTAGTACCTATGATGTATCAAGATTTGGAATGGGAAGATGTTCCTTTCTGGTCATATTTCTGCCAGATTTCAGACTCAACTACTAGTTATGGTTCTTATTCAGGGGCAGTGCCTAATGAGAAGATAACTTGGGGTAAATTGGCGGTAGATACACCTAAGTATATAGTAGAATCAGATGCTACCATAGTAGCACCACTTATTTTTGCCTATCTATTAGGAAAATAGTTCTTGCATAAAAGTAGAAAAAGCTGCTAAAACAATGATTTTTAGCAGCTTTTTTTGTTTTTAAGGTCTTATATAAAAGCCCTCTTTACCTTGTTCTTTTCGCACGAACACATAGCCCTGCACATATACATCTACATAAGCTGTTACCCTTTCATCTGCTATAAGTTGTTGCCATAAGGGCTCTTTTTCTTTCTGATGAATGTTATTAATTACTAAAATACTATCGTTGTGCAATAGAGGTAAATAATCTCTCAAATCGGCATTCGCAGGAGGGTGATTGACAAAAATAAGGTCAAAAGTATCGCGACTGCTTGAGGTACTAATACAGCAGCAAGTGTCGATATTAGAAAGATTTTTTATGGAAGTATCGTCTGTAAGTATATGGTAGGCACTAAAGTAACGAATGATTTTTAATAGCAAACGCACTTGCAGATTAGACAAGGTAGTAGAAGAGTGTTTTAATTCTTTTTTAGGTATTAGTTGTTTGTTATACAAACATTTAGTAACAAAATTGTACACAAAAGGAGAGTGTACACCGTGCTGGTTAGTAGATTTAAGCAAGAATTGAAGGTAAGAAAATAATGCCAACATATATCTGTTTTTTAGGAGACAAAGGTACATTTATAATATGAAAAACACAAAATATTAAAAAAATAATTTGCATAGTAAAAATATAAATTGTATATTTGCCTGCTATGAAAGAGATAATTACGAAAAACCTTGTAAGTGGTTGGAAATAAGTGACTTATCTTCAGTATTTTAAAAGTGCTGTGTCAGTATTGTGACACTATTTATTACGGTAAGTTAGGGGCTATAATCGTGCATAGCCCTTAATAAAAAAATGCCTAAAAATCAAAAGAATGTCTTCTATTAGGATATTGTGGGCTTTAAGCCTGCTGAACTGCGCATTGGGGTTGATTGGCTCATAGTATACTATGCCCGTAACCCCCTAACAGGGCTATTAGAACGCTTCCGCAACCGCGTGCCTAAAATGGCTAACAAAAAAGAACGTACTAAATACGCCCAGAAAATGATTTATAACCTCAATGAAAAACTGTATGCGGGCTGGTCTCCTTTCGAGGAAATGGACGATGTGAGCCTAAAACAAATTAAGGACTGTGTGGAAATGTACCTTAAAACCATTGAAAAGGAGACTAAAGACGGCGTAAAACGAGATAGCTCACTTAGAACTATACAAACATTTATACGCCTATTCTTGAAGTTTATAAACGAAAAATACAAACAAGCGGTGTTTATATCGCAGATAGATATTCGTGTCATAAATCACTTCTTAGATGATGTTTACCTTAAAAAAAATACCAGTGTACATACTTATAACTCTTACCTTATGAGGCTGCGCGCTTTCTTCAATTTTTGCATATCTAAGGGCTTTATAAGCAAAAACCCTGCAGAGGGTATAAAAAGCAAGCGCGTAACCGAAAAAACGCGCGTAGTACTCAACGATAAGGAAAAAGAACGCTTGGCACGCTTACGCTATGATGATTTTCACTTATATGTGCTGTGTATGACTACTTATTACTGCTTTATCCGCCCTAAAGAATTGCTTATGCTGAAAGTAGGCGATGTGAATTTAGAAAAAGGGTATATAACTATTCCGGCTGAAGTGGCTAAAAACCGCAAAACTGAAAGTGTGACCATTCCTAATCTGTTTTTGCCTGACCTGCAAGCGCATATTGGCAAGGCAACGGCTGATTGCTATTTGTTTGGCTGGAAGTGGCAAGCTAATACAAAAAAGGCTACCCGTTTAGACTATCATTGGGATAAGATAAAGGAAAAGTATGACTTTCGCAAAGAGGTTCAGTTTTATTCGCTGAAAGATACGGGTATTACAGATATGCTGAATGCCGGAGTACCTGCTATAAAGGTACGCGACCAAGCACGGCACTCTGACCTTAAAATTACTGAAGTGTATACCACCCGCAATAAGTTTGCTGACGAGGTGGTGAAGAATATACAATACTGACACGCAGCTGACACGAGGTGGCGGAACTTTTAAAAAAAGTTGCAACTCTTGCAACCTTGCAACCTTGTGTATTTAAGTAGTTGATTTTCAGTACTTTTTTATGCTGATGATAGGCTAAAGAAGTTGCAACCACGCCTAAAAAAGTTGCAACCTCCTATTAAAAAAAGTTGCAACCTTGCAACCAATAATAAAAAAACTCCAGCCTTACGTGGCTGGAGCGTGGCACTACTTGCGGCGGCTGCTTGTCTTGCGAGCCTTTGGCTTAGGGGTTACTCTTACAGTAATAGTTACTGGTACGGTTACCTTGCGGGTAGTGCGTGAGGGGCTTTTTGTCTTCTTTGTTGCCATTGGAATATATTTATTGGTTATTAAAATTGTTTTACAAGGTAGCTGAATATATAGGGTATTACCTTGTATGTTATTTTGTTCTTACTCATATTTTTGCCTTGCTTTTTGGTACTGCATTCGCTTATGTGCTCTTCGGCAAAATAGTGTTCGTGATACACTGGGAAGCCTAATATATCTACGCCTATTTGATAAGACGCTACGTTTGTTATTACAGTGGTGCTCATATTCTAATAAATTACTTCGTATACATTGGTTTGTGGGGCTGGGGGCAAGCTAATTGCTTCGGTGGGCTGGCTGCCTGTGCCTAACTCTTGGGGTATATCCAACATCTGCTGAAAATAGGTGCTGTAACGCAACTGGGTAGCCGGTAGGGCATTATACCTGTTCTTGCTGGGGTATATATAGTTCTCTCGGTAGTCGGGGGCTACGTGGGTGAGTAGAATTATATCGCCGTCATACTCTGATTTGCTGCCGCCACGCATTTTGCCCTCGCCAGTAAGCTGGTAGATGAGCAAAAATAGCTTGCCGTCGTACTTCTTGCGTAGGTCGCGGTCGAGGAGGAAGCGCGGGTTGAGTTCTTGTAGCTTAGCGAAGCTGTCGATTACTATTACTTCGTTGCGCCTTATTAGGGCTTCAAGCTGGTCTAAGTCCTTAATTTCGGGGACATCGATATTAGGTAGGGCGGTCTCATCAATGTACTGTTGTACTTTGTCGTAATATAGTTTGCTGTCGGGGTGCTCTTCGAGGCTGGCGTGTCCTACTGTATAATTTTGCGCCAGGGCATTGATAAACTGAAAAGCGAAGCGTGTTTTGCCGCTGCCAGCTCCGCCGGCTATGGTGATAACGGTGCTTTCGGAAGTTTTGCGTTCTACATCGCCAAGGAAAGCTTGCATTTGTGGGTTGGCAATAACAAATGTTTCCCATTGGCGGTGTTGTAGGGCTGCCATTTTGGCATCGAGGGTGTTTGCCGATGTGCTGATTTGCCGATTTGTTTCTTCTGGCAGGTGCTCTACGTATACGTTTGGGGTTGTAATAGGGGTGGATAATCCGTATTTTTGATTTAGTTTGTTGCTATCACCACGTATTACTTTTCCTTGTTTGTCTATAAAGGACGATATTTTAGCACTTATATGTAAGCCTAATGATTTAAGATTATATCGTCTTAATGTTTTGTAATTTTCTAAACGTTCAAACAGTTCATTATTATCAGTAAAGTATTGGTCAAGTTCTTGCAATCTTTTATTAATGTATGGGTTGCTTTCTTCAAAAGTATAAAAAGTACTATTACTCTCTAATGTAAAAGGAAAAGCCCAGTAAAAAACCTCCATAGCTTTACTGTTTTTGAAATGTTTTCTATTTTCTTTTGAAAGCTCTTTTAAGTAAACATTTATTGCTTCTTCAAGTTTTTTATTTTCTTCAAATCCTTTTATTTTTCTTTTTTCATCTTGTTGAAATGCTCTGTCTCTTAATTCTTTTTCTATTAGGTTGTACTCTAATGAATAATCTCTTTCTAAAGGGTGATATTTGCCTTTTGGGTCTATAATTCCATAGTCTTGGAAATACCAACCTTTTTTTAGTTTACCTTTTTCGGTTAATGCTTCTTTTAGAATACCAGCGTGTCGTGGGGCATTTAAAGAATTAGGCACAGTTTTTGCAGGGATATTAGTGGGAGCACTATCACCACAGAACGGATTAGCACGACTCTTTCGTGGTGGGGTAGTGCTCTCTTCTATTTCTTCTATTTTGTGGTCATAGTAGACAACACCATTTTCGCCCTCTCTAAGGGTAAGTATTACTTTTACCTCTTCTCCCTCGAAAGTTGCTGTAGTGCGCATTCTGTAAGCACCTTTTATATTGTCTCTCTTTTTATAATCTTCTACAAAGGCTATTAGATGAGAGTTTTTAAGCATTTCTTCAGCTTGCTGTATGAGATACATTTTCTTTAAAGATATTTTGCTTGATAAAACGTGGTCTATACCTTTACTGCTGAATACCACATATTTGTCGAGCTCTTTATGAAAAACTTTTTTACCTCTTAGGTGTGTGTATGCCCAAGCCTTAAAGTACTTTTTAGCTTCCTTAAGGGTTTTGAATATGGGTAGTGAGCCGAAAAGGGCTATTTGTCCGGTAGGTTTTAGGTAGGACTGTTTGTTGCTGTATAATTTAAGCAGCTCTTTTTGGTAGTACTGTATTTGGGTGTTATACTCCGCTATTTTGTTGTCGGCTATTTTCTTAACCGCCATATAATCGGGGGCTTCGGGGTTTACGAAGTCTTTATTAGCGGGGTTTATAAAGCGGTCTTTTAAATTTCCGATGTTATTTTGTAGGTCGCTTATAAGGGTTTTATAGCGTTCTACCTCTTCATCATATTGTTTTTCGCCCTCTGATTGGTATTTCATACGTGCCAGATTGAGGGGTGCCGTAGGCTCGAAAGGGTTCCAACAAGCGCGCACGTACTCAAGGAATTTTACTTTAGTGGTGGTGCGTTTGCTGGCTTCTTTATTCATTAGAAAATCAAACATTTCTTTTTCGTGCGCGTCTGTTAGTTCGGGGGCGTTGCGGCGGGCTTGTCCTATCCAGTCGGCTACGCGTTCGGCTTCGTTTTTATCGGCTTTGCTTTGCGTTTGACTGAATTGTACAAGGGTGCTCATCGTGGCTCCTTTGGGGTTTAGGCACGATAAGTTGAGTATATAAGAGCGGTTTTTGCCCTCAAGGGCTGCTTTGTCGTTTATTTCTTTTTCGCTGTAGCCCTCCTCACGATACTTGCGATAGATAGCGGCGCGCTCGTAGGGTTCTTCAAGGGTACGGTTGGCGTTGCTTATCTCTTTGGCGTAGCGTATGGCATCGGCTTCGGTAGGGTAATCATCATTAGCGAACTTTACGGGCACGTTTTTATGTTTGAGGCGTTTGAGTGCCTCAAAGCGGTGATGCCCTGCCAAAACAAAGGTTTTGCCTTGCTTTTTGTCGTACCATACGACCAATGGGTCGAGGTCGGTAGGTTTGAAGTTATTGACGATGTTTTCGACTATTTCTTCATTGAGTTTCTTTCGGTTTTGAAAACGTTTCTCATCGGTATAAAGGTCGCTTAAGGGTATGGTTTTAACGCCTGTATATTGCCCAACTTTAGTGTTTTTTTTAGCTTTTGTGGCTTCTGGCTTGGGTTTTTCGTTGCTATGTATTAGCAAAGAATAATATTCTTCACTTTTTTCACTTTCAAATGTTAAACAAATAAAATCTTTCCCCTCTGTATATTGCTTTTCAATCTTACGTTTTGTTTCTTCTATTTTTTCATAAAACCTTAATGGGGCATATACCTTTATGCCATTATCAAAAGTATTTTTTAAATAAAATTCATTTATGGTAAGCTCTTGGTAGGAGTATAAGCATACTATTTCATTCAAGACATTGTAAAACGCAATAAACTTATATTTCTTATCGGTATTATCTGTTTTTTCAGTAGCTTTTTTGGCTTCTGGCTTGGGTTTTTCGGCTTTATTCGGCTTTTCCCCTACGGCTACATTTCCTATCTCATCAAAGGCTTGTTTTATGACTTTGGTGAATTGCCCTTTTGCTGTTGCGCTGTTTTTGCTATTAGCTTTGGCTTCAAGCCACTGACCGCCTTTGGCTAATAGGTTTGGTAACAGCTCGATGAAGCGTTCTGTACATTGTTCGATAGTGTCGTACTCTTTGGCCGCTCTTAGGTTATGATTAAATGCCCATTCTATGCGTTCTTTTACGAAAGCATAGTCTTTTTGGGCTTCTGCTTTTCTCCCTTTGCCGTAAAGTGCTGCTATATCATCTATCGCCATATATTTTTCAAACATAGATAGGTGAAACTGTGTGCCTATCATATCTGTTTTTAGCAGGTTTATTTTGCCTGTAGAGCTGTTGCGATAGCCCTCAATCATTTTTTTATTAGTTTCGGTATCTGAAAACTTAAGGGCAGTGGTTGTTTTTGTTTCTTTTGGGGCTTTTGGCTTCGGTTTTTCGGCTTTCTTCTTAGGTTTTTCAGCTTTATTAGGCTTTTCGTATTTAGAGAGGAAAGCGGGTTGTCCGGCAGCATTGAGGTTTAGAATATAGTCGGTGGCAGCTTGCGCCAATGAGGCGGCTTTCATTAGGAATTTGTTGTCGTTTTCGGCTTCTTTTATGGCACTATTCCAGCCTTTGAGGTAAGCCGCGTGGTTTTTGTTATTGTACCACATAATGCCCGCCCACGCACTTAGGAATACAGCACCAAACTCGGCTACTAACTCTTCTTTAGCATAGCCGCTATCGCCAAATCTAAA
Source organism: Capnocytophaga sp. FDAARGOS_737 (assembly GCF_009730375.1). NCBI lineage: Bacteria > Pseudomonadati > Bacteroidota > Flavobacteriia > Flavobacteriales > Flavobacteriaceae > Capnocytophaga > Capnocytophaga sp. FDAARGOS_737. The sequence goes on along the minus strand of NZ_CP046316.1, from coordinate 1,548,919 downwards.
TGAAATCTTTTCACGATTTAGGCGGCTTTCGTGGCGTGTAGAGTGCGTAAGTTCGTGGAATAGGGTACGATAATAGTCATTAACGCTATCGAATTGCTCAATCTTAGGCATTCGCACCAAGTCTTCACTTAGCTTATAATATGCCTCATTGCCTCCGTGCTTAATAGCGGGAGGGTTGGGGTAGTTTTCGACAATAAGCTGGGCAGCTTCGTTTTCAGAAGCGGTTTCTGGTATGGCACGCCCTATCTTTACCTCTGGCAGTTTAAAGTCTATACCTGTAATATCTTCACCGTTATATACGTTGTAATAGCGTATCATTGGGATACGGGTAACAATATTTTCTGGTAACTTGTGTTTGTCTAAGAAATCTATTACTTTATGAGCATTAGTAGAAGAATAGGCTTTACGTCCGATATTTTTGTCGGCAGGGACAACGTAGCGGATAGAATAATATACTACCTCATAGCCTTTTGCACCTTTTTTTAGGGTGCCTTTGTGTTTTTTGATTTGCTTAAAGGTAAGGAAATAAGGGTTGGCAAAGGCTTCTGTAAGTCCGATGCGTTCTTGCAAGAGCATACGGTTTACGCCTCGATATGGTTTTTTGCTGTCAAAATTAATAGGAATAAAGAAAGCATCATCTTCCCAAGTTTTTTTGTAGTCAGAGGCTTTGGTGCTCTTTAACATTTTGATAATCTTGTCGGTTATCATTTTGTATATATCGGCAGCAGGAATAGGCTTGCCAAGCCCTTGTGTTTCATCATCGGGGGCTTGCTCGAAATAGTCGATGCCGGCAGCAGCAAGAAATGTTAGCTCGTCATCGGACAAGTGGGACGGAGCCGACAAGTGGGACGGTTGGGGCGGAATGATTTTGCCTTTTACAAACTTATAGCCTTTGCGTAGGCGTCCACAATCGTCGAGGGCTTCGCGGTAGTCGCCTGTGTGGTGTGCGCCAGCAAGGGCTGTAGGAGGGGTTGGATAGTCCTTTATATTGATGACAAAACGCTTTTCGGTTGGATAAGCATTGAGTATACGAGAGAGGCGGTAAATGACCTCTGTGTTATTTTGTTCTTTGGCAATAGAAATCACACGCTCTACTTCAGAGCGTGATACAGTGCGGTTATGTAGGTTTATAAATTCTTCCATTGGGTGCAAGTTTTTTCGTTTTGACGCGTAAGGGCGGATAATGGGCAGCCACAATGCGCACAGCGTTCTACTAAGCCAAAAGTGTTGCGATATAAGTGGCATTTTCGGCATATGGCGAGCCTGCGAGCGGCTTCGGCTTCTACTTCAGCGCGGGTGCGTAGTAGAGCGTTAGTATATCCTGTGATTATACCTTTCATTTTCTGTTCAACTGGTAAAGCATAATAAGCACGTTAAGAGCTGAAAGGGCTATTGATATTTGCCAATAGTGAGCATCTTTGTTCTTTGGCGGGCTTTTAGGGGCTGTTTTCTTTGCCATAGGTTACTTTTTCTTATAAATATAGTACCCTATACCTCCTAAGACGAGTACGCCAGCTGCTATGAGGTAGGGGGTGTAATTCTTTTTGTTGTCGTCGTTGGCGGGTGGGCTATCGGGGGTTGTGGGTGTTAGTTGTTCGCCGGCTTGGTCTTCGTTGCCTTCGCTGTTATTGGGTAATGTAGGTGATACCCCTGTGGTGCTACCGCCGTTTTTTTTTGTACTGTCCCAGCGCGCGCGGGTGCCACGAATATCGTAATGAACAAAGGTTTTGTATATGCCGATACCGCCCTCTTGCATTTTGCCGGCGTCGATGAGTTTTTCGATAGTAGCGGCTACTTGTGCGGGTGGTATGCCGCGTACAACGATGTCGGCTGCACTGGCGGTTAGGTGGGCTGAACCTCCTACTCCGCCTACTTTTTTGTTGTGCTCTGGCGTACGGTAACCGCTGGTGATAATAATAGGTCTGCCACCCAGTGCAGCGCGCAATACTTCTAACTGGTCGGCTACCTTTTTTGCATTGGGAAGGTACTGTGGCGGTACTGGTGTGCCGTCTTTGCAGTTAAATTCTTTTATTTTGAAGTGCTTAGTGAAGTTTGTCATAGCTTATTTTTTTAGTTTAAAATGGCGATATAGGAGGTAGCCGCCGACTATGAGTAGCAGACCGCTACCACTGATGATTACTTTTTTTTTAATGCTTTCTTATTTAATGGTATCATATCATAGGCGGCTTGGTAGCTACTGTCGGGTATGCGGATGTGGTCGGGGTGGCACTCTATCTGGGCTATGGCACGCGCAATGGTGATGTAAAAATCCTTTGTGAAGCTGTCGGCTGTAAGGGGCGCGGTGGGGCTTATGCCTAACGCTTTGCTTACGCGCGCAATGTAGCCGCTGGTGTTATTCTCGCTGGGGGGAGCCCATACGCTGATGATTTTGGCAAGGGTGTCGAGCTTGTCGCGGGTTACCTTTGTATGTACGTTTATCATTAGGGCTCGCAATCCGTTTTCGATGCTGTCGAACTGCTCGAAGCGGCTATCGGTGTTTTGTGAGTGCGGTACTTTGCCTTGCCAGGGAGTGTCGCGCTTTTCAAGATTGCCGGGGTTATTGTTGCGTATGCCGCGTGTGTAGGGGGTGTTTCTGAAGTCCATATTAGAGTACATTTTGTTTAAACATATATGTAATGCCAAAAATCTCAACATCTAACTCATATCTTAACTCACGCATAAATGTTACGGTATTGGCTTTGACTACGTTGGTAAAGTCGTTAAGCGAGGTGGTGCCGTTGGGCTGTTGGGCTGATTTGCCGGCAAAGAGTTTTTTCCAGTTGTCGGCTTCGCCCGTGAGGCTGTAGGCGTGCTTAAGGAGTTCGATAGTGGGGATTTCTACATATATATTGGGGAATGTATAGCTACCGCCTGCCGGTAGGGTTACGCCACTGATAGAGCCCAAGCTGCCGAACGCCAATAGCTTGTTGCCTACATACACACGGTAGCTTTTGGCAGAAATAGAGCCTGCAGAGCTTGCGGAGAAGTCTTGCGCTGTTGGGTTTTGCAAAATAAGGTCGATATAAAAGCGCATACGCTGGGTGCTTATATCGAAATTCTTAGGTAGGGATACTTTGAATAATATTCGCTTAAAGAGTTCCTTGCCTTGCGATATTTTGGCTTTGGTAAAGCTCATTAGCCCTATGGCTAATACGGCTACCCCGCCAATGATTAAATGCTTTGCTTTCATTTTATTAATTTGCTGATTTTGAAAATTAGGTATCCTACGGCGGCTACTCCTATCCAAGCGAGTATTTTGGTGTATAGGGGGGTGTAGGGTACGGGTATTTTCTGGGTTTGTACGACTGTTTGCTGGGTGCTGACGGTTGAGCGTTGTCGGCTGTTAAGTTGCTCTTGTAGCTGCTGGTATAGTACGAGCTGCTGGCGGTACTTGTCGTAATAGATGCCGTAGCTGTTGCCGCTGGAGTGTTTAGCCGTAGCCAGACGCGAGAGGGCATCGGTGAGCTGTTGTTGGCATAGGCTATCGCAGGGGGCACTGCCGGTGTGTACGGCTGGCAGGGGTATATAGAGGGTGTCGTGCACGGGTGGGGTGCGCTCTATATAAAGGGTATCAGAAGACTTTATTATGCTTTCTGACTTAAAAATCTGCTGTGGGGTGCGGCAGGCACTGAGCAGTAGGGCTATGATGATGAGGGTGCGGTACTTCATAGATTAATTATTAAGTTTCTTGTCAATGTAGTCTGAAAGGTGGCTTATAATATCTTCTATTTCATCTAAAATACTTTCGGCGAACACTCCCGTTACACCACACAAGGCGTTCACTACTGGGATAGGTAACTGCAAGAAATGCAGGAAGAGCACCCCCGCACATAAGCTGGTGAAAATAGCGATTAAGCAAGAGCGAAAAAAACGGCTCCAAGTCATTCGGCGTCTTAATTTTTTGATAGAGACACCTATTGCTCCCGCGAGCATAAAAGAGCCGTATTTATTGATAAATTCAAGCATTGTTTTCTTAATATATTATTAGAGATTATGGGTTTAATTAGTGCTAATTTCTTCATAGCCAAACGGGCGTACTTCAGAGATAGCCAAAACTCTGGAATTAAATACAGGGGTAACCAAGAATACAGTACCAGCAGGAGAGCCAACATACTCTTTTTCTTGTCCGTAACGTGTACTTATTGTTAGTTTCTTGCTGGCATCAGACCTTTTCAATATCCGTACTGATTTATTCGGAGGAATACTAATGGTACACTCTCCATTAGCAACTATTGTTCTGCCAAAAAATCTTTCTTTTTTCTCAGACAAACCAGTAGGGCTGTTATAGAAATTATAATTGCTATCAACTTCTATGGTACCCCAAAAGGTTTCTTCTCTATACAAGTCTTCTACTAATTTAGAATTGAAGTCTTTTTGTCGAAATTCGTCAAACTCTTGTAGCTGACCGCTTAATCTTTGTCGAGGATTAAGCTCTAATTCCATAGCATCATAACTGCCATATAATCGTTGGAGGTGTACATCTTCTTCTAAGATAGGAGTTATCTTACTTGTTAAATCCGCTATTGTTTTTTCAAGTTCTTGTATCTTTTCACTTGTGTTTTCTACAGTACCACCGGTACTACCATTATCATCACTGATGCTTATGTTTATAAATTTTCCTACCATAATGTTTATTTTTTTGTTATTACTTAATTTTAATTTTATATATCTTTTTTAGCTAATTCTTTATAACTATATGGGCGATATTCAGCTATAAATGGTTTCTGTCCGTGCGTATAATGGCTTCCATACGTTATAACAAACATTGTCCCTGCTGGAGAGTTTTCATATACTACAGGTTCAATTCCTTCTATATCTATAGAAATAGTTAGCTTATCATTTGTAGTTTTATATATACGCGTCTCAAAAAATGGGTCTATAAATACTGTTATTTCTCCACAAGCTACCACAGAGCGACCAAATGTTCTATTACGATAATATTCTTCATTATCATAATATTTCCCGTGTAAAAAAACTTTCCCTGAATGTGCTACTATAGGAACCCAAAATAAACCGGGATAATATAAATCTTTATATAAAGAAGTGTTAATGTCTCTTTGATTATGAAAAATAGGGTCAAATTCACTGTTTTTAATTCCCATATTCTCATAATTTTCTTCTAACAATACATCTTGCTCACGTACTTTTGTATAATGTTCTGAGTTAGTGCCTTTACCAGAGTTATTTGTAAATTTTCCTATCATACGTTTACTTTTTTAGGTTGTTTTTTCTCTTTTGTTGCGTAATAGGTGATACCTCCTCCTATAAGAGCAGCAACGGCAAGCCATATCCAATCTTTACTTTTTTTGACCTGCTCATTATAGCTATCTTGTGTGCTTACGCCCTCTTCTGGTCGAGGCTTATATACAGGTTTAGGAGGTACTACAGCCGGTTTTGGGGCTGGTTTGGTTGTATTCATATAGCAATTAGGTCTAAATTCGTTAATCATTCCCACTTGTACAGTGGCATTGGTTTGGGGATTTTGCAATATTGTTTTCATAAGGCACGGGCATTAACAGTTTATTCTATAATTAAGTGATGGGTATTTGCCCAAAAGGTCTTCAAAATCATCACTGCTAAGGCTCTCTTGCAGCCAGCCTACCAAGTCCATACGTTTGTCATTAACAGACAATAAATTACCTTGATATAGGTGACAACGAAAATAACCTTTTAATATCTTCATATGCTCATCATCGGGTATGTTATTATAGATAAGGTTTTTAACTTGCTCTTTATTGATACTACCACGTTGGTTCATCGTTGCAAGGAGCGAACGGGTAGTGTCTTTTAATTTTTGGCTCTTAGCAAAGGCTTGTAACTGCTTGCGATAATCGGCAGCAGCAGCTGGGTTAGCATTAGGGTTAGTGTCGTTAGGGTTGTATGCTCCTTTTTTTTGTCGGAAAAATAGGAAGTACGCGCCTACACCTAACCCCAGTACAGCGACACCTGCTATTAAAAAGGCTTTATTTTTTGAAACATTCATCATCATTTTCTTAGTATTAGATAAGTGTTGCGGCATCTGGAGCCATAGCACGGCGTAAGTCTTGTAGTTCTTTGTCGTTTAAATCACCGTGTAAGAAACTTGTAAGGTCTTCGTAATTGCCATTGCCTAATGAGAATGATAGCCCGCCAGGTTCACGTTTGCCAAAGGCATTGTAAACATCTACGTATCCGTTGTAATTAACATTACGCAAAGCATTCTTTATAGCCTTTTCGTCCGTACCTCCTCCTTTCATTGCCTCGTATAAGGCATTGGCTTTGGCTACAGCCGCTGCTGGAGGTACGTTGCTATTAGCCGCATATTGGTTGTACTTCATCGGACGGAAGCGGTTTTTCCAATACAAAAAGTAAAACGCAGTGAAGCCTACTCCTACTACTGCTACACCAAATAATATAAAGCCTATATTAATGGTAGTAGTGATAGCCTTTTTGTTATTTTCCACTGCTGACTGGGCTATGATAGCACTTGCTGCGCCAGATAGTTTATTTTGTTCAGTCGTTTTCATTGGTTTACTATAATTTTAGTAACCCTTTTAGGGCGTTAAAAAGAAGTGGGTTTGTAAAGTAACTCAACGCCTTTTTGTTATCTGCCAAAGAGGCTAAGCGTTCTAACACTTCATCATCTAACTGCTCCAATTTCTTGAGGGCTTGCTGTTTTTTGTTCATCATTTGTCTGCATTAATTGTTCGTATAGTGCTCCTATTTGTTCATCGGTGATATTAGGGGCACTGATAATCTTAATAAACTCTTGTTTTACTGCCGATAACTGCGGGGCGGCAAGAGCAGGTGCTGCAGCTTCAGCTGACGCAGATGCTCCAGCCATTCGCTCTACAACCATAGGTATAACAGCCCCCAGTGTTTCACTTACTCGCTCAAATCCTTTGCTTTCCCAAAAACTCTGTTTGTTTAGCAGCTCTTCCTTTAGCTTCAATTCGTGTGCTTTATCGGCAGTATCTAACTGTAACCGCAAGGCAGCTTTTTCTTCGGATAAAGTGCGCACTTGGCTTCGCAAGTCTTTATTATCTTCTCGCAGGTTATCATTGTCGCGCTGTAGGTCTCGGTATCGCTCCTCTATCACCTTGCTGCTTATCCAATCAGTAGTAGCTACTGGGGTGTATCCTAAGCCCATTTGCATTGGCATACCCATAGCTGGCTGTGGGTATCCCATAGCGGGCGGTACTGCAGCAGGAGCTTGCTGGGGCACAGAGGGTTGTGCAGGAGCAGGTAAATTGCCATTCTCCCCAACAGATGCGGGGGCTGTAGGTGCGATGAGTTCGGGTGTCATATCGGTTTCTTTTTCTTTAAAATTGAGCGTAAACGTGTCGTGTTTATAACTTGATTGGCTTGCCCCACTACCATATAGCCTACGTAGGTCTATACGGGTACCATTGCCAAAACCTTGTGCTGGCAATGATAAAATAAAGGCTTCAACCGTACCGTACAGCTTGGTTATATCGGCAAGGGTGAAGCCATATTTAGGCATTGTATCTTTTGCTAAGCGTTTTTTTCCTTGCGTAACTGTGACGATGTTATTAGGGTGTTCATTTAAAAACTGCAGAATTTTTTGATACATACTTTATTCTATAAAAGGGGTTGTGGCACTATATAGCGCATTATAGCCTCTGGGCGCTTGCCCGTTTCTTTTTTGAAAGTAACACGAAAAGCAGTATTAACGATTGCTGTTTCGCTTTCTACAAAAAAATATTGCCCGGGTGCTATCTCTTCGTTAGCCCCATCTTCGATGATAAGAGGGACTTCACCAGTATTGCGCAATGATAGCCCTACAGCACCATTGCCTTGTGTGTCTGAAAATAGATTGAATACTATATCATCGGTAATACGAATACTGTGTAATAGTCCTTTCATAATTATTGAGGGTTGTTATCGCATAGACAATCACGCTGAATGAGTAGTACTAACTCACCCTTTAAATCGCTGGTTAGGGCAGTATCGCTAAGTACTGAAACGTGGAACTTGTTATTGTTACACTCAAAATTTACCTGTTTCATACCTTGCACATAACCACCGCCCTTGTGCTTATAATCACGATAGTCTACAGGTTCAATGATTACATTGCCTTGCGGGTCACGAAGTGAGATTTCAACAGCGTTTTCTGGCTCGTAAGAGGTAATAGGCAAGTAATAAACGCCTATACAACGCCCCTTTTCTAAGGTAACATAATCACCCTGGGCATTGCCACCTGATGCGATGTTTACTTTTATTCTGTTAGTTATGATACTACTTGTCATAGTTTAGGTGTTAGTTTTTAGTTGTTAGCCGTTAGAATATTGTCGTTTGCTAACGACTAACCACTAACGGCTAACACCCAATTATTATTATCTCTTCACATAGGTCTCGAAGCCACGTAATAGCACTCGAACGAATGACTTGTGTCCGCTGGTAGCAGGGGTAATACTACTGCCTACTGGGGTTTCAATCATCATTTCGATGGTTTGTGTAGGCTCAATAACAGCAAGTGCTCCTAAAACGCGATAGTAGTCCTCTTTTGATTTCTTAGCGTTTTCGATAGCAGCCACAGGCAATTTTACAATAATTTCGCCATTTTGACGGATAACAAAGTCAGACGATAGCAATACAGCAGGAAGAGCCTTGTCATAAGTTACATCCCATACTTTAGTACCATCTGCTGCTTCACCATATAAAAGTGTTAATGCTTCGATTACAAAAAAGCGTCCGTTTTCAAGGCGGTTACCGTCAAAATTTGTAACCCCTTTTTGTTGGGTAGTATTGCCGTCTAATAGCGATACGTTTCCACCTGATGAAAACACTGTATTTATAACGAGCTCACTTGGTGTAGGTTTCATTCTGTTCATCTGCTCAGGTGTCAAATTAAAACGTTGAGCTTGGCGGCTTAGAAATGTAGCCACGCGTAAAAATTTTTCTTCGTTTAGTAGAATGTTGTCAAACATATTTAATAATTATTAATTGTTATACTTCTGCAAATTGGCTTGGAGCACTTAGGAATGCCGTAGGCTGGGTAGTGGTGGTAGCACTTACTTCCTCATATGGGTAGTAATCGAGTGATGGGGTGCTATCTACATACACTACTTCAGTTTCTGGACTGCCGAGAGCAGTCTTCATAACTCCCTCTTGCATAGGTTTCTTACCGTCTTCTGTCATAACGGCTTTGATAGCAGCGGTTAACTGGGTGGCAGCAATGCCTACGCCGGCACCTTGTGCGAACTTGGTGGCGTTGTCTTTTGGGGTGATAAAAGCAACGAGAGCTATACCAGCTATACCTAATAAGCCGTGCCTAACAGCACCACTCTTAAGTGTAGTGGTGAGCTTATCGGCTACCACACGAGAGCCCATTGCGCCAACGGTTGCGCCAGCTGAAAAAGCCGCGCTTTCGATGATTTGCTTTTGGTTCATTTTCATTGTTGTTATAAATTGTTAATCTTAAGTGTCGAACTAATACGACTGTTATTTTCGGGGACAAATATACAATGCGGTATAATTGTCTTGGTCGGAATTGGTCGGAATTGGTCGGAATTGGCACAAAAACACTAATTTTTTTTCTTTAGGTAGTAAATAAACCCTAAAAGCAGTCCGCCACCGATGAGTATGGTTGTGATACTAATACCCTTTTTGTCTTCCTTTTCTTCCTCTTTTGAGGGATCTGGTGCGGGAGCGGTGGGAGCTGAAGGAGTTGGGGACGGCGTGGGAGCGGGTGGGGGTGTATTGCTATTTGCCTCTGTGCCTTTTACACGTGCTACCGTAAGGGCTATAGCGGTGTTTACTTCGGTGGTTATGTCGTACAAAACTATAAGGGCTTGGCGATAATTGTGTAATAAATAATGCTCTATTACACTAATACTAAAAGGAAATTTGCCTGCTTTAGCTAAAGATATTATGCGCTCGATAGCATCTACATAAGCTAAGACGGTAAGGTAATAACGCTTTTCGGTAGCTATATATTCTTTAGCCTCTGTTAGGTTTTTGTCTTTTAACTTATCGGCGGTGTGCTGTTTATTTACTTTTTGGTTAGCCGATAGTTGGTTAAATTGTTCTTGTTCGGCAGCATTGCGCCCTATAGGTGCAGGGGTGTGCACTGGTAGAGGTTCGTATAAGGTAAAGTTTTTACCGTCTTTTCGGCTCTGTAGTATCTTGCGGGCTACATAACTTATATGAAACTGTTTTACCAGTATGGTAGTACGGGTAAAATACTCTGGTGTGAGAGGCTGACTGCATAACCTACTTATTTCCTCCCCAGTGCCACGTGCTACATAGCTTTCTGCTTGTTGTATTTTTTCTTGTAGCTGGGCATCTGATAGGGGGTTCAGTAAGTCGTATAATGATTGTTCTATTCCCATAATAGTTAATTTTGAATTGTGAATTATGATTTTTTCATCATCATTACCATCATCATTAGGATTACTACGCCTCCTACACCTAACCCAATGTATAAGGGGGTGTTGTCTTTCTCTGGCTTGGGGTTTTCGTTGCTGCTACGGTTGGCGATGGCTTGTAGCATTGCGGCATTCTGTTGTTGCATCTGGGTAAGGAACTGCATCATTGCTTCGTTGCCTGCATTGCCACCACCGTTTTTTATATTGGCTTGTGCCATTTGTAAATAGAATTTTCTGTCTTCTTCGCTCATTCCTGCTGTGCCAGGGACATCTTGTCCGCTGCGAAACGCATTGATGAGATTATTAACGCTACCAGCTGCCCCTACTAACTGGGTAAAGCGGTTCATAATATTATCAAATGAGTAGTTCCACTGCTTAATAGGCACGCTCATAGCCGAGCGACAAGAGGTGCAGCCGCCTAATTGCGGAGCTGCTAACTGATAAAGGGCTAATTTACTTTCCATTGTGTTAATTTTTAATTGTGATTTTTGATTTATTTCATTACTTTTATCATCATTGCTACTACGGCTACGCCAGCAAGTAGATAAAGAAATGTGTGGTCGGGCTTTTGGGGTTGATTAAAAAAATCGTCAGTACGCCGCTTGCTGTCGGCGGTGCTCTGTACTATGTAATTGGTCATCGCTTCTTTCATAGATATTAGTTTTTAGAGGTTAGCACGAAAAGAGCAACTACCGCTATACCAGCACCGATAAGCAGGGTGTTGTTTTTGTTTTTCTTCTGCTCTTTTTCTTTTTGCAGGGTGCGTTGTATTTCCTCGCGTTTAAGTTGCTCGGCTTTGTCGGCGGCAGCTTTGGCTTCAGAGGCTTTTACCATTATTCGCGTTTGCCTCATCAGGTTGATGTCTTTTTTGAGCTGTATGGCTTGCTCCTGTAGGCTGTTGTACTTCTGGCGTTCATCTGCAAGGTCTTTGCTTAATAGAGCTACCTTATCGGGGGCAATACGGTCTTCTATCTGTTTTATCCTTACTTCTAATGCTTTCCGTTCTTCTGCTACAGATTTGGTTTTTTCTGACCATTCGAGTGCTTCATTGCGGTAATCATTACAAGTGAAGCTTACCCCTAAAAAAGGGCGGCTAAGAGCATCAAGCGCATCGAGGTTGAAGGCGGTGAGCCCATAACGCCCTTCGGCTACTTCGGGGTTGTCTTCCCACACTTTGCGCTGGGCTTCAAGGTCGGCTACTTCGTTGCTTAAGGCACTTACTTTGCGGCGGTAGGCTTCGGTGTTTTTTTCCATAGCATTGACCATTTGCATATTTTCACCATTTTCCTTTGTAGCAATGGTTGCTTTGAGGTTTTCGATAGCTTTTAGGGTATCGTAATAGGCGGTTTTACTGCGGTCGCGGTCTGAACGCTCATCGCCGCAATTGCCTACAAGGTCGCCTACTATAGTACCCCCAAAAATATTCTTTAGTCCCCACCCTAAAGCAGGAATAGGGGCACAATGTTGGGCTGTACGGGGTTTGTCAAAAGGGTTTTCCATATAATTGTTAATTATTGTTGTTACTTTATTAGGTATAAGGCTGCTACGACAAAGGTGCCTAATAGCAGCAGTTTTTTTTGTTCTTCTTGGGCTAATTTTTTCTTTTTATTAGCGTTGTCTTGGGCTATTTTGCCTACGTTCTTCAGGTGGGTAAGGCTGTCGGCACGGTTTACACTGGCAATACGCTTGAGTTCGGCAGCTTGGGCTGCAATAGCACGGGCAAAAGTCTCTTTTTGCTTAGCGGCTTCGGCTTGCAACTCGCGACGGTATTCGGTATCGTATTTTTGGTAAATGGTGTGCTCTTGGTCTTGCAATCGCTGTTCGCGGATAAGCTGTATAATGGTGCTGATGCTAAAGTCTCGGCGTATGGCAGCTATTTGTGCTTCAAAAGGCTGCATTTCGCTACGGTAAGCATTGGCTTTGTCGGTGCCATAAAGGCTTGCTATATGAGCAGCTTGTTCGTTTAGCCACGCAGCAAAGGGGCTTGGGTGATTGAGCGGGTACACACCTTTTGGTGCATCACTATCGAGGGTGAGCACTCTATAAGGGGCGGTTACTTTGGTGCCCGTAATTGGTACTATCATATACCATATTCGGCTTGTGGAACTGCCTTTGACTTCTTTTTCGTTGAGCCTATAGCCGTGCATCTTCAGCAATATGCGTATGTTATTGTATAGCTGATTGACGGTGGTTTTGATATGATTGAAAAAGAATTGATATGCCAAAAGGGCATTTTTGGAGCATTCGTTTTCGTGTGAGCGGTTTATTTCGGCGTGGTATTGGGCATAAGCTAAATCGACTTCGCGCAATACGAGGTTGAGCACGGGGATAGCGGCTGGGTAACTGCCTTGTTCGAGGTGTTTTTGTAGGTATTGTATCCGCTGGCTAAACTGTGGGTAAAATTCGTCTTTTAGGTGCTGATTGATATAATCGGCTTTGTAAAAGGCAGCTCCGCACGGGTTGGAGAGGGTGAGGAAAGCAAGCGATACAATAGCGGTTACTGCCTCGATAGCTGCCCCAACGATGAGAGCAGGCGGGAAAAATATGCCTGTTATCTCGGCTGATGAGGCTAATATGGTACCTACAAGGTTGGTTACTTGAGTGCGTTGGGCTACGATTTGTTCGTGTGTGAGCTGGGCTATCTGTGTTGAAGCGGTATAGCTGGCGTTCATCACATCGGTAAGGGTTGGTTGGGCTGGGGCACTAAGGGCTTTGCCAACGGACTGATTTGCCGATGAGCTCATTAGCACATCATCTTTTTTTAAATACGGTAGTTCTTTTTCCGTATTGATAGTGCCGTCAATTACGTAATAACCGCTATTGAGGTTGGCGGTTTTTTGGTTTTTAGGTATCACCAAATATACGTGGGTGTAGCCGTCGGGGTGGGACGGTTGTACAATACGCCTCATATAGTGCTTTATGCCCAGATTGAGTAGCACGGTGCTGCCAAAAATGGTGTAACTCTTGCAGTCTATACCGCTATAGCGAGATGCCCAGCTGCAGGCGGGGGAGCGTAGCATCTGGGCATCGCCGTCTATCGCGTACTGAAAGTGCCAAAAAAGAAACTGATGCAAGGCACTACAGAGAGAATAGAGAGATTTGTATGAAAAGAAACGTAATGTCAGTAGTTTAGTGTGATGCTGATACTTGCGGGCTGTGGCTGCCATATTGGTTATGGCAAATGAAGTATCGCCGCGACCGAGTAGCTTAGAACTACAGTCGGACGCGGGTATATAAGGAGCGTATAGGGTACCTGCCTGCAAAGGACGGTAAAGCCCTTGATTAATTTGCTGATTTGTCAAATTATCCATTGCTGATTAGCATTTTTGGGGCAAATATAAGACAGCAGGCAGGGTGCTTGGTCGGAATTGGTCGGAATTGGTCGGAATTGGTGTGGTTTTATTAATTTGCTAATTAATATTTCGTTTTTTTATTTCGTCTTTTATATACGTAGAGAGTTCGTAGCCCTGTGGAGTACCATATCGGGCTACGAAAATTAGAAATTCAGTAAATGTTAGGTTATGTGTGTGTTTAGAGGCGTGAGGGCGATGCTCGGCTATGATTTCGTTAAGCCAATATCGCAAATTGCGTCTGTTGATTTCAGGGCAGTAAAACTCATAGAGTTGCTTTTTGGTGCGCAGGGTTGGGAGTATCTTCATAGTAATTATGGGGTTTAAAGATTGTTTTTTTCGAGCTCATTTTTATAGGTTTTTATGAGGGCTTTTACGCATTCTTTTTGGGCTTCTTCGTAAGTGTCTCTACGTCCACAGCATTTATCAAAATTATTGTTATCGTAAATAGAGTAGATATAGAAATTTTCTGGTGCAATGTAAGAGCGAATATAGCTGTATAAGCCGCGTGCTCTGAACCAAGCAAATACATCTGTCCAAGTGGGTACACTAATATTTTGCCAACATTCATTTGTACCAAATAATAAATCATCTATTCCTATAATAGAGCTTTCTCTTTCGAGCGTTTCAAGTGTAAGCCCATTATCTTTACTAAATTCAAAATAGCAATCTTCTTTGTATCCTATTTCTTTTAATTCTATAGCTATATCTAAAGGGACAAGCCAAGTGGGGTAATTCTGTGTGTTCATTTTATTCGGCTTTTAAAATTTCTATTTTGTATTCAAGGTCTTCACTATCCTCTTCTTTGGCATAGTTTATCAACCATTGTTCTAAATTCGGATATTTTAATGGGCTCGATAGACAAATTATTTCTCTTCTATCATATGCTTGCTCCATTTGTTCTGCAATTTTTTCTGGTATTTCTACCTCTGAAAGGTCTACAGAGTATGTAACCTTTATTGATAATTCTTTAAATGTTTTTGTTTTCATTTGTTGATATTTTTTTTGTTAATAATTTTTCCTAAGTATAGCACGAAGTACTTCTTATTGACTTCTGCGCCCCATTCGGGTTTCCCTGTACCAAAGCGTATTGTTTTTAATTCGATAGTGAGACTTGGGGCATCACGAGCATAACCATTGCGAAAGACAACGCTATCGTACTCTTTTCCAAGAAGGCGAAGGTTGTAATACGGCTTGATGTCGCGGTACTCTTCTGTTTTCTCACCTGAGAGTATCATATCAAACCACTGCTTTTTGATAGTGAGGTGTAGGGTGTTATTCATTGTTCTGTAAATTTTAATCGTTTTGCTATTAATTCTACAATATCTACGGTTACGGCGTTGCCAATGAGTTTGTAGCGATTTGTCTTTGAAATGCGCCTTATTCTGCCGTTGTAGTTGCCGTATTGCGTATAATTGTCTGGAAAGCCTTGAAGACGTTCGCATTCTATTTCTGTTAATCTGCGTATGCCACACAGTAGGTTATTCTCTTGAAAGGCGTTGCTCGATATAGTAGGGCAAATAGTTAGGTCTGCGCCTTTATTTTTGCCTCGTGGGCGTTGTTTAATAATAAAATCATTATTATTTCTTGTTAGGGCAGGTGATATTCCTCTCTCATCATATACCCTATTTTGTTGGTAAGGTTGCCTACCATTAGACTCAGTAGAAGGATTAAGTTGTATCACTGTCATATCGGAATGTAAGCCTCCAGAATGCCCGCCTCCTGTGAGGGTACTTGCAACTTTAGGAATGATGTAGGTGTCATCAGCATTCATATTGCCATTGGCTTTGAGTGTTCCACTAAGTTGGGCTTGAAATTGACTTTGCGTTTTTGTTGTAGGAAGGCAATCATCTTCTCGGATAGGAAATACTCCTGGCTCACTTCTTCCTGCAAGATGTCCGACAAGGTATATCCGCTCTCTATTTTGGGGTAATACCCAGCTTGTATTAAGCAATTGCCATTCAAGTCTATAACCCCCAATGTTGGCAAACGCTTGAATAATCGCCCAAAAATCTGCGCCAGCGTTTGAGGAGAATGTTCCTTTAACATTTTCCCAGATAAATACACTTGGTCGGACGCAAGTAATGAGGGCAATTGCGTATTGGATAAGGCTACTTTTTGTGCCTGCGAGACCGGCACGCCGTCCAGCAACTGAGAAATCGACGCAAGGCGAACCGAAAGTGATAATATCTGCTCCTGCAAGGTTTGCGGGCTGAATAGTGGTAATATCTCCGATGTGTTTTGCATTTGGAAAATTGTATTTATAATTAGCTATTGCGTGTTTGTCAATCTCACTAAAATAGTGCTCGGTAAATTGGTAGCTTGCTCGCTGAAAGCCGAGCGAAAAGCCGCCTATACCGCTGAATAGGTCTATTATCTTCATTGTTATTAGGTGTTAGTACTGTTTTGTGATAATTGTTTACTAACTTTATGGTATAGCAGTAGGACCAGTTCTTCGAGTGCGGCGGTGACGCTCTTATGGGTGTATAGCTGCTGGCTCGGCTTTATTTGTCCGTTATTATCTATGTAGATGCGTAGCTGGTCGAAGTTGCTGACCGCAGTTTTATATACACTGATGCCGTGCGCATTTAAATAGGTCATCGCCTTGGCAAATTCATTCGGGTTTTTCAGCATAATTAAAATGGTATATCGTCCTCGATGCCGGCAAGGTTGTTTGTCTTGGGGGCAGCTGGGGTGGTTTCTTCTGGTTTTTCGGCGTTGTTTTGCGGTTTGTTATTATTGGTGTCTATAAGAAAACATACGGTGCTTATACCGTTTATCTTGCGCTTTTCGGTGGATAGCGCCCACTGCTTTAGGGTGCAATAGTCGTTTAGCTTCTTCTCTATCTGTTGAGAGGTGTATTTGCCGCCTATTTCGTTTTGTACTTCACGGTTGAAATCTGGCTTTGAAAAGAATACGTTTAGATGTGTGTCGTCAGAGAAATAGGTATTGAAAAACGCCATAAAGGTGTCGCCTATGGTGAGCAGGGTACGGCGGTTTTCGAGTGCCTCAAGCGGTGCTTCTATCTTAGTTGGGCAGGATAGGTAGAACTGTAGGCAATTGAATAAAAAATTATAGTCGGTGTTCCACTCTTCTGTAGGGCTTTCGGCGGTCATAATATCGCGCCCGCCAAAATCGTCAGAGATTTTGCGGCTAAACTTGTAATCGTTTTTGGGTGTTTTGGCGTGATAATAGTCGGAATTTTGGTAAAATAAGAGGCGGCGCACCAGCGAACTCTCTTCAAAATCGGGTACGTAGTTAGTGGTTGCTGCCATCTTAGGGCTTCGCTCAAATGGGATATAGAATATTTTGCCGCCTTTGTGGTTTGCCTCGAAATCGCCGGTGACTTTGTTATAAAAGTCGCGGAAATCTTGGTTGAAGTTCATATCATCAAGGAATACAAGGCGCGTTTTTTCGGTTACCTTATCATAAGGGAATTTGTTGGCTCCGATGGTTTTTCCGTCTATATACTTGCTCTTTAGCAGCTTGCGTATACCATTTACCAAAAAAGATTTTCCGGTACCGCCGTAGGAACCTCTTGCAGAGTTCCCGCCCTTGTAGTCGGTACCCATTACTATATAGGCTTCGCTCTCGCGTTTGTGCTGGTGGAGTAGGTAGCCTACACAGTATATTTTATTCATTAGGTGTAGTTCTTGGGCGTAATTTTCTTCGTCGGTGAGGTTGGGACTGTGTATGCTAAAGGGTTGTTTGTCTTGCTCGGTTTCGGGGCAGGCGTCTTTGAGCCAATAAATACGGCTTGAGTTTATTAGCACTTTGAAATAATGGCTGGCAGGGGATAATATGCGCAGGCGGGTGCGCCCTTGCTCATCGGTGTAATGCTCGAATGCAGGGGGTAGTAGGCTGATAGGGTGGGGTATGACTTCGTCGCGCCAAAACTGTATGCTACTTGTTTTTTTGTAGTCGTATTGGCTTATGGTGTTGGCTTCTACTTTTATGGCTTTTTCGGTAAAGAAATACCATTGATAATTGCGCCCGTAATTGGGGGTTTCTTTTGGGTATAGGGGTAGCATCTTCAGATGTGAGGGCTGAAAGGCGGCGGCTGAAAATACGCGGTTGCGTACGCGCTGGTCGAATACTTTATGGTCTAACCATTGTAGTACGAACTTTTTGATGTCGGTAGATAGCACGCGGTCGATGCAGCCGTGTTTGAGGCTTACAAATTCGCATTCGTCTTCTTTTAATTCGGCAAAAGATGAAGCGTAGGTGTAGTAGCCTTGTAGGTGCAAAAAGTGTATTACTTTGGTGGGATTGAACTGTACGCTGCCTTTTTCGGTAAACTCCCAAAAGCGGAAGTTTAGGGACTGCTGTAGTAGGAGTTTGAAGCGTGATTGTAGAGCATCTTGTCCGGCGGTGTGGTGTAGGCGTAGCCAGTCGGCAAAGTCTTTTTTGCCGTTTTCTTTTAGTTCTTTTGGTAGCCAAACGAGGCGAATGTCGATAAAGGTATCGGCTACTTGTAGGGCTTGTCGTACGCCTGTAGCATCGAGGTCTGGCACGTAGTAGATGTTTCGTGCCAGTAGGGATAATTGCTGATATTCTTCAGCGTTGATGATTTCTGTTTCTGAATTAAACCATATAACATTGTAGCCGAGTGAGGCTATATTGATGCCGTCAGAGCCGCCGGTGGCGATGATAACGGTGTCGAGTTTTAAGGCATTGAGTTCTGCGGTGAGTTCGGTGCGTAGTTCTTTGCTTTTGGTGTTTTTTAGTTCTTCATTTAGGGTTTTTATGGCTTCGTAATCGACCAAGCGCAATAGTCTGTCCCAACCGTATACTATACGATTGCCGGATTTTCCGCCTACGAATGAGTGTTTAGGGTTTAGTTTGTCGCCTTTTTGGGCTAATGGTTGGTATATTTTTACAAAATCGCCTTTGTCATAGCCAAAAATAGGAAATTCTGGGGTGCTTTGTGTGGTTTTGCGGTATCGGTTCCCTTTGTCGTTGAGCCCAATTGTGGTGTAGTCGGTTATTTCTTTAAAATGATACGCATTTAGGAGTTCTGGGGTATAATACGGAAATAGACGGCGTAGGTACTTGGTGTGCTGAAAGGTGTCGGCAAAGGTTACGCTCCAAGTGCCTACTTCTTCGGTTACATCGGAGGAAAAAGACACTTTTGGTTGGATTTTAGCACCGTTTGGCAGGGGTACGCTGTAGGCGGCGCATAGGGTTTTTAGTGCCTCGAAAGCTGTGCAATGGTCGCGCTGCTGTACGTAGTCAATGGCATTAAGTCCTTTGCTATCGACGCCGAAATCGGTAAAAGTGTAAGGGGCAGTGCTGTTGCGCTGGTGTATATGGCAGGAGCCTGTTTTGTCGTCTGGTCGTACGCGGAAGCCTTTTGTGCGACCGCGATTGGCGGATATTTCTGCAGCAAACTCATCAAGGAAAAACTGGCGACCGTAGTCGGTAGCGTCCCAAAGGAGTTCTTTTATATTGTCGAAATTACTATCCATTAGTTGTTAGGTATTAGCAGTTAGTAGTTAGGAAAAAAGCCGTGCATTACGTGCACTTATGCACGGCTTATCTAACAACTAACTAACGTTATTTTACTATTCTGGCTATTCTGGGTAAGCAAAGGCTGGGGCTGGTTTTGTGTATTTTTCTGGCACAAGAGCATAGGAGAGTTGCCCCGCACTTATCTCTGGACGAATTGAGAGGTAGCCCCCAGCAGCTCGGTTGTATAGATTAACAAGGGCTTCTTCGCTGTAGTAATTAAGGTCGATGATAAGCATATTATCCTCAATGGTTATCATATTGGTTCTAATATCATCGATGTTTAGCACGGCATTGAGGCGCGCGGTTACTTGGTTTATCTGGTTCATTGTATTATGGTTTTATACGGTTCGTTGGAATTTCTACTATTTGAAATAAAGATTAACGCACAAGCAAAATAAGCGGCTATTTTTTGGGCTTTTTCTTTATTATACTCTGGGAAAATTGATAATTCAATGGTATTTTTATCTAATTTTATAATATCTATATAGAGACGATAATAAAAATGTCTTATACCATTAAGAGCTATATATATTTCAGCTTCGTCCATTGTTTTATGGTTTTACGTGTTCGCTTCGTGTTCGGTACGTGTTCGCTTTAGCTTCGGTGTACCTCGACAAGTTCTTCTACAGGCAGGCTAAATACTTCGGATAGGGCTATGAGGAACGAATAATGGGTTAGTTTTTCGCTTCCGTAGCGCATCCACTTCTTTAGTGTGCTGGTGTTTTCAGAGGTTTTAATATGCAGGTGTGCGATAGCAGTGTCGTCTATCTGTGCTATTATCTCTGGTTTTAGGTTTACTTGTATGGTGTGGGCTTGTATCATTATTCTTTGGTGTATTGTTTAAACGCTTCGACTATTGTTGCCATTGTTGCAACCGCAGAACGCACGAATGCTTTGTCGGCATTATTGATTAAGGCTTGTGCTATATCGGCAAGCCCTTTAAAACTCTGGTCGCGCTCTATGATTATTCTTTGGAGGTCTTCGTCAATTTCGTACAAGGTAATTGAAAATGTTGTAATCATTTTTAGGTTTTCGTTGTTTCTCTCTGGGGTGTTCTCTGTGTTCATAACGTTCTTTTTTTTAGGTTTTTATTTATTAAAAGCGATGCTAATAAGTTGCATTTTTTCAAGGAAATTAGTGAACTGGTAATAGGGGGCAAGTGCTTTAATCAGCGATATAGGTTGCTGGTCTAAGTAAGGGTAACGTATGTCCCACTGGGCTATTTTTTCGTATAAAAAACCATTACTAAACTTAAGTAATGTTATAAGACATATAGAGCCGTCAGCGGTGATATTGGGGGTTATGCCACTGTCTGTATTAGCGTGCAGCCATTGTAG
The DNA here is from genome assembly GCF_009730375.1 of Capnocytophaga sp. FDAARGOS_737. Taxonomy (NCBI): domain Bacteria; kingdom Pseudomonadati; phylum Bacteroidota; class Flavobacteriia; order Flavobacteriales; family Flavobacteriaceae; genus Capnocytophaga; species Capnocytophaga sp. FDAARGOS_737. Next base: position 1,528,351 of record NZ_CP046316.1, on the reverse strand, counting down.
TACATCGAATGCAGTAATGGGGGCTTTGCCGGCGCGTACTTCGGGGTTGTAGCTACAAGTGCGAATGTCGATGGTTAGGGGTGTTTCGATGGTGTCTTTTTGAGGTCTCTCTTGGTTCATAGCGTTTCTTTTTTTGGTTTCTGTTTTAATTGTCGAAAATAGTTCGTATATTTGTCGCCAAAAGAGGCGTCTATTTTAGTCGGCTCTTTTGGTATTCACTTACGGCTGCAAATATAGACATATTATTTCAATATTTGCAAGTTTTTTGTTCAAAAAGTGAAAATATATTGCAATTATTTTTATAACTATATGATTTTCAATTCTTAACTTTGTAGTGCTATGAAAGATAAAGAGACAGAAATAAAGGAAATCCACCCTGTTGTAGAAAAGTTGCGGCTTATAATGAGAGATAGGCACTTAACACAAAAAGCGATAGCGGAATATGCGGAGACTGGAGATACTCAGATGAGTAAGATATTCAACGGAAGCCTGCAGTTAAGTTTATGGCAACTTTCAAATATTGCAAGTAACTTGCAAATGGAAGTGGCGGATATATTTACCTATCCTAAAAAGTATGTGGATAGTGAAACTGTGGTCGGTAATGCCGATAAGGTGTCTGTTACCTTTGAAATATCGGCAGATAAGCGTGAACATTTATTGAAATTAGTAATGGGAGAGAAGTAAAAAACGCAAAACTGGTAATAGAATGAGTTTAGAGTATTTGAAAAACAGAAGTAATATATTAGCTGCTCAAGAAAAAGAAGCTGAACAAAGGCGTATTGATGAGATTAATAAAATATACTTTATAGAAGAGGGTGTTTATAATTCTGTTGTCTATCCTGCTATAAAAATTGGGGAAGATGAGGGTGTGTTTTCACGCTATGAAATAAAAGAGCAAGGAAAAATAGAAATATTCCTTACAGATGAACCTGAAGACGAAAATTTGGGTTCCGGTTATCTATTAGAGATAAGGCAAGAACGTGGTTTTTTGAAATTAGAACTCACCCATAACATAAATGGAATGTATAGCTTAAATGAAATAGACATAGAAAAAGAGCTGTATAACAAAGAGGGTGCTATAGATACGTTTCTTCATACTTTAGATGAACTGTTTGAAAGTATTGATAGACAAGAAAATGATGATTAACCGATAAAGTAAGTAAAGAAGGTTGCAAGAATTCTTGCAACCGTAAAAAAAGTTGCAACCAATCTTACAACCATTCTTGCAACCGCTTTTTTACTGTATTCTTTATTCTTTTTCTCTTTATAATGTATTGATATATAGTAAGTTATAAGAGAAAATAAAATAATAGAAATATACGCCCCGTTCGTTTGGTTGTCTAAGTTGCAACATTTTTTAAAACTTAAAGAGGGGGTGAATAGGGGAGGTGAAAAGAGTTGCCCCCCAAAAGAACATAAGAAATAAGGTGTTGGGCTGCGCCCAACGGTTTGTTGTGGCGAGCTGCGCTCGCGCTGCGAAAGGCTTTTAAGCTGCGAGGGAAGAGGGGAGAGCCCCGCAAAACACTTGTAAATAAACAGGAAACAATGCAAAACACTGTGTCGGCAGTGTGTCAAAAAATAGTAAAATAACGGTACTAAGTAGTCCGTAACTTACTGAAATACAATACGATGCTGCACATAAATATGTGTAATAAGATGAAAGAGATACTTGCAAAATATTTGCCTGAAAATGCAGTAACTCCTTGTTTTGAACTGATTAAAGCAAATAAAATATATTTGAAAATAGTAAATGAGCGAAAAACAAGGCATGGGGATTATAGGCAACTTCCAGACGGGCAACATCTCATAACAATGAATGCTACTGCTAATAAATATCGTTTTTTGATTACTTTTATACACGAAGTAGCCCACTTGTTGGCGTTTGAAAAATATGGTAAGTTAATAAAACCTCACGGAATAGAATGGAAATATACTTTTCAACAGCTGATGAAGCCTTTTATTATACCTGAAATATTTCCTCAGCAGTTACTCAGTGTACTGCTCCGACATTTTCTTAACCCTATGTCGAGCAGTGATATAGACCCTGTTTTAGCTATTGCACTCAAGCAGTATGATAGTGGCGAAACAGTAAATTTTATCTATCAGTTGCCTATAGGAAGCACTTTTAGAATAAAAGACGGACGTGTGTTCAGAAAAGGGCAACGTCGTGTGAAATGTTACGATTGTATAGAATTAAGTACGGGGAAGAAATATATTTTTCAACCTCATGCTGAAGTAGAACTAATAAAAAATTAATTAACAAACAATACTATGGCAAACATTACCAATGTGGTAAATAATTATTATGCAGTGATAATGGCAGGAGGGGTTGGCTCACGCTTTTGGCCTGTGAGTACTACCGAATATCCTAAACAATTTCACGATATGTTGGGTACAGGGCAGACACTTTTGCAACGTACTTATGCGCGTTTTCAGAAGTTTATTCCTCAAGAGAATATACTGATACTCACTAATGAAAGATACAAAAGTATAGTAGAAGAACAAATACCTAATATATTGCCTCGAAACCTCGTGTTAGAGCCTTGTATGCGCAATACGGCTCCTTGTATATTATATGCAGCGATGAAAATAAACAAACGCAATCCCAAGGCAGTAATGATTGTAGCCCCTAGCGATGCTTGGATAGAAGATGAAAAAGCCTTTATGCATGATGTGATTTCTTGTTTTAATGCTGCACAACGTGCTGATAATATACTTACTTTGGGTATAGTGCCTACTTTCCCTAATACCGGCTATGGTTATATACAATATGAAAAAAACGAAGAGATAGCTATCAAAAAGGTGAGTCAGTTTCGAGAAAAACCTGATTATGCTACTGCTAAAGAGTTTCTTAAGCAAGGCAATTTCTTGTGGAATGCTGGTATTTTTATATGGACAGCCGATACAGTACTAACTGCCTATAAAAAATATCAACCAGAGATGTATGAGCTATTTACAAGAGGCGAAAATGTATATAATACAGAAGATGAGGTAGATTTTATTGCTAGTGCATACGGTTTGGCTGAAAATATATCGGTAGATTACGCTATTCTAGAACCTTCTACTAATATCTATGTGCTTCCAGCTCATTTTGATTGGAATGATTTAGGCACTTGGGGCTCTTTGTATGAAAAAACTTTAAAAGATGAACAAAAAAATGCAGTTATCAATGCGCAAACCCTACTCAGAGATGCTGAAAATAATATTGTTCGTACTGAAAGTTCAAAATATGTAATAATTGACGGACTAAAAGATTACATCATTGTAGACAGAGAGGATGTTTTGCTTATTTATCCTAAGGCTAAAGAGCAAAATATTAAAGAGGTAGTGACAGAAGTAAAAAATAAATGGGGCATACATTAAAGAAGTTTCTCATAAAGAAAAAAGGCTATGTGTCAGTGTCTTTAGAGAGTATTGACACTTTACATTTTATTTTATATGCGAGAGTGAACGGCAAAAGCGGTCGATTTATTTTAGATACAGGAGCTTCTAATACATGTATAGGCGAGAATTGGGCTGATTATTTCGAGTTGATAGCTGAAAGGTCTGAAATAAGAGCGACAGGCGCAGGGACTGACACACTCAAAACGCAAACTTCAGTTGGCAACTTGCTGCAGATAGGCGATGTAATTATTAAGAAACAACCTTTATTGATTTTTGATTTATCACACATCAATAGGGCTCTTGCCGAGTTTGGAGCAGAACCTGTACAAGGAATTATAGGAGCTGATATACTATTAAAGAAAAAAGCTGTGATTGACTATGCTCAATCACAGCTTTACTTACAACGCCGCTAATTGGTCATAAGATTAGATTATAACTTATTTCTCAGTTCGTTAACTGTTAGTACAGTATGGCAGGCCACTATGGCAGCTGTTTCAGTACGCAGGCGAGTATCTCCTAATGAAATAGGGCGGAAACCTTGTGCGATAGCCGTACTAATCTCTTCTTCAGAGAAGTCTCCTTCAGGACCTATAAGTATCGTAATCCGCTCACTCAATGGGGTGAGAGCGTTTGAAAGCAATATTTTTTCATTTTCTTGGCAGTGTGCTATATATTTATCCGATGTATCTGTCATCATTTGTTTAAAAAAAGCAGCTGATGTTATAGGAGAATTAAGTGTGGGTAGGTAGCATTGCAAGGACTGTTTCATAGCAGAAAGAATGATTTTTTCAAAGCGTTCTAACTTCAACGAAGTACGTTCAGAATGTTGGCAGATGATAGGGGTAATTTCGTCGATACCTATTTCAGTCGCTTTTTCTAAGAACCATTCGTAGCGCTCGTTCATTTTAGTAGGAGCTACAACTAAATGCAGGTGATAAGGACGATGTATCTGCTCTTGGCATTTTAGTATACTAACCTCGCATTGTTTTGGCGAAGCAAAGCTAAGCTGTCCCTCAAAAAGGAATCCTTTACCATTAGTGATATGAAGAGTATCGCCTTGTTTTTTGCGCAAGACTTTTGCTATATGCTGGCTTTCTTCTTTGTCGAAAAAGCAATTAGAGGTATTTTTATCAATGTTTGGGTGATAGAATAACTGCATATCTTTTATGATTAATATAGTGAATATAAGACTTTTGTCGGGGCAAAGATAATACAAAATAAAAAAAAGTACGTTTTTTATTTTGTAATTATAAAAAATGCCTTACATTAGCCGCCGAAAAAGATAATATTAATTATGAAGCGAATTATAGTTGATTACAATAAACTTACCAATGAAATCTTATCAATGTTGGTAGAGAAGTATCCTGAAGGATATACTGATGCAGATGTTATTCGTTTTAAAAACGCTAAAAACGAAACAGTTGACGCCTTAGAAGTACGCACTGAAGATACTATTTATTTAGTGAAGGTGAGTACACGTTTGGCAGATACTATGGAAAATTTTGATGAGGATGATGACTTTATGAATAATGAAGAAGACGAAATAGGAGTCAGTTCTTTAGATATTCCTGATGATTCATCTTTAGATGATGATTAACCCTTAGATAGAAAAAGTATGATTACGGCACATATTCCTTACCAAGAAATACGATTCTTCTCAAAACTCATCACCGATTATTTAGGTGAAGAGGAAAAGGTACGTTCTTTTTATAACAATTTCCCTGAATTGTTTCAGTTTAGAAAACAGATAGATGAAAAAGAATTTTATTTTTCAGCTGATACTCGTGCCGTATTAGTAAAAAGCCTAAAAGCACAATATGCTGAGGTGAAAACATCACCCAAAGTATTAAGAAATATAGAGCTTTTAGCTAAAAAGAACACTTTTACTATTACTACAGGGCATCAGTTAAGTTTATTTACGGGGCATCTGTACTTCATTTTCAAAATTATTTCGGTTATCAATACTGCTAAAAGACTTTCAGAGTTTTATACCGATTTTCACTTTGTGCCCATCTATTGGATGGCAACTGAAGATCACGATTTTGATGAAATAAACCATTTTCATTTAAATAATAGAACAATTTGTTGGAATAGTGAGCAGACAGGAGCTACTGGTAACTTTGCTACTGATACTCTTGATGCTGTTTTTCAAACTTTTGATAAAGCAATAGGCTTGGGTAAAAATGCTGAAGAATTAAAGACTCTGTTCCGCGATAGTTATTTGAAGCATCATAATTTGGCCGAAGCTACTCGCTATTTAGTGAATGCACTTTTTGAAGAATACGGGGTAGTAGTGATTGATGGTAATGATAAAGATTTGAAACAACTGTTTATTCCTTATATTAAGGAAGATTTGTTCAATCATACGGCATAAAAAGAAGTAGAAAAAACGATAGCAGATCTGCAAGCGTTAGATGCAGCTTATCCTATACAAGTCAATCCGCGCGAGATAAATATGTTTTATCTAACTAAAGGAGGTAGAAATAGGATAGTGCGTACCTCTGAAGGCTTTGAAGTGCTAAATACTGATATAAAATTTACTGAAGCCTCTATTTTAGAAGAGTTGAATAGTTATCCTGAACGTTTTTCTCCTAATGTGATATTGCGCCCTTTGTATCAGGAGGTAATACTACCTAATTTGGCTTATATCGGAGGAAGCGGAGAAATAGCGTATTGGTTAGAGCTAAAACGATTTTTCAATAAGCAAGAAGTACCTTTTCCTATGCTGATGCTGCGTAACTCAGCTATGTTAGTATCAAAAAGACAGTATGAGAGAATAGAAAAACTAAAACTTCATCCTGTTGATTTGTTTTTAAAACCAGAGGATTTAAAGAATCTAAAGGTACAGCAGCTAAGTGAGTTTCCTATAGATTTTTCTGCTCAAAAAGCCGTTTTACTTCAACAATTTGCAGATTTGCATCTGTTGGCAAAAAAAACAGATATTACCTTTGAAAATGCAGTAAAAGCACAAGAAGTACGGCAACTAAAAGGTTTAGATAAGCTTGAAAAAAGACTTTTAAAGGCTCAAAAACGCAAGTTCTTAGAGGAATTAGAGCGTGTTATTCATTTGCAAAGTGAACTTTTCCCGAATGGAATATTACAAGAACGCTTTTCTAACTTTAGTGATTTTTATCTTCTTAAAGGTAAAACACTTATTTCTGAGTTAGTATCAGACTTCAACCCTTTTGATTATCGTTTTGTAATAGTAGTAATAGATTAATTTATATCTTAGATAAAGACAATGGCAGCGCATAATGATTTTGGCAAAGAAGGAGAGAGAGAAGCTGTAGATTTTCTGACAAAAGAAGGGCATACTATTTTGGAGTGTAACTTTAGGTATGGTCATGCAGAGATTGATATTATCTCACAAAAAGGTAATATTTTGCACATTGTAGAGGTAAAGACCCGTAGTTCAACCGCATACGGTGAGCCTGAATCGTTTGTAGATCAACGCAAAATAGACCTATTAGTCAAATCAGCCAACTATTATGTACGACGAAAAGATTTAGATGTAGAGGTACAGTTTGATATTATTTCGATAGTAAAAAATAACGTAGAATACAATATTAATTATATAGAGGATGCTTTTTATCCTTTTTGAAAAGTGTTAAAATAGACACAAAAATTCTTCCTTGTTTGCTAAATAGATTTTTTTTGATACCTTTGTAACAATTTTATAAATCAGACTATTATGAAAACCGTGGCAGCTTCAGTAGAGCATTATATTAAAACCAAACCATTCTTGCAGACAGCCCTTTCGCAGGGTATTATTAACCTTACTTCGTTAGCACGAATTATTCGGAAGGAGATTCAAGAAGAAAATAGTAATCGCGAGGTACGAAATGGTGCTATAGTGATGGCACTCAAGCGATTATCAGTAGATATGGAGTTTAGGTCTACCCATCGTATTGTGAAGGTGCTCAAGAATATAGGTGATATAACTGTGCGTTCTAATCTAACAGACTACACTTATTTAGCCTCGCAAACCCTAATGAACTGCCAAGCAGAGTTAATGAGCAGAATGCAAGATAGAGAAATATTTTATGCTACTACACGTGGTATAAACGAAACCAGCCTTATTATCAGTAATACGATGGAAAAGTTGGTAGAAGATATTTTTAGAAAAGAACGCTGCTTGTACAAATTTCCTGAATTGGGGTCAATAAGTGTGAAGTTGCCTGAAGAAAATGTGTCTGTGCCAGGTATTTATTATTTCATTTTTCAGCGTTTAGCGTGGGAGGGTGTTACTTTAAATGAGGTAATTTCTACGACTAATGAATTTACAATAGTGATGCCAGAAGAACACGTAAATGTAGCTTTTAGAGTGATTAAAGATTTAAAATTATTATAGAAAAAAATGGTTAGAGTAAGGTTTGCCCCAAGTCCTACAGGGGCATTGCATATTGGAGGCGTACGTACGGCTCTGTTTAATTATTTATTTGCTAAAAAACACGGCGGTGATTTCTTGCTTCGAATAGAAGATACCGACCAAAATAGGTATGTAGAGGGGGCTGAACAATATATTATTAATTCGCTGAACTGGTTAGGGCTTACTTATGATGAAGGAGTAGGAAAAGAAGGAAAACACGCTCCTTATCGCCAAAGTGAGCGTAAGCCTCTATATAAACAATACGCTGATACCCTGATAAATAATGGTTGGGCGTACTATGCTTTTGATACAGCTGAAGCCCTTGAGAAAGCACGTCAAGAATGTGAAGAAAAAGGAGATACTTTTATATATAATTGGGCTACTCGTAATACTTTAGAAAACTCGTTGTCACTAACTTCTGAAGAGGTACAACAACGATTAACACAAGGCGATGCTTATGTAGTTCGTTTTAAGATGCCTGAAAAAGAGATACTTAAAATGAGTGATATGATACGTGGCGAAGTGACGATAGATACTAGCACTTTAGATGATAAGGTACTCTTCAAAAGTGATGGTATGCCTACTTACCACTTAGCTAATATAGTAGATGATCACCTAATGGAAATTACCCACGTCATAAGAGGAGAAGAATGGTTACCCTCTATGCCATTACACTTATTGTTATACCGTGCTTTTGGTTGGCAAGCTCCTGCTTTTGCTCATTTACCTCTTATTCTTAAGCCTGTAGGTAATGGTAAGTTGAGTAAGCGTGATGGTATTAAACTTGGTTTCCCTGTTTTTCCAATGGATTGGACAGAAAATGGCGAAACACTAAAAGGTTTTAGTGGTGAAGGGTATTTTCCTGAAGCTCTCATTAATTTCTTAGCACTTCTAGGATGGAATCCAGGGAATGACGAAGAGATTTTTAGTATGGATGAACTCATACAGCTGTTTGATTTAGAGAAAGTACACAAGGCAGGAGCTCGCTTCGATCCTGAGAAAATAAAATGGTTTAATCACCAATATCTACAAAAGAAATCTGATGCTGAATTAGCAGCAACTTTTCAGAAGGAATTAATAGCTAAAGGCATAGAAGTAGCTTCTACCAAAGTAGAAAAGATAGTTTCTCTCATTAAAGAGCGCGCTACTTTTGTGGCAGATTTCTGGGAACTTAGTAAATTTTTCTTTGAAGCTCCAAAAAAATATGATGAAAAGGCTGTGAAGAAACAATGGAAAGAAAACACCCCTACCATAGTGAGAGAAGTTATAGAAGTGTTGCAAAACACCTCAGACTTTAATTCTGTAGCCTTAGAGGAAGCTGTTAAAAACTATATGGAAACCAAACAGTTAGGTTTTGGACAAGTGATGCCTCCTCTGCGATTAGCATTGGTAGGCGAACTAAAAGGCCCTCACGTGTTTGATATTATAGAACTTATTGGCAAAGAAGAAACTCTACGTCGTTTAGAGACTATTCTTTCTTTTATAAAATAAAATAAATATTTTTTTACTTTTTATTTGTATATTAGAAAATTATTCTTACCTTTGCCCCGTTAAATAGAATAAAGAACAAAAATGAAATTAGCTATTTATATGATGATGACAATGTGTTGCACCCTACAAAAAGGCAGTGCCTTGTTGGTCATTTCTTAGAAATAGTGATATTTTTATAAGAATTATTAACATACCCCACTGCTTTAAAAGTTAGTGGGGTTTATTTTTTTAGATATGACAAAAGTGAATTGTGCTGATAGTTTTATAGAAGCTCTCTATAAAGAAAGCCAAACGCTCCAACATCACGTGAGCAAACAGAATATTACTACTTTTGTAGAAGAACTATTTCAATTCTTGTTTTTGATAGATGAACGAACTTGTTTATCTAAGGCTAATATAGAGGCGCGCTATCACAACTTGAAATACGATTTTATTACTATAGTAGATGATTTTATAGTGGAAGAATATCAAAAGCAGCAAGTGGGTGATTATTACGACTGTATTTTGCCTGATATATATAATAAACTTAAAGAAGATGCTCAGTATTTTATAGAGAGCGACCCTGCAGCAGCTTCACTACGCGAGGTGCAAATTACTTATCCCGGTTTCTTTGCTATAATGGTGTACCGCATTGCTCACGAACTATGGCAACGACATATACCACTTTTGCCACGTATACTTACTGAATACGCTCATAGCAAAACAGGTATTGATATTCACCCAGGAGCACAGATAGGAGTACCTTTTATGATAGACCACGGTACAGGTACCGTAATCGGAGAAACAACTGTAATAGGCGACTATGTAAAGATATATCAAAGTGTAACCTTGGGGGCACTTTCAGTATCGGTAGAAAAAGCTCATACTAAGCGTCACCCTACTATAGGCAACAATGTGGTGATTTACTCAGGGGCTACTATTCTGGGTGGCGAAACTGTTATAGGACACGATAGTATTATAGGGGGTAATGTATGGCTAACCAGCAGTATAGAGCCTTTTACTAAGGTTTTTCATAAAGGACAGATAATAGTGAAAGACAATGAAGTGTATGAAGAACCAATTAATTTTGTAATTTAATAATTTTAATATTTTATATAATGGCGTACAAAAATGTTTTAGAACTTATCGGGCATACACCCGAAGTGAAAATCAACAGATTGTTTGGCGAAAAAGCCAACGTATTTATTAAATTGGAGCGTTTGAACCCTGGTGGGAGTATCAAAGACCGTATCGCGCTCGCAATGATAGAAGATGCTGAAGCTAAAGGTGTCCTTAAAAAAGATACCGTAATAGTTGAGCCTACCTCAGGCAATACAGGGGTGGGATTGGCACTTGTAGCAGCTGTAAAAGGCTATAAGCTGATAGTAGTAATGCCAGAATCGATGAGTATAGAACGCCGTAGATTAGTGGCTGCTTACGGAGCTGAAGTGGTTCTTACTCCTAAAGAAAAAGGTACTGGCGGAGCAGTAGCTAAAGCACTTGAGCTTGCGGCTGAACATCCTAACTATTGGGTGCCTCAGCAGTTCCAAAATCCTGCAAATCCTGCGGTACACGAAGCTACAACAGCACAAGAAATCTTACAATCATTCCCAGAAGGGTTTGACTATTTTGTAACAGGAGTAGGTACAGGAGGTCACATTTCTGGAATATCAAAAGTACTTAAGCAACATTTCCCTAACCTTAAAACAGTAGCAGTAGAGCCTGACCAATCAGCGGTGCTAAGTGGAGGTAAACCAGGTCCTCACGCCTTGCAAGGCTTAGGTACAGGCTTTATACCTGATAACTATAATCCTGCGGTAGTAGATGAAGTTATTGCTATCTCAAAAGAAGAAGCATATGACTATGCACGTCGCCTTGCTAAACAAGAAGGTATTTTGGCAGGTATTTCTACAGGGGCAGCCTTGGCAGCAGTAGCCAAAGTGCTTGAAAAACATCCTAACGCTCGTATCCTAACCGTAAACTATGATACCGGCGAACGCTACTGGTCTGTAGAAGGACTTTATTAGTACATAGTCTTTAGCTATTAGTTATAAAAAAGCAGTTGGATATTTTCCAACTGCTTTTTTTATGGCTAATCACTAATGATTTAATATTTATAAATTACTTATTATTTCATTCTTAGGGTATTTTACCTTATAACTGATGCGGAACTTCTTGCTTTCTCCTGCTTTTAAGTTTGTATTCCACGTAAGAATGCCTGTTTCTGTGTTGATTTCAGCTTTTGATGACTCTAAAAGCTCTATTTGTATTTTCTCATCAGAGCTAAGAGGGTATTGATCTTTTAGTTTTATTAGGTCGATAGCCTCTTTTTTGTTGTTCTTTACTGTTATTTCATACGTAAAAGTCTGCTCTTTATTACTAGAAATGAACTTAGTTTCGGACTTATCAACTACTTTTTCGCGTTTTACACTTATTTTCTTGTCATTGCCCATCGTTAGCTGCATACTCTCGGTAGTCTGATGTGGATTAATCATCGTTTTACCTACATACATATCTTCAAAGATGATGTTAGCTTCACCGGCAAGCAGATTGTACTGGGAATAATCATCAACTAAGGCTATCAAATATATGCCATTATCTACGCGTGGAGCTGCATAATACTCGTATTTAGCTTTAATCTTGAGTTCTTTAAGTGATACGCTATGTTCTTTGCCGTTGGAAAGAATATCATAAGGCGTATTTATATCAAATGAGGTGTTGAGCTGACTTTCATTTACTTCAGTATATCTATCCATACTAACCTCATTCATTACATTCTTTTCAGTATCTTTAACTTCTTTTTTATAAGAAAGAGAATTGGCAATATAAGCCGTTTGCCGTTCAGTATAACGACTGCCAAAACGAAGATACCAAGCATGCAATAAGGTAATTTCGTTCTGCTCATTAGGGTTGCCACTTGATAGGCTCAGCTTGATATGTTTCCAGTCCACCCCTGTATTCTGTCTTATTTGGGCTTTGTACACTAAGTTTAATGGACTGTTGATATTCTCTGCACGAAGATCATAAAAAGGAGTCCAAGTGGCGTTTGGTGTGATGTAGCTAACCACAAAATCAGCTTTTTGGGGCATTTCGCTCATTACTTGCAATACAATTTTGCCATTAGAAAGAGTTTCTTCCTTGCTCACTTCTCCTTTCAGACGCTGCTCTAATTTGTATTGAAGTGTGCGTAATTTGTTTTGCTTTTCGGTATAAACATCTACTCTATCAAGAGAAGATATTAATTCTTCCTTGGAATAGTTGATAAACTTGGTGTATTCAGCTACATTTAGAGATGTATTGCTCCCTAAAACCTTTTTATTTTCCTTGATAAACTCTATTATTTGCTTTTCGGCTGTTATTTGGTTGTTTAGTTTGTCTATTTGACTGCTGAGCAATGCTATACTGTCTTTTATTTGCTTGTTTTTAGGTTGTAAATTGTCAGTATAGTTATCAGTAGTAAACTGAGCAGAAAGTACTGTTACATTCTTTGGAGCTAAAATACGGAGTGTACTTTCATTTAGGTTGTTAGCTACATTTTTTACTACTATTTCATTAGTTCCTTTGCTGAGGTTGGCACTTAGACTGTGAGTAAGTTCAGCCGCATTAAAATATACAGTTGCAGCATCAAGTTTAGCATTAGTAAATTGAGGCTTCTGTGCCAGCATAATTGCTGAACTAAACAATAAAAGATAGGTAATAAGGTGTTTCATTAGCTATTAGTAAAAAAAGACTTTGGCAAAGTATCAAACTTTGCCAAAGTCAGTTGTTAGTTATTTGTTTTATGATTTTTGTACTTCGTCTTTGGTATTTTCATTCGCCTCTGACAATTTGTTATTGACATTGCCGTCTTTGACAAGGTAAGTAGGGAGGTTTAAACCAGCCATATTGAAGAGGTCGTTGAGCGGAGGTACAGTTTTCATCATTCCTGATACGAAATTAGCGGTAGAGTTGTTGCCATCTTCGCCTTTGCCAGAATCCCAAACAGTGATTTTGTCAATCTTGATGTTCTTAACAGCTTCTACTTGTGTTTTAACCAATTCAGGAAGTTTTTCGATAAGGAGGAGTTGGAATGCCTTGGTAGGATCGCCACCAGCAGCCCCCACCACATCTTTGTATCCTTCGGCTTGCTTGGTGAGAATTTGGAATAAACCTTTCGCCTCAGCTTCCATTTTTGCATAGATAGCATCTGCTTCCCCTTTAGCTTTCTCGCGAAGGCGTTCAGCTTCGGCTTGCGCCTCGATAATAGCACGTTGCTTATCGATTTCAGCAGGTACGATGATGTTGGCTACTTGAGTAGCGCGCTCGCGTTCAGAACGAGCTGATTCGGCTTTTTGTTCAGCAGAATACGCTTCTTCGAGGGCTTTTGCTTGTTGTACTTTTTCTGCTGAAATAGCTATACGCAATGATTCAGCTTCTTTTTCGCGGCGCAGGGCTTCAGAGTTAGCAATGGCTATTTTTGCCTCGTTTTCCCCTTTGATAGCTACCGCATTGGCTTCTGAAATCTTGATACGGCTATCGCGATCGGCTTCGGCTTTACCAATAGATTCAAATTTCTTAGCTTCGGCGATACCTACCGTTTCGTCTTTCTTAGCTTCAGCTATGCTAATCTCTTTATCTTTTTGGGTAATAGCGATCTTCACATCTCTATCACGGTGTGTTTCAGCTATTTGGGTATCTTTCTCTCGGTCAGCAAGTGCTTTACCAGTTTCCCCTATTTTCTCTTGTTCAGCCACGCTTATTTTGGCTTCGTTTATCGCTTTGGCTGCTGCTTCTTTACCAAGCGCTTCTATATAGCCTGACTCATCTTTAATATCGGTTACGTTTACGTTGATGAGTTTCAAACCAATCTTTTTAAGCTCGCTATCGACGTTTTTAGAGATGTTTTCGAGGAACTTATCGCGGTCTGAGTTGATTTCCTCAATGGTCATCGTAGCGATTACTAAACGCAACTGACCGAATAGAATATCCTTAGCCAGCTCTTGTATCTGCTCAGGTGAAATACCCAAAAGGCGCTCGGCAGCTGCATTCATATTCTCAGCTTCGGTAGAAATAGCTATGGTAAAGCGGCAAGGCACGTCTACGCGTATGTTCTGACGGCTCAGGGCGTTAGTAAGGTTTGCCTCGATAGATAGCGGACGCAGGTCTAAGTAAGCAAAGTCTTGAATAACAGGCCATACGAAGGCACCCCCACCGTGAATACATTTAGCAGAAGTACCCCCTGTTTTACCATAAATAACAAGAATTTTGTCAGAAGGGCAGCGTTTGTAGCGCGCCACTAATGACGAGATAGTAACGAAAAGGACGATAGCTAAAATAACAATCAGTCCTACAGGGGAAGTAAGTGTTTCCATTGAATATAATTGTTTTAAAATTGTTAGCACTTAATTGTAGGGACAAAGATAGTAAATAATTTATGATTTACCAAAATTATTTTTTCTTCTCTTTAATGAGCTTCTTTATATCCTTTTCAGTGTAATAATACAGCGTTACTTTTCCGTTGAAGTACTCTTCGCGTAGGTAGTACTTGGTGTTGGTTTTGAGGTCTTTAACTAAATAATAAGTAGTGAAGTTGTCAGAAAAACCTTTGAGGATAGTGTAGTTTGTTAGGTGAAAGTACTTGCGTGCAAATTTGCCGATGCGTTCCTCTTTTGGCACGTCACTTTTTAGACTAAAAGAGGGATTAGGTGAGTGACTTTCAACCTTAAAATGCTTATAGAAGTGGGCTAAGGCTTTGGCGTCTTTTGCTCGCTGTTTGTCCGCAGAACGCTTGCCCTTACTTTTTATAAGATGTATCTCGTTTTTAGATATTTTATGTAGGTAGTAAGTACCCGAATCTATATCGAGGTTTATAGGGATACTATCGCGCCCTACTTGGCATTTTTTCATTTCAGAGTCCGTTAAGAAATACACATCGGTGACCTCAGGGTATAGAGCTAAAAAGCTGTCTATCTTCCAATCTTTCCCGATGAGTTCCTGCCCAAAAAGGGTATTTATGTATAGTAAGGCGAGTGTTATAAGAAGATGTTTCATTTGTTGTATTTTATTTTGAGGAGAATTAATTGTCTGCTTCTTGTTGCCAAATCTGCCATGCTTTTTCGGCTTGTAGCTCTAACATATGCTGTCCGTTGCAGGTGGTGGCACCTTGCTTTTTACCTTTGGCTAAAAAAGTAGTTTCAGCAGGATTGTAAATAAGGTCGTACAGCAAATGCGAAGCGTTGAGGTGCGGGTAGGGTAGAGGGGGACAGTCGCTAATGTTAGGAAAGGTGCCCAAAGGAGTGCAGTTGATAATGAGTAGGTATTTTTGCAATAGCGAGTGGGTAAGGTCGGTGTAGGCAAACTGACCTATGGCAGGGGTGCGCGACACAAAACGGTAGCCTATACCCAACTGACTGAGGGCGTAAGCTACTGCACTTGAAGCCCCCCCTGTGCCTAAGATAAGGGCGTGGGTGTGTTCAGGGCGCAAAAGAGGGCGTAATGACTCTGCAAACCCATAATAATCAGTGTTGTAGCCTATGAGTCCGATGGGGGTAACCTTGATAGTATTTACAGCTCCTATCTGGTGGGCAGTAGTATCAACAGCGGAGAGCAACTGCCTAATGTCGCGTTTGTACGGAATGGTAACATTCATACCCTTTACATTAGGAGTCGAAGCTAAGAGAGCAGGCAGCTCATCAAGCGATTGTATGTCGAAATTGATATACTGACAATCAGCAATGCCCTCGCGTTTAAACTTTTCAGTAAAATACTGTCGAGAGAAAGAATAGTCGATGTTTTTGCCAATAAGAGCGTATGTGTTCATTGTAAGAAGTATGAATGGTGAATGATTATTGCCCTGTTCTGATTGCTTCTACCGGATTGAGGTTGGCAGCAGACGAGGCAGGAATAATACCTGAAAGCAAGCCTACCACAAATGAAATACCTAAACCTATAACGACATTCTTTAGTGATAAGACAAAGTTAAATTCGTCGGTAGCGGCATTGACCGCAAAGGTAGTAAGCCATACAAAAATAAGTCCGAATAGACCGCCAATAATCGCTAAAAGTACTGCTTCAAACAAAAATTGGAAAAGAATAAACTGGTTTTTAGCTCCTAAGGACTTTTGTACCCCTATCAAGCTGGTGCGCTCTTTCACGCTGACGAACATTATATTGGCGATGCCAAAACCCCCTACCAAAATAGAGAAGCCCCCGACAATCCAGCCCACAAGGTTCATCATACTGATAGTTTCATCAATCATCTCTGTAAATGAAGACATTTTATTGATGAAAAAGTTATCGATATCATCAGGTTTTAGTCCGCGATAAGCGCGAAACTTCTGGCGCAATACCGCTTCAAATTCAGCTATATCCACCCCTTTTTTAGGCTTTAGCACTACTCCAGTAGGTAATCCTTGAGGTCCAGTATTCATAAATCCTCTTATAAAGTTAGCAGGGGCAAAGGCATTGTCGTCAGGCCCGCCGCCCAGTCCCTCGCCATATTTTTTGAGCACTCCGATAACGTTTAGTCGTCTGCCAAAAATGCGCACCTCTTTATCAATAGGGTCTTCTTCGCCAAAGAGCTGTTCAGCAAGATTATGCCCCAATATCACCACCGCGGCTCCTGCATTGGCTTCAGCTTCAGTGTAAAGCCTGCCTTTTTCTATCCGTATATCACTAATTTGCTCCACGCCTGCAGAGGTAGCCTGTATGGTGGTAGAAGGCATTGTTTTTCCGTTGTATTTTATAGGCGAATTCACTCCGTATAGTTCAAAAACCACTGCTTCGGTATTTGGTATTTCGCGCTTCATAAACTCGAAATCTTGGTAAGAAATTTGTGGAAAATTGAGTCGTTGCCAGCGAGGTACGTCGGTAGGGGCAAAAGAAAATTTAGAGATGTTAATCATATTCTTATCTAAGCCGGCAAGGTTTTCTTGGATACTGCGGTTTAGCGAATCGACCGCTGCTAAAACAGAGATAATAGAGAAGATACCCACCGTAACGCCTAAGAGTGATAGGAAAGTACGGAGTTTGTTGTCTCGCAGCGATTTGATAGCAAAATTGAAACTCTCTTTTAATAATTGTAAATAGATAAGCATAGTTAGAATCAAAGACTATTATTTATGTATCATTGCTTTCAGCAGTGTTATTTGTTCTTTCAGGGCTTGTATAGTTTCTTCGTATTGTAGCAATAATTTTTCAGGAATTTGACTGAGGTGGTATTCCCCATTGCAGATGCCGGTAGAGTTATTATTGATATTGAATACTTTTTTGTCATCAAAACCTAATACTTTCATAGGGTCTACTTCCAAAATAGTACATATTTCGTTTAAACGTGAGATAGTCAGCTGTGTTTCACCGGTTTCTATTTTAGAATAAGCACGTGTAGAGATGCCTAATTTAGTAGCTACAAAATCTTGTGAAATTCTTTTCACTTCACGTGCTTGCTTAATTTTTACTTCTGGATTCTCAATCATTTTGATAGTGTTTAGTTTTGAATGCAGCAAATGTACAAAATAAATTTGAATTATAAATTATGAATTAAAAATTTTGTTTTTAGTACCTCCTTGTTTTGAGTATAGGTTTACCGAACCTTGAGCGAAGGATAAGCGAAGGATAAGCGTTAACGAAGCTTACTCAGAGCATCTTATTTTTGTGTGATAAAAGTTCATAATAAGAAAAATATATTCATAATAAGAAGAAATAAAGATTGTGTAGTATTTTGTGTTGCCATACCTTTGCAGCGTTTAATTTAATTTTTATAACAATGAAGAAATTATTATCAATTTTTGCAGCGCTATGTCTTATAGCTCTCAGTATTGTAGCTTGTTCCAAACAAGATGAAAAGAACAATAACGATTCATCGGACAATGCTATTACAACCGATTTCTTAGTAGGAAATTGGCAGCCTATAGAATTTGAAATTGACGGGCTGAAAATCTCTAATAACCCAAGCTACCAAAAGCAATGGAACTGTCTTAAGCAGACGGTTTACACTTTTACCAAAACACAGCTTTCTATCGCAGCTTCTCAATTCGATGTCGATAATGATAGGTGTGTCCGCAATATAGGTGCTTTCACCTACTCAATCAACAAGAATAAGCTAATACTTGTTGATACAGAAGGTCGTACTGTTGTAGATATTGCTAAAGAAGGAGACTATTTGAGCACTATTACAAAAGACAATAATGGTAAAACTCAAAAATATACGTTTAGAAAAGTTGCAAATAATGGTGGCAACAATAATAGTAACAACGACAACAATAACAACAATACCGCTGAAACAGCGACCGCTCAAATTATAGTATCAGGGGTTACTGATGGGGTGAAGGTATGGGTAGCTGAAACTCCTTTCAGAGGGAGCGTTTTTCTCTTAGAAAGTGCTACTGTAGTCAATGGCAAAGCGAGTATCGATGTATCAGGCTATATAGGTAAAAAACTTTATTTCATTGTAAGAAAAGATAATGAATACCTTTCTACAGAAGTAGCTAAAACTATTACTGAAGGCGATAATGCTATAACCCTAATCGCTGTAGCAAAGAGCTATACTGCAAAAATAAAAGTATTAAGCAATGGTACTCCTGTTAACAATAAAAAAGTGTACGCTACAACAAATGTTTATTTTTTGGGTATACAAGCTTTACTTATAATGAGTAAAGGGAATGCAGAGCAAATACCAGCGAATAATATAAAAGCAGCAGTAAACACAAATGCTGAAGGAATAGCAGTGTTCGAAAACCTCAAACCCGAAGCTTCTAATCTAAACGGCTATACCTTTTTTGTGGTTACCTCATTAGAACCTTATTACCAAAAAGTAGAGCGTACTATGGACGGTACCGCTCAAGAGGCAACTATTACCCTTAGCGACAGCCAAACTCAAGAAAGAAAAGTACCGGTTACTTTCTATGTAAAAGACGCAAATAATAAAGCCGTAAAAGATGCTAAAGTAACCGTAGGAACTGAAGTAGGTACAACCAACCATTCAGGATTGGTAGATATACAAGCCCCAGTAAACACTCAGATTAACTACACAGTAAAAACGCCTTGCAGCCAGACTAAAACAGGCAGTTATACCACTAATCCTCATATTACTAATATGGTAATGGTAACCCTTACAAGTGCTGAAAACTGTAATAGTAAAGGTACACTTACACTCAAAAATACTTCTTCAAACCCCTATACAGTAAAAGTAGGTAACCGTACTTTTGTAATGGAAGGGAAAAGTACTGAAACTTTAGAAGTAGCATTAGAGACTTATACCGTAAGTTGGAAACAAAACAGTGGTTATATGTTTTATCCTACTGAAGGCTCCACAACAGCTGAATTTAGTAGCAACAGAAAGAGTATAACGATCAGCTTTCCCTAATTAATTTTGTAACTAATTAATTTTTATAAACTAATGAAGAAATTTTTAATGTACACAGCAGTCTTATTGCTTACAGCAATCACCACATTTGCTTGTAGTAAAGATAAAGACGATAAAGATGAAAACTCTAAAGTTACAACATCTGTAACCATTCAATTAAGAGATCTTTTAGGCAAACCTATAAAAGGCATAAGAGTATATGCCTATGATGAGGCAACTTGGGAGGTAATAGGAGATATCCCTCTACACGCCAGTTTTCAAGTAGTTTCTGATAACGCAGGTAATGCTACCTTTACCAATCTTGATAAAGGAACGCAATTCACAACACTTAATAATCAAACCAATACCTTTACTTTCTCAGCACATTATACACTTAATAATAATAGTAAAACTAAAAGAGTTTCTATTACTCTGAAAAAAGGAGATAATAAAACTGAAAAGTTGGTACTCAACTAAAATAAAAGAGCCTGTCCTTTAAAAGTTTAAACTAAACTTTTCTGACAGGCTCTTTTTTTATATTAGTCAGATTCTCCTCCACCAATCTATTACCAAACCTTCCCCGAAAGATAAACAAAAAAGATTTGTTAATTATCAATTGTCAATTCTCAATTAATTACTATCTTTGCAGCACAAAAATACAAACATTTTTTTTCAAATGAGCACTGCAAAGCAAGCAAAATCTGCATTGATTTCTGTTTTCGATAAAACAGGATTAGAACCTATCATTCACAGAATGAAAACTTTAGGCATCACTATCTACTCAACAGGAGGGACTGAGACCTTTATCAAAAAACTAGGTGTAGAGGTGATTCCGGTAGAAACTATTACTGATTATCCGTCTATTTTTGGCGGAAGGGTGAAGACTTTGCACCCTAAAATTTTCGGTGGGATTCTTAACCGTCAAGACAATGCGCAGGACATTGCCGAAATGAAACAATACTCTATCCCTCAAATTGATATTGTAATTGTTGATTTGTATCCTTTTGAAAAAACAGTAGCCAGTGGGGCATCTGATGAAGATATTATTGAAAAAATAGATATAGGAGGCATCTCGCTTATCCGCGCTGCCGCTAAAAACTTTAAAGATGTGCTATGTGTGGCTTCGGTAGACCAATACGCTGACCTATTACACATTTTAGACGAGCAACACGGCAGCACTACTTTGGAGCAACGCAAACACTTTGCGGCTCAAGCCTTTAGAGTGTCTTCGCACTACGATACAGCTATCTTTAACTACTTCAATCAAACAGAAGAAATACCTACTTTAGCGATAAACGAACTTAAAGGAGAGGTATTGCGCTATGGTGAAAACCCTCATCAAAAAGGTCGTTTTTATGGTGATTTTGAGGCTCTTTTTGATAAACTACACGGCAAAGAGCTTTCGTACAACAATCTTTTAGATGTGGATGCTGCCGTAAACTTAATGGCTGAATTTGCTAATGACGACCCTACTTTTGCTATTCTTAAACACAACAATGCTTGTGGGGTGGCTACTCGCAAAACTATTTGTGAAGCCTATAAAGATGCTTTGGCAGGAGACCCAGTATCGGCTTTTGGAGGTATATTAATCGCTAATACTAAGATTGATTCGGCTACGGCTGAAGCTATCCACAGTCTTTTCTTCGAGGTGATTATCGCCCCTTCATACAGCGATGAGGCTTTGAAAATCCTTGAACAAAAGAAGAACAGGATTATTTTGGTACAAAAGAAAAGTCAGTTGCCTACTACCAGCGTACGCTCTTGCCTAAACGGTTATTTGGCTCAGGATAAAGACCTTAAAACAGATAGCCTTGCAGATGTGCAGTACGTTACAGCGGTTAAGCCTTCGGCTGAGGTGTTAGAAGATCTTTTCTTTGCTTCTAAGATATGCAAAAATACTAAGTCTAATACCATAGTGTTAGCTAAAAACAAACAGTTGATAGCCAGTGGTACGGGGCAAACCAGTAGGGTAGATGCGCTTAAACAGGCTATTGAAAAAGCTAAGGAATTTAAGTTTGACCTGAATGATGCTGTAATGGCAAGTGATGCTTTCTTCCCTTTCCCTGACTGTGTGGAAATCGCTCATAATGAAGGTATTCGCTCGGTAATACAACCTGGTGGTTCTATCAAAGACCAAGCGAGCATAGACTACTGCGATGCTCACCAAATGGGAATGGTCTTTACAGGAATAAGACATTTTAAACACTAATTAAACGCTATTTAAAAAACGTATGAAACACATAGCTGCTATAGGAGGTTATTTTATAATGCTCTACGACATCTTTCGCAAACGTACGCGTTGGTCTATCACCAAAGACTTAATTTTGCGCGAGATTGATGACTTGATATTTGGTTCTATCGGTATTGTGGCTTTTATTTCTTTCTTTGTAGGGGGAGTAGTGGCAGTACAGACGGCTCTGAATATTGACAGTCCTTTTATTCCTAAATACCTGATAGGTTTTGCTACCCGTCAGTCTATCGTGCTTGAGTTTGCTCCTACTTTTACAGCTATTATTTTGGCAGGTAAGGTAGGTTCGTTTATCACTTCTAGTATAGGTACGATGCGGGTAACGGAGCAGATAGATGCGCTTGATATTATGGGGGTGAACTCGGTAAACTACTTGGTATTCCCTAAAATAGTTGCTCTAATGCTAATGCCTTTTCTTATTGCTATGGGTATGTATTTAGGGGTATTAGGAGGCTGGGCTTCGGCAGTGATGAGCGGTTATACTACCTCGAGTGAGTTTATACAAGGGGTACAATACGATTTTAAGCCCTATAGTATGGTATATGCTTTTACTAAGACGGTAGTTTTTGCGTTTTTCTTAGCAACGATACCTTCTTATCACGGTTATTATATGAAAGGAGGCGCTCTGGACGTCGGAAAAGCTAGTACAGTGTCATTCGTTTGGACAAGTATTGTAATTATCCTTACTAACTCGGTGATTACGCAACTGTTTTATGCTTAAAGAAATAGATGATAAACAAAAAGCCGTCTGAGATTACAAATCTCAGACGGCTTTTTGTTTTATTAGGAGCAATAAGGTTTAAAATCTAAATGTACCTCCTATACCTAATACGGTTTCAAAGAAGAAGAAATCGTGTTTAGCTTTGTCGGCTATGTCGTAAGTAGTGCGTACATCATACATATTGATATAGCCTCCTTTTAGCTCGCCTACTATCAAGAAGTATTTTAGGAAGGTAAGGTGTAAGCCAGCTTTGGCATTTACTCCTACCCCTGCTATATGAAACTCATCATAGCGCTCTTTGTTCATCAGTTTGGTGTTTGATTTTGGGTATACCGCACCAAAACCTATTCCTTCAGTTAGATTTACTTGTAGAATGTCAGTATTACGGATACCGAATAGGCGAGAAATGTCGTCGATACGCGCTCCTTCTACTACTACATAGTTTAGTCCGTCAGTGTGCTCGAAAGTTAGGAAGTCTTCAGTAAGCACCTTATCTACATTATTATAAATGCCATCGTGTGAAGTGCCTGAACCGTTTATATAACCGCTCATCTTCACCGTTTGTCCGTTTTTCATTACATACTTCATATGGTCTACACCAGCTGAAATAGTATAATGGTCGTTTAGGTAATAACCAATGTGGAAGTTAGTTTGGGGGATAGTCATACGTAGTGGGTTGATGTAGTCGATGTGCCAACCTTTCGGCTTATCCACAGCCTCTACGTCTTTGATAGTGAAGTTATAACCATTTCCAGAGAAAGTAATATCTGAATTGGTATAATAATCGCGGTTGCCACCCCAAAAGAAGAAGAATTTGCCTTTGTTATGAGCGGTATAACGCGCAGGGGCAGTCTCTTGCGCCCCTATAGTTAGGGAAGTAACCCCTAACAACATAGTGATAAAGATTTTTTTCATTAATCAGTACTTTTTTAATTATTAAAGGCGCAAAAGTACTAATTAATTTTAAATTAGCAAATTACTGAAATGATAAACTGAAGTAGGGGTAACGGTTAGATCTAAAGGAAAGTCAGTCAGATGACATAGATTGCTGAAATCTGAAGCAGGAGCGAAGTAGGAGAGTCCTATTTTTAGTGTATTAGCAGGGCATTCAGCTAAAAAACGGTCGTAATAACCGCCTCCGTAGCCTATTCTGTTGCCATAAAAGTCGTAAGCAAGGAGGGGTACGAATACTACTTCTATTTTATCAGGAGGTATAATAGTACCATTTTCAGGCTCTGCTATTCCCCAATGGTTAGTACACAAAAGGGTATCATCAGTCAGAGCAATGCTTGTGAGGGTTTTCGTTTCGGGGTTCATTTTAGGTACTACTATCTGTTTATCTTTACCATAAAGTATATATAGAATGTATTCGGTATTAATTTCGCACAGTTTTTCTATTGATAAAAATAGGTGGTAGGTATGGTGGTGCCATATAGGCAATTGCAGTAACTGATTGGCTATCTGCATACTCATAGTGTCGCGCTCTGCTGCAGTTAGTTCGCTACGTTTTTGTTTGTAGAGGGTGCGAATTTCTTTTTTGGTCATAGTTAGTCTATTAAGAGTTCTTTTAGGTCATTTTCATCACCATTGAATACATTGAAATCTATCTTTACTTTAGCGCCCGCAGTAATACCATTTTCGGTGAATTGCCACATCTTCCAGTCGAAAAGAGAGGTAGGTACCGCTACATTGTTATAGTTAGCTACCCATAGAGGATACTCTTTGAAATGGTAATATAGATAGTCCTCGTAAAAACTAATATAGGTATATAAGATAGGTTTTCGCTTGTATTTTTTCTCTACTATGTCCATCCAAGTCTGTATATCAGCAATAAATTGCTCTAAAGACTTTTGTTTAGGCAGTTTTTCTACATCGAGGATAGGAAGAAAATCCCCTTTTTGTAGATTAGTGTTTCTTAAATATGAGGCAGCTTGTAGCTTGGGGTCTTCATCGGGGCGGTAGTAATGATAAGCCCCTCTGATAAGATTTTGCCTTTTTGCCTCTTGCCAGAAATGGTTGAAATTCTTGTCAGTAGCCTCATTGCCCATAGTAGCTCTGAAGATAGTGAATTTTATAGGGAATTTCAGTTGCTTGTTTTGTATGTATAGACTATCCCACTCTATCTCTTCACGCTCTTGGTAGTGAGATAGGTCGCAGCCAAATACTTTGCCTTTATAGAGACTGAGGATGCGCTCTATACGTTGGCTTTCGTAAGCACTGTTTATCTTTCTTGATGATATTCGATTGAGTATTTTCTGGTAGATACCAGGGTAGTAATTTCTAAGATAAAAAACTCCCCCTACACCTGCCAAAATAGCAAAAATACAGATGAATGCTAAAAAGCGTCCAACGGTAAATTTCTTTTTTTTAGGGGTACGGGGAGTTTTTTGTTGTTTTTTTCTCATTCTTTGATATGAATACAGCTAAAATAAGAGATTATTTTATAGGGGTAGTAGGTAGGGTTACCTCTCCTGGGTCTTTCCATAGACCGTCTTTGATAGCACGTTTTTTAGCTGCTTCAGCACGTTTTTCGCTATCAGGGTGTGAACTCATCATTTTTTGGAATTTACTTTGATTATCCCCTCCTGATAATAGTGCCATTTTCTTAAAAGCAGTGTAAACGGCTACCACATTATACCCGTGTTTCTTCATAAAGTTATAGGCATACTCGTCAGCTTGAGACTCTTGTTTTTTGCTGTGTTTAGCATCAAGCATAGCATTTGCCATTTCTCCGAGTTCGCTATCGCTTAAGGCTCTTACCGCTCCAGAGGCAGCTCCTGCTGCATCTTGTGCTGCCGCGCGTAGGTAGGCTGACTTAATAGCGTCTTTAGTGTCTTCATTCTTTACGTGCCCAATTTCGTGTCCGATAATAGCCAAAAGCTCATCGTCTGTCATCAAGTCCATTAATGAAGAAAATACGCGTACGCTACCATCAGCACAAGCAAAAGCGTTGATGTCTACTACGTGGTATACTTTATAGTTTAGGTCGAGACCGTCTTCGCTCTTGTGTTTGCCAAATAAGCGATTTAAACGTTTAGTATAAGCACTCTTACTGTCGGTTACAGGGTTATGCTTGTCCATCCATTCTACCGATTCTTTCGATAGTTTTTTAGCGTCTTCATTGCTGAAAGCTAAGGCTTGCGCTCCTTTGCTAGCAGCACTTACCGCTTTCCCTAAATTGATTTTTTGAGCCTCAACGGCTGAAAAAGTAGCTACAAAGAGAGCTACTGTAAGCATCATTTTTTTCATCTTTTGTTCTTTTTTAAGATTGATGCGACAAATGTAGCGATTTTATGCAGAATATCAAAATGTTTGCTGATTTTTATTTTTGGTGTGCTGCTGTTTTTTTCTTACATTTGCCGAAAATTTTATGAAAATGCTAATTATAGGAATTACAGGAGGTACAGGTTGTGGTAAGACAACCGTTGTAAATCAGATTATTAAAGAACTTTCAGGCGAAGAAGTAACCGTTATTTCGCAAGATTCTTACTATAAAGATTTGAGTCATCTTTCTTTTGAAGAGCGCACTAAAAATAATTTTGACCATCCGAATTCTATTGATTTTGAACTACTAAAGCAGCACTTGCTAAAGCTAAAAGCAGGCGAAACAATTCAGAGCCCTACTTACTCTTTTGTAGAACATAACCGTACTAAAGAAACGGTGTTAGTAAAACCTACTAAAGTGGTAATTGTAGAAGGTATCCTCATCTTTTCGCATCCTGATATCCGCTCTCTTTTCGATATTAAAATATTTGTACACGCTGATTCTGATGAGCGACTTATTCGCCGTATCAAGCGCGATACTACTGAGCGAGGCCGCGATGTAAACGAAGTGCTTAATCGCTATCAGACTACCCTCAAACCAATGCATTTAGAATTTATAGAACCTGCTAAAGAGTTTGCCGATATTATTATCCCTAACAACAGACGTAATACTGTAGCTATTGATATTATCAAAACTATAGTGCATAATCGTATCTTTCAATAGTAATGAAAAAAGTATTCGAATATCTCTCGCTATTAAAAGGCCGCCGTCTTTATCTTGCCATATCAGCTGTTTTTGCGATATGGATGTTGTTTTTTGATAGTGCTTCAATGCTTACCCATAGAGAGTTGAGCAAAGAAATGGAAAAACTCAACAAACAAAAGCAATTTTTATCTCGCGAAATAGAGAAAGATAAAAAGGAATTGCAAGAACTCTATACCGAAGAGGGTAAGGAAAAATTAGGTAGAGAGGTATATTACCTCAAACACGATGATGAAGAAGTGTTTATCATCGAATATGATACTATTAATTAGCAAATCAATAAAGCAATTCTACTTCTTTTAGTTGGAATTGCTTTACTTCTTCTGTTTCTGTCGCAACTATTAAAGCTCCATTAGGGGTTACTCCTCTGATAATTCCCATAAAGTCTTTCCCCGTTTTTGGTCGAAAGGCTGCTACTTTTCCTTTCTGAAATAGATACACTTGGTACTCTTCATATACCCGCTCAAAGGATGTAGCTGATACCTCTTCCAACATCTCTTCCAATGCGTTCATCACTTCTTTTAGTAGCTTTTTTACCTTAAATACTCTTCCTGTTATATTGGCTAATGATGAGGCTTTTGGTAGTCCGCTAAAATCATGTTGATTTACATTCAGCCCTATTCCTATCACACTCTTTACTATTTGTTGCCCTTGTACTATATTTTCTATGAGGATTCCACCTACTTTTTTGCGCTCAATAATAATATCATTAGGCCATTTAATTTTGATTTCTGCTACTATATTTTGTGCTTTTAGAACCTTCACTACTGCTAATGGTACTAACATATTTAGTATAAAGGCTCTTTCTATAGTTAGGTTTTTAGGTATAAAAAGAGTACTAAATGTTAGGTTTGTATTGGGTTCGCTTTGCCATTTAGCTCCATATTGCCCTACACCTGCTGTTTGCACCGGGGTAAATACAGTTAGGTAATTAGGCAGTACTGCCTCGCTATGCACTAAATCTTTCAAATAGCGATTGGTAGAGTTGGTAGTAGGCAGGGTGATGAGCTTCATAGCGGATAGTTAGAATTGGAAATAGATAAAAGGCTGAGCACCACTTGAAGCAGTAGCGTACACCACCCAAAAAGTAAGTGCTATAATAACAGCTTTAAAAAGTATAGGCATACTACCAAAGAAATTCTTCAGTTGTTCGTTCATATTCTGAGGGAAGAAATGCCATACATAGCCTATTGCCATTAGCAGGAATACATTTTTATACCCCATAATAATGGTGTGCCACTGCTGCCAATTAAATGAGAGATCGCCTATATTGTGAATGATAGTCAAGGCAATATCAAAATCGCGCGAACGGAAGAATATCCAGCAAAAAGCTACAAAGTGAAAGGTAATCAGTAGAAAGAGCGGACTTGTTATCCGGCTTATAATACTGCGTTTGCCGTCAGTAGCAGTAGGAAAGTACTCAGCAAAAGTTTTGTGTATAGCCAATGCTAAGCCGTGTAGCGCTCCCCAGATGATAAAGCGTAAGTTTGCTCCGTGCCAAAGTCCTCCCAATAGCATAGTGGTCATTTGGTTAAAATGGCTTCTTACTGATTTCTTCCGGTCTTTTGATACCAAAATAGCAAGAACGAATAATCCTATTGCCCCACAAGTGATGTATAAAGGCAGCATTGTATGCGTGCGTATGTTTATAGCCCACACAAGGGTTGCTCCAAAGAATAGAGTAGGGAAGAAGTACCCCAAAAAAGTACCCTTGCGGTTGCCTCCTACCGAAAAATACAAATAGTCTTTTAACCAAGTAGAGAGCGATATATGCCAACGCCTCCAAAACTCAGTAATGTTCTTCGATTGATAAGGCGTGCGGAAGTTCACGGGTAGAGTAAAGCCCATCAGTAGTGCTAAGCCTATTGCCATATCCGAATAGCCTGAAAAATCGCAGTATATCTGCAATGTATAACCATACACAGCCATTAGGTTTTCAATAGCGGTGTAGCTGTTGGGGGCATCAAATACCCTATCTACAAAGTTCAGCGATATATAGTCAGAAATAACAGCTTTCTTCAGTAGCCCTCCAATGATGAGGAAGAGAGCTAATGAAGTTTCTTCTTTAGTGAGCTGTATCTTTTGGTAAATCTGCGGAATAAAGTCTTTAGCACGCACTATGGGGCCTGCTACTAATTGAGGGAAAAAGCATACGAAGAAAGCAAAATCCAAAAAAGACTTAGCAGGTTCAATCTCGCGGCGATATACGTCTATAGTATAACTCATCGTCTGAAAAGTATAGAACGAAATACCTACCGGCAAAAAGATATCTTGCAGAGCAAAATTGCTATGTAGTACAGCATTAAAACTATCTATTAAAAAGTTGGTGTATTTGAAATAGCCTAATATACCAAGGTTGCTCACCATACTTATTGCCAAGAATAACTTGCGGGTAGCAGGATGCTGACTTCGATGTATGCGCCCTGCGAAATAGTAGTCCATCAGCGACGATAAGATAAGCAATACAAAATAGTTACCTCCTGCCTTGTAGTAAAAAAACAGCGAAAACAGGGTAACATATATGGTGCGAAAATGGGCGTATTTC
The DNA here is from genome assembly GCF_009730375.1 of Capnocytophaga sp. FDAARGOS_737. Classification (NCBI taxonomy): domain Bacteria; kingdom Pseudomonadati; phylum Bacteroidota; class Flavobacteriia; order Flavobacteriales; family Flavobacteriaceae; genus Capnocytophaga; species Capnocytophaga sp. FDAARGOS_737. The sequence goes on along the minus strand of NZ_CP046316.1, from coordinate 1,499,266 downwards.
TTAGTGATGATATACACGCAGTAGAATACTAAGAAAAGCCCTAAAAACAAACTGCTATTAAAAAGCATTGGGTGTTGGGCATCAAAAGTAAACCACTGTTTTATTTGTTCTGTTGTGAATGAAAAGTTGTTAATAAACCACTGAGCTAAGGCTGATGTGTTCAATTCAAATTAGTTTTTTAATGAAAGTTTAGACTGTTTTTTATAGTTTAAATAATTGCTCATAAAGGCGTCGTATAGTAAGTCCCCTTGCTCTATATACCCGTCGCGGGTGTAGTGCACACGGTCGCCTGCTATTAGGTTTTCGTCTATAAAGCGTTGCATAGCCTCACAACCACCTACAGCACGATAAAGGTCAAATACACTATAGTTGTCTTTTACCGAGTTGTCTATCAAAGTATTAGCATACTCCATACACAAAGGGTTAGGATTTTTCCTTTTGTAGAGAGAAGGTGGAGGCGTAGTCAGTAATATAGGGCATTGTCCGTACTGGCTACGGATAGCACTGATAAACTTGTTTACCTCGTCTTCATAGCGTTCTGGCGACATACGTCCAAAGGTTTCGTTAGTGCCCAATGAAATGATGATAAGGTCAGGAGCTAAGGCTTTTATCTGTTCAAAAAAGCGCGGTGACTTATTATAGTCTGAAAAATGAGCTCCATTCACCCCTATAGAGTGGTAAATAATACCGTTTTGGTCGTTTTCTAATACGATACCGTTTAGCGTGAAAGAACTACTTTCAGTGTTAGGAGTTAGGTATATTTTGTCTGATACGTTCAGATTATCATAGGCGTAATAGCTGTAAAGGGTATTGCCATTTAGTATAGTGGCATTACTCATATCTACTTGAGTAGCAGCAGGAGTAGCAGCTGCTTTAGTGCCTACATTTAGCACTTGTCCTACGCGTATATTGTTGTTTTTTATTCTATTAGCTTTTTGTAGCTGGGCTACAGTAGTATGATATTTTCTCGAGATAGAGTAAAGAGTCTCACCTCTAACTACCTTGTGGGTAATAGATTTTGGGGCTGAAAGTTTCATCGGAGTCAGTTTACCTACATTAGTAGCTAACTCAAAAAAACGTTGGTTGTTAGGAGTGATGATTTTCAGTGTGTTGAAAGCGTAGTCTTTATTCTTCAGATTGAGCTCTATCACAAAGTCCTTCTTATTAGTCGAAAGGGCATAACCGCTGATGCCTGATAGGTCTGAGCTCTTTTCACCATTCCATACAATGTTTGACGAAAACGACACATTGCGCCCACCGTTAGTCTTCAGCAGCGAATAAGGGAATACCAATCCCAACCCGCCATTGCCAAAAGCCTCCTGTAATTTTCCTCTCACTATGTTGGTCATTACATCAGCTTGTATGTGCGAGTCTCCTATGTGTACTATGTTAAGCTTGCGGTCGTGAAAAGTGTCTAAAGCGACTAATTTCTCAAAGAAAGGGTATAAGGCAGTAACATTGTACATATTGCTACCGGCCTCCTCAATAGGTACTTTTTTCTTAGTAGCTTTTTTAGCAGCTGTGGTAGGCTTATCGCCTAAAGGTCTTTTTATAGATGATAGGTTCACTGCCGTAGTGTAATTCACGCTCAGATACAGAAGTACCGTGACGATAAATAATGCTGTGGTGATGAGTTTCTTGATAAATTTGATGTGTTTGTTCATTGCTATTGTTGTTTATAGTGAAAAAGATGTGTGTTTACGGGTGTAAAGTGCTTTCTGTCGCAGGCTTAGGGGTATTCTTAGGCTTTTTGTATTGCGCATACTCATCCATTAGCTTGTTATAGATAAGGTGAGCTACCTTTTTAGCCCCGCGAGCATTGAAGTGGGTGTAATCTTTGCTTGCCAACGAAGGGGTAGCCTCTACCCATTGCTTCATTGTGCCTTCACCGCCCATTAGCTCGTATAGATTGATAAAGCCTGAATGAGTGTCGTGAGCGTATTGCTGTTGAGCTTTAGCCAAAGGCACTACAGCCTTATCGGTCTTCATCTCCATATTTACCTTAGTCGATTTGTCAGCAGTCGAGATGATAAGAATAGATGTATCAGGGAAGCAAGCCCTAAGCTGATTTACTACCTTAGTCATACCGCGCTCGTACCATGAATAATCTAAAGTACCGTAGTTTAGCACATTAGCCCCAAAGTGCAATACGATAAGGTCATAGTGCAAATGCTCGTCAAACTGGTTCATTAGGTCAGTGTTAAAGAGCGATAAAGGCAAACCCGAATTGCCTCGGCTCGAAAAGTTATCTACATACACACCTTGCGTGTTAGTAGAACTGATGCCGTAAAACGGAATAGAGTCAGTTTTGTAAAAGCTAATCCGCACAGCTTTAGTGTTTTGTCCATCAGTTAGCGGCAATACGTTTAGCAGTTTATCAGTATTCAGAGGCTTTACTACTTTTACAGTATCGTTGTAGGTAATCTCTACCTTAGCCTCCTTGTTGCCAGAGCGTCCATAATAGAGTGCAGGAGCATATAAACTGCTGATATGCTGCTGATTAGATGATTTGTATTGTACCCAAGTACCATTGCCTTGAGTGAAAAACACCTGCCCACATACCCCAAACGGACGTGTAGGGCGTTTCACATTCACATACGATTGTGTACGCCAAGTGTTAGAATAGGTATGCCATACACTTGCACGCGATTTAGCAGACTCTGAGGTAATAGGTAGAAAGCCGATTCCCATACCCCCAAAAGCATCTTGAAAGAGCAAGCGCAAATCTTGTACTATTAGGTCGCCGTCTGTCATCGAGTCGCCATAATAGCCTATTCGTATTTTTCCTTCTTTGGTGGTTTCTAAATGTTGTAGTTTTTTGAAGAAAGCCAACAAATACTGGTCAGTTTTCTTCAATTGTTTCTTTTTAGCCAATGAATCATTAGCCTGATTAAGTACTTTTTCTATTTCTTTACCTGAGATAGCCTCAAGCATAAGACTATCAATCACAGCATTTTCTACCTTGCTTTCAGGAAAGATACGTGCAGGTAGCCACTCTTTGAAAGCCATAAAAATGGCAGTTGCTAATATAAGGGTGAAAAAAGATTGTTTAAAATAAGATGTTTTCACAAACTGAGTTGCTATTATGTTTAGTTCTTTTCAGGGGGCAAAGATAAAAAATAATTTTGAATTACGAATTATGAATTGCAAAAAACCGCTAAGTAAAACACTTAGCGGTTTTTTTTATATCTATAATTTCCAAATTGTCAAATCAGCAAATTGCCAAATTGCCAAATCGTCTTATGCTTTTGAAGTAAGCGACTTAAAGAATACAAATCCAAAGCCTAAAGTAAGCATACAGTGGAAAGGAAACATACCAAAGTCGTTTAGCTTTACAGCACTATACAACCCAAAAGCAAAGTACAGCATTAGCAAAAATTCTACTATCATATTAGGCGATAGTTTGGTGTTGATATACTTATTATTTTTCCAGCTATCACTTAGCGAACTGATGTTAAATTTAGGTGTACGCACAAATTCACTTCGTTTGCCGCTATGTCCTTCAAGTACGGCAATAGTATTGTGGAATGAAAATCCTAAAGCTACCGAGAAGAAAGTAAAGAACAACTTCACATAGTTCAAGAAGTCATCAAAAGTCTTCCCTTGTAAGTTCTTATAGGTAAACCAGTAACAGATAAACAAGATAATAGTACTAGTGATAAAAAAGCTTGTAAAGTGGAATATCCAGCCCAAATGTCCGTACTGATTTTTAAGGTACAACATCGGTATACTAAAGATAGCGGTAATAAATACCCATAAGAACATCGAGCTGTTCAAAAGGTGCATTACCCCGTGGAATTTAGTCTTCCAACCAATATTTTTAGCAGCGAGCAAGCGACCTACTGTCTTGCGGAAGTTTTCAGCCCCTCCCTTGTTCCAACGGAATTGTTGAGAGCGTGCTGCCGAGATAACTACAGGAAGCTCAGCAGGAGTTTCTACATCTTCCAAATATTTAAACTTCCAATTCTTTAATTGTGCGCGATAGCTAAGGTCAAGGTCTTCAGTTAGAGTATCACCTTCCCAGTTTCCTGCATCGTAAATGCACGCTTTGCGCCAGATGCCAGCAGTACCGTTAAAGTTGATGAAGTAACCTTTAGAGTTACGCCCAACTTGTTCAAGAGTGAAGTGTACGTCTAAAGCAAGTGCTTGTATTTTAGTAAGGATAGAATAATTGCGGTTGATATGTCCCCAACGAGTTTGTACCACCCCTATTTCAGGGTCTTTGAAGTAAATAACGGTGCGTTTAAGCCAATCAGGTTGAGGCAAAAAGTCAGCGTCAAAAATAGCTATAAAATCACCTTTAGCTACAGCCAATCCTTCTTTTAGCGCACCAGCCTTAAATCCTTGGCGGTTCTCGCGGCGTATGTGTTGAATGTCTAAGCCTGTAGCCTGTAGTTTTTTGATGATTTCAGCTGTTTCTGCTACCGATTCGTCAGTAGAGTCATCAAGCACCTGAATTTCGAGCTTAGTGCGTGGGTACTCAAGTTTGGCAATGTTTTCAAGCAGACGAGGTACTACGTACTTTTCGTTATAAAGTGGTAGCTGAATGGTCACGTAGGGTATCTCCCTCGGGTCAAGTAGATTGAACTTAGGAGACTCGTCATTTTGTTTGCGATGCTTCAGATAATTCAGCAGCAAACTAAGCATTGAAAGGCTATACAAAAAGATGCCTATCAAAGCAGTGCAATAAATAATAATAATTGCGTAATTAATAAATGTTGCCATAAATTATTGTTTTATGTTCTTTCATTTTGCAAAAGTACGTGTTTTTTTATTACTGCCAAGAAAAAAGAAATATTTTTTTGAATAAAAAACGGTAATACATTGTTAATTAGCTAATTATGTTTTTCTTCAATTATGCATAGCGGCAAGAGGCAATTTACCTATAGGATGAGCGAAGGATAAGCGAACAATAAACGAAAAATAAGCGAGCCTTATGCAGCCTTATCTCATACAATCTTCGTATAGATTACTTTATTACTAACTTCTGATAACCAATAAGTTAAACGTTCTTGTTTAAAAATTATTGCTTTTTCTTTGGCTATTCTAATAAAACATTGTATCTTAGCGCGCTAAATTGTAATAAAAACCCTTACTTTCAAAGAGTAAATTAATTATGACAGAAGGAGAAAAACTAATTCCTGTAGATATCAGCGATGAGATGAAATCTGCGTATATCGACTATTCGATGTCCGTAATCGTTTCGCGTGCCCTACCCGATGTGCGTGATGGTCTCAAACCCGTACACCGCCGCGTATTGTATGGTATGTATGATATGGGCGTACTTAGCAGTAGAGCCTATAAGAAATCAGCCGCTATCGTGGGTGAGGTGCTCGGTAAATACCACCCACACGGCGATACCGCTGTCTATGACACTATGGTGCGTATGGCACAATATTGGAGCCTACGCTATATGCTCGTAGACGGGCAAGGTAACTTTGGCTCTATGGGGGGCGACTCTCCCGCGGCTATGCGTTATACTGAAGCACGTATGCGCAAGTTCTCTGAAGATATGCTCAGTGATATCGACAAAGAAACAGTGGATCACCAGCTTACTTACGATGACTCACGCGAAGAGCCTACCGTACTTCCTACTCGTATCCCTAACCTATTAGTAAATGGTTCAGCAGGTATTGCCGTGGGTATGGCTACTAATATGGCGCCTCATAATCTTTCTGAGGTCATCGATGGTACTATAGCTTATATTGATAATAATGATATAGAAATTGACGAACTTATCAAATATATTAAAGCACCTGATTTCCCTACAGGAGGAATTATCTACGGCTACGAGGGCGTAAAAGAGGCCTTCAAAACCGGTCGTGGTCGTGTGATTGTTCGTGCTAAAACCGAGTTCCAAGAAGTAAAAGGCAAGGAATGTATAGTCGTTACAGAGGTGCCTTATCAAGTAGATACATCTGTATTGCTTAAGAAAACTTCAGACTTGGTAAAAGAAGGTAAGCTTGAGGGGATTACCGATGTACGCGATGAGTCAGCACGTGGCAAAATACGCATCGTCTACTTCCTAAAACGAGATGCAGTGCCTAATGTGGTGCTGAACAATCTTTTTAAGCACACAGAACTACAAACTTCTTTCAGTGTCAATAATATCGCTTTAGTAAAAGGTCGCCCAGAGCTGTTAAACCTCAAAGACCTTATTTATCACTTTGTAGAGCACCGTCACGAGGTGGTGTATCGCCGTACTGATTTCGAATTGCGAAAAGCCAAAGAACGTATCCATATTTTGGAAGGGTTTATGAAGGTGATGGCTACTGAAGATACAATGGGCAAAGCTATTGAGATTATTCGTTTTCACGATAAGCCAAAAGAAGATTTGATAGCTGAGTTCGACCTTACTGATGTACAAGCCGAAGCTATTTTGGCATTAGCACTACGTCGTATCAACAAAGCCCTCATTTTGCAAACCAAAGAGGAATACGAACAGAAGTTAGCCGAAATACGAGACCTCGAAGATATTTTAGCACGCAAAGAGCGCCGTGTCGAGATTATCAAACAAGAGTTATTAGAAATAAAAGAAAAATATGGTGATGAGCGCCGCTCTGTTATTGAGTATGCTGGTGGTGAGTTTAGCGTAGAAGATATGATACCTGATGACAAAATGGTGATTACCATTTCGCACGCAGGCTACATCAAGCGCACCCCACTAAGCGAGTATAAAACACAAAGCAGGGGAGGGGTAGGACAAAAAGCCTCTACCACTCGCGACCAAGATTTCTTAGAACACCTATTTGTAAGTTCTAATCACCAATACCTATTATTCTTTACCCAAAAAGGTAAATGCTTCTGGATGCGCGTGTACGAAATACCAGAAGGTAGCAAGACTGCCAAAGGGCGTGCTGTACAGAACCTTATCAATATAGAGCAAGACGACAAGATTAAGGCTTTCGTGAGTGTGCAAAATCTCAAAGATGAGGACTATATCAGCAGCAACTACCTAATTATGGCTACTAAACAAGGTATTGTAAAGAAAACGTTACTCAAAGAGTACTCTCGTCCGCGTCAGAATGGTATTAACGCTATTACTATTAAGGAGGGAGACGAACTGATAGAAGCAAAACTAACCTCAGGCAGCAGTCAGCTGATGTTAGCTGTGAAGTCTGGTCGTGCAATTCGTTTTGGTGAAGATAAAGTACGTGCGGTAGGGCGTAACTCACAAGGAGTACGTGGTATCGACCTCGACACCGAAACCGATGAAGTAGTAGGTATGATAGCTATCGAAAATCCACTTGAAGAGACTGTATTGGTAGTATCAGAAAACGGATATGGTAAGCGCTCATATATAGACGATCCTGAAACTCACGAGGCAGTATATCGTATTACTAACCGTGGAGGAAAAGGGGTAAAAACCATTTCTATTACTGATAAGACAGGGCAGTTAGTAGCTATTAAGAGTGTAGCCGAAGGCGAAGACTTAATGATTATCAATAAGTCTGGTATTGCGATACGTCTCTCAATTGATACCTTACGCATTTCAGGACGTGCTACCCAAGGCGTAAAACTCATCAATATCAAAGGCAAAGACTCTATTGCCGCTGTTACCAAAGTGATGAAAGAAGATGACGATGATAATAACGCTACTGAAGAAGTAGAAGTTTCTACTGAAGAATAAAAATCTGTGTTTATAATTAATAAAGAAAGGTCAAACGGAAGTTACTTCATTTCTCTTTAGGTAAGAATTACTTCCGTGATTACCTTTCTTTTTTATTTTATACTATGGAAAAAACAACCGCTTTACTAAAAGTTGCGCTTAGGCAAAATGCGCTTTATATACCTGATAGTATGGTCGCACAAAGAGCTATACAGCCAGGAACATTGGAATTGGTAGCTGCTTTGCGCCAACACGGCTTTGGTGTTACCGAAGACCTCTTGCACGCTATCAACGGTACTAATAACGAGTATCGCCAATTGGTAGTGCGCACTATTAAGCAAATACTTAATGTAAAACTCAACTGGGCACCGCTTATCAAGAATTGGGAAGTGCCTACAGGAGAGAGTGCGATAGATCATATCATTACTGCTTTCTACAACCAATTTCCTGATTTGGTAAAGAATGATGATTATATTTGTTATTGGTATGATTACGATGATTATTATGAGGCAAACGATATTAAAAACTATAATAGAGAATATTTTACGCCTAAACACGAGCGCTTTTTAGCTTGTGGGCACTATATTCCTTATGGTACATTTCCGCTGTGGCGTTATAATGGTTGTCCTTTTTGTGGTACGCCTTTTCAGTTAGGTAAGATAGAGTGTACCGAGCAGGGTAGCAAACTCAAAATCCTCGACCTTTGGCGCGAACAAGACGCAAATGCTTATTACCAAAACCTATTGGCTTCTAAAACAGCTTTAGATGCTACTCAAGTAGATTCGCTCAAACGTTTGTTGCCTTACTTTTCTGTAGATAAAAAAACTACTATCGAAATGAAAGAAACCCTTATCTTAGTAGTGGATAGTTATCTTCTTTCAGAAGGCAATGAAGTAGCAGCAGGGACTTGTTTTCGCACTCCTACCGATATTCTACGTTATTTGTGGTATAAGAAGACGAGGTTCTTGCAGCTATTACCTCCTAAAACAATTATTGCTAAAAATGCTAAAAACTACAGTCATATTGTTTACCCTTTAAATAAGAATGAAGAAGCAAAGATAGAAGCAAAAGAAGAACTTCGCTTGAAATACTCGCGTAAAGAATGTGCAAGAGTGGCGCGTTGGCTCAATACTTTGCCTCTCTCTGCAGAAAAAGCTTGCGAACTGATGCACCCCAAGCGCGAGATGTGGGTACGCTTTATTCGCGCCTTGCGCTTGGCTGAGTACAGCAAGAAAAAAGGCTTTGAAAAGCTCGCTATGCTGTTAGATATTTTCTATCATCAGAAATATGAGGTATGGCAAGGCAAGGTACAACAGGCTTACCTAAATGTAGATACAGATACTGTTTTGGGGTATCTAAAAGAACGTCCTTCTCAGTTTGCGCGCTCACTATTCGCTACAATGTTATGGGTAGGTACTGAAGCTACTATCACAGCTTTCAAAGAGGTAATAGACCAAGTGCCTATGCGCTTGCTTTTTACCCTCAATAATTACGCCGATCTTTATTTTACACCACACGGTACGCGTTCTGTGAAAATCATTACGGGTGATTATGTAGAGGTGCCTAAAAACCAATGGGTAAATTTAGGCTATAACGAGGAACAATTAGCCCAGATGAAAACAGCGATAGAAGAGCTTTGCTTGTGGGTAATACGTCGAAAGTTCGCAGCATACCCCAATCCCCATAAAACGATATTTATAGACGAACAACTGTATCACTTTCCTTTGCCTATAGGCGATAGAAGTACTACTATACACGACTTTAACGCGACCTTAATGGGCACTAAATTCCCTTTAGAAGGTAATGAGGTACGCCTCTTTATGCAATGGGGTAAAGACCTACCTGCGCAGCATCTTGATATGGACTTGTCGTGCCATATCATCTTTGAAGAAGGAAGCAAAATGAAAAATGATATATGCTATTATGGCAGACTTACCGCTACGGGTTGCCAACATAGTGGTGATATTCGCAGTATTCCTAATAAAGTAGGTACTGCCGAGTATATCAATATCGATGTAAATATCTTGCGCCGAAAGAAAGCTAAGTACGTAACTTTTGTGTGCAATGCTTATTCTAATGGGGCACTATCACCTAATTTAGTAGTAGGCTGGATGGATAGTAAACATAAGATGAAAGTATCTGAGCGCACGGGGGTAGCTTACGACCCTTCTACGGTTATCCATCAGGTGCGTATTACTCAGCCGTTGCAAAAAGGATTGCTGTTTGGAGTTTTAGATGTAGAGAAGAAAGAAATAATATGGTTAGAAGTGCCTTTTCAAGGGCAAGTAGCCAATGACTTATCTTTAAGTACAGTAAAAGCCTTGTTAAGCAAGTTGAGTGCTAAAACCACTATCGGCAACCTGCTAACCCTTAAAGCCGGAGCTCAAGGGTTGCAGGTAGTTAATGATAAAGCTTTTGCCGATGAGGTATATGATAGGCAATGGGTAGCTCAGGGTAATGTGAGTGCTTTTTTCTTTTAAAATCTATAAGTTACACTAGCATTTATGTTGCGTGGAGCTCCAGGGAAGTTGCGTAAGTTGTCATAACCGCTTATCCAATAAGTACGATTTAGCACATTATTTACGTTTAGCTGTAGCTGTACATCTTTCACCTTATAATAAAGTACCGCATTGAGTAGTGTATAATCAGGGTAAGAAGCAGCGGTAGCACGGCGTCCTACCTGTCCTAGGCGTTCGCTGGCGTAGCTAACCCCTATACCTGCTCCGAGTCCTTTTAAACTACCATTTTCAAAGATATACTTCGTCCAGAGGTTAGCCGCGTGGCGGGGAGTGCTGGGGCGTTGTACGTTTAGGTCTTTAATAGCTCCTTCTTCTTTTAGTTTCACGATACGAGCATCAGTATAAGCATAGTTCGCTACCACACTAAAGTTAGGCAATATCTGTCCAGCTACGTCTAATTCAAATCCATTAGATTCTTCATCTACTGGCACGCGCCAATCAGCTTTACCTGCTTTCGGACTTTGCTCTAAAGAGTTCTCTTGCGTAATCTTAAATATGGCTAGTGTGGCACTTAGGCGTTTGTTAAACCATTCGGTCTTCAATCCAACCTCGTATAATTCACTCTTGATATAATCAAAAGGCCCTCCATAGCGGTCAGGGTCAGATTGTATATTAGCCCCTTGTGGCTGAAATCCTTTAACCCAAGTCGAATAAAGATTGATGTTCTCCGATGCCTCTACTACCAATCCCACACGAGGTATAAAAGCACTTGTCTGGCGACTAATCTCTTTAGTAGTCTCCTTGTTTAGTGTTTCGGTGAACCACTCTTGGCGTAATCCAACAAGTAGCTTCACAATACTGATGTCTATCTGCTCTTGCACATATACCCCGTGAGAGTATTCCTCATAAGGGTTTAGCGTGTTTTGTTTCCAGATGTATTTGCTAATGTCTTTATACGCATTGCCTGCTATAGGGTCGTATAGGTCAAATACAGGTACGTTAGTAGTAGGAGTCAATACTGAGCCTGCCAATACATTGGCAGTAGTAGTATAGGTGTTTACGACTTTAGTTTTATCCTTGCTCAAATAACCTTGTGCCGAAATAGAAGATGAACCTGCTTTTTGTTCTGAAATAAAATAGTCATAACCTACTAATAGCTTGTGCTTCAATATACCAGTATTGAAGTTGAAGTTGAAGTAAGTGTTGAAGCTATTGTTAGCAAAATACCGTTTGCGTTGATTAGCAGTCATCATCACTTTGTTAGGGTCAGCATAGCGAAAAGCGTTAGCCCCATTGCCTATTTGCTTGTAGTATAAGTTAGCTTGGGTGTGCTCTAACATATCTTCGCTGTAAGAAGAGTTAAGGTAAATAGCGTTTAACGAAATATGGTCAGAGAATTTATGAGTGAGGGCTATGGTAGTATTGAGAGTGTTTTCTTTTAGGAAATCATTAGCAGCACTTAGCGAGCGGCTGATAGGGGTAGAGTATACATTGCCATCAGCAGGTACAGACTGTCCGCGGTCTATTTTGCCGTTAAAGTTCTGATACACAAAATCAACGTTGATATGCGTTTTCTCGTTAGGGATATAAGAGAACGAAGGGGCAGCAATAATGCTTTCAGAGCCTTGCAAGTCGCGGAAAGAGTCAGTTTTCTCATAACCTAAGTTTAGGCGGTAAAGTAATGTTTTCTTAGGGTTTAGAGGGCCAGTGAAGTCGCCGTAAGTTTTGAGGGTATTCCAGCTACCTACCCCCACGGTGATGCTATTTTTGTTTTCAAACAACGGTTTCTTAGTTACGCGGTTGATAACTCCTCCTGGGGCAGCATTGCCAAAAAGAGCAGAGGCAGGGCCTTTGATAACCTCTACACGCTCAATATTAGCAAGCGAAGACTGTTTCCACAAGCTCGTTTGGGCACGCATACCGTTTAGCAGGTTGCCCGAATTGCGGTTGCCTGTAGCGCGAAAACCACGAATAGAAAAGTCGTTGTACGAAGAGTTTTGGTTTACCCCGCTAATGTTTTTCACCACCTCATTTACGGTAGTAGCCCCTTGGTCTAAGATGAGCTCTTTGGTAACGTACCCTACCGATTGAGGCACTTCTTTCAGCGCAGAGGCTGTTTTGGTACCGATAAAAGAGTTAGTGTTTTTATAACTACTCTCTTTGCGCCCGATAACCTCTACTTCTTGCAGCGCGGTCAGTTCTTCAGAGAGTTGTACATCTAAGTGCGTGTGGGTACCGCTGGGGTTAGGAGCTACATCGGTGCGTATTTTTAAAGTTTTAAAACCGAGGTAGCTAAACACTATAGTCTGTTTGCCTACAGGCACATTATGAAGCTCGTAAAAACCTTTGTCGTTGGTGCTAATTCCTATAGAAGTGCCTTCCAGTACGACATCTACCCCTATAAGAGGTTGTTTATTTTCGTCGGTTACCCGACCGCGCACTTCAGTAGTTTGCTGGGCAAAAGTAGTAAAGTTGAAGCAACAAAACATCAGCAAAGAAAAGAGTTTTTTCATATAGATTATTTTATTTAAAATGTTTCTTGTTTATTTCGGGCTGCAAAAATAATAAAATCATTATAAAAAGCAATTTTTTAGTAGTTAATCATTAGCTGAAGCTATACCTATTTACCTTATAAAAGTAGTATAAGAACAAGCTATTCAAAGCGAACGATGAGCGAAGGATAAGCGAAGGATAAGCGAAGATTTAACTTTTTTCACTTTTTTCTTTTCTTTTCTATCTTTTTTTGTACCTTTGCAAAAATATTGAGATTAATGAGTAGAAAAATACTTTTATTAGGGCTGCTGATAGGGTTTTGCTTAGTAGCTTGCAATGATGGTGATTTAGAAGTTGAAACTATTTCGTTTGATAATTCTGATGTACTTTCTTGCTCTAGCAATGATACAGCTGTGTCTTTTTTGTTTAAATATAGTCAAAAACAGGCACTTATACTTAAGTTGCCCGCTAATGTACTCGAAAATAAAGAAAAGACCGTAAGTGGTTCAATACCTGATAGTTATAAATTGTATTACCGTACGTTCGACCAAGCCCCTACTACCTCTTATTTCTGTGCAGATTTTCCGCCTGCTTCTCCTATAGTAACTACTCAGATAGAAGCAACAGGAGGCACAGTATCTATCACCACAAGGGCTATTTATGATGAAAATACTCATACCTTGCTGCGTTATGACCACCTTATCCGTATCAATGATTTGGTGTTAATAAATAGGCAAGGCAACAAAGTAGTAGATTCAAACTTTATTTTTGGTACTTACCAAACGAGAAAATAAATCGTATTTTTCACCTTAGTACAACTTTATACTAATGAGTCAATTTGTAGTTTCGGCACGGAAATATCGCCCACAATCATTTAGAGATGTCGTGGGGCAGCAGGCTATTACCAATACACTGCTCAACGCTATCGAAAACAACCACTTAGCACAAGCGCTCCTATTTACAGGGCCTCGTGGAGTGGGTAAGACCACTTGTGCACGTATCCTTGCCAAAAAAATAAACGAACAAAGTGGGGTAACAGATGATAACGACTTTGCTTTCAATGTGTTTGAACTCGATGCTGCTTCTAATAATAGTGTAGACGACATACGAAAGCTCATAGAGCAAGTGCGCATCCCTCCCCAAGTAGGCAACTACAAAGTGTATATCATCGATGAGGTGCATATGCTCTCTACAGCGGCTTTCAATGCTTTCCTAAAAACGTTAGAAGAGCCCCCCAAGCACGCTATTTTTATCTTAGCGACTACTGAAAAGCATAAGATTATCCCTACTATCTTGTCTCGTTGCCAGATATTTGATTTTAAGCGTATTACAATAAGTGATATACGCGAATATTTGAAATATATAGCAGAACAACAAGGTATTGAGGCTGAAGATGAGGCGCTGCAAATCATTGCCCAAAAGGCTGACGGAGCTATGCGCGATGCCCTCTCTATTTTCGACCGTGTAGTGAGTTTTTCAGGTGATAAGATTACCCGTCAAGCCACTTCCGAAATACTGAATGTGTTAGACTATGAGGTTTATTTTAAGGTAACAGACCTTATTTTAGATAATAAGTTGCCAGATTTACTGCTTGAGCTCAATACGGTTATAGCGCAAGGTTTTGATGGTAATCACTTTATAGCAGGCTTGGCAAGCCACTTTAGAGATTTGATGGTGTGCAAAAATCAGGCGACTATTAGCTTAATGGAGGTAGGCGAAGAGACTCGAAAAAAATATACAGAGCAGAGTGAGCGTGCTACAGTGCCATTCTTAATGGAGGCTATACGCATCGCTAATGATTGCGATTTGAGCTATCGAAACAGCAAAAACCAACGTTTATTGGTAGAAATCGCCTTGATGCAATTAGCATCACTGACCTATGAGGGGGATAAAAAAAAAATGATGGACGCTTCATAATACCGGCTTATTTATTTAATGTTGAAGTTGCTCCTGTTGCTGCACAGTCTCCACCCCCAGCTCCAGCACCTACACCGGTAGTTAGTGTCCCTAGTATTACTAAGGCACAGCGTTCGGGAGTGGTGTCGGGCTTTTCAATAAAAAGTGTACACTTGAAGACTGAGCACCAAAGGCAGGCAAAAGAAGATACAATAGACCCCAATTCGCTACCTCGTGAACCTTTTACCTCAGAGGCTTTTCAGCAGTATTGGCAAGCCTATATACAACACTTATTGAGCAGAGGCGAACGCTTGCAGGCATCTATTTTGCAGATAGCCAATAAGCAATTAGAGGGCACCGTACTACACTTAGAGGTAGGTACTCAAACGGCTAAAACAGACGTAATAGAGATGGAGCCAAAGCTATTAGCTTATTTGCATAAACAATTGCGCAATTATGACCTGAAGATAGAAATACAAGTAAATGAAGAGATTAGTAAGCGTATATTGGTAACTCCTGAAGAGAAATACAATAGGTTGCTACAGCTCAACCCACTACTACAAGATTTTAGAAATGCATTTAGTTTAGCGATAAGCTAATAATGATTGAAGAAAAGATATTTTGAAAAAATAATAAAATTAGATAAGATATGAGAGTACTAAATGAACGTCAGGCTAAGATTTTAGAGAGTTTAGAGACTAAAAGATATATTAGCGTAAGTGAGCTAAGCGATAAGCTAAAAGTTTCGGTAGTAACTATCCGAAAAGACTTAACTCTCTTAGAACAAGAAGGCTATTTACACCGCACACACGGGGGAGCAAGTAAGCAAATGCGCTATGTATTTGATCAAACAGTGAGTGAGAAAGAAACGCTAAATGTAGAAGAAAAAACGCGCATCATTGATAAAGCTTTAGATTATATCAAGGAAAATGAGTTTATTATTCTTTCATCAGGGTCTACTGCTCATCTATTGGCACAGAAGCTTTATGGGTTGCGCAACCTAACAGTATTAACTCCTTCGTTACGAGTTGCTTTAGAGGTATGCAAGAATCCTAATGTAAATACAATTCACTTAGGGGGCGAGGTGCGCAAGAACTCTACCTCTACAGTTGGGGTATTAGCAGAAGAAACCTTAAGTAATTTCTCTTGTACCACTTTATTCTTGGGTATTGAGGGCATCGATTTAGATTACGGATTAAGCTCTACTAACGTAGGTGAAGCTCACTTAAACAAGAAGATGATGGAGCGTGTAGATAAGACTATTGTCCTTGCCGATTCATCAAAAATACACAAACGCGGATTTGGGTTTATTTGCTATGTAGAAAAGATTGATATGCTTATCACTGATAGCAATGCCGACCCAGAGTTTGTAGAAGAACTTGAAAAACGCGGTGTGGAGGTAGTTATTTGCTAATTGATTATACTATTATAGTAACATTAAAATATGATACAAATATATCACAATCCTAAATGCTCCAAGTCGCGATGTGCTTTGGAGCATTTAAAGAATACAGACAAAGAATACGAGGTAATTGATTACCTTAAAAAAGGTGTAACCACAGACGAACTGAAGTCACTGCTTAATAAGCTGCAAATGCAGCCTATAGATTTGGTGCGCACTAAAGAAGCTATCTGGAAAGAGCTTTATCAAGGTAAGACTCTGACAGATGAAGAAGTAATAGCCGCTATGGTGGCACACCCTCAACTCATACAACGTCCTATAGTTGTAGAGGGAGATAAAGCGCGTATTGAGCGATAGCTGATTTGTTAAATTGTAAATAAGTAATAAATATAAGAATGAAAAAAAAGTTATTGAGTGTAGCTGCAGTAGTATTGGGTATCGCAGCAATGCACGGACAAGCATACGTATCGCTAAGTGGTGGGTATGGATTTCAGTCAAACCAGAAAGTGGTAGGTAGAGATGCTACTAATATAGCTGCCGTTAGCGACCTAAAAGGAAGTTATGGTGAAGGCTACCAAGCACAATTGCGTGGAGGATATTTCTTCACTAAACGTTTGGGAGCTGAACTAGCGTTAGGCTATCTACACGGTGGAGATATAGCCACTAACAAAAACCAAATCCTTGATATGACTGCTCACGGGCGTGCTTTCGGAGCATCGCTTTCAGCAGTGTTTAACATTACAGATAATCTGTATGTACGTGCGGGGGCTGTAACCAAAATAGGAGGGAAGACTGAGAGTACTACTAAGCTAAACGCTAACTTGCCACTACGTGTATTTAATCCGTTGGCTTCTCCAACCGATGTTGTAAATATGAAAGCTGATTTCCAGACGAACTTTCACGGTAAGATACCTTTTGGCTTTATTGGTGGGATAGGGTATCGCTTTAATGTAACGGATAAGATAAGTTTGTTTGTAGAAGGTGAATACCTCAATATCAATGTGCCTCGCAAGACTTCAAAGTTAGAAAGCTTTTCAGCTTCTCGTACTATAGGTGGTGCAACTACTGAATTGAAATTGCAAGAATTTAAAGGATATATGGAGATGCTTAAAAGAGCACCTTCTCTTCCTCAAACAGAAAGATTGAAACAATTAGCGAATCAGATTTCGCCCCTTTTAGAAGATGAATATAGCTGGGAGGGCAAAGGAGCTCCTGATGCACCTTATTCGTCTATAGGGTTCCACTTTGGAGTGACTTACAAATTATAATTTGCAATAAAATAATGAAAAATAGGCTGCTGAAATGTAATCAGCAGCCTATTTTTTTTGAGTATTTCATTTTGTAGATTATAGTAGTTTATGAGCGATGAGGTACTCAGCTATTTGTATAGTATTAGTAGCAGCCCCTTTGCGGAGGTTATCGGCTACTACCCATAAGTTAAGTGTATTGGCTTGCGACTCATCACGGCGGATACGCCCTACAAAAACCTCATCTTTGCCGTGCGCGTAGATAGGCATAGGATAGGTGTTAGTGTCGGTATTGTCTTGTACCTTTATACCTGCTGATTTAGCGAGAAGGGCACGTACTTCGTCAATAGAGAAGTCGGTTTTTAGCTCTACATTTATTGACTCACTATGTCCGCCTACTACCGGTATGCGTACCGCAGTAGCTGTAACGGCTATAGTATCGTCGCGTAATATTTTTTTGGTCTCGCGTACTAACTTCATTTCTTCTTTAGTATATCCATTTTCTTCAAATACATCGCAGTGAGGAATAGCATTGCGGTGAATTGGGTAATGATAAGCCATCTCGCCTTTTTCGCCCTTGTATTCGTTTTCTAATTGGCGTACCGCTTTTACCCCTGTACCTGTAATTGATTGGTAGGTAGAAACTACAATACGTTTGATACCATACTTGGCTTGCAATGGTGCTAAAGCTACCAACATCTGTATAGTAGAACAGTTAGGGTTAGCGATAATCTTGTCGTCTTTGGTAAGTACATCAGCATTGATTTCAGGAATTACGAGCTTTTTGGTCTCGTCCATACGCCAAGCCGAAGAGTTATCAACTACGGTAGTGCCTACTTGAGCAAAGCGCGGTGCCCATTCTTTAGAAACAGAAGCACCCGCTGAAAATAGGGCTACATCGGGTTTTAGAGATACGGCTTGCTCTAAGCCAATTACAGAATATTCTTTCCCTTTGAAATTAATTTTCTTTCCTATAGACTTTTCAGAAGCTACAGGTATAAGCTCAGTTACAGGAAAATTGTGTTCTTTTAGTACTTCTAACATTACGTTACCTACCATTCCGGTAACGCCTACTACTGCTACTCTCATATTTAGTTATTAGTTCTTATTATTGTTTAATTCTTAAATTATTGTTCTAAGGCTTGTTTGAAATCAGCTATAAGGTCGTCGGCATCTTCAATACCTACGGCTACTCTGATAAGTGTGCGAGTTACCCCACGAGCTACTTTTTCCTCTTCGGGGAACTCGGTATGAGTAAGCGAACTAGGGTGAGTAACTAAGGTTTCAACTCCGCCAAGGCTCACCGCAAAAAGTGCTACTTTTAGACTCTCTAAGAAAGATTTGGCTTTGGTTTCACTCTTCACAGTAAAAGAGAATACTGAACCACCGCCTGAGGCTTGTGCTTCTTGAATGGCTTTGCCTTTGTTATGGGCTTCAGTAGGGTAATATACTTTTTCTACCTCGGGGTGTGTTTTGAGGAAAGCGAGGAGTTTTATTGCGTTTTCTTGTGCTTTTTCTACTCTTAGTTTAAGGGTTTTCATACTGCGCAACAATAGCCAGCTATCAAAAGGAGAGACTAAAGCGCCCAAAGCTATTTGAGCAAAGAGTATCTTTTCTGCTAACTCATCGCTATTGACTACGGCTGCCCCTGCAATAAGGTCGTTGTGGCCACCTAAGAACTTAGTAGCGCTATGTAGTACTATGTCAGCTCCCAACTCTAAAGGACGTTGGAGCACTGGCGATAAGAAAGTATTATCAACAATGGTGAGGAGATTATGTGCTTTGGCAATGGCTACCACTCCGCGTATGTCGGTTACATCTAACAGCGGGTTAGAGGGTGATTCAACAAAGATAGCTTTGGTATTGGGGCGCACAGCAGCTTCTATCTGGCTAAGGTCGGTGGTATCAACGAAAGTAGATTCGAAGCCAAACTTATTGAAAATGTCGTGCATAATGCGGTAGGTACCCCCATAAATGTCAAGCCCAAAGATAAAGTGGTCGCCTGCTTTGAACATAGTGAAGACAGATGAGGTAGCCGCCATACCAGAAGAAAAACCGAAGCCGTGTTTGCCATTTTCTAATTTGGCAATGAGGGTTTCAAAATCTTTACGAGTGGGACTTGATACGCGTCCGTATTCAAACTCTTGTTCCGCTCCATATTCTTTGATAGGGAAAGTAGAAGCCATATTAATAGTGCTTCCCCAGTTTTCTCCCTTATCATTGTTTCTTACGCCGTGTATGGCTTTTGTTTCAAACTTCATATTAGTGATAATAATAATAATTCTTAGAGCGACAAAAGTAGTACATTTTCTGTTATCTACCAAATTTATTTTACTAAAATTAGGGGAGGTAGTATATTTTTCTGTTTTAGGGTCGATTATTGGTTGTTTATTTTACGCTAAGCCTTCGTTTATCCTTCGCTCTTCCTGTATTCATCGTATATCCTTTGTATAGGGAAGCCTATGAAAGAAAATTTTTCTGTTTTGTTTATGTATAGGACTAATGATAATTTTGAAAAAAAATATGCTAAAGTGTTGCAGTGTATTATTTATTTTGTAACTTTGCAGCCTGAAACATTAGAAGTTTTACCACTTTAATATTTATAATCAAAATGTTTAGTGAACCTGCCCCCAAATCATCTAAGATTTTCGCTTGCTCAAAAAGTGTAGAGCTGGCTGAAAAAATTGCAGAAAAATACGGTACTACTCTTGGCGAAGTGAAACTGTCTTACTACAGCGATGGTGAATTTCAGCCTTCATTTGAAGAGTCGATACGCGGAACGAGAGTTTTTTTAGTATGCTCTACTTTTCCTAACGCTGACAACCTAATGGAGCTTTTGCTGATGCTTGATGCGGCTAAACGCGCTTCGGCTAGACACATCACAGCGGTTATGCCTTACTTCGGTTGGGCACGCCAAGATAGAAAAGATAAACCGCGTGTGCCTATAGGGGCTAAATTGGTGGCTAACTTATTGCAAGCCGCAGGTGCTACCCGCATAATGACGATGGATTTGCACGCTGACCAAATACAAGGTTTTTTTGAACGCCCTGTAGATCACCTTTTTGCTTCGAGTATTTTTCTACCTTACCTCGAAAGTCTGAACTTAGACAAACTATGTATTGCTTCGCCCGATATGGGAGGTTCTAAAAGAGCTTATGCTTACTCTAAATTCTTGAAAAGCGAAGTGGTAATCTGCTACAAGCAAAGAAAACAAGCTAATGTTATTGAAACGATGGAGCTTATAGGCGATGTAGAGGGAAGAAATGTGGTGTTAGTAGATGATATGGTAGATACAGCTGGCACACTGGTGAAAGCAGCGCAACTGATGAAAGAAAGAGGTGCTGTGAGTGTGAGGGCGGTAGCTACACACCCTATCCTTAGCGGGAATGCTTATGAACGGATAGAAAATTCGGCTTTGGAGGAACTGATAGTAACGGATTCTATCCCTCTGAAACAGCCATCGAAGAAGATAAGAGTACTCTCTTGTGCAGAACTTTTTGCTGATGTAATGTATAAAGTGCATCACAATGAGGCGATTAGTTCGAAATTTATTATGTAACTTAATATTTATAAATAAATGCAATCAATTACAATCAAAGGATCTCAAAGAGAAAGCGTGGGCAAAGCAGCAAGCAAAGCCTTACGTAATGCTGGACAGGTACCTTGCGTATTATACGGAGGAGACGATGTTCTGCATTTTTCAGCACCAGAATTAGCATTCGCTGGCATCGTGTACACTCCTAACGTGTATACAGCTACGATTGAAGTAAATGGTAAGAGTTATACTGCCATTCTGCAAGACATTCAGTTTGACCCTGTAACTGACAAAATCATTCACATTGATTTCTATCAACTTAACAAAAACAAAGAAATCACTATAGAAGTGCCAATCCAAATACAAGGTACTTCGCCTGGTGTTATGGCAGGGGGTACTCTACGTGTGGTAAATCGTAAGCTAAAAATTAAAGCTTTACCAGACAATCTTCCTGACTTTATTCCAGTAGATATTTCAGCTCTTGAAATGGGTAACCGTTTGTACATCACCAAGTTGCCTCAAGAAAACTACAAGATTATGCACCCAGATAACACTGTAGTTTGCCAGATAAGAGTATCTCGTGCTGCTATGAAAGCCGCTCAAGATGCTGCTAAAGCTGAAAAAGGTAAGAAAAAATAATCTTATTTTTAGGGTAAATAAAAGAAAAACCATAACAAATTTGTTATGGTTTTTTTATTGTGGTGTTTGATGCTGCTTAATTTAATGAAGAAAGACAATATCATGGGCTGCTCTCTCTAAGGCTTCGCGGTGGTCGGGGTGGGCGATAGCGATAAGGGCTTTGGCTCGCTCTTGTAGGCTCTTGCTGAAAAGCTCGGCTACCCCATATTCGGTTACGATATATTGTACGTGTGCACGGGTGGTTACCACTCCAGCTCCTTGCTTTAAGAAAGGAACAATCTTACTTTCCCCTTTATTGGTAACCGATGGAAATGCAATGATAGACTTACCGCCCTCGCTGAGCATTGCTCCTCGTACGAAATCTATTTGACCGCCAAAGCCAGAAAAGATAGTTGTACCTATAGAGTCGGCACATACTTGTCCGGTAATATCCACTTCGATAGCAGAGTTAATAGAAATCATTTTAGGGTTCTGCCTAATCACTGAAACTTCATTAGAATACGAGGCTTCTGTCATTTCAACAGAAGGGTTATGGTCGATAAAGTCATACAACTCTTGTGTGCCCATAGCAAAAGAGGCTATGATTTTTCCTTTGTCTATCTTCTTTTCGTAGCCGTTGATAACTCCTTTTTTCACTAAGTCGAGTACCCCTTCGGTTAGCAGTTCGGTGTGGATACCTAAGTTTTTGAGGTGCCCCATTTCGGCCAATGTGGCATTGGGGATATTGCCAATACCCAGCTGTAGGGTACTACCGTCTTCGATAAGCGGCACTATATGGCGGGCTATTTGGGTTTCGATAGCGTTGGGTTCGGTAAGGTGTAGCGAGAAAATAGGTGCATCGTGCTCTACGAGAAAGTCTATTTCATCTACGTGCAAAAGGGCATCACCATAGGTGCGCGGCATCTGCCTATTGACTTTGGCAATTACGTATTTGGCGTTTCGGATAGCAGATTTTGAAGCCTCGACACTTACACCCATAGAACAAAAACCGAATTTATCAGGGGGAGAAACTTGTATGAGAACAACATCTACTTTTATGTGTTTTCTATCAAAAAGCAAAGGCATATCGCTCAAGAAAATAGGGGTATACGAACCGTTGCCCGCCTTGATGATATGCCGTACATTGCGCGAAAGGAAGAAGGAATTGACGTAGAAACTATCTTTGTATTTGGGGTCGGCGAAAGGGGCATCACCCTCGATATGGATATGCCCTATGGTAACATTGCGGAGCTCAGGAGCCCTTTTAACGAGGGCATCCACTAATATTTCGGGAACTGCAGCTCCCCCCTGTATATAGACAAAATCGCCACTTTTGACTACCTTTAAAGCCTCTTCAGCCGTTGTAATTTTTGTCATTATATTATCAATTTCAGTTAGCGGCTCAAAGATACTACATAAAAACCAATTGACAAAATGTTTCGTAATATAATTTTTTTTACTATCTTTGCCGCAAATTAAAAAAAGCGAAATATTATGTATCCACCAGAATTGGTAAAACCTATGATAGAAGAACTGACTTCGGTTGGTTTTGAAGAGTTAAAAACGGCAGCAGCTGTAAAACAAGCTATTGAGCAAGAAGGCACTACTTTGGTAGTAGTGAACTCGGTATGCGGTTGTGCTGCCCGCAATGCTCGTCCTGCGGTAATCTATAGTTTGCAAAACGCAAAGAAACCAGACCATCTGACCACTGTATTTGCAGGGGTAGATAGAGAGGCTACTGAGGAAGCTCGCCAATATATGTTGCCTTTTCCGCCATCATCGCCTAGTATTGCCCTTTTCAAAGACGGCGAATTGGTGCATATGTTAGAGCGCCATCACATAGAAGGACGTATGGCTGAAGTAATAGCAGAAAATCTTCAGCAGGCTTATAACGAATATTGTTAATAACTTTTTTCTACATTACACTTTGCTAAGGTATAGCTACTTTGGCAAAGTTTTTTATTTCAATACTTTTATGATGAAAATACTATCTTACCCTCTTAGTGTACTTCATTACTTGCTTTACGGCTTTTTATTGCTTATTTTTCACCCTATACAATGGGTGTGTATTCACTTTATAGGGCGTAAAGCTCACAAAGCAGTCGTCGATTTTCTGACGCTTATGCTTACTAAAATACTGTTAGTAAGTGGTAATTGGGTGCGTTTTTCGATTGAAGCTCCTTTACCTAAGAATGCACCTATCATATTTGTGCCAAATCATCAAAGTTTGTACGATATTCCGCCGTTAATATGGTATTTGCGCCATTATAGTGTGCGTTTTGTAGGCAAAAAGGAGTTAGGGGGAGGTATACCGAGCATTACTATCAACCTGCGCAATAATGGTTCGGTACTGATAGACCGTAGTCGTCCGCAAGATGCTGTACCGCAGTTGGAGGCTTTTGGTAAGGATTTAGCAGCTAAAAAAGAAGCAGGACTTATCTTCCCAGAAGGCACTCGCAGCCGTAATGGGGTGCCGCGCCCTTTTAAAACTAAAGGCTTGCATACTATTATGGAGCAGATGCCAGAGGGGTATGTAGTGCCTATTACTATCAATAACTCGTGGAAAATATTGCGTTATGGGCATTTTCCTTTGGGTATCTTCAATACGGTGAGTTTTTCTGTACACAAAGCTATCAAGATAGACCCTAATAGAATAGAGGAACAGATAGCAGAGGTGGAAGCTATTGTAAAGGCAGGAATTAAGTAATAACAAGGGAGTGTGTTAAATATTTGTTAAAGTATTTGGCGGTTATGATATTTCTTCTTTACTTTGCATCACAAAGTGCTTCGGTATGCAAGATAACAAATATTTAGACGACCTACACGAGATACGCCAGATGATGCGTAAGTCTACCTTATTTCTTTCGCTCAGCGGTCTTTCGGGGGTATTAGCAGGGGTGTATGCCCTAATAGGGGCGGCAGTGGTATATAAGTTACTGCAACATCATTACCTCTATTATCCTTATGTGATTATAGAAAGTAAAACTTTTAAAGCTATTATAGCTGTTGCGCTATTAGTACTCGTAGCCTCTGTGCTGACTGCTTATCTGTTTTCGATGCGCAAAGCTAAACGCAATGGTGAAAAATTAATAACCCCTACTGCTAAAAGAGCATTTTATAACTTTGCTTTGCCGCTGCTTACTGGTGGAGCACTGTGTATACTGCTTATCAATAATGGGCACTATGGTTTGCTTGCGCCAATGACGCTTATTTTTTATGGATTGGCGTGTGTGAATGTGAGCAAATACACTTTTGGCGATGTGCATTACCTCGGTATTACAGAGATAATATTAGGGCTGTTGGCAGTGCAATTTTCGGGTTATGGTTTGTTGTTCTGGGTTTTAGGTTTTGGCGTTTGCCATATTCTTTACGGTGGCGTGATGCACTTTAAATACGAACGAAAGTAATATTGTTTGATACTATGAAGACAAAGATTTTTATTATAATGCTATTTCTCTTAATGGGAGGGACTGCTTTAAGGGCTCAAAACAAAGAAGCTGATACAGAAAAGGCTATTGCTATGCTGAAAGAATTTTATGCCGTAGCATACGATGATGCTTCTGATTGGAAAAGTAATATATTTGAAAAGTATTTATCTAAGGAGCTTTTCTTAAAAGTATTTGAAGGATCACCAGATTATGAAGACGATTCATTAGGCTATGACCCTTTTATACAAGCTCAAGACTATGAAGGAGCGGCTATCAATCGCAGTTTAAAAATAACATCTTTAGGTAAAGATAAGTATAGAGCGTGTTTTTTGTTATCAGACTGGGAAAAGAAGGCAGCTTGTGTAGATTATCAATTGAAGAAAGATAGTCAGGGAAATTATATGATTACAAACATTTTAAGCGATAAGAATTTTTATAAACCTAAAAAACAAAATAAGAAAAGGTAGTTTTGTAGTAGCCTATAATAATCTTGAAGTCTCTTTTAGAAAATATTAATAAAGCCTTTGATCACCGCATTCGCTTGGCGATAATGTCGGTGCTAATGGTCAATGAAAGTGCTGATTTTAATACACTTAAAGAACTTTTAGGAGTAACTGATGGTAATCTGGCAAGTCATACTCGTGCACTTGAAGCTGAAGAATATATCGTTATAGAAAAATCGTTTGTAGGACGGAAAACAAATACTTCATATAAGGCTACTAAAAAAGGACGAGAAGCGTTTCAAGAGCATTTAAATGCATTGGAGAAATTAGCAAACTTGTCGATTAGCCGATGAGTAGATTTGTTAATTAGCATATAAGAAGGGAGTTCCCTTTTCTTTTTTAGCTATACACTTTGAAATACAAAGCACTTTTATTAGTTATTAATTGTAAATTATTATATTATGTATTCACAAAAATCATCAACATCTAATCTATTTCAGTCAAACACATTTCGTTTGATGCTTATTGGGGCACTTACTTTAATATTGCTCATTCCTTTGCTATTAGTACAGAACCTCATTGAGGAACGAAAAGATAGGCAGCAGTCGGTTATAGACGAAATCGACAGTAAATGGGGACGAGAAGTCTTCTTTTATGGTCCTATTCTTAAAATTCCTTATAAAGTTTATACTAATAAAGAAAAAAACGCATACGAGACTCAGTATGCTTATTTCTTCCCAGAGGAGCTTAAGAATACTTCGAATGTAAAAACAGAGGTGAAAAAGCGTAATAATTATGAATCAGTAGTGTTTAATGCTACAATGGACTTTAATGGTAGCTATATAACTCCTGATTTCTCGCAAAGAGGGATTGCTAATGACGATATAGAGTGGGGGAGAGCTACTATTCTTATTCGCACTACTAATCTTGCGAGTATTAAGAACAGTGTAGCTATTAAGATAGGTGGTAAAAGCTATAATTTTGAGCCAATCTATGAGCAATCTACTGATAATGCTAGCTATTACGACGGCAATAGTAGCACATCTATAGAGGTAGCATCGCTTGAAACAGGTTTTATCAATTATCAGGAGTTTCTCACCGATCCTTCTTTTCAGCTGTCAGTACAGTATGATGGTAGTAGGAAAATAGCGATAGTACCTATCGGTAAGACTACTGAAAGCACACTGACCTCTAACTGGGCTAATCCTAGTTTTATGGGTAACTTTTTGCCTTACGAAAAACAGATTAATACCAGTGGGTTTAACGCATCGTGGCGTGTGCTACACATCAATCGTCCGTTTTCTCAACAGTCGTTTGGAGCATTGCCTAATATCTCGCAATATACTTATGACGTAGATTTTATTATCCCTGTAGATGAATATCAACAGAATGAGCGTGCTGCCAAGTATGGCTTTTTGGTTATAGGGCTTACTTTCTTGATATTCTTCCTTATTCAAAGTATTAGCAAGATAAAAATACATATATTCCAATATACAATGATAGGTTTAGCTCTTGTATTGTTTTACACCTTGCTTATTTCTATCACTGAGCATAGTAGTTTTTCATTTGCCTATTTTATAGCTTCGCTGATGACGGTAGGGCTTATCAGTCTATATTCTATTTCAATACTGAAAAACAAGAAGTTTCCAGCCTTTATTTGTGCTTCTTTGGCTGCTCTATACGGTTTTATATATGTGATTATTCAGCTTGAGAATTATGCCCTTTTAGTAGGAAGCATTGGGCTGTTTGCTATATTGGCAGTGGTGATGTACGTTTCGCGCAAGGTAGAATGGTCGGCTACTGAAGTGGAAAGGGTAGAGGAGCCTAAAGATGAAAATTGATAGTGAAAAAGTTTTTACTTTTAGAAATTTTTATTACTTTTGCTTTTCTAAACACTAATTAAGAAAAAAAATGTCAGAAAAAAAAGAACTATCTTTTGATGTATTGATAGAAATTCCTAAAGGGAGTCGTAACAAGTATGAGTATGATTTTATTTTGCGCAAGGTGCGTTACGATCGTATGATTTTCTCTTCGATGATGTATCCTGCTGATTATGGATTTGTACCAGAATCATTAGCGTTAGACTCAGACCCTTTAGATGTGTTGGTATTGGTTACTGAACCTACTTTCCCAGGTTGCGTGATGGAAGTAAAACCTATAGGGGTTTTCCATATGGCTGATGAAAAAGGGCCTGATGAAAAAGTGATTTGTGTACCTGTATCAGACCCTGTTTGGAATAAAATGAATGACCTGAGCGACCTAAACTCACACCTTATCAAAGAAATTGAGCACTTCTTTAGCGTATATAAGGACTTAGAGAAGAAAAAAGTAGCTATTAATGGTTGGGGCAATGTAGAGGAAGCGGTGAGAATATACCACGAATGCAAAGAGCGTTATATAGGTAGTCGTAAGAATTTTTCAATCAACTAACGAACAAAATTTGCCAATGAGTCAATTAGTTATAAGCTTAATTGATTCATTGGCATTTTTATTAACTTACTAATGATACTTGACCAATGGCTTTATTTAAAAAAGACCCTTTCGGACATACCCTTTTCATCAAACGTTGGCTTATCCGCGTATTTGGACTTATCACGCACAGTCGTTATGACGGCTTTAATCAGTTGAAGATTGAGGGCTCGGATATTATACGCTCTTTGCCACCTCAGAATGTGTTGTTTATCTCTAACCACCAAACGTATTTTGCTGATGTTACGGCTATGTATCACGTATTTAATGCTAGCCTAAAAGGACGTAAAGATACCTTAGATAATGTGGGGTATCTTTGGAACCCTAAACTGAATATTTACTACGTAGCTGCATCAGAGACGATGAAATCAGGTATATTACCTAAAATATTGGGTTATGCAGGGGCTATACCTGTGAATAGAACGTGGCGTGAGAAAGGGAAGGAAATACACCGAGAGGTGCGCCAAAGTGATGTAGAAAATATAGGTGTTGCGCTTGCTGATGGCTGGGTAATAACCTTTCCGCAGGGAACAACCTCACCTTGGAAGCCTATTCGAAAAGGCACGGCTCATCTTATCAAGCAATATAAACCGATAGTGGTGCCTATAGTGATAGACGGTTTTAGGCGCTCGTTTGATAAGAAGGGTATCAATATTAAAAAGAAAGGGGTTCAACAATCAATGATTATTAAACCTCCTTTGCAGATAGATTATGAGAATGATACTGTAGAACAAATTGTTGCCCAAATAGAAATGGCTATTGAGCAGCACGAATCGTTCTTAAAGGTAAGAAAATTAGAATCTGATAATGCGCTTCAAGTAGAAAGTAAGCAGTAACCCCATAAAGGCTAATCCTGCTCCCATTAGTGAAGGATAGTTAGTACTGAGTCCATAGAGCAAAGGCAAGCCACCTACATAGGCTCCGATAGAGTTGGCAGTATTAAAACCTGCCTGCATAAAAGCAGCTCCCATCATCTCCGACTGCGGTGCACAACGGAAAATAAGCATATTAAGTGGTGAACCTAATGACATTGACATAGCACCACATATAAATGCTAGTACCCACGCTACAGGTTGAATGTGAGAGAAAAAGAAAACTAACAGCAATACACTGATAAGTGATAGCGAGATACAAATAGTAGCTTTAATGGGCGATAAACGGTCTGTAAGCCATCCTCCTAAGAGGTTGCCTACTACCATTCCAGCTCCTGCTACTATCATTACAGCCGATTTCATATCGGGGTTTATATGAGCTGTTTCTAACATCAAAGGCTGTATATAGCTAAACCACGCAAAAAGTCCGCCGCAACCTAAAGCGGTGATAGCCAACACTAATAAAGATCTCGGATTGAAGAATAAACGCACTTCGCGCTTCACACCGAGGTCTCTTTTATTTTCTACATTAGGCAAGAAAAAGAATATGGATAGCATCGTTAGTAACCCTAATGCCGACACGCAGCCCATTGCAATACGCCAACCTACTAAGGCTCCTACGTAGGTGAGAAGAGGTATCATTACCAAATTAGCAATGGTAAGCCCTGCAAACATAATTGAGATAGCAAAAGCCTCTTTGCCTTTGGGAGCTAACTGTTTAGCTACAATGGCACCTACTCCAAAGAAAGCACCGTGAGGCAATCCTGAAAAGAAACGAGCTAATAATAGGGTTGTGTAATCTGGCGAAAAAGCAGAAAGTCCATTGAAGAGAGTGAAGAGTACCATAAAAAATAAAAGTATCTTCTTCAGGTTGTACTCGGCAGCCAATGCAATGAGAGTAGGAGCTCCTACTACTACACCTATAGCATAAGCTGAAATAAACCTACCAGTGATGGCATCGGTTAATCCCATATCTTCACCTATAACACGCAATAGCCCCATTATTAAGAACTCAGTAGCCCCTAATGCTAAGCCTCCTATAGCCAGAGGCCAAAGTTTTTTTTATCATAGTTTTTATTTTTAAGGGCGTAAAGGTATGAAAAATTATTGATGATGATAAGGTTCATTCCTCAAAATTGTAAAAGCACGATAAAGTTGCTCTACAAAAAAGAGTCTTATCATCTGGTGAGAAAAGGTGAGTTTAGATAGTGATAGCTTGCTGTTAGACCGCTGATATACTGCTTGTGAAAAACCATAAGGACCACCAATAACAAAGGTCAGCTGCTTAATACCAGTGTTCATTTTCTTTTGAAGTTCATCAGCAAAAGCAATAGAAGTATATTCTTTACCTCGTTCATCTAAAAGGATAAGGTGATGAGAGGGTTCTACATAGCTGAGTATAAGCTCGCCTTCTTTTACCTTTTGCTGTTCTTCAGATAGCGATTTGTTATTCTTAATATCAGGTAGTAACTGCAAATCAAAGTTGATATAATATGAAAGCCTTTTTTCGTAGGTACTAATAAGTTGTTGTAGGGCTGGGTTATCAGTCTTTCCTACAGCGATAAGTTTTATATTCACAGGAAGAATTTTATGAATTTTGAATTATGAAGTAATAAAAACTTTGTCAGAGTCCTAGAACTCTGACAAAGTCTATTAATTTTATTAACTATTAAAAGAAAAGTCTTTCTTTTTCTCCTTTATCATTCAGTATTTCTAATGAATTACGGTCGCGTGCCGAAAGTCCTGCCATTATGCTTTTCAGTTCATCTACATCTTTGATAGCTTTACCGTTGATAGATAGTAATACTTTGCCAACGATATTGATATTATTATATTCGTAGAACTGCCCAGCCCCTGTTACTTTTACACCTGCTTTGGTTTTAAATCGTTTGTGGTCAGCCTCTGATAGATTTTTTACCTCTAAGCCTAACGACTGTATGATGTAAGTATTGTTTTTCTTCAAGGTGATATCGGCAGTTTTCTCCTTACCATCGCGTATGTAGGTAGCTTTTAGTACATCACCAGGACGTTTAGAAGCTATATAACCACTGAGGTCAGAATATGTGTGTATCTTCACATTGTCAAGCTGTTTAATGATGTCGCCTTTCTTAAGTCCAGCAGCACCAGCTCCAGAATCTTCTTCTACACTAGCCACGTAGAAGCCTTCTGTTTCTTTCACATTAAGAGTTTTAGCCACTTCAGAGTCTAATCCTTGTCCACGCACGCCCATTACTCCGCGTTGTACATTGCCGTATTCAATTAGGTCTTCTACTACTTTTTTAGCGATATTGCTTGGTACAGCAAAAGAATAGCCCATATACACGCCTGTAGTAGATGAGATAGCAGTATTAATACCTATAAGGTCGCCGTTTAGGTTTACTAAGGCACCACCGCTATTACCCATATTCACGGCAGCATCGGTTTGGATAAATGATTCTATCTTATCGCTACCGCGCTCGCTAATATTACGTGCTTTAGCACTGATAATACCTGCTGTTACAGTCGAGTTAAGGTTGAAAGGGTTCCCCACTGCCAATACCCATTCCCCTAATTGAGTGTTGTCAGAGTTAGCAAAGGTAAGAAAGGGCAACTTCTCTTCAGCTTCTATTTTTAGTAGGGCTATATCGGTTGAGGTATCTGTACCTATCAGTTTGGCAGGATAAGTTTTATTGTTGTTTAGGGTTACTTCTAGCGTAGTAGCATTAGCGATTACGTGGTTGTTAGTCACTATATAGCCATCAGGAGTAATAATCACACCAGAGCCAGTACCTACTTGAGTCTGCTCGCCTCCGCCGTTACCATAAAAAAGGTCAAAGATAGAGGTAATCCCTTGCGATTTCACAGTGTTTTTTACGTGCACCACGCTATTCACTGTTTTATTAGCAGCTTCTATAAAGCTATCTTCTTTTAGCTCAAACTTCCCGTTAGCAGCGTTGTAATTAGTTTGCACTACAGCTGGGCGCGATAGCAGTTCAAGGGCTTCTTGTTTAGCATCGTGTTTGTCTATAAATAATTTGTAACCTCCTAAAGTCATAGCACCACCCAAAATAGCAGTAGCTACCATACTTGCATAATTCTTTATCATATTCTTTTGTTTTAGTATTTTGTTATTTCATACTACCATTAGGCAACAATTGTGCCAAATTCATAATTAACTATTCAGAATTGATAATTAAAAAAGCTGTTTGGTTTTTCACCAAACAGCTTTTTTCTACAAATATGTCCTTTAAAGCAAATTACAATTTAGGAGCACCAGCAAGAACGTCAGCACTTGCACCTTCAGCAAATTTCTTATCGTTGAAGTTTTGTACGAATGACTCAGCTAATTCTTTTAGTTTAGCACTAAATTGAGCTTTGTCTTCCCAAGTGTTTTCTGAGTTCAAGATGCTTTGGTCAGAAACACCTTCGCAAGATTGAGGCACTTTGAAGCCGAAGATAGGAAGATCTTTGTACTCAACGTTGTTAAGTTTGCCAGTAAGAGCCGCTGTAATAAGCGCGCGGGTATCTTTTAGGCTGCATCTCTTCATTTTTCCGTTGTATCCAGTGTTTACTAGCCATACGTTTACGCCAGTTTCTTTAATTTTTTCAGCTAAACGTTTTCCGTATTCAGCTGGGTGAAGTGGCATAAAGGCAGCACCAAAGCAAGCAGAGAATGTTTTTTGTGGGGTAGTAATTCCTACTTCAGTACCTGCTACTTTTGAAGTATAACCAGATACGAATTGGTAAGCCGCTTGCTCAGGAGTTAATTTAGAGATTGGAGGCAATACACCGTAAGCATCAAAAGTAAGGAAGAAAATGTTCTTAGGATTGTGTCCTATAGATCCTGGTTGGATATTAGCGATGTGGTAAATAGGATAAGAAACACGAGTGTTTTCGGTGATATCAGTACGAGCGAAGTCTACTACACCTTTATCATCCATAATTACGTTTTCAAGGATAGCTCCTTTTTTAATAGCTGCAAAGATTTCTGGTTCTTTTTCAGCGGTTAGGTCTACTACTTTAGCATAGCAACCTCCTTCAAAGTTGAATACAGTATTTTCTGGAGTCCAACCGTGTTCGTCATCACCGATTAGGTGGCGGTTAGGGTCAGCAGAAAGAGTAGTTTTACCAGTACCAGAAAGACCAAAGAAGATAGCTGTATCACCGTCTTTACCTACGTTAGCAGAACAGTGCATTGGCATAGTGTTGCGGAACACTGGCAATTCAAAGTTCATAGCAGAGAAAATACCTTTTTTAATTTCTCCGGTATAACCTGTACCACCTATTAGGGCGATTTTTTTAGTAAAGTTAAGGATAGCGAAGTTTGCTTGGCGTGTACCATCTACTGCAGGGTCAGCTTCAAAACCAGGAGCATTAACTACTAACCAATCTTCTTTGAAAGAAGCAAGTTCGCTATCTTCTATACGTAAGAACATATTTAAAGCAAAAAGGTTGCTCCAAGGAAGTTCAGTAATAGTACGAATATTAGTACGATATTTAGGGTCAGCACATACATACCCATCGTGTACATAGATTTCTTTGCTTGAAAGATAAGCTACTACTTTTTCGTATAGTTTATCAAACTTTTCAGGTTCAAAAGGAATGTTAATATTTCCCCACCATACGCGATCTTTAGTAATGTCATCTTTTACGATGAAACGGTCTTTAGGAGAACGACCAGTAAATTTACCAGTGTTGATAGCAATAGCTCCTGAAGAAGCCTCTACTCCTAATTTTTTGTCTAAAGTTTCTTGGTGTAGTTCGTCTGCTGAAAGTTGGTAACGAACGGTAGCGTTTTTGATGCCGTATTTATCTACAGCAAGTTTTTTTGAATTACTCATAATGTCTTATATTTAGAAATTTGTAATTTACAAAACTCATAGTTTTCAGTCTTCCCTTAAAGGGTCTTCCCTCTGAAAAGCGGTGCAAATGTACGCATTATTTTTCTAACAAAAAAATATTTTTAACATTTTTTTAGGGGGTATATATGTAAAACCATAGGTCAGGGTCTTTTACACTTGTCACCCCAGTATAATTATCATTATATACCGTCACTTTATAAGGGCCAGCCTTAGCTAAACTTAAGAATAATCGCTCTGCTTCGCGGTAGTAATAAAGACTATTTTTGTAAACAGGGTCTCCCTCATTAGGCATATCTTTTATCAGTATTTCTACCTGCTGTTCATTGTTGTTATTTGCTAATCCCACAAAGTCCATTTCGTAGTATACACTGCTCGTATTATTGAGGTTGTTTTTTTCTGCCACATAACCTTGTATGCCTGCTGTTTGTGCTTGGTCATTACCCATTACATTTGCTAACCTAATGTAGTTTAACAGAGTATAACTTTTATCTCTCGACCGTTCTACAGCTCTTTTAGCTCTATTGAACATATTGATTGCTTTGTCAGAAGCATTACTGCTGTCAAAAGTGATGTACGAAGCGTTACTGCTTAACGTGATAGCCGAGGTTACAAAGTTACTACTAATACTGCCATCAGCAGTCACTAAGGCTGTTTTATCATCATTGAAATGAAATTCGTCAAAGGTCACCCCATTTATCTTCACAGGTTCGTAAAATTTGATACCTTTTTCAGTGATTATAAAAGGTGATTGTACGTACTTTTGGTTATTGTCGTATATAAAAGTAAGCTGTCGGTAGCTGGGGAAGAGTTTAAGGGTTACCTCAGTACCTCCTACATTTATGGGTGAAAGCCCTTTGTACTGTAGAGCATTGCTATTCTCGCGTATTTTGTTCAAAAAGGTTTCTCTATCTCCAGTGAATTTCTTCAAAGTCATAATATTATTAGAGGTACGACCACGCAAGGTGAAAGTATCGTTTTCGTACTTCAGAATAATGAAGTCAGTTTCACCTCCTCTCGCATTAGGAAAAGTGGGCGATACAAACCTAAAATGATGTAGTACACTGTTGAAAGTGTCAAAGCTAAGCGTTGGTCCTTCTGTGATGTCATAGGTGAAGAAAGAAGTCTCTTCAGCATTGGTATAACTTACCTCTGATGAGGCGGTTACCTCACCATTTTTCAGCTTTATCAAAAAGTTATAACCTCCTATACTTCTATGAAATTTAGGAAAGTCTTTGTCAGTAGCAAAAACCTCTGGCTGATAGGGGTATACCCAATACCCTACGCGGTATTGTTCAGGGTAGTAAGTTAGCAGCCAATAGCCGTCGTTCTCTAAAGTATTTTTATAGCTATTGAGCGAATTTACAGTACGTTCTGAGGCTTTTTTTGTAAAAGTCTCCTCCTCCTTATAATTACAACTTATAAAGGCGAGAAATGATAATGATAAGAATATATATTTTTTCATTGTTGTATTAACGGGTTAATCGGGTGAAATCTTTTCGTTGTACAGGTACGCCATCAAAAGTCTTACCAGCTACGTATGGATATCGACTGCGTATTTCAGCGCGCAGTTCATCAAGGTTGATATTCCATTCTTCCTGTAGGTATTTCTTCATTATGGCTATTTTTTGTTCTATCTTTTGTTTACCGGTATAGGTTTCAGTAGGTCTTATTTTTCTGTCTGCCTCTTTTAGTACCTCTTCCCATACGCTAGTCGATTCATACGGGGTATAGTATTCTGTGAGGGTATTGCCATAGTTGCTAAATTTAGCTTTCCAAGCATTGTATAGTGCATCATCAAAACCATCACCATCAGCGTCTAAAGTACGGTTAGTAGTAGCACAACCGCAGTCTAAAGAAGCGTTGTAATACACTATATAGCGGGCTAATAGCTCTACGAAATCCTCATCGTGGTCAAAACTCGAGTAGGCAGTTATAAAACCTGCTTTTAGGTAGTTTTTGGTGCTTAAGTTCCACTCGTTTACCCAGCGGTCGTTCTTGTAGTCACTTGCTGATATTTTCTCATAATCAGTAGTGTATAACTTTGCCTGATGCCAAGTGTGAGCATTTTCGTGGTAAAGAGTAGCCAAAATATTGTCATTCAGCCAATAGATGTTGTTAGCCTCTAAGTGGTTTATATCGGTTAGGTGTATTTTTATACCTGCCGCAGCTAATCCCACCAATTTGGTACCAGTAGGGTTGAAAGCGGGTTCACCTATCAGTATAAGGGTGTTAAACGAGTGCTCTTTCATAAAGGGTTTAGAGGTCAGTTTTACGTATGGTTCTATAAATAGGTAGTTAAATACGTTAGCAAACTCTATCGCTTTGTTGTATTTAGTAGGGGTATAAGTATAAATCCTACTGATTTCTCGCTCCAAAAAGCGGTATAATATCTGTATGTTGTACGGTTTGGCAAAAGTCTCATCTAAATACTTGTCCAAATCGTTTTGGGGGTTCAAGCTCTGGCTTTCTTCTCCATTGCGAATGATAACACTCTCATCTGCGAGCTTATCGTCATTATCACAGCCTAAAAATGATAAGGCTAAAAGGGTGTATAGTATTTTTTTCATAGTTTATATTTTATTTTATCTTGGGTTTTCTTGCATACCTTTACCTATTACAGCATCAGGTAGCTGAATAGCTCTGCGCAAATCGTTTGCAGGCAATATAGCTTTCACAGTAGCATCGTTTCGGTTTGAGTTATCGCTCTGGTAGCGCGCTACTTCTATATTGTAGCGGCGTACGTCTTGCCAGCGCAAACCTTCGCCTAAGGTTAGTACACGGCGGCATTGTAGTACGTAGTGCAATAGGGGTTCTTGTACCCCATCGCTACTGATAGTGAATGACGGATTGAGGTGCTTCTTTTGGGTAGCACCATTTACGGTACTTTCTGAGTAGGCAATACCGTTATAAAAGTCTATAATTTCGTCCTTTGTTAAAGTATTGCTACTCGTATAGCCATTGATAGTGGTTTGTTGAATAAATTTAGAGGTAAACATATTCAGGTCGGTTACAGCACTGTCATACTGACCTAAGAGTATTTTTGCCTCAGCTCTTACCAATAAGGTTTCGTCAGTAGTAAAAGGTATCATTATCGTACGAGTACTACTGTCTTTAAAAGTGGGGAATTTACCATAAACTACCGCATCACGTCTGTTGTCAAACACATCAAAAGGGGTAAACCAGTAAAATTCATAACCATAGTTAGCTTTACCCGAATTGCCTTGTTTATCCCAAGGGTTAGCAGTAGCCAAAGTTTCTCCCGCTATACGGTGGTTGTGAATAAATCGTCTGGCATTAGAGGTTGAAAAATACGATGATGAAATTAGCGAATAAACAGGGTGTAGCATTAGGTTAGCAGTCTCATCTTCACGAGTGTAATAGATGGCAAACTTCTCTATATCAGTACCACCTGTTTTAGTAGCATCTCTAAAGTCTTTCCAATTGCGCAGCATATTCTTAGTAGTCGTGTTATTAGTAGTAAGTACTACATTAGCAGCGTCTAAAGCTTTTTGCCATTGTTGGTAATACAGATAGAAACGTGCTGCAAAAGCGTAGGCAGCTTTCTTGTTGAAGTGATATTTAGGCATCTCATAGTTGCTGTCATTTATTAACGGCAGGCCTGCTGTTAGGTCAGCATCTATTTGTGCATATACTTGCGCTACAGTACCTCGGCTATATCTACCGTCTAATTCTGTTTCAGAAGCTAACATATAAGGGATACCCAAGTCACTCGCACTAGTAGTCGGATTATAAGGTTTGCAGAAAAGATTTACTAACGAAAAGTGCGCATAAGCTCTTGCTACTAAAGCTTCTCCTTTGCTAGCATTGGTAGATTCTGGATTACCCATTTTTTCAATAGCTTCTAAAGCTGTATTAGCGTGATTGATAGCCTTGTAGTGGCTTGTCCAAATGTTTTGTAGTCCGTCAGAATCAGAGTATTCTTGTATTCGTTGCCAATAAGAGGCTTCTTCACTTAAATAGTTAGCATAGGTTATAATAGTACCTATATCAGCTATATTGTCTGATGATAGTTCACTTATTACTGCCGTACTAGCTGTAGGGTAAGCATTAGTAACTACTCTTCTTACTTTTTCAGGGGTATCGATACGCACCTGATTGTCTGGTAGCTCATCAAGCAGTGAGTTACAACCGGTAAGGCTTAGGGTTATACCTATTAATATATATATCTTTTTCATTTCTTTTGTATTTAAAAAATTAGAGACCTACACGTAAGGTGAAAATAAGTCGTTTAGCAGCAATAGGCGAATAGCCGTTAGCTAAATAGTCTGGGTCATCACCATTTAGTTTTTTATCAGCGTAAAGCAGTGCAAGGTTAGTGCCTTGTAGTTTTACACTGAGTTGGCGCAATTTATTTCTCTTTAGAAAATCTCTGCCAAAGGTGTAGCCTATAGAGATTTCTTTCAGGCGTATATTATCACCCTTAGCTACGCGTACATTAGAGTAATCATAGGTGTTGTACGCTTGTATGATGTTGTTATATCCTCCGTAAAGGTCGTACATATAGGTAGTGTAGAGTACCGGTATATTGGTGCGCTGTTCATCACCAGGGTATTGCCAACGGTTGTTGAGTTCGCGAGGAGCTACCCAAAAGTCGTTATAAGAATTGGTCAGCTTGCGCAAGCGTACCACATTGCCATAAGAATAGGTAAATACCACACCTAATGTTAAGCCCTTATAGCTGAATGAGTTACTGAAACTTCCTTTGTCAGTAGGGATAAGGGTGCCTGAGTACTCTAAGAAATCTACATTGCGGTTATCAAAACGGATACCACTCACAGTGCTGTTACCATCACTATCTAAGAAAGTAGGTAAACCCTTATCGTTCAAACCATTAAAAGGTACTGAGAAGATAGAGCGCAGTGGGTAACCTTCTTTAGCAAATCCCGCTACTGATTTAGAACTACTCGAATAGCCTATCATATTACGTACCGTAGGGTTAGTAAGCAGTTTAGTAATTTCGTTTTTAGAGCGTGAGTAGATGAAAGAGGTTTTCCAACTGAAGTCCTTAGTCTTGATGTTGGTAGTCTCTAATCCTAATTCTACCCCGCGAATACGTAGTTCTGCCATATTCCCTTTTTTAGTGATAGTACCTCCCACTCCTTGGGTTACGATGTTGCCTATCAGGTCGTAACTTCTACGGTTAAACCATTCTGCTGATACATTGATGCGGTTGTTAAATAACCCGAATTGGGTACCAAGGTTTAACTCTTGGTTTTTTTCGTAGGTAAGGTCGTGGTTAGCATTATCAACTATGTTTAGCCCAATCTCGCGCTTAGACGAGTTGCGCCAAGGCATATTAGTATAGATTTGCGAAAGTGAGTTGCTAACTGATGGCGAAATGGCGGTAATACCAAATGAAGCTTTAAATGAAAGGTGCGAAAGAGGTTTTAGGCGAGGGAAGAACTTTTCGTTGCTTACACTCCAATTTACTCCTACGTTCCAAGTAGGCATCCAGCGTATATAGCGCGATTCAGCAAATTTGTTAGAAGCATCATAGCGTAGTGTGCCGTTTATAGTATAACGATTGCCAAAGGTATAACTACCATTAGTGAAAAATGCTTGATTGTTGTTTATAGTGTTGTAAATGCTGTAGTAAGAGCTATTTTCTTCTTGTAGTTTTTTGAAAAAAAGATACGTGTAATAACTATAGTTGCCCGAGCCGAATAGCACACCATAATTCTGGTTCTTATCATCGGTATTTTTATAGTTATCCATTTCTACCCCCGCAAATAGCGATACGTTGTGAAGACCGTCTTTAAAACTATCGTTATAGCGCAAGGTAGCACGGAAGCTATTGCCTATAGTAGTACGGTCTCTTCGCTCGCGTATCCCACCTTCAGGTAGTACGATACTTGGCAAGTCGTAAGGGTCATTAGGGTCGTCATATAATCTAGGATTATAGGTGCGTACTAATGAGTTAGGCATTGCTCTGTATGACTGTGCGTAGTTCGAATTTTCTTTAAACTCAGTATTTTGCTGGTTGATGTAGTACCTGATAGCCCCCATCATAGTAGCCTCTACTTTTTTAGTGATTCTATAGGTCAACTCCGCTTGTAGTCTAAGGTTAGCAATGTTAATGTTTTTATAGGCATTATCTATTTCATTGAAGATATTATAAGGAGCAAAATCATTTACGTAGTATTCTTTAGGGTCCATACTGCGCGAGTGCGTTACAGCATAGTCGTATATATCTTGCTTAGGGGTCGTTTCTTTTCTGTATGAAAGGTCAGAAATTACATTCAATTTAAACTTAGAAGATAAGTTATAGTTAGCGTTTAAGTTGCCCGAATATTGGCTTAGTTGGTCTCCTTTTGTCCATCCTGGGTCAAAAAGCCCACTTAATGAGGCGTAGTAAGATGATTTTTCAGTACCTGACGAGAAAGAAAGCGTATGGTTCTGCATTATGCTCGTTTGGAATAGCTCATTAAACCAGTTGGTATTGCGGCGTTCAGCGGCTTGCAAGTAAGCGGTGCGTCCTGCTTCAGTATTGGGTACTACCGAGTTTCCATTGCGGTCTAATACATAAAATAAATCATACATTCGCCCTATGATTCCTTTGTTTTGGGTGATAGATTGGTTTTCTGATTTAAAGTGCCCGCCTCTTATAAGTTCTTGTATTACCGACATTTGGTCTTGCGAGTTCATTATATTATACTCACCATACGTAGGTATAAACCTAAAAGTTGATTCATTGGTATAGGTGATGCTACTACCGCCCGTACTACCGCGTTTAGTGGTGATAGCTACTACCCCGCCTATGGCGCGTTGCCCGTAGATAGCCGTAGCCGAGGCATCTTTTAGTACCTTAAAGCTCTCTATACTTTCAGCGGTAAGCCCTGGTATAGCGGCAGCTATAAGCATTTTAGCATCGTCCGATACTAAGTCTTCAGGTTTTAGGTCTACAGTACCTTGTAGTACCACCCCATTTAGCACCCATAGCGGTTTAGTAGAACCCGATATAGAGGTAGCTCCCCGAGTGTTAGTATTCATAGGCGTCTGGGCCGTAGTTGTAGTTTGCGTAGTGGTTTTAGTAACTGTCTGAGTACCATTAGCTACTGACGACAGTGTTTTTTTAGGTTGCTGGGCAAAGGCTTGTCCTACAGTAGCTAACCACCCGAAAAAAAGCAGTTTGCTTAGTTTTAGTGTATTCATTATTTTAGTTTTAATTTTTATAGTTGTTTTCTTTTAGAAAATAGGTCGCAAATATACGTCATAAAACGTAATAATGCAAATTTTTTTTTCTAATTTGTATTTCACGCCCATTCCACCATCTCGTTTAATGAAAAACAGAAAAATTTTCTCTTTAGCTTTTCTCTATACAAACGATATAGGAACGATACAGGAAGAGCGAAGGCTTAGCGAACAATTACCGAAGGATAAACAACTGATAATAGTCTGTTAAATGGGAAAATTTACTATTTTAACGCCCGATAATAAATAAAGTAGGTCGTTTTTGTAGGTCTACAGAAGTGTGTTTCCATTGGCGAATAGGCAGTGTTCTGATACTTTCAGTAGGTAGTGTCAGGTCGGTAGCTATACACAAAAGGGTGTCAGGTTGCAGCGTCTCAATAAGGTCGGAGAGCAACTGCTGATTGCGGTAAGGCGTTTCTATAAAAAGCTGCGATTGCCCTTCTTGTACTTTTCGTTCCAATATTTTCAAGGTTTTGCGGCGTACTTGTTTGTCTATAGGCAGGTAACCGTTAAAAGCAAAGTTTTGTCCATTAAGGCCGCTCGACATCATTGCTAATAACAAAGACGAAGGGCCTACTAATGGTATAACTCTAAGAGCCTTCTGATGAGCAACTCGCACTATTTCAGCGCCTGGGTCAGCCACACCAGGGCAGCCTGCCTCAGAGATGATGCCAATAGAGTGTCCTTGCAGACAAGGAGCGAGATAAGCCGTATAATCAGGGGTAGATTGGTGCTTGTCAATAACGCTTATCTGTAGTTCACTTTGTGGTTTGTCAGGAGCTATAAGTTTGATAAACTTACGAGCTGACTTTTCGTTTTCAACTACAAAGTAGGTAAGTTCTTGCACCGCTTGGGCTACCTGTGGAGAAAGCACAGTCAGCGGACTTTCACCTAATAAATTGGGGATTAAATATATACTTGCCATTATTTTTTAGCTATAAATTGGCGCAAAGATAAGAAATAATGCCTTATTATTCGTTTTTTTGTGCTATTTTTGTGCCCTAAAAGATGAGTAAGAACAGATGAACGGACTTTATACAAGCGATACAATAGTAGCACTCGCTACCGCTACAGGAGCAGGTGCTATAGGGGTGATACGCCTTTCGGGCAATGAAGCGATTGCTATAGCCGACACTATTTTTAAGGCACACCACGCTAAACCATTAGCAGAGGTCGCAACTCATACAGTGCATTTGGGAATGATAGAAGCAGAAGGTCACCAGATAGATGAGTGTTTAGCTACCGTCTTCAAAGGGCAGCGTTCTTATACAGGCGAGCCAGTGGTCGAGTTTTCTTGTCACGGCAGTAGCTATATCATCGCTCAAGTGATGAAGAGCTGCTTAGCAAAAGGAGCGCGTTTGGCTGAAGCTGGCGAGTTTACTAAAAGGGCTTTCCTTAATGGCAAAATGGCTCTTAGCCAAGCCGAAGCAGTGGCAGACCTTATTGCCTCTGACTCTGAGGCTTCGCATAGAGTCGCACTACAGCAGATGCGTGGAGGCTTTGCTTCTGAAATAGAAACTCTTCGGGGTGAGTTGCTCAACTTTGCTTCGCTTATAGAACTCGAATTAGATTTTGCAGAAGAAGATGTTGCATTTGCTGATAGAGATAGTTTCAAGGCGCTTCTCAGCCATATCAAGCAGACGATTACGCAGTTAGTAGCTTCTTTTTCAGTAGGGAATGTACTCAAAAACGGTATGCCGGTAGCTATTGTGGGTAAGCCCAATGCAGGTAAATCTACTTTGTTAAATGCATTGTTGAATGAAGAGCGTGCCATAGTGTCAGATATAGCAGGCACAACGCGCGATACCATAGAAGAGGTACTGCATATAGGCGGTATTGCTTTTCGCTTTATAGATACAGCAGGTATCCGAGAGACGCACGATGCTATCGAAGCTATAGGAGTACAACGAGCTAAGGAAAAGATAGCCAAGGCACAAATAGTTATTTTCCTCTATAATCAGTATGATGACACAGTAGCCGATGTAGTAGCATTTGTAAAAGAGCACTACCGCGAAGGAGTGTTTTTTGTATTGGTACACAATAAAATAGATCTATATACTGAAGGGGTACACACTTTTGATGAGCAGGTGCGTCACGCTTTAGTAGGCTATAATATAACATTGCTAACCCTATCAGCTAAAGAGCGTGTATATTTAGAAGAGTTGAAACAATCGCTTACTAATTATGCCCAGCAAATCAATAAGGCAGCAGCAGGCAATACAGTAGTAACGAACCTACGGCATTACGAGGCACTACAGCAAGCACTCACGGCAGTCGAAAGGGTAGAAGAGGGGTTAGCATCAGGACTTTCAGCCGATTTGTTGGCTATAGACATACGCGAAACACTTTACTATTTAGGTAGTATCACAGGGGCAGTAAGCAATGATGAGGTACTAGGAAACATATTTTCGAAGTTTTGTATAGGTAAATAGTTTGTAATTTAAATTTGTTATAATATGGATAAACCTTCTGTAAAAAAAGGAATACGTACAGTGGTGGTAGCTATGCTACTTATTTTAGTACCACTGTTTTCATTGTTGGTGTTAAATGCCTCTTACGAAGCACTCTACCTATTCTTTGGTGGGTTGGTCATTAGTGCGATTCTGGTAGTTGGTTTTTTA
Organism: Capnocytophaga sp. FDAARGOS_737; assembly: GCF_009730375.1. Lineage (NCBI taxonomy): Bacteria > Pseudomonadati > Bacteroidota > Flavobacteriia > Flavobacteriales > Flavobacteriaceae > Capnocytophaga > Capnocytophaga sp. FDAARGOS_737. The sequence goes on along the minus strand of NZ_CP046316.1, from coordinate 1,456,121 downwards.
GTTTACTATAGCTTTTACTACCGCTGGGCACGATGGTGTATGGGGGGTATAGGCGCCTTTCTGCTTTGGATACTTGTTGTAATCTATCTTGATGATATAAAAAAAGTATATTCTGATTGGTCAATCCCCGATAAGTATGCACGCTATAAAATATTAGAATACGAAACTTCTTATCGCGAACAAGGTAAAGAAATACAGTTTCTGATGGAAGATGATGTATATAATTATTATTTTCTAAACGCTAAGAACGAATTAGTATGCTTTGATCATTATTTAGGAGCTATGTACAAATATGATATAGGCGGAAGAATGATAGATAAATTTATATCTGAAAAGCTAGAAAATCACACACGTGAAGGATTTTTCTTAAACTATTACTTTGTCAATACTATTCGCAATTTTTATACCTCGTGGGCTATTGATGGTGATACACTAATGAAGCCCATTACTTTTGTAGAAGGTTCTGATAAGTGGAGTGCCAAGCAGCGTTTAGAGCACCTCAATATAGTAAAAGAAAAAGCTGAATGTTATATGTTAAAAGAAATAATAATATATGACGACGATGTAAGTGCAGCCCTCAACAAAGATAAATTAGGTGCTAAGGTAGTATATAGGCAAGACCAAAAATGGCAGTTTTTCTATCTGTCTACTGATAGTTTTGGAGATCTCTCTGTCTATTCATTACGAGAGAAAGGCTTAGAAAAGGGCTGGAATAATAATTTGTTCATTGATATAATGGATACAGGACAAAAGACAGAGAGTCATAAAAGAGGAATGATACGTCCGCAATATATTAGTTATGACGGTGAAAATCAGTATTATGACTTAGTGATAGACAATGTGACTTTTAGACTGAAAAATACACCCTATTATTATGATAACGGTAATAGAGAAGTATTTATGCAAAAGGAAACCCTCTACTGGAAAGATAAAGAGGCAAGTACAGAATCATTAGGTGACTATGAGGTGTATCAGAATGTACATTTGTACTACAAACTGCTAACAAATAGTAATAAACTCTATATCATTAAGTAATTTTTTTGCTACTTTTGCCCCGCTAAAAAATAAAGAAATGAAAAATACTTTACTGATAAGCCTACTGATAATAGGTAGTAGCGCAGTAGCACAAGAAACAACTACTATTGATACACTACAAGAGCCTCCAAGAGAAGAAGCTGTGATAAGCAAAAAACTACTATTAGAGCGTGCCCTTTCAAAAAATTGGGAACTCGACCGCGAAGACCAACGGGGTACTTTTAAGTTTGTAGACTATATGCCTATGTATGTGATGCCGTTTCGTTTTACCGATGTGCCTACTGAGCAACCCCAGAGCCTTAATCCAGACCGCCCTGTACCTGAGAGGCGCGATTATCAGCATATTGAAACTAAATTTCAGGTGAGCCTTAAGGCTAAGATTATGCAAGATGCTTTTGGCAAAGGCGATGTATGGGTAGCTTTCACACAGCAGGCCTATTGGCAGATGTATAATGGCAAACTATCGCGTCCTTTTAGAGAGATAAACTATGAACCAGAGCTTATTTTTACTTATCCGTTGAATCTTTCAGCAGGAGATTTCAAGATGAAAATGATAGGGCTTTCTGTCAATCACCAATCTAATGGTAAAGAAGCTGCTCATTCGCGCAGTTGGAACCGCTTTATACTGATGGGTATTTTTCAGTGGAATGAGGTGCTAATAAATGCGCGTTTTTGGAAACGTTTTACTGAAAAGCCTCGCGAAGACGATAATCCCGATATAGAGAATTACATAGGTAGATGCGAGCTCTCCTTGATTTTTCCTTTCAGAAAGAATGCCTTTTCTCTAAAGCTCCGCAATAATCTGAATCTCAACCATAATCGAGCGCATATAGAGTGTAATTGGATATATCCTCTTAGCCGAGATTTACGCATTGCTTTGCAAGCCTCCCACGGTTATGGTGATTCGCTGATAGACTATAATTACAAGCAAACAGTAGTGGGTGTAGGATTTACCTTCTTGAGTTTATAATGGTTAAAAAATATAAAGTTTCTTACAAAAGTAGGAAACTTTTTTTGTTTATTAAGTTTTTTTATACTACCTTTGTCCCCGAATTCAAGATGATTAGCAATTGGTAAATTGCTAATTAGCAAATTGACAAATTAATATAAGTATGAAAGAAGAAATAGTAAAGCGCGCACTGAATGATTTTATGCAGTATGGGTTTAAAACCTTTACAATAGACGATTTAGCAAGCAAAATGGGAATATCAAAAAAAACGCTTTATGAGCACTTCCCTTCTAAAAACGACTTAGTAGAGGCAGTATTAGATTATGCCTTAGATATGAGTTGCAAAGATGTAGAAGCTTTTGTACAAGGTGATGGCTCGGTAATAGAAAATGTATACCGCAATCAGAAAAAAGTAAAAGAGATATTCAATATCAATAGTGACCGTCCTATTTGGGAACTTCAAAAATACTACTCCAAAACCTACGAGCGTATGGAGATAGAATTTGCTAAGTCTGATGCGCGTTTTATAGATAAACTCTTAGAAAAAGGTTGGAAAGAAGGACTTTTTAGAGAGGATATCAATGTAAATTTTTATAAAACCTTTTACTCTAGTGTACAACGTTTGCGTTCTGTTGCCAACACTTTTCCTGAGAGAGAATTTCCTTTTTGGGATACTATTTATACCCTTATGGAGTATTTTTTCAGGATAGTGGTAAACGAAAAAGGTATGAAAGAATTAGAGCGCGTATTGCAGCTTAAAAATGAAAAATTAATATAAAAAAAGCTTGTTTAAAAGCCTATCTAACATATAAAAACAAATATCAATGAAAAGAATCATTACAACTATTTTGCTGTGTGCTACAGCAATTTCTTTTGCACAACAAAAAGAACTTACGCTAAAAGATGCAATACATTACGCTTTAGAACACAAAGCCGATGCTGAGAAAGCGCGCTTAGATGTGAAGAAGAGTGAATACCAGATACAAGAAGTACGTGCTAATGCACTGCCTAACCTTGCAGCTTCAGGTGGTATGGTATACAACCCTAAGTTACAAGCCACTTATATTGATGGTAGTACCTTTGGTATACCTGGTGGTGGCCCTTTAAAAATGGAAATGGGACAAAAATGGTCAGCTAATGCTGAAGCTAAACTTACTCAAATGCTCTTCAGTCAAGCTGTATTTATGGGGCTTAAAGCAGCACGCACTACTCACGAGTTTTATCTGCTTAATCAACAACTTACTGAGAATGAGATTATCGAAAAGGTAGCTAAAGCCTATTATCAGGTATATCAAACCCGTCAGATGTTGCAAAATGTAGAAGCAAACCTAGCCCTTACCGAGAAGACAGCAGGGGTAGTAAAAGGTCTTAACGAAGCTGGTTTAGCTAAAAAAATAGACCTAGATCGTACCACAGTAGCGCTGAATAATCTTAAGTCTGCAAGACAGCAAGCCCTTAACGGACTACAACTCTCTGAAAATGCTCTCAAATATATGATAGGAATGCCTATGAATGAGCAAATCATACTTCCTAAAGATGGTTTTGAAGCTAATTACGATCTTGCTTTTGCCAAAGGAGGCACTAACAATCGCATAGAGTTACAAGTCCTCGAAAAACAGAAACAACTTTTGGATATCAATGTAAAGGTAAAACGTGCAGCTCTCTATCCTTCTTTGATGTTACAAGCTACTTATGGTTATTTAAGTATGGGGCCTAAAATGCCAATTATTTATGGTAAAAAGGATAAAGTATATGGGGCTGATTATTCGTCTATTACGTTAGGGGTTAGTGTACCTATTTTTTCAGGTTTTGGCACTACAGCTAAAATACGCCAAGCTCAGATAGAAAGCCAAGCTTTAGAAGCTACCCTCAAAGACACCCACCTCGCTATGGATTTGGCTTATGAAAATGCTCATAGCCAACTAAATAATAATCTACTTACAATAGATTCACAAAAAGAAAATGTAAAGTTAGCTGAAGAAGTGTTGCTCAATACGCAGAATAATTACCAGCAGGGCTTAGCTTCTCTCACCGATTTGTTAGATGCAGAACGTTCTTTGTCTGATGCAAAGAATAACTATACAAATGCACTTTTAGATTACAAGTTAGCAGAAATAGAGTTGCTCAAATCGCAAGGGAAGTTAGATACTATAAAATAACTACCTAAGTAAAGACAATAAAAAAAGCTATCCTAATTAGGATAGCTTTTTTTGTACCTGAGGAGGGAATCGAACCCTCACTCCGAAGAACACGAGTTTGAGTCGTGCGCGTCTACCAATTCCGCCACTCAGGCCTGCTCTTTAAATCGGTTGCAAAGGTACATAACTTTTTTTAATATGCAAAAAAAAGAGCAACTTTTTTGCATATTATTTTCTAACTACTTATACTTCAATACTTACTGATTGGTTTTTCACTAATGTATTCTCTTCAAAATAGAAGTCTATACGCCCTAAATTGATGCCATAGCACCCTACTTGGTTTACTAAAGTAGTATTGCCGCTTCTGTTAGTTACCAAGGTAGGACGGTCTAAGAAAGTGTGTGTATGTCCTCCGATAATAAGGTCTATATGCGAAGTTTGGGCAGCTACTTTTAGGTCATTTACCTTTTTAGGGTTATCTTTATAGTCATAACCTATGTGCGAAAGACAGATAATAAGGTCACACTTTTCTTCATTGCGTAATTTTCGCTCCATATCTTGTGCTATTTCTATAGGGTCAAGATATACAATTTCCCCATAATTCTGTTTAGTTACCAATCCTTCCAATTCAACACCAATACCAAAAACTCCTATTTTTATACCATCTACTAAGTATATTTTATAAGGTTTTGTATGCCCGTTGAGTATTGTGTTGCTTACATCGTAGTTCGAGATGATAAAATCAAATTTAGCGTGAGGCAGTTGGGCATAAAGTCCTTCTAAGCCGTTGTCAAAATCGTGATTGCCTAATGTGGCAGCATCATATCGCAACATCGACATTACTTTAAACTCCAATTCTCCTCCGTAAAAGTTGAAATAGGGCGTTCCTTGAAAGATATCACCGGCATCAAACAGCAGCGTATTAGAGTTTTCTTTTCTAATGCGTTCTATCAGTTGTGCTCTACGGGCAGCCCCTCCCTTATTGGGGTTAATGGGGTCATTTAGGGGTAGAGGGTCTATATGGCTATGAGTGTCATTAGTATGCAAAATAGTGATATGCTTTGCATTATTAGGCTTCATAGATAGCGAGCCAAGTCCTCCTAAGCCTACAAGTAGAGAGGAAGCTCCTATATTTTTAATAAATGTTCTTCTTTCCATAATAATTCTAAGGTTTGTATTCAAAACGGTGGTCTTCTTTAGCGTCTATCACGTCTGTTTGTTTAAAGTAATCAATCAATACGTTGCGTATTTTATAGCCGGTATCCTCTTTTTGTATAGGGTTGCCGAAAAAGTACATAGCATCACCACCGTTGAATAGGTAGTCTGAAGTAGCTACTCTGTAGGTGGCGTTGGGGTCAAAAGGCTTACCATTAATGGTGAATTGTACAATTTTTCCATCTTGGGTTATTTGCAGAGCTACCTGTTTAGAGAGAGGGTGGGGGAGGCGGTGCTTGATAAGGTAATCAACTAATTCTTGCACTTTTTCACCTTTCATTGTTACGATTACTACCTCGTTTTCAAATGGCATAAGGGCGTAGGCATCTCCCACTGTTACCGGGCCTTTAGCAAGGTCAGCGCGAATGCCACCCCAGTTCATCAGCACAAAATCAATATCGTTACCTGTGCGTTTTTTATAAATAGGCGATACAATTTCGTAAGTAGTATCACCAAATAGGTTAGAGATAGCAGTATTTAGCCGTGGGTGTTTACGGTCTTTCACTAAGTCATTTGCATTTTGGCTCAGCACTTTGCTCATTTCTTCCTCTACGTGCTTCCTATAGGGCATAATAAACTTATCTACCTGATTTAGAGAGGGTATAGTATCGGTAATTACTATATTTTTTGCTGTTACTTTTGTCAATTCTGGTTTGTTGATATGGGCAGCGCAAGCACTGAGAAGCCCTATCGCAATCAATGACACGATGAAGTAATGATTTAATTGTTTAAACTTTCTCATAAATAATCTTTTAAATTTAAAATTTATTGTTACCTTTGCAATCACACGCAAAATTACAAATATTTTGGAAATAGTAAAGAATTATTATATAAAAAATAAAATTGGCAAGAATTTTAAAGCTTTGGATAATTATAATAAATTGTTAAACAATGAATTAACCAAAGTGGGCTGTATAGTGGATATGGACGTTGTAAAAGATGTTAATCCGCTTTTGGGGCTTATTAAGTATTATGCCATACGTCCCGAAAACTATATCATTTTAGGGTATAAACGTGTATCAGAAGAAACACACGCTAACGGTACACCTATTCTCATTGATAAAGAAATCAATTGGCAGGGCAAAATACGCAATTACCACGCCGACCGTTTGGCTGAGCAGGAGTACGATTTGCTTATCAATTATTTTAATGAACCCAAGCTGCCATTGTTGCTGCTTTCTTCGTCTATCAAAGCCAAATTGCGCATTGGTTTCCAAGGTATTGACTTACAATATAATGATATAGTCATCGGTTGTACCCCTAATCAGGAAGCCGTATTCGTAAACGAAGTGAAAAAAGTTTTAAGTACAATTATTCATAAATAGAAAAATTATGACAAGCCAACTAAAAGGGACAGGTGTTGCCCTAATTACACCTTTTACTGCCGATGGGCAGGTAGACACTAAGGCATTAGCCAATATAGTGAACTATGTGATTGACGGTGGGGTAGAGTTCATAGTAGTTTTAGGTACTACTAGCGAAGCTCCTACACTTACTAAGGAAGAAAAAAAGATAGTGCGCAGCACTATTATCGAGGCAAATAAAGGGCGTTTGCCTTTGGTCTTAGGTATCGGTGGTAATAATACGCAGAATGTAATTGATGAAATCAAAACTACCGATTTAACTCATTTTGTAGCGATACTCTCGGTTACACCTTATTATAACAAACCTTCGCAAAATGGCTTGTATGCACACTTTGCGGCAGTAGCTACAGAAACTCCGTTACCTATAATTCTTTATAATGTACCAGGACGTACAGGAGTATCACTTACAGCTGAAACGATACTGCGTTTAGCTAATGATTTCGAGAATATAGTGGCTGTAAAAGAGGCTTCTGGTAATTTGCAACTCGATATGAATATCTTCAAAGATATGCCTGCTAATTTTACCTTCCTTTCTGGTGATGATGCTACTACGCTACCTTCAGTATATATGGGGGGTAGTGGAGCTATTTCAGTGATTGGCATTGCTTATCCAAAAGAGTTCTCAGAAATGGTGCGCTTAGGCTTACAAGGTAAGACAGTCGAAGCTAATAAATTGCACTATGCATTAATGCCTAAGATGGCTGCCGCTTTCAAAGAGGGTAATCCTACAGGTATCAAAGCTATTTTAGCAGCTAAAGGCTTATGTCAGCCTTATGTGCGCTTGCCATTAGTAGAGGCCTCTGAGGCGTTAAAAGAAGAAATAAAAAGGATTGAAGTCTAATTCATAATTCAAAATTCATAATTGATAAAGCGGTTTGAAAGTTAACTTTCAAACCGCTTTATTTCATTTAGCTGAGGGGTGTCAAGCTCGTAAATATCGTTCTTAATAACTACCTCTCCGTTGTTATCTACCCAAGCGGTGTAGTAGATAATGTTTACCTTATATTTAGTCTTCAGTGCAATGCGATACTGACTTCTTTTAGTATTTTGCATCGCTTCAGTTACTTTTTCTATTGTCCAAGGAGTCTGGCTCTCTTCATTTTTTAGTAAATGATAGGCAAGTTCCGAAGGATTTTGCACCCGTATACATCCGTGACTCAAGGCGCGGTAATCGCGGTCGAAAAAGTGCTTAGAAGGGGTATCGTGTAGGTAGATACTCATACCGTTAGTCAAGATAAACTTTACTAAGCCTAACGAGTTGTTGGCTGAAGGGGCTTCTACAAAGTAGAATCCTCTCTTATGTACAGCTGGGTCATTCCAATTTACTTGGGTAGGGTCTACTTTTTTACCATTTTCATACATCGTATAACCGCGATTTTTGTATTTTTCGGGGTTAGCTTGCGATACTATTTGGGGTATCATTTCTTTTTTGATGATACTTTGCGGTACTGACCACGTAGGTCTGAACTCCACATACTGTATAGTGTCCGTAAAAATGGGGGTAGAGGTAGCCGATTTTCCAACTACTACTCTCGTTTCAAATAGTACAGAGTCCTTCTCAAATAGCAAGAGCTTAAAATCAGGAATATTTACAATAGCATAATGATCTCCTAAGTAGTTGTTAAACACCCGCATACGCTCCATATTTAGCTTTAGTAGGTCGCGTGTTCTTGTATCGTTCATATTGATAAAGTAGAGCGTTTGTTTGCCCAATACTCCGTCAGGGGTAAGTCCTTTACTCTCTTGAAAACGCTGTACAGTGCGTATTAAAGTGCTATCTACAGTCTGTGGGTCAGCTTCTGCTATAGCTTCAAAACCTTTTTGTTTAAGTCCTTTGCGCAACTTTTCTATTACAGGGGCAGTATAGCCGTATACGAAATCTTTAAAGTTTGCAAAATCAATAGTCTCAGCAGAATCAAGTGTTTGTTTTTTTAGCAGAACGTATTTCTCTCTCATCTGCTGATATTGCTTACTTTGGGGTAATAAACCGTTAATTACAGTGCTTAGAGGCTGCTTATCATCTATGTTTAAAAGTAAATCTACATTTTTCCTTTTACTTTTAGGAGGAATCCACGAGTGATTGCCATAGTTTTTTCTGCTAAGTCGCCCTTTGCTGAGGTGTTGTGTTAGTAAAAAGAATGAAGCAGTGATTTCCTTGTCTAAATTAGCCTTGTATTCATCTGATAATTGGTGGGTATAAGCACTGTCTACCGCCTTTGCTAAGGCATTGCGCCTATAAGTCTCAGGGTTTAGTCCATCGTTGGTAATGCTGTCTAATACGCTGAGATACTCAGCAAACAGCCGCGAAGGCATATCTTGGTACAGCCAACGTGTTTTATTTCCATTTTGTGTGTAATAGTTATAAGTATCTGATTGTACACCTTTCTTTTGGTCAGCATCAGCTATAAATAGTTTTTCAAAGGTAGCAGCAGAAGTATCTACGCCAATGGTTAGCGCTTCTTTATAAATCTCTTCTCCCGTGTCTCTTAAGGATGAATCGGGGTGCGAAGCAGGATTTTTCTTACAGCTTTGCAGCAGTAAAAAGGTAGTAAGTAGTAACCAAATCGTTTTTGCGTTTCTCTTGTTCATATCAAGCAATTGTGTAATTAGCACGCAAAGGTATTCTTTTTTTCTAAAATAACAAAATTAGTGCCATAAAAAAAACGCTGCAAGCCATAAGCCGCAGCGATTTTTCTTCCTTTTCTCTGTTATACTATGCAAGCATAGTTACAGGGTTTTCAATATATGATTTCAGTGTTTGTAAGAACTGAGCACCGGTAGCACCGTCTATAGTACGGTGGTCGCACGCAAGGGTTACTTGCATAGTGTGTCCCACTACTATTTGTCCGTTTTTCACTACTGGTTTTTCGATGATAGCACCTACTGAAAGGATTGCTGAGTTAGGCTGATTGATGATAGAGGTAAATACATCTACTCCAAACATACCTAAGTTAGACACTGTGAAAGTACTTCCTTCCATTTCGGCAGGAGTTAATTTCTTGTTGCGTGCCTTACCAGCTAAGTCTTTTACTAAAGCACCTATTTGGGTAAGCGTTAGCGTATCAGTAAATTTGATTACAGGTACTACTAATCCGTCTTCTATAGCTACTGCAACACCTACATTTACGTGTTTGTTATACACGGTTACATCTCCTTTCCAAGAGGTATTTACTTGTGGGTGTTTCTTAAGAGCCATAGCACACGCTTTTACTACCATATCGTTGAATGATATTTTTGTATCTGGCAAACTGTTAATTTGAGCACGCGATGCCATCGCATTGTCCATATCTATTTCTATTGCCAAATAGTAGTGAGGCGCTGTGAATTTAGATTCTGATAGACGTTTAGCAATTGTTTTACGCATTTGTGAGTTCTTCACTTCTTCAGTTACTTCTACACCTACAGGTATTACTGTTGGTATAGCAGCCGATGCAGCTGCAGGGGCAGGAGCCGCTGCTTTAGCACTTGGAGTAAAGTTTTCTACGTCTTTTCTTATGATACGTCCATTTTCACCACTACCTTTTACTTCTGTTAGGTTGATACCTTTATCTTGAGCTATTTTTTTAGCTAAAGGCGAAGCAAATACACGGTCATTAGCATTAGTAGCTGCTGGGGCAGCCGCAGGAGCAGCTTCTTTACTTTCAGCTTTAGCAGCAGGAGCTGCTGGGGCAGCACCACCACCTTGTACAGCCGCTAATACGGCATTTACATCAGTACCAGCAGGACCTATAATAGCTAAAAGTGAATCTACTGAAGCACTTTCGCCTTCTTTCAAACCTATGTATAATAGGGTACCTGCATAGAATGATTCAAACTCCATTGTGGCTTTATCTGTTTCAATCTCAGCCAAAATATCGCCTTCTTTTACAGTGTCACCTACTTTTTTCAACCAAGAAGCTACAGTACCTTCTGTCATAGTATCGCTCAAGCGAGGCATAGTTACTATTTCTACACCTGCAGGTACAGCAGCACCAGTAGCAGCAGGGGCAGGAGCTGCAGCAGGAGCAGCTGCTTCAGCTTTGGCAGGGGCAGGAGCTCCACCACCAATAAGAGCCGAAATGTCTTCTCCCTCTTTACCGATGATAGCTAATAGGGTATCTACTTTTGCACTTTCACCTTCTTGTAAACCTATGTACAATAGGGTGCCTGAATGAAACGATTCAAACTCCATTGTAGCTTTGTCTGTTTCTATCTCAGCCAAAATGTCGCCTTCGTTTACTTTATCGCCTACTTTTTTTAGCCACTTTGCTACAACACCTTCTTCCATGGTGTCGCTGAGTCGTGGCATATTGATAATTTCTGCCATTTATGTTGTTATTTATATTAGTGTTTTTATTTTAATTACAGTCTACTGCGCAAGAATGGGTAGTTTTCTTGGTCGTATACTACATCATACATTATATGGTGTTCTGGGTATGGCGACTCTTCTGCAAATTTCTCGCATTCTGCTACCAAGTTCTTCACGCGTTCGTCTATAGCTTCCAATTCAGCGTCTGTAGCGTATTTTTTATCTTTTATTACGCTTAGTACGTTGGTGATAGGGTCTTGTTTCTTGTACTCTTCCACCTCTTCTTTAGTACGATAGTGTTGAGCGTCAGACATAGAGTGTCCTCTGTAGCGGTAAGTTCTAATATCCAATAAGGTAGGCCCATCACCTCTTCTAGCGCGTTCTACAGCCTCGTATACTGCTTCAGCTACTGTTTCAGGGTGCATACCGTCTACCGCTTGGCAAGGCATTTCATAACCTAAACCTAATTTCCAGATGTCTACGTGGTTAGCAGTTCTTTCCACTGAAGTACCCATTGCGTAGTGGTTGTTTTCTACGATGAAAACTACTGGCAGTTTCCAAAGCATAGCTAAGTTAAGCGTTTCGTGAAAAGCTCCTTGGCGCACAGCTCCATCACCCATAAAAGTAAGGGTTACTCCGTCGCGGTTTAAGAATTTATCAGCAAAAGCCAAACCAGCTCCTAAAGCTATTTGTCCGCCCACAATACCGTGACCACCATAAAAATGATGTTCTTTTGAGAAAATGTGCATTGATCCTCCCAAACCGAGTGAAGTACCAGTACCTTTACCGTATAGTTCAGCCATTATCCTACGTGGGTCTACGCCCAAACCAATAGGGTGTACGTGGCATCTGTACGAAGTGATCATCTTGTCCTTAGTAGGGTCTATAGCGTGCAAACATCCTGCTGCTACCGCTTCCTGACCGTTGTATAGGTGCAAGAATCCTCTTACTTTTTGCTGAATGTAAACCGCTGCCAGTTTATCTTCAAACTTCCTCCAAAAGAGCATGTCCTCGTACCATTTTAGGTACACTTCTTTATCAAATTTTTTCATTTGTTTTTATGTATATATAAAAAAGTCTATTACTATTTTTTAGCTAATCTGTTGATAATAAAAGCCTTCTCATCATCTCTCTGGTGGAAGTCTTTAAAAATATTTGCAAAGATGCAAAAAAAATATCACGTAACCAAAAAAAAATGAAAAAAAATATATTTTCATTTTTTAAAGTATCATTGAAAGCGATATCCGATGCCTTGCCTCATCTACTTCCGTCACCTTTACCTCTACTTGTTGGTGGAGTTTTACTACTTCATTTACATCAGATACATAACCGTCTTTCAGTTGCGAAATATGTACTAAACCACTCTCTTTCAATCCTATATCCACAAAACAACCAAAAGCGGTGATGTTATTCACTATCCCTGGCAATACCATTCCTACCCTTACATCATCAAAAGTCTTTACATTAGGGTCAAAAGCAAAAGCTTTAGCAGCTTGTCGAGGGTCAAGACCAGGTTTCTCAAGTTCTTTTAACACATCTTTTAGATATAATATACCCACTTCATCAGTGATATATTTCTGAATATCAATGGTTGCAATAGCTTGTTTGTTGCCTATAAGTTTCTCCGTAGGCAATCCCAAATCCTTTGCCATTTTGTGTACTATGGGGTAGGCTTCAGGGTGTACAGCCGAATTGTCTAACGGATTATCTCCTTCTTTGATGCGCAAGAAAGCTACAGCTTGCTGGTATACTTTATCACCCAAACGCGGTACTTTTTTCAAGGCTTCTCGTTTGTTGAAGGCTCCGTTAGCAGATCGGTACGCTACTATATTTTCTGCCATCTTGTCACCTATACCCGACACATAACTCAATAGCGACTTGCTGGCGGTATTCAGATTAACACCTACTTTATTTACACAGCGCATCACAGTAGTGTCAAGCTCTTCTTTCAATAGCGTTTGGTTCACATCGTGCTGATATTGCCCCACACCTATACTTTTAGGGTCTATTTTCACCAATTCTGCCAAAGGGTCTGATAGACGCCTACCGATAGATATAGCTCCTCGTACAGTAACGTCTTCGTTAGGGAACTCCTCTCGTGCTATCTTAGAGGCTGAATATACCGATGCTCCTGCTTCACTCACTACAAATATTTCTATTGACTGAGGAAATGCTACCGATTTTACAAAGGCTTCTGTCTCGCGCGAAGCAGTACCATTACCTATACTAATAGCCTCTATTTTATACTGAGCAACCATTGTGCGCAGCTTTTTAGTAGCAGTAGCTGTATCTTGCTGAGGCGCGTGAGGATAAATAACATCGTGGTGCAGTAGGTCGCCTTTTTCATCTAAGCATACCACCTTGCAGCCGGTTCGATAACCAGGGTCAATAGCCAAAATCCGCTTTTCACCCAAAGGGGCAGCCAATAATAGTTGCGATAAATTCTCACTAAACACGGCAATTGCTTTGCTATCAGCCTTATCTTTAGCTTCCTGAAGTGTTTCATTGGCAATTGAAGGCTCTAAAAGGCGTTTGTAACTATCTTTTATGGTTTTCTGCAAAAAGTCAGCTATTTCTCCACTACTCTTGATGATATTTTTTTCTATGAAAGGCAAAGTTTCCTCTGTATCAACTTGTACTTTCATCTTTATAAATCCCTCTTTTTCAGCTCTGAGCATAGCCAACACCCTATGCGAAGGGGCTTTAGCTAATGACTCATTCCAATCAAAATATTGTGAGTATTTTTGAGCTTCCTCTTCATCAGCTTTCCCTTTAGCTACCTCAGTAACAATGAGGGCTTTGCGTTGAAAAACTTTCCTAAGAGTACGCCTAATAAACATATTTTCATTAATCCATTCGGCTATAATATCCGAAGCCCCTTGTAGAGCCTCAGCTTCAGTAGTTACCTTATCAGATAGATAACGAGAGGCAAGCGAAGACAAGTCAGCAGGGCGTTGTGCCATAATCTGTTTGGCAAGAGGCTCCAAGCCGTTTTCTTTAGCCACATCACCTTTAGTTTTGCGCCTTTTTTTATAAGGTAAATAAAGGTCTTCTAACTCATTTAGTTCAAAAGAAGTCTCTATACGTTGGCGGAGTTCATCGGTAAGTTTTCCTTGCTCTTCTATCGAAGATAAAATGGTTTCTTTTCGCTTGCAAATATTGTCATATTCATTCTGAGCTTTAGCAATACGTTCAATTGCCACCTCGTCCAGATTACCAGTTTTATCTTTGCGATAGCGAGCTATAAAAGGAATAGTACAGCCTTCGGAAAGTAGTTCTAGAGTATGCTCAATAGCCCGTTCTGTCAGTTGTGTTTGATTTTTTATAAATAAAATATTGGCCATATTTTTGAAATTATGAGGCGGCAAAGGTAGCACAAAAAAGCTAAAAAAACAACAACTATTACCACCCTCTATTTATCACACTTTAGCTACCAGTCAACCCCTCTAATTCATCGAAGGATGACCGAACAATGAGCGAAGGATGACCGAACAATGAGCGAAGGATGACCGAACGATAAGCGAAGGATAAACGAACAATAACCCTAATTACTATAAATTTTCTTTTTTTTCTTTTGCAAGTAAAAATAATTGTATATATTTGCCACCGAAATAAGAAAAAGAAATCTTTATAGATTTTCTAACCAAAAGGAAATGCTATAAGGAGTAATAAAACAAATTATAAAAAACTTCATTAAATGAGAGATTTAACAAAAATGACAAACATTGAGGACTTGCGTGTAGTTTGCAAACGCAATGTTCCCAAAATGTTCTACGAATACGTAGATACTGGTTCGTGGACACAAGCGACTTATCGCGATAACGTATCCGATTTCAACCCTATCAAATTTAAGCAAAAAATATTGGTTGATATGGATAATCGTACCCTCGAAAGCACTCTTTTAGGCAAAAAGGTGAAATTCCCTGCAATGACTGCTCCAGTAGGCTTTATGGGTATGATGTGGGCTGATGGCGAAATCCATATGGCTAAAGCGGCTCAAAAGTTTGGTATTCCATTTACGCTATCTACTATGTCTATCTGTTCTATTGAAGACTTAGCAGAAGCAGGAGTAGAGCCTTTCTGGTTCCAGTTATATGTAATGCGCGACCGCGAGTTTATGAAAGACCTTATCAGACGTGCTAAAGAAGCTAAATGTTCAGCTTTAATGGTAACTGTAGACCTACAAGTACTTGGTAATCGTCACCGCGATATTAAAAATGGTCTATCTACCCCTCCTAAATTTACGATTCCTAATATTATCAACCTTTCTACTAAAATTCCTTGGGGAATGCGTTATATCTTCGGAAATCGTCGTTGGACATTCCGCAATATAGCAGGACACGCTAAGAATGTATCAGACCTTTCTTCACTTTCTTCTTGGACGAAAGAACAATTCGACCCAAGTCTTAGTTGGAAAGATATTGCTGAAATAAAGGAATTATGGGGAGGTCCTATCATCTTAAAAGGTATTATGACACCTGAAGATGCTATGGATGCTGTGAAGTACGGTGCTGATGCCATTATCGTATCAAACCACGGAGGTCGCCAAATGGATGATACTATTTCATCTATCAAAGCTCTTCCAGATATTGTAAGTGCGGTAGGTAGTCAAACAGAAGTATGGATTGACTCTGGTTTCTATACAGGTCAGAATATGTTAAAAGCGTGGGCTATGGGTGCTCGTGGTATTATGCTTGGACGTGCCCCTGTATACGGATTAGGTGCTTATGGTGAAGAAGGAGTAACTCGTGCACTACAAATCCTTTATGATGAAATGGATACTACTATGGCTTTTTCAGGTCATAGGAATTTACAAGATGTAGATAGCAGTATCTTAGTAGAAGGTACTTACCCTCTACCGAGCAAAAAGTAGTTAAATACTAAATAATAAAAAAATAGGCTGTCTGAATATTCAGACAGCCTATTTTCATTAACCATTAAAATTTAACCATTAATTAACTTCTATTTCGTCAATAAATAAAAAACCTGGTTTCCCTGCAGCTCCGTTATGAAAAGCAGGTATTTTATTCACCTCATTAATTTTAACTTTCAGATAAGTTACTTTCTTTTCTTTAAAAGAAAGTTTATAATCTTTTATTTCTCTAAAATGTTTAGTAGGTAGTTGGTAATCTTCTTTAGCAAGTGTTTCGTAGTTTTTACCATCAGTAGAACCTTGTACTTCAAAATGGGTAGGAGGGTAAATCCAATCACCAGTATCTATAAAAGATTTGAAAGATACTTCCTTGATAGGGGTATTCTCTGGCAAAGTAATAACTACTTCACAAGGAGCCTCACTAAATCCCAACCATTGTCCTGAGCGCGAATTCTTATTTCCTCTCTGGCCATCCACTAAAGTGATAGCTCCGTTGAAAGTGTAGTTGTGAGTGGGCTTGCTAAGAAATGTTATAGGGCGAACAGTAGCCTTGTTGAAGATAAACTTTTGTCCCCAACTGCTCTCACCTTCACTACCAAAAGCCTTTGCTTTAAGGTCTGTAGTTTTTGTTATTTTTAGTGGTTGAGTGTATATTGTAGCATTTTTAGTAGGTTCAGTACCATCAGTAGTGTAATAGATAGGGGTGTTTTCAAGGCAAGAAAAAGTGACTTTTATATCACCTACTTCAGGTTTTGCTTCAGCACGTACATTGAAAATATGTTTAGCGTAGTTATATCCCTCAAGCTGATAGATATTGATAAGACGCAAAAGTCGTTGTAAGAAAGCACTATAGTTTTTAGCGTCTTTAGGGTTATGCCATTGTACTTCAGCCAAAGCTGCATAGCGAGGTAAAGCCATATACTCTACGTGTTTAAAGGTTTTCATATATTCTGTCCAGATATTGGCCTGTACCCCTAAGATATGTTTTTGTTGTTCAGGAGTAAGAGCATCAGGATAAGGATTGAAAGAATATACACGTTCTACAGGTACATAACCTCCGATAGCAAGCGGTTCAGTATCAACTTTGTCAGTTTGATAAAAGTCAAAATAGCAGAAAGACATAGGGGTCATAATAGCATCGTGGTTAGACTTAGCAGCCTCTATAGCACCACTGATGCCGCGCCAAGACATTACAGTAGCATTAGGAGCTAATCCTCCTTCTAAGATTTCATCCCAACCAATAATACGACGGTTTTTGCTAGCTAATACTTGTTCAGCATATGTAATTATGTGGCTTTGTAGATACTCTTCGGCAGAGTGCTTGTCATCACCTTTTATACCTAATTCTTTAATTTTAGCTTGGCATTTAGGACATTTTTTCCAACTAACTTTTGGGCATTCATCACCTCCGATATGAATGTATTGTGAAGGAAAAATCTCAGTAACTTCTTCTAATATATTCTTTATGAAATTATATGTTTCTTGGTTGCCAGCACAAAGTACATCATCAGCTATTCCCCAAGTTTCACGTACCTTATAAGGCCCTCCTGTACAGCCTAACTGCGGATAAGTAGCTAAGACAGCTACCATATGTCCTGGTAAGTCAATTTCAGGGATAATAGTAATATTACGGTCAGCGGCATATTTTACAATATCCTTCATTTCTTGTTGTGTGTAGAACCCTCCGTGAGGTTTGCCATCAAAGGTAGTCCATTGTTTTCCTACCATTGTTTGGCTACGGGTGCTACCTATAACAGTAAGTTCAGGATATTTCTTAGATTCAAATCGCCAACCTTGGTCATCAGTAAGGTGCCAATGGAAACGGTTCATATTATGAAGGGCAAGCATATCAATAAAGATACGAATAGAGTCAGCAGTAAAGAAGTGGCGTGCACTGTCTAAATGTCCTCCACGATAGGCGAAGTAAGGCTGATCAGTGATTTGCTGAGCAGGGAAGATAATTTTTTTAGTTTTTAGGACAGGAATAGATTTTCTGAGAAACTGTATACCGTAGAAAGTACCTGCTTTAGAAGCTCCATTGATGGTGATATGATCAGCATCAATACTAACTTGGTAACCTTCTTTGTTTTCATTATTGTAGTTTTGGAGGAGAACAATGTTATTAGAAGGTTTTCCCTCATCGAGAGCAATGTTGAGAGCAATACCTGATTGCTTTTGAATATACTCTTTCAAGAAGCCTGCATATCGCTCTAAATCAACATCTCCTTTAGGATAGGTGATTTTCGTATTTGCAGTAAGCACAAAGGGCTTATTAGCATTCATTGAAGGTTTAGATATCATCTGAGGGGCAGGAATAACCTCATAATTGGCTGTAGCGGTTGTATCTGCCTCCTGATGGGTAGTAGCGGACTTACAAGAAAACATCAACGCTACTAATAAAATTGCTGAAGTAAATTTTATCCTCATCTTTTAAAATTTTAAATTAGTGAGGCAAATATACGATGTTTTTTTGAAATACATAATAATAAAGAAAAAATATTTTTCCTCCCTCCCCTCAGATGTCTTTTTTTTAGTGAAATCTGGTCTCTAACTTTATATATTCTAGAAATTCTTTTCTGACTTCAGGGTCTTTAAACTTGCCACCAAACTCTGCTGTTACGGTACTGCTGTCTATATCTTCTATCCCTCGCGAGTTCACACATAAGTGCTTAGCATCTATAATGCACGCTACATCTTCAGTACCTAAGGCACGTTGCATCTCTTGCACTATTTGTAGGGTTAAGCGTTCTTGTACCTGAGGACGTTTAGCATAGTACTCTACTATTCTATTCATTTTTGAGAGCCCTAATACTTTTCCGTTTGAGATATATCCCACATGCGCACGTCCTACTATAGGCAATAGATGGTGTTCGCAAGTAGAGTAAACTACTATGTTTTTCTCTACAAGCATCTCTCCATAATGATACGAATTGTCGAAAGTAGACATTGAAGGTTTGCGTTCTGGCAATAAGCCTCCGAAAATTTCCTTTACAAACATTTTAGCTACTCGTTTAGGAGTACCTTTCAGACTATCATCTGTCAAGTCCATTCCTAGTGTGTGTAGTATAGCACGCATATGAGTTTCAATATCTGCTATTTTTTCAGCTTCGCTCATTTCAAAGGCATCAGCTCTAAGAGGAGTAACTGCAGAAGTAGCTACATGGTTGTTGCCTATAATATCTTCTTCTTGTATTTTGTTCATTTTTAGTGTTTTTTATAAGGTTAAAACTTTTTTGTGTTTTACATCTTCATTAGTTATAGCTAGGCGTATTACTTCTTCCATATCTGTGACATAGTGGAAGATAAGTCCTTTGCGATATTCTTCTTTTATCTCTAAAATATCTTTTTCATTGTCTTTGCAGAGTATGTACTCTTTGATACCAGCACGCTTCCCCGCTAATATTTTCTCTTTCAGTCCACCTACAGCTAACACTTTGCCGCGTAGAGTAATTTCGCCTGTCATTGCCAAATTCTTTTTTACTCGTTTTTGGGTGAATAGCGACATTAGTGAGGTGAGCATAGCTACTCCTGCACTAGGACCATCTTTAGGAGTGGCACCTTCGGGTACGTGTATGTGTACATCATAACTCTCAAACAGCTTAGGGTCTAAATTATAGCGGTCAGCGTTTGATTTTAGGTATTCTAGGGCTATAGTAGCTGATTCTTTCATTACTTGTCCTAGATTACCAGTGATGTTTAGTACTCCTTTTCCTTTTGAAAGAGCTGATTCTATAAATAATATATCACCTCCCACACTTGTCCATGCAAGCCCAGTTACTACTCCTGCGACTTCGTTATCTTCGTATTTGTCGCGTTCTAAACGGGCAGGGCCTAATATCTTCTCTATAGTTTCAAAGTTGATTTTAGGGGCATAAGCTTCTTCCATAGCTAAGTTTTTAGCTCCGTAGCGCACTACTTTAGCAAGCTCTTTTTCTAAAGCTCTCACTCCTGATTCGCGTGTATAGCCTTCCACAATACGTTCTATTTCTTTCTTACCTAGCTGTATATCTGTGGCTTTCATACCATGCTCTTTTAACTGTTTAGGCAATAAGTGGCGTTTGGCTATTTCAGTTTTCTCTTCTATAGTATAACCTGATACATTTATGATTTCCATTCGGTCGAGCAGAGCCGGCTGAATTGTCGAAAGATCATTCGCAGTAGCAATAAACATCACTTTTGATAAGTCATACCCCATCTCTAGAAAGTTGTCATAAAACTCTTTGTTTTGTTCTGGGTCGAGCACTTCTAACATAGCTGCTGAAGGGTCACCTTGATAGCTACTATTGCCTAATTTATCTATCTCATCTAAAACAAATACAGGATTAGAGGTCTTGGCTTTTTTAAGTTGTTGTAATATACGCCCTGGCATTGCCCCTATATAAGTCTTGCGGTGTCCACGTATTTCAGCCTCATCGTGCAAACCTCCAAGCGACATTCGCGCGTACTCTCTGTTTAAAGCTTTGGCTATAGAGCGTCCTAAAGAGGTTTTCCCTACACCAGGAGGTCCATAGAAGCATAATATAGGTGATTTCATATCATTACGTAGCTTCAGTACAGCCAAATATTCTATGATACGGCGTTTTACTTCATCTAATCCGTAATGTTCTTTGTCTAGTATCTTCTGAGCACGTTTTAGGTCGAAGTTATCTTTAGAATATTCATTCCAAGGCAGTTCTAACAATACTTCTAAATAATTGCGCTGAATGCCATAGTCAGGGCTGTTGGGGTTAGTACGTTGTAGCTTGCTAAGCTCTTTTTCAAAAAGTTCTTTTATTTTATCGTCCCACTTCTTATCTTTAGCTTTCTTTTTGAGTTCTTCTATCTCTTGTTCGTATGATACACCACCTAATTCTTCTTGTATGGTGCGCATCTGCTGATGTAGGAAGTACTCGCGCTGCTGTTTATCAATATCAAATCTCGTTTTTGACTGTACTTCATTGCGCAAGGTAAGTCTCTGTAAGTCAATATTTAAATATTTTAAAATAGCAGTCGCACGCTCTTTTAACTCATCTATTTCTAAAACAGCTTGCTTCTCAAGTACTGTAGCATTCATATTAGAAGCAATGAAATTTATCAAGAAAGAGGTACTTTCTATATTTCTTATAGCAAAAGCTGCTTCTGAAGGTATATTAGGGTTTTCCTGAATGATTTTGATAGCTAAGTCGCGTATGGCATCTATAGTAGCTTCAAATTCTTTATCATTAGTATCAGGTTTTATATCTGATACTTCTGTGATAGCAGCTTTTATATAAGGTTTTTCCTCTACTATACCCTCTATCTGAAAGCGTTTTTTTCCTTGTATGATGATGGTTACATTGCCGTCTGGCATTTTTAGCACCCTTAATATGCGTGCTACAGTACCTAATCGATATACATCCTTTCCTTCGGGTATTTCGGTGTTTTCATCAGTTTGTGCTACTACTCCTATTGTTTTAGTAGTTTCATTAGCCTCATTGATAAGACGTATAGAGGCATCGCGTCCTGCCGAAATAGGGACTACTACACCAGGAAAAAGTACTGTATTGCGAAGCGGAAGGATAGGCAATACGTGGGGTACACGTTCGCGCTCTATTTCTTCCTCATCTTCGGTAGTTAGTAGGGGTATAAATTCTGCATTTTCATCTATATGCTCAGTAGCAAAACTGTCAAAATTTCCTATTTTCATTTCCATATTATTGATATGTGACATTTTGTCAGTAAGATCTTTGCCTGACTGACGAATAGTTTAATAGTTTAGTGAGGACTATAAAAAGCTATCTCCCTGATTGATAGTATAATAGTATTTACTTAGTGTATCAATCAGGGTAATATATTGCAATAGCTGTGCCATTGTTATATATCATTTGTTTTTTAATAGCGTCGTCCAATCTTCTGGAGTATTGATATTGGCAAAATATTGTTGGGAATTACATATAGGATAAGAGTGTTTTTTTGCTCCTAATTCTTCAAGAATAGTCAGCATTTTTAGTTTGTTTTGTGTTATATAGTTTTGCAGTTGAGCAACATAAGCATAAGGATAAATGCCTAAAGTAGGAAATACCTTTTCATTATAAGTGAGTACATTTATTTTGCTATAATCGGCAGTTGATTGCAAAAAATAAAATATATTTCTATCTAAGAGAGGCATATCACAAGGGCATACTAATATATCTTTTTTTAGATGCACTAAGGCACTGTAAATTCCTCCTAAAGGACCTTTGTTAGGGTATATGTCTGCTATCTGAGGGTAGGGGAAAACATCATATTCAGCCTTTTCTCCAGCTATATAGACTTCGTGCCCTAAATCTTCTAAACAGTTTCCTATACGTGCAAGCAGGGGTTCTCCTTCAAAAGTAAGAAGGGCTTTGTTTTCTCCCATTCGGCTACTCTTGCCCCCTGCTAAGACGATAGCTTTCATCTTTTGAAAAGTTTTTAAAACACTGATCTACTTTCTTAAATAGTGCTACGATTTTCTTACCTTCCTTAGTTAAGATACTGCGTCCGCCATCTTTACCTCCTACTTCTTTGATAACAAGAGGCTCTTTGGCGTTATTGTTCATTTCACGCACCATTCCCCAAGCACGGCGGTAGGGTATTTTTAGCTGACGGGCAGCTTCAGATATAGACCCCGAAAGGTCTATTTGCTCTAATAGTTTGGCTCTTCCTTCACCTATGCGAAGTCCTGTTTCAGTTTGAAACCAAATATGTCCTTTGATAGTTACAGTCTCCATATCTTTACTTTTTCGTCTTTTTCAAGTATTGTTTTGCCTGCAGGAAACTCTAATAAGCAATTGGTGAGAGGCAAGGTATCGAGCTTATGCGACTCTTGCGAATGTAGCACCATCACTTTAGCTTTATCAACGTAGGCTTTTAAATATTGTGTAACTTCTCCTTTCTTGCGGTCGTAAGGATGTGTAAGGGTTGCGTAGTCCATCTCTTTGCGGAAGTTATTTCTGCCATAACATCCTAAAATAAAAGGTTTTACATACATATGATAACAAGTGAATACCGAAGCAGGATTACCAGGTAGAGCAAATATTCTCTTATGTCCATACTTACCGAAATAAAGAGGCTTTCCAGGTTTTTGAGCTACTTTATAAAAGACTTCTTCTACACCTATGTTTTGAAGAGAAGTGCGCACAAAGTCGTAGTCGCCTACCGATATACCTCCCGAAAGTAAGAGTATATCTACTTTTTCGAGAGCTTCGCGTATAGCTTCTTCAGTAGCTTGTTGGGTGTCGGCGATGTGTTGTACTAATGAAAGTGATTGTCCTATCTCAGCCAACGCAGCTTGTAGAGTATAAGAATTAGCATTGTAAATTTTGCCTTCAGGGAGAGGGTTGCCTATCTCTACTAACTCATCACCTGTGTAAAGTAAACCGATAGTAGGTTTGGCAAATATCTTTACTTTATCAATACCTAAGCTGGCAAGAAATCCTACTACAGCTGCATTTACAAAGGTATTTTCGTGTAATACAAGGTCGCCTTCTTTTGACTGTTCGCCTTTGAAACGAATATTCTCTCCTTTTTTGACTTTGGTAGTGTCGAAATGGATTGTATTGCCTTCACGAGTTACTTTTTCTTGAATGACCACTGTATCAACACTGCTGGGTACACGCGCCCCTGTGAAGATACGCACTGCCTCTCCTTTTCCCAAAGCAATGTCTACAGTTTTACCTGCTGGTACTTCGCCTACTATTGTAAAGGTATCAGTGCTGAGGCTATCCATATAGCGGAAGCCATAGCCGTCCATAGCCGAATTAGAAAATGAAGGCACTGCAATAGGAGCAAATATATGTGTCGCCAAATACCCCCCGAGGGCTTCTATAAGAGGTACTTCTACTACCTCTGTAGTTTGAATATGTGCCTCAATGAGGTCTTTTGCTTGATTTGTATTTACCATATTAATTTGCTAATTGTTTAAGGGTTTCCTTCACAGTCCTGTCATAGTCAATGCCTAAACCTTCTTGTTGCGATACCAATTCTCCTTTCTTGTTAAACACACTAATAATGTTAGAATGTGAGAAATCCACTGGTGATATTTGCTTGTAGTTCACGGCAAGTACTGCCGCAAACTCTCGTGTTTGTTCTTCATTAGATCGAAGGAATAGCCACTGCTCATCGTCCATTTGCCTTTCTTTGGCAAAGGCTTTTAAGTGCTCTGGTGTATCCGTCTCGGGGTCTATACTCACCAAAAGGTATTTCACTTGTTTGCGCTTGTCTCCTGCTTGTTCATCTACGCGCTTGCGTATTTCGCGCATATCTTTAATAAGGATAGGACAAGCCGTCTTGCAAGAGGTGTAGATCATCACCACCACCAATACATTCCCTTTGAGGTCTTTGAGCTCTATGTTATCCCCATTTTGGGTTGTCCATACCGCTGGCAAGTGATATACTGATAAATCTGAAAAACTATCCGTCGTCTTTGTAGCGGTACTATCTGCCACTGCTTTTGTGTCAGTTGTAGTTGTATTTCTATTGTGGTTATTACAATTGAGCAATAACAAACTCAGTAAAATAAAATATAGTGTTTTCATTAATAGTAATTTTTTCTAAGGTTTATCTTCATTTTATCATATTTTGCTTCTAAATCTTCTAAAAATCCCTCCAAAACATCTACTACTTCTTCATAATTACGATAAAGGTATTTATCGTCAATTCCTTGTTCCATAATCCCTTTTATTTCTTTCAATTTAGCTCTTATATATCTATACGAGCTTGTTGTCCCATCATAGTATAGAAATTCTTGTACATATTCTTTCAATCTATCATAATCTGTATTAGCATCTACAATAGTAGCTTTGATATAAATATTCACTAATGCTATAATTGTTAACTCTGCCGATTGTTTATAAATATCTACTATCACATAATTACAGATTTTGTCTATATCGTTATATGACATATTCTTTAAGTTGTTATTATCGCCTAATAACAACTCGCAATCTTCTATAATATCTTTATATTTTGTTACAATATCTTTCATCGTGATATACTATTTGCGCCCCATTCCATTCTTTCACTTTCCATAATTCTGTTACTTCTCTTGTATGAGTCGTAGTTTTTTCGGTTCTATTTACCAAAACACCATTTCTTCTTCTGTCCATATTAGGTATTTGTACATTATCCAAATACTCACTTATTTCCTTTGCAAAGTCTCGAAAACCTATTGTCGAGGCTTTAATCCTTACTTCCATAATAGGCTTGCTATTACTCCATTTGAAGGTATATTTATTTATCCAATTAGGGCGTTCTTTAAGAGTTGCTACCAAGGGGCTATTCAAGTAAACAACAAACATACGCTCATCCTCTAGTGAACCATCACTATAGATTATCTTCTTTATACTATCCCAAGCGATAAAGTTGGTTTCATCAAATAACGGAATATCTATTGTAAAACCCTTATCATCATAAGTAATACTGCTTTTATCTGCATCTGTCGTATCTCCTGAAAAATCAAAATAGTGCCCTAATACAAATAACAACGCTACTACCAACGGAATGCTAAATATCACCGGAATATACCACAAAGTATAGTTTATAAAGGTGCTATAAATCACTACGCCCAAGCACAACAAAAGCATTACAACGGCAAAAATACAAATAAATATAGTAGTTACCTTCATTTTTTAATTATTTTTTGCACATCTGAAGCCCATATTCAGCATCGTATAGTTCGCTCTAAGGCTCCCTCGTAGCGCATACCGCATAAAAGCTCCATAGTTAGTAAGGTCGGAAGCATTGAGCGCACTCCCGCCACAAAAAAGAGCATCATCTCCTTGCTTGTCTTTGCGCGAGTCGCCCGAGAGAAGCACACTGTTGAAGTCCGCCACCCATTCCCATACTAAGCCGTGCATATCATACACTCCCCAATAGTTCTTGGACGTGCTCCCCACTTTCTGTAGGTAGGTCTTCGGCGTTTGCATACTCCGCACTATATATTCTTGGTAATGTTTCTTCTTGCGTGCATCTATACTTTGGGCATCGGCTTGGGCTACATACTCCCACTCGTCGGTTGTCGGTAGCCGCTTCCCTTCACACTCACAATATTTCTTGGCAGCAAACCACGAGATGTGGGTAACAGGGGCTTGTGCATCTAGCGGACTAAAATCTAAGTCGCTCTGCCAGTGCAAAAGATAACTCTTCTGTGCAAAGATTCCCTTTACTCGAGAGCGTTGCCACTCGGGGTGCTTCTCCAAAAAAGCTTTGTATTGTGCATTGGTTACGGGGTATATATCTAGCTGAAAGCTCTTTACGTTTACGGGCTTTGTCGCTTTATTCTCCCCTTTCACTCCATACAAAGGCACATAGCTTCCTCCTTTAATCGTTACCATTGGAGTAGGAGTTTGTCCTAAGAGTAACCCACAAAAGCATAAAAATATTATATAGGTAAAGTATCTTCTCATCATTTACCCCTATTAACGTTTGTCTCTTACTTTCTTTACTTTTTCAGGGCTTACTACGGTTTTGTTGTTTTCCCAGTTGTGATATACATAGGTGAGTACATCGGCTATTTGCTCTGGGGTAAGCGGTTGTGGAGGCATTACGCTGTTGTACTGTTTTCCATTTACAGTAATTCCTCCTGTATGCCCTTTCAGTACGGTCTCTATAGCTCTATCTACATCGGCATTGAGGTAGTCGGCTTTTGCTAAAGGCGGAAAAGCCCCTTCCAAGCCTTGTCCTTGCACCTGATGACAAGCAATACAAGTGCGTTGGTACACTTTTTTACCATCTTCTATCTGTTGTGCTAGCGTTTTATTACTTGTTTCTTTAATAGAGGTAGCTTCGTTAGTGGTCACTTGACTATTTGTTACTTTAGCTTGATAAGGTACGGGCTCTTGCTTGCCATAAATAACTGGATTTTCACGTCCTTGAGCAATGAGCTGTCCTAGTGCACCTTTATTGAAAGCGCGGAAAATAGCGTGGTCTACCAAAGTATAAGAACCGGGTATTTCTACCTTAAACTCTACTATGGCTGCCCCACCTGCCGGAATAACAGTTGTCTGTACGTTTTCATTTACGAGCTTACCTCCTTCTACCTGCACTCGGTCAAAGATTTCGCCTATTACGTGGAAAGAAGAGATAAGGTTAGGTCCTCCATTCCCTACAAAAAGGCGCACTGTTTCACCAGCGTTCACCGTAAGGGCTTTATCGCCTGTGAGGGCACCTACTTTACCATTGAAAAGCACATAATCAGGCTTTTCGGCAAGGGCTTTCTCCTGACTAAAGGCTTGTAATCCTTGGGCTCCGTAGTCTCCTTCTGTATAGAAATCGCCTTGCATTACATAGTATTCCATATCCACTGGGGGCAGACCGCCTTCGGGCTCTACCAATATAAGTCCGTACATACCATTAGCAATATGTAGAGGCACAGGGGCTTGAGCGCAGTGATAAACGAATAACCCTGGGTTGAGACACTTAAAAGTGAAAGTACGCTGCTGCCCTGGGGCTACTAACGATGCATCAGCACCGCCTCCTGTACCCGTTACAGCGTGGAGGTCGATATTGTGTGCTAATTTGTTATCAGGGTGATTTTTGAGAGTGAATGATACTTCATCGCCTACACGAGCACGGATAAAATTTCCAGGTACCGTACCGCCAAACGTCCAAAAAAGGTATTTAGTGCCATCTGCCAATTCGCCTTCTTTTTCTATGATTTCGAGGGTAACGCTTAGTTTAGTAGCCTTGCGATTTCCTACAGGGGCAGGTACGAAAGGAGGTGAAGTGAGTTGTGCTACCATTTCTCCTTCTACAGGGATTTCAGCAGTATTAGTATAAGTACTATTTTCATCGCCACAACTCCATAGTAGCGGTATACATATAAGTGAAGATATAATTTTTTTCATTGAAAAGTTGAACTGTTAATTGGCTGCAAATATAACACTTTTTTTTAAGATATGGTCATCTTGTAATGAAATTAATGTCTTAGTTCTTCGTCTTTTGTATTTGTAATTATTATTTTGTCATCAGCTTCTTTTTCAAAATCTTCAGTCTGATGACTTATAATAAATATAGTACTTTTGGTTGTAGTCAGAAATGAGAGTACTTCTTGCTTCATAATAGCTCTCATAGTAGCATCAACTGATGAAAAAGGTTCATCAAGTAGTGTAATAGAGGCTTTTTGTGCTAAAGTACGCGCTAAGGCTACTCGTTGCTGTTGTCCTCCTGATAGTTGAGTTACTTTTCGGTTTTTTAGCTGCTCCATTTTGAAGTTTTCGAGCAACAGACTTATATAAGCAGGGTCTTTTTGCTTTTGGGCAAAGGCGATATTCTCCCAGACCGTCATATTCGGAAAAAGAGCATACTCTTGAAACATCAGAGCTATATTGCGTTGTTGGGGCGGTAGGTTGATATTCTTTTCAGTGTTTAACAATATTTTATCACCTACACGAAAGAAGCCTCGATCTGGTTTTATAAGTCCCGCCAAAATGCGGAATAGGGTCGTTTTGCCTATGCCCGAAAGTCCTGATAGTTGTACTAAAGCACCTTCTTTTACAGTTTTGTTTACCAATAGGTCTTTAGCTCCTTCTGAAGTGTAAATAGTATGTGAAATGTCTATAGTAATCATAGGTAATTTGTATTTTGTCTTTTGTTAATACTGAAAATAACCAATAGCAGTATAAATGAAATAGCAAATAATATCAGAGCGTATTGGTCGGCAAGCTCATAGTTGAGTGCTTGCACTTGGTCATACAGTTCTATTGAAGCTACTTTTGTCTCGTTAGGAATGCTACCACCAATCATCAGTACGATACCAAATTCGCCTATACAATGAGCAAAAGTAAGTGCTAAACCTGTTATAATAGAAGGTTTTATATTAGGTAAAAGTACACGCCAAAAGGTTGTCCATTTGCTTTTTCCTAAGGTATAAGCTGCTTCTTTCAGTTGTTTAGGTAGTGCTGTAAAACCATTTTGTAGGGGCTGAATCATAAAGGGTAAATTAGCTACTATACTAGCCATTACCACTCCTTCAAAAGTGAAAGCCAGCTGTATCTCAAATGTCTCACTTAAGTATTTTCCTAATCCGCGTGTAGGGCTAATAAGTAATAAGAAATAATAACCTAATACGGTAGGGGGGAGTACCATAGGCATACATAATAAGGCTTCGAATAGTACTTTACCTTTAAATTTGCTATATGCTAACCAATATGATACTGGTAGGCTAAAAATGAATAAAATGGCAGTAGTAATAACTGCCATTTTACCCGTTAATAATAAGGTTTTTATAAATTCTTCCATTATTTTAGTTCGTAACCGTGTTTTTTCCAGATAGGTTTAGCTTTTTCACTTAGTAAATAGTCTAAAAAGGCTTGTGCAAGTGCGGTATTCTTATCTTTTATTACTACACCAGCTTGCGCTATAGGAGTACATTCTTCATTAGTGAGTATGTAGTACTTGCCTTGTTTACCCTTCATCTCTGGTGCTAAAATAGTAGAAAGGGCTACAAAACCAACTTGAGCATTGCCAGTAGAAACGAATTGTGCTGTTTGATTGATGTTTTCACCCCATACTATTTTAGATTCTATACCGTTATATAGTCCTAATTTTTGTAGGGTTTCTACAGCATTTTTACCATAAGGGGCTAATTTAGGATTAGCAATGGCTATACGACTTACTTTAGGGTTTTCTAAAGTAGCTTTAATACCTTTTTTTACATTGATATTCATACTCCAAAGGGCTACTTTACCATAGCAGTACACTACTGATTTTCGGTGCCCGAAGCCTTTGCTAATAACTTCTTCAGGGAATTTAGTGTTAGCGGCTAAAAACAAATCGAAGTTAGCACCATTTACTATTTGTTGAGTTAGTGTTCCTGAAGCACCAAATACAATGTCTATCTGGGTATCTTTGTGCGATTTTACGTATTGTTGTTTGAGTTCTTCTAATACATAGCGAAGGTTAGCTGCTGCTGCTACAGTTATCTTATCAGCTGCGAAACTATAAG
Organism: Capnocytophaga sp. FDAARGOS_737; assembly: GCF_009730375.1. Lineage (NCBI taxonomy): Bacteria > Pseudomonadati > Bacteroidota > Flavobacteriia > Flavobacteriales > Flavobacteriaceae > Capnocytophaga > Capnocytophaga sp. FDAARGOS_737. The sequence continues at coordinate 1,426,335 of NZ_CP046316.1, read as the reverse complement.
CATTGATGAGTAATGCTAAAACGAGGGTTAAAATAATTTTTGATATTCTTTTCATTGTTTAATAATATTAAAAGTTAAACATAGCACGTGCTTGTAGCATACCTATATTTTTGTCGTTCTTTGTTTTGCTTGTCAGGTTAGTATAGGTGTACGAAAGCATTAGTTGGGCATATTTGTTTATTACATAGTTAGCTCCTAATGTATAGTTGCGCATTTGTACCCCACCGCTTACACCATTAGTGTTAATACCACTATATAGGTCTGTCCAGCTAACGCGCGCTACCGCTTCTACATTTCCTGCTTTGTTAAGCCCTTTTAGTACGGCTTTTTGGTTGTCGTATTTGTAATTGCCGTTGAAAGTATATCCTGTTTCTACATAAGCAGATTGGTACTCTGCAGTTCCAGATGTCTTTTTATTTACAAAAGTTTTCATATACTCTCCTCTTATAAAGAAATCTGAGTTGTGATACATACTTTCAACTCCAAAACGGTAACTATTTTTAGGGTCTAATATATTTATCGTGGCACCTATTTTGTTAGCACTTGGCAATACATTGGTTTCTAGAGGAGAAGAAACCGAAAGAGTATAAGAAGCTGTTTTATAAGTGTTTATAATAGCAAAACGCTGGCTGGTTCCTATCTGAAGGGTACTGTTTTCATCAGCAATAGGTTTGTAAATGTAACGCCCAGAGAGTACTATTCCTGAAGTACCACTATTTTGGTCATTATAAGGACGCTCACTAAAAATACCTGTGTGAGTAAAGAATTTAGGATTTGCATAATAGTAAGTAAGTCCTAAAAGTCGACCGCCCCCTAAAGCATTATGATAATTAGGACGTTGTATAAAGTGATATGCCATACGTCCTGTGTTAGTAGTCATTCCGAAGGGCTCCCACTGATAGCCAAAACGCAAAGCTTTATACACTCCTTCTTCATTTTTAAAAGTGTAGCGCACCCATAAGTCGCGTGTGCGATTAGCTCCTGTAGGTGATGCAAAATCAAAATCGGCATAGGCATCCCATTGATCTACTTTGAAGCCTACACGTACACGGGCTTCAGTAATCTTAGTACCTGAAGGTATCTCAGCTTTATCATCGGCATAATACACAGCATCAGCCATAAAACGTGTACCAAGTGTCGCTTTTACATCGCCACTAGTGAATGAAACTTGTGAAGAAGCGGTATAGAAACCTCCTAAAACGCTTGCTAATAATAAGAATTTTTTAGTCATAAAATGATATATTTAAAATTAGTTTTTATTTCAGTTTTAATCGTTATGATTTAATAAGCTATACGATGTCTAAAAATATAAGGCTTATAGATAGCCTTATTACTCTTTTTCAAGCGGCAAATGTACAACCTTTTTTTATATTTACAAAAAAAAATTAACCACCTATCTTTATCATACTGCGGTTTACCATTTTTTGACTATCCACTGTATTGATTTCGGTGAACTGACCTCCTTTTTCTTTGTGTTTGCGCCATACCCCTTCCTTTATGAGGTTGCTTATGTCCTTGCCTTGTCGATAGAGCTTAAGCAAGTCAAACTCTTCTGCGCCAAAGAGGCAATTTTTCATCTTTCCGTCAGAGGTCAGCCTTATACGATTGCAGCCACCACAGAATGCGTTGCTCATAGTCGATATAAACCCAAAAATTCCTTTGCTATCTTCTGTAAGACGGTATTTTCGAGAGGTGTCGTGTTTTTCATCTACTAACTTTATATAATTGTATTCTTTAGCAATTGTACTGAGCATTTCATTTACCGAAATTACTTTTCCTCGTTCCCAAGTATTACCGTAAAAAGGCATAAACTCTATAAAGCGCATCTCTATAGGGTATCGATGCGAAAGGGCTACTAATGGTAGTAATTCATCGTCATTTATCCCCCTCATTATCACAGCGTTTAGCTTTACCTTGAACCCTAAATCTATACTGCGCATTATATTTTCCCATACTTGAGGCAGCAGGTCTCGTTTGGTTATTTGTTTAAAACGCTCTTGCTCTAAAGAGTCAATGCTGATGTTTAGATGTTGTACATTGTGAACTTTCAATAGGTTAAAATACCTATCGAGCAGCACTCCATTAGTAGTAACTCCTAATGAGATATTTAGGGTAGCTAACTTTTGTATAATTTCATCAAAGTCTTGTCGTACGAGAGGTTCTCCTCCGGTGATACGTATTTTATTAATGCCAAATTGTTCTACAAATATTTTTGAAATACCAAAGATTTCATCACTATTCATTAGTTTAGAAGAAGGACTACTAGTGAAAGGTTCGTTTGGCATACAGTATAAACAACGAAAATTGCAGCTATCCGTAATGGATAGCCGCAAATATGTGTGTTTTCGTCCAAATGCATCGGTGAGATTAGTACTCATACTCTTCTTCTTTTTCGTCTCCTTTTAGTATTTTTCCCGTCTTAATCATTGGTATATAACGTAAGAAGAACAATAAGCATAAGAATATTACTACAGAGCCTATAGCTGACCACGTAGCAAATTCTTGTACATTGATCTCTGTATTATACAGATATAGAGCTTTGTTGATAGTACCAAATAGCAACCACATTTGCATACCAGTAAGTAGTATGTAAATGCCAATGATAAAAGCTAACATATCATTTACACGAGTAGTAGCTTTTTGTATAGGTTTTTTTCTAATTGCCATAACATCAAATTGTTAATTGTTAATTAAGAGTGTGCTTTGTGGTTGATTTGTTGTTCGTATGTGTAATCTTCCACAAATATTTTGCCGTCTTTTACCACTACGTTTAGGCGTGGTAGAGGGCGTGGCGGAGGTCCTTGCAGTACCTTACCATCTTTGGCGTCAAAAAAGCCGTGATGACAAGGACATTCTATCATTCCGTGCTCATGATCGTAAATTACCGAACAAGAAAGGTGGGTACATTTTTGTTCGTATACACGCCAATCGTCTTCTGCTAAGCGTATTAGCATATACGGATTGCGGTGGTCGCCATCTACATAGAAGGTCTTTTGCGTTCCTACTTTTAGCTCTGATGCATTGCATACAAAGTAATCTTTAATCACTTTCCGCTTATGGAAAAAGTTGAATACAGGTATGAATACATTTACAGCTGCCATAATTCCAGAGAAGAGCGTAATGACTTTTAAGAAGTCGCGTCTCGCTACATAGCCTGCTTCAGTCTTCTTAATCGGAAAGTCTGCTTTCCAGTCGGGTATGTTTTTATTTTCGTCTGCCATTTTTTTAGTGTTTTTTGTAATTAAAATACCTTAATCTCTTCACTGCCCTTAGGCATCATTAGGTTTACCTTAGTAGTTACTACCTCTTCGCCAAAGATAAACTTCTTAATAGGGGTACTATTAGGGCGTTTTTTAGCCACATTTTCTTTGGTGTCAAAAGTAAGTGCTCCACTTGGACATACCGTAGCACACATAGGCTTTAAGCCTACGCTGGTACGGTCGTAACACATATTGCACTTCATCATTAACAGTGCATTTTGGTCAGGTATCTTAGGTACACCGAATGGACAGCTAAGCACGCAGTTAGCACAACCGATACATTTTGATACATCAGCTGAGTGTACAATACCGTATTCATCTTTCACTATAGCATCTGCTGGACATACATTGGCACAGATAGGGTCATCACAGTGCATACATACTTGCACAGTAGTTTGTACAGTCTCGCGCCTGTCTACATAGTGAATATGAATCATTGAGGTCTCTCCATTGGTTTCGCATTCTGCACAAGCCATCTCGCAAGAGTGACAGCCTATGCAACGCTGCATGTCCAAGAAGAACTCCATATCATTGAATTTTTTAAATTGTTCTGCCATTGAATTTTGTTTTTACTCTTTTTGTATACTCTTTTTTACTTAGTTAGGGATAGGGGTGTCACCCTCTGCAAATAGCACATCTCTACTTCTGTAGGCATATTCAGCAGAGTCTTTGGCTTTCTTCTCTCCTGTTTTCTCTATCTTGCAGGCACATACTTTAAACTCAGGCATCTTAGAGATAGGGTCAAGACCTTCTAATCCTACAGTGAGCTGGTTTACAGAGTTCACGCCTCCCCAGTGATAAGGTACAAATATTGAATCTTTGCGGATTGTTACTACTACATTAGCAGGGAATACTGCTGAGTTGCGGCGAGTAGTAATACGCACCAAGTCGCCTTCTTCTATACCATATTTCGCTGCCAACTCAGGGTGTATTTCCATTAATGGTTCTGGGTAAATATCTACCAATTTACCAATACGGCGTGTTTGGGTACCACTTAAGTACTGGCTTACTACACGTCCTGTAGTGAGTACTACTGGATAGTCAGCATCTGGTTCTTCTACCGGTGGCTGATAAGGGGTAGGGTTAAAGTGAGCCTTACCGTCGTTAGTCTTAAATTTACGGTCTTCCCAAAGACGCGGTGTACCTGGGTGGTCAAGACTTGGGCATGGCCAGAAAACGCCCATATTCTTTTCTACTTTTTCGTAAGTAATACCGTAGTAATCAGCATATGAACCTTTCGAAATATGGCGAATTTCATTAAATATATCCTCGGAAGTAGGGAAGTTGAACTTATCTTCCTGACCAAGGCGTTTTGCTAATTCTTTAAGAATTTCAATATCGCGTTTAGCTTTTCCAGGAGGGGTTACAGCTCCCGAAATACGTACTACACGTCCTTCGGAAGTAGTGGTAGTACCTTCTTCTTCTTCTTGCAAAGAGCCTGCTAATACAATGTTAGCGTGACGCAATGTTTCTGAAAGGAAGAAATCAATACCTGTGTAAAATTCGAGCTTTTCTAAGGCACTTTTTACGTATTTGTTATTAGGTAAAGAGATAATAGGGTTGAAGCAGATAGAAAGTAACCCTTTAATTTCTCCTTTGTTGATAGCATCAATAATTTCGTAAGCACTGAGTCCTTTACGTGGTAGTTCCGATTCAGGAATACCCCAAAAATCAGCTACTATCTGGCGGTGTTCAGGGTTTTCTATATCGCGGTTACCAGGTAGCTGGTCGCATTTGTGTCCGTGTTCACGTCCTCCTTGTCCGTTTCCTTGTCCGGTAATAGTACCATAACCGCAATAAGGTTTACCAATACGTCCAGTTGCTAATACTAAGTTGATACAGCTTAACACGTTGAGTACCCCTTTGCGGTGTTGCTCAATACCGCGTGCATGTACTAAGAATGAGGTTTTTGCTTTACCCCACATCTCAGCAGCTTTGTATATCAATTCTTTAGGAACACCAGTTATCTTTTCGCCCCATTCAAGTGTGCAGTGTTCTACTGTTTTAGCAGTTTCTTCCCAACCTGAAGTGTAGTTGTCTATAAAGTCATGGTCTAACCAATCGTTGTCAATAAGTACTTTTAGCATAGTACTCATAAGGGCAGTGTCGGTACCAGAGCGCAAAGGTAGGTGTACATCGGCAGTACGTGCTAAAGGAATTACACGAGGGTCAATTACTATAATTTTTGCTCCATTATCGCGGGCTTCCCATATACGATAAGTAAGTACAGGAAAACATTCAGAGATATTAGCTCCTGTTATGATAATCACTTCAGCGTGAGCAAGATCAGCCCACGAGTTAGATGATCTATCCATACCAAAAGCTTTCTTATTACCAGCTCCGGCACTCACCATACAAAGCCTTCCGTTATAGTCTAAGTTAGCTGTTTTGAGGGCTACACGAGCAAATTTTCCTACTAAATAACTTTTTTCGGTAGAAAGTGATACGCCTGAAAGCATTGCAAAGGCATTTCTGCCATATTGCTCTTGTATGCGTTTTATTTCACTTACTACAGTGCTGTAAGCTTCTTCCCATTCTATAGGTACGAAGCCTACACCTTCTACGCGTTTTATAGGTTGTAGTAGGCGGTCAGGGTGGTTATCTTGCATATAACGTTGCACTCCTTTAGGGCAAAGACGTCCTTCGTTAAAAGGGAACTCTCTCCAAGGTTCAAAACCTACTACTTTTTTGTTTTTTATTTTGAGTTTGATACCACACTGCAACCCGCAAAAACAACAGTGTGTTTTTACAAGTTCGTCAGGGGTTTGTGAGGCGCGCGCCTTAGCACTCTCTTTTGTCATATAGTGCTTATGGGGCCCCCACTTTGCTATAATTTCGTCTACGGGTACGGGTAACGTTGCCATAATTTTCTCTTTTTAAAATAATGAATTAGGAAATTAACCAAAGAAACTACCCGCTTCTTCACGGGCTTTAAGGTGTGCTTTAGCTAGCATACAGCGTTTGCCTTCAGGACTATACTCTAAGTAGCTCATTCCTTCTTTGTTTTCTAATTTGAATCCGAGCTCTTTTGTCACCTCTTTTAGGTCGTTTATCTGCATTTTGCAAGCGTACTCTTCCTTGGTGTGTGGACATACTTGCATCCCTTCTTTAGCCCCTTTTAGGCGGTATACATTTGCCCCTATCTGGGCAGGACGCTGAAATATATGGAAGAATTTACCAAAAGGTATCCACATTAGGAACATCGCTACTGCAATGGCGTGGGTAATAGCCATAAACTGACTCATTTTGCCTTCTAAGAATGAGTAATCAAACCAAATACCCAATCCAGTTACTGATACAACTATCAGCAATATAAGGGGCAACCAATCGCGCTCAAACCATTGGCTTGCCATCTGCCCTTCATCTACAAAGCGACGATGCATCATTATAGCAGAACCTATAATGACCATTATGGCAGTCCATACTAGAATGTGGAAGAGGAATAAGGCTACAATAGTACCCAATTTAAAAGTCATTACTGAAAAGCCCATAAAATGGGTTTCATACATATCGGTAGTGCCGGGAACTAAGGTGAAGTGCATCCATCCGAAGGTAAGCCCAAAGGTTACAGCGAATGAAATCAAGCAACCTACAGATAGCAAGAAGTGCCCCAACCAGCGCATTTTGCTACGTGGCATTAAGAATTTCTGCAATAGTAGGTTTTTAAAAGTTAGCCTACCATAGTCTTTCAGTTGTGCCCAATAATCTTTGCTGCGCAACAGCTGCCAAGTGCGTTTCCAATACTTTTGGGTAGGGGGGCGTTGTAGCCAAACACTATGCTTATAAGCTATCCCAAAAGTCATACTGATAGTACCAAAAAAGTATATCATCAGGGCAGCATCGTAGTTCTGTAGGTTTACAGAACCTATTACCGTAATAGCTATTACTATCAATGTAGCAATAACAGCATTGCGGAATGCTTTCTTGTTTATTTTGGTGAAAATACTGAACATATAATTTTGTTTTACTCTTTGGGGGCAAAGATACAAATAAGAAAGTGAATTACAAACAGTTTTTGTAATTTAGAACCGTTCGTAATTCACTTGTTTTGTTTTAATTCCTTGTGATATAAGGTAATTATCTCTTTTTTAAAATCAGTCTAACTTGGTCTCTCACATCCTTTGCGAGTATAGAAGTGCCAGTTTATCCATGTAGCTACTACACATAGGGCGAAAACACACCAGAAGAAAGGTTTAGAAGTACCAAACCAAGCACGTGATTGTGGTATCATTATATTGAAAATGAAAGGCCCAAAAGCAGCTACAGCAGCTGTCCAACCTATTACCCCTGCAGACTTACGTGGAGAAGCTGCAAAGATGGTAGGGTATTGCTTAAAGGTAGCAGCATTACCTACACCTGTAAAGAAGAAGATAGCCATAATGATAATAAAGAACATTGGGAATTGATCTGCTGAAGTAGGGGTTAGATAACCTCCTAAAATGAGGATAGCAAAAAGAATGCCCATTGCAATACCAGTGATATGTGTAAGAATAGCACCGCCAAACTTGTCGGCTACTTTACCAAAAAGCACTCGCATAGCAGAGCTGATAAGAGGGCCATAGAAGGCATAGTGCAGTGGCTCAAGCGTATTGTCTAATGGTACGTACATATTCTTAATCATTAATGGGAATGCAGCAGAAAGACCTGCAAAAATACCAAAAGTCATAATATATGTAACAGTGCAGTACCAAGTGTGCTTGTCGCCAAAGATGTCTAACTGTTCTTTAAATGATGCTTTTACAGGAATACTCTTTAGTGAGAACCAAGCCCAAATACCTACTAAGAAAAGCGGCAATACATAGATGAACGCTACGTTTTCTAAGAAAATAGTTTTACCGGTAGTCAATACTGTTTCTCCTCCTCCTAAGAAAGAGAAGATACTTAGGCTGATAACGATAGGCGAAAGCAGCTGTACAAGGCTCACCCCAAAGTTTCCTACCCCAGCCTGTATGCCTAAAGCGGTACCTGATAGGCGTTTAGGGAAGAACAAAGAGGTAGATGGCATATAAGAGGAGAAATCACCACCACCAATACCTAGTAAGAAGCCTATCAGCATAAAGTAGCCGTAAGACGAACTAGGATCCATTACTGCAAAGCCGAGCATTAGCAAGGGGATAATCTTTAGCAATGCACTGATAGACACTACTTTTTGTGTTCCGAAAATAGGAATTAAAAAAGTGTTCAATATACGCAAAAGACCTCCTGCTAATCCTGGCATAGCAGCTAACCAAAATAGTTGGTCATCACTGAACTGAAAACCTATTTTTGGTAACTGTACTACTACAGCACTATATAGAAACCAACACGCAAACGACATTGTAAGCGCAATAGTGGTAATTGTAAGCGTTCTATTCGCTATTTTCTTACCTGTAGATTGCCAGAAAGCTTCATTTTCTGGCTCCCATTTTTCTAACCATTTACTCATATGTAATTAATTCTAAATTGTGAATTTTCAAAAATTATTCAATTTTATTTTGTAGCTCTGGAGCTGCTTTTTTGTTTAGTTTGTTGATAGTGCGATGCATCCAGTACAAGCACACAGCTGAAGTGAAGAACACGAATATCCACGAGCTTGTCCATAAGCCGGTAAAGTCGAGTAGGTAACCAAAGAGGATAGGGCCTATAAAGCCTCCAAGCCCTCCGATAAGTCCTACCATACCTCCTACGATACCAACCTCATTAGGGAAGTATTCTGGTATGTATTTGTATACAGCAGCTTTTCCGATACCCCACATAATACCAATGAGGATTACCAAGATAGTGTATACCCATAAGTGCGCCTCAAATTTGATAAGCGTTTGTCCTTGGGCTATTACCTCTTTTTTCTTTACTTGTTGATTTTCTTTTACAAGGGCTTCTTGCCACGAATAACTTTTTGGGAAAATGTAGTTACCGTCTTTTATTTCAGGTTTTTCTGTTAGTTGTATTACTTCACCAGTGGCGAGGGTAATAGCATTTCCTTCTACTTTTTCTACAGTAGTATTCTTTTTAGCTGCAACTCCTTTTCCTGGAGTAAGGATTTCCATCTTAGGAAGCATTAGCAATCCACCTATGATAAGTGAAGAAAGAAGAACCCAATGCATTACGGCGCGAGCGCCAAACTTATCTGACAGATAGCCTCCTAAGGCTCTGATTACTCCACTAGGCAAACTAAAAGCAGAAGCAAGCATACCTCCTAATATCAAAGAGGTGCTATATACGTTGATGTAGTAAGGTAATAACCATTGTGAGAAAGCTACAAACAGACCAAACACTAAGAAGTAGTACAAGCCAAAGCGCCATACCCTTGTTGATTTAAGAGGAGTGAGCATTTCGTGCATTGACTTAGGGGCTTGAGCTGCTTTTTTGTTTTTAGTAAATAGCAAAAATGCTAATCCCATTATTAAAATTACAACCCCATAGATTACAGGTAGCCAACGCCATCCTTCGGGGTCGTTAGCTGTAAGCATTTTGAGCAATGTAGGGGCTAAAAAGGTAGTAATAGCAGCACCTGCATTTCCCATACCAAAAATACCGAGAGCACGCCCTTGCCAGTTCTTAGGATACCATACCGAAGTAAAGGCTACTCCTACGGCAAAACCTGTACCTACCATACCGAAAAGAATACTCAAGATGAAGTACATCCAATACGAATTGACAAAGTGCATCAAAAAGAAAGGAATCGCACAGAAAATGAGTAGTGAACTAAATACAGGTTTACCTCCGTATTTGTCGGTTAACATCCCCATTAAGGGTCTGAAAATAGAGCCAGAGAGTATCGGTAAGCCCAATAGCCAACCGGTCTCTACCACACTCCAATTGAAAACACTGTTGTCTACCAAATAGGTTACTAATACCCCATTGAGTGTCCAACACGCAAAACAAATAGTGAATGCTAAGGTGTTTAACGTCAGCACAAAGTGAGACGTACGTAAAGATGTTGTAGAATTCATTATATTAAAAAAACTATTTAAGTATTAATCTGGGTGCAAAAATAGAACTTTTCTTGTAAAAGAAAAATAAAAGATAAAAAAAGATAATGATTTTTATGTTAATTCTTTGTACAAAGCCTCATACATAGGTATTATTTTATTCTCGTCAAAACGCTCAGCTACTTTTCGAGCTCCTTTTTTAAATTGTGCTAAGCGCGTGGTATCTTCTAATATATAGATAGCTCTTGCTGCCATTGTAGCTACATCTCCTATAGGGCATAAATATCCTGACACTCCTTCTTCATTTACTTCAGACAAGCCTCCAGCATTGCTTGATACTACGGGGACGCCCGCTGCCATTGCCTCTAAGGCTGAAAGTCCAAAACTTTCTGAGGCTGAGGGCAATAAAAACAAATCTGACATACAAAGTATGCGGTCGATGTCCGAGGTGTTTCCTAAGAAAAGAACTTTGCTTTTGATACCTAAATCTTTGCACAGTTGGTCGGCAGTCTCTCTTTCGGGACCATCGCCTACCATTATTAACTTAGCAGGTAGTTGCTGTTGTATGCCGTAGAATACTCTTACAACATCATCTACACGTTTTACTTTTCTAAAGTTACTTATATGAGTTACTATCAGCTCATTAGGTTTTGCCATTACCGACCGTTTGCACGGAATTATTTCGTTAGGTTTCTTTAAATCTATAAAGTTAGGAATTACCTTTATGTCTTTATGTATGTTAAAAAGTCTGAGTGTGTCTTGCTTTAGGCTTTCTGATACTGAGGTTACTACATCTGACTCATTGATGCTAAAAGTTACCGCTTCTTTATAAGTAGGGTGATTGCCTACTAAAGTAATATCAGTACCGTGTAAGGTAGTTACCATAGGTACTTCTATTCCTTCGCGTTTGAGCATCTGCTTAGCCATATAGCCTGCGTATGCGTGTGGAATAGCGTAGTGTACGTGTAGTATATCGATATTATAGGTTTTTACTACGTATGCCATTTTGCTTGAGAGGGCTAACTCGTATGGTTGGTAGTGAAACAAGGGGTACTCTTCTACATGCACTTCGTGAAAATGAATATTCATCTCTAAGAAATCCAATCGTACAGGGTAACTATAGGTTATAAAATGCACTTGGTGTCCTTTGCGGGCTAAGGCTACCCCCAACTCAGTGGCTACTACGCCACTGCCCCCAAAAGTAGGGTAGCATACTATTGCTATGTTCATATCTCTTAAATTAAAAAATTAGGTCAAGCATATTGCCTGACCTAAAAATAAATCATTCTATACTATTATTTTGATTTTCCTTGGTTAGCTACACTGTTGATAGCAGCAGCTATAGCTTCTTGGTCGCCTAAATAATAGTGTTTGATAGGCTTTAAGTTAGCATCGAGCTCGTATACCAAAGGCACTCCGGTAGGAATGTTCAATTTTAGTATTTCTTCTTCTGAAAGACCATCTAAGTATTGTACTAACGAACGCAAGCTGTTACCGTGTGCAGCTATGATTACGCTTTTGCCAGCTTTGATATCTGGAGCAATAGATTCAAACCAGATAGGTAGCATACGGTCATAGCAGTCTTTTAAGCTTTCACCTGGAGTTTTTTGTTCTTTGCTTAGGGCAGCATAACGGCGGTCATGTGATGGGTGACGCTCATCGCTTTCTTCGATGAAAGGTGGACGTACATCATAAGAGCGTCTCCACAATAGCACTTGGTCTTCGCCATATTTAGCAGCAGTTTCTGCTTTGTTTAAGCCTTGTAGTGCTCCGTAGCTCTTTTCGTTAAGTCTCCAACTCTTGTAGGTAGGAACCCATAGGTCGCCCATAGCTTCTAAAGCGTTGTTAAGAGTTTTGATAGCGCGTTTTAGTACAGAGGTGTAAGCTACATCAAATTTGAAGCCTTCTTCTTTCATTACACGACCTGCTTCGCGTGCTTCTTGTACTCCTTGCTCTGTTAAATCTACATCTTGCCACCCTGTGAATAGGTTGAGCTTGTTCCATTCACTTTGTCCGTGGCGTAAAAGTACTACTTTATACATATATCTCTAAAAATTTATTTTATTATTCTTCTTTATTGCCTCCTAATCCTTTTAAGAAATTGCCTAATTGCTTTTTAGCTTCTTTCTTAGCCTCTTCTTTGGCGCGTTCTTTTACATCATTTTTCACCTTGGTAAGGGTACTGTCTTTGTTCTTCATCAGTCCGCCTATAGCGTTGGTTACTTCGGCAGCGGTGCCAGTACCTGTTTTAGTAGCTATTGCATCGCGGAGGGCATCGGTACCCTTGTTAGCAAGATTATTGATTTGGTTTTTAGCTATTTGGGTAGCTAAATCTTTTACTACAGTTTTGATGTCAGTGCTTACCTCTGGCTTTTTAAAGGTACCCCCTACGGTAGCTACTACAGGTAAGTTGGTTATCTTCTTTTGGTTTTCAGGGGTTAGCTTAGTAAGTAGGTTTTCAGCTTCTTTGCCCAACATTTGAGGAGGTACATTGAAGAGGAGTTTGTAGTTCATTTGTTGGTCGAAACCGTGACTACCTGCCACTTCTATAGCTACATCTTTGTATTTTAGGGTGAAAGGTTTAATTTTTACTTTTCCATCTTCAAAATCAACGGCTGCTTTTATGTCTTTTAGGTTTAGATTTGATAGGTTAAGACCTGTAAACTGAGAGTCTAAAGCAGAGAGTAGGGGAGAGGCTTCACTTATTACCTTTGAGTCGATAAGAGAGGCAAATAGGTCGCCCGAAATAGTGTTGATTTCAGGGGTTAAGTCTGATTTTAGCTTTCCTTTTACCTTTATTACAGTATTTACTTTTCCTTGTACTACCTTAGCTATAGGCGCTATCTTTTCGAGCATAGTTATTTGAGTGAAAGCCTCGGCTATATTTAATTTGCTAAGATTTAGATTTACGTTAAAAGTAGGTGTTGCTTCTTTGGTTGAAACATCTCCTGCAAGAGCTATATTACCACCAAAGATATCTGTTTTTAGGTTTTCTAAAGCTACTTTTTCATCTTTGATGATGAGCTTGCCTGATACGTTGCTCAGTGTTAGATTGTCGTATAACACAGTACCAGCCTTGGCACTAAGGGTACAGTCTAAGAAAGCGGGTACTTTGATAGCTGATGCGGTAGTGCTGCTTTGTGTAGCTTTAGCAGTTGTAGCAGTAGCCGTTGTAGCTGGACTACTTGAAGCTGTAGCGGGCTGCATAAAATCATTGACTACTAATTTGTTAGATGATAGATTGAAGTTTCCTTTCAATATTTCTTTCTTGAAAACAAATCCGTATAAATTGTCTATAGTACCATTTAAATGCAGGTCGGTGCTGCCAGTGCGAGCATCAAAAGCAGAAAGCCCTATATGTGAAGGATTGAAAGCCATACTAAGTTGGTCTATATGAAAAGGTTTAACAAACTCTTCGCCCTCATATACAAATTGAGCTAATGATAGGTTGCCTTGAGCTTTGATATTTTGGTAGTTTTTTGTTTCTACAGACTTCATATCGAGCTGTGTTGCTATATCAGCCTTTAGGATACCGGCTAACTTCTTGTCTAATGAAATAGGGTAAGCCTGTGATAGGTTTGCTAAGTTTATAGTTCCTTTTGCAGCTAGATCAACAAAAGGATTCACTAACATATTGCTAACATTTGCTTTTGCCCAGAATACATCTTGGTCTATGCGCATTGCAAATTTATTGAGATTCACTTTGGTGTCATTAGTAATACCTGTAGCATTGTTTACTTTTAAATCTATGCTAATGTCTTTAATAGTTTTTGGTAAATCGGGGTATTTGACAGTAGCGTTATCAGCAAACATTTCGAGCCCAAAAGTAGGGATTTTGTCGCCTACCATATCGCCTTTGGCAAATCCTTTTAGGGTGAGGTTGCCGGTAGTTTTTACATTTTCTATACTTTTACTGTATTCCTCTGGTATAAGAGCTAAAAAGTTTTGAAAAGTATTAGTAGGGGTGCTAAAAGTAAGGTCGTAGCGTTGCCCTTCTTCTAAAAGCTGAATAAAGCCATTAAAAACTAAGTCTAAACGGTTTACTGTAGCTTTATTCTCTTTGAAAGTGTATTTTTGGTTCTTTAGGTCGATGCCTAATAAGGCTTGTAGCGTGATAGGCACACGATTCATAAAAGTACTTTTATCCATTGCAAAAGTAAAGTTTGCCTTAGTTTGGGTGTCTAAGTCGAGTACCTCTTCTGCGAAATTCCCTTTTCCACTGTGGTAGATATCGGCTATTTCCATAAATATATTGCCATCGTCCATCTTAAAGGTGAATTTCAGATTTTCAACATTATAGCTTTGTATGTCCAATTTGATAGGAGCCGATTCCTCTTCAGGAGTATCTGATGGGATAGCAATATCGAAGTTGCCAGCCCCCTCTTTATTGAAATGAATATAGGCTGAAGCGTCTTTTACATTAGCCCCCAATAGGTTATAGTTGCCTGCCATTAAGTCTTTTACACTTAAGGTAACATCTATATGTTTGGCAGCAAAAAGCGTATCGCCCACGAAAGGTTCTTTGTTTACTAAAGCAAAATCGCTAAGGGTTATCTGTGCTTTTGGGAAACTCTTAAAGAGACTGATATCTACATCAGCCAATGATAGATTGGCTTTTAAGTTTTTGTTCACCATTTCGATGACTTTTTCTTTAATAGTATCTTTGAAGAAATAAGGAATAGCCACCATTGCTCCTAGAAGCACCACCAGCGTAATTCCGCCCCATTTAAATATTTTTTTTACTATCTTCATATTTTTCTTTTTTTACAGGGCAAAAGTAATAAATAATTATCAATTAACAAGTAGTAATTGACAATTTTTTTCATAATCTAAAATTCAAAATTCTGAATTATTTATTATCTTTGCCGCAAATTATAGAAAATAATGTCAGTACAAGTAACTAATTTAACGAAAATATACGCACAACAGATAGCTGTTAATAAGATAAACTTTCAGTTGCAGAAGGGTGAAATTACAGGCTTTTTAGGTCCGAATGGTGCTGGTAAATCTACCACAATGAAGATGATTACAGGGGCGCTAACCCCTACAGAGGGCAGTATCAGTATCAATGGTATAGATATGCTAAAGCAACCTATTGAGGCACAAAAGATGATAGGCTACCTGCCTGAGCACAACCCTCTGTATACTGAGATGTATGTGCGTGAATATTTGAGTTTTACAGCAGATTTGTACCCTAAAGTGCCTAAGAGTAGGGTAGAAGAGGTCATCGCTCTTACAGGACTTACGCCAGAGAGCAATAAGAAGATAGAAGCTCTCTCTAAAGGTTATCGCCAGCGGGTAGGTTTGGCTTCAGCTCTTATTCACGACCCTGAAATATTGATTTTAGACGAACCTACTACAGGACTTGACCCCAATCAGTTAGTAGAAATACGCCATATCATCAAAGAGCTTGGCAAAACCAAAACCATCTTGCTATCTTCGCATATTATGCAAGAGATACAAGCGGTAGCCGATAGGGTGATAGTACTTCATAAGGGTAATATAGTGCTAGATAAGCCAATGAAAGCCCTACAAGGCAAAGAACAGATAATAGAGGTAGCTTTTGATTTTAGAGTAGAAGAACGATTGTTGCGCAATCTCCCTCATATAATTGCTGCTACTAATGTTTATGATTTTCTATATCAATTGCAGTTTAGTACTTCAGAAGATATGCGCCCTGCTGTATTTGATTTTGCTAAAGAAAACGGACTTAAAATACTTCAAATTAACCACAAACACAACGACTTAGAAGAGCTTTTTATCAGTCTTACGAAATAGAGACAAGAGATGAAATACAAAAGACAAAAGACGAGAGCATCACGCCCTCGTCTTTTGTCTTTTATATTTCGTTTTATATTAGAATTCTGATGTAAAATGCAGCTTTAAGCTAGGGTATTTTTGCTTTACCATTTCTATAGAGAAAGCCGAATCGGCTAAAAATACCAACTGCTGCTGTTTATCTCTTGCTAAATACTTCTGCTTTACCCTTAAGAAATCTACATATTCAGGGTCTTTAGGGTTATCTGGTGCTTCTACCCAACAAGCCTTATAAATAGGGAAATTCTCATAACTACATTTTGCCCCATATTCGTGTTCTAAACGATACTGAATTACCTCGTACTGCAAGGCTCCTACTGTACCAATTACCTTTCTGCCATTGAAGTCTAAGCGGAAGAGCTGTGCTACCCCCTCGTCCATTAGCTGGTCGATACCTTTTTCTAACTGTTTTGATTTTAGTGGGTCAGCATTGTTAATATACCTAAAATGCTCAGGTGAGAAGCTCGGTATTCCTTTGAAGTGCAATACTTCTCCCTCAGTTAATGTATCGCCTATTTTGAAATTACCAGTATCGTGTAATCCTACTATATCGCCTGCATACGAGATGTCTACCACCTCTTTCTTCTCAGCAAAAAAAGCATTTGGACTTGAGAACTTCAGTTTTTTGCCTAAACGCGTGTGTAAGTAGGGTTTGTTGCGCTCGAAAGTACCCGATACTATCTTTACAAACGCCAAACGGTCGCGGTGGTTAGGATCCATATTAGCGTGGATTTTGAATACAAAACCCGTAAAAGTAGGCTCTTCGGGGCGTACTTCTCTCTCCTCGCTGGCTTTAGGACGAGGTGAGGGGGCTATCTCTACAAAGCAATCTAAGAGCTCGCGTACCCCAAAATTGTTTAGCGCCGACCCAAAGAATACTGGCTGTTGCTCTCCTTTTAAGTAAGCCTCTCTGTCAAAAGCAGGGTATACCTCATATACCAACTCTAAATCGCTGCGCAGGTTGGCTGCTGACTGTTCAGAGATGATTTTCTCTAACTCAGGACTGTTTATGTCGTCAAACGAGATAGTTTCTTCTATATTCTTGCGGCTATCACCTGAAAAAAGATTGATGTTCTTTTCCCATATGTTGTAAATACCTTTGAAATCGTAGCCAATACCTATAGGGAAGCTTAAAGGCGTTACCTTTAGTCCGAGTTTTTGCTCTACTTCGTCTAATAGGTCGAAAGCATCCTTACCTTCTCGGTCTAACTTGTTGATAAAAACTATCATAGGTATATTGCGCATACGGCATACCTCTACCAACTTCTCTGTTTGCTCTTCCACCCCTTTAGCTACGTCTACCACTACTATTACGCTGTCTACCGCTGTAAGAGTACGAAAGGTATCTTCAGCAAAATCTTTGTGACCAGGGGTGTCTAAGATATTGATTTTATGTTGTTTGTAGTTGAAAGCCAATACAGAAGTAGCTACAGAGATACCCCTCTGGCGCTCTATCTCCATAAAGTCAGAAGTAGCTCCTTTTTTTATCTTGTTGCTTTTTACCGCACCAGCCTCTTGAATAGCGCCCCCGAAGAGTAGCAATTTTTCAGTGAGCGTAGTTTTACCCGCATCGGGGTGAGAGATAATGCCAAAAGTACGGCGCTTTTGTATTTCTTGTTCTAAAGACATATTAATCAGTAAATTAGCAAATTTGTTAATTAGCAAATTTGAGATTGAGGGTGCAAAAGTAATGAAATAAATGCAAATAGAAAAATTTTGCAGGCAAGCTGGGAGGATTGGGAGGGCTGAGAAGTCTGGGAGGAATGGGATAGAGTTCTTCAAAAGTTTCTTCGGTGATCCTGTATTCTTCCTATATCTAAAGTAAAGGGAAGGCTGGGAGGATTGGGAAGGCTAGGAGGGTTGTGAGACGGGTGAGACGAGTGGGACGAGTGGGACGGGTGAATTGGTAATTTTTTTGTGTTTGTCTAAATTGCTAATTGACAAATTTGCTAATTTGCTAATTATGTTATATCTTTGCAAAATAAAACAGAATTATATGAAGAAAATAAGTATTATTGCTTTATTGCTAATTGTTTTTTCCTGCAAAACTAATCCTTTTACAGGGAAGAGTACTCTGAACTTTATGCCTAATAGCAAGGTTTTTCCGATGGCTTTTAGTCAATATTCTACTTTTTTGCAGTCGAATAAGGTGATAACCAATACTAATGACGCCCAAATGGTGAAAAGAGTGGGTGAGCGTATCGCTAAAGCGGCTAAATTATGGCTCGACACTAACGGCTATAAGGGGTATTTAGACGATTACAGATGGGAATACAACTTGGTAGATAGTCCTGAAGTGAACGCTTGGTGTATGCCAGGGGGCAAAATAGTGGTGTATACAGGTATTTTGCCAATTACTAAGAACGAAGCAGGGTTGGCAGTAGTGATGGGACACGAGGTGGCACACGCATTAGCTGACCACGGAGCACAACGTATGAGTGCTAGCACCCTACAACAAATAGGAGCTATAGCAGGTTCGCTTGCCCTACAAAGTAGCAAATATGCCGAATACACTGACCAGTTTATGATGGCTTACGGCTTAGGTTCAAACTTAGGAGTGATGTTGCCTTTTAGTCGCTCTAACGAAACAGAAGCTGATGCTATTGGTATTCAGATTATGGCTATCGCAGGTTATGACCCCTCAGAAGCTCCTGAACTATGGAAACGAATGAGTGCTAAGAAAAATGGTGCTAGTACCTCTAGCCTTCTCAGTACGCACCCCTCAGACGAGTCGCGTATTAAAAACCTAACCCAATTAGTGCCAAAAGCGAGAGCTGAAGCTGCTAAATTTGGTGTGACGAGCTTTAAATAATTAGCCAATTTGCCAATTGATAAAAATCGACGAATTAATAAAAATTATGCAACAGTATTACGACAAAATCAATGAGACGGCTCGTATTATACAGTCGTACATTACAGAACATACCCCAGAATTTGCTATTATCTTGGGGTCAGGACTTAGTAAATTAGAAGATGAAGTAGAAGTAATTTCGGAAATTAAGTACCAAAATATACCTAACTTCCCGAAATCAACTGTGTCAGGGCATAAAGGTAAACTGATTTATGGAAAAATTCAGAACCGATATGTGCTGATGATGGCAGGACGCGTACACTATTACGAAGGTTACTCTATGCAAGAAGTTACTTTCCCTATTCGCGTATTTGCTCAGTTAGGCATTAAACGACTTATACTCTCAAACGCTTCAGGAGGGGTAAATCCTAACTTTTCTATAGGTGATGTGATGATTATTCGCGACCATATTAACCTTTTCCCAGAGCATCCTTTGCGCGGTAAGAACTTAGATTTGTATGGAGTTCGTTTTCCTGATATGAGCAAGCCTTATAGCCACGCGATGATAGCAGAGTTAGAAAAAATAGCTCAGGAAAACAATATCAAAGTGCAAAAAGGGGTATATGTAGGATTGCAAGGGCCTTCTTTTGAAACGCCTGCCGAATATGGTATGGTGCGTATTTTAGGAGGTGATGCCGTAGGTATGAGTACTGTGCCTGAGGTGATAGTAGCACGCCACCAACTGATGGAGGTATGCGCTCTCTCGGTAATCACTGACTTAGGAGGGCCTGAAATATCGCCTGATGTATCGCACGAAGAGGTACTTAATGCTGCTAATATAGCAATGCCTAACGTGATATTATTGGTGAAGAACTTGATTAAGAATTATAAATAGGTATTAGTTTATTAGGTGTTAGTGGTACTACCTACTAACACCTAATACCTAAAATCTGACGACTGGCTAAATGGCGCATTTAAAACATATCCGCAAATATTTTTTCAAATACAAATACCATCTACTGCTCGGTATCTTAATTACCGTAGTGTCGCGCATATTTTCACTATTTATGCCCCGCTACGTGAAAAATTCTATAGCAGCTATTGAGGAATTTGCTCGTTCTACAAATAAAGATGCTGCTCAAATGACTTCTTTGCTCATAGAATATGCACTTATTATCATCGGAGCAACTATTATTTCAGCTGTTCTGATGTTTTTTATGCGTCAGCTTATCATTAATGTATCTCGTTACATAGAATACGATATGAAAAACGAGATTTTTTTGAAGTATGAGCAGCTTTCACTTAGTTTTTACAAACGTAATAGGGTAGGTGACCTGATGAACCGCATTAGTGAAGACGTGTCGAAAGTGCGTATGTATGCAGGCCCTGCCATTATGTATAGTGTGCAAACTATTACCCTCTTTGCTTGTGTTATTCCGCTGATGTTTATCATTTCTCCTAAACTTACTCTTTACACTCTCATTCCGCTGCCTATTCTTTCTTTGCTAATTTATAAAATGAGCAAGAAGATAAATATAGAAACGATGAAAGTACAAGCTTATCTTTCAGACCTTTCTACTTTTGCTCAAGAAACGTTTTCTGGTATTGGGGTTATCAAAGCTTATACTAATGAAGCTGCTACTAATGCCCAGTTGGCGGTGCTGGCTGAAGATGGGAGGCAGAAGAGTATTAAACTCGCTAAGATACAGGCCTTTTTTATTCCTACTATGATACTGATGATAGGGCTTAGCCTTATCTTTGTGATTTTTATAGGAGGGCGTTTGTATTATTTGGGAGAAATACAGTCGATTGGGGTGATTGTAGAGTTTAGTATTTATGTGATGATGCTCACTTGGCCTGTAGCGACAGTGGGTTGGGTGAGTTCTATTGTGCAACAAGCGGAAGCCTCTCAGAAGCGCATCAATGAATTTCTTTCAGAAGTACCCCAAATACGCAATTTTACTTTTACACCTACCCCTATAAGAGGCGATATAACCTTTAAAAATGTTTCTTTCCGCTATGAAGATACAGGGATAGAGGCTCTTAAGGAGGTGTCGTTTCAGATAGAAAAAGGACAAACTGTAGCGATTATTGGCAAGACAGGTAGCGGCAAGACGACCTTATTAGACCTTATAGCGCGTATGTATGAGGCTACTGAAGGCGAAGTGTGTATTGATGGGCAGCCTGTGCAACAGCTTAACTTACATAGTTTGCGCGAAGCTATCTCGGTAGTGCCACAAGAGAATTTCCTTTTCTCTGATACTATCCGAAATAATTTGCGTTATGGCAATAATGCTACAGATGAAGAGATAGTAGCTGCTTGTGAAAAGGCAGTAGTGCATCATAATATTGTGGAATTTACTCATCAGTACGATTCGATATTGGGTGAACGAGGCGTGTCGCTTAGTGGAGGGCAACGCCAGCGGGTAGCTATAGCCAGAGCTTTGCTTAAACCGGCCGAAATCTATTTGCTTGACGACTGTTTGTCGGCAGTAGATACCGATACCGAAGAGAAAATACTTACCAACCTACGCGATACCTTAAAAGGTAAAACCGTGATTATTGTAAGTCATCGTGTATCAATTACTAAGTATGCAGATAAAATACTGATGCTTGATAAAGGGAGATTAGTAGAACAAGGCAATAAGGAAGAACTATTAGCACGAAATGGGGCATTCAAAGCCTTTTATGATACCCAAACGATATGATAGAAGAAAACAAAACTACCTATCAGCAACTGTTGCTGTGCGCTGAGCAAAAGTACAATAAAAAGTTGCCTTTTGTGTGCTACCGCTTACCGCAGCAGCCCTCAGTAGTGATGAGATGGCAAGAGCAGCCTATCCTTAATGTTTTTGATCAAAAAGAAGTGATTGAGGGCTTTGTGTTCGTACCTTTTCGCTCTAATCACCCGTCTGTATTTATCCCTTTTGATGAACGAATAACCTTATTAAGTAATTCACCTCAAGGAGATACAGAAAACACAACAACCCATACACCTATAGAGACTGAAGCTGATAAACAAGCACATCTTAACTTAGTCGCTGAAGCGGTAACTGCTATACAAGCAGGGGCTTTTGAGAAAGTAGTGCTTTCGCGCAAAATCACTCTTGCTAAGCCTGCTTGTCCGTTTAAGAGTTTTACTAATATGCTGCTGCGTTACCCTTCGGCTTTTTGCTATCTGTTTTATCACCCACAAGTAGGTACGTGGTTGGCGGCTACCCCTGAAACGTTGCTGTATCATCACCAAGGTGATTTTCGCACAATGGCGTTGGCAGGTACTAAGGTAGGGGATAAAGAGTGGCAGCCTAAAGAGCGTGAAGAACAGCAGATAGTTACTGATACTATTGTATCGCAATTGCAACCGTATGCTACGACCCTAAAAGTAACAGACCCTCATACTGTGTGTGCCGGCAGTGTGCAGCACCTCTGTACCCAAATAAGCGGTACACTACCCACAGATAAGGTAAACGAAGTGATACAAAAGTTGCATCCGACCCCTGCAGTCTGTGGTTATCCTACAGATAAGGCACGCACTTTTATCATAGAGTACGAGCCTTATGATCGCGAGTATTATACAGGCTACTGCGGGCTTATAGAGGGGACGAAAATGGCTGCCCTATACGTTAATTTGCGCTGTATGCAGATAGATAGTCAGCATACTTATCTGTATGTGGGAGGTGGTATTACTAAGGACTCTATCCCTCAGAAGGAATATGAAGAGACCCAGAATAAAGCCCAGACAATGAAGATGATTTGCTAAGTTAGTCGTTAGTGTTTAGTCGTTAGTCGTTAGAAAGCGACTAAATGACAAGTGACTAAAGACTAAGGACTAACGATAAGCAACTAACGACAAGCAACTAACGACAAGCGACTAAGGGCTAATCACGAAAGACTAATGGCAAGTGACTAACGAACTAACGACTAAAAAAATATTATAAATGAAAAAAGTACTAATAGCAATGTCTGCACTGCTGATGATAGCTTGTGACAAGACAGAAGAAAAAGACACGATGATTGTAGAAGGGAACATTGACGGTTTGAAAATCGGAACTATTTACCTGCAAAAGTATGTGAATGATAAACTTACCAATATCGATTCGGTAAAAGCTGAGGGGAGTGGTAAATTCACTTTTAAATACCCTTTAAAGAGTCCTGAGGTGTTCTACATCTATTTAGATTTGAAGAAGCAAGCGGGTACTGACCTCGGTGACCGCCTGATGTTCTTTGGAGAGCCTACTACTATTCAGATTAATAGCTCTTATGATATGTTTGAAATAAAGGCTAAGATTAACGGTTCTACTTCGCAAAAAGAGTATAATGAATATGCCCACGTGATGCGTCAGTTTAGTATGCGCAATGCTGAGCTGTTAGAAAAGCAAGTTAATGCTTTCAAAGAAGGTAATACCGCTCTTACGGACTCGCTTAATGCAGTTTCAGAGAAGAATAACTTCCGTCGCCATCTTTTTGTGCTTAACTATGCGCTTACTCACCCAGAATCATATATCACTCCTTATGTAGTGTTAGTTGATGCGCCTAATACCCGAGTGAAATACTTAGATTCTATTTATGGTAAGCTTTCTAAAGATGTAGCTGCTTCTACTTATGGAAAAGAGTTTAAAACTTATATAGAAGTAGCCCGAAAAGCAGAAAGAGAAAGAGCTGCAAAAGAAGCAGAAGACACAAAAACACCAGATGCTAAGAATGAATAAATTAAAAAGAGCTGTCTCAAAAATAATGAGACAGCTCTTTTTCACTATTAAAATCTTCCATATAATATACGCCGTAACCACCCTACATACCTAACCAAGCGTTGCACACCGTCGCAACAGAGTATTGCTATTATAACAAAAATAGCTATATTCAGATAGAACATATCACCTATATACGTTTTGATATAAGGAACTAGAAAATGGGAATAGTAATGGGTGACATATATCTCTAACGAAATACCGCCTAGGTATTGCAGACATTGGGTTGTGCGAGCCGATAGTGGGTTGCGCAGGTTTATAATCTGTTGCCATACCACATAGGTAGCCGCAATGCCTGTCAGTGCTAAGGCGTAGAGCCTAACAGAGTAGAGCAGGAATGAAGATGGCGAAATAGGGAAGAGTAGGAGCAGAGGGAAAAGCCCTACACTTGCCCAACCTATAGGTTTTATAACTCTCATAGATTTGGGTTCGTATTTATGGGTGAGATAACCTAACCCAAAATACAAAAAGTACCAACACAATTCAGGAAGTCCGTAATAAGGAGCTTGTGCCCCAGTGATACGGTGTATAAAGATGATTATACTCCACAAACCTATCATTGCCCATACTTCTCTTCCTTTGCTTACTTTTAATGCGATATAGAGCAAAACACATTCCCAAAACAAAAGCCATAAAAACCACATACCTTGAGTAGGGTCGTGTATGAGTACTTTGAGGTAATGCCCTACTTTTTCAATATCAAAAAGATACTTATGATAGGCAGCTGAAATGAGAAACCATACAAAAAACGGAATTACTAATACTTGAAACCGCTTGAACAAGTTCATTTCACTACGCTTATTAAAACTTACATAACCAGATAGAAACATAAATAGTGGCATATGAAAAGCGTAGATAGTGGTATAGAGCGGCTGACTGCGGTCATCGCCAGAAAACCACTGACAGGCGTGCCCTATCACTACCAAAATGATGGTAAAACCTTTGAGTACATCGATGAGAGGATTGCGTTCTTTCATAATAAATTACGTTAATTGCTACTCAATCTAAATACGTATTTGATAGTATTTCTTAATTTAAATTGTTTCTAATCGTTATACGTACTACCTTTGCCCCCGTGATTTAATAGCAATAGCTTTTGAATGACAGAGTTGAACCATAAAGATTATTTAATTTAGAATTATTTTTTGTCGGTAAGCGATGTGAATCGTTTACCGATTTTTTTTGCTATACATTGAAGCGGAAGTGCATAATATCACCATCTTTCACTATATATTCTTTGCCCTCTACACGCATCTTGCCAGCTTCTTTTACTTTGGCTTCGCTACCATAGGTAATGAAGTCGTCGTAAGCGATTACCTCAGCACGTATAAAGCCTTTTTCGAAGTCGGTGTGGATGACACCTGCTGCTTGAGGAGCAGTGTCGCCCTTATGTATCGTCCAAGCACGAACCTCTTTTACTCCCGCAGTGAAGTATGTTTGTAGGTTTAGTAAGTGATAAGCCGCACGTATCAGTTTAGAAGCTCCGGGTTCTTCTAAGCCTATATCTTCTAAAAACATTTGACGCTCTTCATAACTTTCTAATTCGGTAATATCAGCCTCAGTAGCAACAGCCAATACTATTACTTCAGCATCCTCGTCTTTTACAACTTCTTTTACTTTTTCGACGTAAGCATTACCATTTTTAGCAGACTTTTCATCTACATTGCACACATATAGCACAGGCTTAGCTGTTAGCAACTGAAAGCTGTCTAATAGTTCTTTTTCTTCCTCATTTACTTGTAAGGAACGAGCCGATAGACCTGTTTGCAAAGTTTCTTTGATGCGATTGAGTAGCTCCATTTCTTTAGCCGCTTTCTTATCGCCTGCTTTAGCCGCACGAGTTACTTTTTCTAAGCGTTTTTCTACAGTTTCAAGGTCTTTTAGTTGTAGTTCGATATCTATAGTTTCTTTGTCGCGTATGGGGTCTACACTGCCATCTACGTGCACTATATTATCATTGTCGAAGCAACGCAATACGTGTATGATGGCGTGGCACTCGCGTATATTACCCAAAAATTGGTTGCCTAAACCTTCTCCTTCACTAGCCCCTCTTACTAATCCGGCTATATCTACTATTTCAACAGTAGCGGGTAGTACGCGTTCGGGTTTTACAAGGGCTTCGAGTTTTTCTAAGCGCGGATCAGGTACGTTTACTACTCCTAAGTTAGGTTCTATAGTACAAAAAGGGAAGTTAGCACTTTGTGCTTTTGCATTAGATAAACAATTAAATAAAGTGGATTTGCCTACATTAGGCAGTCCTACAATTCCTGCTTTCATATTATGAATTAATTTTGAATTTTATGTCTGTTTTTTATAAGTCGTAAGCTGATGCGGTTGAAGCGATAGAGCAAGCATACAGCAGCAGCGGTAAGTCCTACTAATAAGCCTATCCAGATGCCTATATTGCCTAATGAGGTATGTACCCCTAATACATAAAGAATAGGGAAGGCAATAAGCCAATAAGCTATAAAGGTGATGTACATCGGTACTTTAGCATCTTGTAACCCACGTAAAGCCCCTAAAGCTGTTACCTGCAAACCGTCAGAGATTTGGAAGATAGCGGCTATTAGTAGTAAGTTAGCTGCTTCGGCTATCACCAAACTATTATTAGCGGCTTTTTCAGCATTGTCCATCTCTAAGTATAGCGAAGGTAACCAATCGCGTAGGACAGCTAAGAGAGTAGCAAAAAATACTTGAGTACAAAGTACTAATAAGAATACAGAGATGGCTACTCTGCGCAGGTTGGCGTAGTTTTTAGCTCCTAACTGATTGCCTACACGTATCATAGCTGTAATACCTAAGCCGTTTGCCACCATAAAGGTCATAGTGGATAAATTGAGAGCTATCTGGTTAGCTGATAGTTGGTTTTCGCCCAGCATACCGCTTATCCATATAGCAGCTGAGAAAACACCTGTTTCGAAAATCATCTGTAAGCCTGTAGGTAGCCCGATGTTGCTTATTTTTCTCAACATAGCTTTGCCTATATGCTTAAAGCTGATATGGGTAACGTATTCTTTGGTTTTCGGCAAGTACTTGAGCATATAATACAGCATTATAGGCATTGCGATACGGGAGATGAGAGTACCTACACCTGCCCCTAATACGCCTAATTTTGGGCAACCCCAATTGCCATAGATAAAGAGATAATTGCCGAATATATTGATAAGATTTGCCAATAGGGTGACATACATAGCATATTTGGTCATTGAGAGACCATCGGCAAATTGTTTTAAGCTACTGAATACACCTAAAGGAATAAGTGAAAAGGCTACTAAGTGAGTGTAGGGAACTGCCAAAGCGATTACTTTCTCGCTTTGCCCTGTGATGCGCATTATAGGTTCTACAAAAAACATCAATAAGAAGAGCACTGCACTCAGTATGATATTTAGCAGCATACTGTGATTTAAAATAGACTGTACAGCTTGCTTATCGCCTGCCTCATCATTCATAGCTACTAATGAGGTAGTAGCCACAGAAAAGCCTATAGCAAACGACATTGCTATAAAGATGGCTGTATTGCCCAAGGCAGCTGCTCCCAGCTCGGTAATTCCTACCTTGCCCACCATTACATTGTCGACAAAGCCGACAAGGGTATGCCCAAGCATTCCTAATATTACGGGGTAAGCTATTTTGAAGTTGTATTTAAATTCTTTTGTGTAACTTGATAAAGACATTTTTTAGGTATTAGGTTTGTAGGTATTAGGTGTTAGATTTCTGATATCTAACACCTAATACCTGACTTTTACTAATTAATCTCTATTTCATCAATAATATTTTTAGCACCGGCGTAAATGTCAATTACCCAAAGCACATAGCGTATATCTACGTTGATAGTGCGTTGTAATTGTTTGTCGAATATTACATCGCCTGCCATAGCTTCAATATTACCATCGAAAGCAAGGCCAATGAGTTCGCCTTTGCCATTCATCACAGGTGAACCAGAGTTACCCCCTGTAATGTCGTTATTGCTTAAGAAGTTTACGTGCATAGAGCCGTCTTTGTCTATATATCTACCGAACTCTTTTTTCTTATAGAGGTCGAGCATACGTTGCGGCATATCAAACTCAGGGTCGCCTGCTTTGTATTTTGCCATTAAGGTATTGAAGGTAGTATAGAAATTCTTCTTAGCATCGGGGTTGCGCTTGTCGGCTTTTAGTGGTTTAACAGTACCATAGGTTAAGCGTAAAGTAGAGTTAGCATCAGGATAGAGTATGTTGCTTGCTTTTGAATTGCGCATACCTTGTACAAATTTTCTGTAAGCCTTGCTATAAGCATCTTCTAAGTTGAACAATTCAGATGAAGGATTGCGGTAGCTTTCAAACAAAACTCCAGAAAGCTGTAAGATAGGGTCAGAGGCTAAGCTAGCAGCTTCTTGTTTTGCCCCTTCTTTAGCAGTTTCTTTGCTTCGGTAGATACTTTTAGCTAAAAGGTCTTCTACATACTTATTGAAATTGCCATTGTATTGAGCTTTGATAGCTTTGAGCTCTGTAGGCACATCGGTACCTTTGTTAGCGTACAGCTTTAGCATATCGGCAAGGATAGCTTTTTCTACATCTAAGTTTATTTTATCGTACTCAGATAGCAGGTTATCTACCTTTTTATCTAATTCATCAGCAGGCATACCTCCTCTTTGAGCTCCGCTTACTAAACTAATGTAGCGTGTAGGCATTTTTATAAAGAAAGAAGCACGCCATAGCATACCTAAATAGTTCTGATCGGCTGATAGTGTGTTAGTTTTCTCGAAATAAGTAGCTAAAGTGTTAAGTACATCGCCATATTCAGCTTTATTTTCAGCTTTCTTTGCCCATTTAGCAAACTTAGCTTCAGCTTTACGTTTTTTATCAGCTGTTTTATGAGCACTAAGAGCGTCAATCATTCCTTGGCGGTTTTTCCAATAGTTAGCAATGCTAGAGTATTGAGAAGCATACAATAGGCGTACCGCATCGTCTTTATCCATAAAACGCTTCATAGCGTCCATAGCAGTTTTAGAGGCTTCTACCCATGCTGGATAAGCATACTTCACGTTTTGGTCTACCCAATATGAACTTTCCCAGCGGTTAGTGCGCCCAGGGTAGCCCATAATCATAGCAAAATCTTTATCTTGTACCCCTTTAAGACTTACTTTTAGGTAGCGTTTTGCTTTTAGCGGAATGTTATTAGGAGAATAAGGAGCAGCATTGCCGTCTTTGTCGGTATATACGCGGAAGAGAGAGAAGTCGCCTGTTTGACGAGGCCATTCCCAGTTGTCGGTATCACCGCCAAACTTACCAATGCTTTCAGGAGGCGTACCTACTAAGCGCACATCTTTAAAATCTTGATATACAAAATAGTAGTATTCATTCCCTTGGAAGAAAGGACGTACAGATACTACATATTTACCACCTTCGCTGTTTTCTTTTTCTATCTTAGCAATTTCTTTATTTAGTGCAGCTTCGCGTTCTTTTTCGTTCATTGAAGGATTTACTACTGATAACATACGTTCAGTAACATTATCCATACGTACAAAAAAGCGCACAAACGACTGTTTAGGCGATAGCTCTTCGTCTTTAGAACGCGCCCAAAAACCATCGCGTAGGTGGTTGTGCTCTGGAGTAGAGAGCTGAGCAATATTGCCATAACCACAGTGGTGATTGGTTAGTACCAATCCGTCTTTGGAGATGATACTCGCCGTACAACCCCCATTGAACTGCACGATAGCATCTTTTAAGCTATTGTTATTGATGCTGTAGATTTCTTGGGCAGTAAGTTGTAAGCCCAATTTCTGCATATCCCTTTGGTTCAGACGTTCGATAAACATCAAGAACCACATACCTTCATCGGCTCTTGCTATAGGGACAAGTAGCAAGAAAGCCATAAGAGTCATACTTAATCTCTTCATAAAAATTGATATAATGGTTTATTAAGGGGGTAAAATTACTACCTTTTTATTAACTGACCAAATATTAATGTCTTATTAATTTTTTTTTAAGCAGAGAGAAGATTAATTTTAAAGGCTTTTTTATGTGAAAAATGTAGTGAAATATCTGAAGAAAAAAATCTTGTTAGATGTAATTACAGGATTAAGTTCCTAAATTCAAGTAATAAAAGTAACTTTTTAATAAGGGTTTGTTTTTAATTTTTGTCTGCTGCAGACAAAAATTAAAAACAAAAAAAGCAAGGAAAAATCATATAGTTTTTCCTTGCCAAATGAAAAAAATCCTCATATTTGCGTTGTTGAAATTGAAAAATGTAAAGTACAAATTATGAGTCATATTTCATTGGGGCAAAGATACAAAATAGAAGGATATCTACAAATTAATTTAAAAAGAGCTCAAATTGCAAAAGAAATAGGGTTGCCTAAAAAGACTGTAAATCAAGAAATTAAAAGAAACTCTAATCCTCAAACAGGCATATATAAAGCTGAGGAAGCTCATCAATTATACCTTGATAGAATGCAGAAAAAGAGAAAAGCTATACATTTTACAGAGGAAATTAAAGAGCAGGTAACTACCCTTTTAAAAGAAGATTATAGTCCTGAACAAATTGCAGGAACACTAAAAAATATTTCTCATCAAACTATTTATAAGTTTGTTTGGAATGATAAGAAAAAGGGAGGTGATTTGTACAAACACCTTAGAAATCAGGGGAAAAGGTATCAAAGAAAAGAAACTTATAAATCAAATGATCCTATTAACGATAGAAAAAGTATAGACTTAAGACCAGCAATCGTTGAACAACGCTCACGCATAGGTGATTACGAAGTGGATTTAGTAATGGGAGCTAATCATAAAGGAGCTATTTTAACATTTAATGATAGAGCTACAGGTTATACTTTATTAGGGCACTTGCCTTGTAAGGGAGCTATCCATACAAAAGAAATGATAGCTAAGTTAATTACTGAAAATCAACTAACTATACATACAATAACCTCTGATAATGGCAAAGAATTTTCTAAACACAAAGAGCTATCAGAAGAGTTCAATTTAGACTATTATTTTGCTCATCCATATCATAGTTGGGAGAGAGGTTCTAATGAGAATTATAATCGTTTATTAAGACAGTACTTTCCAAAGGGAGCTGATTTAAGGTTTATAAATGAAGAAGAATTGGAGAGAGTACAAAACAAACTTAACAATAGACCTCGAAAAAGATTTGGTTATATGAGTCCAAAACAGGTATATTTGCAAGCTATTAAAAATCAAGGAAACGTTAACTTATTGAATAACAATCAGCAAAATTAAAAGTTACCTTTATGAATTGAATCTGCCGTTAGCATAAGCGGTAGTATCTTTTTTTACCTTTGATATATTTATTAGATATTTGTTCTTCGCTAATCTTTCGCTTATCCTTCGCTCTTTCTGTATCTTTCCTATACTCATTGTATAGGGTAGATGTATTTAGAGAAATATACTGTTTTGTTACAGAAAAACAGAAAAAAATTTAAACTGATTTTAGGTGCTTCAATATAAAAAATAACGTTTGTAGCAAGAGAGTCTAAATAGAAAAAAATAACACTTTCATAAAAAAAGTTTATTTTTTATTGGTCAAATCATTTAAATATTGTATTTTTGCCCCTGAAAGAAGTAAATAATAATTGAGAATACATTTTGTTAAGAATTTGAAAGAGAGAGGTTTAATTAAAACAAATACTATGAAAAGGATTGCATTACTGCTATGCTTGTTGTGCTGTTCGGGTGCATTTGGACAGCGTGATGATATTAAAACACTATTAGCCAAAGCAAGCAAGGGCGATATAGATGCACAAGCTTACTTAGCATTTTGCTATGAAAAAGGAAACAATGTACCCCAATCTTACCCTAAAGCAGTACTTTGGTATGAAAGTGCCGCTAAAAAAGGGAATGCTAAAGCACAGACTAAATTGGGGCTTCTCACCTACAAAGGCTTAGGTACTACTCAATCGTATGCTAAGGCAGCTGAATGGTTTGAAAGAGCTGCTAATCAGGGGCTTGCTGAAGGGCAAACCAAATATGGCATTTGTTTTTACAAAGGACAAGGGGTAGCCCAGTCGGATGTGAAAGCAGTGGAATGGTGGCAGAAAGCAGCAGAACAGGATTACCCTGAGGCACAAGGTTTATTAGGCTATGCTTACTTTAGAGGTAAAGGTGTAGAACAGTCTGATGAAGTGGCTGTGCTATGGTTTGAAAGGGCTGCTATGCAGGGCGATATAGACTCGCAACGCGACCTTGGTACTTGTTATTTTCAAGGCAAAGGCGTAGACCAATCATACGAAAAAGCTGTTTATTGGTATGAAAAGGCCTCTGAACAAGGCGATAAAGAAGCGCAGATGTTATTAGGGCTTTGCTATTTCACCGGTAAAGGCGTAGCTAGGTCAGTGAATAGAGCTGTATATTGGGTAGAAAAGTCGTGCAAAAGCTATAATACTAAGGCGTGTGAATACTTAGAGAAAATAAAACCATAAACATTTGATAATTAACTATTAACAAGTAACTATTTAGTTAGATAATATTATGTTTGCAAATCTCATTTCATTTGAAGGACGCATTAGAAGAGCTGAGTTTGCTATTACTCTTATTCTTTGTTACTTCGTTAGATCTTCCTTGCTTGCTATATTTGGTGAACTCAATTTGTTGAGCAGCATATCTAGTGTTTTTTTAGTTTTGATATTTTTCTCCCAAAGTGTGAAGCGTCTACACGATATGGATCAGACAGGATGGTTAGCTATACTGCCTGTTTATAATCCTATTCTTCTACTATTTGTAGATGGTACAAGGGGCAAAAACCAATATGGTGAAGACCCTAAACGGCGTGCGCCCCTCTCTGAGACATTTAGTACCGCACATCAACCTACTCCGTCTAACTTTCCTCTGCCAGATATACCGCCTACTGAGCCACAACCTTTCTCTACGCAATCGAGTGCTACTTCTACAGCAGAAAGCTATATACCTCTTACTGATTATGTGCTAAATGCAGACGGCACGATACTACAACAGTGGCTTAACAAGCAGATTACGTTCTTGAATATGGCTGTAGATGAGCAACTCAGCCAAGTAAAAACAATAGGTAGAGATGCCTTTGACAGCTGTGAACAGTTAGGAGAAGTAATCTTGCCCTTAGATCTTCTTACTATTAATAGATATGCTTTTGATAATTGTGTGCTTTTGCATTCTATTATTTTCCCCAGTAAAATGACTTTTGTAGGGGAATATATTTTTGGTAAAAACTGTCCTAAAGTACTTATATTTAAAGGTAGAACACCCCCCATATTAGAAGGCGACTTTGGCTATAACGATGACTGTATAGAGGTGATATACGTACCTATAGGTTGCAGTGAAGCCTATAGAGAAGCGCCCAGCTGGCAGAAATACAAGCGGAAAATATTTTAATCAGCAATTTAGCAAATTGGCAAAATGAAAAGAATTTCACTCATAGCTAACTCAGGAATACAGTACATCAAATTCTCGACAGCGATTGATAAAGAATTTGGTAAGAAACCTGAAGACAAAATATATTATCACGAACCTTTTAACAATCATACTGATGAGTTCGTGCTCGACCCTCTGTACAAATATACGACAGGGGGCGAAGTGTTTTATTACCGCTATCAACAGTTGTATGAAGGAGGTTTCTTAGCTAATGGACGCATCAAAGACAATACTGACCTGTCGGTACTTTCGCCTCTGTTAGACGCTAATGAAGATGGTAATTTGCGCAGAGCCCTTAAGAGTTTTCAGCGTAAATGGATTCCGCTACCTTATTTTAAAGATAATGCTATCAACAAAGATATTTTATACCCTACTGACTGGGTGCGTATCTTTATAGATTGTGATGAGGATTTTACTACTGCTAAAATTATTATAGCAGTAGATACCTTATTGGCACAAAATGAGGCAGATAAGACCAGTCCGCAACTGAGTTTGAACATAGATGAGAACGTCTTTAGGTTAGAGCCCTCTGTACTGAATATAGCCAATGTGTTGGCTGACCCTCATTTTGCTTCGCCTTGGATAAATGATTATCTGAACGAGGTATTTTATGGTAAAAATGATGATTTGAGGGCAGAAAAACCTTATAAACAGTATATAGCTTCGTATTTGCTGTTTATAAAATGGTTGAATAGCTTGATGCAGATGCCTGAAATACAACTTTTCACCGATAGAATGAAGAAAAAAGAAGTGGATTTGGTGATAGATGTAGGTAATTCGGCTACTTGTGCGCTTCTTTTTGAGAATAAAGACGATAATTCGTTTGATTTTGAGAGTGTAAAGAAACTTATTATACAAGATTATACCCAACCAGATAAGCAATATGCTGAACCTTTCCCGATGAATGTTATCTTTTCGGAATCGAAGTTTGGCAATATTAATGATACTTCGGACAATAAGAAATTTACGGTGCCCAGCTTGGTGCGCATAGGTTGGGAGGCTGACCACCTTATTAATGCTTCGGTAACAGACCTTAGTTTGGGCTATGAGCTGAAAACCTATAATTCGAGCCCTAAGCGCTATCTTTGGGATGATGCTCCTGCTGAACGCGAATGGGAGTTCAATCCTAAAGACTACCGCAATATTAAGAAAGTATATTTAAACGGTATTACTAATCAGCTTAAAACGGATGGTGAATTAGTGCGTGGCAATGAGATGTTTATGTCGAAGCCGCTCTTCTCGCGCAAATCGCTGATGAAGTTTGTGTTTTTAGAGATATTGGTACACGCATATGCCCAGATAAACTCTTATGAATTTAGAGAGGAGCACGGACAGATGATGGTGCCCCGCACGCTGAAACGTATCACTATCTCGTGTCCGACAGCTATGATACAAGCTGAACAGGTAGCCCTACGACAAGCAGCAGAAGAGGCTTGTGAGCTACTGAAGAATTACGCTACCTATTACTTTGATGAGAACTATGAGGATTTTTGGTTTCAGAAGCCTGAAATAATCCCCTCGACTAATGATATAAGTAAAAAACTATCGCAGTTAGACACTCGTACTGATTGGAGTTATGACGAGGCTACCTGTTGTCAGCTCGTTTTTCTCTATAGCCTTATAGTGAAGAAGCTCAAAGGTAATAACTATGTGATAGAGAATTATTTGTTCAAAGGGAAAAATACACTAAAAGTAGCTTCGGTAGATATAGGAGCAGGTACTACAGATATACTTATCAACCAGTATCAACTCAGCGAAAATGGCAGAGATGCAGACCTGCTGACTCCTACACCTCTGTTTTGGGATAGTTTTAAATTTGCAGGAGACGACCTACTGAAAGACCTAATACAGAAAATTATTATAGAGGGTGAAGTGAACAGTCCAGCAGATGAAGATTGTACAGGTGTTATAGAAAACTACGGAAGGAACAAAGGCATCGGCAATATGTCGGAGCGGTTGAACAACTTCTTTGGCGAAGATGCTAATAACATCAGCTATAAAGGGAGAGTGATACGCCAAGCCTTTGTGCAACAAGTAGCTATCCCTATTGCTTTGGAGTATCTTAAAAACGCTAATCGGGTAGATGAAAATCCTCAGTATAAGACTTTTGAGGAGATTATAGGGCGCAAGTTTCAGAATACAGAACTTTTGAACTATTTTGAGAAGCATTTCGACTTTAGCTTGCTTGACTTACGTTGGAAAATAAGTGCTGATAAGGTAAATACAATAGTAGCTTCGGTATTTGATAGCCTTATACGGCAAATATGTCTGGTATTTAACCAATATCAGTGTGATTTTGTGGTATTGTCGGGTAAACCAGCTTCATTGCTCAGTTTTGAAGCTCTCTTTAAGAAATACCTTACCCTTTCGGTACGTAACCTCATAAACCTCAATAATTATTGGGTGGGCAGATGGTATCCGTTTGCTGATGGCAACGGCTTTATAAATGACCCTAAAACCGTAGTAAGTGTGGGGGCTATTGTAGCTCTAATGGCGGGTAAGCTCTTCAAAATAAAAGACCTAAAGATAGATACTACTCATATCACCCAACAGCTTATATCGACTGCGGACTATATAGTATGCCTTAAGAATAATGAGAAAGAGATGATACTATCGCCTAAGAAGAATGAAAACGAACTGATGGTTAGCAGTTTGCCTTTCCACTTTGGCTATTCTAAATTCCTTGCGAAAAACTATCCTTATGCCGATTTGTACAGCATACGTATTAATGAGGCAGAAGTGGAAGCCTATGTGCGCCGTAAGTATCCTACGCAGACTGAAGACTATATACTCCGCCAGATAGAGGTAGAGAAGAACGCTATACGGCAGCATCTGCCGCTACGAATGTCGTTAGTACGCGATTATGATGAGAGCAAAGAGACGATTAGGATAGAGTCGGTAGAAGACGCACAAGGCAATGAGAAGCCCCATAAATACTTTGTAATGCACTACCAAACCTTGAAAGACGAAAAAGGCTATTGGTTGGATAAGTGCGAATTTATACTTAATGCAAAATAACTATGAAAACAAATTATAGTCAGCAAGATATAGATACCCTAAAGCGTTTTATCACTGATAAGAAAGCATTAGTAACCCAAACAGTAGCGTGGGCAGAAAAGAATTTGAAGTACGAGCAACGCAATGAGGTATTACTGCACCTAAAATCGGCAGCTAACACCTTTAATAAGATACTGCAAAATATAGACGCTAAACCCGTGATGGCACTCTTTGGAGCCAGCCAAGTGGGGAAGTCGTACCTTATAAAAAACCTACTCAGCACCGCTAAAACACCTTTTGAGATTAGAAATGGGGCAGAGGCATATGATTTTTTGCAGCGTATCAACCCAGCAGGAGGTAAAGAAAGTACCGGATTAGTAACGCGCTTTACTATTCAGCAGGAGACTAAATATCCTGACTTTCCGCTAAAAGTACGCTTACTCAACGCTAAAGATATACTAATACTGATACTTGACGCCTTTTTCTTAGACCTGAAAAAGATAAGTTCGTTTATCTCTAAACGCGACCTTGAGGCACATATCAAACGTTATGAACTACAGACAGAAACGCCTAAACAAGAGTATCTTAATGAGTTTGACATATTAGAAATAAAGGACTATTTTGACAACCACCTCTCTAAACACACTATACTATTTGAAGGGCTGGTAGAAACACGCTTTTTTCAGCGCATAGCTAAAATTATTTCGCAGTTTGACTATACTCAGTGGAGTGCTATCTTTGAGGTGCTGTGGAATAAGAATCAGTATCTGACCGCTATATTTAACCAGCTGATGCAGAAACTGCACAGTCTTGACTACACTACTGAAGCATACTTGCGTTTTGACACCGTGTTGCGCGAAGAAGGTGCTATACTGGATGTAGAACGCATCAAACAGTTAGGAAAAGTGCAACGCGATACGGTTATTAAAACAGCTACAGGTAGAGAGGTAACCATAGATATTAATTACCTTTCGGTACTGATAATGGAGCTTATCTTCTCTATACCACCTGAGTTAGTGCACGCTAAGCCTTTCTTAGAAAACTCAGACCTGTTGGACTTCCCAGGGGCGCGCACTCGTTTGGCGATAGAAGAAGCAGGGATAGCTAATGAAGATAACCAAAAGCAGATGCTTATACGCGGTAAGGTGTCTTATCTGTTCAACCGTTATTCTGATGACTACAGTATTAATAATTTACTGTTTTGCAATAATGACAAGCAGTTAGAAATTAATGAGTTGTCATACCTTTTGTTCAACTGGATAGCCAAGAATATAGGAGATACCCAAGAGAAGCGCACTCTTACCTTAGCTAATGCTGCCATTCCGCCACTGTTTGTTATCTACACCTTTTTTAACGAACAGCTATATTATAAAGACGGGGCAGATAATAACTACTTAACAGACTATACGGCACTGAACCACAAATGGATAGCTCGTTTTAATGCTATTTTTGAGGGAGAAATCGTTACCAAATCAAGAGATTGGCATACCCATTGGTCGGTAGGTTCGCCTTACTTTAGCAATATGTATCTCTTGCGTGATTTCAACTACTCGAAACATACTTTTGAAGGATTTGAGACTTACAAAGAAGAGACAGCACTACGGGCAGATAGGGTGGATTTTATGAATGCGCTGAAACGCTCGTTTACTGAATTTGACTTTGTACAGCGACACTTTGAAGACCCACAAGCCGCTTGGGATGCCGCAGCTAAAGTGAACCAAGACGGTTCGGAACGCATTATTAATAATCTGCAAAAGGTATCGAACAACCTTATAAAGATAAATCATTATATCACACTGCTCAACCAGACACTTAGAGATTTGCAAACAGAGCTTTCGGCCTACTTGTACACGGATGATATACAGGCTATGCGGACTAAGAATATGCAGTTGGTTACACAACTACAGTTTCAGTTTAACGCCTCGATAAGGC
Organism: Capnocytophaga sp. FDAARGOS_737; assembly: GCF_009730375.1. Classification (NCBI taxonomy): domain Bacteria; kingdom Pseudomonadati; phylum Bacteroidota; class Flavobacteriia; order Flavobacteriales; family Flavobacteriaceae; genus Capnocytophaga; species Capnocytophaga sp. FDAARGOS_737. Next base: position 1,388,496 of record NZ_CP046316.1, on the reverse strand, counting down.
AAGATTTTTCGCTGTTTAATAAGTTTATAGAGCAACTGAGTGTAACCCCTATAGAGGTGTATAACCTACTGAATGAACACCTTATTATAGATGTGGAAGAGCAAATACATAACGCCCTTAGTAATGCCTCTATACTCTATACTCAGTATCCAGAATTGGAACAAGCAACTACAGAAGAAGAGGTAGTGGAGATACTAAAACGACAAATGTGGCTGACCAGCAAGGAAGAGGTTGCACAGCAATTGGCAGCTTTTGACATTCAGCTAAGCGACCTTTTTAAGCCAATCAGAAGTCAGTCGAAGGCAGTGTATTACACCCAGTTGATGCTTGATACTTGGCAGGCAAAAATCAGTGAAAACCCTTATACTGATTTTGTGCAGTACCACATCACTAAGAGTAATATAGACGCAATAACAGAGCATTATAAAACTATTATCAAAAAGCGCGGTATAGTAGAAAAGTTAGTGAAAATTTTTGACAATATAGTGTCGGAAATAAAAGGTATACAAGGAGAAGAAGTGTTTATGGCTGAAACCTTTGCCCTGCTGATTAACGATATTGTCTATAATTTTGATATGCAGTTTATCACTGATAACGAAGTAAGAGAGATAAGAGAACTCGCTATGATAAAGAATAATCCGCACTCTTACTTTATGCGCACTAATAGCACCGATGATGCTACTATTGCAGATCTTTTTGACAATACTAAAATGGATGTAAATACGATAGCTTTGGAGAAATACAACCGCTGGATAGAGTTATTGCGCATCTCTTTGCTTATCAATAGCGGTTTTGTAGATTATGACGAAGCAGAGAACAATGCGCTGAAGTTGTTGCTCTCGCAATATATTGCCTATCAACCCTAATATGACGCTATAATGCACAAGTTTTATACTCTTTCTACAGATTCATTCGTGCCTATTTCGCACGACAATAAGCACCTATTCAATACTTATGAATTGGTTAATAACTTTATACGCACACGTATTGCCACTGCGTATAGAAATATATTGGCTAAGCCTATCCTGCATAATTATGAGGTAGATTGGTATTCGCCTTTTGACCAGCTGCGTGAAACTACTGACCTACAGGCACAACGCCAGTATTTTGCTTTTAAAGACGAATTGCAAAAGCACATACAGAGTCTTGCTCAGAGTCCTGACCCTAATAATAAGAATTGGGCTGGCTTATTGGAAAAAGTTTTTAGTGAGAAAGACAATAAAATATTCAGCAATGGGCAACAAATCTGTATTGTATGGGGGTGGGCGTTTAATAATGACCAAATACAACGCCCTATTATAGCTGAAGAGAAGGAAGAAATACCTGAGGAGCAGCCTGTAGAAGAACCTTTGGTAATAGAAGAAACCCCAGCACCTGAAGAGCTCCCTATAGCTCCAGAAGAAGTCCCTCAGCCAGTAGAAGAAGAGAAAGTAATTGATTTTGAGCCAGAGCCTGTGCTGGAACAACCTAAAAAAAGGTCGTTTTTAGAGTTTCTAAAAGAGTTTGCAGCACATCGGAGTTGGCTACTCGTTTTGTTATTAGTGCTGATAGCTCTTACTTTTTTTATCAAATCACTAATGTATTAACAGATTATGAAAGATAAGTTTTTTTACCGTCATTGGTGGTTATACTACCTGCTTTTTTTCCTGCTCTTAGGGGTGCTTATTTATGCCCTTTTGTGGCATCCTAAATGCGAGGTTAATTATCCTCCATCATACTATCAACAGCCTAACACACCTGAGAATCCTATTCCTCCTACTGATGGTAGTACCGCTCCGCCAGCTGTAGTTAATTGTGATGCGGCAGTAGAGTCGGGCGGTTATGGACTGACTACCACTACCCACCTGCTTGGCAGTAAGCCCGGTACAGTATACGTAGCTTATGAAATGTATACCGTGCCCGATAGGCTGACCATTTACTACGATGGTAACGTAGTAGCAAGTACTGCTGATACGGTAAGTGGTGAAGGTAGGTTGAGCTTTTACTACAAAGCTGAAAAAGGCAAGCCGCAAGAGTGCAAAGTAGAAGTATATGGACCTGATACTCGTACAGAGTGGGAATATCAACTTAGTTGTCCTGAATAACTGAAAAATATAATAGTCCGATGAATAAATATCCTTTTAAATATTATTTAATACTATTCCTCGCTTTATTGCTGAGTATCCTTTTTTGGTTCTTAATACTCTTGCGTTATCAGTGGGAGATAGGTGGGCGACCTTATTTTACACCTCCTGCAGGGAGTGTAAGTCAGCCACCAGCATTGCCCAGCAACTACTATAGGGTTAAACCTATAGATCGCGATAAGGTAATAATTGATACTATCAGCAGGCGAAAGATAGTATCAGACCTGCTAAATCTCGCTATTAAAGATACTGTTTATCAAGCAAAACGCTTTGTACAGGAATTTACCCAGAAGTTTGATACTACCCAATATCGCATCAATTATGTAGATAGCACTATCAACTATATGCAGCTAAAAGTAGCTGATGCCGATAGAGCCGCTTTTAAACAGAAAGTAAAAACAGAGATGCCTGCCTATGACCTATTGGTATGGGACGAAGCTCTATTTGACAAACAAGCAACAGAGAGCAATCGCTATCTGCAAGCAGAGAACTTATACCCTTTGCGACAGCTTAGCACTTCGCATATAAAAGTAGCCGTTATAGATAATGGGTTCGACCTGCAACACCCTTCGTTAGCAGGTAGATACCTCAAGCCTTATAATGCGACTGACAATAGTGCCGATGTGAGTCCTTTGCCAATCAATCACGGTACAGCGGTAGCTTCTATAATTGTAGGCAATAAATACGCTGATATACAAGGGATAGTGCCCTCGGCACAGCTTATCCCTATAAAAGTAGCTGATGCTAATGGTATGATGAGTTCTACCTACATAATAAAAGCGGTACTCTATGCTATAAAGAATCAAGCAGATGTAGTAAACATATCGTTAGGAGCCAACTTGCAAGGATTAGACTATCTACCAGAGCCTTATCAGCAGGAATTTATTAAGAATGGGGCTAAAGACGAAGAGACTTTCTGGAAGGAGCTCTTTGCCTATTCAGAGAAAAACAAAACTATAATAGTACTTGCAGCTGGTAATGACAATATGCTGACAGGCTTTGACCCTCTGCAGCGTGCTGAAAATACTATAAAAGTGGGGGCAGTAGATGAGCATAATCGCAAATCAAAATTCTCTAACTACGGCACTTTAACTACCCTTTACGCACAAGGGGAAAATATAAAGGTAGCTAGCACTGGCAATCAAACAGAAATAACACAAGGCACGAGTTTTGCAGCGCCTATAGTAACGGCTTTTGTGGTAGCTCTAAAGAGCAAATACCCTCAGTTCAGCAGTAGTCAGATAATAGCAGAACTGAAGAAAAACACTATTTACCAACAGCAATTGGCTGTATTGTACAACAAAACCTTTTAATATTATGACAGAGTTTAAACAAGACAACTTTACCTTTGTAGATGTAGTATCTCTCATCTTTCTGGTGATTCTTTTTATCGGCAATTTCTTTGGGTTGCTATATTTTACCTCAGGTAATTTTCCGATAAGTATAGCTATTAGTGCATTAGTAGTAGTGCTATATTACGCCATTATTCAACTACTGAAGAAGAGCAAACAGAAGATGGTGACCCAGCTATATAAGTCGCCCGCTACTATACTATTGGTGTTATTTGTAGTGTTAGCTATCTTTAGCTTTGTGCCGTTAACTCACTTAATTAACATAGAAACTAATGCTAAAGACAAGGTACAAGTAGAGGTAAACGAAAAGATAAATAAAATTAATACTTTTTCTGATATATATGCCAATCGTGCTAAGACTGATATGCAGAACTTTGAGAGTCAGCTTACCAATAAATTGCGCGCTTATGTAAAGAGCAAGAGTCCTACATTGAAAAACCAACTGATGGCAGCCCCTTATAACATAGATGCGCAGGTGTTGGCTACCCCTCAGAATATAGATGTAGATGATTTGGTAGCTTCGCGCTTGATAGCCGTCAGAAGCAAAATACAAGACAATCAACAAGAGATAGACAAACGAGTGAATGAGGCTAACGACTATCAACGCCGCTTTCAGCAGTGGAATAGACTAAGAGTAGCTACCGAGTATAAGAACCTGAATACGTTTGTAATTGATAGCTATGAGTTGCTCAATAAAAAGCTATCAGAATTGCCTGTAAACAAAACTCCAGAGCCAGTATCTATAAATAAAATGCAGTTGCCGCTTGATAGTTTCACAGAGCTCAACAAGCAATACCCTCCTAACTGGCTACTGCCTGCCCTTGCAGTGGTGATAATTCACTTATTTATCCTTATTCCGTTTTTCTTGTACAAAGTAAGGGTATACAGAAACGATACTGATACTACCTCAGGTAAAGTAATAGAATATTAAAACACGTAAATACTATGAACAGAATAAAAAAGATGCAAATACTTCAGGAGTGTTGTAATCCGTCTGCTTTCACTATAGATAAACTAGACCAGTTTGTGCAGCAAGGCGATATTACCATTGAAGAGTTTGCTAATTATCATCTTGAAATATCAAAAGTAGAAGAGCTTAAGAGGCGCAAAGCCCAGCGCGAAGGGATTACGCTCCCTACTGAAGAACCTGCCTCACAAACACAGAGTTCTATTTTTGATACTGAGCCTCAAAAATCTATTTGGGATACAGAATCTAAAGGCTCTATTTGGGATACAGACCCTAATGCTTCTATTTTTGGTACTCCTGTTACTCCTCCGCCTTCTGCCCCAGTAGCAGCTGCTCCGGTAGCTCCTACTTATCAGAGAACTACTGCAGATAAATCTATTGAAATACAGAAGGTACTTGCCCAACAAGTCGGGATACAAGATATTATAGATAGAATCAATCAGCGGCTTTATACCTATGACGATTTAGAAGCGGCAGGTGTGCCCAAACGGATAGTTACTTCTTTTAAGCACTATCAAAATCAGAATATTACTAAATTTTATAACGTAGAAGACTTGCCCCAAATGGATAAAGGGCGTACTGATGTCTTTTTTGTAGGTATTCCTGCTTCGGGTAAATCGGTGATGCTCTCAGGACTGCTTTATTACACTAAGAAAATGGGTATTAGTATACCCGATTCTTATAATATAGAGGGAGAGAAATATTCTGCCCAAATTACTTCTTATTTAGAGAAAGGTGTGCTACCCAAGCCTACTGGTTCGGGTACTTATAACTATATAGCTATATCATTAAAAGATGATAAGAAAAAAGCCCACCCACTGAATATAGTAGAAGTACCAGGTGAGAACTATGCTAAGATATTTGATGGAGGATTAGAAAACGAAGAAGTAAGAGGATTTGTGAACTATGTGAAGAACAGTAATCGCAAAATTCTTATATTCGTATTAGATGCCTTAGAGCACCAACAACGATTGGAGGCAGATTACGCCAATATGTATAGCCAAAGCGACATCTATGTAAGTATCCTCAATATGTTTAAAACCTATAAGATATTGGATAAAACAGATGCTATCTACATAGTTGTCAATAAGTTTGATGTGATAAAGAAATCCTACGGTCAGAATTCGAAAACTGATTTGGACTTAGCTGATGAGTTTGTAAGAGAAGAGTTTAGAAACTTGCTCAACAACTGCATTGACGCTAAAGAAAACAGCGGTAATAAGTTCAAAATAAAAGTATTTCCTTTTTCTATAGGAGAAGTGTGTTATGATAAAATCTTAAAAGAATACAACCAAGAATATTCTAGAAATATAGTAGAACAAGTCCTTTCGGATAGCTTTATCGTAGGAGGAGGGAAAGGTATTTTTGGTGGGCTGTTCGGATAATTACTAAACCCTTAAAACACTATGAAAGTACATCTTTTGATACAGCGCACTTTTAGCGGACTTAATACCGAATACACCACTTCGCCCGCTATAGCTAAACTTGATACTAAGCTTTTCTTAACCGATGAGCGCAATATGGCTATGCAGCTTACTGACGCTCCTTTCTTTTCATTGGCTAAGAATGAGCAATGGGTAGCCTATTCGTTTATTAAAAAAGTTTTAGACCGCGAGAAACGTGCTGGTTTTTACGCTATACGCCTTTTTTTATCGCCTCGTTATCAGCTTACTAATGTTCGAGAATGCCTCATTACAATAGCTAAACGCTATGAGGCAACTATACAAGCAGGGGTAGCCCAACAAGAGTACTCTGACCTGATCACACAAATAGAGGCACGTGCTATAAAAGAACGTGTCCCCTATACGATAGATGAAACTAGTATTAAGAAAGGAGACTACTATACAGTAGCGACTCCTGATAGTTTAGAAAGTCTTTTTGAAGACGATAGAAATGCCTTTATAGAGAAGTTATATCTTTTTACAGAAGCTATCAATAGTCCGCATTTAGGTCAGTTTCATTTACAACCAGTAGAAAATATCAATACACGCCGATTGCAGATAGAGGATACTCGCCATTATCTGAAGTCGCTTTGGGTGAATGAGGTAGCAGTGCCCGCAACTACTAAGTTGTTATTACTACCTAATGATGCTAAGGTGTATTATCAATTTCCTAACAATGAGCGACAGCTGCTACCCAATGAGGTAACGCACTTTAGTACTAAAGCACTGCATATAATAGATAGTGAAAGGTGTATAGAGAGTGTAGAGGTACGCAATCAGCCTGTAAAACCTAAAACAGATTTTTATATTTACGGTTTTCAAGAAGATACATTTATTGTAAAGCTAAAGGGTAGAGCAGAGCGTATAGAAGTAGCAGATACTCTTAGCGAGTTGCGCACTAGAAAATTGGTAGTGAAAAATCCTGATGATTATTTAGCTAAATTTTGGGTGAATGAGGTAGAAATACCTATAGGTAAAAAAGCTGAGGTATGTGCATTACAGACAGATACCCTATCTTATTCAATACACGGAAAAGCTGCAGAACGCAAGGCTGTAACCCTATATGAAGATACCTTACTAATTCAGTTGCCACAGCAAGGTAATAGTTCTACTGCTTCTGATAAATCAAATTGGGAAGACCTCTTGCTTTTTGCTGTATTAGCTCTTATTATAGGTGGAGTAGGAGGGTATGCTTTCCGAAATTATACTTATAAAGAAGAACTACAGCAAAAACAACAACAGTTAGACGATACTAATGCTCTTTTAGAAAAAGAAAACCAAAAGCTCTTTAGCTTGCCTACTAAATAATAAGACAATGAACAAGAAGAAAATATACCTATTTATAGCCACTTTCTTAGGCTTGCTTATCGGCTTTGTAGCTGGTTATTATTACGTAGATAACGAGGCGAAAGACCTTCTTAGTCAGAAAGATAAACAGATAGCAGAAGTTAATAGTCGATTAGAGAATGTACGCTTGCAATACAGAGCCGCAGAGCAGCAAGCGGCACAAGTTGCAGCAACTACTACAGTTACTACCTCTGCTACTACAGCGGTAGCTACGCCTACCCAAGTCCTTACTAAAAAGAAAAAATGATACAGCTATGACAGATAATAAACGCACTCTATACTTTATGCTTAGTGCCTTAGGCATAGCTGCTGTGATAGCACTCTATACATGGCTTTCGGGTACTGATTTTAGCAGTACTCCTGAGCAAACAACTGTAACGGCTGGTGAGGAGGTAGCTCAAACTATCAAAAACCAGATAAAAGCCTTAGAAGTACATAGTATTACTCCACAACAGTACAATAACCTACGTACTGAGATAATAGGCTATTATCAGCAACAAGACATCACTGAAGACCTTAAGGATACTTATCTTAGTCAGCTAAATGATACTTATACAGAGCTTTCATTTGCTAAAGTACAAGACCTCTTGCTACAAGACCCTTTGCCTGAAGAGGATATACAGAAAATACTTACTCATCTTACTACTCTAAAGGCAGATAAGAATAAAATAGCAGAAGTGAAGCGCAAGATACAATGGTACCATTATTTTACTCAGACATTGCCAGCTAAGGTGGATACTTTTATAGAAAAACCTTCGTCAGAATTTAATACAGAAGAGTACGAAAAGCTACAAGAAGAGGTATCAGAACTTAAATATACAGAGTTTGAAGTATCGGCTACTGTAAAACAAACACAAGAAAATAACTTGCAAAAGCTGAAAGAGGCATATGATCATTATCGCCTTTATAAAGAAAGAATGTACGATATTTATAACGATTGAAAAAATGAAAAAGCTCCTATTCTTTAGCACTCTACTACTCTCGCTGTTTGCTAATGCTCAGCATATAGATGATAAGTACTTAGCTGCAGCAGCAGAGCATAAAAAAGGAAACTATCAAAAGGTAATAGACCTATTGCAAAACGAGAATTACAGACAAAATTTAGATGGCTTTTACTTGATGCTTCAGGCACATTACGCTTTAGTAACCACCGACTATCAAACAGATATAGCGCACTTTAACTTTAACCGACTAGTAGAGCTCCGCACTATGATAGATGATTATCTGAAGGTAGCTCAAAATCCTAAAGGAATAAAAACAGTACAACAACAGCAAAAGGAACTGCTAAATTATCCAGCAACAGAAGCTACCTTTAATGAGATACGCAGTCAGTTAGTAGGTAAAAGTCAGTTGCAAGATATTAAAATAGCCCTTTCTAAGCTCAAATTTGACAAAGTAATAGCTTTAGTAGATGAGTATGCTACCGATGGCTACGTGCCTGATTATGAATTAGCTTATCACAAAGCGATAGCGGAGTTTAGAAAGGTAAAACTACACCGAAAAACAACTACCAAAGAGCAGAAAGAACAAGTATAGCAAGAACTGAAAAACTATAGAGATACCTATCAAAGAAAAAACATCCTTTATGACCAAGCCATAAAAGATGCTATTAGAAAATTGTAATAATGGGTTACATACCCAAAAGTCTTGTTACTTTATTGTTATATCCTGATTTGATACCGAATTGCCTTATATAACTTATTTTGAAAGTACTTGTATTGATACCTAATAATTCGTTATCTTTGAAGAAAAGACGTTTATTATTATGCAGTATAGAAAAGTCTGCTGTCCAGCGTGCTCTGCTATAGCTTATACCTCCATCTACACGGTAGTTAAAGTAATTATTTACTTTCATTTGGCTTAAACGATCAGCATCGCCACCGAGGTAAAAGCCTAACCCCATTAGCATTCGCAGGGTAAGGTGAGGATACAATTCAATTGTACTTACTGCCCCTCCACTTATACCAGCTTGTATATGTCTGAAAGTATCGTTTTTCTCAGGGGTAATGAGTGGCATTATCACCTTATGGTAGTAAGCTCCTCCGCCTAAATACCAACTAAAAGATGGAGTAAGCAAACTGCCATCAGAAGCAAATATATTCTTCAATGATTTTTCTTCCCAATTTGTAAAGTATAGCATTTCAGCCCCAACTTGTTGTATGCGGGTATCCTCTAATAGCTGTACTTTCCCCTTATGTCGATAGTAAAAACCTTTATAACTTTGGTAATAGAGGTCTAACAGATACTTTTCGCTGAAGAAAGAGTGAAGCTGAAAGTCGAAATACTGGGTTTTGCCATAAGTATGCTCATTGCGTAGAGGCATTATACTTTTAGCGTAATCAATGCTTATATAAGTGTTATAAATGCCTAAGCCTATACCAGCTGTTAGGGGATAGTTGGGCAACACCGATTTGTTGCCCAAAATCTCATTACGAGGACTATCTTCTACATCTACCGAAAGGTAATTGATACTCAGCGAAGGCTTTAACCACATTTGGTAATGGCGACTCTTCTCTGTATCGGTATCTTGCGCTTGTAGTACCCCTATTGATAAAAGGAATAATGCTATATACTTCATTAGTAGCCCAATATCTTCAGCATATCCTCAGCTTTTTGTTGCTCCATAAAGAGGCGAGAGGTAATTTTACCGTCTTTATCTTTATCGATAAGCACTATTTTAGGCTGCGGTATAAGGCAGTGTTGTAGTCCGCCAACCCCACCTATACTATCTTGATAAGCTCCGGTATTGAAAAAACCAATGTATAGTGGTTTGTTTTTGTTATACTTAGGTAGGTAGATGGCGTTCATATTCTGTTCGCTGTTGTAATAGTCATCGCCATCGCAGGTAAGACCACCTAATAATACGCGTTCGTACTCATCATTCCAACGATTGATAGGCAGCAACACAAAGCGCTTGTTTATAGCCCAAGAGTCGGGTAGGGTAGTGATGAATGACGAGTTAATCATATCCCATTTTTCGCGGTCATTCTGTTGCTTTTGGTACATAATCTCATAGATAGCTCCTCCTGCCTCACCTACTGTGAAACTTCCGAACTCAGTAAAGATATTAGGTACCGGTACTTTCTCTTGGTCGCAAGTGATTTTTATTTGGCGAATAATTTCATCTACCATATAGGCGTAATCGTACTCAAAAGCTAATGAACTCTTGATAGGGAACCCTCCGCCAATATTGAGGCTATCAAGTTCTGGAGCAACTTTTTTAAGCTGTATATATACGCGTAGACACTTCAGTAACTCATTCCAATAATAGGCATTGTCTTTGATACCTGTATTGATAAAGAAGTGCAGCATTTTTAGGCGCACTTTAGGATTGTCTTTAATTTCTCGATTGTAGAAAGGAAGTATATTTTTATAGCCAATACCCAAACGACTGGTATAAAACTCAGAACGAGGGTCTTCTTCTGAAGCAATGCGAATACCGATGCTGTATTTGTCTTTTATTTTCTCTTCAAATAAATTGATTTCTTCGTAATTATCAATAATTGGGATACAGTTGTGATACCCGCGATTGATAAGGTCTGCAATACCATCAATATAGGCATCGCGTTTGAAACCATTACAGAGTATATGACTTTCTTTATTGATGAGTCCTTCGCTGATAAGGTTGTTGATAATATTGATATCGAAAGCTGAAGAGGTTTCCATATGAATATCATTCTTTAGCGCCTCTACCATCACGTGTTTGAAATGTGAGCTTTTGGTGCAATAGCAATAGTTATACTCACCTTTGTATTTATGTTTTTTGATAGCTTTTTCGAACCACTTTTTAGCACGCTGTATGTTCTCTGAAATCTTTGGTAAGTACATAAATTTCAGAGGTGCACCATATTGGCGTACTAACTCCATTAGGTCAATATTATGAAAGCGAAGTTCATCGCCATCTAAGGTAAATTCATCTTGTGGGAAGTAATAGGTTTGGTCAATTAGGTCGATATATTTATTTTTCATTTGAACTCAGTATACTTGTTAATTATTAGTTATTAAATTTAAAAGGAAACAAATAATCAATCTGGTTCAAATACGGAGAGGTGAAAGGCTTTTAGCCTTGAACTTACTTTGCAAGGAATGAGTACGTGCAGAGTGAAAATAACTTAAAAATAAGATGTTCATTTTAGACAACTAAGGTTTTAGCAATTAAATTATTTTATAGTTCAGCGATAGTACATTACTACCCGCGTGCAAAATTAAATATTATTTTTGAATTACAATATATATTGCATAAAAAAAACTTTGCCAAAGGTAATAATTTCTTTGGCAAAGTTACTAAAAAAGTAATTTTTAAGAGTTATTTTACTAAATCTACAATCTCATTTACGATTTGCAATTCTTCATTAGTAGGGATGATGAGAATCTTTACACGACTGTCAGCCGCTTGTATCTCTACTGGTTTGGTAGGGTGATTGAGCTCTTCGTTCTTCTTTTCATCGAGTTTGATACCAAAGAAATCTAAGTGCTTACAAGCAAATGAACGAGTAAGCGCATCGTTTTCGCCTAAACCTGCAGTAAATACAATACTGTCTAAACCATTAAGAGCAGCGGTGTAAGCCCCTATAAACTTCTGAATACGGTAGCCGTACATCTCGTAGCAAAGGGCAGCATTAGCATCGCCTTTGTGGTATAGCGCTGCTACATCGCGGGCATCAGAATGACCTGTAAGCCCAAGCATACCACTCTTCTTGTTAAATAATGTTTTTACTTCTTCATAGTTCATACCTAACTCTTGCCCTAAGAAGAACGCTACAGAGGCGTCTATTTGTCCGGTACGTGTACCCATAATAAGTCCGTCGAGAGGGGTAAGCCCCATAGAAGTATCTACGCATTTACCTTCCTCATTTACAGCCGCCATACTTGCTCCATTTCCTAAGTGAATGGTGATATTTTTGATGTGCGGATTATTGAGGTATTTACGCGCTTGAGCATCTACATATTTATGGCTGGTGCCGTGGAATCCGTAAGCACGCAATCCGTATTTTTCGTAGTACTCGTTAGGAATAGCATAGCGGAATGCTTTAGCTGGCATTGTTTGGTGGAAAGCGGTATCAAACACTGCTACGTGGGTAGCTTTGTCAAAAAGTTTTTGAGCTACACGTATGCCTTCTAAGTGACCAGGGTTGTGCAAAGGCGATAGAGGAATAAGGCGTTTGATTTCAGCTACTACCTCATCAGTAATTACGGTAGGTTGTACAAACTTCTCACCTCCGTGTACTACGCGGTGTCCTACCCCTTTGATGTCGCTAGGATTTTGGATAACGCCTACTTCGGGGTCAGTAAGAAGGTCTGCTACCAAGTTCATACCTACCTCGTGAGTAGGGATAGGTTGCTCTTTTTTTACTTCAACCTCTTTGCCGTTTTTCACAGCTACATATTTCACGTAGCTACCGTCTATATTGATACGGTCTACGATACCTCTAGCTTTTGATTCTCCTGTTTTAGAATCAATTAGTTGATATTTGAGAGATGAACTCCCTGAATTAATGATTAATATTTCCATTTTAGTTCTTAGTGTTTCGTTAGTCTTTAGTTGTTAGTCTTTAGTCGTTAGCAAGTAACTCTATTCTAACGACTAAAGACTAATAACTAAATATTAAAATTCAGATTGTATAGCTGTGATAAGTACAGTGTTGTAAATATCAGGGATGAGAGCCCCGCGACTTAGGTCGTTTACAGGTTTCTTCAATCCTTGTAGCATAGGGCCTATGGCTAAACCACCAGTTTCGCGCTGTACAGCTTTATAGGTGTTGTTACCAGTATTGAGGTCTGGGAAAATAAGTACATTAGCTTGCCCTGCTACAGGTGAATTAGGCATTTTTTGTTTACCTACTTTAGGATCTACGGCAGCGTCATACTGTATAGGTCCTTCTACAAGTAGGTCAGGGCGGCGTTCTTTTACAAGAGCTGTAGCCTCGCGTACCTTATCTACATCGGCACCACTACCAGAGTTGCCAGAAGAATAAGAAAGGAGGGCTACCTTAGGCTCGATACCGAAAGCGATAGCAGAATCGGCAGAACTGATAGCGATGTCAGCCAATTGCTCAGCAGTAGGGTTAGGCACAACCGCACAGTCGCCGTACACCAATACACGGTCGTGTAAGAGCATAAAGAATACTGATGAAACGGTGTTTACGCCAGGTTTTGTTTTTACGAATTGCAATGACGGACGGATAGTGTGGGCTGTAGTGTTTACGGCTCCTGATACCATACCGTCAGCATCACCTAAGAATACCATCATTGTACCGAAGTAAGAGGCATCGAGCATTAGGTCTTTAGCTTGAGAAAGTTCAAGTCCTTTGCTTTTGCGCAATTCATATAATTTTTCAGCGTAGGCTTCGTATTTATCACTTTCAGCAGGATTGATGATGTTTATGCGTTCTTCGTTCCATTTTAAACCCAAAATGTTCTTAGCACGGGTTTTGATAGCTTCGGGTTCGCCCAAGATAGTGAGGTAAACCAATTCGTCTTCAGCCAATTGAGAAGCCGCAGTAAGAATACGGTCGTCAGTACCCTCAGGGAGCACGATGCGTTTTTGTCCGGCACGTGCTTTTTGCACCATATTATATTGGAACATACGAGGGGTGATAGTTTCCGATTTGAAAGAAGCAATGCTGCTGTTTAGCTTGTCAGCATCTACATTTTCGTCAAATAACTGAAGAAGCATTTTTACCTTTTCAGTATTTTCGGGGTAAATGTGTGCTTGAGTATTACCGATGATGTTAGCCGTTTCGAAAGTATCAGTTTTAGCTACCATTATAGGAATATTCTTTTGGATACCATCAAAAATCTTACTCATTGAAGGGTTAAGAGTTAGGTCGCCGTAGAGCACTACTCCTTTGATGTTAGAGAAGTTAGAATAGTTGGCTACCAAAGAGCCTGCAATAAGGTCGATACGGTCGATAGGAAGTATAGCAAGAGTATCTTCGTGTAGTTTAGCTAAATAGTTAGACAGCTGCATAGCTCCTACCATAGTGTGTTTGGTAGTAACATCAATATTATCGCCTTTGTAAAGGAATTCAGCTTTTAGGGCATTGGCTATCTCGCGAATAGTAGGGCGAGAAAGCTCTTCTTTGCGCGGAATGATAGTAAAGGTAGTGTCTTTGAAACGTTGTTCTAAACGGCTGATAGTAGCCGCAGTAGCGTTAGTAGCTTTGTTTACAAACACGCTGAGCACGCGCACGTCTTTTTCTATAAAATTGTTTAGAGCGGCTTGTACTTGGTTGGCAAGTTCGTCTTCTGAAGTGAAGTTGTCTTTAAGTACAACTAATGCAGGGATGTTAAGGCTTTGCGCTACAGAGGCGTTGAAGTTTACATCGAAGTAGCTATCATCTACAGCGCTTGAGCTATCAACCAATACAAAGTCGAATTTGCTTTCTAAGGCTTTGTATTTTTTGATGATGGTGTCGTACACTTCGCCTATATTGCCTTCGTTTTTAAGAGCAATAACCTCTTGGCGAGTATAAGCATACGCTTCATCATAACTCATATCAAGCTTAAAGTGCTCTAAAACGGTTTCGATGAAAGTATCTTTTTTAGATTTACTTTCGATGATAGGGCGGAAGTACCCCACCTTGGCAGTATTGCGCATAATCATCTGCAATACCCCCAGCGTTACTACTGACTTACCACTGTGGGCATTGGCAGCAATAATATAAACTGACTTGTTCATCTTTTATATAAAATTAACTATTTTAGTGTTTTACAGTATTGGTGGCAAAGATACGAAACAATTATTAATTAACAAGAAATAAATAGATTTTTTTTCAGCGATGGTTAATAGATTAATACTTTATAAGTAAACATTCCAGAAGCTTCTAATTTATCTAACTTGTTCTACCTTTTAATAGATATACAAACGATATAGGAACGATACAGGAACGATACAGGAACGATACAGGAACGATACAGGAACAAGCCTCTCTTTAAATAAAACTAAGAAATAATTTGTTTATTTGTTTTTTTGTTTTTACCTTTGCGGTCAAAATATGAAGAAGGTCTCGTTGACGATTGAAATTAAATTATTTATATAAAGAAATGGCACATAACATTAAAAAAGGCGTTATTCTTGGTAAAGAAGTACAAGAAGTATTTAAATACGCCAAAGAAAAAGGTTTTGCACTTCCTGCAGCCAATGTGATTAGTTCTAACTCTATCAACGCGGCTTTAGAAACAGCAGTAGCTGTTAATGCCCCTATGATTATTCAGTTTTCTAATGGTGGTGCTCAGTTTATGGCTGGTAAAAGCATCTCTAATGACGGACAACGCGCCTCTATATTAGGAGCTGTATCAGGAGCTAAACACGTGCATTTATTAGCTGAAGCTTATGGTGCTTCTATCATTTTGCATACTGACCACTGCGCTAAGAAATTGCTTCCTTGGCTTGACGGTATGCTTGACGCTTCAGAAAAACACTTTAAAGAAACTGGCAAACCTCTCTTCAGTTCACATATGATTGACCTATCAGAAGAGCCTATCAAAGAAAATATCGAAATTTGCAAACGCTACTTAGACCGTATGAGCAAAATGGATATGACTCTTGAAATAGAACTCGGTATGACTGGTGGTGAAGAAGATGGAGTAGACAACTCTGGCGTAGAATCGCACAAACTCTTTACACAACCTGAAGACGTAGCTTATGCTTATGAAGAACTTAGCAAAGTAAGTCCGCAATTTACTATTGCAGCTGCTTTTGGTAACGTTCACGGGGTGTACAAACCAGGAAACGTAAAATTAACTCCAAAAATTTTAAGAGACTCTCAAGACTACGTTTCTAAGAAATACAACTTGCCTCATAACTCTCTTGACCTTGTATTCCACGGAGGTTCTGGTTCAACCCTTGAAGAAATACGTGAAGCTATATCATACGGTGTGGTGAAAATGAATATAGATACTGACCTACAATACGCTTTCACTGAGGGTATTCGTGACTATATGAAAGCTAAAGCGGCTTACCTACAAGGACAAATAGGTAACCCAGAAGGTCCTGAAGCTCCTAATAAGAAGTATTACGACCCACGTGTATGGCTACGCGAAGGTGAAAAAACATTCGTGGCTCGTTTGAAAAAAGCTTTCGAAGACCTTAACAACGTAAACACACTTTAGTAGTTTGTTTTCATAACTGAAACACTATATTTTTTGACTTTGCCAAAGGTATTTCCCTGACACTTCCCCGTGTTATTCCCCTTCATTAAGCCTTTGGCAAAGTTTTTGATATAATAGAATGAAAAATACTTTTAAAATAATTATATTATGAGTTATAACAACAATTACAACACCAATTACCAAAATCCGCAGATAGTGAACTATGCAGCTACTGATGCACAAGCTGAGTTCTACCGCAAGACTTATACCCACGTAGCCCTAGCTCTTTTGGCTTTTATAGGGGTAGAAGCTGCCTTGCAAAACCTTATACCTAAAGAACTTATCTTTTCGATGGTCAGAGGTAAGTTTGTATGGCTATTTATCTTAGGAGGCTTTTGGTTGGGCTCTATCTTGGCTAATAAATGGACACAAGCACAAGATAAAAGCACTCAATATATGGGCTTGGGTATTTATGTGCTTTTAGAAGCTATTATCTTTTTGCCTATTATTAAGATAGCGCTGCTTTATACCGGTACAGCTATTCTATCGCAAGCTGGGATTATCACTTTAGCTCTTTTCGGAGGACTTACCGCAGTGGTATTCCTTACTCGCGTTGATTTCTCTTTTCTACGTACTATATTAGTGGTAGGAGGTTTTGTGGCTTTAGGGCTTATAGTAGCAGGAACTATCTTTGGTTTTGACTTAGGACTTTGGTTTTCAGTGGCTATGGTGGCTTTGGCTGCAGGAGGTATACTCTACGAAACCTATAATATTAAAAACGCCTATAGCACTGACCAATATGTGGCAGCAGCTTTGCAGCTATTCTCTTCAATAATGCTTCTTTTCTGGTATATACTCAGAATATTGATGTCGAGAAGAAACTAATTCTAAAGACGAAAAATTAAATACAAAAGACGAAAAACGGTAAGTGCCGTTTTTCGTCTTTTGTATTTAATTTCTTGTATTTCACAAAAATATAAGAAGGAGATATAAAGTTCGTTAATTATTTTTTTGTTACAGTGAACTTATTTAATTTTGTGTCATTATAAATAACAAACTGTAAATATTGATGTTTAAAGAAGTTTTAAAAGGCATTATAGCCACTGTAGTAGCTTTGTTTCCATTAACTCTCTTTTCACAAGAAGTGCTTTTTTCAGCAAAAGTGGTGGAGAGTGAAACTGATACCCCTATTTATGGAGCTGTGATTACTGTAAACGATAGTGTTTTAGCTTCAACAGATGATAATGGTATTTTTAAAATAGCTATAATACCGCACTCTAAAAGTAAAATATGTATCACTCATATAGCTTATGAGCCTATTTGTTTTGAAAATACTGCTAAAATACCCTCAAAAATAGTCTTGAAACCCCATATCACACAATTGGAAGAGGTTGTAGTCTATCGGAAAAAAGATTTTGATATAAAAGATTTTGTGAAAAGAATACGAAAGGTTTATAAAAATACGATGGAGAGTGGTTTTTCGGTACCGTTTAAGGCGAGAAAACTTAATTTTGGCGAAAAAGGTATGGGCTATACAGAGTTAGACGGACGAGGTATTTTTGCAAGTCTTTTGAATACTAAAATTTTTGATATGCCTACTTTTATAGTTTGCCAAGCGCGATTTATAGAGGTTGCATATCCAGACCCTTTTTCTTTAAGTAAATATAATTTTTATATAGCTAATCACCCTCTAAAGAAAAGTAGTTATTATAATTTTTGGTTAGAAGCTACTGAAAATATCAATGGTAAAGCCTATTGGGTATTATGCTACAAACTAAAAAAGAAGATAGTAAATGAAACTCGCTATTTTATACATTCTGAAGGGAAAATGTGGATAGACTGTGATAGTTATAAACTCAGTAAGGAGTGTTTTTCTATAGCTTTTGAAGAAAAATCTCTAGTAGAAGGGGATATTTTTTATACCCCTATAGATGGTTATCTTATTACGAATAAAATATCATTTACGTTAAAGAATTATCAGTCAAAAAGAGATATTGCTCATATTCTATTAGATTTCTATATTCCACAAAATCGTCAGTTATATAAAAACTTGGTAACTCCTGAACTGTTAGCATGTTCACGAAAGAAGATAGTATACGATAAAGATTATTGGCAAAAGTACCCTATAGAAGAAGGGAGTTGGCATTATAAGGAGATATTATTGGCTGCAGGGAGTAGTACTCTTACACAAGCTTTTGAAGCTCCTAAAAATACTACCGCTTATAAAGAATTGGACGTTTATAATAAGAGGTGTAAAGGTGCTATAAAGAGAGCAAGTAGCTCTAAAGAAGAAAGACGAGAACTGAAAAAAGAAATAGAAGAAGAAGAGTACTAAAGACGAAAGACGAAAAACAGCGCTCACTGTTTTTCGTCTTTTGTATTTATTAGCGGATTTTTATTTTGAAGTTAGATTTATCATCTAAAAAGGCTTCTAAGGTGTCGCCTGCTTGTACTTGGGCTACGCCTTTTGGGGTGCCGGTGAAGATAAGGTCGCCTTTGCGTAGGGTGAAATAGCGAGAGGCTTCGGCTATAATTTGGTTAAAGTGCCAAAGCATATTTTCGGTATTGCCTGCTTGTACGGTTTTGCCATTATTTTCTAAGCGAAAGTTCAGATGATTTAGCTCAGGCAATTCGGTTTTAGGTATAAAAGTACCCACAATAGCTGAGCCATCGAAAGCCTTTGCCTTTTCCCACGAAAGGCTTTCTTCTCTGAGGGTTTGCTGTAGGTCACGTGCTGTGAAGTCGATACCTAAGGCAATTTCATCATAATACTTATGGGCGTATTTTTCGGCAATACACTTGCCATTCTGATTGATTTTGAGTACAACCTCTATTTCGTGATGCAGGTTATGCGTAAAATCTGGTATATAATACGGTATTTCGAGGTTGTGAAGTGCTGTGTCGGGCTTCATAAAGAGTACCATTTCTTTGGGTATCACTCCGTCAAACTCTTTGATATGGTCGGTATAGTTTTTTCCTACACAAATGATTTTCATAGTTCTACTTCTGTTTTTTTTGTTATTAGCGCACAAAGATAAAAATAAAAATGCTAATTATCTTGTTTATTCATAAAAAAAGTAATACATTTGCCCATTGCTTTTTAAAGAGTAAAGCAAACCACTTTATTATTTTTTCAAACTATTAAAGAGAAGAACTAATGAAAAAAGAGGATATTTTAGAAGACTATAGTATTGCCCTTATCAGTCGCGAATGCAGCTTAATGGGTAGGAAAGAAGTACTTACAGGTAAGGCTAAATTTGGTATTTTTGGCGACGGTAAAGAAGTACCACAAGTGGCTATGGCACGTGCTTTCAGAGAAGGTGATTTTCGCAGTGGTTACTATCGCGACCAGACTTTTATGATGGCTATAGGGGTGCATACTGTTGAACATTTTTTTGCGGGACTTTATGCACACGCTGATATAGAAGCTGACCCCACTAGTGCAGGTAGGCAGATGGGAGGGCACTTTACCACCCATAGTCTTGATGAAAATGGCGAATGGAAAAACCTATTGAAACAAAAGAACAGCAGTAGTGATATTTCGTGTACAGCAGGGCAGATGCCACGCTTATTGGGCTTGGCTCAGGCTTCGAAAGTATATCGCGCACTACCTAACGCTGCAGCTGAAGGATTTTCAGACCACGGTAATGAGGTAGCTTGGGGTACTATAGGCAACGCTAGTACCAGTGAAGGGCATTTCTTTGAGACCCTTAATGCCGCAGGGGTGATGCAAGTGCCGATGGTAATGTCGGTATGGGATGATGAATACGGTATTTCGGTACCGAAGGAATATCACACAACCAAAGAAAGCATTTCTGAAGTGATGAAAGGCTTTGTACGCGATGATAAGCACGCAGGTATAGAGCTAATGGTAGTAAATGGTTGGGATTATCCGGCTTTATATGAGGCATATCAGAAAGCAGCTGCCATAGCACGTGAGCAACACGTACCGGTATTGGTGCACGTGCGCGAACTTACGCAGCCCCAAGGACACTCAACCTCAGGTTCTCACGAACGCTATAAGAGTGCTGAACGCTTAGAATGGGAAAAAGAGTTTGACTGTATCAGTAAGATGCGTGAGTGGATTTTGGCATCGGGGTATGCTACTGAAGAAGAGTTAGCAACTATAGAACAACAGGCTAAGAAACGAGTAAAAGACGGTAGAAAGAAAGCGTGGGAAGCCTATACTAAGCCAATGGAAGCAGAAAGGCAGCAATTGATAGCTTTACTCAACCAAATAGAGCCTAATAATGAATACGCAGCGTCTTTGGCTGCAGCCCCTACGCTCTTGCGAAAAGTAATACTCAACACCGCGCGCAAAGCCCTCAGACAATGGGTAAAAGAACAACGCGAGGTAGGAGTTCTTCGCTCTTGGATAAATGATTATTTGGCAATAAATGAACCTAAATATAGTAAATACCTTTATACAGAAAGTGCCCATAGCGCGCTAAATGTTAGTGAGGTAGCCCCTGTGTATAACCCTGATGCTGAGCTGGTAGACGCTCGTATAGTAGTAAGAGATAACTTTGACGCCCTTCTGACTAAGTATCCTAACTTATTGATATTTGGGGAAGATGTTGGTAATATAGGTGATGTAAACCAAGGATTAGAAGGATTGCAGAAGAAATACGGAGTGACCAAAGTATCGGATACAGGGATACGTGAAGCGACCATAGTAGGGCAGGGGATAGGTATGGCGATGCGCGGCTTGCGCCCTATAGCTGAAATACAGTACTTAGACTATATACTCTACGGACTACAAACCTTAAGTGATGACTTAGCATCGCTGCATTACCGTACTTTTGGGCGACAATCAGCTCCGCTAATTATCAGAACACGCGGACACCGTTTAGAGGGTATTTGGCACGCAGGTTCACCAATGGGAATATTATTGCACGCCTTACGCGGGGTTTGTATCCTCACCCCAAGAAATATGACCAAAGCAGCAGGCTTCTATAATACTTTATTGCAAAGCAATCAGCCTGCGGTAGTGGTAGAGTGCTTGAACGGTTATCGTCTGAAGGAAGCTATGCCAACTAACCTCACCGAATTTACCACTCCTATAGGGGTAGTAGAAACCCTGCGTGAGGGTAAAGACCTGACTGTAGTATCGTACGGCTCGACCTTGCGCATCGTTACAGAGGTAGCAGATGAGTTATCGGCACTTGGTATAGAGATAGAAATTATAGATGTACAGTCGTTAGCACCTTTTGACTTGCGACACGACATAGTGAAGAGTATACAGAAGACCAACAGATTATTAGTAGTAGATGAAGATATGCCAGGGGCTACTTCGGCATACATTTTGCAGAAGATAGTAGAAGAACAAAACGCTTATCAGTACTTAGATAGTGCACCGCAAACATTAGCAGCGGGTAATCACCGTCCGGCATATGCTACTGATGGTGATTATTTTTCTAAGCCTAATGCTGATAGTATTATTGAGAAGATATACAGCATAATGCACGAAGCGAATCCGCATAAATATCCAAAATTGCTATAAGCCCTGTGGCTTATAGCAATTCGTCATCGGTATCTTCTTGAAAGTCGTTTAGTAGGTTGTCAATAGCACGTCTATCTTTTTTGGTAGGGCGGCCTTCTCCTTTCTCGCGATAGTAATCTTGAGCCAGTTGCTGTAGTTCAGCTTGCTCAAAAGCTTCAGGAGGCGTATTGTCTTGTCGGTAGAGATTTACCAACTTAGCTCCTACGCGGCTTTCAGGTATATCAAGTACCTCTAATTGGTAGTTGATTTGGTTTTTACGCACTGTGATAGAGTCGTTTTTATAAACTTCTCTTGAAGGTTTTACCGTTTCACCATTGATTCGGATATGTCCTTTTTTGCAGGCTTCGGTGGCGATATTACGCGTTTTGTAATAACGAACGCACCATAGATATTTATCAATTCGCATATTTATAGAAAATTTAAAATCATAATAGGCGCAAAAGTAAGAAATAATTTTGTATCTTGCGCCCTAAAATTAAGACAATATTTTTATATGATAAACAAAATTATATTCAGTATCAGTGTGATAGGGCTACTCTTTGCCGTATCTTGTAAAAAAAATGATAGCAAAACCGCTACCCCTCCGCGCGATGTAACCGAAGTGAGAAATGAAAATAATGCAGCAATAGAGAAGTTCCTCAAGACCCATAGCTATACTTTTTCGCCTACTGCGACCATTTCGGAAACCGTAGTTTTTACAACTACCAGCAATACAGCAGATGCTATTTTTAATAATAGCAACTTAAAACGTTTGGAGTTAGATGTATATGATGCTAATAGCCAAAGAGTGCGCCATACGCTTTATTATATGATACTACAGGAAGGCGTTGGTACGACTACTACTATAGCCGATTCGGTATATGTGAACTACAAAGGTCAGCTACTTGACCTCAGTGTATTTGACAAGACAGAAACTCAGTCACTCTCTTATTGGATGGATTTGATTGGCAATATAGTTACACAACGACCTGCAGGTACTATTAAAGGTTTTAGAGAAGGAGTTGCCCTGCTGAAATCGTCTGCTGATAATAAACTTTCAAATAATACAGATGGTACACTAAATGCGCCTACTGATGGAGGTATAGGAGTATTCTTTATTCCTTCTGGATTAGGGTATTTTAGCAATACACAATCGAAAATACCTGCTTACTCGCCTCTTATCTTTACAGTCCGCCTCATTGCTACTCGCCGAGCAGACCACGACCACGATGGTAAAAAATCAATAGACGAAATAGTACGCGATCCTTATGGTATTGTAACCTATCCAGACTGCGATGCTAAAAAAGATAGAACTTACTTGCCTGATTATTTAGACGCTGATTGCAAATAACAGATGAAGAGACATATTCCTAATATTATTACTTTGTGCAATCTGCTATGCGGCTGTATAGCAGTGATATATGCTGCGGGCGGGAATGTATATGTAGCTGGAGGATGGGTGCTATTAGGTATCTTTTTTGATTTTTTTGATGGCTTTTTTGCTCGCTTACTAAAGGTAAAATCAGAAATAGGACTGCAATTAGACTCATTGGCAGATATGGTGACCTCAGGAGTAGTACCTGGTATAGCTATGTATCAAATGCTACAGCTGAGTGATATGATGGAGAGTGCTAATACTTGGGTAGTATATCTGCCTTATGTAGGTTTTTTTATTACATTGGCTTCGGCTTATCGTTTGGCTAACTTCAATATAGATACACGGCAGACAACAGGCTTTATAGGGCTTCCAACACCTGCGAATACATTGTTTATTATTTCATTAGCAGTAATACAAAATACTGGTACGGTAGCCTTATTGCATAGTACTTGGGTATTATTAGTAATAACTATAATGAGTAGTTATCTGCTAAATGCTAATTTGCCTTTATTTGCACTGAAATTTAAGGATTATTCCTTTAAGAATAATGCTGTGAAGTATATATTTTTAGCTATTAGTGTATTGCTGATAGCTATACTGAAAGTGATAGCAGTACCTATTATTATTTTGCTGTATATTTTACTTTCTTTAATAACGAAGAGATAAATCTTGCTTCATTCTATCTAAGTTAATCTTAGGAGTTTGTTGCACAAAGATAACACTATCAATAACTACTTGCTTAGAGGTAGGGTATATGCCCAGACTATCTATAAGCAAGTAGTTTTTTTCTTTAAAGTGTAGTAGGTAAGGCATTTTTTGTAATGAAATATCGGTAATACCTCCCTGTTTAATATAGTTCTTCAGCATAGGACTTAGTGAGAGAGTATCATTTTGAAAGACTTTTAGTTGCTGTCCCTGCCTAATAGCAATAACTTTCTCTTTGTATTTGCTAAAGATGAGCATCTCTTGGGTAGTGGATAGTTGGTATTTATTATAAAAGAGCACTACTTGCATGATAATGATACTTATTAAGATAGCTTTTACAGCTCTTTGGTGTTGGTAGTGTCGCCACCAGATGATGGTTATAACAATTAACAAAGAGGCAATCAACATAAGTGTGTTGAACTGTATGTTGCGAATGATAAAGAACTCTTGTTCGGCTATGAGTCGTATTAATGTGTTCATAAGCCATATTAGTTTTTCTGTGATGAGTACCACAATATTAGGTAACCCCACTGTAGAAGCTAATAGTAAACAGAGAATGCCAAGAATGAGAATAGGTTGTAATAATGGTACTACCACTATATTAGCAATAAAGAATAAGATAGAAAATTGATGAAAATAGTATAAACTAATAGGTATTACTACTATTTGAGCTGTAAAACCTACCGTTACTAATGACCATATGTATCTTACATATTTATTTTCTGGAAACCACCAGCATAGAGTAATTGGGTAAAAGGTTAATATAGAGAATACAGCAGCATAACTGAGCTGAAAGCCTACATCATATAGGTAGGAAGGATTGATAAGCAATAAGAAAAGCATAGAGAGCATAAGTGAATCAAACCGTCCTCCTTTATCTCGAATAAGAAGAGAGAAACCAATAAGATTGAACATCAGGGTAGCACGTAGTACAGAGGGAGAACAGCCTGCTATTAGTGCAAAAGCCCATAAACCTATTGATAAGATTAGGTAGCGGATAAGTCGGTAAGATAAGAGCGTATTGGGTATTTTTTGTAAGAAGAAAAGTAGTATAGAGGTTATAATACCTACGTGTAGGCCTGAAATGGCTAAGATATGTACTGCACCAGCATCTACATAGTTTTGATAGAGTTCTTCATCTAAATCATTGCGTTTTCCTAATAAAAGCGTTTTTAGTACAGAGGCACTTTCATTATTGAAATGTTTATCTATAGTAGTAGCTAAATAGTTGCGTAAGTATTCTATATGGCTTTTTATATCTCTGTGCTTATTATTTTTTTCAATATGCCCTACTGATTGTACATAAGCACGCCAATAGATACCTTTCCGCTTCATATACGTCTTATAATCAAACTGATAAGGATTTTTAGGAGGATTTATAGGTTTGCACTCTGCTATGAAAAATAATTCATTATTAGGCTCTATTGTTTTTATAATATTAGTGCTAATTTTGGAAGGGAAAAAACAAAGCATCTCACCATTTACTTTCTGATGGTCTGCAGATATTACTTTAATTTTAAAAGTAGTGCCGAAGTCTGTTTTAGCAGTTTGTTCTATCACGCGGGCGTGTAATAGATAGTATTGATTAGGAGAGAGTACCTGAGTATAGTGATTTTTATCAGCAATAGGAGAACGTAGAGCTACTATAAATATACCTACACTTACTGAAGTAAGAAAGGTGTGTAGCATAAGTCCGTGCCGGAAGTAGTACCTTTTGGTAAATAAAAACTGGTGAATAGCTAAAGTTACAATTGTAGAACAACAGACGCTTAGAGCTATAAAAAAAGAGGGTAACACTATGTTAGTAATAGTGATACCCCCTATTATTCCTAATAATATTGTTAATATGAAAAGATTTACAAATCTCACATCACTCGTTTTGCAATACGGAAAGCTTTCTTATAGTAAGCATCACTAAGTGAAGAAATAACGACTCCTCTTTTAGAGGAAGCATGAATAAATTTAACTTCTCCACCATCAACATCAACAACTAAACCTACGTGTGATATTCTATTTTTTCTTAAGGTTTTAAAGAAAAGCAAATCACCTACTTGTACGTTTGATAACTTGATTTTCTTTCCTTGTGTAGCCATCTCTTGTGATGAACGAGAAAGAGGTATCTCTATAGATTTAAAAGCTGTACTTACAAAGCCTGAGCAGTCCATTCCTTTGCGTGTAATACCTCCGTGTCGATAAGGAGTACCTAAATAGGAAAAAGCAGTATCTAAAAGTATCTTTTGTTGTTGAGTATCAGCTTTGCTTTCTGATAAGGCTGTGAGTGCAATATCTATACTTTCGTTCTCTTCTTCCTCTTCTAAAAGTTCTTCATCTTCTAAATCATCTTGTATATCTTCTGCTTTAGTTGTGTTCTCAGCATATTGAGTAGGGGCAATAGTCTTTTTGGTGGCTTTCCTTCTTTTAGCAGAAGCTACAGTTTTTCTTTTAGCATTATGCCGTACAGCTACTTTGCGCTTTTGAGCTATTTTATTATTTTTTTTACTAGCAACAGTCTTACTGTTCTTCTTTTTAGGAGGAGAGTAAGTCTTTTTCTTAGGATTTCCTTTGTTTGTTAACGTTGTTGCTACTGTAACAGTTGCTTTAGTTGCTATGTTTTCTTTTATATTCGTACTTTCGGTGAAAGACGATAAACTGAATAATAGTATAAATAGGCTTAAAAGTCTTAAAATGTGCATAATTACATAGGTTTAAATGAATATTTTTTCTTTTTGTTTTATCATAAGAGTTTCTCCCTTTGTATCTAAATCAAAGTCGATACTATCTCCTTGCTGTATGTGATTAGAGACAATTTCTTCTGCTAAAATGTCTTCTACATACTTTTGAATAGCGCGTTTTAGAGGTCGTGCTCCGTACTGCTTATCATACCCTTTTTCAGCTATAAAGTTCTTAGCTTTTTCGCTTAATTGTACCTCATATCCTAAATCTTTGATGCGTGAGTAGAGCTTAGATAGCTCAATATCAATAATCTTAAAGATATTTTCTTTGCTAAGCGGATTAAAAGTAATCACATCATCAATACGGTTTAAGAACTCAGGTGCAAATACTTTCTTGAGAGCATTCTCTACTATTGACTTCTCATTAGCTTCTGATTGAGCCATTCTAGCTGAAGTGCCAAAGCCTACTCCTTGTCCGAACTCTTTTACTTGGCGCGCACCAATGTTAGAAGTCATTATGATGATAGTATTTCTAAAATCAATTTTTCTACCTAAGCTGTCGGTTAAGAAACCATCATCTAATACTTGCAGTAGCATATTGAATACATCAGGATGTGCCTTTTCAATCTCATCTAAGAGTACTACTGAATAAGGCTTGCGTCGCACTTTTTCTGTAAGCTGTCCACCCTCTTCATAGCCGACATAACCAGGAGGGGCTCCGATGAGGCGTGTAGTTGAGAATTTTTCCATATACTCGCTCATATCTATGCGAACCATTGTATCTTCAGAGTCAAATAACTCTTTAGCCAATACTTTAGCCAATTGGGTTTTACCTACCCCTGTTTGCCCTAAGAATATAAATGACCCAATTGGTTTATTAGGGTCTTTCAGCCCTGTACGGTTGCGCTTAATCGCTTTAACCACCTTTTCTACCGCTTCGTCTTGTCCGATGATTTTCGACTTCATAATGGCTGAAAGCTCAGCGAGTTTGTTCATCTCGGTTTGTGCAATACGGCTAACAGGTATACCGCTCATCATCGAAACAACATCAGCAATGTGCTCTTCAGTTATTACATCGCGGTGTAGCTTAGAGTCTTGATCCCATTTTCGGTTTAACTCAAGTAACGAATGTTCTATTCGTTTTTCGTTATCGCGTAAGTGGGCAGCTTCTTCAAATTGTTGGCGAGAAACAGCATCATTTTTAGCTCTGGTAGCTTTTTCTAACTGTTCTTCTACTTCCAATATATATTTTGGAATTTTGAGCTGTGTAATGTGTATTCTCGATCCTGCCTCGTCAAGAGCATCAATAGCTTTGTCGGGTAAATATCTATCAGTTAGATAACGGTTCGTGAGCTTTACACAAGCCTCTAAAGCCTCATCACTATAGATTACATTGTGATGTTCTTCATATTTTCCTTTTATATTTTTAAGTATTTGTATAGTCTCGTCTATATTAGTAGGTTCTACCAATATCTTCTGAAAACGACGCTCTAATGCCCCATCTTTCTCTATAGATTGACGGTACTCATCAAGAGTAGTAGCGCCAATACATTGAATTTCGCCACGTGCAAGGGCAGGTTTAAACATATTTGAGGCATCTAAGCTACCAGTGCCGCTACCAGCACCCACTAAGGTATGTATCTCATCAATAAATAAGATAATATCACGGTTTTTTTCTAGCTCGTTCATTATGGCTTTTAGCCGTTCTTCGAACTGTCCTCTGTATTTAGTGCCTGCTACTAATGACGCTAGATCGAGGGTAACCACTCTTTTGTTATACAATACTCGTGCCACTTTTCGCTGCACAATACGCAATGCCAATCCTTCAGCTATAGCACTCTTTCCTACTCCTGGTTCTCCTATTAGCAAAGGATTGTTTTTCTTACGTCTTCCTAATATTTGTGATACCCGTTCTATTTCTTTTTCTCTTCCTACTACAGGGTCTAATAAACCTTGTTCAGCTAATAAGGTTAGGTCTTTTCCGAAATTGTCGAGTACTGTTAGTTTGCGTTGCCCTAAGGGAGCATTGGGGTTTTGCGGACTTCTGAAAGGGCGTCCTTCGTGAGGAAGTCTATAGTCACGCTCGTATTCTTCTACTTCGTTTGTAGGCGGAGTAAAAGTAGTGGTAGCTGTAGGGGTGGGAACATTTATTTGAAAATTGTCCTCACGTATAGGTTGAAACTTAGCTTTTACACTGTCGTAAGTTACTCCTAACTTATTAAATACCCTTGTAGTAGGGTCATTCTCATTGCGCAAAATGCTTAATAATAAATGCCCTGTATTTATAGTTTCCGTTTGAGAACGCTTTGCTTCTAAGTAGGTAGCTTGCATAGCTCTTTCTGCCTGCACTGTGAAGTGAATGGCATTAAAATTAGGAGGATTTAACCCTCTTGCCGAAGTGAGGGTGTGGATATGTTGCCGTAGTCTGTCCATATCAGTATGCAGACTTTGCAGTATTTCTATCGCTTTACCTTCACCTTCTTGTATCATTGCCAACACAAAGTGCTCAGTGCCTACGCTCGATTGCCCCAGCCGCACTGCTTCCTCTTTGCTGTATGTGAATATCCTTTTGACTCTTGGTGAAAAGTTGTCGTTCATAATTTATAAATCTCCTCTTGTATTAAAATAAATCTTTTATCGATTGCAAAAATTATTCCAATTTTTTTGCCTCATCTATACATCTGTGCAAAGGTAGTAAAAAAAATGATATAACAAAAGATTTTTCTGAAATATTTTATTTTACAAAAAGTTCATTGCGCACCGTAAATTCTATTTTTTCTGTTATTAGCCATTCCTCTAAAATAGGATTGATAACCTCTTTAGTATAAGGCATTTTTATAAGTATATCTGAAGGACGAATAGGAGCTTTTTTCAGTAGCTCCCATAGTTCTTCTCTCACTTGTTTTTTGTCTATTTTTTTAGGCTTATGGTGAGCAATACAGTTAGAGCAAATACCGCAGGGGTGAGTAGTTTTCTCTCCGAAATACTCAAGCAATTGCTGGCTTCGACATTTTTTTTCGTTGTTTAAATACCTATATACTTCTTGCTGTAGGGCTAATTTAGTATGGTTGTATTCTTTGATGTTTTTACTGATACTGTTGATAGTGCGGTCGTCATCTCTAGGCAGATTGAAAGTTATTTGTACATCTGATTGTTTGTTCTTTAGTACTCCCATACCATCTCGGTCTATTTGCTCAAGATAATCAATGAGCTGATAGTAATTCAAGTCAGTGTATTCGGTTATTTTAGCAGTATCTAAAACCACTGGCTGACTATAAATTAGGGGATACGTACGTGCCAAATAAAAAAGAGTCGCACTTAAGTGCCTATGGGTGTGGTCATACTCTATCAAGGTTGGAATAGGGGCAGTAAGCTGAAAACTTACTTTATTATTGAATTGCTGACTAAGCGAAATTACTGAAAACCTATCTAATGCCTGTAAAGCGTTGTACGTTTTTAGGGTAGGGAGTTCATATAGCATACAAAAGTCAGGAAACATAAAACCATAAGTTTCATTAGTACCTTCGCCTATCGCTATTTTGAAATAACTATTGAGCTTAGCATAAACCAATTTCAAGAATGGAATATCTATCAGATAATCGCCCATTAGCTTTTCAGCAGTC
This sequence comes from Capnocytophaga sp. FDAARGOS_737, assembly GCF_009730375.1. NCBI lineage: Bacteria > Pseudomonadati > Bacteroidota > Flavobacteriia > Flavobacteriales > Flavobacteriaceae > Capnocytophaga > Capnocytophaga sp. FDAARGOS_737. Next base: position 1,358,312 of record NZ_CP046316.1, on the reverse strand, counting down.
TCAATGTCTGTTTCGTTGTAAATCATTATAGCCGATGCCGCTTTGCCATCGCGTCCTGCTCGTCCTGCTTCCTGAAAGTAATCTTCTAAGGTCAGAGGGATATTCCAGTGAATAACCATTCGCACATCGGGCTTATCAATCCCCATACCAAAGGCATTAGTAGCCACCATTATACGTACTTCATTGTCTAACCATAGTTTTAGTCGTTTGTTTTTCTCTTCAGAAGTCAGTCCTCCGTGAAAGAAAGTAGCAGTAAATCCTTGTGAGATAAGTAAGGAAGCCAAAAAGTCTGTGCCATTTCTACTTCGGGTGTATATGATAACACTGCCTTCGTTTTTCTTCAGTATCTGAAGCAAAAGATGGTGTTTGTCGTCCTCTTTGAATACTTTATAGCTGATATTGGGGCGAGCTAATGAAGTACTTACTATTGTTGCCTTTTCGATGGATAGCAGTTTTAAAATATCATGTTGCACCTTAGGGGTAGCTGAAGCCGTAAGGGCTAATAGAGGCACTGTAGGAAACTGCTCTTTTAGCCATTGGCATTTGAAATAAGCCGGACGAAAATCTTTGCCCCAATGCGATACGCAGTGTGCTTCATCGATAACCAAAAGGTTGATGTTCATTACCTTTAGGAAATTTTGTACTATTTCTTGTTGTAGTCGTTCGGGTGATAGGTATAAGAATTTGCACCCTGAGTACAAGGCATTGTTCAGCAAGCGTTCTAACTCGCGATAAGGCAGACTACCGCCTAATGAAATAGCATTAATACCCTTATTTTTTAGCGCATTTACTTGGTCGGTCATCAGGGCTATTAGGGGCGACACTACTATGCAAATTCCTTCTTTAAGCATAGCAGGTACCTGAAAGGTTATTGATTTTCCTCCTCCTGTAGGCATTAGTGCCAATGTGTCATTCCCTTTTAAAACTGATTCAATAACTGTTTTTTGTGGTGGACGAAAACTGTCAAACCCCCAATATTTTTTTAGTATTAGTTCAGGGCTTTCCATAGCCATATCAGTGTTGGTAAGCAGGGCGGACTAACTGAGGAAAGTCAATAAATGGATTTCTATTGCCTTGTGCTGTTTGTATCACATTATTGCGCTGCCGTTCAAAGTCTGAAACAGGGTCTTCATCATTCCATTTTAATAACATTTCAAGTCCACCGGTGCTAATATCACTATTCAGTTCTTCATTATAGCGCAAGTTTAGGTATAAAACCATCCGTGCGACATCGCCTTTCCATTCATCACCTGGGTACCAAGCACTTCCTATCAGTTTAGCCTCTCCTTCCCCTTCAGTAAAAGGGTGATTGCCTCGTCTTGAATTTACGCTTTTGTCGCACACTCTTAAGTGATGTAGGTCAGTAACCGCCTGAGTCACAATTTTTGATTTTGGGTAAATATGCTCGGTGTTGAACGTAGTTGGTGAATAACGTTTATTTCCTTCATATTCTTGCCAAAACCGCTCTTCCCCTGTGTAGACCAATACTACATTTTCAGGATTTTTTTTGCTAGCATCTGCTTTGTATAGGTATTTATGGCGGTCTTTATAACTTAAGAAGTTTGTGTGCTTAGCGATAGTAAGGGTAGCCAACTCATCATATAAGGCTTTTCCTGTTTTTTTAAAATCAACTCCTTGGTAATAGGCTTGTAGTTCAGTAGGTACCGTTACTTTTACTGGTTGTAACGGCGCGTTTTTATGAGTTTGGGTACACGATAAGAGTAGCCCTAAAAACAATATAAAATAAATCTTTTTCATTCACTTTTTGTGTTACTTGTTATTGGTATTCTTTTTCTAATCATTACATAGAAACTGAAATTCAGTAAAGTATTCGTACTTTTCTTCAGGTCTGAGTATTACACTGTCAAAATGAGGGTGTTTGGTAGCATCGGCATAGCCTTGTGCTTCAAAACAGATACCTCTGCTTTGTCCTATAGTCTTGCGATGAGCTACCTCTAATAAGGGCAGGTAATAGCCTGCGTATATGTGTAGCACAGGGTGATTAGTGCGTACTGTCATCACTAAGCTGCCCTCGCTGTTGGTTAGGGTAGCCATTATTTTTTCAGCATGTATTTCGCGCACAAACGAGTTGTCGGTATGAGCATATACTTTTTGACCCTTGCGGTAGTCTAAAGGTGAGCCTGCTACAGAAGGTCGTTCGCCTGTAGGGGTGAAAAAGCCTTCTTCTAAAGGTACATATTTATCAGCAGTTATTTGCAGCGTATTGCCCAGAATATCAGTGTCACTTTCATTTAGGTTGAAGTATGTATGCTGGGTAAGGTTTAAGATTGTAGGGGCATCGGTAGAGCCTTGGTAGTCTATACGCAGTTTATTGTCTTCGGTGAGAGTGTAGGTTACACGTACTACTACTTCCCCTGGGTAGCCCTCTTCGCCGTCTTTGCTAATATATTGCAGAGTTACAGAAGGATTTTTACCATTTTCTTTCACTAATACTTCCCAAAATACACTATCAAATCCTGTAAAGCCTCCGTGTATTTGGTTTTCGCCCAGATTGCAGTTTACTTGTACCTCTTTATCGTCTATATAGGCTTTCCCATACTTGATGCGCCCTGCATTACGCCCTATTACGGCACCCAGATAGGGATATTCAGCTCTATAACGATCGCTTATGTATTCTTCGAAGGTATCAAACCCTAATACACATTCTACTTTTTTACCTTTTACAGGTACTTTTATAGAGTTGATGATGCCCCCAAAGTTCATCACACTCACTTCCATACCGTTAGCATTGCGCAAAACGACAGTTTGCAATAAATCTGTATTGTATGTCTTCTTCATTACTTACTTAATTTTAGGCAAAGATAAAAAATAATTATCAATTGGCAATTATTTTTTATCTTTGCCACTGATAACCTAAAAACGTATTATACTAATGAAAAGACTTTTATTAGCCAGTACCTCTACTGTTTATGGAGGTACCTATCTGTCTTATTTACAAGAAGAGCTTACTGACTTTTTTGCAGGAATTGATAAAATTCTCTTTATACCTTATGCACGCCCCAGTGGTATCACTCACGATGAATATACCGCTATTGCACAGCAGGGCTTTGAAAAGATACAGAAGAGGGTAGTGGGGCTACATACCTTTGCCGACCCTAAAGCAGCATTAGCGCAAGCAAAAGCTATCTTTACAGGGGGAGGCAATACTTTTTTGCTTGTTACACGCTTGTACGAACTCGGTTTGATGTCTATTTTGCGCGAGGTGGTAGCTGGAGGGACGCCTTATATGGGTACTAGTGCAGGTAGTAATATAGCAGGACAGACGATGCAAACCACTAACGATATGCCTATTATCTATCCGCCTTCTTTTCAGACGCTGGGGGCTGTGCCTTTTAATATCAATCCGCATTATTTAGACCCTGACCCTCATAGCAAGCACAAGGGCGAAACGCGTGAAACTCGCATTAAAGAGTTTCATAAGTTTAACGATATACCCGTAATAGGTTTGCGAGAAGGCAGTTGGCTACGAATTACTGATGACCAAATAGAGCTAAAAGGCAATCTTACTGCCCGTGTTTTCTTAAAAGACCAGCCTCCTTATGAAACCACTGATTTAAGCCCTGTATACCCCTAAAAATAAAGAGACGATGTTTTTGAGCATCGTCTCTTTATTTACTAATTATCTAAAATTCTTAATTCATTTTAGGTGCAGCCATAGTGCCAGTGATTTCTATATCAAAAATCAAATCGCTATTAGGTGGGATAACATCACCTGCTCCTGCTTCGCCATATCCTAAAGTTGCTGGGATAAATACGCGTATCTTATCGCCTACTTTCATAGTGAGAAGAGCTTCTTTGAACCCAGGTATCAATTGAGCTGAAGGAGTATAAGGGAAAGGAATAGGTTGATAACCGTTTTGTTGCTCGCGCATAGCTTGGTATTTGCCATAACTTTCTTCTACTTCTTTGATGTTAGAGTCAAAAAGAGCCCCGTTGCGCAAATAACCTGCATAGTTTACCATTGCAAATTCGGTTTGCTTAGGTTGTTTACCTTCGCCATTGTTTATAGTAAAGATTTTTACTCCAGAAGGCAGTACTTTAGCTTGAGGTTCTTGCACTTTTATTTCTTCTAAAAACTTAGCAGAAGCACGTTTTACACGCTCTTCTTTCTCTTTTTCTCTTTCAGCTACACTTTTGAAGTAGTTGTCGAATACCTTTACAGCATCAAACTTTTCAGCGTCTTTTCCGTTGGCAACAATAGTGATATTCTTTATTTTGATGTCTTCATTAGGGCGGTCTTGACCATTTCTTGGAGCCTTAGCGATAGCATCTATCACCTCTTCACCTTTTACTGTTTCGCCAAATACTGTGTGTCTGCCGTCTAAGTGTGGGGTAGGTACTTGAGTGATGAAGAACTGGCTGCCATTGGTGTTAGGGCCAGAGTTTGCCATTGATAAAATCCCTTTTTTGTTGTGCCTAAGTGAGGGTACAAATTCATCTTCGAAGCGGTAACCAGGATCGCCCATACCAGTGCCGGTGGGGTCACCACCTTGTATCATAAAACCATCTATTACACGGTGGAAAATAGTACCATTGTAGAAAGGTTTTCCTTTGTATTCTACTTTTACGAAATTGTTTTTACCTTCGGCTAAGGTTACAAAGTTAGCTACCGTAGTAGGTACTTCTTTGTAGTTGAGTTTTACCACAATATGTCCCTTAGTAGTTTCGATGTCAGCAAAAAGACCATCGCCTAAATCTTTATAGGCTTTCTTTTGCGAATTGCAACTAAAGAATACAAACATTGCCGATAGCAATGCGATTAAATTCATTTGTCTCATATATACTTATTTAAATAAAATTACTTATTCAGGGCGAGGTAATACCTTCTCTGGATTCTTTTCTATTTTAAAAACTTCTATTTTGGCTATAATAGGCTGGTTATAGCTTATTTTATCTTTATCGCCTCGATAGCCATATGCCACGCTTGACGGAAAAAAGAACACCCCGCTTTCTTTCTCTTTTAATAGTTTGAGAGCTGAGCGCAAGCCTTGGAAAACTTCTTCTTTATCTACATGATAGCGGTATTCGCCATCAGGTTTTTCTTGGTACAGTTCATTACCATTTAGGTCTGACAGGCTATAGTCATAAGTTACTATATCGCCAAACTGTGCTGTGTAATCAGCTTCAGGGTTTTGGTGTAGGTAGTAAAACTTAAATCCGTGCTGAGAGTCTAAGAAAGTATGCAGCGTGTCCTTTTTGATGATATCGTCTATCAGCGCTTGCTCTTTTGCTAAGAGGGCTTTGTTCTTTACAGCTGATTCTTTCAAGAAAGTGCTAGTCTTCTTACTTACAGGATGGCGTGCTTGTCGGTCAGCACAACCTACCAAAACTATGCCAAGGGCACTTAGGAGGCCTATTTTTTTTAGTATATTCATTATTTTATTAACTGTTCTTTTGTATGAAATCAGGAAGTACACTTCTGAAGTAGGTTACAGCCTCTTCTATAGTGCCATCATATCTGCCGCCTGCCGCATTGATATGTCCGCCGCCGTTAAAATGCTCGCGTGCAAAACGATTTACATCGGTAGTGCCTTTAGAGCGCAATGACATTTTAACGTAATCCCCCTCTTGAATAAAAATCACTGCCAGACGGGTGTTTTTTATCGTCAGTCCGTAGTTTACAAAGCCTTCGGTATCGCCCTTTTGGTGGTTGTGCTGCTGTAACTCTTCAGAAGTCAGGGTGATGTAGGCAGTATCCCACTCTTCTACATACACCAAGTTTCTTAAGGCTACGCTTAGCAACTGTAACTTATTGTACGAATTGGTGTCGAATACCAGACTGTTTATCTGGCTATTGTTAGCCCCTTGATCTATCAAGAAAGCCCCAATTCTGAGCGTATCGCTGGTAGTAGTAGGGTATTTAAAATTGCCAGTATCGGTCATTAGCCCTGTGTATAGGCAGGTAGCTATATCACTATTTATAAGAGCTTTGTCGCCCATTGCTTCTATAAATCTGTACACCATCTCGCAGGTAGAACTCGCACTCGGGTCAGAAAAAGTTACTTGAGCGTAATCTTCTGGTGCTTGGTGGTGGTCTATCATTACAAAGGTAGCTGCTGTTTGCTTTTCTAATAGTCCGCTAAGACTATCAGCGCGCTTTAGGGAATTGAAATCAAGTGTGAAAATAAGCGTAGAAGCCTCTATTTGAGTTTTTGCCCTCTCTTGGTCGTTGTCGTATATGATAATATCATCAACCGCAGGTAGCCATTTTAAAAACTCAGGGAAATCATTAGGCGACACCACTGTAGCATTTAGCTGAAGCTGCCTTAGGTAGAGGCATAACCCCAAACAACTTCCGATAGCATCGCCATCAGGATTTTTGTGGGGTATAATGCTTATTATAGGCTGCTGCTGTAGCCACTTACAAGTTGTTTCAATATCGTGTGTATTCATATTATTGTCGCGCTTTTAGCTTTTTGATAAGTTCAGGCACTACACTGAAAGCATCGCCTACTACTCCGTAGTCGGCAGCCTTAAAGAAAGGAGCTTCAGGGTCGTTATTGATTACCAATTTCACTTTAGAACCGTTTACGCCTGCTAAGTGCTGTATAGCTCCTGAAATGCCGATAGCTATATAAAGGTTAGGAGCTACAGGTTTTCCGGTTTGTCCTACGTGCTCAGCGTGAGGACGCCAACCCATATCGGCAACGGGCTTAGAGCAAGCTGTTGCAGCCCCGAGTACTTCGGCAAGTTCCTCGATGATACCCCAATTCTCTGCCCCTTTTAGTCCGCGTCCGCCTGATACTACTATAGCAGCCTCGTCTAACGATACTTTATCAGTGCCTTTTTCGACAGCCGTTACTTGTACATCGAAATCAGTATCAGCAAGAGTAGGCACGAAAGGCGTTACAACTGCATCGGTAGGATTTTCTTTTACCCCGAAAGCATTGGGGGCAATGCTCAATAGTTTTACAGGAGTAGAAAGTTGCTGGATAGCGATAGCTTTATTAGAAAATACGTGGCTCTTTACGCTAAAAGTACTGCCGTTTTCGGGCAGCGAAATTACGTTGGCAGCGTAGTCAGCTTTTAGATAGATAGCCAATAGAGGGGCTATATGTTTAGCCTGCGATGAGGCACTGAGTACTACTACCTTAGCATCTTCTTGTGCTGCTGCTTGTTGTAGTGCGTGAGCTACCGCTTTAGCAGAAAAGTGTTGTAACTTTTCATCGTTTAGTGTCAAGACCTTATCTACCCCATAAAAACCTAGTTTTTCAGGGTTTTCTACATTTACAGCAAGGGCTACTAAAGGTACATTTTGTGCGGTAGCAAGGCTACGTGCATAGGTAGCTACCTCGTAAGCTGATTTCTTTACTTTTCCGTTTTCAGCATCAATATATATTAGAATGGACATTTTTTTACTTTTTAGGGGTTAATAAGTTAGATTACTTTAGCTTCGTTTTCGAGCAGATTGATGAGCGTGTCTAAATCATCGGCAGCTATCATCTTTACAGGTTGTTTAGCAGGCATTTTTTCAAAGCCAACAATAGTCGTTCCTTTGCTTGCTGCTTCAGCAGCTCGTACATCGATGGCTTTGGTACGCGCTGCCATTAGGTTGCGCATATTGGGTATGCGTAGGTCTTTCTCTTGGGTAAGTCCCTTTTGCCCAGCGATTACCAGTGGCAGCGATGCCGAAAGTAGCTCTTTGCCGCCTTCAACCTCGCGGGCTGCTGTTACGCTATTGCCTTCTATTTCTAATCCTATACATTTATTGATGAAAGGGAGGTTGAGCAGGGCAGCTAAGTAGCCGCCTACCATTCCACCGTTGTAGTCTAAGGACTCTTTGCCACAGATGATAAGGTCGTATGCCCCCTCTTTGGCTACTTTGGCTATTTCAGTAGCTACCATAAGGGCATCGGTAGGGGTGGCATCTATGCGGATAATGTCATCAGCCCCTATGGCATAAGCCTTGCGCAGTATAGGTTCTGTCTCGGCTGTCCCTACATTGATGAGGGTAATGGTTGTCCCCAATTTTTCTTTGAGCAATATAGCCTTAGTCAAGCAAAATTCATCATTCGGATTGATGATAAACTGTACGCCCGTAGGGTCGAATTTGCGATTATCAGGGGTGAAATTTATTTTGGAAGTAGTATCGGGAACACTACTGATGCATACTAATATCTTCATAATACTATTTGATAATAATGTTTACTTTTGAAAGGGTAAAAGTACGCTGTTTTGCGCAACTGTGCAAACTATTTGATAAAAAAATCGTACATTTGCACGCTAACTAATTGAAAATCTAATTGAAAGCAATGAACCCTCCTGTAGATGATATGCGCGTTTTAGGGCAATTATTGCGCTGCCCAGAAGGAGAAAAAGCACAAGCGGTAGGCGACTATCTTTTCTCTTCTAATAGCCAAATGATTTATACCACTATTGATTGTCTGCCTTTAAAAGCTCATATACGAGTGCTTGAAATAGGCTTCGGCAATGGCAAACACCTGCCTTATTTGCTAGAGAAAGCACCGCAACTACAGTATGTAGGAGCCGAAATCTCAGCAGCTATGGTAGCCGAAGCTATGGCTTATAACCACCAATGGGTGCAAGAGGGGCGTGCTACTTTCTGCCAAGTAACTGCTGAAGCATTGCCTATAACTGAACAACCTTTTCAGTTGTGTTTTTCGGTTAATACTATCTATTTTATCGATGACTTAGCACGCTATTGTGCCACTATCTATCAGAGGCTTGCCCCACAAGGATTGGTTGCACTGACGTTTATCGACAAGGCAGTAGGAGAGAAAGCCCCTTTTGCCAAAGAGGGATTTCAGTTCTATACCCCCGAACAGATAGCCGATATACTCGCTAAAGCAGGTTTTACAGCTATCAGTCAAAAGTCTTTTAGGGAAGTATTAACTACCAAAAACGGTAAAGAAATCACCCGTGACTATTGGGTAGTAACGGGTGAAAAATAGGGACTTACTTCATTTTTTGTACTAATTCGAGTTCATCTAAAGCTACAGTGGTGGTAAAGGCACCGTAATTGATGACGGCTTTTCCTTTTTCTATTTTGTCGATAGTACCCACACTGCGCCCGTCTTTTATACGGACACGGTCGCCGAGAGCCAGCGCGCGTTGTAACTTCTCTTTAGCAGCTCGTTCTTGTGCCATACGCTCTTTCTTCTCTTCCTTGCGCTGTTGGCGGATAGCCTCCATTTGCTGATGTACCTCTTCGGTAGTAGCTTTCTTTTCTTCTTTTTTCTGGCTGCGCTCTTCCTTGCTCAGCTGTTTGCGCTTAGCGTTTTCTGTCTCTATCAAACGCAGTATCTCGGCTATGAGCGGACGGCGTTTGCCATCGTAAAAGTAACGCTCCGCTAATTGGTCTACCCGCGATCCTAAGGTTATCATACGCTGACTTTGGTCGTACAGCTCTTGGTAGTTGATGAGTTTGCTCTTTATCTTGTCGTTTAGCTCTTCTAATCGTTTGGCCTCTTCGCGCGCTTTTATCTCCTCGTCTTTTAGCGTTTCGGCCGTCTTTTCCATTTTGCTGCGCTCTTTTTGCAGTTTGGCTATGGTGGCATCAAAGCGCACTTTTCCTTTTTCAATCTTTTTCTTAGCTCGGTTGATAAGGCTGAAAGGAATGCCATTTTTCTGTGCTACCTCAAAAGTGAAGGAGCTACCTGCTTCACCAATAATCAGCTTATAGATAGGTTCTAACGTCTTGTCGTTGAAAAGCATATTGGCATTAGAGGCGTGAGGCAATTCGTCGGCAAGTATCTTCAGATTAGTATAGTGAGTGGTGATAACCCCAAAGGCTTTGCGGTGGTAAAACTCTTCTAAGAAAGTCTCTGCCAAAGCTCCTCCCAGCTCAGGGTCGCTACCAGTACCAAACTCGTCTATCAGAAAGAGGGTGCGGTCATTGCATTTCCTCAGGAAATAATTCATATTCTTTAGGCGATAACTATAGGTACTCAGATGATTTTCAATTGACTGATTATCACCTATATCAGTAAGAATATGCTCGAATAGGCACATTTGTGACCGATGGTGTACAGGCACTAACATACCGCTTTGGAGCATCAGCTGTAGCAGTCCGATGGTTTTTAGGGTGATACTCTTACCCCCCGCATTAGGTCCGGATATTACAATAATGCGGTTATCATCCGTCAGCTCGATAGTCTGCGGATAGGTAGTAGCGCCCTTGCGCGCATTGCTAAGGTAGAGAAGAGGGTGATATGCCTCGCGCAGGGAGAGCGTGCGCTCTTCGGTTATATGGGGCAAAAGAGCGTGCATCTGATGGGCGTACTTAGCTTTGGCATAAATAAGGTCGATGGCTGTGATATAGCGCTGATAGTCCTTTAGCAGCTCTCTGAACTCACTTAAGAAAGCGGTGAGTTCGCGCAATATACGCTGTATCTCTTCGCGCTCATCATAGAGCAGGTTAGAAAGCTCGCGGGAGTAGAGCTCCGTCTGGCGAGGCTCTATATACACTATACTGCCCGTTTTGGAGCTACCCAGCACTGTGCCTTGCACCTTACGGCGGTACATAGCTTTTACTGCCAATACACGGCGATTATCGACCACCGTTTCGCGTATGTCGTCTAAATAGTCAGCAGTGTTGTACTCGGCAAGCGCACGACCGAAGCTCTCGTTTATCTTGCCTTTTAGCATACTCAGTTCGCGCCGAATATTTGCCAATGCAGGCGAAGCCTCACTCTTTATCTCGCCGTACTTGTCAAGCACTTTCTCGATAGCTGTAGTAATTTCAGTGGTATATTCTACACTATCAGCCGTAGCAAATAGAGTAGGGTAGAGCATAGCAAAATGCCTAAAGAAGGCTATTTGCGTATTTACCACCTCGCTTATTCGGTGTATGCGACTGATACCACTGGTTTCGAGCACTGCATTTTCTACTTTTAACAACTTAATTTCAGCCGATATAGGTTCGCAATAGTGTGAAGGGATAGCGTTGTTATTCTCTAATGAAGAGAGATACTCATTCACCTGCTGAAGAGCCATCCGCAGATTTTCTTTTTCGGTAAAAGGTTTGATGCGCAGCGCGTATTTCTTACCGAGTTCGGTAAGGCAAAGGGCTGCTATTTGGTTGAGTACCGTAGGGAACTCTAAGTCTTCGAGTGTTTTTGTATTCAAGGTAATGATGATATTAAGGGCTATAGGTAAGCCTTAGCCATAACAGGGTGCAAAAGTAGTGAATTTTTGTTAATAGACAATTGATTGCTTATCTTTTGGTGGGGCAAAAGAGACTGTCAAAAGGAATATTGCATTATTCGTAAGGTTTTGCTGTTTTTGTTGCTAATTTGATAATAGAATTTCTTTGGCATTCCTATATTCTTCGTATATTCATTGTATATCCTTCCTATACTCGAGGTATAATTGCGGAATTTTTAATATAAGTTGCGAAATAGCTAAAAAAACTCATATGGTTTAAAAACTTATAAAATTTGTTTATTTGAAAAAAAATATTTACCTTTGTGCTATCAATTTGTAACGAACTATGCGTTATACCCGACAGATACAGCTTTTTGGAGCTGATAACCAACAGAAGTTGCTGGAAAGCAAGGTGTTAGTAGTAGGAGTGGGCGGTTTAGGCTGTCCGCTATTACAGTTGCTCTCGTCAGTAGGCGTGGGCACGCTGGGCTTAGTTGATTTTGACAAAGTAGAAGCCCACAACCTGCACCGCCAATTTCTTTTTGACGAGGCTTGCGTAGGGATGCTTAAAACCGATGCCGCTGTAGCGCGTTTGCGAGCGCGCAACCCTCAGACGGTACTGCACGCTTACCCTTATGCCCTGACAGCTGACAATGTGTTTAGCACTATAGCCGATTATGATGTGGTGGTTGATGGCACTGATAACTTCAGTGTGCGCTACCTGCTCTCTGATGCTTGTGCTATCGCTCGCAAACCCTTAGTGTATGGAGCGTTGTATCACTATGAAGGGCAGGTGAGCGTTTTCAACGTTGAAAAAGACGGCTATACGACCTCTTACCGCGACCTTTTCCCCGTAGCACCGCAGCCTAATGAAGTGCCTACCTGTAATGAGGCGGGTATTCTGCCCACTATTTCATCGATGATAGCCCATTTTCAGGCAAATGAAGTGGTGAAACTCCTTATAGGCGACCTCAATAACGCACTTATTCATACTTTATTGCTGTTTAACACTCAGAATTATCAACTTACTAAAATAAAATACAATATGACGGACAAAAAAGCTCCCTCTACTGCTGAAGAAGTACAACAATTTAACTATCCCGCCTTCTGTCACCAACCTGTAGGAGACGAACTCACCACAGTTGAAGCCCTTGATGCTTTCTTAGCCCAAGAAAAAGCCGTTTTGGTAGATGTGCGCGAAGAGGATGAACAGCCCAAAATAGACCGATACACGGCTTTATCATTACCGCTCTCGGTACTGCCTACCCAATGGGAACAACTAAAGGCGTATGACCATATCTGCTTTGTATGTGTAGCAGGTGTGCGCAGTATGAAAGCCCTTAATTTTGCTAAAGAAGTATTGGCTGACAAAGACCTAAAGAGTTTTAAACAAGGCTTTTCGCCTTTAGTTAATGTGTAACCATAAAACCCTATATAATATGAAAAACATTTTTAAACAAGGGGCTATACCCGCTACATTGGTGGCTGAAAGCATAGCTAAACATCAGGTAAAGACGCAAATAGGCGGACATAGTATCTTCTTAGGACAGGTACGTGCTGACCAGATTGAGGGCAAAACGGTAAGTGCTATCCTCTTTACCGCTTATGAGGATATGGCAAACGAAAAAGTAGCTGAAATACGCGAAGACATCATCACAAAATACCAACTATCGTGTGCGCATATCTACCATTCGTTGGGCGAGATAAAGGCAGGCGAACTCTGTTTTTTCGTCTTCACCTCAGCCCCCCATCGGAAGGCAGCCATACAGGCTTGTGATGAAATGGTAGACCGCATCAAAAAAGAAGTACCTATCTTTGGCAAAGAACTCTTTGGAGATGGGACTCATCAATGGAAAACTAACAATTAATAAAAAATAAAGTGGTTAATATTACGCATAAAAGCAATACCCTGCGCCAAGCTATCGCTACCGCAGTAGTAGCCGTAAGTGCCGAAAGCACTATTGCAGCTATTAAAAACAATCAAGTACCCAAAGGGAATGTATTCGAGATGAGCAAGACAGCAGGACTATTCGCTGCCAAACGCACCAGCGATATGATACCTGACTGCCACCCGCTGCCTATTGAATATACACATATTAGCTTTGAGGTAAAAGAATTAGAGATACACATTTTTGTAGAGGTGCACACTATCTATAAAACAGGGGTAGAGGTAGAGGCAATGCACGCGGCTTCGGTAGTAGCCCTTACTCTTTACGATATGCTAAAACCTATTGACAAAGGCATAGAAATACGCAATATCCGTTTGGTAGAGAAGAAAGGAGGTAAAACTGACTACAAAGAAGCAGCCGAAGGGCTTACAGCATCGGTGATAGTATGTTCTGATAGTATTTTTGCGGGCAAGAAAGAAGATAAAGCAGGCAAGGCAATTATAGCACATTTAGAACGATATGCTATTCCGGCTACTTATACTATTATACCCGATGAAGTGGCTGATATACAGAGCCGTGTGAAAGAGGCTGTAAGTGCAGGTACCTCTTTAGTACTTATCACAGGAGGTACTGGCTTATCTCCTCGCGATGTTACTCCTGAAGCTGTACGTCCGTTATTAGACAAAGAAATAGAGGGAATAGCCGAGACTATTCGCAGCTACGGACAAGACCGCACTCCTTATGCTATGCTTTCGCGCAGTGTAGTCGGCACTATAGGTAATAGCTTAGTGCTTGCCTTACCAGGTTCGACCAAAGGAGCTACCGAGTCGATGGAGGCTATATTCCCTGCGGTACTGCATATCTTTAAAGTACTTAAAGGCGCAAGGCACGAGTAGAGAGACGAATTACGAAATAAGAAAGGCTTATGAGAAATAGAAAAGTTATCTTAATAGTATTATTAGTGCTAATGTTTGTATGTGTAGGATACCTAATTATAACCAGCAATAGTACATTAGCTAAAATAGTGTGGGGTATAGCAGGTATACTCTATACCATAACTTTTGTGCTAAGTATGCGGCAAAAAAACTGACAAACCTATAGTATAGATTTGTCAGTTTTTGATGGTTAGTTATCATTATCCTCCGGAATAGGGAGGGAGTAAAGCCAATTCGGCATTAGGGGGTATGATTGCCTCATCGCTTGCTTTTTGGTTGTTGATAATTACAAAATAGGTCATACTGCTAAGTGCAGGAAACGCTGTATGTAGCTGGGCTTTGAGCTCAGCTACTGTTTTTTTAGTGAAAGCAGTAGTATAGGTATCAGTACCTAATACTTCTGTCAGTTTTCCGAATACTTTAATTGTTATCATTGTTATTTGTTTGTTATATCAGGTTGAGCCCCTATGATGTCTCTTGTTTCTATATAATCCATCTCGTAGTGGTAAAACTTCTTAAAAAACTCTTGGGTAATAGGTACGATATCACCTTTGAAATACTCGGGGTAAGTTAGGCTTGCTAACCATATGCTACCCATAACACGTCCTAACCCCGGTGGGCGGTCTATCCAGCCAAAAGGACGCCAAGGCACTTGGTATACTTGGTTTTCCTTCACGGCGCGCAGTTGTTGCCATATCTTCTCTTGGCGGATAGCTTTATAGCTGTACAAATCGTCAAAATTACCCGACCATACCAATATCATATCAGGGTTCCAGCGGTAAATCTGCTCGATAGATACATTCGTCTTGCCTTTGCCAGGGAGTAATTCTACTTCGGCAATGTTCTTACCCCCTGTATAGTTGATAAGATAGCTATGCAATGAGGTAGGCGGTTCGGTTTGCAATCCGTTCATTCCTTCGGCATAGTAGATAGTCTTGCGTTTGGTTTTGGGTATAGTAGCTACTACTTTAGGAATGCTATAGCAGTATTTTTCTATGAAAGCATTGAGTTCTTGAGCTTCTTTCTCCTTGTGCAAGAGCGTCCCTAAGAGGGTAAGCGCTTGGGTATACTGCTCAAAATCGCCGCTAAATAGCACTACGGGTATCTTTGTTTTCTGCTGAAGTATGTCAGCTCGCTCTATTTCTTTAGCTCGTTCGGCTTCTGTTTGTAGCGATACCGTTAGCAGTATCACCTCAGGCTGTAGCTTGATAATCTCTTCAATAGGCGTACCTGTTACGTAGGGTTTTCTTTCGTAAAAACCTTTTTTTAGGTACTTCTTTTCGGAATCGTTGTAGTTAAACACCCTATTTACAGGTAGTAGCGTATCAAGCGCATAGATTAAATGCACTGAGGAGCGGTCTATAAAAGCCTTGCTGATGCTTTTAGGTACTAGTACTTTGCGTCCTGCCATATCGGTAAGAGTTACTTTTTCGGCAGAGGTATTTTCTGTTTGTTTTTTAGGGGTATTATCGCACCCTACCATTAGTAAGATAGCAATAAAAAGATATACATAATTTCTCATAGTGAAAGTATAAAAAATTGAAAAACGCTGCAAATATAATAAAAAATGCTTTGATAGATTGCTACCAAAGCATTTCTATTAAGAGTAAAAACAAAAATTTTATTCTATAAATATGAACCACACATCTTCTCTATCTATTTTTACCGCCTCCGTTATTACCGCCTTTGCCTCCGCCATTATTGCCACCTTGTTTAGCGGCTGTTACTTTTACACCTATTTCTTTAGTTTGTTTAGTGTAATTATCGGTTACTACAATGGTAGTGGTACCTACTTCAACACCTGTAACATAAATAGCTGCATTATTTTCTTTTAGTACTATTGTAGCTATATTTTTATTAAGGATACTAACTGAATAATCTCCGCTACCTGCAGTAATAGTAGGAGCTACTGCACCATCTTTTTTCTTTTTACTAGGCATAGGCGGCTCAGGAACTGAATTTAAATCATATTTTTCATTTGATTTATTTCCTCCTTTTTTAGCTTCAGGAAATACTTTCCCTTTCTCTACTGAAACACTTTGAGTACTTACTTCTAATGGAATATTAGGTACTTCGTTTTCATCTGTTTTATCACAGCCTACAGTTAAGGCTATAACTATGGCCATAAAAGATAATGTTGAAAAAATTCTTTTCATTGGATTATATAATTAAGCATTAATAATTTTTTAAGGGAAAATGCTTTGATAGATTGCTATCAAAGCATTTCTATTAAGAGTAAAAACAAAAATTAAAAGTTATACGATACTCCTGTAAGGAAGTTACGTCCTGCTTGTGGGAACCCATAAGACCAATAATAATCTCTGTCTAAAAGGTTATTTACTCCAAAGTTAAAGTCTAAACCTTTGTAAAGTTTCACATTGAGTTTAGCATTTACAAGGGTAAAATCAGGAGCTTCTTGGGTACCTTGGCTGTTTAGGTAGCGTTTACCATAAGTTTCAGTATTTACGTATAATTGGGTTTTAATTTCAGGTACTGAGATAGTGGCAAAACCTACTATTTTATATTTAGGAACATCTACAAACTTATTGTTGCTATTTTTAGTTCTATCTTTCATTTCTATAAAACTGTAATTAGCACCAAGTGTAAAGTATTTTACAGGAGCATAACCGAATCCAGCTTCAAATCCTTGAAAAAGAGCTTTACCTATATTGATATTATATTCTACACGTCCTCTATCATTATATCCTACGGTATAGCCAAAGATAGCATTAGTTACATCGTTGATAAAGCCTGATACTTCGTATTGTAATTTGTTATCTAACACTTTACCAGTATAACTAAGATCGTAGGCAATTGCATATTCTGATTTTAAATCAGGATTAGGCTTCTGTCCGCCAAATCTACTTGAGTAACGTTCTTTTTGAGAGGCAAAGCGAGAGCGTTTAGAGGCTGATAGGCTGATTTGATGATTTTCAACAGGTTTAAAAATAAGTCCACCTTTGAAGTCGAAGGCACTGTCGCTACCTGTAGGGAAATCATAAAATACATTTGACTGTCCTGTGAGATAGTGAGTACCATACTCTTGTGCTAGAATGTTTTTACGTTGGTTGTATGAAGCACCTACTACTGCATTTAGCCAATCAGTAAGAGTGATAACATCTTCCAATCCTATATAAAAGGTATTGTCTTTATAAGATTGTTCAGGCTCACCTTCTTTAAAAATTTGTCCTATAGCAGGATTGGCAGCTACTTCAGCATTATGCTCTTTATGATGGTCATACTTTTCATTAATGGTAAGGGTAATAGCATTGCGATTAAGTGCTAGTGTGCTGAATGTAAGTATACCTCCTGCTGAATAATCGTTATAAATACTCTTGAAAGTATAATTCATATTCATAGTGCGGTACAAGTGGTTATCATATTGGTGCATTTCATTGTAATACTTGTCATAATAACCTGTAAAGTACATAAAAGTCTCAGGAGCTATCTTAGTTTTAGTTTTAGCATACAAACTTGTCTTGTTATAGATAGGATAATCTCTCCAACTATTATTTCCAATAGAGTATATGTTAAATGAAATGTCTTTATTAGCTTGTTGGTTTACAAAACCTAAAGCATACTCATCGGTTTCATTAGGGGTATAACCTATCTTAGCACTTATTTTTTTATCAAAATATCCTGAGTGGAAGCGTTTTCCTCCTGCTTCCTGATAATCATTAGGAGCAAGATTTTTAGAAAGTACAAAGTTTTCGCGTTTGTTAAACGACCCCGATACCATAGCGTAATACTTATCTTTACGAGTGCCTACGTTTAGCCCTGTGAAGTAAGAGTTTACGCCTGTACCATCAGCAAAACCAACGCCTGAAGTACCATTGATATCCAATTCTTTTTCAGGGCTACGCGATACGATATTTACCGCACCCCCCATAGCATTAGCACCGTATTTTACTGATACTAAACCTTTTTCAACTGAAATATTTCCTAAGTCGTAGGTAAGAAAACGGCTAAGGTCAAAATTACCATCATAAGGGGCATAAATAGGAATCCCATCGTAATATACAGGGGTACGACGGTTGTCAAATCCACGCACTAAGATAGTCCCCTCATTACGAGCACCAAACTGAGAGATGCTTACTCCAGGTAGTAAGTTAAGAGCATCTACTACATTGGTTTTGTTGTTGTTCTGAATAGTAGAAGCTTGTAGTTTTTGGGTAGGTACAAGTGCTACTTTTTCTTTAGGTTTCCCCAAAATGGTTACCTCTTGCAGGTCATAATGTTTCTCTGCTATAGTGTCTTTTACTTTCTCTTGTGCTTGTACTGCTACAGCTGCAGAGAGCAGAGTAATTGAAAATACTAAACGTTTCATCTAATGATTAATGGTTTAATTATTAGTTAATTATAATATGTTATGCGATATAAAACATAACGTTTTGCGAAATAAAAGAGTGCTTTCGCAACTCTTTTCACGGTGCAAAGGTACAAAAACGTTATGAATATGCAAACATAATGTAATAAAAATGTTAATGCTCACTTGTCATTAAAAAAGGAATAATCTGCTTTTTTGAGAGTACCTCTACGTATTTACCTACTATAAACAGCATAGGTCGCTTCATATCTAAAGCGTGCAGAGTAGCTTCTACTTTGCCCAAAGTTGTTTTTACTGAGGTCTCGTCCTTTGCCGAAATACGCGAGGCTACCACTACGGGCATATCAAGTGTTACTCCTACTGAAGTAATAATTTCAACAATTTGCCCTATACAGTCGGTATTAGCAAAGTAAATGTGTATGGTACTACCGTATTTCAGTATGCCAGCCAAATCCTTTAGCAGACTATGGTTCGTCTCGTTATCGTGATATACGAAGTTTACCGACACATCGCTCTCGTCCATTTCGGTAATGGGCACTGCAAAGATATTAGCCGCAGCACACGAAGCCGTAATACCGGGTATCATACGAAAGTCTATACCTTTAGCTTTTAGCGCACGTACTTCTTTACCACCTCCGTTAAACATCAGCGCATCGCCAGGTTTTAGCCTACATACTTTTTTGCCTGCACAGTAGTGTTTTTCCATAGTGTCTACCATAGCAGTAGGGTCGGTTTTCTTGTCAATGGCTATGATTTCACCTTTAAACTGAAAGGTCTTCAGCAACGTATCATCAGGCATACAATCAAAGAGGATAACATCTGCTTCTTCCAGAGCATTTTTGGCTGCTAAGGTCAGCAGCTCAGGGTTGCCAGGTCCCATACCAATTATTACAACGGGAAACATATTTTTCTGTTTTTTTGATTAATAATCTTTATTTCTACCTCATAGAGGTCTTTTAACAATGTCTCGGTCATCACTTCATCAGGAGTGCCAAGTGCAGCTATAGTATGGTCTTTCACTACCGCCACTTTCGAATCGCAAAGGAAAACGTGGTCAGGATTATGGGTCGAAAGGATAATACCTATATCCTGACTTTGTAGGGCTTTCACCTGTTGCAGCACTTTCAGTTGGTTGCCAAAATCAAGTGCCGAGGTGGGTTCATCCATAACTATATAGGTAGGCTGCTGGGTGAGGGCTCTTGCTATGATAGTAAGTTGCTGTTCACCCCCGCTCATCTGCGAGAAAGCCTTATCTTTTAGGTGCCATATGCCTATCTGTTGCATCATTTCAGCAGCTATAGCTTTGTCTTTTTCTGTAGGAAATCCAAAGTAGTGCAGGTGAGGGGTACGCCCAAAAAGTACTACCTCAAAAGCGGTAAACGCGAAATCTATCTTCCTCGCTTGGGGTATATAAGCTATTTTTTGTGCGAGGTGTTTAGGGTTTTGAGAATCAAGAGGCACATCGTCAATAAGTATCTCACCTGCGTGCTTGGGTAGTAGCCCCAAAAGGGTTTTAAATAAAGTGGTTTTACCCGACCCATTTCTGCCCAAAACACATAGTATTTCTCCTTTTTGTAAGGTGAAATGCACGCCCGTAAGCAATGGCTTTTGGTAGCCTACTGATAAATTACGCACTGTTATTCCCATACGCTCTGCTTGCTTTTAACTGATTTGAGAACAAAGAAAAAGATAGGGGCTCCTATGATAGAGGCAATGATACCCAAAGGGATTTCGAGTGCCGAGAGGGTACGCGATAGCAGGTCTATAACAATAAGAAAACTACTGCCCAACATAAAGGCAGCGGGTAGCAAATACCGATTATCCGACCCTATGATAAAACGTGCTATATGGGGTACTACTAACCCTATCCAGCCTATTAATCCTGTGATAGAGACCACTGTAGCGGTGAGCAGTGTAGCCGAGAGTATAACCACTAAGCGCAACCGCTGTACCTGCACGCCCATAGTGTGGGCTTCATCTTCGCCAAACGAAAGCACATTCAGTCGCCAAGACGAAAAGTAAAGCGGTAGCACTGCCAATAGCACGATAGGGGTAATGGTGAGCACTTGGGTAGCGGTTACATTCGTTAGACTGCCCATCAGCCAAAAGGTAATGTCGGGCAATTTATATTCAGCATCGGCTATGTATTTAGTAAGCGATATAAATGCTCCAAACATAGCTCCAGTGATGATGCCCGAAAGCAACAATACTAATGCCTGACTGTGCACTCCGCTGATGCGTTTGCTCAATGCCAAAGCTATGAGTACAGCGGCCAATCCAAAGGCAAAAGCCGATAGTTGTATTCCTAATATACTCCACGAAAGCAGTATTGCCAAAGCCGCTCCAAAACCTGCCCCCGAACTCACACCTAATATATCTGGACTGATAAGCGGGTTTTTAAACATTCCTTGATAAGCTACCCCCGATACCGATAAGGCTCCCCCTACTAAAAGGGCAGCCAATATACGGGGCAAGCGCACTTCGGTAAGGAGCAAAGCGGTATGCTCGTCTACTGTTTTTTGTCCGAAAACAAAGCCGATAATATCGCTAATAGGCAGTGGATACCTCCCCACACTCAGCGATAATAAACAGAGCACCACTACCAGCACAAGCAACCCCGTCAATAATAAACGGCGTTTAAATTTGTCGTTTGTCATTTGTTGTTAAATCTATTGTCTGATTTTAGCTTTTCAGGGGGCAACACTTTCCCCTCTAACCAGCCATTGCGTACGTCTTCGCGATTGTCAAAATAAGAATAATAAGGCTTGATATCTAATAACGGACTTCCATTGAGCATATCCACTCCTTTAAAATAAATGATATTGTCCTCAATGCGTTCCAATCTCACAATCGACATACCAATACGGTTAGGGCGTTTAGGCGAACGAGTAGCGAATACCCCGTGTGGCACATTATCCATAAAAGGGACAACTTCTAACTGATAGCCTTCTATTTTGTGAAGTAAGAATAAGAGAATTATATGCGAAAAACCGTCTAAATCTTTAAGACCAGCGGCAAATTCGTGGTATAATATGGCTTTTCCTTCAGAAGAAGCAACTACAGAGGGTTGTATAGGCATATTGTTTACTGTCTCAAAAGGTGTTTCAAGATAGCCAATAGGTGTAACACTAAAGTTCATAATACTGTTTTGGGTGCAAAGATAATAGTTTTGATAATAATATCATAACGGTAAGGGTAAAAAAAGAAAAAAATTATTCTGTACTTTCCCTTTACTTTAGATATACACACATTATAGGATCACCGAAGGATTACCGAACCCTTATCAAAAAATTAATATCTATAAAATATAAATTTCTTGAAAAAAGTTTACTAAAAATTTGCAATATAAAAAAAAAGCTATACCTTTGCACCCGTTTCCGAACAAAGGGGAGATACTCAAGCGGCCAACGAGGGCAGACTGTAAATCTGCTGGTTTTACCTTCACAGGTTCGAATCCTGTTCTCCCCACTCGCTATAGTATTTAAGTGTTTTAAAATTTAAAATTATTTAGGAGGTTAAGGAGGGCTTTGGCTTGTCTTTAACCTTCTTTTTTAGTGTTATGTATAAATCTCTTATCCGTCCGTTGCTTTTCAAGCTCGACCCCGAAAGGGCTCACCATTTTACATTCAATTATCTAAAGTGGATACATCGCTTACCTGGTGTGCCAGCTCTCATTCGCGCTATCTATCAGGTAGAACACCCTGCACTACATCGAGAAGTCTTTGGCTTACACTTTAAAAATCCGGTGGGCTTAGCAGCGGGCTTAGATAAAGATGCCAAACTATACAAAGAACTATCTAATATGGGGTTTGGTTTCATAGAGATTGGTACTATCACCCCCAAACCACAATCGGGCAACCCACCCAAACGCCTTTTTCGCCTTGTAGAAGACCAAGCGATTATCAACCGTATGGGCTTTAATAACGAGGGAGTAGCAGCTGCCGTCGAAAGGCTTAAAAAGAATACTAATGTACTGATAGGGGGCAATATAGGAAAGAATAAAATCACTCCTAATGAGCAGGCTGTAGACGACTATATGGCGTGTTTTGAAGCGCTGTTTAACTATGTTGATTATTTTGTGGTCAATGTGAGTTCGCCTAACACTCCCAATTTGCGTACCTTGCAAGAAAAAGAACCGCTAAAGGCATTGCTCACCACCCTGCAAACAGCTAACAATCAGAAAGCTAAACAGAAACCTATCTTGCTAAAAATAGCTCCCGATTTAACTGATGACCAGCTGTTAGACATCATAGAGATAGTACAACAAACGCATATAGCAGGAGTAATTGCTACCAATACTACCATTACGCGCGAGCACCTCATATCGGCTAACCGACAAGAAACAGGCGGACTTAGTGGAAAACCTCTAAAACAGCGCTCTACTGAAGTGATACGTTTCTTGCACGAGAAGAGTGGGGGCACATTTCCTATCATTGGGGTAGGAGGTATCTTTAGTGAGGAAGACGCTTTAGAAAAACTCGCCGCAGGAGCCTCGCTCATACAGCTCTACAGCGGCTTTATATACGAGGGGGCAGGCTTAATAAAACGCATAAATAAAGCACTCATTAATAATGCTAATTGTTAATTTTTTTGGTAGATTAAAAAAAAGCTGTACCTTTGTAATCTGAAATATTTAATCATAATGAAAAAACTATTTATTTTATCATTAGCCACACTAGGCTTGGCGGCTTGCTCAAGCAAAGCTGACTACATTGTACTGACCGGTAAAGTAGACGGTCTAAACGGAATGCCTCTTGACCTTAAATTAGTAGGAGGTGAGGTAGAAAGTCCCATAAAATTAATGCCTGATGGCACTTTCCGCGATACCCTTCGCGTGCCTACCAACTATTATACCCTTATAGACCCTCAGGGTATTCAAATTCCGCTTTACTTACAGCAAGGTGATGAATTGGGTGTTAATATTGATTTATCTAAAATGCCACTCACTGTTAAGTTCACTGGTAAAGATACTATCGCCAGTGCTTACTTGCAAAAGAAAGCTGATTTTGTAATGGAATTGCAAAATTCAGAAGATGTACAACAACTTTTTGCTAAAAAACCTGAAGAGTTTAAAAAAGGTCTTGAACAATACGCTGCCAAATACACTGATTTCTTGAAAAAAGCAAAAGACCTACCTAAGGATTTTGTAAAAAAAGAAGAAAAAGCTATCAACTACGAAATGCTTTATGCTAAAAGTGTTTACGAAAGAGCTCATAAACGCTATTCTGGTGAGGAAGTAAAACTACCAAAAGAGTTTGCTGACGAAGTGGCTAAGTTAGACTATGATAACGCCGAAGATTACAATACTTTTCATACTTACAAAGAGTTGGTACTCAACAATTTGTTTGATAAGTACGACGATAACGCAGCTAACCCTTGGGGTAAACTGATAGACCACGTAAAAGGACTTAAATCTGCTAGTATCAAAAAAGACTTAGCACGCTACTTTATTACAGGAGTATCTGCTGGTAATGCCGATGAAATTAACCAACAAATGGTAAGTTTTATCAAAGAATATGTAAAAGATACTGCAGCTATAAAAGAACTTGACAAACGTTTAAAATCTATTGAGAAAACTAAAGAAGGTAGTAATTTTGCTGGTTTTGAAGCTGAAGATATCAATGGCAAAGCCGTAAACTACGAAAGCCTAAAAGGTAAATTGGTATATGTAGATGTATGGGCTACTTGGTGCAAACCTTGCTTGCAAGAACTTCCTGCTATGAAAGCGTTACAAGAAGAGTACAAAGGTAAAGACATTACTTTCGTAAGCCTATCAGTTGATAAAGATAAAGAGGCTTGGAAAGCTATGGTAACTGAAGAAAAAATGCAAGGTGTTCAACTTCACATCGACCTTAGTGCTCACCGCGACTTTATTGAGAATTACGACCTTACAGGTATTCCGCGCTTTTTCTTAATAAGCAAAGAGGGTAAGATTATCAGCATCTCTGCTCCACGTCCTTCTGAGGCTAAAATCAAAGAACTTATCAATGCTAATCTGTAAGCATTTATAAAGAATAAAATATTTTGTTTAACTTTGCTTGAGTTTTCTTAGCTCAAGCAAAGTTTTTTAATTGGCAAATATTATAATGGCAAAAGAATTTATATTTGAAGAATACAAACTCGACAATGACTTACACGTTATCCTACATCAGGATAATTCAGCACCCGTAGTAACTATTGGGGTGATGTATCACGTAGGGGCAAAAGACGAAGACCCTACACGTACGGGCTTTGCGCACTTCTTTGAGCATCTTCTCTTTGAAGGAACACAGCATATCGGGCGCGGAAAGTGGTTTGATATAGTATCGTCTAACGGAGGGCATAATAACGCTTTCACCACCCAAGATAAAACTTATTATTACGAGGTATTTCCCTCTAACAACTTAGAATTAGGTTTATGGATGGAAGCTGAACGAATGTTGCACCCCATTATCAATGAAATAGGGGTTAGCACCCAAAATGCGGTAGTGAAAGAGGAGAAAAACCAGCGTATAGACAATGCTCCCTATGGCAAAATAATGTATCGTTCGGCTATCAATCCGCATCTGTTTAAAAAACACCCTTATGCCGGCACCGTAATTGGTAAAATAGAACACTTAGATGCCGCAACACTCGAAGAGTTTATCGCTTTTAAAAAGAAATTCTACAATCCTAATAATGCAGTATTAGTCTTGGCAGGCGATTTTGATAAAACGCACGCTAAACAGTGGATAGCACAGTATTTTGGTACTATCCCCAATACAGGCGAGAAGATACACCGCTGCAAGATAGAAGAAGCGCCTATAACCGAGACTATTAAGGCTACTGATTACGACCCCAATATACAAATACCGCTAAAACTCTATGCCTATCGCACCCCTGCTATGAAGGATAGAGACTCATTTGCCTTAGATATGCTTTCATATCTGCTGACTGACGGCAAGAGTGCTCGTCTTTACAAGAAAATGATAGATGAGCACCAAATAGCTTTGCAAGTGTTAGCTTTCTCTGATGCCCAAGAGGATTATGGTACCTATATAATGGGGGCTCTCCCGATGGACGGAGTGAGTTTAGATACTTTGGGTAAAGAGATAGATGAGGAAATAGAAAAACTACAAACTGAACTTATTAGCGAGCGTGAGTACGAAAAACTACAAAACCAAATAGAAGCCCAATTTGTGAGTCAGCATAACAATATGGAAGGGATAGCCCTTTCATTAGCAGACCATTATACTTTTTATAATGATACTCACTTTATCAATAAGGCGATAGACCAATATCGCAGTATCACGCGCGAAGAGATACGCAATGCCGCCCGCAAATATTTAGATAAAAACAAACGTCTCGAACTCGATTATTTACCCACTAACTAATACACTGATGAATCGCTCAAAACAACCTATGCCTGCCCAAGCTCCTATTATCAACTTGGGTACACCTATCACTCATATATTGCCTAACGGACTTACTTTGCTTATTGTTGAAAATCACAAACTTCCGCAAGTCAGTTTGCGACTTTCATTAGATGAGCCTCCTACTCTCGAACGCGATAAAAAAGGGGTCTACGACCTTATTTCGCTTTTAGCAGGTAGTGGTTCAACCTCTATACCCAAAGACGATTTCAATGAAGAGATAGATTATTTGGCAGCTGATATTTCGATATTGCCTAATGGAGTATCGGCACAAACGCTCTCAAAATACTTCCCTAGGGTGCTTGAACTTATAGCCGATGCAGCACTGCACCCCAATTTTGAAGAAGAGGAAATGGAAAGAGAAAAAGCGCGTATTATACAAAGTCTTAGAGCTAACGAAAATAATGCAGAGGCAATCAGTAAGCGGGTACAGCAGACTTTGAGTTTTACTACAGCCCATCCTTATGGAGAGTACATAACAGAGAGAAATGTTAAAGCGCTTAGCTTGAAAGATGTACACCAATATTATCACACTCATTTTGTGCCTAATAATGCCTATTTAGTTATTACTGGCGATGTAGATCCTGCTGAAGTATACCGTTTAGTGAGTCGCTATTTTGGCGAATGGCAGGCTGTCAGTACCCCACAAGAAACACTCTATGTGCCTGAAAACGTACCTGAAACGCAAATAAACCTTATCGACCTTCCCAATGCAGTGCAGTCAGAAATACGCATCACTAACCTAATAGATTTGCAGATGAATGACCCTGACTATTTTGCAATGCTTATAGCCAACAGTATATTAGGAGGCGATTTTGGTAGCTATATCAATATGAATTTGCGAGAGGCAAACGGCTATACTTATGGGGCTTCTTCTTATTTTAAGACCGATAAATGGACTAAAGGAGTTTTCAATATCAAAACCAGTGTAGGCAATGCAGTTACGACCCCTGCCGTGATAGAAACACTAAAAGAAGTAAAACGCATTAGGTGCGAGGCAGTTAGCGAGGAGAAGTTGGCACAAGCTAAGGCGCAATATTTAGGACAGTTTGTGCTAGCTACCGAACGCCCACAAACTATAGCCAATTATGCTATTAATATCAAAGCACGTCAGTTATCGCCCTATTTTTATAAGAATTATATCACCAATATCAATGCTGTAACTAAGGAAGATGTACAACGAGTAGCCGAAAAGTATTTTCAACTCAACCAAATGAGAATTATAGTAGTGGGGAAGAAAGATGAAGTGTTAAAAGATTTAGAATCAGCTACTTTTGAAGGCGAAAAACTACCGGTATATTTATTTGATAGTTATGCTAATCAGCTGTAATAGCGAGGAAAATAGAAAAAATATCGAGAAAAATTTGGCAGTTAATAAAAAAGGTAGTACTTTTGCGCCGAATTAATATCAATTTATTTATGAATCAATACGAAACTGTTTTCATTTTGAATCCCGTTTTATCTGAAACACAGATAAAGGAAGCAGTAGAAAAGTTTGAAAATTTTCTTACTTCAAGGGGTGCAGAATTTGTATCAAAAGAGAATTGGGGCTTGAAAAAATTAGCTTACCCTATTCAAAACAAAAAAAGCGGATTTTACCACCTTTTTGAATTTAAAGTAGCTGGTGAAGTAATTGATGCCTTTGAATTAGAGTTCAGACGTGATGAACGTGTAATGCGTTATCTCACTGTAAAACTTGACAAACACGCTATTGCGTGGGCTGAAAAGAGAAGAGCAAAGTTAAACACTAAAAAAGCGTAAGAAAATGGCAGTAGAACAAAAAAAAGGAGACATTAAATATCTTACTCCACTAAACATCGACACATCTAAACAAAAGAAATATTGTCGATTCAAAAAATTGGGCATCAAATACATCGATTACAAAGATGCTGATTTCTTATTGAAGTTCGTAAACGAACAAGGTAAATTACTACCTCGTCGCCTTACAGGTACTTCATTGAAATTTCAACGTAAAGTGGCTACTGCTGTAAAAAGAGCACGCCATTTAGCATTAATGCCTTACGTAGCCGATTTATTAAAATAATACAAGGAGTAGAGAAATATGGAAATTATATTAAAACAAGACGTACATAATTTAGGGTTTAAAGACGATGTAGTAACTGTTAAAAACGGTTATGGTCGTAATTACCTAATCCCACAAGGGTTTGCAATTTTGGCTACTCCATCAGCAAAAAAGGTGTTAGCTGAAAACTTGAAGCAAAAAGCTTTCAAAGAGCAACATATCATTGATGAAGCTAAGAAAACAGCTAAAGCTCTATTGGCATTAGCGGTGAAGATAGTAGCTAAAGTAGGTACTGGTGATAAATTGTTCGGTTCTATCAACAATGGTGATGTAGCTCAAGAATTAGCTAAGGCAGGTCACGATATTGATAAGAAATTTATCTCTATTGCTGGTAACACTATTAAACGTACAGGTAAATACAACGCTGCAATACGCCTACACCGCGAAGTAATCGTTGATTTCCCATTTGAAGTAGTAGCCGAAGTAGCTAAAGTAGAAGCTAAACCTACTGAGAAAGCAGAGGCTCCTAAAGCAGAAGTTGTAGCTGAAGAAGTTGCTGCTCAGAATTAAGATCTTTTTCTTAGGAAAATAGTTCATATCAATTATAATTTTTGAATACCTATGAAGGGCAACCTTTATAGGTATTTTTTTCTTTTATTATAAGATGAAAAGCTATGTAATATAAGGACTTTATACCTTTGTAGGTGTTTTTTTACACATATTATTTGCATTTTAAAAAAATAGTGCATACCTTTGTACCAGTTTTTTAGCAATTTTCAGTTCAATGGAATCCAAAATCAATACTATAGGTCTCACCATTTGGGGGTATAAGCAAGGCTGTAAGGTTTTAGCCTCGCAGGGGGTGAACTTTCAACTACTAGAAGTAAAAAATAGGTTGAAAGATATTAGTGCTTTTATACGCATTCACACTCCTCGCATAGATTTCTATACATTACAGTTTACTCAGAATTATAAGATATACACCCAGTATAGGTCGTCTCGCGATGTAAATGGGCAGAGCGGGGCGTATATAGCTATTTCGCTTTACATACCTCATTATTTACAGTGGAAAGGGGTTAGACAAGTGCTAAACCTTCTGATGGATATGTATTTCGCAGAGCATATAAACTACGATGATAATACTCCTATACCGAATGAGAAAGAGGATATATTCCCTTATTTCAATCTATTGCGTGGTTATGAAAAACAATTGGTAGAAGAGACCAATTCAAAATCTTGTTTGTTAGACTTACCTTATTCTCCAAAAGTTTTTCCGTATGCTGATATCTATGAAGTAGATAAGTATTTCAATATGCCTTATCGACCTGAATTCGAGAGTATTCAGGATGTAGTATTCTTGCGAAAGGAGTTTGTAGAAGATCCTCGTGCTTACAGTATTGACTTTTTGTTTCCAGAATATGCTATGCAAAGGAGTACTGCTGCTACCGAAACAACTGCAGCTGCTGCTGGAGGTGCACGATTCCTACTCTCTGGAACTAATCTGAAGGTATTAGCCTTTATGAAAAATGGGAAAGATGTAAGTGCTACCTATGCTAATGAGTCTTTTTCTGATGATGATACAGTAGAGTTATTACTTGAAAAATCGCGCTATCAGCAGATGTTCTCTTTTCACGATACTATTAAAAAAGGTATTAAGAAGGGGTACATAAAGCGAGTGCAAGATAATTATGCTTTGGATACTATTCCTTTTGCAGATAAAGAGTTTAAAGTATATATAGAAACTCCCCAACGTGAATACGAGAAGTATATCAACTTTCTTTCATTAGAAAGTAATAATTTTAAAGCTAAACTTTCTTCTGATAGCAAAGGGCGTTATTTTTCATTCAAAGGTGAGGAAGCTCATAATATATTCAACTTGAGCTATAATGGTATTGTATTTAAGAGTAACTATATGGTAGATGATAGGGTACCACTAATTGTGTCTTTTGAGAAGTACCATTTTACTATAGTATCAAATAAAATAGTAGCTATTGCACTGAAAATAAATGGAGTACTCTTTAGTAAAACACTACGCAGTGACTCGCCTATAGAGATAGTATTACCAGAGCATCTTTATCACTTTGAGTTTGAAAATCAGGAGAATCAGAAGACAATTAGCATATCAAAGAGTGGAGAGATAAACTTCGAACTTAGTGATAGCTATAATCTGCATATGATAGCCTCTGAGAGCCCTAAAATGTCTACTTCTAAGCAGTTAGCTGTAATAGATGAGAATGGCTCAATAGAAGAAGATGATGAAGGTGTAGTACCGCACCGCTCACGCTTTTTCTGGCTTAAAATAGCTTCAATAGTAGTCTTTATACTATCATTAGTGGGGGTAGGCTATTGGTTTATATTCCCTATGCTCAAAGATCCTGTAAAGGCGTATGTAGCATTCTCGTCAGAAAGCAAGATAAGCGATATTCATTTTCTGACTAATATAGATGAACGTACCTATGAAATAGATAATACTTGTATACAGCTGAAGAAGAGTTTCCCCCTTACAGAAACCAAAATAATTATTGATTTTGCTGAGGAGGGAAAAGATACGCTTTCGCTTAGCAAGACACAGCTAAGTTCATTGGCACAAATGGTAGAAAAAGGAACAAAAGATACGCTTAAAGTACAAGTACTTTCGCCTGCACGTTCTTTCCTTGCTAATGTGATTCATTGGAAAGATACCCACGCTGACCCCAAAGGGACTCTATTCTTAGCTGAAGCTAAAAGGCAACACTACCTCACAGAGACACTTCGCCCTGAGTTTGAGAAAGCTGTATGGGATAATTTCTTAAAAGATTTTGACTATTCAGCTTACAACAGCGAACAAGTGGATAGTATTTTGAGTCCTTATATGAAAGGAGGTGAGAGTGAGCTTATCTCTTATCAGAAAGATATACAAGATATAATTTCACAAACTAAAGCGCGTGAAAACGAAGAGGAGGTGGAAGAAGTACCTCGTACAAACACTGTAGTAAGTACACCAAAGTCTAAAGAAAATAAACCTTTAGCAGTTCCATCTTCAAAACCAGAAAAAGCAGCGATTCCTGCTAAGAGTGTGACAGAGGCACCTATGCCAGCTCCTGCACCAGTAGATAGGGTAGAAAAGACAGAGGGGACGAGTGAAACACGTCCTTCAAAAACCATTATACGAAATAATAGAAATACACCTAGGCCAGAGGCAACTAATACTAAGCTAACCAATGACTTTATAGCTGATCTTAAACGTTTTAACTCTCAGTCTTGTTCAGAAGAAATAGTAGATAGAGTGAAACTAAACCTAAAACGTTTAGATGCTAAAGATTGGAGCTTGATAATGTATGAATTTAATCAGGAGCGCAAAGAAATAGAAGACCGTGTAACACAGTACAGCAGTTTCTTTACAGCACTGAAGAAGGGAACTTCAATAGAGCAGATTAAGCCTACTGCCTTTGGCGGACAAGCAAATCTTATCTATTTCCTCAAGAAAGGTAATAATTATGATATGGTGAAAGGCAAAGCTAATCTAAAGACTTTTGCTAATATACGCCAAGCTATTATAGATGCTGGTGTAGATCCTAAAAATATACGTTAAATACTTGTAATCAAACAATTAGATATATGGAAGCTTTTAACAATCTTGACTTACTTCTTAGAGGATTTTGGTTGGTAGCCATACCAGTTACTATCATTTTCCTCATTCAGATGGTACTTACTTTTATAGGTACTGATGCCTCTGATGGTACTTCTGCCGACTTTGACGGCGATTTTGATGGAGGAGATGCTCCTTTTCAGCTTTTCTCTTTCCGCAACCTAATGAATTTCTTGTTAGGTTTTAGTTGGACAGGTATTTCATTCTATAAAATTATACCTAACCAAACGCTACTTATACTATTAGCGGTAGCCGTAGGAGGATTATTTGTTTATTTTTTCTTTCTGATCATAAGAGCTTTAATGAGGCTTTCAGAAGATAATACTTTCAAGCTCTCTGAAACTATAGGCAAAACGGCTGAAGTATATGTACCAATACCAGAAAATAAATCAGGGAGGGGAAAAATAACTATTAGTGTAAGAGGTACAATGCACGAGCTTGAGGCTATGACAGCTGGAGCACGTATCCCCTCGAATGTAATGGTAAAAATACTTTCTATAGAAGATTCTGTACTATTTGTAGAGCGTATATAATATTTATAAGTTTCAATTGAAAAAAACAGGCTACTTGGTAGCCTGTTTTTTATTTACTAACTGAAATAACTCCTTGCTCTAAGTTCTTAGCTAAGCCAAATAGATAGTTAAATTGCTCTAAGTAAAACTGAGTCTCTCTCATTGAAATAGGGAGATTTTCAGTATCAGTAGGTTGCTCGCTCAGTTCTTTGACAGCTGTCTGTAGTTGGTCAATAGGGGCTTTATAATCGATAGAAGGAGGGAGGGGAGCTTGCTGAGTGAGTAGAGCTAAGGTATGCTGTAACGACTGTATGAGGCTATCTATAGCCTTGTTGAACACAGGTTTTGGAAAAGTAACTTTCTTACTGTTCAGCCGTATGCCGAAAGAGGCTACCGAAGCCAAAAAAGACTGCTGTATCACTATAATACCGTATACTGAGGGATTGCGATTTTGCATAAACTTAGGCTCTTGTAGCATTCGCTGAAAGGTAGTATTAAGGTTAGAAAGTGCTAATACTGCCTCTTTTCGCGATACTTTATAAGCAGTAGTAATACCTTCTTCGGTGTTGAAAATCACTTTTACCTGCTCTAAATATCCTATATTCGCCTTTATTGATTTGGTTACTGCTTGTCGGTAAGTATTGTGCTCCCACGTAGGTAGAATAAGATAATTAGCCCCGAATGATAGTGCTACCCCTATGATTGTGTCTAATAGTCGATCGTAAATGAGGTCATAGACATTGGGGGTGATAAGCGCAAAAATAAAAATAGCCGTAATGGTGATGAAAATAGAGGCATACATATAGTTCTCTTGTATAAGACCAAAGGCTATTGGCATACAAATAATAGCTATATATAGGTACAAACTTGGGTAGGGAAGGAGGTAAATAGCCGCAAAAGACGCTATTCCGCCTATAATAGTACCATATACCCTATTAAGCGACCGCTCTTGTGTGATACCAAAACCAGGACGCATAATGATAAATATAGTGAGGATTATCCAGTATGCATTATTAATAGTAAAGATTTCTCCTATCAAATACCCTAATATCACTACTATTGAGAGTCGCATAGCGTGCCTAAAAAAGGTGGATTGTAGCGATATATGGTCTTTAAGCCTCCGCCACGAGTAGTTCTGATAACTCACAAACTTTCGGTAAGTGTTCTCATCGCGTACCCCTGCATCGCTGTTGTAGTAATTTTCGAATATTAGTCGGATATTCTCAACAGAATGATACTGATTTTCTATGTAAATATAGAAATTACGCAACATAAGTGAACGCTCTCTATCTTCTTCAGAGGTTTCTGCACGCTTCCGTAGTACTTCATTCGTTTCTTTAGCCTCTAGAAGCAGTTCCTTCAGCCTATTGCTAAGCTTTATCTGCTTGCGCGACCCTATATATTCTGACATTCGCTTCAACTCTTCTGCCAGTTCCTTAAGAAATGCTACATACTTCTCTAAATCAGCTTTGTGTTGCGCAAAAAGTATATCTACTTTTTCATATTGAACAGGGTTTGCTAATGCTAATTCAAAAATATCGACCAACTCTATAAACATCAGGAATTGCCGTTGTAGGTAGTCAGTCTTACCCGATTTGCTTCTGGAGTCTAATACGGCTTCGCGTAGCTTTTCGTAGTTTTCATTTAGGCTTGTCTGTAGGTTTATGAGTTGTTTGAACCCATCAGTTCTGTCTTCAGATATTAATAAATCAGCTCTGATAGAAAAGAAATTGGCGGTTAGTGCAAAGCACTTGCCTAATAACTGTTCACTATATAAACGCGGGCGTACTTTTAAGAAGATATATACTAAGCCGCTGTACCACAGTCCACCGAATAGTATGCAGCCACTATAGAGCGCAATATTCCAGCCCGTTTGGAGGTGGGCTAAAGTAGAGGCTATCTCGAACAATCCTGCGAACGATACCATCGTAGCCCGATGCCCATATAAGGAAATGTAAGCATTGCCAAAAGTGAGCACAAACATAGTGGGCAGCAGCAGATACCAATAAGGAGCGGTGAGATTGACCAGTGCCGAGCTGGCAGCTGCCAACAAAGTAGCCACCAACAAACCTCCGTATAGGTGTTGTTGATTACCAGGTATATCGCTAGGAGAAATGGCTACCACGCTAAGGGCAATAGGGAGACCTATTTCTAATACATCAAAAGCATAGCCTAAGCCCAGCGGTATGAGCACTGCTATTGTTTTGAGTATTCCTTTGAAAAATGAAAAACTTTTAAAGAATGATATGATAGAAGTAAGCATTTTATCTGTATATTTGCCGGCAAAAATACAAAACTAATGCCAAATTACCAGCAAATAACTGAAATATTAAAAGCAGGAGGGGTGATACTATACCCTACTGACACTGTATGGGGGATAGGTTGTGATGCCACTAACGCCTCTGCTGTAGCACGTATTTTCACCATAAAACAGCGAAGTGAGAGCAAAAGTCTCATTATTTTAGTCAGTAGTATAACAATGTTGCGAGATTATATAGCTGATTTACCCCAAAATATACTCAATTATCTTCAAAAAGTAACTGAACCTACTACTATTATCTACGAAAATCCTCAATTATTAGCCACAAACGTTATTGCCGCTGATAATACGGTAGCTATAAGGCTTGTGCAAGACCCTTTTTGTCAGCAAATGATTGCCCATTTCGGGAAACCTATCGTCTCTACTTCTGCTAATATCAGTGGGCAGCCTACTCCTATGTGCTTTGCTGATATTCCTGCTACACTTGTTGCGCAATGCGATTATGTAGTGCCTTATCGTCAGGATGATACAGCACCAAAAAAGCCCTCGCGTCTTATCAAATTTGATAAAAACGGAGAGCTTATTATTCTCAGATAAATCTATTTATCGCTTTTCTAAGAGCACTACATTCTCTACGTGGTAAGTCTGTGGAAACATATCTACGGGCTGTACTTTCGTCACTTTATATTGCTCATCCATTAGCGCAAGGTCGCGGGCTTGGGTAGCGCTATTGCAGCTGACATATACTACTTTAGCTGGAGCAATATGCAGTATTTGCGCTACTACATCTTTGTGCATACCATCTCGTGGCGGGTCGGTGATGATAACATCGGGTACACCATTAGCTGCTATAAACGCCTCGTTGAACACATTCTTCATATCGCCTACATAGAAACTAACATTGTCGATACCATTTGCTGCAGCATTGGCTTTTGCATCGGCAATCGCCTCAGGTACAGCCTCAACCCCTACTACTCGTTTAGCGCGTTTGGCTACGAACTGCGCAATAGTACCCGTGCCTGTATAAAGGTCGTATACCAGTTCATCGCCTTTTAGGTCGGCAAAGTCGCGCGCTACCTCATACAATCGTTGCGCTTGTTTAGAGTTCGTCTGATAAAACGACTTTGCATTTATCTTGAAGCGCAAGCCTTCCATTTCTTCGTAAATACAGTCCTGCCCTTTATAGCATATTATATCTTGGTCGTATAGCGCATCGTTGCCTTTGCTATTGATACAATACTGCAACGAAGTAATTTCAGGGAAATGGTTGGCTAAGTGAGCCAATAGTAATTCAATTTTCTCATCTTCGCTAAAAAACTGTATTACGACCATCAACTCGCCTGTAGAGCTCAGCCTTATTATCATTGAGCGCAATAGTCCTTGTTGCATACGCGGACTGTAGAAACTCATTTCGTTTTCTAAAGCAAAACGTTTGATTTCTAATCGGATAGCATTAGATGGGACGGCTTGCAGGTAACACTTTTTAATATCTAATACCTTGTCCCAAGCTCCTGCAATATGAAAGCCCAATCCGTTTCTATCAGTTATTTCGTCAGCTTTTTTAATCTCTTCAGGAGTAAGCCAGCGCATATCAGAGAACGAAAATTCCATCTTATTTCGGTAGAAATAAATATCATCTGAGCCTATAATCGGCATCAGTTGAGGAATAGCGATGCGCCCCAAACGCACAAGGTTGTTCTCCACTTCTTTTTGTTTGTAATACAACTGACGTTCGTAAGCCAAATCTTGCCATTTGCAGCCTCCGCAATACCCAAAGTGTGAACATACGGGGGTAGTACGTTCAGCTGACAACTGGTGGAATTTCACTGCAAACCCCTCATAATAAGCGGATTTCTTTTTAGTAGTCTGCACATCGACTACATCACCAGGTACGGCATTAGTTACGAAAATAACGCGTCCATCAGGGGCTTTAGCTACACTTTTCCCCTTGGCACCCGCATCGATAACCGACACGTTTTCTATAATAATATTCTTTTTCTTGCTCATTTGGGGGCAAAGATACGAACTAATTTGCCAATTTGCCAATTTGCTAATGAGAAAATTTGAGAATTAGCAAATGTGATAATTAGAAAATTAGCAGATAATTCATATCTTTGCACTCATAAATTTTTCTAATCTGCTAATTTTCTAATTTTTTAATTACACTATGTATCAGAAAACTTCTGCTCTTGTGCTCTCTGCGATGAAATATGCTGACAACAGTCTTATTGTCAGGTGTTTTACGCGTGAGTATGGCGGTTGTAGCTATCTGCTTAAAGGTATTCTTAAGCCCTCTAAAAGTGCGCTAAAGGTAGGGTTGTTTCAGCCATTGGCACAGTTAGCCCTTGTGGCGACCTACAAAGAGGGGGCGCTGAGTTATATCAAAGAAGCTAAAGTAATACACCCTTACAGCACCCTGCATACCCACCCATATAAGAGCGTGGTAACTATCTTCTTATCAGAGGTATGTGCCCAGATATGTCAGCCTGATACCCCTGATATTCCTCTGTTTGACTTCCTTAGTGAGCAACTATACCGCTTAGACACTACCGATTACAATCCTCATTTTCATCTGAAGTTCTTACTATCGCTTACGCGTCTGTTAGGTTTTTATCCCGACACTACTCACGACCATTTGCCTTATTTCAACATTGAAGAGGGGATATTTACCGCTACTGAAAGCACGCCCCACCACATCGCTGGGCATACCCTTAGCTTGCTGACGACCCTGCTACATACGCCCTTTGGCGAACTCAACACCCTTAAGAGTCGCCACGAAGACCGGAATGCCCTTTTGCTGCAACTGCTGAAATACTATCAGTGGCATTATCCTAATTTTAAAGAAATCAAGTCATTAGAGGTGTTGCAGCAAGTGGTCGGTTATTAATGGGTATGCAGAGATTATAAAAATTGCATTATTCTTAATGTTTTGGTCTTTTTGTTATCGATTTGATAACGGTGGTTCTTCGCTCTTTCTATAGTCAACCTATATTTATTGTATATTCAATCTGTACTTAAGATATAATTGAAAGATATTTAATAAAAAGTGTTAAATTTTTCTGGGAGGACTGAGAGGGCTGAGACGAGTGGGAGTGCGAGCCGCACCGGCGATTGTGGGACGAGTGGGACAGGTGGGACAGGTGGGACAAGTCGGACGAGTGGGACAGGTGAGACGAGTGGGACAGGTGAGACGGGTGGGACAGGTGAGACGGGTGGGACAGGTGAGACGGGTGGGAGTGCGAGCCGCACGGGCGATTATGAGACAGGTGGGACGGGTGGGGTGCAAAAAAGAGATTTTTATTTGTGGGTTAAAAAATAACCCTTATCTTTGTGGCTGTCAAAATTAATATCTAATGAATAATATTATAACTGCTCTTAATAAAGCCTTTCTAAAACTTAAACCAAGCCGAAGCGAAATAAACGAATTTAAAGCTAATTTTAAACGTCTTTTTACTCTCATTAACGATAATGAAAGCGAGGAGTACAATAAGAACCTAATTTCTGACTTTCTTAAAGATACTTACTATAAGCAAGCGTACTTTATGAATACTAAAGAGCGTAAAGACCTTGTTATTCGCAATGGAGCGCTACCTGATAATACTGCAGGGGTGATTATTGAGACTAAAAAGTTCTCTAATAAATCGGAAATGGTGACTTGTGAAAACTTGAATGCTAAGGCTTTACGAGAACTTGTATGGTATTTTTTAGGTGAGCGCATTACACAGAAAAATATTGATATAAAACACCTTATCATTACTAACGTGTATGAGTGGTTTATTTTTGATGCTCAAATATTTGAAAAGCTATTTGCCCAAAATAAAGCTCTTGTAAAACACTATACTGATTTTATTAATGGTACTGCTTTAGGTAATAAAACTGAACATTTTTACAAAGAAATAGCACAACCTTTTATTGAGAAAGTAAAAGAGGAACTTCACTATACTTATTTCAATCTTAAAGATTTTCAAAGTATTGTTGAAAATGATAATTCGCAAGATGATAATGAGTTAATCCCTCTGTACAAAATCTTATCTCCTCAACATCTTCTAAAATTACCTTTTGTAAACGATAGTAATACTTTAGATAAAGGTTTTTATGCTGAACTGCTTCATATTATTGGGCTTGCTGAAACTAAAAACGGCGGACAGATACTTATTGAACGACCTAAAGAGGGTGAACGCAATGAGGGTACAATGTTAGAAGAAACCATTTCTAAGTTGCACAGCCTCAATAAAATTAAGCAACTAAAAAATGCCGCTGCCTATGGCGAAACTTATGAAGAACGCCTTTTTAATGTAGCCTTAGAACTCAATATTACTTGGATTAATAGAGTACTTTTTCTTAAATTGTTAGAAGCACAGCTTATTGCCTATCATAAAGATAATGAGCAAGACTATGCGTTTTTGAACTTCAACAAAATAACTGAGTATGATATTTTGGAACGCTTATTTTTTGAAGTTCTAGCCAAAGATTACAATGATAGAAGCAAGGAAATTGCAGCTGCCTATCCAAAAATACCTTACCTTAATAGTTCATTATTTGAGCCTACTGAATTAGAGCATAGTACTTTGCTTATAAGTAACCTCCCCGATGATAAAACAATCCCTTTGCTGCCTACTACAGTGCTAAAAGATACACAAGGCAAGAAACGTACTGGGTCTGTTAAATCATTGCAATATTTACTCGATTTTTTAGATGCGTACGATTTTAGTAGTGAAGGCTCTGTTGAGATTCAAGAAGAAAACAAAACTCTTATCAATGCGGCTGTATTAGGACTTATCTTTGAGAAAATCAATGGTTATAAAGATGGTTCTTTCTTCACCCCAGGTATCATCACAATGTATATGTGTGAAGAGTCATTGCGCAAAGCTACTGTACAGAAATTCAACGAAATAAAAGGTTGGCACCTCAATAACTTCGATGAACTAAAAGACCGTATCGACCCTTTTAATAAAGAAGCCAGAGAGGAAGCTAATGCTATTATTAACCAAATTAGAATATGTGACCCCTCAGTAGGGTCGGGGCATTATTTGGTTTCTGCCCTTAATGAGTTTATAGCGATGAAAAGTGATTTGAAGATTTTGCAAGACGAACATAAAAACCGCATTCATCACCAAATAAAGATAGAAAACGATGAGCTTTTAGTATATGAAGCTGATAATAACGAACGCTTTTTCCGCTACAACCCTAAGAACACTGAAAGCCAAATAGTGCAAAAAACACTTTTTAATGAGAAAAAGACTATTATTGAAAATTGCCTTTTTGGGGTAGATATTAATCCCAATTCGGTAAAAATTTGTCGTTTGCGTTTATGGATTGAGCTTTTGAAGAATGCCTATTACAAAAATGCTACTGAATTAGAGACTTTGCCTAATATTGATATCAATATCAAGAATGGTAACTCTTTATTAAGTCGTTTTCCTCTTGATACTGACCTGAAAACAGCTTTAAAGAAGACTAAAATATCGATAGCAGAGTATAAAAATGCTTTCCATAAATACCAAAATGCTGAAAATAAGGAACAAAAATGGGAGTTAGAACATTTTATAGATAAAATTAAAAATAATTTCCGTACTGAAATAAACAAGAATAGCAAAGAGGTAAAAGAATTGCAAAAACTTAAGACGGAGTATTTTTTAAAATATGAGTCAGCACAGCTCTTTCAGGATGCCCTTACACCCGCACAAGAGAAGCATAAAAAGCAGTTAGAGTCAGCTATAGAAAAGATAGAAACCGAAATAGAAGCTATCAATAGTAATAAAATTTATGAAAATGCTTTTGAATGGCGCTTTGAGTTTCCGCAGGTTTTAGATGATGAGGGGAACTATATAGGTTTTGATATAGTAGTAGGCAACCCGCCGTATATAAAAGAATACGAAAATAGAAAAGCTTTTGACGGTTTTAGAGAAACTCCCTATTATAAGGGAAAAATGGACATTTGGTATGGTTTTGCTTGTAAAGGAATTGATTTACTAAAACAAAAAGGTACTATTAGTTTTATAGCCCAAAATAATTGGGTTACAAGTTCAGGTGCTTCTATTTTAAGAAATAAAATTTTAGAAGAAACAGAATTAGAGGTTTTTATTGATTTTGTTGATTATAAAGTTTTTGAATCAGCCTCTATTCAAACAATGATTTTTCTACTGCAAAAGGTTGAAGAACCGCATGAAGAATATTACACTAAAGTATCAATATTAAAAGACAAGGATATAACAGAGTCTCAATTAAAAGATTTTCTTAAATTTGGTTTAGAAAATGACTATGCTACAAAGAAAATCTTTAAACTAAAACCAAAAAAATATATTGGAAAAACTATTCACCTTAATCAGACTGATATAGAAGATATTTTAGAAAAAATCGAAGAAAAAGGGGCGTTTAAATTATACGATAAAGAGGTGGCACAAGGAATAGTAGCTCCACAAGATTTTGTAAATGAAAACTCAGTAAAAATATTAGGAGGCAATGTAAAGAAAGGAGATGGAATATTTGTAATTTCAGATGAAGAGCTAACAGATTTAAGCCTATCTGAAAAAGAATATGAACTTATTAAGCCTTATTATACGAGTGATGAACTTGATAAATATTGCACTAATAAAAAAAATTCTTATTGGATAATTTATACAAACTCAGATTTTAAAAATATAGAAAAAATCAAAGCCTATCCTAAAATAAAAGAACATTTAGACAAATTTAAAGATGTTATAACTTCTCACAACAAACCCTACGGACTTCATAGGTCGAGAGAAGAAAATTTTTTTAAAAATGAAAAAATATTATCTTTAAGAAAATGTAAGGAACCTACTTTTACGTTTTCTGACTTTGATTGCTATGTATCTCAAACATATTTTATTATTCAAACAGAAAGATTTAACTTAAAATATTTAACAGCCTATTTAAATTCTAAAATCATTAAATTTTGGCTACGATTTAAAGGTAAAATGCAAGGTAAAAATTATCAAATAGATAAAGAGCCTTTATTAAATATCCCTATAATAAAATCTGAATATGAAAGTAATATTATTCAATTATTTGATGATATACTAAATAATGAGGATGATATTAACAATTTGTTCTATGAAATTTTTAATCTAACTAAAAAAGAAATTAATATGATTGAAAGTTATCTATAGAGATATTTGGATCTATTATTAATACCTCTTGATAAGTTAAACCATACAATTTATAAATCAAGATATTAATCTTATTAATGATAGGGTTAATATCTTGATTTGCCTGTTTTAGAGCAACTAACTCATCATATAAGGTTGAAAAGAAATTTTCGTTATCTACCTTAATTATTGGAATAAGTAAAAGAGGTTCTTTATCTATCTGAAAATTGCTACCTTGCATTTTCCCCTTGTACCTAAGCCAAAAAGCTATTAATTTAGAATTTAATAATAATGTTAAGTATTTTAGGTTTACTCTTTTTGTTTTTATTACATAAAATGTAGCAGAAACATAGCAGTCAAAAT
This sequence comes from Capnocytophaga sp. FDAARGOS_737, assembly GCF_009730375.1. Lineage (NCBI taxonomy): Bacteria > Pseudomonadati > Bacteroidota > Flavobacteriia > Flavobacteriales > Flavobacteriaceae > Capnocytophaga > Capnocytophaga sp. FDAARGOS_737. Next base: position 1,316,748 of record NZ_CP046316.1, on the reverse strand, counting down.
CTGTATATGTAAATTTTGGTTCATTAGGAGATTTTCTAAGAGTAATTATTTTTTCGCCTATAAAGAAATCCTCTTTTCTAGCTCTATGTAATCCGTAAGGTTTATTGTCTGATGTAATTACATCTTTGAATCTATCTAAATGTTTTTTAATATTAGGATAAGATTGAATTTTTTCAGAGTTTTTAAAAGTAGAATCTGTATAAATTATCCAAAATTTATTTCTTTTATTTGCATAATACTTAAAAATCTCCTCTGAAGAATAGTAGGGTTTAATTAGAGATAGTTCATCATTTGTTAGGTTTAGTTTGTTTTTTTCCTCTTCAGATAGTCCAAAAATACCTTCTCCTTTCTTCAAAAAAGGATACTTAGATTGTATTTTGTTATTGACAAAATCATAGTGAGAATGTATTCCATTAGCCACCTCTTCATCGTATAATTTAAATGCCCATCATTGTTTTATTCTTTTTGATTATATTTATTAGTTTAATCAAATTAATTTATACAATGATTTATGGATATATTCGGGTAAGTTCCGATAAACAAACCGTAGAAAACCAGCGTTTTGAAATTAGTAATTTCTGTGAGAAAAAGAGCCTAATTATTAATCTTTGGGTAGAAGAAACCATTTCAGGAATGACAAAAGTGGAGAATAGAAAACTCGGCAAACTCCTCAAAAAAATGAAAAAAGGCGATGTGCTTATTTGCTCAGAATTGTCGCGTTTGGGGCGTAACCTCTTGATGATTATGGGAGTACTTAATGAGTGTATGAACCGCGATATTCAGGTGTGGACAATTAAAGATAATTATCGCTTGGGGAGCGATATTAATAGCAAAGTGTTGGCGTTTGCCTTTGGGCTATCTGCTGAGATTGAACGTAACCTTATTAGTCAGCGTACCAAAGAGGCATTGGCACGCAAGAAAGCAGAGGGAGTAGTTCTCGGTCGCCCTAAAGGTAGTAAGTCCGCTAAAACAAAACTCACCGGACAAGAAAAACAGATTAAAGAGCTTTTAGAGAAAAAAGTATCGTATTCGGCTATTGGGCGTATTCTTGGGGTGCATAGGCTTACAGTGAGTAGTTTCGTGAAAAAAATTGCGGATAGTTAATTGTTAATTGATAATTATTTTGTACCTTTGTGCCTTGAATTGTGCATTAACTATTCCTTACCCATTCTTAATCACAAAATCACTAACATCTGATGACTAAAATAGACGCTTTTAAAGAAACTATGATAGCAGGGTATACCTGCAAAGGGGAGTATATTACCGTGGGAGGGGCTGTGTATGAAGGGCAGCCACTTGAAAAGGTATATGTAAATATTCCTCTGAAAACCCTTAACCGTCACGGTCTGATAGCGGGAGCTACTGGTACTGGTAAAACTAAAAGCCTACAAGTGATGGCTGAACACCTTTCTAAAAAAGGAGTGCCTGTGCTGCTGATGGATCTTAAAGGCGACCTTAGCGGTATAGGTGAGTCGGGTGAGGTGAAGCCTTTTATATTAGAGCGACTTGGCAAAATAGGCTTAGATTTTCAGCCGCAAGCTTTCCCTACTGAACTGCTCACTATCTCTGAGCAAAATGGTGTGCGTATGCGCGCTACTGTATCGGAGTTTGGGGCTACTCTCTTATCGCGTATCTTAGATCTTAGTGAGGTGCAAGAGGGGGTGTTGGCTGTGGTTTTTAAATATTGCGATGACCACGCTTTGCCACTTTTAGACCTCAAAGACCTTAAGAAAGTATTGCAATACGCCACAGAAGAGGGTAAGTCGAGTTTTGAAAAAGAGTACGGAGCGGTATCAAAATCGTCTACTAGTGCTATTTTGCGCAAGATAGTAGAGCTTGAGCATCAAGGGGCTGAACGTTTCTTTGGCGAAGTGAGTTTTGACCCCGCAGACCTATTGCGTACTAATAGCAAAGGTGAGGGGTATGTGAATATCATACGCCTAACGGATATACAAGACCGCCCTAAAATGTTCTCTACCTTTATGCTGAGCTTATTGGCAGAGATTTACACCACTTTTCCAGAGGTGGGCGACCTACCTAAGCCTAAATTGGTGATATTTATAGATGAAGCGCATCTTATCTTCAACGAAGCTTCGCGCACACTGCTCAACCAGTTAGAAAATATAGTAAAACTCATACGTTCAAAAGGGGTGGGGCTTATTTTCTGTACCCAAAACCCTACTGACATACCTGATGCAGTACTTTCGCAGTTGGGTATGAAAATACAGCACGCTATTAGGGCTTTCACCGCTAAAGACCGCAAGGCTATTAAGCTAACGGCTGAGAATTACCCCAGCTCTGATTTCTACGATACTGCGGAAACGCTTACTTCGCTTGGTACGGGTGAGGCTTTGGTAACTGCCCTTAACGAGAAAGGTATCCCTACGCCATTGGTAGCTACGATGATGCGCGCTCCTATGAGTCGTATGGATATGCTTACTCCCGCCGAGATTGATGCACTGATAGCACGCTCTGAATTGGCACGCAAGTACAATGAGGTGATAGACCGCGAGAGTGCTTATGAGTTGCTAAACAAGAAGATAGACGAGATTCACACTGAAGAGGCAAAACAAAAGGAAGTGACTGAAAAGCAATCTGCTCCCAAGACTACCCAGACTAAGGGAAGGCGTTCTTCAGCACAAAATCCGTTGATAAAAATGGTTACCAGCGCCACCTTTGTAAGAGGGGTATTAGGAATATTAAACAAAATTATTAAGAAATAATGAGAAAGTACTTTATCGCAACTATGGTTATAATGAGCCTTATAGGCTGTAGTGATAACAAAAATGAGTTTTTAATTAGCAATGATAGAGTAGGGGGACTTCAGAAAGATACTCCTATACAGAAATTAGATTCTATTTTTGCTAAAGATTCTATTGTAAACTCTAACTTAGAAGGAGAATTGCGCTATGCAAGTACCGAACGCATCACTATTTTTAATAAAGAAGGGAAAGAACTATTAGAAATAACTCCTAAAACCAATGATAAGCACGAAAAAGTAGTGGAAAGCGTCTTCGTACTGTCGGAATTATACACAACAGATAAAGGAATATCGCTTAAAAGTACTTTTAAAGAGGTAAAAGAGAAGTACCCTGAGTTGGATATAGAACCTTCTATTAGCAGTGTAATAGTAACTCCTAAGGGGCAAAATTTCTATTTTACATTTGATAAAACCGCTTTAAAAACTAATAATTTAGGGCTTTCTGATACTGTGACTGCTGAAGATATAGACGATACAGCTAAAATCACGCGTATCAGTGTTAATTTTTAGGAAAATATAATAATAAAATGAACCATATTAAACTTAACAGCATTGAAGAAGCTGTAGAGGATATAAAAAAAGGTAAAGTAGTCATCGTAGTAGATGATGAAAACCGCGAAAACGAAGGTGACTTTATAGCCGCTGCTGAAAAGGTAACCCCTGAGATGATCAACTTTATGATTACTAATGGTAGGGGGTTAGTATGTGCTCCGCTTACTGAAAAGCGTTGTGTAGAACTTGATTTGCCAATGATGGTACAAAATAATACAGTACTGCACGAAACGCAGTTTACTGTATCGGTAGACCTCAAAGGTAATGGTTGTACTACAGGTATTTCAGCTTTTGACCGTGCTAAGACTATACAAGCCTTAGTGAACCCTGATACTAAGCCTTTTGATTTGGGTAGACCAGGGCATATATTCCCGCTTCGAGCTAAAGAAGGAGGTGTATTGCGTCGTACAGGACACACAGAAGCTGCTATAGACCTTACTCGTATTGCGGGACTTTATCCTGCCGGTATTTTGGTAGAAATCCTAAATGAAGATGGTACTATGGCACGCCTACCACAGTTGGTAGAAGTAGCTAAGAAGTTTGACCTTAAAATTATCTCTATAGAAGACCTTATCGCCTACCGTATGCGCAAAGATACTTTGGTGATTAAGAAAGAGGATTTTGCGCTACAAACTCCGTACGGAGAGTTTCGCTTGCGTGCTTATGAGCAAACTACCAATAAACAGATACATTTGGCCTTTACTAAAGGTTCTTGGAAGGCAGATGAGCCAGTGCTTACCCGTGTGCATTCGTCATTTATTAGCAATGATATTTTAGAGGTATTAGCGGGTGATAAAGACAATCCGTTAGAGCGTATCTTTAAGAAAATCAACGAAGAAGGCAAAGGGGCTGTAATTGTAATCAACAAAGAAGGGTACTCTCAGAACCTGTTGCAGCGTATTACTGAGATGAAAGAGCACCAAAATGGACACCCACTACCGCAACTAAACAAAGATACTAAAGATATAGGTATGGGGGCTCAGATACTCAATGATTTGTCTATTAGAAAGTTGCGTTTGCTCACTAACTCTAAGAATGCTGCCAGCTACGTAGGTATGTCAGGCTACGGATTAGAAATTACTGAGGAAATACCTTATTAATATATGAAGAAAATACTATTTGTAGGAGCATTGCTGTGCAGTATGTTCACTAAGGCTCAAGAACTTAATGCCTTAGTGACAGTCAATACACAACAGGTAAACCAAAGCAATCGTTCGGTATTCAAGACTTTAGAGAAATCATTGCAAGAGTTTATCAACCAAACTCGCTGGACAGACCTAAAAGTGCGTGAAAACGAACGTATACGCTGTAGTTTTACATTAGTAATCAATAAGTTAGAAAATTCACATTACGAGGCGAGTCTGTTAGTGCAGTCGTCACGCCCTGTGTATAACACTGCTTATTACACACCTGTATTTAACCTACAAGACAAAGAGGTAGCTTTTGATTATCAAGAGTTTACTCCTCTTACTTTCAACGAAAACACTTTTGAGTCGAATCTTACTTCAGTAGTGGCCTATTATGTCTACCTGATATTAGGGTTTGATGCAGATACTTTTTCGGAGAAAACAGGTCATCCGTATTTTCTGAAAGCTAAACAAATAGTCACTGCCGCACAGAATAGTGCTTATGCAGGCTGGGCTGATAATGGTAAGAATAATCGTTATTTGCTGATAAATGAACTTATATCAGAAAACTATGATTTATACCATAAGGCTTATTATCAATATCACCGCTTAGGTTTAGATGTGATGAGCTCACAAGAAAAAGAAGGCAAAGAGGCTATACAAAACGCTATATTGCTTTTGGAGAAAATACCGAGCTTAAGGCTTAATTCTTATGCTATGGTAGCCTTTTTTAGTGCTAAAACTGATGAAATAGCTGCTATTTTTTCAGGAGGAGCTATTTTTGATACTAAACAGCTGAAAGAAGCCTTGGTGAAGCTATCGCCAGCACAAATGACCAAGTGGAATGAAATAAAATAAAGACTATGCTCACAGCACTATCTATAAAAAACTATGCACTTATTGACGACCTAAAAGTTGACTTTCCTGAGGGGTTTATCATTATCACAGGTGAAACAGGTTCGGGTAAATCCATTATGCTTGACGCCCTTTCTCTGATATTAGGCAAACGCGCTGATATGTCAGCTTTGCGCAATAAAGAAGAGAAATGTATCATAGAAGCTGAATTTTCATTGCAAAACTATGAATTTCAGCCTTTATTTCAGGAGTTAGATATTGATTACGACCCACAGACAATTATAAGGCGCGAGATATTGCCTTCAGGTAAGTCGCGTGCTTTTGTAAATGATGTGCCAGCTACCTTAGAGGTACTTTCTCGTTTGGGACAGGTATTGGTAGATATTCATTCGCAGCATCAAACGCTTGCTCTTAGTGATACCTCCTTTCAGTTTGCTATTATCGATGCAATGGCAAATGATAAGTCATTGCTAACAGAGTATGTGCAACTACACCAGTTACTCAAAAAAGAACAGAAAAAGTTAGAAGAGCTTATTGAATTTCAGAAAAATACCAAAAAGGAGTACGATTATAATCTGCATCAGCTTAAAGAGCTCAAATCGGCTACTTTAGAAGAAGGTATTTTAGAAGAATTAGAAGAGAGTTATGAGGAAGCCTCTAATATAGAGGATATAAAAGAGAATGTATCGGAGAGTCTTTACCTACTCAATGATGAAAATATAGGTATTCTTAATAATTTGCGCGAACTTAAGCGCTCTTTCTCATCGCTTACTGAGTATAAACAGCTTTACCGTGATTTATATGAACGTATAGAGTCTGCTTTCTTAGAATTAGAAGATTTAGCTTCAGAAATTAGTGATATAGATGAGAGCATAGAGGCTGACCCTGATAACTTAGAGCAAATCTCTAAACAACTAAATAAGATTTACTCCTTGCAAAAGAAGCACAGTGTAGCAACAGTAGAAGAACTGATAGCTATTCAGCAAGAGTTAGAAGAAGCAGTATCAAAAACAGAAAGTGTAGATATTGACCTCAATAAACAAAAGAAGATAGTAGAAGAGCAGCATACAGCAACCCTCAAGAAGGCAAACCAGCTACACAAAGTGCGCGAGAAGGTAATCCCTGCCCTCGACAAGAAGCTAACTAACTTTATGCACGAGCTCGGTATGCCTAATGGGCGTTTTTCGATTACCCTTACTGCTACTGATACTTTCTTTGCTAACGGCAATGACGAGCTTTCATTCTTGTTTTCAGCCAATAAAGGAGGGGATTTCGGACAGTTAAAAAAGGTAGCCTCTGGAGGAGAACTCTCTCGTATAATGCTGGCAGTCAAGGCTATTATGGCAGAACATACCGCTCTCCCTACTATTATGTTTGATGAGATTGATACAGGGGTTTCTGGTGAAATCTCTCAGAAGATGGGTGATATTATGAAGCAAATGAGCCAAAACCGACAAGTATTTGCTATCACACATTTGCCACAAATAGCAGCTAAAGGAGCTTATCATTTTAAGGTCTTCAAAGAAGATAGCAAAGGTAAGACCACTACCCATTTAAAACTTCTTACAGAAGAAGAACGTATTACAGAACTTTCTGAAATGCTTGAAGGCAAAAACAGCGGTGCTTCAGCTCGCAATCACGCTATAGAGCTATTAAGAAAAGGATAGAAAATTTGATAATTTGACGATTTGTCAATTAGCAGATTAACAAATAAAAAAGAGTCTATTAGTTTAAAATCTAATAGACTCTTTTTTTATTAACTCATTGGCTAATTTACAAATTAGCTAATTGACTATAGTTAGCTTTGCAAACCGCAGTAGGATATTTTTTAAACCTCCTACCTCAAAGTTTATTTGTGCTTTTTTATCATTACCACTGCCTTCTAAGCCTACTACTTTACCTTTTCCAAAACGCTCGTGATAGACATTGGTGCCTATATCTAAGCCATTATAAACATCTTTGCTGGCTATATTCTGCATAGCATTGATGGGCTTTAACTTGCGTAGCTTTTGCTGTTCTTCACCTGTAGGAGCGTTTTTAGCAGGAGGCGTACCACTAATAGGTTTCTGCAAGCGTAGCTTACTCTTATCTACTTCTCCAAATATCTCTCTATTCACCAAAGGTTTATAACGATAGTTAGGATTAGATAGAGTAGGAGTGAGGTAACTCAAGTATTTCTCTTCTATCTCTTCTATAAACCTACTAGGTTCAGAGGGCGAAAGCTGCCCCCAGCGATAACGATTCTCTGCATAAGTGAGGTAGGCCTGCTTCTCGGCACGTGTAAGTGCAACGTAAAATAAGCGACGCTCTTCCTCTAACTCCTCACGCGATTGTATACTCTTAGCCAAGGGGAAAAGGTCTTCTTCCATTCCCACCACATATACATAAGGGAACTCCAATCCTTTAGCTAAGTGTATGGTCATCAGGGCTACACGGTCTTCATCGCCTATTTCTTTATCAGAATCAGTAGCTAATGACACATCTTCTAAATACTCTGTTAGGCTACCTGTGCTATCAGCTATATCCTCTTGCCCTGCTACGAAATCCTTAATACCATTTAGCATCTCCTCGATGTTCTCCATCTTAGCAATTCCCTCTGGAGTACCATCTTTCTTAAACTCTTGTAGCAATCCTGTTTTCTTAGCTACTTGTTCTGCTACCTCAAAAGCATTAGCCTCTTTGTTAAGCGCCTGAAAGTTAAGTATCATCACCACAAAGTCAGTTAACTTCTGTCGAGTAGTGCTATTAATGTGTAAATCAGGCAGTTTATTAATGTTGTACATCACCTCAAACAGCGATTTTTTATAATGATTAGCCGCTAAAGTGAGCTTTTCCATCGTAGTTTCACCTATACCGCGCGCTGGGAAGTTAATAATACGTACTAAAGCCTCTTCATCATTAGGGTTAATGATAAGTCTTAGGTAAGCCAACACATCTTTTATCTCTTTTCGTTGATAAAACGAAAGCCCGCCATAAATACGATACGGAATATCCCGCTTTCTCAGCGCATCTTCTATGGCACGTGACTGCGAGTTGGTACGGTAGAGTACTGCAAAGCTACCATTGGGCAACTGATGCTGCATCTTATTCTCAAAGATAGACCCCGCCACAAATCGTCCCTCATCAGCATCGGTAGCACTGCGATGCACCTTTATAGGTTCACCCAACTCATTTTCAGTAAATACCACCTTATCTAAGCGTATTTTATTATGCTCTATCACACTGTTGGCAGCCTCTACGATATTCTTGGTCGAGCGGTAATTCTGCTCTAATTTGTACTCCTTGGCTTCAGGATAGTCACTTTTGAAGTTCAGAATATTGTTGATATTCGCCCCGCGGAAAGCATAAATACTCTGTGCGTCGTCGCCTACCACGCATATATTGTGAAAACGGTCAGCTAAAGCCTTGACAATCAGATATTGAGAGTGGTTAGTATCTTGGTACTCATCTACCAATATGTACTGAAATCTATTTTGGTATTTAGCTAATACTTCAGGGAAAACATTTAGTAACTCATTGGTTCTGAGGAGTAAATCATCAAAATCCATTGCCCCTGCTTTGAAACACCTATCTACATACTCCTGATAAATATCCCCAAAGCGCGGTTGTCGCCTAGCAGCATCTGCCTCAATCAGTTCCGGACTATTAAAATAAGCCCGTACAGTGATAAGATTGTTCTTTAAAGACGATATTCGCTGCTGTATTTGCTTATATTTGTACACATCTTTGTCTAATTCCTTCTCTTTTATAATACCATTGATAAGACGTTGCGAATCTTGTGTATCATAAATGGTAAAATTCTGTGGAAACCCCAACTTATCAGCTTCAAATCGCAATATTCGGGCGAAAACGGAGTGAAAAGTACCCATCCATAGGTTCTTAGCCTCGTTATTGCCCACTATATCGGCAATTCGCTTTTTCATTTCGTTAGCAGCCTTATTCGTAAAAGTAAGAGCAAGTATGTTAAAAGCGTCTACCCCTTGCCGCATAAGGTTAGCTATGCGATAGGTCAGCACACGCGTTTTTCCCGAGCCTGCACCTGCTATTACAATGATAGGTCCTTCTTTTTGAAGCACTGCCGCGCGCTGAGGAGCGTTGAGTCGTTCTAATTCCTTTGAAAATAAGTCCATAAGTAGTGTGTTCTAAAAGGCTGCAAAGATAGCAAAACAATTCCCAATTCGCAATGTTTAATTATCAAAAACCTCAAAGTGATTGTCCTCGTAAAAGAAAATAATCCGTTTAATCTTCTTGTGTGTATCTGCCAGCACAGAAAGTTTTTCTTCTATTATAGGAGCTGTAACAGACTCTTGTACAGTTTTCTCTTGCGTAGGAGTAGCTACAATAGGCGAGGGGGTAGGAGTCATCTCTATTTCGGGTATATCACTAAATAGGTCTGGTTGTTTTCGAGGAGAAATGCTATGCGTCTCTTCCTTGCGCGGAAAACTTCCTTTGCCCTGTGTAATCCAATACATATCTACCTCAGGAAATTTCTCGATGAGCTTCAGAATAAAATCTAAGCTGGGCTTATTGCGCTCTGATAGTAAATGCGAAATACCTGAACGCTGAATTTCTAAGCTATCAGCAAAGGCAGCTGCATTAAGTCCGTAATAATCCATTACTTGTTGTAACCTTTGTGCAAAATCTGTTGTGTTTAACATTGTAATTATTGTTTAAAAAGTTAAGAATGCACAAATGTAAATCAAAAAAATGAGATACACAACTATAAACATAACTATTTTTTAAAGGCATAAAGTATTAATTTAAAAAATATTTGTAACTAACTGATATAACTAAAGATGCATTTTAATTATAAAAATAATCTATTGTATTACAACCTAATAAAATTCAATAGTTACGTTGCTAATCTATAGTTAATAATACTATCACTATTTTAAAATCTCCAGTAGGGCAAATAATTGTAAATTACAATTGTAAAATATTACAAATTACAGTGTTTTACTTTTGTAACTTATATATTAATACAAAAATAATCAGTATATTTGCCTCATTTAATAGCTCTTATAAAATTTCAATAACTATGGTAACAGAACTTCACGGACGCTATATTAACTATCAAATGATAGCTCCTCTGCTTGCAGCATACCCCTTTCAGGAGGTTATTCCCCTTGGAAAATCAGTAAAAGGCACACCTATCAATCTTTATAGAATAGGAAAAGGGACTAAAAAAGTGCTTATATGGTCGCAAATGCACGGTAATGAATCTACCACTACTAAAGCTCTTTTTGATGTTTTCGAGCAACTAAAAACAGCTGATTTTACCAAGAATCTGAGTATTTACGTTATCCCGATGCTCAATCCTGACGGCGCTGAAGTGTTTACACGTGTAAATTACAATCAAATAGACCTAAATAGAGATGCTTACGAGCTTACCCAACCTGAAAGCAAATGTTTGCGCAAAGCTTATGAGTTAGTACAACCTGACTTTTGCTTCAATTTGCACGACCAGCGCACTATCTTCAGCGTAGCACAAACCTCTAATCCAGCCACAGTCTCTTTTTTAGCCCCAGCTTACAACGAAGAACGTAGTATAAATCCAGTGCGCGAGACGGCTATGAAGCTAATTGTACTGATGTACCAATTCCTTGATATTCCTAACCAAATTGCCCGTTTTGACGATGCTTTTAATATCAATTGCACAGGTGATAGGTATACAGCTCTTGGTACTCCTACCATACTGTTTGAAGCAGGACACTTTCCTAATGATTACAACCGTGAACAAACCAGAAAGTATATTGCTCAAGCCATTTTTGCAGGGTTAAAAGGCATTGCTAATAATAGTTTTACAGATGTAAATTATAAAGATTACTTTTGTATATCAGAAAATGATAAGTGCTTTGTAGATATTTTATTGCGCGATAATACACATACGGCAGAGGTAGCCATTATGTATAAAGAAGTGCTAAAAGACAACTGTATTTACTTTGAGCCTTATATAGCTGAAATAGGAGATTTATCGCATAAATACGGACATAAAGAAGATTTCTTAATGAATTTCGTAAAACCTCCTTTTGATAAAAATAGCATTGAAAAGCAGTTAGATTTGCATAATCCTTACTTCAAAGTAGCAGAATAATGTGATTTTTTTAAAAATTGTCTTATTTTATTTGGAATATTAAAAAAATAACTGTTACTTTGCGCATTATAAAATCATCAATCTTTAATAACTATGGCAAGATACAAATTAGACGAGGTTGATCATCAAATATTAGATTTGATGATAGACAACACCCGCACTCCTTTTACTGATATTGCTAAGCAATTAAATATTTCGGCTGGTACAGTGCACGTGCGTGTGCGTAAAATGGAAGAAATAGGCATCATTACGGGCTCTACTCTTACAGTCGATTACAACCGATTGGGGTATACATTTATCGCTTATGTAGGCATATTCTTAGAGCGTAACCATCAGGCGCAGTTCGTTTTAGAGCGATTAGAAGAAATACCTTTTGTAACGGTAGCACATATTACTTCGGGTAAGTACAATATTTTCTGCAAGATTAGAGCAAAAGACACCAAGCACGCCAAAGAGGTGATTTATATGATTGATGATATACAAGGCGTAGCCCGTTCAGAAACAATGATTTCTATGGAAGAGGCCATCAACGACAAACGCCGCTTGTTACATAAAGCGTTCCGCGAATTGTAAGTTTTTTTGAATCATATTTAAACACTTTGCCAAAGGTCGTAATTTATGACTTTTGGCAAAGTGTTTTTTTTGTACAGACATTTTTCTCCCCTTATTTATCTTTTACATTCGATATAAGATGGATATAGGATGGATACAGGAAGAGCGAAGGAAAGTCGGCGAGCTGGCGCAGCCGAGTATGTGACGAATAATAAACGAGAAGTAAGCATCTTTTTCTTGTTTAATAAAAAATAAATTATTACTTTTGCTGTTTTAAAAAAATTAATATTATGAGTAGATTATCTAATTTTAAAGAGTTCTATCTGAAAGTAGTACTACCTAATACTCTTTCATATAAAAATTATTTCAATGAGGGTAATTTTGATAAGAATATGAATGATCTTATTAAAAAATACCAAGAAAGTTACGGTTTTAATCCTTTTGAGGATAGTATATCCTTAAAAGATCTGGATATAAAACCTATTGATAATATTTTTGAAGACTATTCAAATAGTAAAGGGAGTGGTGTGCCACGCGCTATTATTAACACCCATTATAGGAAATTTTTAACATATCAAGAAGATATTCATTTTGAAAACCTACAGGAACTTATTAATAGAATTAATGAAGCATTTAGAAAAGATAACTTTATTGAAAAATTTCAAAGGAAACGTACAGAGTTCAATGGGAATAGTAGGGTAGCTTCAAATGATGTAATTTTTGGAGATGTAAGAGATAATTATTGGACTATTAACAAAGGAAGTGAAAAAGAACTTCAATATCATATCAATAATGATGGAAAATATATTGGATATGGGTTAGGATTCAATGCTCAACCTTCTCAAAATAATCATAGTCCGATGGAATATGTTATTCCTTTTGTAAAAAGTTTTATTAATAATAGAATATATGATAAATTGCAAGATTATCAATTTGTAAATTCTTCACTTGAAGATCTTAAAAATATTTCTTATGGAGACTTTATTTTATTTGGAAAAAAAATAGAATTAAAAGAAGATAAGAGCATAGAAGGCATTAAACTTCTTGAACTTATTTATGACTTAGAAGGCAAACAATTTGAAGCCTATAAGCTCATTTTTAGTAATGCAAATCTTATAAAAGAGAATAAAATGAATATCGAAAACGAAATACAAAAATACACAGACCTCCTCCACTACAAACCTCAAATCATTCTACAAGGTCCCCCTGGTACTGGTAAAACTCGTGAGGCTAAACGTATTGCCAAAGCGTTATTAGGTTTAGGTGAAAATGATAGTTTAGAGGGCAATGAGCAATTCAAACTCATTCAGTTTCACCCCAGCTATTCTTATGAAGATTTTGTAAGAGGAATTATAGCTGAAACTGTAGATGAAAAGATTAAATACTCTGTTAAAGATAAAATATTAGGATCTTTTGCTCAAGAAGCTTTAAAAGATAAAGATAAACCCTACGTTCTTGTCATAGATGAAATTAACCGTGCAAACCTATCAGCTGTACTCGGCGAACTTATCTATGCCTTAGAATATCGTGGTGAAGCAGTGCAAAGTATGTATGCTATTGAGGGAGAAAACAACCTTACTTTGCCTCCTAATCTCTATATTATCGGCACGATGAATACCGCCGACCGCTCCGTAGGGCATATAGATTATGCTATCCGCCGCCGCTTTGCCTTTGTAAATATCTTGCCTAAAGATTTAACAAATGAATTAGGCGATCAGTTTGAGAGTGCGTTATTTGCTAAAGTGACTAACTTGTTCAATACTAATTTATCTTCTGAGTTCAAAAAGGAAGAGGTTCAATTAGGGCATTCGTATTTCATTACTAAAAATACTCCTATCGATATCCGTTGGGAATACGAAATCAAGCCTATTTTGTTCGAATATGTTAAAGATGGTATTCTCGTTGGAGAGGGAATAGAAACTACTATAAATAACCTTATCAACGATGAAAATAACGCTTCTTGAACATAAGCCTTATAGCATCAAAAAGGAGGGGGAGACGCTAAAAATCTTTGAGGCAATACCTCATATTTGTCCGTATATATTGAAAAAAGATAGACAGGGTAATCCCGTCTATCCTTTTGAAATTAAGCGTACAAATGACGAAGAGGTATGTTTGCAGGCAGGCTATTATATAGGGGCATTGTGGTTGGTAAAACATCACAAATTCGTATATATAGAGCCAAAAATGAATAAAAAACAGATAGCTGAAGGCTCTTCTTCTCAAGAAGAATGGGCAGAAATTGACTATCTAAAAATGCTTCTCAGCATTACGGGGCTTGATCCTAAAGATACACAAGACCTCATCAAAATCTATTGGGACGAACCTCCAATTACTATCGAACAGCAAAAAGACACACTCACGCCTTTTCTAATGGTGCAATTCCTTTTGCTACTGAAGCGTATTGTGCGCAAAGGACTCAAAAAATCGTACTACACGGTCGAGGAGAATCTTAATAGCCGTATCAAAGGTAAGATACAGTTAGCTAAACACCTCAAACAAAATGTTTTTAAGAACAAACTGACAGCTCACGTATGTAGGTATCAAGAGTTTGGAATGGATAACCTCGAAAATCGATTTTTAAAGAAGGTCTTACAATTTATCATCAGCTTTAAGAATACGCACGCTAATTACTTCGCAGGAAATGACAAATCTATTCGCGAATTGATTACCTATTGTAGCCCATATTTTGAGTTGATTTCAGAAGAAATTAATATAGAAAACCTCAAAAAACTTACTACCAATACTTTTTTTAAAGAATATGAGGAAGCCATTCGCATCGGAAAGCATATCTTAAAGCGTTTTTCGTATAATATCACCGAAACAACCCAACAAAAAGTAACTATTCCGCCTTTTTGTATAGATATGCCCAAACTTTTTGAGTTATATGTCTATAAAAAGCTACAAGAACAGTTTGGTAGAGAGGCGGTGACCTATCATCTTACAGCTGATTATACCGAATTAGATTTCTTGCTCAACACTCCAGAATACAAAATGGTCATTGATGCCAAGTATAAGCCTATTTATGAAGATAATAGAGTGATAGACGACATCCGCCAAGTGAGTGGTTATGCACGCTTAGAAAGAGTTTATCAAAAACTTGGTTTAGAGGGTAGTAATAAACTTATTGATTGCCTTATTATCTACCCTTCTTTAGATGAAGATACAAATTTTTTCTTAAAAGATAAGAAAATAGCTGGATATAGAAATATCTATAAACAAAGCATATCCATTCCATTAATTACTAATCTTTAATCATTCATCATTATGTCAAAATTCTACAACGAAATTGCGGAAAAATACGATTACATCTTTCCGTTATCACCAGCTCACCAAACCTTCTTTGCCATTGAACTATATGGCAAAACTGTTCTTGATGTAGGTGCTGCCACGGGCAATCTTACAGCTTACTTATTATCGCAAGGTTACGAGGTTACCGCTATTGACCTTAGCGAGCGACTCATTGCCGAAGCTACCAAGAAAGACATTGTGGTACAACCACTTAATATGCTTGATATTGACCAGCTTGCTGTCTTCAACAATATTGTTTGTATCGGTAATACATTGCCGCACCTCGATAGTAAAACTTCTGTACAGCTCTTTTTGCAAAAAGCCTATGGGCAACTGACTCAAAAGGGTAAACTTATTTTGCAAATAGTCAATTTTCAGAAGTATTTTGCCCAAAAGCAAGGCAATTATTTAGGTAATTTACCTCTTATAGCCAATAATAAGGTAAAATTTGAACGATTTTACTATCTAAATGACAGCGATAAAATCATCTTTAAGACTATTTTAGACGATACTATAGAAAATGAAGAGCTACTACAGCCTATTTTTGCTAATGAACTCACTGATTGGCTTATCAAAATAGGGTTTAAAAACCTTAAATTGTATGGCAATTTTAAGAAAGATCCTTTTGAGCCTGAAAAATCTATGGCGTTGATTGTGAGTGCTGAAAAATGAGTTTTGAACTAAGATTTTCGTATCTTACAAATATTGTGTATATTTGCACTTTTAAAATAATTAATAACAACTAGAAAATGTTATCAGTATCCAATTTATCAGTACAATTCGGTAAGCGTGTCCTCTTCGATGAGGTAAACGTAACCTTTACTCAAGGCAACTGCTACGGCATCATCGGTGCTAATGGAGCAGGCAAATCTACTTTCCTTAAAATTCTTTCAGGCAAGCAAGAACCTACTTCGGGGCGCGTTATCCTCGAACCTGGCAAACGTATGTCGGTGCTTGAGCAAGACCACTACGCTTATGACGATTACACCGTACTCGACACTGTGATTATGGGCAACAAAGTCCTTTCTAAAGTTAAGAAAGAGATGGACGACCTCTATGCTGACTACTCTGATGAGCACGCCGAGCGTATTGGTGAGCTACAGATGCAGTTTGACGAGATGAACGGCTGGAATGCCGAAAGTGATGCGGCTGCTTTGCTCTCTAACTTGGGTATTGCTGAGGATATGCACTACACTATGATGTCCGAAATGGACGGCAAACTCAAAGTGCGAGTACTTTTGGCGCAAGCGCTCTTCGGAAATCCTGATGTACTCATAATGGACGAGCCTACTAACGACCTCGATTTCGAGACTATTGGCTGGCTGGAGAACTTTTTGGCAAATTACGACAATACGGTGATTGTAGTCTCTCACGACCGTCACTTCCTTGATGCCGTTTGTACCCATATCTCGGATATTGACTTCGGAAAAATTAACCATTTTTCGGGTAACTATACTTTCTGGTACGAAAGTAGTCAGTTAGCAGCCCGTCAGCGTGCGCAACAGAACAAAAAGGCAGAAGAGAAAGCCAAAGAGTTGCAGGAATTTATTGCGCGCTTTAGTGCCAACGTGGCAAAATCAAAGCAGGCGACCTCTCGTAAGAAGATGTTGGAGAAACTTAATATCGAGGAAATCAAACCGTCTTCTCGCCGTTACCCTGCTATCATTTTCGAGCGTGACCGCGAGGCAGGCGACCAGATTCTACACGTGGAAAACCTCGCAGCTTCTATCGACGGACAGGTATTGTTCCAAAATGTGGACATCAACCTTGCCAAAGACGACAAAGTAGCCGTGATTTCTAAGGATTCGCGTGCCACCACTGCCTTTTATGAGATTCTCAACAACAACCTTAAGCCCGATGCGGGCACTTTTGCGTGGGGTATCACCACCTCACAGTCTTACCTGCCGGTGGATAACTCCGATTTCTTCACCCAAGACCTTTCTTTGGTGGATTGGTTGCGCCAATGGGCGAAAACAGAGGAAGAACGCGAGGAAGTATATGTGCGCGGGTTCTTGGGGAAGATGCTTTTCAGTGGCGAGGAAGCCCTTAAAAACTGTAAAGTGCTCTCAGGAGGCGAGAAAGTGCGCTGTATGCTCAGCCGTATGATGATGTTGCGCGCCAATGTGCTAATGCTCAACGAACCTACCAACCATTTGGATTTGGAGAGTATCACCGCCTTCAACAACTCGCTGAAAAACTTTAAAGGTACCGTGCTTTTCACCACTCACGACCACGAATTTTCGCAAACCGTTGCCAATCGTATCATCGAGCTTACCCCTAGTGGCATCATAGACCGCTATATGACCTTTGATGAGTATATGGACGACAAAAATATTCAGGAACTCCGAGAAAAGATGTATAAACAATGATTAACGGTTAATGATTAATGATTAATCAGAGCACTTTGGCAAAGCTCATTGTACAAAAAAGTGATTAAAATGAGCTTTGCCAGAGTTTTTTGAAATGGAAATAGGAAATTTATGTGATTTTTAATATGTAATATCAATTAAAATTAGTTATTAATAAAAATAAAGTGGCATGTTTAATTTAGATATTAGTCAAATAACGAACTCTTTTAGTATTTTTTCATTTAATTATTCAACTAAAAAGGAAATAGTATCCCAAAAAATAGAACAAATTCAAAAAGAAGAAGATAAAAAATCCATATCTGATAAAAGAGATTATAAAACTACTATGAGTGGTTCTAAAATTGAACTAATAGAGAAATTAGAAGAAGATATTGTTATATATTTATTTATTCAAAAGGAAAAAGAAAATGGTATTTCTTGGAATCTAATTGCGCCAATAGTAAAATGTTTGACAAGTAATACTATACTTCAATATGGACTAGGATTCTTTGCCTTGCAAGGAAGTGGGGGAGGGCTAAATAGTACAAATTCTATTTTTATTTCAGCAAAAAAACTAAAAGAAAAAGGATATAATGTCATTTTTTCCCCAAGAGTAATAAAAAGTAATCACTTACTAAAATAATTTGAGTATTGTGATAATAACCTTACATTAGATGATTTAGATAAAAATTCCATCTCATTATGTAATTATCTAATAAATGATACTTTTGAATTAATTTACAAAAAATATAATGAATTTCTAGAAAGATATTTTTCTAATAATGATAAAAAACGTAATTATTATGAGTTCTAAGACTAAAAATTATTTACAAACTCAATTATTCCCTGATGAAGATATTAAACAACCTAAACACGATGATATAATGTTTTGGTTGGATAAGAATATTAATGCTATTACAGAAGAAATTTTACCAAAAGATATTAGTAAATATATCAATAAATACGAAAAAGAAAATATCAATAATCAAATTAATAGAACAAAAGAGTATTTTCGAAGAATAGGAACAGAGGAAAGTATAGAGAATATTAAAAAACTCGATAATTTGAATTTATTCAATAAGGAATATATTAGAACGGTTCCTATAAATATAGAATTAAAAAATTGGGAGTTCCCTATAACTATTGGAGAAGAAAAGTATAAAAGAATTATAGGATTTGTTGATATGTTTGTAGGTTTTTATTTTCCTACATCTGCATATTTGCAAGGAATTGTTGAGGAAATAAAATATGGTGAAATTGTAAAATACAGATTAGAAGACACTATAGGTTTAAATTTCCATAGAAAATATAGATCTGTAGCTTTTGAAGTGAAAACAAAAATAGACTCTGTTGGAGAACTGATAAGACAAATTAATTATTACAGAAATGTACTAAGAGATACTATTTTTGTAGTTATTTCTGAGAATGATGAATATAAAGATATTCTTAATGATCAAAAAATAAAATTTATAAAGTATGAACCTGAAAAATATCTTTAACAATTTAATGTACTCAATATTTGTAATATTATATTACCTCTTTGTATAAACAGAGTTCAAAATAAAATTAAGCTTATAAAAAATGAAAATCATCGGGATTAGTGTGCGCACTACCAATCAGAACGGACAGGCAATGCAAGACATTGGAAACCTTTGGCAACGCTTTTTTAGCGAGCAACTTTTGACAAAAATACCCAATAAGGTAAGCGATGCCATTTACAGCATCTACACCGATTACCAAAAGGACTATACCGAGCCTTACACTTGCATAATAGGAGTAGAAGTTACCACGCTCAGCACGATTCCCGACGGCTTAGAGGGCAGGGAATTTCCTGAGCAAACCTTTCAAAAGTTTGTAGCCAAAGGCGCAATGCCTCAAGCAGTAGGGACAATGTGGCAACATATCTGGGACAACGACACCACACTCAATCGCACTTATATATATGACTATGAGCGCTACACAGAGAAGTCTCAGCAAGGAGATACCTCCGAAGTAGATATTTTTATAGGTGTAAAGGATTGATAAAAATTGGAAAAATAGCTATGGATTTAATGAAGGATTGGAATACCTACAAAGAAACTGAAGAGGCACAAAGGGTGATAGAACTTTTTGAGGAGGGAAGTCTGAATGATATTCTTCATACTTTTGTAAAGGAAGGGGCAGCTGAATTTCCTCTTTTTGAACATACTATCAAAAATGTGTTTGAATATTCGCTTATCCCTTATGATGTGCCTATCAAAGACCTTTTTCTTTACCTTATCGATAGTGGATTAAAGGGCTATTTAGTAGCTTCAGACTTTGTATTCGACATCTTTTTAGCTGAAGAATACGATTTTCTCATCGAACGAATGATTCCTACTTCTATAGGTCTTTTTGGCTTGGATAGAGAGGAGGATAACAATTGTTATGTACCTTATCTTTTTTATCACAACTTTAGCAAACTCAAGAAGATAGCAGCCCTCTCGCAGGTGGAAATGCCTCTTGTACCCACTAAAGAACAAGAAAGAGAACGAGTGCTATATTATTTAGATTTTTGTAATGTATGGAATACCTTTCGCAAAAATAATAACCTCTCAATGGCTGAATTATGCACTTTTCTTTATAATTTTGCACCCCAATATATTTAATATACTAGTACGATGTATTTAGAAAACAACGAAGAAAGCTATGCGGTTGCCAAATTCGAATCGATGTTGAAAGAGAATAACATTCTCTTTTTTGACGTAGATGAATTTGAAGAAATAATAGAATATTACTTACAATATGGGCGTATTAGCAAAGCAAAACGCGCCTTAGATATAGGACTTTCTCAGCACCCTTACGCCTCTTCTCTCAAACTTTTATACGCTGAGGAATTGGTATTTGAAGACCGTTTAGATGAGGCTACCCAGTTGCTTAGCGAACTTGAAGGTATTGAACCTATGAATGCAGAGGTATTTGTACAGAAAGCTAATCTATACTCTAAACTCAATCAACATCAGAAAGCTATTGAACTACTCATACACGCTGCTTCACTCACCGATGAGCTATCAGATGTATATGCGCTCATCGCTATGGAATACACCTACATAGAAGATTATCCTCAAGCTAAATACTACTTTACCAAATGTTTAGAGTGTGACCCTCAAGATTATACTGCCTTACAACAGTTGCTCTACTGCTATGAGGTTTTAGGACAGACTGCTGAGGCTAAAACTTTCTTAAACGACTACTTAGACCAAAATCCTTATTGCGAGATAGCGTGGTATTGCTTAGGTAAGCTCTATATCACTGATGATGACCTCAAAAATGCCCTTCGCTGTTTTGATTTTGCTATTATCAGCGATGATACCTTTACAGGTGCTTATTTTGAGAAAGCTCGTGTCTTAGAGGCTATGGAGCAGTATGAAAAAGCTATAGAAAATTATAAAATCACTCTTACTTTAGACGACCCCTCTGCCTTAGTTTATTTACATATAGGGCGTTGCTATGAGAAAATGCGCAACGACCAAAAGGCAGAAGAATACTATTTTAGAGCTACTCACGAAGACCCCCAGCTTGGCAAAGCATGGATTACTTTGGCAGATTTTTATTATTTACGCCGCAAACACGACAAAGCTCTTAAATACATTCAGAAATTGCTCTCTTTTGAGCCTAACGAACCTTATTATTGGCGCAGATATGCTGAGCTTAATTATTTTGAGCTCGGGAATATAGATGAAGCTGAATATGGTTATCGCAGAGCAGTACAAAATGGAGACTACTCATATGCTACCCTCATAGAGTGGATAGACCTAATGCTACTAACAGAAAAATATCAAGATGCGCTACCTATCATCTCTGATGTGGTTTTTATTTATCCTACTGAATTGGACAACTATTACCGTATTGCTTTAACTTACTATGGTTTAGGTGATGAGGCTAATGCTGAAAAATACTATCAATTAGGGTTAGCAAAAGCACCGCAATGGCAATCTTTTTTTGAAAGTAAGTTTAATTTTAAGATGTAGTCATTATGGGAATAGTGCTCCGTCAATCGTTTAAGAATGTAGTGGCTACCTATTTTGGGTTTGCCATAGGGGCACTCAATACCCTTTTCTTATTTACTTACTTCCTCTCTAAAGCTCAATACGGCTTGGTAAGCTATGTTACTTCCACAGCTACTATTCTCTCTCCGTTTATTTCCTTTGGCGTACATAACACTTGGGTACGCTATTACTCCGCTTATACCGATAGGCAAGAGCAAGCTAAGCTCAACTTGATGCTTTGTCTCTTACCATTACTCGTGATTCTACCTGCTACGCTTTTGGGCAGTATGGCTTACGAGCAAATCGCTCAGTGGCTTTCAGCTAAGAATGGTGAAGTACGTCCATATGTATGGCTTATTTTTCTTACAGCGGTAGCAATGGCTTACTTCGAGATTGCCTACGCGTGGATGCGAGTGCAACTCAAAACAGTCTTTGGTAATTTTCTAAAAGAAGTATTTCATAGGGTAGGGGTGATGCTTTTATTAGTAGCTATTTACTTTGGTGTTATTGATTTTCATCAGTTTATGTGGGGGGTACTCGGGGTGTATGCTTTGCGTATGCTTCTGATGATGGTCACCGCGTTCTATGTAAGGCGACCTACCTTTGCGTGGGGATTGCCACAAGGTAGAAAGGAAGTCTTCTTATACAGTTTATTCATTATCCTATCAGGGTCAGTAGCTTCTTTGTTGATGGATATTGATAAGTTTATGCTGAATCAATATTTGCCTATTGGTGAGATTGCGGTGTATAATGTAGCTATTTTTACGGCTACAGTAATAGCTATTCCCTACCGAAGTATGTACCAAATTGTTAGTCCGTTAACGGCTCAATTTATGAATCAAGGTAAGGCAGAGGAGTTGTCAGACTTATACAAGCGCAGTACAATAAATACTTATTTTGTGAGTATGGTTATTTGTGTGCTTATCATTGTGAATGCCCAGCAATGTTATGCTTTATTGCCTGATAAAGAGTACAGCACAGGGCTTTGGGTGCTCATTATCATATCTGTAGTAAAACTCTCTGATGCTTTAGTGGGATTTAACAATGCGGTATTACTCAATTCGCCTTACTATCGCACTGTGCTATTTTTGGGCGTTTTTTTGGTCATAGGCACTGTTTTAATGAATATGTGGCTTATTCCTCTTTACGGCATCAATGGGGCGGGAATAGCGACTCTAATAGCTTTTACTTCGTACAATTTACTCAAGTCGGTTTTTGTGTATCGCAAATACAGTTTACAGCCTTTTTACAAGGAAACGCTGCAAACCAGTCTCTTTGGTATTATAACTATAGGAGGTTTCTTCTTTTGGGATTTCCCGTTTCACCCTATTGTAAATATCAGCTTAAAATCATTACTAGTAGGGGGGCTAAGTATTTTTTTTCTTCTTAAATTTAATCTTTCACAAGAACTTGTAAAGCTAATCAGACGATCGTTTATCCTACACTAATCCTACACTAATCCTACACTAATCCTACACTAATCCTACACTAATCCTACACTAATCCTACACTGATCCTACACTGATCCTACACTGATCTTACACTCATCCTATACTCATTGTTTGGTGGCGTTAAGGAATAGGTGGGGTTAGAAATTATTGTTTTCCCTTTGGTAATTATTTATTATTTTGTAGTTTTGTGTAATGAAACTAACTATAACAAAATGACTTCAGAAGAAATAAAAGCCATTGTGTATTATATCCAAGGCTTACAAGCCCTTTGGAAAGAAGGTTATAATGCAGAAAAAGTAGGAGATTATACTTTCAATTTTATATGTAGAGACGTCAGAGACTATAATACCACAAATGAGCTGTGGGAGGTTATCAATGAGTTACAGTTTATGGGAGAAGGAGAAGAATCGGAAAAAACCAAAGAAGAAGTAGAGGCTCTCATTCAAGAAAAATTAGGAATTAGAATTTGCGACCCTATCAGTATACTCTCTTACACAATTAACTTGTTTATAAAGCAACTTGCCAATGATTTCTCAACCAATTCACTAGTTTTATCATTTATAGAACAGACAAAAGAGCTTATTACTTATCAAGAATATACTTTGGCATTGGAAAACTTACTGAAAAGCCTTTTGGAAAAATGTATTTTTATTCCAAGAGATACTTTGGCTATTATTGATGTCATAGAAGACTCTTATATCAAAAGATTACAGGCTTCATTATGGAGAGTATAACCTTATTGATTATGAAAAACATCACTACTTTAGAACTTCTTAGATATATGAAATATCGAGCACCAATGTATATTGGGAAGTATGATATATTTTACCTCAAAACTTTTTTCAATGGATGGACTCTTCGCTATAAAGGGGAAGATGTAGGGCTTCGATTGCTGCAACAAGGATTTTTCCCTTGGTTACAAGAAAAATACCCAAAGGATATTGATAATTGGGCAGAAAAGCTTTTTGTTATGTGGAAAAGTGAAAAAACAGCTTTGCTCTACTTCTTCCTATTATTCGATGAATTCTATAATAAGTATTTTTCTGAACATTCTCAGGATTTATCAATAGAGGAACTGATAGCTTTTATAGAACCTCACCCTGAGCTACATATTAGCAAAAAGAGTATTTTCGCTTTGGAAATATTTCTCAATGATTGGCAAGAAGCACACCCTGCAATACAAACAAAAGTATTAGGCGACTTTTATCTTTGGCTACAACAGATATATCCTAATGAAAAAACTAATAACTGGGCAAACTTGCTGTTTTCAGTTTTCAAAACAGAAGAGAATGCCTTAAAGCAGTTTTTCGAACTCTTTGGTGATTTTTGTTTAGAAAACAGTAAAAAAGGGAGCAACTCTTTGACATTGATTGAGCTAATTGAGCTTGTGAGAACTTCACCTGAGAAGTATATAGAGAAATATGATGTTGAATGTTTTCACGTTTTTCTAATAGGATATATGTTGCGAGATAACACCAAAATTCCTGGTGAAAAAATATTAACTGACTTCTACCATTGGTTACAGAAAAGGTATATTATTTATGATAGTAGAGGATGGTCAGGTATACTTCTGTTGGAAGCCAAAACAGGAAAAAAAGCATTAGATATGTTTTTTGAATTGTTTGATATTTTTCTTGGAAGAACTACAGAAGTAGTACCTCCTCCTCTAACACCTAAAGAAGTTGCCACTAAAGCAAAATATATACGAGGTCTGCAAAAAGTCCTAAAAAAGAAAGAATACAAACAAGGGGATGCTGAAACTTATACCTTATTCTTTGCAAGTAACCACAGAAAAACTGCAAGAGGATTACAGGTCATTATAGCTGATTTGTGTACGGATTATGAAAAGAAAAGAGATAAAGAAGAAATTGTACTTCTTGTTAGTGAGCGTTTAGGAATAGATATATAAACCTATCTTTATTGGGAACAACAAAATCCTATAATAAAACTATCACTTTTCTTTGGTAGGTTATTCTTTTTTATCTATCTTTGTCGGTGCTATTTGAAGAGTAATTAAATATTAAACTTACCAAAATATTATGTCTAAAGAATTAGAAAATGTAATGACCAATCACTTTGAAAAAAAACACCTTATCGCCTTGGTGTGTATAGTGATTGTAACTGCTGTGGTGTGGAATCTCCCTACCGAAGTTTTCCATATCAACGGATTGACAGTGGTTCACCAGCGTATTATCGCTATTTTTGTATTTGCTACCCTTATGTGGATTAGTGAGGCTATTCCTTCGTGGGCTACATCACTGGGTATCATCACTTTAATGTGTTTGACGGTTTCTAACCACAGTTTGTTCTTCTTTAAAGGAGAAGAAAATGAGGTGTTTGGAAAACTGCTCAGTAGTAAGGAGATTATGGCAACCTTTGCCAATCCTGTGATTATACTTTTTTTGGGTGGTTTTTTCTTGGCTATTGCTGCTACTAAATCGGGATTAGATGTCATGCTTGCAAAAAATCTAATACGTCCGTTTGGGCGTAAGAGTGAGAATGTGCTATTGGGCTTTTTGCTTATTACTGGGGTTTTCTCGATGTTTGTGAGTAATACGGCTACAGCAGCGATGATGCTTACTTTTCTTACTCCTGTCTTTGCCGCACTGCCTGCCAACGGCAAGGGGCGCGTGGCGCTAACGATGAGTATACCAATTGCGGCTAACTTAGGCGGTATGGCTACCCCTATTGGTACGCCGCCTAATGCTATTGCTTTGCAAGCGCTTAACGACCCTAAGGGACTGAATATGGGTATTGATTTTGGAGAGTGGATGGCATTTATGTTCCCATTGGTGCTTTTGTTGCTCTTCATCTCGTGGCGACTTATATTAAAATTCTTTCCTTTCACTCAAAAAACAATTAACTTACACATTTTAGGGAAAGTACATCAAGGTTGGCGTATGTGGATAGTAAGTAGCACTTTTGTCATTACTATTCTTTTATGGCTGCTCCCTAGTGAATTAACGGGGATTGATGCTAATACTGTTGCCTTAGTGCCTATGGGTGTTTTTGCTGCAACAGGTGTGATTACAGCCAAAGACCTACAATCTATCAACTGGAGCGTTATTTGGATGGTAGCGGGTGGTTTTGCCTTAGGTTTAGGTATTAATGATTCTGGCTTGGCTAAATTAGCTATTGATACGATACCCTTTGGGTCGTGGTCGCCTATTATAGTATTGATTGCCTCAGGATTTATTTGTTATCTTCTTAGTAACTTTATTTCTAATACGGCTGCAGCGGCCTTATTAATTCCTATTTTGGTAACTATTTGCCAAGGAATGGGGGATAGGTTGGGTGAGATAGGGGGTACTTCTACTGTGCTTATCGGGATAGCTTTGGCAGCCTCGTCAGCGATGTGTTTGCCTATATCGACGCCGCCTAATGCTATAGCTTATTCTACGGGATTAGTAAAACAAAACGATATGCTTAAAATGGGGCTTATTGTAGGAATAATAAGTATGATAATAGGATATCTTGTTTTGTTTTTAGTAGGAGAAATGCGTTTTTTAGGATAATATAAAAAAAATATCATCTTATGTATTTAGAGATAATTATATAATGAGTTAATATATTAAAAAAAATGAATTACGATAACTTTTTTCTTCCTGCAGAAAACTTTGATGAAAGCAAACGATTTTTTGCAGAGGTTTTAAATTTAAAAATCAAGTTTGATTTTTCAGAAATGGGAATGATAGCTTTCAGTGTGGAAGATGAAGAACCTGCTATTATTTTAAAGGATAAAACAAAATTTCCTAATACAAAACCAACTATTTGGTTAGAAGTGGATGATGTAAAACAAATATATGATGAGTTGCAAGAAAAGGGAGTGTCGTTTTTAAGTCCGCCATTTCCTATCAGAACAGGTTGGGCTATTGAGTTTTTAGACCCGTCGGGAAATGTATTAGGTTTTACTGATTACAAAGCAGAAAAATAAAAAAAGTAAGAGAGAAAAATAATTTTAAAAATCTTTTCTGCAAAGTAGAAAATATGAAGAACATTATTATAACAGGTACTAGTAGAGGTATAGGCTATGAACTAGTACAACAGTTAGCTACGGGAGGGCATAATATTCTAGCCCTTTCGCGGCATACTGCTACTATAGAGGCACTTAAATTGCCTAATGTACATTGCATTGCTTTTGATATTACGTTAGCTTCTGATAGGGAAGCAGTAGGGCATTTTGTGAAACGACAATGGCGAAATGTAGATATTCTTATTCACAATGCAGGGAGACTTATCAATAAACCTTTTGAAGAGCTTACTGAAGAGGATTTTTGGGAAGTGTATAAGGTGAATGTATTTGGGGTGGCTCAACTTACTCGACAACTATTACCTTTTATGGAGAAGGGCGCACACGTGGTAAGCATTAGCAGTATGGGCGGTATACAAGGAAGTTTGAAATTTGGCGGTTTGGCAGCTTATAGCTCATCTAAAGGCGCCCTTATTACCTTATCGGAGCTTTTGGCAGAAGAATATAAAGAACGAGGTATTATCTTTAATACTTTAGCTTTAGGAGCTGTGCAGACGGAAATGCTTGCTGAGGCTTTTCCTGACTATAAGGCTAATATTAGTCCCCAAGAAATGGCGCATTATATTGCTGATTTTGCACTTAATGGTAGTAAAGTATTTAATGGGAAGGTGCTACAAGTTGCTAATACAACACCGTGAAATAACTAAAAACTAATAAAATATGTACATCATTATTTTAACTTATCAGAAAGAGCTTTCAGAAGTTGAAAAACACTTAGAAGCGCATCGCACTTATTTAGACAAGCATTACGCTTCAGGACATTTTATTGCATCAGGCGCACAAGTACCTCGTGTAGGAGGTGTAATTTTGTGTAAGGCTGGCAATAAAGGAGAGGTAGAGACTATCATTGCCCAAGATCCTTTTTATCAACACCAAATAGCAACCTATCAGATTATTGAGTTTATTCCTACAAAATATTCTGAGGATTTCGGTAAAATACTCTTATAGGTAATAGCTAATATTTTATAAAGATATTACACTGAAATAAAGTATTTTACGATAAAAATATAAAGTGTTTGTTTAATGGTATATCTGTTTATAACCTTTATTCTGTAGTAAATATAGTTAAATTATATTGATAATCAGTTGTTTATATAGTATTTTGAGGAAACGAAAGTATTGTAAATAAAGATTACTAACTATTTCGTATAGGTTTTATTACTTATATTATCACTTTAAAATATTTATATAAATGTTTTATAACCAGTATTTTAATACAATAATAATATATGGGTAAAAATATTACTGCTACCACTAAGAAAAAACGCAGAACTAATCGTGCCAAGAAGGTAGGATTACCTGCTGGAAGTTTGGTGTATTTTGGCAACAAAGAAAAGGAAATTCATATAGATGTTATCACTTATAACGAGGCTTTCTGTCAGACTAAAAAAGTGAGTACTGCAGAAGAGGCTATTGCTTGTATTGACGGGCAACACTTTGCGTGGATAAACATCAACGGACTGAACAATATAGCTGAAATTAAAAAGATTGGAGCTTATACCCAGCTAAACGACCTGCTATTAGAAGATATATTAGACACAGAGCATCGCCCCAAAGTAGAGCTTTTGGAAGATAGTTTATTAGTGATTATCAAGATGTTATACTATAGCAGAGAGGAATTGGTATCAGAGCATTTGGCCTTATTGCTCGGTAAAAACTACTTAATTTCTTTTCAGGAAAGTGAAGGTGATGATGTGTTTGAGCCTATGCGCAAACGATTGCAGTTTGCTGATAGCAGTCTGCGAAAAAAGAAAGTGGACTATCTGTTATTCAGCTTGTTAGATAGTATAGTAGATAACTATTTAGTAGTGTCGGACAGTGTAAGTGATAAGATAGAAGCGTTAGAAGATGAGATTATCACCCACCCGCGTGAAGAGATGATTTCAGAAATACAAGAATTGAAGAAGAAATCTATTGTATTTTTGCAACGGACTATCATTCCGGCAAGAGAGGTAGTAAATCGCATAGAGAAAACGCCTCATCACCTTATTGAGACTGATACTAAGCATTATTTTAGAGACCTTCACGACCATACAGTGCAAATAGTAGATACTCTTAGCACTTATCGGGATATACTTTGGGGACTTACAGATACCTATATGGGGGCAATGAGCAATAAGATGAATAATATTATGCGTTTGCTAACCCTTATTTCTACTATTTTTATTCCGCTTACTTTTATTGTGGGCGTATATGGTATGAATTTTGACTTTATGCCAGAGCTGCGATGGTGGTGGGCATACCCTGCTGTATGGGTAGTAATGCTTGCTATTTCAGTAGCGATGATAGTCTATTTTAGGCGGAAGAAATGGTTATAATAAGATTACAAATGGCAAATAAAGACTGACAAATGAGTACATTTACTGATTTATTAAAAAGTGAAATACAGCTATTTATAAAAGAATATCAAGGAGTTACCACTGATTTACTATTAAAGAGTAATGTGTTTACAGAAGTAACTAACAAAGAGTTAGTACAACAAATACAAGGTAGACGAGTGGCTGTTAAGAAATTGCCTTTTTTACTACGAGAAGGAATTATTTATCCTAAAAATTTAAGTTTAGAACAAGCCTCTTCTGAAGCTACCGCTCGTTATAAAGCACAAGAGTTACGCGGAAAACGTTTTGCAGACCTTACTTGTGGTTTTGGTATTGATGCTTATTTTTTATCAGAGCAGTTTGAGGAGGTAACTTTAGTAGAAGAACAACCAGAATTGTTCAGTATTGTGCAGCATAATTGGGAAATATTAGGACGCAAGGCTACTTTTGTAAATAAAAAGGCTGAAGCGTTCTTAGCAGATACATCTCAACACTATGATGTTCTTTATATAGACCCTGCAAGACGCGATGCTCAACAGCAAAAAAAGTTTCTGTTAGAAGACCTATCTCCTAATATTTTAGAGTTGCAGCCTTTATTATTAGAAAAAGCTGACAAGGTGATTACTAAGCTTTCCCCACTAATTGATATACACTACTTACTTAATACCCTTGACAAGATAGCTTGTATAGAAGTAATAGCCCTACGGAATGAGGTAAAAGAAGTGTTAGTTATACAAGAGCCACACAGCTCTATTGGTGAAGTAGAGATAAGATGTATAAATTTGGAGAGTGAAGACCCTATTCTATCATTTACAAATAGAGAATTATCAGCATCAGAAGTGAGTTATAGTAGTCCAAAGAGTTATTTGTATATTCCTAATAACGCTTTGCTAAAATCAGGGGCGTTTAACTATATAGCAATGTATTTTGGATTAGAAAAACTAGATATAAATACTCATCTGTATACCTCTGCAGAGCTGAAGAAGCCTTTCCCTGGGCGTATCTTGGAGGTAACCCCCATTCATCATAAACAGATAAAGGCAAAATGCCATTATAATATTATAGCTAAGAACTACCCGCTTTCGGTAGCTGAGCTAAAGAAAAAGTACCACCTACAAGAAGGAGGTACTGATTATTTGATTTTTACTCGTTCTGTTTCGGGGATGGAGATGCTTTTAGGAAAGGAACAAAAATAATATATTAGCAAATATGGAAATAATCAATAAATACTTTCCTCAATTGAGTGAGGAACAACAACAACAATTTGCACAACTAAAACCCATTTACGAGGAATGGAATGCTAAAATAAACGTCATCTCGAGAAAAGATATGAGTGACTTTTATGAGCGGCACGTACTACATAGCTTAGCTATAGCTAAACGAATTAACTTCTGCAAAGGTACTGATATATTGGATGTAGGGACTGGTGGAGGCTTCCCTGGGATACCTTTGGCAGTACTCTTTCCTGAATGCAATTTCACTTTAGTTGATTCGATAGGAAAGAAGATTAAAGTAGTGCAAGAAGTAGTGAATACCTTAGAACTAAAAAATGTAACTGCTATGCAGATAAGAGCTGAGGAGCTAAAAGGAAGTTACGATTTTGTAGTGAGCAGAGCCGTAACCCAAATGCAGGACTTTGTGCCTTGGGTGAAAGGGAAATTTAAGAAGCAATCGAAGAATGAGTTAGCTAATGGTATCCTTTATCTGAAGGGAGGTGACCTTACTGATGAGTTGGCTCCATTCGCAAAAGCAGAGGTAACTGCTATTAGTGAGTATTTTGAGGAAGCCTTTTTTGAGACAAAGAAAGTGGTATATTTGATTTGTCAATGAGGCGATTGGTCAATTTGCTGATTTAACTAATAAGAAAATAAAAAGTGGTTAGTACCGATATAGGTGCTAACCACTTTTATTTTAAATCTTTTTGAGCTGTTGTTGTAACATCTTGATTTGCTCAGTCATCATATTTTGTTTATCGAGCTTTTTAGCTTCTGTTAGTAGTTCTTGGGCTTCACGCTTTTTACGTTTCTGAATCATTATGCCGGCTAAACTCATCTTAACCATTGCCTTGTCGTAATCCATAGTGAGACCTAATTGGAGCGCCTTGCGGAAGTACTTTTCTGCTTGGGTAAGGTTCTTGCGAGTGTAGATAACTCCGTACATATAGTTGTAATACCCTTGCTGTTTGCGCAATAAGGCAGTTTCAGGATCGGCTATTTTGCTGAGCCACTTCTCCATTCCTTCAAAATCTTGTTTGCGCAAGCGCAAGAAAGTGAGAAGAATAAACTCGTTGCGGAAATAGAGCAATACAGGGAAAAGCGATAATAATATCAGTGCGATACCATTACCAATATTGCCTTGTACAAACTGATATACAGCCCAAACTACGATAAGGGCAGCTACTACTAATTTCAGATATTTGTTCTGTAGATATTTCATTTCTATATAATTTTCTTAAAAGTCTGCAAAAGTACTTATTTTAGTTGAATAATGCTAATATTTAGTTACTTTTTTGTAAGAAGATTTCTTCAGGGTAGGTTACTTGAGTGAGAAACAGCCCACAAGCAGGTACTGAGGCTCCCGCTTTGCTACGGCTTTTGCTAATGATAATATCCTCAAAACCAGTGAGAGAGAGCTTTTGTAATCCTACATTGATAAGTGTACCCACAATAGCACGCACCATATTGCGCAGAAAACGATCGGCTGTAATGGTAAATACGAGTTCGCCCCCTACAACTGCCCAATGCGCTTCATAGATTTTACAATTAAACGTCTTTACATCGGTATGGGTTTTAGAAAAACACTGAAAGTCAGTATAATCAAAAAGTATTTGGGCTGCTTCATTCATTACATCGATATTGAGAGGAAGGGTGAGAGGCATACTGTAATTATACCTAAAAGGTGACTTTTCAATGCTTATATGGTACTGATAAGTGCGCTTTAGAGCATCAAAACGGGCGTGTGCATCGGGTTTTACGGCACAAATGCTATGTACTGCTATATCATACGGCAAGAAAGCATTGAGTTTCCGTACTAAATCATCAGAAAGTTCGCGTTCAGTATCAAAATGAGCGAACATCTGCAAGGCGTGCACACCACTATCAGTACGACCTGCACCTATCACACTGATTTCTTCTCTGAGAATAGTAGTCAGAGCGTTTTGCAGTACCCCTTGCACAGTGATAGCCTTGGGCTGTAGCTGCCAGCCGTGATAGTTTTTGCCATTATATGAGAATTCAATAAAGTAACGCATTTCTTTTTAATTCTAATAAAAAAAGTAGGAATTAAGTTTATTCCTACTTTTTATTTTTAGGTATTACTAAAATAGTAATTCCTTTGATTTATTATTGTCCTAATAATTTTTTAACACGTTGGAAGTTAGCACTATC
Source organism: Capnocytophaga sp. FDAARGOS_737 (assembly GCF_009730375.1). Classification (NCBI taxonomy): domain Bacteria; kingdom Pseudomonadati; phylum Bacteroidota; class Flavobacteriia; order Flavobacteriales; family Flavobacteriaceae; genus Capnocytophaga; species Capnocytophaga sp. FDAARGOS_737. Next base: position 1,283,976 of record NZ_CP046316.1, on the reverse strand, counting down.
GCCTAAAGCACCATAGATATTCTTAAGTTGCTCTAAGATATTTTCTACATTTCCGTTAGATTTAGTGAAATTCTCTAATATTTCAGCACCTTTTTTGAACAAATCGTCTTTTTGGTCGCGTAACTCATTAAATTTCTTAACATCAGCAGCAGAATTACCTAAAGCATTCATTTTCTCAATAAGTCCGTTACCTTCGTTGATATAAGTAGTTGAGATATTGAGAGCTGCATCGGCATAGCTTGGTTTAATTTTGAGAGCTTGCTCAAAAGCCTTACGTGCTTCGAGTACGTTGCCTTGTTGCATATTGATAACACCTATATTATAGTGTAAGTCAGCGTTCTTAGGGTCGAGCTGTGCTGCTTCTTGCATTAGTTCTTTGAACTTGTCTTTGTTATCTAATTGTAGGTATACGTTAGCTTCAGCAAGGATGATGTTAGCATCTTTTGGATACGCTTTTTTAGCATCTTCGAAAGCTTTGATAGCGTCTTCAGTTTTGTGTTGCTCTACGTAGATAAACGCAATATTCTTAACTATATCAGCACGCTTAGAAGGTGTTTTTTCGGTACGTGGTTTTTCGTGTGTATTGGCTTTCACCATTAGGTCACGTTGGTTTTTATCTCCGAAAGTTTCTTCTTTTTTAGTTTGCTTATTAGTAGCAATATAAAGAGTTTCGCTACCGTCATATCCTAAATCTTTAAGCTCTGTATAGAGTTTTACAGCCTTGTCATAATCTTTACCTTCTACAGATACTACAGCAGCATTGTATAAGAAAACAGTATCTTGAGGGCTTAAACGGTATACTTGCTCGAAAGCGATAGCAGCATTCTTATAGTTTTTGTTTTTGTAGTTTAGGTCAGCTTGTTTGGCAGCGATATTGATAACATCATTAGACAATTCTTTTAGCTGAGAGGTGTATTTACCTTTACCACCTTCGAGTTGTCTCACTTTAGTAAATGCTTGCCCTGCAGCTTGTAAAGAGCCTATTACATTGGTATTTTTCTTAGCCATTTCAACATTGGCTTGCGCTTCTAAGAAATAGTACTGAGGAGCAAACTCGGTACCCTCTACTGCAGTTTTTAGGGATTTTAAGCCTGCTTGAGCGGTGGTTAAATCGCCTTTACGGATTTGTTTTTCAATCTCTTTGAGTTCTTTTTTCTGTGCGAAAGCTGCTACTGAAATAAGTAGAGAAGCAGCAATTAATAATGGTTTTTTCATATTGTTTTGTAATTTTAACCTTGTTTTATACGTATTTCGAGTGGCAAATGTATTACATTTTTTTGAAAGTACCAAATTTTAATTAGGAAATTTGTCGATTTGCTGATTTGCTACTTAGGTTAATGGGAGGGCTGAGAGAATTGAGAAGTTTGAGAGGATAGGGTAAATAGGGTGGAGGTAGCATATTTTTCTGGTTTTGGGAGGATGATTAGACGTTTATACTTTGCTCATCTTTCGCTAATTGTTCGCTCTTCTTGTATCTTTCCTATATCTATAGTAAAGGGTAGGTGTAAAGAGAAAAATTTTCTGAGAAAGAGATTGGGAAGGCTGGGAGGAAATAAATTAGCAAATTAGTAAATTAGCAAATTAGCCAATTGGAAAATGAGTAAATTTGCTCATTTGCCAATTAATTACTACTTTTGCAGCGCAATAGAATATTGATAACTATGTATGCATTATTCAAAAAAGAAGTCCGTTATTTTTTTACTTCGGCTATAGGGCTCACCATCATAGGGCTATTCGTAGTGCTTAACGGGCTGTTCTTATGTGTTTTCAAAACTGATTATAACCTTTTTAACGCTGGGTTTGCTGACTTACTACCCTTTTTTCGCCTCTCATCGTGGCTATTCGTTTTCTTAGTGCCTGCCCTGACGATGCGCAGTATTTCTGAAGAAAAACGCAGCGGTATGCTATCTCTGCTCTTCACTAAACCTGTTAGCACTCTACAAATAGTATTTGGTAAGTATTTGGGCGTTCTCTTTTTGCTCTTTATCACCTTATTACCTTCTACGATTTTCGTCTATATGCTATGGGTATTGGGTAATCCTGTGGGTAATTTGGGTATCGCTGAGACAGTAGGCTCGTATATAGCTCTGTTCTTGCTTATCGCTACTTTTGCCGCTATAGGGCTATGGGCTTCAGCTATTGGTAGCAGCCAGATGGTATCGTTTGTACTGGCTGCCTTTTTGTGCTTCTTTTTCTTCTTTGGCTTTGACCAATTGCTGAGTTTGCTGCTGCCTGATGCTACAGGTTATGGGCTGCAAGTGCATTTTGACGCTATTTCGCGCGGGGTGCTTGACACTCGTAATATTATCTATTTTTTGTCTATTATACTATTTTTTATATATCTCACTACCTTATCACTCAAAGCCTATAAACGATGAAAAGATACTTTAACAATACGTTCAGTAGGGTAGGGGGGGCACTACTTTTGCTACTGGCTATCAACTATATAGCCCAACAATGGCACAGCCGTATCGACCTAACTCAGGACAAGCGTTATACCCTATCGGAAACTACGCGCAAGACCCTAAGCCAAATACAGCAACCTTTGGTAATAGATGTGCTGCTGAAGGGCAATATTCCTACTGAATTTAAAAAACTACAGACTGAGGCGGTACAGCTATTAGAGGAATATACGGCTGCTAATGACCACTTAATCGTGAATTTCGTGAATCCGCTTGAAGATGAACCCAACGCTGATGCTGCTATACAAAACCTTATAAATAACGGACTGCAACCGCTGCAGATAGCACAAACAGAAGCCGGTAAATCGTCAGTAGAATATATATTCCCTTGGGCTGTAATAAGCGATGGCAAGCGAGTAGAAAAAGTACGCCTATTTATCGACAAACTTGGTACTACTGACCAAGAGCGAGTGCAGAACTCGGTACAGCGATTAGAGTACAACCTGACTGATGCTCTACACAAATTCACTGTAAAAAAACAAAAAAAGATAGCTATACTAAGAAGTAATGGCACTTTGGAAGACGTTTATCTATACGATTTCCTGAAAACAGCACGCGAATACTACTTTATAGCTCCTTTTACACTCGATTCGGTGGCTACTAATGCCGAAAAGACCCTAAAAGATTTAGAAAAGTTTGATTTGCTATTGGTAGCCAAGCCTACAAGTCCTTTTTCGGACGAACAAAAGCAGGTAATAGACCAATATATAATGAACGGAGGGCGAGTGCTATGGCTAATAGACCAAGTGAATGTATCATTAGAAGATATGTACAAAACAGGGGGGGTGACTATGGCAATGCCTATTGACCTAAACCTTACTGATATGTTTTTTCAGTACGGTTTTCGCCTTAATTACACCTTAATAAACGACCTTTATTTTTCTGAAATAGTAGTGGCTACAGGAGACGGATCGCAATCGCGGTATATGAATATCCCTTGGGTGTATAATCCTATGGTGCTATCGAGCAATAACCACTTAATAAACAGTAATTTAGATGCGGTAAGGCTACAGTTTGCCAATGGTATAGACACGCTTAAAAACGGGGTAAAAAAGACGGTACTGCTCAGCAGTTCGCCTTTCTCTAAAGCTGATGGTACACCGCGTGAAATCAACTTGCGTATAGACCCAAAAGCGATGAACAAAGAGCTTTACAAAAAGGGCAATATTCCTTTGGCTGTACTATTAGAAGGGGAGTTCAAATCGATGTATAAAGACAGGGTACGCCCATTAGAACTAAAAGAAAACGCGACCCTAAGTCGCCCTACTAAAATGATAGTGGTATCGGACGGCGATATTATTAAGAACGACTTTGACAGTCAGCACAAAATGCCTTTAGAACTCGGTTTTGACCGTTGGACAAGTAAATACTATGACAATAAGGCTTTTCTGCAAAATGCCATGAACTATCTGTTACACGATACCGAGTTTTTGACACTGCGCAACAAGAAAGTACAATTGGCATTTTTAGACAAAGAAAAAGTGGCTGAAAGTGCAAAAGCTTGGCAGATAAAGGTTTTCTTGTATCCGCTTTTAGTATTAGTGATAGTGATGCTATTGTCGGGATATTTTTATAGAAAGAAAAACAAGAGATAATTTGACGATTTGGCGATTTGACGATTTGGCGATTTGTCAATTAGAGGACGTAAATAATTAAAATAAAAAATATGAAAAGAGTAGTAGTAGGACTTAGTGGAGGGGTAGACAGTAGTGTGGCGGCGTATCTGCTTAAAGAGCAAGGTTATGAAGTGATTGGGCTCTTTATGAAGAATTGGCACGATGATTCGGTAACCATTTCAGATGAATGTCCTTGGTTAGAAGATAGTAACGATGCCTTGTTGGTAGCCGAGAAATTGGGTATCCCTTTTCAAACAGTGGATATGAGTGAGCCCTATAAAGCACGCATTGTGGACTATATGTTTAACGAGTACGAGCACGGCAGGACTCCGAACCCTGATGTGCTGTGCAACCGCGAAATAAAATTCGACGTATTTATGAAACTCGCCCTTAGCTTAGGGGCTGACTATGTGGCTACAGGGCATTATTGCCGAAAAGAAGAAATCAGTGTAAACGGACAGCCCGTATACCGACTATTAGCGGGTAAAGACGCTAACAAAGACCAATCGTATTTTTTATGCCAACTCTCTCAGGAACAGCTAAGTAAAGCACTTTTCCCAATAGGAGAACTGCAAAAATCGGAGGTGAGAGCTATCGCTAAAGCACAAGACTTAGTAACTGCGGATAAGAAAGATTCGCAAGGACTATGCTTTATAGGAAAAGTACGTTTGCCAGAATTTCTACAGCAAAAACTACAGCCCAAAGAAGGCGACATTATAGAAATACCTAACGACTGGGAAGGTTATGCTGCTTTTGACCATCCACGAGTTTTTGATACTTATGAGGGCGAATTGGAATACCAATCGCAGCGCTTTGTCTACAAAAGAGAAGATGGCAAAAAAGTAGGTACCCACTCAGGAGCCCATTATTTTACCAAAGGACAACGCAAAGGGCTGAATGTTGGTGGCACCAAAGAACCACTATTCGTTATTGAGACAGATATAGATGAAAATATTATCTATACAGGACAAGGGCACGCACATCGCGGGTTGTTTCGCAATGCTTTGTTTATAGCTGAATCTGACATTCATTGGATACGCGAAGATTTAGCCCTTAAAGAAGGAAAAACAGCTACTTATATGGTAAGGATACGCTACAGACAACCGCTACAACGGGCTGTGCTATACCGCGCTCCTAATGGCTTGTACATACACTTTGAGGAACCGCAAAGCGCCATCACTGAAGGACAATTTGCAGCGTGGTATACTGATGATGAGCTTATAGGCAGCGGTGTTATTAATTAATGATTAATTTGAGGCAGCAAGCTGTTCAGCCTAGTTTCGGGCTATCTACGATTAATCCATAATGTATATTATGTAAAATAGGAGAATAGAAAAGAGGGCTTTGCCTTAATAGCATATATGAAAAAAGTATTAATCATAACTTATTATTGGAAACCTGCAGGTGGCCCTGGAGTACAACGATGGCTGAAGTTTGCTAAATATTTGCGTGACTTTGGTATTGAGCCTATAATATACACTCCTGAAAATCCTACTTATCCGCTTATTGATGAGGCTATAGCTGATGATTTGCCAGCAGACCTACAAGTCATCAAGCAGCCTATATGGGAGCCTTATGGCTTAGCATCGCTTTTTTCTAAAAAGAAAACCCAAAAAATTAGCGCAGGGATTATACCTCGCAAGAAAGTATCGGTATTAGAGAAACTAATGCTATGGATACGTGGCAATCTGTTTATACCTGATGCGCGCAAGTTTTGGGTAAAACCCTCAGTGAAATATCTCGCTGCTTACATACGCGAACAGCATATAGAAACGATTATCACCACTTCGCCCCCCCATAGCGTGCACTTAATAGGTTACCAACTAAAGAAGCAATTACCTTATTTGCAGTGGATTAGTGACTTTCGTGACCCTTGGACTACTATTGGTTATTACAAAGACCTACGGCTAACCCGATGGGCTGATGCACGTCAGCATTATTGGGAAAAGGAAGTGCTACAACTCTCAGACAAAATAATAACCACTAGTTTTAAGACTAAAAGAGATTTTCAGAAGCTGACTGATACCCCTATAACGGTAATTACCAATGGTTATGACCTTGAAACAACAGTAACCCCTCCCCTATCGGAAAAGTTTCTTATTGCCCATATAGGTTCGTTATTATCTGATAGAAACCCCAAAATACTATGGGAAGTATTGGCTGAAATGGTGCGTGAAGTACCCCATTTTGCTGATGATTTTAGCCTCTGTTTTGCCGGTAAGGTAAGTGAAGAGATAGAAGAGGAAATTCATAATCAGGGGCTTACCCCCTATTATACTTATAAGGGATACATAAGTCATCAGCAGGCTGTAGAGCTGCAAAAATCTTCGCAGGTATTGCTACTTATAGAGATAGATTCGGAAGACACTCAAGGGATTATAGCCGGCAAGTTATTTGAATATATAGTTTCGGGGAGACCCATTATAGCCATAGGGCCCAAGGATTGGGATGTTATGCCTATACTTACAGAAACACAGACCGGCACCTTTGTTGGGTATGAGGATAAAACCCTGCTGAAACAACAATTAGAGGCTTATTACAAAGAGTTTAAGGCAGGCACCCTTAGCACAACCCCCCTAGGCATAGAACGATACAGCAGAAAGGCTTTAACAGAGCAATTAGCAAGGCTGATAAATGATAAATAGCAAGATTTACAGTATAAAAATAAGGGACTAAATGCAATAATTTAGTCCCTTATTTGTGGAGAAGATGGGACTTGTTCTCAATATCAATAAGGTTTAATAAAATACAAAATATCTAATTTTCAGTAAGTTACAAAAAATAAAATATCAATAAAGATTAATAAACAACAATGAACACAAGTATTTTTAGTCCCTACTTTTTTAATATGGGACTAAAATAAACACTATAATAAATTAAATTTTGACATTGCATTAGCTTTAGTTTCATCGGCTATATCAATATAGGGTTTCATAGCTTTATAATCACTATGTCCTGTCCATTTCATTACTACTTGAGGTGGTATACCTAATGAAAGTGCATTACAGATAAATGTACGTCTTCCTGCATGCGTACCTATCAATGCATATTTAGGAGTTACTTCATCAAAGCGTTCGTTTCCTATATAATAGGTCTCTCGAATTAATTCATTAATACCTGCTAGTTCAGCTAGTTCTTTTAGGTACTCATTCATTCTTTGATTAGTAATGACAGGTAAAGCTCTTCCTTTGCAGTCCTTATAGTCTTTATATTTATCTAAAATAGCCCTACTATATTGATTTAATTCTATTTTTAAACTATCACTTGTTTTCAGTGTAGTCACTTCTATAAAATCATCTTTTATATCATTTTTCTTTAGGTTTTCAACATCTGAATAACGTAGTCCTGTAAAACATTGAAACAAGAATACATCACGTACCCTTTCAAGGTATTTCTTTTGCTGAGGGATTTGATATTCTCTAAAATGTTTAAACTCAGTAGGAGTTAAGAAGATAATCTTTTTTTGAGTGTTTTTTAACTTAGGTTTAAAGTTCTCAAAGAAAGTGTTAGTATTATATCCTTTCTTATAACTCCATCGTAAAAACCATTTCACAAAGGATATATTTTTTGTAACAGTAGCATTCTTAAACTTTAGTTCTCCTTGTAAATAACTAAGATATTCAACTAATTTTTCTTCGGTAAATTTTTCAAACGTAAGTTTAGGGTCAAAATTAAATAAATGTTTTTTTATAACGTGAAGTTTCTTTTTGGTGCCAGCTGTCCACTGATTAAAAGTCCCTTCCTCAGCTATAAAATCATCATAATATTGAAAAAATGATTTTTCTAATACTACTTTTTTCTCCCTTCCAACATTAGAATTAAAAACAAATTGGAACTCCTCTTTAGTTGGTATTACATTTTGCACCTCAAAATATTTTATAGCATCTTCACAGGCTTGTTCAAATTGTTGCAACTTCCTATTAATTATATTAGCAGGAACTTTCTTTTTTCCGTGTGTTGTATTAGCTTTACATCGTTGAGTATCTTCGCTCCATTTATCTATATCTACACGATACCCTATATTAAAAGCGATAATATTCCCTTGCCACTTTATACGATAACGTATACGGGCATCAAGTTTGTTTTTTTCTTTATCTAACAGAAATTGACAATGGTATTTTGATTTCATATTTACTGTTATTTTCTAACTTACACATCTATCTTGCTTATTTATACAAAAAAACCTTTATTTCTAAAATATTGCACTACAATATTCCAATTGATAATATTACAGTTTTTATAAAATAGAAATCATAGGTTGCTGTAATACTCGGTTATATACTCTATCTATTGTTGATTTTAAGTATCAAGATAACATTTTTTAGAAATTAAATTGAAATACTTTTAAATCTAAAATACAAATACATTTCTATTTGAATTGCAAATATAGAAATAAAAAATGGAACTAAGATATAAATTATTTTTTCTTTTCTTTTTTCCTGTAAGAAAACGTTTTTTCATTATTCAAAATCACTAAGCCAATAGTATATCTTTTATCAATTTTATAATAAACTATTAGAGGGTATATCAAAAAAGTGTAATTTTGCAAGGTAAATATTTTTATCAACGATGAAGTATAAAAAACATTTAAAGTTCTATGCGCTTATAATCTTACTAAACTGGTTTAATAGTTTTTCACAAGAGAAAGAGCATTCTATTACTACGGCATTTCCTTTTTTACTTATAAGCCCTGATGCTATAGCCTCAGGCAGAGGAGATATAGGGGGTGCTTCTTCTCCTGATATTTTCTCACAATATTGGAATTCATCAAAATATGTTTTTTCACTGCCAAAATCAGGGATAGGAATGAGTTATACGCCTTACTTAAACAAATTGTCTCGTGATATTTTTCTAGCTAATTTGAGTTATTATAGAAAGGGGAACAGGAGTGCTTGGGGAAGTAGTTTTCGTTATTTTAGCATAGGAGCAATCCAACAGACTCAACTTTTCGGGAGTGAGATATACCGATTAGGCAGTTTTTTACCGTCAGAATGGCTGTTAGACTTGTCATATAATCTGAAATTAAGCGAATATTATTCGATGGGAATTACGGCTCGTTACCTGCATTCTAATTTGCGATTACCTACAGAAGAAAAATCTACTGCACAAGGGATAGCTTTTGATATTTCAGGTTACTATACTTCTGAAAAACATCTTATAGGTAATTATTTGGGAAATTACTTATTTGGATTTCAGATTTCAAATATAGGGAGTAAAATAAAATATGAGGATTTAGGACAATCGTTTTTTCTACCTACAAACTTTAAAATTAGTGGAAGTTATACTCTATCTATAGATAATGAGAATGATATTTCTTTACTTTTAGAACTTAATAAATTATTAGTTCCTTCTGATACACAAAAACATAAAAAGACTGATTTTTTAGAGGGTATTTTTACTTCGTTTACAGATGCTCCTAATGGTTTTTCGGAAGAGATGCGAGAAATTTCTTGGGCTTTAGGGTTTGAATATAGCTATTTACAACACTGGTGTTTGCGTACAGGCTATTTCTATCAGCATAAAAATAAAGGGGATAAAAAATATTTTACTATTGGCACAGGCTTTAATATGCAACATTGGCAACTTGATTTTTCTTACCTTTTTTCTACTGCTTCAACGGTTAATCCCTTGAGTAACTCTCTTAGAATTTCATTACAGTACATTTTTTAATTACATTTCTTCTCTTTTGATAATATAACAAAAAAACTCCTGTTATTTACAGGAGTTTTTCTGAAAATAAAGGAGTTATACTAATCATCAATAGGATTTTTAAACATCTGTAATGCTTCTGATGATTTTTTATCACCTGGTAAGGTATATGTAAGCTTGATATAATAATCACCTTTTCTCATAGGTGTAAAAGTATTTTTTAGAAATTGATGGGCAGGGCTTGAGAAAGATACCATTCCTTTGCTTACATCATTAGAAATCTGATTGATAATATCTACAAAATCCATCTTATAAGCCAATGCTAAATCATATTGATATGGAAAGTAATTATCTACTCCTTGCGAGAAAATTTCATTTTGTACACTAGTTAGGTAATGATTATCAATAGAAATTGCCTTTGAGGGTATTTGTCCCCACTCTTTTGTATCTCTTCTTAATTGATATTTTCCAGCAATTGGTAATTGGCTATACAAAGTAGGATTTATGTATTGTTTAAAATAAGCATCCTGCAAAGTAGCTTCTACTGCAATTAGAGGTTTTTTCTTAGAGTACTCATTACCTACAAGGTCTACTACTTCAAAAGGTTCTGATTTTTGAAGGTTATTAGCAAGAGAAATTACATCAGAGTAATGTATAATAAAGTTGTAATAAGAAACTTTGATAGCTTTTATTTTTTCATTAAACGTTTTATACTTACTAGTACTAAAATCATACGCTAATCGTTCTATTTCGCCGTCTTTACTTAATGATTGAGCTTGTTTTTGTAAAACCTCATAATCATTACCCTCTTCCTGAGTTCTCTTTACATTTTCAGTAACTTCTTTCTTCTCATCTTTTGCATTAGTTTTTACAAGTTTACTGAAAAAGCTAACTTTATAAGCTGACTTTGTTTGTATTTTAGGCATAGCGAAAGTAATCTCATTAGCATCATTGTTATAAACAAATGCCACCTCTTGTGCTTTATGAGTTTGATTATCTATAATTTTCACTCCATTTTCCCATTGATTACCTTCAAATAGATAGTCTTGTCCTTGTTTAAGTTTTACATACCCTTGTTCAAACTCATCTTTTAAGAAAAATTTTTGTGATACTACGGGGTAAGCATATTCTATATTTTGTAATGGAATATAATTAGGAGCTGTACCTGTTGTAAATGTGCGTTCTTCAAGTTCTTTAGCTACTTGTCCGTTTTGGGTGATAGGTCTGAATATACCTCCTTCTTGTTTTTGGAAGCTAACTTCTACTTGCACTTTAAATTTCTTTTGAGGAGGTAAAATATCTTCAGGAATAAAATTAGCTCTATCTTTTAAGTGAGACCACTCTAATCTACCTTTAACTTGTTGATTTTTATCATCAAGGACATTAAATTTTTCAAGGACTACTCTATAAGTACTTTTTCCATTATCTTCTGGAATTTCAAAAGGTTCATTCACTTTCATTGAAAATGTAGCCTGAGGTACAGCAAATACATCTACATCATTACTGTTATTTTTAGGAGATACATCGGCGATGAGTTTCATTCCTTCAAAGGCACCAGCTGCTCCTCCAAAGTCACATTGTTCACCTATAGTTACTTTGAAATTGAATTTTCCTTTGATAAGTCCTCCTAATACATTCATTTCACCTCCTACATAACCTCGCAACCATACAGGATTAGGCAATTTAGCTTGCATTAATACAGCTGCTCCAGCTGAAATGATAGGGACTCTCATATTAACAAAAAGCAATTTTACACGCACTCCTAATTCACCTTGCAAATAGGCATAAGATTGTCCGTTAGCATACCAACCATCTATACCTACCTGTTCCCCTGTATTTCTACACGCTGCTTCTCCATAATTCTTAAGCATTATATCAAATCCAACACCTGCTTTGAAATTAGCATAGAAAATTAGGAATGATAAATCACCAGTATCTATACTTAAATCTGAACCAAAGGCAAAACCTCCTGCATTAGCTAAAGCATTTTCATCCCGCATATAATTGAGTTCCTGTGCTTCTACTCCTAAAATACTCGCTACATTGGCAGGAGGCGGTGGAGAAGCAGGTAATTTTGTACCTGTCATAAGATAAGAAGTCGTTCTAAGCGAAACACCTGCTACCCCCATTTTTATACCTATTCTATTATCAGGTGTACCAATGTGTAAATACCAATCATTAGGGTCTTTATGAAAAACAGCCCATCCTGCTCTACCTCCTTCACCTACACCTGATATGAACCCAGCATTGATATACACATCAAGAGTACCGTGCGTAGTTTGATTGGCTATATCAAACTGAATAGCTGTCTTGAATTGAATAGTAGCCTTATTATCAGCAGTAGTAGGTATTGCTTTTTCAGCAAGGGGTAAGAAGCGTTTTTCAAAACTACTGCGTTTTTCATTATTAGTTTCTAGACCTAAGAAGGCTGCTTTATTTTCTAAACTCTTTGATACTTTTGAAACTAAATTCTGTATGTTTTCCATTCCAGGAATATTAGCCAAAATATTTCCTTTTCCATAAATAGCAGAAAAATCTAATCCTCCATTTTTGTTGAATAACATTTCAAAAGCAGCTTCTCCATTGAAAGCCTTGTCTGAACCTATTGCAAAACTCACTAATGCTTTTAGTCCTAATCCTCCTTCTTGATAAGGTTCATACGTAAGTCCTGAGGGAGAAAATTCAGTAGGGGCAGCGAGTGCATTTCGTTTCATATTGTAATAAGCACCGCCTCCAAAGCCATTGATAAAATAGCCTGTTGAAATCTTAGCACTAGCATCAAAATACCAATATCTAAATTCTTTTAAATCAAAATTACGAATAAAAAGCAAAACTACAAAAAATAATATAATTAGCTCATACAAAGAGGATTATTTTTTTGACAGGAAGATAAGAGAAGACAGGGTCTTAGATGTTTTAGATAGGTTTTTTCAAAATTAGGTTTCTAAATCGTTACCTAGTACCTTGAAAAATATTTTTTATTAATAGGTTATATTTCAGTGTTTTACACCTTTTTTCATATTGTACAGTAACTTGATAAAAAGTACTTTAGCAAATTAAAAAATTAGAGTATGAAAAAAGTAAAACGCTCAACCTTTAAGGTATTGTTTTACCTTAAAAAGAATGCCCCAAAAAAGAACGGTAAGGTTGCTATTATGGGGCGTATTACCATTGACAATCAGGTAGCTCAGTTTAGTACCAAACTTGAAATCCTTCCACAGAAATGGGATTTGAAGTACGGAAGGGTAACAGGTAAAACAGAAGAAGCTACCCAACTTAATCGCAAGCTGGAAGAGATTCGCTCACGTATCATTACTCATTATGAGGAGTTGATGAAGTACGAGGGAGTGGTTACTGCTCAGAAGCTAAAAGCTACTTTTCTAGGCATAGGAGTAATGGAAGATTCCTTGCTAAAAGTCTATGAGAATTTCAAAGAAGGCTTTGCCTTGATGGTAGAAAAAGGTGTTAGAAGTTACAGCACTCTTAACAAATATGAGAATGTATATACTCATTTGAGCGAGTTTATCCAGTATAAATACCGCAGAAGTGATATTTCTTTCAAAGAGCTTACAGAAGACTTTATCAACGATTTTGATTTCTATCTTAGAGTTAATAAAAGTCTTACTCACAACACAATATGGGTTTATATGATGCCCCTTTGTAAAATGGTAGAAATAGCCATAGACAAAGGAATTATCTATCGCAATCCTTTTAAGAATTATATAAGTTCTATGGAGGAGAAAGATAGAGGCTATTTGCTTAGAGAGGAAGTAGAAACTCTTTTACAATATCACCCTAAGAGTGCTTCTGCTGAATTAGTACGAGACCTATTTGTTTTTAGTTGCTTTACAGGCTTCTCTTATATTGATATCAAACAACTTAAAAGAAGCCACTTACAATCGTTCTTTGACGGCAACAAATGGCTTATCAAACGCCGTCAGAAATCTGATGTGCCCTGTAATGTACGTCTGTTGGATATAGCCGAGAAAATTATTGAAAAATATGAAGGTACGACTCGTACAGAGGCATTGTTTCCTACACCCTCCAATGCTAATTGCAACCTCTTAATCAGAAAGATGATGAAAGATTGTAACATCATTCGTGAAAAACCCATTTCATTTCACTGGGCACGCCATACCTTTGGTACTCTGTTCTTAACAGAAGGGGTTCCCTTGGAAAGTGTTAGTAAGATGATGGGACATAAGAATATCAAAACTACCCAGATTTATGCTAAAATCACCAATGAGAAAATCAGCAAGGATATGGAAATTGCTGCCGAACGATTAAAGAATTTAAAGATAGGATAGCTTCTCAGTGTCTTTTAAAAATTAGAAATCCATTGATAATATTTCAAAAAGAGATGTGTCAATGGATTTTTTTGTTGCCTTACAAAAAGCTATCTCACAAAGATAAGAGTGTTATTAAGACTTACCTATTTTCCCTGTTTTAAACACTTAAGGCACGTAATGGCGGTTCGTTGTTCGAGTGCAAAGGTATTTCTGTGTTCTTAACGCTTCTTGCAAGGTCAAGCCCGATGGGTTTTCAAAAAAATCTCCAGCCCTTATCCGTTGTCCTGCGGGTAGTATTTTTTTGAAAAACCTTGCAGAAGCTAAACACAGACCTTTTATGGCACTCGAAACGAAACCAGCTCATTCCGACCTTTAAGCGAATAAAAAAATGTCAAATATGAGAAAAATGCCGCTTCTTACAGATTGTTTTTTGAAACGAATACCGCTTTTCCTCCCATTGTCGAATAAAAAATTTCAAACTATGTAGCTACCTAATTACGTTTTTACCTTCGTACGTACTTGCTTACGTTGATACGTAAATGCAAAGTAATGTACAAATATACATATAGCTTTACATAGAATTGTAAATAACTCTGTAAGTAAGTGATTAAATATATTGCTAATATGCCCTAAATCACTTTATGAGCTTGTAGTATTTATCTTCTTTTCTTATGGTTAATTAAAATTTGACCTTTAGGGAGAATTTTCTGTTCACCGGAACAGAGCAAGTTGTGTTTTGAGGCACGCATTAGGCGTTTAGGCACTCAAAACCACTTGCCCTTGCAGGGAGCTTAAAATGCACTCCGAAGTCGTGGTTTTTTAATTTTATATTTTTATTGCATTAAACTAAACGACAAAAAAAAGGGGCTGTCTAAAAAGTTTTGATTTGTGAGGGCGAATTGCCTTTCGCTCCTACAAGGGAACCAAAAGTTATTGATTGTTAGTCTAATCATTTTACTAAAGTCTTGGACTTTTTCAAAATGTGAGAGGCAATCATACTTTTGAAGACTTTTTGGACAGCCTCATGCCAGAAACGTTAGAAACAAACATTTCCAGCACCAAGCCTTTTTACGATAAAGTTAGATTAGGACTTTTGCCCTATTGTTATTTTGTAGCCGGAAACCAGCTTCGTGTGTTATTGGCAATCCTTACTAACATCAACATCACCGGAACTTCGACCAGCACGCCCACCACCGTAGCCAATGCAGCCCCGGATTGTAAACCAAAAAGAGAAATAGCCACAGCAACCGCCAATTCAAAGAAATTACTTGCCCCAATCATTCCGGCAGGTGCGGCAACATCATGGGGTAATTTCCACCATTTCGCCCAACCATAAGCAACGAAGAATATCAGAACCGTTTGCAACACAAGCGGAACTGCAATCAATAAGATATGCAGGGGATTGTTCAGTATCGTTTCTCCTTGAAATGAAAACAGGATAATAAGCGTTAATAGCAATCCACCTACCATATAATTATTAAATTTCTTAATAAATACGTTATTGAAATACTCCACACCTTTGCGGCGGATAACCATTATTCGGGTAATGACCCCAGCAGCAAGTGGTATTACAACAAACAGCCCTACGGATAGCAACAGAGTATCCCACGGGATAGATACGCCGCCAACTCCCAGCAAGAAAGCAACGATAGGGGCAAACGCTACCAATATGATTAAATCGTTCACTGCCACTTGTACCAGTGTATAAGCGGCATCCCCTTTAGTAAGGTAACTCCACACGAACACCATTGCTGTACAAGGTGCAGCCCCCAATAATACCGCCCCGGCTAAATATTCTTCGGCTAATCCGGCAGGTATAAAGGCTTTGAAAACCACATAGAAGAACAAATAAGCTATTCCGAACATGGTAAATGGCTTTATCAGCCAATTTGTAACACAAGTGACTATAATTCCTTTCGGACGCTTGCCGACATTCTTAACACTTTGAAAATCTACTTTTAGCATCATCGGATAAATCATTAACCAAATCAGGATTGCCACGGGTATAGACACGTTGGCATATTCAAATTTGCTTAATGTTTGCGGAATTGCCGGGAGCCATTGTCCCACGGCAATTCCAATAATGATGCACAAGGCAACCCAGATAGTCAGGTATTTTTCAAAAAATCCAATTCCTTGTTTCTTTTCCATATGTTATAGTTTTACTTTGAGAGTTTCAGTATGCGTATCGCGCCTCTAATGACGATGAGAAAGACAATGATGCCTATGATCAAATCAGGGGCGTTGCTGTTCAATAGTCCAACCAACAGCCCTGCAACGATGACTCCTATATTGACAATGACATCGTTGGCTGAGAAAATAACACTGGCTTGTATGTGGGCCTCCTTGCTCTTTGTGCGCTGCAACAACCATAGAGAGGCTGTATTGGCGATTAGTGCAATGAACGAGATGACAATCATAACTAAAAAGTCTGGGGGCGTTTCGAGGCCCATAAAGCGTTTGATAACTTCGATGAGCCCCAATACAGCCAGTGAAATTTGAAGGTAGCCACTGAGTTTTGCTACTTTTTGCTGACGGGCTATAGTTGTTCCAACAGCCATCAGACTCATGCCGTAAACCAAAGCATCTGCCAACATATCCAAACTGTCTGCGACCAAGCCCATCGACTGGGAGATGATGCCTGTTGTGGCTTCTATGATGAAACATAGAAAGTTGATGACGAGCACCCAACACAACACCCGTCTCTGAACTTTGGAGGTGGTTTCAGACTTTGCTTCATCGCAGAGAGAAGATGCTGTTAGCTTGGCACCGAGGTTTAATGTTTCAAGCTGTTCCTGAATCGACTTCACTTCCCCGTGATGGATGACAACTAAGGTTCTTTCCGCCAAGTCGAAATCGAGACGCTCCACTAAGGGGCTATTGCCTAATTTCAGACGGATTAAATTTTCCTCGCATGGGCAATCCATCTTTGGAACATTGAACTTAGAGATATATTGGTGCATTATTCTTGTTTTCCTTGGATATGGTCGATGTAGAACTGATAGAAGCGGGCTTTTATTTCATCCCGTACCCGATGAAATTCACTGTTTATAAACTCCGGCGTTCCGGTTGCTTCTGATGGGTCGTCAAATCCTATATGCAGCCTGTTCCTTACTTCACCCGTAAACATCGGGCAGCTTTCGTTTGCCCCACCGCAGACCGTAATAACATAGTCCCATTCCTGTCCTATATATAGGTTTACACTTTTAGGGGTATGGTGGGTTAAATCTATACCCATTTCATCCATAACCTTTACCGCCATCGGATTAACCTTTTCAGCAGGTTTTGTTCCTGCTGAAAAGACATCCGGTTTATTGTCAAATGATTGCAAAAAGCCATGTGCCATTTGGCTGCGGCAGCTATTTCCTGTACAAAGAATTAAAATCTTCATGTTTTTAGTTGTTTTTCCAAGCTATCAGGGCAGCATTTCCCTTTGATAATTCTTCTACTTTCTTAATCCAAGCCAATTCATTTTGCGCCTTTGCCCGCAAGAAAGAATTTTCGGTGCCTGTTAATGACAAGCAAGCATTCACGACCCACCATTTATTATTAATCCCGGCACGTTGTAAGTCCATTTGCAAACGTTCGGCTTCAAATACGGGTGTTGCTTCGGGCAGGGTCACAATAACAATTTCTGTTTCCTATGGGTTTCTCAAACGTGGTAACAGCTTTCTTATGGAAGCGGGAGTGTCGCCATGTGTACGTTGTACTTCTTTATGGTAACTTTCCGTTGCATCCAGCAATAACAAAGTGTGTCCGGTAGGCGCGGTCTCAATGACTACGACTTCTTTTTCTGCTTTATCAACAATTTCAGCAAAAGCTCGGAATACTGCAATTTCCTGCGTACACGGTGAACGCAAATCTTCTTCAATATATTCCATATCTTCGGCTGTCATTGTTTCCGCAGCTTTACTGCGAACCTCGTTTTTATAGGCTTCCAACACTTCCGCTTCGTCAATCCGGCTTACCGTAATGCCAGCCTGAACAGCCAGGTTATAATTCAGATGGTTTGCCGGGTCAGTGGTGGTAAGATGCACCTTTGCACCCAGTTTTGTTAATTTCAGGGCTATTTCAGTGGCTAAAGTGTTTTTTTCCACGCCGCCTTTTCCCATAGTAAAAACAACCCTTTTTCCTGATTGATAGAGGTCGTTTACCAGTTCATCCATCCCTTTGGCATCGGTAATCCGCTGATAGTTCGCATCATTTGTTAAATTATCATTGTAAAGCATCCGGCGGATATTCGCAATATTAGATAAATTGTATGACCGCAAAGGAACATAATAAGACGGATATTCCAGCAGTTCCGCAGGAATCTGTTTCAGGGCATTTTGCTGCCTGTCATATATCTGTTTCGATACGTTATCGGCTTCATCTAATTGCAGCAAAAGCCCGTTGATTACCAATAGCTGGTTTCTAATTCCCAGTAATTGCAATTCATGTGAAGAACGGGCGGCTTCTTTTAATGGTGCGATTTCAGGACGGCTAACCAATACTAAGCGGGTTGCGTTTGCATCCGAAAGTGTTTCAACTGCCTGCTTATAGATACCTTTCCGTTCTTCCAAACCGGATAATTGACCTAAGCAAGATGCACCGTGCGTACTCTCACTAATAAATGTACTCCACGCTGATGGTAGTTGTAACATTCGTAACCTGTGTCCCGTGGGGGCTGTATCAAAGATAATATGGTCGTATTCTTTTGCTTTATCAGCATCCGTGATAAAATCGGAAAACTGGTTGAAAGCCGCAATTTCTACCGTACAAGACCCTGAAAGTTGTTCTTCCATATTCTGAATTACACTTTCGGGCAGTTGTCCCCGGAAAGGAGCAATAACGCCTTCCTTGTATTCGGCTGCGGCTTGTTCCGGGTCGAGATTAACGACCGTTAAGCCGGGTACTTCTTGAATATCCGTGCCGTGTACGTTCAGTGTTTGATTAAACACATCTTGCAGGTTTGAAGCCGGGTCTGTACTGATAAGAAGTATTTTCTTTCCATTATCTGCCAAGCCTACCGCAGTAGCACAAGCAATCGAAGTTTTTCCAACACCGCCCTTTCCGGTGAAGAAAAGGTATTTCGTCAAATCTATATCTGATAAATTAAATGTTTTCATTTTTATATAATTAGCTGGTGAATACTCATTTTACTGGCATAAAATCCAAATTGATACCCGTCCATTCACTCATTTGTTTGGTGGTAGGATAGGTTTTTGAAACAGCGATTTCACCGTCCACTAAAGTAATAGGCAGTGCATCCGCCCCATATTTTTGCAGATGCTCGTTTACTGTTTTATTACTTACATATACTTGCGGTTCGTCACGTAAATTGTGACGGGTAACGATGATACCCTGTTTCTTCAATGTTTCAATAACAACCGCAATACGCATTAATTCAGGGTTAATATTTGTTCCACAAAGACCCGTAGGGCAACACATTGCCGGGTCGAAAATTTCTATCTTTTTCATACTGTTTTTATTTAAAATGATACTCTATGTTTATAGATAAAAGACTACTACATAATAAATTCCTACCGCAATAAAGAGGATGGCAACTATTTTACGAAACCATTTCTCAAATATTTGCATCCGGTTATAAAACTTACCCAGCCCGGCAACACTATACGCTAAAATCCATGCAACAAGGATTACGGGTAATCCCGTAGCAATAGCGTAAATTATAGGTAAGAGATACCCGCCCGTTTCCGCTGCTGACAAAGGCATAAGCATACCGAAATAAAATACTCCACTGGTAGGACAAAAAGCAAGGGCAAATAAAATACCCAATAGCATAGCCCCCCAACCGCCTTTAGTCCTCTTTTTCAAACTTTCACCGCCGATATTGATTTTCGGTAGATTGAGTTTTATTACATCGAGCATAAATATTCCAATGATGATTAACGCCGGAGCAATCAGTATTTCCGCGTACTTGCTTACGGCTTTTTGAACCATAAACATACTTGCTCCCTCACGGAGAATAGGAATAAGGATAAAGCCAAGAACCGTATAGCTTACTATTCTTCCGAAAGTATAAAGCAATCCGTTTATAAATATCCGGTGATGGTTTTCTATGTCCTTACTAATAAATCCTATTGCCGTTATGTTGGTCGCTAACGGACACGGGCTGACCGCCGTTAAAATCCCCAATATAAAAGCTGTAATAGCAGGAATAGAACTGTTATCTAATAGCGATTGAAGAAAATCCATCTTACAACTGTTTTAACAATTCGTCAATCTTGCTTTTAATTCCCTCTTTAAACTTGTCCGGTGTATTTTTCGCATTGGAAAAGCTAAACTCGGTCATGTTGTTTACATTCTCCTTGCCGTCTTTCCAGCCGTTAACAAACAAAGACGACCATGTAACTTCGTACTTGTCTGCAATCGCTTCATTCTCTTTCTTTGAAATATCTATCACTTTATAGATAATTTTACCGTCTGCTTTTTCTTTTGAATAAAGGCTATCTAAAAGGGCTTCTGTATTTGTTTCTATCGCCCGACAAGTGATACACCGTTGCGCTCCATGAAAATAAAGAACCTCTATGCGGTTAGACTGTATTTCTTCCGCTTGATTTTCTCCGGTCTTTTTCTTTGAATCGTTACCACAGGAAACTAAGACCAGCGTTGCAATCAGTAGATAAAATAATTTTCTCATAGTTCATTTTTATTTGGTTATCAACTCTTTCACTTCTGCAAGGGATAACTTTTTCCCAGCTGATACGACTTTCTCGTCAATCACCAAAGCCGGAAGCCCTAAAATGTTATACTCCATGATTTTTAATAAATCTTCCTCTTTGATAAGGGTTGCATCGCAACCTAATTCTGAAATAGCTTGTTTGGTAGTTTAGTACAAGGCTTTACAGCTTGAACACCCAGTTCCTAATACTTTAATTTTCATTGTCATTTTACTTTAAAGTTAATATAATAATCGTAGTTCGTAGAACTACGAACGTTTATTCCAAAAAAAGGTACTGCTATTCACAGCACGATGTATCTTTACATTTACAGTCCCCTAAAAAAGCTGCAAACAATTTTCGGGCAAGTTCCCAGTTCTCCCGGTTTATACAATACCGGACTTTGGGTGTTTCTATTTCCCCCTGAATTAAGCCAGCTTCTTTCAATTCTTTCAAATGCTGCGAAACGGTTGCTTTAGCAATAGGTAGTTCTTCGTGAATATCACCGAAGAAGCAACTATCTTGTTTTGCCAAGAAAGCAAGAATAGCCATCCGTGTCGGATGTCCCATTGCTTTGGCAAACCGAGCAATCTGTTCCTGCTCTGTTGTGTACTGTTTCTCTTTCACTCTAATTCTCCTTTCTTCTTTGTTGTTCGCAAAGGTACGAACAATATTTTGAATAGCCAAATAATATGGCATATTTTTTCTATTTTTAGTGTAAACCTATTTTAGGATATGACAAATAATAACAAATTCAATCGCTTTACACATTGGGGAATAGAAAAGGTAGAAATGGAGTTTTTACCAATGGCAGTTGGACACAATTTTAGAAAATTGGTTTCCAATAGGGCTAAAACTGCCCAAACGAAGACTAAATCGACTGAAAACATAGCAAAAAAATAACAAAATTCTGTTATTCTATCTTCTCATCTATCAGAAGCCGCTTAGAAAGTAAAAAACTTTGATTTTTCAACCTTTGTAGAAAAATAATACTAAAAAAGAGGCTGTCAAAAAAGTTTAAACCAAACTTTTTAGACAGCCTCAGCAACGCACGTTTGTGGGTGCAAAGGTAATTTTTTTTGGTTATATTGTCAAGATGTTGTACCTTTGCACCTAGAAGTTACTGAGAAAATAGGTATAATCAAATGAAATAAGAACTATTACTAAATCATTACCTAATCTTCTTGTAATTCCTGTATCTTCTTTATTTAAAATAGATTATATAAGTAGTTTCAATTTTGCAACAAAAACGAATAGTTTCAATAGAAAGTTAACTTCCACACGCCAAACATTCCTCAGGGTTGTCTAGAGAGCAGGCTACTTGTGATTGTCCTAAAAGCAGCTGCGTATCTACGGTAAATTTGATGGCATCTACGGCGGCTTTGGTGCGGAGGTAGTACATACCCGTTTTGAGTCCGCTTTTCCACGCGTGGAAGTGCATCGAGGTGAGCTTTGCCAAATTCGGCTCTGCCATAAAGAGGTTGAGCGACTGCGACTGACAGATAAACGCTCCTCGCTCTGCCGCCATATCAATGATGGTTTTTTGCTTGATTTCCCAAACGGTTTTGTACAATTCTTTCAGCTCCGTAGGGATTTCAGGAATGTTTTGCACCGAACCATTTTCGGCGATGAGTTTGTTTTTCATCGTAGGGTTCCAAAGTCCCAACTCGATGAGGTCTTTGAGTAAGAATTTATTCACCACCACAAATTCGCCCGAAAGCACACGGCGGTTATAAATATTGCTGGTGTAGGGTTCAAAGCACTCATTGTTGCCCAAAATCTGCGAAGTAGAGGCGGTAGGCATCGGTGCTAAAAGAAGCGAATTGCGTACGCCGTGGGTCATCACCTCTTGGCGAAGTTTTTCCCAATCCCAACGGTCAGAAGGGACAACTTGCCACAAATCAAACTGAAATTTCCCTTCCGAAAGCGGCGACCCTGCAAACGAGCTGTATGCCCCTTGCTCCTTTGCCAAGTCCATCGAGGCTTCCATCGAGGCAAAATAAATCGTCTCGAAAATATCCTTGTTCAGCCTCCGAGCTTCTGGGCTTTCAAAGGGCAAACGGAGGAGTAAAAACACATCTGCCAAGCCCTGCACGCCTAAGCCTATCGGACGATGGCGGTCGTTGGAAGTTTTGGTCTCAGGAATGGGATAATAATTTCCATCGATGATTTTATTGAGATTTCGCGTAACGATTTTGGTTACTTCGTAGAGTTTTTGAAAATCAAATCCCCCACTGGAAACATAGCGAGGCAATGCCAAGGAAGCCAAATTGCACACCGCCACCTCATCGGCGTTGGTGTATTCCATTATTTCGGTGCAGAGGTTGGAACTGCGTATCGTACCAATGTTCTTTTGGTTTGATTTTTCATTCACGGCATCTTTGTAGCACATATAAGGTGTACCGGTTTCGATTTGAGCTTCGAGAATGGCTGTCCAGAGTTCGCGTGCCTTGATTTGCTTGCGAAATTTTCCTTCGTTTTCGTAAGTGGTATAAAGTTCGTTGAATTTTTCGCCATACACCTCGTACAGCCCTTGTGCTTCGTTGGGGTCAAAGAGCGACCACATTTGGTCGGCTTCTACGCGTTGCATAAAGAGGTCAGGAATCCAAAGGGCAGGAAATAAATCCCTTGCGCGCATCTCCTCCTTACCGTGATTTTTACGAATATCAATAAAATCAAAAATATCCAAGTGCCACGGTTCGATATAGACGGCAATAGCACCTTTGCGTTTGCCGCCGCCTTGATCTACATAACGAGCCGTATCATTGAACACGCGAAGCATCGGAATAATGCCGTTGGAAATTCCGCCTGTACCTTTGATATAGCTCCCCGTGGAACGAATGTTATGAATGCTCACACCAATACCACCCGCTGATTGCGAAATCAAAGCACAGCGTTTGAGGGTGTCAAAAATCCCAGCGATGCTGTCTTCGGTCATACTCAGCAAAAAGCAAGACGACATTTGCGGTTTGGGCGTACCGGCGTTGAAAAGCGTTGGTGTAGCGTGGATAAACCATTTTTCGCTCATCAAGTTGTAAGTTTCAATCGCCGCCTGAATATCCTCTTTGTAAATGCCCAACGCCACACGCATAAAGAGATGCTGTGGGCGTTCGGTTACCTTTCCATTGGTACGAATGAGGTAGGAACGCTCTAAGGTTTTAAATCCGAAGTAATCAAAATTATAATCGCGGTCGTAGATGACACTGCTGTCGAGTTCATCGGCGTTTTTACGAATGATTTTATAAATTTCTTCGGAGATGAGAGGTGCGTGGGTTTGGGTTATGGGGTCGGTGTATTCGTAGAGCAATTGAGCGGTTTTTGAAAACGATTTGAGAGTGTTTTTGTGCAAATTGCTCACGGCGATGCGTGCCGCCAAGACCGAAAAATCAGGGTGAATGGTAGTTTGTGCAGCGGCGGTTTCTGCCGCAAGGTTGTCCAGTTCGGTAGTGGTAATATTGTCGTAAATCCCTTGAATGACTTTTTTAGCAATTTCAATTACATCTTTTTCCGAAATTGATAAGCCGTAGATGAGTTTATGAATACGAGCCGTAATTTTATCAAAATGAACAGCTTCTTTTTTTCCGTTTCTCTTTATTACAAACATTTTTTTTTATTTGAATTTCATAGCATAAGCAGGAACTAGATTTCCTTTCAATAGTTTTTGGAGTTTGGATTGCATCAGTTTTTTCGCCAAGGGTTTCACGCGGTCAATGTAGAGAATGCCTTCCAAGTGGTCGTATTCGTGGAGAATCACGCGTGCAGTCATTCCGCTAAAAGTTTCGGTGATGGTTTCAAATTGTTCGTTTTGATAGCTCAATTCCACCGACCACGAACGGGCTACTTTTCCTGATAAAAAGGGCAAACTCAAACAGCCTTCTGCTTCTTCCCATTGTTCTTCGGAAAGATTTTTTATTTGCGGATTGATAAACGCTCGCCGAATACCCGTGTCGCCTTTTTCGAAATAGGCTATTTTATCCCTTTCGTCCATCGCCTCGTAAAGCAATTGAGAATCGGCAACGAACAACCGCAACGATTTTCCGACCTGCGGTGCTGCCAACCCACAGCCATTGGCCTTTTCCATCGTTTCCCACATATTGGCGATGAGTTCGTGCAAATTGGGAAAATCAGAGGCTACGGCTTGTGCCTTGACTTTGAGTACATTATTTCCGTAAGCAAATATGGGAAGTTTCATTTTTTTAATGGTTTTATTTGGCTAATAGCTAATGGCCGATAGCCAATAGTTATTTTAAAAATCTTCATCGAGTGAAAAGGTGTTTTGTTCGCTGTTAGTTTGTGCTACGCCTGTTTTTTGGTATTCGCCTACACGCCGTTCGAAGAAATTGGTTTTTCCTTGCAGAGAAATAAGTTCCATAAAATCAAACGGATTGGTAGCGTTCCACACTTTATTGCACCCCAAGGCAACGAGCAATCTATCGGCTACAAATTCGATGTATTGGCACATCAGTTCGGCATTCATTCCGATGAGTTTCACAGGGAGTGCATCGGTAACAAATTCCTTTTCGATAGCAACGGCATCTACGATGATTTCTCGTATGGTTTCTTCCGAAAGTTTGTTTTGTAGATGATTGACATAGAGCAAACAAGCAAAATCGCAGTGCAAGCCTTCGTCCCGACTGATGAGTTCGTTAGAAAAGGTGAGCCCTGGCATCAAGCCGCGTTTTTTGAGCCAAAAAATAGAGCAAAAACTTCCTGAAAAGAAGATGCCCTCCACCGCAGCAAAGGCGATGAGTCGCTCGGCAAAACTTCCTTTGGTAATCCATCGCAACGCCCATTTTGCTTTTTTGGTAACACACGGAATGGTTTCGATGGCACGAAGCAAATAATCCTTCTCGGCAGGGTCTTTCACATAAGTATCGATGAGGAGCGAGTACATCTCGGAATGGATATTTTCAATCATAATTTGAAATCCGTAGAAACATCGTGCCTCAGGATATTGCACCTCTTGGAGGAAGTTGATGGCAAGATTTTCATTCACGATGCCATCACTGGCAGCAAAAAAAGCCAACACTCGCGAGATGAAAAATCGTTCGTTGTCGTTGAGTTTGTTTTGCCAATCGTGGAGATCGGGCGACAAATCTACTTCTTCTGCCGTCCAAAAACTGGCTTCGGCGTTTTTGTAGAATTGCCAAATATCATTGTGCTGTATAGGAAAAATGACAAAGCGGTCTTTGTTGTCTTGTAAGAGGGGTTCGGTAATCATTTTTTAGTTTCTTTTAATTTTACAGACGCGTGAATATCAACATTTTCCCATACTTTACTTATACCATCAACACCTTTATGCAAATCAAAACAAACTGAGTTAAGTACTTCTAAGGCTTTCAAAGCTTTAAAATCTTTCAAATCGATAGAAGATTTGACACTCAATAAATTATCTTTGAATTGAATTTCTGCTGGAATATTATTCACACTAACTCCATTCATTCTTAGCTTAATAGTCCATTGATGGTTTTCAAAAATGAATTTTCCTGATATTTTTCCTGCTTCGTTCATCAATCCGAAAAAGGAATTTTTAATTTTTTCATCTCTGGAAGGATCTCCTGTTGATAACTCCAAAGCACGAATAGAAAACTTAGCATTGTTTAAAAAATCTTCAATGGATTTTCCTTCTGAAAGGTTGATTAAGTCCACCGATTCAAAAGTTCCTTTTACAGGTAATTTCTCGGTAGTTTTATATGCCGTCCATTCTACTTTTGCTGAATTTTCAACGGGTTCAAAAGATGATTTTTCATTTTTACAAGAATACAACAATGTACCTCCTATACCTAATAGTACGATGAATAATTTTTTGATTTTCATTAGCATTTACTTTTTACAAATTCATAAATCAGTCTTACAGGCACTGCTGTTGCTCCGCTTTGTTTATAGCCTTTTTTGTCTTTGAGGAAAGCAGCCCCTGCGATATCGAGATGTACCCAAGGGTAATCGGTAAAATGCTCCAAAAATTTGGCTGCTGTACTCACTCCGCCGATGGGTCCGCCAATGTTTTTAAGGTCGGCAATATTAGATTTTATGAGTTCGCCGTATTCTTTCCAAAGAGGGAGCTGCACAATGCGTTCATAGACTTCCTCGCCAATGGATTTTAGAGCATCGATACTTTCTTGGTGGTTGGAAAGTCCTGCAATTCCGAAACTCCCTGTAATCGCCGCCGAAGCTCCCGTGAGCGTAGCCATATCAATCACTAATTCAGGGTTGAATTTTTTCGCATAGCAAAGTGCATCTGCCAAAACAAGTCGTCCTTCGGCATCGGTATTTTGCACTTCTACCGTAGTGCCGTCCATTATGGTAATCACATCATCTACCACTAAGGCATTGGAATTGATTTTGTTATCCGTGGCGGGTACAATACCAATCACATAGTAAGGCAATTGATTCCCCGCAATTACCGAAATGATACCCAATACAGCGGCACCACCTGCCATATCGCATTTCATTGTACTCATTACGCCGCCCACTTTGAGTGAGTAACCGCCCGTATCGAACATTACACCTTTGCCTACCAAAACCAAAGGTTGAGAATTGACCGCATTTTTCGGTTTGTAGTGCATAATATTAAAAGTGGGTGGTGTTTCCGAGCCTTTATTCACGCCGAGCAAACCTCCCATTTTTAGGGTTTCGATTTGTTTTTTATGAAGAATTTCCGTTCCAAAACCGAATTTTTCACCTGCTTCCTGCACCCATTCTGAAAACTTGAGAGCATCCATATAATTAACAGGTTCATTTACTGCGTTTTTGGTGAGGGAAATGGCTTCAAGAACTGTGTTAAGTTCATTGTATTGCTTTTCAGAAAGAGCGGTTTCCGAAACAAATAGCGTGATTTTACCCGTCTTTTTTTTGGATAGATATTTATCAAAATGATAACTGCTAAGCAACACACCTTCCAAGAGGGCGTATTTTTCTTTTTCGGAGAAAAGTTCCAGATTTTCAAGAACCGCCTCCACCGAAGATGAAACAGAAGACGGTTGTAGTTGTTGCACAATGGTTGCCCCTACTTGTCTTAAATCCTCTAATTCGTATTTGGAAACGGCTACCAGCAAACTTTTTTCTTCTTGCCAAAGATGCCAATGTTTATTCTCCTTATCCTCAAACGACTGATGAATTTCTTCTTTCAAATTTTCCTGAATATCAATATTTTGCAAATCTTTTTGGCTACGAATAAAACGAATTATTGTGCCTTTCTCAAACGATAATTTGTCGGCGGTATAGCGTTTTAGCTCTGTATAAAGGTAAGTATCGATCATTTTATTTATTTTTTTAATTGTTGAGAAAGTGTTTGTTCTCCCGCCTTCCACCCACAAGCGGTTAATTCTTCTGTTTGGAGAGCATCTAATACGCGAAGTACTTCATCTACATTTCTTCCCACATTCATAGGATAAACGCTCACCCATTGTATAATTCCTTGTGGGTCAATGATAAAAGTAGCTCGATAAGCAACTTTTTCTTCGCAATTTAAAATTCCCATTTCTTCGGCTAAAGATTTGGAAGTATCGGCAAGCATTGGAATAGAAAGTTCTGCTAATTGTGGATGATTTTCTCTCCACCCTAAATGTACATATTCGGTGTCGGTAGAAGCACCAATCAACACAGCGTTTCTTTCCAGAAATTTTTTATTATTTTTATTAAATTCTATAATTTCTGTTGGACAGACGAAAGTAAAATCTTTAGGCCACCAAAAAAGCACCATCCACTTTCCTTGTTTGGCTGCGTAGTTGTGTGTGATTTCAGAGATTTCTATGCCTTTCTTTGTAGAAATAACGGCTTTTTTAACAAATTCTGGTAATTTATCTCCAATGCTTAGTATTCCTTTTTGGATGAGTTGTAATTGCTCTTTCTGAACCAATTTTTTAATTGAATTGCACATAATCGAATGTTTTTATATTTTCTAAATTGTTTGTTATCAATCGTTTTTTCAAGTAAGTTAAAAAAATAGTTTTACTTATTGTATCTAAATTATTTTTTTGAATAAAGTTTATGTAACTAATGACAGATTTTTTCAATTCTCCCTGAATTTCTTCTTTTTTATAATTCTTTTCATAGAGATATAAAAGAAAATATATCACTTTTTGCAACATTTCCTCTGCATTTTTCAAATCTTTTATTTCCTGATAGCAATTTGCCAAGTTGTTACACGAAACAACGTACAATTGTACAAAAGGAACTTTCAGTCGGACGCAATCGAGAAAATTACTATTAAGCACTTCAGCTCTGTACAAGGCATTTAGATAGCCACTCAAAGCAACTTCATAATTTCCTTCGTTAAAAGATTCATTGGCTTCTTCGGTTAAAATCTTCCAATAATTTTCGATATGGTTTACACAAGTATCACTCATTATATTTCAAGTTTTGGTTAGCAAAATTCCAGTTTACAAGTTCCCAAAAACCTTCCACGAATTTGGGTCTTGCATTTCGATAATCGATATAGTAGGCGTGCTCCCACACATCGAGGGTAAGGATAGGAGTTTTATTTTCAGTCAGTGGAGTGAAAGCATCTTTCATTGGGAGAATTTCTAATTTTCCTTCCTGATTTTGAACCAGCCACGCCCAACCAGCACCGAATAATTTTACGGCAGTGGCAGAGAATTGTTCTTTAAAATTTTTAAAACTTCCGAAATCGCGGTTGATGAGTTCAGCGATTTTTCCAGTAGGATTTTTTCCGCCATCGGGCGAGAGACAATTCCAAAAAAAGGAATGATTCCAATGTTGAGCTGCATTGTTGAAAATGGCTACTTGGTTTTCATTGTAGCTTTTTCGGATGATGTCCACGATGTCTTTTTCCGCCCATTCGGTATCTTTTACCAATCCCGCAAGGTTGTTTACATAGGCAGCGTGATGCTTTTCGTAGTGATAATCAAAAGTTTCCTCTGTAATAATCGGATTTAGAGCATTTTTGTCATACGGAAGCTCTGGGAGTGTGTGATTAATATTCATTATTTTTCAGGTTTAAATAGTTAGCTTAATTGATTTTCAATTGTTTAATATTATTATTTTTAATATTTTTAGATTTGCAAAAGTAATAATTTAGATTTATCTAAAAAAATAAATTGATGATTTTTTTATTTATTTTTTCAATATAGTTTTTTAATAATTTGTAAATCAAATATATAAAATAAAGTTTGATGTTTTACACGTTATTTATTTTTTGTTTTTTTCGGTGAGATGCTATTCTAATCTTTGCGAAAGAGTCATAATTTCTTTACAGATAGCCACTATTTGAGCGGTTTGTTTTTCAAGTTTAAACAGATAGGTGGAGGCTTTCTTTTCGGAAAAATTGCGATACAAAATCTTTACAATCACATTGTAATTCACTCCCACTACCCGAAATTACCCATAGAGTTCGGTGAGTTTGATATAAAAATCCTTTACCAATTTACCGATTTTTACACTTTTGATTTCTTTGGAAAATAATACCGAAATAAAAATATATCTTAAATGCAATAAATCCCAAAAATTTATTGCTGGGCAATTGGGTGTGTCAGAAAGTACCATTAGCAGAGAGCTGAAAAGAGGGGTATATCCCCCTCAAAACGCTCAGGAACACGCAAATATTCGCAAGGAAAGATTTGCTGTAAAATTGTGGGCTATTGTAAAAAACAAAATATCAATATGGTAAGTACTGAAAAGATTTATCAATATATCCGAGAAAATAAGGGAAAAGGAGGTGATTTATATCAATATTTAAGACATAAGTTAAAACATCGAAAACAGCTCCCTTTCCTTCGGAGAGGGCTGAGGAGAGGACGAAAACCAATTAGTTTACGCCCTGAAATCGTTTTGACTAATGAAGAATTTGGATATTTTGAAGTAGATTAATTGTGGGGGCAGAACACAAAAGAGCAATTTTGACGATTGTAGAAAGAAAAATATTTTTTTAATAATGAGTAAGTTAAGTAGTAAAAATGCAAAAAAATAACCAAAGCGATGATAGAGGCTTTGCTTCCGTATAAAGATTTTGTAAAAACCATTACGAGTGATAATGGATTGGAGTTTTGTGAACATTGTGCTTAAGGGTTGAATGTACCACATAAAAAATAAATCATCTGATAACCAAATTGTAAAATTATTTTTATCGCTGTAATTGGATTCTGTTCAGTGATATAAGGTAATAAATATAAGTTTCTGATTTTCAATAAAATAATTTATTTAAAAAATAAAAAAGCAACTGATAATTAACCAAGCATAATTATGTGTTGAAATACACTGCATTTAAATTCGTATTCCTCTTCCTCGCTCTGCTTTTATCTCCTTGTTTTTCTTGTTTCCGATTTAGAAGGAAACCTGCAAGAAGTCGTTACAGATTTAGAATGGACTGCTACCAAAAATGATTTGATTGAACTTGTTTATGCCTTACAACAAATTAAAGCCATTTCTTATGGGAAGGTGAGTATCAACAAAATCATTACTATCTTTGACAAAATATTCAATATTAATTTAAAAGATTTAATTTTTCTCTATCTTATCACTAGCTATCTAGCTTTATAAAGTTTGATTTACTTGAAATACTGCTGTATTTCTACTTCTTGGTAATCAAGCTATATAGTATACTGCTTTTTAGCTACCCATTGTTTTTGAGTTCCACAAAGAGCTCAAAAACTAAATCTAAATTTCCTATAGAAAGAAAAAACGAGTTCCGAAGTTTTTTCCCCTTTTTAGTCTTCTTTCACGAAAATACAGCCATAGGCAAGTTTTTGAGAAAGAAGACTAAAAAGCAAGATGCGCCTTTGTATACCGTTTTGCTAAAAACTGTGTATATACAAAGACACATCTTGCTCCTAAAAAACGAGATTATTTAAGAGCTCCGCAAAAAACTGATTTACAATCAGTTGCTAAAAATAAGATAAATCATACTCTCAAATTGGGTAAAATGCAGAAAAGAAAATTTTACGTCTGTGTCTATTTTTATTTATATAAATATATATAATATATAGGGAAGAAAGAGCCTAAAAATACACCTTTTAACATAAGTTATTAAATATCAGACTATTAACAAAAATAACCTTGTAATATTTTGGCTACCTTCAACAATGACCTTGTAATATTTTGGCTACCCTCAAGAATGACCTTGCAATATTTTGGCTACCTTCAACAATGACCCTGCAATATTTTGGCTACCCTCAAGAATGACCTTGCAATATTTTGGCTACCTTCAACAATGACCCTGCAATATTTTGGCTACCCTCAAGAATGACCTTGTAATATTTTGGCTACCTTCAACAATGACCTTGTAATATTTTGGCTACCTTCAACAATGACCTTGTAATATTTTGGCTACCTTCAACAATGACCTTGTAATACTTTGGCTACCCTCAAGAATGACCTTGCAATATTTTGGCTATCTATTTTAGTCTTTAATGAAACAAGGACTAAAATTATATTTTAGTCCCTGACTTAGTCCCTTATCAGCTGTAAACAACTGATAATCAGTATTATTTGTGGAGAAGATGGGGCTCGAACCCACGACCTTTTGGCTGCCAGCCAAACGCTCTAGCCAACTGAGCTACATCCCCGATTGTGAGGGCAAAGATAAATATTTTTTTTGATTAAACAACCTATTTGCAAAAAAAATTATACTTTTGCCACAAAATTTGTAACTATGACAACTGATAGACAACAAGGTTCTTTATACACAAAGATAGATAACCAACTGGCAATCATTACTTTTGGTCACCCAAATGCTAATGCTTTTCCATTGGTGCTCTTGGAAAGGCTAACGCAAGAAATTGATGCTTTGTCAGAAAACAATGCGGTGAGTATTATCCTTTTAAAAAGCGAAGGCGATAGAGCGTTTTGTGCAGGAGCTTCATTTGACGAACTTTTGGCTATTACTAATGAGGCTGAAGGTTGTAAGTTTTTTGAAGGGTTTGCACATCTTTTCTTAGCTATGCGCCGTTGCAAAAAGCTGATTATCGGAAGAGTACAAGGGAAAGCTGTAGGTGGCGGTGTAGGGTTATTAGCTGCTTTAGACTATGTATTTGCTACTGAAGCTGTGAGTATAAAACTCTCTGAACTTTCGCTTGGTATAGGTCCGTTTGTGATTGCTCCAGTTATCTTGCGCAAAGCAGGACAGGCTGCCTTAAATGAGCTTTTTATGGCACCAGACCAATGGAAAAATGCCTATTGGGCACAGCAGAAAGGACTTATAGCACGTGTGTATGAAACAGCTAAAGAGATGGACGAAGCTATTGACCATTTTTTAGTTACCCTACTAAAATCTAATCCTCAGGCATTATCAGAGATGAAACGCGTAACCTGGCAACATACGGAACACTGGGAACGAGAACTTATAGATAATGC
Source organism: Capnocytophaga sp. FDAARGOS_737 (assembly GCF_009730375.1). Lineage (NCBI taxonomy): Bacteria > Pseudomonadati > Bacteroidota > Flavobacteriia > Flavobacteriales > Flavobacteriaceae > Capnocytophaga > Capnocytophaga sp. FDAARGOS_737. Next base: position 1,250,989 of record NZ_CP046316.1, on the reverse strand, counting down.
GGCTATTTCTGGCAGGTTGGTGCTTTCAGAACAAACAAGATTAATGTTAGAAAAATTGAAAAATAAATGAAAACTGAAGAAACAGTATTAGAAATTGACCTTACCGCTTTAGAGAGAAACATACAATATTTAAAAAGTAGGCTAAAACCTACTACTTGGTTTTTGGCAGTAGTAAAAGCCTCATCATACGGCAATGAAGCTACCCAAATAGCTGCATATATAGAGAAAAAAAAGTTAGCTAACTATTTTGCGGTAGCTTATACTTCTGAAGGTATCGCACTACGCAAACGCGGTATCAGCTTGCCTATCATAGTACTGCACCCACAAAGTATTAATTTTGATGATATTATAAAATATCAATTAGAACCGACACTTTACTCACTTAGAACAGCACATTTGTTTTTAGAATACGCTGAAAAGCACCAATTATCTGACTATCCTGTGCACCTTAAATGCAATACAGGGCTTAACCGCTTAGGTTTTGATTTCAATCAAATAGACGAAGTGCTTAGTTTGTTAAAAAACAATGCTACTGTAAAGGTAAAAACAGCTTATTCGCATCTGGCTGCCTCAGAAGATATGAATGAGAAAGTATTTACCGAAAACCAGATACAGCGTTTTATCGCTTTTCAGGAAAAGGTAAATCAGACTTTTGCACATAAAGTGATTTACCACCAGTGCAATACTTCAGGAATACTCAATTATCCTGAGGCACAGTTTGATATGGTGCGCAGTGGTATAGGGATGTATGGTTTTGCTAATGACGCTGCTCTTCAGCCTTATTTGACCCCTATAATGTCGTTAAAAAGTGTAATTTCGCAAATTCACCGCCTTGAAATAGGTGATAGTTTGGGCTATAACAGGGGTTACATAGCAGATCATATTACTAAGACTGCCACTATACCTGTGGGACACGCCGATGGTATCAACCGAATTTACGGCAAAGGAAAGGGGTTTGTATTTATACACGGAAAAAAAGCCCCTATTCTGGGAAATGTATGTATGGATATGATAATGGTAGACATCACTCACATCGATTGTGAAGAAGGAGATGAGGTAATAGTGTTTGACAAAGATCATACAGCAGAGACTTTAGCAGAATCGGCAGGGACAATATCATATGAATTGATGACCTCTATGGCGCACAGAATCAAGCGTTTATATATAGAAGAATAAAAAATATTAAAAAAAGTTGCTAAAAAGTTTGCTATATAAAAAAAAGTTTGTACTTTTGCACCCAGAAAATCGCGGGATAGAGCAGTAGGTAGCTCGTCGGGCTCATAACCCGAAGGTCACTGGTTCGAGTCCAGTTCCCGCTACAAAGGTAAAAGCCTAATAAAAATACGCCTTAGAGCGTATTTTTTTATGTCCAAACTATATCAACTTATACAAAGCGAGTATAAATTCGAGTATATAACCGAGTATTTTTGTCGGTTCTAAAACCATTTACTTTTATGGATACTGAAATCTCTTTTCTGAATGTTGAAAATGGTGATTTTTTCTTGGTCAAAGAAGTTATTATTACGAAGGATACTACTTTTTCGAGCCTTCGGGCGCAGTTTCCTACTCATAAAATATGGGATGTGGGAACGGGGTATTGTTGGTTGTATTTCAATGATTGTTCTTTTGAAAGAAAGATGTTCAGTGTGGCACTTTGCTTCAGAGAAGAGCACTTATTCTCCATAGAATTTTCTATGAATGAACGACAAACTTCTTGGGAGGATTGGAGTGAGGCTTACGAGCTGAAAACAGAAAAATATTACAAACAATGGATTTCCTCCCAAATAGGCGAAGCACATTCCTTTGATTGGGGAAGTGTAGGAGCTCATTATGACCGCAAAGGAGGAAGTACTTTTATGTGGGTTACTTATAAATAAAATATGAAATATGAAAAACTTACCCCTTATATAGAAGAAGCTTATACTATTTTTGCTTCTTATAGTATTACTTCGTTTTTAACTGTCTGTGATTGTGGGAACTGTATCACTCAAGAGGAAATAAAGTTATTGGTAACTACCCCTTTGCGGGAGCTCTCTCGAGATTTGATAGATACTTATATCAGTGCTATGTTTGAGAATGAAGACAAGGCAATTATCGAGCTTCGGTATTTCTTACCACGTATGCTAGAACTTCTCTCACAAGGAGAAATTTTATACATAGATGAAGGTTTTTCACTCTCTAAATGTCATTTTGAACGTGAAGATATTTGGAAACCTGCAGAGAGCGCTTTTATGGAGCGCTTTGCAAAAGCCTTTTTTAATGAGGTACTTGAGGGAGAGAATCCTGACCTATGTGATTCAGCAGAGGACTGGCTGGTTTGTTTTGGCTTGAGTGGCTTGCCTATAGCCCCCCTTTTAAATACTTGGCTTCAACAGGCTGATAAGGTAATGGCATTGTACTACTTTGAGGAGTTCCTCACTCATAGCTTTCGCTCAGTAGGAATAGCGTTCAAGCACAGTTATTTTAAGGACAAGCACCCAGAGCTCAATGAGCAAATAACTGCTTGGCTTATGTCACCTCATACCCAGCAAATCTTCCTACAAGCTACAGAGAACCTGCTTCTTTCGGATACAGAACTGGAGGAAGAAGTATTGTTTTCCTTAGAGAATCTGTATAATCAATTGATGTATTTAAAAAATGAAGGAATTGAGGAATAAAAGGTTTATATCCCTAGTCATTCTAAAACTTCAATTTACTTTTTACTTTTATTAATTTATTTTTCGCTCGAACATTGAGTTTAGCGCTCTTTATCTGAACAAAAGAAAATATTTGAAGCTATGATAGGAGACAGTAAATCTCCTTTGTACAATTTTATAAAACAATGATGAAACTCTAAGATATAACAAATAGAGTCTCTAACTTCTCTATTTATGATAGAGAAAGAATATATCTCACAGAAGATTTTGATCTATTCTTAAACAACAAAAAAGTTGCTTTTGGAATAGATTTAGACAATTATGATTTATATAAAAACAATACCATCATTTGTATTAAAAATGATGATACAATAGTAGGAGATTCAGTAATATCTAATAAACAGTATTTAAAAAGTTCTATCAATTACAATTCAAATACGTTAATTTTATCAGGAGATTTTGTATTAGAGTATCCAAAATATTCTTCTGTCTATTACTTATTCAATTTATTAGATAATAGTTATAAGGAAGTTATTAGATTTGAATCTCTTAAGTTCATATTGAATACTGATGATAATCTTTTTTTATCAAACGCTGACTTTATAACCTGCTGTAATTATTCTTGTAAAGAGCCTATTTAGCAATTTTCACTGAATTCAATCCCTAATAATCCTCATAACGATAATTACAACAAAGAGGCCGATTGGGAAGTGAAAAAATTGATAGGCGTGTTAGAAGGAAAACTTTGGATAGCACTCAATCATCACACAATCATTGCGTTAGACATTGTAACAGGTGTATTAGTACATCAAATATATACAATAGCTAATTTCCATTGTAGTTGGTTACCCTCGGCTATTCCTCTATCCGAAGCAACTCAAATAGACGAAAAAACACATAGACTTATAGGTTTTATGTGGGAATTCTATTGGGAAATAAACCCTACTAATGGAGCGATTCAACTCTATGATTTAACCAATGAGCTTTCAGTCAAAAAGATACGCAGTGATATAACTAATTTTGTGCTAACAGATAGCAAAATCTATTTTGCAAGTCATTTTAATAGTAAAATAGGAGCGTTGGATAGAGTTACCAAAAAACTCACTTGGGAGTATGATTTTAAAAAAGAAGAAGATGCAGAACCGAGAATTATGGAGCTTCAAGGTAATAGAAACCTATTAGGAGCCTTAAGTTCTCAAGGAACTTTATATATTTTTGAAAGAGAAGAAAATACCTAGACTATTGCTTTTTTTTTCAAAAATTAAAAAATAACAATAAAATGAGAAATATAAACAAGATTATAAATATATTCGATTTGTATTATTCAAAAAAAAATTACAAGAGAAGAAAGATTAACAATGTTAAAAAACAGTATAAGTGTCGAAGATTTTAACGAAGCTATTTTATTATTGGAAGATGGTAAAAGTTTGGAAGATGTTCGGAATGTTATCCTAACGGGCTGGTTGTTAAATTGTTTTAATCCCTCTAACGAAGAACCTTTAAGGAGATTGCTTTTATTGAATTTTCATAATTCCCACGAAGATATTGTTGATCTATTTCAAACAATGTGGAATAATAGTGCCAAAAATATACCTATCCTATTAAAAGCAATAGATAACATTCCTGCGTATTTAGAGCCAGAAGATTTCAAATATCCTTATATGCGAAAAATCATTTATGCTATAGGAGCTCAACCACAACCTGAGAGTCTTTTAGCTTTAGAAAAATTGGCATCTGACACTAATGATACCGAAATAAAGAAGTTAGCCTTGCACCAGTTAGAAAAGAGAAAAGAATTGAGACGATAGGGATGTTACATTACAAAAATATCTTTCATATAGTTGTTAATTCTTAATTATTTACTATCTTTGCACTTATAAAAAACGATGTTATGATACAATCAATGACAGGCTTTGGAAAAAGCGTTATATCACTTGCTGATAAGCATATAAGTGTTGAAATCAAATCATTAAACAGTAAGAGTATTGATATTAATACCCGCATACCTCTGATTTACAGAGAAAAAGAATTAGACTTTAGAAAACTCATAGCAGAGCAATTGCTACGCGGAAAAGTAGACTTTACTATTCTGGTAGAGAATATTGGCAACCAAACCCCCTCAAAGATTAATGAAAACATCGTAAAAGCGTATATAGAGCAAATGCGAAATATAGTTGATGGCGATCGTACAGAACTGCTAAAAATGGCGGTGCGTATGCCTGATGCGCTACAGACCTCTACTGAAAGCATCACCGAAGAGGAGTTTGCTGTTATTTTTGAACATATTGCTATCGCTATTGCCGACCTTCAGAATTTCCGTTTGCAAGAGGGAAAAGTATTAGAGAAAGACTTCCTACTTAGGATACAAAATATCGACCATTACCTACAACAAGTACAAGCCTTAGACAGCGAACGTTTGCTACTAGTGCGCGAGAGACTAGAGAAAGCAGTGGCCGACATACAAAATGTAGATGCCAATAGGTTTGAACAAGAACTTATTTTCTACTTAGAAAAACTGGATATTACAGAAGAGAAAATACGTCTTAAGAAACACTTAGACTACTTTATTGAAACTCTTCAATCTGAAGATTCTAACGGACGAAAATTGAGCTTTATAGCCCAAGAAATAGGTAGAGAAATAAATACATTGGGTTCAAAAGCTAACTTTGCCCCTATGCAGCAGATAGTAGTGCAAATGAAAGATGAACTCGAAAAGATTAAAGAACAGGTACTGAATGTATTATAATGAATAAGCTTATTATTTTTTCAGCTCCTTCGGGGAGTGGTAAGACTACCATTGTGAAGCATTTGCTTTCATTGGCTCCGCTTAATTTAGCGTTTTCTATTTCGGCAACCTCGCGTGCCCCTCGCGGTGAGGAGGTACACGGTAAGGAATATTATTTTCTTTCAGCTGAAGAGTTCAAACAACGCATAGCTGATAACGATTTCTTAGAATGGGAAGAGGTATATCAAAACTACTTTTACGGCACCCTAAAATCGGAAGTAGAACGGCTGTGGGCTATGGGCAAAAACGTAGTATTCGACATAGATGTAGCAGGAGGGTTGCGCATCAAAAAGCAATTCCCTGAGCAAACCTTAGCTATCTTTGTCGAACCTCCTAGCATAGCTGTATTAGAGGAGCGTTTGCGAGCTCGACAAACAGAGACTGAAGAGAAAATACAGATGCGCTTAGACAAAGCAGCACAAGAGATGGCTACAGCTCATCTTTTCGATGTTATTATCAAAAATGATGACCTACCGCGCGCACTGCAGGAGGCTGAAGACCTTGTAACTGATTTTATTAACAAATGAGAAAACAAATAGGTTTATTCTTTGGGTCATTCAACCCTATTCATATTGGGCATCTCATCTTGGCAAACCACTTAGCAGAGCATAGTGCAATGCACGAAGTGTGGTTCGTAGTAACACCTCAAAATCCGTTCAAGGAAAAGCAATCGTTATTAGACAATCACTTACGCCTTGAAATGGCTGAGTTGGCTGTAGATGATTATCCTAAACTTCGCACTTGCAATATAGAGTTTCACCTGCCACAACCCAATTATACAGTTAATACATTGGCTCACTTAGGTGAAAAATACCCTGACGTAGACTTTGCTCTGATTATGGGAGAAGATAATCTAAAAAGTTTTCACAAGTGGAAGAATTACGAGCATATATTAGCTAACTATCAGCTTTACATCTATCCGCGTATCTCTGAGGGGGTAGTTGCTGAAGTGTTGAGCAATCACCCGCACATTACTCGTATTACAGCCCCGATTATAGAACTATCAGCCACCTTTATTCGCGATGAAATAAAGGCGAGACACAATGTGCGTCCGCTACTGCCTGAGAAAGTATGGCAGTATATTGACAAAATGGGACTGTATTTGAAATAAGAAATAAAGTAATAAAAAAGAAAATGAAGAAAACAAAAATATTAATGGTTTGCTTGGGCAATATCTGCCGCTCACCATTAGCTGAAGGAGTTATGCGCAGCAAACTTCCTATTGACTCTTTTGAAGTAGATTCAGCAGGGACTGCTAACTATCATATAGGCGATGCCCCTGACCCGCGCAGTATTGCATCAGGTAAAAAGCACGGAGTAGACATCTCGATGCTTAGAGGAAGACAATTTAGCATAACTGATTTTGAGGCTTTTGACTATATTTTCGTAATGGATAGAAGTAATTATCAGTATCTTATCCGTTTAGCGAGAAACGAGCACGATTTAAACAAAATCTCGTTTCTCAGTGATGCTCTTGACAAGATGACTAAAGCTGAAATACCTGACCCTTATTATGGTAGTGAAGCTGATTTTGAAAAAGTATATCAACTTATAGATGCTGCTTGCGAAAAAGTAGCACACAAACTAACAACTAACAGCTAAATTGGACTTTTCATCAAAACTCTTAGAGAATGCAGTATACGAGATTGGACAATTACCAAGCATAGGCAAACGGACGGCTCTGCGGCTGGCTTTGCACCTGCTTAAACAACCAGAAGAACAAACGCTACAGCTGGCACAAGCATTAGTCGCTCTACGTACTCATATAGTGTACTGCAAAAATTGTCATAACATTTCGGATGTAGAAATATGCGAAATATGTGCTAACCCCGTGCGCGACACAGGGGTTATCTGTGTAGTAGAAGACTTCCGCGATGTGATGGCTATAGAAAACACAGGACAATTTTTTGGTCAGTATCACGTGCTAGGGGGCAAAATATCGCCTATTGATGGTATTGCTCCCTCTAATCTGCACATAGCTTCTTTAGTAGAAAAAGTAAAGCAAGGAAAAGTGAATGAGCTTATTCTCGCCCTAAGCAATACTATGGAGGGTGATACTACTAACTTCTATATTTACAAGCAAGTAGAACCTTATAACATCACAATTTCTACTATAGCACGCGGTATAGCGGTAGGTGCTGAAATAGAATATACTGATGAGATAACATTAGGGCGCAGTATTGCGCACCGAATACCTTTTGAAAAGGCAATTAAAGCAGTTTAAAAGAAAACACAAAAAATGATACAAGTAGCTAACACTATTATTTCGGAAGATATTATAGATAACGAGTTTGTGTGCAACCTAACTTCCTGCAAGGGAGCTTGCTGTATAGAAGGCGATGCAGGAGCTCCTGTAGAAGAGACTGAGTTAAGAATAATGAAGCGTATTTATCCGGAAGTAGAACCTTATCTAACTGATGAAGGTAGGGCTGCTATAGAGGCACAAGGGGTATATGTGAAAGGAGAAGACGGCGAATGGGAAACACCACTTATCAACGGAGGAGAGTGCGCTTATGTAGTTAGAAATGAAAGTGGGTGGGCACTATGTGCTATTGAGCAAGCCTATAATGACAAGAAAATAGATTGGAAGAAGCCTATTTCGTGTCACCTCTACCCTATCCGGCTACGTGAATATAGTTCATTTACAGCAGTGAATTACCATCGTTGGTCTCCTATATGCGATGACGCTTGTGCTTTAGGCAAAGAACTGCAAGTGCCTATATATAAATTTGTAAAAAATGCTCTTATTAGAAAATTTGGAGAGGAATGGTATGAAGAATTAGAGCTAATTGCTGAGCACTTAAAAGAAAAAAAATAATTTTTTGTATTTATTTTGGGGTTATCAGAAAAAGTTGTATATTTGTAAAATAAAATTAGATACAGAATAACTCAGCACTAAAGAAACAAGAAAAGTTAAATATGAAAATGACAAAGAATGATTTACACGATGCGCTGAAGCATTACTTCGGTTTTGAAGCGTTTAAAGGGCATCAAGAAGAGATTATTACCAGTGTGATTAACAAGGAGAATACCTTTGTTATAATGCCCACAGGTGGTGGTAAATCATTGTGCTACCAACTACCTGCTTTAGTTTTAGAAGGCACTGCCATTGTGATTTCGCCTCTGATTGCTCTGATGAAAAACCAAGTAGATGCGATGCGAGGTATTTCGTCTACTGATAGTATTGCGCACGTACTCAATTCATCACTTACCAAAAATGAAATTCGCGAAGTGATGGAAGATATTAGCAATGGCAAAACCAAATTATTATATGTAGCTCCTGAATCTCTCATCAAAGAAGAATATGCTAACTTCTTAAAAACAGTGCCAATATCATTTGTTGCAGTAGATGAAGCGCACTGTATCTCAGAATGGGGGCACGACTTCCGCCCCGAATACCGAAATATAAAAACTATTATTGAACGATTAGGTAGTAATATCCCTATAGTAGCCCTTACGGCTACAGCTACCCCTAAAGTGCAAGAAGACATACTGAAAAACTTAGGTATGTTAGAAGCTAATGTATTCAAATCGTCATTCAATCGCCCTAATTTATACTACGAAGTACGCCCTAAGACTAAGAATGTTGATGCTGATATTATTCGATTTGTAAAGCAAAATACTAAGAAATCTGGTATTATATATTGTCTTAGCAGAAAGAAAGTGGAAGATCTTGCTCAAACACTACAAGTAAATGGCATTTCGGCAGTACCTTACCACGCGGGCTTAGACGCTAAAACACGTGCTAAACATCAAGATATGTTCTTAATGGAGGAGGTAGATGTAGTCGTAGCTACGATTGCTTTTGGTATGGGCATTGATAAACCTGATGTACGCTTCGTTATTCACCACGATATTCCTAAAAGTATTGAGAGTTATTATCAAGAAACAGGACGTGCCGGGCGTGATGGTGGTGAAGGACATTGTTTGGCTTTCTACTCATACAAAGATGTTGAGAAGTTAGAGAAATTTATGATAGGCAAACCTATAGCTGAACAAGAAATAGGACAAGCCTTACTACAAGATATAGTGGCATACGCAGAGACCTCAAGTTCACGTCGCAAGTTTATATTGCACTACTTTGGAGAAGAGTTTGATGAAGTGAATGGTGAAGGTGCTAATATGGATGACAATGTACGTTTCCCTAAAGAAAAGAAAGAAGCTAAAGATGATGTAGTAAAGCTACTGAATGTGATTATAGCTACTAAACAGAAATTTAAAGCTAAAGAGATAGTAAATACACTCATTGGTAAAGTAAGCGCTCTCATAAAAGCACACCGCATAGATGAACAAGATTTTTTTGGTATAGGCAAAGATAAAGAAGATGCTTACTGGATGGCACTTCTACGCCAAGTAATGGTAAATGGTCTTATCCGCAAAGACATTGAGACATATGGAGTGATGTTTATCACAGAAAAAGGTAAAGAGTACCTTAAAAATGTAACCTCCTTTATGATGACTGAAGACCATACTTTTGAAGAAGAACCAGAAGACCCTAATAATGGTAATACTTCAGTAGCAGACCCTGTACTATTAGAAATGCTTAAAGATTTGCGTAAGAAAGTAGCTAAACAAAAAGGAGTGCCACCATTTGTAGTGTTCCAAGATCCTTCATTAGAAGATATGGCACTGAAATACCCTATTACCATTCAAGAACTTACCAATGTTCACGGTATTGGAGAGGGTAAAGCAAAGAAATTTGGAGCTGAGTTTGTAAAACTTATTGAGCGTTATGTAGAAGAAAATGATATTGTTAGAGCTGAAGACCTTATAGTAAAAACTACGGGCTCTAACTCGTCATTGAAATTGTTTATCATTCAGAATATAGACCGCAAATTGCCATTACCTGATATTGCTAAAGCTAAAGGTTTAGAAATGGATGAGTTCTTAAAAGAAATGGAACAAATAGTATATAGCGGTACTAAGCTAAACATTGATTATTGGGTAAATGAAATCTTTGATGAAGAACAACAAGAAGAACTACATGAATATTTTATGGAAGCAGATAGTGATAAGATTTCAATAGCTTCAAAAGAGTTTGGTGGTGATTATGAAGATGATGAACTAAGAATCTACCGACTTAAATTTATTAGTGAAGTAGCAAATTAAGAATACTTACATAATACAAAAATAAAAAGAGAATTAAGCAAAATGACTTCATTCTCTTTTTTGTTTCTAATAAAACAACAAATGCAAAGGTTTACAAGGTATTCCAAACCATTTAGAAATAGTAGTATCAGTAAGGATACCACGATAAAGATAAAGTCCATTGCGTAAGCCTTTATCTATCTGTAAGGTATTTTCTATACCTCCCTCCTCCCCTATTTTTAGTAGATAAGGCATTATAATATTACTTAATGAAAAAGAGGCTGTACGGGCATAACGAGAAGGAAGATTAGGCACCCCATAATGTAGTACGTTGTGCTTTATATAAGTAGGATTATCTAAAGTAGTAACTTGAATAGTCTCTATGCAGCCACCTGTACCAATGCTTGTATCTACTATAACAGCTCCTTTTTTCATCAGCTGTACCATATCTTCGCTTACTACTATAGGTGAACGCGTCTCTCCACGCATTGCCCCTATAAGCACATTGCAGCGCATTAATGCTTTCTTTAACAATTTAGGTTGTAATGCTGATGTATATACTGAAGCCGGCAGATGTTGCTTAATTTCTTTTAGCTTGGTAAGCGATTTTGCAAATATTTTCACATTAGCCCCCAATCCTAAAGATGTTTTAGCTGCAGCTTCTGTTACTTCATTAGCCCCTAATAACACTACTTCTATAGGAGGAACTCCTGTAATATTGCCAAATAACAATCTACTTCTTTCTGAAATAAGCTCTGCAGCTATCAATACGGAGGCTATTCCTGTGATTTCGCTAATTGACTCGTGTATGGGGTAGTTATCTTCTTCGTCTTTTATATGTTCAAATGCTAATGCTGTGATTTGCTTCTCAGCAAGTGCTTCAAAATATGCTTTGTCTTGTGTATTTATCTGCAATCCAGAGATTAGAGTAGCCTTGTGGCTCAGGAAGTCTATTTCTTCATAGGTAGGCGGCTCTACTTTTAATACTATTGGACAAGAAAAAACTTCGCGTGTATCATATATAATCTCTGCGCCTGCCTCGCTGTAATCTTTATCTGAAAAGTTAGCCTCATCACCCGCACCTACCTCAATAAGTAGTTGATGACCATTAGCAACAAGCACCGCTACATCATCAGGAGTTAGACAAATACGCCTCTCCTGAAATACACGTTCTTTAGGTAGCCCTATCTTTAATGATTTTTGCTCAGTAGCTACTGCTAAACGTTCTTCTTGCGGTATAAGTTGTGTTAATGACGATTGCATTAGTCTGAAAATTTAGTTTCTAAATCGCTTACATACTTTTTGAACTCTCTATCAGTTTCTATTAGATTTTCAACTGTTTTGCAAGCGTGTAGCACTGTAGCGTGATCGCGTTGGCCTATCTGACTACCAATGGTTGATAACGAGCTTTTAGTGTATTTCTTACTGAAAAACATCGCTAATTGTCGCGCTTGTACCACATTACGCTTACGAGTCTTAGAGTGTAATGACTCAATATCTAAATTGAAATAGTCAGCGATAATTTGCTGTATATGGTCTATCGTTAGATCGCATTGGCTATTCTTTACCGATTTTTCTATGATACTCTGCGCCAATTCAATAGAATATTCTTTGCGGTTGAAAGCTGCTTGTGCTATAAGTGAATTGCTCACACCCTCGAGTTCACGAACATTAGTACGTATATTTTCTGCTAAATAAGCTATAATATCCTCACTTATTTCAGCCCCATCAGTATAGAATTTATTTTGTAATATCTTATAACGGGTATTATAATCAGGAGTGGTAAGCTCGGCTGAAAGTCCCCATTTGAAACGCGAAAGAAGTCGCTGTTCTATGTCGAACAAATCGACAGGGGCTTTATCAGAGGTTAGAATAACCTGCTTACCGGTTTGGTGTAAATGGTTGAAAATATGGAAGAAAGCATCTTGCGTCTTCACTTTTCCTGAAAGAAATTGTATGTCATCTACAATCAGCACATCGATAAGCTGATAGAAGTGAATAAAGTCGTTGAGGTTGTTTTTATCTTTGTCTTTGGCTGTAGAAGCACTAATGAACTGCTGGGTAAACTTTTCGGCAGACACATATAGTACTTTCTTTTTAGGGTATTTCTCTTTAATATCTACCCCAATAGCGTGCGCTAAGTGCGTCTTGCCTAATCCTACTCCCCCGAAAATAAACAAAGGATTGAACGCCGTTCCGCCCGGTTTATTGGCTACAGCTATGCCTGCAGAGCGCGCTAATCTGTTTGATTCGCCTTCTACAAAATTATCAAAGTTTTGGTGCAAATTTAGTTGAGGATCGACTGTTATCTCGCGAATCCCTGGGATTACAAAAGGGTTCTTAAGCTCAGGGTCTTTGGCCTCAGTAGCTAATGTCAAAGATTGTTTAGCTAACTCTGGTCGGTTAGTACTTGGCAGCTGCTTTTTATCAACAAGAGAGTCAATTATATATATTAATCGAGCCCCTTCACCTAAAGTGTAGGTCATAGCCGACTTGAGCAATCCTATATAATTATCTTCTAACCACTCGTAAACGAATTGGCTTGGCACTTTTATTTTAAGCGTTTTTCCTTCTAAAGTCACAGGCACTATAGGAGCGAACCACGTGAGAAATGGTTGCTCATCAATATTGTCCTTTATAAATTCGAGGCACTTAGCCCAGACTTTTTTAGTTGCTTCTTCCATAATTCTGAACTATTTTTAGGCAGCTGCTTTCACCTAAAACTTTGATTATTAGATTTTTTTACTAATTTTGCACGAAATAAATATGTTGTTATTTCAGTGAGCAAAATTGTGAATAATTTTTGAATAAAAAAAATATTTAACACTTGTTTTTGCTATTTCTTTTTCGTATGGGAGAAATTTTTAATCAATATAAAATAGCATATCTATCTAATTATGAAAGAATTACATTTTGATTACACTTTGCGTACTCGCTACGCTGAAACTGACCAAATGGGGGTAGTATATTACGGCAATTATCCTCAATACCTCGAACTAGGAAGAGTAGAGTGGCTACGGGCTATCGGTCTCACCTATAAAGAGATGGAAGCCGAAGGTATAATGATGCCCGTAGTTTCGCTTCAAATTCAATATAAAAAGCCGGCACTATATGACGAACTCATCACTATACGCACCAAACTAAAAGATTTACCTTCTACTAAAATAGAGTTTGATTACGAAATTCTGAATGAAAAAGGAGAATTACTCTCTACTGCTAACACCATTTTAGTATTTGTAGATGCTAAAACTTTTCGCCCTGTACGTTGCCCTGAAAAAGTATTAGACCTGATTAGAGGGGCTCGTGAGGGAGCATAGCATATTTTTCTAGTCAGAGGATAATTATTAGTCGTTTATTCTTCGCTGATTGTTCGCTTAGCCTTCGCTCTTCCTGTATCCTTTCTATATCGTTTGTATAGGGTAGGTATAAGGAGGATATTTTTCTTTTAAATTATCATTTCGGCGTAAGAAATACATATAGGATACCCTTTAGAGGCAAAATAGGTCGGTACATCTTCTGTTTCGGAGATTGCTAACACAAAATCACCGCCCCAAGCTCCTAAACTCTTAATTGTACCTTTAAAATCAGTAAAAAGTCGCTCTTTCACTGTAGGAATACCTAAATATTGACTGATAGTGGCTTCGTGCTCGTCCAAAAGAGTACAAAAATCGCTAATAGTTTGGGCTAAAATAAGTTGTTCGGTGATTTTAGTGATGCTTTCAGCTAATTTAGCCTTGCTTTTCGTAACGGTACGATAGCGTTTGATGCCCTCTTTGCTATTTTGCTTTTGGTTGAGATATACAAAATAAATGCGGTTAGTGTGTGGAAAAAGAAGTTGCAAAGGGTAACTATAAGGTCTGCCCTCTTGCAATCGGTATAAAATAGGTGTAGATGCCTTAGCACAAGCAATATCGTAGCCACTCCCGCCGAAACTTTTAAAAAGCAATTCGTACGGATTGACTTCTGCCCATTGGGCGATGTTATTGATGAGCGTAGAGGAAGAACCTAAGCCCCAAAACCGCGAAAACTCTAACTGAGTGGTTACGCTACTACGGCGATATTTTTGTTCAAAATTAGGGTTGAGAGCAGCGGCTGTAGAGAGTATTTTCTGAAGTGTATCCCACACTTTTTGGTCGGCTTCAGTGCATATAGCAGTGCTATCGAACCACAATTGCTGGTCAGCATCAAATGCTTTCCACACTAAGTCATTATCTGAAATAGTAGCCTGTAGCGACTGCCCTTTGGCCGTGGGTAACGCTAAGCTAAGAGCGCCATCGAGCACTGCATATTCGCCCGTGATGAGCAGTTTGCCGTGACTATGATAAAAATAAGTTTGTGTTTGTTCCATATTTTTTTATTATCTTTGCCTTTTGAAAAAACAAAAGTAATAATTATTTATCGTTCAGCATACTATTCTATGAAAGAAAAATTGATAAAAGTAGGCATTTCCGTTGGAGATATCAACGGTATTGGGTTAGAAATTATACTGAAAACCTTTGAAGATCACCAGATTTTGGAGCTTTGTACCCCTATTATCTTTGCTTCTAACAAATTAGTTTCTTTTCAGAGGAAACATTTTAATATAACCACCAATTTTCAGGGAATTGACAGCATTGGGGCTGCCCTTGAAGGCAAATTGAACGTGTTAAACTGCTGGAAAGAGACGCCAACCGTTACTTTTGGGCAAGAAACTGAAGAAGGTGGCAAATATGCTTTCTTATCGCTGCAAGCCGCTACTGAAGCCCTTAAAAACAACGAAATTGATGTATTGGTAACTGCACCTATCAACAAAAATAACATACAGTCAGATGATTTTCACTTCCCTGGTCATACCGATTATTTGGCAGAACAACTAAAAGGTACCAGCTTGATGTTTATGGTAAGTGAAGACCTAAAAATAGGGTTACTGACCGACCACGTACCGCTGAAAAATGTGTCAGCCTTAATCACTGAAAAACTGATAATGGAGAAAGCGCGCCTAATGAATGAGTCGCTCATCAAAGACTTCCGCCTGCAACGGCCTAAAATAGCTGTATTAGGTATTAATCCGCACTGTGGCGATAAGGGCGTGATAGGCACTGAAGACGATGATATAGTACGCCCTGCACTTAAAAAACTCTACTTTGATGAGAATATTTTGGTGTTTGGTCCTTTTGCTGCCGATAGTTTCTTTGGGTCACAAACCTATCGCAACTACGATGCAGTGCTCGCGCCTTATCACGACCAAGGACTCATCGCTTTCAAGACGATTGCTTTCGGCAATGGGGTGAACTATACCGCAGGGCTTAGCAAGGTGCGCACCTCGCCTGACCACGGTACAGCGTACGAAATAGCTGGCAAAGACATAGCCGACCCTCAGTCGTTCAGACAGGCTATTTACACCGCCTTAGATGTATTCAGAAATCGTGAAGAATATGCTGAACTAACTAAGAACCCACTGAAAATCCGTACTTTAGAATTAGAAAAAGATAAATAACACTACTTATGGATATTAAAAAATTAGCAGCAATAGACATTGGCTCTAACGGGGTGCGACTGCTCATCTCTAACGTGTTAGAAGAAGCCGGTGAGAACCCTAAATTTACAAAAGCCAGCTTAGTGCGCGTGCCTATACGTTTAGGGGCAGACGTGTTTATTGACGGACTTATCTCGCCTGAAAATACCGACCGTCTTGCCGATGCTATGGAAGCATTTAGACTGCTGATGAAGGTAAATCAGGTAAAAGCATACCGCGCTTGTGCTACTTCAGCTATGCGTGAAGCTACCAATGGACAAGCGGTAGCCGATGAGGTTTTGAAACGTACAGGAGTACAAATAGACATCATTGACGGGTCTGAAGAAGCTGAAATTATAGCTTCAACCGATATTTCGAGCTTCATAAAGAGCGATAAAAACTATTTATACATAGATGTAGGGGGTGGTAGTACCGAATTTACTGTCTTTTCTAACGGAAAAATGAAGAAATCGCGCTCTTTTCCTATAGGAACAGTACGTTTGTTAGACAATAAGGTGAGCGATAAGACCTGGAAAGAGGTACAAGAGTGGATTGAAAAGCACACAGCCGACTGTCAGCCTATAGAAGCGATAGGTTCGGGCGGCAACATCAACAAAATACACAAAAATTCTAACAGCCGTGAGGGCGACCCACTAACCTACGAGTACCTAACCGATTATTACACCTATGTATCGGGCTATACTTATGACGAGCGCATTAGGTTATTGGGTTTCAACCCTGACCGCGCCGATGTTATACTTTACGCCTTAACTGTGTTTATCAACGCGATGAAATGGTCTAAAGCCCCTATTGTACACGTGCCGCGTATTGGGCTGGCTGATGGAATCGTTAGAACTATTTACAACAAAGAAAACCAATGAAAACAGAAGATATTATAAACATTGCCCGACAAACTATTACTGAAGAAGCGGCGGCTGTAGCCAAACTAACGGACTATATAGACGATGATTTTACCCAAGCAGTTGATTATATACTTCACTCTAAAGGGCGTGTGGTCATCACTGGTATAGGCAAAAGCGCTATTATAGCCAATAAAATAGTGGCTACAATGAACTCAACCGGTACTCCCGCTATCTTTATGCACGCTGCTGATGCTATACACGGCGATTTGGGTATCATTCAGCAGGAAGATGTGGTGATTTGCATCTCGAAAAGCGGTAATACCCCCGAAATAAAGGTATTAGTACCCTTGTTAAAGCGCGGTAATAACAAATTGATAGCTATAACCTCTAATAAAGGGTCGGTTTTGGCACAACAGGCTGATTGGGTGCTCTATGCCCACGTAGAAAAAGAAGCCTGCCCCAACAACTTAGCCCCAACTACCAGCACTACCGCTCAGTTAGTGTTAGGTGATGCGTTAGCCGTTTGTTTATTAGAAATGAAGCACTTCGGAAGTAGTGATTTTGCTAAATATCACCCAGGAGGTGCCTTAGGAAAACGCTTATACTTAAAAGTTTCGGATATAGTAGTGCATAACCAAAAGCCCGAAGTAAGTCCGGATACAGACATCAAAAAGGTAATCGTGGAAATTTCAGCAAAAATGCTGGGAGTAGCTGCCGTAATAGACCAAGGCAATATAGTAGGTGTGGTAACCGATGGCGATATACGCCGAATGCTCAGCAAAACTGACACTATAAAAGGACTAACCGCTAAAGATATAATGAGCGTACGCCCTAAAACTATCGATTTTGACAGTTTGGCTATTGATGCCTTAAACCTGATGGAGAAAAATAAAATCACCCAACTATTGGTGACCCAAGATGGTAAATACGCAGGTATCATACACCTGCATAATCTCATACAGGAAGGACTGTTATAATATGATTATCAGAACTTTATAAAAACAATTACTATTAATATCATTAGGCAGCTTATTTTATTTGATAAAAAAAGTGTGATTTATTTTCATAAGTCGTTTTTTTGTAATAATTTTGAGCCGTAAAAATGCTAATATTTTTTGATTATGAAATTTTACTTTTGGTTTTTAGCCCTTTCAATGGCGCTTATTTCTTGTAAAAAGAACTCACAACAACTCACACCAGAACAGCAACAAGCCAAACTACAAGAGCAATTAGATTCTATTGCTAATATAAAATTTACTGAAATTGTAAAAGAAGATGTAGATACTTATCCTATTTTTAAAGGGGTTTGTGACTCTGCTACCACTAAAGCAGGGCAAAAAGAGTGTTTTGAGAAGACCTTTGCAGCTTTATTTCAAGAACGCCTGAAAAAAGACCCTTATGAGGTAACAGAACCTGTAACAGAACGTATTCTCCTAAATATAAGAGTTGATAATACTGGTAAAATAGTGCTGCTCGATATGCAGGCTGACGATCGTACTAGAGAGTTATTAAGCACTGAAAATGAGAGCTTTGAAGATTCGTTGCGCGCTAATCTTTCGGTACTTTCAGACAACGATGCTATCAAACCCGCTACTAAAAACGGACAAAACGTAAGCACTCAGTTTAAACTTCCTGTTGAAATAAACGTAAAATAACTCTTGGAACGTATTATTTTAGGTATAGACCCAGGTACTACTATTATGGGTTTTGGTATTATAAGGGTAGAAAACCAACAAATGAAGCTGCTACAGCTTAATGAGTTGCAGTTGAGCAAATACAACAATCACTACATAAAGCTAGGAGTTATCTTCAATCGTACTCTTGAGCTTATTGACACCTATCACCCTGATGAACTGGCAATTGAAGCCCCTTTTTTTGGCAAAAACGTGCAATCTATGCTGAAATTAGGGCGTGCCCAAGGAGTTGCTATGGCTGCGGGACTTTCACGTGAAATTCCTATCACAGAATATGAACCTAAGAAGGTAAAAATGGCAATTACTGGCAATGGGGCTGCTTCTAAAGAACAAGTTGCCAAAATGCTACAACAGCTATTAGGACTGAAAGAACTACCTAAACACTTCGATGCTACTGATGGCTTAGCCGTAGCAGTATGTCATTACTTCAATACTGGAAGGATAGAAAAACAGCAAAGCTATAGCGGTTGGGAGGCATTTGTAAAACAAAACCAAGACCGCATTAGTTAAATGTATAGTCTATACCTTCATATACCTTTCTGCCGACAAGCATGTCACTACTGCGATTTTCATTTTTCTACTACCTTAAAACGAAAAAGCGAAATGGTAGCAGTTCTTTGTAAAGAGTTGATAATGCGAAAAGAAGAAGCCGTTGGCTCTGAACTACAAACGATTTACTTAGGTGGAGGTACCCCTAGTATACTAACATATGATGAGCTAAAGCAACTCTTCGATACTATCTATAGCTATTATAAGGTAAGTCCGACAGCTGAAATTACTATAGAGTGCAATCCTGATGATTTTTTTAGGCTACATACCCCTGAGCAGTTATTGCAACAGTTGACGTCATTGGGAATTAACCGACTGAGTTTAGGAGTACAATCGTTTTTTGAAGAAGATTTGCGTTTGATGAACCGTGTGCATACTACCACACAAGTTACTACTTTATTGCCTATTGCCTCGCAGTATTTTGATAATATTACTATTGATTTAATTTATGGTATCCCAATGATGAGCAATGAGCGTTGGAAAGAAAATATTTATAAGGCACTTTCTTTTGAAATTCCTCATATTTCGGCATACGCTCTGACAGTAGAAGAAAAAACAGCTTTACATAGATTTATAGCCATAGGAAAAATTCCTCCTATTGACGACACTCAAGCTTATACTCATTTTCACACTCTAATAAATATTTTAGAAAAAGAAGGGTTTATACAATATGAGTTCTCCAACTTTGGTAAAGAAGGGTATTTTAGTCAGAATAATACAGCTTATTGGTTTGGCAAACCTTATATGGGTATAGGCCCCTCAGCACATAGCTTCAGTGGCTTCAAACGCAGCTGGAATATAGCTCATAATATTAAATATATACAACAAATTCAGCAAGGAATATTACCCCAAGAAATAGAAATACTCACTCCTGATAACAGGTATAATGAGCTTATCATAACGCGTATTCGTACTATGGTAGGTATTGATTTAGAAGAAGTAAATAATGTTTTTGGGAAAGAATATCAGCAGTACCTACTAACTCAAGCGAAGAAATATATTAGCAAAGGACTTCTATGTATAAAAGAAAACCATCTGAAAGTAACTAAAGATGGTAAGTTTCTTTCAGATGGTATAGCTTCTGATTTATTTAGGGTGGATAACCTCATCTAAGGTTTTAAAAGTAGGTTTCTGATTACCGTCTATGTGGTACTCTAGTAATAAATCGCCCCAGAGCTCTCCATCACTAAACTCACATATCACCCATTTTTCATTCAGTATTCTAATTTTGTTAATCAGAAATCTGCCATTGCTCTCTGATTTTATATAAGGATTCTTCTCCTTAATATTTAATTCCATTAAAGCGTTTATCACTATCTGTGATGGATTGACAATCTTTAAGTCCTCAAAATACTGCTGCGATAGTTCATTTGTCTCAAGACTAAAATTAAGAGCCTCATCACGCTCATCTGTTAGTTTTCTGATAGAATCTGTTAGTTTACTTATTATCTGGGCTGTTTCATTTAGTTGCGTTGCACTCATCTGAGGTTGAGAGTTATTATTGCAGCCTACTAAAAAACTCATTGTTCCTAATAAGGTAATAAAAAAATGTTTATTCATTATGAAAAGGTTTTTGTTCTTTCAAATTAAGTACTTTTATATGAGGATGAGTACGCAGATACTGATCTAATAGATGTCTGTTAATTAGCGTATTAGGCAGCGGTGTAATAATATTCTCTAAAAATCCTAACTGAGTGAGTTGATAATTTAAATGGAAAAAACCATAGCCTTTGATTTGCCCATCTACAAGCAGAATAACGCTCTTCTCTCCTACTCTCCTACCCTTATCAACTATAGCTAAATTTTGATGCCAAAAACCGTATTTATTTAACACTTTACTAGCACGTGCATTGTAAATCTCTACAGGTTCTCCATTGAAATCTACTTCATTCAGCTCAAATTCTGATGTTATTTTTTTAAGAAAATTCTTTGCTTGTGATTGTGTTTCAAAGGTTGTTATAATTTCTTTCTGAGTAGCCAATAACTCAATTGAAAAACACAGATACCCTTGCGGATTATAATGAGAACTAAGTATATACACTATCTCAGAAGGATTATGTATATTCCTACTATTGCATTTAGGCTTATTGAGCTGAATAACCTCTATTTCTTTCAAAGTAGCTATAAGCTCATTACCTGTCTCTTCATATGTTACTTTATAAGTATGCCGCTGCAAATACCTATCTCTTTTTGAGAGACTAGTAAACAGTTGGTTTACTCTCTTTTTAATATTTTTATGCTTCCCTATGTAAATAATCTTCCCCTCTTCATTATGCATATAAAATATGCCTAACTTTTCTGGTAGCTCATCAAGTATTTTCAGATGACGTGAGCTCATCTCTATGCGTACATCATTTTTTACTGAAGCAGTGATAATGGTCTTTTTAGTATCTTTTTCGAGTAAATATTTAAATAAATTGAGCGTTGCTAAAGCATCTCCTGAAGCACGGTGTCGCTCACTCATTGGTATACCTAATGACCGTACTAATTTTCCTAAACTATACGACTCTTTTTCAGGAAGGAGTTGTTGCGAGAGTTCCACTGTACAAAGAGTTGTCCTTATATAGTCATACCCTAATCGACGAAATTCTGTTTGCAATATACGATAATCAAAAGCTGCATTATGCCCTACAATAATAGTATCTTGTGTGATTTCTACAATACGCTTAGCCACCTCATAAAACTTTGGAGCATTTCTAAGCATCTTATTATTAATACCTGTCAATTTTGTCACAAAGTCTTGTATGGGGCGCTCTGGATTGATAAGCGAGATAAATTGGTCAGTAAGTTCGTGTCCATCAAATCGATAGATAGCTATTTCAGTGATACCTTCCTCATCATACTTTCCTCCTGTAGTTTCTATGTCTAATATTGCATACAAATAATATAGTTTTTTACAAAAAAAGCAAAGAGAAGGCAGTCCTTACTCTTTGCTTTTATAAGATAATTTAACTAATTAGCGAACTTCTTTTATACGAGCTTTCTTACCTGTAAGTCCTCTAAAGTAGTAAATACGAGCACGTCTTACTTTACCTTTCTTGTTCACTTCAATTTTTTGAAGGGCAGGCATATTCACAGGAAATATACGTTCTACACCTACTGTTCCTGACATTTTGCGGATAGTAAATGTAGCTGTTACTCCGTGTCCTTTGCGTTGAATTACTACGCCTTTAAAAAACTGAGTACGTTTTTTGTCTCCTTCCTTGATTTCATAGTATACAGTGATAGTATCACCTGCTGAAAAATCAGGAAAATCTTTTTTCTCAATAAAGTTGTCTTGTACGTACTTTAATAGTGGTTCCATAAAAAATTAGATAAATTATTGTTATCATTGGGCAACATTCACGACTCTCGCCAGAGGTTACTCCAAATCGGGGACAAAGGTACTACTTTTTTTTGAATTGACAAATAGTACATTCATTTTTATTTTATTTTCAGCTCTTATATACTTTCTTTGCAATACCTCTCCAACGATAATCTCTCACCCATCTCCCCTCTTCTTCACTAAGCAAATAGGGTTGTCGTTCTCTTTTAGCTTTTAAATAACCCCTCAAATAATCAAAAAACAGAGCTAAACTACGCTTTCTAATAGCTAATTTAGCAGCGGCAAGTAGTGTTAAGATTATACCATAGCGAAGTCGGTAAAATACACTCCCTTGCAAATATTTAGCATTACTTTTATAACCTGCTCCTGTAGGGCGTAAGTGTTTTACTTGTAGATTTTCATTAGTCTGTACCTCCCAACCGTGGTAACGTGCCAAAAGCTCGTCTGCAGTATCCCACCCCATAGCTGTTTTAAGTCCACCAATAGCCTCAAAACACGCTTTTCTATACGATTTTACCGCTCCGCGCAAGTGGTCTTTATTAGTAAGGTTCTCAAGTACCCAAGCATCACCTTGCTTTATATAGCAAAAACCACCGTACATTCCTAACTGCTGATTTTCACTGTAATGCATATTCATTACCTCAAAGTAGTTAGCGGGAAAAACCAAATCCGCATCATACTTACAGATAATATCTACCTCTTTTTTGAGGTAAGGAAGTCCAAAGTTAAATGTTTGCACTATTTTAGCCCCAGGTTGATGTTCTCCTTTCTCTTTGCGCTGCACTAACTGTATCTGAGGATGCTGAACTGCCATTTCGCTTACTAACTGAGCTGTATTATCGGTCGAACCATCGTCTACTACTATAATTTGATAAGGAACAACCGATTGATTTATAAGCGATTGCAGAGTAAGTACAATACTCTTTTCTTCGTTATAAACAGGGATAATAATTCCAAAGTTCATCAGTTTTTTGCGTTATCAGTTTCTATTAGCCCGTCTTTTAGCCGGATAATACGATGTGCATATTG
Organism: Capnocytophaga sp. FDAARGOS_737; assembly: GCF_009730375.1. NCBI lineage: Bacteria > Pseudomonadati > Bacteroidota > Flavobacteriia > Flavobacteriales > Flavobacteriaceae > Capnocytophaga > Capnocytophaga sp. FDAARGOS_737. Next base: position 1,227,526 of record NZ_CP046316.1, on the reverse strand, counting down.
GGCTATATCTTCTTCGTGGGTTACCAATATCACAGTATTACCTTTCTGATAAATCTCATCAAAAAGATTCATTATTTCATAAGAAGTTTTTGAGTCAAGATTTCCAGTAGGTTCATCAGCTAAAATAATAGAAGGGTGATTTACCAATGCTCGTGCCACAGCTACCCGCTGGCGTTGTCCGCCCGAAAGTTCATTAGGTTTGTGTAGCATTCGGTCTTCCAAGCCCACCATTTTAAGTACTTCTTTAGCGCGCTCGTGTCGCTTTTCACGACTTACCCCTGCATATACCATCGGCAAGGCTACATTGTCTAAAGCGGTAGTTCGCGGCATTAGGTTAAAGGTCTGAAATACAAATCCTATTTCTTTATTGCGAATATCGGCCAATTCAGCATCGCTCATTTTGCTCACATCCTTTCCATTGAGTATATATTCTCCTGAAGTAGGCGTATCTAAGCAACCTAATATGTTCATCAAAGTCGATTTACCTGACCCTGATGGCCCCATCAATGCTACATACTCGCCTTTTTCGATAGTTAAATTAATACCTTTTAGCACGTGTAGCACCTCTGACCCTAATCTAAAGTCGCGTTTAATATCTTTTATCTCTAATAGACTCATTTTTATTAGTGTTTTTTGGTTATAATCAATTAGATGACAACTCTCCCAATGCCTCAATCAGTTTTCCAAAAGCCTTAGCGCGATGACTGATGCGGTTTTTCTCGGCTGCCGAAAGCTCCGCAAAGGTCTGCGAATAGCCTTCTGGCACAAAGATAGGGTCATAGCCAAATCCATTAGTACCTACAGGTTCTTTTGTAATATACCCTTGCGCTATCCCTTCAAAAGTATGTACTTCATCACCCATACATAAAGCGATAACTGTCTTAAAATGGGCACTTCTGTCCTGTTGGGCTTCCATATTTTTCAGCAGTAGTGCTATATTGTCAATATCACTTTTTTGTACACCTGCATAGCGTGCCGAAAATACCCCTGGCGCACCTCCTAAAGCTGTCACTTCCAAACCTGTATCATCAGCAAACACATCATAATGATAGTGTTTTTTCACATATTGGGCTTTCAATAAGGCATTCCCTTCTATGGTAGCTGCTGTTTCTGCTATCTCCTCATTACAACCTATATCACTTAGGCTTAGCAACTCTATTGTTTGAGGTAATAAGGCTTGAATTTCTTTCAGCTTATGAATATTATGGGTAGCAAATACTAATTTCATCTTTCTAAAATGCTAAAAAGAGGTTACAAAAAACTATAACCTCTTTTCAATCTATGAAAACAATTAACTATTCTTTTTCTTCTTGCGAGGCTGTGTCTTCTGCTTGCTGTGTCTTCTGCAAGTTCTTCAGTTCACGCAGCTTGTTCTCCCAAGTTTTGAGGTTTTCTTTTTGGTTGTGAATGTTCTTAACCACATCGCGTACCAATGGGTTTTTCTCATCTATTTTTCCAAAGAAAGCCAGATTATTCTCTAACTGTAGCACCTCCGATTTAATTTCATCTATGCGGCGTTTCACAAAGAGCACTTCGTTGTTAAGCGAGTTTTCATTATCGTCATTAATAAGTCGTTCTAACTTATTGTTGTACTTAATAATCTCTATTTCTTGCTTATCAAAGTTAAGTTTTTTATAGAGCGCATCTATAATCTTGTGGAACTTAAGGTCTATCGATTTCTTTGAATAGGTGCTATTACCTATCTCATTCCACTGATTTACAAATTGTTGTAGGGTCTCTATTTCTTTTTCTCTATCAGTACCTAATTGATACTCTTTTAGCTTGTCTAAAAACTCTTTCTTTCGTTGCAAAGCATCTGTTGCCTTATTCTTAGTAGCTTGTACAGCCTCTGCATAACGAGAGAAATACGTATCACACGCTTTTTTAAACTCCTTCCATATTTTTTCAGTGTTCTTAAGCGGCACACTACCTATTTCTTTCCACTCCTTCTGAATATTTTTCATCAGATCGGTAGTGTTTTCCCAATCAGTACTATCTTGGTTAGCTTTAGCTATTTCCACTAAAGCCATTTTTTTAGTCAGGTTATCTTGTTGTTCTTTCTTAAGAGTCTTATAGAACAAATTCTTCTTCTTATTGAAAGAGCGTAGAGCTACATTAAATGCTTTCCACACCTCATCGGCTTGGGCTAAAGGCACTTTACCAATATTGAGGAATGATTGGCGTAACTCTTCTACCTGTTTAGTGAGTTGTTTCCAAGTATTGTGCGAGGTAACTTCTTTTTCGCTAATAGCCTTTATACGAGCTATAATATCGTTTTTCTTCTTCGCGTTTTCCTCGTATATCTTATCCAAATTCTTTAGGTAGAACTGACGTTTGTCGTGTATTTGTTTGGTCAGTTCACTAAATCGTTGCCAGATAGATTCGCGGTGCTCTTTATCTACAGGACCTATTTCCTCTTTCCACACACGGTGCAGTACTTGTAGCTCACGCGAAGCCAGAAGCGCATCTACATCATCTTTTACTAACTCTTCAGCGCGCTGAATAATCTTTTGTTTCTCTTCTAAGTTTCGCTTAAAATCTATATCGCGTAGGTCTTTACTTAAGTGGATAAAGTCATAAAAGTTCTCCACGTGGTGGTGATAGGTATTCCACAAATCTTCATACTCAGCATTCGATACAGCCCCCGCTTTGCGCCAACGTTCTTGTAATTGCTGAAATTGCTTAAAGGTAGTACCTATATGCTCCTCTACATTAATAAGATTTTTAAGTTCTTCTATAATCTCCTTACGTTTTTCGAGGTTTTCTTTGTACGACTTTTCTAATTCCTTATAATACTGATTGCGCTTTTCTCGATATTCGTTAAAAGCCGTATAAAATTCTTTATACACAGGATTTTCATACTCAAATTCGTAGGGCTCTCCCCCTTCGCTAAGGTACTCATCTCTTTTTTCTTCTACGAGTGCCTCATATTTCCTATCAAACTCTTCTCGTATCGATTCCACAGAGCGTCTGATAGACTGAATTTTATCGGTATGGAGCAACTTTTTCAACTCTTTGGTAAGTTCACTCAATGACATAGCTTCATAGTTCACCAATGAAGTTTCTTCTAAACCATTTTCCTCTACAGGCAAAGTATTTTTTTCCTCTGACATAGCTAAGATTTTATACTAACGATTATTAAAAAACGCTACTAAATTACAACAATATATTGAAACTCCTAATATTTTTTGTATTTATTTTTATTATTTTTCAGTGAGTATTACATAACTCTCTAAAAATCAAATCATAAGCAATACAAATATTTTTTAGCGTCCTCCTATTTCTCTTAATATTTTTATAAAAATATCTATTTCTTCCTTTGTATTGAAGTGCGAAAGCGAGAGTCGTAATGAGGGATATTGTAATTGCTCTTTAGGAAGAAAAGCCGATAGCACGTGCGAGGTTTGCACGCTACCACTCTGGCAAGCACTCCCTTTAGAACAAGCCACTCCTTTTAGGTCTAACTCAAACAGCAAGGTATCATTCTTCTCTTTCAGCGACGGAAATCCTACATTTACAATAAGGTAAGACGCTTTTTCTTCCCCTTCTGCTGAACATCCATTAAAAACAGCCTCTGCAAAATGTTGCTGTATTTCTTCTATCAAGTACTGCTTCAACTGCCTTACCTTATGGGTGGCCTCTTCCATCTTCTCACACGATTGAGTGAGAGCTGCAGCCATTCCTACTATATTGTGCAAGGACTCTGTACCTGCCCTTAGCCCTTTTTCTTGTGCACCTCCATATATCAGAGGGTGTAGAGTGATGCCCTTGCGTATAAAAGCAAACCCCACTCCTTTAGGTCCGTGAAACTTATGGGCTGAAGCAGTAATAAAATCCACCGGTATCTGCTGCAAATCTATAGGATAATGCCCTACCGACTGAACAGTATCTGAGTGAAAATAAGCCTTATATGCCTTGCAAAGCATTGCTACACGCTCTATAGGCAATATATTACCTATTTCATTATTGAGGTGCATCAGGCTAACCAATACTTTCTGCGCAGCGTGCTGTGCTAAGGCGGCTTCTAAGTCTGACAACTGTATCTCTCCCTTATCAGTAAGGGGTAAATAGACTATTTTTATAGAATATTCTTTTGCCAATGCTTCAAGCGTATGCAGCACCGCGTGGTGTTCTATAGCGGTAGTAATAACTACTTGCACACCTAAATCGCGAATACAACCTCTCAATATCAGGTTGTTAGCCTCTGTACCTCCAGAGGTAAAAATAAGCTCTGAAGGTTGTGCGTTTAGCCATTTGCTTATACGTTTGCGCGCCCCCTCTATCAGTACCTTTGCACTGCGCCCAAAAGCGTGGGTCGATGACGGATTGCCATAAGTATGTTGCAATACTTCTGTCATCTGGGCGAGTACCTCTGGGTACAGAGGAGTTGTAGCAGCATTGTCAAAATAAATGTTCATCGGGCTAAGAAATTATTACGCTTTGGCTTGAGGTGCGTTATTCTTATTGTTGTTATTTTTGTTAGGACGATTGTTTTTGTTGTTAGGGCGGTTGTTGTTATGCTTATTCATACCTCCCTTTTTCTGTTTAGAAAAAAACAACGATACTAACAGAGCTATCACTGCAAAAACAGCAGCTAACCAAAAAGCTCCTCCATCACAAACATTAGTATCAAAAAGAGGTGCAATAAATACCCCCGCCAATACGTATTTTGATACGTCAAATAAATAATCTGAAATTCTTTTTTTCATTCTTTACTTTTAAAATTTGGCGCAAAGATACAACTTTTTATCGGTATATAAAAATTTTAGTGGTGAAACGGAAATAACAGCGGCAATACTAATACCATTACTACTCCCATTATAATTTGCAGCGGAAGCCCCACTTTCACATAATCTATAAAAGTATATCGCCCTGCCGACATCACTAAGGCATTAGGCGGAGTTGAAAAAGGCGAAGCAAAACACATACTCGCCCCCACAGCCACCGCAAACAGAAAAGGCTGAGGCTGTAAACCTAATGATATAGCTGTTTTCATAGCGATAGGAGCCAAAAGTACTGCCGTAGCCGTATTGCTGATAAACATCGTCATTAGCGAGGTAGTGAAATACACTCCTGCCAAGAGTACATACGGACTCTTATCGCCCAGACTGCTCACTAAAGTATTAGATACTAATGCCGAAACACCTGTTTTTTCTAAAGCTAATGCCATAGGCAACATACCGGCAATCAATACAATACTCTCCCAGTTAATAGTTTTATAAGCGGCTTCTATATTGCGCAGGGCTCCAGAGATAACCATTAGTAACGAGGCGATAAGCACTGCCGTTACAGGGGCTATCGGTATAAAGTCAAACATCATCGCTACCACCATTGCTACCATTATAAGGGCAGCTATAGGGGCTTTGTGCGTCAAGGTTACCTTAGAGGCTTCTGCTAATGGTTGCCCTAATACTACTAGCTGACTCCGCTCGGCATCGAGCTTAGCAATGTGTTCCCAAGTACCTTGTACTAATAAAATATCGCCTGCGTGCATCTTCTCATCTTTCAAATTCTGAAGTATATAGCTATCTTTACGCTGAATACCCAATATATTCAGCCCAAAGTGCTCACGTAGCTTACTGTCTTTTATAGGCGAATTTACAAGTTTTGAAGCGGGCATAATTAGCAGTTCTGCTATGCCTATATCGTGAAAATGAAGTTCGTTAGGCAAACGCTGTTCAGGGTGGTGAGCATCCAAAAAACTCAAATGATTTTCAGCATTCATCTGTTCTATTGCGTCAAATTCACCGCGCAAATACAGTATATCACCTTCATTTATTACCGTATCAGCATTTACCACCTCTTGCGTGCCCGTCTTAAAAAACGGATTGTTAGTAGTCGATTTTCGCCTAATTTCTAATACCGAAATGTGGTATCGCTGCGATAGTTTTATCTCTTTGAGGGTTTTCCCTCTAAAAAGCGAGTTTTCAGGCACTAATACTCTATATAAGTTTTTAGAAAGCTGGTATTCACCCACCAAATCATGAAGCGATTTACCTCCTTTTTTAGTATCTGATTTCGAAGTTCCTTTCTTTGAGAGGAAAAATTTGCTGGCGGGTATAAGTACCAACAAACCTACTATAAGGCAGATGATGCCCACAGGGGTAAACGAAAAGAAAGTAAGTTTTTCATAACCGTTTTTCACCAGTTCCCCCTCTATTACCAAGTTAGGAGGTGTACCGATAAGAGTCATCATTCCGCCCATACTGCTGGCAAAAGCCATAGGCATCAACAGCCGGCTACTATTGATATTACCGCTCATAGCCATACTGACTACTATAGGCATCATAAGGGCAACAGTACCTGTATTGCTAACGAAAGCCCCTATAAAAGCCGTTACGAGCATTACTAATATCAGTAGTTTCACTTCGCTATCGCCTGCCAAACGGAGTATTTTGCTACTTATCATTTTAGCTAACCCTGTCTGAAAAATAGCCCCTCCTACCACAAAGAGCCCTATCATCATCACTACTACCTTGTCAGAAAAGCCCGACAAAGCCTCTTCAGGCGAAAGAATACCCAATAACACCAATAGCACTAAAGAGCACATCGCTACTAAGTCAGAGCGCACTTTGCCGCTCATAAAGAACAGCGATGAAACGAGTAATATAATAAGGGTAGCGTACATAATTTTACAGATTTGCTAATTTGCTAATTCCTTAATTTGTCATTGACAAATTTACCGAGTAGTTCCCTTCCTCAAAAACCACTGATATATGTTCTTGCAGCGAGGTAGAAAGCGAAATACCTTTAAAATCTGCTTTTATAGGATATTTCTTGTGGTTTCTATTCACCAAAACAGCCGTAGTAAGCTGTTTAAGAGGTACTTCTAAGAAGTGTTTCACCCCATAAATAAGGGTAAGACCAGAATTGAGTACATCGTCTACCACTATCACCGATTTATGGGTATATGCTTCAGGAGGTACTGAAGTAGTAATACCAGCCAACGGATTTTTCTTATCCATCATCACCTTGCAGAGGGTTACTTTCAGAGGGGCAATAGTAGCCAATACCTCGTTGAGTTTCTCAGCGAAGATAAAACCATTGCCGTTAATCCCTGCTAGTACAATCTCTTCTTCATTTAGGTGGTTTTCATATATCTGATAAGCGATACGCTTTATTTTACGTTCAATATCAAGATGGTTTAGTATCTGAGTCATCGTCTAAATAATTTTGTTAAAACAACGCGCCAAAGATACAAACTATATTTATAAAAAGCAAAAAAACTTTGCCAAAGTTTTACCTTCAGCAAAGTTCGTCTTTCGTATTTTGTCTCTTTTCTTTATTTACAGTATCAGCATCGCATCTCCGTAAGAGTAGAATTTGTATTTTTGTTCTACCGCCTCTTTATAAGCGCGCATTATTAGGTCGTGACCCGCAAAAGCTGATACCATCATCAATAGGGTAGATTTAGGGGTATGAAAATTGGTTATCATCGCATTAGCTACACTAAAGTCATAGGGCGGGAAGATAAACTTATTCGTCCAACCATCAAAAGGATTTACTAACCCATCTGCCGATACCGAACTTTCAAGTACTCGCATTACAGTAGTACCTACGGCACATACTCTTTTTTTCTTTTCTTTAGCAGCGTTTATAATATTAGCTTGGTCTACAGGTATATGTATCTCCTCGCTATCCATTTTGTGCTTCGATAGGTCTTCTACCTCCACAGGGTTAAAAGTACCTAAGCCCACGTGTAGGGTTACTTCAGCAAAGCTAATCCCCTTTATCTCAAGGCGTTTCATCAAGTGTTTAGAGAAGTGCAAACCTGCTGTAGGGGCTGCTACGGCACCCTCGTGTTTGGCGTAGATAGTCTGATAACGCTCTTCGTCTTCAGGCTCTACAGGGCGCGAAATATATTTAGGTAGCGGTGTCTGTCCTAGCTCTACCAAACGTTGTCTAAACTCCTCATAAGTACCGTCATACAGAAAACGAAGCGTGCGCCCACGCGAGGTAGTGTTGTCAATCACCTCGGCTACTAAGTCGCCATTTTCGCCAAAGTACAACTTATTGCCTATACGTATTTTGCGAGCTGGATCTACAAGCACATCCCAAAGACGCTGTTCTGCGCTGAGTTCGCGTAGTAAGAAGACCTCTATTTTAGCCTTAGTTTTCTCTTTATTCCCATAAAGGCGTGCTGGGAACACTTTAGTATTGTTAAGCACAAATACGTCGCCATCGTCAAAATAGTCGATGACATCTTTAAAGAGTTTGTGTTCTATTTTGCCTGTTTTTCGGTGTATAACCATTAGCCTTGCTTCATCGCGGTTTTCGCTTGGGTATTCAGCTAATAGCTCTTTTGGAAGATCAAAATTAAAGTTTGAAAGTTTCATAATATCTTTTTAAAATCCGAAGTACTCCCCTTCCTTGTAGTTATTTTCTCTAATAAAAAAGTCGGGATGACTGGACTCGAACCAGCGACCACACGCACCCCATACGTGTACGCTACCAACTGCGCCACATCCCGATTTTTATTTTTCGGCGGCAAAAGTACAACCTTTTTGCTAAACCACCAAATTTTTCATTTATAAAATTAACTCATCGACAAATCATCAAATTGTCAAATCGCCAAATTAGCTAATCGTCTTATTTCTTCAACCAATTATTCTCAAATTTGCAATTCCTATACTCGCCATTAATCGCTATATAGGTCTTTTCTATGTGCTCTTTCATCCATTTAGCAATAGCTTTTAGCTGTTTTTCTTTCAGTGCCAAATCTTGTATTTTCACATAGTCTTTAGTAAAATCAGCTTGGTGCTCCTCTATACGATTGGTTATCTTATAGATGCGATAGCTTTTCTTACCAGTGCGGTCTTCATCTAAGAAAGGCACTGACACCTCATCGTCTTTTAAGTCCGATATACGAGCGTAAAGACTCGGCTCTATACGGGTAAGTTCAAAACGAGATGATAGGTCTTCAGGGTTGATAAGCTGTCCACCGTCATTGCGGGTTTCTTTTTCATCAGAAAAATTACGAGCAGCCTCGTCAAAGGTAAGTTCTTTATTTACTATTCTATCGCGTATTTTAGCTATTTTCTCTTTAGCCTCATCAAGTGCCTCTTGGGGGATATCAGGCATTATAAGTATGTGGCGCACACTAACCTCTTTCCCTCTAATCTTGTCCATTTGTATGATGTGCCAACCAAAACTCGATTCAAAAGGCTTAGATATTTCGCCCTCGCGTAGGGTGAAAGCCACATCTTTAAACGCCTTGTCAAAAGCCGAATTACGGTTGAAAGTCAGTAGCTGACCTCCTGTAGCGCGGTCTTGCGAGTAAAGTATCGCTTTGGTAGCAAAGCTCATTCCGTTTTCCTCTACATCTTTCTTAATGTCGTTTAGTAGGTCTATTACCTTTTGCACAGCACTTGGGGGGGCTACTGGGTTCACCACTATCTGAGCTATCTCAAGCTCTGTACCAAAGTGCGGACGCTCATCGGCAGGTATAGCGTTAAAAAAGTTGCGCACTTCTTCAGGGGTTACCTCTACATCTTTCACTATCTGCTGACGCATACGTTGCGCTAAGGTATTCACTTTAAAGAGCGTAAAAAGCTCCTCGCGCATTGATTGCTCGTCGTCTTTTTTATAAAACTCTAATAGTTTCTTTATATCACCACCCAATTGTGCTGTAAGGTACTCTATACGTTGGTTTACCTGTTCGCGCACTTCAGCATCGGTTAGCTTCACACTGTCTTGCACAGCTTGGTGAGCGTAAAGTTTGTCCTCCATCAGCTTGCCAAGCATCTGGCAGCGAGTGATATTTTTTGTATCTACTTCTTGCTGTTTTAGGTCTATGTACGCCTTGTCTATATCCGATTCTAAAATCAAATAATCGCCTACTACAGCCGCCACGCCGTCTACTTTCTTGCGCTCAGACTGTGCCCAAAGAGGGGTAGTAAGCAACAGAAGTGCCAGAACTGATAAAATTTTTGTTTTATTCATACATTTGTTATTAACGTTAGTGTTATACTTAATCTTCATCTTCTTACGCAAAATATATGCCTAACTGCATTATACAGCCGGCAAAAATAATATTTATTTCATAAAAACGAAACTTTCTGCCTTATTTTATTTTGTTTCCTCCTATCAACCAGCCCACTGCAGGAAAGTAAAACAAAGCCGTTGCTGCCCACAAAATCTCATAGAAATAGGTGAATATATAGTACTGCCACCATACCGCAAAACCTTTATAGGCTATCAAAAGTTCTGTAACTACAAAGGCAAACAAAAACAAATATACCAACCACCGATTTACCTTATACACTTCTTCTAAAAAGAATAATAACCCTATTAAGATGATTCCTAAAAAGTTAAAATGCAAGTAAGCTATTAGCAAATCAATGTTTTGAAAAAGGTAAGGAGTAAGCTGCGGAAAAGCTCCTGTAAACATCATCAGCAGCTTTAGTATAAAAAGAGTCATAAATACCGTAGGCAACAAGCGCAAAGGCTTCGTCTTAAAGTACAGATACGCTAAGGTTGCTACGGCTCCCAACCATAATAATACCGAAAGTCCACCTAATATATAGTAAATAGGGTAACTAAAATAGCCCACCCACGAAATAAACAGCGAACCCAATACACCTGCCTGAAAAACGATAAACACACGCTTAATAAGGGTCGGATACTGCGCTTGCCAACCCATTTTATGCACTAACAACCCTATAAGACTGCTAAGCATCCAGCCGTTGTACTGAAAATGCAAGAAAAAAGCAATAGCACACATATACATCCCCGAAAACTTGCCAAACTTCACAATCGTCACAGGCATCATCCATATCCCTATGCTCGAGAGTATAAGATAGAAAATCCCCATTTTCACAAAAGGTGACGGCTTAACACTGTTCTTCAAAAAGAAATGCGCATAGAAATAAGTGCAGATAACAAAAACCGACGAAAAAGCGATAGACACAGCCCCATATCCCTGAAAAGGAAAGCTAAAAAGCATTCCTAATACCGAAATTTGGGTTACAGCAAACAAAATACGATAGCGAAACAGAGGTTTATGCCGTATTTTTACCGATAAATACGCACTATCAATCACCGTATGGGGCTTTTCCTCTTTAAACCTGACAAAATAGTGTAGCAAAAGGCTCGATAACAATCCGTATACAAAACCCAACAGAGCTAAATGCGAATGGGTATGCACTATATAGCGGTAATTGAACTCAAAAGGGTAAGTAACTACGCCTACCGACCGCATAAAAATGCCCAAGAGTACCGCAATGAAGAAGTAAGCAAAAGCCCAACGTATGTCCTTTGATATGTCTGGTTTAATATTCAAAAGTACCGTATTCACTCTTAATAGTTAAACGTTTATTATCAGAAGCCTCTACCCTACCGATTACCTTAGCAGGTACGCCAAACGACTCCGAGATAGCTATCAAATCAGCCGCTATAGCCTCAGGTACGTACAACTCCATACGATGACCGCAGTTAAACACTTGGTACATCTCTTTCCAATCAGTTTTTGATTCCTCTTGTATCAGTTTGAAAAGGGGCGGTACCTCAAAAAGGTTATCTTTTATAATATGAAGATTATCAACAAAATGCAGTATTTTAGTCTGAGCACCGCCGCTGCAGTGTACCATACCGTTTATTTGCGTATTGTCGTATTTTTCTAAAATCTTCTTGATGATAGGTGCATAAGTACGTGTAGGCGAAAGCACTAACTTACCAGCGTCTAACGGACTGCCCTCTACCCTATCGGTCAGCTGCTTAGTACCTGCATATACCAATTCTTCAGGCACTGAAGGGTCAAAACTTTCAGGAAAACTAAGGGCTAACGCTTTGGCAAATACATCGTGGCGTGCCGAAGTAAGTCCGTTGCTACCCATACCACCGTTATAAGCTGTCTCGTAAGTAGCCTGACCGTATGAGGCCAAACCAACAATCACATTACCCGCTTTTATATTAGCATTATCTATCACTTTGCTGCGTTTCACACGTGCTGTAACAGTAGAGTCTACAATAATAGTGCGCACCAAGTCACCCACATCAGCCGTTTCGCCTCCTGTTGAGTGAATATGCACCCCGTGGGCAGCCAATTCAGTTATAAGCTCTTCCGTGCCATTGATAATAGCCGAAATCACTTCTGCTGGAATTAGATTTTTATTGCGCCCTATGGTGGATGAAAGCATAATATTATCAACAGCCCCTACACATAATAGGTCGTCAATATTCATAATAAGCGCATCTTGGGCGATACCCTTCCATACGCTTAGGTCTCCAGTAGTTTTCCAGTACATATATGCCAACGACGATTTAGTCCCTGCTCCATCAGCGTGCATCACAAGGCAATACTGGTCATCGCCTGTCAGATAGTCAGGCACAATCTTACAAAAGGCCTTAGGGAACAGCCCTTTATCTATATTTTTGATAGCTTTATGCACTTCATCTTTAGCGGCAGAAACCCCGCGCTGTGCATAGCGTTTACTTACTTCCATTATAAGAAAATTTAGATATTGTTTTTTTCAGAGCGCAAAGATACTAAATAATTTTGAATTGCGAATTCTGAATTAGGTTTTAATACCTAACTCCTATATACTAAAACAATTCGCCCATTCCTCACGTTCCCCTACTTTTAGACGAACATTGACATCTGATTTGTAGACCTTCTCCTCTAAGAATTGTGCTATCTTCAGAGAATCTAAAGGCTTATCTTCTAAGAGATACTCACATTCTTCTACATACGAAAGCCAAGAAACATCTAAGTGAGTAGGGATACCTTTAGCTTCACCTTCTTCGGCATTTTTAAAAAGACCTGGCACTCCATCTCTTATTGAAAAAAGAGGAAAAGTGCAATCGTTTTCAAATATAAAAAAGGAATTTGTTGTCTATTAATTTCTATAATAGGATTTTGCTTCCCCCGCTGGCGCAAGCTTGCAGCTTGTGCCCAATTCAAAATTCAATTTCTCTTTTTCAAAAATATGCAACGTGTGATTATTATCTAAGATATACACCTTATTTTCTGAGACTTTTAAATCTCTAAGGCGAGTAAAACTATCATCTCTTTCCACTACTGCAATAGGTTCTGAAACATAGATAATTTCCTTGGTATTGATGTCTAAAACACCGAATCTTAAGTCATTAATAGAGCAAAAGTATAGTAAGTTATCTTGCAAAAAAGTATCACCACTAATATCATTCTTATTAAGTCCTGCTTTTTCTATCTTATTTTGCAGCCCAAAAAGATAAGGTATTATAGATTCTTTATTTAAGTCTATCTCAAAAAATCTATCAGCTTTTAACCCAAAAATCACACCTTTTTTAGTATCTAATTTAAAATCTGCACCATAGAAAATGTAATAGTCTTCATTGTCTAAATAATTTTCTACTATCCCAACAGCATTTTTCTTTTCTATTCCTAAAAAACGATATTTTAGTTTTCCCGTTTCAACATCTATTCCTATAAGTTCCCTTGCATTTAAGTATACCCAAAGAATATTGTTATATATTCCTATGAATTGTTCTACTTCATAATCTTTCTCTTCTTCTGAATATTTATATTTGAATTCACCAAATATTGAAAGAGGAAATTCCCAAAGGAAGTTGGTAGGAAAAATATGATAGCCTAATATTACATCTTTACTTGATGTAATGAGTACATCATTTGTATAAGTTTTTAAATACTGATAGTTTTCTTCAAGAATTATCTCCTTTACATTGACTAAATCATTTTCTAAAAGACAAATACTTCTGTTATATACTCCTCTTGATATTTTTACAGCATTAGCCCAAGCTATTAAATATTTGGAATTCTCATTTGCTATAAGAAAATAGTTACTTTTAATAATATTAAAATTTTCATTAATATAATAGCACCCCTTCTCTTCATCAAAAACTTGAATTAGAGAATCTGAAATCTTATAAATGCTAGTACCATCTATTCCTTCCATTAAGAGTGTATTGTCATATAACAAATTGTCGTTTAACAAACTATAAATTATTCCTTCTTTAAAAGGAATTACTTTATTTATATTTTCTTTTATTTCAATTAGAGAATACATAAATTAGAATTTTATAAAATTGTACAAAACAGAATCTGTTGAATTTATTAGGTCTCTAAAAACATTTTTAGCTTCACTTTTAGTTAAACCTTCACCTAATAAGTTATTTTTCAAAGTATTGTTTTTCAAAATAATCTCAAAGAGCTCATCTTTTTTGTTTTTAAACAATTCTTTAAAAGCTTGTTTTACCTCATTTATATTAGCTTTATTACTATTAATCATATAAGCTAAATCTTTTATTTCATCAACTTCTTGTAAATAACTTTCAAATTGTTGGATAAAATCTTTATCATTAGCTATTTTACTCCAAGTTTCACTATTATAACTCTTGAATTCTTCAAATAATGGTAAACTTCTATTGTTTTCTCTATTGAACTTCACGTCATAACGGCAGTTGGCACAGATATCATCTAAACCTTTTTCAAACTTCATATCTAAATCTAAATTCAAGTCGCTAAGGTAACTTTTTCCCCTTTTAAATTTTTAGTTGAAATATCCTTCCTCTTATTTCCTGTAATTTCTTTTGTACTCATACTTATAATTTACATAATTGGAACACTTATATTGCAAGTAAATTATGTAATATTTAAATCTTGTTTTCAACTCAATAGCATCTAATTTGCTCCTTGTTTCAAAATGCTCTATAAGTTGTTTCTCTACATCTGTTCGTTCTAAAGCATTAGGAGTTGTTAACCAATACACAATGAATAGACCATATCTCACAAGTATAAAAACTCCTACTAGTATAATACTTAAAAGAATAAATATAGTTGTTTTATATTTTATTTTATAGAAGTTGTTGCCCTGTATTTGTTTTCTCTGTACAATATATTTTCCACTCTCAGCAAAGGTAGTAATTTTTTCTCAATCGACAAAATTTTAATTAAGACACGCCCATTACGCCTGTCCCACCCGTCCCATCTGTCCCACTTGTTCCACTCGTCTCACTTGTCCCATAATCGCCGGTGCGGCTCGCACTCCCACTTGTCCCACTCGTCCCACCTGTCCCACCCGTCCCAGTCTTCCCAATCCTCCCAGTCTTCCCAATCCTCCCATCACCAATATTAACACTTTTTATTAAATATCTTTCAATAATATCTTCAGTATAGATTGGATATACACTGAGTACAGATTGAGTATAGGAAGAGCGAAGAATCATCGTTATCAAATCGATAACAAAACGAGTAAAACATTGCGAATAATGCAATTCTCCCCCACTAATGGGTTATTTGCATTAATATATAGGTTAATTGACAAATTATTACTACTTTTGCACCGAAAAACAAAATATACACATATTACTTTTAATGAAAGATATATCAAAAATATTAAAATCTGATATAAAAGCAGAAGATTTAAAACAGGAAAATGGCATTTTATGCTGTATGAACGACCTTTTCATCAGTGGAGATAACCAAAAGTATATGAAAATGTATGATTGGATGTCTTTTTTCTATGATTTTGGAGAAAAATGGATAGGAAAACTCAAATATGGCAACGCTATTGACCATTTGCGTACTGAATTAATGAGTCGTTTAGAATGGAAGAATAATATTTCAGTACTTTATGTTTCCATAGGCACAGGGGCTGACTTACGTTATATACCACAAGAGATAGACCTGAAAACGATAGAGCTTATAGGGGCTGACATCTCAATGGGAATGCTCAAAAAATGTAAAAAAGAGTGGCAAAAGCAAACAAATCTTACGCTTGTACAGTGTCCTGCCGAAGAATTACCTTTTGCCGATAATACTTTTGATATTGTTTTTCACAACGGAGGCATCAATTTTTTCAACGATAAAGCACTTGCCATAAGCGAAATGCTCAGAGTTGCCAAAACAGGAAGCAAACTCCTTATCGCTGATGAAACCGCTGACTTTGTCGAAAGCCAATACAAAAAAAGTCTCTTCTCCAAATCCTATTTTAAAGACAAAACAGTCGACTTGAATGTTATAGAAAAATGTATCCCTGCTTCAGTAACTGAAAAGAAAACAGAATTGTTCTGGGATAATAAATTTTATAGTATTACTTTTAGAAAACCTATTTGAGCGTCAATGTAAAGGAGTATTCTCCCCTTTCAGAGTATAAAAACTAAGTAAGATTTATGATAACACAAAAACTAATAGCCTTAGCCGATGCTCCTTACCGCGATTTTACCGCTGGTCTTATCCCTACGGTCGATAAGGCTCGTATTATAGGGGTACGCACCCCTGCTATGCGCTCGTTGGCTAAAGAATTGCTAAAAAACGAATCTGAAAAAGCAATGGCTTTCTTAGAAGAGCTGCCGCATTATTACTACGAAGAAAACAATTTGCACGCTTTTATAATAGCAGAACTAAAAGATTTTGAGCAGGTAATGAAGTATACCGAACGCTTTTTGCCTTACATCGACAATTGGGCTACTTGCGATACATTTGCGCCTAAAATCTTTCTCAAATACCCCGAAGAAACACTCGTCTATGTACAAAAATGGTTAGCAAGCACCGACACTTACACAATACGCTATGGTATAGGGATATTGCTATCTAACTATTTAGACGCGCACTTTAGTCCTGTACACCTGCAATGGGTTACAGCTATTAAGTCAAGCGAATATTATATAAATATGATGATAGCGTGGTACTTAGCAACCGCTCTGGCAAAGCAATACGAGGTAACTTTACCTTATTTAGAAGCAAAAACACTCGCGCCTTTTGTACAAAACAAGAGTATACAAAAGGCGCGAGAGAGTAAACGTATCACCCTTGAAATAAAGGAGTATTTGCTAACGCTTAAGGTTCAAAAAAGCTAAACACACAGCCACCATATCGCTTACTAGCTACAAAATGAGGTAACTCCGAAAGGTCAGTATGGCTAGAGTGCTCAATAATAAGGGTACCATTAGGTCTAAGAAGGGTATTGGCAAATACAAGTTCTACTATGGCAGCAAACTTTTCTGCGGGGAACTCGTATGGTGGGTCAGCAAAAACCACATCAAACTGCTGCGAGGTACGCTTTAGGTATTCATATACATCGGCTTTAAGTGCCGTGATAGGGTAGTCAAGTTCGCGTGCCGTCTTGCTGATAAACTGCACACAGCCACTATGGCTATCAATCGCTATCACCGCAGGGCAACCCCTACTAGCAAACTCATAACTTATATTACCCGTACCGGCAAAGAGGTCAAGCACCGAAAGCTCGTCAAAATAATAATCGTTATTGAGGATATTAAACAGAGCCTCCTTAGCAAAGTCGGTAGTAGGGCGTACCGGCAATTTAGCTGGGGCAATAAGTTGTTTTCCTTTGTTCTTTCCTGATATAATTCGCATAGGTATAATATATAGGCGACAAAAATAGTAAAAAAACACGAATGTTTGCACATTACAATAAATAATTGTACTTTTGCCAATCAAAAAAATTAAACACTGATGGTTGCTTTAAATTTTATATGGAACTCTAATGAGGTTCTTGCTTCTTTTGATTTACCTATTGTAGGTACTTTCCAACTTCGTTATTACAGCTTGATGTTTATTGTAGCGTTTAGCTTGGGTTGGTATCTCACCAAAAAAATATACCTAAACGAGGGCAAGACCGTACAACAACTCGATACTTTGTTTGTTTATACCGCTGTAGCTACTTTAGTAGGCGCGCGTTTAGGCGATTGCTTTTTCTACAATTGGGATTATTTCAAAGACCATTTATTAGAAATCTTCTTGCCTATTAAAGAGAAAGCAGGCGGAGGTTGGCAGCTAACGGGCTTTTCAGGCTTAGCAAGTCACGGGGCAGCAGTAGGTATTATCATAGCAATGCTGCTATACGTACGCAAGTACAAAGACATTAAGCTCTCGTGGATATTAGATCGCGTAGTAATTCCTATCACTATAGGTGGAATGTTCGTGCGCTTTGGCAACTTTTTTAACTCTGAAATCAACGGCAAGATAGTAAGCGACCAGTATCCGCTGGGGGTTAAATTCGTGCAAAACGGTATGCTCTCACCTCAGAGAGCAATGGCACTCACCGAGCAAACAGATGCACAAGAGGCGTACAAGCTCATCACCCACGACCCGCGTTTTGCTGAAGTGTTAGCCTCTATCCCCTACCAACACCCAGCCCAACTATACGAGGCATTTGGCTACTTCTGTCTATTTTGGGTACTGTGGTATGTCTATTGGAAAACGGATAAGAAAGAGCAACCTTATTTCATCTTCGGACTTTTCTTAGTATTGCTGTGGAGTATACGTTTTGCAGTAGAGTTCGTAAAGGAGAGTCAAGGAGGTTTTGAAAGCACTTTGGGGCTACTCTCTACCGGACAATGGCTCAGTATACCATTTATCATAGTAGGTTTTTATTTATTATTTAGAAAAAAAGTCTCAAAACTTTAATCTATTGCTTTTTGTAATTTGTGTCTAATAACAAATAATGAATATAGAAGCTATCAAAAACAGAAAAGGAGCTCAAAAGGCTGCAGATATTCCTTCCGAAGTACTTTTGCTATTAAATAAGGGAACTATAGAAACGGTAAACCTCACCGAATGGTTGGCTATAGACCATTCACAGCTGGTAAAATCTGTTTTCCCTACTTTAGGAATTGATAAAAATATCATTGAAGAGTTTGTTTGCCAAATCAATCAGCAAAAGAAACCTTCTACAATGAATACTATTAGGCTCATAGGAGTTTTGTTATACGAAAAATATGCAAATACTAACCTATATGAGCCTTTATTTGAGCAACTCAGCAATCACTTATCCGATTCTGTGCGCTGTTATGCTTGTTATTTGGTAGCTTTGCATACCAATATCCCTCTGGAAGACAAGTTACACAAATTAAAGCCCTTAGTAGCTGATAGTCATTTTGGTGTTCGTGAGATAATCTGGATGGCATTACGCCCCGAAATGAGTGAGTACTTAGACTTTTCAATTGCTTTTCTTTCTCATTGGGTAGAAAGCGAAGATGAAAATATACGTAGGTTCAGTACAGAAGCCTTACGTCCGCGGGGTGTTTGGTGTGCTCATATAGAAGCCTTGAAAGAAAAACCAGAACTCTATTTGCCCATATTAGATAAATTAAAATCTGATAAAGCAAAGTATGTGCAAGATAGTGTAGGAAACTGGCTAAACGATGCCAGCAAAACCCGCCCCGATTTTGTAACGGCACTATGTGAGCGTTGGGAAAACGAAAGTCCTACCAAAGAAACCAAGTATATTGTAAAAAAGGCACTGAGAACCCTTACCTCTAAATAGTATAAACCTTTTTTACCTACGATAGTACTATAGATATTATGACCACAAACCAATACAATCAACCTATAGGGGAGGCTTTACCTAATTTTTCATTAGGGGAGATGCCTACTATAAAGGTATTAGAAGGAGTATATTGCCGATTGGAACACCTCTCTGCAGAAAAACATTTAGACAACTTATCTGAGTTCTATTTAGAAGCTAATACAAATCCTGCAGATTGGACGTATCTATTTCTATCTCCTTTAAAAGATAAAGAGGAGTTGCGCACTTTACTCACTAAACAAGAAGCCTCTGCCGACCCTTACTATTTTTCTATTGTTAGCAAGGAAACCGGAAAAGCTATTGGAACGCTTTCGCTAATGCGTATAGAACCCAAATACAGAGTGATAGAAGTAGGTGCTGTTACCTATTCCGATACCTTAAAACATACACGAATAGCCACTGAGGCGCAGTATCTATTGGCTAAATACGTATTTGAAACTCTGCAATATAGACGTTACGAATGGAAATGCGATAGC
This sequence comes from Capnocytophaga sp. FDAARGOS_737, assembly GCF_009730375.1. Lineage (NCBI taxonomy): Bacteria > Pseudomonadati > Bacteroidota > Flavobacteriia > Flavobacteriales > Flavobacteriaceae > Capnocytophaga > Capnocytophaga sp. FDAARGOS_737. The sequence goes on along the minus strand of NZ_CP046316.1, from coordinate 1,207,782 downwards.
CTTAATATGCCGTCACGCCGTGCTGCTGAACGCTTGGGGTTCGTATATGAAGGAACATTTAGGCAAGCAGTTGTTTATAAAGGGCGTTCACGCGATACAGCTTGGTTTTCTATGATTGATAAAGAGTGGGCTCACAACAAACGCTCCTTTGAACGATGGCTTTCTAAGGATAATTTTGACTCTCAAGGCAAACAGAAACAATCCTTACAAACAATTAGGCAATTAGCAAATTAACGCTATTTAATTATTTGTAGGTTTTATAACATTAATTCAAAATTCAAAATTAGTAAAAATGAACTTTTTTAGAAAACACTTTGTAGCAGTAGCTTTAGGCTTGGTAGCTTTAGCAGCTATTGCCTTTATTTTGCCTTATTTTTTAGGCGATAATAGTAATAATACACAGCGCGTTATTGAGCTTACCCCTGATGATGTGGTATTCAGAAAAGATGCAGAACTGTCTATCTATAAGAAAGATAGTCTATTGCAGCGTTTAGAGGTACAGTTAGCTCAAACAGAAGATGAGCGCGCTGTAGGACTTATGTACCGCTCTTCTATGGAGGAGCAGCAAGGTATGTGGTTTGTATTCGAAAATGAAGCACCTCGTTCTTTTTATATGAAAAACACGCTAATCCCTTTGGATATTATCTACTTAAACAAAGATAAAAAGGTAGTAAGCATTGCTAAAAATGCACGCCCTAAAGATGAAACTTCTTTGCCTTCAGAAGCGCCTGCTATGTATGTATTAGAAATCAATGGGGGGCTAGCAGATAAATGGGGCATAGAGAAAGGAGACCGTGTGGAAATTAGCAAATTAGAGAATTAGCAAATCAAGAAATACAATGGAAGAGCGCGTAATATTAGTAGATGAGCAAGACAACGCTATAGGGCTAATGCCTAAGATGGAAGCACACGAAAAGGCTGTGCTACATAGGGCTTTCTCGGTGTTTGTACTCAACCAAAAAGGAGAGATTATGCTGCAACAGCGGGCTGCTGACAAATACCATTCGCCTATGCTATGGACAAATACTTGTTGCAGTCACCCACGCGAGGGTGAAACCACTGTTGAGGCAGGCAAACGCCGACTACAAGAAGAAATGGGTTTTAGCACTGAGCTTACCGATGTAATGAGCTTCATCTATAAAGCCCCATTTGATAACGGACTAACTGAACACGAACTCGACCATATCTTAATAGGGTATTACGAAGAGTCCCCTATTATCAATCCTGAGGAAGTAGCGGCTTGGCGATGGGCACTGCCTGAAGACATCAGAAAAGATATAGCAACTCACCCTGAAAAGTATACCGAATGGTTTAAGATTATCTTTGAAAAATACGAAGAAAAATTAGGCAATTAACCAATTTTGCCAATTTTATAAATGAAAAATGCTGGTTGATGTAAGTATCAACCAGCATTTTTTATTACTTCTTATTCTGATATTTAAAATAATAAGCTAACATTTTGTAATAAAGTTTAGCTGCTAAGAAAGCTGTAGGCTTAGCCTGCTGACTATCCATCAGCTCTACTATATCAAAAGCTACTACATTGCACTTTTTGAAGACTTTGCGCAATAGTTTAAGAGTAGGATACCACTGCAAGCCTCCTGGTTCAGGTGTACCAGTAGAAGGTGCAATAGCAGGGTCGAAGGCATCTAAATCAATGGTGATGTATACATTGCCCGAAACTTTGTCGAGTACATCTTTTATCCAATTAGGATTTTTAGCAATCTCGTGAGCGAAAAACACACGTCCTTTAGGTAAGTATTGCTTTTCTTCAGCATCCATTGAGCGGATACCTACTTGCACCAACTTATGTTTTTGGTTCGCTTCAAACACCGCACAAGCGTGATTAGAGGTAGAACCGTGGTACTCAGGACGCAAATCAGTATGGGCATCGAGCTGTAGCACTGTTAGCTTTTCATACTTCTCGCCTACCGCACGGATAGACCCTATAGAAACTGAATGTTCTCCCCCAAAAAGAGTAAAGAGCTTGTCTTCGTTTTTGAGGAGTTCTTTCGTCTTTTGATATACCGCTTCGGTCATTGCCTCTGGCGAGCTATTCTCGCTTACTTCACCTGCCAAATACACCCCATTCAAATAAGGTTCAGTATCAGTTTCAATATCGTAAAGTTCCATATTTTCAGAAGCATCTAAGAACAATTCAGGTCCTTTATCAGCCCCTTTACCCCACGTAGAAGTACCGTCATAAGGTACGGTTACGAGCATTACTTTAGCATTCTCAAGTGTAGCATTTTCTTCTGGAATACCAGCATACGTTCTTTCCATCGTAATTGATTTTTAATAATTTTGCTGCAAATATACATCAAATTCCTCAATTGTCAATTATCAATTGCTATTTGTCTATTATTTTGTACTTTTGCCCCACAAATTTGAAAAAAGTTATGTACGAAGAAAACAAACCTCAATACCGTATCTTACTACTTATAGCTTTAGCTCACGGACTAAACGACCTTATTCAGGGAATGATACCTTCTATCTACCCTACTCTACAAGCCAAATATGCCCTTACAATGACGCAAATAGGGGTCATCACGCTTTGTTACCAGCTATCAGCTTCTATTTTGCAGCCTTTAGTAGGCAATTATACCGACAAACACCCCAAACCTTACTCGCAAGTATTAGGAATGGCATTCACTACCTTAGGAGCTATTTTTTTATCAATGGCAAGTAGCTATACAACTATCTTGCTTTCAGTAGTGCTGATAGGGGTAGGCTCTTCGGTATTTCACCCCGAATCGTCGCGGGTAGCCTTTTTAGCTTCAGGCGGGAAACGCTCTTTTGCCCAAGCTATTTTTCAATTAGGAGGCAATTTAGGTACAGCTTTCGCCCCCCTATTGGTTATCTTATTAGTTTTCAGCAAGAAAGTAATAGATGGACAGCTAATAGAAGAAGCTCACCAAGAGCGATTAATATGGTTTTGCTCATTTTCTATTTTTGCAATGCTTATCCTTATATTGATAGGTAAATGGCGCAGTATATTGCTAAAACTGCTGAAGAAAAAGGCTAAAAAACCTATAGTAATGCCTAATCTAACAAGGGCTCAGGTACGCAATTCGATGATTATACTGATGCTTTTGGTATTTTCTAAAAACTTCTACACTGCTGCTATCAATAATTATTTTCAGTTTTATACCATACAGAAGTTTGGTTTTAGCAATGAGCAAGCACAACTTTACCTATTTTATTTCTTGGGAGCAGTAGCGGCGGGCACCCTTATTGGTGGCTTCTTTGGCGACAAAGTAGGGCGCAAGTTCATCATTTGGTTTTCAATATTGGGTACCGCTCCGTTTGCACTCTGGCTACCTTACGCTGATGCTACTACTACCGGAGTGCTTATAGTGTTGATAGGCTTTATCATTGCTTCAGCTTTTGCCTCTATATTAGTGTATTCGCAGGAGTTATTACCTCATAAAATAGGAATGATTTCGGGCTTTTTCTACGGTTTTGCCTTTGGTATGGGCGGTTTAGCATCCGCACTTCTGGGCAAACTAATAGACTTAACAGATATTTATTTTGTGTATAAAGTATGTTCGTTTTTGCCCCTTATGGGACTTATAGCGTATTTTTTACCGAACCTTAAAAAATTAAAAAATTAGTATATGAGATTTATTGTTTTATTTTTAGCCTTTGTTATTTGGGCTTGTGAACTACCTAAAAATCAAGCTGCTACTAATAAAGAAAAGGAAGAAAGTTTAGCACAAGAAGCTCCTAAACCATCAGTTAGTATAGAAGAAGCAGAACAAAAAGTAATTGACCTACTTTTAATAAAAAAGTTAGGTGATGAAATTGAGAAAATATCTAATGGGAAAAAAGGTATTTCTTTCATAACAAATGAAGTTACTATTGAAAACACTCCTTTCTTTGAGCTTTATGTAGGGTATAATTCAGCAATTAGATTTGAAAATCGTTATATTTTGTATGTGAATAGAACTAATATTGAAGATATTCGCATATTAGAAGCTTCTTCGGGGGAAATAGTACCTCTTTCTTCTTTAAAAGAGGAAAAATATTCATCTGAAGAAGAAATGTATTGTACCAATCTATTGGTAAAAATAGTTAAAAGCTCTAATTTAGACAATCCTTTATACAAAGCTGATAAAGAAAAGTGTTTCTTAAGAATTGACAGAAAGGATAATGAAAATATTTACATAGAAATCTATGTAGAAAATGATATTTCTGACAATGTACAACAGCCAGAGGTAGTAGAAAGGGCTATCGCTTGGTTACTTTTTAATACTTCAACTCAAAGATTGTATGATATCACATTAGATATAGAAACTCCTAAAGAGCTCTCTTATGATAAAGGGCTCTTGAAAAACATCAATTTGGACAACCTATGTAAAGAGTAAAAGCTTTTTATTTGACTCTTGAAAGGGTGATACCATCGCGGATGGGTAATAAGACGGTCTCTACACGGGGGTCGTCTTTTATTTTTTGGTTGTATGCCATTAGCGCTTGGGTGTGTTTGTCGTTGTGTTTTACCTCTTCTACTACCTTGCCACTCCACAGCACATTATCGGAAAGGATAATACCACCACGGTTCATTTTTTCAATTACTAAATCAAAATAGTGGGCGTAATTCTGCTTATCGGCATCAATAAAAACAAGGTCGAAAGTAGTATCGAGTGAGGGGATAATATCAGCAGCTTTGCCCAGATGCTGCACTATCTGGTTGCCATAACCACTGCGGTCGAAGAACTCGCGCTGTAGGTCTGTCAACTCTTCTTTGATGTCGATGGTGTGGAGTACCCCCTCAGGATGTAACCCCTCAGCCAAACAAAGGGTAGCATAGCCCGTATAAGTGCCAATTTCTAAAATAGTGCGAGGTTGCACCATCTTAGACAACAAACTGAGAAAACGCCCCTGAAAATGTCCGCTAATCATTCGTGGTTGCAGTACATTAAGGTGCGTACGCTTATTGAGTTCTTGCAGCAAAAGTGGCTCATCTTCAGTATGTTGAGCGGCGTAATTTTCTAATTCTTCAGATAAAAAATGCATCAGTAAAATATTTTTTGGCAAAGATAGAGATAATATTGAAAAAAACTGTACCTTTGGAGCGAATTTTAAGGGTTATCGTTCGCTTATCCTTCGCTCATCCTTCGCTGAAGGTTCGCTTGTAAAAATGTAATTAATTAAAAAAAAGATTCTTTATGAAAGCACTTATTATTGTTGACCTACAAAACGACTTTATGCCTACAGGCGCATTACCTGTACCACAGGGCGACCAAATTATTTCGCACATCAATGCCGAGATGCAAAAAGACTATAGCGTAATAGTAGCTACCCAAGATTGGCACCCCGCCAACCATAAGAGTTTTGCAAGTCAGCACGTGGGTAAAAAGCCTTTTGATACAGTACAACTGAATGGTATATACCAAATTCTATGGCCTGACCACTGTGTGCAAGGCACTTTCGGGGCTGAATTGCACAAAGACCTTGATACAAGGCGCATATCGGCTATATTTCGCAAAGGAATGAACCCAGAAATTGATAGTTATAGTGCTTTTTTTGACAATAATAAGCTAAACAACACGGGATTGCACGGCTATCTGCAAGATAAAGGCATTAAAGAACTCGTATTTTGTGGTTTGGCAGGTGATTTCTGCGTAGCGTATAGCGCTAACGATGCTAAGGCATTAGGGTATGAAGTAAAAATATTAGAAAACTGTGTAAAATACATTAATAATTAGAAAATTAGCAAATAGGAAAATTAGGATATTACTAATTATGATAAAGCACATTATATACTTATTATTAGGCTGTGTGTTAGTGGGGTGCGAAACGCCATTCTTTTCGTCTCCTAAAAAGTTCGAAACACCTTTTGAACAGAAGGACGGACTAAAAAACTCTACTTATGAGGAAATAATAGATTATTACAAAGAACTTTCTAAAGAATTCACCTCTATTTCCTTCAAAACTATTGGGCAAACAGACAATGGTATGCCACTGCATTTGGTGATATATAGTGCCGATGGCGAATTCAACCTCAATAAATACCGCGAGGAACGCACTATTATATTCATCAACAATGCTATACACGGCAATGAAACAGATGGGGTAAATGCTACTACCCTGTTATTTAGAAACTTAGCCCAAAACGAAATAAAACTTTCGGGCAATGTAATAGTCGTTACTATACCGGTGTATAATATAGGAGGAATGCAAGAAGACAAAAAAGAAAGTGCTACCTACTATGATTTAGACAACGATTTTATAAAAGCTGATGTAGAAAATACGCTCTCGCTATCGAAAGTTCTGCAAGAAATTCAACCTGATATATTGATTGACAATCAGGTGAGTAGGAAAGAAGAATACCGCTATACTGTGAGCTACTCGCCTGCTGAAAAGGAAAAAGTAGGCACTTTCTTAGGAGGATACATTGATGATGTGTTAGTACCCCGTCTATCAGATTCTTTAACTCAGATGAATTATGTTTCGCTAACCAAAGACAGTGTACAACAACCTTTCAGACGATTGCTACCCGACCCTGAACTCAGCAAGGCAAGACACGCAGTAGGCTATGCTTCGCTATGGAATTGTATTGGTATTCAGCTTAATACCCATATATTTAAAAGCTATAATAAGCGTGTAGTGGCTAACTACGAAACGATGAAAACGATAGTAGAAATAGCTGATGCTGATAATGCGTATATCAAACAACTGAAAATAAAACAAGCCCAAGAAAACGCTGCCTTAGTAGCTCCTGAGTATTACATAGTACCTAAAGCGTGGCAAAAGGTGATAGACCGACTGAAAGTGCACAACGTACAAATGAAAGAGGTGGCTAAAGATACGCTAATGAAGGTAGATTACTATCAAATAGACGATTTTAAAACCGTAACAACTCCGTTTGAAGGGCATTACCTGCATTACGACACACAAGCGAGCATACACAAAGATTCGGTACGCGTTTATAAAGGTGATTATATCGTACCTACAGCGCAATTAGCTAAACGATATTTGATAGAGGTATTAACTCCTACAGAGGTTGATTCTTTCTTTAACTGGAACTTTTTTGACAGTGTTTTAGGGAAAGATGTAAAATACCCCATTTTAATGACAAACGATAAACTAACAATAAACTAATATGAAACAGTTTTTATCAGACCGCATCAATGCTATGGAAGCCTCTGCTACCCTTGCGATGGCTGCCAAAACGAGAGAACTAAAAGCCGAAGGCAAAGATATTATTGGGCTTAGCTTAGGAGAGCCAGACTTTAACATTCCGGACTTTATCAAAGAAGCAGCGAAAGAGGCTATTGACCAAAACTACAGCAAATATACCCCTGTAGATGGGTATTTAGAGCTTAGAGAGGCAATTGCTGCCAAACTACTACGCGACAACGGACTTAGTTATCGCCCGAACCAAATAGTAGTTTCTACAGGTGCTAAACAATGCTTGGCAAACGCTGCCTTAGCGATGCTCAACCCTGGTGACGAGGTGATTTTCCCCGCTCCGTATTGGGTGAGCTACAAAGAGATAGCAAAACTGGCAGGCGCTACCCCTGTAGAGATATTGGCTACTATAGAAAACGACTTCAAAATAACCCCCGCCCAATTAGAAGCAGCTATCACCGAAAAGACCAAAATGGTGTGGTTTAACTCCCCTTGCAATCCCACCGGTTCGGTGTACAACCAGCAAGAATTAGAAGCTCTCGCAAAAGTATTGCGCCAACACCCTAACATTTTTATTCTCTCAGACGAAATATACGAGTACATCAACTTTACCTCTATTCCCCATACCAGTTTTGCGGCTATAGAGGGTATGTATGAGCGGACTATCACCATTAACGGACTCTCTAAAGCCTTTGCTATGACTGGCTGGCGTATAGGTTACTTAGCTGCCCCCGAATGGATAGCTAAAGCCTGCAATAAGGTGCAAGGACAGATAACTAGTGGCACTAATGCTATAGCGCAACGTGCCGCTATCGCAGCCCTGAAAGCTCCTAAAAGTGAAATACAATATATGATAGACGAATTTAAAAAGCGCAGGGATTTGGTATTAGCACTTTTGAGCGAGGTAGAAGGTCTTAAAGTGAATGTACCTGAAGGAGCTTTTTATGTTTTCCCTGATGTATCGTCTTTCTTTGGCAAAACCTTAAGAGGGCGCACTATTCGCAATGCAAGCGATTTTTCTTTATATCTGTTAGAAGAAGCTATGGTAGCCACCGTAACGGGTGAGGCTTTTGGCGATGCTAACTGCATACGCATTTCATACGCTGCCTCAGAAAAAGAACTACGTGAAGCGATTAGGCGCATCAAAGAAAGTTTGGCGTAAGAAAGTAAATTATATTTTGTTTGCACATTCAATTAAAAGTAGTACCTTTGCGCCGCTAAAACAAGGAATTTTCATCAACAAAGACAAATGTTATGGCAATAACAGAGAGCAAAACTATTAAATACTTAAAATCTTTTTACATAAAAGATTACCTCATCATAGTGTTGGGGCTTATCTCTTATGCGGTAGGTATTACCGGATTTATAATGCCTAGCGAGATAGTAACCGGAGGTTTGGCAGGTATCTGCCTTATTTTGAACTACAAATTAGGGGCTGACTTGGCTATCACTTATTGGATTATCAACTTCTGTTTGTTGGTAATAGGTTTTAAGGCGATGAGTAGGCAATTCACTTACCGTACCCTCATCTCTATTTCTATCTTATCAACCCTGATATGGGCCGGAAAAGAGTACCTTATGCCTTACTTTATAGAGCACCCCCCTTTAAGAGACGATTTTTTGAACGTAATAATGGGTGGACTGCTATGTGGTACTGGTCTGGGGCTGGTATATTCGGCTAATGGTAGTACCGGTGGTACTGATATTATAGGCTTTGTTATCACTAAATACTACAGTATCAGCATTGCGCGTATCTTATTAGTGGTAGACGTGTGTATAGTGTTATCATCTTACTTCATCTTAGAGCACAAAGACAATTCGCTTGAAAAAACCATCTATGGACTTGTGTTGCTACCGATGATGTGGCAAATGGTAGAGATAGTAATAAACGGTGCACGCCAATCGGTACAGCTGTTTATCTTCTCTAAACATTACGATGAGATAGCTACCCACATCAACAGTGAGCTAAAACGCGGTTGCACTATTATTGACGGTATAGGCTGGTACTCTAAATCATCGCAAAAAATAGTGATAGTAATAGCTCGCCGTACTGAGGCAAACTCTATTTTCCGTTTGGTACGCACTATAGACCCCTCTGCCTTTGTGACCAAAACTAACGTAATGGGGGTATATGGCAATGGTTTTGATAAACTGAAATAAAATATTTTTTTGAGGTTTATAAAAAAGTAGTATATTTGCGCACTTAAAAAAAGAAAGTTATGATACAGAGAATACAAACTGTGTATATGCTTATAGCAGGCGTAGTAGCTGCAATGACTATATTATTTGGTTTAGACTGGCTGCGCACATTGCTATTTGCTATCTCGGCAGTAGTGGCTCTTTACACTATATTCAAATACAAAAAAAGGAACCTTCAGCAATTGCTTAATTGGCTGAATATCGTTATAAATTTTACTTTACTAGGAATATTTGTATATCGAATGCTAAACTCATCTGGAGAAGGTATTATTTCTGAGAAAGGTGTTGGGGTTTTCGTACCCGTGCTTTCTATCGTTTTTTTGTTTTTAGCCAATAAGGCTATTAGGCGGGACGAGAAGCTCGTAAAATCAGCAGACCGATTGCGATAGACCTATAATCTTAGTAGTGTTGTGCGTTGAGAAAATCCTAAGTTTTATTACTTAGGATTTTTTTATTTAGCAGTTTGCCATTAGCTATGAGAGTGTTAAATTATTGTTAATTTTTTGGTGAGATAGTCAAAAAAGTTGTACCTTTGCCCTCGCAATGAAAAGAATAGTTATCAACATATTATTATCAATCCTCATCTTGTTTAGCAATTCAGGATGGGCGGTTACTTTTCATTACTGCCAAGACCAATTAGCATCAGTTTCATTAGACTATGCTTCTGCACTGATAGTAGAAGATGATGATGCTTGTGCTTGTGCTACAATGGACGATTGCTACGGTGGTGATGAAGATGACAATAGTGATGATAATAAAAAATGTTGTGATAACACTTCAGTTGCCTCTTCGACTTCTGATAGTACTTCGGTAGTAAAAGCCTTTGAATTGGAGCTACAATCATTTGTGCTTCCTACCTCTTGTATTCCTTCATCTGTAGAAGAAGTGATAATTTTGACTACTGCTACGAAAAGTAGTCCTACTTCAGCGGTTCGTTTGAACGCGCCCCCACTGTATGCGCTTTACTGCCAGCGCGTGTTTTATGCCTAATAATTTTTCATTTTAAGGGTGAATAGTAATTCTCCCTTGCAATCGATTTTGATAGATTATTAACGCATAAAGAAAAAAATCAATGTTAAGATATATTTTATTATGGGGATTACTACTCCCCCTGACTGCTTTTGCTCAACAATTTAGCAAAGGAACTGTAGTAGATGAAGCTAATTTGCCTCTTATGGGGGCGGAAGTGTATTGGAACGGTACCCAAATAGGCGTTTCGACTGATGATAATGGTACCTTCACCCTAAAACGCACTGAAAATAGTAATACTTTAGTTATTAGTTATATAGGTTATAAGACAAAAACCGTAAAAGTAACTAACTCGGAAGTTCTACACATACAATTAGAGCCGCAATCGGCTTTGGAAGAAGTAGTTGTAACCCAAAAAAGGGCTAATACTATGAAATCGCAGTGGCAGGTAGCCAACCTACACACTATGAGTAGCGGTGAACTACTAAAAGCTGCGTGCTGCAACCTTTCAGAAAGTTTTTCGACCAATCCGTCGATAGACGTGAATTTCTCTGATGCAGTAACCGGTAACAAACAGATAAAAATGTTAGGACTTACCAGTCCGTATATACTTATGGCAGAAGAGAATATCCCTGCTATGCGAGGAGCTTCGCAAGCCTATGGACTATCATTTGTGCCAGGTACGTGGATTGAGAGCATACAGATAACCAAAGGTGCAGGAAGTGTTATCAATGGTTATGAGAGCATTTCGGGGCAAATAAACTACGAAATAGAAAAGCCTATTAATGCGCGTCCGTTTTTCTTAAACCTATACACTTCAGAAGATAGCCGATACGAGCTAAATGCTCATACCAAAGTAAAACTATCGGACAAATGGGCTACCAGTCTTTTAGCACACGGCAATGTACGTCAGCGCAAAAGCGACCACAACCACGATGGATTTATAGACAACCCTATAGGCAACCAAATAAACCTACTAAACCGTTGGCAATATAGCAATGCTGAAAAGGGGTGGGTGAGCTTTTTGAACCTAAACTATATGAAAGACGAACGCCAAGCAGGGCAAATAGACTACAATCCGCTAACAGACAAAGGAACCACTAATGCGTGGGGTAGTGAAGTGAACTCTGAGCGTTTTACCCTTTCTAACAAAACAGGATACGTATTTCCGGACACTCCTTATAAAAGTATAGGGCTACAGAACTCATTTCAATCGCATAGGCAAGATTCTTATTTTGGGTTGAATAGCTATGATATACACCAAAAAAGCTGGTATGGCAATCTGATATACAACTCTATCATCGGCAATACTCAACACAAATTTGCTACAGGGCTTAGCGGTACTTATGACGATTATAACGAACTGCTAACCACTTCTGCTCTGGCAGGCGATTTCTCGCGAATAGACCGCTCAGTAGGTGCTTTCTTTGAGTACACTTACGATAATTCGAGCAACTTCAGCTTTGTAGCAGGTATACGTGCTGATAGCCATAACAACTTAGGTAACTTTATCACTCCACGTTTCCACTTGCGCTACAATCCTTGGAAAGAAGCTACCTTTAGACTTTCAGCAGGACGCGGCAAACGCGCTGCTAATGTGATAGCTGAAAATCAGCAGTTATTAGCTTCTTCGCGACAGCTACATATTATAGGAGGTGATGGCGGCAAGCTCTACGGTTTAAACCCTGAGATAGCGTGGAACTACGGAGCGAGCTTTTTGCAAGCCTTTAAAATATGGGGTAAAAATGCTGAACTATCAGTAGATTTCTACCGCACCCATTTTGACAATCAGGTAGTGGTAGATTTAGACCATTCGCCTCAGCAAGCCTTGTTTTACAATCTTGATGGCAAGAGTTTTGCTAACTCATTGCAAGCTGAAGTTAGCATCACACCTGCGAAAGGTTTAGACTTTAAAGCTGCCTATAAGTACTACGATGTACAAACCCAATTCACTAAAGGACAGTTAGAAAAAACGCTAACTCCTAAGCATCGCTGGTTTGCTAACGTAGCCTATGAAACTGCTGATACCCACGATAACAAGCATTCGCAATGGAAGTTTGACGTAACCTTCAACTGGCTAGGTGAACAACGATTGCCCTCTACGGCTACCAACCCTCTACCCTACCGATTGAGTGATTACGCACCGTCATTCGCTACACTTAACGCACAGATTACCAGAGTATTTTCTAAAACATTTGAGGTGTATGTAGGTGGCGAGAACATCACTAACTACAAACAAGCTAACGGCATATTAGCTGCTGATGCTCCTTTTGGCGCATATTTTGATAGTACTATGCAGTACGCTCCTGCTTTTGGACAAATGTACTACGCAGGACTGAGATTTAAACTTTAGTAATTAGTCGCTAGTCGTTAGAATGTTGTCGCTTGCTAACGACTAAACACTAACGACTAAAATAAGCAATAATTTAATTCAACAAATAAAAAAGAAAAAATGAAGACACGTATTTTATTATGGGTAGTTTTGAGTTTTTTAGGACTCGCTACTGTTAATGCACAACAGGCTCCTAATAAGAGCAAAAAAGTAACCTTTGCTGTAGGCGGTAATTGTGAACAATGTAAAGCCCGCATAGAAAAAGCCGCTTATAAAGTAAAAGGTGTGAAAAGTGCAAATTGGGACATCAAAAGCGGAAATATGACACTTATCTTTGACGAGCGCAAATGTTCAGAAGAAGATGTACAAAAAGCCATAGCCAAAGTAGGACACGATGCTGGCAAAGAACGCGCTGACGATGAAGTGTACAATAAGCTACACCACTGCTGTTTGTATGAAAGATTACCATAGGCATTAGCGTTTTTCGGTATGAATTTTGCTGTAAGATAAGAGAACACTAAATCATATAAAAAAATGAAAAGAATAACTTATCTTATAATGCTGGGAGTTGCCTTGGTGCTAAGCTCTTGTGCAAGTGTGTATGTAGCAACTGATTACGACCGCCAAGCTGATTTTTCAGCCTATAAATCGTTTGCTTTTTTTAAAGAAGGAGTAGATAAAGCACCTATTTCAGACTTAGACAAAAAGCGTATTTTGCGTGCTATAGAAAAAAATCTGACCAGCAAAGGAATGGTAGTATCAGATAACCCTGACTTTTTAGTGAATATCTTTACTCGTGAGCGCGAGAATGTAGATATTTACGACAACAGTCCGTATTATTGGGGCTGGGGTTGGGGCTGGGGGCCTTTCTGGGGAGGAGCAACCTACAACGTTAGCAGAAATACAGAAGGCACTCTATACATAGAAATTATAGACGCCCGCAAACACGACTTGGTATGGCAAGGCAAGGGCTCTGGACCGATACCATACAAATCAGAACAAAAAGAGGAGGCTATTAGCAACTTTGTCAATAAAATATTAGAACAATATCCTCCAAAGTAATTTAGAATTTTTAATTATAAAAAAGGCTGCCAAAATATTAGTTTGGCAGCCTTTTTTACATTTAAATACATTTTATGAAAAAAGTAAGTGTACAGCAGTAGGGGCTAATATAGCAGTGAAAATACCATTGAAAATCATTCCGAGGCTTGCGTATACTGCATATTTTTCGCTAAGATTAAAAGCCGCCATAATACCTAAGGCGTGAGAAGCTGTTCCTAAAGAAATACCCTTAGCCATAGGGCTTTTGATGCGAAACCAATTGAGGAAAGTAATACCGAAAATATTGCCAAGAAAGCCGGTGGTCATTACTGCCATTACAGTAATAGGCGAAATACCTCCCAGCATACGCGTTACCTCTAAGGCAATAGGGGTGGTAACTGACTTAGGAGCTAATGAAATAGCGATATCATTAGAAAGACCTAACCACTTAGCTACTAAACATACCGTGATTACCCCTACCAAACTACCTGCAAACTGAGAAACTACCAGTGGAATAAGTTGTTTCTTTATCTTTGAGATTTGCAAATACAACGGAACACCTAAAGCTACTATAGATGGCTTCAACCAAAAATCGATATACTGACCGGCCTCTTCGTATTTTTCAGGTGAAATATCAAAAATAATAAGGTAAGAAATAAGCACTAAAACTGTGATAAGCACAGGATTTAGGAATACAGAATTGTATTTTTTCTGTAAGAGCAATACTCCATAATAAAGAATAAAAGTTATGGATAAAAGTAATACTTGATTTTCTGCTAAAGACTTCATTATTTTAATTTTTTACGTAGGAATTGATAAACGTGACCTGTAACTATAATCACTACTATAGTACTGATAATAATAGATATAAAGATGGCTAAGAAGTTTTCGCCTATCTGCTTAAAATAAGCCATAATACCGATGCTGGGCGGCACAAAAAACAGTCCTAAATTGGAAATAAGCAAATCGGAAAGGGCTTTAATAGATTGAAGTTTAATCCACCCTAAATGCAAAAAAAGTGTGAGAAAAAGCATCCCTATTATACTGGAAGGGAAAGGGATGTGAGTAAGAGCTACTATAAGCTCGCCCAAGCCCAAACAGCCAAAAATAATTGCAAAATAACGTATTAACATAAACTTTATTGATATAAAAAACGAGGCAAAATTACTACATCTTTTTCAAAGAATATAAAAAAACGGTGAAAAATTTGTATTTAATATATTTTTTTTGTACTTTTGCGAGGTTAAATAGAGTAGAAACTATGAGTAACGAATATAATAAATCTATCTTTTCAGAACCTATAAATGATTTAGAAAAAAACGCACAATCACTGCCTAATTATAATAGTTACGACAATGAAGAACCCCCTAAAGGAGGAGGTATCTTATCTAAAATTATCATAGCTATATTGGCTTTGGCCACTGGAGGCTTAGGGTATTACACTTACCTGCTAAACAAAGATAGACAGGCTACTGAAAACGAATTGAATATACAGAAAAAGCAGGTAATGAGCGACCTTGATATGCTGAAAAAAAGCTATGACAAGGCTGTTGCTACTAATAAAAACATAAGTGAAGACCTACTAAAAGCACGTGAAAAAATAACCAAATACATCGACTCGCTGCAAAATATGAAGGTTAATATTTCGGCTTTAGCTCGCTTTAAAAACCAAGCCTTTGCCCTCGCTAAAGAACGAGATTATCTGCTTAGAAAAAATGACTCGCTGACTCGTATCAACAAAGCTATCAGAAAAGATTTAGACAGTGTTTCTGTAAAATTGACCAGCACTTCAGCTAAAGTAGACTCGCTCTCGCAACAAGCTAATAAGCTAAAAAAAGTAGTAGAAGTAGGGGCTGCGCTACAGATAGGAAAACTGACAGCCGAAGCGGTAAAAGGTAGTAAAAACAAAATAACAGACAGAGGGCGTGCAGCTGAAAAAATAAGAATATGTTTTACTGTAGGGGCTAACAAAATAGCTAAAACAGGAGGTAAAAACTTCTATATAAAAGTAAGTTCTCCCTCAGGTATCACTTTAGGTGCTAACGACAGTGCTTCAGAAGGTGATAACACAGTGAACTACAGTACTTCTACCCATTTTATCTACGACAGTAAGAGTGTAGATGTATGTGATTTTATAGCCAAAACTTCAAAAGAATTTGAAAAAGGTACTTATAAAATAACTGTATACGACGACAAATTAAATGAAGTAGGCAGTACTGATTTAGTGCTAAAATAACAAAATAATATATTACCAATATTTATGAAAACCAAATTATTAACAGTACTATTGTGCTGGGGAGTTTTTCTTTGGGCACAACCACAGGATGTTTCAGTAGTGTTTAAACAACCTGCTAAGCATTTTACAGAGAGTTTACCAATCGGTAATGGTAGATTAGGAGCTATTCTCTTCGGGAAAACAGATACCGACCGCATTGTACTAAATGAGATTTCGTTATGGTCTGGTGGATATCAGGAGGCTGATGACCCTGAAGCACATACTTATCTGAAAGAAATTCAACAGTTACTTTTAGAAGGTAAAAACTTAGAAGCACAAGCCTTACTGCAGAAACATTTTATTGCGCGAGGTAAGGGTTCGTGTCACGGTCAAGGTGCTAACTGTAGTTATGGATGCTATCAGGTATTTGCTGATTTGCTCTTAGATTGGAAAAATCAAACGCCTGTGAAAGATTATAAGCGAGTACTTCGCCTTGATGAAGCTACAGCTATTACTACTTATACACGAGATGAGAACTCTATTGAGCAAGTAGCCTTCGCTGACTTTAAGAATGATCTTTTATGGATAAAAATTACAGGAACTAAACCCTTTGATTTGAATATTTCGCTCTTCAGAAAAGAAAATGCTACTATAAGCTATCAAAATAACCATATTACTCTTACAGGGGTACTACCTGATGACAAAAAGGAAGGCATGCACTTTGCCTCTGCTATAGATGTACAAACTGATGGCAAAGCTGAAAACAAAGAAAAAGCTATAGAGATACAAGCTGCTAAAGAGCTTATACTCAAGATAAGTATGGCTACAAACTACCAATATAAAAATGGAGGGCTTAGTAATGTATCTGTTAAAGAAAAGGCTGAGAGCTATCTACAGCGTTGTACCTCTTCTTTTGAAGCTGCTCTTGCTGAAAGCAAAACTATTTACCAAGGTTTATTCAATAAAAATCGCTGGTATGGCAACGCAAATAGTAATACCTCACACCTAAGTACTTACGAGCGTTTAGAGGGTTTCTACAAAGGTGACAAAGATGCTTTATTACCTATATTATACTACAATTTTGGTAGATATTTGCTTATCTCTTCATCGCGTGAAGGTCTTTTGCCTGCTAACTTACAAGGTTTATGGGCTGAAGAATATCAAACTCCTTGGAATGGAGATTATCACTTGAATATTAATATTCAGATGAATTATTGGTTAGCAGAAGCTACTAACCTATCAGAACTAACAGAACCTCTAAATCGTTTTACGAAAAACTTAGTTCCCAACGGATATAAAACAGCTAAAGCATATTACAATGCTGACGGGTGGGTAGCCCACGTGATTAGCAACCCTTGGTTTTATACTTCACCTGGTGAATCAGCAGTATGGGGCTCTACTCTTACAGGAGGCGCTTGGCTATGCGAACATATTTGGCAACACTACCTATTTACACACGATATAGACTTTCTCAAAGAGTATTACCCTGTACTAAAACAAGCTACTGACTTTTTTAAAAGTTTACTTATCAAAGAGCCTAAAAAGGGGTATTGGATTACAGCTCCTTCTAACTCACCCGAAAATGCTTATTTACTACCTTCAAAAGACAATAAAAAACAAGTTGGAAATACTTGTATAGCACCAACTATGGATATGCAGATAGTACGAGAGCTTTTTAGTAATACTATGCAAGCCGCTACTATTTTGGGGGTAGATAGTGATAAATTCAGCCAATGGACAGATATTATCAAACATACAGCTCCTAATCGTATTGGAAAAAAAGGAGACCTAAATGAATGGTTAGACGATTGGGAAGATGCTGACCCTCATCACCGACATGTATCGCATCTATATGGGCTATATCCTTATGATGAAATAACCCCTTGGGATACTCCTAAATTAGCAAAAGCTGCTGAGAAAACACTACAAATGCGTGGAGATGGTGGTACTGGATGGTCAAGAGCTTGGAAGATAAACTTTTGGGCACGACTACAGGATGGAAATCACGCCTTAGTTTTATTGCGTCAACTACTCCGACCCGTAAGTTCAGAAATAACTACCGGACAAGTAGGTGGCTCTTATGCTAACCTATTCTGTGCACACCCTCCTTTTCAAATAGACGGTAACTTTGGAGGTGCGGCAGGTATAGCCGAAATGCTCTTACAAAGTCACGGGAAGCAAAATGTGATTCGTTTTCTACCAGCACTCCCTTCCCACCCCGATTGGGAAAATGGCGTTATGAAAGGAATGAAAGCTCGCAATAATTTTGAAGTATCTTTCTCTTGGCAACAACACCAGCTGCAAAAAGCTACTATCACATCATTAGTAGGCGGAAAATGCTACTTATTATTACCTGCAGGTAAAAGTATTTACCACCATAATACAATGCTCATAAAAGCCTCTAAAAAAGCTAAAGTAGTTAGCTTTGATACCTTAAAAGGAGAAAGCTATCAGATTCAGTAATATAATTTATAACCAAAAAAATAGGCTGCCTGAAGAATTTTTCAGGCAGCCTATTTTATTTTCTTTTAGTTAGGCCTCGCAACTACTACAGTTTACAAAATTCATTATCATTTCTTTTGCTACAGACTGGCTACGTTGGTAGTAAAGTGACTTAACTCCTAATTTCCATGCTTCAATCATTACTTTATTTACATCTTTAATAGGCATTACAGAAGGAATATTGAGGTTTAAGCTCTGACCTTGATCTATGTAGGCTTGGCGCTGTGCTGCTTGTGAGACTATCTCCATAGGAGAAATCTCTTTAAAAGTCTTAAATACGTTCTTTTCTAGCTGAGTAAGCTCTTGCAAATGCTGTACAGAACCATTATTTAAGCGTATAGAGCGCCATACATCTTCATTATTAAGACCTTTTTCTTCTAACAATTGTGTTAGATATTTGTTTTTACGCATAAAGTTTCCTTTTGATAAGCCTACCTTATAATAATTGCTTGAATAAGGCTCTATACCTGGTGATACTTGTCCTAATATAGCCGAGCTTGAGGTAGTAGGAGCTATTGCCATAGTAGTAGTATTTCTTCTTCCATAGCCTTTTAACAACTCAGGCTCTCCGTAAATATGAGCTAATTCTTTAGTAGCTTTATCAGCTTCTTCACGAATATGCCTAAAAGTGCGTGCATTAAACTGAGTAGCTTCAAAGCTTTCAAAAGGTATCATATTACGTTGTAAGTACGAATGATAGCCTAATACTCCTAAGCCCAATGCTCTATGGCGCATCGCGAACTTGCGGGCTGCTTGTAGATAATAATTGCCTTTAGTCTTCTCAATAAACTCTGATAACACAGCATCTAAAAAGAAGACTGCTAATTTAACCGCCTTGGTATCTTTCCACTCATCAAAAAGTTCTAAGTTCATAGACGACAAACAGCAGATAAACGATTCTTCTTCGCTAGAAGGTAACATAATCTCACTGCACAAGTTGCTTGAGCGAATGAGCATATCTTTGTCTTTATATACTTGTGGGCGATTGCGGTTTGCATTATCGGTAAACATAATATAAGGCAAACCTTTTTGTTGACGTGACTCAAGCACACGTGCCCAAAGGCGACGTTTCTCCATATCGCCATCTATCATCTCTTGCATCCAATAATCTGGTACACAAATACCAAAAAAGAGATTTTGGATAGGAAATTCTACATCTTTTATCTGTAGAAACTCTTCTGCATCAGGGTGATCAATGTCTAAGTAAGCTGCAAAAGCACCTCGTCTTACGCCACCTTGTGACACTACATCCATAGCAGAGTCGAAGAGCTTCATAAAGCTTACTGCACCACTCGACTTGCCGTTATCGGTTACTGCTGAACCTCTACTACGCAACTCACCAAAATAGCCAGAAGTACCCCCACCTATTTTGGTTTGCATAATCACCTCGCCCAATTTATGCGTAATTCCTTCTATACTATCAGGTACGTGTACATTGAAACAAGAAATAGGTAAACCACGCTCAGTACCCATATTAGCCCAAATAGGTGACGAGAAGCTAATCCACCCTTTGGTAATCATTTCTTTGAAAGCAGGCTGTAGCTCAGGCTTGTACAAACGGCGAGCCGCAGCGTGAGTAATACGATCTATCGCCCCCTCTACGCTTTCTCCTTTTAACAAATAGCCTCTGTTGAGTATTTGTTCTGACTCTTCATTGAGCCACCATATATCTTTTTGTTCGTTCATAATTTTCCTTTTTCGGGGTGCAAAGTAACAGCTTTAAATCCGAATTACAAAACATAAACAAAACATAAGTTATCAACAAAGTTTTTAACAATCTGCTAAAAACCTCTCTTTTAAGTTGTAAGATTCAACTTTTAATTATACTTTTGCATTGTTATTCGAATAAGTATGAAAATCATCACTCTCACTACCGATTTCGGGCTGCGTGACTATTCAGTAGGGGCAGTAAAAGGGGCTATTTACACCAAATGCCCCGATGCTCGTATTGTAGATATTTCACACTTAGTTTCTCCGTTTGATATTTTTCAGACTGCTTATATCCTCAAAAATGCTTATAAACACTTCCCTAAGGGTAGCATACACATTATAGGAGTTGATGCCGAGCGCAATCCTGAAAAAAGACACTTACTAATGCTGCTAAACGGTCATTATTTCATTGGGGCTGACAATGGTATTTTTAACCTGTTAGCTGAAGAAAATGAACCTATACAGCTATTTGAAGTGGCTACTGATATACCTATTACCCTCTTCCCTACCCTAAATGTATTCCCATCAGTAGTTGAAAAAGTCTACAAAGGTCTTTCTCCTGAGCAAATAGGTGTTCCTACGGATAAATACCTAAGAGCTACTCATTTTAATCCAGAAGTTAGTTCTGATGGGGCTTTTATCTATGGGGTAATTATTTATATAGACCATTATGGTAATGCTGTAAGCAATATATCGCGTTCGCTCTTTGAACGCATACAACAAAATCGCAAGTTTGAAGTGATTTTTAAGATGTTCTCTTTCCGCAAAATTTACAATCAATATAGTGATATCATCAATTTCAACTGTCCTCCAGAATCGCGAGCTACTCCTGATGGCGAAGGGATGCTACTTTTTAATGACCTCAACTACCTGCAATTCAGTATCTACAAAAGCGACAGACGCTCTGTAGGAGGAGCTTCTTCTCTCTTCGGAATGGACTATTATGATAGGGTATCTGTACATTTCTTGTGAAGTTTAGGAAACTTTTTTTGTTTATTAAGTTTTTTATATTACCTTTGCACCCGATTTTATAGTACAAATTAAGTTTTACTGACAAATGAAAAAAGTAATTACCACAATTATTATTCTTGCCTTAATAGGCTTTATGGCATTCAAACTGTATTCTAACAAACAGAAAAATGCTGAAGAAGTAGCTATTGTTGCCCAAAAAGAAGCACAAGTAGCTGTACGTGCTGCACAAGTAGCTGAAGAGAATGTATCAGATTTATTTTCTGCTAATGGTACTTTTGTAGCTGAACAAGACCTTGATGTATCGTCTGAAGTAGGCGGACAAATTATCAAAATCTTTGTAAAAGAAGGTGATTTTGTAAACGCTGGACAGGTTTTAGCTCAAACTAAAGCAGACAGAACCAATGTACAATTAGAAAATGCTAAAGCAGCTCTTGAAACTGCTAAAAGTGACTTAAAACGCTTTGAAAGTGCTTTTAAAACTGGTGGTGTGACCGCTCAACAGTTAGAACAAGTGCGTTTGCAAGTTAAAAATGCAGAAGCTAACTACAATTCAGCTGCTATCGTATCGGGCGACACCTCTGTACGTAGCAAGATAAGCGGTATAGTAAGCAGCAAAAAAGTAGAAGAAGGAGCTATGGTAGGAGCGGGTACTCCCCTATTTAACGTTGTGAATATTGACAATCTAAAGTTGAAAATCACTGTTGATGAAAATCAAGTGAGCAAGCTAACATTAGGACAGACTATCAAAATCAAACCTAGTGCTATGACTAATGAGATAGAAGGCAAAATCATTTTTATAGCGCCAAAAGCTGACAGTGCTATGAAATTCCCTGTGGAAATATTAGTAGCCAACAAAGATAGAAAACTAAAAGCAGGTATGTATGCTACAGCTCAATTAGGGTCTGACGCTCAATCTTCTACTGCCTTGGTAGTACCCCATTCAGCTTTCGTAGGTAGTGTGAGCCAAAATAAAATATTCAAGATTATCAACGGCAAAAATGCCCAAGGTGAGGATATACTACAAGCACAAGAAATAACCGTGAAGAGCGGTAGAAATTTTGGTGATAAAGTAGAGATTATCAGTGGATTAACTGCAGGCGAAAAAGTAATAATTAGCGGACAGATAAACATTGACAATGGTACACCCGTAAAAATAGTAGAATAATTTCAACACAAAAAACACACTGTAAAAAAGACGGTTCAACAGCTACTGAACCGTCTTTTTTACGTTAATACTTTGCTAAAATAAAAAAAGACTGTACCTTTGTGGCATAATTAACAAAAATAGACAAAATTATGATAGAGAAAATTAAAGATTTTTTCAGCACTGAATATGAACTGAAATTCAAAATGAAATTCTCAATAGGGAGTCTCCTCATTGTATTATTAGTAATTGGCATAGGATTATGGTTCTTGCTAAACTAGTTTTTCATCACCCAAATACATTAATAAAGTGAAAAAGAAAGAAAAGGTAAACTTTATCATTGATACACTCGAAAATCTTTATCCAGAAATTACTATACCGCTACAGCACAAAGACCCTTACACACTTCTCATTGCGGTATTGCTTTCGGCTCAGACTACTGATGCACGGGTAAACCAAATCACCCCAATACTTTTTGCAAAGGCTGACAACCCATACGATATGGTGCTGCTTTCGGTAGATGAAATCAGAGAAATTATCAAACCTTTGGGACTCGCACCTATGAAATCTAAAGGGATACACGGACTTTCGCAAATACTCATCGACAAATATAATGGCGAAGTACCACAGACTTTCGAAGCCTTAGAAGCACTCCCCTCAGTAGGTCATAAGACTGCCAGCGTGGTGCTCTCTCAGGCTTTTGGCATTCCCACCTTTCCTGTTGATACGCACATACACCGACTAATGCACCGTTGGGGATTATCAGACGGAAGTTCGGTAGTGCAAACTGAAAAGGACGCTAAACGCCTCTTCCCTAAGGAAAAATGGAACAAGCTACACATACAAATCATCTTATACGGACGCGAATACAGTCCGGCACGTGGGTGGGATATGGAGAAGGATATAATAACCAAAACAATTATACAATCAAAAAAATGAATTTACAACAACGTGACGAACTACACTTGTGGCACCCTTACACTCAGCACCAAACAGCTGCCAAGCCACTCGGAATTGTAAAAGGTAAAGATGCCCTACTATGGGGCGAAGATGGCAAAGAATACATCGATGCCATAGCCAGTTGGTGGGTAAACCCTTACGGTCATAGCAACGAACGTTTAGCTCAGGCTGCCTATAAACAGCTTACCCAGTTAGAGCACGTACTCTTTGGGGGTTTTACTCATAAACCTGCCGTAGAATTGGCTGAAAAACTGATTAGTATACTGCCTAAGAACCAGCAAAAAGTCTTCTTTTCTGATAATGGATCTACTGCTGTAGAAATTGCTATCAAAATGGCATTGCAATACTTCTTCAACAAAGGTGAAAAACGCTTTACAGTTATTGCTTTTGAAGGAGCTTTTCACGGTGATACTTTTGGCGCAATGGCAGCTTCAGGTATTTCTTTCTTTACCGAAGCTTTTCAAGAGCATCTACTGAAAGTAGTGCGTATACCCCTACCACAAAAAGGTAGCAAGGCCTCTGCTGAAGGCCTTAGAAAAGCTATTGCTGAACATCAGCCAGCTGCTTTTATATTTGAAGCCTTAGTGCAAGGAGCTTCGGGTATGCAAATCTATTCGCCTGAAGATTTAGATGAACTACTAAGCATAGCACAAGCCAATGGGGTAATTACTATAGCTGATGAGGTGATGACAGGATTCGGACGCACAGGACGCACTTTTGCTTGTGACTACCTTAATCACAAGCCCGACATTATGTGCCTTTCAAAAGCCTTAACAGGTGGTACTATCCCTTTAGCGGTAACGACTTCAACCCAACGTATATTTGACGGTTTTTACAGCAATGATGTAAATAAAGCTCTTTTCCACGGGCATACCTTTACGGCTAACCCTACTGGTTGCGCTATTGCCTTAGAAGCCATTCGCATTTTAGAAAGCGATGAGATGCAGCAAAACCTAAAGCGCATCGCTAAACGTCATCAGTCATTTGTAGCACGTATTAGCCAGTATGCCTCTGTAGAAAATGCGCGTACTTTAGGAGTTATCTTAGCATTCGACCTTAAAACTACCCAAAATACTGATTATTACGGTTCTTTCCGCGACAGGCTTTACAATTTCTTTATTTCTAAGGGGGTTATTTTGCGTCCTGTTGGTAATATTATTTATATATTACCTCCTTATATTATCACTGATGAGCAGTTAGATAGAGTATATGAAGTATTGGAAGAAGCTATACAACTGTTTTCTAATCAATAACAGCTTTATAGGATATAAAATAAAAAAACTCCAAGTAGAGAATGTTCTTTACTTGGAGTTTTTTTATGATAACAATAAATTAAATATCAATAGCTTCGCCATAAGCAGCTGCTACCGCTTCTTTAACACCTTCGCTCATTGTTGGGTGAGGGTGTACCGCTTTGATAATTTCGTGACCTGTAGTTTCGAGCTTGCGAGCTACTACTGCTTCAGCAATCATATCGGTTACACCAGCTCCAATCATATGGCAGCCTAACCATTCGCCATATTTAGCATCGAAGATAACTTTGATAAATCCTTCAGTAGTACCTGCTGCGTTTGCTTTACCAGATGCTGTGAATGGGAATTTACCAACTTTTATCTCATAACCTTTTTCTTTAGCTTGTTTTTCGGTAAGACCTACTGAAGCGATTTCTGGAGTGCAATATGTACAACCTGGAATATTGCCGTAGTTAATAGGCTCTACGTGCAATCCTTTTATTTTTTCAACGCAAAGGATACCTTCAGCAGACGCTACGTGTGCCAATGCTTGACCAGGTACTACATCACCAATAGCGTAATAACCAGGTACATTAGTTTGGTAGTACTCATTTACTTGGATTTTATCGCGGTCGGTTTTGATACCTACTGCTTCTAAGCCTATGTTTTCGATATTTGTTTTGATACCTACCGCTGAAAGAAGAATATCAGCCTCAAGTACTTCTTCGCCTTTAGCAGTTTTTACAAATGCTTTTACACCTTTGCCTGAAGTATCTACTTTAGTAACCTCAGCTGAAGTCATAATGTTGATACCTGATTTCTTAAGGCTCTTTTCTAATTGTTTAGAGATGTCTTCATCTTCTACAGGTACGATATTAGGCATAAACTCTACGATAGTAACCTCAGTACCCATAGTATTGTAGAAGTGAGCGAACTCAATACCTATAGCACCACTACCTACTACAATCATTTTCTTAGGTTGCTCAGGTAAAGTAAGCGCTTGACGATAGCCGATGATTTTCTTACCGTCTTGAGGAAGCGCTGGCAATTCGCGTGAGCGAGCCCCTGTAGCGATGATGATATGGTCGGCGCTGTATTCGGTTACTTTGCCATCTTTGTCTTTTACATCAACCTTTTTGCCTGGTTTGATAGTTCCATAACCCATTATCACATCAATTTTGTTCTTTTTCATCAAGAACTGAACCCCTTTGCTCATAGTAGCAGCCACATCGCGGCTACGCTTAATAACTGCTGGGAAATCCTTGTCGAAAGAACCTTCTTTTACTTTGATACCATAGCTTTCAGCGTGCTTAAGATATTCAAACACTTGTGCTGATTTTAGCAAGGCTTTAGTAGGGATACAACCCCAGTTAAGACAGATACCACCAAGGTTTTCTTTTTCAACAATAGCGGTTTTGAAACCTAATTGAGAAGCGCGAATAGCAGTAACATACCCACCAGGACCACTTCCTAATACAATAATGTCGTATTTACTCATTTTTTTTAAAATTTATCAAGTTTGATATTAGGCTACAAAGTTACGAATATTTTTTTGAATAAGCATCATTATTTTCCTTTTTTAATTATTCTTCTTTCGTATTAAAGTTATAATTATCTGAAAAATAATTCTTTATGGTATTTATAATTTATATCTTATAGTTCAAAATCTTCTAATTCAGTACCTAAGAAACGAATTTTAGCTCCACCTCCTAATTCGGTTAGCCAATAACCATCAACGTTTTTTAGAAGATAAAAATCTGATGAAGGGTGTGTATCTTGGCTGCAACCCATTCTATAGCCTGGGTATATAGCGAGTATTTCAACCTTATCATTTTTAATAAGCCTATATTTTGTGAAATAAATATAATTCTTATCAGCTAAAAGATCAGCAGTTAGAAGACTAAGAGTCGTTATATCATACCCCTCAATAGGGATGAGTTTAGGCTCATACTCATTGCTTTCATCATAATAATAGGCTTTATTTTTATCTTTATAAATATTGTACCATATTTTTTGAAAAGTAGTAGTATCTACCCCCTTTTGAGGTGTTTTATCTACATAAATTAGGTTATTAGCTTTGTATAACTCACTATCAAAATATATTTGCTTTAGAATGCGTTTCTCCTTTAGATAAACGAAATCATAGACAGTAACTTTTCCCTCTTTTAGCAGTTGTACTTCCTTAGAGGTAAGGTTCATAAAAACCTCTTCAGTTGAGCTATTATATATTTGATTTTTATAGAGTATTCCACCGGCCTTATCTTTAAATAAGTTTTTACCATAAATTGGGGCTTCAGTATAGAAAAAAGGTAACTTTTTATCCCAATTATAGACTCCTTTTTTGTCATATTGATAGTAATAAGCATCCTGAATCTCAGCAAAAGTTGCAGCGTCGTATTGAGGTTTGGGAGTATTATCGCGGTATACCATAGTACCATCGGTAACAAAATTATTAAAGACTCTTACTTTGCTTAAGTTTTTAGTGGCGATAGGTAGCCTAAAGTCTTTACCCTCTGTTTTGTAGGAGTAGTAATCAATATAATAAACATAATTTTGGTCGATGAGATAAGACTCATTTAAAGCCTTGAGGGTAGGAATATGAAAGTAGTTAGGCAATTCAACAAGTTCTTCATCATAGTATAATACATATTGAGAGGTTTTTAGTATTTTTTTAGTAAGCTGTTGTACCCTTTCGCCTTTATACATAAGTGGTTGAGATTGGTAAAAGGTGCCATTTTTGTCGGAAATATAGTTTTCGGTAGCTAAGTCTTTACGAATAGAAGGAAGGTCGGCATCTGGTACTATCGTTACTTTTCCATTATTAATATAATATAGATGATGTTCGTCTTTTAAATAATCATAATAGATATTTTCAAAAGTAGCAGGACTGCTAATAGCAATCTCTTTGTTGCCTATATAAGCCTTTTGGAGAGTACGCCAAATAGGCACTATTTCCTTTTTATCGATTATTAGGTCTGAACCTATAATCTTAAAACCATTAGTATCTATAGGGAAAAAATTATTTTGGTAATAGATTCCATTTTTATCAATAGCCATACCATAATCATAGTCTTTTACTCTAAAAGTAAGCATATCGGGGCACTGCACAAAAAGACTATCTCTGGTTTGGAATATAACATAATCTTTGTTAAAAATAAAGCCCTCTACATGTTTGTAACGTACATTCCAATTCTTTTTTACAGTTAGGCTATCTGCCTTAGTAGCATCGGTAACTTTTAAGTCTTCTGCTTGGGCTGAAAGATTTTGCATAAAGCAAAGAAGCAAAAAAGAAATAAGATATTTCATAACTATAGATTTTTAGTAAGCAGTCCGACTACTTTATTATTAGGAAAAAACTCTTTTAAAACTACTTTTAAAACGGTATAAGCGGGAATAGCTACTACCATACCTATGATGCCAAAAAGTGTACCACTAATAAGAGTAATCAAAAAAATCTCTAAAGCAGTTGATTTTACTGAATTAGAAAAGATAACAGGCTGTGAAAACACATTATCAATAAATTGTCCTACCAAAAAACCTATTAGTACATAAATAGTAGTAGGCAAGCTAACAGTCATAAAGTCGTTTTGTAGGTTGCTGCTCATCGTTAGCAATGCCATTAGCACAAAGCTTATCATAGGACCTATATAAGGAATAAGATTAAGCATAGCACAGAGCAACGCTATGATAAAAGCATTTTCTACCCCAAAAATAAGCAATACAATAGTATAAACAACAAAAAGTATAGTGATTTGGAGAATAAGTCCTACAAAATAACGCGATAACAGATTGTTTATCTTGAAAATAGAAGTCTTTAATTTGCGTTTTCGCCTAGGAGAAAAAATAGAAAGTAGGGAAATAAGTATTCTGTCGCCGTCTTTCATAAAGAAAAAAGTGATGAAGAGTACTGAAAAGAAACCTGCTCCAAAATTGCTAATAAAGGAAATAAACGAGTTGAGAAAGTTAGGAATATCAATAAAGTTTAACATCTCTTGTACACCAAAAGAATAGTCTTCTCTTTCTAACCCAACCTTACTAAGAGTTTGATGTATAAGAGCATCAAGATTGTCTTTTAGCAAATCAATATTAAGGCTTGATAGGTTCTTGCCTTGTGATATGAGTAAGGGAATAAACATACTGAATACTCCGAGACTGAGCAGTACAAAAAGCAACATAGTAAGTACCACACAGAGAGTTTCACTCTTTATCTTCAGTTTTTTGCGGAAGAAATAAATAAGAGGTTTGCCCATTAGCGTCAGGACTAATGAAACGATAAGATAAACGATAATAGATTGTAGCAAATAAAGGGTATACAGCCCTACTACTACTAAAACAATGATTGCTACGGCACGCAATATGCCATTTGCTATTTCTTTTGAGTTCATAAATGGTTTTTATTTTTAGTCTAATCTATCAAGTTTTTTAGTTTCTTTATTTTAGAAAAAATATGATTATCAGGTTCTTCTAATTCTTCAAAATGTTTTTTCTCTTCTATATATAAATATTCTATAATTTCTTTTATTAGAATTTCTTTTTCATTCATTAGGGTTTGGGGTATTATTTTTTTATCTACAAAGTCGTTATAATCTAAAACTATTTCCTCCTTTCTGTACATTTGATTTACTTTCTCAATAGCTTCTTCTATATTTTCGGCTTGAGTTTCAATAGTTTTTGATAATAATTCTTGAATTTCAATCTTAAATGTTTCCATATTTTACTTTTTTATAGTTACCACGCCCAATAAATTCAATAATTTCTTTATCTCTTAAAAGTTGTAGCTGTTGTCTTATTTTATCTTTGATGAAATTATTATTTGGATATTTTTGCTTTAATTTTTGTTCAAATTTATAGACCTCATCAAGAGTAAAATACTCTTTTCTTATGGTATCTACACAAGCCATAACATCTAAAAGCCAACCTTTTGATTCTTTATTTTTTAATCGCAAGAATAAGGTTTTTCTAAAAGTTTCTTTTACAATATCTCTGTCTATAATTTGTTCATTCTTAACTAAAAATACCTTTCCTATATCAACTATTTTTGAGATATCTATATTACATCCTATCCAACCTGCTCGTTGGGCAGTTTCTGCAAGTGGAGGTCTTTTTATGATAATCTCAGGTATAAAAAATTGCTTAGGTATAATCAGAAAATTATCAACAGTCCAGCTTTTTGTATAAGTCAAAAAGAAAAAATTAGGATTATTTTCAGAGTTTATTCTTTCTATCATTGTAGAATAAGCACCATCTGTAATAGTTTTTGACAACTTCCCATTTTTGCTTTTCAATTCAAACTCTTCTTTACAATTATTACAATAAAAATCAGCAACTGGACGATTATTTTCAAACTCATTTAATGGTAATGTTCCACAATTTGGACAATAACAATTATTTAAAACCCAATTCTCAGTCAGTAACCTTGCTATTTGGGAGTTATTTTTATAGCCATAAGCTAAATTTACATTCAATGCTAAGTTCATATTTTTTAATCATTGATAACCCAAATCCTCTCCATCTTCATCTTGAAAAACGATAGGGGTTTGCTTTCTTATCCAATTTAAAAATTGAGTGAGGGTTCTTTCTATACTTGGGGGGTGTGCACTGATTTCTATAAAAATATAGACCTCTTGATCTAAAAAGATACGTACACTATATGGCCAATCAGTTGGAGGAGGTTTACTCTCAGTACCTTTTAGCCAATATTCACCTTCTTTCATTAGATAGTTGCCTATTTGTATTGGATGACCCACATAAGTATCTAACAGAAAAATTTGTTCTCTGATTTCTTCTTTATGTTTTTGATACCAAGTAGTATCTTCAAATATTACATAAGCTTCTGCGGACATAATTAATATGTAAAAAATGAAAAACGTACAATTTCTTTATTTGTCCAAGCCGATAGAATGACTATTTGGCAAATGGTATCATTTTCTTCTTTCCAAAAAGAAGAACGTATTTCACTAATATCTTCATTAAGATAATTCTGAAATGATAATGCAATGACATTCTCAAAAAGGTGCTTATGTATTGTATTTTGATAGTCTTTTAATGCTAATAATAAGATTCCTTTCTGATAAGATACATCTACTATTTGTGCATCACTCAAATTATTTTTGAGTATATCAAGCATAGTTAATACACCTTAAAATGTTTTTATAGTCTCATTAATCAAGCAAAAATCTAATAGTACCATTGCGGTCATTGCTTCTACAATAGGGACGGCACGGGGTACTACACAGGGGTCGTGCCTGCCCTTGCCTTGCATCTCTACAATGTTGCCCCTGCTATCGAGGGCGGGTTGCGATTGCATAAGGGTAGCTACAGGCTTAAAAGCCACCCGAAAATAAATATTCATACCATTGCTAATGCCCCCTTGTATGCCCCCTGAATAGTTGGTTTGGGTAGTGCCATCGGGGTTGAAAAGGTCGTTGTGCTGACTGCCTCGCATTGTAGTACTCGCAAAGCCACTGCCATACTCAAAGCCTTTTACGGCATTGATAGAAAGCATCGCCTTGCCGAGTTGTGCGTGGAGTTTATCAAATACAGGTTCGCCCCAACCTATAGGTACCCCTTTTACCACACAGCTTACCACTCCGCCCACCGTATCGCCCTCCTTGCGTATGGCTTTGATATAGGCTTCTATTTGCTCGGCTAAAATAGGGTCGGGACAGCGTACGGCATTGGTTTCGGCTATGGCTAAATTGAGGTCGGTGTAGGGTTTAGTAAGGGTAAGCTCGCCTACACTCGACACATAAGCGTTAATTTGTATTCCTTTGATTACCTGTTTGGCAATAGCTCCTGCTACCACACGGCTGACCGTTTCGCGTGCTGATGAGCGCCCACCGCCGCGAACATCGCGAATGCCGTATTTCTGTTGATATACATAATCGGCGTGGCTGGGGCGGTATACCTCGGCTATATGGGCATAATCGGCTGAATGCTGATTTTCGTTTTCAATGATAAAACCAATGGGCGTACCGGTAGTTTTACCGTCTAAAATACCCGAAAGAAAACGCACTTTATCGCCCTCTTTGCGCTGGGTAACAATAGCCGACTGCCCTGGACGACGGCGGTCGAGTTCGTGCTGTATGGCTTCAAAATCTAAAAGAATATTAGGGGGACAGCCATCGATGATGCCTCCTAATGCTTCGCCGTGCGACTCGCCAAAGGTGGTAAGCCTAAAAAGTGTACCAAAGCTATTGCCTGCCATTTATAAGTCTTTCATTTTAGTTACTAATACTTCTATAAACTTGCTAATAGGCGTTTTGACCATCATAGCCATTACAGGATTAAAATCCCCTTTGAAGAGTAGTTGTACTTCGCTTTCCTTATCTGATACTTCAGCAATATTGGTAGTAAGCTGAAAAGGAATTTTGCCATTCGCTTCGCCTAATACTAACTGACTATGGGGGGTGGCGCTTTTCTTTTCTAACGAAATTTCGGGCATTCCCTTAAGGGCAAACACAAAAGAAGTGTCACTAAGTTTTTGAAATTTGCTGATGTTGTCGGGCATCAGGCGTTCAAAGGTTTCTACCTTTTCTAAAAGAGCAAAGAGGTCTTTTGCACTTTTGGGGACAATTGTTTTTGGGGTTTCTAAATTCATTGGATAATTTGCCGATTTGGTGCGAGCCGCACGAGCGATTTATTATTTTACTAAAACGGTTTCCCAGCCATCGTACTGGCCATTGGTATCGAGGGCTACATCTATCAAATCCCAAGTGTCGCTATTAATATCATCGACTGTATTTACTTTAGAAAGGATGAGATGATAGTAAGCCTCTTGAGAAGTATCGCCTTCTTCGGGCTCTACCCTACCGCTATCTTCTACCTTATACCCCAAAGCTATTACTTTGCTAAGGGCGTTGTTCATATCCTTTTCAGTATCAAAATACAACCAATGCTCTATAGGGCGCTGTTGGTCGGTATGGTCGCCTGACTCTTCACAATGGCGCTGTACCTCACTATTTTTGATGCTTTGATATTCGTAGATGTTTGGGTACAAAAACTCGCTGTAAGTCTTCCATTCAGGGTCAGTAACTACTTCTACTTCAGCTGTATAGTCGGTTGTATTAAAAGCCTCTTCTAACAAAGGGACTAAGGTAGCAGCATCTTGAGAATAGAAATACCAAGTAATACTTCCTTCAAAAGAAAAAACAGCTGCTAAAAGGTCCGTTTCTTTCAACTTAGGTATCAAAAGGGTATCTTCTATGTTATACAAAACATTACGCTCTTTGTCGAATGAAAAACCATTTTGATCAGGATTTTTAAGAGGGACACTTACTTGTACACAATAAGTAAATTGTGGGAGAGGTAAGTCAATTTCGCCAAGACCTAAGTTGACGCGAAACATAGCAGGCTTATCTTCTACTCTACCAATGTAGACAGCCCAGTTTTCAGGGATTTCTATTTTTTGCATAGTTATTTTTTTTGTTAATGTTTTTCGTATTTTATTGCGAATCTTTCAATTGTGTGGCAAAGTGGTTAAACGGTTGAAATTCAGTGTTGTATCGTCTTATGTTCGGTATATGTTCGGTATGTGTTCGCTCTTCCTTCGGTGTTGCTATATCCTTCCTATATCCAAAAAAAGGTAAGTTAATTGTTAAAACACTGATTATCAAGGGTAATTATTTTTTCGATTTACTATTTTGCCAATTATAGATTTATTGAAAGATTCGCAATGTTTTGACTAATAATTTGTCGATTTGTTAATTGCGCCACGTGTCAGGGCTTTTGCGCCATTCTTTGAGGGTGTCGAGTTCGTGTTCGCCAATATAGCCTATTTCTAAGGCTTTGACCAGCAGGTGGTCGTAATCGCTGAGAGTGTGGAGGGTGAGCTTTTCGGTTGCAAAATTAGCATTGGCTACCTCGAAATTATACGAGAAGATAGCTACCATACCTAATACCTCAGCCCCGAAGTCGTGGAGGGCTTTTACTGCATTGAGGCTGCTCATACCAGTGCTGATGAGGTCTTCAATAACAATTACGCGCTGTCCTGCTGTGAGTAAACCTTCTATCTGGTTCTGACGACCGTGTTTTTTAGGCTCAGGGCGCACATATACGAAAGGTAACCCCAAGGCATTGGCTACCAACATACCCATACCAATAGCCCCTGTGGCTACGCCTGCTACTACTTCGGCAGTGGGATAATGGCTTTTTATATAGGTAGCCATAGTATTGGCTACATAATTGCGAACCTCTGGAAATGAGAGGATTATGCGGTTGTCGCAATAAATAGGCGATTTCCAGCCACTCGCCCAAGTAAAATAATTTTCAGAATTCAATTTTATTGCGTTAATTTGCAGTAAAAATTCGGCGGTACTTTGTGCCGTAGTGTTATCTAATATCATAATGTTATGAATGAAATATTTTTAGACGATAAGTCGATTATTTTGACAAATGTACAAGAAAATATTGAGAATGAAAAATATTTTCGGTTAAAAGATGTAAGCCTTGATGAAATCATCGAAGCGCTAAGCCATAAGGGTGTAGATAGAATATACCTCTATCACCCTAAGGCTGAGAAACTTATGAAGAAATTTAAGCAGCTTATCCCCACTATAAAAGCAGGGGGTGGCATAGTGTATAATCAGGAGGGTAAGGTGCTGCTTATCAAACGAAACGGCAAGTGGGATTTGCCTAAAGGAAAGAAGGAAAAGGGCGAAAATATTGCCACTTGTGCACTGCGCGAAGTAGAGGAAGAAACGGGCGTAAAAAAGCTGCTCATACAGCGTTTTAGGACGATTACCTACCACATATTTAAACGCGATAAGCAGTACTTCTTAAAAGAAACTTATTGGTATGATATGACAACTACCTACAAGAAGAAATTAGTACCCCAAACGGAAGAAGGTATAGAAAAAGTATGCTGGAAAGATGAGGCTACCGCTAAAGAATTAGCAAAAAGCTCTTATAAGAATATACAGTTAGTATTTAGTCGTTAGGTGCGAGCCGCACGGGCGATTTTAGTGGCTAGTCGTTAGAATGTTAGTGGTTAGTCGCTAGTTGTTGTATTCTATATAAAACTTTTTAAAAATGAAAAACATTATTTCTTTTATTTGTCTTCTTTTAGGAGGCTCTACCCTTTGTGCACAAACACAATACACCGTAAAAGGTTTTGTGCATAATGCTTCGCTTGAAGGTATTGCTAATGTGGCTATCAGAGTATTGGATGCGGATACTAATGTAATAGTGAATGAACCTGTTACGGGAAACAATGGCCTTTTTAGCTTTTCGTCTGCTAAACGCAATCTGCGTATTTATATCGAGAGTACAGGCGATTACCTATCATATACCGGTGAGCCTTTTTTGCTGAATAAAAATATAGAGTTGCTCTCTATACCTCTCGCATCTTCTCTTACTTTGGAAGAGGTAGTGGTAACGGCTACAAAAAGGAAGTCCGCTGTGTATATGGAGCAAGGAAAAATAGTGTTTTCACCAAAAAATAGTCTTACTCATCAGCAAGGGACGGCTCTTGATGCACTGAAAAGCACTCCTAATGTGGTAGTGGACAATCAAAATCACCTGAGCATTGGCGGAAAAAGCAATGTGTTGGTTCTAATCAATGGCAAACCTACTTATATGCAGCCTGATGATTTGGCAAATTATCTAAAATCTATTCCTATTACACAAATTAAAAAGACAGAATTGCTACTCAATCCACCTGCTGAATACGAAGCGCAAGGAGGGGCTGGAGCAGTGAATATAGTACTCGATAAAAAGACAATAGAAGGGACATTCTTATCGCTGAACAATGGGGTATCGTATTGGTGGAATTTGCGACAAAACACTGAACTACAATTACAACACAGCGTGAAGAAAGGTATTTTGCATTTGGGGTACAATCACCAATTAGGACATTACGCAATGGATTACGGCAGCGAGCGCGTGCAAAACGGACTGCGCTACGAAAGTCCGACTGATGATACTGAGAAGCGCAAGACTATAGCAGGGCATATAGGCTATGATTATTGGCTTGACCAACACCACTCTTTAGGTGCACAACTGGCTGCTAACACGCTATTTGGAAAAGGAACGACCAGCACGACTACTCGCTTTTTCAACGCTTCTAATGTATTGGAAAAAACGCTATCGGGCTATAACGATTACTTTATGCAGAAAGCTAATCACTATAGCGCTAATGTTTATTATACTTTTAGTCCTTCGGATAATGAACGCTATCAGTTAGACATTGATTACGCTTTTTTTGATGGAGGCTCTGGCAATAGGCAACCCAACACCTATCGTTCGCCAGCAGGTGCGATACTTTCTCACGAAACCTACCTATCAGAAAACGATAGAAAAATACATATTTTGGCTACTTCTTTCCGTTCAGAATTACCCTTATGGGGCGGAAGCCTTACGGCAGGAGCTAAGTATTCGCAGGTATTTTCGGACAATAGTTTTCAGTTTTTTAGGCAATTGCCTACCTATAACCTCATAGATGTAAACCGCTCGAATGCTTTTGACTTCAAAGAGCGTATTTTTGCTGTATATGCCCAATATCACTACCCTATTACTGAACGTTTGAGTGCGGAGGTGGGCATACGCAATGAAACTACTTTTTCTAAAGGACAGTTATTGCCCGAAAAAGGGAGAGCTTCCACACCCCAAGAACACCAAAAGCACTATACTAATTTCTTTCCTACTCTTAATTTGCAATACCAATACAGCGATAACTTACAGCTATTTGCGGGTTATAGCACTCGCATCAACCGACCTGAATATCAAAATCTCAATCCGTTTGAATACCTTTTAGACGAACTATCGTATTGGAAAGGTAATCCGTTTTTATTGCCCGAAAAGATACAAAAAGCAACCTTTTCGGCTTCGTACAAAAAGACCTCTTTTACTATGGCTTATAGTTACTCTACCGACTTTTTTAGCAGTATCAATGAGCCTTTTCAAGCTAATAAAATCATTTCTATCCCTAAGAATATAGGCAAGCAGCACCATTTGCTCTTTTCGCTCTATCAAGAGCTAAATTGGGGCAATGGCTATCAGACGACTCTTACACCTAACCTCAGCTATATAGAGAACAAAGGGGCGGTAATAGAGGGGCGCACCTTGCACCTACACAGGTGGCAGTACAGCCTGACAATGCAAAATTACTTTCGCTTGCCTTACCAACTGAAAGGAGAGCTTACCGCCGTTTACAATTCGCGTAGATTGGCGGGTATCAATGAGATAGCTAAGTCTTCTGGCGGAATAGATATTGGTTTGCAACGTCTTTTCTTAAACGACCGCCTTACAGCTACTTTTAGCTTTACTGATATTTTTCACACCCAACGCTGGGATAGTGAGAGTCATTTGCCTAACTTAGACCTCTACGCATACGGTAATAGCGAAAGTCGGCAGGTGAAATTGAACATTACTTACCAATTTGGAAAAGCGAAAGAGGTACACACAAGCGAAGTAGAAGAGGTAGAGAGATTGTAATAATAAATAAACAACTAAAAAATGACAAAAGAAATACTAATAGTAGGAGTTGGTAGCTTTGCAGGAGGTGCCTTGCGCTATATACTCTCGGTAGGGCTTAGCAAGTTAGGACGCTTATGGGCTTTCCCCATAGGTATTATGGTAATAAACATACTAGGCTGCTTTTTGATAGGGGTATTGTATGGTTACTTCAAAAGCAAAGCTACTACAGACCCTGTATTGCCTTTGCTACTGATGACGGGCGTTTTAGGGGGCTTTACTACCTTTTCTACTTTTTCATTTGAAACCGTACAGCTGTTGCAACAAAACGAATTGCTAAAAGCAGTTTTTTACGTAGTAGGGAGTGTAGGATTGGGGGTAGCGGCGTGCTATTTGGGAATGAGACAATTTGGAAATTAGCAAATTAGGAAATTAGCAAATTTGAGGGGTAGATAGGGGGTAAAAGTTTTTCAAAAAAAGTTATCTCAGTTTTTGTTTATTAGACAAAAAGTATTATCTTTGTCCCAAATTCAAACAATATTTAAACAGCATTTAAAAAGATATAACATAAAAAACGACATATAGCGTTTCGCTTACAATTTTCCTATTATAGAAATACGACCAATTTTTCTGAAAATATCAAAAGGAAAAGAGTAGTGGAAATGCCTGCGGTTAAGCGTGGGCATTCCTTTTACCTTTTGATATTGCCTTTGGTCGGGCTTCTATAATGGGTGGTAAGGAATGGCTCACGTTTTTTATTAAACATAGTAATTAACTTTTAATAAATAAACCGTATGTCAGTATTAGAATTACACCCAGAATTAACCGAATATGTAGGTGAAAAATATGGTAAATGGATAATTCCATTTATTTTAAGACGCCCAAGGCTACTTTCTATAGGAGAAAGCCATTATCTTCCTGATGATAAATCCTATAGTGAAAAGGATTGGTATGAAAAATCTTCTGAAGCTTTAGGACTTTCCAAAGATGAAAAAGATTTTACTACAACAAGTAAAATCATTAACAATGATGTCATAAATTCTTCTGTAGCTAATCCTTCTCATAGTATATACAGATTTGTAGGAAATGCTTATAGTAAAAAGGGCTATAAAGAAGGTCTTAAAAATATAGTTTTTACCAACTACTATAAACGTCCAGCTGAGAAAAAAGGAGGTAGTATAAATAATACTAAACTTGATAATGATGTTGCTTTTGATGAACTTATGGCACTCATTAAAAGGAGAAAACCTGATATTATTTCTTTTCAAACTAAAAAAGGTGCTGAAAATTTCAGAAAAACAGCAATAGAAAGAAATAATCTTGAGGCTATAAAAATAGCTGAAAAAGCAGTTGTAACTTCACATCCTGCCTCTCCTCATCATCACAAGGATAAAGAAATTCTCCCTAAAGCATTAAAAGACTACTATCTAAAAGCTATCTGTTTTGCTTTTTTTAAAATGTCTATAATCCTTACCATCCTACTTCTCGCTTTTCTATTGTTTAGGAATTGCTCTTTTGAATCTCAACAAGAACCTACTGTCCAAACAGTTGTAGAAACTAAAGTAGCTGAACCTACGAAAGAAATTTGGAATACAGAGAAAGTGACAGCTGTAAAAAGCTCTTTAAACGGTTGTGAAACACTTACTAATGCTGCTAATTTTAAAACTGAATGGGAGAAAAATTTAGAAAATGCTAAAATCAATGAGGCAAAACAAATCGTTATTCCTTCTGTAGGAGTACTTTTTGAGTTAGGTTCATCTGTAGTAAGTGAGGAAGGCAGGAAGCTAATACAAGAGTTTGCAAGTGCTTATCTCCAGACTAATAAAGAAGTAACTGTACTAATAGAATCTTACACTTGTGATATTGGAACAGATG
This sequence comes from Capnocytophaga sp. FDAARGOS_737, assembly GCF_009730375.1. NCBI lineage: Bacteria > Pseudomonadati > Bacteroidota > Flavobacteriia > Flavobacteriales > Flavobacteriaceae > Capnocytophaga > Capnocytophaga sp. FDAARGOS_737. Next base: position 1,169,086 of record NZ_CP046316.1, on the reverse strand, counting down.
AAAACAATATGACTCTTTCAAATGATAGAGCTAATGTTATAAAAGCTGTATTAGAAAATATGGGAGTTACATCTGTTGAAGTAAAAAGTTATGGTGAAAGCACATACAATGATCTAAGCTGTAAAAGTAAAGAAGAGCACAGAAGAGGTAATATTTCTGTAAAATAACATTCTCAAAACAAAAACTCCCCTTGCAATCTTCTTTTGCAAGGGGAGTTTTTTTATAGGTAGTCGTAGTCATTATTTCTTTGGATTTTTGTAAAAATAAGCGGATTATTTCTTTGGATTTTTTTGAAAAATGCCGATTTATTTCTTTGGATAATTTTATTTTTTACTTATAACAAACTGACTTACAATGATTTTTGGCATAAGTTTTGCCTAAGGATTTATTAGGCAAAAAAAGCATTGCTCTACATCAATAAACATAAAACAATGAAGAGATTTTTATTAGGAATGGCTACGGCAGCGGTGGTGCTGTTAGTAGTTTATTTTTTCAAGGAGAAAAAAGAAGAAGAAGCGCGTTTGGAGGCTGATTCGGCACTTATACAAACGCAAATAGCCAATGTAAGTAAGTTGGTAGTAACGGAAGGACACTTCACTGAAGTCCTTTCATACGTAGATACTCAAAAATACTTTATGGATTGGTTTTCGTTTGACAAGCGCATCTTAACCATCGTAAATGCCGATGTAACGGTAGGCTATGACCTACATAAGATAGTTTTTGAAGTAAATGAGGAGCAGCGAAAAGTGATTATAAAATCATTGCCAGAAGCTGAGGTGAAGATTTATCCTAAAATGAAGTATTACGACATCACGCAAAGCCAAATAAACCCTTTTAAGGCGGAAGATGTACCCAAAATAGAGAAGAAAGTAAATGAAGTGCTCGAAAAGAAAATAGCTGCTTCTAGCCTAAAGAGCAATGCTCAAGACCGACTTATCTCTGAACTTTCTACTCTTATTTTTGCTACTCGTGCCGTAGGTTGGACTTTAGAATATAACAATACTCCTATAGACAATGAAGAGACAATTAAGAAATTAGCCAATTAGCCGATTTGTCGATTAGTAATAAAAAATGAGCCAATTAGTAAATGTGAAAATCACTAATTGGCTCATTTGCTTATCTGCTAATTGGCTTATTATATTTCGTGTTCGCCTTTGATATCTTTGTGTTCGTAATCGGCAATCATTAACTTTTCGTAGTCGGTTTTAATACCTTTACCAAAGCGTTTGCCTATATTGTCGAAAATCAAATACACTAAAGGTACTACAATAAGTGTAAGGAATAGAGAGGATAGAAGTCCACCGATGATTACAATTGCCAAACCTTTGTTCACCTCAGCACCTGCTCCATTAGCAATAGCAAGCGGAATCATACCTGCTACCATCGCAATAGTCGTCATCAAGATAGGGCGTAAACGGGCATGGTTTGCCTGTATTAATGCGGTTACTGTATCTTCTCCTTCCTGCTTGCGGTGGTTGGCAAAATCCACCAACATAATTGCGTTTTTAGCTACCAACCCGATAAGCATAATCATACCCAAAAGCGTAAAGATATTGAGTGACATATTGGCTAAGGCTAAAGCTATCAGTGCCCCAATAAACGACAATGGGATAGAGAATAATACCACAAACGGACGTGAGAAACTGTCGTACAGCACTACCATCACCATATATACTAATAAGATAGCCGCAAATAGCGATACGAATATGGTACCAAATCCTTCGTCTTGCATCTCTTGGTCACCTGCAAATACAAAGTGTACATTAGCAGGTTTCTGTAGGGTTTCTAGTTTTGTTTTCCATTCTGATACTACGGTACCTGTAGGGCGACCTACGGTTTGTGCTTGTACTGTTACTGAAGGCGACTTATCATAACGCTCTAACTGCGTAGGGCCTGATGCATAATTAATAGTAGCAAATTGGGAGAGTTTTATCTGTTGACCCATAGCGTTGATAAAGGTCATATTTTCTATATCATCTATTGATTGACGATTGCCCTCTTGGAATAGTATGTTGATATCATATTCAGAATCGCCAGTACGGAACTTACTATCATCATTACCATTAAACGCGGTACGCATAGTAGTACCTACTGTAGCTACATTTAGCCCTAATAAGGTCATCTTGTCGCGGTCTAACTCCACGTTTATTTCAGGGTTACCCGCTTCTGAAGTAAGTTTTATCTCTGTAGCTCCGTCAATAGTTTTAAGCAATCCGGCAGCCTTTTCAGCATACTGTTGGGCAGCTTCTACATTATCAGAAGTAACTACCAAAGCAATAGGCGCTTGTTCAGCTCCCATCATTCCGACAGGCACTGTCTTCACTTTAGCATCTACTAAATACTGACTGAGTTCTCGTTTTAGCTTAGCGGCTATCACGTTAGTAGATTCGCTACGTTCTTTCTTATCTATAAGGGTAAGCTGTATTTCTGACTTATAAGCGGTAGCTTGTGTGCTTCCCATACCGCTGGTAGACTGTCCTACAGTAGTAATCATACTTTCTACCAAAGGTTTATTGGTACCCTTTACTTTTAGATTGCGCAGATAATTTTCAGCTTTTTGTGTTATAAAGTTAGTCTGCTCTAAGGAAGCATCTTTATTAAGTTCAAACTGTACTAAAAACTTCCCTCTATCCATATTAGGCATAAATTCAGCCCCTATAAAGCCTGTAGGAATAAGAGAGCAAGAGCCTATAAAGAGGAAGAATACCAAAATGATTGTTTTCCATTTGTTAGCAAATACCCATACCAATAAGTCAGAGAAAAACTGCGTAAAGCGTTTGAGATAACTCTCAAAACCTATAGCTATCTTTCCTAATACCGAATTAGGATTAGCGTGCTCTAACTTACCAACACGTGAGTACAACCAAGGTACTACTGTAAACGACATTAGCAACGAAAGCATTGTAGCAATAGCCACCGTCATACAGAACTCGCGGACAATATTCACTACTATAGAGTTACCGATAGAAATAGGCACGAATACCACCACAATCACCAAAGTAATCGCCATAACCGTTAGTACGATTTCTTTTGAGCCATCGAAGGCTGCGCGGACTTTGTTCTTGCCCATTTCCATATGGCGGTGTATGTTCTCAAGCACTACAATAGCATCATCGACCAAAATACCTACCACCAACGAAAGAGCTACTAAGCTCATCAGGTTGAGGGTAAAGCCAAAGAAATACATACCTATAAAGGCAGCAATAAGTGAGGTAGGAATAGACACCATTACAATAAGAGCGTTGCGCAAACTGTGCAAGAAGAAGAACATCACAACAGCCACCAATACTATAGCTAAGACAAGGTCGAACATCACTGAATTAGCAGCATGTAGAGTAAACTCACTGGTATCTTCTGCCAATAACATCTTTACGCCTTCATTTTTATAAGTCTGCTCTATTTGTTCCATTTTCTTGCGTACTAACTCGCTTACCGATACCGCATTGGCATCAGTTTGTTTAAGCACTTGCAACAAAAGCGTATTTTCTTGGTCTATACGAGCTATTTTTTCAGCTTCTTCTTCAGTATCTTGCACATCAGCAACATCTGAAAGTCGTATCTCTACTCCATTTTGTGAAGCTAAGGTAAGATTACGCAGCTGCTCTACATCTTGAATTTTACCTAACAAACGTATAGAGGTACTATTTTCACGCGTTTTAATTTTACCCGCAGGAATTTCCATATTAGAAGCCGCAATGAGCTGTTGTACTTGCCCTATAGAAAGTCCATAACCTTCTAATTTTTTAGCGTCTACATTCACACGTATTTCACGCTTACGCCCCCCGATGATATTCACTTGTGCAACCCCTGGTACACGCGAAAGCTCAGGTTGTATCTTCTTATCTACTAAATCGTAAAGCTCTTGAGAAGAGAGTTTAGAAGTTACCCCAATAGAAACGATAGGCAAATCAGAAAGAGAGAATTTGCTAAGTGAAGGTTCTTTAGCATCAGTAGGCAAATTAGCTCGGATAGCGTTAATCTTTCGCTGTGCCTCATTGAGGGTGTTATCTACATTGGCATCATTGGTAAGCTGTACTACCACCACTGAAAGACTCTCATACGAATACGACTGTATCTTCTTGATATTCTCTAAAGCAGATACCCCATCTTCAATCTTTTTAGTAACTGTACTCTCAATTTCAGAAGGTGAAGCACCAGGATAAATAGTAGAGATAGTTACCACATTCACTTCAAACTTAGGGATAAGTTCGTAGTTCAATAGTTTATAAGAATAAAAGCCTCCTAATAATAATAAGGAAAGCATTACAATCAGCACACTAGGGCGCTTGATAGAAAGTTTAATTAAGTCCATTTGTTATTCTTTGTAAATCGAGTGCAAAGGTAGTATAAAAAACTTAATAAACAAAAAAAGTTTCCTAATATCAAAATAAAAAACTACCTGAGAAGCTATAAGTATATTACTTCTCAGGCAGTTATTTTTAGATAAAAATCTTATAACCAATTATTTAGCAGGGATATTCTTCAGTATTGATAATAAGAATTTCCAGAATTTCTGTACTGATGCTATATTTACTCTTTCAGCAGGTGAGTGTGCTCCTTTAATAGTAGGACCAAAACTTACCATCTCCATAGTAGGATAGTTAGTACCAAGTATACCACATTCTAAACCTGCGTGGCAAGCTACTACTTGTGGAGTTTCGCCAAAAAGGGTTTCGTATTGCTCTTTTACTATTTTGAGTATCTCAGCATCTACTTTAGGTTCCCAACCAGGGTAGCTACCTGTATACTCTACTTCAAAACCTGCTAACTCAAATGCGGCTCTAATGGTATCTGCTAAGTCATTCTTAGAAGTCTCTGAAGCCGAGCGAGTGAGACAGTAAACATTTATCTCGCCATTCTTTAGCTCAACTCTTGCTATGTTATTGCTTGTCTCCACAAGATCTGCAATACTTTGACTCATCTTGTATACGCCATTGAAGGCTGCATAAATAGCCCTTAGCACATCTCCTTGTTCTTCTATTTCCATTACTCTCTCAGGCAGAGTTGTAGGTGAAAGCAACACATCAAGAGTAGGTTCAGTAACTGCATATTCGTGTTGTAAATCGCGAGTAAGTTGTGCTATTTCTTTCTCGAAGGCTTCTTTTTCGTTTTTATCTACAGTGATAATCGCTACACTCTCACGCGGAATAGCATTCCTAAGACCACCTCCATTTATCTCTGCTATATGTAGGTCAAACTTCTCTGAACAAGTAAATAACAGTCTGTTCATCAATTTATTAGCATTGGCATAGCCTTTGTGAATGTCCATACCACTATGCCCTCCGTGTAGTCCTTTCACTGATAAGGTATAAGCTACAGCTTCTGTAGGAGTAGGTATAGTATCATACTCTCTGAAGGCTGATACATCCACCCCACCAGCGCATCCTATATCTATCTCGTCATCTTCTTCAGTGTCTAAGTTCAGCAAGTAAGCTCCTGACAATAAGCCTCCTTTCAAACCTTTAGCGCCTGTCATACCTGTTTCCTCATCAATAGTAAAAAGAGCTTCTATAGCAGGGTGCGCAATGTCTTTGCTTTGCAAGATAGCCATAATGCTCGCTACACCTATACCATTATCAGCTCCTAAGGTAGTACCATCAGCACGCACCCAATCGCCATCTACTAACATTTTGATACCCTCTGTACTAAAGTCAAATACGGTATCATTATTTTTTTGATGCACCATATCAAGGTGTGATTGTAGCACTACTGTTTTGCGGTTTTCCATACCTGCTGAAGCAGGCTTTTTAATGATAACATTACCTGTTTCGTCCTGATAAGTATCAAGACCTAAACTTTTACCAAAAGCCACCATAAAAGCGATGACTTTTTCTTCTTTCTTCGAGGGGCGTGGCACTTCGTTCAAACTCGCAAAGTTCGCCCACAATTGTTTTGGTTCTAACTCTGTTATTTTCATTACATTTGGTATTAATTATTTTTTTAAAATCTTATCCTTATTCACTATACATACAAACCGTACTAAAACCAATAACCTATATTAAACAACCATACGGCTTGCTTCACTTCAGGCGAATAAGTACATTTTAGTTCCACAGGGCCTAAGAAACTATCAATACTGTAGCCTATACCATAGCCCGAATAATTAGGATACTTATGCCATTGGAAACTCTCAAATAGGTTATTATCTACTTTAGCCAAATTAGCTAATAACAATATGTGTTGTTTTTTAAAAGGCTCTATATCTACTACAAACTCTGATTTTAGGTAATTCTTAGCCCCAAAACTCAAAAAGTCATAACCATAAAAAGATGAATAGTTACCAAAGACATTCTTGTTATTCCCTCCTAAGAAGAAGTCAAGCGAATACACATTAGTACCTCCTATAGTTACCCCTCCTTCTAAATTAACCCGAGCTGCTGTTTTATAAAAGAGCGGAAAGGCAAATGATAGCTCTGTCTTGCCTGTAGTAAATCTGTTAAAATTAGGCATATCTGAGGCAAAAGCATACAGATTGAATTGTGAACTAAAATATACACCACGAGTAGGGAAGAATGTATTATCTAAGCTATCGTATTTTATATAAGAGTAAAGACTGCCAAAATGAGTATTTTCAGCATAAGAAACTACAGTACTCAACCCATATACTTGCTCAGCATCAAATCGTATTTTGCGGTGCTCTGCCCCTAAGCCGAAAACAAAACCATTCCCCAATAATGTTTGTAAATACAGCTGATTTACAAGGTCGTATGCTTCTACATCCATACGGTTTAATTCAGAGCCTTCTATACGATAATTAGAGAGTCTATGTGCGTTTAGTTTACGTTCAAACTGCATAAACCTTGAACGAACCCCATAGCTAATATAAAAGCCTTTATCTACAAAATAATCAAACTGATAACGACTATTATCGCCTACTATAAGATCTAAAGATAAGAAATCACTACTTTGTAAGAAGTAATTACGAGTATAGTTCATTAGAAAGCCCGTTTTTAGCAAATTGTCATAATGTACGCCAAATTTTAAATAGGTGCGCTGAGGGCTTTCTTTTATAAAGAAATCTATGTATTCTCCCTGATCAGTATGCCTAAGTTGGTGACTAACAGAATGAAAGTTGTTTGTAGCCATTAGGTTATCTAATCCATCATTTAACTCATCAAACGAAATCTTGCGGTCTAAATACTTCAGATGCATCTTACCACGTAAGTAACTTCTCGAAAAGTGGTCATTGCCGTGAAAGTGTACTTCTTTCAGGTAAAAAGAATCTATTTTTTGTATAGGTTCTCGTTTCTCTTCGTGTTTTTGATGGGCTGCTATCTCTTTTAAACGTGGTAAGAAGAGTGATGCTGCTATTCGTCCATTATTGATAATTTCTTCTCCTTTATCAAAAGAAATAATATTAAACCCCTCTATATTAGGCTTTATATAAATATCCGTCTCCTTTATTTTTCTGGGCATATTATCCGTCATCGGAAAAGTCGTTATTTGTGAAAAAATACTCAATACCGAATTTATTTCCTCACGTTTTGCTAACGGACTTTGCACATCTACCCCTATAATAATATCTACTCCTTTTTTCTTTATCTCATCTACAGGGTAATTATCCGCTATTCCCCCGTCTGTGAGCAACTTACCATCTATTTCTACCAAATCAAACAATGAAGGAAAAGAACCACTGGCTTTAATAGCTTGTGGCAAAAATCCATTTTCGAGTACTACTCCCTTCCCTGTCTCTATATCAGTAGCTACACAAAGAAAAGGAATAGGTAACTGCGAAAAATCATATATTTCATTTACAGGGTAAAGTAGCTTTACAAACTCATTATAAATACTTTGTCCTTTAGATACTGCACGAGGCAAACCTACTTTGAAGTTATTAAAAGGCAATGCCACTGCATAGCGGTCGTAAAGATACCGCTCGTGAAGTGATTTCGAACGGCGTGATATCTTGTCTTGCAAAAGTTTATCAAAGTCTAAACTCCTAAAAATAGAGTCTAACTCATTAGCCGAATAGCCTGCGGCATACATAGCTCCTACCATTGCCCCCATACTAGTACCTCCTATGTAGTCTATGCGTATGCCTGCTTCCTCTAATACCTTTAGCACTCCTATATGCGCTAAACCTTTAGCCCCTCCCCCACTGAGTACCAAGCCTACTTTTAGGTCTTGCTTTACAGCAGGTTCTTGTGCTGATAGAAGGCTGCAAACCATACAAAATATGACAAAAAGATATAATTTCATTTAGTTATGAAGGCTTAAATTTGCTACAAAGATACAAAAGGTAATGGTAAATACAAAGAAATAATGACTTTTTTCAATACTAAAGTATCGTCTTGCTTATTAAGCTATTGGCTATCAACCAATCATTAGTAGGGGTTGGCTGATAGATGTCACCTACTAAATCATCAGCTTGTACAGCAAGAGCGTAAAGTTGTTCTGAAATATTATGAACCCAGCAAGTGATAGGTATTTTTATTTCTTTCTGTTGATGCATTCCTAAATGTGCCGAAAGAGCTCTTAGGCTGCGTAGATGTGCCATACTCTTAAATACATCTTGCTGAAAGTGCAATAATATACGCCATTGGTCACTAAAAGTAAAATGGGTGTACAACAGCTGCTGAGCTTCCTCTTCCAACAATGCTTCTCCAGCAAGATAAATATATTGTATATCAGTAAGTTTCACTATAGTAGGCAATAGATGCATATCACTAACAACAATTGATTTACAAGGCAATGAAGCTAACTCAAAGGCCTCTATATCAGTAAAAAGCACTTCATTAGCAGAGGTTTCTATTTCCTTATTTGCAGCCCATACTATGGTGCGCAAGGAAGGCGTATGTCGCAAGTGCCCCATAGCGTGATAACCGCGCTCATAAGGAGGAAATCCTGCTATTGATTCGTCTTTTTCTACCATTTTTGTCTTTGTTTTATCTCAAATGGTTCCCACAAGCGCTTAGGCATAAGGGTTCCTCTGTCTGCACTTTTCTTACTAAATGGATAAAGTTCCCATTCTTCTTTCTGATACCATTCTATCTTTCCCCTATTTGCCTCTAAAAAATCCTCACATTGCTTATCAAAACGCTTTTGTGCTTCGTGAGCCTTAGCTATTATCCACTTTTGTAATATACGCTGCTGCTTCATCATTTGTATGCCCCCTTCTTTTTCTATATAGCTAATAAAGCTCTGTGCCTTTTTGTACATCTCATAACTAAGTGCCTCAACAGCATATAGGTCATTTAACAAAGAGGCTTTGCGTGTGGAACAAAGGGAACTAATAAGCGCTATTTGTGCCTTTTCAATGTTTAAGTTACTCTTCTTAAAGAAAAGTGGATTTTTAGGTAGTAGATAGTCACTCCCGCCTAATATAGCAGCCTCGTATGCCAACTGCACATATTGCTCATTATGAAGCGTTTTCAGTAGTGATAATCCCCTGTTTGACACTTCACTTATTAGTTGAAAAGTATGAGTAGGAAAAGTCTCATTCAGTAGCCAGCGAAGGGCTCTAAGCTTGGCTATTTCCAGCAGAAAAGCCTCACTTATAGCCATTTTCACACAGATAGAAGGCAATATTGTTGGCTGTTCTTTCAGCTCAGCTATTGTCAAAGCTATCTGTTGTGCCATCGTAGCACCTGCATTTTGGTAAAGTGTTGTATCTATCACTTCATCAGCAAATACAAATAGTGAAGTTGTAGGCAACCAACTCCTAACTTCTTCTTTTTTCAATTGTTTGTGCAGAGTAAGCAAGAAAAAACCTATATTTTTAGCTTGCCAAAAAGCGATACGCTTCAGGGTTTGCTCTTTATCCGACACAAATAATGATATAGCAGCTTGCGTATCTGTAGTTACGTTAAAACTCTTTTTCACATTCTCAGCGGTATAGAAAGGCAATATGCTTATTTCTTCCTCTGTGGTGTAAATCAAGCTCTGATAGTCTTCTCCTTGTAACTCATATTGTATTTGTTGTTTCCATCGTTTGGCTGCTGTGGGTATCATCCTTTTGCTTTTTCATTAGGGCGTAGCACCATTCGGTACGACTGGTCTTTGCTTATGTAGTAGCCTATCCAGTTGTATAGGGCTCTCATTTTATTGCGGAAATTCACAAGCGACATTATATGTATAAATGCCCAAATAGCCCACGCAAAAAATCCCTTTATAAATATATGCTTAGGTAGGTCTGCTACTGCTTGATTGCGTCCTATGATGGCCATAGAGCCTTTATCTACATAGCTAAAAGGCTGTGGATTTCTAAAATCATTATTAAAATTTTTACCTAAGTTGGCAGCTTGTTGTATTGCTACTTGTGCTAACTGAGGGTGTCCTTCTGGGTAGTTAGGATCTGCGGTCATAATCGAAGCGTCTCCAATAGCGTAGATATTATCAAATCCTTCCATTTTGTTATAAGCATCAGTTTTCATACGCTTCCCTCTTCCTAAATAGGCTTTATCATCTATCCCTTTAAAAGTCTTAGCAGAGACACCTGCTGCCCATATCAAGTTGCGAGCTTCTAAAGTAGTACCATCTGATAAGTGTACCTCATCATTAATAAAGTTTGATACAAAAACACCTAGCTTTAGCTTTACTCCTTTTTTTAATAAACTTTTTTCAGTATACTCTTGTGCTTTCTTCGACATTGGCGAAAGTACTGTCTCTTGTCCATCTATCAGATAAATATCACCTAAATCATCAAAAGTAAGCTCAGGATAGTCCTTACGCATAATATTTTGCTTCATTTCAGCAAAAATCCCTGATAGTTCTACTCCTGTAGGTCCAGCTCCTGCTATAGCAAATGATAGTAGTTTACGGCGTTGTTCTTTATCTTGAGTACGGGTAGCACGTTCTAATCGGGTATAAACTAAATTTCTGAGCATCAGTGCATCGCCTACTGTTTTCATTGGCATTGCTTTCTCTTCTACTTCTTTATTACCAAAAAAGTTTGATTCTGCTCCCGTAGCCATTACTAAAATGTCGTACGAAAGTTCTCCATTGCTTAGTATAAGTTTGTTTTCTGCAGGTATTACTTCTTGCAAAGAAGCCATTCTAAAGCGTGCATTCTTATATTTGCGCAACAAACGGCGAAAAGGATAAGATATAGATGATGGCTCCATAAAGCCTGCTGCTAATTGGTATAAAAGAGGTGGAAAGAAGTTATAGTTGTTCATATCCACCAAAGTAATATGGTATTTACCTGAGCGGTTTAGCTCTTTCACAAGCTCTAATCCTGCAAAACCACCCCCTACTATTACGATATGTTTTTTATTTTCCATAATGATTATTTTTACTTTTATGACTAATTTGTCGATTGACAAATTAACTAATTTTCTTCTTCTTTGGGGAAAATCTCTATTTGAGGTTCTTTAAAAGTTTCTTTATTTGAAATATGTCGCTCTAATGACAGTAATAAACTCGGCAAAAGCAATAGGTTCGTCATCATAGCAAAGAGTAACGTAGCCGAGATAAGCCCTCCTAAGGCTTTAGTGCCTCCAAAACTTGAAAGCAGAAATACTGAGAAACCGCAAAGCAATACTATAGAGGTATAAAACATACTTACCCCTGTCTCTCTTAGGGCTGCATACACCGATTTGCTTATCTTCCAATTGCGGGCTACGAGCTCTAAGCGATATTTAGCTAAGAAGTGTATAGTATCATCTACCGAAATACCAAAAGCTATGCTAAATACTAATATAGTTGATGGCTTAAGTGGTATGCCCAAATAGCCCATTAACCCTGCTGTGATAAGCAGTGGCAAAAGGTTAGGTATAAGCGAAATGATAATCATTTTCACTGAGCGGAACATATAGGCCATTATAAGTGCGATAAGCACTATTGCCAAGGCAAGCGACCAGATTAGGTTGGTTGCCAAATAGCTCGTCCCTTTAGTAAACAAATAGGCTTTACCTGTTATTTTTAGCTCATATTTATCGCTGGGGAAAAGTTTCTGGGCTTTAGCATAGATATTCTCTTCTATCTGTTGCATTTTCTCAGTACCTATATCTTTCATAAAAGTAGTAATACGCGCGGTTTGGGCGGTACTATCTACATAGGCTGACAGCATACTCGCATTGCCTTTTGAATTTTTAATGTACGAAAGAATAAAATTCTGTTCTTGTGTAGTTGGCAGACTGTAGTATTTCGGATTACCATTGTAGTATGCCTGTTTAGCATACTTCACCAAATTCACTACTGATAGGGGCTTCGAAATCTCTGGTATCTCCTCTATATGCGCACAAAGCTCATCTATGCGTTTTAAGGTGGCAAGTTTGGTTACTCCGTTCTTTTGTTTAGTATCTACAGTTATTTCTAAAGGCATAATACCCCCGAAATTCTTCTCAAAATAACTTATATCATCAAAGAATGTTGCCGATTTAGGCATATCTTCTATCAAGCTACCCGATATTTTTATCTTATAAATACCTATAATACTGAGTATCAAGAGTACCAAAGCTGTGGTAAAAACGGCTATACGATGATGTTTTACGGTATTTTCAATAAATTTTATAAGTCCTCCTATCCAGTTGCGAGACAAATGGCGCAAGTGTTTTTCTTTAGGAATGCTCATATAACTGTAGATAATAGGTATCAGCAGTAGTGAAATCAGAAATATAGAAAGCACATTGATAGAGGCTATAATACCAAACTGCTTGAGCAAAGTACTTTCTGTAAAAATAAAGGTAGCAAAACCGATAGCTGTAGTCAGGTTTGTCAATAGCGTAACATTCCCTACATTTCTAATCACTCTAATAAGTGATTTAGCTTGGTTGCCGTGTTTGCTAATTTCTTGTTGATATTTATTGATGAGGAATACACAGTTGGGTATGCCTATCACTATCACCAAGGGTGGTATAAGCCCCGTAAGTATAGTGATTTCGTAGTCAAATAGTCCCAGAAAACCAAATACCCACATCACTGCTACCGACACCACTCCCATAGAGATAAACATCGCCCTAAAGGAACGGAAGAAAAAGAAGAATATAAGAGAGGTAGAAATCAGGGCAGCTGCTATAAAAAGTCCTATCTCGTCCATTATATTTTGGGCACTTAGGGTGCGTATATATGGCATCCCCGAGGTGCGTACCTTTAGTCCTGTGCGTTGCTCAAATTTTTCAACTATCGGAATAAAGTCATTAAGAATGAAGTCTTTACGTGCTTTAGTATTTACAATTTTCTTATTCATATACACCGCTGTCTGCAGTGTTTTGCTCTTAGCATTATAAATAAGTCCTTCGTAAAATGGCAGTTTTTCTATAAGTACTTGTCTTATACTGTCTGCTTGTGCTTGGTTTTTAACCTCTCCTTCTATAAGTTTATGAGTTACCAAGCGTTGTTGAGCAGTATCTTTAACTAATATGGGCAGATTGTTAATCGAAATAACCGCATCTATCTGCTTGTATTTCTTAAGTTCATTACTGAGTTGTATCCACTCATTTAATATCTTTGGAGTATAAATTTTATCATCATCAATAGCCAATAATATCAAATTGCCTTCCTCTCCAAATTTAGATAGGAATCGCTTGTACTCCACATTCACAGGGTGGTCATCAGGCAACATATTCGCTTCAGTAAATGTAAAGCGAATATTTTTCCACTGCAATGCCAAAAAACCTGTAATTAAGGCTATTATGATTAAAAATGTGATTCTATTTCGCAATATTAAGCCAGCTACTGCATTCCAAAAGCTCGCTTTTACCCATTTAAACATTTATATTTTCACTTTAAATATTAGGGTGCAAAAGTACGAAATAATAAATAATTAACAAGAGAATATCTCACATTTTTTTACACCTTCCTATTCATCAATTCTAAAGCAAACTGCTTCAAATAAGCGCGTTTTTCATCACTTATAGTTATGTGCTCCAATAAGTTAAGAGCTTCATCAGTAGTGCGTGTTATCTCGTCTCTCACAGCCTCAGCAGCTCCTGTTTGCCTAAATAGTTGGGTCACTATAGCTATTTTTGCATCATTTTCTTCTGAGGTAGTATATTGTGCTATCAATGTGTTGCGTTGTGCCTCATCAGCTAAGTCTAAAGCTTTTAAATAGAGTATTGTTTTTTTATTTTCAAGTATATCTCCTCCTATTTTTTTACCAAAAGCCTCATCACCAAAAGTATCTAAATAATCATCTTGCAGCTGAAAAGCAAGCCCTATAGTCACCCCAAAATCATATATAAGACGCTGATTTTCAATAGAAGCTCCTGCTATAATAGCTCCCATCTGCAAGGCAGCTCCTACTAATACCGCTGTTTTATAACGTATCATTTGCAGGTATTGGGGTATACTCACTTGGGCTTGGGTCTCAAAGTCCATATCCCATTGTTGCCCTTCACACACTTCTAAAGCTGTTTTAGAAAACAGTTTAGCAAGAGCTGCAAAAGTGTCTGGAGGATAACTATCTAATAGACAGTAAGCAGAAATCAGCATCGCATCACCAGAGAGTATAGCTATATTGCTATTCCATTTTTGGTGTACAGTAGCCTTTCCTCTCCTCAGAGAAGCATTGTCCATTATATCATCGTGTACAAGCGAAAAATTGTGAAACACTTCTACCGCAGCAGCTGCCGGAAGTGCTTTGCGGTAGTCGCCTCCAAAGAGGTCTGCTGCTATAAGTGTCAGTACAGGGCGCAAGCGTTTGCCCCCTAATTGCAATATATAATCTATAGGTTCGTATAGATTTCGCGGTTCTTTTACAGCTATTGAAGTTTTCAGATGAGCTAAAAATTCTTCCCTATAATGATTGATACTGTTCATTTCTCGTCCTTTTTAAAGTTCTCCTACTTTTAGTTGTTGAATAACGGTTCTCACCGACACAAAACCTATCTGTTCTTCGGGTATTTCATTCAGTGGAAACCATTGCAGAGCTTTAATCTCATCAGGTGCCACTATATGCACTTGCTCTCCAGCCAATCGGCATTCAAAAAATATATCCATTGTGCGGTAGGGCACTTCTTTATATAAATAATTATTAGGAAAAGTAGTAATAAAACGCAATTGCGAAGGACTTATTTGCATTCCCATCTCTTCCAACACTTCACGACAAGCAGCTTCTTGCGCAGTCTCATTAGGGTCTATAAACCCACCTGGCAAATCTAATTTTCCTTTGTCAGGGTCCATATTCCGTACTGTAAAAAGTACTTTATCTTCATACCTAAATACTACGGCTACAGCTGCAGCTATATTGTGAAAGTAGGTAAAACCACAATCGTGACATAAAAATCGCACATTATTCGGGAATTCTGTATTCGTAGAAGTACAGTTGGGGCAATGCTTAAATATTTTCTCCATTGTATATTGTCTTTTTGATAATTTCTTCTATAGGAGTCTGGTAGTCAAACCATTGTATCCTCTCATCTCTGTTAAACCACGTGTACTGACGCTTAGCAAAACGGCGTGTATTTTTCTTTATCTCTTCTATAGCAAATAGTAGTGAATGCTTTCCTTCCCAAAAATCAAATAGCTCTCGGTAGCCTACTGTCTGTAGGGCATTTAGCTGTTTGTAGGGCAATAACTGCTGCGTCTCTATCAGCAGTCCTTCTGCTAACATTTGCTCTACCCTATCGTTTATTCGCTGATATACTATTTCTTTGTCAGCTGTTAGCCCTATCTGAAGAGTTTCAAAATCCCGACTTACATTTTTCTGTTGCAAAAAAGATGAATAAGGCTTTCCAGTAGCTATACACACCTCCAAAGCACGTATCATACGATGCGGATTCTGAGTATCTACCTTTGCGTAATGCTGTGGGTCTAATTCTTTTAACTGAGTCTGTAGTACCCCAATACCCTCTGACTGATACGAAGCGTTAAGCGTTTCTCTTATATGCTCATCTACTGTCGGAAAGTCATCTAATCCATCTATTACAGCCTTCACATACAAGCCGCTACCCCCGACCATCACTACCACCTCGTGTGTTTCAAAAAGGTTATGGAGAAGGGTAAGGGTATCGCGCTCAAAATCTCCTACCGAATAAGGCTCAAAAATACTCTTATGCTGAATGAAATGGTGCTTTATAAGGGCTTGTTCTTCAGCAGTAGGTACTGCCGTGCCTATATGCATTTCTCTAAAAAACTGACGCGAGTCGCACGAGATAATTTCTGTGCCGAAATGCTGTGCCAAAGCTATAGCTAAACGGGTTTTACCTATGGCAGTAGGTCCTACTATTGTCAGAAGTAATCGTTTTTTTCGGGACATTTGTCTATCTGTTTTTTTAATGGAGCTCCACAAGATGAACAGTAATTAGCTCCCTCTAAATGGCTCGAATTATTACATTGGTGGCAAATAACTTTTTCAGTATGCTTATCAGCTAAAAGTTCTTTTTGCTGACAGCGCTGCTCTTCCTTTAGTATATTAGCTCTCGATACACGACTATATTCAGCGGTTACTATACCCGTAGGCACAGCTACAATGCCATAACCCAATATCATTACTAACGAAGCTATCATTTGCCCCAAAGTAGTTGCAGGGCTTATATCACCATAACCTACCGTGGTAAGAGTTACTATACACCAGTAAATACTGCGTGGAATGCTAGTAAATCCGCTGTGTTCATTCTCTACCACATACATCAGCGAACCCAACAGTATAGATATTACAAACACAAAATAGATAAAAACAAGAATCTTATTCTTACTGGTGCGTAGTGCCAACTTTAGCTCTTCTCCTTGGTTCATAAAGCTCACCAAGTCTAATATCCTAAAAATACGCAGTAGCCTAAGGGCACGTACTACCGAAATAGCTTTCGTACTCGGGGTGATAAAGGACAGGTACATAGGCAAAATAGCTATCAAGTCTATAATGCCATATATACTAAATATGTAGCGATAAGGCTTTTTATTGCTAATAATACGCAATATATACTCCATTGTAAAGAAGATAGTTATCACCCACTCCATAAACACCAATAAGCCGTGTAGTCGGTGGTCTATTCCTTTTACAGTTTCGAGCATTACCATCACTACACTTATAAAAATAAGTGCTAATAGCACAAGGTCAAAAAGCTTACCTAAGCGTGTGTTAGTACCATAAATAATAACATACGCCTTGCGCTTAAAAAGCTCATATTTTTCCTTAAATTCTTTTTTATCCATAAATTACTGCTGAGTAAGCCACTCACGGAAAGAATAGAAATTTTGTGGCGAAACACCGTGCCCCACAAGGAACTCTTCATAACGGCACTTCACACCTATGCTATCAAGTATTACAGGGGTTTGTCGTGCCCATTCTACCGGAATTACTTGGTCACTTGAGCCGTGCGATATATAGAAATGAGTCATAGAGTGGTGTTCTTTCTCATAACCTTCTTTTATAATATCTTTATTTAGATACCCACTTAGGGCTATCACATTGCGTATTTTTTTAGGATACGAAAGGGCTACCGCCATACTCAATATACTCCCCTGACTAAATCCTAATAGGGTAACATTGCGTGTATCTAAGTCATACACACGGCAGGCCTCTTCTATTGCTTGCATTATCAAATCTCTTGACTCTATTGCCTGCTTAGTATCACTCCAATTATTCTGGTCTGCATCAAAATTTATCATATACCAAGCATACCCAAAGCTTGCTAAGTGATACGGAGCTCTAAACGAAATAATAGTATATTCGGGCGGCAGTGCATTAGCAAACGAAAAAAGATCCTCTTCATTACTGCCATAACCGTGCAACATAAATATCACCGGAGAACGCTTTATCTTTATCTGGGGTTCGCGAATGATGTATTCTAACGGAAGTTTCTTATTAGTGTCCATAACTACTATTTTTATTACTCATTCAATATCAATTGATTATTGGCTATTACCCCTAATACTTTCCCTTTCATAGTAGCTCCTATAAAGGCACTATTCTTAGAAGCCGAAAGTATGTCCTCTTTTGTGAATACCGAAGTACCTTCTGGGGTAAATAAGGTAAGGTCAGCCACTGTATTTACTGCTATAGGAGTTGTAGCTATACCGAAACGTTTACGAGCAGCTGTTAGCAGTGTTACGGCTCTTTCTACAGTAGTGTATTGGCTCAAAACACCCCATACATTTTCTAATCCTATAGTACCAAAATCAGCTAAATCAAATTCTTTAAACTTAAGCTCTATATCTAACGGATTATGGTCTGAAGTCACAAAATCTATCACACCGTTATCTAAGGCTTCTCGTAGTGCAAGCACATTCTCTGTATCTCTTAAGGGGGGTAATACTTTATAATTAGTATCAAAATTATCGAGCACCTCATCTGTGAAGTGCAAGTGGTGCACTGCTACACTGCAAGTTACATCTAAGCCTTTTGCCTTTGCCTCAGCTATAAGGGCTACTGACTTAGCAGTGGAAATTGTAGGGATATGTAATCTTCCCCCTGCGTATTCTAATATCGATAAATCTCTTGCTACACATAGTTCTTCTGCTAAAGCAGGAATACCTTTTAGCCCTAAGCGCGTACCCTCTATGTGTTCGTTTACTACGCCTTTGCCCATTATCTTAGTATCGTTAGGAAACGAAATTACAATACCATCAAAGGGCTGTGTGTACTGTAGAGCTATTTTCAGCAGGTTGCTATTGCTTATAGGTTTTTTATAATCGCCAAAAGCCACTGCTCCAGCGCTTTGCATATCATATAATTCTGCCAAATATTCTCCTTTACTCTCTACTGTTAGTGCTCCTATAGGGTAAGCTGTAGCTACACAATAGCGCGTTTTATCTTTTATATAAGTTACGGCCGCCTTACTGTCAGTCACAGGGTGTGTAAGCGGATTAATAAGCAAATGTGTAAAGCCACTCTTCTCAGCGGTCAGCATACCATTAGCCAAGGTCTCTCTCTCTTCATAGCCTGGTTCGCCAAAGCATACACTACTGTCTGTCCAACCTTGCGACACATATGCATCGGCGATTACCTTATCTACCTGCACTTCTCCAAGCTGGTCTGAAATATGTGTTATTGTTCCATCTGAAATCAATATGTCTTTCACTGTATTGTGAAATTCACTTTCTTTGTCAATAATTCTCGCTGACTTTAGGAGTATTTTCATAATGACTTTTACACTTTTAAATCTGAGGCAAATGTACAAAATAATTATGAATTACAACCCAAAAATTGCAATTAAAAATTATTTATCAAAAAAAAGGCTCTCTGATTTTCTCAGAAAGCCCTTATCTTATCTCAAAAATTGACGTACTTCTTCTTTCAGATGGCTCAGCGCATTTGCCGAAGGGGTAGTCCTATCTATAAATTCCTTGAATACTGCCTCCACCATTTCAGGGGCATCTTTCACACTTTCATTATAAGCAGCCTTTCTTATCAGCTGTATGGTGGCTGCTTTAGCTGTGCGTATGATGTTCCACAAATTTGGACTTAAGTATATCTGCTGTGCCAAATTGTGCTCAAACTCTTGGTCTATAGTATTGGTGAGCAGTATTTCGTATTCTTTTTTAGTCAAATCACCAGGCGGAATACGCAAAAACAATTGTTGCGGAGTAATGCGCTCTAAGAATAGCGTCATTCGCTCATAGGCTTGCAGCTTAATAGGAAAAGTAAACTTATAAGTTTCCTGCTGAAGCAAAAACATCCGTTTGCGATCTTCATTCTCTATATGTATCCTGAAGAAGTAAAAAGCTACGGCCCCTACCACCAAGGCAGGAATACAATACATTACAAGAGTAATAATCTGGTCTGTCATAGTTATGATTCTTTTGACAATAATATTTTTTCTAAGTTAGGACTAAAAATATCCTCAAATGCCGAGATAATACGTCCGTCTTTGTCTATTATTAGTGATTTATTGATGTTGTTTATCAAAATTTTCTGCGACAAGTCCATAAAGTTTATCGAATGATATTGGTCTGTCCAATCAGTATTCTGTACTTGTTTCTTCCACTGGGTCTTATCTTGCCCTATATCTATCCCCACAAACTTCACATTAGGAAAAAGTCGTTTGAGCTGCGAAATTCTATTAAATATTAAATTAGAAAGCTCTTGTTGGTTAACCGACCAAAAATAGTATATGGTGGTCATCTTAGGGTTCTGAATTTCCGAAAATTTAGTAGGTTCTCCTTTAGTGTTTATCAGGTCAAAATCTGGCGGCTGATTACCCGCTTGTAGAGCGATAACATTCCGAAATACTTTATCTAGCTCTGCTTTGTGTTCGTTGTCTTTGTTGTACTTCGCAAATTTATGAAAATAGTCTTTATATGCTCTATGTTCCTGAATATGAATATTAAAGATATAAGCGTATGCTGCATTTCGGTATAGGTTATCTCTCAAACTTCCTTTACTAAAAAGACTGTCTATAATTTTTATCTTCTCTAAATGAAAACCTAACTCTTGGCTTACATCTACTAAAGTATGTTTATTGTATGTATATTTAGTAAAAGCTAAGTTATTGATATACATTACCATATAGCGATAGTAGGGTCTGAAGTACTCTAAGAAAGTATCGTTATAATTAATACGCTTTCTGTAATCGTAAAAATCTTCTGGCAGTACACAATTCAGCGGTACATTATCTTCACTCTGATATACAAACGGATATATTTCCATTTCTTTGTAAAGAGGGAAAGTAGCACTCACTAAGGCTAAGTCTTTCGCTTTCTCCGAAAGTGTCGGATTCACTTTCACAAAAGCCTCATACTCATTTTTCTTTAGTTGGTACAGCGAATCAATTTTCTCTTTATAAAGGTTCGGCGGCAATGATTGGTATTTTTTAAAAAGATCTGCTTCTCTTCGTGCTTCGTTTGCTTGAACCAATATGAAGTTATTAATCGCTGCCCCTCTTCCTGAAAATGAGATACTCTCATCAAAATTATAAGCATTGGCATATACTACCAAGCTATCATTCGGCTCTATGAATACGTACTGAAATTTTCCTTTCGTTTCAAAATTGTACAGCTGACTCTCTTTTATTTTAAGATTAAAGATAAAATTCTTATCTTTATCTAAATAAACTGTGTCAATAGGTGTATCATTAGCATACAAAACGACAGAGGGATCTTTAGAGTTAGGAAAAAATCCTCTGAGCACAGTACATTCAGTATTCTCTTCTTTACAAGAGATTACCACTAACATTGAGCTTAATATTAAGGGTAGTTTTCTAAACATCATTAATTTCAATTATCATTCAACCGATGCAAAGGTACGAAAAAAACAATTCATATATGTTAAAATTTTGTTAAAAATATTCTGTTAGCAAAAAATTAACATTACATATCATTTTCTTTACTAGCTTCAAATAAGAATTTCTTCTCTTTATCAGTTAGGCTGGCATAGCCACTAGCATTTATTTTATCTAACAATTGGTTGATGCGGTGCTGCTTCACTTTTTGTCTTTCTGGTTTGTTAGGTTTCATTTCTGGCATCTCTACACGCATACGCTTACGACTCCAAAGCTGGTATTTTGCCATTACTCCCACCATTATTCCTGCTATAATTCCTCCCAGATGAGCTATTTTGCCTCCTGAATTAGCCGAAAAATCAAATAAGTCAAATAGTATAATGGCCACTAACAGATACAACACTTTTACTCTGAGTGTAAATATATACACTCCGTATGAAGGAGTTACGGTCGCTATAAAAGCAAAAACACTTATAATACCTGCTGAAGCGCCTAACAAAATAGTATTACCAACTGAAGCGGGCAAAAAATGACCCAAAACTAAAAAAGCGGTTCCTCCTACCAGTACCCCCCATATATAAGCAACTAAAAATTGCTTTATATTGAAGAGATTGAAGAATATGCGCCCCGTGAAAAACAGAAAAAGCATATTCCAAAATAGATGAGAGAGGCTTACGTGATAAAAGGCGTATGAAAACAATGTCCAAGGGCGTTCTAAGTATAAATTCAGCGAATAAGGTACACATACCCAACTATTGAGTTCTGACTCTTCTATCAACCCTAAAAGCGTGACGACTTTCGCTAAAGCAAATAACATCACATTTAGTAGGAGCAAAATATCTGCAGTATTGATATAATAACCCTTCAGTCTCATTTCTTTACTATTAAGGCAGCGGTTTTTTCACTGGCTCCCTCTCCGCCTAATTTTTCACGCAGTAGCACATAGTCTTTAAATATCTCGTAGCGGCGCGTATAGGTAGAAAGTTTGTCAAGCTCTTTTTCTAAGTTCTTCTTAGTGAGGTCTCCTTGTATAAGCTCAGTAACTACAGGTTTATCCATTATTAGGTTTACTAACGAAATGTATTTCAGCTTAATAATCCGTTTAGCGATGTGGTAAGACAGCCAACTGCCTTTATAACAAACTACCTCAGGTACATTTAGTAAGGCTGTCTCTAAGGTGGCAGTACCGCTGGTTACTAAGGCAGCATATGATACCGATAGCAGGTCGTAGGTCTTACCGCTTACGAAGTGTACATTTTCTTCTTTTATAAATTGCTGATAAAATTCATAATCTATTGAGGGGGCTCCTGCTATCACAAACTGATACTGATGATAATCATCTACTACCGAAAGCATTATCTTCAGCATCTTGGCTATTTCTTGCTTTCTACTACCGGGTAGCAAAGCTATAATAGGACGACTGTCTAAACCGTTTTCGCTCTTAAATGTTTCAGCATCTACCTCTTCACGCTGCGCTATAGCATCTAACAGTGGGTGACCTACAAAGTGTACGGGATATTGATGTTTTTGCTCGTAAAAGGCTTTTTCAAAAGGCAATATCACATACATAAAATCTACATCTCGTTTAATTGCCTTTATCCTATTCTCTTTCCAAGCCCATATTTGGGGCGATATATAGTAATGGGTAGGGATATGTTGTTGCTTAGCCCATTGAGCTATGCGCATATTAAACCCTGGGTAATCTATAAAGATGAGCACATCGGGCTTAAAGTTAGCTATATCTTTTTTGCAGTAATCTATATTCTTAAGTATGGTACGCAGATTAGTAAGCACCTCCCAAAAACCCATAAAAGCGAGTTCTCGATAGTGCTTTACCAATGTACCGCCTACCTTAGCCATTTGGTCACCTCCCCAAAAACGAAAATCAGCTGCTGGGTCTTTGTCAAGTAGGGCTTTCATAAGGTTTGCTCCGTGTAGGTCTCCCGATGCTTCTCCTGCTATAATATAATACTTCATAAGATATGCTATTTGTTAAGTATAATTACTTTCATCTTGATGTCTTTTTTAGGCCAGTCATCTCTGCCTTCAGTCTCTACCTGATTGATTTTATCAGCCACTTCCATACCCGCAATTACTCTCCCAAAAGCGGTATATTTACCATCTAAATGATAAGCTCCTGGCTTCTGTACCACTATAAAAAATTCGTATGGCGAAGCAAACTGGTGCGGATTGTCTATATCACTGCTGGGCATCGACACAGTACCTCTGTGGTGCTTAAACCCTTTTTTAGTATCAGGGGGCAAAAGATAAGCCCCAATAGCGGCACGACGTCTGCTAATATCCCAACTTTCCGAATTACCTCCTTGTATTACAAAATTCTTTACCACTCGGTGAAAGACAGTCCCATCAAAGTATTTTTGCTTAGTTAGAAATATAAAATTCGCGCGGTGATAAGGTGTTTCATTAAATAACTCAATATCAATATTGCCGTAGTCAGTGATGATACGTACATAACGTTCTTTGTGTTGCTTTTCGTATTCGTACAGAAAGGGTATAGCCGTATCTGTGGTAAGAGTTTTAGTAAAAGTAGCAACCTCTTCAGCAGCAGACTTTGCTTGAACAGTATCCTTCTGTATAATGGCTGTAGTACTTTTTGTAGTCTGTGTCGATGGTTGGGTCGGCTCACTACAAGCTATCATTAACACACTGATTAGTAATAAGAACGCTTTCATAATTAACTCATAAAGTGGCGCAAAGCCTCTAAGGTTTCTTGTTTGTTTTCTATATATGACAGATGTCCCCCTGACAGCAAACTATAGCTTGCCCCTACCCTATCGGCTATTGCTATCATAGCCTCATAAGGTATCAGCGCATCATTTTTCCCCATAATAATATGCTTTTTAGCCTGCAATTGCTCAAATACTTCTGTGCGGTCAGGACGTTCCTTCATTCCAAGCGAGGCAGCTGCTATACCCTCATTAGGGGTAGCCAAACCAATTGCCACCAATTTTTCTAAATCTGCTTGCATTGTCAGTCTATTGGTCTCGCTAAAAAGATTGGTTACGGCAGTGCGTACAAATAGCTCCTTCTGTTTCTCAATCACCTTTAGCACGCGGTCTCTATTAGCTTTTTTCTCTTCTGAATCGGGTAGCGGAGTAGAGTTCATTAGTATCAAACCAGCCACTTTCTGAGCAAAAAGTTCAGCAAAAGCAAGCGCTACATAACCTCCCATCGAGTGACCTACTAACGTACAAGTACTTACGGCTTCCTTTTGTAGGATAGTGTACACCTCTTCCGCCATACGCTCCATAGTATGTACTGGGGCGATAGTGGGCGTTTTGCCGTGCCCTAATAAGTCTATGGCTATCACACAATAATCATCTGATAGCCTATCAGCTAAATCTTTCCATATACTGTGGTCTTCTAAAAACCCGTGCAGAAAAACAATAACCTTAGCCTCGCTGTTCCCTTGTTTTGTATAAAAAAAATGTTCTGCTATCATAATAATAAATATTTATCACATTCTCCCAGCCCTCTCAATCTTCCTAGCCCTCTCAATCTTCCTAGTCCTCTCAATCTTCCTAGTCCTCTCAATCTTCCTAGTCCTCTCAATCTTCCTAGTCCTCTCAATCTTCCCAGCCTTCTCAATCTTCTCTGCCCTCTCAGCCTTCCCAATCTTCTCTGCCTTCTCAATCTTCCCGCCTTACCGCACAAAAAATAAAAAAGACTAAAACAGGTATCCCCATTTTAGTCCATTTTTGCTATTCTGCGGAGAGAGAGGGATTCGAACCCCCGGAGGTGTTACCCTCAACGGTTTTCAAGACCGCCGCATTCAACCGCTCTGCCATCTCTCCAGTTGCATAAACATATTGTTGTTTCATTTATGCGGGTGCAAAGGTACAACTATTTTTATTATCTGCAAATTTTTCGGCAATTATTTTTCAAATATTTTTTATAAAATTTTATAAACTACTGTATATCAATAATTTTTAATTATTCATTGTTGCCAAAAACTCTTGATTATTCCGTGTTTGCTTCATCTGTTTCTCCATAAATTCCATGGCTTCTATCGGATTCATCTCTGCCAAATACTTACGCAACACCCACGTACGGTTTAGGGTATTTTCATCTAATAACAAGTCATCACGACGTGTAGAAGAAGCCATCAGGTCTATAGCAGGGAAAATACGGCGGTTAGCTATACGCCTATCTAACTGTAGTTCCATATTGCCAGTTCCTTTAAATTCTTCAAAAATCACCTCATCCATCTTCGACCCCGTATCCGTAAGAGCTGTAGCTATAATTGATAGCGACCCTCCGTTTTCTATATTACGCGCCGCACCAAAAAAGCGTTTAGGTTTGTGTAGCGCATTGGCATCTACCCCCCCTGTAAGCACCTTACCCGAAGCCGGTTGCACCGTATTATAAGCACGTGCCAAGCGGGTTATTGAGTCAAGCAGAATTACCACATCGTGACCGCACTCTACCAATCGTTTTGCCTTTTCTAATACTATATTGGCTATTCTTACGTGTTCACTTGCCTCTTTATCAAAAGTTGATGAGATAATCTCTCCCCTTACACTGCGCTGCATATCAGTCACCTCCTCAGGGCGTTCGTCTATAAGCAATACCATCAGGTACACTTCAGGGTGATTCTTGCTGATAGCATTAGCGATGTCTTTTAGCAACATCGTTTTACCCGTTTTAGGTTGCGCCACTATCATACCGCGCTGCCCTTTCCCTATAGGGGCAAATAAATCTATTAGACGTGTTGAAATAGTTGAACCTCTACCAGCTAACTCAAATTTTTCATTAGGAAAAAGAGGCGTAAGATGCTCAAAAAGAACCCTATCGCGCACCACTTGTGGGTCAAGACCGTTAATCTTAATCACTTTTAACAGCGGATAGTACTTTTCTCCTTCTTTAGGCGGACGTACCTCTCCGTGTACCGTATCACCGGTTTGCAATCCAAACAGGCGTATTTGTGAAGGCGATACATAAATATCATCTGGCGATGCTAAATAATTATAGTCCGAAGAACGCAAAAAGCCATACCCATCAGCTGTAATATCAAGTACTCCTTCGCAATCTACCACGCTATCAAACTCAAAATCAGGAGCTCTATAGCGATTTTTCTTTTCTTTGTCGAAGTTATCAGCATCAACTACATAATTATTGTTAGGATTGTAATTAGCAGCAGGAGCAGCTGCTTTAGGAGGAGTGTTAGTGTTTTGTGAAGTATTTTTCTTCTGAAAAGACGGCTTATAGTCCCCTTTATTTTCTTCTTCTGCTCTAACTGACTTACTAACAGTTGTTTTGGCAAAATTCTCTTGATTAGAACTTCCCACTTTTTGCGGAACTTCTATTTTCTTTTTTCCACCTTTCTTTTTAGCTTCTGGTTGGGGTTTAGCCTCTAATTTAGGGGTAGGTTTAGATTCTGATTTGGCTTCCGGTTTGGCTTCTGATTTAGATGCTGACCTAGTCTCTGACTTAGTTTCTGATTGACTATCAGCGGCTACTACAGTTTTCTT
The DNA here is from genome assembly GCF_009730375.1 of Capnocytophaga sp. FDAARGOS_737. Lineage (NCBI taxonomy): Bacteria > Pseudomonadati > Bacteroidota > Flavobacteriia > Flavobacteriales > Flavobacteriaceae > Capnocytophaga > Capnocytophaga sp. FDAARGOS_737. The sequence goes on along the minus strand of NZ_CP046316.1, from coordinate 1,142,553 downwards.
AGGGGTATCTTCCTGAGGCAAAGGCGTTTGTCCTCCTTTCTCCTGAAAGGCAATAATCTGATTTATAAGGTCTAACTTATTCAGATAGCGATACTTAGGTACATTTAGCTGCTGAGCTATAGCCTGTAGTTCAGGAAGCTTTTTTGTTTTTAACTCTACAAAGTTGAACATTTTATGTAAAAATAGTTGTTATTAAAGTAAATAATTTTTTAGTAGACATTTTTTATTTTGAAAGTATAAAGTAATGGTAAGAGGTATTAAAATCGGGCGCAAATATACAAATTAATTATGAAATAGCAACTAATAAGGCTATATTTTTCCACCATACCTTTACTTTAGATATACCTACACCGAAGGATGAGCGAAAGATAAGCGAAGAAAAGTCGGCGAGCAATATTTCTCAATTTACTAATTTGCTAATTTGCTAATTATATATTACCTTTGCGCCTAAATTGATTATCATTATTATAACAATGAAAAAATATATTGATACAGGAAAAAAAGATACCCGAAGTGGGTTCGGAGCTGGCTTAGCTGAGCTCGGTCGTACTAACCCCAATGTGGTAGCCCTCTGTGCCGACCTTATTGGCTCTCTCAAAATGGAAAAATTTATTGAAGAGAACCCTACACGCTTCTTCCAAATTGGCATTGCCGAAGCTAATATGATGGGCATTGCTGCCGGACTTACTATCGGAGGCAAAATACCTTTCACAGGTACTTTTGCTGCCTTCTCTACCGGACGCGTATACGACCAAATACGCCAATCGATAGCCTATTCTAATAAAAATGTGAAAATATGTGCCTCTCACGCAGGTCTTACCTTGGGCGAAGACGGAGCTACTCACCAAATATTAGAAGACATCGGGCTGATGAAAATGCTTCCTAATATGGTGGTTATCAATCCTTGCGACTATAACCAAACCAAAGCAGCTACTCTTGCCATTGCTGATTATGTAGGGCCTGTTTACCTACGCTTTGGCAGACCTGCAGTAGCCAACTTTACACCTGAAGATCAAAAGTTCGAAATAGGAAAAGGTATATTGCTCAATGAAGGCACTGATGTTACTATTATAGCTACCGGACACTTAGTATGGGAAGCTCTATTAGCTTGTGAAGAATTAGAGCAAAAAGGCATCTCTGCTGAAGTAATCAACATTCATACTATCAAGCCTTTAGATGAAGATATAATTCTTAAATCAGTGAAGAAAACCAAAGCAGTAGTTACCTGCGAAGAGCACAATTACTATGGAGGCTTAGGCGAAAGCGTAGCACGCGTACTCACCCAGCATTACCCTGTTCGTCAGGAGTTTGTTGCTGTAAACGATTCTTTCGGTGAAAGCGGTACCCCAGCCCAACTGATGCAAAAATACGGATTAGACAAAGATGGTATTATAAAAGCCGTACACAAAGTACTTCAGAAATAAGCATAAAAAAACGACAAACGATAAATCTTGAAGATTTATTGTTTGTCGTTTATCATTTGTTATTAACTATTACTCCTTGTTTTTCTGTTCTTTATTGAAATACACTAAGTAATAATACATCTGCTTCTCCTCATCCCAACCCTTCTCTATAAACTTATCTGCCGATTCAGGATTGATAAAATCCATACGTATCTGTATATTCGTATCCAAGTCTATCACATTTTTAATCTTCTTGCGCACATCCGATACGGCTTTATTAGCTATTGGAAAACTTGACACATCTTCTATCTGATACTTAGGCCCTTTCTCTACTTTATAGTGCTTAAACTCTGGTATAAATTCTGGATTGTCAAACACTTCATTTACAAATGAGGTTTCTTCAAAATCATCATTTTTAGCAAAGTAATTAATAGCCCTATTCATAAAAAGTACTTCCTCTTTCTTATCTTCTGCTGGTAGAATAACATCTTTAGCAAAATCCTGACTAAACTTCAAGTACTTTTTAGTATAAAAGTTATCATCAATTAGGGCATCTACATTCAGAAAGTTTTCAAGCCAATACTTAGTATCATAACGATTACTATCTACTGACAGTATTTTATATCCTTCTTCCTTATTGGTGTTAAAAATAATACAACCTTTATCTAATTTCTGAATATTTACCCCTTCCTGAATAATAATTTCTAATTGGTTAGGTTGCTCTTCAAACTGAAAAAAGCTATTCTTCACCTCCGACTTAAAAATACCCACTGCTTTCACTTTTTCATTGTCTAAGTAAGTATCGTGTAGCAAAGCCACATATACCTCTCCACTCTTTATATGCGGGTGATTAGATTGGTTATAGAGGTGCTGTGCTATCTTTTTCGACTGCTGGTGAATACAACTCTCATCTTCAAAAATAGGAGTTACCAACTGATAAAGTTCGTTAAACTCTACATCAGCATCGTGTACAAATCTAAAATAATTCTCCTCTTTCTCTCTAAAAGGTTTAAAAAAATATTCTTTTAGCAAACCTATAATTTCATCATTCAGTGCATAAGGACTTTCTGATAAGAAAAGAGGTTCCCCTTTACTCTGATTGCCTACTCTATGCACCGAAAGTGTTTCAATATTAGTGGTATATAAATTTAGCATAGTTTTTTACTTATTACCTATTAGCTTATTATCGATAGTAGTCCTCTTCTGAAAAACTTTCGTAGTCTTCTTCGTCTATATCAAAGTCATTAAACTCATCGTCAAACTCATTAAAATCGTCAGCTACAAATGATTTTTCAGGAGCCTCAGCTGGAATAGTACCGTGAGCATACACTACTGTAGGGTATGATACCCCAGCTTCTTCTTCATCTACCTCTACTAATTCTACAAAGAATGTCCACATTTGCATAAAATCATAGACATATAGCAGTTTAGGTTCGTCTTCATTTACTACTGAATCGATAGTAGTCTCTTCCATTAAGCGTATTTCTCCACTCTCTGATAGGTCAAAAAGGGTTATTTCCTCTCCTTGATTCCAATCCTCATCTGTAAGGTAAAAAGAAGCCATCTCATCTCCTGCAAAACCAAATGATTGGTTTATCACATTGTGAAAGTCTTCTAAGGTAGCCTCTCCTTGAATCATAATGTCTCTAAAGACATCTTCTTTTACATCGAGTATTACTCTAAATTTGTATACCATTTTCTTCTTTTTTAGATAATTATATGGTTGATATATTAATTGTCAAATCAAAATTTTGTCTAATCTTCTAACTGTAGTCCAAGCTCTTCAGCGGCTATTTCGCGCATTTCTACCTTGCGTATTTTACCTGAGATAGTCATCGGAAACTCATTAACAAACTTCCAATAGCGCGGCACTTTGTAGTGCGCAATACGGTCTTTGCAGAAGTTGCGTAACTCTTCTTCAGTTAGGGTAACCCCTTCATTAGGTTTTATCCACGCCATTACTTCCTCGCCAAACTTCTTACTTGGTACGCCTATCACTTGGGCATCCATCACTCCTTCATAAGTGTATAAGAAGTCTTCTATCTCTTTAGGCGATATATTTTCTCCTCCCCTAATAATAAGGTCTTTTATACGTCCTGAAATGTGTATATAGCCGTCTTCATCCATCATTGCGAGGTCACCTGAGTGCATCCAACGTTGTTCATCTATTACTTGTGCGGTAGCTTGCGGACTGTTCCAATACTTTAGCATCACCGAGTATCCTCGTGTACATAACTCACCGCTCTCGCCACGTGGTACGATAGCTTTAGTCTCTGGATTGATAATTTTTATCTCTATGTGGTCTTGTATAGTACCTACCGAATGTATTTGTTTCTCAAAAGGGACTCCTATTCTTGTTTGGGTAGAAACAGGTGAAGTTTCGGTCATTCCGTAGCATATTGTTATCTCGTGCATATTCATCTGCTCTTTCACTCGCTTCATAATCTCTGGCGGACATAAAGCTCCTGCCATCACGCCAGTACGCAAACTCGACAGGTCATAAGGATGGCGATCTAAAGTGTATAATTCTGAGATAAACATAGTAGGCACTCCATACAAAGAAGTACAACGCTCGCGTTCTACTGCCTCAAGAGTTTTAGTAGCGTCAAAACTATCATTAGGAATAACCATTGTAGCACCGTGTGCCGTACAGCACAAGTTACCTATTACCATACCAAAACAATGATAGAAAGGTACTGGTATACACACCCTATCTTTATCAGTATAGTTCATTCTAACACCTATAAAATAAGCATTGTTAAGTATATTGTGGTGTGTTAGCGTTACACCTTTAGGGTTGCCCGTAGTACCCGAAGTATATTGTATATTTACAGGGTCGTCAAATTGTACTTTAGCTTCGTATGACTGCAATTTTTGATCTGACACTTTCTTACCTTGAGCTAAAAAGTACTCCCAACTCTCTCCCCAATACACTTCTTTGCGCAAGGTATCAGTAAACTCGCGCGCATCTTCTATCATCTTTTTATAATGACTTGTCTTAAACTGTATAGCAGAAAATATGTATGACAAGCCAGATTGGTTAATAACGTATATCAACTCACTGGTGCGATATGCGGGATTGATATTTACCATTATAGCACCTATTTTGGCCGTGGCATATTGTAGCAATGTCCATTCATAGCAGTTAGGCGACCAAATACCTACACGGTCTCCGCTCTTTACTCCTAAAGCTATTAATCCTTTAGCTACTGCAGTTACCTGTTCATAAAACTCTGTATAAGTGGCTCTATAGTGCTGATGCACTGATATAAGCGCATCATTATTAGGAAACTTAGCCACTGTTTTCCGAAGATTTTCGTCAATAGTTTCTCCTAATAATGGTATATTAGAAGCACCATTCGTGTAAGATAGTTTTTTCATTGGTTGTGTCATTTTTTAATGTTTTTTATCTTTATTTCAACAGGTCTGGTCTTCTTTCTTTAGTACGCTGATAAGCCATTTCTTCTCGCCATTGCTCTATTTTAGGCGTATTGCCGCTGGTGAGTACCTCTGGCACTTCCCAACCCTTATAATTAGCAGGACGCGTATAAACAGGTGGTGCTAATAGATTATCTTGAAATGAGTCGGTAAGAGCTGAAGTCTCATCAGAGAGCACCCCTGGTATAAGTCTGATAACAGCATCGCACAATACTGCTGCTCCAAGTTCACCTCCTGAAAGCACATAATCGCCTATAGAAATTTCTTTGGTTATAAAATGGTCGCGTACACGCTGGTCTACCCCTTTAAAGTGCCCACAAAGAACAATTAGATTTTCTGATAGTGATAACTTATTAGCTGTTTTCTGTTGCAGCGTATCGCCATCGGGGGTTAGAAATATAACCTCGTCATAAGTACGTTCAGCCTTTAGTGCCGAAATACACCTATCAATAGGCTCTATCATCATCACCATACCAGCTCCTCCACCAAACTGATAGTCATCTACTTGACGATAAGCATTGTTAGCATAATCGTGCAAATTATGAAAATACACCTCTACCAACTGCTTATCTATAGCGCGCTTAATGATAGAATAGTCAAAAAAACCTTTTATCAATTCGGGTACTACCGAAATAATATCAATGCGCATTGATTATCTGTGTTTGTTAATTTCGTCTTGCAATTGGCGGCGTACTTTCTGCTCGCGTTCAATAGCTGCTTTGCGGTAGTTCTCGTACTCCTCTTGCAATTCGTTTAGGTCATTTATAGATTTTTTTGTTACTACATTACCATTAGAGAATTTGTAGATATAAAGTACCAATAACGATGCCAAAGCCAATACGATACCCCACATAATAGTATTGTATAGCCCTTTAGATACTAAAGCACCAAAGAAACTCACACTATCTTTTTGGTCTTTAGTTTGGTCTAAGGCAGCTTGTATCTCTGTTATTTTGTCGTTGAGCTCTTTTATAGTAGCCTCATTTTCTTTTACTTTTTGCTTTTCAGCTACTAATTGCGAGCGTACTCCGTTGATGCTATCAGTCATACTGCGCTGAAAGGCAGCCAATTTACCTCTGTCTAACATCTTGAAGTTCTGCCAAGCCCCGGATCTGTCTATCAGCTGCTGAAATACCCCTTCTAAGGTAGTAGGCTTAGCTTCTTCTACTGGAGCAGCAATAGTCTGAACTGTATTATTTTGGGTTGTCTGTACTGATTGTACTGTTTGTTGTACAGGCTCTGTTGTAGCAGTCTGTTGTGCATTGGCTGTGATAGCTACTAAAGCACCTAAAGCTATTATTATTTTTTTCATACACTTACTATTTTTCGGTTAAGATAGATTGCATTATAGCAGTAAAATCATCTACGATAGTAGCCCCTTTATCTTGGTTGTACCATCTCTGAAGGTCTTCTTTAAATTCAGGAGTCAGCTTGCCATTCTTAGCTTTTTCTTCAGCTACCATTTGGGTAGCCACTGAAGGACGAGAGCCCCAACGTGCTAACACCTTATCCTGCAAATCTAAGAATATCACTATAGGGATAGCCTTGCCCCCATTAGTCAGAAACTCATTCATTAGCGCTTCATTTTCATCACGAAATACTATTTTCATCGTGATTTTAGGGTTCAGCTCAGCTATCTTATGCACCACTGGCAAAATCTGTGCCGCATCACCACACCAAGTCTCTGTTATCACCAATAAGCAAATGCTATTAGGATAATTCTTAAAAAAAGCCACTTTATCTTCTGCTATCTCAATAGTTTTATCAAGTCGTTTATAGCGTTTCTGGTTTAGAGCGGTATAGTGTATCAGTTCTTCAGTCTGTTCTACCCCACTGCTTTTGCCTTCAGCCTCATACTTGTCTATCAAATTCCGATAGGTTTCATAGCTGATAGCCTTTAGCATACTCTCGCGTATAATAGATGTTAGTTCCATAGTTGTTATTGTTATGAGGCAATTTGCAATGCCGATTTGTTTAGTTTCTCTTCTGCGTATTCCTTAGTAACGGTTAGATTTTTAACACCCGAATTAGGAAGTTCAAACATAGCATCGGTTAGGATATTCTCGCATAACGAACGCAAGCCTCGTGCTCCTAATTTGTATTCTAAAGCTTTCTCTACTATAAAGTCGAGGGCTTCCTCTGTTATCTCAAATCTTATACCGTCCATCTCAAACAGTTTTTGGTACTGTTTGATAATAGCATTCTTAGGTTCAGTAAGTATCATTCTAAGCGTGTGTCTATCTAACGGATTCATATAGGTAAGCACAGGCAAACGACCTATAATTTCAGGTATCAAACCAAAGTCTTTCAGGTCTTTAGGAATGATATACTGCACTAAGTTTTTACGGTCTATATGCGTGTTTTTAGAGGAGTTATAGCCTACTGCCTGCATATTGAGGCGCTTAGATATCACGCGCTCTATACCATCAAAAGCTCCACCTGCTATAAAGAGAATATGCTCGGTATTTACTTCTATATACTTCTGGTCAGGGTGCTTGCGACCACCTTTAGGGGGTACATTCACTACTGACCCCTCTAAAAGTTTAAGCAAAGCTTGCTGTACGCCCTCGCCCGAAACATCACGAGTAATAGACGGATTATCGCTCTTGCGCGCTATCTTGTCTATTTCGTCTATAAATACAATACCTCTTTCGGCTTTAGCTACATCATAGTCTGCAGCTTGTAACAGACGGCTAAGAATGCTCTCTACATCTTCGCCTACATAGCCGGCCTCAGTCAGTACAGTAGCATCTACTATAGCAATAGGTACATTCAGCATTTTGGCAATAGTACGTGCTACAAGGGTTTTACCTGTACCGGTCTCACCCACCATTATCACGTTGCTCTTCTGTATTTCTACCTCGTCATCTACGTTAGGCTGTTGCAAACGCTTGTAGTGGTTATACACCGCTACTGATAGTATTTTCTTAGTAAAATCTTGTCCTATAACATATTGGTCGAGAAAACGCTTAATCTCTTGAGGCGTTTTCAGAGATATTTCTACATTCGTAGCTTTTTTATCTTTGTTTTTTTCGTGTCTCAGAGCTTCCTCAATAATGATATTAGCCTGATCTACACAAAAGTTGCATATATTACCTCCCATACCTCTGATAAGTATGTCGGTTTCGGGTTCAGAACGCCCACAGAATGAGCAAAATTCTATTTCTTCTTTCTTTTTAGCCATTATTTTCTTTCTAATACTTCATCTATCATACCATACTCTTTAGCCTCACGTGCTATCATCCAATAGTCACGCTCTGAGTCTTTATACACCTTAGCAAAAGGCTGTTTGCTGTGTTTGGCTATGATTTCGTAAAGTTCATTTTTGAGCTTCAACATCTCTTTTAGGTTGATTTCCATATCGCTCGCTACCCCTTGTGCTCCTCCAGAGGGTTGGTGTATCATCACGCGCGAATGTGGCAAAGCAGAGCGTTTGCCTTCAGCTCCTGCGCATAGCAGTACTGCTGCCATCGAAGCCGCTATACCTGTACAGATAGTAGCTACATCGGGTTTAATAAACTGCATAGTATCATAGATACCTAAGCCGGCATATACACTACCACCGGGCGAGTTGATATATATCTGAATATCTTTGCCGCTATCTACACTCTCTAAGAAAAGAAGCTGAGCAGTTACTATATTGGCTACTTGGTCATTTACATCTGTACCAAGAAAGATGATTCTATCCATCATCAGACGCGAAAACACGTCCATTTGCGCTACATTTAGCTGGCGTTCCTCCATAATATAAGGCGTCATACTACCTACTATTTTATCGTAGTAAAGACTATTTACACCGTGCTGCTTAATAGCATATTTTCTAAATTCGTCTGTTAAGTTCACGTTCTTTTAATTATCAATTTAATTATTAAAAGTCCAAAATTGTCAATACAACAAAATACTCGGTGGTTACTGACAATTTTGGACTGGTAATAGTTTGTGTTTTTATGTATTATTCTGGGAATGCTAATTTGATAAACTCATCAAAAGTAACTTTCTTAGTATTAATAGCTGCATTTTCTTTGTAGAAAGCTATCAATTTCTTAAATACTACTTGTTGCTGAATGCGTTGTACTTCTTCGTGGTTTTTCAATATTCTATCCAAAATACTATCTACTTGAGCGTCATCATCTGCTGGCATACCATATTGCAATAGTTGCGCTTTGATGTACTCTCTACCAAACTCTTTTATCTCCTCATTGGTAGGTTGTAGATTGTTGTCGTTCATTATTTTAGATTCGATAAGCTGATAACGTAATCCTCTTTCTGAACGTTCGTATTCTTCATTAGCTTCTTGCTCAGTAAGTTCTTTTTCACCTGCTGTGCGTAGCCATTTTTTCAAGAAAGCAGCTGGCAAGTCAAAATGAGTGTTATCTACCAAATAATCAGTCACTGTGTTTAAGAAGTGCTGGTCTGCTTGTTCGTTAAACTGTAGTTCAGCACCTTCTTTTATCTTAGCGCGCAATTGTTCTTCAGTAGTTACACTACCGTCAGGGAATAGTTTAGAGAACAAATCAGCATCTAAAGCTGCTTTTTCGCGTTCGTTTATCTCTTCTAAAGTAAAAGTAACTTCTATATCTAAATGATGCGCCTCATCGTGCGATACTTTTAGGTAGTGCATTAGGCTGTGTGCATCTTCAAAAAGTCCTTTGGTTTGTAGTTGAAACTGATCGCCTACTTTTTTGCCTATAAAGGTTTTGCGTACTTCAGGACTTAGGTCAGTAAGTTTGAAAGTAGCTTGACTTTCAATATTCTTTTCTTCGTTGAAGAAAGTACCTGTTAGCTCTATATCTTCGCTGTCTAGTACTTCGCCTTTTGATACCAATTTGCCGAATTGTTTCTGAATGCGCTCAATTTGTTTATCTATTTGTGGCTCGTCTACCTCTATCTCGTAGCGCAAAATACCTTCAGCTGGTTTTAAGTTTACTTCAAAAGTAGGAGCTAAGCCTATCTCAAACTGAAATTGGAAGTCATCGGCTTCTATATCGATATCTTTTACTATCGGAAGAGGATTGCCGAGCATACCAATCTTTTCTTTGTATATGTACTCGTTTAGGCTACGATTAGTGATTTCGTTTATTTCATCAAATTTGATAGCCTTGCCAAACTGTCTTTGAATCATACCCATTGGCACGTGTCCTTTTCTAAAACCAGGCACGTTGGCTGTTTTGCGATAGCGATTAAGTGTTTTCTCTACGTTTTCTGCATAATCACTCTTTACGATATCTATCGTAATCACGGCGTTTAAAGCATCTTTTTGCTCTCTACTTATGTTCATTTTTTAAAAAATATTTTATCTTAATTATTTCAGCTTGCAAAGATAATACTTTTAGCTGAGATATGCAACAATTCATTAATAATTAACATTTCACCCTTTAAAACTTAGGCAATTCCCAATGGTATTTTAGCGACAGCAAGCGCACGCTAATCACTACCATTATTGTAATGAATACCACTAAGTTATGATTCATCAATCCATTGATTAGGAAATAGACAGTTCCCCCTGCAATACAGGCTGTAGCGTAAATCTCTTTGTGGAAAAGGGCAGGCAGTTTGTTTGCCAATATATCGCGAATTACTCCCCCGAAGCTACCTGTCATAGTACCCAGAATTATAGCTATAGTAGGCGATAGCCCAAATCGCAAGGCTTTTTCTATCCCTATAATAGTGAATACCCCTAACCCAATGGTATCGAAGAGCATTAGCGATTTACTCCAGTGTTCAGAGAACTGTTTTCTGAAGATAACTGTTAGCACTACACTGATAACTATCATCAGTATATACGTTAGGTTGTTCATCCAAAATACGGGTATACTGCCTATCATAATATCGCGCAGAGTACCCCCTCCTACCCCTGTAACAAAGGCTAAGATAAGCATACCAAACACGTCCATACGGCGCTCTAAGCCTACTAATACCCCCGACACGCCAAAGACTGCTGTACCAATTAAATCCCACAGATATATCTGGTCTATCTGCGATAAAGTGTCTATAAAATTATCCATATCAATTGTGAATTTTTGAATTATCTGTTATTGGTTACCACTTGTGTTAGCTGCCAAGTGTTGCCTACCGGCACAAATACCAATATTTGGTGGGTATCGGTATGCTCACAGCACACATTATCAGGGTAATAGGTAAATGTGTAGGTCTGCAATTCATCTATAGGCAAGGTGAGCAACTCCTCTTCAGTAGTGACTATACTGCCGTCTTTTTCTACCGAAAAGTTCATCAGATACTCGCCCACGTGTTGCTGCCTAAAGGCTATATCAGCGGCAAACTGTTTAAAGAAAGAGGGAAACTGCCGTGGCTGTTTCGCTTGCTGTAGTCGTTGCTTTTCTACTTCTTTATAAGGCACAAGACTATCGGCTTTTGCTTCTAAAAAGATAGCCTTACAATCGTTTTTATCTACCCAGAAAGTGTACAACTGCTTTTCTACATAAGGCGCTTTAGTAAGAAGTCTAAAGCGATAGTAAGTCTTATCAGCTTGCTGCACACTGTCTTGCTCCCAATAAAGGCGGTCTTTGCCCATAAGGCGCTCTACTTGCTTTATTTTTTCTTGTACTTCCACAAGAGCTTCTACTTTTTCCTTAGCCGCTTGTCTATCACAAGATTTTTTGAAGCTAACAATGGGGTTATTGCAAGAAAAAAGTATTAATGCAAGAGTTAATATCAAAAAGTTTTTCATTTCAATACAAGTTCAAAAGATGTTGTCAAGTTTTAAGAAACAAAACAAACAGTTTCTGAAAATCAAATAGATATACACAAAAAGCTATGATTTTAGTATAGCTTGTTTGATAAGGCTCATTATATACTCTATATTCCTAGTATCTGATACAGATATTTGATAATCACCATTTCCCCAATGCCCTATAGATGAAATATCTCTTGTCATTTTTTTAGGATCTTCCAAATCCCCTCTTTTCATATTGATAAATATCTTTAAGTTCTTATTTTGTATCTGTATGTCTGTTATATTATTTCTACCTATTTTAAAAGCAAGATAAAGTTTTTGAGGTATAATTTCTATCTCTGGTGAAAGATTAAGAATAGCTTGTTTAAAATCGTTGTAAAGCTCCACCACCTCATCAGATTTTCCTTCTAAAAGTTCCTCCTCTGTATATGATTTTATTTGTTTAGTAATCTCAACAAGTTCTGAATCTTCTTTTTGAGGGGTTTGCTTAATACTTGGTGATGCTGCTGATTTCTTAACTCCATCAATTACAATAATATCATTCTCGTATCGTTTTACCTCCCATAATTCTATATTGAGGTCTTTAAAATCAACTGCTTGTTTCTGATTCTGATTGAATGCAGGACTCACAAAAACAATCTTACTCTGTGACCAATCTACATCATCTTTCTTCAAACTCTTTTCTAAAGTTTCATTATATTCTAAAACAAAATCAGCCTTATATTTCAATAGAGTATTTAAATAAGAAACGCCTTGGTCAAATACACTATAATTATGTCCGCGCTTGTACTCAATGATTACAAACGAATTATTTTCCTTATCAAAGGCTAAAGTATCTAAACGATAACTCTGTATAGAAAACTCTGATTTTACAAACTCTAATCCTGTAATTTGCGTCAGATTTTTCTCAAATAAGTTTTGCATTTCTTTCTCTAACTTAAAAGGTTTTTCTTTTAAGTTTTTTAAACCGTTTTTGTCTTGAAATAATTGCATAATATTTTTAGCTTACTATTTTTCTCATTCTTTTACTTTATACAAACTCAAACCGCACCATTCCATCGACATCTATTTTGGTAAGCTTTACTTTGTGGAGGGTATTGACTAAAGCAGGATCCCAAGGGGCTTTTACCTTTACGTAATTCTCAGTAAAACCGTGTATATAGCCCTGCTTGTTGTCGCTCTCAAAAAGTACAGTCTTCTCTTTGCCTAACTGACTTTCGTAGAAAGCATTGCGTTTCTTTGCCGAAAGTCCGCGTAGCATCTTGCTTCGCTTAGCTCGTACCTCATCAGGTACTACTCCGTCCATAAGCACCGCCTCAGTATTATCGCGCTCTGAATAAGTAAATACGTGTAGGTATGAGATGTCTAAATCATTCAAAAAGTAATACGTCTCTAAGAAGAGCTCATCTGTTTCCCCAGGGAAGCCGACTATCACATCTACCCCTATACAGGCATCGGGCATCACCTCACGTATTTTGGCTACCCTACTCACATACAGTTCGCGTAAGTAGCGGCGCTTCATTTTCTTAAGGATTTCGTTGCTACCACTCTGTAGCGGAATATGAAAGTGAGGCACAAAACTATTTGATTGGGCTATAAAGTCGATTGTTTCGTCTTTGATGAGGTTAGGTTCTATAGACGAGATGCGCAAACGCTCTATCCCTTCTACCTTATCAAGGGCTTCTACCAACTCCAAAAAGGTGTGTTCGTGCTTCTTGTTGCCGAACTCTCCTTTGCCGTAATCGCCTATATTTACTCCTGTGAGTACTATCTCTTTGATGCCTTTGTCTGAAATCTTTTTGGCATTGCTCAATATATTCTCAATGGTATCACTGCGCGAAATACCCCTTGCCATCGGTATAGTGCAATAGGTACACTTATAATCGCAGCCGTCTTGCACCTTCAGGAAAGCGCGAGTACGGTCACCAATAGAGTAGCTGCCTACATAGAAGTCAGTTTCGGCTATCTCGCAAGAATGCACAACCCCCTCGTTGTTCTTGGTAAGGTCGTCTATATATTGGGTGATGTTAAACTTTTCTTTTGCACCTAATACCAAATCGACCCCATCTACCGAGGCGAGTTCTTCGGGCTTAAGTTGGGCATAACAACCCACTGCCGCCAAGAACGCCTTGGGGTTAGTTTTCAGTGCTTTGCGTACTATCTGCTTAAACTGTTTATCGGCATTTTCGGTCACCGAGCAAGTGTTTATTACGTATATATCGGCTGGGTCATCAAAATCAACACGTATATAGCCGTCCTCTTCAAAGCTACGCGCTATGGTAGAGGTTTCGGCAAAGTTGAGTTTGCAACCCAAGGTGTAGAATGCTACTTTCTTCATCTAAAAAAAATCTCTATCTAAAAAGTATTGTACAATAGCTTTTTTCATTAATATGGTTTGTTCGCCAGCTTTTAGGGGGGGCAACTCTTGTACTAAGCGGTAGTGAGGCCACCCATCAGGGTCAGTAAACTCATAGCTGTAATAGCCAAAAGGCTCTAAGAGTTTACAGATAGCTATATGCATAAGGTCTACTTTTTCGTCTTTTTGGTAGGTACGACCTAATTGCCCTAACTCTTGTACGCCAATAAGGTAAATAATAGTATCTACCTGAAGGGGTTCACCTTCTGAAAAAGTATCAGATAGGCGTTTGACTATCTCGTCCCAACGGGCTTTGAGCAAGTCGTGTTCTGTCATAATTCTTATTTTGGGCGCAAAGATACAAACTTTAGTCAATATGCCAATTTGTCGATGAGAAAATTTGCTGGCAGTAGCATTGGCTCAGCAACCCATCAGTTTGTTTTCTTGTAATTGGCAATAGCCCAACTATTAAGCACAATAGCAAAGCCGATGAGGTAAGCCATTTCGGTCTTTAATTCCCATAGTGTACTGCCTTTTAGTATCACTTGGCGCATCACTTTTACGAAGTGGGTAATGGGAATAAATTGTGATAACGTCATTGCCCAAGCGGGCATACTCTCTATATTGGTAAGGAAACCACTCATCAATAGGAATATCATCACGAAGAAGTAGGCAATGAAGATAGCTTGCAGTTGCGAATCGGCATAGGTGGAAACAAGCAACCCAAAGCCCAAAATAGCGATTAAATACACCGCAGCAAAGGTGTAGAGGGTGAGCAGACTACCAGCAGGAGCGATACCATAAACTACATACATAAGAGTAAGCCCCAAGGTGAAAAGCAGTGTGCCTAATACCCAAAAGGGTATGAGCTTGCCTAAAATGAATTGCCACTTCTTAATAGGGGTAACATTAATTTGCTCAATAGTGCCTATTTCTTTTTCTTTTACGACATTGAGCGCCGATAAGAAGCCCCCTATTATAGTGAGCAATATGGCTAATATACCTGGCACTATGTAGTACTTATACTGCATCAGAGGGTTGTACCAAGAGGTGCTTGCCATTGCTATTTGGGCGGTATTGGCAAGCCTTTTAGGTGCTTTAACATTCACCTCTAACTGCTGGTTGAAGTCACGTATGACCTGCCCCAAATACGCCCCTCCTAAGCTGGATTTGCTACCGTTAATAGCGTCTATTGATACGCCTATAGATTGCCGCCCCTCGCGCACGAGATTGCGCTCGAAATCGGTAGGGATTTCGACTACTACATCGGCTTCGCCCTTTTCAATATATGTGATACCCTCTTTGTAAGAGAAAGGGGCGCTAATAAGTCGGAAATAGCCAGAGGCGGTAATCTTTTGTAGCATTTGTTGCGAATAGGGGCTCTGGTCGTGGTCGATATAGACGAGATTGATGTTCTTCACATCAAAATTGGCTACTTGCGGCAATATAACGAACTGCATTATTGGTGCTACAAACATCATCGCTAAGATAGTGCGGTCACGGAATATCTGTTTGAATTCTTTTTGCAATATAAAACGTAATACTTTCATCTCTTCTTATTGTAATCGTATTTTGAATTTCTTCATCGCAAGGCTTAAGAATACTATCGCCATTGCGATGAGAATAAGTGTTTCTTTCCATATATAACTGAAGCCCAAGCCTTTGAGCATTACTTTCTTCACGATAGTATAGTAATAACTAGAAGGGAAGATTTTGGCAATACCCTGAAAAACAAGGGGCATATTCTCGATAGGGAACATAAAACCGGTAAAGAACGCCGTGGGGAGCATCATTCCCATCATAGCTATAAGCATAGCGGTCTGCTGCGAACTGGTGCTGGTGGAAATGAGTAAGCCCAACGCTAAGCATATAATAATAAACAAAGTGCTTTCGGTGTAAAGCAGTAGCAGATTACCTTGCACCGGTACTTCGAGCATATAAACCGAGAGTAAGAGTATCACTGTAAAGTTGATGAGCGAGAGTATAAGGTAAGGAGTGGCTTTGGCTATGAGTATTTTTAGGGGGTTGAAAGGCGATACTAATAGTATTTCCATAGTTCCTAACTCTTTTTCGCGCACGACAGCCACTGAGGTGAGGGCTGTGCTGACTATCATAAAAACGAGTGCTATCACCCCTGGAACGAAGTTCATCGAACCATTTTGGGCTTCGTTGTACAGCATTCGGTTTTCTACCACTATCTGATAAGAGGGTTGCGCCGTGGGGTTGAGCGTCTGCTGGTAGCTGAGCAATATGGCATTGAGGTAGTTTTCTACCGTTTTGGCGGTATTGGGGTCAGCCCCATCAGTGATGAGCTGTAGGGTGGTACCCTTGGGCGTGTATAGGTCTTTGCCAAAATCAGGAGGAAAAACAAGGGCTGCTTTAAGGGTTCCCTCTCTGAAATGAGTCTCTATATCGCTATAATTGAGCAAGGGATTTTTTATCTTGAAATAAGTACTCGAGGCGAGTTGCGTTTGGATTTGCTGTGTATAGACATTGTGCGCCTCGTCGAGGACTGCAATAGAGATGTTCTTCACCTCGCTGCTGAGTGCTTGACCAAAAAGGACAATCTGGGCAATAGGGATACCAAAGAGTATCAGTAAGGTGCGGCGGTCGCGGAATACGTGATAGAATTCCTTGCGTATAAAGGCTATTAACTGTTTCATTGTTTAATCGGCTGAGCGTTTTGCTTTGCGGGCGAGCTGGTAGAACACTTCGTCCATTGAATCAGTGTGAAATTGGTTTTTAAGGTTGGTGGGGGTATCCATCGCTTCGACTTTGCCATCGACCATTATGCTGATGCGGTGGCAATACTCGGCTTCGTCCATATAGTGGGTGGTAACGAATACGGTGATACCCTGTGCGGAGGCGTCGTATATCATATCCCAAAACTGACGGCGCGTTATGGGGTCTACCCCTCCGGTAGGCTCGTCGAGGAACACGATTTCGGGACGATGAAAGATAGCCACCGAGAAGGCGAGCTTCTGCTTCCAGCCCAGCGGTAGCGACCCTACGAGTTTGTTGGCTTCTGCCTCTAAACCGAGCTTGGCAATAAGGTCGGCACTGCGGGTTTTGATTTCGTTTCGGGGTACGCCATAAACGCCCCCGTAAAAGGTGATATTCTCCTTTACCGTAAGGTTGTCGTACAACGAAAACTTCTGACTCATATAACCGATGTGCTTCTTTATCTGCTCTTGCTGTGTATAAACATCGAAGCCTGCTACACGTGCCTGCCCTGAGGTGGGATAGGAAAGTCCGCAGAAAATACGTATGGCGGTGGTTTTGCCCGCGCCATTGGCACCAAGGAAGCCAAAGATTTCGCCTTTCTTGACGGATAAGGATATGCCGTTGACGGCTTTGAAGTCGCCGAACTGCTTAGTAAGGTTGTTACATTCTATTGCGTTCATCTTATTAATTAGCAAATTAGCAAATGTGAAAATTAGCAAATTGCCCCCTCTCACTTACTTGGCAACTGCCAACAATCCCAAAGGGGACAACTTATAAAGGGAATTGATAGCGATTGAAGGAGTGCTTTTTATTTGTAATAATAATACCAATTTCCGTTATATTCTTTATCACAATCTTCTTGAGAGGCGAAAGTACAGTCTTTTATACCTTCTTCCGGATATTCCTTCTTACGTAGTAATTGTTTGTGATAATTGCTTATTTTTTGTAATAATCCTATCTCTTTTGCTTTATTTAAAGCTTCTTCTGTCTCGAAAATATAAGACACAAAATAATCTTGTGGGGCTATATAAGCTCCAAAATCTAAGGAAGCATATACTTCACTAAAGGTTGCTTTTACCTCTTCTTGTGTTTCAACAACAATATTTTTCCATATTTTGCTCATTGTTTATCTTTTTTAATTTCAACTTTGCCAAAGTTTTGGTTCAGAATTTATATATTCCCTTTTTCCTCCATTAGGCGGATAAAACTATCCTCGATGGTGGGGGTGATGGGTTTCCACTCTACTTGTGAAAAGGTTTGTGTTAGCTGTTGCTCGAATTGGTATGGGTTGGTGGTTTCCTTTAGGGTAAGGTGCAAGTACTCGCCAAAGGGGTAACAGCTATCTATTTCGGACTTCTGGCGCAGGTGCTGTAGCAGAGCGTATAGGTCAGGAGCCTTGACAGCATAGAGTGTAGTGGGGTAATCGGTGATGATTTGCTCGGGGGTGCTGGTGGAAAGTATCTTTCCTGCTTGCATTAGGGCTATGCGGTCGCATAGGCTAGCTTCGTCCATATAAGGGGTGGAAACCAGTATGGTGATGCCTTGTGCCTTGAGCTTGGCGAGCATCTGCCAGAACTCTTTGCGCGAAACCACATCTACCCCCGTGGTGGGTTCGTCTAAAAAAAGTACTTTAGGCTTGTGAATGAGGGCACAACATAGGGCTAACTTCTGCTTCATACCCCCTGAGAGTTTGCCCGCACGACGGTTGCTGAACGGCTTTATCTGCTCGTAAATATCTTTGATAAGGCTGTAATTCTGCTCGATGGTCGTGCCAAAGACGGTAGCGAAAAACTCGAGATTTTCTTGCACGGTAAGGTCTTGGTACAAGGAGAAGCGCCCAGGCATATAGCCTACACAGTTGCGGATTTGTTTGTAATCGCGGACGATGTCGCTACCCTCGACAGTAGCACTGCCCTCATCGGGGAGGATAAGGGTGGTGAGCATACGAAAGGTAGTGGTTTTGCCCGCCCCATCGGGGCCTATAAGCCCGAAAAGCTCGCCTTTCTCGACCTCTAAGGAAAGGTGTTGCACGGCGCGGGTATCGCCATAGGACTTGCTGAGATTATGTATATTTATGCTTGTCATTTTTTGATTTGCTGATTTGTCGATATGTTATTTTCTTAAAATGATTGCCAGTTAAGCAGTTGAAAATCATATAAAATACATTCTTTTTTTGTATAAGCGTTACGATAACTTATTTTGTTTTCCTCTATTTTGATAGAAGGATACCAATCATCTAAACAAGCAAATCTACTGTGTTTAGGATCAATAATTAGGGTTACAACATCTGACCATTGATGAGGTTTCACAGCTTCTATTGATATAAAGAAACTTTCGGTCGATTTATCTATACTTATTTGCTTGATATTTCTCAGGTAGCACCAATAGGGTAATTCGTTGTTTGACTCAGGGAAATATACTGAGCAAATCTCATCTCCGTGTGGAGGCTGTGTTTCATATCTTAACAACATACGCCCTCCTAAGTAAGCTACTTCGTATGTGCACTCTGTGAGAAGGGTTATTCTACATTCTTCTATATCAAACATATTTACTAATTATGAGGTTATTTTTCGTTTTCTGTATCAAGGCAAAAGCAGAGGTCTTTGCCTTCGGGGTCTTTTTCTATATAACAATCTTTTCGCAAGGGATAGTCCCAATCGCCGTTAAGGGTTTTTACTTTCTGATAAGGAGGTATATATACAGTGCCTTTGTCCCAGAGGATTTGAGCATATAGTACTCCGTTGCAATAGGCATAATGCCCAAAAGGATTCATTTCCTTTGAGGAATAACACGTCTGAAAGTTCTTACGACCGTCATAATCGCGTAGAGCTTGCGCCCCCATAAACTTCTGAGTAAAGCATTCGTTATCCTCTCCGAGCTCGTTTTTGTACAATTCGTAGAATACAGGACGGTCTTCTTCAAACGATGCGTAATCTTCGGCACTTATGCGGTAATAGCGTTCATAGCCTGCTACCCAACTTACAAGTACTTTCATCAAATGGGTTTCGATTGCTTCGCAATAGCCCACAGAGAAAAAGTATTCTCGGTCTACGAGCTCTTTAGTGAGCTTTATGTGTTCTATGAGTTTTAATTTCATTTTCAGTAAAATTGTTATATTTTTGCCACGAAATTAGATACTATACTTATATGCATTACCTATACCTTACTTTAGCGATTGTTTTAGAGGTCTTAGCCACCGCTCTTTTAGGTAAATCGGAAGGGTTTACCAAGTGGTTGTTTGCCGTAGGCTCGCTGTTGTCTTATGGTGTTTGTTTTTACTTTTTATCCTTAGCCCTCAAGAATATTCCGTTGGGGGTAGCCTACGCTATCTGGTCGGGGGTGGGGATTGTACTGACAGCTGTCGTGAGTATTCTTATTTTTAAGAACAAAATAGATTTGCCTTTTGTACTAGGTTCTTTGCTTATCATCGCTGGGGTGGTGGTGATTAACCTTTTTTCAAAGGCAAATGGACACTGATGTAATCATTAAATTAATAGATTAGCCAATTAGTTAATTCGGCAATAAACTTATTTATTTTTGACTTCGTTAGAGTTTCGACAGTCGCGACCGCCGAATTAAAAAAGGTTGTTTAGGGGGGTAATCCTGAAACAATTATCCTTTCTTTTTTAAAATTTCTATCATTTTATTTACATCAGGCAAAGCCTTACGGAGTTTTTCAGGCATATCGTCCAAAGTCTTATAGGTAGCTACTCCCATTGGCCTTGTATAATCACGTACGGCATACTGGGCATAAGAATGGTTAGCTGTTTGGCAAAGTACAATACCTATAGAGGGGTTTTCGTGTGGCTTACGTACGTGGTCATCAAGTATTTGTAGATAACCAAAAAGCTGTCCTAAATAAGAGGTTTTAAACTCTCCTAACTTCAATTCTACCACTACCATAGCGTTTAATTCTCTATTGAAAAACAGCAAATCAGGAAATTGTTCTACTCCATAGATTTCCAAATGGTACTGATTGCCAATAAAAGCAAAATCACGACCAAAAGTCATAATAAAGTTTTTGATATTCTGCACAATTTTTTGCTCTACTACACGCTCATCTACATCAATACTTTCACGTTGTCCTATCTCTTCCACATTAATAAAATCGAGCAAATACTCGTCTTTAAACATCTCTACAGCGCGACGTGCTTCTATAGGGTCGTTAATAGTCCTCGCGAAATTACTAGGCATATACCCCTGACTTTTATAGGCATTTTCTTTTATTAATTGACGTAGTTTTCTTGCCGTAAGATGCTCTTCTGCTGTACGATGTATATAATAATAACGTTCTAATGTAGCTTTTGTCCCACTGAGAATTATAGAATGATGTGTAAATGGTACCTTGAAAAAATCTTCTACTGGAAATTCTGTAACGTTGCTAACTTGCATCGTATGAAATATATCTATCTCATTATCAGCATATAATAATTCGGAGGTCGCGACCGTCGAATTATCATATTCTTTGTTTTTATTACATTATTTTAGATTTTTTTTCTTCTATACCTACCCTTTACATTGAATATACTTACACCGGAAGAACACCGAAGGATGAGCGAAGAATCACCAAAGTATAAGCATCTAACGATTAGCTAATAAGTAGAAAAAATATCTATTACTGAAATAGCACTTCGCCGTACATTCCTATCTTAAGATAGCCATCATTTTTGACTTTTATCTTGATAGCATACACTAAATTAGCTCTCTCGGCTTTGGTCTGTATAGTTTTAGGAGTGAATTCTGCCTTGCTGGCAATATAGGTAACTTCGCCTTTGTAGGTGTGCTGCTCGCCCTCTGCCGCATCGGTGTGCACGGTAACGGCTTGTCCTAACTTGATTTGCGGCAGTTGGTCGCCAGTAATGTAGGCCTTGAGGGTGAGGGTATCGGTATTAGCGATTTTGTACAGAGGCTTTCCAAAGGTCTGCATCTCGCCTTTTAGGGCGTAATTGACTAATACTGTGCCAGTAATAGGGTTGATAATCTCACCTTGACTAATCTGTGCTTGTACGGTTTCGGCATTCTTCTGCAAGGGGACTTCTTGGCTCATCACGTTGCGGTTCTGGCTGCTGATATTAGTGAGACTAACCTTGAGTTGGTTTTCGGTAACGGATAGCTGCTTGCGCAATTGATCTACTACGGCTGTGAGGTCGTCTAACTGCTTTTGGGTAGCGGCTCCTCCTGCGACCAGTTGCTGTACGCGAGCGAGTTCGCGTTGCTGTTGCTCGAGCTGTGCTTTTTGCACTTCGTACTGGCTGCGTATAAGAGCGGCTTGGTCGTCAGGGTTTAGGGTCTTTTCTTTGAGAGAAGCAATGGTTGCTTCGACCTGCTGTTTCTGTAGTTTTAGGACTTCCACATTGATTTGCCCTACTTTCTGTCCCTCGTTTATGGTTTGTCCCTCTTGGACAATATAGTCGATAAGACGTCCGTTTTGTTCGGCTGAAACGATGACTTCATCGGCTATAAAGTTGCCTGAGGCATCGAAATCGTTTTTGTGGTTGCAGGCCATAAGGGCTGCAAGAGCGGTGATAAGAGTTATTTTTTTCATTTTAGTTCCTCACCCCCGTTCCCCCTCTCCCAAGGAGAGAGGGGCAAGCCGTAAAGGACTCGTTACCTATCTCTCAAAGAAGAGGGGCAAGCCGTAAAGGCGATGGGGGATTTTTTTTATGGGTTATTATTATTCTGTTTTATTGTTAGCCTCGCTACAACTCCCCTCCTTTGGAGGGGCTGGGGGAGGATTGTCCGTTTATTAGCTTCTGGTTCTCTTGTGTTTGCAAAAGTTGTATCTGGTGGAGCAATAGGGTTTGCTGGGCGAGGTGCTGGGCATTGACCTTCTGCAGGTATTCGTGGGTGGTGATAACACCATTATCTAACTGCACTTGGGCGGCTTGGGCAATGCTTTGGCGCAGGGTTACATTCTCTTTGTCTTGCTCTATCAGCTTTTGTAGCTTTTTGAGTTGTTCGAACTGCTGAGTGAGGTCGAGTTGGGTGTTGCGCAAGAATGCATCGCGGTCAGCCAAAAGACTTTCGCGGCTTAGGCGGAGTATATTCTTCTTGCTGGACAAGTTATACAGAGGACTTAGGTTCCACTGCAAACGGACGCCTGTGATGTAGTAGAAGTCCGCTTGGTTATTGAGTATATTGAGCGTAGGACGCCCATATCCGCCTTGGAAAAACGCACTTAACTTGGGCATATATTCACTATTGAGTTGCTTTTCTTGCGCTTTGAGCAGCGACTCTTGTAGCTGAAATCCCTTGAGCTCAGGGCGAGCTATCGGGGTAGCAAGGCTTTGAGAGGGTAACGCAGGTGCAGGCTGTACCAGCTGAGATACATCAGTAACTTCTTTGCCTATAAAGGTAGAAAGTATCTGTAAGTAGGTGGCTTTGGCAGCCTCATACTCAGCGGTTTGCATTTTCACACGGAGGATTTCGGCTTTGAGCTCGGCTACATTGCTCAGCAGGGTCGTGCCGTTTTGTAGGGCTACTTCAGCTTTTTGGCGTTGCGACTCGAGCGTTTCGATATTAAGGCGGTTTTGCGACAGCTGTGCTTCGATAAGAAGTGCCCCAAAATAGAGGTTGCTAACGCGCTGTTTGAGGTTATACAACTGCGTTTCGACCGCTTGGGTTTGCACTGCCGTCTGGGCTTTAGCAATGGCTTTCTGGCTGCGAATTGCCCCACCCCCATAGAGCAGTTGGCTGACCTCTCCTACCACCTTGTATTGCTCCTTATCAATGGTAGGCAAAGAGATGTCGGGCGGCAAGGGGAGCACGCCTGCAACGGACTTGGAAAGGTCGGTTACCTCGGACTGGTAAGTAGCTTGCCCCAAGATAGAGACCTGCGGGAGGTAGGCGCGGTTGGCATTGGCAAGGGTGTAGGCTTCGCTCTTAGAGAGCAAATTGAGCTTTTGGATGGTAGGGTAATTCTCTCGAGAGAGTTGGTAACAATCATTTAAGGTTATCGTTTGTTGTGCGAAACCTATGATTGGAAAGAGCAGAAGTGATGCTATGAACTTCATATGTAACTGTTGTTTATATTATACAATATGTTTAACCATTTGGTTAGAGTATAGATAAAAAAATATATGCCCCACTAATCACCCGTTTTAGGAAGGGACAATATCGCCTTAATCCATTGTGGGATAAGGGTTTTGCGCTGGAGCATTAAGGCTTTGTATTGCTCTTCGGGTAGGTTAGTAATTGCGCTTAGCATAGGCTTAGCAACGAAAGGGAATATCACCAATCCGATAACGTTGAGGACAGCGTGCATTAGGTTAGGTTCGGTTATTCGTCCTTGAGCTACTGCCTCGGCATACTGACGGGCTAACACAGAGTGAGTAAGCGCTTCGCCTATAGGGCTTTGCTCTACAAAGAATTGCGGATTAGGGCGTACCTCATTGAGTATAAAGGTCGGTAGGTCAGGCTCTTCTAAGAGCAAATCGATATAATTAGCCACTACGCGCTCTATTTTCTCGTCTAAAGAAGTAGTTTCATCATTGAGTATAACCCCTACGCCTCTGAAGAATTGCGTCATTGTTTCGGTCATTACTATCTGAAATAGCTTTTCTTTGCTACGGAAATAGTAATTGAGCATCGCGTGGTTGATGCCAGCTTCCTCGGCAATGTCGCGAGTGCGCGTAGCTGCATAGCCCTTCTGATGGAAGACTTTGCGTGCTGCGGCTTTGATGCGCTCTTCGGCTGATATGTTATTAGTGTTATTCATCGCTATTTGATTTCGGGGACAAAATTACATTAACTATCTGTATTAACCAAATGGTTAGTGTTAAACTTTTGTTAATTGTGTTATAGCTGTCAGTTTTAGAGGGTTGTTTATTGAGTAATTATTAGTATATTTGCCACGTTTTAGCTTTGGTTTTATTTGCAATAAAAGGTTCTTACTTTATTTATGAATTGCAGTAAAATAGCTAATGTTAATAGTAAACAAATCAATAAATTCACTAATATGAGTACATCATTTAAAGAACAAATCGCTCCTTTTCGTTGGGTTGACCACGATAACAAAAGTTATTCGATATGTTTAGACGTGGGGGGCTGGAAAGATGAGATTTTTGAAAGCCGAAGAGATGAAGGGTTTGAAGGGAATGGCTATGATTGGGGTTCATTAGCGTTAGTATTCCTCGAAGAAAGGAAGCCTGCTTTAAAAGAGGTTATTAACTTCGACCCTGAGGGAAGTATGTTTTGTGCTTACTCACGGAATGCTGACGCTCTAAAGGAATTTGTCGTTTCGTTTAAAGAGGCTTGTGAAGATGAGGCTCTTATTAACGACCTTTTCTCGAGAGCTGAACTAGACTAAAGCCGATTTTATATGAGGCAGAAATTAACCTTAATTACTTTAGGCGTTCGCAACTTTCAGAAAGCTCTTAATTTTTATGAGGGGTTAGGTTGGCAAAAGTCCGATAAAAGTATGGATGATTATGCTCTTTTCCCCTTAGGAGGTATTGTGCTGGGGCTCTATCCGTTAGAGGAACTTTCAGCAGATACTGGGTTGCCCTATGAGCCAAGTGCTTTTGCAGGTATGACTATTAGCTATAATGCTACATCTGAAGCTGAAGTAGATAGTGTATTAGCTAAGGTTGAAGAATTAGGGGCAACAATTATAAAACCTGCTCAAAAAGTATTTTGGGGAGGGTATAGCGGTTACTTTAAAGACTTTGACGGCTATATATTTGAAGTTGCTTACAACCCTTTTTGGGAGTTTGACGCAAATGGCAGTCTTAAATTATAGACAATGAAAACACGTATTACAGAACTTTTTGGTATTCAATACCCTATTATTCAAGGGGGTATGATATGGGCAAGCGGTTGGCGGCTGGCGGCTGCTGTCAGTAATGCCGGTGGATTGGGTCTGTTAGGGGCTGGCTCTATGCACCCTGAAACCCTTACAGAGCATATACGCAAATGCAAAGCGGCTACTGATAAACCTTTTGGGGTAAATATTCCTATTATGTACCCCGAAATGGACAAGGCAATAGAGGTAATTTTGCGCGAGGGGGTAAAGGTTGTTTTTACCTCAGCGGGCAATCCGGCTACCTATACTTCGCTATTGCAAAAAGAGGGTATAAAAGTAGCGCACGTGGTGAGCAGTAGTAAGTTCGCCCTCAAAGCACAAGCGGCTGGCGTTGATGCTGTGGTTGCTGAAGGTTTTGAGGCTGGCGGACATAATGGTCGTGAGGAAACCACCACTATGGTGCTTATCCCTGCTGTGAGGCGCGTATTAGACATTCCGCTAATTGCTGCTGGCGGAATAGCTACCGGCAATGCGATGTTGGCCGCTATGGCTTTAGGGGCTGAGGGCGTACAAGTTGGGAGTCGGTTTGTAGCTACTGCCGAGGCGTCCGTACACCCTGCTTTTAAAGAAAAGGTGGTCGCAGCAGGCGAGGGCGATACTGAGCTCACCCTGAAAGAGTTAGCCCCTGTGCGTTTGCTAAAAAATGGCTTTTATCAGCAAGTAAAAGACCTCTATAACACTCAGCAAGCTACCGTTGCTAACCTACAAGCCTTGGTGGGCAATAGGCGTACCAAACGAGGAATGTTTGAGGGCGATATGGCTGAAGGAGAGTTAGAGATAGGACAGGTAGCGGCACTAATAGACAAGGTGCAGACCGCTAAAGAGGTGATTGACGAGATGGTAGCCGAATACGAAGCCTCTTTAGCAAGGGTAAATACATTTTAATTTTGGTAATTAGCAAAAATGTAGTACCTTTGTGCCTTTCATTAATCGCCTACTCAAAAATCTACCCATTGACAAATTAACATTATGGCAGACGATAAAAAGATTATTTTCTCGATGAATAAGGTGAGCAAAACCTATTCATCTACTAACAAGCAAGTGCTTAAAGACATTTACCTGAGCTTCTTCTACGGGGCTAAAATTGGTATTTTAGGGCTTAACGGCTCTGGTAAGTCCTCTTTGCTAAAAATTATAGCCGGTATTGATAAAAACTACCAAGGCGAAGTGGTTTTTGCTCCTAACTACACCGTAGGCTATTTAGAACAAGAACCGCACCTTGACGATGAGAAAACCGTTATTGAGGTAGTGCGCGAAGGCGTAGCCGAAACCGTTAAACTACTTGATGAGTTTAACCATATTAACGACCTTTTCGGCTTAGAAGAGAACTATTCCGACCCTGATAAGATGCAGAAGCTGATGGATAAGCAAGCCGAGTTACAGGACAAGATTGACGCCTTGAACGCTTGGGAGTTAGACAACCAGCTGGAAGTGGCTATGGAAGCTCTACGCACGCCCGACCCTGATACGCCTATTAAAGTACTTTCGGGAGGGGAACGCCGCCGTGTAGCCTTGTGTCGCCTGCTCTTACAACAACCCGATGTACTCCTTTTAGACGAGCCTACTAACCACCTCGATGCCGAATCGGTATTGTGGTTAGAGCAGCACCTACAACAGTACGCCGGCACCGTGATAGCCGTAACCCACGACCGTTATTTTTTGGATAATGTAGCGGGCTGGATATTGGAGCTTGACCGTGGTGAGGGTATCCCTTGGAAGGGTAACTACTCTTCTTGGCTTGACCAAAAAGCCAAACGCCTTGCCCAAGAACAGAAAACCGAAAGCAAACGCCAAAAGGTATTAGAACGTGAGCTGGAATGGGTACGCCAAGGGGCTAAAGGGCGACAAGCGAAACAGAAAGCGCGTTTGCAAAACTACGACCGCCTGCTGAATGAAGACCAAAAGCAATTAGAAGAAAAACTTGAAATATACATTCCCAACGGGCCTCGCTTGGGTACTAATGTGATAGAGGCACGCCACGTAGCAAAAGCCTTTGGCGATAAGCTATTGTATGACGACCTTAACTTTGTACTGCCACAGGCAGGCATTGTGGGCGTGATAGGGCCTAACGGCGCAGGTAAATCTACCATTTTCCGTATGATTATGGGAGAAGAGCAGCCCGATAGCGGCGACTTTTTGGTAGGTGAAACGGTAAAAATAGCCTACGTAGACCAAAGTCACAAGCAGATAGACCCTGAAAAGTCTATTTGGGAGAACTTCTCGGGCGGGCAAGACCTTATAATGATGGGCGGCAGGCAGGTGAACTCACGCGCTTACCTAAGTAGATTTAACTTTGGTGGCAGTGAGCAGAACAAGAAAGTAGCGACCCTTTCGGGAGGTGAACGCAACCGCTTGCACCTTGCAATGACCCTAAAAGAAGAAGGCAACGTATTGCTGTTGGACGAGCCTACCAACGATTTGGACGTGAATACCCTCCGCGCCTTAGAAGAAGGTTTAGAAAACTTCGCTGGCTGTGCGGTAGTAATCTCGCACGACCGCTGGTTCTTAGACCGTATTTGTACCCACATCTTAGCTTTCGAGGGCGACTCACAAGTATATTTCTTTGAAGGCAGCTTTTCGGAATACGAAGAGAACAAGAAAAAACGCCTTGGCAAAGAAGTAACTCCTACACGGATTAAGTATAAGAAATTAGTGAGGTAAGACCTCTTAAACTTTAATTGTAAATAATATGAATGCCAATATTAAAAAACTACTTTTAACCACTTTTATGGTACTTAGTGCTGTATGGTTCTCTTCTGCACAGACTACTTATAAAAAGACAGTAAGAACAGAAGGAGAAGCAGTTTCTATTACAGATTGTGCCATAAATGTACGACCTTATGATAATGAAGATTTGCAGAAAACTCGAATCTTAGCTAAAAATGGGGTGGAATTTGCTATTACTTTCCCTGAATCATATCAGAATTTAAGTATTATAAGAAACAATACAAATATTGTTATTGAGGGGAGAAAAATTAAGGTAAAAGAGCCTGGTCTTACAGCATTTAAGTTTACCTATACAGAAAATGGTGTTTCTTATACTTGTGACTTTGCAGGTGATGTAAACTACTATGGAGAGTTGATGTATCAAGGACAAGCACTTACCTCACAATCTATTATCATTAGCAATGCTAACGATCTCTCAAAACGCATTTCTGCTGATCCTAAAATGGCAGGGGCGTGGTGGCGAGTGAAGGTTGGCTCAAGTTATGTAGATATCTATGAAGGTACGCAAGCGAGGACGCTACAAGAACTTTTAGACTTTGCAAAGGCAAAAGGTGTGAGTGGGAAAGCTGAATTTGAAGTAGAATTCAGTGATGGTACTTCAAATCGTTTTTACAAAGATGGAGTTTTGATGGGTGGAGCTTATAGTGTACAGTACTTTAGTATTGAAGATGCTCGAACCTACAAAATGAATCTCTTACAAGAAGGACAAGGTACTGTATCAGTAGCTAAAAATGAGTTTACAGCAGGTGAAGCTGTAGCGCTTACGGCACAAGCGGATCAAGGCTGGCAATTTTCACACTGGGAAGAAAACGGTCAGCATATAGGTTCTTCCAATCCGCTTACTTTTACTATGGAGGCGCAGCACCGCACTATTAAGGCGGTATTTACACAAATACCCAAACATACCGTTACCCTACAAATAGTAGATACCAAAGGGGCTATTTTGGCACGCTCACAACAGCAAAGAGTACAGAGCGGCGGTAGCACCACCTTCCAAGTGCCTAACCTACCTAATACCAACTTTAAGGGCTGGTACCACAACGGGCAGCTAGTAGGAACAGGCAATACGTATAGCCTTTCCAACATTACCCAAGACGAGACCATTCAAGCTATTTTTGAAATACCGGTACAGATGGTAGCGCTTTCGTTTACCGAACTAAGCTTAAAAGTAGGCGAGCGCGGTGAGCTGCCTACGGCAACCGTAACCCCCGATAATGCAAGTGATAAAACTATTAGCTGGGCATCGGATAACGAAGCCGTAGCCAAGATAGAAGACGGCAGCGTGGTGGGAGTGCGTTCGGGAACTACCCAGCTTATAGCAAGTTCAGCCAATGGCAAAACGGCTGTTCTTAAAGTAGTTGTAACCCAACAGCCGCAACAGCCACAACAGCCACAAGTTGTACCAGTACAATCGGTAACAGTTACCCCTGCAAGTATAACAGCCAAGGTAGGCGATGCTGCGGTACAATTAACCGCAACCGTACTGCCTGCGAATGCTACAAGCCCTACCGTTAGCTGGCAATCTGCCAACGAGCAAGTGGTAAAAGTAGATAGCAATGGCAAGGTAACCATTATAGCAGCCGGCGAAACCACTATCGAAGCCAAAGCCGGTGAGAAAACCTTTACTGTACAAGTAAAAGTAGAAGCACAAGCACCTACACCAATACCGGTACAATCAGTAACAGTTACCCCTGCAAGCATAACAGCCAAGGTAGGCGATGCCCCGGTACAATTAACCGCAACCGTACTCCCTGCCAATGCTACAAGCCCTACCGTTAGTTGGAAGTCCAATAACGAGCAAGTGGTAAAAGTAGATAGCAATGGCAAGGTAACCATTATAGCAGCCGGCGAAACCACTATCGAAGCCAAAGCCGGCGAAAAAACCTTTACTGTACAAGTAAAAGTAGCAGCAGCGCCACAACAGCCGCAACAGCCTCAAGTGATACCGGTACAATCGGTAACAGTTACCCCTGCAAGTATAACAGCCAAGGTAGGCGATGCTCCGGTACAATTAACCGCAACCGTACTGCCAGCCAATGCAACAAGCCCTACCGTTAGCTGGCAATCTGCCAACGAGCAAGTGGTAAAAGTAGATAGCAATGGCAAGGTAACCATTATAGCAGCCGGCGAAACCACTATCGAAGCCAAAGCCGGTGAGAAAACCTTTACTGTACAAGTAAAAGTAGAAGCACAAGCACCTACACCAATACCGGTACAATCAGTAACAGTTACCCCTGCAAGCATAACAGCCAAGGTAGGCGATGCTCCGGTACAATTAACCGCAACCGTACTCCCTGCCAATGCAACAAGCCCTACTGTTAGCTGGCAATCTACCAACGAGCAAGTGGTAAAAGTAGATAGCAATGGCAAG
Source organism: Capnocytophaga sp. FDAARGOS_737 (assembly GCF_009730375.1). NCBI lineage: Bacteria > Pseudomonadati > Bacteroidota > Flavobacteriia > Flavobacteriales > Flavobacteriaceae > Capnocytophaga > Capnocytophaga sp. FDAARGOS_737. Next base: position 1,112,037 of record NZ_CP046316.1, on the reverse strand, counting down.
GTAACCATTATAGCAGCCGGCGAAACCACTATCGAAGCCAAAGCCGGTGAGAAAACCTTTACCGTACAAGTAAAAGTAGAAGCGCAAGCACCTCTTGCTCCACCAGCTGAGGAGTTTCCTCCTTACATTAAGGACTTCCCTACCGAAATAACGCAAGGCACCGCTATTAATATCAGTCAGTGGGAGCATTTAGGTAACATAAACGCATCGCAAATACGTTACCACTTTACCGATGCCACTGGTAAGGTACTTGGCGTAGCTCCCGCAACGCTACAAGCTAACAGCCTTACCTTTACACAGTCGGGTACCTTTGTGTTAGTAGCTACCTTGCCTACTAATACAGCAGGATGGACAGAAGTACGTTTCAGTATCACCGTAAAAATTAAGAATTAACTTATTAACAAACATCACAATGAATAGTTTTAAACACTATATTGCAACAGCTTTATTACTACTTGCTTTAGTAGTTACAGGCTGTAAAAAAGACGAAGAAAAAACGCCAACCCCTCCTACTCCACAACCTCAGCCCAGCACTACTTTGGTAGTGAAACAAGCTGATGGTACCGAGTTAAAGGAGGGCACTACCCTTGCTGCTACCGTAGGGGCTACCCTTACCCTCACTATTGAGGTGCCTAACGATGCCTATACCGCTACCGTAAGTCCTACTACGGCACAGCAGGCAGTAACAGTACATAAAGACGGTAAGCACGTTACCCTAAAAGTGAACCAGCAGCCCACAGTAGCTACCCAGTTAGTCATTACTTACCAAAATGAAGTAATACGGATAAACTTAGCTATCAGCACCCCTGCACCTACCTCACGCCTACAAGGCTTGTACAATGCGCAAGGGCAGCAGGTATTGGCGGTAGGGTATGCTGCCAGAAAAGCCAACTTTGTATGGCTAACCGAAAGTATTGCCAAAATGAAAACACAGTACGTAACTATAAGCACTCCACAGCCATTGGCTACCCTTGCCGAAGGGCAAACGGTAACTATTACCTCAAAGGGTATAGACGATGTTAAGCTGCAAGGCGCTTTTAGGGTAAAAGTAGTGGGCGATACCTATGAATTGAGCAATGGCACCTACACCCTTGTGATAGTAAAAAGTTAGTAGCGACTTTAACATACAATGTCGAAAAAGAAGTATTATGTAGTATGGGAAGGACACCAAACGGGTATCTTTAGTTCGTGGGATAAGTGCAAGAAAGCCGTTGAGGGCTATCCTTATGCTAAGTTCAAGAGTTTTGAGAGTCAGGCAATGGCTGAAAAAGCCTTTGGTGAGAGCTTTGAGCTATACAAAGGTAAAAACACGGCTGCCCCCCCTACTCTATCGCCCTTAGAGCGGCAGCGCATTGGCAACCCGATACTGCCTTCAATAGCTGTAGATGCGGCTTGCAGTGGCAACCCTGGGATAATGGAATACCGAGGGGTTGATACCCAGACCCAAGCCGAGATATTTAGGTTACAGCCTATGAAAGATGGCACCAATAACATAGGCGAGTTTTTGGCTATCGTACACGCTTTAGCTTTTCTAAAGCAGCGCAACCTAAGTCTGCCTATCTATTCCGACAGCAAAATAGCGATGAATTGGGTGCGCCAAAAGGTATGCAAAACCAAAGTACCCCATACCCCCCATAATGAAAAAATATTTGAGCTGATAGCCCGTGCCGAGAAGTGGCTACACCAAAACACTTACCCTAACCCCATCCTAAAATGGGAAACCCAAGCGTGGGGCGAAAATCCTGCCGATTTTGGGCGCAAAGACACTTAAGAATGACAGCTATAACCCTAACAGTACAGCCCACCGCTAACCCCGACATCATAAAACTTGAAGCTAACAGACCTTTAGTAAAAGGCAGTTATGAGTATAAAAATGTTGATGAAGCTAAAAACGCTCCGTTAGCCAAAGAGCTTTTTTATTTACCTTTTATCAAAACGGTTTATATATCGAGCAACTTCATCGCCCTGAAGCGCTTTCCTATTATAGAGTGGAAAGATGTACAAGAAGAGGTTGCCCAGCAGATAGCAGTCTATCTACAGTCAGGACGCCCCTTAGTAAATAACGATAGTGGGCGCACCCCTGTAGAGGTCAGCCTTTACACCGAAACCACTCCTAACCCTGCTGTGATGAAATTTGTAGCTAACAAGCGTTTAGTACCCACCATTATAGAGTACAAATCGGCTACAGAGGCAGCAGAAGCTCCTTTGGCACAAGCTCTTTTTCAGGCATTCCCTTTTATAACTGAAGTCTTTTTTGACAACGACTATATATCGGTTACCAAAACCGACACTGCTGACTGGGAAGAGGAGAGCCCACGACTAAGAGCCTTTATCAAAGACTATCTGGCAGCAGAGAAGACTGTGATTAACATTTCCGAAGTAAAGAAGTGGCAAACGGCAGTACAGGCTCATTTGTTATCAAAAGTAACGACTGACCCTATATCGCAACAGATAGTAGCTATCATAGAAGAGCACGTAAAACCTGCTGTAGCCTCGGACGGGGGCAATATACAGTTTATATCATACCAGCCCGACACCCATCACGTAGAAGTGCTTCTGCAAGGTGCGTGCAGCGGCTGTCCGTCCTCTACACAAACGCTCAAAAAAGGTATAGAAGCAATACTGAAAAACAAGTTAGGCAATCCTGATATAAATGTAGAAGCAATCTAACTACCAAAAGTTTCGTATTTAAGTTTTTTTTATTACCTTTGCAGCGATTTTAATAAAGAAATGGCAATATCACTCATTCAGAAATACAATGTAGCAGGGCCTCGGTACACAAGTTATCCTACCGTACCTTATTGGGAAAATGATAGTTTTTCTACTGAAAAATGGTTAGATAGTTTAGTAACCTCATATAATGAAAGTAATGCGAATGAGGGGATTAGCTTATATATACATTTGCCTTTTTGCGAGAGTTTATGTACCTTCTGCGGTTGCCATAAGCGCATCACCAAACGGCACGAGGTGGAAGCTCCTTATATAGACGCTGTGCTAAAAGAGTGGCAGCTATATACTGATGTTTTAGTTGCACGCCCACTGATAAAAGAAATACACTTAGGTGGTGGTACTCCTACTTTCTTCAAACCTTCAGAACTAAAACGACTGATAGAAGGCATTTTTGAAAGAGCTGATATAGCAGAGCAGCACGAATTTAGCTTTGAAGGGCACCCTAACAATACCTCTAAAGCGCATTTGCAATTATTGTATGATTTAGGATTTAGGCGAGTAAGCTACGGCGTGCAAGACTATTCTGAAAAAGTACAAAAAGCCATACACCGCCTACAGCCCTTTGAGAATGTAAAACGTGTAACCGATCAGGCACGCGAGATTGGCTATACCTCTGTAAGTCACGATTTAGTATTTGGGTTGCCTTTTCAGACCTTAGACGATGTGCTCTATACTATCGATAAGAGCAACACCCTACGCCCTGACCGTATTGCTTTCTACAGCTATGCCCACGTACCGTGGATAAAAGGTAATGGGCAACGAGGTTTTAAAGATGAAGATGTACCGAGCGGAGAAGTAAAGCGTCAGTTGTACGAAGAGGGTAAAGAGCGATTACTACAAGTAGGTTATGCCGAAATAGGTATGGATCACTTTGCACTGCCTACCGATAGTATGTATCGCGCCTTTGAGCAGCACCAGCTACACCGCAACTTTATGGGTTATACCGCTTCTAAAACCCAAGTGATGATAGGCTTAGGTATGTCGGCTATCAGCGATAGTTGGTATGGTTTTGCTCAAAACGAAAAGGACTTAGAAGCCTATTACGAGCGACTTGAAAAGAATGAAATACCGGTATGCAAAGGGCACATCTTAAACCCTGAAGATTTAATCATCAGGCGACATATACTCAACCTGATGTGCCAATTCACTACCTCGTGGGCACAACCCGAACTACAGTTTGCTGAAATAGACCAAGTGCTACAGCAGCTCAGCGAGATGGAAAAAGACGGACTACTGCATATAAGCGAAAAGCAGATAGACGTAACCGATGAAGGAAAGAAATTTATTAGAAACATCTGTATGGCATTTGACCTACGACTACAGCGAAAAATGCCAGAAACCAAAATATTCAGTATGACGGTATAACCCCCTAAAATACTGAAAATAAGTATAGTGATTGAGTTTTTTAGTTAGTGATCGAAAAGGGACAGTTGTGAAATTCGTCCCTTTTCTCTTTGTTATTCAAAAAAAAGTAGTATCTTTGCCCCTTAATTTTAAACAAGTAAACTAAAAATTTAAATCATTATGGGATTTTTAAAAGAATTTAAAGAGTTTGCCGTAAAGGGCAACGTAGTTGATTTAGCAATAGGTGTGATTATCGGTGCAGCTTTTGGTGCTATCGTATCATCATTAGTAGCAGATGTTATCACCCCTCTATTATTGACCCCTGCACTAAAAGCGGCACAAGTAGATAAATTAGATGCGCTTATTTGGAATGGGGTAGCTTATGGTAAATTCCTTGCCGCTGTTATCAACTTCTTATTTGTAGCTTTTGTACTTTTTATGCTTGTAAAAGGTATCAACAAACTAAAGAAGAAACAAGAAGAGGCTCCAGCAGCACCAGCAGGCCCTACTCAAGAAGAGTTATTGGCTGAAATCAGAGATTTATTAAAAAATAAATAAGAAATAACGTGTGACCGCTACACAACACATTTCAATATCATTTTAACTTAAACCACGCCTTATAAAAAAGAGGCGTGGTATTTTTTTTTGCTAATTTACTTGCTATTTAAAAAACGTTTTGTATTTTTGTGCCATTAACAAATAAATAATTCACTTATGGAGACAAAAGCAGATTTTAAAAACATCGTCCTTAAAAATGGACTTTTATTAGGAGGCGTAGGTATTGCCTATCAAGTACTACTATATGCTACAGGATTACTATATTCAGGTAGCGCTGGTATGAGTGTGCTTACTACGGTAATAAGTATTGCCATCTCAGTATGGTTTATAGCTGCAGCTATTCAGCAGTACAAGAACGGAAATGAAGGCTTCCTAACAGTAGGCGAAGCTATCAAAGTCGGAGCTGTAGTAGGCTTAATAGCTGGGGTAATCTTAGCTTTCTATCAAGTACTCTACACTACTGTAATAGACCCTGACTATTACCAAAGAACTATAGATCTTGTTGAACAAAAAATGAGTGCTATGGGCTTATCTGAAGAACAATTAAAGACATTCACAGATGAAATGGCTAAACACAAACCTTCACTCTTGAAGACTTTCCTTTCACCTCTTATTTCAGGGGGTATAGGCGGACTTGTATTGGGGGCTATTATAGGAGCTGTAAAGAAAAAAACAAGACCTTCTTTATAAAATATTTACACTTAAATATTTATCACTTTGCCAGAGTATCAGTACTTTGGCAAAGTTTTTTTATATAATAATTGGTCTATTATGAATAGTTTTGTACTTTTGCCGCGTGAATAATCATATTGATTTATGGAAAACGTAAAAAAATTCAGACTTGACTTTATAGATGTAATTCGTGCTTTTGCTATCTGTATGATGTTACAAGGGCACTTCGTAGGGGGGCTTTTAGCCGACCGTTATCGCGATGATAACAATTTTATCTACTGGCTTTGGCACTATTGCACTGGTATTACTGCCCCTGTATTCTTCACCGTTTCGGGCTTTATCTTCACTTTTCTATTAGTAAAAGAGAGCGATGCTACCAAAATAGGTTGGCAAAATCCGCGTGTGAAGAAAGGTATCAGACGCGGCTTGATGCTCATAGGTATAGCGTACTTCTTGCGTATGAGCTTCCAAAGTGTAGATGTATTGCACTGCATAGGACTTTCGCTCTTGCTGCTCATCACTACTTATTTGCTATCATATAACCGCAAGGCGTGGGTAATGCCTACCATACTGCTCAGCACTACCCTATTGGCTTTTACTTTTGAGCCTTTCTACAAAAGCCTCACTTTTGATTTTTTACCTTTACCTATTGCTAACTATTTCACCAGAGCACACGGCAGCTTCTTCCCTATCTTTCCGTGGTTTGGCTATGTAGCTTTCGGAGGTTTTATGGGCTATCTATTTCAGCGTTATAAAGCACACCCTCATTTGTACCGCAATGCTATTCTGCTATTCTTAACAGTAGGGGCTTTTCTGTTATGGGCTTCACATTATATAGTAGAACAATTGTATTACATCAACCACGCTACTTTCTTCGCTCGGCTTATGGAGGATTTTGCCTACCTACGCTTAGGCAATGTACTGTTAGTCTTTGGTTTCTTTGCCCTTATGCGCAATGTGATAACTTCTAAGCTTATCAAAAGTATCGGACAAAACACCCTTTCTATCTATGTGATACACTGCTTTGTGCTCTACGGCAGCATCACCTCTCACGGACTCTTACAGCATTTTGGTGGTAGCCTAAAACCTTATCAAGTGGTGTTAGGTGCTCCTGCTTTTATAGCGGTATGTGTGTGGCTTTCTTTTATTTATAACCGAGTGAAACCTGTTATTAAATCAGGTATTGGTTTTGTATTAAAAGAAATCAGAGCATTTTTGGTAGAGAGTTATCAGTTTATTATGAAATTAGTATTTAGCCGTCAATACAATAAATAATATGAAAAAACATCTTATCTCCTTAATTACTATTATGACACTTAACAGCTTACAAGCGCAACAGCCTCTTACTCCCGAAAAGTTATGGCAACTACACCGAGTGAGTGCCGTTGGGCTCAGTCAGGATACGCAATATGTATTGCTAAGCGTGAGTACGCCTAATATGGCAGAAAACACCTTTAGCAAAGAATACTACAAATTAGCCGTAAAAGGAGGTGTACCTATACCGATAAGCGAGGAGGAAGTAGAACGTGCTACGGCAAAATACAACCCTATCAAAAAAGAGAGCTTGGTGAAGGTCATACATAAAGAGGTGAAAGTAGCCCCTGTATTGGGCAAAGACTTCTATGCCGACTTGGAAAAATCATCAGGGAGGTTGTATAGTAGCTTAGACCACCGCCATTGGGATACGTGGAATGAAGGCAAATACAACCACGTGTTTATAGAGGACGCTGAGGGCAACCAAAGAGATTTAATGGAGGGACAGCCGTTCTACTGTCCTCAAATGCCTTTCGGAGGGGAGGAAGACTATATATGGAGCCCTGATGGGGAGAAAGTGCTATTTGTTACCAAAGCCAAAGAAGGCACAGAGTATGTGCTCAGTACTAATACCAATATATACGAGTATGACCTCAACACAATGAAAACCCGAAACCTAACGGAGGGAATGATGGGGTACGATACCAACCCACAGTATAATAAAGAGGGTGTACTAGCGTGGCTAAGTATGGCACACGATGGGAATGAATCTGACAAGAATGACCTCTATATACTAAAAGACGGTAAGCGCATTAACCTCACTGCTCAATGGGATAACACAGTATTCAGCTACCGCTGGAGTAATGATGGCAAGCAGATTTACCTAATCGCTCCTACTCAAGGCACTGAACAGCTGTTTGTAGTAGATGTTTATGGCAAAGACACTACCCCTAAGCAGCTTACTAAAGGGATATATGATGTGGGTAGTATAGTAGGACAAAGCGGTAACCTATTAGTGGTAATGCGCAATGATATGAACCGCGCAGGCGAAGTGTATACCATCAATCTGAAAGAGAGAAAAAAAGGGTTTCTGTCCCTTACACAGCTCTCACACTTCAATGATGAGGCTTATAAAAACATAGCGACTTGTCCTATAAAAGAGCGCATTATCAAAACCTCTGACGGCAAGGATATGCACGCTTGGGTGATTTATCCTCCTGATTTCGACCCTAATAAGAAGTACCCTACCCTACTCTACTGCCAAGGAGGTCCACAATCAATTGTAAGTCAGTTTTATAGTTTTAGGTGGAACTTCCAACTAATGGCCTCGCAAGGCTATATAGTAATTGCTCCTAACAGACGTGGCTTGCCAGGGTTTGGGGTAGAATGGAATGCCCAAATCAGTGGAGATTGGGGCGGACAACCTATGCGAGATTACTTATCAGCCATTGATGATATAACTAAAGAGCCCTACGTAGATAAAAACCGTTTAGGGGCTGTAGGGGCCAGCTATGGTGGTTATTCTATCTACTATTTAGCCGGTATTCACCAAAAACGATTTAAGAGCTTTATCGCCCATTGTGGGGTATTTAACTTGCAAAGTATGTATGGCACTACCGAAGAACTTTTCTTCAATAATCACGAAATAGGTGGCCCTTATTGGGAAAAAGAGAATGCCGTAGCGCAAAAATCATATAAAGAATTTAACCCAATAGAGAAGATAACTGAATGGGATACCCCTATTCTTATCATTCACGGAGGTAAAGACTACCGCGTACCCGAAGAGCAAGGTTTTCAAGCTTTTACAGCAGCACAATTGCGAGGTATCAAGAGTGAACTTTTATACTTCCCTGATGAAAACCACTGGGTGTTGCAACCACAAAACGGACTATTATGGCAGCGCACTTTCTTCAAATGGCTAAAAGAGACCCTTTAATATAAATATAAACATAAACAATAAAAAAAGCTGGTTGAAATGTTCAACCAGCTTTTTATTTGTTATTTGTATTTTATCATTAAAACACGTCTCCTTCTTTTAGTTTTTCAGCATTTTCAGCAAGTTGGAGTTCATCGATAAGGCGTTGTACATCGCCGTTGATAACGTTTTGCAAATCGTAGAGGGTGAGCCCAATACGGTGGTCGGTAACACGCCCCTGTGGATAGTTATAAGTACGTATCTTAGCCGAACGGTCACCACTTGATACCATAGATTTACGGCGTGCTGAATCAGCCTCCATTTTCTTAGCCAACTCCATTTCATAAAGGCGAGAGCGTAATACTTTTAAGGCTTTATCGAGGTTTTTGTGCTGTGACTTTTCGTCTTGACAACGCACCTCTATACCTGTAGGTATGTGTTGCAACTGTATAGCTGAATAGGTAGTATTAACTGACTGCCCACCAGGTCCGGTAGAGGTAGTACGGATAATCTTTACATCGGCCATATCAAGCTCTACATCAAACTCTTCTGCCTCGGGTAGCACAATAACAGTAGCCGCTGAAGTGTGTACACGCCCTTGTGTTTCGGTCTGTGGCACGCGTTGCACACGGTGTACCCCTGCTTCAAACTTCAAAGTACCATATACATTATCACCAGTAACCTCAAAAATAATCTCTTTATAGCCTCCTGCTGTACCCTCATTAAAATCCATTACTGAGGTACTCCAGCCCTTGCTTTGGCAGTATTTGGTGTACATACGATAAAGGTCACCAGCAAAGATAGAAGCCTCATCGCCACCTGTACCTGCCCGTATTTCCATCACGGCATTTTTAGCGTCTTCAGGGTCTTTAGGGATAAGCATATATTTGATTTCCTCTTCGAGCTGTGGTAGGCGTTCTTTGCTTTCTTCGAGTTGCAGCTTAGCCATTTCTACCATTTCGGGGTCAGAACCATCGGCTATAATTTCTTCCGCTTCGCTCAAATTCCCCGTTACGGTAATGTATTCTTCACGCTTATCCATCAGCTCTTTAAGGTCTTTATACTCTTTGTTGAGCTGTATATAGCGTTTTTGGTCGGCGATGATATCAGGCTGAATAATCAGGTCTGAAATCTCATCAAATCGCTGTTTAACGATGTTTAATTTATCTAGCATATAGTTTATTTTCTGTTATTTAGGGTGCAAAGATAGTAAATTAATGGCAAATGACAAATGATAAATGACAAATACCTCTATAATTGTTAATTATTAATTGTCATTTGTTAATTATTTGATTATCTTTGCCGTCTAAAAAAGTCATTTTATGAAAACAGAAAAACAATTACAAATTAGATACACTATATTTGAAAGCCTCGCTGACCTACCTACTGAGGCACAAACTCTTATGGCTGAAGCAGTAGCAGCACGCCATAACGCCTACGCTCCTTATTCGAAATTCAAAGTAGGAGCTGCTGTATTAGTAGGCAATGGTAAGATTTTTATCGGTTCAAACCAAGAAAATGCCGCCTTCCCCTCTGGTTTGTGCGCTGAAAGAGTGTCCATTTATCAGGCATCGACCCAATGCCCTGATGAGATTATAAAGATGATTGCTATTTCGGGCACTGCTGAAGACCCTACAGGGCAACCTGTTTCGCCTTGTGGTGCTTGTCGTCAGTCGCTTTCGGAGTATGAGACTAAACAGCGACAGCCTATTCCTGTTTATTTTATGGGGGCTAAAGGCTCTATCATTCGCACTGAGTCTATCAAGGATTTGCTACCTTTTTTATTTGACGGAAGCTTGTTGTAGAGACGAAAAATGAGCGCTAATTCTTCGGTGATCCTTCGCTTATCCTTCGCTCATCCTTCGGTGGTTGTTCGGACGAGTGGGACGAGTAGGACGAGTGAGACAAGTGGGACGGGTGGGATAAGTGAGACAAGTGAGACAAGTGGAACAAGTGAGACAAGTGGAACAAGTGAGACAAGTGAGACAAGTGGAACGGGTGGGATAAAAGTTATTAAAAGAGTTTTGCATTATTAATAATTATGTTTTTTTCAAAATTATTCAATAAAATAGAATTAACATCTGAAATGAAGTTAATGGCAGAAAGTTTGATTGATAATAAATGGTTTAGAAATTGTGGAAAAGTTAATAATTTCAATATTCCTTTTAATTATCAATTTGCTTCAGAAATAGATGAGGTAGAAAAGCAGTTATCTTATCGGAATGATATAAAAGGTTTTGTAACTCTGGAAAATCTATTTATAGAAGTTGGATTCAGAGGACAGATTTTTTTATCTCTACACAACAAAAAAGAACATAATTCTTGGAATAGAGTAACCGATTTAATAGTAAAAAACTATATCAAAAATAAAAAATTTGATTTTTCTAAAATTGAATCTCTTTATTTTGATTCTGTTTATAATATGAATGTCAATCTATTTCTAAAAGAAGTTTTTATTACAACTTTAAGAGAAGTCTATTTCCAATCAAAAATTGAGAATTATCCATTCTTTTTCACAAAAATTATTGATATCTATTTGAAAGGGAATATCATAACAGGATGGGGAGGAAAATTTAGTAATCATAATCAACAAATAAAAGAAATTTCTCCTATCTCACCAGAAGAAGGTTTTCTTACTATTTGGTAATGCATCATTATTAGAAGTGTTTATTCGGACGAGTGGGACAGGTGGGACAAGTAGGAGGTGATACATATCAAAGGTTTAGAACAAATTAGCCTTGTATAATTGGTTATAGGTATTCTTTTTTCTTTGTTGGTTGCTGATTATTTTGTAATTTTGCCAAAAATTAGAACAAAGATGATTTATGAAATATGTGCCAGCTCATTTGAGTCGGCAAGAAATGCACAGATAGCGGGGGCTACCCGTATAGAGTTATGTAGCGAATTGGGCGTAGGGGGCATAACCCCCAGTTATGGGCTCATAAAAAAAGTAATGGACGAATTGAGTATTGGTAACTGTGTACTAATACGTCCGCGCAGTGGTGATTTTACCTATACTGAAGAGGAATTTGACGTGATGTTGCGTGATATTGTTCTCTGCAGGGAATTAGGTTGCCAAGGAGTAGTAACAGGTGTATTGCACCGCGATAATACTATTGACGAGGCGCGTACTGCTCAGCTAATGGAAGCTGCTGGTACTATGGAATTTATTTACCACCGCGCTTTCGACTGTGCTCCAGACCCCATAGCAGCTATCCATACCCTCAAAGGCTTAGGGGTGCATCGTATTTTAACTTCCGGTGGTAAAAAATCGGCTATAGAGGGGCTTGACCTGCTAAAAGAATTAAACCGCATAGGAGGCGGACAACCTACTATTATGCCTGGTGGCGGTATCAATGCGAAAAGCATAGAACAGATAAAAGCAGCTGGTTTTACTGACGTACATTTTTCGGGTACGGTTTTTGAGGAACTGGGTACTACCCTACCTTTTTCATTTAAAACTGAGAGCTTTTTAGACGAAAGCAAAAGACCTATTTCTAACGTTGAGGTTATAAGGGGGATAATTGGTTCATTAGCCAATTCATCTATTTTACTAATTTTCAATTGATTATATGATTTTTGCTATACTTTTCAGTATCCTTACTTTTTATTTTTTACTGAGTTTCTACGCAAGTAGAAGTTTGAAGACACTTAAAGCTGCGCGATGGGTACATTGGCTGTTTTGGGGAGTGGCTATAACAATAGTACTGTACCTGCTTTACCAATGGTTTGGAAGAGGCAAAACGGTATGGAGCGCTCGGCAACAGTACGCAGTGGCAGGACTCCTTACGTGGCTTATCATCTGCCTTTTTGTCAGTTTGCCGCTGTTGATAGAAGACCTTAGTCGCTTAGTGCGCGCTCTTTTTATCAAAAGAAGAGCTAATGCCCCACGTATTCCCTCACGACGCAAGTTCGTCAGCACCTTAGGATGGGGATTGGCGGCTATACCTTTCGCTTCGATACTCTACAGCATTTTCAAAGGAAAATACAACTACAAAGTGTGGAAGTATACGCTTTATTTCCCTAATCTACCTAAAGCGTTTGACGGCTATCGTATTACTCAAATTTCTGATATTCACTGTGGTAGTTTTGACAATTACGACAAAATACGTTACGGAGTAGAACTTATCAATGCTCAAAAAAGCGATGTAATACTATTTACTGGCGATTTGGTGAATAACTTAGCTGAAGAGGTACGTGATTGGAAGCAACTATTTGCTACCCTACACGCCCCTGATGGGGTATTCTCGATTATGGGTAACCACGATTACGGTGATTATTCGTCTTGGGAAAGTGCAGAAGCTAAACAGCAAAACATAGCAGAACTACACCGGCTACAGAAGGAAATGGGCTGGGATTTATTACTAAACAATAATCGTTATTTGGAGCGCAATGGTGACAAGATTGCCCTTATAGGAGTAGAGAATTGGGGACACGGGCGTTTTTCTAAGTATGGTGACTTAAACAAAGCAATGGAAGGAGTAAGCGAGACTGATTTCAAGATACTTATGAGTCACGACCCTACCCATTGGCAAGAGAAAGTACTGCCAGAGCAGAAGTCGATAGACCTAACCTTAAGCGGACATACGCACGGAATGCAGTGCGGCATAGAGATACCACAGTGGCGCTGGAGTCCTTCGCAATATATCTACAAATATTGGGGAGGTATGTACAAAGAAGGGGCACGATATTTGAATGTAAATAGAGGTTTTGGATACCACGCTTTCCCTGGTAGATTAGGGGTATGGCCTGAGATTACGGTGATAGAGCTGAAATGTGGAAATCAGGCGTTAGAAGTTGATAAACAACAAAATAGCTAAGAAATAATGAAAAGATTTATCATATCAGGAGGAGGAACAGGAGGGCATATATTCCCTGCCATAGCCATTGCTGACGAGCTAAAAAGACGGCTACCCGATGCTGAAATCCTTTTCGTAGGGGCAAAAGACCGTATGGAAATGCAGAAAGTGCCTCAAGCAGGTTACCCCATCGAGGGCTTGTGGATTTCGGGTTTGCAGCGCAAACTCAGCTGGCAGAACCTACTTTTCCCCTTAAAATTTATTAGCAGCTTGCTAAAATCAAGGAGTATCATCAAACGCTTTAAGCCCGACGCGGTAATAGGCACGGGAGGTTTTGCTAGTGGTGCGGTAGTGAAAGTAGCAGGACAGATGGGTATTCCCACTTTTATACAAGAGCAAAATTCGTATGCCGGCATTACTAATAAAATGCTTGCCAAAAACGCACACAAGATATGTGTAGCTTACGATGTTATGGAGCAATTTTTTCCGAAGGAGAAAATAGTAAAAACAGGAAACCCTATACGCGATGGCTTGCTAAACATAACGCAGTATCGCTCTGAAGGACTCTCTTATTTTCATTTAGACAGTCAGCGAAAAACTTTATTAGTGCTTGGAGGTAGCTTAGGTGCTCGCCGTATCAATCAGCTTATAGAGCAACAATTGCCTCTTTTTGAGCAATTAGGGGTGCAGGCGTTATGGCAGTGTGGAAAGTTATATTACGAAGAATACAAAAAATACAATAGTGAACAGGTACGTGTATTGGCATTTATAGACCGAATGGAATTGGCGTACGCAGCGGCTGATGTGATTATCTCGCGCGCAGGAGCCAGTTCAGTGAGTGAGCTATGCGTAGTGGGCAAGCCTGTGATTTTTATCCCCTCGCCTAACGTAGCCGAAGACCACCAGACCAAGAACGCACGTGCCATAGCCGACAAACAAGCCGCTATACTATTGCGTGAAAGTGAACTAAATGAGCAGTTTGCAAACACTTTTAGCAAGCTAATAGCCGATGAAGCACAACAAGAAGCCTTATCGGTACATATAAAAGCCTTGGCACAGCCCAACGCTACTAAAGATATAGTAAACCTCATACTCAACGATTAAAATCTGAATAGAATGACTAAGAAATTAATTTTTATAAGCATAATATGGTGGGCAGTTGCAGCTATAGGACAAACTACACTGAAGCCTTCAGTTTTTATCGACACAAAAAGTGATGCTTTCAAGAAAGGTATTGTAGAAATTAAGGAATACACTAATTATGAAGTGTATGAGCAACTACAACGACTGATGAAAAAGGGTAATGCTGGCGCTATCAACAGTGATATGATACGTCAAGCCTACATCACACGCAAAGTAAGTTTAGCAAAAGGAAGCTACATCATTGATAATAATGAACAACGATTTGAGTTTGAAATAGGTAATGGAGGAATACTGATAGGCGAAGGGAAGTTCCTCAACAAGAAACGCAACATAGCCTCTACTTATATTTTTGATAGCGGAAAGTTATCAGAAATACACCTATTCAACTCGGAAGGGCGATTGCGGAAGAAAAATATTTTTAAAGGAAATATGATAGAAGGCTTGGTGTATGACCACGCAGGGAATATCGCACAAAAGATAGAGATATACACCAATCTAAAAGAGGGCGCAGACCAGATAGTGACTACTTATCACAAAAACGGCAACCCGAGTAAGGAGGTAAATAGCATCAAAAACATCACTAAGGAGTATTACCAAAACGGTAAGCTAAAAATAGAGATTATCGATAGTAAAGCCACCACTAAGTACGACCCTGAAGGCAAGCTGACTGAAAAGTGGTATATAACAGAAAAAGGTAACTGCCGTGAGTTATATGACAAAGGCATTATCACCCAAAAGACCTGCGAAGACCGCAGTATAAAAGAAACAACAGTATCATATTACAAAGACGGAAAATTAGTAGAAACCAAGAAGTTATGAATTTAGCACCCATACAAAACGTTTATTTCATAGGTATAGGCGGCATAGGTATGTCAGCTCTTGCTCGTTATTTTAACGCTAATGGCAAAGCTGTATGCGGTTACGACCGTACGCCTACTGAAATTACAGAAATGCTTGAAAAAGAAGGAATAGCAGTACACTTTACTGATGATGTTGCCGCTATTCCAGCCTCATTTAAAGACAAAGCTACTACTTTAGTAGTTTATACCCCTGCTATACCTAAAGACCATTCAGAACTGCTGTATTTTCAGCAAAATGGTTATGAGGTGGTAAAACGCTCGGAAGTGTTAGGCTTTATCACGCAAAACAGTTTCTGTTTAGCGGTAGCGGGCACGCACGGCAAGACGACTACCTCGAGCATTCTCGCCCATATATTAGTAGAAAGTGGTGCCTCGGTAAGTGCTTTTTTAGGAGGTATAGCAGAGAACTTCAATAGCAACTTAGTACTACACGGCAATGAATACACTGTAGCTGAAGCTGATGAGTTTGACCGTTCTTTCTTGCGTCTGTCGCCTAATATAGCGTGTATCACTTCTATGGACGCTGACCACCTAGATATTTATGGTGATGAACAACACCTGATAGAAGGATTTCACCAATTTGCAGGCAAAATAAAAGAAGGAGGTAGCCTAATAGTGCGCAATGGGTTGGCTATAGCAGGCGAAACTTTTGGATTAGAAGATGATTCTGACTATTCTTTTCAGCATATTCGCATAGTAGATGGTGTTTACCACTTCGATTTTAAATACAAAGGAGGTATCTACAAAGATTATACTTTCTTAAAACCTGGAAGACACAACTTATTAAATGCTTTAGCTGCTGTTTCAATGGCAATAAAAGCAGGATTTGCCCCAGAAGCCTTACTTCCTCATTTGGCAACTTTCAAGGGAGTAAAAAGGCGTTTTTCGTATATCATAAAAGAAAAAAATAGGGTGTTTATAGATGATTACGCTCATCACCCTTCAGAAATTAATGCGCTTTATCAGGCTGTGAGCGAAATGTATCCTAATACCCCTAAAACTATTATCTTTCAGCCTCACCTCTTCAGTCGTACCCGTGACTTTATGGATGATTTTGCCAAAAGCTTATCGCAGTTTGATGAGGTTATCCTATTGGATATTTATCCTGCCAGAGAATTGCCTATTGAAGGCATTACCTCTGAAGTTTTGCTAAGCAAAATCACTACCCCACAAAAGACTTTAGTAAGCAAAGCGGAACTTATTCCTTTACTAGAGACTATGCAGCCCTCTCTACTATTAGCTGTAGGTGCTGGCGATATAGGTGCTGAAGTAGCCCACATAAAAGAGGCGATGAGTAAGATATAAAGAAGAGATAAATATACAAAAAAACAGTCTGAGTGATAACACTCAGACTGTTTTTTTGTATAACAATTTTAAAAATATAACTAATAACTAATAATAATGAACTCACTACGACGGTTGGCTTGATGTTGCTCTTCGGTACAAGGTACCCCATTACTACATTCGTTTACTAACTGCGTTTCGCCATACCCTTTACCTGTAATACGGTTTTTCTTGATACCGTGAGAGGTAATCCACTTGATAGTAGACTTAGCACGGCGTTGTGAAAGGGCTAGGTTGTACTTATCAGAACCCCTACTATCAGTATGCAAGCGTACATCTACCGTCATTGTAGGGTGCTCTTGCATCACTTTTACGATTTTAGCTAACTGCTCAGCTGCATCTTTGCGAATGTTAGCTTTATTATAATCGAAGTAGATGTTTTCGATATTCAATATTTTGGCTAAATCGTTGCCTACCGCTATTTCTTTAGGTTTCTTCTCTTCTACTACAGGAATAGGCGTCAATAATACTTCAGCTGTTACATCTTTATTGCTATTAAGCGCTAAAAGCTGCTGATTGCTGTTGTATTTTTCTTTCTCTGATTTAATCAACAGTTGTAAGTCGCCACAATCAGCTGTGTAATTGAATGCAAATGCCCCCTCAGCATCGGCTGTAGTTTCCTCTAAAAGAGTATTGTTGGTACTCCAAAGAGCTACCTTAGCATTAGGAATAATAGCTGATGTAGCAGCATCTTTAACTACCCCCTTAAGGCTGTACTGACAGGTAAAACGAAGAGGGGTATGCTCATAGAAACTATAGATATCATCACTCCCTCTACCCTCTGGACGATTAGAGGTAAGATAGCCTATGTGTGTATGACTGTTGATAACATAACAAAAATCATCATCTGCACTGTTACCAGGACGACCTATATTGATAGGCTTGGTAATAGGATTGCCCTCTGCATCTAATTTGACAGCAAAAATGTCTAAGCCTCCTAAACCAGGGAAGCCATCAGAAGAGAAATAGAGTATATTATCATCAGATATAAAAGGGAAAGACTCGCGACCAGGTGTGTTGATACGCTCGCCTAAGTTCTCTGGTTTACCATACCCGTCTTTTAATATTTTAGAGCGGTAGATATCAGAAGCACCAATAGTACCTTTCATATCAGAAGTGTAATAGATATATTTGCCATCAGGACTAAGAGCTGGGTGTGCTACGCTGTGAATATTGCTATTGAAAGGCATTTCTTGCACATTTCCCCATTTGCCACTTTTATCTTTAGTAGCCTTAAAAATCTTAAGCAATACGGTTTGGTCGCCGTTAGTTTTTACCTCGTTATTGATGAAGTTATTACGTGTAAAATACATCGTATTACCATCTTTAGTAAAGGCAGCTGTTGATTCATTAAACTTAGTATTAATACCGTTTAATTTTGCTTTTCTTGAGGCTTGTAGGCTATCAGTATTAGCTTCGTAGAGCGTATAAAAATTGTCGCCTGTCCATTCTGAACGGCGTTTTAGAAAACCTGTTTTGCTAGTAGCATATACAATATTATCGCCATAAAAAGCGGTACCATACTCTGATTTTTTAGTATTGAGTTTGAGCAAATTGAGCTCCATTCTACCTGAATTGCGTTTTACTTCAGCCTGATAATCTCTGTTTTTGAGAAATAGTACAGCACGCACATCGTTTTTACCTGTAAGTGCTACAAACTGATCCATTACTTTGTCGGAAGCATCGTAATCACCTTTGCTTTTTAGAGTTTGAGCATAGCGGTAATAATATTCTGGCTTGATATTTAAAGGCTTATTAGTTTTAGGATCCTTAGCTTTAAAAAGTTTATCATACCATTTATTAGCTTGCTGATAATCGGCATTATAATAGTAAGCATTACCAAGGTTTTCTAAGAGTTCTTGAGGTTCAACTCCTTTGCGGGCTATACTTTCATAAGCATTGATGGCCTCGACATAATCTAAGTTCTTATAATATTTAGCTGCTTTTTGCAAAGCTTCTTTTTCATTTTGAGCAAAAGAGAATTGTAATATTAATAAGAAAGTTATAAAAAAAAGTTTTTTCATAAGATATAAATAAGAAAAAATTAAGAATTTAGGAAATGAATACTATATTTAAAGATTTTGCCAAAGAGGTAACTATAAATATTACCTCTTTGACAAAGCTATTATGAGAGATTATTACATCGCAACAACGATAAATTCGCTGCGACGGTTTTCTTGATGTTCTTCTTCAGTACAAGGCACTCCGTTAGAGCATCCGTTTACGAGACGTGTTTCGCCATAACCTTTAGCTTTTAAGCGTTTTCTATCGATACCTTGTTTAACTATCCATTCGAGGGTAGCTTTAGCACGGCGGTCAGAAAGTTTAAGGTTATATGAGTCAGCACCACGGCTATCGGTATGAGAACGAATATCTATCTTCATTTTTGGATACTCGCGCATTACCTCTACGATTTTAGTAAGCTCAACCGCAGCATCTGGGCGGATATTAGCTTTATTATAGTCGAACTTAATTTCTTTGATTTCAAATACTTTAGCTAAGTCCATACCTTTTTTGATAGCTACTTGTCTTGGGTTGAGCAATATCTCGTATACTACCTCATCTTTCCCTACAGTAACATTTACTTCGGCTGTTTCGTATTTTTCTTTTTCCCCACGTAAGTAGTAGTGAGAATCATTGCAATTTACTTTTTCAAAAGTGAAAGTACCATCAGTTTTTGACTTGTCTGTACTTACTTCTTTCATCACTTTATCAGATAAAATCACTTTTGCATTGGCAATAATAGCCTTAGTTTTAGCATCTTTTACTATACCTTTGATATTTTTCTGGCAAGAGAACAATAGAGGTTTATCTTCATGGAAGCTATAAATATCATCTTTACCTTTCCCTCCAGGACGGTTTGAGGTTAAGAAACCTATTTTGCTATCGCTATTGAACACAAAACAGAAGTCATCATCTGCACTGTTACCAGGCATACCGATATTTACCGGTTTAGAAGTAGAGCCATCGGCATTAAACTTCGCAGCGAAAATATCTAACCCCCCAAGACCAGGTATACCATCAGATGAATAGTAAAGTACATTTTCTTTAGAAATATAAGGGAAAGACTCACGACCTGCTGTATTAATGATATTACCTAAATTTTCGGGAGTACCATATTGGTTATCACCCAAAATTTCTACTCTGAAAATATCAGAACTACCAAATGTTCCTGGCATATCAGAGGCAAAGTACAAATACTTTTCATCTGAGCTAAGAGCTGGGTGTGCTACGTTATACTGGTCGCTATTGAAAGGAACCTCAACGATGTCGCCCCAATTGCCGTTCTTATCTTTAGTGGCACGTAATATTTTAAGCAAAATAGTATTTTCGATATCAGTACCAAGTTTTCTATTTACGTAGTTATTACGTGTAAAATACATTGTATTGCCATCTTTAGTAAAAACAGGGGTAGACTCATTAAACTGTGTATTAACAGAAGAAGAAAAAGGTTTTCTGCTACCTAACTTCTGATCGAAATGTTCTGCCTCGTAAAGGTCGTAGAAACTCTCGCCTGTCCATTGAGATACACCACGTTTAGCTTTTCTGGCATTGGTAGCCCCTGCAAAAACTATCTTATCACCATAAAGAGCGGTACCATATTCAGAATTTTCGGTATTAATAGAGGCATTATTGAGCTGAAATCTACCTGAGTTGTTCTTAATAACCGTTTGATAATCTTTGTTTTCTTCGAAAAGGGCCGCACGAGTATCATTAGCATTAGTAAGTTGAACAAACTTAGCCATCATTTTATCGGCTTCGGTATAGTCGCCGACAGACTTAAGTGTTTGTGCATAACGATAATAATACTCAGGTTTTACCTTGTACTTACCTTCTTGAAAAAGTTGTTCGTACCAAGGAAGCGCCTTTTTGTATTCGGCATTGTAATAATACGCGTTGCCCAAACTCTCGAGCATCTCCTGATTCACAAAGCCTTTCTGGGCTATTCTTTCATAAATTTTAATCGCATCAACGTACGAAAAGTTCTTATACATTTCATTTGCTTTTTCCAACTCTTTTTCTGGTTGTGCAAAAAGTAATGAAGTAGAACTTAATAAAGCTACACTAAAAGTTAATAATCTCATTTTTAACAATTAACAATTACAAATTAATAATTTATTGATAAAGTGGTTAATGGTTAAAAATATTATTTTAGAAGAATCGAGGTGATACGATTTTCTTATAGGTTTTAACAAGTTCGTAACGCAAGAATATCTCGTGAGAACCTGAGTTGTATTTTGACAATTCAGTAGTTTCGTAGTCATAGCCATAACCTATAAACCAACGATCATTGGCTTGGAAGCCCGCCATTATACTAACTGCGGCATCCCAACGGTAAGCTGCCCCTATGACAAATTTCTCATTGAACATAAAGTTGAGCGAGCCATCTACTTGTAATGGTACTCCAAAAGAAGCTTTAGTAAGTACTGCTGGCTTAAACTTCACATTATCTGATAGGTTAAATACATAGCCCCCAATGAAATAGAAGTGTTGTGCATTCTTAAGCACTGATACCGATTGGTCTTTATAATGGGTAGTTTCTAACATATTAGGCACTGAGAAACCGAGGTAAAACTTATTAGTATACCAATACACTCCCGCCCCTATATTAGGTGAAAATACACTTTCGGTACCCGCTAAGGTAACATCGGTATTATCTTGTTTGCGCAATTCATCGTAATTTATTTGAAATAAACTACCTGAACCTTTTATACCAAAAGCTAATTTAGAGTTTTCAAAGTTCAATGTATACGATGCATCTATTGCTAATTGTGTTTGGTTTTGAGGACCAATACTCTCGCGGAAAATACTTCCTCCTAAACCTACATTGCGAAGTTCTTGCATCGGTTGGTGATAGCTAATGCTACCATTAGTAGGTGCCCCTTTGATGCCTACCCATTGGGTACGAAACATACCAAAGAAACTTCCTACTTCGCGTGAGCCAGTGTAACCAGGATTAAACAGCATAGTGTTATACATATACTGTGTGTACTGCGACTCTTGTTGTGCTAAAACTACTGTACAAAATAAGGTTGTAAGTAGTGAAAATAAGGCTTTTTTAGTCATAATGAAACTGTAGTTTTGTATTCTTTACAATTGATTCTTAGTTAGTTACTATAATTATACATACTATAAAAACGGTGCAAAGTTACACCTTTTTTTTTAATAATCAATTTTTCTTACATTGATTAGCAGGAAATGAGTAAAAAAGTATATTTTTCTATTTTTTCAACCATTATTGGATACTTATTTTTCGCTAATTATTCATCACATACTCGGCTGCGCCAGCTCGCCAACTTTCCTTCGCTCTTCCTATATTGTTCCTATATCCAACGTATAGGGTAAGTCTATACAGAAAATTTTTCTACTAATACCAAACTGAAATCTTTATTGTTATAAGAATTAATAAGTAGTATGCGGCGTGCTTTGTCTTCCTTCAGGTAGTGGCAGGCATACCATAAACCAAAAGCTGAGGCTGTGAAATATTCGCCACAAAGATTTTTATAAGACAATATAGGACATTGCCAAGGTAGCGAAGTAGGGTCGCCAGTGAAAATAATATCTATATCGCTTATGCTAAGAGCATTATGCTGGAGAAAGTCAGTTATCCAAGAGGGGAGTTCGTCAGGTGTAACTTCATTGCGAAGACTAATATCTACGAGCTCGGCATAAGTATGCTCCGCAGGAATAGCGGAAAGAGCAAAGAAAGCTGCCCCCTCGCCCATCAGGTTGCTTTTTATCAACTGTTGCGTCTGTAGAAAAAAAGGAGCGTGTTCGTCGACCCCTCCTACTAAAGCATTGGCTATCAGCTGTTGTTCTAACTGCATTGTAGCATCTAACAGAGCAGACTCGAATGAGATAGCTCCGTTAACATAAGTCGTATTATAGCTGTGGCACTGCCAATGCAAAGCGAGTTGTCCTGCTATTGTATTGTGGGTGGATTGTATAAAAGCCGTGGGGGTAAGATGTTGTTCGTGATTATCAAGCATCGCCTTGAGAAACTTTTCGGTGTCTTGGACGCAGCCCATACCCGTGCCTACTATTATAGCTTCAGGTGTGGTAATATGGGCTTCTCGGAGGGCTTCAGTAGCGGTAGCAATACTCATTTTCACCCCTTTAGCCATTCGTCTGCTAGCATTAGGGGCTATATAATCCTTATAAGAATGTTCTTGCGCATAAAGCACCTCATCGGGCTGGGCTGGCAAAAAATCGTCGAATGAAGGAGTAGGAAAAGTAGGTTGGGCACTTAGGCAGGAAGCTCCGTTAATATAGATTTTCATAGGTTTCTTGTCTTTTGTATGTGGGCAAAGATAATAAAAAAATTGTTCTTAGCGTTTTTTTGCTTATTTTTGCGGGCTGCTTGTTGATTATTAACATCCCCCTATACACATACTCCGCTGCGCCAGCTCGCGGACTTCCTTCAAAAGGGGGAAATGTGACAGGCAAGCATACACGAAAAACATTGTAGACAGTCTGTTGTTTCAACATAATTTAAGATAAAAATAATATAATGAATTTATTATCAGTAGAAAATATATCTAAGGCCTTTGGGGAACGAGTTATACTCGAAAATATTTCTTTTGGCATCAATAAAGACCAAAAGATTGCCTTTATTGCTAAAAATGGCACTGGAAAGACGACTCTTCTGAATATTATGGCAGGTAAAGACTTGCCTGATAGCGGTCAGGTGGTGTTTAGAAAAGGAATACATATCGGTTTTTTGTCGCAAAACCCATATTTTGATGAAGAACTAACCGTAGAAGAGACTATTTTTGCTGCTGATAATCCTATTTTGCGTCTTATTCAAGCATACGAACATGCTTTGGAGCACCCTGAAAACGAAGTAGCATACCAAAAGGCTTTTGAGCAAATGGAGCTACACAACGCTTGGGACTTTGAGACTCAATATAAACAAATTCTTTTTAGGCTGAAATTAGACAATCTTAGTCTGAAAGTGAAGAACTTATCAGGCGGGCAGAAAAAACGCCTCGCTTTGGCTAATGTGCTTATTAGCAAGCCTGACTTGCTTATTTTAGACGAGCCTACCAACCACTTAGACCTTGAGATGATAGAGTGGCTGGAACAGTATTTTGCTAAAGAAAATTTGACGCTCTTTATCGTTACTCACGACCGCTATTTCTTGGAGCGCGTGTGCAACGAAATATTAGAACTTGACGGAGGCGAGTTGTTCAGTTATAAAGGTAATTATTCTTACTTCTTAGAAAAGAAAGAACAGCGATTGGCACAAGAACAGGCTTCAGTTGAGAAGGCTAAAAACCTATACGTGAAAGAATTAGACTGGATGCGCCGCCAACCTAAAGCACGTACAACCAAATCGAAGTCGCGGATTGATGATTTCTATAAGATAAAAGAGCAAGCCCATAAACGACGCAAGGAGCACACGGTGCAGCTGGAAATTAATATGGAGCGATTGGGTAGCAAGACGGTAGAGTTTCACAACGTATGTAAGGCGTTTGATAAGCTAACAATACTCGATAAATTCAGTTACAACTTCCTAAGAGGGGAACGGGTGGGTATCATCGGTAAGAATGGTACTGGTAAATCTACTTTTTTGAACTTACTGACAGGGGCTCTAACCCCTGATAGCGGCAAGATAATAGTAGGTGACACTATCAAATTCGGCTATTATACGCAGGAAGGTATAGAGGTATTGCAAGGGCAAAAAGTAATAGAAGTAATACAAAAATATGGTGATTACATACCGCTACTGAAAGGTCGTACCCTATCGGCAGGACAACTGTTGGAACGTTTTCTCTTCGACCGTAAAAAACAATACGACTATGTAGAAAAACTTAGTGGTGGCGAGCTTAAACGCCTGTACCTCTGTACAGTACTGATACAAAATCCGAACTTTCTGATATTAGACGAGCCTACTAATGACCTTGATATTGTAACACTAAATGTGTTAGAAGATTTCTTATTGGACTACCCAGGGTGCTTGGTGGTAGTATCGCACGACCGCTATTTTATGGATAAGATAGTAGACCACCTTTTTGTATTCAGAGGACAAGGTGAAGTAGAGGATTTCCCTGGTAACTATACCGATTATCGCGTGTATGAAGAGAGCACTCCGCCAACAGATGACGCTCCTAAAAAAGAGGCTACCAAAAATACTTGGCGCAAAGATGCTAACAAAGGTCTTTCATTCAACGAACAAAAGGAATACAATAGGTTAGAGAAGGAAATAGCCCAATTGGAAGAAAAAAAGACAGCTATAGAAGCTGCCTTTGCTGAGGGAAATCTTACTAATGATGAGATACAAAGTCAATCAGTTGCTCTACAAGAGACCCTTGTAGCCTTAGAGGAAAAGACTGAAAGGTGGTTTGAGCTAACTGAACGATTGGACAATTAGACGATTAGACGATTAGACGATTTGGCGATTTGTCAATTTGGCGATTTGACGATTAATTAACATCCCCCCTGCCCCCTTCAAAAGGGGGAGATGTGACGGTCATCATACTAGTAGAGAAACTGTTTTTTAGCAAATTAGATAGATTTTCGGTAGGAGCGCCACCAACGTTCGGGGATAGTACCTCGGATGGCCTCTTCGTAGTCTTGAGGTAAGCAAGGGATAAGTCCTGATGGGACGTGGTTTTGAGGTCCTGAGTACTTATCGCTACCAGGTTTCATCCACCAACGTTCGGTCTGTGTGCTTTTGAAGAACTCTATCTGTACATCCTCAATAGGCACAATATATTTAGTATAATTTTCGTCATTAATCACCGGTAACTCTTTGATACGGAAGTTGAAGCCCTCATAAAAATACCAAACCATTTCGGCCATCAGCTGGTTAGCCAAATCGGTATTAGGCACATTGAAAATGCCTGTTACTTGCACATTGCTACTGATACCGGCATAGCGCGTAATGGCACAGATTTCGCGGTTAGAAAAACCATTTACATTACCCGGTGCATTCATATCTTTAGCCTGTACACTGGTCATATCAATACTTACGATATCGGCATCGCGCATAGCAGGCTCTATACACTTCAGGTCATTGACCACATTGCCCAAACGATAGGCTTCGAAGCACATCTTCTCAAGCAAATCGAGTTCTTCTTGGGCTACATAATAAGATTGATACCCTAAATTAGTAAAGTCGAGAAGATTGACAGGCGGCTCAGAAATCAGACGACTCATATAAGAACTTTCAATAAAAAGCTCTTCATCATTTCCAAAATCGAACTTGGCATCTACACTTACAAGATTTACCATTTGCTCGAGGCTATCAAAAGCACGATAAAGCGAATAAGTAAACTGCTGCTCCCCCCCTATTACTAAAGGAAGGACGCCTTTTTTGACCAATTCGGCTACAATTTCGCGGATAGCAAAATGCGTATCCTCGTCCGTTTCGCCCGCAGGAAGATTGCCTAAATCGGCAATGTTGAAGTACCAATTCCCTACGAAAAGAGAGTAAAGATGGCGGCGAAAATTACTAAAAGATTGGCGGTTTTTCTCGACACAGAAGAAAGCGATTTTGACATCGCTAAGGTCGGGTAACCCTATGGAGTACAGGTGTTTTTGTATCTGGAAGCCCACTTGCTGAGGCTTGTAATCATCTAAGGTAAAAGATGCTTCGACAGGTTGTAAATACGATAATGACATTGGTTATATATTAGGTAATAATGCGCAAAGATAGTAAATTATTATCAATTATTAATTGTTAATTGCCAATTGTTTTGTACCTTTGCAGTGAAAAACAAGAGAGAATGAAAATACTTCACATAGACAAAAACCACCCTTTGATGCTGGCACAGCTTGCGGCTCAAGGGTTTGAAAACCACGAGGACTATACCAGCACTAAGGTTGAAATAGAAGCTAAAATAGCTGATTATGATGGGATTATCATCCGCAGTAGGTTCCCTATTGACAAGACATTTTTAGACAAGGCTACTCGCCTAAAATTTATAGGCAGAGTGGGTGCCGGTCTTGAGAATATAGATGTAGCTTATGTTGAAAGCAAGGGTATCAGCCTAATAGCTGCCCCTGAAGGCAACCGCAATGCGGTAGGTGAGCACGTTTTAGGAATGCTGTTATCGCTACTAAACAAGTTTAAAAAAGCGAATAACGAAATCAAGAACGGCAAATGGTTGCGCGAGGAAAATCGCGGTTGGGAGTTAGACGGCAAAACGGTAGGCATTATAGGCTATGGTAATATGGGCAAGAGCTTTGCTAAAAAGCTACGAGGCTTTGACTGCCAAGTAATCTGCTATGATATACTACCCAACAAAGGCGATGAAAACGCTCGGCAAGTAACCTTAGTAGATTTTTTCCGCCAGGCAGATGTGGTAAGTCTGCACACCCCACAAACGCCCCAAACGACAAGAATGATTAACGAAGCGTTTATCAATAGTTTTGCCAAAAGTTTTTGGTTTTTGAACACAGCACGCGGCAAGAGTGTCGTTACTGATGATTTGGTGCGCGCCCTACAAAGCGGCAAAGTATTGGGAGCAGGACTAGATGTGCTTGAATACGAAAAAGCCTCATTTGAAGATTTTTTTAGCGATAAGCAGATGCCCGAAGCGTTTAAATATCTTTTGGAGGCTGACAATGTAATCCTAACCCCCCATATAGCTGGTTGGACACTTGAAAGCAAGGAGAAACTGGCTCAGACGATTGTGGATAAGATAATTAATTTTAGTCGTTAGTCATTAGTAATCAGTCGTTAGAAAGCGACTCTATATAGGAAAATTGAGATTTGATATATCATATGAAAAAGAATTATTTATTGATTGGGGTAGCGGCTCTGTTATTAGGGGGCTGTTGTGCTACCAAAACCTCTACTGCAGCGCAAGCCCCCAAGGGCGAAAGCACGCTCATCGCTAACGGTAAGCTATGGTCTTCTTACTTTCAGCAAAATGCTGCTGAATACGAGGCTCTTTGTCTGCAAGCCTTTAATGTAGCTCAGCTGCGTTTAGACGAAGCTCTTGCTAAAAAAGGCGATAAACCGCTGGCTATCGTTACTGATATTGACGAGACTTTCTTAGACAACTCGCCTTTTGAAGCCTATTGTGCTAAAAAGGGTATTAGCTACTCGCAAGAGGCGTGGGAAGAATGGACGGTATTAGGCGATGCTAAACCGCTGGCAGGGGCGTTAGATTTCTTTACATACGCTGACAGCAAAGGGGTGACTATCTTCTACGTAACCAATCGTCTAGAGAAAGAGCGCGAAGGCACTGCTAAGAACCTGCGCAAGTATAACTTCCCTTTCCCTTCTGACAGTAGATTGATACTCCGCACCGCTGAGAAAAGCAAAGAGAACCGTCGCCTACAGATAGCTAAAGATTACGACATTGTGTTGCTAATGGGGGATAACCTTTCTGACTTTGCTAAAGACTTTGACAGTCGCACTCCTGAAGGGCGCTCAGAGGCCGTACATAACAACCGCAACGAGTTTGGCAAGCGCTTTATCATCCTACCTAACTACTCTTACGGCGACTGGGAAGGGGCTGCCTATGGCAATAAATACTCTATCCCTGCTGAACAAAAAGAATTGATTATTAAGAATAAGACGAAAGCGTTTAAATAATTAGCAAATTTGGAAATTAGCGAATTAGTAAATGGCAAATCTTGCGAGAGTGAGGTTTGTCATTTTTTTATTTGGTAGGTCATAGTTTGTCCGCTACTTTTATTATCTTTGCTGCAATTAAAAAATTAACAAAAATGAAAATACAATACTGTTCGGACTTACACCTTGAATTTGAGGATAATTTAAACTTTTTAAGTAATTACCCTATAAAACGGGTGGGTGATATTCTTATCATCGCTGGTGACCTTGTTCCTTTTGTAAATCTTTCTAAAGCCCTCTATAAAAGTGAAATAGCTGACCTTTGCAAGGGTTTTGAGAAAGTATTTTGGTTGCCAGGTAACCACGAGTATTACCTCTATACGCACCACTACGCCAGCAGTCGCTGTGAGCAGCCCCTGAAAGAAGTGCCTAACCTCTACTTGGTAGATAACTATAGCGAGCGTATAGGCAGCACTCAGCTGATACTCAGCACGATGTGGAGCCATATCAGCAAAAAGAACGAGAAAGCTATAAAGTACGGAATGAATGATTTCCGCTATATTACTGTGCTAAACCCCGCTAAAGGAGGTGAGATAGATTCTTTGGAAATAGCTGATTTTAACTATTTTAACAAAGAAGCGGTGCATTTCTTGAAGAAAGAAGTAAAAAAAGCGGCTAAAGCCAAGCAAGCTGGCGAGATAGAGCGTATATTGGTCGCCACCCATTACGTACCCACCAAAGAGCATTACCCTGAAATATACTTAGACAGTCCGCTAAATGAAGCTTTTGCGCAAGACCTTGCCGATTTTATCGTCTCAAACCCTATAGATTATTGGATTTATGGGCATCACCATTTTAACCAACCCGACTTTAAGGTAGGTAACACCCAGCTACTCACCAACCAATTAGGCTACGTAATGCGAGATGAACACGAAGGGTTTGACTGGGAACGATGGGTGGAGGTGTAAAAAAATATTGTTATCGGACGTAGCCTGTCCACTTTGTGCTATATCTTTGCGGCTGAAAAAGGAAAAATAAAACTTTTTTTAGCAAAAAGGGATATATATCCGGAAAAGATTTGTATATTTGTCGCAAATTAAAAAGTATACGAGTATTTGAGATAGACATACAAACAAATATAACGATATAGCGTTTCGCTTTGATTTTCCTGTTCTGGAATACGACCAAACATTTCAATAACACAAGGAAAGCAAATGCCGAGATGCCTGCCTTATAAGCGCAGGTATTCCTTTTTGCTTTTGTGTTAGCCTTTGATCGGGCTCCAGACGAAGTAATAGGAAGCCTGCGCTTGATGTGTTTTTAAAATATTTAAATTTATATATATGGAATTAAAAGAAAAAACTATTGCCATGGAACAATCATTACATAAGGTTTTAAAACCTTTTTACAAAGAACTTCTTGAACAATTATCAAAAGAAGATAAAGAAACAACAAGTCCTTTTTGCATAGAATGGGGAAAGAATTTTCCTACAGATTCATTTAGCGGGTTACTTTTTATAGGAAGAGCTACAAATGGCTGGGGAACAGATTCTACAGAAAGTGTTGATGTTTTGTTCGATGGTGATAATGAATCACGAGGATTTGCTCATCCCAATCAGATGAGTTGGTTGGAAAATCATCCTTCTTATAATTGGCAACGCTCTGCTTTTTGGCGAGTAGTATCTAACGTTTCTCAAAGCTATACACAAGGAGAATGGTTTAATGGAATTGCTTGGACTAATTTATATAAAATAGCTCCTTATGATGGTGGTAATCCTTCTAATAGATTGTGTTACGAACAGCTTCCTATCTGCCAGAAAATACTGAAAAACGAGATTGAAATACTTTCTCCAAAGTTTGTAATCTTACTTACTGGTGAGAATTGGGCGAAAGATTTTCTACCTTATTTGAATGGTGAGAAAGAATGCAACCCAATTAGTACAATAGAGTGGGGTAAAAACAATGAATACCTCATCAATTTGTATAACTTTAATGGAGTTTATTTCTTACAAACAGAACACCCTCAAGGAAAAGATGAAGAAAGTCATATCAATGCGATTGTATCAATAATTGAGAAATATAAATAATAGCCCCCTCCCCACTCGTAAAAAAGTGGGGAGTTTTTTTGTAGAAAAAAATATAGTCGGTCATAGTTTGTCCATTTTGTTTTATATCTTTGCCGTGTAATTTTTAAAGTAATACAATGAATCTTTACTTAGATGACCTACGTACTACTCCTGAGGGGTTTGAACGGGTGTATAGTTACGAGGAATTTGTAGCTTATCTTCAGCGGCATGGGTTGCCTGATTTTATCTCGTTTGACCACGATTTGGGCGAGGGGCTTTCGGGCTATGATTGTGCTAAATATTTGGTGGATTATTGCTTAGACCATCAGTTGCCTTTGCCCAAGTTTGTAGTGCACAGTCAAAACCCTGTAGGTAAGGCGAATATAGAACAAGTATTAGCAAATTTTAAAAAGAATATAGAATTTTAATAAATAAAACTATGGCTAAAAAAGAACAATTATTGCGATTGGTGCATATCGTAAAAACTCTTGAAAAGGCTCCTGAAGGGGGACTTAGCTATCAGGAGCTATACGACCACCTAAAACAAAAACACGAGGATAAAGATTGTGAGAACTTTAGCTTCTCAGAGAAAACTTTTCAGCGGGATAGGCATCTGTTAGAAGATATTTTTATGATTTATATTGCGCCTAATGGTAAGGGGCGATGGGTGATTGAAGAAAGCGAACTAACAAACCGGTATGCTATTTTTGACAATATTTTATTAGTAGATGCTTACCGTCGCACTAAAGAGATGCAAGAGGTGCTACTATTTGAACGACAAGAGAAAACACTAGGCTTAAACCATATTGAAGATATTATTGAGGCTATAGAAAAACATTGTACTGTGCGGTTTTTCTACACCAAATTTTGGGAAGGGGTAGCCCATCAGCGTGAAATGGTGCCCTATGCCTTAAAGGAACACAATAGGCGTTGGTATCTGATTGCCGCTGAGCACAAAGAACCTATGCAGTTTAAGGCTTTTGGTTTAGACCGTATTTCTCAATTGGAGATTACAACTACTAAAGTACAACGTAAAAAGGTGAATATAGAAGCCCTCTTTAAAAATACTTATGGGGTAATGATTGATACGGAAACACCTCCGCAAGAGGTTATTTTATCGTTTGACTACGAGCAAGGGCAGTATGTTAAAACCCTACCACTGCACCCCTCGCAAAAGCTATTAGAGGACAATGAAGATGAGGTTCGTATCAGCTTGCAGCTCGTTCCTACTTACAATTTTGTGATGGAAATATGCGCCCGCAGTCAGTATGTGAAAGTGCTTGCTCCTGCTACATTGGCTGAAGAGGTGAAAGAACATCTAAAAAAAGCATATGAGCAGTATTTGTAAAATTTAGTCATTTGTAATTTGTCATTTGTAATTATTTTGTATCTTTGCAAAAAAGCTATTTTAAAAAGTAAAACTACAAAAAATAATATAATTAACTCAAACAAAGGGAATTACTTTTTTTGATAGGAAGATAAGAGAAGACAGAGACTTAGATGATTTGGACAGGTTTTTCCAAAATTAGGTTTCTAAATCATTACCTAATATCTTGAAAAATATTTTTTATTAACAGGTTATATTTCAGTGTTTTACACCTTTTTTCATCTTGTATAGTAACTTAATAAGAAGTACTTTCGCAAATTAAAAAATTAGAGTATGGAAAAAGTAAAACGCTCAACTTTTAAGGTATTGTTCTACCTTAAAAAGAACGCCCCAAAGAAGAATGGTAAGGTTGCTATTATGGGGCGTATTACCATTGACAATCAGGTAGCTCAGTTCAGTACCAAACTTGAAATCCTTCCACAGAAATGGGATTTGAAGTACGGAAGGGTAATAGGTAAAACAGAAGAAGCTACCCAACTCAACCACAAGTTAGAAGAAATTCGTTCACGTATCATTACTCATTACGAAGAGCTGATGAAGTACGAGGGGGTGGTTACTGCACAAAAACTAAAAACCACTTTTTTGGGTATAGGAGTAATAGAAGATTCCTTACTAAAAGTCTATGAGAAGTTCAAAGAAGATTTTGCCTTGATGGTAGAAAAAGGTGTCAGAAGTTGGAGAACACTCAATAAATACAAAAATGCATACACTCATTTGAGTGAGTTTATCCAATATAAATATCGCAAAAGCGATATCTCTTTCAAAGAGCTTACAGAAGACTTTATCAATGAGTTCGACTTCTATCTTAGAGTCAATAAAGCTCTTGCGCAGAACACCATTTGGGTATACATGATGCCCCTTTGTAAAATGGTAGAAATAGCCATAGACAAAGGCATTATCCATCGCAATCCATTTAAGAACTACACTAACTCTATGGAAGAGAAAGACAGAGGTTATTTACTTAGAGAGGAAGTAGAAACCCTTCTGCAATATCACCCTAAGAGTGCTTCTATTGAATTAGTACGAGACCTATTTGTGTTTAGTTGCTTTACAGGCTTCTCTTACATTGACATCAAACAACTTAAAAAAAGTCACTTACAATCGTTCTTTGACGGCAACAAATGGCTTATCAAACGCCGTCAGAAATCTGATGTACCCTGTAATGTTCGTCTATTAGATATAGCCGAGAAAATTATTGAAAAATATGAGGGTACGACTCGTACAGAGGCACTATTTCCTACACCCTCCAATGCTAATTGCAACCTCCTGATTAAAAAGATGATGAAAGATTGTAACATCATTCGTGAAAAACCTATCTCCTTTCACTGGGCACGCCATACCTTTGGTACTCTATTCTTAACAGAAGGGGTTCCCTTGGAAAGTGTTAGCAAGATGATGGGACATAAGAATATCAAAACTACCCAGATTTATGCTAAAATCACCAATGAGAAAATTAGCAAGGATATGGAAATTGCTGCCGAACGATTAAAAAACTTAAAGATAGGATAACTAACAAATTTCTTCTTAGAATTAAAATCCATTGATAACATTTCAAAAAGAGATGTGTCAATGGATTTTTTTGTTGCCTTACAGAAAGCTATTAGAAGAAAAAAAGACTTCAACAAATAAGGAAAAGGGTATTCGTTTGTCACAAATAGAAATACGTCATTAAGACTTACCTATTTTCCCTGTTTTAAACACTTAAGGCACGTAATGGCGGTTCGTTGTTCGAGTGCAAAGGTATTTCTGTGTTATTAACGCTTCTTGCAAGGTCAAGCCCGATGGGTTTTCAAAAAAATCTCCAGCCCTTGTCCGTTGTCCTGCGGGTAGTATTTTTTTGAAAAACCTTGCAGAAGCTAAACACAGACCTTTTATGGCACTCGAAACGAAACCAGCTCATTCCGACCTTTAAGCGAATAAAAAAAATGTCAAATATGAGAAAAATGCCGCTTCTTACAGATTGTTTTTTAAAACGAATACCGCTTTTCCTCCCATTGTCGAATAAAAAATTTCAAAAAGACAACCTAAAAGCCGAAAATCGTGCGTATCGTGTCCAAACAAGCCGTAAAGCAGTATAAAACTCCTAAAATGCAACAAGATGAAAAAAGAACCCTGTATTGCAACCAAATTTGTGTCTCACGAAATAAGCCCCTTAGAACATCTGAAAGACTGCCAAGTCTATCAGCTCCGTGTAAAACTCAATAGTGGTGAGAAACTCACCCGAACAGAGAAAAATTGGATTACTCAAGCGGTCAATAGTAACTGCTTTTTTAGAAATGCTATCCCCTTATTGGGCTACCGATTTGATTTTTCCGATGTGCTGAAAAAGTTCATCGTAAAGCAGTATAATACTTGGTATGAATACTATGCTATCGACCGCACCAGCCTCCGTGCCTATCTTTATGGGCGCATAGACCAAATAGTAGAAATTTAGTAACCTAATAACAAACAGAACGCTTATGAATATCGTAGGAAGACTTACCGAAAATGCACAAGTGCAAACCCTATCAAATGGCAAACAAGTCGTTAATTTCTCTGTAGCAGTGAACGACAATTACCGAAACAAAGCAGGTGAAAACGTACAACAAACCTCCTTTTTTGACTGTGCTTATTGGCTCAGTACGGGGGTTGCTCCGTACCTTACCAAAGGCACATTGGTTGAATTGGAAGGACGAGTATCGGCAAGAGCGTGGCTCAATCGTGAGGGAGAACCTCAAGCAGGCTTGAACTTTCACACCTCCAAAATCAAATTCCACTTTAGCAAGAAAGCAGAAGTAACACCTAATACCTCTGCAAGTGAGACAAATAACGCAAATGCCATAACACCTTTGCCAAAGCCCCAAGTCACAGCAGAGCAAGTAGCAGAGGAAGACGAGGACGATTTGCCTTTCTAAATGTATAACCCTTTAAAATTGAACGAAAAATGAATATCAGCAAAACACCTACAACACACCTTTTGGTGCGTGCCTATACCAATAGCGAATGGGATAGTTGCGACTTTGCCCTTATCAGCCTTACCAAGCAATGGCTTGAGAAAGTGAAAAATGTAGCCCAACAAGTATCTACCCTAAAGAGCGACCCCGATTTTGTAAACCTTAGTTTCTATGAGGCAAGAACCGACTTTTATACCCTCAGCGATGAGGAACAGCCCGATTTATCCTTTTTGGAAGAACGTACTTGGGCTTTTGTGGAACTCACTGAGGAGGAATTAGCCTCTTTCAATACGCCTGAAAGTCGTTTAGAAATCTACCGAAGCGTATTTACCCGATACGATGATTTCTATATAAAAGCCTATGGAAAATACTCCTCCGATGAGTATTGGACGGACGACATTCGTTTTGATGAACTTTTTAAAAACTTTGAAAAATGATAATAACAGACCTCAATGGCGCACCTATAGAGGTAACCGACCTTGATAAAGCCTTAGCGCAAGCCGATAGCTTTAGAGGCTATAAGCATACTGACAATACCCACAAAGCGTTAGATAAGAAGCTAAAAGCCTATTGGCAGGACTTATATATTAAACTAAAGCAACTCAAAGAAGCCCAGAACTCAACCCTTAATAAAACCTAACAGCCTATGGAAAGCGTTTACTTAGTCTATAAAACCGATAGCTGGCACTATATGAGTAGCCGTGTCCTTATGCAAGTATGCACAAGCAAATACAAAGCAATCGAAGTGATAAAAGCCTATTGCAAGCGGTACAAGCTACCCTTTACCCAAGACGACCTAACCAACTTGCAATGGTACGACCAAACCCAATGTAGCAAAAGAAGCATTGAGTTTGAGATAGAACCCCAAGAAGTAGTTTAACCTAAAAGAGTATCCTAATGAACACACTCAAACAACCCCTAACAACCGACACCCAAGCCCTGTCCTATATAGGGATAATCATCCGAACTTTTGAGCCACTGCACTTTATGAACCTTAGTGACCAAGACCGAGAGGCAACCCTCAAAGCCCGACAAGCCTTAGAAGCTATCGTAAAGGCAAACGGCTACACAGTGAGTTATCGCACTGAAAACACTATTAAAAAAGCCCCTTAAAAGATAAGAATATAAAAACAGAAGTATCAATTTAAAAACGAAGTATCCAATGGAAACCCATTTTTTCAATCAAATTGCTCAGTTAGCCATACAAGGCAAACTGCACTTAGTCATAACTCAAGAAGCAAATAGCCAGCTTGTTGTATCGGTATTGCTTGAGAATGAACAATGTTCAGACCCTGCCAAGCACCTTTTGCCTCCCTTAGTACTTAGAGGTACAGCCGAAGAATTAGATGCAGGCTTTTTTCAAAGCATCACCCAACCCTTAGAAGAAACCTCCTCTCTGCTTGTAAATATGGAGCAGTACATCGAGGCGCAAAAGCAAGCCCAAAGGCAATCAGCTATGGAGAAAGAAAAAGCCGAGAAACAACAAAAGAAATACGAAGAGGCTATGAAAAAAGTAGCTGATTTAGAAGCACAGGGCAAGTACCGAGAAGCGTGGTCAAAACTACCTCCTCCCGATGAGTTCCCTAACTATGCCGATAAAATCCGCAAAAAAAGGTCAGAACTATCCACACACTTTGCCCCTACCTTGTTTGAAGAATAAGTATTAACCCCTAAAAAAGTATTGTTATGCTCATAGCTACCCAACTGAAAAGAATGTTTGTCTTTGAAGAAAACCGACAAACTATTCACCTTGCTGACCCTAATCCATCGTGGTCAGTAGAGCAAGTCAAGAATTTTTACAGCACCCATTACCCCCTGCTCACCAATGCCAAAGCAGGCACACCTTACGTAGAGGGAGACAGCATTGTCTATCCCCTACAAATCACAATGGGTACGAAAGGCTAAATCTCTACTAATTCTAAAGCTATGAGCCTTGTAAAACAGCTTAAAACAAGGCTTATAGCTAAAATTAAAAACGTTATCAAAAACTAAAAACAAGCTAAAAATGTATGCAACAGCAACCCCAACAAAACCTCGCACCTATACAAAGCGAAGCACAGAGAGAACTCTACCGCAGGTTAAGAGAGTTTTCCAAAGCAGTCCAACGCTCCAAAGACCGCTCACAGATACGTCAAGAACAGCAACAAGTAGCCCCGAAAACTCTTTTGCCAATGGTTTTTTAAAGACGACCTTTCCTCCTAAAGTGTATCACTCAAGCAAGCACATCATTTTTAGTGGAGAGGAGCAAGCACAGCTAAAAACCACTCTCAAGTGTTCCCTCGCTCAAATGGCAGACCATTACGGCTTTACTCCCTTTCCCATAGAGCAGTACGACCTTTCTTGCGGGATTGCCTTAGCCCTTTCTTACAGCCAAGAGCAAATCAAAAAGAGAGATACCAAAGGTACTTTCTGTGAACTAAAAGTATTGAAAGCCCCCAATAGCGATGCTTTTTTCTCTTGCGAAGAACGTTTTTATTTGCCCAACGAAGTGTTTTTTGTCCCTCTGCAACCGCTTTATAGACTTCTGAAAGTACATAAAAACAAACCACTTTATGAACTATTTTTATCGGTATATGCCTACCTAAACCAACGTGCTTTTATAGCAAACTATGTACAAGAAGATTGTTTTGTGGCTTATGCCTATGAAATGTTGCAAGATTGTATTAGCCAAGACTATGAAGAAATAGCAGAAAGAGACCACCTCCTGCACCTTTTAAAGCAGGCACAACAAATAGGTACTATTCTTTCCAAAAAGATACGCAACCCTTGCCATTTAGACTTTTTTCAAAGGCGTATAGACCGCTTTATTCCTAAGAATGATTTAGAAGCCGAATGCCTTGCCCTCTCACAAGCCTTTTATACCTTGTGGCAGGATTTTCCTAACCACTCTATCTATACCCATTTGCACATAGCAGAGGACTATGAGCAAGGTGAAGAGGAACTTTTTGAGGTAGAGAAATACCTATCTTTTGTCTATGAAGACCAAAGCGACCTATTCCATACCTATCTTTTAGATTGGCTCAATGGAGAATACTCCCAATGTAGTGAGATAGAACTCCCTACCATTTACAAACATTTCAACAGCACAACACCCCTTGCTAACTTTGATTTTGAACAGCGTTTCTTTCCTCTCTTAACCAAACTTATAACCCTTTTAAACCGCATTTAAAATGAAATACACAGACCTCACCCCAGAAGTAGGGGAAGTATATCGCCCTACATCAGCACTTGTTTTTTACGAAGATAGTAACCGCTACAACCCACAGAGTTATGTAGAGTACTTACACCTTGATAGCAATGGTAACCCTACAAGCGCACAACCGCTTACCCTCGACCAAGCGCAAGCACTTGCCAAAACGCTCACCTGCCAAAAAGAGCAAGTACAAGCCTTTCTAATCCCTAAAGGTATTATCCCCCGCAGGGTGCTCCATCTATCCCATAAAGGCGAGGGGCAGGCTGTTTGGTACTCTAAAGCACAAAAAAAGCAGTTGTTTTTTGCTTCCTCCCTTGCTATAGAAAACAAAGAAGTAAGTCTACCTCCTCTATTGTGGAAAGCTACCCCCAAGAGCCTTTGGATATATGCCTTAGCCAAAAACCAAAAGCCACACCTTAATACATCTCTGTGCTATGCGCCTTTTTTCAACGTTTATGAAAATGGTAATGTGTGTATGGGGTCAGTGCAGGTAAATGAGCGTAAAGCCTCTTGCTTAGAAGACTTTATCACCCAATGGGAAGATTATTTTTTCAACAGCTATTTTTCTCATCAATTAGGCTCATACCCTATAACCAAAATACCCTTAATAACCCTTTGGCAAGAACTCACTCAAAGTAATAAGTCTTTTCCTTGCGAACTGCTCAATCCCAATCACCTCACCTTACAACAAATTCTATAACAATGAAACAAACCCTAAACACCTCAAACACCCTCAACCCTTTCATCACCTCAGTCCAAGCACACAAAGAGCGGGTACATTTTACTGATACAGCTTTACTCAATGCTACCAATCCTATTAAAGTACATCTGATAGGAGCAGGAGGCACAGGCTCGCAAGTAGCCACTGCTTTAGCACGTATCAACCACGCTTTGGTTGCTTTAGGACACGTAGGGTTATCGGTAACCCTTTGGGATAACGACCTTGTAAGTCCTGCCAATCTCGGCAGACAACTCTTTTCAGCTTGTGAGTTAGGAATGTACAAATCCACTGCTCTAATAAGCCGTATCAATCGCT
The DNA here is from genome assembly GCF_009730375.1 of Capnocytophaga sp. FDAARGOS_737. NCBI lineage: Bacteria > Pseudomonadati > Bacteroidota > Flavobacteriia > Flavobacteriales > Flavobacteriaceae > Capnocytophaga > Capnocytophaga sp. FDAARGOS_737. The sequence continues at coordinate 1,073,273 of NZ_CP046316.1, read as the reverse complement.
TTTTTGGTATAGATTGGAGAGCGCAAACACAGCTATTCAGCACTGAGACCTTTCTCTCTGATGAAGAAACAATGAGAGGAAGCATTTACCTTTCGTGTGTAGATAGTGCAAAGGCACGCTTTGACATTGGAGAGGTGCTCACCCATTTAGAACGAGCCCATCACTACCACAACAACCCTAAGTATTGGTTAGATTTTGGCAACAGCACCCATTCAGGGCAAGTGATTTTAGGTACTTTACAAGCCATTGAGCAACCTCATAGTGATACCTTTATCCCTATAGACACCCTGCCTACTATTACACAAGCCTTTGGAGAACTATTAACGCAAGCCGAGCAGAATGACAATACCCCAAGTTGCTCCCTTGCCGAAGCCTTAACCAAGCAAGATTTGTTCATCAACGCCACCCTTTCACAAATGGGAAGCACCCTACTTTGGAACTTGTTCAGAGAAGGACTCACTCCTTACAGAGGTTTTTTCCTCAACCTCAAAGACTTTCGTACACAACCCTTATTGGTTTAATCCTTAATAAAAACACCTCTTAGAGTATTTCTAAGAGGTGTTTTTTATGATTGCTTATCTGTGTTACTGACTGCCTGTCGTGGCTTAAACTGCCTGCTGGTGCTACCAGCCTTCTTTTCTTTGAGAAAGAAAAGAAGCAAAAGAAAGACCTTACAGATAGATTTTTTGTTAGTTTAGGATAAAGAGAAGCCTTATAAGAAAGCCATTAAAGATAAAAAGAGGAGCTATTTCTTATAGTTAGCCTCCAAAATCTTTAGAATATCACTTTGTTTAAAGAGAATTTTACCACCAATTTGGATATAAGGGAATAGTCCATCATCACGGTATTGCTGTAGGGTTCTTTTGGTGATATGCAGCAGCTCACAGACTTCTTTTCCTGATAAGAATATCTCGCCCTCAAATACAGGTCGGAAGTTTTTAAGGATAAAGTCCATTTGTTCTTTTAGGTTCTCAAGCTGACTAAGGTAAGAGCCTAGTTCCTGGTGTGTTTCTGTGAGCAAGTTCATCGGGTTTGAAGGTTAGAGGTTAAAAGCTGTTCTACATCACTACGCTTAAAATAGTTCTTGCGGTGGATGCACGAGAAAGGCAAGAGTTTTTGGTCTTTATAATACTGCAGAGCACGCTTGCTAATGCCTAAAAGCAAACAAACCTCCTGAGAGTCCAACCACTTTTCTTTTTGCCAAATACCTTTGTAAGTATCCATTACCACTTGCAGAGAATTGTTGAGTTGCTGTACGTCTTTCTGTATCTGTTCAAAAACAGATTTTTCTATAACTACTACTTCCATTTGCATTATTTTGCGCAAAGGTAAAACAAAACAAGCCCACTTTTAGAAGTAGGCTTGTTTTGGAAGAGAAAGGAGGATTTTGGCTTTTACAAAGGTTCTAAATCAGATAATTTATTTTCAGTTCCTAATTCTTCAAATTCATTATTAATATTTATTTGAATAATTTTTCTATCCAATTTAAATTTTATATGCCCCAGAAAAAGTAATCCCAATAGGATTTGTAATTCATTTTCTTTCTGATAATAGTTTATATCATCAATCCATTTTTCTTTTATAGCTTCATTTTCTGGAAGATTGATATCTATTACTGTACCATATATATTCCATTCGTCACTAATCTTTTTTATTTGTGGTTCTTGCTTAACTTCTTTAGAAATATCTGCTATTTCTATATTAGGTAAATTAGATTTTTCTAAAATGAAAATAGTGTTTCTAAGGTCTGTTGCAGGTAAAGGAATCACTTTTTCTTTATACTGACTATTGTTTAATTTTTGGGAAGTATCATATCCAGCATTAAATATTATTATTACAATATCTTCTTCTTTATCATTAATAATTCTACCTATTCCCTCCAATAAATTATTGTTGTTTAACAAATAACTTTTAGTCTCTGCTCCTAAGAAACTATTGGGAATATATTTTTTAATTGAATACCTTGAAATAATATTAGCTAAATTACTATCATAATTCATACAAGGAATATCATCATCAACAAAACAAGATTTATTAAATAATACACTTTCTCCTGAGAAAGTAACCTTAAAATCAGTATCAAAATCTTCTGGATTATTAATTGGGAGATACTCTTCCAAACAATTCCCTAAGATTTCTTTAGATGATGCATAAAATTGTTCTATTTTCTTTTGAGATAATTCGGCTCTTTCCTTTCTATCTGATATATGTTCGTCAATAGATTGTTCAAGTTCAATTATAAATTTATCTATTTCAGAATATTTTAATTCGTAAGTATTCCACAACTCAAGTTGTTCTAAGGCTTCTTTATCTTCTAAAACCTTATTCAAACAGAACTTAAAATAAGTAATTGATTCTTTCCAATTATACAATTCCATTAAAGGTAAATCATTTAAATATGGTTGATTTGTAGTATTAGAATAGTATAGAGTTTTTAGTAATTTATATTGCCTAATAAACAATACACATAAATAACTACAAATCCAAAAAACAACTTGTCTATTTGTCCCTGCACTATCCAAATTTGGAAATTGATATCTATCATTACCTATAAAGAATTTGGGGATTTGTTTGTTTTCATTCCTAAAAAATTCTATCCAATCAAATATATCTCTCATTTTATAGGGTAAAAGCTTATAATCAGGAGGAGATTGTTGAGAATAAGAAAATATATATTTTAAAGCCTCATAATTCTTAGAATAGAGCAATAAACCTCCTACTGCATAATGAAATTCTAAGAATCTTTTACGTTCTTGTTCTCTTTCTTTAAATTCTTTTTTGTTAGACTTGTCAAAATTCAAGACAATTTCTTTTAGCTCCATCCAAAAATATTGATTAGAATGTGCCCAAAACTTACTTATGAAATCGCTTTTATTTCTCATTAATATCACATTATACCATAGACTATTATAAGTATCTTCTGATATTTTGATATTTTGAAAATCATTAGGAATTAATAATCCCCCGTTAATAGCACTATACCTAAGAGGTAAGTCCTTATAATTATTTTCGACACACTCATCAATTATACGACTAATCAATCCATAAAACTCTTTATCATAGTTTAATTCTTTATCTGTATTGTTATATTTCTCTCTATGCTTAGAATAAAAATTTAATATTTTACTTTTAATCAATCCATAAAAATTTAATATTTTACTTTTAGTCAATATCTCATAGTTTAATTCTTTATCAGTATTGTTATATTCCTTTCTATACTTGATAACATAGTTAAAATAGAAATCTAATAATTTCGTTTGCAAATCAATGTCTTTTGTATTAACAGCATATATAGCTATATCATTAATAGACATAAAAGTATATTCTTTAGTTTTTCCGTTGGAATTTTCATATCTTTTAATGATATAATCAAGTAAGCTATCTATATTGCTATTATATATAGAAATCTTTTTTATCCATTTGAAAAAGATAAATAGTAATAAAGCAGTTACTAAAGAAACTAATATGTTTGCAGAATTATTAATAAACCAATTATCCCAACCAAATAAAGGTTCAAATTTAAATATAAGAAAGAATAGAAGAAATAAAGAAAGGTACAATATCCATTGAAAAGAATTTTGATTAAAAAATCTCTCTTGTTTAAATAAAGCTATAATGTATTTTGAATGATACTTTTCTCCTATATTAGATATGTTGTTTAGAATTATAGGATATGCTGTTCCTAACAATATGATTATTAAAGGAACACAAATTTCTACAATGTTATTTACTGAGGGTTGCATCTTATTTTGTTTTATTTAAGACTGCAAAGCTACAAAAAAAATCCCGAATTAACGGGATTTTTCTTTTTATTCTTTCTTCACATTAAACTCAAAATCCAGTTTTTGTTCATTGCCGAAGGAGTCACTTATCCAAACGGAGAAAGACTGGTTAGCTTCTGAGGCTGAAGTGTAGTAAAGCCTAAACGCTCCTTTGGAGGTAAGAGGATAGATATCATTAACAAGTAAGACTTCTCCTTGTGAGGTGGTACGCAAACTACCTTTTCCCTCATACTGAAAGTAACGAATAAAATAGCGGTTCTCATCGTACTGGTAAGGAGAACGCAACTCACAACGTATTTCTACGGTATCGGTTTTACCTATGTTTTTAGGCACAGGCAATACCTTTACCTCAAAAGGAAAGTTTTGTTGTACGTCTAACTCTTTTTTACAAGAGGTGAATAGGGTCACACATAGCATTGCAATGAGTCCTATTACAATTTTCTGATTTATTTTCTTCATCGTATTGTCTTTTTAAAGGTTAAAACATATAACGCAGTCCTACAGTAGCACAGGGGCGCAGTAGCTCAAAGGAACTTCCCCACAAAGCCGCTACCTTGCCAGAGCAAAGTACTAAAAAATGATCACTTAGGTAAGTCTCTATCTGCAAGCCAATTTGTGCGCCATAGAGAAAATGGTTTTCATTCTTTATCAAAGCTCCATCAGGAAGGAGGCTTTTGCTATGATTGACTACCTCATAGCCCAAAAGAGCTTCTGCTCCCAAGTTCAAAGCCACCGTTTTACTGCTGTCACTGACTAAGGCAAAGCTATAGCCTCCTGCACCTATATACCTCTCAACGGGTATATTCAGACTCTTGTAAGGGTACAATCGCCTTTGATATTCAAGAGCAAAATGCTTGTAGTTACCCCTTTTAGCATTGATACTATAGCCCAACTGCACCCCAAAATCATCAGAAAAAGAGGAAGTAAAAGCCTCTGCAGGTGCAACCCAAGAGAGCGAGATACCTTTTTGCTTGGGTAACAATCGCTGTGCCTGGGCAATGAAGCCTCCTAAAAAGCACAGACAAATACAAGTGATAATTCTTAACATTGGCATTAGAATTTAAGGTTAAACTGTTCAATAGGGCGAGCGGCTATAATCTCCTCGTTGGTGATAAGGAACGATTGGTAACGAGAGCCGTTCTTTTCAAAGATTTCTACCCGCAAAACCTTGTCATCAGAGAGGGTGAGTTGGTCTAACATATACACCGAGCGAGCTTCTTTATGAGCCTTTAGTAGGGATATAGGTTGGTATACGCGCAAGGGCTCAATGGGCACTTCTTGTACAATGCTCTTTTTGGTGGTCTTCTTATCAATGATTTTAAAAGTGATAAAATCTACTTCAAAAGGCAGGTTAGAACGATTGGACAATTGCACATCTACATAGAGTTTGCTATTGTGTACATAGATGCCTTTTAGTAGCCACTGTATACCTGCATTCTCCGAACCTATATGCTTGATATAATTCTTCTTCTGATGGTAGATAGACGACATAATAATCTGTGCCACCGCAGGTGATTCCCAGCCTGTATCAGAGAAGAGAATATCCGATTTCACATTGTTGCCTTGGGGCATTCCTCTGCCAAAATCAATGGTAAGAGGTTGTGGCGTGGTGTGATAACTCACCTCAAAGCTATAAAAGCCTCCGTCTTGAGTGATGACCGATAGGTTGGTGCTATCGGTAAAGTCTGTTTTAGCTGCCTTTACCCTTAGTACATTCTCGGCATCTTTCACCTTGTCGGCTACTAAGTTTTCGCTTCCCAAATCCACATAGCGGATAGAAGCAGGAAAGATAAGATGGGTTGTTTGATCATAAGCCACCTGCAAAGGATAAGGCACTACCTTTCCTGATTGTGCTAAAAGTTCCTTTTTCTCAGTACTGAGAGTTGTGTTTTCCTTTGCCTCATTTTGGGCTTGCACGGTAACAGTAAGCATTGTTACCGATAAAAATAAGTGTAATTTACGCATAAATAAAATGATATTAAGTGTGTTTAATAGGTTGAAAAATAAATAATTGTGTTGTTTTGTGCTTTGTGCTTTGTTGTGTGTTTATGAGTTTGTCTGAAAGGCTATTTCTTAGAGATGAGTAGGAGCTGATAACCTGCTTTAACCCTTATGGAAGGCTGTGCAATCTTTTTAGAAAGATAGGACGTACCTCCTTGCACGACCCCTTTGCTCAGCTCAGAAACAATTTGGTCTTTGGCGGAAGAGCTAAAGGTAAAGCTACTCCCTGAACTTTTGCTCATTCCTGCTGCTATTTCTCTAAAGGCATTGGCATCGGAAGAAGCGGGCAGGTATAACCCTTGTTGCCCATCGATATCGTAGGCAGCTATAGAGACAGGAATCACTTTGCCCTTGTATTCTAAGGATTTTACGGTGAGTAACAATCTATCACCACTCACTTTAGCAGAGGCTGTAAGCAGCTCTCCTTTGGGAATAAGTATGCCTGCTACTCGTATAGGTTCTAAGAGTCTTAGCTGCACCCTTGAGTTTTCTCCTAATAGCTGCTCGATATGTGTACAAGCGCGAATGCTATTCTTTAGGATACTACCTTGTGGCTTAAAGCTCTCGCCATTGAAAAAAGTGGTCTGTTGCTCCTTTACCCATTCTTGCAGAGCCTCCTTCTCGGACTGCTTGCGGGGCAAACGACTGACGACCTTTTCCTCTGGGGTATAGACAGGAGCGATGTTTTTACTCTGTTCTGCATTGTCAGCTTCGCTACTATTGTTCCCCTCGCCCTCTTGTGAGCCTGCGCCCCCTATCATTGAAGGGTTTTGTTGTCCTTTAGGCAAATATCTTGAAGCCATTTCATAAGACTTTTCCATCAATGCCATTTGGGCATCTACAGAGGTAGGATCTTGCTTGTTGGAGAGTTGAGACTTGAGTGAGGCTATCTCTTCTTTGAGTCTTTGTTGCTCCTCGTAAGCACTATTGTCTTGGTAGAAACTGCCTAAAGTCTGGTGAATATCGCGATAAGACTGAGCAGAACGCTCAAAGGCATTAGGGGTAGCCTTGCGATAACGCGGAGTGGGTTCTTCTTCCTCCTCGATAGCTTCGGGATATTCCTCACCTTCGTCTTCCTGCCAATAATCAGACAGCGCATTGAGAGAGGCTTTTTTATCAGCTTCTTTTTCTTCTAAGAGGGCTTCTTCGTAGGCTTTTTCCTTATCAGAAGGCAAGAGGGTTTCGGTAGCTTGTGGTATTGCCTCATTGATACCTACTTGTGTTTGCTCTTGCTCACTTCCGCCACCAAAGAGTAGATACATACAAGCGAGGAAGATTATCCCCATTAGGGCATAGATGACAATTTTCTTGAGTTGTTGTTTTTTAGCAAGGGCTTTTTCCTCATTGCGCTCTTGGAGGGCTTTTTCCTCTTCTTCACTGACTAAGAAACTCGGTGTAGAAGAAGGAGCGTTAGCCTTATCTGAGGCAGGGGTATTACCGTTTTGCTCTGGAAGGGGTGTGTTCTTTTCCATTATTAAGTTGTTTAAAAATTAACGAATCCTTTTTTGGGGTATTTCCCTCTGTAGGTACAATAGCCTTGTTGTCAATATGCTGTATGGCAGGGGCTTCGCCTTGGTGGTACTCTTGGTAAGCGTGCCATAGTATAAAAAGAGTAAGTAGCGAGTAGACAGCAAAGGCTAAGAGTACCAAGCGTTTTCTTTGTGAGGGTGAAAGCCCCTGACAATAGCTTTGGGTTTGCTTTTTTAGAGAATGTATCTCTCTTTGGATTTTGGCGATCATCTCTCTACGGTTCTAAGGTCTTTGTTTTCTATTACATTGAACTGTTCGATGATAAATCCTTGAGGGTTGTTATCAGAACGCACGGAGTTAATCAACCTGCAGGAGGTAATAAGACTCCTTTCGGTGATGTTGCTAGCACGGGTGATGAACTGCTTGGCAAAGGTTTCTACCTGATAAGGATAGCTATTAAAGTTACAGCGCACGCTATCGATGACTACCCGTTGGAGGATATTGCCAGAGATGATGCGGTTGTAATAGCCTTTTTCAGCCAAATCTTTATAGTAGTTAAAGGCAGATTTATCAGCCATAAAGAAGGCACGTTTGGTATTGTCTTCAATTGCTTTCTTATCGGGGGCTAAGTTGAAGAAGAGTTCGTGAAACCTGCGCACGTGTTCTTTAGCTTCGACAGGGCGATTGATTTTCTCATCTTGAGAGAGTGCCAACATTAGTGATTTACCATTGTCTAACACATAGATTTTCTCGCGCTGTTTCTCGGCAAAGTAATAGGCATAGCCTACAGCGAAGATACTCACACCTGAGCAGAGCACAGCAAAGGCTATGGCATACATACGGATTTGTTTGAATCCGTTTTCGATGTTTCTAAAGATTTTAAATTCCATTAATTTTAGTATTCAATTAGACTTGTTTTTTACTTCATTAACCTACCTGTAATATTACCTGAAAGAGAGCCAGCTCCTGCACCTGCTATATTACCTGCATTGGAGGTAGCTTGGTTTACATTTCTACCATAATTACCCATACCTCCTGCTTGTATAATCCAACCTGCTACAGTAGGAATGGTAAAATAGCCTATGATACCAATGACCATAAAGATAATGTAGGCTGTGTTGGTAGTATCAGGAATGAAACTTGGGTCGGAGAGTTGTTCGATGTCTCGTTGTAAGATAAGGGATTGGATACGTGCTAAAATAGCACTAAACAAATCGGATACAGGAAGCCATAGATAGACACTTACATAACGGGTAACCCATTGTAGTAAGGTAGATTGAAATCCATCCCATACCGAAATGGCAAAGGCTATAGGTCCTAAAATAGACATCACCACAAGAAAGAAAGTGCGTATGGTGTCAATCACTAAAGCGGCTGCTTGAAAGAGCATTTCGAGTAGCTCACGAAACCACGATCGGATACTTTGCTTGAGGTCATACATCCCTCTTTCTATGTACATTCCTGCCATTACAGCCATATCTTCGGGCATCCAACCTAATTCATCAATCTTTTTGTCAAACTCTTCATCTGAGACGAGATAGGCAGTTTCGGGGTTGCGCAGCTGTGCCTCTCGCTCTAATCGGTCTTTTTGCTCTTGTAGTTTGTGTAAATCGAGTGTTTGTCCTTCTAAGATACTGTGGGTACCTGTTACCACAGGGCTTAACACTGTATTCATTGTTCCTAACACCAGAGTAGGGAAAAATATCACACACAGCCCTATGGCAAAGGGACGGAGCAAGGGATACACATCCACAGGTTCGGCACGGGCTAAAGCTTGCCATATACGCATTGCCACATAGAACAGTGCCCCTAAGCCTGCCAAGCCTTTGGCTATGGCAGACATCTGAGCTGTTAGGGGCATCATCTCATCGTATAAAGTACGAAGTATTTGGTGTAGATTTTCCATTTATCAGTTTTTTACCAGTATTTGAGTTCTGTTCCATAGAGTGAGAGTACCTTTTGCGCATCGTTTTGCTTCTTAGCACGTAGGTAGCTTACCGAGATGTTTTTCTGGGTGTAGTAGCGTACTAAATTATAGTACTCTTTCACCTCCTTATGCACCTTGTCGATAATGTCCATACGCTCTTTGTCGTTCATAGAGAGTGAGGAGCTATTGACGATTTGTTGCAGGTCTTTGAGCAGCTTAGAACTTTCCCCCAAGAGCTTGGAGTAGCCATTGGCAATAGCAGACAACTCTTGAGAGGAGAAGTTAGGGTCTTGGCTCATCTTCTTGAAGTTGGTTACATACATCTTGGAAATGTCGCCCACCAGTAGCACCGTTTCTTGTACTTTGCGGGCATCTTTTACCAAGTTATTTACCTTTTTCAGAGCATCGTAATACTCCTTGCCTTGGTTATAGAGCTTTTCCACCTCTCGGAAGTTGTTGAGCATATTCTTAGCCGTCGAGGAGGTTTGCACTATCTGCTGAGTAGTGTTGATAATGCTCTGGGCAAAATTAGTCGGGTCAGTTACTACCCATTGTGCGCTTAGTTTGGGGCTTGCCAGCATAGCTATAGCAAAAAGCCCCGTTAATAACATTTTCTTCATTGACTTTAATTATTATGATTTACGTATGATTATTAGTTTATTACAGTCCATTAGCCATTTGTACGATGGCTTTTTCCAAATTGCCGTCTAACTTCTCGGAGAGTTCCATCACTTGGTGTTTTTCGCTCTCTTCAGTGGTGTAGGCAAAGTATTCTTCTCGACTTACCTCTGTGGCGTACACCGCAGAGTGTGTGCCTCCTAAGCCTATCCACACTTCTTTGTATTTGCGACGAGAGTCGTTGGAGAGATTGATGGATAGGATTTGCGACTTCTCTTTCTCGGTAAGTCCTAACATCGCTTGGATAGCATCGAACTTGTTCATATACTTACGCTGGTCGAGCAATATCTTGCAATCGGAGTTGTTGATGATAGATTCCTTCACGATAGGTGAATGGATAATATCATCTACCTCTTGGGTTACAATCACTGCCTCTCCAAAGAACTTACGCACGGTTTTGAATAGGTACTTGATGTACTCCGCCATTCCTTCTTTGGCAATCGCTTTCCACGCTTCTTCGATGAGAATCATCTTGCGAATACCCTTCAGGCGTCTCATCTTGTTGATAAACACCTCCATAATGATGATCGTAACCACAGGAAAGAGTATGGGGTGGTCTTTAATCGCATCAATTTCAAAGACAATAAAGCGTTTGGAGAGCAGGTCTAACTCCTTGTCAGAATTGAGCAGATAGTCGTATTCACCTCCTTTGTAATAAGGCTCTAACACATTGAGGAAGTTAGCCAAGTCAAAGTCCTTTTCTCTTACCTGCTTCTCTTGTAATATAGCTCGGTAGTCATTCTTGATATACTCATAAAAGCCATTGAAAGAGGGCGTGTGCGAGGGATTGTCTTTTACCAATTGTAGGTAAAGGTTCACTGCATTGGAAAGGGCTACCTCTTCCGCACGTGTAGGAGGTTCATTGTCTCGCTTCCAAAGGGTGAGTATCAGTGTTTTGATACTCTCTCGCTTTTCAATGTCAAACACCCCATCATCGGTGTAGAAAGGGTTAAAGGCAATGGGATTGTCCTCGGTATAAGTAAAGTAAATCCCATCCTTTCCTTTAGTCTTATGGTGAATAAGCTCACAAACTCCTTGGTAAGAGTTCCCTGTATCTACTAAAACGATATGTGTTCCTTGTTCGTAATATTGCCTTACTAAGTGGTTCGTGAAGAAGGATTTGCCACTCCCCGAAGGTCCTAAGACGAACTTATTACGGTTGGTGATAATCCCTTTTTTCATAGGCTCATCAGAGATATCCAAATGGATAGGCTTGCCTGTGAGCCTGTCGGCCATCTTAATGCCAAAAGGACTGGAAGAACTTTGATAGTTGGTCTCCTGAGTGAAAAAGCACAAGGCAGGTTCTATAAACGTGTAGAAAGTCTCTTCACTGGGGAAGTCGGCTGCATTGCCAGCTATACCTGCCCAATAGAGAGTTGCCGTATCAATGGTGTTATGGCGAGGCTTGCACTCCATTGACGCTAAAGCGCTACCCACATCGTTTTTAATGCTCCTAAGCTCTTGTGGGTTGTCCGACCAAGCCATCACATTAAAGTGCGCTCTGATAGAGGAAAGTCCATAAGAGTGTGCCTCATTGAGGTATTGCTCTATCCACTCTTTATTGATTTGGTTGCTACGGCTGTATCTTGAAAGCGAGTGCATATTGCGTGCTGATTTCTCAAACTGTCTGAGATTTTCATCGGAATTGTCCAAGAACAGATATTGGTTGTAAATATGGTTACAACTCAGTAGCAAGCCCACAGGAGCTGCAAAGGATAAACGGCAATCGCTCTTATCGGTAGAGAGTCGCTCGTAACGGCTATCGGCTTGTACCTTAGAAGGCAAGTCTTCTGTATCTGATAAGGTATGCACACAGAGTCTTTGGTTACCAATGCGCATTTGCTCGGCGGAGAGACATATATCTTGCAGGCTCTCTTTCTCATCGGTGGAAAGGCTGAGATACTGCTCAAAGAGTCCCTTTTTGTGGGGAGTGCCTATATAGTCCTCTGTTTTGAGCTGACGGAGCTTTATCAAGTTAGAGTCGTTTAAAATACGCTCTAACTGTGCTACCGCTTCCAAAAATTGGGTGGCGTGTTCTCGGTTGGTGAGCTCCTTAGGCAAGAAGTTTCCTTTGCAAAGGGAGGAAAAGTTGCTTTGGGCTCTCATTCGATTTTTAGTGGTTTGGGTGATAAATAGATAGCATCTGTGATTTAAGAACGGACGTTCGTTAAAATGCTTTTCGTACGAATGAGAGAGAAAACTCAGGTTCTCACCTTGTAGTTCAGGTTCGTATTGTTCCTTGATAAACCAGTCCTGTTTGTGGATAACGGTATACTGTGGCAATACTTTGATAGCCTTATGCCAAAGTGAGTGGAGTATCTCATAGTCCTCACCCGAAATGGTAAAGAGCTCTGGGAGCTGCACCTCGAAGCCGACGCTGATGTCGGCTTCTTTGGTGAGCAAACAGTCTTGTTCTATGGCAAGAATAGGAAACTTACTCTCTAAGGTGTTGATTTTAGAACTATTTCTCATTGAGGGTTGTTTTAGGTTTAGGGTAACGAATAAATTGGCGTGGCGATCTTTGGTGGCGTAGGTATTTGGGGTGGCGTTTGCGAGCTGCTTGTTTCATCAGGCCGTGTTCACCGTATTTTTGGTTTAGTGAAAAAGTCTGCCAAACCACAAGGCTGACCATACTAACGCCTACCCCCAAGCATACAAAAGAATTGATTCCTACCGTGTAGAGGATCATCACCAAGATAAGCACCGAGAGCAGTCCCCCTGCAAAGATGAAGAGGTACTGCGCTTTGAGTCCTTTGAACTCTACACTTCTGCCGATGCCTTTGTTGATAGAATAGCTGTTTTTTGTCTCCATAATCTATAAGAAGAACGAACGCAAGATAGTAGCCGCTACAATTAGGAAGATACAAGCCCCAAACCAACTGGCAGCCGTTTTGCTGGTATCGGGGTCGCCGCTACTAAACTTGTTATATACCTTCACCCCACCGATGAGTCCCACCACAGCCCCTATGGCATAGATGAGCTTAGTAGCAGGGTCAAAATACGAGGTAACCATACGGGTAGCTTCATTGATACCTCCTACACCATTGCCCTGAGCAATGGAAAATTGTGTAACTCCTATCATCGTCAGCAGAAGGAGCCGTTTTAGAATTGATTTTCGCTTCATTGATAATCTGTTATTTTAAAATTTGGTGCAAAAGTAAGGGAAGATAAAGAGCAGAGGGCAAGTGAGGTAGCAGGTGGCAGAAAATGGCGGGGGATGGCTTGTTGTTTAAGTTTTTTTTTGTAGCTTTGCAACGTGAATAAAAAACAAGATAATCAATGACTACAAATAAAACAATAAATAGAGGTTCTGAGTGGAGAAAATGGGATTTACACTTTCATACTCCTTCATCATATGATTATAAAGATAAAAGTGTAACTAACCAAAAAATTATAGATATATTAGCTGAAAATAAAATATCTGTTGTTGCAATAACAGACCACCATACAATGGATATAGCCAGAATCCAAGAATTGCAACTACTTGGTAAAGATAAAGGAATAACTGTCTTACCTGGAATAGAATTTTTAGCTGATGCAAGAGGTAAAGATCCAATACATTTCATAGGTATTTTTTCAGACACTTCTAATATTTCTTATATATGGGGGCAGCTAAAAAACACTACAAATATAAAACAGATAGAAGGTTCTAATAAAAAACACAATGAAGTATATTGTGATTTAATAGACACCATGAAATTAATAAAAGAATTAGGAGGAATAACAACCATACATGCAGGAAGTAAAACTAATAACATTGAAAACATTACAAATTCCTTACCTCATGCCATAGCACAAAAAGAAGATATAGTTGATTTAGTTGATATTTATGAACTTGGGAAAGTAACTGATAAGGAAGGATATATAAAAAATGTTTTTCCTAATATAGGAAAGTATATCCCTATGATTATTGCCTCTGATAATCATGATATAAAGAATTATTCCTTAAAAGAAAACTGTTGGATAAAGGCTGATCCTACTTTTGAAGGATTGAAGCAAATTATTTATGAGCCTGAAGAAAGAGTAAGAATACAAGAAGAAGAACCCGACTTCAAAGAAGATAAAGAAATCATTGACAAAGTGAAATTTATCTCTCTTAATAATAAATTTAGTAATGAAGAGATATATTTGAATCCTAACCTTAATGTTATTATCGGTGGAAAATCGTCAGGAAAATCTATATTGTTATATTCTATTGCAAAAACCTTATTAGCAGATACAAAAGACAAATTGCTTTTTAAAAATAATGGGGAAGAAAGATATAGTCTAAAATCTATTGATTATGGCTTTGATTTTGAAATTACAACGAAAGCTGGTATTTCTCAAAAAATATCTGATAGAGAAGACGGGCATAATTCTCTAATTCCAAATATAAAGTATATTCCACAAAATGAATTGGTAAAACTTGCTGAACCTGAGTTAAGTGGAAAAGGAGAATCTCTAAATAAATTAGTTAGAAATCTTATTTGTGAGGATACTGATTCAAAACAAAAGTATGATGATTTTATCAAAAATGTTAAACAATATGATAAAGAAAGGGAAGAGTTGATAAATAGCTATTTTGAAACTCTTGATAATATACAAAAATTAGAAGCTGAATTAAAAACAAAATCAAATAAGGAAGTTTTACAAACGAATATTAAAACCAATTCTGAAAAAGTTGAAGAGTTGAACAAAAAAGCTGGATTGTCCGATGAACAGATTCAACAATACAAAAGTATTCAAGAACAACAACAAGAAAATCAAAAAAGAAGAGATTTACTGAATAGCGATTTTTCTCAAACGAATGCTTTCCTTCAAGAGTTGAATAAAGAATTATCTAACTTACAGGAACGAAAAAATACTTTTTTACAAAGCATTCATAAAAATGAATTTAGAGGTTATTATCAAGATAAATTAAAGTTCATAGATGACTCAATTGTTCAACTTCAAGGTTTAATTTCAGAAATAGGAACAATTATAAATTCCGAGGGGAAGAGAATTTTCAATACTGATAATATTTTTAAAGAAGAACTAAAACAAATTAATTATGAAAAGTCTAATATTGAAGAAGAACTAAAACCATATCAACAGAATGAAGACATTAAAAAGCAAATAAGAACTCTGGAAGAATTTATTGAGAATGATGGGAAGTTATTATCAGAGATAGATAGTCTCAATAAAAAAATAGAGGAAAAAAGACAATCCATTGAAGAGATTAAAACAAAATTGTTTGATTTGTATAAAAACTCGTATAATGAATATATAGATATTGTAGAACAATTAAAAAATAGAACTATAGAGCTCGAAAAAGATGGATTACAGATAAGAGGAGTTACACAATTTAATTTTCCAAAATTTAGAAGAGAAATAATTAGTTTTACTCACGGAACATATAATGATAACGATAAATATTGTATTTTAGACGAAAATAGAAGTCGTATTTTTGAAACTAATTATGACGAATTAATTTCAAATATCAGTAAGATGTTTAATGAAATTATGACTAGTGAGTATAGAATAAAAACTATTAGTAAGAAAGAGGCAGTTAAAAAATTACTTAATGACTATTTTTATGACTATTGGGAAATCACTTACAAAAATGATAAACTTGGCGAAATGTCCACAGGGAAAGCAAGTTTTGTAATACTAATGTTAATAATAGGCTTGAGTAAATCAAAATCACCAATTCTGATTGACCAACCAGAAGATAACTTAGACAATCGTTCTGTGAGTGAAAATATTATCTCTTATCTAAGGAATAAGAAGATTGAAAGACAAATTATATTGGTTACACATAATGCAAATATTGTTGTAAATGCCGATGCAGAAAATGTTATTGTTGCAAATCAAAAAGGACAAAATGACAAAGAAACTTCGAGTATTTATAAATTTGATTATATCAATGGTGCTATAGAAAATACATTTGCTAAAATTGAAGCCGAAAAGGATTTATTAAAAAGTATGGGTATTAAAGAACATATTGCAGATATTGTAGAAGGAGGTAAAGAAGCCTTTAAAAATAGAGAGAAAAAATATGGTTTTAATTAATTTTTTTGTTTTACCTTTTAAAATAATATGGGATATCATCTTATAAATATAATAGACGGAAAATTAGAGCATTGCTTCATAGAAAACTATGAAGAATTAGTTTATGAGGATGCTATAACAGGAGATACTATTATTTATCAAGGAGAAGAGAAGTGGAAACCTTTTAAAGTTTCTGAAAATGAGATATATAAAGGTCTTGCAAATGAAGATTTTAGAATAGGTATAAGAGCCCAACATCTTTTCAAAAAACAAGCTGATAAAGAAGGTTTTATACTTGAGGATTTAAATCAAAATCAAGAAAGTTTTAAAATATATACTAACAATGTTGATAAATCTATAAAAAGAGGAGATTATTTAGTTAGAAATTTTGGAAACATAGAAATTGATGTAAAATGCAAAACTTTTTATAAATTTGAAAAGACTCCAGAAGAAATTTTCTTTTATTTTGAGTGTGATGATTTGACTAAACACTTAAATATGCAATCTTTTACAAAAACACCTATTCTAATCGCTATTTATGAAAGAAGTCAAGAGAATAAAAATCAAATAAAAGAAGATACAATACATTTTATTTCGATAAACGAAATGAAGAGATTGAAAGAGAAATTTCAAAAGTCCCGTTATTCACAATATAAAATACCAACAAAGTATTTACATCAAGGTTTTGATTATATAAAAGAGGTTTTTGAAAGAATTTGAAGACTATATTAAATTCAAGTTGCTAAAGTAACTTTTTTTTATCAGTGAAAAAACATCCATTTATTTAATGTCTAAAAGTATAAGAAGAAAAAATAAACTTCATAGGTTAAAATTAGGATTTGATAAATATAAGAGAGACGTGAAAAGGAAAAATCCAAAAGCGAGTTTCTCCGATTATCCTTTATATCAATATATACAAAGAAGCAAACTCAAACAAAAACCTGAGTATTCAGATACAACAAAGTATTTTCTTAAAAACAAGTCCTTTTTTGGAAAAGAAAATAAGACTATTACAGAAAATGATATACTTTTGGTTCCAAAAATATTTTCAATAATAGATAATTATAATGAAACGACTCTATTTTTTAAAAGAATATTAGGCTCCTTATATCAAAATCCTTCAGAGGAAATTAAAATTGATTTTAAAGATTGCATTCAAATGGATATTTGCGCTTCTATGTGTATGGATATCATTTTAGCTGATTTTATAAAATATCATAATCAATGTAGAAAAGATGGGCACAGAATGAGAATACATTCTATCAAACCAATAAATGTCAATTCATATAATATTCAAAAGGTATTGTTTTCAGTTGGAACTTACAAGAATTTGAAAGGATTAAAAATTGATTTTCCAAATTTAAAACCATTTCCTATAATTATTGGAGATAAAAACAATCCTAAATTGCTAGAAAAAAGAGAAGTAGATATAACAAAAACAATAGATTATATAATAGAATGTTTAGGAGAATTAAAAAGAACTCTTACTAATAAAGCTGAATCAAATCTTTATAAAGCTGTAGGAGAAATTGTAATAAATGCAGAAGAACATTCTGATAAAACAAAAAGATACATTATAGGATATTTTGAAAAAATAGAAACTTCTGATGAGGAGAATTATGGCATTTTAAATTTATCTATTCTTAATTTTGGGAAGACTTTTTACGAAACTTTTAAAGAAAGTGATAATGAAGAAGTTACAAAGCAAATGAAATCAATAAGTCGAAGATATACTACAAAGGGCTTATTCAAAAAGAAAAAATTTGAAGAAGAAACCCTATGGACTTTATATGCCCTTCAAGATGGGGTAACTAGCACAAAAGACTGGAAAAGAGGAAATGGAGCAATACGTTTCATTGAAAGTTTCTTTGATTTGAAAGGGAATTGCTCTAATGATGATATATCTAAAATGGTTATAACTACAGGACATACTCAAATTATTTTTGATGGGAAGTATCAAATCACAAAACAAAAAAGGAATAATACAATTTTTAAAATGATGACTTTTAATCATTCAGAAAATATTGAAGATATTCCAGATGAAAAATATGTTAAATATCAAGAAAACTATTTTCCTGGCACGATTATTTCAGTGAAACTAAGGTTGGATTACGAGAATACAATAGAAATAAACTAAGAATTTATGGACTTAACAATAGATTTAAATGACTACAAAGTAAAAGGTTCTAAGGTTTTTACCGGAAGAGATAGAGGTATAGAAATTAGAGAAAAAACAAAAATAGATTCTTTATTCACTAATGGGTCGGACTCTGATAATTTGACAATCATTATACCTCCAGAAATAATGTCTATAAACCCTTCTTTTTTGGAAGAGTTTTTGTTTAATATAGTGAATAAATTGGGGAAGGAGAAGTTTTATCAAAAAGTTAAATTTTCTAATAATAGCGAGCGTTATGACATTAATGAAGATTTGGAAGAAGCTGTTGATAGAATTTTAAGGGCTAATAATGCATTAACTAAATAAAAATTGCTATGTTGCTGATTTCGATTAGGATATGGGATAATATAGAAAAATTGTCTAATATAGCTAATGTTATTATTGCTCTATTAACTCTTTTTCTTGGGTGGTATATATTTTTCTATCAGAACAAAAAAGATAAAAAAGATAAAAATATACAATTGCTAAAAGACTTAATTATTACTCCTAAAATGGAAGTTATTGAGAAATATTTTGATGAAATTTCCTCTTTAAGAGAAAGAATTAAATCTGATTCATTAAATGATAATGAAAAAATGGAACTAATTTCTTTTACAAAAGAGCAATCTTCATATATCAGAAGGAATTTTTTGATATTTATTCAAAAAATAGCTCCTTTATTACATAAAAATATTAGCGACAAAATTGATTTTCTGACAGATAATTTAACAGAAACATTATCTAATGATGAACATAAACTATGTAATAAAAAAACATATGAAAAACTTATTAATCAAAAAATCTTAGAAACCCATAGTTTTGTATTAGAAGAAATTTTTAAATACGAAGGATAATCTCTCACACAAACTCCCTAATATCAAACTCCATTTTACTCTCCACAGTTTTAGGCAACGCCTTCTCCAAGAGTACGCTTACTTTAAGAGTCGCTTGGGGTAAGGCTTTTTCTATGGCTTCTAATAGGCTGGTGCCCTCTACCTTTTGCAGTAGCTCTATGTTGTCAGCAGTTACCTCTTCTTTGTCCTCAGAGAGGAAAGTAGCTACCTTTTCCAAGTCCTCAAATGAAAGCCCCGTAGCAAAATCATTGTCCTCTTCCTCTGTTCGATAGCTGCGTAAATCCTCTTCTTCATCTTCAAGGTCTATGGTAGGTTCCTCTTCCCATTCTGTCAGAATATCCTGTTGCTCTTTTTCTGTTAAGGGGATAGCTGTAGTAGCTACCTTTGCAGGAGGCACAAACCTGCTTTCTCCCATTACCGATGTTAGAGGAGCTGTTTTGGGTATAGGGGTAGCTTTAGGTTGGGGAGCTCTCTTTTTAGAAAGTGTTATAGGCATTTTGTCCGATAGCAACAACAAAATCACCACGATAAGTAGTAAAATGATAATCTTTTCCATTGTTAGAATATAGGTTTGTATTTCTGTTCAAAACTCTGTGTAATTTCTTCTTGGTACTGCTCGAAATGCGCTTTGAGCACATTATCCAAATAGTTGTACAGACTGATCTTATCTTCTCCTATCACCTGTACAATGCGGGCTATTCGCTGGTGAAACTCAGGGCGTATATACACCGATTTCCCTTCCCTTGCTGAAGTCTCTCCCTGCTCAAAAAAATAACTTTCATACTCATAGAGTTCTGCCTTTTTCTTCTTGGTAGGAGCTGGTTTCTGGGGTGCTTTCTCTGTCTCTATTGGAGCCGTAGCAATGGCAGGGGCAGGCGTGGGTTGCTTGCCTGCCATTAGCTCCATTAGTTCGTTTTCGTCTATAGGTTTTACTGTCTTCATATCTTTAGGGTTTATTGAATAATCTGTACCAACTCATCAATAAAGTCGTCCAAATGGCAACCGCTCATCAGCTTCTCATCAGCAGGCATTAAGGTAGAACGGAATACCAATCGTTGGTTTTCTGTGCCGTCTTTTCGGAAACGCTTGCTATCAGATATGTAGGCTTGCATCAGGTTCAAACCTAAATCAGCAATCACTTGCTCATAAATCTTATACAAAGGCGATTTTTCTCTCCCATCTACCTGATTCCAAAATAAATGCACGCTTTTAATAGTACTTTCGGTATTCTTAGCGATGATATTGGAAAGTACCTCAGTAAAACTCAAAGTACTTTCAATCACCACTCTATCGGCAGTGATAGGTGAGAAAATGTGATGCATTTGAGCCAACAGGGTCAATATTCCTGCGGTGTTTACTGTCCCTGGCATATCAAAAAGGATAACCTCTATAGGGAAAGGAGTCTCTGCAATGAGCTGTTGTGCCTTTTCAAGGGCTTCATTAGGCTTACATTGTATTATGGGGTATGCCTTTTTGTTTAGCTCACTAAACTGTCTATGGGCAGCTTTCTTAAAATGCTCGTTGTTCATCACTGTTTTGAGGTCTTGTTCTCGCATTCGGTGTAGGCTGTATTGTGGATAATCACAATCCATCACTGCTACATTGTAGCCCATTCGGTAATGTAGCAAGCTGGCTACTAAGGTAGTAAAAGTGCTTTTTCCTACCCCTCCTTTCTGGGTGGAAAAGCTAATGAATTTTGTCATAGATGTCATATATATGTGTTTAAATATGTTTGTAATTCAGTAAGTATATAAGTGTATAGCTATTCAAATACAACTATCTGTAATTAGCCAATTATCTAACTACCTCTATAAGTAAGTATTTACTCACATAAGTAATTGACTAATTATCTAATTACTTGCGTATGTACATACGTCTGTAGCTTTATAGCTTTGTAGCTACATAGCTACCTAATTGCATTTTTACTTTTGTACATACTTGCTTTGGTATGCGGGTGCAAAGGAACATACAAATATACATATAGCCTTATGTAGGGTTGTAAATGGCTTTATAAGGAAGTGATTGGCTTTGTGTTATATACAAATCCTTTGCTAAGAAATGACTTGTTTTGCACCCTGAAATCACTTTACCCGCTCGTAGTGTTAATTTCTCTCTTTATAGCTAATTAAAATTCGACCGTTAGGGAGAATTTTCTGTTCACCCGAACAGAGCAAGTTGTGTTTTGAGGCACGCATTAGGCGTGTAGGCACCTCAAAACCACTTGCCCTTGCAGGGAGCTTAAAACACACTCCGAAGTCGTGGTTTTTTACTAACACTGAATTTATATGACCTTACAGAAAACAACTCACAAACGCCCCATAGGTAGGAATAAAAAGATAAATCCTGCTTCTTTTAGATATGTCTTTAGATTAAATGAAGAAGAAAACAATCAGTTTCTCTCGCTTTTCGAGCAATCAGGAATGAAAGTCAAAGCACATTTTATCACCTCTTTGCTTTTTAACCGAGAGATAAAAGTGGTGAAAATTGATAAATCTGCTTTAGATTATTACACCAAACTCACTGAACTCTATGCGCAATTTCGTTCGGTAGGGGTCAATTACAATCAGATTGTAAAGATACTCTACCGTAATTTTTCGGAGAAGAAAGCAGCTGCTTACCTCTATAAATTAGAGAAAGAAACTACCCAATTGATTGCTATCTGCAAACAAATATTAGAGCTTTCTCAGCAAATAGAGCAAAAACTAAAGTAAGTTTTTAAGACGAAAACAGCGACTTATGATAGCAAAAATACATCGAGGAGGGCAGCTGTTAGGAGTACTTTTGTACAATCACAACAAGGTGGATAAAGGGCAGGGTGAGGTGTTATACGCTCAAAAAGTGATACGACCTCTGCAAGGAAATGTGGGCATTTCGGAAGTGTCTCGCTCCTTTGCACCTTATCTCTATGCCAACATAAGGACAGAAAAACCTATCCTACACATCTCCCTCAACCCCGATCCTAATGATAAGGTGAGTGATGAGACCTTTGTAAAGTTGGCTACTGACTATATGCAACAGATGGGTTTTGGCGACCAACCTTTTGTGGTTTACAAACATTCGGATATTGAGCGCAAACACATTCACATCGTATCGCTGGGGATAGATGAACAAGGCAAGAAAATTCCTGATACTTTTGAAAAAATACGTTCAATGAAAGTATGCCGAGAGTTGGAAACAAAATACCAACTTATCCCTGCTATCACCAATGATTCACAGCTAACAGATGATGAGCTCTTGCCTTTGTCTAAATTAATACCCTTAGATTACCGACAAAACGACCTTAAAAAGGAGTTGATTCATACTGTAAAACAATTGCTAAAACACTATCATTTTACCTCGTTAGGAACGTTCAACGCCTTGCTCAATCAGTTTAACATAGCGGTAGAAAAGGTAGAAGGCGAACTGCAAGGTATTCCTAAAAAGGGCTTGGTATATGTAGTATTGGATGAAAATGGCAATAAGGCGAGCCATCCTTTTAAAGCCTCCAAGCTCGGCAAAACACTATGCTTACCTTATATCGAAAAACATTTACAAAAGGAACAAGATCACTTAAAAGGACAAGACACCACTTCCTTAAAGGCACATATCACCTTTTCTAAAGAAACAGCTCATAGCAAAAGTGAATTTGTTCAAGAACTAAAGGCTAAAGGGATAGAGGTCGTCTTTCGTGAAAACAAAGAAGGGAGAACCTACGGGGTAACCTTTATCGACCACAACAGCCGATGTGTGTATAATGGATCTCAGCTGGGGAAGGAGTTTTCTGCCAATGTTTTTCATCAGTGGCTAAAATCGTTAGAAGAGCCTGCTACGGCTTTAACCTCTCAGGTAAATATGCGGTCTGTAACTCCTTATGCAAGTAAAAATCACGACAATACTAATACTGTTGAAGAGGATACTTTCTCTGACACTTCTTGGACACATTACCAAGAGGATTTTGGTAAGGACTCTGCCTTAAATGCTTTCTTTACTCTTTTCTCTTTGGATGATCAAGGGGTAGATTACGAAGAAGAGGATTTTACCAGAAGAATGAAACGTGCTACTGCCAAACGGCGAAAAATGAAAAACAAATCTTAGGTGTGGCCAGTGAGCTGACATAGCTAAGTATAAAATATTGACAAACACTAAAAACAGAAACAAATATGCAAAACGATGATGATTTAAGAGCATTAGCCAAGATTATGGCTTTTATGCGTGCAGTAAGTATTCTCATAGTACTAATGCACCTCTATTGGTATTGTTATGGCTTTTTCCAAGGCGAAAAGTGGATATTAGCCGTAGTAGATAGAATCTTGACCAACTTCCAACGAACAGCAGGACTGTTCTCTCACCCGCTATACACCAAATGCTTTGCCCTCCTGCTCTTAGCCCTGAGCTGTTTGGGAACAACAGGCGTAAAAAACGACAAAATTACTTGGCGAAAGATTTACATCGCTCTGGGAGTAGGAGTCGCTCTTTACTTTGGTAACTTTTGGATTTTGTACTTGCGACTTCCTGCTTCAGTGGTTGCCTTTTTCTATATCCTTACCCTATCTTTGGGCTACATAGCTCTTCTTATGGCAGGTTCGTGGATGAGTCGCTTGTTAAAAGACAACCTTTTAGATGATGTTTTTAACAATGAAAACGAGTCGTTTATGCAGGAAACTCGACTGATGAAAAACGAGTATTCTGTGAATCTACCTACTTTGTTCTACTACCACAAGAAGTGGAACAAAGGTTGGATCAATGTGGTAAATCCCTTTCGGGCAACCATAGTGCTGGGGACTCCTGGTTCTGGTAAGTCTTATGCTATTGTGAACAACTATATCAAACAACAAATTGAAAAGGGTTTTGCAATGTACATCTACGACTTTAAGTTTGATGACCTCTCTACCATTGCCTATAATCACTTGCTAAAAAACTTAGACAAGTATAAGGTAAAGCCCAAGTTCTATGTGATAAACTTTGATGATCCTCGCCGTAGTCATCGTTGCAACCCTATCAACCCGAACTTTATGAGTGATATTTCCGATGCTTATGAATCTGCTTATACCATTATGCTCAACCTTAACCGCTCGTGGATCCAAAAGCAAGGTGATTTCTTTGTAGAGTCACCTATCATTCTCTTGGCTGCTATTATTTGGTTTTTGAAGATTTACAAGGATGGTAAGTACTGTACTTTTCCACACGCCATTGAGCTATTGAACAAGCCTTATGCCGATGTTTTTACTATTCTCACCTCGTACCCCGAACTTGAGAACTATCTATCGCCTTTTATGGATGCTTGGCAAGGAGGTGCACAAGACCAGCTACAAGGACAGATAGCCAGTGCTAAAATACCGCTCTCCCGAATGATTTCGCCTCAACTCTATTGGGTGATGACAGGTGATGATTTTTCATTGGATATCAATAATCCCAAAGAACCTAAAATCCTTTGTGTAGGCAACAATCCTGATAGGCAGAACATCTATTCAGCTGCTTTAGGGTTGTACAATTCACGTATTGTAAAGCTCATCAACAAGAAAGGACAGCTCAAATCCTCTGTGATTATTGACGAGTTGCCTACCATTTATTTCAGAGGCTTGGACAACTTGATAGCTACAGCCCGAAGCAATAAAGTAGCCGTTTGTTTAGGTTTCCAAGATTATTCACAGCTCACTCGTGATTATGGCGATAAGGAAAGCAAGGTGATACAAAATACTGTGGGGAATATTTTTAGCGGACAGGTAGTAGGAGAAACAGCTAAAACCCTTTCTGAACGTTTTGGAAAGGTATTACAGAAAAGGCAATCTACTACGATTAACCGCAATGATACCTCTACCTCCATATCTACACAATTGGATAGTTTGATTCCTGCCAGCAAAAT
Organism: Capnocytophaga sp. FDAARGOS_737; assembly: GCF_009730375.1. Lineage (NCBI taxonomy): Bacteria > Pseudomonadati > Bacteroidota > Flavobacteriia > Flavobacteriales > Flavobacteriaceae > Capnocytophaga > Capnocytophaga sp. FDAARGOS_737. Next base: position 1,048,552 of record NZ_CP046316.1, on the reverse strand, counting down.
ATCCAATCTTACTCAAGGGATGTTTGTAGGAGCTGTTTCTGATAATTTTGACGAGCGTATAGAGCAGAAGATATTCCACGCTCAGATTATAGTAGATAACGAGAAAGTAGCTGCAGAGAGCAAAGCCTACCAAAAAATACCTCAAATCCTCTCCTTTGAAGACGAAAATGGAGAAGACCAAATGCAACAACAAATCCAAGCCAATTACAAGCAAGTAAAAACTGACATTATCCAGCTCATCACCGATGAGCTCACCCGCATTGAAAACGACCCTGAATTAGTGCATTTGATAAGGAAAGAGGAATAAATGAAAACTGCTAAACATTTTAAGATGTTTAGCAGTTTTTATTAGTTAAATCAGTCTTTCAAAAACTCCCCGACCATTATCCTTCCTCCACTGTCATCTCCTCCACCTCGAAAGAGAATCCCCTCAAAGATAATGTATTTATCCTCAAAGAAACCTACATTCTTATTGAAAACTAACAACCCTGCCATAGGAATTTTGTGGGTTTTCCAAGTTTTCCCTTTGTCAAAAGAAAAACGCAATTCAGAATGGGCGTGAAGCCTTGTATAATCACAAATAAAATCCTTGTAGTAATAGTACTTTTCACGATTCTCTTTGGTTATCTTACGGATAAAGTTTTCCTCAAGATCGTAAATCATCAATTCATATGTTTCCTCATCATTCTCATTTTTTTCATTTTGCAAAGAAAGAGGGGTATTGTAATCAGACGAATTTTCAGGAAAGAAATAATTATATTTATGTTTAAGCTGATTAAAGAGTTTGTCTTCTCCTGTAATTACGTTGTAAGTACGAAGTTCTAATATTCCATTGTAATATAGAATATCTCCATTCTGATGAATAGGATAATACTGATAAGTAGTGAGTTTTTTAGGTATCTCATATAGCTTTACAGAGTCTTTACTTAATACATCTGCTAAAAAACGAATTTCATTCTTTTTACATTTGAGAAATCGACCATCAAAATCATCATAATAATTTTTTTCATCTCTGTTATATTTATCTATTGTTTTCAATTGAAAAGTTGTATGATTAAGGAGGTATATATATTCGAATTTATAATCCGAAGTACAAATAATACTATACTCTTTCGTATAGGCTGCAATATCATAGACATCATTTCCTTCAAGAATGAGTTCCTTGTAGGATTGCCCTCTATCCGTAGAGATATAGAGTACTGCTTGCCGTTCTGTTACTGTAGGATCAAACTCAGGTGTATCTTTCTGGGCTCCTAAAATAATGACATTTTCTATAGGAGAAAATATCAAGCTTAGTTCAATATTGGCATCTGGATCAAAAGGTCCATTTTTTTTCTTATATAAATCTATAAAATTATATTCGGCAGTCCATTTCATGTTGTTATCAGGGATTAAAGTGGTACAATTAGTAAATAAAATTAGTAATATATGAAATACTAAATATGTTAAAATTTTATTCTTCTTCATATTTAAGGCTATTTTTTCTTACATATTCTCTGTCATAATCAACAAAGGTTTCAGCATATACTTTTTGAGTTACTTTGTTTACTACTTTTATAGAATCTACAATAGTATTAAAAAGACCTACTGCTCTAGTTATTACACCTAAATAAGGAATTTCTGCAGTAGGAACCTTCAAAATAGGATAAAGAGGGTCTCTATAATAAATATAATTTACAGTAAGACGCTTTAAATGATCCATATTTTCAAATGTAATCGAAGCTTGTGCCCATGTAGCATTATCATCCCATTCCTTAAAATCAGGAGTCATTCCTATAATAGACAAATCGCCAAAAGTAAATTTTGACATTACCTTAGGCATATAAGCCTCAGGATGTGTAGCAAAAGCAAATTCTCTAAAATGTTTATTATTAAGCTCTATATTGGTGTAAAATTTCTCCATCTTAGCTTTTTTAGCATCTTTATAACCGACTTTCTGTTTTTCAATATTTGTAGGTTCAAAATTGTTATTATATTTATTTTGTAACTTTAAAAGCTCTACTATCAAAGAAGTGTCATATTTGGCTTCATAATTCTTTTGAATGAGTCCTTGTTCCATTAAAATTTGTAAATTTTTCCTTACATCAATAACCCATTTCCTAACAATGTCTTTTAAAGACTCTTTCTCAAGTAATGTAAAGTACGCACAATATTTAAATCCATAACTATCTGCTAAAAAAGGTTTTACTTCTTTTCCTTGCTTAGTTATGGGAGATAATTCCTTATGGGACACTCCATACTCTTTTAATTTAGAAGTAAGCACATATTTTTCATAGTAATCTTTATGTTCCTTTGTATCAAGAACAAACATTGCCCCTAAGTAATAATCAGGAGGTAAATGATTACAAGAACCATGTCTTTGTAAAAAATCTAAATATCTATTTTTGTAATAGTTAGGATTTTGAGGAACAGGTGAAATAGGAGTAGGGGATTTCTTTTTACAAATATTATTTTTTACAGAAGTTTCCTTAGTTTCTCCTGTACTTGTTCTTAAAGTAAATGTTGTTTTACACATAGGAATTAATTTAAAGGTTCAACTACTTTTAATTCTACAATTTCTTCATTGTTTTGTACTAAATAGTCTTTGAGTACATCTTTTTCAAGTCTTTCGCCATTGAGTAGGTAATCTGCTTTTTCGTTGTTCATATCTACAGATATTGTTTTTCCTATATACCCCACTGTTTTTATATGTAAATATACAAAAGTACCATAATCAACACTTTCTAAACGATTATTATGTTTATCTGTTAAATAAAAATCAATCACTTTAGGAGTTGGGATATATTCTGGCATAGGCATACCTGTAGTATCTATGTTTTCAGGGACATTTATTTGTCCTGAATCTATGAACTCTATTTTACCACTTTCAATAGGGGCATTGGCAGGGGGCATTTTGCCTGTGCCCATAATGGTAGATTTTTTAATAAGAGCTAAGTTATCTTGGTATTTGGCTGTTCCAATATCTTGCCATTGTGTTAGAGACAATAGTTGAAATCCATCCATAAAAGAAAAGTTTGCAGGACTTTTTTCTATTTCAGTACCTACAGTTTTACTTTGGATGGTAGGGGTGTCACTTAGCACTTTAAATGTTCCTATATGAGGGCCGAATTTCACCTTGGCTCCATTAATAACAAAAAGTTGGTCATCTTGAGCTTTATCTTCTTTTTCTTGCTCTTCTTCAATAGCTTCCATTCTTTTTTGGTTATGCTGAAGTACAACTTGAGAAGTTCGTTCCTCTTGTTGTTTTGAAGTTGCTTTACCTATGGTAATAATTTCAGCCTCTTCATGCTCTTTTTCTTGACGCTTTTTATTATTCTTCTCTAAGTTTTCTATGTATTTTTCTTGTTTATTTCCAAAGAACCAAGCCATAACAATGAGTATTTTAAATTTGTGTTGTTATTTATTTCATTTACAATAGATTCTATAAGAATACTATTTCTATATTCAAGTAGGTCTTCACCTTTGTAAATTACTTTGTTTTCCTCTTTGGGATGTCCATTAAAAAGTAATCCTAACATATTATTTTGATTAAGGAAAGCAATAAAACTTTGTTCATTCTCTAATAGGTTAGTAATAGAAGTGCAATAGTTCTCTATTTCATAACCTTTATGAATGGTAGTAATAGATAGTTGTATCTTTTTCCATTTGATTTTAATAGCAGAAAGATTGAATACTTTAGCTATTCTATTTTTTTCACTGATACTTACTTCTAAATAATTGAAAGTAGAGGCTATTTTTCGCAATAAAGTATTTATTGTATTTTCTTCAGGAAATAGATACTTTATAGTCATTATTTGATAATAAGCTAAATTTGCTTTTTTACCTAAATACCAAATCTCTATAAGACGTTTATAAGTATCCTCTTGAGCATAAGGTGTAGTATAATCCTTAGTTACAACACTTTCTATGAGATATTTTTCATTTTTCATCTCTAATATTCTTTGCGTTTTCTATCAGAAGTTGGTTGCATACCAAACCAATCTCTATTAGCTGACCAATGGAGATACTTATTACGCAGTATTCTTAAAATTTTTTGTTCTTCAAATACCGAATTTCTACTATAAATTTCTAGATTTATTTCTCTTTCTCCTTCTCTTGTTTGTTTTTCTGGGGGGAAGTATATATTTTTGTCAAATCTATCTCTTACAACTAATCTTTCCTCCTTCTGTTCTTTCCCTCCCCTTTTTTCTTTTTTAGACATTTCTTTTAAAGCACGTTGTGTTCTTTCCATAAGAACCTCATCCCTTATTTGGTTATATTTATTTTCAATTTCACAATCTGGAATAAATCTCCACTCTTTTTCTTCTTCTGATCTTTCCTCTTCTTTTTTATTTTCATCTCTAAAGACATATTTTCTCAAACGTTCTTTAACTTTTATAAGTATTTCATCTTGAGGGTCAGAAATAGGATAATCGGTAACAATATTTCTACTAATTACATTTGCGTAGCTATCCCCTAAAATATCATTGAAAAACTGCTGCATAAAATGTAGAGGAATATAACTATATTCTTTTCGTAAAAAACGTGTACCTGAAAGTTTATAATACATCTTGTCAAAACTTTGATCCAATTGCTCTTCCTTATACCAGTGTTCTGAAATAAGATATTGTTGGAATAGGTCTAAGTATATATGATTAATAATATTAGTAATATCATAATCAATTTCTATTTCATCAACATATTCAGTAGTTGTTTCATAAGCACCTCCTATATCGCAATGGACTCCAGGAAAAGTTTTTTCTATACAATTTTCTACACGCATTTTTGTTAAAGCAAAGTTTTCGCGATGTTCATTCATAGCTGTAAAATGAACTGCTTTCTGGAATTTACCCAAATTATTAAGTTGTAGTTGTTCTACATCATCTTTAAAAAAACTTTCACTACTATGTTGTATCCCTTTATCAAGTAAGTCAAGTCCGCTTATATTTCCAAATTCTTCATAGGAAGAAACAGTGTCATAAATCCCTACAAATCGTATCTCTAACCTTATCCTATCTAATACTTCAGGAGATACCTTATCTTTTAATAGGTAATATCCTAAGTAGCCATATTTAGGCCATTTATCTTCTTCAAAGAAATCTATATTTACTCTTACCTTATCCTTATCATAATAAAAATAAGCATACTCATTGTAACCATAACGATTACCTTCATTATATAGTCTTCTCCCTGTTCTTTCAAATTTTTTATCTATCTTGGTGTCTTCTTCTCTTTTATTAAAAACATTTACTTCATAGAGAAAATTACGTGCTGCTGTTGCCCCACGACTAAAACCAAACACATCTAAGGTAACCTTGATAACCTCATCTGTGTCTTCAGGTAATTTCTCTTTAATTTTCTTTGCTAATTCTTCACAACCTCTACGTACTTTCCCTCTAACACCTGTATCACCTGAACCAAACTGAAAACCTACACTTATATCTTTTTGCTTATCAAGTGTACCAATACCTTCTATATAGATACGATAATTTCTATTACAACAATTCCACATACGAGCCACATTGGTATAATCATTCATTAGACTGTTATCAACTCCTTGTTTATCAGCCAACGATCTCTTATCGGCATTGTAATAACCAACAATTTCTTTTGATATTTCAAGACTTTTTAAACCTGTTTGAGCTTCTTTCTCAAGTGCTTGTTCTAATGACTTGATATCTTTAAAAACCAATCCTAAATAACTTTTGTCAGTATCTGTAAGTTCATCATTTTCAAAACGTTCTCTTCTTTTTCTTATTAACTCTTCTTTTTGCGTCACTATATTAACATTATCAGAAGGAAGAATTATAAGATCTTCTCGATTGAGCATTTTTAGGCGCAAATCAGTATTATTTTTATTGTTAAGAGTACCATCAAAAAACAATCCAAACTCTAAATGAATTGTTCCAGAGTTAGTTTCTTGGTAAGTTCCTGAGTTGTATACAAATGTTTGTGCCATAGCTTATTTATATTTTAGTCTAAGGGGGTGGGAGTTATAATATTCCTATCGGAAAGTTTATAAAATTTTAATTCTTTAGATTCTAAGAAAGTTTGTTTGCCATTGTCTCCTATCAATTGAAAGGTGAGGTAATCATTGTCACGATTTACGCGAATATCTAAGTGTGCAGTTACTTTATCGGCTTCTTCTCCAAAGACTTTTTGATAAGCAGCTACTACTGCTTCCCAATCAAACCAAATTTTTGCTAAATATTTTTGCCCGCTTTCAGCTTTATACCAAATCACTAATTCTTTAAACAAGGGACGTTTTTGAATAGGTTCTTCTAAATAGAAGAAACCTTCTTTACCCATATAGGAATTAAAATCAGTATACAAGGTAGTTCCAGTCTCTCCATTCCAATATCTTGCCCTAACATCACCTATTTTTCCATTGGGAATTTCATAGACAGAGAACCATTGGTACTGATGGTTTCTATAACTATCCCATAAGCCAAAGGGGATAGGTTTGTTTTTATTAGCTTCGCGTACTGCTTTAGGGATAGCCAAATCGCTATTTAAAGTTTCTTCTCTGTCTTCTTTACTAAATATGAGTCTTTGGTGACTATCTAACCCAGGAGGCTCTTTCAAATCTATTTTTTCGGCTTGGTATCTTCCTATTTCAGTAATTTTTTTATAGCCTCTACCTACCCATAGCACTACTACACCCCCAGGGGCTATGCCTACCACTACTGTATCATAAGTAGAGTGATCTACTTCTCCATTAGGGAATCTTTCTTTATAGCCTTCTCTAAAGAGTTTTTCTATTTTTTCGTAATCAATAGCTGTCTTGAGCCTATAAAAACAATCTTCTTTATACGACAGCCATACCATATCTACACTTGCAGGCAAGTATCCCATTGAGTGGCTTTCATAGCCAAATGCATTCCCCCAATCAGGTTCTTCTTTTTCAGTATAAAAATCTCCTGCGATAGGCATTCCTCCTACCATAGCAGCATAAAACCGTATAGGGTAACCTATAGGGGTATTTACCGCTACACCCCAATCATATTGTGGTTTGTTCATATTCTTATTATTGCTATTATGGTTTTGACAGCTAGCAAGCTGCAGGGTTAAGAGTAAAAATAATAATATTTTTTTCATAATTATCCTTTATTGACCATAGCGTCTATCTTACCTAATACCTTAGAAACACCCGCACTCTGTATGGTAATATTTCCTTTCTTTGCTGTATGGGTAGTCTCTGCTGTGTTTTCTACTAAATTACCTTCAATATCTATTGTTTTAGCTCCTTGTACTGTCTGCTTATAGTCCTTAGATTTAAAACTATGATTATTAACAATTTCTACACTATTGTTATTTTGTACTGTAGTGAACATATCATTTCCTACTTCCATAATACAATTAGTTCCCGCTTTGATATTTACATTTTCTCCCGCTGTAAAACTAATATTCTTAGGAGCACTTACATTGATATTTCCTTGTCCGTCCATTAGGTAAGTATTACCACTAGGGTCTTCTATAAATACACTACCTTCTCCATCATTGAGAATGATTTTAGTACCTGAACGAGTATGTATCACTTTCTTGTCATTGCCTGAGGTATGGTATTTACTAAACTCCTTACCGTTGTAATTAGCACCTATTACGAACGGACGTTCAGCATTCTGATCTTCAAAATCAACCAATACTTCTTCTCCTATTTCGGGGATGAAGTAAAAGCCTTTGTCAGCCCCTGCGTAGGGTTGTACCACACGTATCCAAGGGGTTTTTGTTTGGTGTTTCTCCTGCCAAATGAATTGCACTCGTACACGACCTAAGCCTTTAGGGTCGTTGTTATCGGTAACTCTGGCTATTTGTTGTTCTGCTCTCGGAAGGGCTTCTTCATCGTAATAGTAAGCAATATATACATCGGGAATAGCAATGAACTCATTGTAATACTCATCGCCTGATTGATAGTGTTTAATATCGATCACTCGATAAGTTTCCATAGGTTTTCTATTGATATCTCTGAGCTTTACAAAACCTCCTATACGCACCTTAGGGTTACGGCTTCTTCCCCTCACTTGCATCAATTGTTCACGACTTTCTTTCTCTCTGCGAACCACATCTTTTAAGTAATCTCCTCTAAATTGTTCAGGAATGGCAACATAAGGCATCTTAGGTATTTTGGTAAACACTTTATTAGAGGCTTTAATAGCAGCAAATTGAAAAGGGTTTACTTTGTTTTGTACTCGTACCTCCTGTGTCTCTTTTTGTTCTGTACTCGCTGTTTCTGCATCATAAGATAGATAAGTGAAATTTTGAGGTTTGATCATTAGCTCAAACTCTACATCTATCATATCATCTCCTTCAAAAAGCTCTATTGTGTTCTGTGCTTCATTGCTAAAAATAAGTTGTGTACCATTGTAGTAAAAGAACTCTCCATAACGGCGTGCTAACCTACTGATAAAACGATAATCGGATTCTTTGTACTGCACTGCATAAGGAATTTTATACTTGGTATTAATCATTCCCTCAGTATTTACCTTTGCTTCTTGTGGATACTCTGTAGTTGCTTCTGCAATGATTTCAGAGAGTGTTTTATTGTCATACGATTGACAGTCTTTCCCATTTTCTAAAATGATACTTGGTGCAAAACCTGAAATGTATAATTTCCCGTGTCCTCCTCCTTCGTCTTTTCGGTTGCGAATATTGGCTATAATCCCTTTAAATGATTGTACAATACTTCCGTGATGGTGGAAATGAATAGTAATATTTTCTCCCAAAAGGTCTTTTGAGTTTTTCATTACTTGCCCAGTAAAAGAATCTATGGCAGTATCATTGACCACAATAGTAAACTCATCATGGGCATTGGTATGCTGTGAAAGCTGTAAAGAAAAAGTAGCTCTATCTAAAAATCCTTTCCCATTGAGGGAAAGGGTAATCATCACCACTGGATTTTCTTTATCTTTTAGAAAATCTTGAAAGTTCTTTACCAAAGCAAATTTTGCAAAGGTTGCAGGGTCGTTTACACGACCTGAAACTGATGAGGTATCATTATTCATAAGATTCTTTTTTTAACTGATGAAATTCAAAAACACAAACTTAAATATCCATTTTCCACTGCTTATTATGGGTAACGCCGTTTATACTTATCTGTTGTGCTGATATAACAAGTTCCATTTGTAAAGGTTCAGTGCTATTGGCATTAAAGTCTTCAGTAAAACTTATACAGAAAGCTTTTTTAAAGGTAAGTTCTTGCAATTTACTCATAGCATCACGGCGATAGTAAATAATCTTACCATCTTTTGTTTCACTAACACTATTCATCCATTTGAACAAGTCAGGTTCTCCTGTACTTTCCAAACGAATGAAAATCTCTCCTCCTCTTGGCATTCCTTTAGGGAGTCCAGTTGGATCCACATTTTGAGAGAAGTTATACCTACAAGCCAATACATTGTAGGTTTTTCCGTCTAATTCTAATCTGACTTTGAAAGACATATCTATATTTTTTAGAAATTATACTTTTGTTTTATTCTCGTCTGTTTTAAGCAAAAAAGGGTAACTCCCTCAGAGAGCTACCCTTTTTCTTAATTTTTACACCCACTCATTTTCGTAGGCTCCTGTACCCATTTCTAACTTCCTCGCAGAAATAGTAAAGGATTCCGTCAGGGGTTTCTCTCCTGAGGCATCAAAATGCTCTCGATGTTTTACGAGGTAAGCCTCAGTGAATTTCAATTCTTTTAGGGTAGCTTCACTATCTCTTTTTAAGAAAGTAATACTACCATCTTTACGTTCAAAAGAATTGGTCATCCACTCGAAGAAGTCAGCTTCTCCTGTACTTTCCACTACTACATCAATTTTTCCACCACGTGTAACGGTGGAAGGACGACCTGTCGCATCTGTTTCTTGAAACAGTGCATAACTTACACTAAGAATATTGTATTCTTTGCCTGCTACTTTTAGTTTTGCCTTAAATGACATACACTTAAATTTTAAAAATTAGAAAAAACATTTAAAAACCAAAGGAGATTACACCCATTCATTAACGTGTTTGGCTGTACCCATTTCTATCTCTTTTGCAGAGAGCGTAAAGGTTTCTGTCAGAGGATTGTCTCCTGCTGCATCGAAATCTTCTTTGTACTTTACAATGTAAGCTTCTTTAAATTTAAGCTCTTTTAAAGTAGCCTCACTGTCTCTTTTGAGGAAGATGATGCTTCCGTCCTTGCGTTCGAAAGAGTTAGTCATCCACTCAAAAAGGTCGGTATCACCTGTGCTTTCCACAGTGATCGTAATTTTGCCACCTCTGGTAACCGATGAGGGTCTACCTGTAGCGTCAGTCTCCTGTAACATTCCGAAATCAACCGAAATGATGTTGCGCTCTTTTCCCGCAACGTTTAATTTAGATTTAAAAGACATGTTTAAAATAATTTAAAAATTTAATAACTCAATAATACCAATTATGGAAATATATATAAAATGTCTCCAAAACCTTATGTTGAAATTCTGAACCTTCTTATATTATTATACACTTTTTAAGGTTAGAAATTCCTCATAAGATAGGTACTTTACTTTTGTTCGTATTCAGTATCCCACTCATTAGCATCAGTTCCCTTATGACCATCCATTTTAATAAGGAAGTTTTTAGCTGGGAAATAAGGCTTCATATGAATGTCTAAATAGATTCTATCTTTTTGTTTAGGGTCTTGCTCAAACCTTCTTATCTCAAAATTTTCAATAAGGTTTTTAGGTCCGGTGATGCTATCCAAGAATTGCACGATTTGGTTCATAATGTCCTTACGGGTTACCGCTGTGAAATTCTCAAAAGCTCTACGGTTAAGGAAATCCATTAGCACTTTAGTTACATAGTCAAACACACGTACTACTGAATAGGTTTGCAATCCCAAGTTATCTCCGTTGAACAAGGTCTTTCCTGAGAAAGCCATTACTTTTCCGTACTCATTGACCATAGGAATAAGCCCTAAGTTTTCCAAGTTAGCGATTTCGCTCTTCTTTAAGTCGAAACGAACCCCATCTACTTCATTGATACCTCCAAATTTCTTACCAGCAGTCACCTGAGACATCAAAGTCTTGTAGATTTTTCCAGCTAATGCAGCAGAAGGAGGAATAAAAAGATCTTCGTGCTCTCCTATTTCATTAAAGCGACCTCTACCTACTAACCAGTTGCAGGTCATCAGTACGTTAGCACGATATACATCACCACCCGTAAGGTGCGCTTCATCAAACATCTCCATTACATCATCTGGCTCATCTAAGTGCTCAAAGTCTGTAACGAGCATCACTTTGTTTTCGTGTGCGATTTTAGCCCATTTTTCAACTACTTTGTTAGAACCTAAGTAACCAGGAATTACTAACAATCCATAGTTGTTTTTAAGGTCTAAGCGGTCGTAGTTATCTGAAAGTTCGGCGTGTATAGTATCAATAAAGCGTGTATTATCAAGGTCTTTAAGTTGTTCTAAAGAAGCATTGATAATTGTGATATTCTTAATCTTATCTTCTTCTGTATTCTTGTAGAACAAAGCAATAGTGCGATAGTTGGCTTCCAATTCACGAGTAGCTTCTACAGCATTGTACAAGTTCTTAGAAAGAAGCTCTTCAGCAGATTTTTGTTGGTCTTCACAATGAGAGACCATTTCCACTAACGAATCACTTTGTTTTAATACATTAGCCCAAAGTTCTAAAGTCTTCTTTAAAGTATCTCTTTCCTTTTGCTTATTGCTTTCAGTAAGAAATATTTTTCGGCGTGCTTTTCTTTCAGGATTAACGTTTTGTACGTTCTCTATGGATGCTTCTAATAAGTCAAAACCTCCATAGCGTACCAATTTGTCCAATGATTTCTCCAGAGAAACTAGAGACTTCTTAATAGACTGTACTGAGTTGTCTTGCTCTTGTGAGCTAACATTTGCTGGTTTTATTTCATTTGCCATTGTTCAAATACTTTTTGTTAGAAATGATTAATTCAGCTCAGCAATAAGAGCTTCCAAGGTATCTTGCAATGCTTTTTTAGCGTCTGGGTCTTCTAAGGCAGCTTTAAGAAGTTTGTTTGTCTTTAGCTGTTTGATGATCTTTTGGTATTGATCTTTCTCTGTTGCCAAACCAGTAAGGAAAGCACTCTGTGCTGTAATTCCTTTTGTACCGAAATCGCCTAATCCTTTAAAGGCTAATTCTTCCACTTTAGTAGCTCCTTCACCATCTTCAAAATTTACTTTTAAAGTAGGTTTGAAATGCTCAAATACTTTGTCTATAGTATTGAGACCCTCAACCAACTCAGGTTTCACAGGATCTTCTGCACTGAGTTTTTGAGCTACCAAGGTACGATTAGGAGCTATCTCTAAGATAGCTTCACTTGCGTCTATAGGCACTTCATTGCCTCCTATTCCTTTATTTGTTAGCATAGTGCTTTTGTATTAGGATGTTAAACTTATTAAGTACGTTGAAAAGCAATATTTTGTAACTTTTCTGCACAAATATAAAACTTTTAAATGAGACCACCAAACTTTTTTCAAAGAATTTTTCAAATTATTTTCATTTAAAATTTTATTAGACTGATAATCAAGTAAATAAAATAAATATTTTTTTTGAAATGTTTTTTGCTTTATCTCCTGAAAGTTGATTTTATCCCTTGAGTTTTCTATTTCTACTTTGTCAAAAATTGCTGTATTTCTGTTAGTTACCTCTCAAAAATTCGATAAGGATAGATATTTGCAGAGGCTTTTTCTAACTTAATCAAAAAGCTATCTTTTAGGTATTCCCATTCTGTTTCATTTACTTCTACCTCTTTGTTTTTAATGAGGAAAATATCAATAGTCCTTTTAAATCCTCCTTTGAGAGAAACTTCTTTTTTAGTTCCTTTATGTACCTCTAATCCTTTGATAGTGTGTTTGAAATGGCTCTTTGCGAAGGCTTTTACATCGGCAATAGTTACAATTCTGCCACGTGAGAGCAGAGCACTGCGATATTCTAAAATCTTATCGGCTGTGGTAAGCCCTCGTCTGCCTCCCAAAGAGGGTCTTACAGTGATAGCTTTATTGATAGCTGTTTTGTTTTCACTATCACAAACTAATGAAATACCTGTTTTAATATCATTTCCTTCTTCTCCTGCTGTATGCCAATAGGAAATGGTAAAGTTAATATCCATTTCCTTATTGTTAGAAGAGAATATCAAAAATGGGCTTGTATTTAATGATAAATTCTTCTCTTTTATATTTTGGTAAATAGAAGCTAAATTTTGTCCTATCTGTTTGAGTTCCTCTTCAATGGCAAAATCATTTCCTATTGCTGAAAATGAAGCTGTTTCATCTCGAATGAGTCCTAAGAGATGTTGCAGGTGTTCTAAAGCATTCCTTTCATCAAATCGAGCAACACCTCCTCTTCTTAGTACTATTGAGATATTATCATCTGATAAATAATTCTTTACATCATATCTTTTCTTATAATTATCTGATATATAATCTATATCCAAGAATGAATCTTCTCCAAGTATAGGGTAGATTGTAAGTTGTCCTTTGATACGGGTACTATCTTCTGTATGACGTACATTCACAGCAGGAACACAGTTCAGAGCAATACGTACATTCTCTAAAACTTTAGGCGTAACAACTTCATAGAATTTGAATTGCAACCAAATAATATCTTTTTCATTGGTAATTCGTCCATTAAGAAAGTAAGATGCTAAGAAGGAATTTGAATTTGTGCTATCTTCCTTTTCAGGATAGATACTCCCTTTTAAAGTAAAGAAATTTCCTTGGTAAAATTGATTAATTTCATTGTAAATAGCATCTATACCTGTATAGTTCTTAGCAATTATATTTTCATATTCAACATTATTAGTAGGCACATTGTATCCTTCTACTAATTCATATTCCTTCCCTCCTGAAAAAACTTTTATTTGTTGTAGGTAATAAGTAAAAAATTCTTTTTGTTCTTTGTCGTTTATGTCTATATAGAAACACAAATCTTCTAACTTTTCTACTTCAGGAGCGTGCAATCCCACCCAAAACTCCCCTAACGGAAGTTGCCTTTCTAACTGAATTATTTCTTCCTGATAAAAGAAACTTTCTTGCTGTAGTACCTTATTACCATATATTAAGTATCTTACTTGAGCTGTAGTAAGTTTCATTTCTAAGGTAGGACTAAAATAAATATCTTTTGTTTTTACCTCAGTTGGGTCATATAAATTTTGAGTTTTCTTAGCTGCTTTGAAATGGTTATAGCGAGAAAGTTGTACGTTATTCTCTACAGGAGTGAGCTGTAAAAGAGTTTGAGCAGGAACTACTCCTATTATTTGATCAGGAAAGATGATTTCAAGAATTCTATCTGTAATTCTTGTACGTGATTTTTCTTGCTCAAAACGTAACTTTTCAAGTTCAGAAGCGCAAGCCGAAAGGAGGAGTTCCAAGATAGGGTCAAAAGCGTTCTCAGATTCCAATTCACTATACCCCCACATCCGTGAAGCTCTCTTAATCATTCTATTTTTTATCTGTTCCTGTTTCATTGTTATATTTTATTGTTTATTAGTAAGATAAAGGACTTACAAAAAAGAAAAAATCATATACAAAAGGACGATTAGTTTCTAAAACAATAGCTCTTACGGAAACTAATATCTTTTTCTTCATTCGTTTTTTATGAGTATTCCCTAAGTCTTGCTCCGAGATGGTTACTTCAACATCTTGTAAGAAAATTCTTTTTTCGTGTTGTAAAATGCTATTTTTTAAACTTTTAGCAACAAAAACTTTTAGTTCATTATCACTTTTGAGAAGGTCAAAATCCGAGTCCCATAATTCACAGCCATACGTTTCATCAAATTTGCATTCCCCAAAACTAGTAGTCATTAGGGTGAAAATAGATTGGGAGATAGAGTCTTCCAAAGCTATTTTAGCAAGGTCTTGCTTTTTCATCAAGCCTTCAAAATCAATAGGGAGTTTGTAATATATTCCTTTCATAAAATTTGTCGTGAGTGTTTGATTATTCTACTTCGTCTTGCTCGTTATGTCCTTTATGGGTAACAGATATTTTACCTCCCACAGCACATTGGCAGGTACTTTTTTCGGTGAGGATTTTTAAATCGTTGATAGTATCTTTCTCAGCTGTTTGCTCCCATTTTATAGGAGCAGGCATACAAGGCAAGTAACCACTTGTGCTAGGCTTTAGTTTGCACTGACCAAAAGGCATTATATTCACATTGGCCTGTTTGTCTCCTTCAGTAGCAATAGGCTTGTCCTCAATAGTTACAAAATCCTGACTTGTTACAGTAAGATTGCTTTTGGCAGTACCTTGATTGCAACTGAGTTCTGCGGTATTGGTGATGATTTGTGGCATAATATCTTAACTAAATAGTTTTTCTAACCAACTTTTTTTCTTTATTTTTCTGAAGGTCTTGGTACTCTTCCTCACTTATTGATATGCTATTTTTTCTTTTACGTTTATTCTTTTTACTATTTTTCAAAGGAGGAAGTGTAGGCATTTCCTTAGCATTTTCATTATAACGTTCGTACTCTTCACGAGTGTACTTTCCTGTTTTGCAGTTAAATATATATTCGTAATAAGTATCTATCAATATATCTATTCTTTCTTTAAAAACGATAACAGCTACCTCTCTGTTATTATTTTTAAATTCAATATATAATTTATCCCAATCCCTATTTTTACCTGTGTAGAGATCAATAACGCCATCTTTATGCAATACCTCTAAAATAGCATTAAATGTCCATTTACCTAATTTTGCTTCTTCATTCACTTGAGTTTCTTTGCCATTCTCATCAAAGTAATGCCAAATACCTATTTTTACTTTTGTTTGCATACTTGCATATTTACCATAGGCTTTAGGGTTTCCATTTTCATAATAATCATAAAAATAATGATAATAGACAGGTAAGGGAGGTACTACAACATAAAAAACAGAACCATCACTCCCATTACAAGGACGAAAATAACTACCGTCTTTTAGCTTATAATATCCAGAATACTTGTTATCAGAAACCTTTTCAAAGTTTTTATACCTTGTATCCCATAGATTAAAATCAAATTTTTCAAACTTAATCGTATCTTTTAAAGAATTTTTGTTTTCTTGTGCCATCATATGATTTATTGTTAATACTACAATGTATAATAATATTTTCCTCATAAGAGATTTATTTTAATAAATAATGTTTTCGTATAGTTTCCCATTGCCATTTCCATAATTGAAAACGATTTATAGGACTTCGTGCGTTGCCAGATACAGGATCTTTTACTAAATGAGAATAGTCCATTATATTATCTGTAGCCATTGCTTCATACACATAATTAGTCCATTCTGTATAAGAAAAAGAATGTGGTAATGTCAAACCATGCAAACATTCGTGCGTTATTGTTTCTTCAGTATGTGTATTAAACATAATCCCATAGTGCTTATTTATTCCACTATATCCATTTCGATCTGTAGATGCTACATCTAAAAAATATAAAGTAAAACATTTTCTATACAAGTTAGGATGATCATTTCTAAATAAGGTCTCGAGATCTCTTTCTAATCCTTCTGTTTTTAACATAAATTCTGAATCAATATCATAGATACTCTTTTTAGAAGAGATGTCTATTCTTAGTTCTTTATTGTTAAGTACTGGATTAGTAGTCATTATATTGCTTACTTTAATTAATGCTTGACCTAATGTGTTTTTGAAAAAAGTCTCCCAATCAAGAGTAGGAACACCTCCATCTCTATCCACTTTCACAGATACCACCGCGACATCCAGTGTTTTTATTATTGGAGCTACCATTGTTATACAGCCTGCAAGATGCTCTGTTACCTCACCATTGGACTGCTTTTTAACAGCATATACCTTTATGTTCTTGTCCTTTGTGAAGTTTTCTTTATTCTTGCAACAGATCTTTATAGTCTCGATCTCTCTTGGATTATCTATCTTAACACGATCAATTCCTATGTTCTGATGTTCGCATTTTGTCAAATCAAAATTATCTATTTTGAAAAGTAAATAATCAGGTTTTTCTCCATTTAAAAATTTAATGTGTAAATCTATTTCTGCTGTATTAGTACCATAGTTCTCAGTGGCTGGAAATAAAGCAATATAGGATCTGTAATAGGAAAATATATTATATTTATCTTCTTCCACCCCATTTTGATTTGTTATTTCCTTTTGGGCAAAATTAAAGTGTTTAAAACTTTGGGCTAATTTTTCAAATGTATTATCACCTTTGTTATTTTTAGTTTCGTATTGAGGGTCTTGTTTGAAATTAAGGATGGTTTTTCCCAAAAACCTCTCTCTATACCATTTATTAGGGTCATCTATATAAAAATCTTTTAAACTTGATGCCTTTTGATTTTTTGGAATTATTGATTTTACCATTTTTTCATCACTATACTTATAGTATTTTCCAACCATATTTCTATAATCTACCTTATCAGTAATAAGTCCATTTTGTTCTCTAAGCCAATCAAATCCAAATTCACCTTTCCAAGTATCTTTAGGTCTGAAATATACTATTGTATTTGTTTCTGAAAAACTTTCTAATACTTCATAATTTTCTGCTTTATTACTATGTTCTGTTCCTCTTTCTCCCTTCACCTCAAGCAAGCCCTTAGAGTTCACTGTTGCCAACTCATCAGAGTGGATAAAGAGTTTTTCCAGCCCTGCCACATTGGTTTCTCGGGCTTCTATCTTGATTTGGTCATCAGAGTTGATAAGGGCTTTGCCAGCTTGGGTGTGGAAATAGTCGGCAATGAGTTGTTTCATAAATGGGGTGGTTACCAACATTTGTTGCAATACATTGAAGAAAGCTGTGTTGGCTACGTCCATCACTAAATTGTTGCCGGCACTAAGATTGAGGTCTTTACCTGCGCACAATGAGATACTCTCAGGCGCAGAAATCTCTATATTTTTGCCTTGGGTGTCAAACTTTAGAGTGTTGCCATTCTTGTCCGAAAGCAAAATACTTTCGTCTTCAGTGAAAATAAGTTTATGTCCGCTCCTTGTCTGTATCGCCTTGATATCATTGTTTTTGTTATGGAAAGGGCTGTATTCCTTGCCATTGTAATTAGATCCTAATACATAAGGACGTTCTGCATTTTGGCCTTCAAAATCTACCCATACCTCTTCACCTTTTTCGGGAATAAAGTAAAAGCCTTTGCTCCCTCCTGCATGGGGTTGTACTACGCGTATCCAAGGGGTTTTGGTTTGATGTTTTTCTTGCCAGATAAACTGTACACGTACGCGTCCTAACCCCTTAGGGTCGTTGTTATCAATCACTCGTGCTACTTGTTGTTCAGCTTTTGGGAGAGCTTGTTCGTCGTAATAATAGGCTATATACACATCAGGGATAGCTACAAACTCATTCTCATAGTCATAGCCCGATTGATGGTGTTTGATGTCTATAATGCGATAAGTCTCCATAGGCTTATCGTTAATATCTCTCAACTTTACAAAGCCTCCTATACGCAAATGTGGGTTTCTGCTTCTGCCTCGCACCTGCATCAGCTGCTCTCGACTTTCCTTTTCACGGCGAACAGCATCTTTGAGGTAATCGCCTCTAAAATCTTCAGGTATGGCGTTATAAGGCACGGTAGGTTTCTTGGTAAATACTTTTTCTGAGGCTTTAATAGCGGCAAACTGAAAAGGATTTACTTTGTTCTGCAAACGTACCTCTTCTGTCGCTTTTTGTTCCATATTACCTGTTGCTACATCGTAAGAGAGATAACTAAAATGTTGAGGTTTGAGCATTAGTTCAAACTCTACATCTATCAGGTCACCACCTTCTAAAAGGGTTACTGTTTTTTGGGTTTCGTTATTGAATTGTAGTTGCGTGCCGTTGTAATAGAAGAACTCACCATAACGCCGCGCAAGGCGTTGTATAAATTGATAATCGGATTCTTTGTACTGTACTACATAAGGAATTTGGTACTTGGTATTGACCATTCCTTCAGTGTTAATGGTAATATTGCTATACTCTTTAGTAGCTTCGGCTACTATTTCTTTGAGGGTTTTATTTTCGTACGACTGGCATTCTTTACCACTGTCTAACAAGATACTGGGGGCAAAGCCCGATATATGGAGACTGCCATAGCCTCCTCCCTCGTTTTTCTTGTTACAGATATTCGCTATAATTCCTTTGAACGATTGTACAATCGTTCCTTTCAGGTGGAAGTGGATAGTAATGGACTCTCCCAAAAGATTTTTAGAGTTTTTCATTACTTGTCCGTTAAAGTCGTCAATGGCAGTATCACTCACTACAATGGTAAACTCATCGTGGGCATTGGTATGTTGGGTAAGGTAGGTTTCAAAAGTAGCTCTGTCCAAGAAGTCTTTGCCACCCAGCGTAAGTGTAACCATCACCACAGGGTTGTCCTTGTCCTTGAGGTGGTCTTGATAGCTTTTTACCGATGCAAAGCGGGCAAAGGTTGCAGGATCATTTACACGACCTGAAACGGAATGCGTATTGTGGTTATTGTTCTCCATTGTGAGTAAGCTTTTGTATTATTGCAGACAAATGTACAATTTTTTTTTTGAATAAACAAGTTTTTTCAAATAAATTTCTTTTTGAAAATTAGGAACTTAGGTATTACAAATAAATAAGTTTCTGTACTTTCCCCTTACTATCAAAAGAAAATTCTTTTGCTATTTTGGTACGTCTTACAACTTGTAAAGCTACTTTAGGAGTGAGCTTTAGCATTTTTTCTCTATAGGAAATATCCCCTATAAAACTTTGTCCTTCGTTCTTATCTACAATGATGAAGTAGCTATCTATATCCGTAGGTTTTACAAAGTGTTCTATACTTCCTGCATAGATAAGAAGCTTTTTACCACCACTTTGAAACTGATAGGACAAAGAATCTTCAGACAATTTGCGGTAGCTAGAGAGCTTAAAGTTCTCTATGTTGTCTTTTTCAGGTTCAAAGGCTATGTTCTCATATAAAAAAGTAGTTTTATCAAAGCGTTTGATACCCAAAAAAGAAAAAAAACTTTTCTTAGTAGTTTCTTTTTTAAAGGAGAGAAAATCTCGAGTTATCTGAAACGTTTTTATCTCTTCTGTTTTATCATCGGTAACGATAAGTTTGTAAGTCGGGAGTTCTACCAAATGGTCGTCTATTTTTAACTGTACGCTTCCTATTTGTTCCTCTGAGATGAGAATACTAATGGTATGTTTTTGAAAGTGAGTATCTGTGCGAACCACTACCTTATCGGCTTCTCTATCATTCCATTTCTCTGATAGGTAGCGGTCTTCATATCGCAGTGTTAGTTTTACTTCAGGCAGTGGCATAGTGTTGTTATTGTTTTTTTGTGTTTATTCCTGTCAGTTCAGCTGTTTATACCCTCTTAGGCATTGTATCAAGTTAGTAATTTCATTGTCTTGTTTAGGACTTACCAGAAACTCATAGTTCTTATGATAAGTATAAATAGTGATTTTCGTTATTTCTTTAAAAACTATCTCATCTATCTCTTTACTGCTCATTTTATGAGCAAAGTTCCCTTCACAGTTGATAGGGAATTGATTTTTCAGTGTAATGTGCTCACCAGTAGAGAAAAAAATATCAAAGTTCTTTTCTTTCTTTAAGCAAACAGACTCTTCTAACAACTTGACATATAAGAATAGTCGCTCTCCTCTACGCCCAAATTGGAATACTCCATAAGAGAGTGTGTCCTTATTAGTTCGTAAATACAAAGGTTGAGCACTTGCAAAACGCCTCCCTTTGAGTTTTTTATGCCCTTGTACTATTTTACAATTAGTAGTAATAGCCTCTTTGGGATTTTTTGAGATGATTTGCAAGCTGTCTTGTTTTTTCTCTTCCTGTGCAAGAACAGTAGCAGAAAAAGATAACAAACATATAAGTAAATATTTTTTTAAAAACATATTCAACCTGTCTATTGTGCCATTGTGTTTTTATTGTTGTTGGTATAGTTGCTTACAAACTTCCAAATCTACTTTCATCTTGTCATATTCCTCTTTTAGGGTTTGGTTGATAGTACTAAGGCTGTCCAAGGTTTTCTGATTGATGGTAAGTTGCTTTATCTGCTTTTTAGCATCAATGAGTTCCTTGTATACAAGGATAGTGTTGTTGTACATATTTTTATTCCTAAGAGAGTCTTTAGGAATTTGCTTATACATATCAGCAAGAATAGAAAGGGCTAATTTCTCATTGAAAAAGTCATTTTTATAGCCACCTTGTATTCCAATAGAATCGACAGCTACTTTTACTTTTTCAAGTTGAAAAGAAAATTTGTCCTGAAATTTTATCTCTTGTTGTATGCGTGCATTTTCCCTTTTTAATAGTTCATTTTCTCTAAAGGGAAAATAGGTATTGAACAACATAGCAAGCATCAAAAGAGATACAGAAAGGGCAAAAAATAGTATAAAGTATATTAAAGCTTTTCTACGTTCTTTATGATTTAATACTTCCATAAGAGTTATGTTTTTGTTATTTTTAAATCAAATTCATTAATCGGCTAAGAATGTTTTGCTTCTTTGAGGTTGCAAAGAACTTTTCTCATTAGTAATCTCAGAGACAAAGATACTGCCATCACGTTTTTTACCTATGTAGTCTAAGCGGTTCAAAATAGCGAATAAATCTTCCAAGGTTTTCATAAATCGTTCTACCCTTACTACAGAAACCTCTATTTGATTGTGATTGTATTCTGCATTGATTGCTTCTGAGAACACCATTTCAAATTCTCCTTGGCTCACATTACACCAATCAGAGAAGTAATTGAGTAACTCTTCCTTACCAATCCCCGAACGAGCATCAATAAAGTTCTTGAGTACTCTTGCAAAACCTACTACAGAGACTAACATTTCTGATGGAGTGCTGTAAAGGGTGAGCCAGCGAAAACGATTGATTTCTGTAGCTAAGTAATAGAGCATCCTATCGGTCATCTGTTCTATGATGGTTGCCAAAGGATTTGTTTGGTTTTTGGTATGTATCTTTTGAGCTATCTGTACGGCATAAATTTCCATTTGTCCATAGAAGCGATCTATCTCGCTATACAATTCTTGTAACCTTTTATAAGAAGCTACCAAAACGCAAGGGGGTATATACGACTCATCAAGGTGAGAACTTGTACCACTTACCCATATTTTTCCCACAATAAGGTAGTGCCCACCTACACCCATTTCTTTTCTAAGCTCTTCTTCTTTTACCAAAGATAGGTAATATTCAGGCTCTGTATAAGGATCTCGTGGTGGATTTTCCTCTGGGTCGGGTTCTCCACAAGGAATGCGTTTGAATGGATTTACTGAAATACAAGCAAGTAGAGCTACTTCTTCATCTTTTATTTCTTTTACGATTTCGGGATAAGAAAGGGATAGTGAGTGCTGTTCGGTGTTAGAGCTAATTTCTATCCGAGAGCCATTAGGGGTTATAGCGTGGCATTCTTCTATGCGAACCCTTAAGTATTTATGAGCATCTACTGACAGGTTTATTCTCACAGGGTCATTAGTAGGTAAGAGTCCATAAGTGAGCATTGAGGTATGTACTCCAATAGCATCGCGTACCGAATCGATAACAAAATTCTGAATATCAATAAAATATCTCTTATTGATTTTCATTCCATCAATAAAGTTTACTGGGAGGTGGGTAAGTTTTTCTATCATTGTTATTCTTTAGTTTTTGTTATTTATTGTGTTATTAATTTTGATAATAGGCGAATTAGTATGCTTGCACTCGTTCGTTATCTTTTTCTTTATTGTATTCAAAATCTGCTTCTTGGTCTTCACTATTTTCTTTTTGATTAGAAACAAGGGTTCGCATACAGACAATTACACTGTTTTCTTCTATTCCATTCATATACAGTGTGAATTTAGGGTCTATATATTTTGCGGATTCGTACCATTGGGCTTGTTTGAAAAACACCCAATTGTAAAAGCCTTCTTCATTCTGTATCTCAATAGGGGCTTCTACAAAACGTTCGTTATAGTCTTCTACAAAGTTGTAGAACAGTCGCCCGAAATCTATTCGGGTAGGTCCTTTAGCTCGGTACAAAGTGTAGTCTTTATCATTCTCTTCTTTCTTTATCATTAGGGTAAAGACTACCAAATCGCGCATTTCTTCATCACTTACTCCAGCCAATTCTTTATAGTTCTCTGGAAACTGCCAAGTTGTATAGATTTTAGGTGGTATCTTCTGAGAGTAATTGAAGGTGATATTGACCAAAGTAGGAATAAAAAATACTATGAAATTGCCCATCATCAAAGGGGTGTAATACATTCCGTTTAAGAAAGTATAAATCAATAGAAATGGTACCGAACCATATATTGATGTGAGTAGAGCAAAGAATATCTCTTTGGTGATATCATCTTCGAGTTTAAACTTATTAAAGAAAACACGATAAAAATAACAGTGAAGAGTACCAAGTACTAAGGTACATATTTGATAGAAAATAAACTCATTCAAAGTCTTTCCTACAAAAAGCCTATTATACCCCAAAAAAGCTATAACTGAATACACTAAAACCGTTAAAAACAGATAGATATACACATTGGTTTTGTACTTTTTGAATTCAGGTGTTTTCTTTGAGAAAATTATAGTGACAGCTATGCACAATGTCACTATAAACAATAATATTATCAACAATCGCGGGTCAAACAAGTTGATGAAATAATTTTTTATCTCTTTCATATCCAAGTATTATAGCCTAAAATAGGATCATTATTTTCTTTTAATTCAAATTGACTTTCCTCTTCTGAAAGCAATACACTTAACTGTATTTCTACCTCTAATGGGAAGAAGTGCTCACAGAACAGAGTTACAAACTTTTCTTTGTTGCCCCCAAGTATATAATCAGTAAAAGCAGAATGCTTTAAAGGACCTATCTCAAGGGTCAGGTGTTTGGTATAATCTTCATAGGCTGTACCTGTGATCATATCTACTCCTAAATAGATATCTTCTCCCAAGCAAAAACCTTGTGATTCATCAGAATAAGTAGCAAACTCTCTTTCTTTAATACGTACATTCTCTTCTAAAAGTTCTGAGAGGATATGTACGGTAAGTGGAATATTGCCTACTATCTTATAGCTATAGGGCAGTAACCTAATGAACTTAGAGACTAAGAATGTTGGAAAATCTTTTGATACATCCCAAAGTTCATAGAACAATGAGGAAATCTCATTGGCATTGAGTTCTTTAAAGTTGGTTTGTTCAAAGGCTTCAATCTCTACTCCTAACTTAAAAATTTCATTCTCAAAAGGGCTAAAAAAGGTACGAGCAGCTTTTTCCTGTCGTTTTCTCTCTTTGTACTCTTTGAGCATTGTTTCAACCCCTTTGCCTTGTATTTCACTCTTGGTATGGTGGGCAACGCCTTCGGGGAGCATATCGTACAAGCTATCACGAGAGAGATTCACCTCTATCAATTGAGTAGCATCGTAATTGTAATCCGTAATTCTTGCGCTTAGCACATCAGTGCGATAACCACGTACAAACTGCCCTTGGTGTTTTACTATATACTCGTTGTCAGAGATGATTCCTTTGTCTAACAAATGGTTTAATAGCACTTCTGCCCTTATATCATAAGGTAAGTGATTTATCTCATTTATAACTCCTGTTAGGTGTTCCATTTTGATAGTTCTTCAACGTGGCAAATATACAAAAAAATTACAAAAGTACAATTTTTTATTCTATTTCGTGTTGTTCGTTATGTCCTTTATGGGTAATAGATATTTTACCTCCCACAGCACATTGGCAGGTACTTTTTTCGGTGAGGATTTTTAAATCGTTGATAGTATCTTTCTCAGCTGTTTGCTCCCATTTTATAGGAGCAGGCATACAAGGCAAGTAACCACTTGTGCTAGGCTTTAGCTTGCACTGACCAAAAGGCATTATATTCACATTGGCTTGTTTGTCGCCCTCAGTAGCAATAGACTTGTCCTCAATAGTTACAAAATCCTGACTTGTTACAGTAAGTTTGCTTTTGGTAGTGCCTTGATTGCAACTGAGTTCTGCGGTATTGGTGATGATATCCATAGTGTGATGTTTTTTAAGGTTTGTTACCCAAACAACTTATCCCAAAAGCTCTTATGGTTTTTGTTAGCTTGGTATTTTTCCCATTGTTCTTGCTCAAAAGCTTTCCACTCTTCTTCAGTATAGGTTTTGCCTTGAAAAGTAGTGTTTTTTGATGAAGTACTTTTCTTCTTCTCTTTTTTCCTTTTAAAATTAGGAGCTAAAAGCACTTCACCTGTAAAACCATCTATCTTATAGACTTTATATTCATCTTCAAAAGATGTAGGTATAACTATTTGATAGCATTGATGTCCATCAAAATAACCTCTAATAATACTTATATTATTAGTTTTATCACACAAGTCTATCTGATAGTCTTGTTT
Organism: Capnocytophaga sp. FDAARGOS_737; assembly: GCF_009730375.1. Lineage (NCBI taxonomy): Bacteria > Pseudomonadati > Bacteroidota > Flavobacteriia > Flavobacteriales > Flavobacteriaceae > Capnocytophaga > Capnocytophaga sp. FDAARGOS_737. The sequence continues at coordinate 1,023,310 of NZ_CP046316.1, read as the reverse complement.
CATTTTCTTTATTAAATCATCTAAAGAAAATGTAAAACCTTCATTCATATCTTTCTTTTTTATTAGTTCTCCATTGGTATCGAAATACTCCCAAGAACCAATAGCCATTGAGCAGAACAGAAAACCTTTCATCAACTGTACTTTTTTAATAGGGTCGTATGTGTAGAAATACTCATAAGGGTCTTGTGTATTAGAAAACCTTAAAAGAATTTCTTTTCCTCCTTTTTCTATTTCAACTCTTTCTATACCTTTCTTTAAGTATGAACTATTTACAGTAGCAACAAAAGAAAGGTCTGCTTTCCAATCTTTAAAATAATCTTCGTTAAAATACTTCATATCTCTTATTAAATTATTACTTTCTTGACTTTTACAAATGTAAGTGCCTATTATCAACAGACAAAACAGAATTATTCTCAACATTTTTGCGATAATTTTAATTTAACAATAAGCCATTGCCAATGCCACAAACTTTTTGTTTTACCTTGTACATAGCTCATAAGGTTAGTGGTAGTACTTTTTTTGAATATATACTTTCTATTAGCTTCTTTTATAGGGGTGTCTTCCCTATGTGTGTGATACAAACCTAAGCAGTGAAAAAATTCATGAGCCATTGTGCTTTTATATCTATTAGACTTAAATAATATAGCATTATCTCCTCCAATTTCCTCACCTTCTCCAGGTCTTTCATCATAAGTTTCAACCTCCATTAGAAAAATAAATTGATAACCTTTCTCATATATCTTATTTTTTAATAAACCATCTTCATTCTTGTCGTTTAAAAATGCTTTTTTTACTTCAGAAAAAAAGTTAGGTGCATTTTGCCAAATAGCTTTATCAATATATTCATCTTTATGTTTTTCAGGATTCTTTTCTTTCTGTTCTTTGTAATTGTATGTAAATTCTCCATAAACATATTCTTTATCTTTTTCTATGACTTTAAACCTTTTGTCTGAAGACAAATCTAAAATATTTAAAGCCTCGCTTATCAAAGGAACAATTAGTGATTGATAACTAAAACTATAAAGGGAAGCTATTTCTCCGTCTTTGATTTTTCCTGTATTTTGCACATCTGTTTTTACCTTTACTAATACAATTTTTTGTTCTTGTCTTGCTGTATGGTCATTTTTTAAGACAATAAGTTTCCCAGCTAATACTTTGCTTTCCTCTCCTTTCCCATCTTTTGGGTAAGCATAAACTTTTATTTCCTTATCACTGTCTAAATCTTTTAAGCAAATAATTTTTACAGTGCCACTCTTTTCTAAATTTTGTTTAGTTTTATACGGTAAAATAGTTTTGTCTATCTCAAAGTATTCTTTTTCATAAACAAATTTTAACTCTTTTATTTCTTCTGAGATGCTTATTAAAAGCTGTAATTCAACCTCATATTTAGGAAATACTCTTGGAGGATTAGGTGAAGCTGCTAATATATCTATAAATTCTTTTGAAAACATAGTAAGATAAGGTACATAGTATTTAAAACCAGGTAAATCAGGATTACCTTTTATGAGAATTGATTTGTATTCCTCAGAGAAAGATTTATAAGCCTCTTGAGGACTTAAATCTTGTCTTGTTCCATTAGTGAAATTTTTATTATAACCTCCTTCTAAAACACCAAGATAGTCCTCTTCATTAGGGAGTGATAAAGATGAATCTTCTATTCTAAACCAATCAAACCCAAATTCACCACACCAAGAGTCTAAAGGTCTGAAATGTACTACAGCTAATCCTATTTCTTCAGCTGGAGTAGATGGTACCTCTTCTGCTTTTTGAGTATATTTATTGCCTTGTTTCCCTTTGAGTTCTGCGGTTCCTAAACTGTTTACAACTGCCACATTATCAGAATGTACAATAGATTTTTCTGTACCGAGAAGTTTAGCTTCTTTGGCTTCAATATCTATGGCATTTGTGGTGTTTATCAAAGCGCTATTGCTGAAAAGATGCATAAAGCCATTGATTTGTTGTTTGAACCAAGAGCTAAATACATATATTTTGTTAAGGGCATTGAGGATGTAATCGTTGGTAGTTATTTCAGTTCTTTCGGTAGCATTCATTATAATACGTTGGGCATTGAACTCTAAAGTAGCTCCATTGAAGCTGATCTTTTGTTTGCCGTCCATATAAATACTATTGCCACTGGGGTCTTCTAAAAAGAGGCTACCATTACTATCATTGATTTTTATCTTTACTCCGCTGCGGGTTTGTATGGCTTTGATATCATTGTTTTTGTTATGGAAAGGGCTGTATTCCTTGCCATTGTAATTAGATCCTAATACATAAGGACGTTCTGCATTTTGGCCTTCAAAATCTACCCATACCTCTTCACCTTTTTCGGGAATAAAGTAAAAGCCTTTGCCCCCTCCTGCATGGGGTTGTACTACGCGTATCCAAGGGGTTTTGGTTTGATGTTTTTCTTGCCAGATAAACTGTACACGTACGCGTCCTAACCCCTTAGGGTCGTTGTTATCAATCACTCGTGCTACTTGTTGTTCAGCTTTTGGGAGAGCTTGTTCGTCGTAATAATAGGCTATATACACATCAGGGATAGCTACAAACTCATTCTCATAGTCATAGCCCGATTGATGGTGTTTGATGTCTATAATGCGATAAGTCTCCATAGGCTTATCGTTAATATCTCTCAGCTTTACAAAGCCTCCTATACGCAAATGTGGGTTTCTGCTTCTGCCCCGCACCTGCATTAGTTGCTCTCGACTTTCCTTTTCACGGCGAACAGCATCTTTGAGGTAATCGCCTCTAAAATCTTCAGGTATGGCGTTATAAGGCACGGTAGGTTTCTTGGTAAATACTTTTTCTGAGGCTTTAATAGCGGCAAACTGAAAAGGATTTACTTTGTTCTGCAAACGTACCTCTTCTGTCGCTTTTTGTTCCATATTACCTGTTGCTACATCGTAAGAGAGATAACTAAAATTTTGAGGTTTGAGCATTAGTTCAAACTCTACATCCATCAGGTCACCACCTTCTAAAAGGGTTACTGTTTTTTGGGTTTCGTTATTGAATTGTAGTTGCGTGCCGTTGTAATAGAAGAACTCACCATAACGCCGCGCAAGGCGTTGTATAAATTGATAATCGGATTCTTTGTACTGTACTACATAAGGAATTTGGTACTTGGTATTGACCATTCCTTCAGTGTTAATGGTAATATTGCTATACTCTTTAGTAGCTTCGACTACTATTTCTTTGAGGGTTTTATTTTCGTACGACTGGCATTCTTTACCACTGTCTAACAAGATACTGGGGGCAAAGCCCGATATATGGAGACTGCCATAGCCTCCTCCCTCGTTTTTCTTGTTACAGATATTCGCTATAATTCCTTTGAACGATTGTACAATCGTTCCTTTCAGGTGGAAGTGGATAGTAATGGACTCTCCCAAAAGATTTTTAGAGTTTTTCATTACTTGTCCGTTAAAGTCGTCAATGGAAGTATCACTCACTACAATGGTAAACTCATCGTGGGCATTGGTATGTTGGGTAAGGTAGGTTTCAAAAGTAGCTCTGTCCAAGAAGTCTTTGCCACCCAGCGTAAGTGTAACCATCACCACAGGGTTGTCCTTGTCCTTGAGGTGGTCTTGATAGCTTTTTACCGATGCAAAGCGGGCAAAGGTTGCAGGATCATTTACACGACCTGAAACGGAATGCGTATTGTGGTTATTGTTCTCCATTGTGAGTGAGTTTTTGTATTATTGCAGACAAATGTACAATTTTTTTTTGAATAAACAATTCTTTTTGAATAAATTATCTTATTTTTTCTCTTTGAGTCTTCCAGCACTTGTATAGCGTTTTTGAAAGTACTCATCGTTGAAATCATAGATATTTAGCTCTTGTGTGGTACAAGCTAATATCCTACCATTTCCTAAATACAAACCTACATCGGAAATAGGTTTGAACTTATCATACCTAAAAAACAAAATATCCCCTTCTTTTAAATAAGTACGCCCTGTGAAAAGCTGTAAATCCTTAGAGCGGAAGATACCATCGGGAGTCTTGGGAAAAGTAGTTTCATACACTTCACTAAACAATGCCTGTATAAAGTAAGAAGCATCTGCTCCTTCTTGTTTTTCTAAGGTCTTTTCCTTATAAGGCGTTCCTATCCAATCATCTATAAAAGCATAGAGCTTATAGTTGGTGATTTTTTTAGGGGGTACAGCCAAAATAATAGAGTATTTCTCTCTTAAGGCTAATTCCTTATCGGATAAGTTTTCTCCCTTATCATCTACCAAGGTATACTGCTCATTGATTTGTTTCTTTTGGGCTAATACTGCTTTGTAGAAAGCATCTGTAGGGTAATGATAAGGAAGCTCAGCAAGATAACGGCTTGCCGAGCAAGATAACAATGCAATTGTACTAAAAGTAACTAAAAGTATTTTTAAGTGTTTCATTCTATTTATTCGGTTATATTCGTTTTTTCCAAACGACTTCACTATTTTCCCAGAGTACGTCTATAGTATCTCCTTCTTTAAATTCACCTGCTACAAGTTTCTTAGCCAAAGGACGGCGTAATTTGGCACGAATAATACCTTTTAAAGGACGAGCTCCATAGGTGGCATCATAGCCTTGTTCTGCTAAATGCTCTTTTACTTCTTGAGCAATATTGAGTGAGATGTTTATCCCCTCTGTTAGGTTTAAAAGCTCTTTTTTCAAATGTATTTCAAAGATTTTTAGCGCATTTTCTTTGCTAATAGGTGCAAAAGGTACTATCTCAGTAAGACGCCCCAAAAACTCAGGTCGGAAATAACGACTCATTATCTCTAAAAGAGTAGATGAGGAAGGAATATTCCCCTCAGTAAAGGATTTGACAATAAAGTCAGAGCCTATATTGGAGGTAAAGAGGATAATGGCATTAGAGAAATCACCTTCTTTACCCAAGCGGTCGTGTAACTTCCCTTCGTCCATTATTTGTAGGAATACATCAAATACTGAAGTATGGGCTTTTTCTATCTCATCAAAAAGTACGATAGAGTAGGGCTTTTGTCGGATTTTATTCACTAATAAACCACCTTCCTCATAGCCTACATACCCTGGAGGTGCCCCATAGAGTAAGGCTGCTGAGTGTTCTTCTTTGAACTCTGACATATCGAAACGGATAATAGCGTTTTCATCTTGGAAAAGGAATTCGGCTAAAGATTTAGCCAATTCTGTCTTCCCTGTTCCTGTAGGTCCCAAAAAGAAGAAAGAACCTATCGGTTGTCCTGCTTTGCTCAATCCAGAGCGATTTTCGAGTACAGCCTCACTGATAATAGCAATAGCGTGGTCTTGCCCTACTACCCGCTCGGAAAGAATAGCATCCATATCACTCAAACGCTGTTTTTCCTCTTCTTTGAGTTTGCCTATAGGAATATTCGTTTTTTGAGAGATGAGTACGGTTAAGTCCCATTCGGTGATGTGAGAACGTTTTTCTTGAGCTACTTTTTCAGCTTCGGTAATGAGTTTGCGTCCATAGCTCAATAGGCTATCAGCAGTTTCAAAAGTAGTAGTTTGTTCCTCTTCTAAAAGGGTAGAGGCATCTAATAAAAAGGGAATGCGCTGTTTGATATCATTCAATAACCAAGCAGCGTTCTTTTTGCGTTGTTCTTCTGTAAAACCTTGTGTATTGTCCTCCAAGTGAATTATTTGTGTAAGCAAGGCATTTTTTTCTTTTAAGAAAGATGCTCCTGCTGTTTTCACAACTGACATTGTATGGTCTATGAGGTCTATCGCTGAGGCAGGCAGACTTTTTTCTTTTAAATACCTTTTAGAAAGGCGTATGGCTTCCCAAATTGCCTCATCGGTTATGGCTATATGATGGTGGTTTTCGTAAGTTGAAAGCGTTTGACGCAACATTCTAAAATGGGTTTCATCATCACTTTCTTGCAATTCTACCTTTTCAAACAAAGGTTCTAAACCCGATTTTTCTATTTTCTTGGTAAATTCATCAATAGTAGAAGTGCCTATGACAGTGAGTCCTTTGGTAAGTTCACTTTTAAGTAGATTTGCCATAGAGGAATCAAAAGAGTTACCTAAAAGTGCGTGTAATTCCTCAATGATAAGTACTGATTTAGGATATTGCTTGAGTTCTTGGGCTATGTTCTTGATACGGTCTTCTATCTCTCCTTTATAGGAAGCTCCTGCTATGAGGGCTCCCATATCCAATTCAAATATGGCTATGTTAGACAACACATCGGGGACTTGACCCGCTATAACCTTCTGCACAAAACTATTGATAAGGGTAGTTTTTCCTATACCTGAATCGCCTATGATAAGCACATTTTGTTTGCTAAATCTGCACAGTATTTCAGTAATTTTTTGAGTTTCGGCAACTCTGCCAACAGGTATTTCTTTTGAGGCTTTAGCTTTTAGGACATTTTTTTTATCAACACAATATTTTTGCAAAAACCCTTTAGCTGTGGAAGAAAGAGGAGCAGAAGAAAAAGGTTTTTCGGCAGAGGTAGCAAGAAAAGGGGGCGTTTCTAAGAGTTCGGCACGAGTTACAGGATAGGTTTTCATTTGGTCGAAATTAAAAGCTACTCCCTGAGTACTCAATGCTACAAATACATCCCATAAGGAGATTTCCTCCTCATCTAAAATTTCCCGAATAGCTTCTGCTTCAGTGAAGATAGTGTCTATCACTTCATCGGGGTCGCAGGAATAAGTGTTGGTGGCTTTTAGAGCTTCCTCAATGCGCACTTCAGCCCATTCTTCTAAATAGAACACATCGACACCTTTAGATTCCAAGAGCTTTAAAAGTGGTAAATCTCTGTTGAGAAGAGCTTTTAACAAGTGTCCGCCAGAGTAACGAGCATTCATATTTTCACGAGCTATTTTCTGTGCTATCTCCAATGCTTTAATAACCTCTGGGGTATAGCTCAATTTCTTTTCTTCCATTGTTTTTTTATATTTATTTGTTAAGTGAATATGTTTGCTTTACCAGTCAGGAGTGCCTGTAAGGGTATCTACTTTTTGTTTGATATAAATCGCACAATTACTATTTTTTTTGCCTTTCCATTTACCATTGTTTATTAAAGGTTCTGATAATTTTTCTTTTTTCTTAGCATAAGGAAAAAGAAAAATAGTATCTCCTTTGATAATACCACGACTATATTCATAAGAAGCATGAGTTATGCTATAGGCTAAAAATTGTTGTAACTCTAATTCCATAGGACTACGCATTCGATAATATCCCGCTACACTTCTTTTGATATTATTGTAGCTTAAACTATCTTTTGTTAAAAAACCTGATGCAACCCTACCATTACCAAAAAATCTGAGAAAATAGATTTCATCTTCTTCTAAAATTTTATATTTCCTAACATAAATTACAGTTGTATCAATCAGATCTTCTGTCTTTAAGCGATAAGGCTCTGGTTTTGCTAAACGAAAATGAGGTAGAATGGGGCGTGAACTTGCTCCCTGTTCAGGACGATAGTAATTTCTGTTAAAATACAAATCATAATAGATACAACTATTACAAAATAACCCTAACAATGCTAATACTAAAATGTATCTTCTTTCCATAAATTTATTGGTTTAGGGTTATCATATTCAAATTTAGAGTCTTTTATTTTATTGTGAATACTATTTTGAAACCAACCTTTACTTTCTACATCTAAACGAATGGAGTTTTTATCTTTTTGAAATCTTAAAAAATTAGAAGCACGATTAAGACTTTTTTGGTAATTATCTTGAGAATGGTAAGGAGATTTTTCTAATAACTCTTCTATTTTTTGTTTAAATACATCCTTAGTTATCACTTTTTCTTTTCTTAAATAGTTTAAATATTTCATTTTTTGTTCTGGGGCTCCTGTTTCATTATACTTCCCTGTAAAATTTTGATAACCTAATTCCAAATTTCCCCAATTTGCAATATTGAAACTTAGTGTAATACCTCCTGTATTTCCATGATCGGTACCACCTCCAATATATCCTTTTTTTGAATCATTATAGGTACTTAAACCAAAATCTCCAGACCTAAAGTTCCAAACTCCCATTCGTTGAACATCTCCTAAGTTAAATTTTTGATTTACAGCAGAGTTCCAAGTAAAAGCAGCTCCATAACTACCTGAATTTTTAAAAGTGTTTGACACAGGAATTGGGGTATCATAATTGATAATATACTGATTCATTGCGTCTGCCTCTCCTTTACCTATCCCTGCTCCTAAATAAATAGTTGCATCTACTACTACCATTTGTTTTTCTTTACTATTATCATAGATAGGTGTTCCTAATCCTGAATTGTAAAATGAAAAATTTAACGACTGATTACTGTAAAAATCACCAAAGCGATACTCTAAACCAGCGTGTACTCCTGCTTTAAAACTTATCTTGTAATCTATTTGTATTTGTAGAGTAATCAAAAAATTAGTTCTTAGTCCATTATTTGGAGGACAATTTTCACATTGACTCCCCAATCTTACATTTTTTAAATTTTCCTGCATATAACTTCTAACAACCGCTTCTAAATTACTTTCAATAGAAAATTTAGTAGGGTTGTTTAAACTTTGTTGTAAGGCTGATGATACAGAATTCTTCAATTGGAACTCTGAAAAAGGTATTTCAAAAAGTGTTGTTGAACTCATAATTGTTTATATTTTTAAATTATTATCATCCTTTCTTCCAGAATATCTTTCCTTTTACTCTGTAGTAAATGTGGATATTTTGGATACAAGTATTATTAACGTCTTTTTGCAGACGTAATGTTTCTATTTTTATTTTCTTTCCAGAAATCTCTTTACAAAACTGTACAAAGGGTACAATTTTATCGTCATTGATAACTACAGGCACTTGGTAATTCTCGCAAAGATATTCTTTAAAATCATCTTTTGTCTTAGCTTGTGAAGCGACCCCGTTAAGAAGTAAGATAAATTGCTCATTAGAAATATCAGGTACTTTATTGGTAGGAGAAGGTGTTTCCTCTTGCTTAGGGTCTTTAGGAGCAACGGGAATATTGGTGAGCATATCTACCAAAGGGTCTTTCTGTGCTTTGCCCATAGGCAGTGAAAAATCACTATGGGGCTGTTCGTATTCATAGCTTTCCATATCAATAGGATCTTTAGCTACTACGTGTTTGGGAGCTACATAAATGGTTTTGGTAGCAATATGGTCTAAATCACCATTAACAATGAGGGTTACTTTTTTTTGTCCCACACGTTTAAACTTATAAGTTACTGAATCTCCAATGGCATCGGTGGCTGAAGTCTCTCCAAAACTCCACTCAAAAGAAATACCTCCTTGTTTTTGCCCTATAAAATTAATAGTCTCTCCTAAGAAGACAACATCAGGGGCTTTGATAATAGGCAAATAACCTATTTGTTGGTTCAAAGAGGTTATAGTAAGCACTTTTTGAGACGTACAAGAGCCATTGATGGTAAGAGTAACGATATATTCACCTGTCTTTTCATAGGTATGGAAAGTGCGTTGCCTAAAATCTGCAGGAGACCCATCGCCAAAATCCCATTTCCACAATTTGGCATTTTTGGTTTTATCACCAAACTCAATTACTTCCTTCACCGCATAGTTATCTGCAAAGACATAGAAGTTAGCCTCCTGACAGTCTACGTGACGAGAGCATTGAAAAATGAATAAGAAAATACCAAGACAAAGGAGAATTCCAAAACTCCAATAGATTTTAGGGTCAAATTTAGGGAGGAAACCAGTAGATTTATGATTCATATAATATTGTTTTTTTTTATTATGTCAGCCTATTTTTGGCTAAAATTTCTCTTTGCGGTGCAAATTAGTATTTTTTTGTGAAACAGCCAAACAAAAAATAAAACTATTTTCACAAGATCCTTGCAAAATTATTTGCAATCCCTTATTTATCAAGTAAGAGTAAAAGAAAAAAGAAAACCAGCAGAACTGATGTTTTGCTGGTTTTCAAAATGGAGATATACAAGTATTAAAGGAATGAACGTTACATTTTAAAGCCTCGTGAATTTCTGTTAAGAGTCTCTCTTACAAACTCCTTCGTGGGAGTTGGGGCTTCTTGAGTTTCGCTTTTTTGACTCTCTTGTGATAGCTCTTTATTGAGTTCTTCTGCCTCTTGTACCTCTTGTTTTTCGGCTCCTTCTTGTGCCTCTTGTGGAGTATCGGAGGATAGTGAAAGTTGTATTTTCCTATCGAGGGCTGAGAGCTCAGTTTTAAGCTCGGAGAGCTGTGTTTCTTTGCCCCATACTTTTTCGATGATTTCCTTTAGAAGAGGAATATCCTTTTGAACAAGAGCAATCTCTTTTTCTTCCTTTTCCATTATTGCAGGGATTTTCTCAATGGCATTGACAAAATTCATCACAGTAAGGTTAGGGTCGCTTGCCAATCGTCCGTTGTTGTAGGTGTATTTGATACCTCCTTCCCCTTGTACAAAAAAACGATTTTCTTTTAGGTCAAGTTCGTCTTTTTTAGAGACTTCAGTCTTAACTAATATCTGAAAACCATAGATACTTCCTATTTCTTGATATTCGCCTTTGGTACGAGCGTTTTGGGCATAGTCCTGTAACTTTTGCGCTAACTGCTTTACACTGCTCTTTTCCTCTAAGCCATCCAAGCGCAAGGCATTGACTACCGAGCCATCTTCTCGGCGTACAGCTTTATCTGAAAAGTTTTGCCAATCCGTCTGAAAACGATACAAGCGATCTTGTAGGGCTTTCAAATCGCTACAGAGGTTATCTAAACGGTTTTTAGAGGTGTATTTAGAGCGTAAGAACGTTTGCTTTTCACTCTCTAAAGCCCCAATCTTCTTTTCTAACTTTGCTTTTTCGAGCAAATCGGTATTTCCTGAAAGGATAGCTACATATTCAGAATAGTTCATTCCCGACTTTTCGTCCATAGCTCCCTCATCAATGGTTCGTTTACCTAACTTATTGTTTTTAAGCTGGTCGATAAAGAGCTGTTTGTTAAATAGTAGATTGAACTTGTAAGAGTCCAAAGATTTTTCAACGGCATAGATAATCACATCCACCTTATTATCAGCAAAATATTTGGCCACTTCATTGCCCTTGCGAATGGCACGTCCGTCCCTTTGTTGCAGGTCACTGGGTCGCCAAGGGGTATCCAAGTGATGTACAGCAACGGCTTTTTTCTGTGCATTGACCCCTGTGCCAAGCATATCGGTAGAGCCAAAGAGTACCCGTATCTTGCCCTCGTTGGTGTCGCTGATGAGTTGTTTGCGCATTTTATCGTTTTTAGCCTCTTGGATAAAACGGATTTCGTGGGCAGGAATACCATAGTCTTCTACTAATTTGCGTTTGATTTCAGTGTAAGGATTCCACTCGTTGGGCTTGTAAGTACCCAAATCAGAAAAGACAAACTGAGTGCCTTTCTGTGCTTTGTATTTTTGATAATATTCATTGATTTTCATCGCACAATGAGAGGCTTTGTTATCGGGATGATCTTCGTACTTATCGGAGATCATTCGCATATCTAAGGACATTTTACGGGCATAATCAGTTGCAATAAGCATTTTGGCTTTTTCCTCGGACTCGGATAGTGGCGCACGCCCCAAGAGGGTTGCATTACCCGTTTTGGCAAACTCCATTAGTTTTTGAATGAATACCTCTTGATCGGGTGTAGGAGGTATATTGTGTAAAATTTCGTTCTTTTCGGGTCTGTCTATCCCAACATCCTTTGCGGTTCTATAATCGGTTATTTCAGCGTAAAACTGCGCTAATTCGGGTACTTTGATAAAGTAGCGGAAGCGTTCTTTCTGCACAATGTTGTTAGCCACTGAAAATTCGTAATCGGTGGTCTTGCGGGCATAGATTGCTGCCCACGCATCGAAACAGTGAATTTGTTGCTTTTCTAAGGCTTGAGGACGCAGGTACTTAAAGAGCAAATAAAGCTCAGTAAGTGAATTGGAAATAGTAGTCCCCGATAGAAAAGTAGCCCCCATATCCTTACCCGTACGCTCTTGAATAGTTCGCAAGGCAAAAAGCAGGTTGAGGGCTTTTTGACTGCCTTGTGAGTTTCCCAATCCCGCCACTCTATCGTGCCTTGTATTGAACATTAAGTTTTTGAACTTATGGCTTTCATCTACCAAGAGGTGATCAATGCCCATCATCTTAAAATCTACTGTATCATCGGTGCGCTCATTGATGTCGTGTTCTAAGGTTTTGAGCTTTACTTCTAGGTTTTCTTTACGCTTGTACATTCCTTTAATCATCGCACGAGAGACTTCACTGCCTTGTTTTTCCAACTGCCAAAGACTCTCTTCAACATCTTGGAGTTCTTCTTGCAAAATGCTCTGTTGCACCTCGGGGGATTGCGGTATCATCTTAAACTGGTCGTGGGTGAGAATTACGCAATCCCAATCATTGTTTTTGATGTCTCCAAAGATACGCAAACGCTTTTGAGGGGTAAAATCCTCCTTGCCAGGGTAAAGGATTTTAGCAAAAGGATAGGCACGGCGATAGGTCTCGGCTATTTCGTGTACATTGGCTTTAAGCCCTATAATCATCGGCTTGTGCGCCAATCCTAAACGCTTCATCTCTTGAGCGGCACAGCACATAATAAGGGTTTTACCAGCTCCTACCTCGTGGTCGCAAATCGCCCCATTGTTGAGCTTTATCATCCAAATAGCATCTTTCTGACTATCATACAAATCCTCTATGCCTAAACTCTCTCTATCAAGTCCAGGGAAGGACTGAAAAGAACCATCATATTGCGGACGTACAAAACAGTTAAAAGACTGATTGTACTGCTGAGCTAAGCGGTCTTTAAACTCCTGACTCTGCTCTAAGAGCCACAGAGGGAAAGCATTGCGTATTTCATCAATCTTGCTGTTTGCCAGTTGGATTGCCTCCATATCGCGCACCTTGACTTCCTTGTCGTCTATCTTTATTTTCTTGGTAATATCAGGGGTGGTATTTACCAAGGCGTTTTTGAAGAGGGCAATACCATCGTAGGTTCTGCTCTCACTTTTTACAGCGTATTTCTCCCAGATATGTAAGTTTTTTTGTCGGCATTCCACTGAAAACTCATCGGTTTGAGCGCTGTATTGCACACCTACCTTGGTATCGAAAAGCGAAGAGGCAAAATCACTATAGATTTGTGGGGAGATCCAACGCTCTCCCAAGTTAAAATCCAACTCTTCAAAAGGAATAGGGGTAGGAATTACCTGCCTGAGTCCCTCTAAAGCGTGCTCAATTTCTGATTGCTTAGGATGTTCAGGGTGAGTATTTTGATATGCTTCTACGGCTTTGATTTTAGTAAAGACATCCCCCGCTTGCCACTTTTGGGCAATTTGGTATTCGTCTTCTATAGGATTGTAAAAGAGTTTGCCCTGTAACTGTGCTTTGACTTCTTCCTCATTGGTGTTAGAAAGCTCAGCTATGTAGGGAATATCCACCCGACCCAATTCACTTAGGGAAGTGAGTAGTGCCTCTTCAGTAGAAATGTTTTCATTCTTCCTCAGAGAGAATACCACAGGCTTGTGAAAGATATCTGCCTTTTGATAAACACCGTTTTTGATACGCTCTAAGTAAGGAATTTCAGCGCCTGAGGCATCGGTTTTTATTAGCTTGATATTATCAGCACTATTTAGCCGACCATAGTTCTTGACAAAAGTATCGTAAAGGGCGTTAAGATTTTCTCTTTCCGTAGGATAAGGGGTATAGGTGGTAGCCTCTTTATGGTACAAGTCAGAATAAGCATCACGCAGAGCGATATAGGCAATGGCTTTTTGCCTTTCCAAAGAAGAAAGCGCAAGAGGCACAAAGGTAGCAGCTGTTTTGTTCTTATTGAGATCTTGCAAAAAGCCCACCGTATCGGCTTGTACTACCAAAGTATCTTCTCTGAAATGAGGCAAATATTCTCCCTCAAAAGGTACAGGTTCTTTTAATAATGATACCGCAGGAGGTGTGTAATACAATGCAGGAGAAGCTTTTGAAAGCACCTCTGTTTCATTCCCTTGATTGACAGGATAAGTAAAAGAAAACAAGTCCAACTTTTGAGCATTCCCTAATTGAGAGGTAGTTGTTTTCTTCTTTGTTTTCTTTTTAGCTCCTGTGGGTATAGTAGGGACTGTTTTTGCTGAAATGTTGGGAGGACTTGCTAAAGTAGCGGTGGCTTCCTGCTCAGAGAGAAAATCAAAGAGACTTAGCTGAACGACTTTGGGTTCAACTTTTTGATTCTTAAGTTCTTTTGACTCTTTAGAGATGAGATTAGTATTGGAAATAGCAAAGGAAGGCTCGTTGATTTTGCTTTCAATTTCAATAAATTCTTGCCGTTCAACCTTTTTTATCTCAATTTCCTTTACCTCAATTTTTTGTGAATTAACCTCTTGTAGCTTAATTTGTGTTGTTTGGCTTTGTTGTGCTGTTTCAGGGGATAGGTAATGTGCTTTAAAATCGTTTAAAATTCTCTCTTTTACCTCCTTAGCAATGCCTTCTACTCCTGCATTATGAATATAGACCATTGCGGGCTGTCCGTATAGGTTGGTACCCGCAAGAGCTTCGGTGCATATAACGTTTTCTCTTTGTAAAAGATACTCGTTCTGCATCATCCCTTGTGGCAGCTTTATTGTATTGCAGAATTGCTCTTCTATAGGGCTTAAAGTACCTCTTTGGCTGTCTTTTTGAAGGATGATAAGATCGCTGCCTGCTAATGTACCTGCATAATCAATAAAAAGATTGTTAGGCAGGCGCACAGCAGAGACAAGGCGCGCATTGGAGAGCATCGCTTGGCGAATAATCTCATTTTGAGGGCTATCGGCTACCCCTTGAGAGGTGATATAGGCAAGGATTCCACCTTCCTTTACCATATCCAAACCCTTTAAGAAAAAGTAGTTATGCACCCTACGGGAGGCTTGTACCTTAGCAGGGTCACTACTACGAGAGTAACTCAAATCAAAGACAGCGGTATCGGAAAAAGGGATGTTGCTGGTTACCAAATCAAACTGGTTTCTTTTCAGTGGGCTGATTTGTTCGAAGCCATCGATATGTACTTGCTCCTCTGGGTAAAGATAAGAGAGCACCTTGCCTGTGAGTAAGTCCTTTTCAAAAGCAGTAACCGCAAGAGAGGGGTGCTCTTCTTTAAAAGCACGGATAAAATTGCCTCCTCCTGCTGAGGGTTCTAACATTGTTTGCAGAGGTACGCCTGTTTCCTTTATTGCTGAAGCGATAGCCGAGGTAAGACGCATTGGGGTATAAAAAGCCGTTAGCACAGAATTTCTAAGGCTTTGTACATAGTTTTGGTATTGCCTTTCATCAGCGGAATGTTCTCTAATAAGGGCATACAGACTCCTTACATCTTGCCAAAAGACTTGGTCAGCCTTTGCCCAGTACTTTAAATCAGCTTCAGACTGGTGGGGATTGAGGATAAACTTCAATCCCCCGAAGCCTGAATAGTGTTGCAAGAGTTCTCGCTCTTCTTGGCTTAGAAGCGTGCGCTTTTGCTTCTCTAAATCGAAAGCCAATGCCAGTGCACGAGCATTGCGATTAAAGCTCAGTCGTTTAAGATATGCCATTTTCTTCTATCCATAGTTCGATGGCACCCGTAAGTTCTGTGTAGAGGGATTGATAGGCAGCGGAGTGCTGAAAATCCTCATCGATTTCATTCTCGTACTTTTTAAAGTAAGGAACCAGTTCTGGGAAGATTTTTAGAGCAAAGGGGCGCAAATCCTCATCAGCTAATTGAGTGTCGAACTCCTGAGAAACGACCTCAAAGACCATATCAAAGGGAGAGAAGAAGAGCCCATCGAAGAGTACTCCTGAGGCTATTTTATCACATTCAGGAATACTGATACCTGCCTCAAAAGCCTCTTGGTAAGCCTGCGCAGCATACTCACTTCTGTCCTTGATAAAAACAGTATCAGCTAAAAGATTAGGAAAGCTCGTTTGTAACAGCTCTTTGAGTCTTAACTCGTAATAAGACAATGACCCTAAGGTAGTGTCAGAGATCTGGGGTTTGGTTTGTGTTTCTTTCATTGTTAAAATTACTTTTAATGGGTTCAACAAATTTTAATTTTTACAAAGTGTCGTTCTGCAAAGATATATTTACCACGATTTTCCAAATAGGGCAAAAAGGTTCTCCTCCCTTTTCAGGGACATCTGTTTTTAAAAGGGTTCTTCTAAATTTTTTCCCTGTGTTAAGAACTCTCTCTTTGAGCCCCTCGGCTAGTTCTTCCTCCTTGATAAAAGAAAGAACATAGCCCAAGCGCTGGAAAATAGAGATAGGTGTAGAGAGGATTACCTCTGTATGAAGTTCTTGCCAACTCAGATGTTTTTTAATCCTTTGAATTACCTCTACTGCTTTTTGAATGCCTCCTATCTCTTTTTCATAGAGGAGCAAATCAACCGCAGTGAGCTCCAAAGAGGCTACCCGTAAAGTTCTTTCCTCTATAGAAAAAGGTAAGGTTTTTCTTTTTACTCCTATCTCTCTTAAGTCTTTGATATCCTTTTTGACAAGGTAACGAATCTTACTTTGTCCCCTAAAGGAATCTCTCAGCGGAGGTAAGGACGTTATCACTGTAATTTCATTTGCCTGTAAAGCCTCTTTGGGAGATAGATATACTTCTACTGCACTGAGCAGGGCTACATAGTATTCCCTTTTTAGGTGTTGCATCAGTGTTTCAATGTAGAAATAAGGCTTTCCCTCTTCTCTGATAGCTTTGTTATCAGTAGCATTACCAATGTCCACAAAACGGACGATGCTATAGATACCATTCCAAAGTGGTAGGAGCTTTCCTTGCTTTTTAAGTGTCCCTAAAGTATTGAGAATAGTTTTTTCTTTAAGGAGAGGAAACACCTCTTTTAGCTCCTGCATAGAAAAGCTATAAATACCCTTTTCCTCCAATGATTGTATCCACTTTCGTATGGTTAGTCCCTTCATATTGAAAATATATATCGTTGCAAAACATTTGCAAAAGTACTATATTATTTCTAAAGAGCAAATATATTGAAACAAAAGTTATCAACAGGAGGACTAAACTTCACTTAGGCTATGGTACATAATCAGTTGTGTTAGCTCACAGACTTTCTTTACTGAAAGTTTACCTAACCTTTGTTAGTATTTTCGCTTTTTGGAAGTTTTCTCAGGAAACTCAAAGGCAGTTTCACCATTTTCTTTCAAACGTATATAGGCATCGAAAGTGCTGCCTGATTTGCTTTTCATTCCTTTTATCAGAGGTGTTTTTCCTTTTTCAAAGAGCGTTTTGAGCAGCTCATCAGTAAGAGGTTTGCCACATACATTCCTAAAAAGCACATAACCACAGTCCTCATCAGGACATTTGGCTACCTTTTCAAACAGTAATAAGGAAGCATTTCTGCATTTAGGACAGGTGATTTTGAGTTTTTCTCTCTGGGGTATATCCATAGCCAAAAACGTATCAGTAAGACTACGGGTATAGGCTTCCATATCCGAAGAAAAACTATCGGGAAAGAGCTCTCCTTGTTCTATCTTTTGCAATTGACTTTCCCATTCGCCTGTAAGGGCAACATCGGCTATAGTAAGTGATTTTACCCACTGATATACCTGCATTCCTTTATCGGTAGGAATAAGAGACTTTTGTTTGCGCTCAATATAATTACGCTTTAAAAGCGTCTCGATAATAGCGGCACGTGTGGCTGGAGTACCTATACCTGCTCCTTGCAATAGTTCACGTTGCGCCTTATCTTCTAAGGTCTTTCCTGCTGTTTCCATAGCCCCCAACAGTCCTGATTCGGTATATAAAGCGGGAGGTTGGGTAGTTTTAGAAAGGATTTCAACGGCTTTAATCTTTATACTTTCTCCTTGTACAAGTTCAGGCAGCACTTGATTGCTATCACCTTCATTGTCTTTTTCACTGTCTTTGGCAGTTTCATCAGAGTAAAAACCACCGATAGCGCGCCAACCCGCTTGTAACACTTGAACACCTTTTACCAAGAAGTCAGTGTGCAGAGCCTCCAGTAGAGTCTTTTGCACTTCTTTTACACAGGGTTCAGATACCGCTTCCAAAAGTCGGGTGGCAATCATTTTGTAAATAGTGTTTTCTTTTGCTGTAAGGTTGGTAGGAAAGCGCTCGGTAATAAGAAGTCCGTGATGGTCTGTTACTTTCAAATCATTAACCATCTTCTTATTCAGCGCCCCAATTTTTACAAGTCTAGCTTCGTTAGCGTATGCCTCACTTTCTTGTAACAAACGTATCAGCTGTGGGATTTCTTCCCATACATCCTCTGAGATGTACTTACTACCAGTACGTGGGTAAGTAATGTATTTTTGTTCGTAGAGACTTTGAGCGATTTGCAGGGTCTCATCGGCTGAAAAGTTCCATTTTTTATTAGCTTCTTTCTGAAGACCTGTTAGATCATAGAGCAAAGGAGGTTGTTCTTTTACCACTTCTTTCTCAGTGGAAATCACCTCGGCCATTGGAGACTTTTCTAATTGTTTTTGTAAGGCTTCAGCTTCCTTTTTATCCTCAATTTTAGCTGAGATACTGAAAAAATCAGTATAGCTTTTTTGGTGCTTGAGTCGCAATTGGTAAAAAGGTTTCTTTTGAAAATGTGTGTGCTCTAAAAATCTTTTACAAACCATTGCTAAGGTAGGTGTTTGCACCCTACCTAAGGAATAAATCCCTTCACCTACGGCTATACTCAGGGCTTGGGTAGCATTGATACCCACCAGCCAATCAGCCTCACTACGCTTTTGAGCAGAGGCATACAACAAATCAAAAGCACTTCCTTCTTGCAGATTGGCAAGTCCTGTTTTGATACCTTTTTCGGTTAAGGAGCTAATCCAAAGCCTTTGAAAAGGTTTTTGACATTGCAAATATTCATAGATATAGCGGAAGATCAGTTCTCCTTCACGACCTGCATCGGTGGCGACAATAATGGAACTACACTTCTTAAAAAGGCTATCAATGATTTTAAGCTGTTTCAAAGCCATAGGGTCTGACCTGTAGCCTTTTTTATCTTCAGCGATTTGCTTGGGTACCAGCACAAAGGGATGAGGTAAAATGGGTAGGTGTTCTCTGTGAAATCCTACACAACCATAAGCCTCTGGGAGGGCTAATTGCACCAAATGCCCTAGAGCCCAAGTAACAGCATAATCATTACCTAACAAATATCCATCTTGTTTTTCACTTGCCCCCACTATAGCGGCAATCTCTCTTGCCACACTGGGCTTTTCTGCTAATATAACTTTCATTTTTCTACGTGTATTGAGGTTAAAAATTAGAGTTATACTTTGCGTCCCTTGGACTTCTTACTAGTTTCTTTTTGAGCTGTTTTTTCTGATTGCTTTTGAGGGCGTTTTTCTTCTTTAGCTTTAGAAGTTTCAGCTTTTTGTTTGTTAGAAGAAACTTTATCAGTAATGTCCTTTTGAGGATTGTTAAAGCTCATCTCTACCTTGCCTTTGTCCTTGTCAAAAGTAAAATAACCGCTATAAGTTTTACCTGCTTTGCTCTGTAAGCCTTCTAAATAAACAGGATTACCCTTGCTCAGTTCCTTGTGTTGCTCTTCGGTAAGAGTTACTCCTCGTATGACTGTAGGAGCCTCAGTGAGTTTCTCTTGATTAGCAAGTTTAGGAGCTTTGTCTTCAAAGAGAAATTCCACATAACGCTTGTCGGCATTGAACTGCACGGTTGCGTTAAAAGGCTCTCCTTTTTTAGAGGTCATTCCCTCGACAAACAGAGGCTTGCCTTCTTTGAGCGTTTGTTTTTGCTCCTGGGAGAGTTTGACTCCTTTGATTTCATCGGGGACTTTGATATGTTCACTGCGCAAGGCAATGATTTCATTGGTGAGCCTATCAATACTGATAATAGAAGGGATTTTCTCTTGAGTTTTACTATTGGTAAGCTCAACTGTACGTCCCATATTTCCTGTGGTAAGCAGGTTCTTTTTATCCTCTTCTGAAAACTCGTGACCAAAGAAAGGATAATCCAATTGTGGTTCCTTACGCATCCCGTGAATGGCTACTGCTACTTTTCCATCAACTTCCCTTAGGGACAGACGAGCATCAAAACGGGTTACTGTAGAACCTAAATTGAAACTAATAGGCACCAGCTCATTGGTTTTATAACCTTTTAAGAGGGGCTCTAATAGGTTCCTCTTCTCTAAAGACTCTCGACTCACCCCTAAATTTTGTAACGTTTCCCAATCAATAGCATCAGGGTTGTACTTGAGTTCCTCTTGGGCAGGAGTACTTTGTGCTTGTGCCTGAGCAGGAGCTTCTTGTGCTTGTGCCTGAGCAGGAGCTTCTTGTGCTTGCACTTGAGCAGGAGCTTCTTGTGCTTGCACTTGAGCAGGAGCTTCTTGTACTTGTGCTTGAGCAGGAGCTTCAGGAGGGGTCTGAGCAACGGCAGTCTCTCCTTCTTGTTTTAGAGTAGCTGCTTTTTGCTCTTGTTTGATATACTGCTCAGGAGATACTTCGTACTTCTTGAGGTATTCCTTACCCTTTTCAGTGAGCTTTGCCAAATGGTTTTGGAGTTTTTCTATCGTATTTACCGATTTTTCTATCGGTATTTTAAAGAAAGAAAAACGAGAAGGGTTCTGGACTTGACGCATAAAGTTGCTAAAGAAATTAGATAGCATATTACCTTGCTTGTCTACTTTCATAAAGTCATCCAAGGATTTGCTGTCAGCAGGAGCCGTTTTTAACTCTCCTTTCTCATCAATTCCTTTTACAGCCTTAAGCTGTTTTTCTTCTTTGTCAAATACCAGTAGGATATCAGATAGTTGTTCATCCACTGGGATTTGATTGTCGTAATTTGCCGTATCGGCGTGTTGATTTTCTGCCATTATTTAAACATCTTTTTTAATTTGGGGGTAAAATTACTCCCTTTGTAAGACGTCTAAGAGAGGCTGTCCTTTTTAGGCATAGTATTTCCGTTTTTGGCTTTTAAAGCTGTTACTGGCACACTGAAATGTTCTCGGATAAATTGATGTACATCCGAGAGCTTGTAGTATATTTTGCCTGATATGGTATAATAAGGCAGTTTGCCATTGGAGCGATACCTTTGCAGGGAACGTGCAGAGATTTTAAAGGTGAGCATCAAGTCTTGATTATCCAAGAGTTCCTCACCATCCAAGCTGTTTTTGCGTTTTTCGGCTTTGTCTATTTGCTCTTTAAGCAAATCAAAACGATCCATAATGCGTTCCATCCACGCTATAAATTCTATTCTGTCGATTTCCATTTTTTATATTTATATTTGTTTAATATTTCGATTGTTAGGTCTTAATCTTAGAACATCTAAAAGTTCTTCTTATCCTTGTGAGTTCTTGTTATCCTCCAAAAGTTCTTTTAGCACACTGCCCATTCCTAAGAGTTGGTCATTTCCCTCTTGAGGAACTAAAATGCCCATTTCTTTTAAGGTGCGGATATAACCTTTTGCGGTGCGTTCCTTTACATCAGTTCGTTTTTGAATTTCTATGTTCAGCTCTTGGACTGTCCACAAAGTTCGCTCTTTAAAAAGAGGAGAAACTAACGAGGCTAAGGTACTGGCTTTATTGGGTTTTTGGTCTTCGTTTTTCTGATTACCTACATAACTGTGCATTCCCAGCTCATTGTTCCATCTAAAAAGTATTTGTGGGGTATCGCTAAGACTGCCATTGCGTATTTTCATCGGTTTGACCGCTGAGATAGGACTGTTCTTCTCCCCTTCGATAGAAAGCACTGCTGTTGCTTTGCGTTGTAGTTCAGAGCCTAAATGACCTCGGAGTTTAAGTCCGCTGGGGGTGAGGTGTAACACACATACAATACAGGTTTTGTAATTACCTGCCAAAAGGTAAAGCTCTTCTATGAGTTCCACACTTTCTTGCTCATTATTCACAGCTCCAATAAGGTCGGCTATGCCATCGATGACCACCAAATGCACTCCTGCACATTGGTAGTAAAAACTCTCTAAGCCCTCACGAATGACCTTTAATCGCTCTCTGCGAGGGAGTTGGGTGAGGCAAAAGGCGTGTAGCAAATCAGGAAGAGAGGTTAGTTTAGCTCTTTTAAGCAGTTTGCTGATGTTTTGATAGAGTTGGTCTTGAGACTGTTCTGTATCGAAAAATAGCACCACTTTATCTTTGGGGCAAGGCAGTAGCGTTGTGCCCAATGTGTCAATAGGTAGGTTCTTACTGTTAAGACAACCTGCAATGAGGGCACTTACATAATGACTTTTGCCTGTACCTTCGCCTCCTGTAATACCCAATAAACTACTCTGCACCCCCACAGGAGTTTTGCCAATCGAGATGATAGTCTCTTGTTTTTGGGGAGGTTTATCCCATTGAATTTCGCAGTTTTTAAGTAGGGATAGGCTTTCTTCATAGTGTTTGCTAAGGGTCTGATAAAAGAGTTGTAATAGGTCTCTACCCGTTTTGCCTTGCGCAAAATAATCAGATATATCTTTATCCCTTTTAGTGCCTGAAAGAGGTAAGACCAAACGAAATACTTCTAAAGGTGCTAATTGGGCTTGTTGCTCTAAGGAGGCTCTTTTTCCTGTTTCGTCGCTATCGAACAAAAGGACTAAATGTCGGAATCTCATTTTTAGCTTTTGGAGTTTTTGTAAAGGAATGAGAACTGTTTCACTATTAAAACAGATAGCCGAAAAGCCTCTACTGGCTAAGCTCATTACATCTTTTTCGCCTGCGGTGATAAAAAGAATGTCGCCTTGTAGAGGTAGCTGAGACTCACCAAAGCAATAGTTTTCGGGATTACCTCCATAGAGAAAACGCAGTTTAGAAAAGGGACGATAGACCTTTAAATGCTTTTTAAAAAGGTAAGCAAACATCCACTCATTATAGGTGGAGGCAATAGTGTAAGGTTTGCCGTCTTTATTGGTGCTTGAATAGCTTTGCAGAGAGATCACGTTGTATTTGTTTAGGATTTCTTGGGTGATGCCGTATTTCTGCCAATAGGCTAACTCTTCTTGGGTAAAAGGTTTTTGGGTAAATTGATAAGAGATAGATTTTTTGGTTTCTGGGATAGTACTTTCTATGGTGATAGTGGGAGGTATTGGAGGTTTTTGTGTAATTATAGAGGTGGATTCCTCTAAACCCAGATGTAAATCTCGATTGATAATTTTTAGGATTTCAATAAAGTCAGAGGCATTTCGGCAATCCAATTGATAGAGGTAACCTACTAAGAAAAAACAGTCACCCCTAAAAGTATCGTTGCCAAAATCTTTCATTTTATAAATGCCTTGTTTGTCCTTATAGATATTGCAGGAAGCATTTTTATCGTCATAGAAAGGGTTTTTAAAGTTTTTACCTACTCGCCAGTTGCCTTGTAGATAGTGCTGGAAGACCTGTAGTCCTCCTTCGGTTCTACTTAAAATATCTTGCTTTTTCAACATAACCTTTGGCTTTTTGAGTGAGGGATTGCAGGTAGCTTTCAGTGTTTTCTACCGATTGACTGATAAGGAGTTTGCGAATGCTTCCCAAAGTATAGAAATATTGTCCATAGATTTTGGAGTAAGTGATTTCATTGCGTTTGCGCATTCGCCATAGGGTTTTCTCACTTAGATGGAGATATAGACAGATTTCTTTTTGGTTGAGCCACAAACTATCCCACTCAATAGGCTCTTGCTTGAGTTGGTTTTCAATGCTTTGGAGTTGCTCCATAAGGGCTTTCCAAGCAGATTCTTCAATGGTGATTAAATTCATTGCGTATAGGGTTAAATTCTCGGCGGCAAAGTTCTGACAAATACCAAACATAAACTGCCAAGCACTACCCATTGAAATGTGCATTTTAACGCAGTTGAAGTGATTTTTATTTATTTTATTAGTTATGAGTGTATTACAAAATAATTGTAACGTATTTTTGGAGTATAAACTACTTTTATAGGAAGAAATGTCTAAAAAATGCCAATGGGGTATAATGGGCTTTTTTGAGAAATGGAGGTAAAAGTGTGTGTAGGGAGTTTCTATAGAAGAGTTAAATTGAAAATAATGAATATAATATTTGATTAAAAATCCTTCTCCCTAAAAAAGGGAAACTGTCTATTTCCCTAAAAAACTGATTAAACAATGTTCAAACGTTTTTATTTGAAGTTAGCAAAACTACTTTTGATCGGAGTTGTTTATATAAACCAGTAAAGAGGCTTTTACTTCATCAAGGAAAGGGGTGAGACTTTTTGAACGTCCTTTCATACGATGGAAAACATGGTACTGCTCTGCTAATTCTACCTTAAAGAGCTTCTCAAAGACTTTGGTAATCTGACTAATAGGGAGTTTTCCATAAGAGATACATCCAACAGAATGTAATCCATAGATGAGTTCTACTAGTTGGCTTTTTTTGCCTGTCCACTGAAGATTTAGTGCTTCTAAAAATAGTTTTTCTTCTTTAACTTCAGTACGAAAAAAAAAGATAATCGGAGAGTTCCTTGACAGCCCCTATCTTAGCAACTTCAAAGCTACGACAGGTAGAAAAGGCTCCATCAAAAGAAAACAAATACCCCTCATTGCTTTGAGGAAGGTAATCATAATTGCGAGTAAAATACTCTACATCGCGATTAGTTCTTCCTAAAGCAATGTAACTAAAGAAATCGGTTGCTTCTAAAGTCTCTGACTCTTTAAACCATTGGGCTTCTTTGTCTTTTAGAAACTTTTTAGCAGCCTCAGTAGAGAGTAAAGTTGCTTTACTTTCTATCTGGTAAACCTCATTGTAGAAAATGAGTCTGCTAACCATTTGAGGTTGTACCTCGCGGAAGAAGTATATCTCTTCTGCTTGGTCAGCAAAACCTCGTTGCAGTACCTCTTCCTTGACCTTCTTTAAGAGGTCTTTTAGGAATTGTACCATTTCTAAAGATTCTTTAACCACGGCGGATCCATCCAGCGTGATTTGGCGTTCTCTTACAGCCAATTGGTGTAAAAACACGTTAAACATGATAAATGTATTTAAATTTGTGCTATATTACGAAAAAACAATGACATACGCAAACTTTATTTTTTTTTCATTTTTTTAAATAGCTAAATAAAAGATTTACAATTAGCTCCACGCAAACGTGCGCTGCTGCACGGGCTTCCATAGAAGCCCGTGCAGCAGCGCACGTTTGCGTGTGCAAAGGTAATTTTTTTTGGTTATTTTGTCAAGATGTTGTATCTTTGCACCCAGAAGTTACTGAGAAAATAGGTATAATCAAATGAAATAAGAACCATTACTAAATCGTTACCTACTCTTATTGTAATTCCTGTATTTTCTTTATCTTGAAGAGATTATAAATTTAGTTTCAATTTTTGCAAAAAATTACGCATCGTATGTCAGCAAACACAGTTACTCCTTATGAAAATTCGGCACAAGGCAAAAAACAACAGGTTACCCAAATGTTTAACACCATATCGGGTACGTATGACGGACTAAACCGTGTTATTTCTTGGGGTTCGGATATAAAATGGCGTAAGTTTGTGGTACAGAAAGTAGCTGAAATACACCCTACAGCTGTATTAGATGTCGCTACAGGTACAGGTGATTTGGCCATTGCTCTCACTGAAATAAAAGGGTTGAAAATCACTGGGTTAGACATCTCAGAGGGAATGCTATCAGTAGGGCGCGAAAAGGTAGCAAAGCGCAATCTTGCTGACCGCATTACCTTAGTACAAGGCGATAGTGAGCAACTGCCCTTTGCTGATGAGACCTTTGATGCCGTAACAGTAGGATTTGGGGTGCGTAACTTTGAAGATTTAGAAAAAGGACTTTCTGAAATTAGACGTGTGTTAAAACCTAATGGTCGGTTGGTAGTCTTAGAAACCTCAGTGCCTGAGAAGTTCCCCTTTAGGCAAGGGTATCATCTGTATACTAACTATGTGATGCCTTTGGTAGGTAAGTTGTTTTCTAAAGACCGCTCTGCCTACCGATACCTATCTAACTCGGCAATACACTTTCCGTATGGGAAGAAGTTTCAAGAGATATTAAACAAAGTAGGCTATCAGCAAACTAAGTATTACCCTAAAACTTTGGGTGGCGTCGCTACCATTTATATTGCAAATAAATAGAAAATAAAATAATAATGAATAATAAACTGAAAAGAACTCTATTGCTGTTGTTTGTGTTTATAGGCGGATTTCACCTCTATGCACAGTTTAAACAACCTATGATTAACTTAGAGCATTTTGACGAAAAACGCTTTCAGTGGGGCTATTATTTTGGTGCCAATACTTTTGATTTTAAAATCGATTACAAAGAGCTAAACTATAACAACCCACAGCTACAAGAGATACAAAACGAGCGAAAAATAGGTTTTAATGTAGGGCTTACAGGACAAGCAAGGCTCATCAAGTATATTGACCTACGTATTGAACCGGGGTTGGTATACAACAAGCGCGTGCTTACTTTCCCCAACTTTACTGAAAATAGAGATGCTGTACGCGAAGTGCCTTCTACTTATATCTACATACCTCTGTTACTGAAGTTTAGTGCCGATCGTTGGTATAATGTAAAGCCTTATGTAACTGCAGGAGCCTCTATGGTTTTCAACCTCAGCAGTAATGCTAATCTAACGATAGACAACAGCGATAGAACTTTCCGCTCTACTAAAAACGTATTTTTCTATGAATTCGGCTTTGGGTTCGATTTCTATACTCATTATTTTAGGGTATCACCTTCGGTAAGAGCTTTGTTTTCTATCAATAATGAGTTAGTACCTGACTACGACCCTAACAGCCGTTGGACGGGCAACCTCAATGGCTTAAAAACGAGGGGGTTCTTATTCTGTCTTAACTTTGAATAATATGAAAAAGATACTTATAGCAGTAGGTTTTTGCTTAAGCTTAGCCTCATACGGACAAAATTTTAGTTACCCTATGGCGAGTCCGCGCCAAGTGATTACACAGCAGTTTTCGGTAAGCCAGATTACAGTAGACTATGGTCGCCCAAGTGTGCGAGGTCGTAAAATATTTGGGGAGTTAGTACCCTTTGGCAAAGTATGGCGATTGGGTGCTAATCAGGCTACTAGTATTTCTTTCTTACAGCCAGTAAAATTTGGAGGAAAGCCTGTAAAAAAAGGTGATTATGCTATCTTTGCAATACCTGAAGCTCACCAATGGACAATTATGCTCAACTACGATGCTAATGCGTGGGGCGCTTATAGCTATGACCCTAATGAAAATGCTATAGAATTTACTGTTCCGGTTACACAAACTAAAGATTTGCAAGAATCACTTGAGTTTTCGTTTGAGACCCTCTCTAATGAGAAGCTCAACTTGGTTATCCGTTGGGAATACACTAAAGTAGAAATACCCATTGAGATAGACAAGAAAGAAACTATTGAAAAAATAGTAGAACAACTGAAAGAAGTAAAGCAATACGAGCGTGATTTAGAGGGTAAAGACACTAAATAATAAAGTTTTTAGGTTATGGAAAGAAAGAAAATAGTTCGCAAATACAGTATTTTTGCTATTCTTATAGCATTTTGGTTCATTTTCAGATACTTTCCTACCTTTACTGAGTGGTTTTATAGTGAAGGGATCTATCCTTTTATCGCAAAACTGCTACATTTAGCCTTTGGATGGGTGCCCTTTTCTATGGGTGATGTGCTTTATACACTTTTCTTTGTGAGTATCATTATTGGTAGTATAAAGCATTTTAGCAAACTATGGAAAAAACCGCTTTGGGCTCTTGATAAAGTAGCGAGCAAGGTCATTCGTATTGCATTGTCTTTCTTTATCTTATGGGGATTCAACTACTTTAGAATGCCCTTATCAGAACGACTTGGCATCAGTACTACTTACACTGAAGCTCAGCTGTATAAGGCTACTGAGGAAGCTATAGTTCGTGCCAATGCATTGCACCAACAATTAGCCCTCAATGATAGTACTAAGGTAACGTTACCTTTCACCCACGATGAAATTTACCGTATCGCTCACGAAGCTTATCCTCTAGAAAAAAATGGTATTACCGATTTTCACGCTATCAAGAGTGTGAAACCAT
The DNA here is from genome assembly GCF_009730375.1 of Capnocytophaga sp. FDAARGOS_737. Taxonomy (NCBI): domain Bacteria; kingdom Pseudomonadati; phylum Bacteroidota; class Flavobacteriia; order Flavobacteriales; family Flavobacteriaceae; genus Capnocytophaga; species Capnocytophaga sp. FDAARGOS_737. The sequence continues at coordinate 995,503 of NZ_CP046316.1, read as the reverse complement.
CATTATACAGCAAGTTACTTACTTATATGGGCTACAGTGGCTACCTAAATCCTTTTACTAACGAGGCACAAGTAAACCGCAAAATGGTAGGTTATGCTATCCCTGTGACAGCTTGCCACGAGGTAGCCCACCAAATGGGTTATGCTGCTGAAGAAGAAGCTAATTATTTAGGATATTTGGCAGCTAAGAAGATAGAAAATCCTTATTTCAGATATAGTGCCGCTCTTTTTGCTTTGCGTTATCTACTATCAGAAGTTGCAAAAGTTTCTCCTGAAAAATACGACAATTATTACGCGCAAGTACGCAAAGGCATTTTGGAAAATTACAAAGAAGTACGCCTTTTCTGGCAACAATACAAAAATAAAGCTGAACCTGTATTCAAGTCCAGCTATGATATTTTTCTGAAAGCCAACAAACAAAGTGCCGGCATTGATAGCTACGATTTAGTAGTGGGGCTTATCATTAATGATAAATAACAAACTACAAGAATTTGTTAAGCTCCATTAGTAGTTCTTTACTATCTCTAAAGCCCTCTCCACGCCAAATAAGACTAAAGTTATTGAAGATAATAACTGTAGGCAAAGTGCTTATTTTTAATGCTTTACTAAGTTCCTTATTCCTATTTATCTCTACTTTTACTACCTTTACGCGATCTTTGAGTGCAGCTGATACTTCGCGCAATTCGCTGTCCATACGCAATGAGTTTTCTATCCCTTCAGAGTAAAAACAAATAAGTACAGGGGTATTCACATTGATGATATCTCCAAATTTTTCCATTTTCTTTTTAGTAATAATAATCGCACAAATGTACAACTATTTTTTGAAATACAAACTTTTTTGCTGAAAATTAGCATTTTGCCGATTATTTAGCTATTTATTAGTTATTTTTTAATTGCTAATTATTAATAGTTTTGTACCTTTGCCCTTGCTATGATACGAAAAATATTTTCTTTTATTTATTCTACTAAGCTGATGGCAGTGCTTTTTATAGGTTATGCTATCGCTATGGCTGCAGGCACTTTCATAGAAAATAGCTACGATATGGAAGCAGCACGTATTTGGGTGTATAACACTTGGTGGTTTGAAGTTATTACACTGCTTTTTGTCATCAATTTTATAGGAAATATCAAGCGTTTTCAGTTGTTAAAAAAACAAAATTGGGCAGTGCTTGTACTCCATTTAGCATGGATTTTTATCATCATAGGGGCTGGAATTACCCGTTATATTAGCGATGAAGGTACTCTATCATTACGCGAAGGTGAAACTACTGACTCTTATTTGTCAGACCGCACTTATATCACAGCAATGGTAGATGGTATATTTGAAGGACAACCGCTGCGAAAAAAGCAACAAAAGGAAGTGCTCTTCTCAATACACACGCAAAATCATTACCGCTGGGCTTCTGACTTCAAAGGGAAACCTTTTGAGATAAAATACATTAGTTTTTCAGCACCAACCCAAGGAATGAATGCCCTAACCCTGGAAATATCATCAGGAAATGAGCGGCAACAAGTAACTGTTATGGGGCGCAAAGGAATGGTACATCCGCCTGTAACAGTAAAGCTCAACCAATTGGACTTTCATCTAAGCTATGGGAGTATCTATGTGGCGATGCCTTTTAGTATTAAGCTAAACGACTTTATAGCTGAGAAATACCCAGGTACTGAAAATAGTTATTCGTCTTTCAAAAGCAAAGTAACTGTAAGCAGCAAAGATGAGACCTTTGCTGAAGATATTTATATGAACCACATACTCAACTACAAGGGTTATCGCCTATTTCAATCGTCATTTCACCCAGATGAAAAAGGTACTATCTTATCAGTAAATCACGATTTCTGGGGTACACTTGTTACTTATACGGGCTATATACTACTTTTTGGAGGACTATTAGCTTTTATGTGGGTAGGAAAATCAAGGTTTAAAAGACTCAATCAACAGTTGCGCACTCTTCAGCAAAAACGTAGTCTCGCAGTATTGCTCCTATTGTTATATGCTGCAGTAGCCTCTGCACAAAATGAGTTACCGGTACCCGACAAGGCACACGCAGCCAAATTTGGAACTTTGCTTATTCAAGATGATGGGAGGTTTAAGCCTATCAACACTTTTTCGTCTGAACTGCTCAGAAAATTGAGCAAACACGACACTTACAAAGGGATGAATGCCGACCAAGCACTGCTTTCTATGTTGCTAAGCCCACAGGCGTGGATGCAAGAAGAGATTATATATGTAAAAAAAGCCAATGATAGTCTGCATCGCTTTCTGAATGTAGCAGAAGGGCGCAAATGGATTCAACCAAATAACCTATTTGATGCTAAAGGGCAATATAAACTCGCCCCCTTACTAAACGACATATATAGCACCAATAACCCTAACCAATTTCAGAAAGATTTCAAAGAAGTAGATCAACGTATTAGCTTACTAAACAGAGCATTATATGGTGATATTTTTAAAATATTCCCCCTACCCCACTCTGATAACCACCGTTGGATTTCGGAGTTAGACTATGTACGCGACACTCTTTTGATAAGTGACACACAGTACAAACAATTTGTAAAAAATGCACTGCCTGCTTATCTTATCTTAGTACGCGAAGGTATAAACACTGGTGACTATAGCCGTGCTGAAAAAGTATTAGACAACATACATTTGCAGCAAGAACTTTATTCAGCAAAGGTATTGCCTTCGCCTACAAAAGTGGCAGTAGAACTATGGTATAATAAGATAAACATCTTTGAGCAGCTTTTTCAAGGCTATTTATATGTAGGTACACTGCTCTTTATAGTGTTATTACTACAGATTTTCATTCAGCATCGCATTTTCAATCTATTTACTAAAATAGGTATTTTCATCTTGTGGATTTTCTTCATCGCACACACACTGGGACTGATAGCCCGCTGGTACATATCGGGGCACGCCCCTTTCAGCGATGCTTATGAGAGTATGATATATGTAGGGTGGTCAGCTATGGGGGCTGGTTTAGTATTCACAAGACGATCGCCCTTAACAGTAGCCGCTACTGCTTTTGTAACTTCTATGATTCTGATGATTGCCCATTGGAATTGGATGGATCCTGCCATCGGTACCCTACAGCCTGTACTAAATAGTTATTGGCTGATGCTACACGTAGCAATAATAGTGGGCAGCTATGGTCCTTTTACACTGGGTATGATATTGGGTATCATCAATTTAGGACTGATGATAATAACTACTCGAAAGAATGCCGCCAAACTCAAAGCTATACAAGAAGAACTAACCATAGTAAATGAACTATCACTAACCGTAGGATTGGTAATGCTAACCATTGGCAATTTTTTAGGTGCAATGTGGGCAAATGAGAGCTGGGGACGCTACTGGGGGTGGGATCCTAAAGAAACATGGGCACTTATCAGCATAATGATATATGGTTTAGTGATTCACCTACGGTTAATACCAAAAATGCAACACCGTTGGGTATTTAACTTTGCCAGTGTAATAGCTTACTTCAGTATACTGATGACCTATTTTGGGGTGAATTTTTACCTCAGCGGCATGCATAGTTATGCTTCGGGCGAACAAATCATTACCCCTGACTTTGTATATTATGCTATAGGAGGGGTATGTCTGTTAGGAGGTATTTCGGCTTGGAGAGCAAAGCTAATTTGCTAAATTGCCAATTGTTTTTTACCTTTGCGGCAAATTTTAATTTTTTATGAATCTACATTTTGACATAGTGGAGATAGTCTCTGCTACTATGGTACTATTTGCGGTAATTGATATTATCGGGAGTGTACCTATTATCATCAATCTACGTAAGAAAGCAGGACGCATACAATCCGAAAAAACCGCTATTGTGGCAGGCGTCTTATTAGTACTTTTCTTATTTATAGGCAAGCAATTGCTGAATCTATTTGGTGTAACGGTTGAAGCCTTTGCTGTTGCGGGGTCTTTCATTCTGTTTTTCTTAGCTTTAGAAATGATTTTAGGTATTACTTTATACAAAGGTACTACCCCTGAATCTGCCTCTATTATTCCTCTTGCTTTCCCTATAGTAGCGGGGGCTGGCTCTCTTACTACAGTATTGTCACTCAGAGCTAAATACGAAGTTGAAAATATCATTATGGCTATTATTATCAACATTATCATCGTGTATTTAGTTCTTAGATCATCAGAACGAATAGAGAAGTATTTGGGCAAACAGGGTACTACTGTTGTTCACAACTTCTTTGGAGTGATACTATTAGCCATAGCTGTCAATCTGTTTACTACCAATATCAAAACAATGTTATTTACTACTGAAACACCCATACATAACGAGCAAAAAACAACAACACCCAACGCTGACCCTAATGACAACAAACAAACTCATAATGAGTACTTTTATAACCCTAATATCTAAAACAAAATGTTAAATAAAGAAGATAATTTTTTCCTCTTAGCAGGTCCTTGTGCCATAGAAGGAGAGGAAATGGCTATGAAAATAGCTGAACGCATTGTTACTATCACTCATAAACTGAATATTCCTTACACTTTCAAAGGAAGTTTTAAAAAAGCTAACAGAAGTAGGATTGATTCATTTACCGGCATAGGTGATGAGAAAGCACTAAAAATATTGCAAAAAGTAGGACAAACTTTCGGTGTGCCTACTGTTACCGACATTCACCAAGTAAGTGATGCTGCCCTTGCTGCCGAATATGTAGATGTACTGCAGATACCGGCTTTCTTAGTACGCCAAACTGACTTAGTAGTAGCGGCTGCTGAAACAGGCAAGGTAGTAAACCTAAAAAAAGGACAGTTTATGAGTCCTGAAAGTATGCAGTTTGCGGTACAAAAGGTTTTCGATAGTGGCAACAAAAAAGCCCTCATCACCGATAGAGGTACAATGTTTGGTTACCAAGACCTAATTGTTGATTTTAGGGGTATCCCTACGATGCGGCAGTTTGCCCCTGTAATAATGGATGTAACTCACTCTTTACAACAGCCTAACCAGCAGACAGGAGTAACAGGAGGCAGACCTGATATGATTGAAACTATAGCTCGAGCTGCTATTGTAAACAATGCTGATGGACTATTTATAGAAACCCATTTCGACCCTGCTAATGCTCTAAGCGATGGGGCTAATATGCTACACCTTGACCTACTTGAAGGACTTTTAACGCGATTGGTTGCCATTCGCAAAACTATCAACGAATTCTAATGAATTATTCTAACGCGCTCTCTAACCCTATTTTCTCTCTAATAAGTACTATTTCCAGCCAAATGGCATTGGAAAGCTATGTAATTGGTGGCTTTGTTCGCGATTTTTTACTGCAAAAAAAATTGCCTAAAGATATTGACATCGTCTCCATCGGCAGTGGTATTTCATTAGCTGAAAAAGTAGCTGAGCAATTGCCTAATAGCCCCAAAGTATCGGTGTTTAAGAACTTTGGTACCGCTATGATAAAAGCAGATGGTTTAGACATTGAGTTTGTAGGGGCAAGACGCGAAAGCTATGAGTCTAATTCGCGCAAACCTTATGTAGAGAGTGGCACACTACAAGACGACCAAAATAGGCGTGACTTTACCATTAACGCTATGGCTTTCTCGCTCAACAAAGATACTTTTGGCGAGTTGATAGATCCGTTTGATGGTTTAGGCGACTTAGAAAGAAAGCTCATTCGTACTCCTTTAGACCCTGATATTACCTACTCAGACGACCCTCTTCGTATGATGCGTGCTATCAGATTTGCTACACAACTAAACTTTCAGATAGAAGATACTTCACTTAATGCTATTAGCAAAAACAAAGAGCGACTACAAATCATCTCTAACGAGCGCATAGTAGATGAACTGCATAAGATATTATTAGCTGCTAAACCCTCTATCGGACTAAAACTCTTATACGAAACCGAATTATTGCACTATATACTGCCTGAACTTATTGCCCTACAAGGAGTACAAGAGCAAGACGGACAAAGGCATAAGGATAACTTTTGGCATACTTTGGAAGTGGTAGACAATATAGCAGAACATACCGATAACTTATGGTTGCGCTGGGCTGCACTACTACACGACATAGGCAAAGCTCCTACCAAACGCTTTGACAAGAAAATTGGCTGGACATTTCACGGACACGAATTCGTAGGCAGTAAGATGGTATACCACCTTTTCAAAAGACTACGTATGCCACTGAATGACAAAATGAAGTACGTGCAGAAAATAGTAAAGATGAGTTCACGCCCTATTGTTATTGCTGAAGACATCGTTACTGACTCAGCTGTAAGGCGTTTAGTATTTGATGCAGGAGAAGAATTTGAAGACCTAATGACACTCTGCGAAGCCGACATCACTACTAAAAACCCTAAAAAGTTTAAAAAATATCACGATAATTTTCAGATAGTGCGTCAAAAAGTAGTAGAAGTAGAAGAAAAAGATCATATTCGCAACTTCCAACCTCCTATCTCTGGAGAAGAAATAATGCAAACTTTTGGATTACCCCCTTCACAACCAGTAGGCGTTCTAAAAGAAGCTATCAAAGAAGCCATATTAGAAGGAAAAATACCTAATGAATACCAAGCTGCTAAGGCTTTTATGATGGAAAAAGCTAAAAATATGAAATTAATAATGGCGAATGATTAATCATTCGCCATTATTCTTACATATCTTATATAGCCTTTACCATTTATCTTTGTGTTAAGATTTTCTGTTTTAAGCTCTACTTCAGCATCCTGAGTATAATATTTATTATCTTCTACTGCTGTTTCAAAGCGTATTTTATAACCTTTATTCAGCTTACTATCTTCTATGGTAATCACTCTTACTGCACGCTCTCCCCCACTAATTGTAGCTCCTGTGATACCATCAATAGTTTGCCGCTTGCCATAAAACTTCCACCACTCAGTTAGTTCACTATACCACTCAGGGTCATCACCAAGCACCTGTAAGGTCTGTTCGTATTTCCCTTGAGGGTTTATCAGCGAGGCTACAATATAAGCCCCATCTCCTTTATAATTAGTAAGTTGTATTAAGCATTTGTATTTTTTAGACGTTGTCTGTTGTACAAATGACGCTGTAAGCAAAGCCACTACAGCTACTAAAGCAGTTATTAAGTATTTCTTTTTCATCTAAATTACTATTTTAAAATTTCAACATTTATTCCTTTAAGGGCTTCGTTTTCTTTAGCTAATTCATATACTGTCTCACCTAAATCAGTAAGAACGTTTTTGTCTGCCCCTTTACTAAGTAAAAAGTTTATCACTTCCACATTCTTAGCTATCATAACAGCTTTTTGCAACGGAGAAAGCCCCTCATTATTCTTCTTATTTATATCGAGTGGATAAGCACTCAATTTTTCTAAAAATTCTAATTTACCTCTTTTTACAGCTGTGTGATAAAGCGTATTACCCTCGTTATCAACCATCTGTATATCAGCCCCTTTGCTTATCAGTAAGTCTACCATAGGCAAACTATTATTTTCAAAAGCCAATTGCAGAGCCGTATACCCTTCTTTGCTTCGAGCGTTAATATTATTCGCAGCATTAAGCAAGAGGGCTGCGATTTCAGGGGTATTGAGGGCAGCTGCATTCATAAGAGGCGTTCTACCCTCATTATTAGCTTGAGCTGGGTCATTACCTTTCTCCAAAAGATAAGAGAGTACCTCTGTATCGCGATTTTTACCTGCCACTATATAAAGTGGTGTTATACCATCACTATTCACCTGATTAGGTTTTACCCCCAATTGTTCTAAATATTCAAAGAAATCACGTTTATTAGCAGTACGTCTAAAACCTCTGGCAGCTCCAAAAAACGCATTTTCACCCTTCTTATTTACATTTTTAAGGTTTATTTTCTTCTTTATCAGAGCTTCTATTATACTTTTATTGCCCATTGTAGCAGCATAATAGATAGCATTATTCCCATTTGTGTCTGTAGAAGTGAGTTTCAGTCCTTTTTTAATGAAATAATCAGCCTGTTTGAGGTCTTTTAGGTGAGGAATGAGCATCAACAAGAGGTTGGCACCATCAGAATTGGTTTCTTTTAGGTTCGCTCCACTTTTCAGCAGTAATTCATAAAGCTCCTTATCTGTCTGTCCCCCTACGGCAGCAAAAAGTATAGGAGTATACTGACGAGAGTCACGACGATTTATATCAGCACCCTTACTGATAAGGTATTTCATCACAGGCTGATTATTCTGAAAAGCAGCCCAGTGCAGGTAAGTACGCTTATCGTGAGTGATTTTATTTATACCATTCCCTTCTAAATCAATAAGATAAGTAATAGTTTCATAAGGAGCAGCATTAAGTATGGCCATAGAAGTAGCATCAAAAGCACGAGCGTTAAAAGCTGTCGGACTATTGCCTTCAGCTATAGCTTGTTGCACTTGTGCTACCGAAGGCTTCTGCTTCCAATACGCCTCGGTCAGCAAGACATTCGTCTGTGCCCTCATAGTAAGCCCCATAAGCACAAGGCATCCTATAAAAAGTTCTCTCATAAAAATCGTTATTTAGAATTAATCGCGGCAAAGATACAAATTAATAACAAATAATAAATATCCTTCGACAATTTATTTTCCCTTTACTTCAGATATACCTACACCGAACGATGAGCGAACAATGAGCGAAGGATAAGCGAAGAAAAACTGAACTCTACCATTTAATAAAAAACTATAACTTTTTGCTTGTTACGTATAAAATTACTACTTTTGCAGCCTCAATATTATTTTACCGTTAATCGAAAATATATGACTTCACAAGAAATAAGACAGCAATTCCTAAAATTCTTTGAGAGCAAAGGACATACCATCGTTCCTTCTGCTCCTATGGTTATTAAAAACGACCCTACCCTGATGTTCACTAACGCAGGTATGAACCAGTTTAAAGAGTTTTTCCTCGGCAATGCTAAACCCAAACAAACACGTGTGGTAGATACTCAAAAGTGTTTACGTGTATCAGGTAAGCACAACGACCTCGAAGAGGTAGGGCGCGATACCTATCACCATACGATGTTCGAGATGCTCGGCAACTGGTCTTTTGGCGACTACTTCAAAAAAGAAGCCATTAGCTGGGCGTGGGAACTGCTCACTGAAGTATATAAAATACCAAAAGAACACCTATACGTAACGGTATTTGAAGGTAGTGAGGAAGAGGGCGTGCCTTTCGACCAAGAAGCCTACGACATATGGAAAGAACGTATCGCTGAAGACCACATTTTACTCGGAAATAAGAAAGATAACTTCTGGGAAATGGGCGATCAAGGTCCTTGTGGCCCTTGTACCGAGATACACGTAGATATTCGTTCTGACGAAGAAAAGGCCAAAATAGCAGGGCGCGACTTGGTCAATAATGACCACCCTCAAGTGATTGAGATTTGGAACAACGTATTTATGGAGTTCAACCGCAAAGCCGATGGCAGCCTCGAAAAACTCCCTTCTAAAAACGTGGATACAGGTATGGGCTTCGAGCGCCTCTGTATGGTATTGCAGAAAAAGCAATCTAACTACGACACCGATGTATTTACTCCGCTAATTCAAAAAGTAGAAGAGATAACCAAAAGCAAATACTATAGCGGCAGCAATGTAAGTGCCGAACAAGAGCAGATAAATATTGCCATTCGCGTGATTTCAGACCATATTAGGGCGGTGGCTTTTGCCATAGCCGACGGACAGCTGCCTTCTAATAACGGAGCTGGTTATGTAATACGCCGTATTTTGCGTCGTGCTATCCGCTATGGTTTCACTTTCTTAAACCAAAAAGAACCTTTTATCTATAAGCTGGTAGAAACGCTCACCAAACAGATGGGCAGCACTTTCCCCGAATTAGAAAAGCAGGCATTTATCATTATGAATGTGATAAAAGAAGAGGAAAACTCTTTCTTGCGCACGCTCGAACAAGGATTGCTAATGCTCGATGTGATGATACAAAACACTACTAATAAGCAGTTGTCAGGTAGCAAAGCTTTCGAGTTATACGACACTTACGGTTTCCCTAAAGATTTAACCGCTCTTATCCTCTCTGAAAAAGGATTGACTTTAGACGAGGCAGGCTTTGAAGAGAACCTACAAAAGCAAAAAGAGCGTTCACGTGCAGCTGCCCAAGTAAAAGCAGGCGACTGGGTTGTCCTTCGCGATGACGAAGAAGAAGAGTTTATCGGCTACGATACCTTAGAGGCTGTAGTACGCCTTGTGAAATACCGCAAAGTGGAGAGCCAAAAAGACGGCACTCACTACCAATTGGTGTTCAACACTACGCCTTTCTATGCTGAAGGGGGCGGACAAGTAGGCGACAAAGGTACGCTACAGTCGGCTAATGGCGAGTTGGTATACATATTAGACACTAAAAAGGAGAACAACCTTATCATACACATAGCAGAGCACTTGCCCGAAAACCTAACCGACCCATTTAAAGCGGAAGTACATCCGTTGTCGCGTCAGTTGGCGGAGGCTAACCACAGTGCTACCCACCTATTGCACCAAGCCTTGCGCGAGGTATTGGGTACGCACGTAGAGCAAAAAGGGTCTCGCGTATCGCCAGAAACCCTTCGTTTCGACTTCTCTCACTTTGCTAAAATGACTGATGAAGAATTAAGAGAAGTAGAACGCATAGTAAACAGACGTATTTGGGAAAAGATACCATTACAAGAACACCGCAATATACCTATACAACAAGCGATAGAAGCGGGGGCTATGGCGCTATTTGGCGAAAAATATGGCGACCACGTGCGAATGATACAATTCGGCGACAGTAGAGAGCTTTGTGGAGGTACTCACGTAAAAAATACTGGTGATATATGGTTCTTCAAAATCCTTTCAGAAGGAGCCGTTGCAGCTGGTATCCGTAGGATAGAAGCTATCACTTCTGGAGGGGCTATGAAGTACTTTGCAGAGCAAGAAAAGTTAGTCGATAATATCAAATCTACCCTCAAAAACGCACAAGACCCTATCAAAGCTATTGTACACCTACAAGAAGAGAATGCCCAACTGCAAAAAGAGTTAGAGCTACTGAAGAAAGAGCAAGCTAAGAATCTAAAAGTATCTTTGAAAAACGAATTTGCTACTATCAATGGGGTGCAATGCCTTATCAAACAACTCGATTTAGATACTGCTACCCTCAAAGACCTCGCTTTTCAGTTAGGCAATGAGGTAGAAAATCCGTTTATCTTATTCGGTTCAGCATACGAAGGCAAAGCCTTATTATTGTGCTATATCGGCAAAGAGCTTGCCCAAACCAAAGGGTTAGATGCCGGCAAAATAGTAAGAGAATTAGGCAAATACATACACGGCGGCGGCGGCGGACAGCCTTTCTTTGCTACAGCAGGCGGTAAAAACCCCGAAGGCATAGCCGAAGCCCTCGAAAAAGCACAGACGCTCGTTAGGGGGTAGTCGTTAGAACAAATTCACTAATGGGTAAATTTGCTAATTAATAATTATTTTGTACCTTTGCACAAAATCATTTAATAATGAAAGAGACAGATATCATCATCATAGGGGCAGGCCCCACAGGACTTTTTGCGGTTTTCGAGGCAGGATTGCTGCGCTTGAAGTGTCACCTTATTGACACCCTACCCCAAGTAGGCGGACAGCTGACAGAGCTGTACCCCAAGAAGCCTATTTTCGACATCCCTGGTTACCCTAGCGTGGGGGCTCTTGAGTTGGTAGACAACCTAATGGAGCAAATTAAGCAGTATCAGCCTGAATTTACCTTAGGCGAAACCGCTATGACCCTGACTAAAAATGATGATGGCACTTTCATTGTTACTACCGATGCTGGTACGCAAGTTAAAGGGAAGGCTGTAGCTATTGCTGGCGGATTAGGTACTTTCGAGCCTCGTAAGCCTGAGCTTGAAAATATAGCGCAATACGAGGGCAAAGGGGTAGCTTATTTTGTAAAGAACCCCGAAAGTTATGCGGGCAAACACATAGTAATAGCAGGGGGTGGCGACTCTGCTCTCGATTGGAGTATCTATTTAGCCGAAAAAGTAAATACGGCCTCAGTTACCTTAGTGCATAGGCGCAATGAGTTCAGAGGGGCTTTAGATTCGGTTGAAAAGGTAAAAGTCCTAAAAGCTGCGGGCAAAATCAATCTCAAAACGCCTTACGAAGTGGTAGGGCTTGTAGGAGAAAACCAATTAGAAAAGGTAGTTTTAGAGCAAGAGGGGGGCAATAAAGAAGAACTTATTGCTGATGCTTTTATACCTCTTTTCGGGCTTACCCCTAAATTAGGCCCTATAGCTACTTGGGGGGTTGAGATAGAAAAGAATGCAGTAAAAGTGAATAATGCTTTAGATTATCAAACTTGCATAGAGGGGGTATACGCTATAGGCGACGTAAATACTTACCCTGGCAAGCTAAAACTTATACTTTGTGGCTTTCACGAAGCTACCCTAATGTGCCAAAGTGTGTATAACCGCATCTATCCCAACAAAAAGTATGTACTCAAATACACTACAGTAGTGGGTATTGATGGCTTCGACGGCACTCGCAAAGAGGCTGAAAAAGCGGTAATAAAATCGATTGATTAATTTTCTAAATTCAAAGAGACTACTAAAAATAAAAATAAAAATGAAGAGTATAAATGTACTATTAGCAAGTATCTTTTTAGCATTTTCTGCTTCGCTACAAGCACAAATAGACACCCTTAGCAGCAAAACACTGCTAATGAAAGGGAAAATAAAAAAAGTAGAAGACTTCTCTTTTTTATTAGAACCCGACCCTAAAGGCGAAAAGAAATTCGATGATAAGAACTACAATGTTTTTCCCTATGCCGAAGAGTGGGGACTTGAAAAAGACGCAACAAAATCTTCTAAAACTAATATAGCCTATATCTTCGATAATTCGGGCAAGAATTTAGAGATAATAACTTACAATGCTGAAGACCAGCCTTTTGGTGGGATGCGTTTTTTCTATGACAAAAACGGACATATTAACAGAAGTCAATCAGTATTTACAACTGGTGATGGCGAGTTTACGGTAGACCGCAAATATTTTTACAATGAGAAAAATCAGTTAGTAAAAATAGACGAGTATGACGGCGATACTTGGCTCATTACTATCACCTATAAGTATGACGATTGGGGCAACTGTATAGAGAAAAACAAAGTGGCGAGCGTATCTGCTTTAGAAAAAGACATTCAGCGCTACGAAGAGAAAAACCTCATTTTAGAGAAGAAAATACGCCCCGAATACACGCGCGAAAAATCGTATACCTATAACAATATAAACAAAGTAGCAGCTACTGAAGATAAAGTATTAGAGAAAAACGTATTCTTAAAAACACAAAACGAATACGATAAAGAGGGACGACTCTCTAAAGCTACTTTCTTAAACGAAGCTAAACAAGAAACCGTTTGTACGTATAAATACAACAAAGCGGGGCGACTTATACAGAGCATTTGCACGGCTAATGACGACCCTAACTTCTATGTAGAAACAAATTATATGTTTAACAAGTCGGGCGAAACGCAAGTGGTAAAGACTCGTACCTCTGTCGCTTCAACCAAAGTATTCGACGAGCACAACCTGCTAACGGCCTATACTACTCCCGAATTCGATTATAAATACCGTTATTCATTCGACAAAATGGGCAATTGGACGCAAGTGCTAATGTACGAAAACGGCAAACCTATCTGTGCACGTATCCGCAAAATAGAATATTTCAAATAATGACTGATATACATCTAAAAATAACCGACAGAGAGGGGCTTCTATACGAAATAGAAGCCCCTACTGATATGAATATGTCCTTAATGGAGGTAATGCGCGCCTACGAGATTGCCCAAGACGGCGAGATAGGCGTATGTGGGGGTATGGCTATGTGTGCCTCTTGTCAGTGCTATGTGCAGAATGAAGAGGCGGTAACGCTCCCCGAAATGGGGGAAGAAGAACAAGCGATGCTTTCTGAAGCTTTCCACGTAAAACCCAACAGCCGATTGGGTTGTCAAATACCTATAACCCCAGAACTTGATGGGCTCGAAGTGATATTAGCGCCTTTCAGTTAAAAAAATATGTACTTTCATTTGCATTTCACAATTTAATTCTATACTTTTGCGTCTGTTTAATGTTAATTCACCAAATGATGTTAAAAAGAAATCTATTCTTATGGCTATTCGCATTAGCCGTATCGTTCGGTGCTCAGGCTCAAAATTATGAGTGGAAAGAAGCACAAAGTGGTGGTTACAAATACAAATATGTAACCCACGACCCTACTAATTCAAGGTTCTACACCTTGAAAAACGGACTGACCGTCATTCTCAGTCCTACGAATAAAGAACCGCGCATACAGTGCTACGTAGCTGTTAAAGCAGGTAGCAAAACCGACCCTTCTACTAATACAGGGTTAGCGCACTACTTAGAGCACTTGCTCTTTAAGGGTACTGACAAGTACGGTTCATTAGACTGGGAAAAAGAGAAAGTACAGTTAGATAAGATTGATGCGTTGTACGAAGAATACAATCACACCAAAGATGCTGAAAAGCGCAAAGCTATCTACAAAAAAATCGACTCTGTATCAGGGGTAGCTAGCAAATACGCTATCGCTAATGAGTACGACAAGATGATGACTGCTATGGGCGCACAAGGTACTAATGCATTTACCTCGTTTGAAAAAACAGTGTATACTGACGATGTGCCTGCTAATGCCTTAAACAAATACATCACCGTGCAAGCAGAGCGTTTCCGCAATCCTGTATTGCGTATTTTCCACACTGAGCTCGAAGCCGTGTATGAAGAGAAAAACCGTTCGTTAGACAGCGATAACAGCGAGGTATTCGAAACTCTTTTTGCTTCATTGTTTAAAAAGCACAACTACGGTTTGCAAACTACTATTGGTACAGTAGAACACCTCAAAAACCCTTCGCTTAAGGAAATTCGCAAATACTTCCACACTTATTACGTGCCTAACAATATGGCAGTAGTACTTTCAGGAGATTTCAATCCAGACGAAGCGATTGCTGAAATTGATAAGGCTTTCAGTTATATGACACCAAAAGCTGTACCTCAGTACACTTTCGAGAAAGAAGAGCCTATCTCTGCTCCTATTATCAAGAAAGTAGTAGGCCCTGATGCTGAAAATGTTTCTATAGCTTTCCGCTTACCTGGTAATCAAGATAAAGATGCCCTATTAGCTGACTTAGTGGGTGAAATTCTTACCAATGGCAAAGCTGGTCTTATAGACTTAAACCTTGTAAAAAAACAAAAACTACTTGGTGCAAGTGCTGGTGCTTATACCCTTATAGACTATGGTATGCTATACCTATCAGGCCGTCCTTTACAAGGACAATCATTAGAGCAAGTGAAAGACCTAATACTCGGAGAGATTGAAAACCTTAAAAAAGGAAACTTTGATGATGATTTAATTCCTTCTATCATCAACAATATGAAAAAGTACGTTATACAAGGTACTGAGTCTTATGCTAACCGTGCTAATATGCTAATGGAGGCTTTCACTGACAACTTAGACTGGAAAGACCGTGTAGCTTATGTAAACAGCCTTTCTAAAATAACTAAGGCCGACATCGTAGCTTTTGCTAACAAATACTTAGGCAATAATTATGTGGTTATCTACAAAGAAAAAGGACAACGCACCAATGTAGAGAAGATAGAAAAACCTGCTATCACGCCAGTTGAAACTAATGCTGACAAACAATCAGCTTTTGTGAAAATGGTGAACGAAATGCCAAGTACCCCAGTAAAACCTGTTTTCTTAGACTACAGCAAAGACCTACAAAAAGGTAAATTAGGCAAGGCAGAAGTACTATACGTGCAAAACAAAGATAACGAGCTATACCGCTTAAGTTTCCGTTATAAAATAGGTACCCTAAACGATTTGAAATTAGCCATAGCTGCTAATTACAGTCAGTTTTTAGGTACTGATAAAAAGTCAGCAGAACAACTCAGCAAAGAGTTATACAAAATAGCTTCTAGCTTTAATATCTCAGCCAGTGGAGAGTATACTACTGTCAATATCGAAGGGCTACAAGAGAACTTTGAGGCAGCAGTAAAACTTTACGAAGACTTTATCGCTAATATAAAAGTAGATGAAGAAGCGTTGAAAGCGTTAAAAACACGTGTAGCTAAAACACGTATAGACTCTAAAGCCAACAGAGGGGCTATTATGCAAGCCTTAACAAACTATGCTTTGTACGGAGCTAAAAACCCTTATAACTACACTTTCTCTGATGCCGAAATCGAAGCTATTACAGGAAAAGAGTTGGTTGAGAAACTTAAAAAGCTAAACAATGTAGAGCAAACTGTTATCTATTATGGTCCTTTAAGTTTAAATCAGCTTACTGCTAAGCTAAAACCACTTCATAAGGTGCCTGCTAAATTTGCTCAAGTAGCTCCTAAAAAAGAGTTTAAACAAGTAGAGCAAACTAAGAATCAAGTATTCTTTGCTGATTATGAAATGGTACAAGCTGAAACCCGTTGGATTCGCAATACCGTTCCTTATAACCCTGCTGAAAGCACTGTTATTAAAGCCTTTAATAACTATTTTGGGGGCGGAATGGGCTCTTTAGTATTCCAAACTATACGCGAAAGTAAAGCCTTAGCTTACAGCACTTATGGCTATTACGCAACTCCTAGTAAGAAAACTGATAAGTACTATACACTTGCTTATGTAGGTTCTCAAGCCGACAAGTTTAAAGAAGCCGTTGAAGCTATGAATGAACTGCTCAATACTATGCCTGAGTTACCTGCTAACTTAGAATTAGCTAAACAGCAAATCAAGCAAGAAATAGAAACAGAACGTATCACACAAGACGGTATCATCTATTACTATTTACACGACCAACGTATGGGCTTAAAAGAAGACATACGCAAACAGATATACCAAAATATAGATAATATCACAATGAAAGACATAAAGGCTTTCCACGATAAATATCTATCAAACAAACCATATACGTATGTAATATTAGCTTCAGAAAAGAAACTTTCTGAAGATGAGCTTAAGAAAATTGGTGATTTCAAAAAGCTTAGCTTAAAAGAGCTATTTGGATACTAAATCATAAGCAAATAACACTTAAAGAGAGGTCGCCTCAGATTGTTCTGAGGCGACCTCTCTTAGTTTTAGTACCATTAACAATATAGTTGGTAATTAGTATTTTTTTACTATCTTTGCGGCGGTTTTTATCAATTATCAATAATAATCGATAGTTAAATATAAATTGTAATGAAAAAATCTTTTTTAGATTATACAATTATCAGCCTGAAAGGAATAGCTATGGGGGCAGCAGATGTAGTGCCAGGGGTATCAGGGGGTACTATCGCCTTTATATCGGGCATCTATGAAGAGTTAGTAGACTCTATCAGTCGTATCAATTTAAAAGCCTTTAAAATGCTATTTAGCGAAGGTATAGTAGCTTTCTGGCGACATATCAATGGCAACTTTTTCGTATCCTTATTATTGGGGATAGGTATCAGTATCTTATCGTTAGCTAAGCTCATCAAATGGCTGTTAGAGCAGTACCCCATAATGGTATGGGCATTTTTCTTAGGACTGATGATTGCTAGTGTATTCTTCTTAGTTAAAGAAATAAAGCGCTGGAATCTGGCTGCTATACTAACGATGCTCCTTTCAGGGGTGGCAGCCTATATCATCACTGTTATTCCTCCTTTAGTAAGCAGCAGCGACCAGAGTTTGCTATTTTTGTTTTTGTGTGGGGCTATCGCTATCTGCGCGATGATACTCCCCGGCATTTCCGGAGCTTTTATATTAGTACTTTTAGGCGCCTATCATACTATATTAGACGCACTGAGCAGCTGGAAACTAAAAATAATTTTCACCTTTGCCTTAGGGGCAATCACTGGTATTCTAAGTTTTTCAAGAGCCTTAAAATGGCTTTTCGCTACCTACAGAAACCTTACCTTTGCAGGGCTTACCGGTTTTATCATCGGGTCGCTAAACAAAGTGTGGCCTTGGAAACAACCCCTACTAAAAGACGCGGTAAACAACAGCGTGATATGGGAAAAAAGCATCAGCCCGTGTCAGTTTGCAGAAATTACCCATACCAATCCACAGATATTAGCGGCAATAGGGTTGGCTATAGCTGGATTTTTGGTTATCTACTTGATTGAGAAGTGGGCAAATCGTATAAAACACTAATAAAATGTCAGCATTAGCAAGAGGCAACAAAAAACTACTCAATGCGTGGGCGTTTTACGACTGGGCAAACTCAGTGTATTCGCTAACCATTGTTTCAACTATATTCCCTATTTTTTACGGGTTATTGTTTAAAACAGCGCAACTAACTCATATTTCGCTCTTTGGCATCTTATTCAAAAGCACTTCTGTAATTGCTTTCGTTACCGCCTTAGCCTTTTTGTTAGTAGTACTCCTCTCCCCTATTCTGAGTGGTATAGCCGATTTTTTAGGCAATAAAAAGAGTTTTATGCGCTTTTTTTGCTACTTAGGAGCAATTTCGTGTATTGGGCTCTATTGGTTTTCGTTAGAGCATATCTACTTTGGGCTGATTTGCTACTTTTGTGGGGTAGTAGGCTTCTGGGGAAGTATCGTGTTCTACAACTCTTATTTGCCTGATATTGCCCTACCAGAGCAGTATGATGCGGTCAGTGCCAAAGGTTATAGTTTAGGCTATGCTGGCAGTGTATTACTACTGATTTTGAACCTTATAATGGTGATGAAACCCGAATGGATAGGCTTTGAAAACGCTGATACTACTGCACTAACCACTATGCGCATTTCATTTATCACTGTAGGAATTTGGTGGATAGGCTTCAGTAGCATTCCTTTCAGATACCTACCTAACTATCATAGTGGTAGAGGAAAGCTGACAAAAAATATCCTCTTCAACGGTTTTAAAGAACTCCGAAAAGTATGGCAAAGCCTAAAGGCAACCCCCTCGCTAAAATGGTATCTCATTGCTTTTTTCGTATACAGTATGGGGGTACAAACCGTGATGCTTATTGCTACCTATTTCGGAGAACAAGAAATACAATGGGGTAGTAGAAATGAGAGTACTATAGGGCTGATAGTCAGTGTACTTATCATTCAATTAGTAGCTATCATAGGGGCGCGTTTAACAGTGACAGCTGTGCAAAAATTTGGTAACATTAGGGTACTGATTGGGCTAAATGCTATTTGGGTAAGCATCTGCCTATTGTCTTACTTTGTATTTAAACCCGTACAGTTTTATGCCTTAGCTACCTTAGTAGGGTTGGTAATGGGCGGTATACAGAGTCTTTCGCGCTCTACTTATTCAGCTTATCTACCAGATACTAAAGACACTACCTCTTTTTTCAGCTTCTATGATGTAACCGAAAAATTAGGTATCGTAATCGGGATGGGTATTTATGGTATTATAGACCAGCTAACGAATAATATGCGAAACGCTACTATTTCGTTAGTTATTTTCTTTGCATTAGGAATGCTTCTCCTTTTCAAAGTAAAAAGTAAAAAATAAATCAGAGGAAAAAAATATATAATTTGATATTGAAATGTTAAAATTCAGGTTTTTTCTTGAGAAATACGGGTTTGCCGTATCCTCCCGGTTAGCAGAGAAATTAGGGATGCGTGCAAAAGATGTACGAATAGCCTTTATCTACGGTACTTTCGCTACCTTGGGGGCGTGGTTTGGTGTTTATTTATTATTAGCTTCTTTACTGAAAATCAAAGACTTATTATACACTAAAAGAACTTCAGTTTTTGATTTATAAAAAAATTAATAGGGGTATAGCATTGTTATACCCATTATTTTTTGTATCTTTGCCTCTTAAAAATAACAACTATTATGATAGATCCTAATAAACTGTCGGTTGGCATATTGCTCCCTATAGAATCATACGAAGGAGCTATTCCTAAAATGGAAAATCAAACACAACTCATACAGCGTGCAGAAGCCTTAGGTTTTGATACGGTATGGGTGCGCGATATTCCGCTAAACAATCCAGATTTTAAAGAAGTAGGGCAAATATTTGACCCTTGGATATACTTATCGCATATAGCATCGCTCACCAAAAGCATCAAATTTGGTATTGCAAGTGTTATTTTGCCACTGCGCCACCCTTTGCACGTGGCTAAAGCCTCAGCAAGCCTCGATGTACTTTTCCCTAACCGTTTTGTGATGGGGGTAGCCTCTGGAGACCGTCCTGTAGAATACCCTGCATTCAACAAACCTTTTGAGTTAAGAAGTGCACGTGTGTCAGAGCATATGCGTATGCTTAGAGAGTTGTGGAGCAAAGATTTTCCTACTTATAACAACGATTACGGAACCCTAATGGCTAATGTAGGCGATGTAGTACCTAAGCCCGTACACAAAAATATACCAATGTATGTCACAGGGCACGTTGGAGGGGTAAACCTCGATTGGATTGCTAAAAACTCTGACGGATGGATTTACTATCCTCGCGACTTCGCTTTCACCAAAAAAATAGTACAAGATTGGGAAGAGGCTCTACAAAAAGAGGGACAACCTAAAAAACCTTATATACAACCTGTATATATAGACCTAATGGAAGATCCTAATTTCGAACCCCAAAAGATAGATTTAGGCTTCCGATTAGGGCGTACTTACCTAATAGATATGTTCCAAGAACTCGAAAAAATAGGAGTAAACCACACTATGCTAGTGTTCAAGTATTGTTCACGCCCAGCAGGAGAAGTACTCGAAGAGATAGGAAAAGACATTTTGCCACAACTTAAATAACAGCTTATTATGACCATTACTCAATTTCAATATGTTTTGGCAGTTGCCAAATACAAGAACTTTACTACTGCTGCCGAAAACAGTTATGTAACACAACCAACTTTAAGTATGCAAATACAGAAGTTGGAAGAAGAATTGGGGGTCACCATTTTTGACAGAAGCAAAAAACCACTACAGATAACAGAAATAGGAGAGCAAATCATCAAACAGGCGCAGACAATAGTAAACGAGTCTGAGCGAATGAATGATATTGTTGCCCAGCAGAAAGGATATATAGGGGGCGAATTTAGAGTGGGGATAATTCCTACTGTATCGCCTACCCTATTACCGATGTTTTTAAACAACTTTATAAATAAATATCCTAAGGTATGTTTAAAAATTGAAGAGCAAACTACTGAAAATATCTTGAAAAAAATAGGCGATGGTACTTATGATGCAGGCATACTCGCTACTCCTTTAGCCAATCCTTCTATCATAGAGCGCCCGCTGTACTACGAGCCTTTTGTAGCTTATATACCTGTAAATCACAGGCTTCAGAACTCTAAAACCATCTATACTGGCGATTTAGATGTCAATGATATTTTGATGTTAGAAGACGGGCATTGCTTCAAAGATAGTGTGCTAAACATCTGTAACCAAGATGTGATTGAATCGCGAAAACATTTTCAGCTAAAAAGTGGTAGTTTTGAGACGTTAGTACGCTTAGCTAACGAAGGTTTAGGTATGACACTACTCCCCTATCTGCATTCGTTAGAACTCAAAGAAAAAGAAAAAGAATGTATTCATTATTTTGAAGAACCTTATCCTGCGAGAGAGATAAGTTTGGTATATCATAAAAATGAACTTAAAATGCAAATAATCAAATCATTGCATAGTACTATTTCAGGAGTTATCAGAGGAGCTATTGCTTTCCAAAATGTAAAAATTATCAGTCCTACGCGAGAAAGGCACAAGATTTGATAGTATAGAGAAATCAAAAAGAAAAATTTAATTATTGTTTTTAAAATAAGTATTATAATGAAAAATATATCAGTAGCCTTATTTTTACTATTTATTTCATTTGCTTCTTGCAGTTTTACAAGCAAGAAGTTCGATAATCCTGACAAGGATAAAGATAGAGTACTGCTTGAAATAGTAGAACACGTAATGATTAACGCGCATTTTAGTCCTGTAGATATGGACGATGCTTTCTCTAAGAAAGTATTTGAGAGTTATATAAAAAGCTTAGACGGACAAAAACGCTATTTTTTGCAATCAGACATTAATGAATTCAAAAAATATGAAACCCTTTTAGATGATAATCTTAAAAAGGGAGATATTAGTTTCTTCAACCTATCATACGAGCGACTCAAACAGCGTATGAAAGAAGCTGAAGAGATAAATAAAACCATCTTTGCAAAGCCTATCGACTTTAACTCAAATGATAAAATCAACACGGATTATGAGCATTTGCCTTTTGTAAAAAATAAAGCCGAGCTACAGCAACGTTGGAAACAAATTATCATTTTTTCAACTCTTTCTACTTACTTAACTAAACAAAAAGAAGAGGCTTCTAAAAAGGAAAAAGACGCTAAATATCAATCTAAAGGAGATGATGTCCTCAAAAAAGAATCAGTAGAAGCTACACAAAAAACTCTTTCGGATATGTTTGGTATCTATAACGAGCTAACACGCGAAGAATGGTTTAGTCTTTTTGTAAACGCTATCACTGAAACTTTTGACCCTCACTCTAACTATATGGCTCCCGATGTAAAAGAAGGATTTGACCGAGATATGTCGGGTAAATTTGAAGGGATAGGAGCTCAACTACAAAAGAAGACGGATGGTATCAGCATCACTGACGTAATTTTAGGTGGCCCTGTATGGAAAGGGAAACTTTTAGAAGTAGGCGATATGATACTAAAAGTAGGACAAGGAACTCAAGAGCCTGTAGATGTAGTAGGTATGCGCTTAGATGACGCTGTAAAGCTCATAAAAGGCCCTAAAGGCACTGAAGTACGCCTAACTGTAAAACGTGTAGACGGTACTATAGAAGTAGTACCTATCATCAGAGATGTGGTAGAGATTGAAGAAACTTATGCTAAATCGGTAGTAATACTCTCTAACGGAAAACGTTACGGACTTATCTACTTACCTAAATTTTACATTAACTTTGAAGATACTAACCAGCGCAATGCTGCTACCGATGTAGCCCTTGAGATTGAAAAACTGAAGAAAGAAAACATTGATGGTCTTATCGTCGACCTTAGAAGTAACGGAGGGGGCTCACTAAAAACAGTTGTAGATATAGGAGGATTTTTCATTCCAAAAGGGCCTATAGTACAAGTAAAATCGTCAAGAGGTAGCAGAGATGTCCTTTCAGATAACGACCCTAAAACCCAGTGGGATGGCTCTCTTGTTATCCTTACTAATGAACTATCAGCTTCAGCTTCAGAGATTTTAGCGGCTGCTATGCAAGACTACAAGCGTGCTATCATCATAGGAGGTAAGCAAACTTTTGGTAAAGGTACTGTACAAAGTTTCGTAGATCTAAACGGATTCTTGCGCCAAAATGACTACGGCGACCTTGGTGCTCTCAAAATAACTATTCAGAAGTTCTACCGTATCAACGGAGGGTCTACACAACTAAAAGGAGTAGAAAGCGATATCGTAGTACCTGACAAATACAAATATATAGATATAGGCGAGCGAGATATGCCTAACGCTATGTCTTGGGATAAGATTGAGCCTGCTAAATATACTCCTTGGAGTAATAATGCTAATTTTGATAAGGCAATTGCTAACAGTCAGAAACGTATTAGTGAAAATCAATATTTAAAATTGATTGACGAAAATGCCCAATGGATTAAGCAACAGCAAAAGGACAATATATTCCCTCTCAACTATGAAGCTTATAAAAGTTTGATAGATAAGAATGAAGAACAAGCTAAGAAGTTTAAAGCTATAGCCGATTATAAATCAGAGCTTAAGTTTGCCTCTACTGCCTCTGATGAAGCTAAAGTGAAAGGTAATGAAGACCTTAAACTACGCCGCGATCGTTGGCATGAAAACTTACAAAAAGACGTTTATATAGACGAAGCTGTGAAAGTACTTGAAGACTTAAACAAATAGTCAGCATAAATCAGAAAGAGAAAAACTTTGCTAAGGAAAAAATATCTTTAGCAAAGTTTTTTCTTTTGGTATGTGCTAAAAAAGTTGTACCTTTGCCACATCAATCTTTATAATTATTGATATTTCACTTGAAAAGAATACTCTTCATATTATCTATATTTTGCTGTTTAAGCTCTCTATTTGCTCAAAGTGACAGCCTCTCTCAACAGGATATAAAACGAGAATTAGAAGCTATTAAACTTATTCGATTAAAAGATTCTATAAAGATAGCCATCTTAATGAATGAAATTAAGGAGTTGGTACATACTACTACCCAATCACCTACCCCTACAAATACATCTGATTCTTTGGCTACTATCGAAAAGAAGCAAGAAATAGAAAGCCTACGCGAGAAGATACGAGGAAAGCCTATTGTTTTTCAGAAAGATACATTATTTTATCTATATACTTCACACGGCTCTTATGATATTGATACGCGAGTGAAATATATAGAAGATAAAATACAAACCTTGTATGACGATCCTTTTTTCACCCCCGACTCAATTCAATTGAAGCCTTTAGGGGAGTACTTAAATATAATGTATAAGAAAAATAGTATTGTAGGCATTACAATGGTAGATGCTATGTGGGAGAATACTACTCAAGAAGATTTAGCCTCACGATATGCTAATGCTATTAAAAGTAGTATTGTAAAATACAAAGAGCAAAACAGCCTCAAAAGTGTAATGATTCGTTTAGGAGAATTATTGCTTGTATTGCTCATTGCTTTTGTATTAGTATGGGGTATCAACCGACTATTTGAGTTCTTAAGAAAAGTAGCTATCAACTCCGAACACCGCTTCTTAACAGGTATCCGTATCAAGAATTACGAGCTTATTAAGAAAAGAAAGATGGTAAAGGCACTACTTAAACTCCTTGCTGTACTGCGAGTGGTTATTTTGCTTTTTTTATTCATCACTATTATACCTCTGATTTTTGACATTTTCCCTTCTACCCAATATTTATCAAAAATTATTATCAAGTGGATTAGTGATCCTATAAGAGATATAGGAGTAGCTATTATCAATTATTTGCCGCACTTATTTAATATTATAATCATCATTATTATCACCCGTTACTTACTCAAAGGGCTTCGTTTTTTTGCCTTAGAAATTGAGCGTGGTATCCTAAAAATAAAAGGCTTTCACCCCGAATGGGCTCGTACCACTTATAGCCTTATACGCATAATGTTATGGGTTTTAGCTTTAGTAATTATATTTCCACACTTACCAGACTCTGACAGCGATGCTTTTAAAGGAATATCAGTATTCTTTGGGGTGCTTATTTCGTTAGGTTCTTCCTCTTCTATTTCTAATGCCATAGCAGGAGTTGTCATTAGCTATATGCGTCCTTTTCAGGTAGGCGATTGGATAAAATCAGGAGAGATTATAGGAGTAGTAATCGAAAAAAACGCTTTAGTAACACGCCTTAAAACTATCAATAATGAAGATGTAACCATACCTAATTCGGCTATACTTAGTGGGGCTACTATGAACTTTTCTTCTATAGGCAAACAATATGGTTTAGCTTTAAATGTTAGAGTAAAAGTGCGCTATGATTATTCTGATAATTTAGTAGAAGAACTACTCATTGAGTCAGCTCTGATGACTAATGGTATCTCTCCTACCCCTCACCCATACGTATTTCAGCTATCACTTGATGAACTTAATGCTTTTTACGAACTTAACGCTTACACTTTTATCCCAGAGAATATGTATTTCATCAAATCTGATTTAGTAAAAAACATTCAAAATACTTTCAAACAAGCAAATATAGAGATATTTTCTACTCAGTATATTGATATTCGAGAATTTAAAAAAGAAGAAAAAGCAAATAGTAAAGAGAATAAAAGATAGAATAAAATGAAACAGCGATTAATTTTTATTGATGTAATAAGAGCATATGCTATCTGTATGATGCTCCAAGGGCATTTTATTACAGCTCTTTTAGGTGAACCTTATTGGGATGAATCGAATATTTACTTCCATACTTGGCATTATTTTACAGGTATCACAGCTCCAGTATTTCTCACTATATCAGGCTTTATCTTTACCTACCTACTTATACGAGAAGGCGAGCGCAGTGGTGTAGGACTAAAAAACCCTCGTGTAAAAAAAGGAGCTAAACGAGGACTAATGCTTATAGGAGTAGCCTGTCTATTGCGCAAAGATATTTACTTTGTAGATATACTCCATTGTATTGGGCTAGCGCTCATTATTATGGTAGGTATATATCTATTAGCGCGAAAACACGTCAGACATCTGCTACCTATAATGCTTATTACTACTACTCTTATCTTATTCACTTTCAATGAAACCTATAACAAATATGAGTATTCTTGGCTTCCTCAGATTGTAGCTAACTATTTCACGCCTAAATACGGTACTTTCTTTACTATATTTCCGTGGTTAGGTTTCGTGACCTTAGGAGGTTTTATGGGGTCTTTATTTTATTATTACCGCAATGCTAAACATCTATACCCCATATTTATAAGTTTACTTATTGTTTTTGGGGCAATCTTCCATTTTCAATATCATACCTTTCATTTTCTTTATTCAGTTACTGGCTGGCAGCATTTTGAGAATCTAGCGCGCAATGGATTCCTCTTTCTACGTATGGGCGATACTCTCTGGACATTTGCTGTTTTTGTCATTCTACGTAATGTACTCACTGCCCAGTTTCTTCAACGTATAGGACAAAATACGCTTTCTATTTATATCATTCATAGTATAGCTCTATACCATTTTATTCCAAGACTTAGCTTAGATTATTACTTCCATAAAAGCCTCAACCCTACTGAAGCTATAATCGGAGCCATTCTCTTTGTAATAGGTATTACTACTGCCTCATACTATTACCACAAAATATATAAATACGCAAAAGAAAAGTATTTTATGAAGGATAAATAAAGCGAATTCTATTGAAAGAAGAATAAAAAAATAAAGCCTACTAATTACTTAGTAGGCTTTATTTTTTTGAGCGGGAGACGAGGTTCGAACTCGCGACATTCAGCTTGGAAGGCTGACGCTCTACCAACTGAGCTACTCCCGCAATAAATATAGATGACAATAAGATTATTCCTTTTCAGCGGTGCAAATATACAGCTATTTTTTCATAACTTCCAAATTTATCACCTATTTTTTTACTAACTAATATCAATTTAACACAAAAGTAACTGATAATCAATTGTTTTTAAATCTTATTTATTGTTAGCTAAATCTTTAAGTAACTTTGTCATTTCCCAAATTACTATTCCAGCACTTACTGAAACATTTAAAGAATGTTTTGTACCATACTGAGGTATCTCTATCACTCCATCACTAAGGCTTACTACCTCTTGTGCTACTCCTTTCACTTCATTACCAAATATAACAGCATATTGCGTATGTGCTTTAGGTTGAAAATCATTAAGCATTACAGCCTTTTCAGCTTGCTCTATACTTATCACACACACACCTTCTGCCTTCAATCGTTCAACTACCTGTAGTGTATCTTCAGCGTACTCCCAAGCCACGCTATCTGTGGCCCCTAAAGCTGTCTTATGTATCTCTTTATTAGGTGGTGTAGCTGTAATACCACATAGGTATATCTTCTCTACCAAAAATGCATCACAAGTGCGAAATACCGACCCTACATTATTAAGACTTCTTACATTATCTAATATTACTATCAAAGGGGTTTTCTCAGCCTTTTTAAACTGCTCTATATCCAAACGATGAAGTTCACTATTTGCTAATTTTCGCATATCTATAATCGGGTTACTTTATCTACCCCTTTCACATTTTTTATATCTAACATTAGTTTCTTAAGAGTGGCATTATTATTTATCGATATTGACACCTTGCCATTAAATACATTTCCTTCTGTATCTATGTTTATATTGGTAAGCTTTACGAATTTGCTATCCAATATTACTTTTGAAATATCACTAATAAGCCCATCGCGGTCTATACCACTAATTCGCAAGCTCACTTTAAAGTCTCGTTCATCTGATTTTACCCATTTGGCAGGGATAATCCTATAAGCATAGTTCGATTGCATTGATATAGCATTGGGGCACGTTTTCTTATGCACTTTTACTCCTTCATTGATAGTTACAAAGCCAAATATAGGGTCACCAGGTATTGGGTTACAACATTTTGAAAAAGTATAGTCTAATGATTCTTCTTCTTTACCAAATACAATACTATCATAATGTACACCTGCAGTATAAGTAGGTTCTTCTACTGCCTTCTTTACCACTTTGCTCTTAAACAAACCGAAGAATGAGGTACGATGCGAAGCGAAATCCTTAAGCATCTGGTTGGTAATCTCTCCTGTACCCGCCTGATAGTATATATCCAAACTAGTCTTAGTTTTGAAGTAATTAACCATATCGTTCATCACTTCTTCTGTAAGATTAATCTTCAGCTGCTTAAGTTTGCGCAAGAGTATTTCTTTCCCTTCTGCTGCTACTGTTTTTGTTTCTTCCTTTAACGCATTTTTTATCTTGCTTCGCGCCTTCGAAGTAGTAGCGTAGTTCAACCAGTTTTTAGTAGGTTTAGCGTTCTCTGCTGTGATAATTTCTACCGTATCACCGCTTTTTAGCACTTGGTTTAAAGGTACTAATTTATTATTTACCTTAGCTCCACGTGTTTTAAGTCCTACCCCTGTGTGAATTGAGAAAGCAAAATCTATAGGAGTTGCTCCTTTAGGTAACGATTTTATCTCGCCATTAGGAGTAAAAACAAATATTTCTTTAGAATAAAGGTTAAGTTTAAAATCTTCTACAAAATCTACCGCATTGGCTTCACTGTTTTCAAATACCTCTTGTAAACGGTTAAGCCACACCTCTATCCCTTCCTCTTTTTGGTCGCCGTGTTTGTATTTGAAGTGTGCTGCATAGCCTTTTTCAGCTATTTCGTGCATTCGTTCACTGCGTATCTGTACCTCTACCCATTTTCCCTTAGGTCCCATTACAGTAATATGAAGCGCCTCATAACCTGTTGATTTAGGGGAAGATATCCAATCGCGTAAACGGGTTGGATTGGGACGAAAGTGGTCTGTTACGATAGAATATATTTTCCAAGCGAGGAATTTCTCTTCTGAAGGTTCGCTTTTGTAGATAATACGGATAGCAAATTTATCATACACCTCCTCAAAGGTTACCCCTTGCGACTCCATTTTCCTATTGATAGAATAAATTGATTTAGGTCGTCCTTTTATGTAGTAATCTATCTTCTGCTCATTAAGAGAGGTCTCTACTATTTTAGTAAAAGCATCAATATACGACTGTTGCTCCTCTTTTGATTCTTCCATCTTACCGAGAATCATAAAATAGCGTTCAGGGTCTGTATATTTTAAGGCAAGATCTTCTAACTCTGTTTTAATGTTGTAGAGCCCTATGCGGTGAGCTATAGGGGCGTAGATATAGAGGGTTTCTGAAGCTATCTTTGTCTGCTTATACTCAGCCATCGAGTCCATTGTCTGCATATTGTGCAGTCTATCGGCTATTTTGATGAGTATCACGCGTACATCATCGTTCATCGTAAGCAGTAACTTCCTAAAATTTTCTGCTTGTAGCGAAATATCATTCTCCCTACTCAAATGCGATATTTTGGTAAGCCCTGCCACTATATGGGCTATAGTTTTACCAAAAAGTTGCTCTATATCCTCATTGGTATATTCGGTATCTTCTACCACATCGTGTAGTAAAGCCGCTGCTATAGACACAGCGTCTAATCCTATGCGCTGTGCCACTATTTTAGCTACAGCTATAGGGTGAAATATATAAGGCTCTCCACTCTTGCGGCGTTGGTTCTTATGAGCATTTACAGCGGTATCAAAAGCTAAACGAATGACTTTTTTATCTTCATCAGTTAGGGTTTGGTAGCTGATGCGCAAAAGCTCTTTGTACTCACGAGCTATTGCCTTACTCTCTTCTTCGGTGTAATTAGCTGTTGTTTCCATTGTATTTGGGGTTTATGATGTTTTCTATTTTATGGTAGAGGATAGTTTGCGC
Source organism: Capnocytophaga sp. FDAARGOS_737 (assembly GCF_009730375.1). Lineage (NCBI taxonomy): Bacteria > Pseudomonadati > Bacteroidota > Flavobacteriia > Flavobacteriales > Flavobacteriaceae > Capnocytophaga > Capnocytophaga sp. FDAARGOS_737. The sequence continues at coordinate 965,739 of NZ_CP046316.1, read as the reverse complement.
AACTTGATAGCCGTCAGTACTTTTTTGGTATATAAAGGAAAATCAGCGTTCAATAGCCAACCAAAATACCCTGGTTCATTGACAAAAATATCCTCCACTTTGCTACCTTTGTGTTTTCCAAAAGTAAATATTTCCTCTCCTTCGCTGTTATAGCCTATAAATCCAGCAAAATCAGCTATTTGTTTTCGGTAGGTAAACTCGCTTAGCTTTTTGATGTTATTCTCTAAGTTGTCGTACTTATCAAGCTGAGCTTTCAGTATTTCATAGGTAGCATTAGTATCAGCAGCTGCAGTATGTGCCTCAAGTAGGTCTTTGCCACAATAAAATTTATAAGCTGCCGACAAGGTGCGCTGTTCCATTTTGTGAAATATCGTTTGTATATCTACCGTCACACGATTGCCAAGGTCAAAATCTACTCCTGCACGTAGCATCTCTTCTGCCAATAACGGAATATCAAAACGGTCTGAATTATAACCTGCTAAGTCTGAATCCTTTATCATATTGTGTATTTGCTTAGCCAATTCTTTAAAAGTAGGCTCATTAGCTACTTTCTCATCAGTGATGCCGTGTACTGCCGAAGCCATTGCAGGAATAGGAATCGTAGGATTTACCAACCACGTTTTGCTTTCTTTATTACCATTAGGATATACTTTCAATATCGAAATTTCTACAATACGGTCTTTAGTAATGTCAATGCCTGTTGTTTCCAGATCGAAAAAACAGATAGGTTTTGATAATTTTAGTTCCACAGTATTTTGTTCAGTGTTTAAGGTTGTTTTATTCTTCTATTTCAGCAGAAAGCCCAGCATCTAAAAGAGCCACGCAAAGAGGCTTCAGATAGTCATAACTACCAGTTTTCACATCGCATTTCCCTTTGAAATGAACGATAATAGCACATTGCTCGGCCTGTTCAAAAGTATGACCGCACACCTGCACAAGAGTATCAATTACGTAGTCAAACGTATTGTAATCATCATTGTATAAGATGATACGGCACTCCTCATCTTGTAGTTCAAGTACATCGGTTTCGGCTAATGTTTCTTCTAAATGACTGATAAACGGCATAATACTAATCTTTTTTAGGTTTTTGTCACCCTATCTATCACATTCTCTCTCGAGAGAATTATCAGCAAGTCATCTTTATTAAGCTTAATGTTGGGGTCAGGGGTGACGTCCATTTTCCCATCAAAATGCTTTACTGCCAATATATTTATCTCGTACTTATGCCGTAGGTTCAGCTCCATTAGTGATTTTCCAACATACGTTTTCGGCACTTTCACCTCGTAAATAAAATAATCTTCTGCAAATTTGAAATAGTCAATAATAGTAGGTCTCAAAACCGAGTAAGCTACCTTCTCTCCCATTGATTCCTCTGGGAAAATCACTTGGGTAGCTCCTATCTTATAGAGTACCTTTTCTTGGGTGTGATTTACTGCTTTACAAATGATATTTTTCACTCCCAATTCTTTGAGTTGCAGGGTGATAAGGATACTTGCTTGTATATTATCGCCTACACTCACAAAGGCAGTATCAAAGTCATCGCGTACTACCTTTTTTAAAGCGATTTCATCAGTAGCGTCTAATATTATCGCCTCTTCTATAATTCCTTCGTTAAGGGCTTGTTTTATTAGGTTTTCCTTAGCATCTATCACCAGTACGGTAGCATTGTTACTATATAAAGTCTTAGCTACCGATTTACCAAACTCACCCAAACCTATCACTAAAAAATTCTTCATATTTGTTAATCCTTAGCGCATTGATAATTGACAAATCAGCAAATTGACAAATCGCCTCATTATCCTATTAATATATTCTCTTTCGGGTATTTATAGTTGCCTTCAGCACGCGGACGCGAAAAGGCTAAAGCAATAGTAAGCGGGCCTACCCTACCCAAAAACATCGTAAACATCAGTATAGCCTGCGAAGCTTTGTTTAAATAAGGCGTAATACCAGTAGAAAGTCCGCAAGTGCTAAAAGCTGAAATAAGCTCAAATGCCACTTTAGTAAATTCAAAATGAGGCTCTATACTTGCCAGTACTACTATCATTATCAGCACATACATCATCGCAATAAATACTAAAGCAGAGGCTTTGTTAAAAAGTTTCCACGAAATACGCCGTTTAGAGAACTCTATGTAGTTCTTGTTAAGCAGTGCCGTCTTAATTCCCAAAAACAATATACCTATAGTAGTCGTCTTTACCCCCGAACCGGTAGAGTTTGGCGAGGCTCCTATAAACATAAAAGTTACACAGAAAAGAATAGTAGCACTACCCAAGTGCTCTAACGGTATAGTGTCAAAACCTGCTGTACGCAAACTTACTGAGTGAAAAAAGCTGATGAGCAACTGGTTAAACAATCCTTTGCCGTAAAGAGTATGATAGTTTTTATACTCTAAGATGAAAAACAGCAAAGTACCTGCTAATAGTAGCACTATCGTCATCAGTATTGAAAACTGCGAATTAATATCAAGCCGTCTGCGCTTATGCTGCAAATACTCGCCTGCCTGAATGATAGTGGTAAAGCCTAACCCCCCAAAAATAATCAGAAAAGCGATAATTACATTCACATATACATTGTAAGTATAGCCCTCAAAACTATGAGGAAAAAGTGCTATACCGGCATTGCAAAAAGCGGATACCGAATGAAATACCGACATAAACAGCGCCTGAAAAAACGAATAGTCTTGTATAAACGAGCCAAATAATAGCACCGCTCCTATTGCCTCAAATAGCAGAGTAATAAAAACCACTCGCTTAGTTACTGTATAAATGTCGTACATCTTGTTATGGTTCAGCTCTTCTGCCACCAAACGTTTCGTGTAAAAACCTATACGTTTAGCGATAAGCAAAACGAATACTGACGAGATAGTCAGCACACCTAACCCTCCAAACTGTATGAGTATCAACAGTATAAACTTCCCAAAAACTGTATAGACAGCTCCTATATCTACTATTGATAGGCCTGTAACGGTCACCGCCGAAGTAGCCGTAAAAAGAGCCTCAAAAAAAGAAACTTCTTTATCAGGATAATGCGAAAAAGGCAGGTTCAATAGGAGTGCCCCGATGATAATCAACCCTACAAATGAAAGCATTATCAGGCTATAAGGCGATATTTTCTTTAACATCGTTTATTCTTTTATCTTGAATAATTAGGTGCTTCTTTAGTAATAGTGATATTATGAGGGTGACTCTCTGCAATACCACTGGCTGTAATACGCACAAATCTACTCACTGCTTGCAGTGTTTCTATATCTTTAGCTCCACAATAGCCCATACCTGCACGCAAGCCTCCAATAAATTGGTGCATACTTTCTTGCAACTCTCCTTTATAGGCCACACGCCCTACAATACCTTCTGGCACTAATTTCTTAATATCGTCTTCCACATCCTGAAAATAGCGGTCTTTACTACCTTGGTTCATAGCCTCTACAGAGCCCATTCCCCTATACGATTTATACTTTCTACCTTCAAAAATAATGGTTTCACCTGGTGATTCTTTCGTGCCTGCCAACAGCGAACCGAGCATTACACTATGAGCGCCTGCAGCGATAGCTTTCACTATGTCACCTGTATATCTGATACCTCCATCAGCTATCACGGGTATTCCTTTGCCTTTTAAGGCTTTAGCAACGTTCATCACTGCCGATAGTTGCGGATAACCTACCCCTGCCACTACCCTAGTAGTACATATAGAACCTGGCCCTATTCCTACTTTCACAGCATCAGCGCCGCTTTCAGCCAAATAGAGAGCAGCTTCAGCAGTAGCTATATTCCCTACTACTACATCTAAGTCTGCAAACTTACTCTTTACTGCTTTCAAAGCATTAACTACTCCTTTAGTATGTCCGTGTGCGGTATCGATTACTACAGCATCTACACCGGCTTGCACTAAGGCTTCAGCGCGTTCTACTACATCTGCTGTTACCCCCAAAGCAGCTGCCACACGTAGCCTACCGATACTATCTTTGTTCGAGACTGATTTCTCTTGCAAGTTAGCAATATCGCGGAAAGTGATAAGCCCAACCAATTTATAGTTCTTATCTACTACAGGTAGTTTTTCTATTTTGCTGCGTTGTAATATCTTTTCAGCCTCTTTCATAGAGGTGCCTTCATTAGCTATCACTAAGTTTTTAGCAGTCATCACCTCTACTATAGGGCGAGTATTGTCCTGCTCAAAACGCAAATCGCGATTAGTTACAATACCTTTTAGAATACCATTATCATCTACTATAGGTATCCCCCCTATGTTATTCTCCTTCATACAGCGCTTAGCATCAGCTACTTTAGCATCTAAATGTAGGGTTACAGGGTCAATTATCATACCACTTTCAGCACGCTTTACCTTTCTTATTTGCTTAGCTTGCTCTTCTATGGTCATATTTTTGTGCAGTACCCCTATACCGCCTTCGCGAGCCATAGCGATAGCCATTGCTGCTTCGGTAACAGTATCCATAGCAGCCGAAATAATAGGCACATTTAGCGTGATATTACGCGTAAACTGAGAAGTGATGGCAACCTCACGTGGTAGCACTTCCGAATAATTAGGAATGAGAAGCACATCATCATATGTCAGCCCCTCACTGATTATTTTGTCTTGAAAATCCATTTTTTAGTAAAAAGAAAATTAGTTGCGTGCAAATATACATCTTTTTTATATACGCACCAAATTTTAAATATTGTTTAATTTCTTAAAATCAAAAAAAGGCTACCTAAAAATAGTAGCCTCTTTTTATATATTATTCATTTTCATTTGCTAATTAATAAATTACTCCTCCGCTTCCTTCATAGTGTGATAGACGTTTTGAACATCATCATCTTCTTCTATCTTTTCTAATAGCTTTTCTACATCAGCTTGTTCTTCAGGAGTGAGTTCTTTGGTAACCTGTGGAATGCGTTCAAAACCTGACGAAAGAATTTCTATATTCCTACTTTCAAGCTCTTTTTGTATAGCTCCAAAACTCTCAAAAGGAGCATAAATAAGAATACCATCTTCGTCAGCAAATACTTCTTCAGCTCCAAAATCTATCATCTCAAGTTCTAATTCCTCAGGGTCTATACCTTCAGCATTGATACGGAAGTTACACGTATGGTCAAACATAAATTCTACCGAACCCGAAGTCCCCAATGTACCATTGCATTTATTGAAGTAGCTGCGTATATTCGCTACGGTACGGTTGTTATTATCAGTAGCAGTTTCTATCAGCACAGCTATACCGTGTGGTGCATAACCTTCAAAAAGCACTTCTTTATAGTTAGCGGTATCTTTTTCACTTGCTTTTTTTATAGCGCGTTCTATATTTTCTTTCGGCATATTAGCTGCCTTAGCATTCTGTATTACGGCACGTAGTCGCGAGTTACTTTCAGGGTGTGGCCCTCCCTCTTTCACTGCCATTACGATGTCTTTCCCTATACGGGTAAATGTTTTTGCCATTGCAGCCCAACGTTTAAACTTACGGGCTTTTCTAAATTCAAATGCTCTTCCCATCTTTTTTAATGATTAATTGTTTAATTATTAATGATAATAATTTCTATACTAATTTACTAATTAACAAATCGACAAATCGGCAAATCGGCAAATTGCCTAATTGACTAATTGTCTAATTTTTCCTTCTTCAAACTGCAATTGTGCTTCAGGAAAATCAAGTCCTGTAAGCCTCTTTATTTCCTGAAATACCCTACCTTCAGCGTCCAACTCTAAGCCAATTCCTTTGGTTTGCTTTGTAGAGATAACATCTGCATATATAAAATTGCCGTTCTTATCTATTTTTATCTGATAGAGGGGGGCTATTCCATTAACACCTTGCAGGTTAAACTGTCCATAAGTATTAAAGTTGCCCATACTATAGGTGATAAACTTTCCTTTGTACACCTCCACAGCACGCGTAACATGAGGCCCGTGTCCCAATACTATATCCGCTCCAGCATCTATTACTGAGTGAGCGAACTTATGCACATCTCCCCTATTTTCTCCGTAGAATAACTCATTAGTTCGGGGTACGCGGGTATGTTTAGACCCTTCAGCCCCTCCGTGAAACGAAACAATAACTATATCTGCCTGTGCTCTGAGCTCCTTTACTAAGTCAGTTGCCTGAGCTATATTGTTTACTGACAACATATTACTATTAGGCGAAAAGGCACAGAAACCGTACTTCACTCCGTCTTTTTCAAATACTACTGACTTATTTTCTACAGGCCCTGCGTGGTAAATCCCTACATTGTCCAATACTTTAGCCGTATTGCGTCGCCCTTTCTCTCCAAAGTCATTAGCGTGATTATTAGCGGTACTCATAAGGTTAAAACCTGCCTCTTTTAGTATATCACCATAGCGGTCTGGCATCCTAAAAGCATAACAAGTACCTGCTTCCGAGTTTTTACATTTCTCTGAATTGCCTTCATCTAAAATAGCTCCTTCCAAATTGCCAAACACTATATCGCCTTTCAGATAAGGTTTCACGTGCTTAAAGCTATTTTTAGCATCATCTGGCGGCAGATTGCCTGCCGGAAAAGCTGAGCCTATCATCACATCACCTACTGCCACAATAGTAAGAGTATCTTTTGTTACTACTAAGGTCGTATCTGTTTGATTATCAGTCTTTGCGTAAACAGCCCCTGCAAATATAGCTGCTAATAATAGGAGTATTTTTTTCATCATCTTTCTTATTTTTCGGCAATCACTTGTACGCCTCCTTTCACTTTATCACCTAACTGAACTTTTACTTTAGTTCCTAAAGGTAAGTACACATCTACACGCGAACCAAATTTTATAAAGCCCGCATCTTCACCTTGCACTGCTGTATCACCTACTTTAGCGTAATTGACAATACGTTTTGCCAAAGCTCCTGCTATTTGTCGGTATAGCACCTCACCAAATACAGGGTTATCTACTACTACAGTAGTGCGTTCATTTTCTTCAGAAGCCTTAGGGTGCCACGCTACTAAGTATTTACCAGGGTGATATTTACTGTAAGTTACCTTACCTCCTAAAGCATAGCGTGTTACGTGTACATTTAAAGGCGACATAAATATCGACACCTGCAAACGTTTATCTTTAAAGTATTCTTTTTCAAACACTTCTTCTATTACCACCACCTTACCATCTACAGGAGCGATAATATGTGCGTCATTTTTAGGCGTGAGGCGTTTAGGGTTTCTAAAAAACTGTAGTATAGCTATCAAAAAGACAAAAGCTACCAATTGCACCAATAGCTTAAGCCATTCTATATCAATACAATAATGAGCTATCAAGGCTATTATTACTGTAATAGCAAAGCTAACCAAGATAATCTTAAATCCTTCTTTGTGAAACATAATATTCTAATATTTGCGGCAAAGATAAAACACTTTTTATTTATACCCAAAAATATGGTTAATATTTTATCAGCGCATCTGCATTTTTCAACATAAAAAAGCAGTGCAACGAGGCACTGCTTTTTCCTTTTTTTAATATTTTGTTTTATTAATAACTTCTGATAACCACTCGTAGCTCTACACGGCGCGCTTGTGCAGGAGTAGCTTGTGGGTCTATTCCTTTAAAAGCGGTCAGTATACGCTCGTTGCTTATCCCTTTAGCGTTTAGTATCTGGGCAACAGCTACAGCACGCTCCATAGAGAGCACATTGTTATAGGCAGCACTCCCTACGGCACTCGCATACCCTTCTAAAAGTATGGATAGTTCGGGGTGCGCTTGTAGCATCGTTACCATCTCGTCTATTATTGTAGGGTCATAAGCTAAAGGTATCGTTTTATTATTAGCGAAATAGAGCAACGCTTTCTTATGCCCATAGGCAGCCAAAAGCTGTTCTAATTCGCTGCGTTTTTCTGCCGAAATCTGTATAGGTACCCCTGTGGCTGTTACACTTTGCACTACTATAGGAGCATAGCCTGATGTTGCCGTAGTAGCTGTTGTAGTAGCTACAGTGGCTTGGGTGCCTACAGCGGTAGCCTGAGCATTCGCAGCAGTAGGAGCAGTATTACTTTTAGCCGCTACCATTCCTGTATTGGCTACTAAAGTAGCTAAGAGCAATTGCTGCTGTTTGCGCAGCTGTTCTACCGTACCCGATAGTTGGGCTAACTGCTGAGCTATAGCAGCAGTAGTCTGTGTTTGAACCACAGCTGCAGGCACTACAGAACGCTGAGTTATAGCAGTATTAGTAGCAGTACGAACTACTGCAGGGTTTGCTGTACGAGCAATAGTAGTATTACTTGCTGTACGAGCGATAGCAGTATTACTTGCCGTACGGCTGGTAATAGTACTACTAGTGGTTCCCACTACCGTAGGACTTACTGCTGCTGCCTTTACTAACCGATACTCATTTATAACTACCGAAGTAGGTGACATTTGTTCTGTCTTATAATTCACAGCCGATAGCATACTGTCTAACTGCTTATCTCTAAGGGTAGTCAGCTCTGCCTTCCCTATTTGTTCTAAAAGATATCGCAATTCATCTACCGTCATTACTATCTCTGTCTTTTTTGGGGTAGGTGCTATCTGTGCATTTATGGTTTGCACACATAACAATAGCCCCCCTATAATCTGATAGATATACTTCATAATTATTTCGCTGCTGGCGCACCAACTTTTGCCTTTTGTATTTCGTCTGTCGTTTTTTGCAATTCATCTTTTGCTTTTTGCACTTCGTCAGTCGTTTTTTGCAATTCGTCTTTTGCCTTTTGCACTTCTTCTCTCGCTGCTTGGGTTTCTAAAAGCAATTTTTCTAAACGGTCTATGCGCTGTTCTGGTGTTTTACCTTCGCCTTCTCTAATGTTTTTCACTACACTATCAATAAGCTGTTGTAGCTCTTCAGGCGTCATACGCACTAAGCGCACTTGTTCTGCTACTGGGTAAGGCAAATGTTCTGCTACGTATGTATTTCTTAAGTCTTCCCATTGTTGTTTTTCTTTTAGCAGACGGTTAGCATTAGCGGTATCACCGTTTTGGTAAGCCAACTGTATTTGTTTTTCTACAGCAGTTATTTGGCTATTGTAGTAAGCTAAGTTTCGTTTTTCAGGCGAAACAGTAGAAGCCGCATTTGTTGTGGTAGCAGAGGTGGTAGTTACCGAAACGGGAACAGTAGCAGCTTCAGCAGCACCCAACTGTTGCTCGTATAACTCTCTCTCTACTGACTTAGCCAATTTAATGCGTAGCCCTGCATTGTAAAATACATTGCTTTTTAGTTTGTTCACTGAGCTCAATGCGGTAGTTACATCTTCATTATGAGTAGTATAAAGCAAGTTAGCAACGCCAAAAAGCTCTACACGTTTGCCTAAAGGTATAGCCAAACCTACCCCTCCTTTAGCAAAAATACCCGACTTATTAGCTACACTTGCTACTTTGCCTACATAATTATCGCCTATCTTCATATAGCCAGCACCTATTTGTACGTAAGGCACTACACCACTAGCTACATTTAGGCGCGCTAAGAAATCACCTCCGTATATTGATAGGTTTTCAAAATTAGCAGAGAGCTTCTCATCAGTCATAGCACGGTGGTAATAGCCTCTAATACCTATATATTCAGTAAAGTCTACCCCTAATGCCAAACCTCCAAAGTAAGCATCGCGTAGGTTACTATCGTTATTGAAGTTTAAGTAACCCAAAGTAGGCTCTATTACCACCTTAAAGCTCTTCAAGTTAGTATACGCTTGGTCTAAGGCTGTCAGCTGATTAGGGTTGCGACCTCCTAAGTAAAGCTGTAGCCCTGCACCTACACTCCACGCTAAATGATTTTCCTCTTCTACGTTATTATCTATCCAAGTGTTATAAGCAGAAGTATTAGCTTCTGTAGGTTTATAAAGCACGTTGCTAGGGTCAAAGCTAAAACGAGTTGCTTTAGCTTGTACGTTCAGCGTAAGGCGACGGGCAAGGTTAAACTTAGCCCCTAATCCTAATCCAAAATACACTTGGTCTTGGCTTAAGTCATTAGCTTTGATAGTCTGCACTCCTGACCCTAAAGTAACATAAGGCTGAAAAGAGTACGCTAAGGGTATATTCCCTTTCAGTTCGCCTCCCCATCTGTGTACAGCCACATCTTTAGCTTCAAAAGCATTGCTAATAGCAGTAGGAGCGTCATAACCTGCAAGGGTCGATTTCATTCCCATTGCTTGTCTATACGAACCCAATAATTCTATATTTCTACCGAAGCCGAAGCCTACATAGCCACCTGCCATAAAGCCATTAGTGATAGCGGTTTTCTTCTGCCACCATACATAATCACCTGTAGGGGCTACCGCGAAGCTAATGTCCTTCACTTGCGCTCCCACCGATGTTGATAAAAGTGCAAAAACACCTAAGTTTAAAAAAGTTTTTCTCATCGTTTTTAAATTATTTTTATTATATTAGTTATTACTGATTTTAAGTTAATCAATTCGCAAAAGTACAAATATTTTTCACTTCTACAACTATAGCCACTAAAATTTTATTTTTATTTAAAAAAAAGACAGCACATCACTGCACTGCCTTTTTTATCTCATCTATAATTGTCAAATTGACAAATCGTCAAATCGTCAAATTAGAAAAAGTATCGTTTAAACGCTTCTATAGCTTCATAATCAGCCAAGCCTAAATTGCGATAGCGTTGTGCTGTTTGGCTATTGCGTGCTTCTGCACGTTGCCAGAACTCACGCAAGTCATCTCCTTGGAACATCGCACCATCTTTTTGCGATTGGTGGAAGAAGATAGCCTGACGTTTCTTAAGCACTTGCGCCGGACTCATAGGCACTGCCATTTCTATTTCGTGTATATCCCATTCGTGCCAAGCACCACGGTATAGCCATACCCAGCAGTCTTTCATATAATCCTTGTGTTTCAAGTTCTTAAGAGCTGCAAAAATAGCGTCTAAGCACACTTTATGAGTACCGTGAGGGTCAGCAAGGTCACCAGCGGCATATATTTGGTGTGGTTTTACCTCTTCTATAAGGTTCATTATAATGTTAATATCTGCCTCACCTATAGGGTTTTTCTTCACGCCTCCTGTTTCGTAGAAAGGCAAGTTGAGGAAGTGTACGTGTTTATCAGGTACGCCTTCATAGCGAGTAGCTGCCAATGATTCGTGGCGGCGTATATTACCTTTTAGTTGGCGTACTAATAAGGTATCTATTTCATTCGATTTCTTATTAGTAATATTGCTGATAATCTCATCCAGTACAGCTACTTCACCTTTGTTTTCTTTTACTATATCTTTAAACACTTCAGCAAATTTCAACGCTTCGTGGTCTGATACGGCAAAATTACCTGAAGTTTGGTAAGCGATGTGTACTTCGTGTCCTTGCGATACCAAGCGGTCGAAAGTACCTCCCATTGAAATAACGTCATCATCAGGGTGCGGACTGAAGATAATAACACGTTTTTTGTGTGGGTGTTCGCGTTCTGGGCGGTTAGTATCATCAGCATTAGGTTTACCTCCTGGCCAACCGGTGATAGTGTGTTGTAGGCGGTTAAACATCGCGATATTCAAATCGTAAGCTGGACCTGATTCTGCAAGAAGTTTAGACATACCGTTTTCGTTGTAGTCAGAGTCGGTAAGTTTAAGTATTGTTTTGCCCAAGTGCTCGCATAGCCATACGATAGCTTTAGCTTTAAGGTCTTCGTTCCATTGTACATCGGTCACGAGCCAAGGAGTATTGATACGAGTAAGAGCTGAAGCCGCTTCTGCATCAAGCACAAAAGTAGTATTATCGTGCAATTGTAGGTAAGATGAAGGCACTTCTGAAGTAATATCACCTTCAACAGCTTTCGCTACGATAGAAGCTTTGCTACTACCCCACGCCAATAGTACAATACGGCGCGCTTTCATCACTGTGCGAATACCCATAGTGATAGCCTGACGTGGTACGTTGTCTATACCGTGGAAAGTTTCAGCAGCATCAGAGCGAGTGATATGGTCAAGGGTGATGATACGGGTTCCTGAATTGCGGTTAGAGCCTGGCTCATTAAAACCAATGTGACCTGTACGACCTATACCCAAAAGCTGGAAGTCAATACCGCCACATTCTTCTATTTTTTTATCATAACCTGCACAATAAGCTTGCAATTCTTCGTGCGAAACAGTTCCATCAGGTATATTGATATTTTCTTTAGGAATATCAATATGGTTAAACAGATGTTCGTGCATAAAGTACCAATAACTTTGAATATCTTGTTTTTCCATAGGATAATACTCGTCCAAGTTAAAGGTAATAACATTTTTAAAGCTAAGCCCTTCTTCTTTGTGCATACGTACCAATTCGTCATACACTTTCACTGGCGAAGAACCAGTGGCTAAACCTAATACGCAAGGTTTTCCCTCTTGTTGTTTTTTTCTAATGAGGTCGGCTATTTCGCGAGCCACACTCACAGAAGCAGTTACAGAATTAGAGAAGATTACATTGTCTATCTTCTCAAAACGAGTTTCCTCAACAGACCCTGCTGGGTGATGAGCAATCGATGACACTTCTTTTTTAATATGTGTTCTCATTTTGTTGATAATGATTTTTTATTACAAGTTTTGACACGGCAAAAGTACAATAGTTTTATGAATTAAGCAAATAATTTTAAGAATTATTTATCACATTTTAAATACGAAACACAAAAGACGAAATACGAGCAATTCTTTTTCGTATTTCGTCTTTAGTTTTTTAGCTATTATCTTCTTTGTTGCGCCTTTTTCTGAGCTTCCGCCTGCTCCATCATTTCGCGCATTTTAGCCTGAAATTTGCTTTCTTTCTTAGGCTTCATCTTGTTTTCTTGTATCTGTGCGTGTATCTTCTTTTCATCTAGAATCCAATGCTTAATAGCCAACATAATAAGGATAGTCAGCAAGTTCGATACAAAGTAGTACAAACTGAGTCCGCTGGCATAGTTGTTAAAGAAGAACAACATCATCACAGGCGATAAGTAAATCAAGAACTTCATATTAGGCATACCAGGTTGTTGTGGTTGTACCGTCTGTGCCATTGTCATCATTGAGTAGATAAAAATAGCTACTGAAGCCAATAGCGGGAACAGACTCACGTGGCTGCCGTAAAAAGGAATTGAGAAAGGCAACTCAAATATCGCATCGTATGACGAAAGGTCTTCTGCCCATAAGAAACTCTTTTGGCGAAGCCCAAATTCAGTAGGGAAAAAGTTGAAGAGGGCTAAGAACACCGGCAACTGCAAGAGGGCAGGAATACAGCCACTCATAGGGTTTACACCCGCCTTGCTGTAGAGTGCCATTGTTTCTTGTTGGCGTTTCATCGGCTCTTCGTATTTTTTGTTAATCTCTTCTATCTCAGGGCGTAGCACCTTCATTTTAGCTTGCGATACATACGATTTATACACTATAGGCGAGAGTAATAAGCGCACTATAATAGTCATCAGTATAATTACCAAACCTACTGAAAAATAGTCAGCAAGGAAGTTGTACAGCGGTATAAAGAGCCACTTGTTCAACCAACCAAAGATACCCCATCCTAAAGGAATGAGTTCTGTAAGCTCATATTTGTCATTGTATTGTTTTAGCACATTATAGTCACTAGGACCAAAATAGAAGTGCAACGATTCGCTTAGCTCACCACCTTTAGTTTTGAGCGGAAAAGTACTTTTAAGGTTTTTAGTGTATTTCACATCTTTGCTCTCTTCATTAGCGATGTTATACGACAAAAAGTCGCCATTAGCAAAAGCGCTGTCCGAAATGAGCACCGAAGTAAATAGGTGTTGTTTATAAGCTACCCAGCTTACTTGCTCTTCTTTAGTACCGCTATTACCTCCTTGGCTCATACGGTTTATTTTGTCGTCAGCATACCTAATAGCCGATTGGGTATAGCGGTTTTCATAGGTTACGCTCTTTTCCATACGGCGTGCTTTCAGTCCCCATACTAACTCTATAGGATTTTGACTGTTTAGCACTCCCGAAAGTCCCTGACTGCGCACTGCTACATCTACCATATAGCCCTCTGCTGGCAGCGTATACACATATTCTAAATAGCTGTTTTCGCCTGTTTTGACCTTCATCGAAAGAAGCTGCTTTCCGTCTTTTTGACTTAATGAAGGCTCAAAATACAACTGTTGGGTATTGAGTTCTTGCCCTTGTGTGGTTTTAAAATTGAGAGCAAAAATAGCATTCTTATCCTTTATAAGGTACACCGGCATCGACTCATACGTCTTAAACTGTTTGAGCAATACCTCTTTTAGGTCTCCACCTTTATTGTTGATAGTCAGCTTTACATCTTTATTCTCAATTACGGTTACCCCGTCTTTAGCGGTTGGCTGAGCGTTGCTATAAGCAAAAGCTCCTAAGTCAGCGGTAGCAGCAGTAGCAGCATTATTTTGTGGGTTATTAGCTTTAGCAGCTTGTTCTTGTTCAGCTTTGCGTTTTGCTAACTCTTCTTGGGTAGGACGGTTGTTATTCATTACCCATAGCAGCAAAATAAATATAAGCACAAAGCCTATGATGCTTTTCAGGTCAAACTTTTTTTCTTCCATATAAATATAATAATTATCGTTTTTTAGTTCTTTTTCAATTTATTGTTTAAAGCAGCTTTTACAAAAGCAATAAAGAGCGGATGCGGATTAGCTACCGTACTCTTATACTCTGGGTGGTACTGTACCCCCACAAACCAAGGGTGAGTAGGCAGTTCTACCACTTCCACTAAGCCCGTATCAGGGTTTACCCCTGTGCATTGTAGTCCCGCTTTTTCTAAGGTCTCGCGGTAGTCGCTGTTAAACTCATAGCGGTGGCGGTGGCGCTCCGAAATCTGTTCTTTGCCGTATGCTTCGTATATCTTGCTACCTTTGGTCAGCTCACAAGCCCAAGCACCTAAGCGCATCGTACCTCCTTTGTGGGTAATCTGCTTCTGACTTTCCATTAGGCTAATCACAGGGTAAGGCGTATGCTCGTCCATTTCGGTAGAGTTAGCTCCTTTAAGTCCTGCTACGTGACGGGCAAACTCTATTACCGCCATTTGCATACCTAAGCAGATGCCTAAGAAAGGAATGTTGTGTTCGCGCACGTACTCTATAGCTTTTATTTTGCCTTCTATACCGCGTCCTCCAAAACCTGGCGCTACTAATACGGCGTCCAAATGCCCTAATTTAGCTTTTATATTTTCCTCGTTGATATGTTCAGAGTGAATGCTTTCCACATCCACACGCACCTCATTAGCGGCTCCCGAATGTATAAATGCCTCTAAGATTGATTTATACGAATCTTGCAACTCCACATATTTACCCACCAAACCTATTTTCACGCGGTGTTTAGGGTTTTTATATCGTTGCAAGAAAGCGTTCCATTGGGTCAAATCTGGGTCATTTTTGTAAGGGAGGTCTAACTTCTTAAGGGCTACTTTATCAAGCCCTTCTAAAAGCATTCGGTTAGGTACATCATAAATGGTCGAAACATCTATTGATTGTATTACCGCCTCGCGTTTTACGTTGCAGAAGAGGGCTAACTTATAGCGAAGCTCATCAGAAAGTTCGTGTTCAGTGCGGCATACCAATATATCGGCTTGTATACCACTTTCCATCAGCATTTTTACGCTATGCTGAGTAGGTTTAGTCTTAAGCTCACCAGCGGCAGCCAGATATGGCACTAAAGTAAGGTGAATAACTATACCATTATGCTCTCCCAAATCCCATAATAGTTGGCGCACCGACTCTATATAAGGTAGCGATTCTATATCGCCTACAGTCCCACCTATTTCAGTGATAACGATGTCGTACTCACCTGTTTTGCCTAGTATTTGTATGCGTTCTTTTATTTCGTTGGTAATGTGGGGTACTACCTGTACAGTTTTACCGAGAAACTCGCCTCGTCTTTCTTTTTCTATAACACTTTGGTAGATACGTCCTGTAGTTACGTTGTTAGCCTGCGAAGTATGCACATTTAGGAAACGTTCATAGTGTCCTAAGTCAAGGTCGGTTTCGGCGCCGTCTTCGGTTACGAAGCATTCGCCGTGTTCATAAGGGTTCAGAGTCCCCGGGTCTACATTTATATAAGGGTCAAACTTCTGAATAGTAACCCTATAGCCACGAGCCTGCAATAGTTTAGCCAGTGAGGCTGCGATAATACCTTTGCCTAAAGAAGACGTAACGCCTCCTGTTACAAATATATATTTAGTTGCCATTTCATTTATTTTGCCGCAAAATTACGAATAAAAAGCAAAACTACAAAAAATAAATATCATTAACTCTTTGTTCGCCTATTCTTTCTCCCCATAATTCCCTTAATCTCACCTGCCTCACCTGCCCCACTTGTCCCACATCTCTGCCCGTGCGGCTCGCACTCCCACTTGTCTCACCTGTCCCACTTGTCTCACCTGTCCCACTTGTCTCACCTGTCCCACTTGTCTCACTTATCCCACTTCTCTGTCCATGCGGCTCGCACTCTCACCCGTCCCACTTGTCTCACCTGTCCCACCCGTCCCACATCTCTGCCCGTGCGGCTCGCACTCCCACTCGTCCTACCTGCAAAATTCCTAATATTTTTCACTTTATTTTAAAAATACTGCAATTATATCTTCAGTACAGAAAAAATATATAATAGATATAGAAAGAATATAGGAAGCCCCAACAAAACTTATTATGAAATCCGCAACAAAACCAGAAAAATAGGCTACTCTCAGCCCTCCCATTCCTCCCAGACCTCCCATTCCTATCAAAAGCCAACAAAAAAATAATTTGTTTTTTTATTTTTTTTGTATTACTTTTGCGGCAAATTATTAATTCCTGAAATGAAAGTAGCTGTTGTAATGGGGAGCAAAAGCGACTTGCCCGTGATGCAAGAGGCAGTCGATATACTCCGTTCTTTCGACATAGAAACCGTGGTTGATATAGTATCGGCACACCGCACTCCTGAAAAACTAATGGATTTTGGCACCAATGCGCATCGCAGAGGCTTCAATGTTATTGTTGCAGGGGCTGGTGGCGCTGCTCACTTACCTGGTATGCTTGCCGCTATGTCGCCTCTACCGGTCATAGGCGTGCCTGTAAAAAGTAGTAATTCTATAGATGGTTGGGACTCTGTTCTCTCTATATTGCAGATGCCCAGCGGGGTGCCTGTAGCTACCGTTGCCCTCAATGGAGCTAAGAATGCTGGTATCTTGGCAGCACAAATATTAGCCAGTCAGCAGCCTGCTATACTCGATAAAATTATCAATTACAAAGAAAGTTTAAAACAAGCCGTACTAACTGCTGCGGCAACTCTTAACGATGAATAATAACACCTTTCAGGGCGCACGCCTACTGATATTAGACTTCGGCTCTCAATATACCCAGCTAATAGCCAGACGAGTAAGAGAGCTTAATGTGTATTGCGAAATACACCCTTTCAACCACTTGCCTGAGGACATCGATAGCTTTGCCGCTGTCATTCTTTCAGGCTCTCCTTATTCGGTACGCAGTGCCGAAGCCTTGCACCCCGACTTATCGGCTATCAAGGGCAAAAAACCGCTTTTAGCCGTTTGCTACGGGGCTCAATACTTAGCGCACTTCGGCGGTGGCGAGGTAGCTCCTTCTAATATCAGAGAGTATGGGCGCGCTCACCTATCGTATATCAACCCAACTAACGACCATCTATTCGAGGGCATCAGTCAGGGCAGCCAAGTGTGGATGAGCCACAGCGATACTATCAAACAGCTACCCGAAAGGGGCATATGCTTAGCCAGCACTGCCGATGTAGCCAATGCTGCCTACCGCATAGAGGGCGAAGACACTTATGCTATACAGTTCCACCCCGAGGTATCACACTCGGTCGATGGCACTAAACTACTGAGCAACTTCCTATTCAAAATAGCACATATCACCCCTAATTGGACACCCGATAACTTTGTAGAAATGACTGTTGCCAACCTCAAAGAGCAGGTAGGGAGCGAGAAAGTAATATTAGGTCTTTCAGGGGGGGTAGACTCCACTGTAGCCGCTGTATTGTTACACAAAGCTATCGGTAGTCAGCTACACTGCATATTCGTCAATAACGGATTGTTGCGCAAAAACGAGTTTGCTAACGTACTCAAGCAATACGAGGGTATGGGCTTAAATGTAAAAGGAGTAGATGCTTCCGAGCGTTTTCTTTCTGCTTTAGCAGGCAAAACTGACCCTGAAGAAAAGCGCAAAACTATAGGACGTGTATTTATAGAGGTGTTTGACGATGAAGCTCATAAGATAACCGATGCTAAATGGTTAGGGCAAGGTACTATCTACCCCGATGTGATAGAATCGCTATCTGTAAAAGGCCCTTCAGCTACTATCAAATCGCATCACAATGTAGGTGGGCTGCCCGACTATATGAAGCTAAAGATAGTAGAGCCCCTGCGAATGCTCTTCAAAGATGAAGTGCGCCGTGTAGGACGCACCTTAGGCATCGACCCCGAACTATTAGGCAGACATCCTTTCCCAGGTCCTGGGTTAGCTATACGTATATTGGGCGACATCACTCCTGAAAAAGTAGCTGTACTACAAGAGGTTGATGCTATCTTTATTGACGCCCTCAAAGAGGAAAAATTATATGATAAGGTATGGCAAGCAGGCGCTATATTACTTCCTATCAATAGCGTAGGGGTAATGGGCGATGAACGTACCTACGAAAAAGTAGTAGCTCTCCGTGCCGTAGAAAGCGTAGATGGTATGACTGCCGACTGGGTAGACCTACCTTACAAGTTCCTGCAAAAAGTGTCCAATACTATTATTAATAAGGTGAAAGGCGTAAACCGTGTGGTGTACGACATCAGTTCTAAACCGCCTGCCACTATCGAATGGGAATAGCATTTTATAATTCAGAATTTACAATTCATAATTATCTAATTATCACTATGAAACGTTTTTTAACACTAACCACCCTACTGTGCTGCGCCTTTAGTTATACTCAAACCAAGCATACGGCGAGCAACTATGAGAGCATCGAAAGTGTAGCCAAAATCTACCGTTTTTCGCCTGCTGACATTTTAAAACTCAACCCTGGCGTAAAAGATGGTATACAGAAAGGTACTACCATCAACATTCCAGTTAGCAAAGTGAAACACTACAGCACCCAGCGTCCTGTAGGGTTTACCTCACACGTGGTACAACCTAAGGAAACTTTCTTTGGTTTATCACAAAAATACAACATCACGATTGACGACCTAAAGCGCTATAACTTAGAGCTTTACTCTCGTGAGCTAATGGAGAATGAGCGCATAACTATTCCGCTATTTAGCAAGACCCCCGAAATGGTACAAAAAGGTGTTCAGGGGCAAAAACGCTATGTGGTAAAGCCACAAGAAACATTGTGGAAAATAGCTAAAAACCACAATGTAAGTGTAGAAGAGTTAGAGCGTATCAACAAGAAAGAGAAAGGCTTCAACCCTAACAGCCTAAAAGAAGGTCAAGAGATATGGGTACCTGCCTCAGCCGTAGATAGCTCAGAACCTACTCCAAATACTACCGAAAGCAACAATAAAGATTTAGTGCTTTACTTCGTAGAAAAAGGAGAAGGCTTCTACAGCTTAGAGCGCAAATTTGGGCTTTCAGAAGCTGAGCTTATCAAGTTAAACCCTACGCTAAAAGAGGGTCTAAAAACAGATGCTCAAATATGGGTACCAAAGGAAAATTACGACCGTTATAAAAGTAGTGCTTTCACGATGACGAACTACAGCTTTGAGAACTCTAACAGCACATTGCGTTCTGCCTCCTCACCCGCTAATGTCAAAGAGATTTCGTACATTTTGCCTTTCAAAGTATCAGACATCAGTGGTAGCGATAAGAGTCAAGCGCTAAAAGCACGCCTTAGTGATAACAAAATCACCCCTGTAGCAACTGATTTCTATTCAGGAGCGCTAATAGCTTTAGACTCTCTACAGAAAATGGGCTACAAATTCAAAGTAAATGTATTCGATAGCGAGGGCGACCTAAAGAAGATTGCCAGCAACGCTGGTGTACAGGCTTCACAATTGGTGATAGGCCCTTTCACTACCAAATCGTTTAATGCCTTAGCTGGCTTGCTAAACAATAGCAATACAGCTGTATTAGCTCCTTTGGCTAACAAAAATATCACCCTTAACCCCAATGTATACCAAACGCTTCCTAGCGATGAGGCTTTACAAGGGCAGATGATAAACTATCTAAACAAAACGTATGCTGATGAGAATATGATTATATTGGCAGACAGCAAAAACGCTGCCCTACGCGAGAAGTTAGAGCGTACTTTTCCTAATGCTAAGGTAGTAACCGAAATGTCAGCTAATGGTTTTGCCAATGCGCTCAACTATAGCAAAGAGAACGTGGTGGTACTACAATCCAATGATATAGGCTATGTATCTTTAGCAGTACGACTACTGCACAATGCTCTAAAGGTAAAAAAGAACAATGTGGCTCCTAAAATAACACTTACTACTTTAGAGCGCGGCTCTGTTTTTGATTCTACCAGCTTGTCTAACAATCAGCTATCTGATTTACATTTCACCTACCCTACGGTCAATAAGTATGCTAATGGCAGCGATACTTTCTCATCTCGCTACCTAAAAACCTATGGTATATTACCTAACAAATACGCTATCAGAGGCTTCGACCTAACTATGGACGCTGTATTGCGTTTAGGTGTTTCAGGTAATTTCAGCAGTGCAAGTACACGTATAGGCGAAACTTCATTCTTAGAAAACAAGTTTGCTTACTTTAAGAATGCCTACAAAGGCGGTGGTTTCGAAAACCAAGGCGTGTATATAGTACAGTACGACAATATGGAAATAAAACAGGTATTATGAAGGTAAGTATTCATCAAAGTTGGAAAGAGGTATTGCAAGAAGAGTTTAGCAAACCTTATTTTGAGCAGTTAGTGCTGTTCGTAAAACGTGAATACTCAGAAAATATTTGTTACCCTAAGGGGCAACAAATATTTTCTGCTTTTAACCATTGTCCGCTACCAGAGGTAAAAGTAGTGATTATTGGGCAAGACCCTTACCACGGAGAAGGGCAAGCTAACGGATTGTGCTTCTCTGTGCACGATGGTATTCCGCACCCTCCCTCATTGGTCAATATTTTCAGAGAGCTCAACACCGATTTGGGTGTCCCCTACCCTCTTAGCGGCAACTTAGAGCGTTGGGCTTCACAAGGGGTATTACTGCTCAATGCTACCCTTACCGTAAGGGCTAATAATGCTGGCAGTCACCAAAAACAAGGGTGGGAGACCTTTACTGATGCAGTAATAAAAGCGGTATCAGCACATTGCAACCACGTAGTATTTATGCTTTGGGGGGGCTATGCTAAAGAAAAAGCTAAACTTATAGACCCTGCTAAGCATTGTATATTAACGGCAGGACACCCTTCGCCCCTAAGTGCTAATCGCGGTTACTGGTTTGGCAATAAACATTTTAGCCAAGCCAATGCCTACCTAAAGGCTAACGGCAAAAACGAGATTATCTGGTAATTTACTAATTCGCTAATTAACTAATTTGCTAATTATGATGCTCCCTTTCCTTGGATTTTTACTTTTTGTATTATTGCTACTGATGAGCTTTTGGCTACTAGCTTTCTTATTAGTAGTGTTGCCTTATTGGTGGATTGGCAATTTATTAGAGAAAAAGAAATAACTTTTTTAAACATCATTTAAAAACTATATGAAATGGCTTTTATCCCTGCCTATCATTAGGCATCTGATTCAGTTTTTAAAGAGCATTCCGCTGTCTAAGAATGCCTTTTCGCTGTATGACTTGCTCGAACTATACATTTCCGGACTTATCAAAGGGACGCTTACCCATAGGGCAAGTGCCATTGCCTATAGCTTTTTCTTAGCCATCTTTCCTTTTCTGTTGTTTATACTCAACCTTATCCCCTATATTCCTATCGACCACTTTCAGGTAGATTTCTGGGTCTTTATAGACGGACTTCTCCCTCCGGGTACCCATCAGTTTTTCTCAGACATCTTTTTTGATATAGCCGAAAAAAGGCGCGGCAGCTTGCTATCGTCAGTTTTTTTCCTCTCTATCTTTCTAATGACCAATGGTATTATGGCTATCTTTGGCGGGTTTGAGTTCTCTTATCACATACAGCTAACCCGTACCTATGTCAAACAGTATCTATACGCCCTAATGGTTGCTATCATCTTGTCCCTATTAGTGCTATTTGTAGTGATTACCTTTATGGGCTACGAAATCTATTTAGTGCCTTACTTAGAAGAAATAAACTTCCTAACCGACAACGAAACTCTACTAAAAGTATCAAAATTAGGCTTTGTAGCGGTGATGACCTACATTGCTACCTCTATTTTATTCTATTTTGGCACTATAGAAGGGCGAGAAAGCAAGTTTTTTTCAGTAGGTTCTACTTTTACTACAATTCTTTTTGGGGTTACCACCTATCTTTTTGGTATTTATATCGAAAACTTCTCACAATACAACCAATTATACGGCTCAATAGGGGCATTACTTATCTTTTTACTCTATATTTGGATAAACTCCAACATTCTTTTGCTCGGTTTTGAGCTGAATGCTACCCTACTAAAACTAAAGAAAAACTAAAGTACCCTGAATTGATGTATTTCGTAGATGTCATATTGCCCCTTTCGCTCAATAAGCTCTATACCTATCGTATCAATAAGCAAGAAGCACTTTTCCTCAAAAAGGGAATGCGCATAGCGGTACCTTTTGGCAAAACGAAAGTCTATACCGCTATCGCATACGAAATACATACTAACGAACCCGTATACGAAACTAAAGATATAGCTTATATATTAGACGAAACCCCTATAGTAACCGAGCGACAACTCGCCCTCTGGCAGTGGATAGCCCAATACTATATGTGCACCTTGGGCGAGGTGATGAAAGCCGCTCTACCTACTGCTTTTATTTTAGAAAGTGAAACCATCATAGAAATAGACGAAAAAGAGATGGACAGCCAGCTCTTTAGTGATGACGAATGGCAAGTATACGAAGCGCTACATTATAAAACAGCTCTAACAGGCAGTGAGGTAAGCCGTATAATTCCTAAGAAAAAGACACTAAAAGTACTAAAGAACTTAGTAGAAAAAGGAGCGGCAAGAGTTTCCGAAAAGATTTTTGAAAAGTACGTACCAAAGCTTATTAAGTACGTGCGATTAGCCCCTGCTTATCAAACAGAAGCGGGACTAAAAGAAGCCTTAACAATATTAGGGCGTGCCCAGAAGCAAAAACAGTTGATTATGGCGTATTTCACCCATATTAACAAAGAAAAAACACCTCTAAAAGCCGATACACTTATAGAAATAGCCAAAGTATCTGCTCCGATACTCAAAGCGGTTGTCGAAAAAGGCATTTTTGAAGAATATTACCTACAAAAGGACCGTGTGAGCTTTGCTGATGATGAAACTTCAACAGAAAGAAAACTTACAACCGCACAACAGACGACCCTCGCTTCTTTAAAACAACAATTTACTGAAAAGAAAACCGTTTTGCTACAAGGCGTACCTGCTTCTGGCAAGACAGAACTCTACATAAGCCTGATAAAAGAATGCTTAGAGAGAGGGCAACAAGCACTATACCTACTGCCCGAAATAGGACTAACAGTCCACCTAATCAATCGATTAAAAAAGCACTTTGGGCAACACCTATCGGTATACCATTCTAAATACAGCACCAATGAGCGGGTCGAGGTGTGGAACAACGTATTACATAACCACCCTAAAGCGCAAGTGGTTGTTGGGGTGCGCTCATCGGTATACCTACCTTTTCAAAATTTAGGTTTAGTGGTGATAGATGAAGAACACGACAGTTCTTATAGGCAGTTCGACCCAGCGCCACGCCTACAAGCCCGCGACACCGCTATTATGCTATCAAGCTCTTTTGAGGCTTATACCCTGCTGGGGAGTGCAACTCCTTCGGTAGAAAGTATGTATAACGTAAAGCAACAAAAATATGGTTTCGCTTATTTAGGCGAACGGTATGCTAACTATATGCCGCCTCTTATCGAAATCATCGACCTAAAAGATAAGCAACATCGCAAGCAAATGACAGGGCATTTCTCCGATGCGCTGATAAAAGCTATACAACAAACACTGAGCGAAGGGCGACAAGTGTTGCTCTATCAAAACAGACGAGGCTATGCGCCTATAGTGCAGTGTACTCATTGTGGCACCGTACCCCAATGTCCTCACTGCGATGTAAGTTTAACCTTTCACCAAGGCAGTCAGCAGTTGCGCTGCCACTACTGTGGTTATAGCATACCGATGTATAAAACCTGTGTAGCCTGCGGAAGTATTGATTTGAAAACGAAAGGCGTAGGCACAGAGCAAATTAGCAAAGAGTTATCAGAACTATTCCCCAACGCTCGTATCGATCGTATGGATCAAGATACCACCAATGGCAAATATGGCTATGAGAAAATACTATCAGATTTTGAACAGCAAGAAACCCAAATTTTAGTAGGTACTCAAATGATTACCAAAGGTTTGGACTTTACCAATGTGGGCTTAGTAGGGGTTATGAATGCTGATGCCGCTATCCACTCCCCCGACTATAGGGCGTATGAGCGGAGTTTTCAACTGCTGATGCAAGTATCAGGGCGTGCAGGACGCAGTGCGCAACAAGGGCGCGTACTTATCCAGACCTATAACCCACAGCATCCGGTACTACTACAGGTATTGCGCAGCGACTTCAGAGGGCTCTACCAACACCAAATAGAGGAACGAACCGCCTTTGGCTATCCGCCTATAATACAAATGATTAAAATCACACTCAGGCATACTGACTTCAACCGCGTAAGCGAAGGAGCCGATTGGTTTGCCAAAGCCTTAAGAGAGAAGATAGTACAAGAAGGTGTAAGCGTATTAGGACCCGAATTTCCTGCTATACCGCGCATTCGCAATGAATATATAAAAGAAATATTAGTAAAAATTGATGCTCAAAAAGCCTCTATACGGCAACTAAAAGCACTAATTTTGCGTACAGAAGTATCGCTACAGTCTATAGGTAGTTTTAGAGCGATAAGAACGAGTTACTTGGTGTAAGAAGTGAATATTTTACTAATGATTAGTTGCTAATTGTCAATATTTTATTACTTTTGCAAACGTGATGAATATAAAGATTTTAGATACACCCTACGGGATATGCCATTTAAGCGTAGTGCCCGTGCGCTTAGCTCCTGATGAAGGGGCTGAAATGGTAACGCAATTGCTCTTTGGCGAGTTGCTACAAGTGCTAGAAAAACACAACAGCTGGAGTTATATACGGCTACTCTTTGACAACACTGAAGGATGGGTAGACAACAACCAAATTACCGAAATATCGGATAAAGACTACCGCAAGTCGCTAAAAAAGAAAGACAAATACGCTCATAAATGGCTTACAAATCTCCGCCTAAAGACCGGAGATGACCTTTTTCTACACATTCCCAAAGGGGCTACCTTCTCACATAACCATCTGTTGCACACTTCTCAGTCTACTCAGCGACCATCAAATAAGGGCGTGGTAGCTACTGCTTTAGAGTATCTAAATGTTCCCTACTTATCAGGTGGCAAAACACCTTTTGGCATAGACGCTTCCGGATTAGTGCAAATGGTGTTCAAGTTAAACGGCATACATCTACCTCGCACTGCCGACCGACAGGCGCTTTGCGGAAGTGCTATCAGCTTTATAGAAGAGAGTCAAGCAGGCGACTTAGCTTTTTTTGATGATGAAGAAGGCAATATTATACACGTAGGCATATTGTTGGGCGACAATAAAATCATTCATTCATATGGCAAAGTACGGATAGACAGATTAGACCACATCGGTATTTTCAACAGCGAACTGCGCAATTATACTCACCAACTCAGAACAATGCGCACAATGGTATCTGAAAAACTAACGACTAAAGGCTAAAGACTAACAACTAATAATCAAACAAATGAAAATAGCACTTCTTGGTTATGGCAAAATGGGCAAAACTATTGAGCAGATAGCCCTTAAAAGAGGACACGAAATTGTACTCAAAATAGATAACGACCACACTGATTACGACATCACTCAAGCCGATGTCGCCATAGAGTTTAGCACTCCTAACAGCGCTTTTGCTAATATCAGCAACTCTCTGCGCCACCGCGTACCCGTAGTAGCAGGCACTACGGGTTGGTTAGCTCATTATGATGAGGCGGTAGCCCTATGCAAAACTCACGATACGGCTTTCTTATACGCCTCAAACTTCAGTGTAGGAGTAAATATTTTCTTTGCTCTGAATCAAACTTTAGCTAAACTGATGGCCTCCTTAAATGATTACCACATCAGCATAGAGGAAATTCACCACACACAAAAATTAGATGCTCCCAGCGGAACCGCTATCACCCTTGCTGAAGGTATTATAGCCGAGACTGATAAGAGCGCTTGGCAATTGGGTACTACTGCTGATGAAAACATTATACCAATAGAAGCCAAACGCATCGGCAATACCCCTGGTACCCATATAGTAACTTATAGCAGCGATATAGACACTATAGAGATAAAGCATACTGCCCACAACCGCAATGGTTTTGCCTTAGGTGCTGTAATAGCTGCCGAATGGCTACTCAACAAAAAAGGCACTTATTCTATGAAAGATGTTCTAAATCTAAAATAAATTTAAGCCTAACTGCTTTCTCAAAAGAAAAAAGGCATTATCTTTGCAGTGCAAAATAACAACTTACAATTTTTATGTATAAAATCATTTTTTCGGATATAGATGGTACTCTGCTAAATGGAGACCGCACCCTCTCTGAAGCTACCATTAGGCAAGTGAAAAGACTGAAAAGTACGATTCCTTTCATACTAGTATCCTCTCGGATGCCCGACCAAATGTACCACCTGCAGAAGGATTTAGGTATAGAAGGGTTACCGATTATCGCTTATAACGGAGGGTTGGTGCTCAACGGCGAAAAGGTACTACATAGCGCAGTCATACCCTACCCTGTCCTAAAGGAAATTGTTACTATTAATGAAGAAAAGTTTGGCGGAGAGATACACATCAGTTTTTATCGCAATAATAAATGGTATGCCCCCCAATACGACCAATGGGCAAAACGCGAAGAAAACAATACTTTAGTAAGTCCTACGATACGCCCTAACCGAGAAGTTTTATCAAGGTGGGAAACCGAGCAAAAAGGAGCCCATAAATTGATGTTAATGGGTGAAACAAATCTTATAGAGTCTATGTTTCAACTATTGAATGAAAAATATGCCTCTGTTATGCAAATATACAGAGCTAAAGACACCTATATAGAGGTTGCTGACATTAGTATTTCTAAACTTACAGGGGTAAAAATTGTATTAGACGAAGTATACCACTTATCACTAAACGAAGCTATAGCTTTCGGCGATAACTATAATGATTTAGAGATGCTCAAAGGGGTAGGTTGTGGGGTAGCCGTAGACAATGCCCGCGATGAGGTAAAAGCTGTAGCCAAACATCTAACAGACCACCATTCTAAAGACGGTGTCGCCTCTTTTTTAGAGAAATTATAGCATAATTCACCATTGATAATTCATAATTAATATGATATACATTTACATTTTAATTGCAGTACAACTGCTAAACGGACTTTTCTTCTGGAAAGGATATGAAAAAGCAGGCTACAAAGGGTGGCAAGCCTTTGTACCTTTTTATAATACGGTGATATTTTTAAGAATCATCGAACGCCCTTGGTGGTGGGTATTCCTACTCTACCTACCCGTGATAGGCAACATTATGGCAATAGTGATGAACTACGAGTGGCTACACGTATTTGGTTACCGCCAAAAACGCTACACCCTCTTATCGGTTGTTACCCTTGGGCTCTTCACTGCCTATCTGATGTACCAACCAAAAGTAGTATATGTAGGAAAAGACTATGAAGTGATAAAGAAAAACGTCTCTACTTGGGTGAGTGCTACTCTCTTTGCGGTAGTAGCAGCTTCGGCTATACACACCTATTTCATTCAGCCGTATATGATACCTACCTCATCATTAGAGAAAACTCTATTAGTAGGCGATTTTCTTTTTGTGAGCAAGTTTCACTACGGAGTGCGTATCCCTATGACCCCTCTATCTCTACCAATGGTACACGATTCTATACCTATAATAGGCACTAAATCATACCTAAAAGTACCTCAGCTACCTTACCTACGCCTACCTGCTTTTCAAAAAGTAGAGCGCAATGACATCACGGTGTTCAACTGGCCTACCGACACAGTACGATACTTCCGCGACAACTCTAAAATACACATCGATAAGCCTATCGACAAAAAATCTAACTACGTAAAACGCACCGTAGCCGTAGCGGGTGATAAACTGCAAATCATAGACGGCGATGTTTGGATAAATGGTAAAAAAGAAATCTATCCTGTAAGGGCTAAATTGCAAAGCTCTTATATAGTAGTAACTCAGCCCAATATAGACCTTTCGCCACAGCTGATGTACCAACAATTTGGTGTAACTGACCCTTCGGGAATGATAGCTGCTAACACCTATATTTTCACCTCACTCACTGATGAGGTAGCACAAGCCTTGGCTAAAAGTGCAGGCATAGTATCGGTAACTCGCAATATTAACGACAAAGGCTATAACCCTGCTATATTCCCTCATTCACCTGCTTTCCCTTGGAATGAAGATAATTATGGGCCTATTACCATACCTGCTCAAGGTGCAAGTGTAGCACTATCAGTAGAGAACCTACCACTGTATAAGCGCATTATCAAAGAGTACGAACACAATACGTTAGAAGTAAGAGGAACAGAGATTTACATCAACGGACAAAAAGCAAGTTCGTACACCTTTAAGCAGGATTATTACTGGATGATGGGGGATAACCGCCACAATTCAGAAGATAGTAGGTTCTGGGGCTTTGTGCCAGAAGACCACATCGTAGGCAAGCCCGTACTCATCTGGATGAGTCTCGATAAAAACCAAAGTGGATTTAACAAAATTCGTTGGAAACGCCTCTTTACCACTGTGAATGGAGAAGGAGAGCCCGTATCATACAGTTGGGTAGTTTTATTACTCTTAGGCGGATGGGCAGGCTACAGCTTCTTACGAAAGAAAAAAGTAAAAGAATAATGACAGAGCAAGTATTATTACACCCTACTTATTTCCCTTCAATAGCACAATTTCACCTAATACTCAGCTATCCGTGCGTGTTAGAAGTATCTGACAATTATCAGAAGCAAACGCTTAGAAATAGAGCTTATATCTATGGTGCTAATGGCAAACAAGCCTTAAATCTACCTATTAAACACGTAGGAGGAGAAAATGGTAGGCAGCTATTCAAAGATGTGAAGGTAGAAAACCATTTCCCTTGGCAACGCCTACATTGGAAGAGTTTAGAAACCGCCTATCGCACTTCGCCTTATTTTGAGTATTACGAAGACGATTTAGTGCGTATCTTTGAGAAGCCTTACACCTACCTATTAGATGTAAATATAGACACCATAGAAACCATTTTGGCCTGCTTATTAGTGAATATCAACTTTGATAAAACGAGTACTTACGAAGCGCAGCCCGAAGCAGTAAAAGATTATCGCTACTTAAGTAGTGCTAAGAAAGAGGTTAATGTAACTATGGAGCCCTATCACCAGATATTTTCAGATAAACACGGTTTTATCAAGAATCTATCAGTGTTAGATTTGCTATTTCACGAAGGCCCTAACACTCTTGATTACTTAAACAATGTAAGTATAGGTATGATAAACTTATAAACAAAGTTGTGTAATTACACGAATTGAAACGTGTAATTACACAACTTTCACATTTTACAACACAAGATTACTAACTCAAAAAGTACCTATACAAATCTGATATTTAAGTACTTACAAAATAAAATAACATTAAAAAATAGTTTGGCACAGTATTTTCAGTACAATAAGTGAAATAGGATATTGAAAAAAGTATTATAAAACAAAAACTTATGAAAAAAACTATATTACTTTTATTGTAATACTTTTTCAAAGACTAAAGTTATCATTTCTTTTGGAGTTAGTAGTAGTATTTATATGCATTGTGAAAAGAGCTCTCTAAGCAATTAGAGAGCTTTTTTTATTTGTCAATTGGTAATTATTTCGTACTTTTGCATTGATTCAAAATTATAACGTATGATAGATTACTATAAAACTTTAGAGGTTAGTAAAACAGCTACTCAAGATGAAATCAAAAAAGCATATCGGAAGTTAGCACGCAAATATCACCCTGATATGAACCCTAATGATAAGAATGCTGAACAAAAGTTTAAAGAAATTAACGAGGCAAACGAAGTACTTTCTAATCCCGAAAACCGTGCTAAATATGATAAATATGGTGAACACTGGCAACACGGCGAAGAATACGAAAGAGCACAACAACAAGCACAAGGCGGGTTTGGAGGCTTCGCACAAGGCGACTTTCAAGAAGGTGACTATTCTGATTTCTTCCGCAATATGTTTGGCGGTCGTGCAGAAGGCTTCGGTCGTGGGTATGGTAGTGCAGCAGGCAAGTTTAAAGGACAAGACATCTATGCCGATATGCAACTTTCTTTGCGAGAAGCCGCTGTTACTCAACAACGTACTTTTTCAGTAAACGGTCAGAATATACGTATTACTGTACCAGCAGGAGTATATGAGGGGCTACAAATAAAGCTAAAAGGACACGGGCATCAGGGTTATAACGGTGGGCCTAATGGCGATCTATACATTACTTTCCACATAACACCTGATAATCAGTTTGAACGTGATGGAAATGACCTGAAAACCACTGTTAATATCGACCTTTATACAGCTGTGCTTGGTGGTGAAGTGCTAATTGAAACTCTTAACGGCAAAGTGAAAATGAAAGTGGTTGCCGAAACCCAAAACGGTACTACTGTACGCCTAAAAGGTAAAGGTATGCCTATCTACAAACAAGAAGGAGCTTTCGGTGACCTATTCGTTAGTTACCACGTCACTCTGCCCCAGAATCTCACCGATAAACAAAAGGCATTATTCGAACAACTTAAAAATTCATAGTTATGGAAGAAAGAATATCTAAAGAAGAAATAATCCGTTTGTACAATATAGAAATCTCATTTTTTAACGACCTGGTATCAAGCGGACTTATACAAACAGAGGTAATTGATAACACTACCTATCTGCATTATGACCAGCTTTCTGCTTTCGAGCGTTTTACTAACTGGCATTACGACTTAGAGGTAAATATGGCTGGCCTCGAAATTATTCATCATCTACTCCAACAGATAGAAGCACTTAAACATTAAATAATAATAAAATAATAAGGGGTGAGTTGTTATTCACCCCTTATTATTTTATTATTACAATTTAAAAAGAGCTTCTGCATTTTCGCGAGTTTTATCAGCTACTGCTTTTAAGGGGACTCCCTTATAGTGTGCTATAGTTTGTGCTACATATGGCAAAAAAGCGGGCTCATTGCGTCTTTGCTGATGGTACGACAACTGACGTGTTGGCACATTCTTAGGCATCATAAAAGGTGCATCTGTCTCTATAAGCATACGATCTAAAGGTACATAACGTACTACTTCTTCTAAAGCTGCAAATCTACGCATATCGGTTATAGCACCGGTAAAACCTATGTAATACCCCATTTCTAAATAAGTTTTTGCCTCTTTTAATTGTCCCGTAAAGCAATGCACTACCCCTTCAGGCAATGAAGAGTGCTCCTTAAGTATGGCTATGAAACGATCGAAAGCAGCTCGTTCGTGAAGAAAGAGCGGTTTTTGCACCTCTTCAGCTAATGACAATTGTGCGTGAAAGCAGCTTTCTTGCACTGGACGAGGCGAAAAATCGCGGTCGAAGTCTAAGCCACACTCGCCTACCGCTACTACCTTTTTCTCTTTGAGCAATGCCGCTAATATCTTGATACTCTCAGCGTTCATCGTCTTAGCATCGTGGGGATGAATACCCGCAGTAGCAAATAGCGTTTCAGGGTATTCTTTAGCTAAAGCCAAAGCTTCCTTACTGCTTCGCACACTCGTTCCCGTGAGTAGTATCTGCTCTACCCCTGCACTTATTGCCCTATCTATTACTTCATCATACTCACCTGCAAACTGCTTATTAGTGAGATTGATACCTATATCTATATACATTTCTTTTTAATTACGAGTTGTTAATTGCAAAATGAGGCAGCCTATGGCATAGCTTAGTATATCGCCCCACGAAAAGTGATTGCCTAATATGATATACCCTAAACTTCCTTTAGTAAATCCTAAATAAGTGGCTACTCCAAAATATTGCAATACTTCTACTAATACCGCAAAAAGAAAAATACCCCCTATCAGCTTGCTCTTGTTTCTGACTTTTACTACCGAAAGCACTAAGCAATACAATAATATCACCACTAATACATCGCCTATATAGCTCCTTATAAAACCTATGCGACTGAATACCGTAGCGATAAGAAATTCTATACCTAATAAGGCTAATGCCCATAATGCGTATTTCTTGTTAAATTTTATTCTCATTTTAAATGTTAGTCGTTGTTAGGAAACGCATACCCCATTCCTCTGTAATTATCAAAGGTTGCCCCTGCAGGTATAGGCATATCTAAGCCTCCGTAAGCTGACCAGTCCCAGAGGAAGGTCTCATCATCGGTTACTTGCTTGGTATAAGGTTCTTTCTTCTTCCCATTCAAAGGTAAGTAGAACAGCAAATCAGAGTGTGCTGACTGTAGGTGCCATAGCTTATCAACTACCTCGCGTGGTGTAAGGGCTCGTTGCCAAAATCGAACTTCTCTGATAAGTTGTTTGCTACCAGCTATCGTCAGCTGATTGAGAGACAAAGTCTCACCCTTTATTTGCTCTTGAGCAAGTAGCTCGCCATTGACATATACCCTAAGCGTATGGCTATCATAGCTCACTGAAAGGGCATACCATTTGTTAGCAGCTGCCTGCAAACGCTCTTTAGAAACAGTTAGTGTTCTTTCAGCCCACTTTACTTGCAATTGTTGTGCCGCAAAGCCGACTGATAGTGTGTCATTAATAGTTATCAGAGGTGTATTATCGGCTATAGTAGGCAGATTTACCGTAAATTCTAACGTCCAGCGGGGGAGCTTTTCTCTAAGTAACCCTGATTTAGTAGCATCTGTAGTACCCATACGCAGTACTTTAGCCCTTACCTCTTGGCGTACGATGAGCAAGAGCCGGTCTTGTCCGTTTAACACAGGTAGGTTCTTACTGCCTAACAGCTGTAGAGGCAACGCATATACCTCATTCTCATCGGCAAAAGTAAGTCCTTCAAGCGTTAGATTGATAGCTGATTCGCGGTCATTGTGGTCGAATATCACATTATCATCTATTTTGTAGGTCGCTTTAGGCAACAACTTATAGGCAGTGCCGTATTGCGCATTATAGTCGGTAAGAGCCAGTGTATCGCCAACTACTATAGTAGCTGCTGTTATCTCTTCTGAAGGCTGCAACAGCTTAGCTTTTAGCACCTTTATTTCATTTTCTTGGGAAGGTATCACATAGACCTCGCGAGTACTACTACCGTCTAAGTACAATGCTTGACGTGTAGGAGGTGCCAGAGTGGCATCATCTCCTTCGTTTTGGCAAGCCCCTAAAGTAGCTGCCAAAGCAATATATATAAATACTTTTTTCATAACACTTAGAATTGAAAATTAACCTTTAGTCCGTAACTCCTTACACTAGGCAACATAAATAGGTTGTAGCCAGCCTCATAAGTGCCCGTACCTGATACTAGCTCAGGGTCGAAAGGAGCTTTGTTATAGAGCATCAGCACATTGTCGGCTATGAGTGACAGGCTAAAGTCACTAAAGCCTTTTATCATAGAAATCTTATTAAAATGGTACGTAAGTGCTAAGCGTTGCAGGCGTAAGTTAGTAGCCTCATACACATACTTTTCAGTAGGTTTGTGTTGAAAATAATAAGGTGCAGGAATACCTAAAAGATCGTTTTCGGTATCGCGTGCTGTAGCCGAAGCTTGTGAAACCCCATAACGATCTAAATAGCGCTCGGTATCTGATAACACTTCGCCCCCTAAACGCGCTTTTATCCAGAAATCAAAATCCCAATTTTTGTAAGTTATAGCTCCTTTCAATCCAAAAAGCCAATCAGGATTGGTACTGCCTAAGCGTTTGCCATTGGTATCGTATAAGTCGCCTATCTGGTCGCCCTCACGCAGCCTGAAATAGTCATTCAGTATTTGTTCTGTGCCTAATTGGGTTATCTTGTTGCGGTTGGCAGTAGCATTGAGAGCCAATCTATATCTGAAAAGGCTAGAGTTATTTCTATAGATAGCCGATAACTCTATACCTTGGTTTTCTACTTCGCCTGCCTGCGCCCATTGGTAGGTATATACTGAACCATACGGCATAGTTGTTGGCACTAACTGATTGCTGGTGAGAGTGCGGTACACAGCAGCATTTAGCCCTACCTGATCATTCAACCAACTCGTACTAATACCTGCTTCGTAAGAGCGGGTGCGTTCAGGCTGTAGTTTTTCGGGGAGGAAGATGCGTTCATTCCAACCTTTATAGCGAAGAGGGGCTGCTACTTCAGTGTAAAATGCCCATACCTTGGCATTTAGCAAATACTTAATATCTAAGTCGAACATTTTGAGCAAACTGGTAGACAAACCTACTGATGGACTTATAATGGCTTTGCTACTAGCATAAGGATGAGATAATGAGAAGTCTGCTCGCCCTGAAGCGGTTAGCTGTAAATACTTCCACCAGACTTCAGCCAAAAGAAAGGCAGCCCCATTCTTCTGCTGATAATCGAGATGGTTAGGGAGTACCCTCAGTTGTGAAGGAGTTATATTTGCTAGATTAAACTTATTAGGAGAAAGCAGATTGCCTCCATACCCCTCTCTGTTTTGTGCCGTAGCCTGATAGATAGCCCCTGCATAGGTAGTAAACTGTAAATGTCCGTATATCGTGCTTACGTATTTGAGTATGGCATCGGCATATTGCTGTTGGGTACTCTCTTTCTCTGAGGCATAATAACCATTTTCGCCTGCATAAGCTGGTAAGGTAGAAGCATAACGCCTGTCCTCGCGCTTATAGTAGCTATTATCTAAGCTGAAGCGTGTAGTGAGACTGAATCTGTTACTGATATTAAAAAACAATTTGCTCGACAAAAAATAGCGATCTTTGCTCTCAGGGCGCACATTGCGATAGGCCACCCAATAGGGGTTTTGTATATTCTCACCCATATCGGCAGGGGTATCGGCTGTGCCTGACCCAGCATACCAATACTGTTTAGCATAGCCTAAATCGGGGTCATAACGTTCGAAATAACGCTCTTGGGCAAAGTTTTCGCCTCTGGGGTAAAGATAAAGCCCCGCAATAGGGTTGGAAGCGATACCGTGCCCTACTTGGTTGCGCTGAAACTGGTGGGTATACCCCCCTGTGAGGTCTAATACTATATCTTCATTAAGCAACTCGTTAACATTGCGCACCCATATATTATAGCGGTTGTATGCCGTATTGGGTACTATCCCCTTAGTCTGCAATGAACCCACAGAAGCATAAGTGCGGTTAGTGCTACTACCACCTGACAGATTGACTGCCGTCATAGCTTGATAGCCTGTTCGGAAGAAATCTTTGGCATTGAAAGATGAAGGGGTACTGAGCTTGCGCCCCCACGAGGTGTATTGCCCTGCCTCATTGCCATAAGTATTTTGCATTTGGGGCAAATCATACGCATTTTCAAACTGAAGAGAAGATGATAAACGCACTCTAATATCTCGGTTTTGAGGTTTTTGGGTTTGTATAAGCACCACTCCGTTAGCGGCCGATGCACCATAGAGTGCTGAAGCTGAAGCGCCTATAAGTACTCGCACCTCTTTTATGTCTTCTGGATTGAGATCTGAAGGCTGGTCGTATGGCACTCCGTCTATCACGTAGAGCACATTATTATCTGAAAACAAGGAACGCATACCGCGCATCGTCACCCTACGCTCGCCCACTCCTAAGGCGGTGCGCTGCACATTGAGTCCGGCGACCATTCCGTCTAAAGAGCTTACAACATTATCGCTTTGCCCTTGACTGATGTACTTCTGAGTGAAAGCCTCTATTTTATAAGGTATATTACTAGTTTTTTCTATACCTAATGCTATCATTTTTTCCTCAGGAGGTGCTGGGTAAAAACATATTTCCTCTTCTTGCAAAACAACTCCTATCGACACATTTGTATCGCTGGTTTTAGGCACTATTCTACTCACATTTTTGTAGCCTATAACCTTAAACTCTAAGATGCTACCTGCACGTGCTTGTATTGAATACTTACCATCGATGTCGGTAATTATCCCTTGAGTAGTACCTTTTATCACAACAGCTACCCCCATTAAAGGCGTACCGTCAGGCTCTCTGACTACTCCGCTAACAGTTTTAAGTTGCGCGTGCGCCACCCCTGAAAGCCATAGCAAACAAAATATTAACCATCGTACTTTATTTTTCATAATCTTAGCATTTTTAAGTACACGCTACAAATGTACAAAAATTTTCCGAATGAACAAGAAAAAAAGAAAAATATGATCATAAATATTTAGTTCAAACGCACAATTCGAGACTTGAGCTAAGGATAAGCGAAGGATAAGCGAAGGATAAAAGTAAATTTTAGGCTCTTGTATTTCGTATTTCGTATTTATTTATTATCTTTGCCCCACTTTTAAAATAGAATAAAATGTTTGATAATTTAAGCGATAAATTAGAGAAAGCCCTGCATAACCTCAAAGGGCACGGTAAAATTACCGAAATTAACGTAGCCGAAACCCTTAAAGAGGTTCGTCGCGCACTGTTAGACGCCGACGTAAACTATAAAATAGCTAAAGATTTTACCAATACCGTAAAAGAAAAAGCTATCGGTCAGCAGGTACTCACTACCCTACAACCTGGACAGTTGATGGTGAAAATCGTAAAAGATGAACTTACCCAACTGATGGGAGGTGATGCCGCAGGGGTAAATCTGTCGGGTAATCCTACCGTGATATTAATGTCGGGATTGCAAGGTTCGGGTAAGACTACTTTCTCTGGAAAATTAGCTAACTATCTGAAAACCAAAAAGAACAAAAAGCCCCTCTTAGTGGCTTGCGACGTGTACCGCCCTGCTGCGATAGACCAGCTACACATAGTAGGCGAGCAGGTAGGCGTACCGGTATTTTCAGACAAAGGCAATAACAATCCTGTGGATATCGCTCTGAAAGGTTTGGCTTACGCTAAGGAAAATCATCTGAACGTGGTGATTGTCGATACGGCAGGTCGTTTGGCAGTTGATGAACAGATGATGAACGAAATATCAAACATTCACCAAGCTATCAAACCACACGAAACGCTCTTCGTAGTAGATGCGATGACCGGACAAGATGCGGTAAACACAGCTAAAGCCTTCAACGATGTACTTAACTTTGACGGGGTTATACTTACCAAATTAGATGGTGATACCCGCGGAGGGGCTGCTATCACCATCAAATCAGTAGTAAATAAACCTATCAAGTTCGTTGGTACAGGCGAGAAGATGGACGCTATAGATGTGTTCTACCCTGACCGTATGGCTGACCGTATCCTCGGTATGGGGGACGTGGTTTCGCTCGTTGAACGCGCCCAAGAGCAATTTGACGAAGAACAGGCTCGCAAACTACAGAAGAAAATTGCTAAAAACCAATTTGGCTTTGACGACTTCCTTGAACAAATACAGCAAATAAAGCGTATGGGTAGTATGAAAGACCTACTCGGTATGCTACCAGGGGTGGGCAAAGCGGTGAAAGACCTCGACATAAAAGACGATGCCTTTAAGCATATAGAGGCAATAATTCACTCGATGACCCCTAAAGAGCGCAGCAATCCTGCCATTATAGATATGAGCAGAAAAAAACGCATCGCTAAAGGTAGTGGTCGTGAGCTTCAGGAGGTGAACCAACTGATGAAGCAGTTTGAGCAAATGAGCAAGATGATGAAGATGATGCAAGGCGGCGGCGGTAGAAAAATGATGCAAATGATGCAGGGAATGAGATAAAACCTAATTATAAAAATTACTATTTATGAAAAAGTTTATAGAAACCGTAGTAAAGAACAAAGAGGTGTTCTACTTAGAGGTAGACGAATCGTTCGCTATGTGTAGCTCAGTATCTTTTTATATAGAAGAGACTAACGAGGCTATTCCGGTTGCCCTCTTTTTTGAGGACAAAGACACTGCTTTGGCTTGCAAAACTGAAGATTGGAAAGACGGCATACTGCAATCAGCTACCTTAGAAGAATTTATCGAAATTTGCTTTGGTATGCAGGTAGAAACAATGGCTGTGGGAATAGGCTTTAAAGCTGACCTATCGGGCGGTGAAGAATATATCCCTACAGAAATTGTGAAAGCTCTTATAGATGAAATAGAAAGAACAAAAACCTCTACTACTTTTAGCGATTCGTTTGAGTCTTTAGCACAAGTAAAAGAGGCTTTGCAAATGATAGGCGAACAATAACATTAACAACTAAATACTATAATAAAAATGACTATTTTAGACGGAAAAAAGACCTCGGAAGCACTCAAGCAAGAAATTGCTGAAGAAGTAAAACAACTGAAAGCGGCTGGCAAGAAAGTGCCTCACTTAGCCGCTGTATTAGTAGGCGACAACGGCGCGAGTATTACCTACGTAAACAGCAAGGTAAAAGCCTGCGAACAGGTTGGCTTTGCTTCTACTCTTGTAAAACTACCTGCTGACATAACAGAAGAAGCGCTCTTAAAAGAAATAGACAAGCTCAACGCTAATGCTGATATTGATGGTTATATAGTGCAATTGCCACTGCCTAAGCATATCGATGAGCAAAAAATACTTTTAGCCGTAGACCCTAAGAAAGATGTAGATGGGTTTCACCCTGCTAACTTTGGTAGAATAGCCCTTGATATGGAGGCTTTTATACCTGCTACTCCCTTTGGTATTATGGAGCTCCTAAAACGCTACGAAGTACCTACCAAAGGCAAGCACGTAGTGGTAGTAGGGCGTTCGCATATAGTGGGTAGACCTATCAGTATTTTGCTCAGCCAGAAAGGTGCTCAAGGTAATGCTACTGTTACTCTAACCCACAGTCACACTCCCAACCTTGCCGACTTTACTCGCCAAGCTGACATAATAGTAATGGCGTTAGGAATACCAGAGTTCCTCAAAGGTGATATGGTAAAAGAAGGGGTAACCGTGATAGATGTAGGTATTACACGCTTGCAAGACGATAATGCCCCTAAAGGATACCGTATCGTAGGCGATGTAGCTTTTGATGAAGTGAAAAATAAAGCAAACTACATTACCCCTGTACCTGGTGGTGTAGGCCCTATGACAATAGCTATGCTACTGAAAAACACACTGTTGGCTTGTAAGTGGAGAGAGAGTCGTTAGTAAATTGCTAATCATCAATTGCTAATTGATAATTATTTTGTATCTTTGCGCCACAAGACAACACTTTACCACCTGAAAATAAAAAATTCATTATATATGAGAAAAAAAATTGTAGCAGGAAACTGGAAAATGAATAATGATGTAAACAAATCATTAGCCCTTATTTCAGACCTATTGAAAAAAGTACCTCAAACTGATGCAGAGGTGATGATTGCCCCTACTTTTGTAAACCTTATCCCTTCAGTAGAAGCTGCTAAAGGTAGCGCTATAGAAGTTATCGCTCAGAATATGCACTTCGCTGAAAACGGAGCTTATACAGGCGAAATATCTGCTGAAATGCTAAATGCTATCGGAGTGAAAACTACTATCTTAGGTCACTCTGAACGCCGTGCCTATTTCAACGAAACAGATGAAAGTCTTGCTAAAAAAGTAGATACCGCCCTAAAACACAATATGCGTGTAGTATTCTGTATAGGTGAAGAGCTTGCAGAACGCAAAGCAAACAAGCATTTTGATGTAGTAGGTAGCCAAATAAAGAATGGATTATTCCATCTACCTGCTGAGGCTTGGCAACATATCGTATTGGCTTACGAACCTGTTTGGGCTATCGGTACTGGCGAAACTGCAAGTCCAGAGCAAGCACAAGAAATTCACCATTTTATCCGCAAAACCATTGCTGATAAATACGGCAAAAATGTAGCTGATAGCGTGTCTATCCTATATGGTGGCAGCGTAAAACCTGATAACGCTAAAGAAATCTTTGCTAAAGAAGATGTAGACGGCGGACTTATCGGAGGGGCAGCTCTTAAAGCTGATGATTTCATCAGTATCATCAAAAGTATTTAAGTTATTATTATGCAGAAGAGACTGCCCAAAAACCTTTCGGGCAGCCTCTTCTTTTTTACACCTAACAAAAAATGTTACAAAACGATATATTTCTACGCGTACTAAATGGCGAAAGCACTGAACGCCCTCCTGTGTGGATGATGCGTCAGGCAGGTAGATATTTGCCTGAATTTAGAGCTTTACGCGATAAATACGACTTCTTTACACGCTGTAAAACTCCTGAATTAGCAGCCGAAATAACAGTACAACCAGTTGATATTGTAGGCGTAGATGCTGCTATCTTATTCTCAGACATCTTAGTCGTACCTCAAGCGATGAATATTGAGGTAGAAATGAAAAAAGGTGTAGGCCCTTGGCTCCCTAATCCTATACGTACCGCCAAAGATGTGGCTCAAGTGATTGTACCTGACATTGAAGAAACATTGGGCTATGTGCTTGAGGCAGTAAAGCTTACCAAACAGCGACTTAACAATCGCGTGCCTCTGATTGGTTTTGCAGGGTCTCCTTTCACTATCTTCTGTTATGCTGTACAAGGCTCTAGCTCTCGCGATTTTGCTACGGCTAAAGAGCTTTGCTTTACCGATGCTGCAACCGCACATCAGTTGCTACAGAAAATAACTGATACTACTATATTATACCTAAAAGAAAAGGTGAAAGCAGGGGTAGATGCTGTGCAGATATTCGATAGTTGGGGTGGAGTGCTCTCGCCTGAAGATTATCGTACTTTTTCTTGGCAATATATCAATCAGATAGTTGAAGCCCTAGCGCCGCTGACTAAAGTAATTGTATTTGGCAAAGGCTGCTGGTTTGCATTACC
Source organism: Capnocytophaga sp. FDAARGOS_737 (assembly GCF_009730375.1). NCBI lineage: Bacteria > Pseudomonadati > Bacteroidota > Flavobacteriia > Flavobacteriales > Flavobacteriaceae > Capnocytophaga > Capnocytophaga sp. FDAARGOS_737. The sequence goes on along the minus strand of NZ_CP046316.1, from coordinate 924,879 downwards.
TGAAATGGCTGCCTCTAAAGCTTCTGCTTTAGGTATTGACTGGACGTGCAGCCCTGAAAAAGCAAGAGAACTAACCGGAGGAAAGATAGTGCTACAAGGTAACTTTGACCCTTCTCGCCTACTCTCTTCGCCCGCTGAGATTAAGAAAAAAGTAAAAGAAATGATTGACACTTTTGGAAAGGATAAGTATATAGCGAATTTAGGCCACGGTATTCTACCTAATGTACCGGTAGAAAATGCTATTGCCTTTGTGGAAGCTGTAAAAGAATATCGTTAAGAAAAGATTATGAAGTTAAAACACGCTACTCTTATTATCTTATTGGTGCTCCTCATCGACCAATGGAGCAAAATATACATTAAAACACACTTCATTCTTGATGAAGCGGTAATGGTATTTAGTTGGTTTAAAATCTGCTTTGTTGAGAATGACGGAGCTGCTTGGGGTACTGAAATACCAGGTAAATACGGAAAACTTATACTGACGCTCTTTCGTATTGTTGCTGTTATAGGTATTGGCTATTGGTTGGTTTCTGCCATAAAGAAAAAACAACCTAAGATGCTTATTATCTCTATCTCTCTAATATTAGCAGGTGCTCTGGGCAACATCATTGACTCTGTATTTTACGGAGTTATTTTCGACCAAAGCTATGGCAATATAGCTACGCTTTTCTCACCCAATCCTTATGGTACTTTATTGCACGGAAAGGTAGTAGATATGTTCTATTTCCCAATTATTGACACAGTACTTCCTGATTGGCTGCCTATTTGGGGCGGTAAGCGTTTTAGATTCTTTGAGCCTATATTTAACGTAGCTGATTCTGCTATTTCTATAGCTGTAGGGCTGATGATTGTTTTCCATAAGAAGATATTTAAAAACTAAAAAGATACCAATCCTTAAAAGTAAAAGAGCTGCCCTTGTGGAGCAGCTCTTTTTTATTTTTATCGAGTTATAAGGTGTTTCTTTATATCTTTCCAATGGTATTTCTTAGCATAAATATAAAGCATTAAAGGAAAACAGATTAATAATGGTACCCATAAAGTAAGCCCTAAGGTAGGTTCTGATACATCACGTAATAGAGAAGGGACTTGGAATACTGTCCAATCTGAAGTAACTAAAAGTGCTGTAAAGAGGTTATTAGCCGTATGAAAGCCAAGTGCTAACTCTATGCCGTCATCCATTAAGGTGGTAATTCCTAAGAAGAACCCTGTACCTATATAGTAAATAAGAAGCATATAACCTAATTTCTCCACTTCTGGATTAGCAAGGTGCATCAGTCCGAAAGTAACTGAAGTAACTAATAAAGGTAACCAAGCATTGCGCACTGTAAGTCCTACTGCCTGCATTAAGTAAGCTCTGAAAAAGACCTCTTCAAAGCCTGTTTGCAGAGGCATCATAAGAACCACTATCACCAATAACTTCAGAAAAGGCATCCACTGAAAATTCCATACATACGCTTCGGGGTGTATGACGTAATCTATCAGCGTTACCCCTACTGTTACTACTCCCCATAAAGCAAAAGCAAACCAAAATCGCTTCCAATCTATCTTAGGACGAGCTGTAATTAGAGCAGTTAATGGCTCTCTATGCACATACTTAACCCATAAGAGCAACACTGCTAAAAATATAGCAAAGATTAACAAATTCTCAGTAAGGTACACTAGTTCGCCTTTAGACGCAATTTCTGCCTTGATAAGAGAAGAGGTATCAAATAGTAGTGACACTAAAAAGTTCAACCCTGCAAATGCAAAGAACAGGGTTGGAACTATAATATAAAGCCATTTAGGGCTTAATGATAATTTTGCGTTATTGATATACATTTTTACTGTGTTATAACACCAATTTCTCCGTAAGATACAATGCTCGAATTATCTACAGTTTTAGTAGCTATTAACCTAATATAGCGCGCATTTTCTCTAGTAGCAAAGTTAATACGTTGCTCTATAGGGTTATTCTTTATATTACCAAACTCACCTTCTGATACTTTTTTCCAATGTACGTTATCAGTACTTACTTCAAACACATAATGACTGATAGTACCCTCTGCCCATCTATCTTGTGATGGTAGATAAGTAAAGCCACTCAACGACAAAGTTTCACCTAAATCTATAGTAATAGCAGGGGTATCATTTTCTTTCTTCTGATAGCCCCAAGTAGTAGCACTATCATCTATTATTCTATCAATTGTTTTTACTTCTTTAGCACTAGTAGCTATTACTTTCCACAGTCCTTTAGCTACCTCTATAGAGTGAGAAGCTACCTCGCTGTATTGGTTTCTACTGCGGTCAAAGGCAACTACTTTAAGGGTAGTAGGCTTAGCAAGCGCAAACGGAGAGCCATAACGCATTGATTTTTCAGTAGGAGTCGAACCATCAAGAGTATAGTAAATCTCAGTAGCTTTATCAGCAGCCTTCATATTAATATAGCCATCCTTAGTACGCGTTACCATAGGTGTAACTAACAGCTGAGGAGCGTTATAAATCCCTATATTACTAATAAGAGGAGCTGCTTTGGCGTCTAATATAGTAAAGCGTAATTTAGTAGCAGTTACTGGCTCAAAACGCAAGATGCGTTTATAACCTATAGTAGTTTGTGCATCTATAGGCTGCCATTGTCCGTCTTTTTCGTATTCTATCTTAAAATTCTTAACACGTTGCCCTAAGGCGATGTACTCTTGTGCTAAAAATCTATTGAAAGTAGTAGGTTTGCTAAAAGTAAACTCTAATGATGCATTGGTTACTCCATCTTCTGTAGCCCAATAAGTATTTTTATTACTGTCAATAGCATTTGCCACACTAAAAGGCTTGCGCTCATTACTAGCTTTTACAGTAGCTTGACCTACTAAGTTATCTGCAAAGTCTGCTTCTATCACTTTTTTGAGCTCCATCAATCTCTTGATATCATTCTCGTGTATGAGTCCACGTCTGTCTACTGGTAAGTTAAGCAAAAAGTTATATCCTCTTCCTACTGAAGCGTAGTAAATATCTACCATTTTCTCAAGCGGACGTACTTGGTGGTCTTCGCGTGCGTGGTAGTACCAACCTGGTCTGATAGATACATCTGCCTCTGCAGGTATCCAATTCACACCATTCTCATCACCTTCACCTAAGTGTTTAAAACGAGGGGCTCCTTCTAAAGTAGGATTAGAGGTAAATGGGTTCCAGTTAGTAGTAGTACCATAACCTTTCTCATTACCTATCCAACGTATATCTGGACCTTCATCGCCAAAAATAGTAGCTTGAGGCTGTAATTCGCGTACTATAGCATACGTTTTATCCCATTGATAATAGGTGTCAGCATCTATTTTTCTGTTTTCGTTAGCACCTCCGTAGTAGCCAGTACCTCCATTAGCGCCATCAAACCACACTTCGTATATTTCACCATAGTTAGTAAGCAACTCTCTCAGCTGGTTATGAAAGTAATTAACATATGCCGGACGAGCATATTCTGCGTGATTTCTATCCCAAGGTGATAGATAGACTCCAAATTTTAGTCCTACCTTACGGCACGCCTCTGATAAATCTTTCACAAGGTCGCCTTTACCATTTTTCCAAGGAGAGTTTTTTACTGAATGTTCTGTGTATTTTGAAGGCCACAAACAGAACCCATCGTGGTGCTTAGCAGTTATGATAACCCCTTTCATTCCGGCTTCTTTTATCACTTTCACCCATTGATTTACATCTAATTCAGTAGGGTTAAACAGGGCTGGGTCTTCCCCTCCTGTCCCCCACTCCATATCAGTAAAGGTATTCATATTGAAGTGAATAAAAGCGTAGTATTCCAAATCTTGCCACGCTAATTGACGAGCGGTAGGAATAGGATTTACTGCCTGAGGGGTAGAAACTTTTTGTGTAGTTTTGCAGGCAAACAAACTTAGCGCAGAGGCTAATAGTATAATTTTCTTCATATTTATGGTTATTAAACTTCTTAATTAAGAGATGGTTTATAAGAGCGACAAAGATAGTATTTTATTTACAATCTTACAAATTATTTTTATTTTTCTTCTACTAAAATATTTCCTTTGAATAGTTTGCGAGAATTATTAATAAAAATATTCATACTATCCTTAGCTTCCTCAGTAAGGTCTTTAAAATTATCCTCTTCATATTCTTTGCAAGGTAATATTTCAAAAAGATATTTACCATTAGCTTTTTTCGTCCTATTTACCCATACTAAATGATAACCTTTATCTACTATTCTGGTTGTATGAGCATCTTTTAATAAGGTAAGCGATACCATTGCTCCCCCATCTGAGGGACTCTTGCGCTGATTCGACACAAAATTGCCTAACGAATATACTACAAATTGCTCTTTATGAAGGCCTGTTTGGGCAGTGTAGTACATTGGCTGTAGCACGTGGGGGTGTCCGCCTATAATAATATCTACCCCATTGTCAAACAAAAATTTTGCCACAGCCTCTTGTTGTGTATTTTGGTGTTGCTGGTATTCTATCCCCCAATGAATTACGACAATCAACTTATCCAAAGCCCTCTTTTTAGCTTGGTCTATATCTTCTTTCATCTGGGGTAGGTTGATACGATTCACTATGGTAGGCTCTGGCACAGGCAAGCCGTTAGTACCGTAAGTGTAGTTTAGTATTCCTACTGTGATGCCATTTTTAGAGAGCACCAACAGGTTATGCTTATCAAACGCTGCTTTATCTCTAAAAGTGCCTGTATGAGCTATTTTTAGCGAGTCGAGTACATCTAAAGTTCTGATAATTCCTTTTTTACCTCTATCGCAGGTATGATTGTTGGCTGTTACTAGCACATCTATTCCGCTATTTTGGCAAGCTACCGCCAAGGCATCAGGCGATGAAAACTGCGGATACCCCTTATAGGGCTTACCTCCCAAAGTAACCTCTAGATTAGCTATTGCAAAGTCTGCTTCAGCAAACTTGTGCTTTATTTTGGCAAATACAGGTTCATAATCGTATTGCTTAGTCTTAGCATCGTAAGCCCCCTCTACCTGAGGCCCGTGCCCCATCACATCGCCCATAAAGAGCAAAGAAAGGCGGTTGCCGGCTTCTTGTGCTGTCAAAAAAGCAGGAAAAACAAGTATTATAAGTAGTAATCGTATCATTTGAAGCCTATTTTAGATTGTTTGTTATCTGCTTTTAGTTCTTTAGAGTCTATATTGGTCAATTCAGCTAACGAATAAGGCCTTTCTACTACTAAATTTCTATCTGTTGATTGCAAATACTTATTGCATTTCTCTACGGTCAGCTCTTTAAACTTATATTCTGCTATAAGCCTACCCTTTCTGAGCAAGGCAGCATCTATTTTCGAAATATCTGAGTTAAAAGTACAGATAAGCTGACATTCAAGCACATCCGAAAGCATTCCATCAGCTATATTGAGTATAGACGATACCACATCAGTATTGCTATTAAAGGAGGTACGCTCGGCTATGTAGTTCTCACAATCTTCAAGCACTAATACCGAATTTTTGTTCTCGATAAGCAAGCCTATAAAAGCAGGGTCAGTAAGTGAGGCTATCATCGAGGTAGGCACAAAAATAAATTTCTTATTGGGTATCTGACTCGTAAGCCATTTGATATAGTTGGTTTTGCCCGAACCTGCAATACCGTGAAAGAGTACTACCCCCTTATCTTCATTAGTAAGAGCATTCTTTACGTGGTGATGTACCTCAGCGAAGTCATCGTTGTACATTGTCTCAAAATCAATGCGATAAGGCTTAATAGTATGCGTTTTAATGTCTATACCTCGCGATGTTTTCAACAGTATAGATACTTTTGATTCTTTTGAAACGTATTTTTCTATATAATCCTCAAATAGTTTATTGAGGTTTTCTTTCGTCTTAGGATTGGTATTTTCGTAATACACCGAACTGACTTTGTAAAGCCCATCTTCAAAAATCTGACTGTCGTACTCATTCGATAAATTCTTGTCTATCAACAGAAAAACCTCTAAAGTAGGGTGAAAATAACACTCCTCCGATTCGTAAAGCTCATTTTGCTTAGAAGCGTATTCAAAAGTGTAATAATCAGTACATTTTACAAAGTGTTTTAGTTTATCTCTGTGTATCACAAGGTCATCACCTCCAAAATAAATATGTGCCATCAGGTCGTCTAATAGTCCGCGATAAGGATTCGTAAAAGTGAGCAGTTTATACTTGTCATACAGCTCTATATGGTCATCGCTATCTACCTGTAGCACATTCACAGGGTGATAATATTTTGATTCTTTTATCTTCATAGTAAATTAAAAAATAGGTTAATTGTCTTCTTGTATCATTTTTATAAGTTCCTCTTCGTTGGCAAATCTCACAAAATTGCCATTCTTAAAGTACGATATATGTCCCGTTTCTTCTGATACTACCAAGGCTGTAGCATCGGTTTTTTCGGTGATAGATACTGCGGCACGGTGGCGCAAGCCGTAGTGTTTGGGCAACGTATCTTCAGCTGCTACGGGCAGAATAACCCGTGTAGCCACAATAGTATTGCCCCTTATAACGATAGCCCCATCGTGCAGCGGACTGTTTTTATAAAAAATGCTCTCAATAATAGGCCCCGATAGCTCTAAGTTCATCTTGTCGCCTGTAGCTATCACAAAGTCTAAAGGCACACTGCGCTCTATCACTATCAATGCCCCTGTATGGGTAGTGCCGAGTTTATGGCATACGCTTACTAAACCTTCTACATTTAGCAGACTTTCTTTCTGTTTGAAAAAGTGAAATATGCGGTGCAGCTTATTGCGCGCCGTGATATTAGTAGACCCTATAGTCAGCAAAAAGCGGCGGATTTCCTGCTGAAATACCACTATCAGCGCAAATACCCCCACCCCTATAAACTGCCCTAATATACTGCTAAGCAATTGCATCTGCAAGGCTTCGGTGATTTTCCACAATAGGTAAATCATCACGATACCCATAAAAATATTGATAGCTACCGTACCTCTGATAAGTCGGTATACATAGTACAGAAAAGCCGCAAACAGCAGTATATCTATCGCATCGGCAATAGTAAAGTCTAAAATATCAAATAGTTTCATCGTATCTTACTGATAATTTTCACGCACTCTTTGGCTTCTTTCACATCGTGTACGCGTATGATGTGCGCCCCTTTTAGTAAGGCTATCGTATTGGCTATAGTGGTAGCGTTTAAGGCTCCAGCAGGGTCTGTATCAAGTAGTTTGTACAACATCGATTTGCGCGAAAGCCCTACTAACAGAGGGGCTTTCAGTATCTGAAAACGCTCTAAATGCTTCAGTATTTCATAATTCTGGTCTAAGGTTTTCGAGAAACCAAACCCCACATCTATTATCACATCGTTGATGCCCATTTCCATCATAGCAGTCTTGCGCTCCGAAAAATAATAAAGCATATCGGTAATGATATAATTGTAGTCGGTGTGCTGCTGCATTGTCTGGGGCGTACCTCTCATATGCATCGCTATATAGGGTACTTGCGCTTCAGCTACCACTTTCAGCATCTGAGGGTCTAACCCTCCTGCCGATATATCGTTGATAATCGCAGCGCCTTCAGCAACGGCTTGACGAGCTACCTCGCTTCGGAAAGTGTCTACCGAAATCAGCATATCAGGAAAAACCTTTATCAGCTGACGCACTACAGGTATCACACGCGCTAACTCTTCTTCTTCCGATACCTCAGCTGCATTAGGGCGCGTACTATACCCGCCAACGTCTATAAAGTCAGCCCCCTGAATAAGCATCTCCTCTGCCCTATTTAGCAACGTCTTTTCGGTTACCCTACTCCCCTCAAAAAACGAATCGGGCGTGTGATTGAGAATACCCATCACACGTGGATAATCAAGCGACACTAATTCACCTTTACAATTAATCGTCATATTCTATTAGTTAAAGTTAATGTTTTCATCTCTCGTCTTTCGCCTAGCAATCCGCAATATTTACCGCTACGGCCAAGCCTCCTTCTGAGGTTTCTTTGTACTTCGAATTCATATCCTTAGCCGTCTGCCACATCGTGTTAATTACCTTGTCTAAAGGCACTTTAGCGTTTTTAGGGTCAGTTGTCATCGCCAATTCGGCAGCGTTAATAGCCTTTATGGCCCCCATAGCATTGCGCTCTATACAGGGTATCTGTACTAAGCCCCCTATAGGGTCGCAGGTCAGTCCCAAATGGTGCTCCATCGCTATCTCGGCAGCTATTAATACCTGCTCTGGGGTACCGCCTAATAGTTCGCATAGTGCCCCAGCCGCCATAGCCGATGATACCCCTATCTCTGCCTGACAGCCACCCATCGCTGCTGAAATGGTAGCTCCTTTTTTGAAAAGACTACCTATCTCGCCCGCTACTAATAAAAATTGCTTGATAGCATCCTCTGTAGCCTGCTGATTTTCTATAGTGATGTAATACAATAGCACCGCAGGTATTACCCCCGCACTACCATTGGTCGGAGCCGTTACCACCCGCCCTAACGACGCATTTACCTCATTTACGGCCAATGAAAAACAACTCACCCACTTCAGTATTTCTCTAAACTTAATATCCGTTTTTTTAATGGAGTTTATCCAACTCTTCGGACTGTCATAAGTTACCACCCCTATCAGGTTTTTGTGAATGTCATAAGCGCGGCGACGCACGTGCAATCCCCCTGGCAGTACCCCCTCAGTATGGCAACCTATGTAGGTACATTCTAACATCGTATTCCAGATGCGCAACAGCTCGTGGTCTATTTCCTCTTCAGTGCGGAGTGCTTTTTCATTTTCATATACTATTTCCGATATTTTCTTACCCTCTGAACTGCAATAATGCAACAATTCCTCTGCTTTATCAATAGGAAAAGGGAAAGGAACATTCTTTTTATTGGTTTGCTCCTCTTCACAAGCATTTTCTTTAACAATAAAGCCTCCTCCTACCGAGTAAAAAGTCGATTGATAGTTAAAATCATCACCCGAAGCCGTAAAAGTAAGACCATTAGCGTGAAAAGGTAAGAAATTTCGGTTGAATACTATATCCTCTTTAGGATTAAACTTCACTATGAGTTCATTGCCCAAATACAGTTCTTGGTTATTAGTAATAGCCGTGATGATAACATCTAAACTCTCTATAGGCACATACTCAGGGTCAGCCCCACTAAGGCCTAACATTACTGCGAGGTCAGTAGCGTGTCCTTTTCCTGTAAGCGAAAGCGACCCATAGAGGTCTACCGACAATTTCTTAGTATTGAGCAAGTAGTTTTTTTCTCTTAGTTCTTTTACGAAGGCTTCAGCCGCTCGCCACGGCCCTAAGGTATGCGAACTTGAGGGGCCTACGCCTATTTTTAGCATATCAAAAACGCTTATCTGTTCCATTTTCTATGGTCAAAAAAATCAATCGTGCAAAGGTACAAAACAATTATGAATTAGCAAATTTGTTATCCGTTTATTATAGCAGAAATCGCAATACTTAATAAAAATAAGTATTGCGATTATCTTGTTTTTTTTCAGAAATTATTTATTAGGCTTTACTTTTATCAAATCTATATAGTTACTCCAGCCTTCAGCTTTTTTGTATTTTTCTTCACTTCCTTCAGGAACATAAATATTTTTCAAATATCGTGTATCAAAAGGATAACTTTTCAGAATAGGAGGATTTGTACCTTCAAATGTAATCGTTTCTAGTTTTTTACAATTAGCAAAGGAGTTATTCATTATTTTAGTTATACTTGAAGGTAAAGTAATAGAAGTTAAGGAATTACAACCATAAAAGGCATTCTCTTCAATACTTTTTACATTTTTATGAAACACAACAGACTTCAGAGAAAAACAATCTTCAAAAGCAGAATTTAAGATTTTATCAGTACTATTAGGTATTATGAAAGATACTAATGAAGAACATCTTGTTGCTCTGAATTCAGTTATTGTATTAGGAAGAGTAGCTGATTTTAAATGAACACAATCATTTAAAGATATTTTTGTCACATTATTAGGTACTGTGATAGAAGTTATCGCTGAATATTGAAAGGCTGAACCAATATAAGTAAGACCACTAGGAATAGTAATAGACATTAAATCTTCACATAGAGAAAAAGCCTCATCTTCAATTTTTTTTAAATTATTAGGTAGATTTATTTTTTGCAATGATTTACAACCAAAAAAAGCTCTTTCTTCAATAGTATATAATGTATTAGGAAGGGTTACAGATATTATGTTTTCACAATCTGCAAAAGCATTTTTACCGATACGTTCTATTTTATCCCCTAATACTATAGAAATCAAATTTCGAGCGAAAAGGGAAAATGCATTTTTATCAATATATTTAACTTCTTTTAATTCTTCATTAGAATTCATATCTATATAAGTAGTTCTTCCATTCTTCCATTTCAAAAGAGTTTTCTTATCTGCACTCAATTCATAATCTGTTGTTCTTATAGGAACTGATGGTAAAGTACTACCTAACTCTATATAAGAAGTCCCCCAAGAGCCTTCCAATTTAGGTCCATAAAGACGCTTATTTAGAGTATCAATATACCAATCACCAGCTTTACCTATGTTAGTAGGAGCCCCTACTCCTGCATATATTTTAGTTCCATCTTTCCCTGCTACGCCTTGCTCGCCTTTATCACCTTTATCACCTTTTTGTCCAACATTCTGACCATTACCTTTCGTACCAGCATCTCCTTTATCACCTTTGGCTCCTGTGTCTCCTTTATCACCCTTTGCTCCTGTATCGCCTTTATCACCTTTGGCTCCCGTGTCTCCTTTATCACCTTTAGCTCCGGTATCACCTTTATCACCTTTAGCTCCTGTATCGCCTTTATCACCTTTCGCCCCTGTGTCTCCTTTATCACCTTTAGCTCCTGTATCTCCCTTATCGCCTTTCGCTCCTGTATCGCCCTTGTCGCCTTGAATTCCTTTTAGACTAATAGGCGTTCCCCATCCTTGAGCTGTTTTAGCACCATAAAGATTAGTATTAGAAAGATCAAGGTAATAATCCCCTATGTTTCCTAAATTTTCAGATGGTGCTCCCATCCCTGAAAGAATTTGATTACCTCTCTGCACCTCTACTCTTTCAATAATTTTCTCAGTTTCTTTCCTACAACTGCTAACAGTTAGTGCTCCCAGCACTGCTACTGCTATTAAAATTACTTTTTTCATTTGTTTTTGATAAAATTAAATTGTTATTCTTACTCTCTTATAGGCTTTTCAGATACCGCCTTTGTCTTTCACATAAGAGCACAAAAAAGCGTGGGTACATTCCCCATACTTCCCTTATAGAGCCCGACCAAAGGCTGTGTGCCAAAGTAAAAAGGAATGCCCACGCTTATAACGCAGGCATTTCCACTTCACTTTTCCTAACACAAAAAATTGGTCGTTTTCTATAAGGAGGAAAATCGTAAAGCGAAACGCTAATTTATGTCTTTATGTTATTGTTTTTCTGTTTCTTTTAAATAGGATTTAAATGTTTTTTAAATTTTGTATTTATTTTCTATAACTCTATGCTAATTTTCTAGCATCTTCTAAAGATATTCCTGTTTCTGGAGATAATTCCCATTCTCTTAAGCGATTGTGCAACTCTTTTCTATAAGCATCAGAAATGGTATACTCCTGATCATCTATTATTTCAAAATTAAGTCGTTCGAGAGCTATTTTTGCATCACTTAGGCTAACTCCTTTAGGTGGTTTAATAGTAAGTGTTTCCATAATAATAACTTCTAAAATTTTGCGACAAATATACAACTATTTTTTAACTTAGCAGACTATTCTCTATAAATTTATCAAAATCTGATTCAAAAAGCCTATCTTGCACAATGCGATACTTCTCAAACTCGCTAAGAGCGTGTGCACGAGCTATTTCTGCGGTTATTTTGCCTGCGTCTTGCAATACTTGGCGGTCAGCAAATGCTAAAAAGCGATTCAAGCGTTGCTCCCAATCGCTCATTGTCATCGGTATATGTCGCAGTGCCATATCTTCTGCCATATCCAAATAAGCCGATACCAAACGTTGTAGCTGCGCCATTTCGTCCTCGGTTAGGTAGTTTTTAGCCACTACTACATCAAAAGGGTATATCTTGCCTTTAGGCGCATCTTTCCAAGTGCTAAGCCCCATATTAGTTTTTTCAGCATCAGCGCGCACATAAATCACCTCTGCAGCAGTATGTCCGTGTATCGCCCAATGCAATTTGTTTTGCACAGTAGCAAAAAAACGCTGTGTGCTAGCCGATTTAGGGTCATAATCGATAGAAGTAGTGTAAATATCCGTTATTTTCTGATAAAATTTGCGTTCCGACAGGCGTATTTCGCGTATGCGCTGTAGTTGTTCTTCAAAATACTTCTTCCCGAGTAGCGTACCATCGTTTTTTAGCCGCTCATCGTCCATCGCAAAGCCCTTAATGGTAAATTCTTGAATAATCTGCGTTGCCCATTTGCGAAATTGTACTGCTCTTTCTGAATTTACCTTGTACCCTACCGCTATAATTGCCGATAGGTTATAGTGCTTAGTATTGTACGTCTTACCATCATCAGCAGTTATCCGAAAATCTTGGATAACTGATTTTTCATCTAACTCATTATCAGAGAATATTTTTTGTAAATGATAATTAATCGTTCTTACATCTACATCATAAAGCAATCCCATCATTTTCTGAGAAAGCCATACGTTTTCATCGGCATAGAGACTTTGTATATTGCTCTCACCTGTAGCTGTCACAAAAGTAAGATACTCCGCTACTGAAGCCCGCACCATATCTTTAGTTGTTTTTTTTCTGTTCATCGATTACTATAATCAGGAGTCGCAAAGTTAGTGATTTATACAGAAATAAGCAAAAATTATTCACAGCATTTGCATTTAACTCTATGGCACAGTGCGAGATTTAAATGTACCTAAAGTTAAATGCCAATACTGTATACCTTACGTATAGGATGGGCGAAGGATGAGCGAACGATAAGCGAACGATAAGCGAAGAATGACCGAAAATTAATCGACCTCTGGTAATTAAAATTTTGTCAATTGACAAAAAAGTACTACTTTTGTAATAAAATTATAGATTTTCAAGAATACAATGAATGTAGAAACTGTTGCTTCAGAGCACGTAGCCACTGAAGCATTTCCTCAAGCTAAACCCAAATGGATTCGGGTAAAGCTGCCCACCGGCAAAAAATATACTGAACTGCGCAATGTAGTTGATAAATATAACCTACACACTATCTGTACTTCTGGCAGTTGCCCTAATATGGGCGAGTGCTGGGGCGAAGGTACCGCTACTTTTATGATTCTCGGCAATATATGTACCCGCTCTTGTGGTTTCTGCGGAGTGAAAACGGGTAGACCTGAAACCCTCGACTGGGAAGAACCTGAAAAGGTGGCTCGCTCTATCAAGCTGATGAATATCTCGCACGCAGTACTTACCTCTGTAGACCGCGATGACCTAAAAGATATGGGGAGTATTATTTGGGCTGAAACCGTAAGAGCTGTACGCCGTATGAACCCTAACACTACTATGGAAACGCTTATCCCTGATTTTCAAGGAGTAGAACGTAATCTTAACCGTATATTAGAGGCTGCCCCCGAGATTATCTCGCACAATATGGAAACAGTACGCCGCCTCACTCGCGAAGTGCGCATTCAAGCTAAATACGATCGTAGTCTGGGAGTATTAAAATATCTGAAAGAGAATGGTGCTAACCGTACCAAATCGGGTATTATGTTGGGATTAGGTGAAAAAGAAGAAGAGGTAATTGAAACTTTACACGACCTAAAAGAGGCTAAAGTAGACATCGTAACTATTGGGCAATATCTACAACCCTCTAAACGACACTTGCCTGTTAGAGCCTTTATTACCCCTGAGCAATTTGCTAAGTATAAAGAAATAGGTATGAGCTTAGGATTCCGCCACGTAGAAAGTGGTGCTTTGGTACGCTCTTCTTACCGCGCCCAAAAGCACTTGTTATAATCGATTTACCAATTTGCTAATAAAAAAAGAGACTGTCAGTTAATTTCTGACAGTCTCTTTTTTTAAATATCATTTCTAAGTAAAGTGTGTTTCAAAACAAACTCTAATAATAATAAGAGTCCTGCTACAAGCACCCACCATCTGAATTTCTCATCTACTTCGGTATATTTAAATTCTTCTATCTTAGTAGTTTCCATCTGGTTAATCTCGTCGTAAATCTGTTGCAACTTCTGGTTGTTAGTAGCGCGGAAATAACGTCCTTTAGTCACTTGGGCTATCTTCTTCATCAGTGGCTCGTCTATATCTACCTGCTGCATACGGTATATGATGCTGCCATCGGCATTCAGGGCGTAAGGCGACAATGCCATTCCGTTAGTACCTATCCCCACCGTATAGACTTTGATGCCGTATTCTGCTGCCAACTCGGCTGCCGTTTGTGGGTCTATAAAACCGGTATTGTTCACCCCATCAGTTAATAGGATAATTACCCTACTCTTAGCCTTGCTTTCTTTAAGTCGGTTTACAGCCGTAGCCAAGCCCATACCTATAGCGGTACCGTCTTCTATCTGCCCATAAGTGATTTCAGAAAGGGCATTTAGTATAATCAATTTGTCGGTAGTAACAGGGGTTTTAGTATAGCTTTCGCCTGCGTAAATTACCAAACCTATACGGTCATTAGGACGGTCTTTCACAAACTGCGAGGCTACCTTCTTCAGTGCCTCAAAGCGGTTAGGCTTCAAGTCTTGCGACAACATACTAGCCGATACATCAATCGCCATTACTATATCAATACCATCTGTTATTTTGGTCTTAGCATTCTCTGAATGCGTCTGTGGACGAGCAAGGGCTACTACTATCAGCGCAATAGCTATCATACGCAGCACAAAAAGCAAGTGGTAAAGAGCATCGCTCCAACTCTTCGTCTTCTTGAAGGCTATGGTAGTCGAAAAAGTAACATTAGCTTGTGATTTCTTATTCCAATACCAATACCAAAGTAGCATTAGTGGCAAAAGCAATAGCAGCCAGAAAAACTCAGGATTGGCAAATATGATATTCTTAAACATCTGATTAACGATTTTAGGTGTTATTCTGTTTTAAATGCAATTGAGTTTACTACTCTCTTAGCAATAGCCTTTGCATTTAAATCATTTATATAGGTAATGAGCAACTGCTGTAAGGCACCATTTTCAGTAAAGCTATAAAGCTCATAATTTGCTTTGAAAAGGTTGCCGTTTTTATCGGGCAGTGTCATTTCACCAAATACTTTCATTCCTTTTACACCTGCAGGGGTTGTGTATTCCTCTTGCAAGGTGGTGATATTCTTAGCGCCAGCCTTGTCGAGCTGTGCGAGCACTATCTCATTGACCAACTGCGGGTCTAAAGAGATATTGCCATCACCGCGCTCACTACTATTACCTCCGGTTTCCTTTACAAAGGTGATAATATTAGTCATTATATACAGCTCAGAGTTAAGGCTACCAAAATAGAAAGTACTCTGACTGTGAATAATAGGTTTGAAGCCCGTAATATCTACTATCTGCTTGCGCATTAGCACTTTCGGAGTGGTAAGCTCGGTAATAGGATATCCATAATCACTAGTTACCCATTTTCCTTCGTTTAGCTCTGCCACATACGGATTAAACAACCAATTTTTAAGGGTACGATAGCCAAAATACAATCCTACTCCCCCGAGCAAGAAGAAAAGGAGTATCCCCACCCCTATTTTTATAAGGAGTTTCTTTCGTTTTTGCCTTTTGAGGGCTAATGCTTTCTGCCTTGCTTCATTGATAGCCTGTTCGTCAGTAGGTTCAAGCGGAATAGCTTCTTTAGTTTTAATCACTACATTTTCGATGGTTTCGCGGTCGTATTCAGCATTGTCATCAGAGGGTTTATTCTTAGCAAATTTCACCAAATCGGCAGTCTGTAATACCCTTTTAAGGTTAGTAATCGTCTCCTGATTAAGGTTTAGTTTGCCTTTTTCTTGTAGTAGATTTATTTTGGTCAATAACTCATCAGTAGTACTCTCTTTTGCAAGTATATGTACCTCCTCTTCTAAGTAGGCTTTCACTATATCAGTCAAACGAGTATAGTATTCTTTGTGTTGCGATTGTATCAGGTATTTAGAGTTTTGTAGCTCTTTTAAATCTTGAATAGCACGGTCGAAAGGAGGTAGTTTTTTCTGTGTTTGCAAGAAAGGAAATTTCTTTTTGCGGATAAACACAAAATAAACAAAAGCTACTATCAACAGCAATAACACTGCAGCAATAATTGTAAGTATCCACCCATACGAGGTAAAAGGTTTCTTAACCTCTTGTATAGGTTTGATGTCGTAGAGGGGCTGTTTGAGGGTATCAATAGCCACTGTGTGCACCTCTACCAATAGCGAATCGGTAAAATAATCCTTATTATTGATGCGTATTTTCTGAGACGGAATGGTGTACTTCCCTTCGTCAAACTGGGTAAGGTAGTACTCCTTTACCAATCGGTACTTCCCGCCATCGCGCAACGTATCAGCTGCACGAGTTTTCACCATTTCCAAAGGAGCAAATGTCTGTCCCTCAGGAAAAGATACCGGTGTATCGGCAGGCGTTTCTACCGACACTTTATACTGTATTTGTTCCCCTATTTTGATGTTTTTCGTATTAGTTTCCACCTTCACCTCTTGGGCGTAAAGCATTGGGAAAGCTAATAAAAACGTATAATACAATAATCGCTTCATCTTCTTTACTAATTTGCTAATTATCTCATCGCCTTTTAAAGTAGCCTAATAGTTTCTGCGTATAACTCTCGTCATTACGACAATTCACTACCCCAGCTCCTGATTTCTGCCAAAGCCCCTCGAAGTAGCTCACCGTATCGCGGTACTGCTGCGCATACTCTTTGCGCACTGCCGAAGAAGCTGTATTTACCCGCATAAGACCACCTGTTTCGGCATCTTTCACCATTATATAGCCCAAATTAGGCAACTCCGTTTCCTTTTGATCATAGATGCGAATGCCGGTAATATCATGCTTTTTAGCCGCTATCTGTATAGGCTTCTCATACCCTTTATCGATAAAGTCAGAAAGCATAAATACAATAGCTTTTTTCTTCATCACCCTACTGAGGAACTGAAAAGCCTCGCCTATATTGGTCTTAAAACTCTTAGGTTCAAACTCTATAAGCTCTCTGATGATGCGCAGCACGTGAGATTTTCCTTTTTTAGGCGGTATAAACAATTCTATCTGGTCTGAAAAGAGTATCAAACCTGTTTTATCATTGTTTTGTAATGCCGAAAATGCTAAAGTAGCTGCTATTTCGGTGATAATTTCGCTCTTAAACTGCTGTTGTGTACCAAAAAGTTCGCTACCACTCACATCTACCATTAGCATAAGGGTCAGTTCGCGTTCCTCTTCAAATACTTTCACGAAAGGCTCATTATAGCGTGCCGTAACGTTCCAGTCTATCATACGAATATCATCGCCAAACTGGTACGGACGTACCTCGCTAAAGGTCATACCGCGCCCTTTGAAAGTAGAGTGGTACTCCCCTCCGAAAATATTATCGGAGAGTTTTCGCGTTTTAATCTCTATCTTGCGTACTTTTTTTAATAATTCTTTTGTATCCAAAATCTATACTGTCAATCAAAAAAGTGATGATTACCTTTGTTTAATGATAAATTGTTAATGGTTAATTCCCAAAACTCTCTTGGAGTTACAATTTTAGTATGCAAATATTCTGAAATAGTAAAATCATTTGTATTGCCTGTTATAATAAAATCAGCTTTACTCTCGTAGGCTAACTCTAAAATCATATTATCATCTTGGTCAGAAATAATATCCAATTTTATTTCAGGAGTATATTTTACCGATTTCATTGTTATTTCTGTTAGAATAAGCTCTGCTTTTTTAGCAAAATCAGGAAATCTCTGAAATTTAGGTCGAGATAATACATCAAAATATTCTTCTATAAGTTCATCAGAAACACAAATTCTAATTTTACCTTCTAAGAATAAATCAAAAATAATCAAATAAGGATAGCTTTTTTGAATTAATGATGAAACTATTACATTCGTATCAATAATTACGCTTTTCATTTCTTACAGCCTTTACTTCAGCAGAAATATCGTCCATTGTCATTGCTGAAAGTCCGTATTTTTCTGAAAGTTCTACCACTTGTTGTAATCCTATTTTAGTAATTTCTCTACTAATAATATCAAGTAGCTCAGAAAAGTGCAATCGCTCTTCTTTGATGCCAAACTTCTGATACTCAAGTTCTGAAATAGATATTTGCAACGTCCTCATAATACTATATTCTTAATTGTTACACTCCCTAATTTGCTAATTAGCAAATCGGCTAATTACTAAGGCACTTCAATCGTATTTACGATTTTATGTACCATCTCTACAGAGGTAATATTCTCAGCCTCAGCTTCGTAAGTGATACCTATACGATGGCGAAGCACATCGAATACTACAGCACGTACGTCTTCAGGAATGACATAACCACGACGCTTGATAAAAGCATAGCACTTAGCTGCCATAGCAAGATTGATACTACCACGTGGCGAAGCTCCAAAGCTGATAAGCGGCTTAAGGTCTGCTAATCCGTATTTTTCAGGATAACGGGTGGCAAAGATGATGTCCAAAATATATTTTTCTATCTTCTCGTCCATATATACCTCTCTAACAGCTGCCTGTGCGTTAGTAATCTGCTCTAAACTCACTGTTTGGTTCACCACCGCATAGCTATTGCTTAGATTGTCGCGCATAATCTGCTGTTCTTCGTCTATTTTAGGGTAGTCAATTACTGTTTTTAACATAAAACGGTCTACTTGCGCCTCAGGTAGCGGATACGTACCTTCTTGCTCCACTGGGTTTTGGGTAGCCATAACCATAAAAGGAGTATCGAGCTTAAAAGTAGAGTCGCCTATAGTTACTTGACGCTCTTGCATAGCCTCTAACAGCGCTGATTGTACCTTAGCAGGAGCACGGTTTATCTCGTCAGCCAATACAAAGTTAGCAAAGATAGGTCCCTTTTTGATAGAAAACTCATTTTGCTTGATGTTGTAGGTCATTGTACCAATGACATCGGCAGGCAGTAAGTCGGGGGTAAACTGTATACGACTGAAAGAGCCGTGCACTGACTTAGCCAGCGTATTGATAGATAGGGTTTTAGCCAACCCAGGAACGCCCTCTAAAAGGATATGCCCTTTGCCTAACAAGCCGATAAGCAAGGCATTGACCATATGTTTTTGCCCAATGATAACCTTATTCATTTCGGCAGTAAGTATATCGATAAAGGCGCTTTCCCTCTCGATTTTTTCGTTTATTTTACTGATATCAACAGCAGTTCTTTGTTCCATATATTAATTAATTTTTCAGTATTTTGCTTTATACAAATATTGTGCCGCGCAGGGCAAAGATAGGAAATAATTTTGAATTATGAGTATAGCAGCGAATATGAGATGTAGAATTTGGGTTAAAACAAAATAACGCAGGGCAAAAGCTCTGCGTTATTTCGAACATAAATTTTAATACAAAATGAAACAAATTCTCGTGATCACGACAGGATTCGAACCTGTGACCGTCTGCTTAGAAGGCAGATGCTCTATCCAGCTGAGCTACGTGACCATTTTCCAAAAAAAATATTCCAATAATGCAACTCACAAGGAAACATTAATGAAATATTTTATTTTTGTCGGGGCGGCAGGATTCGAACCTGCGACCTCCTGGTCCCAAACCAGGCGCGATGACCGGACTACGCTACGCCCCGAATTTATCAGTCTTTGCTAAAAGATGCGGAGAGACTGGGACTCGAACCCAGGCGACGGTTACCCGCCGACAGATTAGCAATCTGCTCCGTTACCACTCCGGCACCTCTCCTTTATTTTTATGAACTCCTTTTCTGTCTCTTTTGCGGTTGCAAAGGTACTACGATTTTTTCATTCTGCAAATTTTTCGGCAACTTTTTTTCATTTTTTTTTGAATAAAAATCATAATTCACTCATTATCAATAGATAATAAAATAACTTTTTTATCATTAGTTATTAGGTTTTAGGCTTTAGTCGTTAGTTTTTCAGCAATAACAAGGTGCTTTTTCTAGTTAATGGGAGGATTGGGAAGGCTGAGAAGGCTGGGTGGAATGAGAAATTTGAAATAGATTATGAATAGGATTGGTGTAGGATATTTTTCTGGTTTTTAGGCGGTGATTAGACGTTTGTGCTTCGCTCATCTTTCGGTAATCCTTCGGTGATGCTGTATCCTTCCTATATCTAAGGTAAAGGGAAGGTATAGAAGAAAATTTTTCTGAAAGAGCTGAAAAGGCTGGGAGGATTGGGTGGGCTGGGACGAGTGAGACAAGTGGAACAGGTGGGAGTGCGAGCCGCACTGGCGATTGTGGGACAGGTGAGACGAGTGGGACGGGTGGGAGTGCGAGCCGCACTGGCGATTGTGGGACAAGTGGGACAAGTGGGACGGGTGGGACAGGTGAGACAAGTGGGACAGGTGAGACAGGTGGGACAAGTGGGACAAGTGAGACAAATGGGACAAGTGGGACAAGTGAGACAGGCGGGAGTGCGAGCCGCACTGGCGATTGTGAGACAGGTGGGACAAGTGAGACAAGTGGGAGGGCTGAGAAGGCTGAGAAGGCTGAGAAGATTGGGTGGGCTGGGAAGATTGAGTGGGCTGGGAAGATTGAGTGGGCTGGGAAGATTGGGTGGGCTGGGAGGATTGGGAGGAATGAAAAAAATGGGCGTTTTTGTAAGTTGCTGTACTTTTTTTTGGTACTCTCATTAAAATTACTTACTTTTGTAAAATCTTATATCTGAAACAGAACCAATAAGCTATATTGAAAATGAAATATAAACGTATTTTGCTCAAACTCAGCGGGGAAGCCCTTATGGGAAGTCGCCAATACGGCATAGACCCTGCTAGACTAAAAGAGTATGCCACTGAAATAAAAGAGGTGGTAGCTATGGGAGTTGAAGTGGCTATCGTTATCGGCGGTGGCAATATTTTTCGCGGCGTAGCTGGCGCTAGCAATGGTATGGATAGAGTACAAGGCGACTATATGGGTATGCTCGCTACTGTTATCAACTCGCTCGCCCTACAAAGTGCCTTAGAAGACGAAGGTATCTATACTCGTCTGCAAACGGCTATTAAAATGGAAGCGATGGCCGAACCTTTTATCAAACGTCGCGCTGTACGTCACTTAGAAAAAGGACGCGTGGTTATCTTTGGGGCAGGAACTGGTAATCCTTATTTTACAACCGATTCGGCTGCTGTACTTCGCGCTATTGAAATCAATGCAGATGTAATCCTGAAAGGTACTCGTGTAGATGGTATCTATACTGCTGACCCTGAGAAAGACCCTAAGGCTGTGAAGTTTGACCATATCTCTTTCAATGAATGTATTGATAAAAACCTTAAAGTAATGGATATGACGGCTTTTACTCTTAGCCAAGAGAACCATTTGCCTATTATTGTATTTGATATGAACAAAAAAGGCAATCTCGCTAAAGTAGTAGCAGGGGAAAATGTAGGAACCGTAGTTAATGATTAATGGTTAATGATTAATGGTTAATGATTAATGATTGATGGTTAATGATTGATGGTTAATGGTTAATGATTGATGGTTAATGATTAATGGTTAGATTTTGATATAAACTTTGGCAGAGTTTATAATTGCTTGTCGTGCTACGACCTTTGGCAAAGTGTAGTGATAAGTAACTCGGAGCCCCTTATAAAACTCCAAGCCCTCTGAGTTTTTCATCATTCTCTAACAAGTAACAACAAATAAACAATATGTTAAAAGACATTTTAGATTTTAGAAGGGCGATACGTTATTACGCTCCTACGCCTATTAGTGAAGAGAAGGTGCGGGAGTGCCTTAAATTGGCTACTCTGGCTCCTACCACGTATAATATGCAGTTGTATGAAGTTTATCACATCACCGATAAGGAACTACTCAAAAAACTGGGACACGCTTGCCTTGACCAGCAAACGGCTACTACAGCACAGCAAATGGTAGTATTCGTTGCCCGACAAGACAAACACCGTCTGCACGCCAAGAAGGTTCTAGAGTTTGAACGCGGTAATATACAGCGCAATAGTCCACCAGAGAAACAAGCCAAGCGCATCAAGGAACAAGAGAAGTTTTACAACCAGCTGATGCCTTTTCTCTTTAGCAGGTGTTTTGGTCTTTTGGGTCTTTTGCGCAAGACTTTGGGGGTAGTTAGCAGTTGGTTTCATCCTATGATGCAACTCGTTTCTGAAAGTGATATGCGGGTGAATGTACACAAGAGTTGCGGATTGGTAGCGCAAACCTTTATGCTGGCAATGGCAGAAGCAGGCTATGACACCTGTCCTATAGAAGGCTTTGATAGCCGACGCGTAAAAAAGATATTACACCTGCCTTATGGAGCAGAAGTGAATATGCTCGTATCTTGCGGACTGCGTGAAGATCAAGGCGTTAGGGGAGAACGCTTTAGACTGCCTTTTGAAGAAATATACAAGAAGAAATAAGGACAATGATTAATGGTTAATGATTGATGGTTAATGGTTAATGATTAAAATGATTAATGGAAGTATTATTCAATTGGTGTTGTGAAGTAATGCAATCATTGGCAAATTTCACAGGGTTTACCTATAAAGAAGTGAATGCTATTGTCTTTATTTTTCTAATGCCTATGGTAAATATTGCTCTTTTGCTACTTTTTGTAGTTAAATACATACAATACAGAGAGAAAAAGCGCTTTATTAAAGAATTAGAAGCACAATACTAATGGAACAAAATCTATTACATAGATGTTTTGACCTTGCAGTGGAAGGCTTGTATTTATTAGCAGATTCTTTTGGAACTACTTATGAAGCAGTGAACATCTATTTGTTTGTGATTATACAACCATTATTGACAATTTTATTGATTGTAGGTATTTTCTTCTTTTATAAGAAGAACAATAATCTACAAATGAAAATTAAAAAGTTATTATCTAATAAAACTAATACTAATAAATAAAACAATATACAATGAACGAAGAGATTAATATCATCTTAGACAGTACCTCAGAAGCGATGCAAGAGGCATTGCAACACTTAGACAAGGCTTTGGGCAACATTCGTGCTGGTAAAGCAAGTCCGCAAATGTTAGGCAGCGTAATGGTAGATTACTACGGTGCTCAAACGCCTCTGAGCCAAGTAGCTAACGTAGCTGCTCCGGACTCGCGCACCATCACTATACAGCCTTGGGAAAAGAAAATGATTCAACCTATAGAGAAAGCTATTCAGATAGCGAACTTAGGCTTCAACCCTATGAATAACGGTGAAATGGTGATTATCAGCGTTCCCCCATTGACTGAAGAGCGCCGTAAAGAGCTGGTAAAGCAAGCTAAAGGCGAAGGTGAAGATGCTAAAATAAGTGTACGCAACGCTCGCCAAGAAGCTAATAAAGAGATTAAAAAGGTAGAAACTTCTGATGACATCAAGAAAGATGCTGAAGAACGCGTACAAAAACTCACCGATAAATACATCAAAAAAGTAGAAGAAGTATTAGCCGCTAAGGAAGCTGAGATATTAAAAGTATGACAAATACCGAACAAGTAAAAGACTTAATGAATCGCCTGGGTGCGTTAAGGAGGTATCTTTGACATAGATGCCAAACGTATAGAAATAAGCAACGAAGAAGAAAAAACCTTTGCTCCCGACTTCTGGGATAACGCTAAAGAAGCTGAGAAGATAATGCGCGAACTGCGCGTGAAGAAAAAGTGGGTGGAAGATTATGAAGAAGCCGAAAGCCTAACCTCTGACGTAGAGGTAATGTTGGACTTCTTGAAAGATGGGGAAGCCTCAGCCGAAGAGGTAGACCAGCAATACACCCAAGCTCTACACGCTATTGAGGCGTTAGAGTTCCGCAATATGCTCTCTGACGAAGGTGATGCTATGAGTGCTGTACTACAAATTACAGCAGGAGCAGGTGGTACTGAAAGTTGTGACTGGGCATCGATGTTGCTGCGCATGTACACTATGTGGTGCAACAACCAAAAATATAAGGTGAAAACCCTCAATTTTCAAGAAGGCGATGTTGCTGGAGTAAAAACTGTAACCATAGAGATTGAAGGTGAATATGCTTTTGGTTACCTAAAAGGGGAAAATGGTGTTCACCGCTTAGTGCGTATTTCACCTTTCGACAGTAATGCTAAACGGCATACCTCTTTTGCTTCGGTGTATGTATATCCGTTAGCCGATGATACTATTGAAATAGAAATCAATCCTGCTGATATTACTTTTGAGACAATGCGCTCGAGTGGTGCCGGTGGTCAGAACGTAAACAAGGTAGAAACTGCCGTACGACTACGCCACCACCCTACAGGTATTATCATTGAAAACTCAGAAACACGTAGTCAGTTAGACAACAAAAACAAAGCTCTGCAATTGCTTAAATCGCAGTTATACGAAATAGAGCTGAAAAAGCGTCAAGCTAAGCGTGATGAGATAGAAGCTGGAAAGATGAAAATAGAATGGGGTTCGCAGATACGCAACTATGTAATGCACCCTTATAAGCTGGTGAAAGACGTGCGCACAGGTTACGAATCGACTGATGTTGATAGTGTAATGAACGGTGAATTAGATGACTTTCTAAAAGCTTATCTTATGCTGATGGGACAAAGTAATACTAATGAGCAATAAAAAAAGATGCGAGAGGCCTTATAGCTTCTTGCATTTTTTTTTATTTATTCACTATTATAGACTAAAAGCCTAATATTAACTTCGCTATAAAGAAGTAAATTAGAATACCCAAAACATCATTACTGGTAGTGATAAAGGGTCCTGTTGCTACCGCAGGGTCTATACCGCGTTTGTGTAATAATATAGGTATGAAAGTACCTATTACTGCCGCATTTACTATCACTGTTACAAGGGCAATCGCTACGGTGATACTTACCAAGTACTCCGCTTTAAAAGCAAAATGGCTTACTAATATCACAATACCCGCTATAGTACCTCCGTTGATAAGCCCTAAGAGAAACTCTTTTAGTAATCGCTTGATAATCTCGCCATCAATTGAGTTGTTTGCTAAGCCTTGTACTACTATCGCTGAAGATTGTACCCCTACATTCCCTGCGGTAGCCTGAATAAGTGGAATGAATATCAGCAATATTGGGTATATATTCATCGTATCTTGAAATCCATTGATGATACTCGCCGCTCCAAGTCCGCCAAACATACCGATAAGCAACCAAGGTAAGCGCGCTTTAGTAAGTTTCCACACACTGTCGTCAGCTTCTACATCGTGGGTGATACCGGCCGCTAATTGATAGTCTTTTTCAGCCTCTTCTTTTATCACGTCTACCACGTCATCAATGGTAATGCGCCCTACAAGGCGTTTCATCTCATCTACTACCGGTATTGCCTCGAGGTCGTACTTACTCATTATATGAGCAACCTCTTCAGCGGTATCAGTAACATATACATAATCTACTTTTGGGATATAAATATCTTTCACCTCAGAGCGGGTAGAAGTAGTAAGTAGGTCTTTAAGTGAAAGTCGCCCTTTTAGCACATCATTATCATCTACTACATATATTGAATGTACCCGTGTAACATTGGCTGCCTGCTCTCGCATCTCCTTCACACACTTGAGCACATTCCAATTCTCATTTACCTTGACTAACTCTTTCGCCATTAACCCCCCTGCCGTATGCTCGTCATAGCGCAGCAAATCGACGATGTCCTTAGCGTGCTCTACGTCTTCTATATACGAGATAACCTCTGTTTTTCGCTCTTCTGGTAGTTCAGAAATGATGTCCACCGCGTCATCGGTATCAAGCTCTAATATCTCATCAGCAATCTCTTTAGCCGAAAGGTGCTCTAATATCTTATCGCGATAATCATCGTCTAACTCTGTCAGTACATCTGAAGTTTTCTGAGCATCAATAAGACGAATGATATATACACCCTCCTCAATATCCAATTCGTGAATAACTTCAGCTATATCGGCATAGTGCAAGTCGCTTAAGAGCGTTGTTAACTCTTTATTTTTCTTTTCTTCAATGAGCTGTTGTATTTGCTCAATGAGTGCGTCTGTTATCTTAAAAGTTGCCATAGTTCGTTTACCATCAGTAGTTATTGTTCTTTCCGACTGATTTCTTTAGTGATAAATACAAAATCCTGCCAAGGCAATTGCTCTGGGCGTTTGTCGAAAATACTATTATTCTTTAGGAATTCGTTAGTTAGTAGAGGTTTTAAACTATTTCTGAGGGTTTTGCGCCGCTGATTAAAAGCAGTTTTCACAATAGTGAAGAAGAGAGCCTCATCACAGTCTAAATGATAATCAGACTTGCGCACTAAGCGTAGCACTCCGCTCTTTACTTTAGGTGGGGGATTAAACACCCCTTCGGAAACAGTAAATAGATAAGTTGCCTCATAGAAGGCTTGTACCAAAACTGATAGTATGCCATAGGTCTTGCTCCCTTCGCGTTCACAAATACGTTCAGCAACTTCTTTCTGAAACATACCGCTAAATTCTGGCACATAATCTCTAAGTTCAAGCAACTTAAATACTATTTGAGTAGATATATTATAAGGAAAGTTGCCTATAATAGCAAAAGGTTCTCGCAAAAAGCCTGCTATATCATACTTTAAAAAGTCATCTGCTATTATTTTCCCTCTCAACTCAGGATAATGAGCTTCTAAATAGGCCACTGACTCCTTATCTATCTCTACAACATATACTTCTGTATCTTTTTTGAGTAAGAATTGTGTAAGAACGCCCATACCTGCCCCTATTTCTACTACTTTTTTGTAGTTTGCCAATGATAAGGTATCAGCTATTTTCTGTGCTATATTCAAATCCTTTAGGAAGTGCTGCCCTAAATGTTTTTTTGCTTTTACTAATTCCATAAACTAACTTCTTACTTTTCTGAGTAATAAAATGGCGAGGGTTAGAAAAATAAGATTAGGTATCAATACTGCCATTAGAGGTGAAAGCCCTCCTGAAGTCTGTGCTAAAGTACCAAATACTCGGTCGAAGAATACAAAGGTAAAGCCTACGACTACTCCTACCATTAGGTTAATACCCATACCTCCTCGCTTTTTTACTGACGATACTGCTACCCCTATCAGTGTAAGGATAAAAGCAGTACTTATTGCACCCCAACGCCTATATTTCACTAACAAATACATATTAAGGTTAGGAGAGCCTTTCATTCGCTCGCGTTCAATAAACTTATCCAGTTCAAAAAGGTTCTTATTCTCTGCGGTATACTCCATCGGCATTAGGTCGTCTATTTTAAACTTGAAGATGGTATCTAGTTGCTCTTTACGCTCTATTATATCATCGGCTGTCTCTATCTTGCGTTTTGAGTAGTTTGTCAGTCGGTAAGTTTGAGTACTATCAATCCACTGTATGGTCTCTGCGTTTATCTTTTCAGTCATCCTGATACCATCGAAATGCTCTACCGAAAAGTTATACCCGCGCTTGTCTTCGTAATTAAACGAACTTACATACAGATAATCATTATCTGTAAACTGATTGTATAGGTCGCTTACACTCTCTACTTTTGATGAACGTATATACTTATTCCAAAAATCATTATAGACGGTACTAGCTGCTGGTACTATAAACATCCCCATAAAAAACACTATTATCGAAATAATTGTAGCTCCTATTATATAAGGACGTAAAAAGCGCATATATGATACCCCCGAGCTCTGTATAGCTATAATTTCGGTATTATTTGCCAATTTAGAGGTAAACCAGATTATAGAGAGAAAAAGCAAGATAGGAAATAATATATTAGCAAAATAACCAATAAAACTAACATAATACAATAGTATTTCGTTCATTGGCGCTTTTTTCTGTATCATTTTATCTACTTTTTCTGATAAATCTACTATTATCCCTATCGGAATAAAAAGCACTATCATCATAAAGAAAGTAAGCAAATATCGCTTGAGTATGTACCAGTCAAGTATTTTCATATTTTTGTTAGATTTTAAAGACGATTCGACATATCATTCACCATTTTTGTCTTCCATTGGCTAAAGGTACCTGCTATTATTTGTCGGCGTGCCTCTCTCACTAACCACAAATAAAACCCTAAGTTGTGTATAGAGGCTATTTGTTTGCCTAAAAACTCATTAGCAGCAAACAGATGTCGTAAGTAGGCTTTGGTGTAATATGTATCTACATAAGTATGCCCATCAGGGTCAAGAGGCGAAAAGTCGTCTTCCCACTTTTTATTTTTGATATTGATAATTCCTTTTGAAGTGAAGAGCATACCATTGCGAGCATTACGTGTAGGCATCACACAGTCCATCATATCTACCCCTAAGGCGATGTTTTCTAATATATTGATAGGAGTACCTACTCCCATAAGATAGCGAGGTTTATCTTTAGGCAGTATATCGCATACCAGCTCAGTCATCTCGTACATTTGCTCTACAGGTTCACCTACTGATAGCCCACCTATCGCATTACCATCAGCCCCTTTGCTAGCTATATATTCTGCTGATTGTATACGGAGGTCTTTATATACAGACCCTTGTACAATAGGAAATAAACTTTGCTCATAGCCATATTTAGGCGGTACTTTCTCTAAGTGTGCTATACAGCGGTCAAGCCAACGATGGGTAAGGTGCATTGAGCGTTTAGCATAGCCATATTCGCAAGGGTAAGGAGTACATTCATCAAAAGCCATCATTATATCAGCTCCTATACTGCGCTCTATTTCCATCACATTTTCAGGCGAAAAGAAGTGATACGAACCATCTATATGGCTCTTAAACTTCACTCCTTCTTCTTTTATCTTGCGGTTGGCTGCCAACGAATATACCTGATAACCTCCACTATCGGTAAGGATATTCCTATCCCAGTTAATAAACTTATGCAAGCCCCCTGCTTTCTCAAGTATAGGCATTTGCGGACGCAAATAGAGATGATACGTATTACCTAAGATAATATCGGCATTGATATCTTCTTTCAGCTCACGTTGGTGTACTCCTTTCACGCTTCCTACGGTGCCTACAGGCATAAAGATAGGAGTTTCAATCACCCCATGCGCTGTGGTAATTTTACCAGCACGGGCTTTCGTAAGTTCATCTGTTTTTAGTATGTCAAAATTCATAGAAGTCTTTTTATGAGGGCGCAAAGGTACGAAACAATTATCAATTTACAATTAACAAGTTGCATTTTGCCTTACAGAAGTTGAGTAAGGGCATATATAAGCAGGCCTACTAAGCCCCCTACTAAAGTACCATTAATTCTGATAAACTGTAAGTCTTTACCTACTTCCAATTCTATTTTTTTGCTTAGCTCCTTGCCTTCCCAATTTTCTACTGTACTGCTTATAAGTCTGCCCACTTCTTCTTTGTTTTTCAACACAAACTGATAGGCAGTCTTCTGTACCCAAGCATCTATCTCGCGCTGTAATTGAGCATTAGAGCGCAATTCGTCTGTAAAGGCTGCTACAGAGGTTTGTAGTATTTTAGCTATTTGGGGCTGCCATTCAGGGGTATTGAGTCGGTCAGCAAACTCATATAGTTGTGCTGTAAGGTTAGCACGCATAGGGTGAGTAGTATCTGCTGCTATTTTTTGCAGTAGATTATAGAGTCCCTCACTCACTTTTCGGCTTATCCCCTCTCTGATGAAAGGAGGTATCAAAGCAGGAAACTGCCCGTCCATTTCTCTCTGTATAACCTCTTGATTTTCGTTTATATAGGCAGCTATTTTCTCAAATGATTTAGAAAGCAATCCTTGGTGCTTACCTTCATCTAAAAGTTTGATGAGTAGCTCGCTTGCCTTAGCTGTAAGCGGACTTTCTTTTACTAAAGAAGTTACTTTATGAGAGGTTGTTTCTTTTGAAAGCCATTCTATAATAAAAGTTGATATTTTTATATCTGTTATATACGGACGTATTTGCTTAGGTTTCAAAAAGTTCTCTACCACAAAATCACCCAGATTTTCTCCTATATCATTCTTTCTTGCTTCTATCAAGTTGGTATGCGGTATATTCAGCCCCATTGGTTTATGAAAAAGCGCTGTTACAGCAAACCAGTCGGCAAGAGCCCCTACCATAGCAGCTTCAGCAAAAGCTTTTATATAGCCTATCCATACAAATTCAGGTGACTTTTTCTGCCAATACACCATTGTTATATAGACAATTAGCATCAGCAAGAAAAGCCCTGTAGCAATATTTTTATGTCGTTGTAATTTCTGTTGTTTATTCATCTGATAAAAAAATATAGGGTTTTAGGAAAAAAGCACCTAAAACCCTAATAAGTTCTTACTTGTTGTACACTGATTCTTTTTTGAAGTGTTTAGCCAACAAATAGTAAACCACAGCTCTGTGTTTGTTTCTATTCGATTTT
Organism: Capnocytophaga sp. FDAARGOS_737; assembly: GCF_009730375.1. Taxonomy (NCBI): domain Bacteria; kingdom Pseudomonadati; phylum Bacteroidota; class Flavobacteriia; order Flavobacteriales; family Flavobacteriaceae; genus Capnocytophaga; species Capnocytophaga sp. FDAARGOS_737. The sequence goes on along the minus strand of NZ_CP046316.1, from coordinate 894,662 downwards.
CCGTACTTCTCGATTACTGCTTCTATAGCCTTATCTAATTCAGGACCATCTGTTAAACCTAATTTCTTAATCAAGAAATTTTGTTTCACTCGGTCTAACTCTGTTTTGTCTGAACCTGATACTTTTGAAGCATCATCATTGTAGATTGAAGGACCTAAACCTACAGTTACTTTTGTTAAGAACTCCACATCTGGGTTCGCTTCACCACATTTTTCTTTCAAATCTTGGGTGTACACTGCAATTAGTTCATCACGTTTGCTCATAATTTCTTATGTTTTTATAATTATTTTGTAAAGGTACTCATTTTTTCAGATACTCAAAATATTTTAACAAAACTTTATCATTTATTTTTCTTGGTGTATGTATTTCCAATAGCTTTGGAGCGTGATCATCAGTGAAAATAGCACGCAATCCCTTCTGCAAATCGCTGTAATTATTCGCTTGATAATAGGCTATACCATACATCTTGCACAAGTGTTCTGCCGTGAGTATATGCGGCGTTTCAAAAAAATACTCAAAGTTAGGGTCTGAAGTATCACCGGGCAATATTCTAAAGATACCTCCCCCCTCATTATTCAGTAGTATAATACGAAAGTTATTAGGTATATACTTGTTCCACAAGGCATTACTGTCATAGAAAAAGCTTAAATCACCTGTAACAAACACTGTTGGTGCTCCTGAGGCTACTGCTGCTCCTATGGCAGTAGAGGTACTACCATCTATCCCACTCGTACCCCTATTGCAGTACACTTTCCAAGTAGGATCTGACTTCATCAGCTGTGCATAACGTATAGCAGAACTATTGCTTATTTGCACCATATAGTGCTTGGGAATAGTATTAAATAGCTCTGCATATACTTTGAAATCCGAAAAAGGAGTATCATTCTGATACTCTAAGTGTTTTTGCTGTATCTCATTCTTTATTTCTAACCATTTTTTCTGATAATCTGAAGGCACACTTAACAAATAATGCCCTATTTTCTTCAGAAATGTATTAATATCACTCTTAAAGTGGGCTGTCAAGCAGAAATAAGAGTCGTAACCTTTGTACAAATCAACATTGTAGTGATAAGAGGGCTGAAAAGTTCGCAAAAACTGTTTTATTTTCTTTGAGACTACCAAGCCTCCAAAGGTCAGCAGCAAGTCAGGTCGCAAAGCTTCTTTCAGTGCGGGGTCTTTCTCAGTATAAGTCAGTAGTTTATCTATGCAGGGTATAAAATGAGGATCGTGCAGGTTAGAGGTGGTCTCGGTCAGTACTAATACTGAAGGGTCTTGTGCAAGTCTTTGCACATAGTCAGCCTCGACACTATTAGGGGGTAAAACCCCTACTAATATCATCTTCTTAGCTGCTGTATTCCATCGTTTTACAAAAGTGATTGCCGCAGCATCATCTAAAGCAATGTCTGTAGGGGGCAGCGGCTGATTCTCAAAAGTATATCGCTCTTCTGTGGTAAGATATAATGGTTCTTCAAAAGGTACATTGATATGTACTGGGGCTTGCTGTGCTATAGCGGTATTAAGAGCGGTATTTAGTTCATAAAAATTGCTCTTATCACTATGAGGGGCATCCGATAGGTTAGCGTTATAAGCACTATGATTAGCCAATACGTTTGCCTGACGAATAGTCTGCCCATCGCCTATATCTATCTTATTAGAAGGGCGGTCTGCCGAAATCACTACCAGCGGAATATCGCTATAGAAAGCCTCTGCAAAAGCCGGATAATAGTTCAACAGTGCCGACCCCGAAGTACAAACTACTGCCACTGGTTGCCGCAGCTGCTGTGCCATACCTAAGGCAAAGAAAGCCGCACATCGCTCATCTACTATACTATAACAAGAAAAATAGGGGTCGTTACTAAAGCCTATCGTCAGAGGGGCATTACGCGAACCAGGCGATATAACAATATGTTTAATTTGCTTGGCTTTGCAGGCCTCTATCACTTGTTGTGCTAATTTTATCTGCGGTCTCTTCATTCTATTCTGTTAGCTTGTTTTTCTGTTGGTAATACTCATAAAGAGCTACTTGCGAGCGCTGTGCCGGTAGCGTATGAGGGCGGTAATGATTGTCTTGAGCTTGGTCTATTACTCTGGCTTTCACATTGTCAGCCCAACTGATTTCAAAGGTATCTATCAGCTCTTGCTTTATAGTTTCATCATAAATAGGGCAACCTACTTCTACTCTGAAAGAGATATTGCGTGTCATCCAATCTGCTGACGAGATGTACACTTTAGGATTGCCATTATTGCCAAATATAAACAAGCGAGGGTGCTCTAAGAATTTATCTACTATACTGATTACCTCTATATTCTCACTCATTCCCTCTATACCAGGTACTAAGCAACAGATGCCTCGTACAATCATTTGTATCTTCACCCCTGCTCTACTGGCTTCATACAGCTTATCTATCATCTTATAGCTGGTTATATTATTCATTTTCAGCTTTATATAGGCTTCCTTACCAGCTTTAGCATTCTTTATCTCTTCGTCTATTAGCTGCTTAAGTATCTTTTTAGTATAGTGGGGCGATACTATTAAGTGTTTGTATTTCTGTATGTTGTAATTAGTTTCAAAGAAGTTAAACACTTTATTTACTTCCTTTAGTATATCCTGATTAGCAGTAAAAAGGGTGTAATCGGTATAGACTTTAGCGGTACTTTCGTTAAAGTTTCCGGTACTGATAAAGCCATATCGTTTGATGCCCTTACCCTCTTCGCGTTCTATCACACATATCTTGCTATGCACTTTTAGTCCGCGTACTCCAAAGATGAGCTTCACCCCCTCTGCTTTCAGCTGTTCTGCGTATCTTATGTTTGATTCTTCATCAAATCGGGCTTGCAACTCTATTTGCACTGTTACTTTCTTGCCATTTTTCACCGCATTGATAAGCGAATTGACCACTTGCGAGTTTTTAGCTAAGCGATAAATTGTTATCTTCACCGACTTCACTTTGGGGTCGAGAGCTGCTTCCCTCAAAAACCATATTATATTCGAAAAAGTATGATAAGGGGTAAACTGTAGATAATCTTTCTCAGCTATTTTCTTCAGCAAACTCTCTTCCGAAGTGAGTCCCTTCACCGGTAGCGGGTGTATAGGTGCGTAGGTTAAGTCTGTACGCCCTAAGCTGGGGAAGCTCATATAGTCGCGGCGGTTATGATAGCGCCCCCCTGGTATCACACTGTCGGTATTAACAATACCCATCTTCTCAATGAGGAAATGCAACGTATCCTTATCTATCGTCTTGTCGTATACGAAGCGCACTGGGGCTCCTTTTCGCCTATCTTCTACACTAGTCGAGATTTTCTCCACAAAACTCTTGCTCAAATCGTCATCTATGTCTAACTCGGCATCACGAGTGATTTTTATCATATTAGCCGAAAGCGATTCGTAGTTGAAAATGCTGAATATCAGATGTAAGCAAAAACGTATCACATCATCTAACATTATGATGTAGTGCTTATCACCTACCTGTGGAAGCTCTATAAAGCGATTGAGCGTAGTGGGCAACTCTATCAGGGCATACTGTATTTTTTCTTTGTAAGCCTTTGAAGAAAAGAATTTTTGTACTCCTGAGGCTTTCTCATCTTCTTTCAGCGTCATTTTCACTGCCAAATACGCCACATCGTCCTTCAGCTGCGGAAACTTCTCTAAATCATTGAGAATAATAGTAAAAAGTGCAGGACGTACCTTATCATAAAAATACGTATTTACAAAGGCTTCGTGCTCTGGTAGCAGAGTTTTTTCATTTACGATGAATATCTGCTCTTTCTCTAATTCCTCAGTAATAGTGTTGATAATGCTTAGGCTTTCGTCTTGCAGCTGTATCACTTCCTTAGTGATTTCTTCTAATAGCTCTTTTGCGTGTACGCCCAACTCTTTGTCTGAAGACTCGTTCATAGCCACACGCTTCACCGTAGCATAGCGTACTTTGAAAAATTCGTCTAAGTTATTAGAGAAAATACCAGCAAACCTGAGCCGCTCTAAGAGGGGCACTTTTTCATCGGCTGCCTCTTGTAGCACTCTGGCATTAAATTTTAGCCAACTAAGCTCTCTATTTACATACGTATTTTTTGTTTTCATTTTAGTTCATTTTTAGCCACTTCCACACTTCTTTATAAGTAGGCTTTTTGCCATACATAAGTATACCGATGCGGTATATTTTCGAAGCTATTTTTATTACCAAAAAGAAAGTGATATAAAGTAGTAGTAAAGAAATTAATACTTCCCACCACGCTACCCCGAAGGGGATACGCATCAGCATTACTACAGGCGAGGTAAGTGGTATGTACGAAAATACTACTGAAATCGTACCGTGCGGTTCTTCTATTACCGAAAACATTCCTACATAAAAGGCTAACATCAGCGGAATGAGTATAGGCATCAAAAACTGCTGTGTATCAGTCTCGTTATCTACCATCGCTCCTACCATAGCATACAGCGAACTGTACAACAGATATCCTCCTACAAAAAATAATAGAAATACACCTGAAGTTTCCAAAAATGGAAAATGGTAAAGAGCTGCTATAATATTACTTATTTCAGAGTGAGACTCTGTAGCTGCCATCGCTTGGGTAGCTGTAGGAGTATCTACCTGAAAGAGTGAAGGTGCTAAGGCAAATAGTACCCCACCTATTACCAACCATATAGCAAATTGTGTGATTCCTGCTAATGAAGTGCCTATAATCTTACCTAACATCAGTTGAAAAGGTTTTACTGATGATATGATAATTTCTACAATACGGTTCGTCTTTTCCTCTATTACACTACGCATTATCATATTGCCATAAATGATGATAAACATAAAAATCAGATAGCCCGCTACACCGCCTATTGCAATTTTCATCACATTGTCAAACTCTGAGGTCTTTTCACCTGTAAAGTTTTCCATTTGTAGGGTTATTTTCGTGCGAGCACTGTCTATTTCTGCCTTATCAATCCCTTTTTGGGTAAGGTTATACTGAAAAAGAGTCTTTTCAAGTGCGCCAGTAAGCTCATTTACTAATGATAGCGAAGGCGATTCTTCACTATAGAAAGCCTTTTGAGCAGTCTCTTCCTTAGGTATATACAGCAGTCCGTATTTACTTGTTTCTAATACCTCTGCACGAGCCTCTTGTAGGGTTTTATCTTTCAAATATTCATAGTGTATCGTCTCAGTATCAGAAAAAGTATTGCTAAAAAGTCCGCTCTCGTCCAGAATAAGAATATCTTTAGCATTGCTCTTGCTATTTACATTAGTCAGAAAACCAATTATTAAGGCAAAAGCTACTACTATTAGCGGACTTACAAAGGTCATTATTATAAACGACTTATTGCGTATCTTATTCAGGTATTCTCTCTCTATTATAATTCTCAAATGTTTCATAATCTACCAATTTACTAATTTGCTAATTTACCACACGCACGCATAAATATCTCGTTAGCTGTAGGGATAGCCTCTACAAAATGCGTTACCTCTCCTTGCGTGCTAAGGTATTGCAATAAGTCGTTAGCGCTTTGTCCCTCTTTTTTCTGTATATTTAGTTTCAGTTCGTCATACAAGGTTCTAAAGGAAGCTTCTTGTACGGTATATTTATCTTGCAACTCACTCAATACGACTGCTTTTTGCTCGTCAGCTACTTTCAATCCTACCTCATAAGTATTGTTTTTAAATGCCCTTTTTATATCATTTAAATTACCGTCTAATATCTTATGTGATTGATTGATAAGCGCTATATGGTCGCAAAGCTCCTCTACCGACTCCATTCGGTGGGTAGAAAAAATAATGGTAGCCCCTTGTTCGCGCAAGTAGAGTATTTCATCTTTAATGATATTAGCACTAATAGGGTCGAAACCACTAAAAGGCTCATCAAAAATAAGCAATTTAGGTTTGTGTAGCACCGTTACTAAAAACTGTATTTTCTGAGCCATACCTTTAGAGAGCTCTTGCACTTTCTTATGCCACCAATCGCCTATTTGCAGGCGGTCGAACCAAAATTTGAGCTGTTTTTTAGCCTCCTCTTTGCTCAGCCCTTTTAGTTGAGCCAAGTACAACGCCTGCTCGCCTACTTTCATCGATTTGTACAAACCGCGTTCTTCGGGCAGATAGCCTATTTGGGCAGTGTGTTTAGGTTGCAGCAGTTCGCCGTCAAACCACACCTCTCCAGCATCGGGCAGTACAATTTGGTTAATAATGCGTATAAGCGAAGTTTTTCCTGCCCCATTAGGACCTAACAAGCCAAAGATACTCCCTTTAGGCACCTCCATCGACACCGCATCTAATGCCGTGTGCTCACCGTATTTTTTACAGATATTTTCTATTCTAAGCATCTTAAAACAATGGTTAATGTTTAATTATCAAAGGTTTTATTTTTTCCAACCGCAAATATACAACTTTTCTTTTATTAAACCCAAAACTCTGATAAAGTTTTTCATACCGCCAGTTCAATCAACAATTCCTAACAAACCGATAAAAACTGTCTTCCTAATTGATGAATACCTTGCACTATTTTCTCGCGCTGTTGAGGTCGTGGGGTGCGTATGCCTTGCGCATAATGTCCTAACTGACGCTCATTAATACCTGTTACTTTAGAAAGAGCTGCCCTTGTTAGTACCCCATCAAAAATATGTAGCAAAGCTGAAGTTTGCAACTCATACTCTAATATATAATCTCCGTTTAAGAGAGCTGGCGAAATAGGGTCACCATCTTTAGCACTTTCGCTTATATGAAAGGCAAAGGCTTCTGTAAACTCTTTTTTTAGCATTTCAAAATCTTTATGAGTAGCTACTACCACTCCATTACATTCAGCTACGGCTGAATAATTCTTATCTTCCCAACCTACTAATACTTTTATTATTTCCATATTTTTTATCATTTTTAAGTTTTATTTCCAACCTGCTTGTTTAAAAATACTATTCAAAATCTCTTGACTTAGCGTATCGCTATTCTTACCATTTACGGTTACTTTTCCTAACTTTTCAGAATGTTTAAATTGCCTATGACTACCTTTTTGGGCATAAAGAAACCAACCATCATCAAGTAAAAGTCTGATAACCTCCGAAACCTTTAACCTCTTCATTTGTATATTTCATTTATTAGCTACACTCTGCAAAGATAGTATAATTACTACTATTAAGCAAATTTTTCTTTTTAAATTATCAAAATAAAAAAAGTCGTTACTTCCCAGCAACGACTTTTCCTCATTAAAACAAAAAATTATGAAAAAAACTAAATTACTTCTCTTTTTCCATCTTGTCTTTCAACTCTTGAAGCGCTTCAAGGTCTCCAAGTGTTGATTTTTCGACAGGAGCTGATACTGTATTATTAGCCGCTTCTTTAGCTATTTTCTCTTCTTCTTCTTTGAAGATAGCTGTGTGCGAAGCTACTACACGTTTAAATTCTTTGTTAAATTCAATGATTTTGAATTCAGCAGTTTCGCCTTTTCCTAACTTTTTGCCATCTTCTTTTTCTAAGTGGCGAGTAGGTACGAATGCCAATATATCATCATTGAAAGGTACAGTAGCCCCTTTGTCTACCAATTTAGAAACGGTACCTGTGTGAATAGTACCTACTGCAAATTCTGCTTCGTACTTATCCCAAGGGTTAGGGGTTGTTTGTTTGTGTCCTAAAGATAGTTTGTGTCCTTCAGCATCAAGCTCAAGTACCATTACTTCTATCTTATCACCAGTGTTTACAAACTCTGATGGGTGTTTTATTTTCTTAGTCCAAGAAAGGTCAGTGATGTGGATAAGACCATCGATACCTTCTTCTAGTTCTACGAATACACCAAAGTTAGTAAAGTTGCGTACAGTACCTGTGTGTTTAGAACCTACTGGGTATTTTTCAGTGATGTTAATCCAAGGGTCTGGAGTAAGTTGTTTGATACCCAATGACATTTTGCGCTCGTTGCGGTCTAAGGTTAGTACCACTGCTTCTACTTCATCTCCTAATTTCACGAAATCTTGAGCTGAACGCAAGTGAGTACTCCAAGACATTTCTGATACGTGTATAAGTCCTTCTACACCATCAGCTATTTCTACGAAAGCACCATAGTCGGCTATAACTACTACTTTACCTTTTACTTTATCACCTACTTTTAGGTCTTCAGCAAGCGCATCCCAAGGGTGTTTGCTTAGCTGTTTTAGACCCAATTGAATGCGTGATTTGTTATCATCAAAGTCAAGGATAACTACATTCAATTTTTGATCTACTGATACCACTTCGCTTGGGTGGTTGATACGTGCCCAAGAAAGGTCAGTAATGTGTATCAATCCGTCTACGCCGCCAAGGTCAACGAATACACCGTATGAGGTAATATTTTTAACCACCCCTTCGAGTACTTGTCCTTTTTCAAGCTGACTGATAATTTCTTTCTTCTGTTCTTCGATATCTGCTTCAATAAGAGCTTTGTGCGAAACCACCACGTTTTTAAATTCGTGATTTACTTTCACTATCTTGAACTCCATTGTTTTATTTACGAATTGTTCGTAGTCGCGGATAGGTTTCACATCTATTTGCGAACCTGGTAAGAAGGCTTCGATACCAAATACATCTACTATCATACCGCCTTTAGTACGACTTTTCACAAATCCGTTTACGATTTCGCCATTTTCGTGAGCTAAGTTAATTCTATCCCAAGCTTTCAGAGTACGTGCTTTGCGGTGTGAAAGTACTAACTGTCCGTTTTTGTCTTCACGGATGTCGATAAGTACTTCTACTTTGTCACCTACTTTTAGGTTAGGGTTGTAGCGGAATTCATTAAGAGAAATAACACCTTCTGATTTAGCGTTGATGTCGATAATAGCCTCTCTGTCAGTAATTCTGGTTACTACACCTTCTACTACTTCGTTGTCTTGAGTGTCAACGAAATTGTTTTTAACCAATTCTTCAAAATTTTTCAATTGGTCTTCTTGTACGCTGTCAATACCTTCTTGGTATTTGTTCCAATCAAAGTTTTCTAAAAACTCCGCTTGTGTTTGTGTGTTTTCAGCCATTTGCTGATTAAGTAAATTTGTATTTCCGTTAGAAAAAAGGGCGTCAATTAAAAGTGTATTTCTATCGGAAAGTAGTGAAACAATAAGTTATAAGCGCCCTACACCTTTAAAAAATTGGTGCAATGTTACGATTTTTTTTCTACATAGCCAAAACTTTTTACTACTTTTTTTGTAAAAAAAATTACACAAAAAATATAAAACGCTGATTATCAACAATATCATCAATTCACAAATTCACAAATTAGCAAATTAGCAAATTAGCAAATTAGCAAATTGGCAAATCATCTCATCGGCTCATTATCATTCTATCATTGCCAGACAAGTCTTGCCGTAACACCACCTTTTCAAACCCCTTCGCTTTCAACAAGGCTATCGTCTCGTCTCCTAAATACTGATTGATTTCAAAAAAAAGGCTTCCTTGGGGCGAAAGTGCCTTACGAGCAAGCGTTGCTATTCGGTCGTAAAACAACAGCGGGTCAGTATCACTAACAAATAGAGCCAAGTGAGGCTCATATTCTAATACATTGGCTTGCATTTCGGCTTTCTCTAAAGAGCGTACATAAGGCGGATTAGAGATAATAATATCGTATGTATCTGGCAAAGTGGAGGTTTGTAGTATATCTTGCTGTAGAAAGTTAATGGTTACCCCATTTAGTTCGGCATTGCGGCGAGCTACTTGCAGTGCTTTTGCCGAAACATCTACAGCAGTTACTTCGGCATTAGGCAACGATTTAGCCAGCGAAATAGCTATGCAACCCGAACCTGTACCTATATCTATTATTTTCAAGGGTTTAGAAGTAGGGGTGACTGTTGTTAGCACCCAATCCACCAACTCTTCAGTTTCCGGACGGGGTATAAGCACATTTTCATCTACCAAAAAGCGATAAGAGAAAAACACCGTTTCACCTAATATATATTGTATAGGTTTATGGTTTTGTAGTTCTCTTATCGCTTCTTTTATAGGGGTAACAACCTTTTCGGGAAGGGACTCTTTAGCGCACGCCAATGCAGTTGCTTTACTACACTTAGCATAATGCTCCAACAGCATAAAGTAAAAAGTCTGAACCTCTGTTAGGGGGTAAAGATTTTGCAGCTGCTGGTAAATATACTGTTTCAGAGCTTCAAAAGTCATTAATTTACGCGTATTTGCTGTCCTACTTTCAGGTTACTGCTCGCCAAATCGTCAAAGTTATTAAGCTTCATCAGCTGTTGTACAGGCACTTGCTGTTCGCGAGCTATCTTATATAGAGTATCTCCAGTTTGCACTTGGTAATACACCTCTGCAATAGCTTCTTTTTTCACTTGTGATGATACCTGTGTTTTAGCAGGAGCTGCTGGTTTAGGAGTTTCTACCTTTTCAGCTACTTTTTTAGAGGTGTCGGCAATCACGGGTGCTGACTTAGTAACTGGTTTAGTAACTAACTTTTGTTCTACTGTCTTAGCTACTTCTTTCTTAGTTACTACTACTGGCTTTGCTGGTGCTATAGGCTCATTTTGTACCACTTGTGGCACTTCGCGCTTAGGTAGCGGGGTTGATACTATATCAGTACCCATCGAAAAGTTTACCGGCTCTCCTTTCATCGCTACTACCTGCTCGTCATACTGGTGTAGGCTAAACTTTTTTATCAGAGCGATGAGTTTTTTAGCATAAGCAGGGTCTGTAGCATAGCCGGCTCTCTTAAGTCCGTGTGCCCAACTCTCGTAGTCGGTAGGGTTAAGCTCAAATAGTGAACTGTATCTTCCCCTTTTCATCAGGAATTGAGAGTGGTCTTCAAACGATTCGTAAGCATATTTATAACGTCTAAAACACTCACTTTTTTCATCATCATCGTGAGTGATAGTCTTACCGTTCCAAGTAGCGTGGCATTTAATGCCGAAGTGGTTATTGCCATAACGCGCCAATCGCCCTTGCCCTGAACCGCTTTCTAATATCCCTTGTGCCAAGGTGATACTTGCTGGTATGTTATAGCGCTGCATTTCTACCATCGCTATATCTTTGTAGTCTTCTATATATTTCTGAGTGACGGCAGTAGTTACCTGCATAGCAGGCGGTACTTCGTGAAAATCATCTTCAGTAAAATCTTTCCGATTCATATTCGCTTCCATCAGAGCCTTTGTTCTTTGGTTAAGCTCTGTATGAGTAGGCCTTTTAGTCTCTACAATAGTACGCTGTCCGCGATAATTGACTGTATGCGGGTTCTTAGCGCTTTTGTAATACTTATCGGAGCACGATGAGAGAATAAAGAGATATAGTAGCAGCCAACTAAATCTTTTCTTCATAATTCAATGTAATTTTTTGTTTTTTTATTCGTTCTTTATTAAAGCCTTCAATACCTTGCAAGCCTCCCGTATGAATAGCTAATATTTTAGTGTTAGGTGCAAAATATCCCTTCTTTACGAGGGCAAAGATAGCAAAAATCATCTTACCTACATATATGGGGTCTAATGGTATTTGGGTAGTTTTGTTAAAATCATTTAAAAAATTAATCAGTTCATCATTCACTTTAGCATAGCCTCCAAAATTATAATCGTGTACTAAATGCCAATTAGTTCGGGCGGTATATTGCTTGATTACTTCTGTTAAAAACTCGCCTTTTAGAGCAGGAAAACCTATTACTTGCTGATGTGGAGCACTAGCATTGATAAGCCCTGAGATAGTACCTCCTGTACCTACCGCCGTGCAGATTACATCAAACGCTTTGTCTTCTTCGGTAAGTATTTCTTCGCAGCCTTTTACTGCCAAAGCGTTTGTACCTCCTTCTGGAGCTATATAAATATCTGAACCATAGCGATTTCTAAGACTTTCTAAAAACTCAGGGGTGTGTTTTTCTCTATACATCTGGCGTGTAACGAACAAAAATTGCATCCCGCAATTTTTAGCAAACTTTAACGTCGGATTAACACTAATTTTAGATTCCAATTCATCTCCTCTTATCACTCCGATAGTGCGTAACCCCATTATTTGTCCTGCCGCAGCCGTAGCCGCTATATGATTAGAGTAGGCGCCTCCAAAAGTAAGCAGGGTACTTTTACCCTGTTTTATTGCCTCTGCTATATTGTATTTTAGTTTTCTGAGTTTATTCCCCGATACAAATGGGTGATTCTTATCCTCCCGCTTTATCGTGAGCGTAATCCCCTCAGGCATAGGTATATCCACTACCTGATTTTCTATTTTCAAATTCTCAAACATAGTTATATAATTTGCTGATTTGCCGATTTGTCAATTTGGCGATTTGCTAATTCACTAATTTGCTAATTGGCAAATTGACAAATTAGCAAATTAATTACTCGTATCGCAATGCTTCTACAGGGTCTAACTTCGAAGCTTTTACTGCAGGATAAAGCCCAGAGAGCACCGAAACTACGGCTGCTATCAGTATAGCAACCAAAATGACGCCCCAAGGTATGGTGAACTCAAACTTCACCGCTTTCGAAATCAGAAAACCTAAACTTATACCCAAAACAATGCCCGTCAAGGCTCCTAACTGCGCTATAATGAGCGTTTCAGTAAAGAACTGTAGGGTTATAGAACGCCTTTTAGCCCCTAAAGCCTTGCGAATACCTATCTCTTTAGTGCGTTCAGTCACCGATACCAACATAATATTGAGCAAAGCAATAGATGAACCCAGTATCGTAATCATTCCTATAATAAAACCTGCAGCCGTCAGCACCCCTGTAATGCTACCGATACGCTGTAATAGGTCATCACTGCGCTCTACCCCAAAGTTATTTTCTTGTATAGGCGTAAGTCCTCTGATATTGCGCATCAGCACCACCGCATCATCTACGGCAGCATCTAACTTATCTTTGTTATCTACCCCTACATTTATGGTGAAGTTAGGCATCGTTGTTGAAAAGGCAGAACGAGCTATTCCCAAGGGTATTAACACCTGAAAATCTTCATAATTACCAAAAGACGAACTTTGCGACTTTAGTATACCTATAACTTTGAACTTATACCCCCTTACCGAAATAGTTTTGCCAATCGGATTGACATCTTTCAGCAGTGTTTTCTTAAAATCAGAGCCTATCACACACAAATTCAGGTTGTTTTGTATATCAAAGTCAGAAAAACCTCTCCCCTCCTCTATGGTAAGTCCCGAATTATTAATATAGTGTTCATCAACCCCTACCACACGTGCCAAAGGGTCTGTCTTTTTATTTTCGTATTTCACCTCTGCTGACGAAGCCGCATTTGTAGAAATACTTACCTTAGCAAAAGGATTGGCAAGCTGTTGCTTAAAGGTCTCTGCCTCTTTATAGGAGATTTCTGGGTTAATCTTTTTCTTAGTACCACTTCCCTCTACCCTTTCGGCATAATCATAACGCGAAATAGAAAAGGTATTCGCCCCCATACTCGAAAAATTACCTTCAAGGGTATTGCGCAAAGCAGTGATAACGCTCAGTATCCCCACCAAGGCGGTAATACCAATAGCGATAATAAGCACAGTGAGTACCGTACGCAGCAGCTGACTTTTAATCGAATCAAAAGCTATTTTGATATTTTCACGAATAAGAATCCACACGTTTGTTTGGTTTTTAAATGATGATGCAAAGGTATAAATAATTTGCCAATTAGCAAATTTGTTAATTAGTAAATTTTGAAGAAAAATCTACTATAATCATCTTCCCTTTACTTTAGATATACTTACCCTTTAGGATGAGCGAAGGATAAGCGGAAAAGTACCGAAGAACAACTGTCTAATAAATCATCAAAAACCAGAAAAAATATCCTAATCATATCATTTAATTGGCAAATCGACAAATTTACTGATTCACAAATTTGCTAATTCACAAATTATTCGTATCTTTGCGCCCGAATTAATAACGAGGTCGTGTACCTCACTAATTAAATTTTTTATGCCAGTAAAAATCAGATTACAACGTCACGGTAAAAAAGGCAAACCATTCTATTGGATTGTAGCCGCTAATTCTCGCGCTAAACGCGATGGTAAATTCCTTGAAAAATTAGGAACTTACAACCCTATCAGCAACCCTGCGCAAATTGAAGTAAACGTAGATGCTGCTGTGAAATGGTTGCAAAATGGGGCTCAACCTAGTGACACCGCACGCCGTATCCTATCTTACAAAGGGGTATTGCTAAAACACCACCTATTAGGAGGGGTAGCTAAAGGAGCTCTTACCGCAGAACAAGCTGAAGCTAAATTCAACGCTTGGGTAGAAGCTAAAAACAACAAAGTTTCTTCTAAAGAAGAAAAATTAGCTAAAGAAAAAGCAGCTGCTAAGGCTAAGGCTTTAGACGCTGAAAAAGAAGCTAATGAAAAACGCAAAAACGAAGCTGCTGCTAAAGCCGCTGAAGCTGCCGCTGCTGCAACTGCCGCACAAGCTGAAGGCGAAGCTGCTGCTGAACAACCCCAAGAAACTGAAGCATAAAAATGACACTGAAAGATTGTTTTTATATAGGAACAATTGTGTCGAAGTTTAGCTTTAAGGGCGAAGTCCTTATCAAACTTGATTCGGATGACCCCGAAATGTATGAAGAAATGGAATCAGTGTTTATTGCCCTTGGCAATAATCTGGTTCCTTTTTTTATTGAAAGAAGCTCTTTGCACAAATCAGACCTATTGCGCGTGAAATTTGAGGAGGTAGATACTGAAGCTGATGCCGACGCTCTGCTGAAACACAAAATATACTTGCCTCTCTCTGCCCTCCCCCCGCTGACGGGCAACCAATTTTATTACCACGAAGTTATAGGGTTTACTGTAGAAGATACTCAATATGGTTATGTAGGAAAAATTACGGCTGTAAATGATAATACTTTTCAAGCCTTATTTGAGATTGAAGATGAGGCAGGACACCAAATCCTTATCCCTATCAACTTTTTGGAGAAAATAGACCGCCAAAACCAAAAACTGATAGTCTCTACCCCTGAAGGACTTATAGCATTATACCAAGAATAAAGACGAAATAAAAAAGACGAAATACGATGGTTCGTATTTCGTCTTTTTTTATCTTTTGTCTTTACCGGCTATTTCTCTATTTGCCACGCTATTTCCTTAAAAATATCGAGTTTTGTTTTCTCGTGTAGCTCGCGGAACTTCTGGGCATATTCTTTAGGGAAAGGCTTCCAAAAGTTATCATCTTCTACTATTGTGCAGTAATAATACTGGTTGCTTTTAGGCATTTTTGCCAACGACTCATATAGCACTTCAAACTTATTAGGCATATTGCGCTTTATTATCAGGCGGTAAAGACGTTCTAGAGTATAAGCTGAACTTTTATCCAATGCCTTAGTAATAAGATAGTTTACACGCTCGCTGTCTTCCTCTATACGGTCTAACACCATAAGGGCATCGGTGTTAAAACTGTTATCTACTCGCGAGCCTGCTAAGTAATTGCAAAGCAAGTCTGCCCAACGCGGGTCTAACTCTTCTTTAGTAAGAGGTTTTTTATCGTAATATCCACCATAGTAACCATAATAACGATAAGTAGTGCCTGAAGTAGTGCCTGCTAAGGCTTCTATCATATATTGGGCATTAATCGCTTTATTAAATTGTGGTGCAAAGACCTCGTATAGCTTCTCTCTGCTGAAACGCTCTTTGCTATCTAAAACACGATAGAGATAGTTTATAGCTAATGGCGATGTCCAAGTATTGCCGAAAACATCAGTAGCATATTGCTCATAGAAAGACAATACTTTATCTTTATCAAAAGTGTAGAGTATTTCATTCAAGCAAGGGGCTATGTTATAATTGCTTGCTGAACGCTTTTTAGCCATTGCATCAAATCGTTTATTGCTTAAAATCTCACCCAATAGTGCATACGTTTCAGGATAATCTTTGTGTTTGAGAATCTCCCACTCTATAGGCAATCGCTCAAAGGCTGCCGTTAGGGCTTTTTCGTCTGCTTCGTCCATTGAAAGCAGCGCTTCAAAGCGTTCGCGTACTTTCTGAAGGAATGGCTGATAGTGCGTGGCTAACGGAACTGAGGCTATTGCTTCTGCCAACAGTTCCCCATTTCCTTTCTGCTTGTTGTTGCTGTACAACTCATATAGCTTATCGACGCTGCGCTGTGTGCCGATTTTAGCCAATGCTTTATAGGCTGCCCCACGCACTGTTTTGTTTTTATCGCCTGTGAGAGTGATGATAAAATCTTCGGTCTTCTCATCTTTTTTATCTGAAAGTATCGCTATAGCTTCGGCTTGTAGGTTAGGCAAACTTTCTGCAAATATCTTATCGATAAGCGCGTCTACCTCAGCATAACCTAACTTATAGAGCAAATGCAAGCGGCGTACGTTTTCTACCTTGTCTTCTAACTTAAAGTCGGCTACTAAGAAAGGTAACATCGCCTTGCCGCTAGCGGGAATGACTACCTCCATTATATAATCGGCTAACTCTGAATACTTGTCTGCTAGAGCAAAGCTCAAGTAACCAAAGGTACGAGAGTCTTTGAAAATACCGCGCTCATAAGCGTCTTTTACCGTCTCTAAACGCCCTGAGTTGCTTTGGGTAAGAGCTTGTAGTACCGGCTTTAGCTGCAAGTATGAGTACTGTGTATTGACATCGGCAAGAGCCACATTGGGCACTTGGTCGGCTACAGCAGCTCCCTCTTCAGTGGTAGTGCCTTGTGTATAAAGCACAGAATAAAGCAAAGTAGAAAGCGATAATAACTTTTCAGCCGACTGTTGGGCATCGAGCTGCAATAATTCTTCTACATCTTGGGCTAATTTATTGAAAACAGGGGCTTTCTCGCCTAATTTCTTTAGTATAGGTATATGCTTCTGCAAGCGTGGGTCGTTCTTAGAAAACTTACTACCTGCTATAAATAACCTATTCAATTCTTGTTGTAATTCGTATAAAGGTTTCATATTGATTTGTCAATTTGTTAATTTGTCAATTTGCTAATCTACTAATCGGCAAATTAATATTGTAATCTAACTATTTTCTCGGGGGTGATGAGCGAAAGCGGTTGTGCCGATAGCAGTCCGTCTTTCACATCATTATGCATCATCACTGTTAGACAGAGTCCTTCGGCATTAGCAGGCAAAAAGGCTCTTAGGTTGGCAGTAGGCGATACGGCTCCCTCCTCAATATCTTTGAGGGTAAGAGCAAAACCATTGGCATCTTCTACTACCAAGTTATCACCTTTTAGGTAGGCTTTGTCCAGTGCCAATAGCACTACAGGCTGTTTGTCCATCAGTGGGTTTTTAATCGTATTTTTTACTGATTTGATAGTTTCGGCAAACTGCATTGAAGCCCAACTTTTGAGGATAGCCAAATCTTCTTTTTGCAACGGACGCTCTACACTACCCTCTGCCTCCCAACGGATACGCGGGTTTTGGTCACCTGGGTAGATGTACAAATCTTTTAGTTGCAACACGCTAAATACACTATTATCTTCTTTGATATACTTAGCCGCTTTATAAGGACGATAGTTGAGCGTTTTGTATATCTTACCTGTTTTGAGGTTCAGCCATACGCCCTCATCTACGTACTCTTTGCGTGCCTCATTGTCGTAACTGTTAAAAGATAGCTGTACGAGGCTTGCATTCTCTTCATACTGACCGTATTGCATTAGCTCTACCAACTTCCACACATAGCCTATTTGCTCTTCAATAGCCGATGACAATTCAGGCGTACCCTCTGGGTCTTCTTTGCGCGCTTTGAGGTAGTCGGTTGCTTTTTTGAGCAAAGCCGAAAGGAAGTTCAGATTATTTACTACCTCTGTATATTCTTCGTTCTCTACTTCTTCTATTGACAGCAATAGATTGTTGAAGGTAGTTTGTATTCCCCCGATATAGTAGTTGCCTAGCTCTTTTATCTGTGCTTTCAGAGTGGAGCGCATTTTGGCATCTACTGATGAAAGTCCTGTGTTTACTATATCGCGTAGTAATTTTTGGGCAGTCTCTATACCTATGAGCTGTGCATCTATTTTCTTAGTAAAAGCTGCCTTATTTACCTTTTTAGGTTTTTCGGCTTTCTCCTTAATCGACTCCTTCTCTTGGGCTTTTTTCTCTTGCTTTTTCTCTATCTTATCACGCTTAGAAAGGATATCCTCTGGTACATCGGCTTGGGCAAATTGCGAAGCATCAGCCTCATAGCAATAAAGCAACCCAATGGCGTGTTTACAAGGGAATTGCCTACTAGGGCAGTTGCAGCGAAACACAGGGTTATTGGGGTCTACATAGTCAGCAGAGCAGTAATAAGGGTTCTTACCACTACCGGCACATTCACCCCATATTAGGTTCTTTTCAGCACTAATTTTCAGGTTAGCGAACTTCCCTTTTTTGTGCAATTCTCGCCCTTTCTTAGCTGCTTCAGCATTCGGGGCAAGTTCTTCAATTTTTTGCTGGGTAATTTCTATCATTGTTTTTTTCGTATTTTGTATTTCTTATTTCGTCTTTATTTCAGGTATTCTGCTGTAAAGCTCTTCTTGTTTTTTGCTACTTCTTCAGGGGTACCAAAGGCTACTACTTCACCACCTGCTTTACCACCATCGTAGCCTATATCTATAATGTAATCTACCTTGCGTATCACATCTATATTATGCTCTATCACCAGCACGGTATTGCCTTTATCTACTAAGCGATCGAGGACTTCTAAGAGTACTTTTACATCTTCAAAGTGAAGTCCCGTGGTGGGTTCGTCTAATATATAGAAAGTGTTGCCCGTGTCTATTTTAGAAAGCTCTGTAGCCAACTTCACCCGTTGGGCTTCCCCTCCTGAAAGGGTAGTAGATTGTTGCCCCAAAGTGATATAGCCCAAACCTACCTCTTCAATAGTTTTGAGCTTGCGGTATATTTTAGGAATAGGCTCGAAGAACTGAACTGCCTCGCTAATAGTCATATCAAGCACATCGGCTATCGACTTTCCTTTGTAGCGCACCTCGAGGGTTTCGCGGTTGAAGCGCTTACCTTTGCAGGTCTCGCAAGGCACATATACATCAGGCAGGAAGTTCATTTCTATCACCTTTAAGCCTGACCCTTCACAGGTTTCGCACCTACCGCCTTTTACATTGAAGCTAAAACGCCCAGGTTTATAGCCGCGTATTTGCGCCTCGGGTACTTGGGTGAAGAGATTGCGTATCTCGCTAAATACCCCTGTATAAGTTGCTGGGTTAGAACGCGGTGTACGCCCAATAGGCGATTGGTCTATATCGATAACCTTATCGATATGCTCCAAACCCTCTATGCTTTTGTAAGGCATTGGCTTTTTCACTCCGTTGAAAAAATGAGCGTTGAGGATAGGGTACAGCGTCTCGTTAATAAGGGTCGATTTGCCACTACCCGACACGCCTGTTACCCCTATCATTAGTCCCAAGGGGAATTTAACAGTTATATTCTTCAGATTATTGCCCGTGCAGCCTTTTAGCACAATTTCTTTACCGTTGCCTTTGCGCCTTTCAGCTGGCACTTCTATCTTCTTGCGCTTGCTCATATAATCGGCGGTAATGGTAGGGGCTTTTAAGAGCTCTTGGGGCGTACCTTTGAAGATGATTTCACCCCCATTCACTCCTGCCTTAGGTCCTATATCCACCACATAGTCAGCCTCTTGTATCATCTCTTCATCGTGCTCTACCACTATTACCGAGTTGCCTATATCGCGCAGTGATTTGAGCGAGTTGATAAGTCGCTGATTATCGCGCTGGTGCAAGCCTATGCTGGGCTCATCTAAAATGTAGAGTACCCCAGTAAGCTGCGAACCTATCTGGGTAGCCAAACGTATGCGCTGTGCCTCGCCCCCTGAAAGCGACTTTGAACTGCGGTTTAACGACAGGTAGGTAAGCCCTACATCTATGAGGAATTGCAGTCGGGTGCTGATTTCTTTAATGATTTCTGAGGCTATCTTCTGCTGTTTCTCTGAGATATGCTGAGGCAGCTCTTTAAACCACGCCAATAGGTCAGTAATATCTAAAGCTGAGAGTTCAGCTATATTTTTATCGGCTATTCTGAAGTACAATGCCTCTTTGCGCAAGCGCGTACCGTGACAATGTTCGCAAGGCACGGTATCCATAAACTCTTCTGCCCAACGCTTGATAGCTGCCATATCGGTATTATCGTGCTGACTCTTAATAAAGTTGATAATCCCCTCGAAGTCTATTTCAAAATCGCGGGTTATACCCAACACGTCCGACTTGATAGCGTACTTTTCTTTGCCACCATAAAGGATAATATCCATCGCCTCTTTGGGCAACTTATCAATAGGGTCAGAGAGTTTATAACCAAACTTTTGAACGATAAGCTCTAACTGCTTAAAAATCCAAGTAGTTTTCTGCTCGCCCACCGCAACAATACCTCCGTTTTTGATAGATAGCGAGGGGTCTGGGATTATCTTAGCAAGGTTGATTTCTTGCACTTCGCCCAACCCGTTGCAGTGCGGACACATTCCTTTAGGCGAATTAAAAGAGAAAGTGTTAGGCTCTGGCATAGGATAAGAAATACCAGAAGAAGGACACATCAGGTGGCGACTGAAGTACTGTGCTTTGGTCTTGTCTTGCTCTAACACCATTAGCACATCATCGCCGTAGTTCATCGCTATTTTAATGGTTTCTTGTAGTCGTTTTTGGGTATCGTCAGTATCATCTACCTGCATACGGTCTACAACTATTTCTATATCGTGGGTTTTGTAGCGGTCGAGCTTCATACCCTTTTCTATATCGCGTATTTCGCCATCAGTGCGCACTTTTACGAAGCCTTGTTTGGCTATCTGCTCAAAAAGTTCGCGGTAATGCCCTTTGCGCGATTGCACCACGGGGGCTAATATATTGATGCGTTTGCCGCTGTAGTCTTTAGTGATGAGCTCTTGTATTTGGGCATCGCTATAGCTCACCATTTTTTCGCCTGTGGTATAGCTATAAGCATCGGAAGCCCGCGCAAAGAGTAGGCGCAAGAAGTCGTATATCTCGGTAATCGTACCCACCGTAGAGCGTGGCGATTTAGAGGTTGTTTTCTGCTCAATAGCAATCACTGGCGAGAGTCCGTCTATCTTATCTACATCGGGGCGTTCGAGCCCTCCGAGAAACTGACGAGCATAGGCAGAGAAAGTTTCTATATAGCGGCGTTGCCCTTCGGCATAAATAGTATCGAATGCTAATGACGACTTGCCACTACCCGAAAGCCCTGTGAAAACTACTAACTTTTCACGAGGTATGCTAAGGTCTATGTTTTTGAGGTTATGCACCCGTGCCCCTTGCACTTCAAGGTTTTCTATAGGGGTTATATTAGTAGTGTTTTTTTTCATTTAAATCTTATATTGTTGCTTGTAATCTTACAGCACTTACAATCCTTTTTTATGCAAAGATAATAATTAATTGACAATTAACAATTAAGAATTGATAATTTTTAATAGATTACCCTCCTACTAAAGAAGGCTGTTTATATATCCAATTATGAGCATTAGCAAATGTTATAAATTTATCATTTTCTTTTGCACTTTTAAATGTTATATAAGCTACTTTTAAATTAGGAAGTTCCTCTAATCTATAAAAGTCTTCAGCTTTAAGTTTCTCTAAATCTGTAATCATCAGATATTTTAGTTGCTTCAATTCAAAAAGAGCTTCTATACTTTCAAGATTCTTTAAATGAACACATTCGAGATGAAATATATTTTCTTTATTTTTAAAAGAAGTAAGCCTTGTAATATGAGGCATATACCTCAATCGCACATCAGAAACCACAGGTAATGAAGCAATATTTTCTATACTAACATCTTTACAGTTCTGTAAAGAAATATATTCTATATCAGGAAATTTCTCAGCGATCAAATCACTATGGATAAACTTACTATCAACAGTAAGTTCTTTAATAGGTAAATTATTGAGTTTAGAAAAATCTATCTCTCGAGCGCTCAAATGCTCTAGCTTTTCAAATGTATTGAGTACAGCGTATTGTTTTATAGTCAATCCAGTATATAAACTTAAAAAAGATAAGTTTTTAAATTTAGTCAAAGGAACTAAGAATATACCTTTTTTTACATTATTATATATCGTAAATTCTTCTAAATCATCAATATGTGATAACTCTGATAAATCCTCTATAAAGCCATTGAATACAATTATTTTTAGTTTCTTTACATTGGTTAAATAGCGTAGTTGTTTTAAATTCTCCTGATTCATCTCTGTACTTTTATTTAAAGATAACCAAAGTTTCTTATTGTACTTCTTTAAATAGAAATTAATAGATGACAAAAGTTCTTCATCACCTAATAGGTTACTAATATACAGATGTTCAGCATTTTTTATAGCATCCTCTAAATTAGCAGTATTATTTAGTTCATTGATATTCAATCTTTTATTGTAACTGGTTGTATTTTGCATATTTTAGTTTGTTTTGCTTTATACTTATGTACAAAATATTCTTTGTTTCAAACACGATCATATTCTATTGCATCTAACAAATCTGCTATTTTATCAGCTTTATCGCGAGATTCATCATCGTTATTCTCACCTTCTTCATAATACTTCACAAATAAATGTTGTAATGTAGCTTTTATTTCTTTATCAGAAATATTTTCTTTCCTTGCTAAAAGTACTAAATCTATCATTAGTAGAGATGATTTAGGCTCTTCTTTTAGACTTAAGGCTTTTTCAAATTCTTCTTCCAATAACATATTTAAGAACGCATTTATAATTAATTAAAGAGACAAAAACTATCATTCCTATCTTTGCTTCAATTTTTTTCTTCTTTGCCATATTTAAATGTTTTTTGAGATGTGAATTAGCAAATATCTCCATTTTGAGGTTAGTATTTATAAAAATAGGATAGGTTACTTGTTTTTAATGAAAAAGGTATTTGAACTCTATCATAACTATTAAGAGAGATATTAATGCTGTCTTTTATTCTTTGTTTTGAAATAAGTATTAGGATTTTCTGTTCGTATAAGTCTGTAGCTATAATAGGCAAAAAGCAATGTTCTGAAACTATTGTTTTAAAGAATATAGTCTTTATTTCATCTAAATTCTTATCAGAATAATAATCTGATACTATTTTTTCTAATATTTCTATTTTAGAGGAAAAGTCGTCTTGATTTTCTATAAGTATAACCCCTATATTTTGATTGAAAATTCTCAGCTTCATTAAACTTTCTAACTCACCAATAGATAAAGTTGTAAAATCGAGGAAAATAGATTCGTTTTTTACATTCAATATCTTTTTACTAATACTTTTAAAAGAGAAACCTATGTTTAGAAACGCACCTTTTAACTCAATTATTTTAGGATTTACGTTATTTAAATTGGCGGTATTAATAGCTGAGCTCTTGAGAAAAGCCCAAGAAATATTAGTTGTATTTTGGGCAAGGGTATGTAAATCTTCTATCTTATGGAAAGAATAATAAAGACCTAATGACTGCACCCATTTATAAAAATCTTTCATATTGTTTATGCTTTATAGGTAAAAGCTATATAGGAGAAGTAAATTCCTATAATTATAAAGAAAACACCTGTAATAAAACCAATAACACGCGCCATATCACGACCTAAATAACGGCTTATTTACCCCATAGTACAATTGTTTTGGTAATGTTTATCGGGTTCGTATAGCCAATCCCAGTTTTTTAGAGCACCTATGATGAGGCAAATGCGAGCAAAAGAGCTACAATACCACCAAATGTAATAAGTTTTTTACCTACCCAATTTTTAAATGTTTTCATAGTGTTTAATATTAAATATTATTACGCTTCTATTTGTTGTAGCACTTTTAGGGCTTGATACACAGTATTAATACCGTCAAAGAGTATTAGTAAGCGCAGCCCATTACGGGTTTCTTTCTCTTGCATACGGCATTGGTTAGGGTATCGCTGTACGAAAAGAAGCAATTTTTGGAAGCGCGCACTTTGGTAGAACGGACTATTTTGGTCGGCTATAAAATAACCTGTCATCTTTCCGTTTTTCATCACGAGCTTCTCTATCCCCATACGGGTTGCCAGCCATTTTACGCGTACGCTGTTCAGCAGGTCGATAGCCTGAGGGGGCAACTTGCCAAAACGATCGATAAGGTTGCGCTGATACACCTGTAAGGCTTCCTCATTGGTCAGATTGCTCAGTTCGTTATAAAGGTTGAGTCGTTCGGCTACTCTATTGACATAGGTGTCGGGGAAGAGTAGTTCAAAATCGGTGTCTATTTGAGTATCAGTGAGGTAAGTTTTGTCTTCCTCGGCAGTGCGATATAGTTCTGAAAACTCGTTTTCTTTAAGCTCTGTTATGGCTTCTTGCAATATTTTTTGGTAGGTATCAAACCCTATCTCGTTAATAAAACCACTTTGTTCACCGCCAAGTAGGTCGCCTGCCCCTCTGATTTCTAAGTCTTTCATTGCAATGTTAAGTCCGCTACCCAAGTCGGAGAACTGAGCTATTGCCTCTATACGCTTGCGGGCATCATCGCTCATCGCTATCAGTGGAGGGGTGATGAAGTAGCAAAACGCTTTTTTATTGCTACGCCCTACCCTACCACGCATTTGGTGCAGGTCTGACAAGCCAAAATTATGAGCGTTATTGATAAAAATAGTGTTAGCATTCGGCACATCTAATCCACTCTCAATAATAGTGGTAGCCACCAGCACATCATATGCCCCCTCCATAAAGGCGAGCATCGTCTCTTCCAGCTTCTTACCGTCCATCTGTCCGTGCCCTATAGCTATGCGGGCATCGGGTAGCAAACGCTGTATCATACCGGCAACTTCCTGAATGTTCTCTACGCGGTTGTGCATAAAAAACACCTGTCCGCCGCGTTGTATTTCGTAGCGAATGCCATCGCGTATCACCTCTTCGCTAAAAGGTATCACTTGCGAATCAATAGGATAGCGGTTAGGCGGTGGCGTATTGATAACCGAAAGGTCGCGTGCCGCCATAAGGCTAAACTGCAAGGTTCGCGGTATAGGGGTAGCCGTAAGGGTCAGCACATCGAGGTTTTCTTTTAGGGTTTTGAGCTTGTCTTTCACCCCTACCCCAAACTTCTGTTCCTCATCTACTATCAGCAGTCCCAAGTCTTTATATTGTACCTTTTCGCCCACTATTTGGTGCGTACCGATAACAATGTCGAGTTGTCCTTTGGCGAGTTCTTCCAAAATGATTTTCTTCTCTTTAGCCGTGCGAAAACGATTCAGATAATCGATGCGCACCGGAAAATCTTTCATACGCTGACTAAAAGTCTGGTAGTGCTGAAAAGCCAATACCGTAGTAGGCACTAATACGGCTACCTGCTTGCCGTTATCAACTGCCTTAAAGGCTGCCCTGATAGCCACTTCGGTCTTGCCAAAGCCCACATCGCCGCAGACTAACCTATCCATAGGTTTGGCACTCTCCATATCGGCTTTTACTTCGGCAGTAGCCTTGCTTTGGTCGGGGGTATCTTCGTAGAGGAATGAGGCTTCGAGCTCGTTCTGCATATAGCTGTCGTGTGCAAAAGCATAGCCTTGTGCCTCTTTGCGTTTGGCGTATAGCTGAATAAGGTTGAAAGCAATCTCTTTTACCCTTGCTTTAGTCTTCTGTTTGAGGGCTTTCCACGCTCCTGACCCCAATTTGTATATTTTGGGCGGTTTGCCGTCTTTGCCGTTGTATTTGGTTATCTTGTGCAAGGCGTGAATGCTGACAAATAGCACATCGCGGTCGCCATAAATCAGCTTGATGGCCTCTTGCTGCTTGCCCTCTACTTCTATCTTTTGCAAGCCAGCGAACTTGCCTATACCATGGTCGATATGGGTAACATAGTCGCCTACCTCCAGCTGCATCAGCTCTTTGAGGGTTATCGCTTGCTTTTTAGCATAACCGTTTTTTAGCTGAAATTTATAGTAGCGCTCGAATATTTGGTGGTCAGTAAAAACGTTTATTTTCAGTTCGTTATCTACAAAACCAGCGTGCAACGATAGCTGTACCGTTTGGTAAGCTACTTTCTGCTCCATCTCTTCGAATATATCGTGAAAACGCTTTGCCTGCTGCTCTGTGCCGCACAATATATAGTTCTGATAGCCCTCGGCGTGCTTCTCATTGAGGTAAGCGATGAGCAGCTCGAATTGCCTATTAAACGAGGGTTGTGGAGTGGTGAGGAAAGTGAGTTCAGGCTGTGAAATCCCTATGTGAATGGACTGCAATCGGTTAGCTTGCGCCAAAAGGTCTTCTGTCTGGCAATAGAGTTCCTCTGGGGCAGTACGCTTCACCTCATTGGCTAATTTCTGATAAATATCGGTAGCTTTTGCGAAGAGTTTATCTATTTTCTGTCCTAAAGAGGCTATATCTTTAGCTATAAAGAGCGTTTGCGGACTAATATATTCTAAAAACGACTGTCGCACCTCATCACTTTCCTTATTTTCTACGTTAGGAATGATGATTATCTGCGAAAGTTGTGCAGTAGATAGCTGGCTTTCTACATCAAACGTGCGAATACTCTCTACTTCATTGCCAAAAAACTCTATACGATAGGGTTCGTTATTAGAAAATGAAAAAATATCGACTATCCCCCCACGTACCGAAAACTCACCCGGTTCGGTAACGAAGTCAGTGCGGTTGAACTGATAGCTAAAAAGTACCTCGTTGAGGAACTCAAGGGTAAGCGAATCGCCTTTGGTAATTTTTAGGGTATTCTGTTCTAACTGTTTGCGGGTAATAACTTTCTCGAAAAGGGCTTCAGGGTATGATACTACTATCAGCGGTTTAGTGCTGTGGCTTAGTTGGTGCAACACCTCAGCGCGCAGTAGCACGTTGGCATTATCGGTATCTTCTATCTGATAAGGGCGGCGATAGCTATCGGGGAAGAAAAGCACCCGCTGCTCGCCTACTAAAGTTTCTAAATCGTTGAGCACATAGGCACTTTCCTCTTTGTCGGGCAACAAGACTAACAGCGGGCGATGCGTATGGGTGTATAGGTTTGCCACCACTGCCGACAGCGAGGCACCTGCCAAGCCCCCTACAGTAGTGCTATTCTGCGCCTGCACTTTGGCAAGCAAGGATTTATAAAGGCTACTCTGAGCCAGACTTTGTAATAACTCTTTCACGATGATAATTAAAACTACAAAGTGCAAAGGTACGAAATAATTGTTAATGATTAATGTTTCAAGGTTTATACTTTGTTTATTCTTCGCTTATCGTTCGCTCATCCTTCGCTCATCCTTCGGTGTAGGTATATCTGAAGTAAAGGGAAGATATCCTAAATTCAAGTAATAAAAGTAACTTTTTAATAAGGGTTTGTTTTTAATTTTTGTCTGCTGCAGACAAAAATTAAAAACAAAAAAAGCAAGGAAAAATCATATAGTTTTTCCTTGCCAAATGAAAAAAATCCTCATATTTGCGTTGTTGAAATTGAAAAATGTAAAGTACAAATTATGAGTCATATTTCATTGGGGCAAAGATACAAAATAGAAGGATATCTACAAATTAATTTAAAAAGAGCTCAAATTGCAAAAGAAATAGGGTTGCCTAAAAAGACTGTAAATCAAGAAATTAAAAGAAACTCTAATCCTCAAACAGGCATATATAAAGCTGAGGAAGCTCATCAATTATACCTTGATAGAATGCAGAAAAAGAGAAAAGCTATACATTTTACAGAGGAAATTAAAGAGCAGGTAACTACCCTTTTAAAAGAAGATTATAGTCCTGAACAAATTGCAGGAACACTAAAAAATATTTCTCATCAAACTATTTATAAGTTTGTTTGGAATGATAAGAAAAAGGGAGGTGATTTGTACAAACACCTTAGAAATCAGGGGAAAAGGTATCAAAGAAAAGAAACTTATAAATCAAATGATCCTATTAACGATAGAAAAAGTATAGACTTAAGACCAGCAATCGTTGAACAACGCTCACGCATAGGTGATTACGAAGTGGATTTAGTAATGGGAGCTAATCATAAAGGAGCTATTTTAACATTTAATGATAGAGCTACAGGTTATACTTTATTAGGGCACTTGCCTTGTAAGGGAGCTATCCATACAAAAGAAATGATAGCTAAGTTAATTACTGAAAATCAACTAACTATACATACAATAACCTCTGATAATGGCAAAGAATTTTCTAAACACAAAGAGCTATCAGAAGAGTTCAATTTAGACTATTATTTTGCTCATCCATATCATAGTTGGGAGAGAGGTTCTAATGAGAATTATAATCGTTTATTAAGACAGTACTTTCCAAAGGGAGCTGATTTAAGGTTTATAAATGAAGAAGAATTGGAGAGAGTACAAAACAAACTTAACAATAGACCTCGAAAAAGATTTGGTTATATGAGTCCAAAACAGGTATATTTGCAAGCTATTAAAAATCAAGGAAACGTTAACTTATTGAATAACAATCAGCAAAATTAAAAGTTACCTTTATGAATTGAATCTGCCTATGGGAGAAAAAATTCTGTTAGTATTTTGTTTTGAACTAATAATATACTATCTTTGCAAGAAAAAAAATAACTTATAGACACAATCAGAATAAAGTTTAATAATGCTGCAGACTTTTACATATTTGAACCACTCTTTAAACGTTTTAATGTAACGGTTTATAACGATACAAAAGACATTAAGGGCAAGTTGAACCTCTAAAAGGGTATGGTTAAGTTCTTTCTGCATATGGACACTATGAGTAATTTTTGGCTACAGAATATTAATATAATGGGACAAGTGTGAGGAATGAGAGGGCTGTGAGTGGTGAGACTGGTGAGACTGATGAGACAAGTGGGACGAGTGAGACTGGTGGGAGGAATGAGAAGGCTGGGAAGGCTGGGAAGGCTGGGATTGGGAGACAAGTGGGACGAATGGGACAGGAGGGAGTGGTGAAAGGGAATAGGTTTTTGGGAATGAGGTTATGACCTTATTCTTATTTTTTTCCTGTTAAAAAATAATACCCTTTGTATGAGCTAATTGCATTATTTTTTGTAGTTTTGCTTTTTAAATTCTATTTTCTTTCTAAAAACTTACTATGAACAAAGATGATTTACAGCTAAAATGGGACGCGCTACCTGCCAATAATCTGATGCGGCAGTGGCAAATGCAAATAGCCGAGATTACCGAGCAGTCGGTTACCCTCTCTATGCCCGTAACCGACCAAGTAACGCAAGTAGATGGCGTGCTACACGGCGGGGCTACTCTTGCGCTGGCTGAAACGGCTGGCAGTATAGCTGCCTTTTTGCTATGTCGGAAAGGGGAGGAACAAATACGCGGTATAGAACTGAGTGCCAACCACCTACGCCCTGGTAAAGTAGGCGACACTCTCTACGCTAAAGCCGTGTGCCTAAACGCTGGACGTACCCTACAACTCTGGGATATAAAGGTGACAAACCAAGAAGAAAAACTGATTTCGTACTGCAAATTTACAACGATTAGTCGTTAGTGGTTAGTCGCTAGTCGTTAGAAAGCGACCTAAAGACTAAGGAGTAACGAACTAACCACTAAAGACTAACAGCTAACGACTAAGGACTAAGGACTAAAAACTAACGACTAAGGACTAAAAACTAAAAATATGGCTCAATTTATTAAACTCTACAACGAAAATCCTAACGAAAAGGAGATTGCTAAGATAGTGGAAGTACTGCGCAATGGTGGTCTTATCATCTATCCTACAGATACTGTGTATGGCTTAGGGTGCGATATTACCAACACCAAAGCCCTCGAAAAGATAGCGCGCATAAAAGGAGTAAAACTCGAAAAAGCGAACTTCTCATTCGTTTGTTCTGACCTAAAGAACCTATCAGATTACGTAAAACAGATAGACAGCAGTACCTTTAAACTGCTAAAACGCGCTTTGCCAGGGGCTTATACTTTTATAATGCAGGGCAATAACAACCTGCCTAAAGACTTTAAGAAGAAAAAAACGGTTGGGATACGCGTGCCCGACAACCTGATAGCTCGCACCATAGTAGAGCGCTTGGGCAACCCTATAGTATCGACTTCTATCTACGATGAAGACGATGTGATAGAATACACTACCGACCCCGAACTCATTTTCGAGAAATGGCAAAACCTTGTAGATATAGTAATCGACGGTGGATATGGTGATAATACCGCCTCTACGGTCATTGACCTATCGGGTGATGAACCAGTGGTTATACGCGAGGGGAAAGGAGACGTTGATATTATTAGTCGCTAGTAATTAGTCGTTAGTCGTTAGTCGTTAGAAGGCGACTCTATTCTAACGACTAACAGCTAACAACTAGCGACTAACTCACTAACGACTAAAGATTAATATAGCTTTTTAGCGCTTCGATATATTCTTCAAAAGCTGAAAGTCCCTTAGGGGTAAGCTGGGCTTCAGTATTAGGGTAATTTTCTTTGAACGTTTTTTTGATACTGATATAGCCCGCTGCTTCTAACTTCTGAATTTGTACCGAAATATTGCCCGAAGTGGCTTTGGTAACTTCTTTAATACGAGCAAAGTCGGCTTTTTCTTCTGAAACCAATAGCGAAATGATAGCCAAACGCAATTGCGAATGCAAAATGGGATTTAAATCAGCAAACATTACTTCTCTTTTTATATTCATTATGAAATTGAATACCAGGTACTAAGAACAATAGGGCTGCTAATACTACACATACCAAAGGCAAATAGATTTCACAACTAAATGGTACAAATATAGCTGCATAAATTAACAACAAAGCTACTAAGGATGTGGCTATCCAGAGTTTCATTTTCATTTGCAATGCCATTGCTAAAGCTACAAAAGCAAATGGCAAATAAATGACCAAAATCGCTATTTGAAATTTGCCAAAAGGACTGAAAGGTACTAGAAAAGCAAAAATTGCATTAATGCCTGCTACTGCCCATATCCAATCTAACCAATCGGCGTAATTTTTTTGTGTAGCAACTTTCTTTTCTTTGTACTTGATAATGAGGTTGACCACAAAACCAAGAGGCATCACTACTCCCCATACCCAACCTGATTGTTTGGGATAATAGTTGGCAATGAGCATTGCAAACTGCACTGTACCTGCAAGCATAATGAGCACACTCCAAAAGATAAGGAAGAAACCGTTTTCTTCGTACTTTTGTTTTCGTTGATTGATGACAGATTGAATGATTTTCAAGCTGTCGGCTACTTGTAATTCCATAGTTTTAAAATATTTAATGTTATAAATTCGCTGCAAATATAAGTTAGTTTATAATATAAACCAAATTTTTAGCAAACTTTTTTTGTAACCTCCTTCTTACTTCCTCCAAAATGGGAACAGAAAGTCATACTATTACACTTAAAAATCAGCTACTTACAAAATTATTGTTACATCTATCACAAAAAAGATAGTTCGTTATTTTGTTTTTCGATTTTAAAACCCTACTTTTGTCGCCGTTGAATATAAATCATAAATCGTATGTCAGAACAAGTAATAAATAAACCCACCCCCATCAATGAGGAAGTAGTGTGGGATAAAACCAAAACTATCATCAGTACTACTGATAGATTTGGCAATATCACTGACGTAAACCAAACGTTTATAGATGTTTGTGGTTATTCAGCAAGTGAATTGTTAGGAAAACCCCACAATATTATCCGTCACCCTGATATGCCTAAAATAGTATTTAAGGTAACGTGGGACAATATTTTGGCAGGGCGCAACTTTCACGCTATTATAAAGAACTTAGCCAAATCGGGTCGGTATTACTGGGTAATTACTGACTTTGAGGTAGGACGCAATATTATGGGCGAGGTGGTAACTATTATGGCACGCCGCCGTGCTGTGCCCCAGCACGTAATCACTGACCATATAGAGCCGCTATACCAAACGCTCCTAAAATTGGAGAAAATTGGTGGTATGGAGCTTAGTAACCGCTATTTCAAAGGTTTTTTAGAAAAACAAGGCAAATCGTACATTGAGTATGTTATGGATATACTTGATGACTCTAAACGCGAAATACGCTTCGAGCCAGTAAATACACACACTGATACCGAAAGTACTTTAGGCGATTACGAAATATCTGATGATATCTTTAGTGAAGATCACAAAGAAGAAAATATACTACAGCGCAAAAGTTTCTTTGCTAAATTGTTTTCAACAAATTAAATTCCTAAAGAGACAAACTAAAAAGGGCTATCCTAATTGTAGGATAGCCCTTTTTAGTTCTGATTTTAGCTTTTATGCTTTTTTGTAATCTTTGTTCTCAGCAGCTTTTAGCTTAGCCGATAATTCCATAGAGATAGCAGAACGCTCAAACATTATTTTGCCTGAAAGCGTTTCGATAACACAAGTATCGTCAGTAAGTTCTACTATACGTCCGTGTACACCACCTTTAGTTATTACCTTATCGCCTTTCTTCATATTTTGTATGAAGTTCTTTTCTTGCTTTTGTCGCTTCATCTGAGGGCGAATCATCAAAAAGTACAGCACCACGAACATCAGTATAAAGGGTGCTAATTGATTTAATGTTTGCATTATTTATATATTTAGTTATTAAAATTAGCTGTTGTAAGGCAAAATACGCTCCCTTACTAAAGGAGACCGCGCCCTATTTTCTTTATAAGCTCTTTTTCTTCAAGCTCTTTGTGTATCACATTGAGTATTCCGTTAATAAATAAGCTACTCTTCGGGGTAGAATATTCTTTAGAGAGCTCTAAATACTCGTTTATCGTTACTTTTATCGGAATACTTGGGAAGTAAAGCAGCTCGCATACCGCCATCTTCAGCAGTATATTATCGAGTACCGCTACACGCTCTTTATCCCAGTTGGTAAGTTTATCATCTATAAAATTCTTTAGTTTATTGTCATTCAGCACTGTCTTCTTAAATAGGTCTGACAGAAATAGTTTTTCGTCGTCAGTATTATAAAGAGTGGGCGTAAAATATTTTTCAGGAGGGTTAGGACGCAAATTCTTAAATAATTTGACAATAAAAGTATTGACAATAGGGTAATCATCTACCCAAGTGAGGTTATGGTCTTCAATAAACTCATAAAAATCATCGTCAGGAGCTATAATTTCCTCGAAAATAGTTACCACAAAGTCTCTATCAGTAGCAAAAGAAGTTTCTTTGCCAGCATATTCTTTGTAATAATCACTTTCTAATATCGCCTTATAGAAGTTATTGACGTATTCGTAATGAAGATCAAAGAGATTCATTTGGGCAGTTTCTATTGCTTTTTGCAGTGATTCATTTTGGCTAATGAGGGTAAGAAACTCATTATTAGCGATTAGCTGGTGCTGCTTAGTATCGGCAGGAGTCGCTAAATATTTTTTCTGAGCTACCTCGCTTTGTTTGATAGCATAGGCGTGTAGCTCGGTGAGGAGCGATAGATGAAGAAGATATAGGTCGTACATCTCATTAGCACTATTTTCTAAGTACTTTACTTCTTTGTCTAAGTCTTGACTTTGGCTTTGCTGCATTGCATAAACCGACTGCATCACTTTAGCCCTAATATGTCGTCTTGTAAGCATAATTTTATAAGAACCTCTTTTACTTGTTTTTGAGGGTGCAAAAGTAGTAAAAAAGCTGCAATAAGCCAAGAAAAAGGGGTAAAAAACACTATTAAATGTTAATTTTTTGCCAAATTTGTTTTTTTTAGGGCTAAAGATTTGCTATGAATAAATATATTAGTACCTTTGTGCCAATTAACTTTATTTAAAGAGTTATCTTATGAACAAAACAGAATTAATTGATGCAATCGCTGCTGAGGCAGGATTATCAAAAGTGGATGCCAAAAAGGCTGTAGAAGCGTTTTTCTCAAGTGTTGAAAAAGCTCTAACTAATGGAGACAAAGTGTCTATCGTAGGTTTTGGTGCTTGGTCAGTAGCTGAGAAAGAAGCAAGAGATGCAAGAAACCCACGTACAGGAGAAGTTATTAAAGTACCTGCTAAGAAAGTTGTGAAATTTAAAGCAGGAACTGAATTGGCAGACGCTGTAAACAAGTAATTGCTCGAAAAAAAAAGCCTCTTTGTGATGATAAAGAGGCTCTTTTTTTTCAGAGATGAAAGACAAAAACCAAATAGACTGACCATATGAAAAAGAAAAAAATAGTAGTACTTACTGGCGCAGGAATTAGTGCTGAAAGTGGGGTGAAGACTTTCCGCGATGCCGATGGACTATGGGAAGGGCACGATGTAGAGCAGGTGGCTACTCCCTACGGCTTTCAGAAGAACCCTGAGTTAGTATTAAACTTCTACAATGGTTTGCGCAAACAGCTGAAAAGCGTACAGCCCAATGCTGCCCACTTGCTATTAGCTGAACTGCAAAAAGACTATGAAGTAGTGGTTATCACCCAAAATGTAGACGACCTACACGAGCGCGCCGGTAGCAAAAATATCATTCACCTACACGGCGAACTTCTGAAAATGCGCAGTGCTGACGACCCGAACGAAATATACGATTGTACTGGCGACATAAAGGTAGGCGATTTGACCCCCACAGGTGTCCAGCTACGCCCTCACATTGTATGGTTTGGCGAAGATGTGCCCCTGATAGTGAAAGCCGCTGAAGAGGTAGAAAGTGCTGATATAGTGCTGGTTATAGGCACTTCGCTACAAGTATATCCGGCAGCTGGACTAATGAATTGTGCTGAAGACAACGTACCTATTTATTATATAGACCCACGCCCCTCTATCAGCAGCAAAGGTAGGCTAACAGTTATAGCCGAAAAGGCATCAACTGGTGTAGCTAAAGCTATAGCATTAATCAAAGAAAAAGAGAACAATGAGTAATTTTCCTAAATTTATATTGGGCGATAATACTGATATGCCCGATGCCATGTTTGTGGTACACCTTGAGTACCCACGTTTTGTACTAAACTTAGATACCGATGAGGTAGAATGGTTAGAAGAGTTTGAAGAAGAAGATACTAAAGAATTAGAAGCTGAAAGCGAAAACCTAATAGCTGAAGCCTTTAATTTCTACGAGCGCGAGGTTGCCCGTATAGAAGAAGATAATTATTAAACTATGAAACAACTCATCGAACAGATAAAAGCCAAACAATCGCTACTATGCGTAGGGTTGGACACTGATATTACCAAAATACCGCGCCATTTGTTAGCCGAAGAAGACCCTCTTTTTGCCTTCAACAAGGCTATTATAGAGGCTACACACCCTTTTGCGGTAGCTTATAAGCCCAATGTGGCTTTTTATGAGGCTCACGGCGAAAAAGGGTGGCGCTCATTAAAGAAAACCATTGACTATCTAAATACTTTTCACCCTGAAATTTTCACCATAGCCGATGCCAAACGCGGCGATATAGGCAATACTGCTACGATGTATGCCAAAGCTTTCTTTGAAGATATGCAGTTCGACAGCGTGACTGTCGCTCCTTATATGGGGCGCGACTCGGTTGAACCCTTTTTGGCTTTTGAAAATAAAAGCACCATACTGCTCGCCCTAACCTCTAATGAAGGGGCTTTCGACTTTCAAACCCAAGAGATAGAGGGTGAAGCGCTTTATAAGAAAGTGTTGCGCACCTCGCTTAACTGGAAAAACAGTCAGCAACTAATGTATGTAGTAGGGGCTACCAAAGCCGAATATCTGAAAGAAATACGGCAGATAGTGCCTAACCACTTTTTATTAGTACCAGGGGTAGGCGCACAAGGAGGCAGCTTAGAAGAAGTATGTCGCTATGGACTAAATGACCAATACGGACTGCTGATTAACTCATCGCGCGGCATTATCTACGCCTCTAAAGGAGAAGATTTTGCCATCGTAGCAGCTGAAAAAGCCCAAGAATTGCAGGAAGAAATGAAGAAGTTAATGACAAACATTTACTAACTTTCTAAATTACTAATTGATATGATTACACTTCTAACGAAAGAAATGATTACTAAGGAAATAGAGCAAGATGCGCATCGCCTATTTTCGATGCTGAGCAGGCGCTACCAACGAGCACTTTCTGAACTCTTTGAAGACGAAAATACCGCTCCATATGTAGTTGGCTATATAGAAGACGGCAGGCTGCACGGTATGGCCTCAATGGCTGTCTACAAAGTGATTTCGGGCTACAAGGGCTGGATAGAAGATGTGGTAGTAGACGAGTTTGCACGTGGTAAGAAAATAGGCACCCAACTGATACAAACCCTTATTAGCAAAGGGAGAGAATTAGGCTTGGGCGAGATTCTTTTATTCACCGCCCCTACTAATGAAGCCGCCATACGACTATATGAAAATGAGGGATTTAAGCGCAAAGGGACAGAGGTATTTGTGAATGCTCTGAAAGAAATGTACCCTCCTGTGGTTTGATATTAGCGATTTCTTCGTATTTTTGCCCCCTCATAAAAAAGAAGACTTCAATACTATGGAATTAGTTCACAAGAATCTGGTATTGCCCAACAATGGCAAAAAACTGCTATTGCACACTTGCTGTGCGCCTTGCTCGGGCTCCATTATACTATCAATTCAGGGTTCGGGGATAGACTTTACTATCTTCTTTTATAACCCTAACATTCACCCTAAAAAGGAATACGAAATACGCAAAGACGAGAATATCCGCTTTGCCGAAAAGTGCGGTGTACCTATTGTAGATGCCGAATACGACACCGATAATTGGTATGCTCGTGCTAAAGGTATGGAGTTTGAGCCTGAGCGCGGCAGCCGCTGTGCAATGTGCTTTGATATGCGTATGGAGCGCACCGCCCTATATGCTCACGAAAATGGCTTTGATACCATTGCTACCTCGTTAGGCATCTCGCGTTGGAAAGACCTCAACCAAGTGAACGAAGCAGGCAAAAATGCAGCCAGCAAGTACGAGGGTCTTACCTATTGGGACTACAATTGGCGCAAAAACGGTGGTTCTGCCTGCAATATGGAAATCTGCAAAAGCGAGAAGTTCTACCAACAAGAGTACTGTGGTTGTGCTTTCTCTTTGCGCGATGCTAACAAATGGCGCGTAGAAAACGGAAGAGAGAAAATACGCATAGGTGAAAAATACTACGGAAATTAGCTAATTTGCCAATATGATTACAGCACAAGAATTTTCAGAAGGTAAGATATTGCTCATAGATAAACCCCTGCAATGGTCATCATTTCAGGCAGTAAACAAAATAAAATGGGCAATACTCAAGCACTATAAACTAAAGAAAATAAAAATAGGGCACGCAGGTACTTTAGACCCGCTTGCCTCTGGCTTATTGGTAATATGTACTGGCAAATATACTAAGAAAATAACCGAAATACAAGACGCTCCTAAAACCTATACTGGCACTATTACTCTAGGGGCTTCTACCCCTTCATTTGATATGGAAACCGAAGTAGATGCCCTCTACCCTACTGACCATATCACCCCTGCTCTCATAGAACAAGTAAGACAACAGTTTTTAGGCGAACAAGTGCAAGTGCCTCCCGTGTTTTCAGCTATCAAAAAAGACGGTAAGCGTTTATACGAGTTCGCTCGTGAGGGCGAAGCCATAGAAGTACCCTCACGCCAAATTTTCATTTACAAGTTCGATATAGACACTACTGATTTTCCTCTATTACATTTTGAAGTACAATGCAGCAAGGGTACCTATATACGTTCTTTAGCTAATGATTTTGGCAAAGCGCTGCAATCAGCGGGTTATCTGTCAGCTCTCAGACGCACCCAAATAGGCAACTATACTGTAGCAGAAGCTCTTACCCCCGATGATTTTGTAGCAACCCATATACCCGACCTTAGAAAACCGATTATCCTAACTACTATCATCGAGCAATTTCCCTTGCAAAAATCGGTGAATGATGTATACGGAGAACATCGCAGACAACACACCAAGCCTACCAAAAAAGCCATAGATGTAAGAGCTATTTTGGGAAGAAACGAAAAGAAAAAAAGCAGTGCTATCAGTAGAGAGTTTAGGGCTTTTGCTCGTATGTTTACCCCTACCGATAAGGCTATCTCGCTTACCTTGCTCGTGCTCTTTGTTACAGTCATTACCCTATTGGCTCTACAACTCAATGGGCAGCCTAAAGAAATAATGATAGAGGTAACAACTGCTCCTGAAGAGGTTATCGCTCCTCTCCTACCCGATGCACCTCTTCCTACGACCACTGACGAAGCCGCTACAGCTAAAAGTGCTCTCACTACCAACGCCTACAACCAAGCCGACCCACAACTAAAGCATAGTGCTGACATCAAAACATTAGATGAGATAATGGCAGAACGCACCGCTCAAGAGATGGCAAGCGTCAAAGAGGCTTTAGTAACAGGCAATACCCCTACCGACTTGGCAGTAGTACCACAGCCATCGCAACAGCCTAATTCTTCTTTGGCTGTAACCGATAAAGCTAACAAACATACCTTAGTGAAATACGCCCTTGCAGGTAGAAACGGCACTATACCTAATCCTGTATTTACCTGCGAGCAAGACGGACAAGTGGTGGTCATCATCACGGTAAACGAGGCTGGACGAGTAACTAAGACTGCTATTGATAAAAAATCCTCTACTACCACCGATGATTGCTTAATAGAAAACTCATTGCGCTACGCCGTTCAAGCTAAGTTTGACGCAGCTCCCAATAAGAAAGAACAAATAGGAACTATTACTTACATATTTCAAGAAAAGAGATGAATATGATGACACCTACACGCCAACTTTTACTGCTTGCCGCCCTTCTATTAGGACTTTCCTCTTGCAAGCACAACGCTACTACTACTCCACAAGACGCTTTCAGTATAGATATTTCGCCTAAAAAGAAAGAATACCACTTAGGCGACACCCTACAGATAAGCATTCGTCACCCGCGTTTTGAGGGCAGTGTACAGCAGACTTCGTACCAGATACACCAACAGCCTGTAACTACTTTAGGTGATAAGATAGTATTAGAAAACCTACTCTTAGGCAAACAGTTCCTAAGTGTAAGCGTACAGACTAATGACGGCAAGCAATACACCGTAAAAAAGCCTCTTTTAATACTCGCCCAGCACGCCCCTAAGCTCCTTAGTTATAGAATACTAAATGAATACCCGCACAACAAAGAAGCCTACACTCAAGGATTAGAGTTTATAGGCGATACTTTGGTAGAAAGCACAGGACAATACAAACAATCTTCTATACGAAAATGGAATCCTTTTACAGGAGAGATATACCAGAATGTACCCCTACAGCCTATTTATTTCGGCGAAGGGTCTACGGTTTTCAGAGGGAAGATATTGCAACTAACGTGGCGCGAGAATATCGGGTTTGTATATGACCAACAGCTAAAAGTATTAAAGACCTTTGCTTACGGAAAGAGCAAAGAGGGCTGGGGGCTTTGCCACAACGGCACCGACAAGCTCTACAAGAGTGATGGTACCGAGAAGATATGGTTACTGCACCCAGAGACTTTTGCTGAAATAGATAGTTTGCAACTCTGTACAGACAAGTCGCTGTATACATATGCTAATGAATTAGAGTTCGCTAATGGGAAGATTTATGCCAATACTTTCCTAAAGGACGGCATTATGATTATAAACCCTGAAAATGGAGCCATAGAAGGCGTAGTGGATGTACGCGGACTTAAAGACAAAGTAGAGAAAACCCCTGATGTAGACGTACTAAACGGCATCGCTTATCACCCTATACGACATACATTCTTCATTACAGGTAAGAACTGGAGTAAAATATTCGAAGTAGTATTCCTACCTAACGACTAAAGGCTAACTCCTAACGACTATATTACTTCGCCCGTTGCCCTCCTTCTCAACTACTACCTTTACGGCTATGCGCTCTACCATCTCTTGTACGTGCGAGATAACCCCTACTTTCTTCCCTTGATTCTGAAGACTCTCTAAAGCATCTAAAGCTACCGACAACGTATCGGCATCTAAAGAGCCAAAACCTTCATCTATAAACAAAGTCTCGACATTCATCTTGGTAGACGACAAAGACGAAAGCGCTAAAGCCAAAGCTAACGACACCAAAAACGATTCCCCCCCTGAAAGCGAATACACCGAGCGTACCTCTGCTGCCATATCATTATCGAGCACCTGCAAACTCAACGAGTTAGGTATGCGCGATAAAGTATAGCGCCTATTAAGGTACTTCATCTGCACATTGGCGTACTGCAGCAGTACATCGAGGGTGTACTCTTGTGCATACCGCCTAAAGAGTCCCCCTGAATGACTGCCTATCAGGCTGTTGAGTTTATCCCATTGGGTAACTACTTCTCGTTTCTCCTTCTCTTTTCGCTGTAAATCAGCAGCTATATGATGTTGCTGCTCATCGGTGAGCAAGCGCGATTTTTGTGCTATCACCTGCTGCTGTAGCGGTTCTTCTGCCGCCATCTTTTCCTCACGTATCTTTATAGTTTCCTCTTCAGAAAGAGATAGCGGACGTTTATCCTTTAGTG
The DNA here is from genome assembly GCF_009730375.1 of Capnocytophaga sp. FDAARGOS_737. Lineage (NCBI taxonomy): Bacteria > Pseudomonadati > Bacteroidota > Flavobacteriia > Flavobacteriales > Flavobacteriaceae > Capnocytophaga > Capnocytophaga sp. FDAARGOS_737. The sequence continues at coordinate 854,561 of NZ_CP046316.1, read as the reverse complement.
CCTCTAATTGCTGTTGTTTTTCTTTAGAAAGCGTGTCGTATTTGGCTATACGCTCTTCAAGCGACTGCTGGGCTGCCCGCTCAGACTGCAACCACTCGTGGCTGCGATTAGCCCATTCTATCTTATGTGCGTGGAGGTACGCCTGCTGCTCAGGGTAGTAGGTCGCTATCCAACTCTCTACCTTTTCGGTAGCTTCAGCAATGCGCTCTCTACTATGCTGTTGCCGTTCTGCGAGTGACTCTACCGTCTTATCATTAGCCGTTACTTTTAGCAAAAGGGAGTTGTAGAGGTCTTGCGCTGCTTCGTAACGCGCTTTAGCCGCAGCAAGTATCCCTTGCAAGGTCGCTTCTACCTTAGCAGCCTCTTCCCCCTCTAATAGAGATTGACGTTCAGCCTTAAGTGCTTCATATTGTGTTGTATCCGTCTGTAGGGTAGTCTGTAGTTGCGTAAGTTGGCTCTCTAAAGCAGCCACTTCAGTAGCGAGAGACGATTGTTCTTGATAAAGCAATTGCAGCCGTTCAACTGCCTTTTGTAAGTGCGCTTCTTGCTGAGTGTACTCCGTTTTAGCCTTTGTTACTTTTGCTGAAAAAGCGGCAGTATCCTCTTTCCAGAGCCGTAGCATAGCTTCCGAAAGCTGCAAAGTACCGAGCTGCTTCAGTTGTCCTTGTTCTTGTTTCTGATACTCCTCTCTCTGTGCTGCAAGATTTTCTTTTTGTGTAGTAAAATCCTTTAGGCGATTAAGCTGCTCAAAAAGCGTTTCACTTTCCGCCAAATGCTCTTGTGTATCATTACAACACTGCTCAAGGTACGCCTGTAACCCTTCCGCAGGATAAGTGCTATAAAAAGCCGACTGCTGCAACTGACTTTGTGCTTCGGTTACAAGCTGATGATAATGCGTCTGTTGCTCCTGCGCCTCGGCTATGCGCTCAAGGGTAGCTTGCTGCGTTGCCTCTTTCTGCGCTATCGACTTAGAGAGGCTAGCCAAATGCTGCTGCACTGCCTCCCATTCTTGTTTCACCGTATCGACCAGCTGCTCAGAAATAGCTTTATGTGCACTAGGGTGGTGTAGCGACCCACAGAGCGGACACGCCTCTCCCTCTACCAACCTCTCACGCAATAAGCCTATATTTTGCGAGTTCTCCTCACGAGTACGCTCATATATACGCTCCGCCGTTTTACACTCAATTTGCGCGTCAGAAAGCTGTTTTTGCAAATCAGTAAGGGCAGCCACTGATACTGCTACCTGTTGTTCTCCCTCAGCAATAAGCGCTTCCGAAGCCTCTTTCTGAGTAGTATAGGTCTGAATATGCTGTGCCAAAAGCCTATCCGCCTGATAGACTTGCAGCTGGTTTCGGTAGTCTTTTTGCTGTTGCAATAACTCTTCAAGGGTAAAAGTCGCTTCTTTGAGCGGAAGTGCCTCATATTGAACCTCTAAAGCAGCTGTTTTATTAGCATTTTCAGCCATAAGCCTCGAGAGTTGTTCCTTTTCTACAGCCAATGCCTGCAACCATTGATAGTTGTCTCTGAGCAACTTATAAGCCGCATTTTCATTTAGCCACGCTTGTCGTTCTTGCTTGTACTGCTCGCCTTTTGTTATACTTTGCCCCTTAGCCAAAAGCTCTTTTTGTTTATCCTGCAACTGTTGCATCTGGACTTGCTGTTGCGCTTGTCTCTCGGTTAGCAGTCGTTGTGCTTCAGCCAAACGCACCTCCAACGCCTTTGCCTTGTCGATAGCTGGCTTAGCAGTCTCATACACCGACTGAGCAGCCGTGAGTTCTTTGGCTGCTGTAGATTTCTCAACCTCTGCTGCTGCTTTGTCTGTAGCCAAGCGTTGCTGTTCGCTCTGAGCGGCTTGCAATTGCTGCACGGCAAGCTGTAGTTGTGCTTCCTCCCGCTGTTGCAGCAGAATATCTGCTTTTACCGCCTGAAGCTGCTCAATAATAGATAGTTGAGAGAAACGATCAGCTTGTGCGTTCCTCTCCCCTATGGCCTTTTCTCTCTCAGCCATAGCCTGCTGATACCCATCTGAAAGCGAATGATAATCAGCGTACCACTGCTGTTGTGCTTTTAGTGTATCGAGTTCCTCCTGAAGCGCCTTAAGTTGTTGGCTATCAGCAGCCAATTGCTTTTCTATCGCCTCTCGGTCGGCAGACGATAAAAAACTAAGCTGTGCCAGCTGTCGCTCTAAAAGCTCAAGCTCAGTGCGGTGCTGCTTGCTAAGTTCGTATACCTTCATAGAAATCTGACTGTATATCTCGGTACCTGTTAGCTTTTCTAATATATCCGAACGCTTATCGTCATTAGCTTTCAGAAAGGAAGTAAAATCGCCTTGTGCTAAAATAACCGACTTGGTAAACTCGTCAAACGAAAGACCTATCAGCTCCCTTATCTTCTCTAAAACAAGGGTTTTTCTATTCTCAGCAAACACCTCATTATCAGTCAGATTAGTAAGCTGTATTGTTTCCTGTTGAAGATTTCCTTGCTGCTTACCCCTTGCCCTACGCACCTGCCACTCGGCCTCATAATGCTTAGCATCAGCCGCCTGAAAAACCACCTTGGCATAGCCATTAGTAGCCCCTTTGCGGAGGAGGTTTCTAACGTTATTAACCTGCACTTCGCCGGTACCATCGTTGATGCTCAGGGTGCTTTTAGTAGCAGCAAGACGGGGCGTTTCGTTGTATAACGCAAGACAAATAGCATCTAAGATAGTCGATTTGCCAGCCCCTGTAGCCCCTGTGATAGCAAATAAGCCCACAGACTTCAGCGGTTCAGCTTCCAAATCAAGCGTAAAAGGTCCTTCGATAGAAGCTATATTGTAAAGGGAAACAGATAGTATCTTCATCGTATCTTTTTTGTGGCAAATGTACGGATATTTCTTAAATTAACAATTGTGAAGATACGGATAAACTTCGCTCATCGTTCGTCACATACTCAGCTGCGCCAGCTCGCTGACTTTCCTTCGCTTATCATTCGCTCATCATTCGCTCATCGTTCGCTCTTGCTGTATCCTTTCTGTATTGTACTATAGGGAGAAAATTTTTCTAATTAGTAAATTATGCTTATATTTGTGGTTTGAAAAACAAATCATCGTCTGAAATGAAAAAAGAAGGAAATGAAATGGTGTCAAATTATCACCAGTTGAAATTAGAAGCTGCTGATAGTAAAATGCGGCTTACTGATATTGCTGATACAAAAGCGAGAGATTATCTTGAAATTGAGAAATGGACAGATTAACAATTTATTACTATCTTTGCCCCGAAAAAGAAAAAACTTAAGAATCACTATGAAACACCTACTTCTTTTATGGGGCGCATTGCTCTTTTCGGTAGCAGCTTATTCGCAGATGCTCTTCTCGGAAAACCTTACAATGACAATAGACAGCACGAAGACCCTGCAAGGTAACCTAATGCCTATCTTAGATTTTAAAACCGAAAAAGCTGATGTCTTCACCCTGAAAAATACCGCCAACCTCAACCTGCTGCTCAATCGCAATAGGGTTATCAACCTCATCAATAAGTTCGAGTTCTCTACTTATGGCAAAATGCTTATCGTGAGCGGAGGATATTTGCATTTAGAATACCGCTATTTGTTAGACCACGCTTTTGAGGTGTACCCTTATGCCGAATCGCAATGGGCTGAGAGTAGAGGTATGAACCACAAGATTTCTGCGGGGTTGCAGTCGCGCTATCGGCTGATTAACACCAAATGTTCGCTGATGTTTGCCGCTGTGGGCTTGTTCTTCGAATACGAAAAATGGCAACACCCTGCCCCCGATGCCAATACACCCGAGCACGCCTATAGCAGGAGTATCAAAACACATTTATCGCTTAGCTATAAACTCCAACTGACTGAAAAATGGACGCTTACTACTACCGGTATATATCAAACCCGTCCCGATAGCACTTTTAACAAACCTCGCTATGGAGGTGCGGCAGACCTTACTTACAACATCACTCCTACCGTAGGCATCGTGGGCACCTATCGCCTTATCTACGACACCGACCCTATTGTGCCCGTACGAAAGGACTACAACACTATGGAAGTGGCGCTTAATATTTCATTTTAATTTGACGATTTGCTTGTGCGGCTTATACTCAATTAGTAAATTATTATTATCTTTGCAGTTCAGATAAAACATTACTTAAGTACTAACATCTAAACACTTATTTAACACTATGAGTTTCTTAAAAAACCTACTTAATCTATACCAAGGCGAAGAGAAAAAAGAAAAAGTAATTGAGGATATCCTCAGCAATATCTCTTTCAGAGGGGCTAACCTATGGATTTTAGCTTGTGCTATCCTTATTGCATCTATCGGACTAAACGTCAATTCTACGGCAGTCATTATCGGGGCGATGCTTATTTCACCTCTTATGGGGCCTATTGTGGGGGCAGGCTTTGCATTAGCTACCTATGATTTTGACTTATTGAAAAAAACAGGACGCAGTTTGCTTATCGCTACGGTAGTGAGCCTTATAGTATCGTTTATCTACTTCTATATCAGTCCGTTTAAGGATGTGCAATCAGAGCTTTTAGCCCGTACCTCGCCTACTATTTACGATGTGTTCATCGCTTTTGTGGGTGGGTTGGTAGGTGCTATCTCCCTAACCCGAGAAGACAAAGGGAACCCTATACCAGGGGTGGCCATCGCTACTGCTTTGATGCCTCCGCTCTGTACAGCTGGTTTTGGCTTGGCCACCGGCAATATTAGTTACTTTTTAGGTGCTTTTTACCTATACAGCATTAACTGTTTCTTTATAGGGATTGCTACTTTCCTCATTATCAAATACCTGAAATACACTCCTAAAAATACGGGTAATGAGGCACTTAACAAGCGTTTGCGCGTGGTTATCACTACACTAGTAATCCTCATCGTCACTCCCAGCCTCTATTTAGCTTATAGTCTTTTAGAAGAGAAGAAATTCCACGAGAATGTGGCACACTATATCACTGCAGAGTTTGAAAACAGTGGTTATACTATCATTTATAAGAAAATACGCTACAATACGAACCCTAAAAGCATTGAATTAGCGTTTTTGGATAAGAAATTTAGCGATGAAGAGTTAAAAATGCTGCAAAGCAACCTTAAAAACTTCAATCTACTCAATACTGAGCTTATTGTACGACAAAAAGAATCGGAAATTGATAAAGAAATACTATCAGAAATCAACAAAAACAAGTCGTCGCTCTCTAGTAAAGATGTGATGATAAAGAACCTAACTGACGAGCTGGAAAAATACAAGCCTACTGATGCTACTTTTACTAAAGAAATGCAGGTATTATTCCCAAGCATAGACGATTTTTATTTTGGCAAGCTGAACCACTTGTCTAATAAAGATTCTCTACAAACGGCTACTGTACTGCTCTACACCCTGAAAAAAGATACTATAAAGGGCAAAGAAGTGACTAAAGAAATAGATGCCGCGCGATTGCAACAATGGCTCGCTGAGAAGTTTGGCGACAAGAAAGTGATATGCCGATTAGCAAATTAGGTAATTTGCCGATTTGCCAATTTGCCGATTTGGTAGATGTTTTACACTATTATTAGCCTTAGATGAAGAAAGCTCCATAAGTAATACCTAGCAGACTCAACAAATGCAAATATCAAAGAATAACAATGACGCATAACTTATTTCAAAATATCTACAAACACCCTCTGATAGGGGCGCAAGAACTACAAGAAATACAAAAAGCCCATCAACCTATTGCTTTTGGCAAAGGTGATTTTATCTTGCACAAGGACGAAATAGCTCGTGGTTATCTTATCTTGCAGACAGGAGTTGCTCGCGCCTTTGTATATGACTATGAAGGGAATGATATCACTACCGACTTCTTTTGTGAAGGTGAAATTATCGTGCAAGAACTTTCTCTTTTTAAGCATTTACCTTCTGCCGAAAATATCCAAGCCCTTACTAATTGTGAGGGCTGGCATATAGATTATGAGGATTTTCAAAAACTTTATCACAGTTTGAAAGGATATTCGGAATGGGGGCGACTCTTTATGACAGAGAAATTGTTTGAGGCAAAAAAACGTTCTCTTGAAATGATTACACTCCCTGCCAAAGAGCGCTATATGCAGTTTATTAAGGAAAAACCCAGTGCTATAAAGCACGCTCCCTTAAAACATATAGCCACTTATTTAGGCATCACAGATACTTCGCTAAGCAGAATACGAAAGGAGGTTTGTTGAGAAAATCTTGTTGTTTTAAAAATTACCAGTAGAGGCTTTCCGCTAATTTTGTACCCTGATTGAATTATAAAAAATGAAATACAGAGAAATAAAACCCATTGGGTTCTTGACGAACTTTATTCAAAGTTTTTGGGAATATGAAACCTTTAGTACAGAATTTGAACATACGATTATTCCAGATGGATACTTCGACCTTATTGTAGGATTTGAAAACAATTCATTTAAACAAATAAAACTAACTGGGGTTTGGATAATGCCTATTAATGTAGTGATACCGAAATCAACTAAACTTTTTGGCATTCGGTTCAAACTTTTGGCAGCTGAATATATATTTCAGCGAGAAATAAAATCTATTCTGAACACAAACATAATTTTACACGATACATTCTGGAACATATCAAGTTATCAAACCAATGACTTTGAAATATTTGTTTCAGAAATCTCGAATTATTTGGAAAATTCAATCAAACATTTTAAGGAAATAGACAACAGAAAACTCAAACTTTTTGAATTAGTTTACCAAAGGCAAAATTTATCTGTTGAAGAACTTTCAAAAAGTGTGTTTTGGAGCAGCCGACAGATAAATCGGTATTTTAATCAGATGTTTGGGTTTTCATTGAAGCTATTTTTAAACATTGTTCGCTGTAATGCTTCATATAAAGACATCTCGAAAGGAATTCTTTATCCAAGTGAAAACTATTTTGACCAAGCTCATTTCATTAAAGAAATAAAAAAATATACGGAAAAAACACCGAGAGAGTTGTCAAAAAACGAGAATGTCCGATTTTTACAATTAGCAACCAAGCGCAACGAGTAATTTTGCATTTTAAATTTAAAAGATTTATTATGAAGATTACAAAACTTACCCCAAATTTTGAAGTAACGGATGTGAAAAAATCGGTTGCTTATTATGAAAAAAACTTCGGGTTCAAATTGATTATGACTGTTCCTGCAACTCAAGACGGAATTGAACAAAGTTTTACCGAAGGTAAAGAGTATGTTTATGCTATGATGCAAAAAGATAATGTTGAAATTTTCTTTCAACGTACCGATACATTTAAGGAAGATGTTGTTTTTGCAACAGGTTTGCCAATCGGAGCTTCCGTTTCTTTTTATATGGATATTGAGGGAATAGACGAATTTCATCAACAAATGAAAGCGAAAAAGTTAGAAATAACCGAATTAAAAACAACTTGGTACGGAATGAAGGAGTTTTACCTAAAAGACATTAATGGATACATTCTCGGATTTGCCGAAAAAGCTGAACAATAATGAATATTGAAGAATTGAGAAATTTTTGTTTATCATTAAAAGGCGCAGAAGAATCTATGCCTTTTGACGATAAAACGCTTGTGTTTTCCGTAAAAGGGAAAATGTTTTGTGCCACCGACATAAATACTTATGAGTTTGTTAATTTAAAATGTGATCCTGATAAAGCTATTCAGTTACGAGAACAATATAACGAAGTAATTGAAGGATATTATATGAATAAGAAACATTGGAACAGTGTAAAAACCAAAGGGAAAATTACTGACAAACAGTTTCAAGAATGGATAAAAGATTCGTATGATTTAGTTGTATTAGCTCTTCCAAAGAAAATACAAAAAGAACTCAACGATGAATAAAAACGCCATATAACAGGCGTTTGGTTATTTTTGGACAACCCAACAGCCGAAGATGATTTCTGGGGATAAACATTCATCATTGAAAACTTAAAAATCTTGTCATAAGGCAAGATTTTTTTTGTGTATTAGTCATATTTTTGCCCCCGAATTTTAAAAAGTATTTAAAAATGACAAAAACAAAACACTTTGATTTTCTTTTATCCATTCGCAAAAACCTATTGACTTACTTAGATAATCTCACTCCTGAACAATTAGGCTATATCCCAATAGGTTTTTCTAATAATATCTTTTGGAATATAGCACATTGTATTGCTGTACAGCAATTCTTATGTTATCAACTCAGTGGAAATAAACTGCTAATCAGCAATGATTTTTTAGAGAAATACAATCGTGGCACCTTTCCTCAAAAGATTGCACCTTCAAAGGAAGAAATCTACCAAGTAAAGGAATTGTTACTTAGTACAGTAAATCAATTACAAGAAGATTATCAAACAAGGCTATTCAATGAGTTTCCGACGGTTAAGGTGGGTTTATTTTGTATAGACACTATAGAAGATGCAATGTATGTAAACAATATGCACGAATCGAGACATTTGGGAACTGTATTAGCTTTAAACTATTTTAGCTCAAAAAATTAATATAATATGGCTTATAGTATAACACTTGCGAATAGAGTTCGTGAATATTTAGCTGAAATTCCTCACATCACGGTTGAAGAAAAGGCGATGTTTGGCGGTTTGGCTTTCTTGGTGAATGACAAGATGTGCATCAATATAGGAGAGGATACCTTAATGTGTAGGTTTGACCCTGAGCAGACAGAAGAAATTGCCGAAAGGCAGGGCTTCTCGCCAGTGGTAATGAGAGGCAAAGAGCTTTCTGGCTATTGCTATGTAGACCCTACGGGGTACAACCAAAAAAAAGACTTTGATTTTTGGTTACAACTCTGTTTAGAGTTCAACAGCAAAGCAAAAAGTTCTAAGAAAAAGAATAAAAACGACTAATTTTCAATAATATATGTTTGATTTCCTTACAGAACTTGCAGAAAACAACAATAAAGAATGGTTTGATGCTCATAAAGCTCAATACGAATCGGCTAAATTGGAAGCCACTACACTTTTTAAGCATATTTATTCTATACTTACTGAGTATGACACTTTGTCTTCACTAAAAATATATCGCATTCATCGTGATTTGCGTTTTTCTAATGACAAAACACCTTACAAAACGCACTTTGGGTGCTATATACAGCGCAAAGAACCCTACTATCTCGGTGGATACTATGTATGTATCAGTCCGCAAGAGACTTTTATAGGAGGAGGTTTTTTTGAACCCAATAAAGATGAATTATTACGTATCCGTAAGGAGATATCATTTAACGCTGAGAAATTTAGGGAGGTAATGAAGAATGAGGGTATACAAAAAGAATTTGGCGGACAATTATGGGGAGAAGAACTCAAAACAGTCCCTAAAGGTTTTGAGAAAGATGATCCAATGATAGACTATCTGCGTAAAAAGCAATTCCTTCTCAAGCACGATTATTCCTTAGAAGAGGCTACATCAAATAACTTTGCTGAAAAAGCAATTCAAGGATTATTAGCTATGCGTCCTTTTTTTGATTTTATGACCGAAGCTCTCACAACAAATCTCAATAGGGAATCGATATCGAATAATTAAAGAAATAGAACTCCCTATTGGAGAACAATATTTTGGTTACTACGGTAGCTTTAGGGATAAGTTTGGTATTGGTTAGATATTTTTATGCTAACTTTTTAAAAGTAAAACTCCCCGTGTAGTGAATAACTGCACGGGGAATTTTTTATTTATTAATTTTTACTATCTTTGTCCCCATAGAGGAAATTCAATCGTTATAGGGGTATAATATTAAATTTAAAAATGTATGAAAGATTTTGTATTAATTTTTCGTTTGAACAACATCGCTGATTTCAAACCTACTCCCGAGCAAATGCAAGAACGTATGAACTGGCTTGCAGGTATTGCTTCACAAAACAAATTAGCCGACAAAGGCAATACCCTTTTGCCTATCGCTGGCAGTGCCAAAACTATCAAAGCCGATAAGGTTGTAACCGATGGACCTTTTACCGAAATTAAAGAGTTTATCAGTGGCTATGTGGTAGTAAAAGCTGAAAACATTGATGAAGCAGTGGAAATGGCTAAAGCCAACCCTATTTTTGAACAAGTAGGTGGCAGTATTGAAGTGCGTGAAGTGCTAAAAAGAGATTAAAATGCCTCACTCACAACTTTTATCCGATTTGTTTCGAAAAGAATACGCTAAAATGGTGGCAGTCTTATGTCGCCATTTTGGCTTTTCTCATTTGGAGATTGCTGAAGATATTGCGAGTGATACTTTCTTAAAAGCCTATGAATTGTGGGAAACAGAGCCCTTACCTCCCAACCCTACTGCGTGGCTTTACACCGTCGCCAAAAACAAAGCTAAAGACTATGAAAAACACGTAGCTATATTTGAAGATAAAGTAAAAAAGGCACTTACACCTACTGAAAAAAGCGAAGAACTTACCTTTGAAACTTCTGAAATAAACGACAGTCAGTTAGAAATGCTCTTCAATATCTGCGACCCTTCTATTTCTGTAGAGTCTCAAATAAGTTTGGCTTTGCAAATACTCTGTGGTTTTACAGTAGAAGAGATTGCCAATGCCCTACTCACCCATACCGAAACTATAAAAAAACGACTTCTTAGAGCTAAAAGCAAACTCAGAGAGCATCATTTTCAAATCAAAACCGTAAGCCCAGCCGATATACAAGCCCGATTAGAAACTGTACTGCGCTGTTTGTACTTATTTTTCAATGAAGGCTATTTTTCAGAAACTAACAATCAATTCATACGAAAGGAGTTTTGCAAAGAAGCCTTGCGCCTTACACTCTTACTTGCCGAGTACCCTCAAACTGATACACCACAAGTGAATGCTCTTTTATCGCTGATGTGCTTCCAAAGTTCCAGACTTGAAGCTCGTATCAATACCACTGGTGAAAACACTCTTTATGAACAACAAGATAAAAGCAAATGGGATAAAGAACTTATACACAGAGGCAACTATTACTTAGTAAAAGCCTGCGAAGACTCTCAAATCTCTAAATATCACTTAGAAGCTGGTATTGCCTATTGGCATACTACCCCTACTGATGAAAATAAGTGGAAGTATATTCTCCGCCTATATAACCAACTGATTATCATTGAATATTCTTCTGTAATAGCCTTAAACAGGACTTTTGCTTATGGCAAGGTGTACGGCAAAGAAAAAGCTATTGTAGAGGCTGAAAAATTAGGATTGCAAAACAATCGTTACTACCACGAGTTATTAGGATATTTGTATACTGATATCAATAACCAAAAAGCAATTGCTCACTACCAAAAAGCAATTGCTCTTTCTAAATCGGCTAACGAGCGAGCAACACTGCAAAAACAGATAGAACAATTAGTGAAATAAGATTTGAAGAACTCAAAATGCATACCTTTTGGGATTACTCAAAAAAAGAGGAAAATGAAACGGTATCAAATTGTCACCAGTTAAAATTAAAAGCCGCTGATGGTAAAATATGTCTTACTAATGTTGCTGATACAAAAGCTACAAATTAGTAGGCTAAGTAAAAAATATTATGTACTTTTGCACATTATAGTTAAAATAACTCATCTGTATCAGCAGTGGAAAGCTGGAAACTCACCACAAACTGAATGATTTTACCTTTACTTTCTTTGAAAAACATTTATAATAAACTATATGAAACACTTAATTATCTTGTTATTATTCCCGTTCTTAGCAGCGGCACAACCTATTATTAGCTGTACAGATGTGATAAAACCTTATGCCGACTTTGAGAGTCCATTAGCTTTTGAAGAGACTGTAGCAGCCCTTCAGAAAATATTAAACAGCAAAGGAATTACCATTTTTGCTACTATTGAACACCACAAAGCGGCTGAGGCAGTAGGCGAAAGTATGCCACCTGCCACCGTGCTTATAGTAGGCAACCCCAAAGTAGGGACTGCCCTAATGCAGGAAAACCCTCGCTTTGCTATTGAACTCCCTTTGAAAATCCTCATCTATGAGGAAAATAAAACAGTAAAGATACGCTACGAGAAAATTGCTGCTATGGGCGAAAAATACCATATAAAGCAAACCTTCAGCACAGCAGAGAAAATAGATGCAGCAATGCTACAACTGATAAAATCGTCAATTGGGGAATAGAAAATTATTATCTTTGCAGCCTTACTACACGATGACAAAATCGTTACCCACGAATATTGGGTAGTGAAAGGGCTCACTATTACAACGCCTACCTAAGAGCTTGATAGCCTAGTATTTAGGTGTATCACGCGAGACCCTCAGCCGTTTGTATTTTACCTCTCACCCAAAAAAGTGACATACCTTATAGTGATACATATATTATTAGCTGTATCTTTGCCCCCGAATTTAAAAAGGAAAAACAATGAAAAAATTAGTAGTATTGCTTACCCTTATCAACAGCATAGCAGTGGTAGCACAGCATAAAAAAGTACTTTTTGTAGTAACTAACCATACCCAACTAGGAAATACAGGTGAAACTACGGGCTATTTTCTATCGGAAGTAACACACCCTTTAGAAATACTCACAGAGGCTGGCTACAAGGTCGATTTTGTAAGTCCGAAGGGTGGTAGCACTAATGCCTACGGCGTAAAGTTAGACGACCCTATCAATAAAAAATATTGGGAAAGTGCTGACTACCAAAAACAATTAGCTCACACCCTTGCTCCTTCAGAAGTAAAAGCTAAGGACTATGCCGCTATCTTCTATGCAGGAGGACACGGCACTATGTGGGATTTTGCTAACAGTGAAGCTCTTGCCAAAATAGCTCAACAGATTTACGAAAAAGGAGGTGTAGTAGCTGCAGTATGTCACGGACCATCGGGCTTAGTGAATGTTAAACTCTCTAATGGTAAATATTTAGTGAGTGGCAAAACTTTGAGTCCTTTTACTAATAAGGAAGAAGAGGCTGTAAAACTCACCCAAGTAGTACCTTATTCGTTAGAAGACAAACTTAAAGAGCGGGGGGCTATCATTGATAAAGCGGGTTTATGGCAAGACAAGGTGAGTGTAGATAATCGCGTAATTACAGGGCAAAACCCGCAATCGGCTAAGAGCGTAGGGGAAGCCATCTTAAAAGAATTGCAAAAATCACCCCTCCGCTTCGATGCTACTAAATACACTACCCAGCAAGTAACACAAGGTGACCAAACCCTTACCGTACGTGCTTATGAGGGAATTGTATACGTAGCCAATCCTGTAGAAGAACAGTACCAACAGCTCAATCTCTACATTCCCGAAGCTTATTTCAAAGGCGAAACTATCAATGGCTTTAACGCTCAAACTGCCCCTATCTTCCTCCCTAATGGTATAGGAGGCTATATGCCTGCCAAGCCTCTTTCCCTCACTGGAGGTAAGTTTAAAGATACAAATAACTCGCTTATTATGGCACTTAGCAAAGGTTTTGTGGTAGCCTCACCAGGTGCGCGCGGACGTACCTCAGCCACAGGTAAAGCCCCTGCCGTGATTGTAGACCTAAAAGCGGCTGTACGTTACCTAAAATATAACAACAAAGAAATACCAGGTGATGCCAATAAAATCATCTCTAATGGTACCAGTGCAGGAGGTGCCTCGTCTGCCCTCTTAGGAGCTTCGGGCGACCAAGCGGCTTACGAGCCTTACTTAAAGGAATTAGGTGCTGCCCCTGCTACCGATGTTATTTTTGCCGTATCAGCCTACTGCCCTATCACCAACTTAGAGAACGCCGATAAAGCGTACGAATGGCAGTTTGGTAACCTCTCTCAGTACAAAACGATGGAGGTCTCTATGCTCGATTACAACGTACAGCGCACTTATAAGACAGGGACTTTTACCCCTGAGCAGACAAAAGTTTCTACCGACCTGAAAAAAGACTTCCCTGCTTACCTCAATAGCTTACAACTGAAAGACAGCAAAGGCAAACAGCTTACCCTAAACTTCAAAGGCGAAGGTAGTTTTAAAGAATTACTAAAACAAACTATCATAGCCGCTGCCGAAAAAGCTCAAAAAGAAGGTACAGATCTTAGTAAATATTCTTTCCTTACCCTTAAAAACGATAAAGTTACTGCTATAGACTGGGAAGGCTATATCACTTATATGGAGCGACACAAAAGTCCGCCGGCTTTTGATGCTCTTGACCTAAGCACGGGAGAGAACCAACTCTTTGGCGATAGCAACACCGATAAAAAGCATTTCACCTCTTATGCCTTAAAAAACAGTGCGGTAGAGAGCCAAATGGCAGATGCCAATATCGTAAAACTAATGAACCCAATGAGTTTTATAGGTAAAAAGAACGCTCATTTGCCCAAATATTGGCGCATACGTCACGGAGCTAAGGATAGCGATACCTCTGCTGCTATATCGTTAATTCTTGCTACGGCACTTAAAAATCACCATTACGCTGTAGATTATGCCCTCCCTTGGGACAAACCTCATAGCGGTGATTACGACCTCGAAGAACTTTTCGATTGGGCTGAAAAAATTAGCAAATGAAAGAATTAGCAAATGTGCTAATTAGAAAACTCCCCGTGGTGAGCCGCATAGGCTATAACCACGGGGAGTTTTTTACTATTATTTTATTGAGTCTCTTGGACTATTCTGATTTTGCGCAACCACAGACCTACGCCGAGATACAGCAGACAAGGAATAATACCTGAAACGGGCGAAATGAGTATCTCTCTACCTGTTTCAATGAGAATATGCTTATCGTATATCAAACTGTTAATGGCAGTATCTTCAATAGCGTGCATCCAAACCCCAGGCCAGATAGAACCTGTAAGGCGGAAAAGCTCAGTGTACATTACCGTCCACGAGGTGCAGCACACTAAGGCCATTATACAGAAAGTAACCTTATCATAAGGAAATACGGCAAATAGCTGCTCTGGCTTCAGAAAATAAAAGAAGTAAGGCCAATGCCACGAACACCACACTACCCCTACGATGAGGTACAGCCACACATCTTTAATTTTCAAACTGAGCAAACGAGCGGTAAGATAGCCCCGCCACGCTGATTCTTCAAAGAAATTCTTTATAATTTCGGCTAACACAAAAATACCAAAGCCTGCAAGGTAGTCCGCCCAACGGATTTGGACTTTTAGCCAGCCAAAAAGCTCGCCTATAAGTAGTGTAAGGGCAATCACTGCAGGGTAAATAAGGGTTGCTACCCCATACCAACGCAGGTTTTTCTCAATAAGCGGACGAAAACCCGCATCGCGCCACCCATCCCCCATAAAGGCGCGCAGCAGGAGCCAAGCCAATACAGGGGCAACTATAAAAATACCCATTCCGATAGTACCATTGCTAGTATCGCTAAAATCACCTGTCGTTTCCCCCGTAAGAGCATCTACCCATACGCCTATCCAGCCACAACTGAGGACTATGAGAATAAAAATACATATATTCCTAATTGTTTTTGCTTTATTATTCATCTTTTAAAAATATTTGATTAAATTTGGCGCAAAATTACGGCGGTGGGCATCACTACACAATACTGAATTATAACCATTTTGAAAATGACAGCTGATAAAAGCATAGAAGAAATAGCACAAGAATACATTCCGCAGATAAAATTTTTAGAAGAAGCAGGGAGTTTTGCGGTGTTTCTATCAGATAGATTTGGGCATTACTATTACGTAACCGAATATGTAACCGAAGATATTGAAGCACCTCAAGAGCTCAATATTGAGAAATTGGTACATCCTGATGATTTAGAAGTAGTAAGAAGAATTGATAAGAAAGTATGGGAGTTTTTGGATACTCTGCCCGAAGAAGAAAAGTTAGCTTACAAATACATCTATGAGCTGAGAGTATTAGAAAAAGGGAAGTATATACGAATGATTTACCAAACACGCCTATTAGCCTTTGAAGACGATAATTTTCTTGCAATGGGTATGATAGACCTCGCCCCCGAACAATCGGCAAACACTTCTGTACGTTTTCAGATAAAAAACTGCCTTACTGATGAAATCGTACCTTTTGCTATAGAAAGTGCTACTGATGCCCTGCTTACTCCGCGCGAAAGAGAGATATTCGCCCTTGCCAAAGAGGGAATGTTCAGCAAAGAAATATCGGAGAAATTGAACATCAGTATACATACGGTAAACCGCCATCGGCAGAATATCCTTGAAAAACTACAAGTAGATAATATTATTGAAGCCATAAGGTCGTAGCACAACAAGCAAGTTGTAGCACAACACGCAATAAATAAAAATCCCTGTGTGGAATATATACCACACGGGGATTTTTTATTGGTAATTTAGAAAATAAGCAAGATAGGAAAAGTCTTTTGTGCAAAACTGCCTTACCTTTGCCCTCGTAAATCAGTAACTCAATATGAAAAACATTACTTACAACGATTACATTCAGCGCATCAATAAGGTGGTTGCTTACATCAACAATCATTTAGATGAGACTTTAGACCTAAAAACACTCGCTAATGAGGCTGCTTTATCAGACTTTCATTTTCACCGCATCTTCAAAGCCCTAAAAGGTGAAGCTATTGGAGGGTATATCACTCGTCTTAGGCTAGAAGCTACTGCCCGCTTGCTGCGGTACACCGCCCTGACAATAGAAGAAATAGCCTTTAATATAGGCTATGAAACCCCTGCTTCGCTCTCTAAAGCCTTTAAGAAACAATACGGCATCAGCCCTACTGAGTATAGAACAAACAAAGATACCTACATTATGAAAAAAGAAATCATCAACCCCGATTTGGCTCTGAAAGCCCCTAAAATAGTAACATTAGAGCCTAAAAACCTTATTTATGTAGCCCTTACAGGTGCTTATGGAAGTTTAGACTACGGAAAAGCTTATGAGCAACTATGGGCTGTTATTAAGGCTCAAAAACTCTTCACCAAAGGGATAGAGTCTATATGTATATCGTATGATGACCCGAAAATCACTGAAGGCTCTTTGCAACGCTCTGATGTATGTTTGGCTATCCACAAGCTTGCCACCCCACAAGATGAAGTTAGTTGCAAGACCTTAGCAGGGGGTAAATATGCCGTTTTCTTCTATCAAGGCAGTTACGAAAACCTTTCTCAGGTGTATGATACAGCTGTACGCTGGGTTATAGACCAGCAGTACAGGCTACGCGAAGAACCTTTCTTTGAAAAATACCTCAACGATGCGCGCCGTACCCCTAAAGAAAAGCTAAAAACAGAGATTTATATTCCTATCAATTAACCCATTTGTCAATCATTTTATAACTTTTAATACTATGCAACTTACAAAAACAGAAAAAACTATTGGTATCGTCTTAGCGATTGCCTTATTACTGCTCACTCTTTCAGGAAGTGGCTACTTCTTCTTTAACCTGAAAACAAACATAGTACAATGGATTACTTACAACGCTTGTTCGCCCAGTAGCTTGGTATATTTAGTTGGCTTTATAGTCTTTTTGTACAACAAAAACGCTATCGGGTTGGCACTTGCTTTCTTGCCGATGTACTATTTTGGCACTATGGGACTCTTCACTTTTACGTGGAGTGGCGCTAATATCTTTGCCCAAATGTCGCATATTACTATGACGCTTAATCTTCTTTGGGCAGGGTATATACTCTATCGTCTCGGCGATTACAAAGTCTTTGCGCAAGGCTTGTTGTGGAGTATCATACTTTTTGTGCCTTTTATTGCTTTTGTGATGTATTACTGTCGCACTCACGCTGACGAAATCAGTAGTTTATTGCAAATGATGGCTTAGGATATTTGTATTATTAATGATTGCAGACAAATCATAAAGGTTGAATAGTATTTTTTTAAACGATTTTATTTCTTACCTCTTGCATATTATAAAAAAATTATTACCTTTGCAGTGATTTTAAAAACTCATTTAAACAGCATTTAAAAAGATATAACATAAAAAACGACATATAGCGTTTCGCTTACGATTTTCCTCTTGCAGAAAACGACCAATATTTTAGTAGCAGGAAAGTTGAAGTGGAAATGCCTACGTTCAAACGTGGGCATTCCTTTTACTTTGCTACATAGCCTTTGGTCGGGCTTCTGCAAGAAAGTAACGAGGAATGGCTCACGTTTTTTATTGTCTTTACACAGTGCAAAGGCGGAAACCGAAAAGCCTGCAACAGACAGTAGGTATTAACTTAAAATCTTTCACATTATGAGTAGAGGACAATACGGAAGAGGCTTTCTAGAAGGAAAGAAATCTATCGAGAACCTCATTAAAGAACAAAAAGTTATAACAGCAATAGTTGCTGCGTTAGCTTTTGTAGGTGGACTTATTGTCAAAGGATTAGACAATAAATAGTTTCCTATTTTTCTCCCCTTGCAATTACCTTTTGTAAGGGGAGTTTTTTTACTCATTGTCAATTATCCCTTACCTCTTAGCCAACGAAAAACATGTAAAACAAAACAATTCCTCTGTAACAATTATTTAACAAAATTCTCTATCTTTGCAGGGTATAAAACTAAAAATAAGAAATACAATGAAAAACATCCAATTAAACAACGGGGTACAAATGCCCCTATTGGGTTATGGTGTATACCAAGTAGACCCCAAAGAATGTGAGCGTTGCGTAAGTGATGCTATTTCGGTAGGCTACCGAATGATTGACACTGCCCAAATCTATCGCAATGAAGAGGGTGTAGGTAATGCTATTAAGAAAAGTGATATCAATCGCAAAGAGTTCTTTATCGTTACCAAAGTGTGGGTAAGCAATGCGGGCTATGAAAAAGCTAAAGCCTCTATCGAAACCTCTTTGCGCAAACTCCAAACGGATTATATCGATTTGCTACTCGTTCACCAACCTTTTGGCGATTATTACGGCTCTTATCGCGCTATGGAAGAAGCCTACAAAGAAGGCAAAGTGCGCGCTATTGGGGTGAGCAACTTCTATGCCGATAGATACCTCGATTTGGCATACCACTGCGAGATAAAACCTGCGGTAAACCAAATGGAAACGCACGTATTCTACCAACAGCAAGACCTCCAAGAGCTGATGAAGAAATACGACACCAAGCTAATGTCGTGGGGGCCTTTTGCCGAAGGTAAGAATGATTTCTTTGCCAATCCTACGCTCAACGCCATTGGTGAAAAGTATCACAAAAGTGCTGCCCAAGTAGCCTTGCGCTACCTATTACAACGCGATATTATCTGCATTCCTAAGTCGGTGCGCAAAGAGCGTATGGAACAAAACCTTAATGTATTCGATTTTCAACTCTCAGCAGAGGATATGAGCCAAATAGCCACTCTCGACACCAAGCAAACGCTGTTCTTCTCTCACAGAGATCCTGCTTTTGTAGAGATGATACTACAATATGGTAATTAGCAAATTAGCAAATGTGCTAATTAGTAAAATTCCCGTGTGGTAGTACCACACGGGAATTTTTAATAAGACATCTAACTTGTATCTATTTGCTAAATTCTACTTCAGCATTTAGTTTAGTTATCTTTTCTTGCAATTTAGTGATGTCTTTTTGCAATTTCTCAATACGGCGATTACTTTTGGCTAATTGCTTATTAGCTTTACTAGCTTTGCGCAAAGCCTTTTCAGCTTTGTTCGCTTTTTTAGCACTTGCTGAAGCTGAACTCGCATCACTAAAAGCATCCGTGCGATCAGTAGCTTCTTCATTAGCTTGCGTAGCCTCAGTTTGCAACGACTGATTATTGGTTTGCTCTTGTGTGAGTTTCATTTGCAATTCGTTGAGCTCGGTATTGAGTTTCAAGGCTTGCTGCTGATTTTCTAAGCGTTTCATCTCTGGTGATTTAGCTGTACCACAGCTCGCTAGCATAAAGGAAGCTAACACTCCCATTAAAAGTACTTTTTTCATAATTATATTATTAATATTTTAATGCGACAAAAGTAATACTTAATTGCCTAATATGCAAATTCGCTATTTTACTAATTTGCTAATTATCAAATTATCACTACCTTTGCATTTAGAATAACTTAAAAACAATACAATATTATGAGAAAAACTTTTATTATTTTATGCATTTGGAGCATCATTGTAGGCTGTTCTCAAGAACAAAATGAAGATGACTCCTCTTCCAAAGAAAAAGAGGGATGGAAATTAGTATGGCACGAATCGTAGCACGATAAGCAATAATAAGCTCCCCTTGTGAAGAACACCCCTAAGTGAGGAATAGCTCGAAACACTTAGGACATTTAGTAAACAAATTATTAATCATAAATAAAAAAGACAGATGACAGCAATGTACACAGCAGTGGCCACCGCGACAGGTGGTCGTAACAGAAAAGTAACTTCTGACAATGGCGTATTAAGCCTTGAAATACGTTCTCCTAAAGCCTTAGGTGGAGCTAACGATGATTATACCAATCCTGAGCAGATTTTTGCTGCGGGCTATGCGGCTTGTTTTGATACTGCCCTGAATTTGGTTATTAGGCAAACTAAAGTAGCTACTGGTGAGACCTCTGTAACGGCACACGTATCTATCGGAAAGCTGAATAATGGCGGGTTTATTTTCGCCGTAACCCTACAAGTAAATATACCTAATGTATCGCTTGAAGAAGCTAAGGAGCTCGTAGCAAAAGCCGACCTAGTATGTCCGTATTCTAACTCTACTCGTGGAAATATAGAAGTAACCTTTGAAGTTAGTAACAATTAAGTCGTAGTACGACAAACAATAAAACTCCCCGTGAGGTATGCGTACCTCACGGGGAGTTTTTATTGCTAAAGGCTAATTCTATTCTAAAAGTAGATTTATCAATTAGCTCATTTGTATTGCTTTGAGAAAGCCTTCGGTGTGTAGGGTATAGAAAAGCGGTTACTATTTTTTCATCGTGCTTATTATTTAATTTAACTTTATCGGCTACGGCAGTTTGATTGTACAGCCCTTTCCTATATTGTTCTTTTCAAACCACCCCTGAGGCACTTCAAGGGCATAACGCACGGGTTCCGATGAGTCCACGCTTTGACGGCTGAACGGTGTCATATTGCGTGTTTCGCGGATTTCACCACTCGAGTTAATGAACGCAATCGAAAGGGGGGTAGGCGTATCTTTCATCCAAAAGCTTAACTTTTCGTCTCTTTTAAAAATAAAAAGCATACCGGTTCCTTCGGGAATATTCTTACGCCCCATATAGCCTTTTGACATCTCTCGTATGGAGCGAGCAAGCTCAACTCTTATGGGAATGGTCTTGCCGTCAAGATTGGTAATGCTCAAGTCTCTCTGTTCAAACTCAAGTGCGAGGGCTGAACAGGCAGTAAAAACAAGGTTGCACAATAGGATAACTCCCATTAGCAATAGTTTGGCAGATGTAAATATTTTCTTTTTCATTGTGCTTATTATTAAATTTAATGGAGCAAAAGTAGTGTTTTTTTTTTAAATGTGCAAGATTGAAATTTAGCAAATAAATGATTTTAGCTGCTTGCTGATACTTTGATCCTACACTGATCTTACACTAATCCTACACTGATCCTACACTGACTTTACATCACATACTTAGCTGCGGCAGTTCGCTGATTTTCCTACACAAAAGGTTTGGTAGTTTAGGGATTATTTTGTATCTTTGTGCTTTGATAAAACGATGGATTATGGCGCGGACAAATGATAATATTATACTACAAAAAGTCTCTGGAAATATAGGAAAACAGGTGGTGCTAAAGCGGGTGCACGGAAAGACGGTCTTATCGAAAATGCCGAAAAAACCTGCTGCCCGCAGTGCCAAGCAGCAGATGTGCGCTCAAGGATTTAAATTAGCGACTGCTTATGCTAAAAGCGTTATGCAAAATCCTGAACTAAAAGCTCTCTACAGTGCGGAAGCTAAACGACGCGGGGTTATCAATGCCTATAATATGGCGCTGTCAGACTGTTTGAGACTGCCTGAAATTAAGGCAATAGATATTGCGAACTATACAGGTAGCATACTGGGTGAGGTGATAACAATTGAGGTAACTGATACTTTTAAAGTAGTGGAAGTAACGGTTAGGATTATAAACGATGTGACAGTAATAGAAGAGGGAAGCGCTACATTTGTAGATAATAGATGGCAGTATGTTACTACGGTATTGAACGCTGTTGTCACAGATAGTAAAGTGGTAGTAACGGCTGTGGATAGGGCTGGAAATAAAATCAATAAATCATTTTAAGATATGAAAAAACTGTATTTTCTTTCGTTTATAGCAGCACTTTTACTAAGTGCGTGCGCTAGACCTGATGACGGAATGCACGACGATTATTCTATGCATTCTAAAGAAAGCAAAGGGAGTCAAGGAGGTATTCAACCTCAAGGTGGCTTGGTGACTGCCGGCGAATGGAACGACTTAGACAACTGGGATTTCTACCAAAAAACTCTTATGAAAGAGCCATTCAAAGGTTTTCCTGACGATTGGCAAATGTATACCAATCACCGTATAGCAGTAGCTATAACCGCTAAAAATAAGCCGGCTTCTAATGCTACCGTTACGCTCTTTCGAAATGATACCCCCATTTGGACAGCAAAAACCGATAACCTCGGAAGGGCTGAACTATGGGTAGGAGCTTTTCAGAAAGAGAATGAACTCAACACCGCTCTGCTTCGGCTAAAAGTGAATGAACAGTGGGTATCTACAGCTGCTATCAGCGAAACTCAGGTGAACCGTATTGCCCTTGATGAGACTCTCCCCTCGCCTACTAACCTTGTGCAAATAGCCTTTATGGTAGATGCTACAGGCTCTATGGGCGATGAACTTGAGTTCCTGAAAATGGACTTGAAAAAAGTGATTGCTGAGGTGCAGAAGACTAATACGCAACTGAAAATCAGTACGGCTACGGTTTTCTATCGCGATGAGGGTGATGAGTATGTGGTAAAACACAGCCCTTTTACTGAAGATATTAACCAGACTACAGAGTTTATCAGCCAACAGCGCGCTGATGGTGGGGGTGATTTCCCTGAAGCGGTAGACAAAGCCCTCGTACAGCTAAACCAACTGCAATGGCAGCCTG
The DNA here is from genome assembly GCF_009730375.1 of Capnocytophaga sp. FDAARGOS_737. Lineage (NCBI taxonomy): Bacteria > Pseudomonadati > Bacteroidota > Flavobacteriia > Flavobacteriales > Flavobacteriaceae > Capnocytophaga > Capnocytophaga sp. FDAARGOS_737. The sequence continues at coordinate 831,766 of NZ_CP046316.1, read as the reverse complement.
AGGCACGCACACGTATCGCTTTCTTGGTACTCGATGCGCCCCCTCATAATAAGCCTGCGGTAATCAGCAGTATACAATACTCAGTGAAAACGGCTGCTGCTAGTGGCATTAAACTCATACCTGTAGTAGCCAGTGGAATAGATAAAACTACTGAGTTTCTGATGCGATTTATAGCGATGTACACCAATGGTACCTATGTGTTTATCACCGACCATAGCGGCATAGGAAACAAGCATTTAGAGCCCAGCGTTGGCGAGTATCAGGTAGAGAAACTAAGCGACCTAATGGTGCGCCTCATCAAAAAATACTCGGAGTAATTTGGCTATTAAAAAAAAATGTTATACTTTTGCGCCCTGAAAATTACGTAATAAAAGAATTAACATTGCAATGAAAAAAGAAATTCACCCAGAATCTTATCGTTTGGTGGCTTTCAAAGATATGTCGAACGACGATATCTTTATCACCAAATCGACAGTAGAGACCAAAGAAACCATTGAAGTAGAAGGGGTAGAGTATCCTTTAGTAAAGTTGGAAATTTCACGCACTTCACACCCTTACTACACAGGTAAATCTAAACTTATTGATACTGCCGGACGTATCGATAAATTTAAAAACAAATACGCTAAGTTTAAAAAATAAGCATAGCAATCCTAAAAAAGGCTGCCTCAGTAATGTGGTAGCCTTTTTTAATTTGCCAATTTTTTTTATTTTTGCAGTCGATTTGGCGCAGTATTTGAGGAAGGCAAAAAGGCATAGATAATGGCTATTCTTTTATAACTTATTATGATACATATAGACGAAAAAATATATATCTGGTTTATAGCGGTATTGCTGCCGCTACTATTTATCTTTGTAATTTCGCTATGGCGGAAAAAGAAGGCTCAAAGGGCATTTGCTGACAGTGCGTTACTCAGACGCTTATCGCCTGACCGTTCTAACTTTAAGCTGTGGCTGAAGTGGATATTGCTTTCTGCCGTAGTGGTGCTGCTCTGCATCGCTTTGGCTAACCCCAAAATAGGCACTAAAATAGAAACCGTAAAACGCGAAGGGGTAGATATCGTCTTTGCTATTGACGTTTCAAAAAGTATGTTGGCTGAAGACGTAGCTCCTAACCGCTTAGAGAAAGCTAAACGCATCGCCTTTGAGACTATCAATCAGCTAAAAGGCGACCGTGTAGGTATCGTAGCCTACGCAGCAAGTGCTTATCCGCAACTCGCCCTAACGACAGACCATTCGGCTGCCAAAATGTTTTTGCAGAGTATGAATACTAATATGCTCTCGTCGCAAGGTACTGCTATTCAGGAGGCTATACGTATGGCAACCAACTATTTTGACGATAAAAGCACTACCTCTCGCTTGCTCTTTATCATCTCTGACGGTGAAGACCACGAAATGGGCGCTACCGAAATTGCTGCTGAAGCACAAGAAAAAGGCATACACATCTACACTATAGGAGTAGGTACTGAAAAAGGAAGTCCGATACCGATGCGCGAACTAGGTGAACAGAGTTACAAACGTGACCGCAATGGCGAGGTGGTTATCACACGGCTGAACAAAGAACTACTACAACAGATAGCTATAAATGCTGGCGGACAATACCTAAATGGCGATAATACCCAAGAGGCTGTTAGCCAAATAGAAAAAATATTAGAAAGCACCGAGAAAAGTCAGTTTGACACACAGAAGTTTGTAGATTTTAAAGACCAGTTTCAGTGGTTTTTAGCAGGAGCGTTATTGCTGTTGGTGCTTGACCTTTTTATCTTTGAAAGAAAAACACAATGGGTAAAGCGTCTTAATTTGTTTAATGAACGAAAAAAGTAAGTATCTGTATGAAAAATATTCTTTTTATAGTCTTAACCTTTATGAGTATAGGCAGTTTTGCGCAAAGCAAAGAGGAAAAAGAGGCGCTAAAAGCGGCTATGAACTCTAAAAAGCTGACCTACCAGGGTAATGAATCATTGAAAGGTGATAAACCTACCCAAGCGGAGGTAGATTATCGTAATGCTATAGCTGAAGATAATACGAACCTGACTGCCCAATACAACTTGGGCACATTGTTGTATAAGCAAAAAAACTACGGAGAAGCCTTTGCTCAGCTGATGAAAGCGGCGAATGCTAAACAGATGTCGGAAGCTGAAAGACACCAAATCTTTCATAACTTAGGAAATGCTTTTATGAAAGAAAAGACCTATGACAAGGCTGTATTGGCGTATAGAGAAGCCCTCAGATACAACCCTACTGACGAGGAAACGCGCTATAACTTGGCAGTAGCTAACGAAATGCTTAAGAAAAATCCGCCTAAAAACAACAACAAGGATAATAAGGACAACAAAGATAACAAGGATAATAAAGACAATAAAGACAACAAGGATAAAAACAAGGATAACAAGGACAACAAAGATAAAAATCAGGATAAGAAAGACGATAAGGATAAAAACAAGGATAATAAGGACAACAAAGACAACAAAGACAAGAATAAGGATAATAAAGACAAAGACAATAAGGACAATAAAGATAAGGATAAAGACAACAAAAACGGCAAAGATAAGGACAACAAAGACCAGAATAAAGACAATAAAGACGACCAACAGGGGTCTAAAGAGCAAGGCGGACAGCCACGCCCTTCGTCTTTATCGCCTGAACAGATGGAGCGTATCCTTGAAGCTATGAACAATGAGGAGCGCAAAACTCAAGATAAAGTAAACGGACAAAAAGTAAGAGGACAGCGCGCCAAATCTGAAAAAGATTGGTAGGAACAAATAGCATTTTGTCTTTCAACATAAATAATTTAAGCAATGAAATATAGATTAATACTCTTTATAACCTTTTTAGTACAAAGCCTCTATGCCCAAAATATAGAGTTTAGAGCCGATGTGAGCAAAAACACCTTAGGCGCTAATGAGCGGGTGCGCATAGAGTTTACGATGAACAAAAACGGCGATAACTTTACTCCGCCCTCTTTTCACGATTTTGTGGTGATAATGGGGCCTTCGCAATCGGTTTCTGAATCGTGGATTAATGGCGTACGTTCTTTTTCAAAGACTTACATCTATATACTACAACCTAAAGCTAAAGGTAAATTCACCATAGGGCAAGCCTCGATAGATATTGATGGGAGAACCTACAAGACAGCCCCTATCGCTATCACCGTAACTGAAGCCGTAGCTGCCCCTTCTATAGATAAGACCAGCAATGATGTAGCCAGAGAAAGCTTGTTTTTATTAGCTGAAGTCTCTAAACCTAATCCTTATCTGAATGAGGCAGTAAGCGTAACCTATCGCCTATACGTAGGCAGCAACGTAGCCTTAAACGACCTACAATGGCTAACAGTACCTAAGTTTCCTAACTTCTGGAGTCAAGAGATAAAAATGCAGGAGTATGAGATAGGCGACTGTAGCTATCAGGGACGCAACTATCGTTGCATAGTAGTGAAAAAAGTAGTACTCTACCCACAAAAAACAGGTACTATCACCCTCGAACCACTGACTATGGACGCTGTACTGACGGTACCTACAAATCAGCGTGATTTCTTTGGCAGAATGATGTATGAACAGGTATCGCGCAGGGTAACCTCTGGCAATAAGACCATTAACGTAAAAGACCTACCTGAGGAAGGCAAACCAGATAACTTTAGCGGAGCGGTAGGCGACTTCTCTTTTGCCGTAACCCCTAACAAACAAACCCTAAAAGGCAACGAAAGTATGCAGCTAAAAGTAGAAGTATCGGGCAGTGGTAACCTAAAACTGTTCGACCTACCTAAGCCTACTTTCCCTTCGTCATTAGAAGTATATGCTCCTGAGCAAAATGACGACATTAGCACTACCCTTGCTGGTATGAAAGGGCGCATAGAGCAAACTTACACCATTGTACCTCAGTACAAAGGGAAATACCCTATCAGTGGTATGGCTTTCTCTTACTTCAATCCGAACACTCATAAATACGAAACTATAAAAACAGACGAGCTGTGGATAGATGTAACCGAAGGAGCTGCTAACGAAGACACTCCTACTGATGTGGCTAACGATAACAACCTGCCGAGCAGTCACTTCCGCGCACAACAGCCTAACACAGGCTTAGTAGCGATGCATCAGCCTGTCTTCTTTGGTTCGGTGCGCTACTATCTATACCTACTCTTGCCACTACTGCTGATACCTATCGCCCTAATAGCTTGGCGTATTAGACAGCGTCGCGCAGGAGATATAGAAGGAGCAAAAGTGCGTACTGCCAACCGCTTGGCTAAGAAATACCTAAGTGAAGCTAAACGCAAACTCGCCGACAAAGACCACTTCTATGAGGCTTTAGAACGTGCTCTACACAACTATCTGAAAGCTAAACTGAAGATAGAAACTACTGAAATGAGCAAGGACAAAATAAACGAATTGCTATTGGCACGCCACGCTGCCCCAGAGACGGTAGAGCGCTTTATACGGCTGTTAGCTAACTGCGAAATGGCACGGTACTCGCAGCACCACACCGATGCCTCAGTAGAAAGTGATTTTGGCAATGCCGTGCAAGTGATAACAGAATTAGACAAACAAGTAAAAAAATAAGCTTAGCGATGAAGTACCTTATAACTCTAATATGCCTTGCTATAGCCACTATAGGCTGGGGGCAAGACCAAGATAATTTTGACAAAGCTACTACGCTCTACCAAAAGGGAGACTACACCCAAGCTGCTGCGGTGTACTCATCGATATTGAAGTCAGGCAAAGAGTCATCGGCTTTGTACTACAACTTAGGCAACACTTATTACAAGCTGAACAATGTGCCTGAAAGTATCTATTATTACGAAAAGGCACTGCAGCTTGACCCTGAAAATGCCGATGCAAAAAACAATCTGATATTTGCTAACCAAATGAAAGTAGATGCCATCACCCCCCTACCCAAAACGTGGGTGCGCCAACTAAGCGATGGTATCGTAGGGCTTTTTAGCGCTCATACGTGGGCGGTACTTTCGATTATAGGAGTTTTTGCTTTTGTGTTGAGTTTTTTGCTCTACTATTTCGTAGAGCGCACTGCACTAAAGCGCACTTTTTTCAGTCTGATGTTAGTATTTTTGTTTTTTGCGATAGGTAGTTACACCTTAGCGCACTTCTGCCATAAGCAAGTTAGCCAAACACAATACGCTATTCTTTTTGACAAAACCGTACGCGTATTTTCAGATGCTAATGCCTACAGCAGCGAGGTAATGCAGCTGCACGAAGGTACAAAAGTAGAGATTATAGAAGATGCTAAAGACTGGGTAAAGATACGGTTGGTTAATGGCAAAACAGGCTGGACAAAAGTAAGCTGTCTTAGAAAACTGTAAGTAACTTTTGGAGGCTTTGGTCAGGGGTAAGACCGTCCATAGCAATAATATGGGTAGCCTGAGCGTAGTACGGATTGCGGTCGAATAGATGCTTGCGAATGAATTCTTCTAAATCTATCTCCTTGATTTGGGCGAGCAGAGGTCGGTGGTCTTTCTCCTGCAAAAGACGCTGGGTAAGGGATTGAGGTTGGTATTTTAGATAAATACTCGTTGCCCCAGAGGCTTTGATAAGGGGCATATTATTGCCAAAGCAAGGCGTACCTCCGCCTAAAGAAAGTACCATATCCTCTTCTTTTTGGAGGACTTCTTGCAAGTAAAGCGCTTCTTTCTTGCGGAAATAAATCTCTCCTTTATTTTTAAAAATATTGGGTACGGAGCATTTTTCACGCTCAGCGATATAGGCATCGAGGTCGACGAAAGAAATGTTTTTAGCAGTGGCGAGGGCTCTTCCGAGGGTAGATTTACCGCTTCCCATATAGCCAATAAGAATTATTTTCATTTTATAAACTGTTGTATAGTAAGGGTTTGAAAAAATTATTTAAAATAAAGTGCAAAAATAATACTTTTTTTCTTGGTACATAAAAAAAATGTTGTATCTTTGCACCCGCAAACAAGGAAATACTTTTGAGTAAAACCGACTCGGTAGCTCAGCTGGTAGAGCACGACACTCTTAATGTTGGGGTCCTGGGTTCGATCCCCAGCCGGGTCACTAAGGATTTTAAAAGTTTGTTTTTCATTTTATTGATGACTTGGTAGCTCAGTTGGTAGAGCACAACACTTTTAATGTTGGGGTCCTGGGTTCGAGCCCCAGCCAGGTCACATAGTTATACAGTTTGTTTATTTATTTGATGACTTGGTAGCTCAGTTGGTAGAGCACAACACTTTTAATGTTGGGGTCCTGGGTTCGAGCCCCAGCCAGGTCACATTTTTTAATGTTAGTAGCCTACGTGGAGAAATTGGTAGACTTGCCATCTTGAGGGGGTGGTGCTCGTTAGGGCGTGCTGGTTCGAATCCAGTCGTAGGCACATTGCTACTCCATAATATGGCTTATTTATAAAATAAAGACTTTGAGAAAGTTGAAACTTTTTTAAGGTCTTTTTCTTTTAATCTTTCGACTTTTGTCTTCCATACTTCTTATTTTACACTCTCTTTTTCATTTTTAACATTTATCAGCTTTTTTGTTAAAAAAAACAAGTTTTCTTGTGCGTTTAATTTTCTTTTTATAACTTTGCGAAAGAATTTAAAACTAATAGACTATGGAACGTACAGCCAAATTAATCTTTGAAGGAAAAGAATTTGAATTTCCTATTGAAGTAGGAACTGAAAACGAAAAAGCTATCAACATTGAGAAGCTACGTGCCCTCACGGGGCTTATTACTTTAGATTCGGGGTATAAAAATACTGGATCTTGTAAGAGTGCCATCACTTTCTTAGATGGCGAGCGCGGTATATTGCGCTATCGCGGCTATAACATTGAAGATTTGGCAGCCAATGCCGAGTTTTTAGAGGTAGCCTATCTGCTTATCTTTGGCGAACTCCCTACTGCTGAAGAGTACGACCACTTCAAAAAAACCATTCACAAGTACACTATAGTGCACGAGGATATGCGCCACATTATTGATGGCTTTCCTAGATCAGCACACCCTATGGGGGTACTCTCTTCGGCTACTAGTGCACTTACCGCTTTCAATCCTGTGCCTGTGAATGTGAAATGTAATAAAGATGTGTATCAAGCTGTCTGCAAGGCTATCGCTAAATTTACCATTATCGCTACGTGGGTGTACCGCAAACGCGAAGGATTACCTCTGAATTATTACAAAAATTCTACGGGGTATATAGAAAATATCTTGCGTTTGTTCTTCGAAATCCCTTCTGAGGAGTACTCTATCAATCCTACTATAGTAAGCGCGCTAAACAAGCTGCTTATACTACACGGCGACCACGAACAAAACTGCTCGACTTCTACCGTGCGCTTAGTAGGTTCGTCGGAAGCAGGACTTTTTGCAAGTATTTCATCGGGGGTTTCTGCCCTATGGGGACGTCTGCACGGAGGAGCTAACCAAGCGGTGATAGAGATGCTTGAAGAGATAAAAGCTGACGGAGGCGGCGTAGATAAGTTTATCAACAAAGCTAAAGACAAAAACGACCCATTTAGATTAATGGGCTTCGGACACCGCGTGTATAAGAACTTCGACCCACGTGCTAAAATCATCAAAAAAGCAGCTGATGATGTACTACACGCTTTAGGTATAGACGACCCTATTTTTGACATTGCTAAACATTTGGAAAAAGTGGCCTTAGAAGATGAATACTTCAAAAGTCGTAACCTCTACCCTAATGTAGATTTCTACTCTGGTATTATCTACAAAGCATTGGGTATGCACTTAGAGATGTTTACGGTGCTCTTCGCCATCGGAAGACTCCCTGGTTGGATTGCACAATGGAAAGAAATGAGGCAAGGAGGCGAGCCTATAGGCAGACCTCGCCAAATATACACTGGTGCTAAAGAAAGAGCCTTTGTAGCTTTAGACAAACGATAACCCAAAGCCTCTAAAATTATGAAGCAAATCATCTATACCCAAACAGACGAAGCTCCTTTTTTAGCTACTCATTCGCTATTGCCTATTATTCAGCGATTTTGCCAATCGTCAGATGTACATTTTGAACTAAAAGACATCTCGCTGGCAGGGCGTATTTTGGCAGCTTTCCCTGATTTTTTAAAGGAAGAACAGAGAGTGGAAGATGCGCTACAGCAGCTGGGCGAATTGGCTAAAAAGCCTGAAGCTAATATTATCAAGCTGCCCAATATCAGTGCCTCTGTACCACAGCTAAAAGCAGCTATAGCCGAGCTACAAGCACAGGGCTATGCGCTGCCTGACTATCCTGAAGAAGCAATTTCGGAAGTAGAGAAAAGCATCAAAGAGCGATATGATAAGGTGAAAGGTAGTGCTGTAAATCCTGTGCTAAGAGAGGGTAACTCTGACAGGCGAGCCCCTAAGGCAGTAAAGCAATACGCCAAAACACACCCACATAGTATGGGAGCGTGGGAAAGCCTCTCAAAAACGGCTGTTGCTACTATGCAGGAAGGCGATTTCTACCATAACGAGCAGTCCGTAACCTTTGATAAAGCTGATAAAGTACGCATTGAACTACACACCTCCCAAGGGAAGGTAATCAGTATGAAAACTGATATAGCGGTACAAGCCAAAGAGATTATTGATGCTACCCTAATGAGCAAAAAAGCGTTACTTTCTTTCTATAAAGAACAATTTGCTCGTGCTAAAAAAGAAGGTCTTTTGTTATCATTGCACCTAAAAGCTACGATGATGAAAGTGTCAGACCCTATCCTTTTTGGTTATGCCGTCGAAACCCTCTTTGCCCCCATACTCAGTAAGTATGCCGACACCTTTAAGGCTATAGGGGTGAATGTACGCAATGGCCTTTCAGACTTACTGACAAAAGTAAGCACCTTGCCTGCTGATACACAGAAAGCTATACAACACGACCTAGATGAAGTATGGGCTAACGCTCCTGCTATTGCAATGGTAAATTCGGAAAAAGGCATCAGTAACCTACACTACCCTAACGATGTGATAGTAGATGCCTCAATGCCTGCTATGATACGCAATTCGGGCAAAATGTGGAACGCAGAAGGCAAAGCACAAGATACCTTAGCTGTATTGCCCGACAGCAGTTACGCTGGCATTTACCAAGTAGTGATAGACTTTTGTAAGGAGCACGGTGCTTTTGACCCACGCACAATGGGCTCGGTAGCCAACGTAGGACTAATGGCACAGAAAGCTGAAGAGTACGGCTCGCACGACAAAACCTTTGAAGTGCCTGAAGAAGGAGAAATGCAAGTAATTGGTGAGAGTGGCACTATATATTTATCGCAACGTGTAGCTGCGGGCGACATCTGGCGTATGTGTATGGTGAAAGATGCTCCGGTAGAAGATTGGGTAAAGCTTGCGGTGAAACGCGCTAAAGCTACTAATACCCCTGCTATCTTCTGGCTTGATGCAAAACGAGCTCACGATGCTGAACTTATCAAGAAAGTGAAGCAGTACCTTAGCAAGTGTGATACGGAAGGGTTAGATATACAAATACTCGCTCCTGAAGCTGCCATACTCTTTACCTTAGAGCGTACTAAAAAAGGCGAGGATACTATATCAGTAACCGGCAATGTTTTGCGCGATTACCTTACTGATTTATTCCCTATCTTAGAATTAGGCACGAGTGCTAAAGTACTTTCGATAGTACCGTTAATGAACGGAGGGGGATTGTTTGAAACAGGTGCTGGAGGTTCTGCCCCTAAATTAGCAGAACAGCTTTTTGCTGAAAATCACCTGCGCTGGGATTCGTTAGGCGAGTTTTTAGCTTTAGGTGCCTCATTAGAGCATTTTGCTACTACCTATCAGAATACAAAAGCATTGGTGTTAGCCCAAACCCTTGATGAGGCAACGGGTAAAGTATTGGAGAACAACCGCTCACCAGAGTCGGCAGTAGGTACTTTAGACAATAGAGGAAGTCATTTTTACTTAGCTCTCTATTGGGCTGAAGCCTTAGCTGCTCAAAAACAAGACAAAGCATTAGCTGAAGAGTTTGCCCCCATAGCTAAAGCCCTTGCTACAAACGAAAAGGCTATCATAGCTGAACTGACAACAGTACAAGGGCAAAAAATAGACTTACACGGCTATTATCACCCTAGTACAAAGCGCACTTCGGCAGTAATGCTTCCTAGCAGTACTTTTAGGAGTATTTTAGGACTATAAGACAACTACAAAAAACACTAATAACAACTTAAAACTAACTATTATGGCATTTGACATTGAAATGATCAAAAAGGTATATGCCCATATACCCAAAAGAGTAGATAAAGCACGAGAAATAGTAGGAAGACCACTAACATTAGCTGAAAAAATACTATATGCACACCTATGGGAGGCTACCCCACAGAAAGCCTTTGAACGCGGCAAAGATTATGTAGATTTTGCCCCAGACCGCATAGCCTGTCAGGACGCTACTGCGCAAATGGCACTACTGCAATTTATGCACGCGGGTAGTGCAAAGGTAGCCGTACCCACTACAGTACACTGCGACCACCTTATTCAGGCAAAAGTAGGTGCTGCCACCGACCTTAAGGTAGCTACTGAACAATCTAAAGAAGTATTTGACTTCCTTTCGTCAGTATCGAATAAGTACGGCATCGGGTTTTGGAAACCTGGAGCCGGTATTATTCACCAGATTGTATTAGAGAACTACGCTTTCCCTGGGGGAATGATGATAGGTACCGACTCGCACACCGTAAATGCAGGTGGTTTAGGTATGCTGGCAATAGGCGTAGGAGGTGCTGATGCTGTAGATGTAATGGCAGGAATGGCGTGGGAACTTAAATTCCCTAAACTGATAGGAGTAAAACTGACCGGAAAACTCAGTGGATGGACAGCCCCTAAAGATGTTATCCTAAAAGTAGCTGACCTGCTAACTGTAAAAGGAGGCACTGGAGCTATAGTAGAATACTTTGGTGAGGGTGCTCAATCGTTGTCGTGCACTGGTAAAGGTACCATTTGCAATATGGGTGCTGAAATAGGAGCTACAACCTCTACTTTTGGCTATGATGATGCTATGCGTCGCTATCTGCGTGCCACTGGTAGAAAAGAAGTAGTAGAAGCTGCTGACAAGATTGCCCCTTACCTAACTGCCGACCCTGAAGTATATGCCAACCCAGAAAAGTACTTTGACCAACTGATAGAAATCGACCTAAACACACTCGAACCTTATATCAATGGGCCTTTCACCCCTGATAGAGGTACCCCTGTATCTAAAATGAAAGAAGTGGCTAAAGAAAACGGTTGGCCCATAAAAGTAGAATGGGGATTGATAGGCTCTTGTACCAACTCATCATACGAAGATTTGACCCGTGCTGTATCAGTAGTTAAGCAAGCGGCTGCCTTAGGTATTACACCTCAAGCCTCTTTTGGTATCAACCCTGGTTCTGAGCAAATACGTTATACAGTACAGCGTGATGGCATCATAGAAGCTTTTGAACAATTAGGCACTAAAGTTTTTACTAATGCTTGTGGCCCTTGTATAGGGCAGTGGAGTCGTGAGGGGGCTGAAAAACAAGAGAAGAACACCATAGTACACTCTTTTAACCGCAACTTCTCTAAACGTGCTGACGGCAACCCTAATACTCACGCTTTTGTAGCCTCACCTGAAATGGTAGCTGCTCTTGCCATAGCTGGTAGGTTAGACTTCAACCCTATAACTGACAGCCTACTCAACAACAAAGGAGAAGCTGTTAGGTTTGCCCCACCAGAAGGAGAAGAGTTACCCGCTAAAGGGTTTTCGGTAGACGACCCTGGTTATCAGGCTCCAGCTGCTGATGGTAGCCAAGTGCAGGTGATAGTATCGCCTACTTCTTCGCGCTTGCAATTGCTCTCGCCTTTCCCTGCTTGGGACGGCAAGAACATCACAGGAGCAAAGCTACTTATCAAGGCTCAAGGCAAATGCACTACTGACCACATATCGATGGCAGGACCTTGGCTGAAGTATAGAGGGCATTTAGACAATATCTCTAACAATATGCTTATAGGAGCTGTAAATGCCTTTAATGGTAAGACTAACTATGTGAAAAACCAGTTGACGGGCGAGTATAACGAAGTACCTAAAGTGCAACGAGCCTACAAGGCAGCAGGTATCCCCAGCATAGTAGTAGGTGACCAAAACTACGGTGAGGGCTCCTCTAGAGAACACGCTGCTATGGAGCCACGCCATTTAGGGGTAAAAGCAGTATTAGTAAAGTCGTTTGCGAGAATTCACGAGACTAACCTGAAGAAACAAGGTATGTTAGCCCTCACCTTTGCTAATGAGGCTGATTATGACAAAATACAAGAAGACGATGTAATCAACTTTTTAGACCTTACTGATTTTGCACCTAATAAGCCTTTGCACTTAGAATTCGTACATAGTGATGGTAGCAAAGATATAATAAAATGCCTCCATACCTATAACGACTCGCAAATAGCTTGGTTTAGAGCTGGTAGTGCTCTAAACTTAATTGCAGCAAAAAGTAAATAATTCATAGCATATCAACGAAAAAGAGCCTTGCAAATGGTTTTGCAAGGCTCTTTTTTATTCAAAATTATCAATCTCTACTTTCAAGTTGTTAATGATAAAATCTTGTCGGTCGGGGGTGTTTTTGCCCATATAAAAATCTAAAAGCTGTTCGATATGAATGGTTTTGTCGAGCATTACAGGATCTAAACGAATGTCTTCGCCTATAAAATCTTTAAACTCATCTGGAGAAATTTCGCCCAACCCCTTAAAGCGAGTTATTTCTGGTTTCCCTTTGAGCTTCGCTATAGCAGCTTGCTTTTCTTCTTCACTATAACAATATATTTTCTCATTCTTATTGCGGACACGGAAAAGAGGCGTTTGCAGTATATACAAATGTCCTTCTTTGATAATCTCGGGGAAAAACTGCAAAAAGAAAGTGGTAAGTAGCAAGCGGATGTGCATTCCGTCGACATCGGCATCGGTGGCAATGACAATGTTATTATAACGGAGATCATCCATAGAGTCTTCAATATTTAAAGCAGCTTGCAAGAGGTTAAACTCCTCGTTTTCATAGACTATCTTCTTTGTCATTCCGTAGGTATTCAGAGGCTTACCTCGCAACGAAAAGACCGCTTGGGTATTGACATCGCGGGACTTAGTGATAGAGCCCGAAGCCGAATTTCCCTCTGTAATAAACAGCGTACTCTGTAAATTGCGTTTGTCTTTTGTATCTGTAAGATGTATGCGGCAATCGTTTAGTTTTTTATTGTGTAAGTTTGCTTTTTTAGCTCTTTCTTTAGCTAATTTTCTGATACCAGCAAGGTCTTCACGTTCGCGTTGCGCTTCCATAATTTTGCGCAAAATAGCATCAGCTACTTCGTTGTTCTTATGTAGATAATCATCTAAATGACGGGTTACAAAATCGTTGATATAGGTGCGCACTGAGGGCATCCCCTCGCCCATTTCGGTAGAACCAAGCTTTGTTTTGGTTTGGCTTTCGAATACAGGCTCCATCACTTTGATAGAAAGCCCTGCGATGATAGACTTGCGCACATCGGAAGGGTCGAAGTTCTTTTTATAAAAATCGCGGATGGTCTTTACATATGCCTCTTTGAAAGCATTGAGGTGCGTACCCCCTTGTGTAGTGTTTTGTCCGTTTACAAAAGAATAATACTCCTCGCTGTACTGGGTTTTGCTATGCGAAATAGCCACCTCGATATCCTCGCCTTTGAGGTGAATGATTGGATAAAGGAAATCCTCTTCGTTATTGTTTTCGGTGAGGAGGTCTTTGAGTCCGTTTTCGGAATAGTATTTTTCGCCGTTATAATTAATCGTAAGCCCAGGGTTGAGGTATACGTAGTTTTTGAGCATACGCACTACGTATTCGTTGCGAAATTTGAAGTTTTTGAAAATGGTATCATCAGGAATAAAAGCAACACTCGTCCCTCGTCTTTTCTGAGTTTCTTCTATCGGAGACTCTTCTTTAATAATTCCCCTTTCAAAAGAAGCTGACTTAGTTTGGTTGTCGCGTACTGATTCGACTTTAAAATAAGACGAAAGAGCATTTACTGCCTTAGTACCCACCCCATTAAGTCCGATAGACTTTTTGAAAGCACGCGAATCGTACTTGCCCCCAGTATTCATTTTAGAGACTACATCGACTACCTTGCCCAAAGGAATACCGCGCCCATAGTCGCGTACTTCTACCTTATTATCACTGATTTTTACATCGATAGTCTTTCCGGCACCCATAATAAACTCGTCTATACTGTTATCGAGTACCTCTTTGAGAAGTACGTAGATACCATCATCGGCAGAAGAGCCATCGCCGAGCTTTCCGATATACATACCGGGGCGCAAACGCACGTGCTCTAAGGGGTCGAGCGTTTGGATACTGTCTTCGTCATATCTTATTTCTTCCATAATGATTTTTATATGTTCGGGGGGCAAAGATACGAACTAATTTGCCAATTTGCCAACTTGCTAATGAGATTTTTTGCCTAATAAGTCGTTTATTAGACAATTATTCTTCGCTCATTTATTGCTAATCCTTCGCTAATTGTTCGCTCTTCCTATATCCTTCCTATATCGATTGTATAGGGAAGATGGCTGGAGAATTTTTTTCTAAGTTTTGCATTTACCAAAGAAAGTTGTATCTTTGTGGCATCAAATTATAAAACGATAAAAAACGATGAATACCCAACAACTTACTGACCTTACTACCCAAGTGCGTAGGGATATATTGCGAATGGTACACAAGGTAAATTCGGGACACCCTGGTGGCTCTTTGGGCTGCGCTGAGTTCTTAGTATGCTTGTACAACGAGGTGATGGACTTTAAACTGCCTTTTAGTATGGATGGCAAAGATGAAGACCTTTTCTTCCTTTCTAACGGACATATTTCGCCTGTATTCTACAGTGTGCTGGCTCGTAGAGGGTTCTTCCCTATAAAAGAACTCAACACTTTTCGCTTGCTTAATTCGCGTTTGCAAGGACACCCTACTCCGCACGAAGGTTTGGAGGGCGTACGTGTGGCTTCGGGCTCTTTAGGACAAGGGCTTTCGGTAGCTATAGGAGCGGCTTTGGCTAAGAAACTAAACGGCGATAAGCATTTGGTTTATACCCTACACGGCGATGGCGAGCTACAGGAAGGACAGATATGGGAGGCGGCAATGTACGCTGGTGGCAAAGGGGTGGATAACCTCATCGCTACGGTTGATTACAACCAAAAACAGATTGATGGTCCTACTGATAAGGTACTGCCTTTGGGTGACCTTCGCGCTAAATGGGAAGCCTTTGGTTGGCAGGTAATCGATATTGAAAAGGGCAACGATATTAGTGCTATCTTGAAAGGTTTGGCGGAAGCTAAAGCGCTGACTGGCAAAGGGAAACCTGTTTGTATTTTGCTACATACCGAAATGGGTAATGGTGTAGATTTTATGATGGGTACTCACGCTTGGCACGGCAAGGCTCCTAATGACGAACAATTAGCGAAAGCTCTGGCTCAGAATGCTGAAACGTTGGGAGATTACTAATTTGTCGATTTGCCGATTTGCAGATTTGTCGATTAGCAGATTAGAAATTGACATTTATGAAAAACCTAATCAAAAGTATATAGGGTTAAGTTAAGAATTATAAAAAGAGCAAATCAGCTTATCGCTACTAAGGTAGAGGAAAGTCTGGACACCACAGAGCATCATAGCGGGTAACGCCCGTCCGCCGCGAGGCGAGGACAAGTGCAACAGAAAGAATGTATGGGTAATGCCATAGTGAAATCAGGTAAACTCTATGAGGTGCAACGCCGCGTAAACCAGCGTTTGAGGGTTGCTCGCCCAATTGTTGGAGGGTAGGCGGTTAGAGCTAATGAGCAATTATTAGTCGAGATAAATGATAAGCACTTATCATTACTGATAAGAACAGAATCCGGCTTATGATTTGCTCTTTTTTATTGAAATACAAAAAAAGAGGCTGTCATCGTAATGATGACAGCCTCTTTTTGCATTTATTAGGTTTTCCTATCGTTTAAGATATAACCAACCTACTTCGCTTCGTTTTTGTCTATTCTCATCGACGTATTCGATGACATAATAGTAAGTACCTTGTGGTAACTTATCAGAAGTTTCTACTACTACCCTACCATTAGAGAAGCCTCTAAATACGCGAGTTACGTTGTTATAACCTTCTGCTTCAAACACTTTTACTCCCCAACGGTTATAAATACGTACCACATTATCTGGGTAACGATTTATGCCGCCGATATGGAAGTGTTCGTTCTTACCATCATCGTCTACCGACATACCATTATAAGGTATTAACTTGCTTATTACCTCAATAGTCACGGTAGCTGAAGCACAGCCATCGGTATTGCAAAGCTCATACACAAAGGTATCAATACCCTCAAAACCTGTATGAGGACGATATTCGATAGTGCCATCAGGGTTTACTACTGTTGTACCATTAGTAGGATTTGTCACTACATTAGGTGCTGTAGCTCCGTTTGGCGTATCGTTAGCCAGTACATTCACCACTACTGGTGTATCTATAGGAGTAGTTGTACGATCATCAGCTGCTATTGGCAATACTGGTGTAGTGCTAGTGGTTGTACCTGTTACCGTTACTACTATGTTAGCGTTATCGCATACCGTTGAACTTGCTACTGCACAAATCTTATAGCTGATGGTATAAGTACCCGCTGGGGTATTAGGTGCTACCGTTATCGTGCCGTTAGGATTCAAGGTGAAGCCTGTTGGAGTAGCCGTAGTCCAAGTAAGCGTTACTGAGCTAACACTTGGGTTTGGTACACCGTTTAGCTTATCGTTTGTAAGTACACTTGAGGTAGTTCCTCCGGTTGTGCTAGTGATAGTTGTTACTCCATCGTCATTAGCTTCGATAGTTGTTGGCGTGGTTGTACTGGTAGTTGTACCAGTTACCGTTACTACTATGTTAGCGGTATCGCATACCGTTGGACTTGCTACTGCACAAATCTTATAGCTGATAGTATAAGTACCCGCTGGGGTATTAGGCGCTACAGAGATTGTTCCGTTAGGATTCAAGGTGAAGCCTGTTGGAGTAGCCGTAGTCCAAGTAAGCGTTAATGAGCTAACACTTGGGTTAGGTACTCCGTTCAACTTATCGTTAGTAAGTACACTTGAGGTGGTTCCTCCGGTTGTGCTGCTTACTGTTGCTACATCGTCATTCGCTTCGATAGTTGTTGGCGTGGTTGTACTTGTTGTTGTACCTGTTACCGTTACTACTATATCTGCGGTATCGCATACCGTTGAACTTGCTACTGCACAAATCTTATAGCTGATTGTATAAGTACCCGCTGGGGTATTTGGTGCTACTGTTATCGTGCCATTAGGATTCAATGTGAAGCCTGTTGGGGTAGCCGTAGTCCAAGTAAGCGTTACTGAGCTGATGCTTGGGTTTGGTACACCGTTTAGCTTATCGTTAGTAAGTACACTTGGTGTAGTTCCTCCGGTTGTGCTAGTGATAGTTGTTACTCCATCGTCATTAGCTTCAATAGTTGTTGGCGTGGTTGTACTTGTTGTTGTACCTGTTACCGTTACTACTATGTTAGCGTTATCGCATACCGTTGGACTTGCTACTGCACAAATCTTATAGCTGATAGTATAAGTACCCGCTGGGGTATTTGGTGCTACCGTTATCGTGCCGTTAGGATTCAAGGTGAAGCCTGTTGGAGTAGCCATAGTCCAAGTAAGCGTTACTGAGCTAACACTTGGGTTTGGTATGCCGTTTAGCTTATCGTTAGTAAGTACACTTGAGGTGGTTCCTCCGGTAGTGCTACTTACTGTGGCTACATCGTCATTAGCTTCAATAGTTGTTGGCGTGGTTGTACTTGTTGTTGTACCAGTTACCGTTACTACTATGTTAGCAGTATCGCATACCGTTGTACTTGTTACTGCACAAATCTTATAGCTGATAGTATAAGTACCCGCTGGGGTATTAGGTGCTATCGTTATCGTGCCGTTAGGATTCAAGGTGAAGCCTGTTGGAGTAGCCGTAGTCCAAGTAAGCGTTACTGAGCTAACACTTGGGTTTGGTACGCCGTTTAACTTATCGTTAGTAAGTACACTTGAGGTAGTTCCTCCGGTTGTGCTACTTACTGTGGCTACATCGTCATTAGCTTCAATAGTTGTTGGCGTGGTTGTGCTACCTACCTTAACCGTTACTGTAGTTGTCTTGCAGTTGTCTGGGTTAAGACGCTCGCAAATCGTATAAGTAAGGGTATAAGTACCTGACTTAGTGCCCGAAGGTACCGTTACTTTACCTGTTGTCGTATCTATAGTAGGCGTATTAGTTTGGCCTACTACATCCGTAGTGGTCGTGCCTGTGGTGATAATAACATCACTCGTGGTTGGCGTACGATTTCCTATGCGGTCATTGTCTATTACCGTTCTTGTACTTGTATCTGTTACTGAACCCGATGGGAACGTAAAGTCCGTATCTGGCGTTGCTACAAGTGGGGTACTACCTACCTTAACCGTTACAGTTGTTGTCTTGCAGTTGTCTGGGTTCAGACGCTCGCAAATCGTATAAGTAAGGGTATAAGTCCCTGACTTAGTGCCCGAAGGTACCGTTACTTTACCTGTTGTCGTATCTATAGTAGGCGTATTAGTTTGTCCTACTACATCCGTAGTGGTCGTGCCTGTGGTGATAATAACATCACTCGTGGTTGGCGTACGATTTCCTATGCGGTCATTGTCTATTACAGTTCTTGTACTTGTATCTGTTACTGAACCCGATGGGAACGTAAAGTCCGTATCTGGCGTTGCTACAAGTGGGGTACTACCTACCTTAACCGTTACAGTTGTTGTCTTGCAGTTGTCTGGGTTCAGACGCTCGCAAATCGTATAAGTAAGGGTATAAGTACCTGACTTAGTGCCCGAAGGTACCATTACTTTACCTGTTGTCGTATCTATAGTAGGCGTATTAGTTTGGCCTACTACATCCGTAGTGGTCGTGCCTGTGGTGATAATAACATCACTCGTGGTTGGCGTACGATTTCCTATGCGGTCATTGTCTATTACCGTTCTTGTACTTGTATCTGTTACTGAACCCGATGGGAACGTAAAGTCCGTATCTGGCGTTGCTACAAGTGGGGTACTACCTACCTTAACCGTTACAGTTGTTGTCTTGCAGTTGTCTGGGTTCAGACGCTCGCAAATCGTATAAGTAAGGGTATAAGTGCCTGACTTAGTGCCCGAAGGTACCGTTACTTTACCTGTTGTCGTATCTATAGTAGGCGTATTAGTTTGGCCTACTACATCCGTAGTGGTCGTGCCTGTGGTGATAATAACATCACTCGTAGTTGGCGTACGATTTCCTATGCGGTCATTGTCTATTACAGTTCTTGTACTTGTACTTGTTGATGAGCCTGATGGGAACGTAAAGTCCGTATCTGGCGTTGCTACAAGTGGGGTACTACCTACCTTAACCGTTACTGTAGTTGTCTTGCAGTTGTCTAGGTTCAGACGCTCGCAAATCGTATAAGTAAGGGTATAAGTACCTGACTTAGTGCCCGAAGGTACCGTTACTTTACCTGTTGTCGTATCTATAGTAGGCGTATTAGTTTGGCCTACTACATCCGTAGTGGTCGTGCCTGTGGTGATAATAACATCACTCGTGGTTGGCGTACGATTTCCTATGCGGTCATTGTCTATTACCGTTCTTGTACTTGTATCTGTTACTGAACCCGATGGGAACGTAAAGTCCGTATCTGGCGTTGCTACAAGTGGGGTACTACCTACCTTAACCGTTACTGTAGTTGTCTTGCAGTTGTCTAGGTTCAGACACTCGCAAATCGTATAAGTAAGGGTATAAGTACCTGACTTAGTGCCCGAAGGTACCGTTACTTTACCTGTTGTCGTATCTATAGTAGGCGTATTAGTTTCTCCTACTACATCCGTAGTGATCGTGCCTGTGGTGATAATAACATCACTCGTGGTTGGCGTACGATTTCCTATGCGGTCATTGTCTATTACAGTTCTTGTACTTGTATCTGTTACTGAACCCGATGGGAACGTAAAGTCCGTATCTGGCGTTGCTACAAGTGGGGTACTACCTACCTTAACCGTTACAGTTGTTGTCTTGCAGTTGTCTGGGTTCAGACGCTCGCAAATCGTATAAGTAAGGGTATAAGTCCCTGACTTAGTGCCCGAAGGTACCGTTACTTTACCTGTTGTCGTATCTATAGTAGGCGTATTAGTTTGTCCTACTACATCCGTAGTGGTCGTGCCTGTGGTGATAATAACATCACTCGTGGTTGGCGTACGATTTCCTATGCGGTCATTGTCTATTACAGTTCTTGTACTTGTATCTGTTACTGAACCCGATGGGAACGTAAAGTCCGTATCTGGTATTGCTACAAGTGGGGTACTACCGACCTTAACCGTTACTGTAGTTGTCTTGCAGTTGTCTAGGTTCAGACGCTCGCAAATCGTATAAGTAAGGGTATAAGTACCTGACTTAGTGCCCGAAGGTACCGTTACTTTACCTGTTGTCGTATCTATAGTAGGCGTATTAGTTTGGCCTACTACATCCGTAGTGGTCGTGCCTGTGGTGATAATAACATCACTCGTGGTTGGCGTACGATTTCCTATGCGGTCATTGTCTATTACCGTTCTTGTACTTGTATCTGTTACTGAACCCGATGGGAACGTAAAGTCCGTATCTGGCGTTGCTACAAGTGGGGTACTACCTACCTTAATCACGCTAGTCTTAGTAACAGTATTGCCTTGAGGGTCTCTTGCTACAAAGGTAACAGTTACTACTCCAGCCCCACACCAATTAGTAGGTTTAACCGCTGTAAAGTTATGGGTAAGTGTAGCCGTACCACAAGTATCGGTAACAGTAGCTTGGTTAAGCCAATTGCTTACTACTGTATCGATATTAGTAGCGGTACAAGTTACTGTTAAAGCAGTTGGAACTGTAAGCGTTACTGTATTGCTAAACACAATCATTACGACTACTTTATCAGTTTCGCAAACAGCATTAAAGCGGCTCACCTTATAAGTATCAGTAGTAGAGAGAGCTTCAGTATTATCTGTTACTAAAGTACTGTTTTTATAAACTTTTACGGTAGCTGTATCTGTCGCTATTTTTGCTTTGAGATCAGCTACTGTAGCGGCTGCACATAAAGTATAAGTTTTGCCTGTAGCTGGTGCTTCTAAAATATTAACTGTATAACTGAATGTTACTGTGTTAGCAGCACAAACAAGTCCTTGGGCTACCACTTGATAAATACCTGCGTGTTGTGCATCAATAGATGGTATCACCAATTGAGGCAAAGTAGTTACTGTAGTAGTTCCATCTGGATATTTCCACTGATAAGATGGGGCACCTAACGAACGCAAGGTAATAGTAACTGTACTTCCTTTGCAGTAACCAGACTGTAGTGGCGATGCTAATACCAGCTCAGGATTATCAAGAGGGGTAATAGGCAATTCTTTCCATACAGGTTCTGAAGCACAAGCTGAGTCTGTAATTTTCACCCAGCGAGTATTTTGCCCAGCAGAGAAAGTACCCAAGTTAGTAAAGGTAACTGTACTACCTTTAGCAGCTGTTTGGGTATCAATATGGGTACCGTCTCTACGATCGTATAATTCGTATTGGTAAGAACCTAAACCACTAATACCATTAATAGCTTTTATAACTATCTTACCAGTATTATCTTCACACTTATAACCTATATAACCATTTCTATCAAAGTTGAGCAATACATCGTCTACGCTGATAGTAAAAGTGCGTACACAACCATTAGCACCTTTACTTCTAATATAAGTTACTATATCTTGTTCATTACTATTAGTATCATCTATTTTTCCTCCATATATAAAGGTATAGCTACCTTCTGAGTTTTGGTTTCTTGGCAAAGAGAAGTACTGATCTTCAGAAGTAGGATCATTAGGGTTGTACACTGCCTTTATATAAGTAGAACCTAATACCTGTTGGCTAAAATTACTACTTACAGTTACGTCGTTTGAATTAATACCTGCTGGACGTTTATAAAGATATACATATATACTCCTGTTGTTATTTTCAGCTCTCAACTAATCCATGGCTGGATTTCCTTTGAAAGGATAAACTCTTACTTTAGTACACTCAGTTTTTGTTTCAGGAGTTAATGGTTTTTCCTGATAAGGAGTATGTGCCAATTCAAAATCTTGTTTAGAAGAATTTGTACCACTATACACATAGGTTACATTTCCGCAAGGGTCTTCTACTCTAATTTTATAAGTACCTTCGGGTAATGAGAAGTTTTGTGTAAGGTCATCTTGGTTCTGAGTAGCCATAATGTTAGTAATAACGCTATTAGATTTTCTATAAGTGATAGTAACCGTTTCATTGAGTTTGAGTTTTCCAGGCTCATCTACATAACTAGCAGGAGCTTGCTCTAAGGTAACCTTAAAGCCATTCATAGACAATATAGAGCCTGATTGATTTACTCTGAAAAGTACCTCTATTCTTCCTTTAGGTGTACGAGTATCTCCAAAACATCTTACTTCTTGTTTGTATTCTCCTCCTGGACGTACTAGATTATAGAATTTGTTAAAAGATTCTTCTTGGCTTACTGTTTGTCCATCTACAGATGTAAAGGTTACCTCATACTTTTCATCTGCTTTAAATGATTGCCCATTGTCTAGAGTGGTTATTTTCTTCCTTTCACCAGCTTCAGTTATCTGTCCTTGAGATACTTGCACT
Organism: Capnocytophaga sp. FDAARGOS_737; assembly: GCF_009730375.1. Taxonomy (NCBI): domain Bacteria; kingdom Pseudomonadati; phylum Bacteroidota; class Flavobacteriia; order Flavobacteriales; family Flavobacteriaceae; genus Capnocytophaga; species Capnocytophaga sp. FDAARGOS_737. The sequence goes on along the minus strand of NZ_CP046316.1, from coordinate 809,176 downwards.
CCATTATGTTTAATAACATAAGTTACAGGATAACATACGATTTGATTCTCTGCAGTAACAGACATCTCAGGAGTCTGACAAGTACCTCCAAATACAATACCTGTATTCATAAAGCGTATATCTCCTCCAAGCATTGGAGTATCGTTGTTATTACAATTTTGCCCTTTAATACGGAAGTAGAAGTTAGGACGTTTATCTGGATCATCTTTTAGGTCTTTATAAGTACGATTATGAGCTTTCAAATCGTAATATATCATCCTCTGAGAAGAGGTTTTACCTGAAGGAAGTGAAAATAACGGACGCCATACAATATTCACACTATTTTTATCACCTCCATAAAACTCTGCCAAGTCTTTCTTAGAATAAGCAGTATACTCATAGAGGGCTGTCAATTCTGGAGTGTTGAAATACTTATAGAATGGTGAGTTGGTATTACCACTATAACGAATATCTAAATAATCACAACTTGATTGTCCTCCATTTTGAATATCTCTATATGCTTGGTCTTTACCAAAATCGTTATTGGTTCTAATAGGAGCTGGAAAATCGCTTTGTAATTTTCCTATTGTAGCAGATACTGGCTGTGCGTTAGCTATATTAGAAGTGTGTAACTTAGCCTTGTAGGTACCTGCTGGCATATTATAGTCTGTAAATTTCACAAAACTTACAGCACTTTCTTTGTCACTTTCTGTAATGGTAAAGGTACGCGTACCTGTATAGGTTGCTGGCATCTCAATAAGTTCTACTACATAAGTATTACCTGCTTGAGCATTTTGTATTTGGAAACGCAACTGACCTGTTGGAATACAGTTAAGCGAATTGTTAGTTGCTTGAAAGTTGAGCGTTTCATCACCAGAAACGGCTTGTGTCACTTTTGAAAAGGTTATTACACGAGTTTGCCCCAACGCCTTGCTTATGTTCTCATCACAAGTTCGAGCGCTGAGTTTTCCAAAAGAAAATAAAAGTGTAAATAATACTAATAGCGTCTGTAATTGTTTATACATTCGTGATAACATTGAGATATAATTAGTGATTCCAAGGGGCAAAGGTATAACATTATTTTGGAATACACAAAAGTAAATAAAAAAACACACAAAATATATTTTATTTAGAAAGGGGTAACAAAATTATTCAAAAAGAGGCTGTTCAGCACAATGCTAAACAGCCTCTTTTTATTTATTAGGTATTTGTACTATCGTTTGATATATAACCAACCTACTTCACTTCGATTTTGTCTATTCTCATCGACATATTCGATAACGTAATAGTAAGTGCCTTGTGGTAACTTATCAGAAGTTTCTACTACTACCCTACCATTAGAGAAGCCTCTAAATACGCGAGTTACGTTGTCATAACCTTCTGTTTCAAACACTTTTACTCCCCAACGGTTATAAATACGTACCACATTATCTGGGTAACGATTTATACCTGCGATATGGAAGTGTTCGTTCTTACCATCACCATCTACTGACATACCATTATAAGGTACTAGCTTATTCACTACCTCGATAGTAACGGTAGCTGAAGCACAGCCATCGGTATTGCAAAGCTCATACACAAAGGTATCAATACCTACAAAACCTGTATGTGGACGGTATTCGATAGTGCCGTCAGGATTTACTACTGTCGTACCATTAGTAGGATTAGTTACTACATTAGGTGCTGTAGCTCCGTTTGGCGTATCGTTAGCCAGTACACTAACCACTACTGGTATATCTATAGGAGTGGTAGTACGATCATCAGCTGCTATTGGCAATACTGGAGTAGTGCTGGTAGTTGTAGCACTTACTGTTACCTCTACAGTTGCTGTTGCACAAGCTGTTGGCGTTGCTATAGTACAAATTTGATATGTTAACGTATAAATACCTGATGGGGTATTGTTTGGTACTATTACATTACCATTAGCCGTATCAATACGTGGTACAATAGCTCCTGTTGGGGTACTTACTTGGCTAATTGTTACATTACTTGTTGTAGCCGATGTAGTACCGCTAACTGTATCGTTTGTCAATACATTACCTACTGTTTGAGTTCCTGTACCTGAATATGTAAACTCATCAGGAATTGCTTGAACGGTAGGGGTTGGCGTTACTGCTGGTACGGTTACTTCTACGGTTGCTGTTGCACAAGCTGTTGGCGTTGCTACGGTACAGATTTGATATGTTATAGTATAAATACCTGATGGGGTATTGTTTGGTACTATTACATTACCATTGGTTGTATCAATACGTGGTACAATAGAGCCTGTTGGCGTACTTACTTGGCTAATCGTTACATTAGATGTTGTAGCCGAGGTGGTACTGCTAACTGTATCGTTTGTCAATACATTACCTATTGTTTGAGTTCCTGTACCAGTATAAGTAAACGTATCTGGATTTGCCTCTACAGTTGGTGTTGGCGTTGCTGCTGGTACGGTTACCTCTACTGTCGCTGTTGCACAAGCTGTAGGTGTTGCTACTGTACAGATTTGATATGTTAGCGTATAAATACCTGATGGGGTATTGTTCGGTACAATTACATTACCATTGGTTGTATCAATACGTGGTACAATAGCTCCTGTTGGGGTACTTACTTGGCTGATTGTTACATTGCTTGTAGTAGCCGATGTAGTACCACTAACTGTATCGTTTGTCAATACATTACCTACGGTTTGAGTTCCTGTACCTGAATATGTAAACTCATCAGGAGTTGCTTGAACGGTAGGGGTTGGGGTTACCGCTGGTACCGTTACCTCTACAGTTGTTGTTGCACAAGCTGTTGGCGTTGCTACGGTACAAATTTGATATGTTATAGTATAAATACCTGATGGGGTATTGTTTGGTACAATTACATTACCATTGGTTGTATCAATACGTGGTACAATAGTTCCTGTAGGCGTACTTACTTGGCTAATCGTTACATTGCTTGTTGTAGCCGATGTAGTACCGCTAACTGTATCGTTTGTCAATACATTACCTATTGTTTGAGTTCCTGTACCGGTATAAGTAAACGTATCAGGGTTTGCCTCTACTGTTGGTGTTGGCGTAGCTGCTGGTACAGTTACCTCTACGGTTGCTGTTGCACAAGCCGTCGGTGTTGCTACGGTACAGATTTGATATGTTAACGTATAAATACCTGATGGGGTATTGTTTGGTACTATTACATTACCTGTAGCTGGATCAATACCTGGTACAATAGTTCCTGTAGGTGTACTTACTTGGCTAATCGTTACATTGCTTGTTGTAGCCGATGTAGTACCGCTAACTGTATCGTTCGTCAATACATTACCTACGGTTTGAGTTCCTGTACCGGTATAAGTAAACGTATCTGGAGTTGCCTCTACAGTTGGTGTTGCCGTTACCGCTGGTACTGTTACCTCTACAGTTGCTGTTGCACAAGCTGTTGGCGTTGCTATAGTACAAATTTGATATGTTAACGTATAAATACCTGATGGCATATTGTTTGGTACTATTACATTACCATTAGCCGTATCAATACGTGGTACAATAGCTCCTGTTGGAGTACTTACTTGGCTAATCATTACATTGCCTGTTGTAGCCGATGTAGTACCGCTAACAGTATCATTTGTCAATACATTACCTACGGTTTGAGTTCCTGTACCTGAATATGTAAACTCATCAGGAGTTGCTTGAACGGTAGGGGTTGGCGTTACAGCTGGTACTGTTACCTCTACGGTTGTTGTTGCACAAGCTGTAGGTGTTGCTACTGTACAGATTTGATATGTTAACGTATAAATACCTGATGGCGTATTGTTCGGTACAATTACATTACCATTAGTTGTATCAATACGTGGTACAATAGCTCCTGTAGGCGTACTTACTTGGCTAATCGTTACATTAGATGTTGTAGCCGATGTAGTACCGCTAACTGTATCGTTCGTCAATACATTACCTATTGTTTGAGTTCCTGTACCTGAATATGTAAACTCATCAGGAGTTGCTTGAACGGTAGGTGTTGGAGTTACCGCTGGTACTGTTACCTCTACTGTCGCTGTTGCACAAGCTGTAGGTGTTGCTACTGTACAGATTTGATATGTTAGCGTATAAATACCTGATGGGGTATTGTTCGGTACAATTACATTACCATTGGTTGTATCAATACGTGGTACAATAGCTCCTGTTGGGGTACTTACTTGGCTGATTGTTACATTGCTTGTAGTAGCCGATGTAGTACCACTAACTGTATCGTTTGTCAATACATTACCTACGGTTTGAGTTCCTGTACCTGAATATGTAAACTCATCAGGAGTTGCTTGAACGGTAGGGGTTGGGGTTACCGCTGGTACCGTTACCTCTACAGTTGTTGTTGCACAAGCTGTTGGCGTTGCTACGGTACAAATTTGATATGTTATAGTATAAATACCTGAAGGGGTATTATTCGGTACTATTACATTACCATTAGCAGTATCAATACGTGGTACAATAGCGCCTGTAGGCGTACTTACTTGGCTAATTGTTACATTAGATGTTGTAGCCGAGGTGGTACCGCTAACTGTATCGTTAGTAAGTACATTACCTACTGTTTGAGTTCCTGTACCTGAATATGTAAACTCATCAGGAGTTGCTTGAACAGTAGGTGTTGGAGTTACCGCTGGTACTGTTACCTCTACGGTTGTTGTTGCACAAGCTGTCGGTGTTGCTACTGTACAGATTTGATATGTTATAGTATAAATACCTGAAGGGGTATTGTTTGGTACAATTACATTACCATTAGTTATATCAATACGTGGTACAATAGCGCCTGTTGGAGTACTTACTTGGCTAATCATTACATTGCCTGTTGTAGCCGATGTAGTACCGCTAACAGTATCATTTGTCAATACATTACCTACGGTTTGAGTTCCTGTACCTGAATATGTAAACTCATCAGGAGTTGCTTGAACGGTAGGGGTTGGCGTTACAGCTGGTACTGTTACCTCTACGGTTGTTGTTGCACAAGCTGTTGGCGTTGCTACAGTACAGATTTGATATGTTAGCGTATAGATGCCTGCTGGCGTATTGTTCGGCACAATTACATTACCATTGGTTGTATCAATACGTGGTACAATGGTTCCTGTTGGAGTACTTACTTGGCTAATCGTTACATTGCTTGTTGTAGCCGATGTAGTACCGCTAACTGTATCGTTGGTAAGTACATTACCTACTGTTTGAGTTCCTGTACCTGAATATGTAAATGTATCTGGATTTGCCTCTACAGTAGTTGGCGAGTATATATTCACAGTTACTGTTGCTACATCGCAGTTGGTAGTAGCAGTAGGTACACCTGACAAATCTTTCTCACAAATCTTATAAGTAATAGTATAAGTGTTAGCAGGTGTTCCCGCAGGTACTACTACCCCTCCTGTAGTAATATTAATATAAGGTACAGTGCCTGATGGGGCTGCTGGAGTAACTACACTTAGAGCTACATTGCCTATAGTAGCCTGATTACCATCAAGAGTATCTGAACCTGATGGAGGATTATTAAGCACATTGCCTATAGTATATTCAGTGGTAGTTACTACGCCAGCAAAACTATCGTCATTAGCTATTATTTCAGCTTGTTTTACAATAGTAAGAGTAGCTGTATCGCAAATCACTGGGGCTGCTATCGTACAGATACGATACTCTACGTTATAAGAGCCTGCTGGAGCAGAAGCTGGCACCTGTAGTGTACCATTAGGATTTATAGCCAATCCTGTTATACCACTATTATAGGTGATAGTAAGCGTTGTATTGGCAGTAGTTACTGAAGTAACTCCTGTAGGAGCTCCATAAATATCATTTGCGAGTATGTCTACGCTGCCTCCTGTTTTAGGCAAGGTCTTCACACCGTCATTTACAGCTTTAAGAGTCACAACCTTCACTGTAGCAATAGCTGTACTACAGTTAGTAGGATTGTCTTTTTCGCATATTTTATAACTAATAGTATAAGTACCCGCTGGTGTATTAGGGAGTACTGTTATTGTACCATTAGTATTAGTAGCCATATGAGCAGGCGCTGTACCCCACGTTAGATTTACCTCTGAAGGATTGATAGGTGCAGTGCCTCTTAAGTCATTTTCAAACACAGTAGCAGTAGTAGTGCCTCCTGAGAGTCCCGTTATAGTACCCAAATCATCAGGTTTAGCTTCTAATCTAGGAGCTACTACCACAGTAACAGTAGCAGTACTACAATCTGCAGGGTTAGCTTTAGCACAAATACGATAGCTAATTTTATATTCACCTATAGGTGTATTGGCAGGTACTTCTACATCACCATTATTTTTCACTACTGGTACAGTACCTGTTCCTGCCGAAGTAATATTGCTAATACTTACAGTAGCAGTAGTAGCGGTTACCCCTCCTACTTTGTCATTGCTTAATATATTACCTGTTGTAGTAGCCGTTGTAATAGGTGCAAATACTTTATAAAGATCGTCTTTAGCTACTATATTGCACACAGTTACACTCACTGTTACATTAGCTTTCTCGCTCTCACAACCTGAAGACTGTACTAAGCTTACTTGATAAATACCGTCTTGTAGCGTATCAGTATCTGTCAATGCTACCCCTGCACTATATACTTTTACAGCATTAGTTGCCATAGCATTAATCTTCAATTTAAGATCTAACGCTGTAGCTGGTGCACAGAAGTACTGAGGGGTTGTAACCGTAGGCGCATTAGGCGCTGGAGTTACTAATACAGTAACTGTTTGTGTTGCCTCGCAAGCATTAGTTCTTTTTACCTTTAACAAGTAGGTAATTGTTTTAGTAGCTGTAATATTAGCACCTGCATACGAAAATACGGGTTCTTTGCTATTAACATCTGACAAGTGTGCTAAATCACCTGCAGTAACAGCTTCCCAAGTATATCCTTCATAGGTAGGAGCTTGTGTGTTGTACACTATATTAGTTTTACCTATCTCGCAAGCAGTAACAGTAGCTACTAATCCTGTGATAGTTGTAGGAGCAGGTGCAGCTACTACTTTATCATTACACAAGCAAGGGTTGAATGTATTTCTGATAGATAGATACAAACGACAAAGTTGGTTTTGGTCTAACGATATTGTCTCGGTTCGGGTAGCTGTAGCCCCCGCTGCCAATACTAAGTTAGCAAGAGTAAAATCTTGCAACTTATTATCTATAGCTTCCTCTACGATACCATTATTATTAGTATCATCATACAAGCTCACTTTCAGGTCGCCCGTATACGAAACAGTAGCTGTAGTAGCATTTTGCACTACATATTGTATAGTTACTTTTTCTTTATTGCCTTCAGCTACAGAGCTGAGTTGTACATTCTTAATAACCAAATCAGCTCTTTCTAAAGGTATAGCTACCTCACCTCGCTTGATAGTAGTTTCTACTACCACTGGCGGACAAGTGATACCTGACTGACAAACAACACCTTCTACCGTGTCTGTAGTGTAGTACTGAAGTTTCCTCTCTTCCGCACAATTAGCAATAGGTGTATTTGCTTTTTGTTTTACTTTTATAGTATATTCAAAATAATCATCGTGCTCCATTCCCGAAGGAATTTTGATACTCAATTCAGTATTAGTACCTATCATCTTAGTAGGTGGTGTAGCTAAAGCAGCATCAGCAAAAGAACTTTTACTTTTATTGCCAGGAGTAAAGCTACCTGCTACATATTCAAAGCCTTCAGGAATACGTATTACTACTAATCCGTTAGTACCTGTTTGGAAATTATGTGCTGGCGATAAGTCGATAATCTGGTGTTTGCCTTTAAATTCAGCATAAGAGGTTGCACAAGCATTAGCATTACCACCTGTACTTACTAACTGATTATTTACTTTATATTTATTAGTATCAATACCTGCTATACCCGCTATAATAACCTTAGTTTTATCGCCTTCAGCTGGATTACCACATAGGTTATTACCCTCTATATCTATATCGAATGAAGAGCCTGCTACAAAATCGCAACTTGGTTGTACATTGAAGGTTAGCTTCAGGTTACGCTTATCCAAAACGGCTGGTTCTGTGATAGCCCCAGGCAAACTCTTATTAGGCAAAATAGCCGACAAATCGTAAATAAGTTTATTACCTGCTTGAGAAAAACCTATAGCAGGGGTTGAAGTCTGTGTATAGTAGTTACCACTATTTAGCGGATATTCTACTGTCACATCCGAAATAGTAATTCCAGTCTCTTGCACTACTACCAATTTAGCGTCGAAAAGGTCGCCCTCATCGCCACTATTTACGGTATATTCGTACTTAGTTTTCTGACACATAGGTATACTACCCACCTTATCCGGACTGCTTTCCCCTGGGTTTGAAGCGCTTGGTCTAATCTGTTTCAAACTCTTAGCTATCTTGACATTGTAGGTTATCTTCTGGTCGTGACAAGTTCTTCTATATCCTTGAGTAGGGTTCTCATTACAGTTCCAACCTGCATATACATCAAAGGTAAGATTAGGGTCATTACAATTGGTTATTTGGTACTCTAAACGATATCTTTTATCAGCATTTTTAGCAATAATACCGTTATTTCCTGCATCGCTTAAGAAATACATCTTTTCCCCTGTGATTGACTGAGGGGTAAAAGTGTTCACCACATTGCCTAAAGCATCTATCTCAGTAAGTTTAGTAATGCTAATACCTGTTACATCAGGTACTGATATCCATCCGTAAGGGGCATCAGATACACTAGTATTAGTAATTCTAAAATCAACGGTTTGGGTACGCTGATTAGCTGTAACGTTCTGTGGTGTCTCAGTAATGAGGTTGATTGCTGGTTTTTCAGAATATCTTATCCATTCTTGATAAGGCTCTTTCTGTACGAGTCTATTGGTTTTATCGGCATAGTGATAGTAAAAATCTTCAAAATCAATTTCTACCTTAGCCATTTGGTTATCGGCTGAGGCTTGTGTAGTACTCTGAAATATTTTAGAATCGCAAGTAGCTTGTAGCCACGTGCGTATCGTCTCGCCATAAGCATTTTCTACCGATATATTCCCCGGATTAAGGTAGCCTGCTGCCCCCTTAGCAGGGTTGATATAGGTATAAGTTTTATAAGTGCCGTCATTACTCATCGTGAAATTGGCAACAGGTATAAGCACATCATTTTCTACCCACTCATTTGATTTTCTGATATATGAGTATTCTACAGGTTTCACCATATTATAAGAGCTCGGTATAATTATTTTGAGCGTTTTAATACGGCGTGTAGGGCGAAACTCATTCGTATAGTAGGTACCTGCAGTACCAAAACGGCGTGCTAAATACACCTGATTAGCACCGATATTCGTTACCTCACAACCTTTTATATTATACGGGTTTGTACCGATTATCTTGTAAGTTTCGGCTATATAAAAAGGTGGTGTAAGTTTAGCGCCACAATATCTCGCATTAGTGTGATAGCCCTCAGTAGCAATGGCATTGTCTGACGGATTATCAAGCATATAAAAGAAAGTCTTACTACCTACTTGTATATCTTGTACATTATTGCGACTATTAGTGGTATTAGGGTTATTAACCTGATAAGTAGCTACTACTCTAAACTTATCTCCTACAGCTATACCAGCTGAAGGCAGAGCTGAAGAAAGATTCCAACGGAAATACTTAGTATCACTATAGGTACCTGAGGTAACTATAGCCGGTGAGGCTTGCAGCGTAACTGTAGCATTGCTGCCTACTGCTATAGCAATACTCTTAGGTATAAGGTTTGCTTTTGTGTTTACCTGTGCGTGATAATACAAGTTCTTAGTAATTACGCCTCCTTGCTCTCCTTCCGATATAATTTCTATATCATCTAAGTGAAGGGCACGACTGCGGTCTATAGCCGATACATTAGCACGAGTCTGGCGTGTATTCATCGTATAGTCTGTCCAACCGTACGAATTATCAGCACGTTCTGCCTTAGTGCTTAGCATTTTTGGCCCATTAGTACCACAAGCTCCTGCACATATGGCGCTAATCGAAGTTTGATTGCAGATAAGAGGAAACTCGCAATAGGTATTGGTATCTCCATTTTTATCTAAATAATAGATACTATACTTTAGAGGCAAATCACCTGAAGCACAAGGAGTAGTGAGTAGCATATCAAAAGTGATGTAGCCCTTAGTACCATCAGTAGTAGTATAAGAAAGCGTACCTCCTTTAGCTACATCAGGGATGAGAGCAGTAGGTGTTGTAGAGCCTTGCCCAAAACCATCTCCCTTATAAAATTTTATATTTTTAAGTTCTACGCCTGTAGGTAATACAATTTCATATCTAAATCTTCTATCTGCAGCAGTATCTTTTCTTCCGAAACCTTTTACAATATGCTGCGATATAATAGTATGATGCCCAAATGACAGATACCCAAATACAGAGTTGTTTTGCGATAACGAAGCAGGAAACTTAGAGTTATCCGATATACCTGTTAGCAGTCGTCTCAAAGTACTATTAGTAAGAGCTTGTGCTGCTGATTGTATCTCAGTACCACAAGCATCTTTATAAGTAAAATTAGAATGAGGCGACACACTAAAGGTTCCCTTATCATTTTGCAAACAAACAATAGGCTGATTTTTTACCATATCAAAACGTATGATAAGTTTGCCATTGATAGGCAAATCATCTTTAAAGCCATCACCATCCACGTCAGTAAGCCCTATATCTTTACCTGCCAAAGCTGTAGCCGATAAAGCTGCCAAATCTTTAAATGGTATTTCCCTAGGGGTAGTTTGGGTAGTGGTAGGTGTCATCGAATTGATAGGTATTTCTGTCCCGTCTGTAGCTACGATACGGAAATTAGCCGGTATATGATTTTTAAACCCTTTATCACTAAGATAAGGTGTTATATTCATCTGCAAATCATAGGCTGTAGCATTACCACTTCCTTTATTGATATACTGAGCGGTAAAAGTTCCTAAAGTAGTACCACAAAGACCATCTCCCCACTGAAAATAACTATTATTATAATCAATGTCTAATACTATATTGGGCGTACCTGTAGTTACGTTGATAGCGCGTGCTCTATCGCGTGCTTGGTATAATACTGAGGCACTCTCACCCCAATAGGCTTCGTATACTATTTGCCGATTCGAGTCACAGCCTACTACACTGTATTTCTCAGTGATAGTTATCTCGTCATTCAACTTAAAGCCTGTAGGCGACACTATTCTATATAGGGTAGCCCCTGTATTTTTGCCTACTCCAGAAGGAACGGTACCTACTGAAGACACTGCTGTACCGTTATAAGTCAGTTCATTACCGGTAACACCATTAGGATATTTTATAGAAAAATAAATTTCTTTTACTGTACCATTACCGGTATTTCTAAGTCCAAAGGTTTTAACACTACTACCCGAAGCATTATTATGGGTAGGCTCAGCTAACTGTACTACTATGTTAGGGATAGGCAAAGTGTATTGATTAGAATCTTTAGCGTCTACCCCTCCGCCAGAAGTTACTTCTACATTATCTTTAAAAATAGTACCTGCAGTTTGCAAACCTGCCAAAGCTGCTTTAGTTACTTTTCTTTTGATAGTAAAAGTAAGAGTACCTGCTCCTGAAATAGCAAACTTAGGAGTACCTGCAGAAGATGAACCTACGTGTGATATTGTAGGTGTACCACTAACTTTATGTAGTGAGCTCGCTACATACTCAATTCCTGTAGGAAAAGTAATTGTAACTGTTGAAGTTGCCGAAGGCAATGTAACAGTTACCGTCAGTGTTCCTGCTTCAAAATTTCTGTTAGCAAAGTGTACTGGGTCTTCAGCTAACGGTTGCGATAGCATAGACTGAGCAGATACCTTGCCCAGAGAAAATAATAATGCAATAAGCATTATCCTAAAAAATACATTTTTCATAGTCTATTTTATTTCTCTTTTATTCGCGTTTATTCATAACAAAGGGCGGCAAAGGTACGAGTTTTATACCTTTGCTGTCCTTCATTAAGATTGCTTTTTATTATGATATCATCAATAAAAAATTATTGTATATACCATAACTTATCCCTTTGTTTTATTGTATCATTTTCAAGGTGCAAAATTACAAAATATTTATCAATTAGCAAATAAAATTTATTAACTCTCAAATTTTATTTTTATCTTATTGGTAGTAGCATACGCTTGGCAGCTTAGTATATAGCCGTCGGCGACCTCTTTTTCGCTTAGGGTTTCATTCTTCGCCATTTTGGCTTCCCCCTCCTCTACTTTGGCTACACAGCTGCTGCACACCCCATTCAAGCAAGAATAAGGAGCATCATAACCTCGCATCAGTGCCGAACTGAGCAGCGTCTGGTTTTTAGCACTCTCAAAAGTATGCGTTTGTCCGCCCAATCGCAGTGTGATTTCTACATTACCCTGTAACTGACTGTAGTCGGTATCAGCAGGCGATGCCTCGAAGAGCTCAGTAAAAATACGGTCTTTATCTATACCTCTTAGCAAAAGCATCTCTCGCAGGTCTTTCACTAATTGGGTAGGCCCACAAGCGTAATAGCGCCCCCAGTTGAAGTCTTTATATTTTTCAAATAGTTCATTTACTATCTCATCATTGATACGCCCCGTATAGTGGTCGCCCCAAGGCTCTTGACTAAAGGCGTAATGCACCTTGAAACGTTCAGGGTACTGCTCCTTTAGAGCTTCAATCTCATCAAAAAACAAGGTTTCTTCTTTCGACTTATTACCGTAGACGAACACTACTTTTATTTGTGTCATCGCCAAAGCCGTCTTGGCAATACTCATCATAGGGGTTACCCCACTACCAGCCGAGAAGAGCATAATATCCCTATTACCAAAAATATCGTAGAAGAACACAAATGAACCCATCGGGGGCATCACCTCTATAGTATCACCCTCTTTGAGTTCTTGGGTAGCGTAGGTAGAAAACACCCCATTGGGCACGCGTTTCACCGCCACACTCAGCTCACCTTCATTAACGCCTGAGCAGATAGAGTAAGCGCGACGCACTTTCTCTCCATTGATAGTTTGCTGTAGGGTGAGGTACTCGCCTGCCTCAAAACTAAAAACTTTGCGCAAGAGGTCAGGCACTTCAAAGGTAATCATCACCGATGAAGTAGTAAGGTGTGTTATTTTAGCAACTTTAAGTTCGTAAAGTTTATTCATTTCGTTTTTTGTCTTTTGTCTTTACTTATACATTTCGTTATACCCGAAATAGGCGTCTTTAGAGGTTGTCAAAACCTCATAAGAGAAAGGAGTAGTACTGGGTCTGCGGCTCTGGGCTGTGCTACGGCTACCGGTTATTTGCGCTATAGCTTCAGCTAAGAAAGGTTCAGTAGGGTCGCCGAGTGTGCCAATGTTAGCTAAATCTTCTTCCATCGGTATGTCGGGCACTAACCCCTTAGTATAATCGCTAAAGCCTTTAGAGTTCTCTATACTGAGCACTATAGGCTGCATAGCCCATTTGTGCTTAGGGTTCTTTACTTTTCCAGCTTTGTCTATATAATCATAAATAGTGATAGACCCTTGGTTTTTGCCCACCGTAGTCTGTCCTATTTGTGTTATAGGCATATAGGGCTTCAAGCCGTTAATTACCAATTCGCTAGCAGAAGCAGTACGCTCGGTAGTGAGCACGTATAGCTTAGAAAGCTGCAAGCTGTGTATGGGGGTACCGTCTTTCATCTTATCGGTTAAATACTGCACCGTAGCCCCTTGCAAGTTGGCTGCGGCTTGCATCTTAGTATTCCATTTCTCTTTAACAAAAAGCTGCCCTTGGTGTTGCCCTGCTATCATCGATGCCAAATATACCGCTGTATCTATACTCCCCCCGCCATTGTAGCGCAAGTCGAGTACTAAGTCAGTAGCTCCTGCCGCCTTAAACTCGGCAAAAGCCTCATTCAGTTCCTTGTTATAATTAGCTATAAAAGCGTTGTACATCAGGTAGGCAATCTTATGCTGCCCAAGTGTGATAACCTTTTTTATCAGCACAGGGTTCTCTGGCGTTTCGGTGTTGTGTAGCGTAACGGTATGCCCTGTAGGCTGCAATATGCCTTGCTGGTCGATACGATAAATATCAATAGTATAGGTTTTGTTCTTCAGCAGTTCGTTTATATTAGTTTTCGTGATGCGCTGCCCGTTGATAGTGAGGAAGATATCACCTCTTTTCAGGCCTTGTTTATCGGCATCGGAATTAGGTATCACATAATTCACAAAGCCCGCAGCATTAACCCCATTCCTCATCAATACATACTGAGAGTCCATACCTGTACTTGCCGAAATACCTTTGAACTGGTTTTCTAACTTCACATAATCATCGGTGATATAGCTAAAGCGGTCTATTTGTTTGTATCTATTGAGCAAACCTCTGTAGAAAAGAGCTTCAGGACTGCCGAAACTCTTAAGGAATTTAGTATAATCAGTGTTCTTTTCTGCTTTAGTAGTCGAGAGTTTTCCGAAACGATTGTCCTGCAGATTGCTAACCTCTTCTTGCCACAAATAGTACTGATTAAGTCCTTTCCATATAAAGTCGCGTATGCGCAAATCAGTGTCAGAGCCTATGTAGTCAGAGCCCGTAACTATTTGTTCTTCAACTTCTTTAACACAAGAAATCAAACTAATAGCGACTAATATACAGATAAATAAATGCTTCATTTTCAAAATATTTTTCTGCGAAAGTAAGACTTTTTTTATATTTGCACAAATTTTTATAAGAATTAGCTGGTTAGATGTACTAAGATTAGAGGCTCATCCTTCGGTGATCCTTCGGTGATCCTATAGTGTAAGTATATCCAAAGTAAAGGTAAGATATAAAGGATTTTTTCTGCTTTTCTAATTTGCTAATTTTCTAATTTGCTAATCAAAAAATATGTCAGATATAATAAAATTACTCCCCGACCACGTAGCAAACCAAATAGCGGCTGGCGAGGTGATACAGCGTCCGGCATCGGCAGTAAAAGAACTGATGGAAAACGCTATCGACGCTAAGGCTACCGTCATCAAACTTCTTATAAAAGAAGCGGGCAAAACCCTCGTGCAGGTCATTGATAATGGTATAGGTATGAGCACTACCGATGCGCGTTTGTCGTTTGAAAGGCACGCTACCTCCAAAATACAGCGCGCCGAAGACCTTTTTCAGCTACAAACTAAGGGGTTCAGAGGCGAAGCTCTTGCCTCAATAGCAGCTATTGCCCATATTGAGATGCAAACCAAGCGCCAAGAGGACGAATTAGGTACCGAAATACATATAGAAGGCAGCAAAATAACCCGACAAGAGCCTTGTGTGTGCAATAACGGCACAAGTATAGCGATGAAAAACCTATTTTTCAACATACCTGCTCGCCGCAACTTTCTAAAAAGCGATAGTGTAGAGATGCGCCATATACTCGATGAGTTTCACCGAGTAGCTTTGGCACACCCCTCTATTCAATTTTATCTGTACAACAACGGCAATGAGCTGTATAACCTGCCCCCTGCTAACTTCCGTCAGCGCATCGTGCATCTGTTTGGCGGACGTACTAACGAAAAATTAGTACCTATCATCAGCGAGGATACTCCTGTGGTAAAAATCAGCGGTTTTATAGTAAAACCTGAGTACCTGCCTAAGAGCAAGCAACTGCAATTCTTAATGGTTAATCATCGTTTCGTGAAGAACCAATACCTCAACCACGCTATCACCGCTGCCTACGAGGGGTTGATACGCCCTGACCAAAAGCCTGAGTTTTTCATTTGTTTAGAGGTAGACCCTGCTACTATCGACATCAACATACACCCTACCAAAACTGAAATAAAATTTGAAGAAGAGCACAGCATCTACGCCCTGCTAAAGTCGGCAATAAAGCACAGTTTGGGGCAGTTTAGCATTGCTCCTACCCTCGATTTTACTAAAGACCCTACTTTCGATATTCCTTATCAGTACAAGGATAAAGAGCCGTCTTTCCCTAAAATAGAGGTAGACCCCGACTTCAATCCTTTTAAGATGGAAACACCTGCAGTAAAAAGCAGCAGTGGTGGGGGCGGCAATAGCTTCAGTTTTCAGAAAAAAACCGCCCAATGGGAAAGCCTGTATACCGGTATCGAGTCGGCTATCAATACGACTGCTGAGGCGGTAGAAAGCACGCTGTTCGAGGCTGAACCTGCTAAGCCTCAGGGTAAGAAAATCATCAGTTTGGCTAAAAAATACCTCATCACTACTTTGGGGGGCGAACTGATTATCATCAACAGCAACAGGGCTCACCAGCGCGTGCTGTACGAGGGATTTATGAAGAGTTTGGAGAGGACGCACACTGCCAGTCAGCAGCTGATGTTCCCTTACGAGCTTTCCTTTTCGGCACACGAATTGCAGGTGATAGCACAGCTGCAAACTCTCTTCGAGAGCATAGGCTTTATGTTTGCTATCGAAGATGACAAAATAGTGCTTAGCGGCATTCCTTTACACCTGACAGACAGTCAGATACCTAATATTTTCAACGAACTTATTCAGCAGCACATCGAGCTATTACCTACTACCGAAAACACTCAAAAAGAAGCCTTTGCAAAGACCCTCAGCAAGAGTTTAGCCATCAAAACGGGACAGGCGCTCAGTGAAGAGGAACAAGAAAGTTTGATAAATAATTTGTTTAGTTGTCAAGAAGTATTAATTTCGCCTTTTGGAAAACGTATTTATTACAACTTGTCAGTAAATGAAATAGACCGTTTGGTTAATTAACTTATCAAGAAAAATATGGAACGAATATCAAAAACAGTTTTACACCTCATTATTATCAATACTTTGGTTTTAGTCCTTATGGTATTGAATGAAAAGGGATTATTTTTGCCGCAGACAAATCTGACGTACTTGTTTTCGCTGCATTATTACGAAATGCCTTCCTTTCATTGGTGGCAGTACCTCAGCTATATGTTTATGCACGGGGGTATCTTCCATTTGCTTTTTAATATGTATGCGCTGTGGGCATTCGGCACACCACTCGAAAATATATGGGGGCGTAATAAGTTTCTGTTTTTCTACTTTTCTTGTGGTATAGGGGCGGCCTTGCTACAAACAGGAGTTAATTATTACTACGTACACCAAGCGGTAAATGCTTTAGCCGAGGTAGGCATTCCAGCCGAAGAGACTATCGGACTCATACGCGAAGGCAAATACTCGCCCGAATGGGGTAATATCATCAATTACAGTACCTACAAAAGTATGTACGACACTCTTGTGTCATATACTGTGGGGGCTTCAGGGGCTATCTATGGTATTTTAGTAGCTTTTGCAATGTTTTTCCCAAATGCTAAGCTAATGCTTTTCTTTGTGCCCTACCCTATTGCAGCACGCTATTTCATACCAATCATTGTGGCTTTAGACCTCTTTTCAGGGGTTACCGGCACCCCTATTTTCGGAGGTAATATCGCTCACTTTGCTCACGTAGGGGGTGCCCTTGTAGGCTTTCTGATAATGCTCTTTTGGCGAAAAAGAAGCTTTAATTAATTGAAAATTCATAATTACTATGCGTTTTTTGTATTTCTTAATCATAGCAAGTTGTTGGGGGCTAACGGCTCAGGGGCAGTCGACTATACACGGCAGGGTTATGCACGACACCATTCCGCTGGTGGGGGCGCATGTGCTCAATATGCACAACAATGCGATAACCACCACCGATGCTAATGGCTATTTTAGCCTCAGTGCTCGCGAAAACAGCACGCTAAAGATTAGCTACGTAGGGATGCAAACTACCTTTCACAAAGTAGTGAAAGCCGATTTTGGTTTTTCGGGGATACTCATCGCTATGAAAGAGGATATCAATCAGTTAGAGGGGGTAGAAGTATCAAAGTACCGCAAGATTACGGCGCAAGATTTGGGTATATTACAGCACAAACCCATAGAACGTACCTTTGCCGAGAAACGCCTTTACAGCGCTACCCACAGCGGAAGCGGAGTATTGAGTATTGATTTGGTTGTGAATGCTATCACAGGAAAAACCAAAATACTCAAAAAAGTAGTTGCTAACGAAAAGAATTTGATAGTAGCCGAGTACATAGTAGCGCACCTAAGCGATTTTATGAAAAAAGACCTCAAACTGAATGAAGAAGAGATAAATGTTTTGGCCTATTTTGTAATGGAGCGCCCTGATTTTCACGATTTAGTACGAAAAAAAGACAATAAGCCAATGGAGTTTCTACTCATTGAGGCGTGGGGCGAGTACAAGAAATTAGCCGACACGTCAATTAAAGAGTTAGAAAATTAAAAATTTGCTACTTAACAAATTTGCTAATTCAAATATTATTTGTATCTTTGCTGAGGAAAATAGAAGAGAAAATTATGTGTGTATTAGTATATCCAAAAAATGAAGCTCAAAAATCAGCTTTAACCTCTTTTTTAGAGGAGAGAGACATTGATTTTGATTATGAAGAGCCAAGAGCAACACCTAATGAGTATCTAAAGTTGCTTGAAAATAGAATTGATGAAATTAAGTGTAATCCTGAGAGTGCAGGAAGTAGTTTTAATGACTTCGACAAAAAAATGAGAGCTAAATATGGATTTTGAATTAATGATTCATCGTCAAGCTGAAATAGATTTAGAAGAAATACTTATTTTTTACAATAATATCAAAAATAACTTAGGCTTTGAAGTATATGAGGAAGTTTATGACTATATTCAAGAGATAAAAAGTCGCCCTTTTTCTTTCCGAAAAGAAACAGAACAAATACGAGTTTATTTTACAAAAAGATTTCATTTTGCTATTTATTTCGTAGTTGTTGAAGACCTTTTTAAAATTTGGATTATAGGAGTTATAAATCAGAAAGACAACCCTAATAAGTTAGAAAGAAGAATTTCAGTCCTTAATTTGAATTAAGCTACTAAATATTTTGGAAACAACGCTAGTAGCAGCAACTACTAGCTTATAATAAATTTGATTTTATGAAAAGTATTGAAACAGCTAAAACGTGGCTTTCTGACACTTTTGATGCAGAAACCAGAGCTACGGTACAAGCCCTCATCGATGGTAATCCTGATGAACTAAATGAGGCTTTCCACAAAAACTTAGAATTTGGTACCGGAGGAATGCGCGGTATTATGGGCATCGGTACGAATCGTATCAATAAATATACGCTCGGCAAAAATACTCAAGGTTTGAGCAATTACCTCCACCAGTCGTTCCCTAATAAAGAAATAAAAGTAGCTATCGCTCACGACTGTCGCAACAACTCTAAGAAATTTGCCAAAATAGTAGCCGATGTATTTGCTGCTAACGGCATCAAAGTATTCCTCTTCTCTGACCTACGCCCTACTCCAGAGCTTTCATTTTCTGTGCGTTACTTAGGTTGCCAAGCGGGTATAGTACTTACTGCTTCGCACAACCCACCAGAATACAACGGCTATAAAGTATATTGGGAAGACGGCGGACAAACAGTGCCCCCACAAGACGGCGAGATAATGAAAGCTATCGATGCTATCGACTTCAAAGACATTAAGTTCAATGCTGATGAGAGCCTTATACACTACATCGATAAAGAGCTTGACAATGCTTTTGCCGAAGCCTCTATTAAGCACGCTGACTTCAAAGTAGCCCATAAAGAAAACCTTAAGATTGTATTTACTTCATTGCACGGTACTTCTATCACTATGGTACCAGAAGTACTCAAACGCGCAGGCTATACCAATGTGCATATTGTAGAAGAACAAGCAGTACCTGACGGCAATTTCCCTACAGTGAAATCGCCTAACCCTGAAGAACCTGAAGCGCTAACTATAGCTCTTAAAAAAGCTGATGAGCTCAATGCTGACATCGTTATCGGTACTGACCCTGACTGCGACCGTATAGGCATAGCCGTACGCGACCTTAATGGTAAAATGGTACTATTAAACGGAAACCAAACAATGGTTATGATGACCGACTTCCTTTTAGCTCATCAAAGCAAAAAAGGCTTCAAAGGCAATGAATTTGTAGCGTCTACTATTGTTTCTACTCCTATGGTAAAAGCAATTGCCGATGCTTATAAAGTAGAATATAAAGAAGGTCTGACAGGCTTCAAATGGATTGCCAAAATGATAAAAGACTTCCCTGAGCTTACTTTTATAGGCGGTGGTGAAGAAAGTTTTGGTTATATGGTCGGTGATTTTGTACGCGATAAAGACGCTGTAACCGCTACCCTATTAGCTTGCGAGATAGCTGCCGATGCCAAAGCCAAAGGCAGTACTTTCTACAAAGAATTGCTACACGCTTATACTAAGTATGGTTTCTATAAAGAATACCTCATTTCGCTAGTGAAGAAAGGTATTTCAGGCTCACAAGAAATAGCCCAAATGATGATAGACTTGCGCGAAAATCCGCTTAAGGAAATCAATGGTGAAAAGGTAACTCTTATCTGCGATTATCAGTCATCTAAGGCATTCCACCCTCTTACTGGCAAAGTAGAAGAAATTGAGGTACCAAAATCGAATGTACTGATATACCACACTGACAAAGGTACGCGTATAGCAGCGCGCCCTAGCGGTACCGAACCTAAAATCAAATTCTACTTCAGCGTAAACACTACCCTCAGCGGTTTAGCAGCTTTTGAAGAAACCCAAAAGGTATTAGACGGTAAGATTAAGAAGATAGTAGAAGAATTGAAACTACAATAGCATATTATCGCAAATAAATAAAGCCTCTGCGCTAAAGCGCAGAGGCTTTATTTTTTCATAAAACAGAAAACAGAGCCCTTAGTACTAAGGAGCTCTGTTTTCATTTCAATAAAGCTAAAATCTTTATCTTTGTATAAGATTAATTATAACCTTCTGTTTGAACAAGTGTTTTATCATCAGCTATCATAGATGGCGAAATAGGCAAGTAAATATTCTTTCTAGTACCTCCTGAAGTCATTGAAGCTACTTCGTCATACACAAAGTTATCTCCTGCGCGTAGTAAATCCCACCAGCGTTTGCCTTCTCCTATAAACTCCTTGTAACGTTCATCAAGAATGGCTTTAGCATTAATAGCTTTAGTGCTATTGGTATAACCATAAGTAGCAGCATTGTAATTACTACCATAGGCTCTTGCACGCACTTGGTTTATCTCTGCAGAAGGGTCTTCACCTAAGTTATTTTTAGCCTCTGCTAATAGCAATAATACATCAGCATAGCGATAAATAGGCACATTATTTTCGTTTACTATATCACCTGAGTTATTCTTACCTACAAATTTTGATAGTATAGAGCCCAAATAATTAGTAGTATTGAAAGGTATATGTCCTGCATTATCAGAATAAACACGTACGAATGTAGCACGGCGTTGGTCTTTTATATCATCTAACAGACGTAATGTCTTTTCTGAAGGAGAATGATAGTTGCCACCTTCTACGTACAAGAATGATGAAATTTTTCTACCACTATCGTCATACATATCTTTAACGTCAGTATTACGCGCTGTTGTTACTTTATAGAAGTGCTCTGCTTCATCTTTCTTATAGTCTAAAGCAAAGATAAATTCGGCATTCTTTTCATTATCAATACCCCATAATTTATCATAAGACACTAATGAACCTGACACTTGACTAAGAGCATTTTTAGCTTCTGTAAAATCAGCAGTGCCACCACCTAACACTTTTCCTGACCACAAGAACACATCGCCTTTTAGAATAAGGGTAGCGCGTTTAGACCAATATACATTATCGCGGTAGAAATTTTCATTGCCGTTAAATAAATCTAAAGATCTTTGAATATCTTGCTTGATAAAAGCTAATACTTCTGCTTTAGGAGCACGAGCTTTTCTTAGCGCGGCTAAGTTATCAACGTTTTGCAAAGGTTCTGTAACGATAGGTACATCGCCCCAACTCTTTAGCATAGTATAATAGATATAGGCTCTGAGTCCGTACATCTGTGCTAGCATATTCTTCTTTTCATTTTCATTGCTGAAAGAAGTCTGAGGCGCATTTTTAATAAAGTCATTAATATAATGCAACATAGTATACCAACCTCCCCAGCTATTAAATGCCACTTTGGTAATGTTGATATCATTAGTAAATAGGTCTTGGTTATGCGCATTTTCAATACCTTTACCTCCCCATATATCAGAGCGAAGCTCTCCCATTAACCACATTGTATAGCCATAAGCTCTAAAACGTGAATATACGCCTGAGTGTACTGACTTAGCAGCCTCTTCTTTATTCCAAAAACCTGTATAAGTAAGATCACTTTCTGGAGGTGTTTCTAATTCACAGGCTCCCAATAAAAGCAATGAGAGTCCTAATAATATATTTCTTTTCATCTTTATTCAATATTTAAAAGTTATTTAAAAAGTAGCGTTGATACCAAAGGTAAAGCTACGTGGTAGAGGGAAACGTCCATTGTCCCAACCTCCTTTTTCAGGAGAATAACCAGTATACTTAGTAAAGTAAGCCAAGTTAGTACCTGAAACAAAAAGACGAATATCTTTGAAAGCATTATTCACCGCAGCTCCTGGTAGGTTATAGCTAAGAGTAATTTCGCGCAAAGCTAAATAATCTCCTTTCTCCCAATAACGAGAGCTTGCTGAATATTGTCCTTCACCTCCAGCCTTATGGTTACCACGAGGGTCGGTAAAGTCATAACGTGGAATATTAGCATTAGGATTCTCAGGTGTCCAAGTATCTCTTATCTCAGATGTCCAGTTCATATTACCTTGTACTTGCGAAATACCTCTAGTGCGCACAGCATTATTTATTAAGTGTCCTACTGCATAATCTGTTTTTACAAAGAGATTAATGTTTTTATAAGTAAAATCAGTAGTAAAACCTCCTATAAAATCAGGGGTGGTTCTACCTAACACTACTCTATCGCGGCTATCAATAATACCATCGCCATTTACATCTTTCCAACGAGTGTCACCTACTATAGGTTTTCTGTTAGCAGCAGGGATAGTACCCGCATAAAACTGAATTTTTCTATCTTTATCAGCTTCTAATTCTGCTTGGTTATGATATACTCCTTCATCCTGATAACCTACTACTAAGTCATCACCTACGCGTTCACCTTCTTGGCGACCGCCTACATACATAGTTTGGGTAGGATTTGAAGGATCCCATATTTCTTGTCCTCCTATACGATTCTTATCATTACCATTATTAGGAAGTTTCTTCACAAAACTGCGAATACGAGTAAAGTTAGCTCCTATATTCCATTTTATATTATCAGTATTGATAACTTTGAAGTTAGCCTCTATTTCAATACCTCTATTTTGTAGTGTACCATTATTGATTTTTACTGAAGAGAACCCTGTAGAGATAGGAATTCTTTGGTCTGCCAATTTATCATAGATATCACGAATGAAATAATCTACTAAGAAATTCACACGATTATTAAGAAGCCCAAGGTCTAAACCAAAGTTTAGCGTAGTAGCTTTTTCCCATTTCAAATAGTACAAAGGTACAGAGGTATTCACATAACCTTTTTTACCATTATAAGGAGATTGTACACTATATTTACCTAATAACCAATAGTAGTCATTATCTATGGTCAAAGCATCAATATTTCCGTTTACCCCATAGCTTACACGTGGTTTTAGTCTGGTCACCACTTGACTAACTTTTCCTTCTTTGAAGAACTCTTCATTATGAGCATTCCAACCTATAGAAGCTCCTGGGAAGAAACCAAACTTATTATCACGTAGTTTTGAGGTACCGTCATAGCGGAAAGTAAGTCCTAAAAGGTAACGGTCATCATAATCGTAATTAAGCTGTCCAAAAGTAGACACTATACTATAATCGCGTTTATAAGAAGAAGGAATACCACTAGCTTTTGAACCTGCATTAAGGGTGCGGATAAGGTCGGTAGGAGAGCCTTCAGTTGCAGCACTCGAAGAAAACTGTTGTTGTTTGAAATACTCACCTCCTAATAGTGCGCTTAGGTTATGCTTTTCAGCAAAAGTATTTTTATAGTTCAAAGTAAGTGTTCCTTGATTATTCATAGTGCGGTCATAAGCTGTACTAGCATAGCGAGAAGATACCAAAGCACCACTATTCAAATAAGATTTATAAAATCTTTCTGATGTATTATGTACTGCAAAGTGGCTAGCACGAGCCATCAAAGAAAGATTTTTAACCAATTTCCAATCAAATTGTATTGAAGCCGTAATGCGGTGTTCTATATTGTCCATTAAGAATTTATCTTTGTAGTAAGCAGGGTTACCAAATCCTGAGTTACTACCAGGGTTATAATTTTTAGACGAACTACCATCAGGATTAGTATTGTAAATACGCGAAGTTGGCGCTTGTCCTGCAAAACGTTGGAAAATAAAATAGTCATCTTCATTGGCATAGCCACTCAAAGCATCTCTAAAAGAACCTACTCTATTAGATTGAGCGTAAAGAATATTAGAAGATACTTTAAAATCATCTGTAATCTTATAAGAGCCATTGAAAGTACCTGAATAACGTTTGAAATTAGAACCTAATACTAAACCAGTATCATCTAGATACCCTAATCCTAAATAGTAAGAGCCTTTATCATTACCTCCTTCAAATGATACACTATAATCTTTAGCATCACTGTATTGGTAGATGAGTTCTCCTACATTATTATTTTGGAAAATAAGTGTTTTATTAGGGTCTAAAGGGTCAGTCATTGTTTGCCATTCAGGATTGTTTAGCAAATAACGATTGGCATTTGTAAGTTCCATTGTGGTGTATGGCGAATCAGTAGTATTATTACCTGTTGCCATAGCGTGCGTGCCAGTAAGGAATTGGTCGAAGTTGTGCACCCCATAGTCTTGTACGTTCTTAATAGCACGTCTGTTCCAATAGATAAAGTCGCGCGCATTTAAATAATCAGGTAGGGAACGCTTCTGATTCATTGTATACTTAGTACGTAAGGTAATATTAGAACGACCTGTTTTACCTTTTTTAGTGGTTACTAAGATTACCCCATTAGCTGCACGAGCTCCATAAATAGCAGTAGAAGCGGCATCTTTTAGCACTTCCATAGACTCTATATCATCAGAGTTTAGGGCGTAAAAAGAACCTGGTACCCCATCAATTAACACCAAAGGCGAACCACTACCGTCAAATCCTGTACCACCACGCAATTGTATTTCAGGGGTAGTACCTGGTTTACCAGTTACTTGTGTTACTCTAAGCCCTGCTATACTACCTTGCAAAGCAGTAGCCGCATTAGAGCGTGGTGCACTTTCTAACACTTTAGTATCTAACTTTGAAACTGAAGTAGCCAAAGTCTTACGAGTCTGTACACCATAACCGGTTACTACCACCTCATCAAGCGTATTAGTCTCTTCTTTTAGCTTGATATCAATTGTTAGATTTTTACCTCCCCCAGTGACTTTTTTCTCCTGAGTGGTATAGCCTACAAAGCTAAACACAAGAATATCACCCTCTTTTACAGTTAGGGTATAATTCCCATCAAAGTCGGTCTGAGTACCGTGAGTGGTACCCTTCACAACCACAGCAGCGCCTGGCAACGGCAACTCGTCTGACGATACCGTCCCTTTCACTATTTTTTCTTGTGCCCAACCTATAGCGGTAAAGAGCATCAAGAAGAACGAACAAAATAAAATCTTTTGTTTCATAATCAAGTATATTTAATTTCCAATTAGTTATGATTTAGTTGTTAGTTTTTAGTCGTTAGAATGTTGTCGCTTGCTAACGACTAATCACTAACGACTATTTATTGCATTTATTAAAAAAGTCTATGCTTTCTAACTCTTTCTTTATCACAGCTTCCTCTTCATCGGTGATGTTTTGGAAAGGTGTGCGGTTGATACCTAAGTCTAAGCCAAGCAGCTTCATTATGCGTTTGCCACATACTATATTACCGCGGTATTTAGCAATTACGTTTATTACATCTTGGGCGTAGTTTTGCAGTTCGGCAGCTTTAGCAATATTGCCTTTGTGATATTCGTCTATAATACCCACTAACACCTTGCCTATATAACTACCTGTACCACTGATACCTCCGCGAGCTCCTCCCATCACTAAGGCGTTAAGGATAGTCTCATCTAAGCCATAAAGCATATCATACTTGCCATTGTTGTAAAGCATACATTGGTTGTACTCATATAGCGGCTCGTAGGTGTATTTGATACCCGCTAAGTTAGGAATACGACCGTCAGCAGCTTTTAAGAAAGGCAACATTGGCAAATACACTCCGTTAAGCACAGGTATATGATAGAAGTAGAAAGGCAAATTAGGTGCCCCACAAGCTATTTCTTCGCAGTATTTCACTAATTCTTCTACCCTACCCGCTTTAGGGAAAGGCGATGCCATAGCTCCGATACCAAAAGCCCCTATCTGTTGGGCGTGTTGTGCCATTTTATAGCTATCTTTTATACAAGTTGCCCCGCAGTGTACTATCACTTTGAAGCCTTTAGGGGCTACTGACACCCATTTCTCTGCTATCTTCATACGTTCTTCAACCGTCATCATATAGCCTTCGCCTGATGAACCGTTGATAAACACTCCTATTAATCCATTTCTTTGCAAAAGTTTTGCATACTCATCTATAGGGTCTAAATTTACCTCACCTTTCTTGTCGAAAGGGGTAAAGGGCGCTACTATCAGCCCATTAATTTTTTCAAATGTCATATTATTTAGTTATTAATTTTTAGTTGTTAGCTTATTGGCAAATCGACAAATTAATTGCCACATATTTCTCTTTTTGGTTTTAAGAATACCAGCATCAGCACGATAGCTATCAAGATGATTACCGATAATTTGCTAAAGTCAGCACCTAAGTTGCCCGCATCGGTAGAGCTACCGAGCATTCGGGTAACGGCATAACCTGCAAATACACCGCCCATATTCATAATGCCATACGCAGTAGCGCGCTGTTGTTGCGGTATGATTTGGCACAAGATAGGCATATTGTTGGTGTCGAACATACCATAACCAATTCCGAAGAGCAAAGTTGCTCCTATCATCGCTACATATGAGTGTCCAAAGCCTATCAATATCAAGGCTGGTATGGTGAGCCCCAACCCTATGGTACTGGTATAAATACGCGCTTTGATATTGGTCTGTACCCAGCGGTCGGACAAGGTACCTCCTATAAGCACTCCTAAGAATGAAGATATAGCGATAGAAATAGTTGCCATAGGTCCTGCGGTAGCCATATCTACTCCCAAATTGGTAGCAAAAAGGGTAGGCAACCAGTTCTTAGTACCCCAACCTGGGAAGCTCGATGCCATAAAGTAGAAGAGCAATATCCAGAAGGAGAAAGTGCCAAATACCAGCGTAAGCGACTGCCATAGTCCGCTCTTTTCTGTCGGAACAGCTGTTTGTACTACGCGTGGTTTGCGCTCTATATCGAAAAGGGTAAAGACTAAGAACACAGCATACACTATACCTGCTATACCAAACCAATGAAACACGGTGTGCCAAGTGTAGTTTGAGGCTATGGTAGCCCCAAAACCGCCTAAAGCCTGCCCCGCATAGAGCCCCGACATATGGATACCTACTGCCAACGAACGCGATTTTGAGCTGTGATAGTCCGCTATCATCGAAAGGGCTGTAGCTAAGTAAAGCGCTTCACTCACTCCCATTAAGGCGCGTAGCCAATACACTTGGTCAAAGGTAGTAGCATAGCCCATTCCGTAAGTTACGGCCGACCATACAAAGAGGCTGCCTACTATCATCCACTTGCGGTTAAGACGGTCAGCCAAAATACCCGCTACGGGACTCATCAATCCGTAGATAAGGAGGAAGATGCCCATTAAGCGACCAAAATTCTCGCCTACCGCAAGCTCTGTAATATCCATTTTCATCGACTCTTGCATCGTAGAGAGCATTTGTCGGTCTAAATAGTTCAGTAGTGCCACCACCCATAGCAGGGCAACTACTATCCAAGGGTATATTTTACTGTTTTTCATATGAATCATTAGTTTTTAGTCGTTAGTGGTTCGCGGTTAGTTAATTTTCAATCGATAGGTTTTAGGGCTGCGAACACCGGGTTTGAGTTCCCCTTGCACAAGGTAAAACTCAGCTGGGGTGCCTACTAAAGTAGCGCCTGCCCGTGCAAAATCAGCTTGCGTATCGAGTACTGACCACTGCTGCGAGTGTGTATCAAACAGATAGCATTCCTTATTGAATTGGTAATATTCAATAGGTTGTGTCATATAATGCGACATATAGTCGTAATTCTTCTGCTTGCGTTGCTCATCTGTAAGGGTAGTATCTTTACCCAAGTGATAAAGGTCTGTAATAGTATTGATAAACAGACGGTGGTTCACCCCTCCAAAACAAGCTATATAACGATTGTCAATAGCCAAAGCGGTAGCCCCTGTAAGCGAAAAGATTTCTTTATTAGGGCTTTCTTGTACCCCTACTTCCTGCCACTGCTGTTGCTTCAAACTAA
Organism: Capnocytophaga sp. FDAARGOS_737; assembly: GCF_009730375.1. Classification (NCBI taxonomy): domain Bacteria; kingdom Pseudomonadati; phylum Bacteroidota; class Flavobacteriia; order Flavobacteriales; family Flavobacteriaceae; genus Capnocytophaga; species Capnocytophaga sp. FDAARGOS_737. The sequence goes on along the minus strand of NZ_CP046316.1, from coordinate 781,007 downwards.
AAGCCAATACCTTTTCGCCCATAGTAGGCGCTTTAGTGGCATCACCTCCGAAAAAGCCTCCTAACACATACAAAAGAGTATCGTTTTCTTTTTCGATAGCAGCCAATACAGGCTGTACTCTTGCCTCACCAGGGAAATCAGCTAACAGCTTCCACTGTTTATCTGTAGCCGTATCTATATAAAATACTTTGTTAGAGGCTTTGCCCGAAGCGTTGCCACCTGCTACAAACACCTTGCTGCCTACGCTCGCCCCCGCAAAGTTATCAAGAGGCTCGGGTAAAGCAGGAAAGTCAGTTAGAGTAAGTCCTTTTTCTTTTGAATATTGCACTTTATAGCAGGTAGCTAACGAGTTAGTAGCCGTTTGCCCGCCTATCCACAGATAGCCATCAGGAATGGCTACCGATACGCCATAAGCAGCGGCTTCAGGTAGTTTGCCTATCGTCTGCCATTGATTTTGATTTTTATCAAAGTGAAGTATTGCCTCGTAAAACACTTTTTTGCCCCCTTCAAAACCGAGTTTATCAGGGAAATTGCAACCGCCTGCCACCAATAGGTCTTCGCCTATAAGTGCGGCGTAGGCAGCCGAAACGCCTTTCTGAAGGTCGCCCTCTAAGCCTTGGGTTGTAAGTGTTGTAATATTAATTTTCATAGATTGTTCTTTTTGGGTTTCTGTACAAGATATTAAGGCAAGGAGGAAAATTAATGATAACCTCCCCCTTACCCCCCCCAAGGGGGGAATGCAGTGATGCAAAAGCGACTGAGTAGACTTTGTCGTGAAAGACCGTAGCACCGCAGGCATTAAAAACTTTGACAAAGTTTTGTATATTATATGTTCTTTATCATTATTCATTAACCATTGATCATTTCAATTGTTTTCCAAACTTGGTACAAACCTCTTGGCACGTGGAAACAGCCTTTCCACTTACCGCCTTTCAGGTCGAGAAGTACCTCTCCTTGGCGGTTGAGATACCCCCACCACTCAGGGTATTCAGGGTCTCTAAAGTGCTGCCAAGTATAATTATGCACTTTCTCAAACCATTGTAGGCAGTCTTTATTGCCTGTTAGTTGGTAACCTTTTATAAGCGAAATAAGCGTTTCGATATGCACCCACCACAATTTCTGATCCCATTCTAATTGCTGAGGCGGACAGCCTTTTCTGTCCATAAAGTAGTAGATACCTCCGTACTGCTTATCCCAACCATACTCAAGCATTGTTAGGGTAGTTTGCACTGCTTTTTCTATCAGAGCAGGGCGGTTAAGGCGCTTGCCTAAATCCATTATAAACCACATCGCCTCGATAGCGTGCCCTGGGTTGAGGTGTCTACCTTCAAAAGTATCGGACAAGCTACCATCAGTATTCACATTTTCTACTACTATACCCCCCAGCTCCGGACGCAAAAATACTTCCATCACCTCGTGAATGCAGGCTTCCATAGCCTCTTCTATAAATGAGGGCTCTAAAAGCGGCTCTATTTCAAGGGCTAAGTTGCACAATATCATCGGTAGGGCAAAGTTTTTGAGCGAACGCGTACCAGGGTGGGCTTTGCTCCATTTGCCTTTAGGATTGTCTTGTTTAGAGAGGATTATATCAAAAGTTTTTTTAGCGATATCAGCGTATTCTTTATTGCCTGTAGCGATGCTTAGCTGACCAAATGCCATAGTGGCAAAGGTATAAGAGAAGATGTTATAAGGTTCTACTAAAGGGTTGCCTTGTTGGTCTAACGAAAAGTACCAGTTTAGCTGCCCATCGTGTCCGTATTTTTTTAGGAACTCAGCCCCTTGTATAGCGCAGTCTAACCATTCTTGGCGTTTTTCTACGCGGTTGTATAGCATACTAAAGAGCCATACCTCACGGGCTTGCAGCCATATAAACTTATCTGTATCAAATACGTTACCTTTTCGGTCGAGGCAAGTAAAATAGCCTCCATACTGTTTATCTTGCGATTTTTCTAACCAAAAAGGAACCACCTTTTGTAGAAGCTCATCGCGATATTGTTTTTCTAATTGTTTAAAATCCATTGTTTTATTTATTTTTTACCTCGAAGCTAAGAGCTACCTCATTAACCTCATTATATTTTTAAAATAGCACGGCAAATGTACGTCAATAATTTAAAACTAACAAATATTTTTTAAAGTTTTTTAATTACAAACGGACTAACACCTTACTTTAACAATCAAAAAACACTCACTATCAGTAGTTTAGATAGTAAAATTTTCTTTTATTTTTTCTTATTCTTTCTATTAGCTCTCACTTTTCCGTACAAAACCTATCTTTACTCTATTATAAAAAGTAAAAACGAAAGTTTTAAAAAGACAAAACACTAAAATAAAGAAAATTAGTATTTTAAAATATTTTAGTTTAGTCGTTAGAAAGCGACACTATGCTAACGACTAACGACTAAAAACTAACGACTAATTGGGTAAATCAATCCCCGAAGGGTTTAGTCCTTTACCACCGCCTGCAGTATAGCCTCTACTCTCTCCTGTTTCCCAAGGCGATACCCAGAAAGCGTATAAATCGCCATTAGTAAGGTAGAACCTAAAACGCAAAGGTTTATCTCTGAGTGCCGCAAGGGTAGTATTGCCTTTCCACTGTACGCGAGCTTTGGTGCTGTCAGTTTTCTGTAGTTCTATACAGTCTTTTTTAGTAAAACCACTGATAGGAGTACCGTTTTCGTCCAACACTTCCACTAAAAGTTTCCCTTTAGGAAGAGCCACATTTACAAACAGATATTCGCCGTCAAAACGCACTTTCTCGGTAGTGGCAAACGCTTCTTTCTTATCAGCTTTTAGCGATACAAATCCATCACGGCGCAAGGTAGCTAAGCCGGTGCTCATACCTGCATCCCACCAAATACCATTTTTAGAGCGACCACTGCTGTAAAAATAAAGCGAATCGCCTACAATAATAGGCACCCCATTTACTGACTGCATATTGCCGTAATTCCAAGCCCCTTCAGTAGGATTTACTCCCATAAACGACTGGTGCGTAGGGCGCGAAAAGTGAAACCCATCACGGCTGTAGCCTAATTGTACTTCGTTGCGTTTAGGCATCATCGCTTTTTTGGCAATACCATTTTCAGGCCCTTGCCACTGACTGTAAAAACCTAAAATAATACTCTCGTAGGCAATAGCATCAAAATTGTAAATGCCAGGGTCTACTTCAGGATAATCAGGGTGGCGTTTTTCTTTGTCGTCAGGCGTAAACCAAAAAACATTATACTTATCGTTAATTTGTCGGCTCTTCATATGGGCAAGGCTTACGGCATCTTCAGCGTTAGGGTGCTCTAAATAAGCCCGCGAACGGTTCGACACCGCTGGCACTGAATAGCGCATACTGATAACCCAACGATGAGTAAAAGGATTGTAAAACACTGAAGCTCTATCGGTTATGCTCCCTGAGTGCGCTACACCTTTATCCGTCCAATGAATACCATCAGATGAGTATTTTAGCACAAACTGATATTGCGCTTTATCGCTTTTATACTCATTATTATTCATTACTTTATACTCTACATTGAAGAATTTCCAGCGCTTAGCAGGGTCTTTTTCATTGCGGTCAAGCCATACAGTGGCAGCGTCGCGGTTGTTCACATCCACGTAGTTAGTACCGGGCACTATATCTAACGAGGGTTTCGTCCAATGCTTACCGTCTACCGATTCGGCATAGCAGGTAGCCAAACCGTGTTTAGCTTCATTTGCCTGCGAAGCTCCTGCCAAATACCACATCTTAAACTTCTGGTCAGCTTCGTCATACCACACCCCATCGCTAAACGGAGCGGCATACGGATAGCCTTCTTTTGTGTTTTCCCAAGGCTTATCAGCCTTTAGGACAGGATTTTGTGCATAGAAATGGGGAGTATGATAAACTTTCTGCAAATGATTTTCGCTGAGCAAAAAGTCATCTACAAATAGCTGCCTGCCAGTATTGATAGGTATCACTGCTGGCTTGTGTTGTAGGTAGGGTACCGGCATTTCTTTTCTCTCAGTAGGCTCTTCATAACGGGGTGGCCACTGTGCGGGTAGCGTTATACCGTTATGAAGTACCTGACCGAAAGCGGTATTTGCCAATACCATATTGAAAATTAAATATACTTTCTTCATTTTTAATTTGCTAATCTGCTAATTGGCTAATTTGCTAATTGGTAAATCAATCCCCGAAGGGTTCAGCCCTTTACCTCCGCCAGCGGTATAGCCTCGGCTTTCGCCTGTTTCCCAAGGCGATACCCAGAAAGCGTATAAGTCGCCATTAGTAAGGTAGAACCTAAAGCGCACCGGCTTGCCTTTAAGGGGGGCAAGGGTAGCATTGCCTTTCCATTGTACGCGTGCTTTAGTACTATCAGTTTTTTGTAGCCCTATACAGTCTTTTTTGCTAAAACCACTAATAGGGGTACCGTTTTCATCTAATACTTCCACTAAAAGTTTCCCTTTAGGAAGAGCCGCATTTACAAATAAATAGTCGCCATCAAAACTTACTTTTTCAGTAGTGGCAAAAGCCTCTTTTTTGTCTGCTTTCAGCGATACAAACCCATCGCGACGCAAGGTAGCCAAGCCTGTTGAAGTATGACTATCCCAAAACACATCGCTAAGCCTACGCCCGCTGGCATAGAAGTAAAGCGAATCGCCTACGATGATAGGCACTCCATTCACTGACTGCATATTTCCCCAGTTCCACGCGCCTTTGGTCTCATTTACATTCATAAAAGGTTGGTGGGTAGGGCGTGCAAAGTGAAAACCATCGCGACTATAGCCGAGCGAAATCACATTGCGCTTCTGTATCTTATCTTGCTCACACACCTTGTTTTCAGGCCCTGCCCACGCACTGTAGAAACCGAGTATAATACTCTCGTACGCAATAGCATCAAAGTTATAGATACCGGGTTCTACTTCGGGGTATTTTTCGTGGCGTAGCTCTTTGTCATCAGGAGCAAACCAGTAGTGCACGTGCTTATCGCGGTCGTCTTTGCGTATGCGGTGGGTTACCGATACCAGTTCCTCAGGGTCAGAGTGCTCTACATAAGCACGCGAGCGGCTAGATACAGGGGTACCATAACGCATACTAATCACCCATTTTTTAGTAAACGGATTGTAGAATGCCGATGAGCGGTCGTATATATCACCCGATTGTGCTACCCCTTTGCTCCAATGAATACCATCAGCAGAGTATTTAAGCACTATCTGCCAACGGCGGTCTGAAGGACGGCGTTCTACATTAAAAAGTTTCCAACGCTTAGCAGGGTCTTTCTCATTGCGGTCAAGCCATACAGTAGCGGCATCGCGGTTAGAGGTTTCTACTATGTTAGTATTGCTATACACGCCTGCGGCAGGTTTCACCCAATGCTTACCGTCAGCCGATTCGGCATAACCGGTGTAGAATGTTTGGGGGTCTCCTTTGTGTAGGGTGCCTGCCCCTGTTAGGTACCACATTTTGTACTTGCCATCGCGCTCGTCATACCATATACCATCGCTAAAAGGAGAAGCGTAAACGGCACCTTGGGTAGTTTTCTCCCATTCTTTATCAGGCTCTAACACAGGGTTACCAGCATAGTAAGTAGGGGTATGATATACCTTTTGTAGGTTATTTTCGCTAAGCAAAAAGTCATCTACAAATAGCTGTCTACCGGTGTTGATAGGTATTACTGCTGGTTTTTGCTGCAAGTACGGCACCGGCATTTCTTTCCTCTCGGTAGGCTCTTCATAACGTGGTGGCCATTCTGCTGGCAACACTATACCGTTATGAAGTTCCTGACCAAAAGACTTTATACATAAAGTAATTGAAAGTAAAATGATTATTCTTTTCATTATATTAGTTTGATAATTACCAACCTGGGTTGTTACGAGTGATGTGTGGGTTGCCCTCAACTTCGTCTACCGGTAGGGGTAGCCACTCATTTTTGTTTTCTTGGAACCCGAGATAAGCAGAGTTGCTATACTTTTTAAAATTAGGGTCAGTGCGCTCTAATTCGTGGAAACGTTGTGCTACCTTGCCCCAACGCAATAGGTCGAAAAAGCGATGCCCTTCTTGGGTAAGCTCTAAGATGCGTTCGTGCTCTATCACATCCATATCTACAGTGCTTACCGCTGGCATACCTACGCGGGCACGCACTTGGTTTACAGCGTCTAACGCCGTTAGTGAGCCTTGTGTACCGCCTTTTACCACAGCTTCGGCATACATTAGCAACACATCAGCATAACGGATTTCTGTTTGGTTAAGACCATTGGCTCTACCATTCCACATATAGAAGTTATCACCAGGGTTACGAGTAGCAAGCGTCCAGTCAATACCTTTACGGCAAGCGGCTTTGTACTTCTTTGCTTGTGCTTTGGCTACCCCAAAACCTTTAGCTCCGTAATACTCTCTGAATGTTTTATTATCAAAAATACGGACTTCATCACCTGTACGAGCGTTAATTTCTGATTTGGTATCGTCAAAAATCAAAGTGCCGAACATACGTGGGTCGGTGTGCCCCGAAGCATCTTTAGAATTTACAAAGGTGTTATACACCCAATCGTGTATCACACTGCTATTTGCATTTTTATTGGTAGGTGGCAAATAACCACGTGGGTCGCGCCATACCCCGCTATTAGATAGCCCTGGGTTAAATCCGGTATTGGTTACATCGCCCAAGAATTGCAACTCGAATATAGACTCATCGTTGTTTTCAGTAGCCACCTTAAAGTTGTCGTTATAATCGGCTACTAAGCGATATTTACCACTGAGTATTAGCTCGTTAAACTCGGCTGCGGCTTCGTTATAATAAGTTGTGCTACTATGGCCGTAGTAGTGCTCAATGCCTGAGCGGTACAAATAGGCTTTCCCAAGCAGGGCAATAGCCGAACCTTTGGTCACACGCCCTACTGATTCGCCTGTCCAAAAGCCTTTTTCTGGCAAGAGTTCTTTAGCGCGTTTAAGGTCTGATATAATAAAGTCCCAAGCCTCTTCAGGGGTAGCCTGTGGTTTGTAGTCTTTGGCTGACGAAGGTAACTCTTTCATCAGTGGTATATTGCGAAAGTTCAAAAACAAAAACCAATGCGTATAGGCTCTTAAAAAATACGCCTCACCCAAATAGGCATTCTTTAGTTGTTGGTTGCTAAAATTCACTTTAGGTATCTCCTCTATCATTTGGCAGGCTTGCGAAGCTGCTGTATAGAAAAGCGAATAAGGCTGTACTATGGTATACCAAGAGCTAGAAAGGTTCGCAGAATACTGTCCTGGCACTCCATAGTCCGAAGCATCGCTACTCTCATCGCCTCGGTTAATTTGCAAGCGTCCTGCTGTACCCATCGCTCTTGGGGTAGTGATGTAGGCATAAATACCTATCACCCCCTTGTTAATGTTTTGCGGCGTGTTGTAAAACCCATTTACGTCTTGTTGGTTAGGGTTGCTCGCCAATTCGTCAAAAGTCTTTTCGCAAGCGGTTAGCCCTATAAGTGAGGCTATACATATGGCTTTATATAGTATCTTTTTCATTTCGTTTTCAGTTTAGAATGTTAATTTCAATCCCATATTATACACGCGGGCATTGATAGCAGGCGAAGTACCTAAACCGTCAATTCCTTTGTTGAACAAGGCATTGCTACCCACTTCAGGGTCGTATAGCGAATACTTAGTAAGCGTAAAGAGGTTTTGAGCGCTACCGTAGATGCGTAGCGAGCGCAAGCCTCCTATCTTTTTCAGAATGGTTAGCGGGAATGTATAACCTATTTGTACGTTCTTAAGGCGCAAATAAGAACCGTCTTCTATATAAAAGGTACTTGGCAATGCGTTGCCGCCGCTGTAGTTGTCAGTCTTAGCGATTGGTAGCTTAGTATTCCGATTGGTAGGTGTCCAAGAGTTCAAAGCATCTACAGGAGCGTTAGTGTCGTAATTGAAGTACAAGTCATACTTAGCTGCTGAGAAAATCTCATTACCTGCTACCCCTTGGAAGAAAGCGGTAAAATCCCAATTGCGGTAGTTAAGGTTGAGGTTATAACCAAAAGTGAAATCAGGGGTAGGATTACCTATTACTTGTTTGTCTTCTTCTTTTAGCTGTTTAGCCACTTTGGCAGTACCGTCTTTCCCTTCAAAAAGGAAGTCGCCTTGGTCATTAGTGCCTACTACTTTGTAGCCTAAGAAAGAGCCTATTGGCAAACCTTCTTTAGTGATAGTAGGACGGTCGTTAAACTTACCACTCATCAGCTCTCCGCGAATAGGTTGTACCCCTTCGCCCAATGACAATACCTTGTTTTGCATATAGGTTAGGTTAGTTTGGAAGTTAAGAGTCAAATCGTCCCATTTCTTTCTAAATTCTAACGAAAACTCTAACCCTTTGTTTTCTACAGAAGCGGTGTTGTAGTTAGGCACAGCTCCTTTGTTGATAGTGATAGTTTGTCCTGAAGAAGGAAGCGACTCAAGCGGTGCTAACAGATTGTTATTGCGCTTAATAAAGTATTCAGCAGTAAGGGTAAGCATATTGTTGAGTACTCCTACCTCAATAGCCGCGTTAGATGAAATGGAAGTTTCCCAAGTGAGGTCGTGTTGCGCAAAACGAGTAACATAACCATATTGGCGCGAGTTGCCAAAAGCAGCAGGTACAGGGCCATATGCCAAGTTTAAGAACGTATAAGGGTCAATAAAGTTAGCCCCCAACTCACCATAGCTGGCGCGTAGTTTCAGTTTGCTAAGCAGTTCAGGGTTAAACCAAGACTCTGAATGCAAATTCCAACCTACTGATACTGAAGGGAAGTAACCCACGCGATGCCCTTTAGCAAATTTAGACGACTCATCACGGCGCAAACTAAGCGATAGCAAGTATTTATTACTATAATCGTAATTAAGCCTACCAAAGAAAGAAAGCAGTGCAGCATTTTCCTGATTAGACCCCACTACCCCTTCGCCGTTATACGTTTTTACCGTAGGGGCTCCTAAATCGTGTACGCCTGAGCTAATTGAGTTTTTGCGGTAAAACTCGCGCATCCAGCTCGTACCCAATAGGGCGTCAATATGGTGTTTCTTTTGGAAAGTACGGTTGAGTGTAAGTAGGTTATCAATAGTATAATTGAAGTTTTCAGCTCTTCCTTCTGATAGCGAAGTGCGTGCGGTTTGGTTAAGTTTATTATCAGCAGTACCATCAGCATTAAAGAAGGTATCATAAGCTGGTACGTGCTTATAGGTATTAGTATTTACATAAGTTCCTGCTACGTTTAGCTTGTACTGCAAACCTTTCATCAGTTTAAAAGTACCTGCCAAACTACCTGTAGCACTAGTATTGCGAGTAAAAGCGTCTTGTTTATAGATAGCTGCCAAAGGGTTAGAAATATTGGTATTAGTGATAGAATAACCTTTTGATGCAGCGGTTGATACATAACGCCCGTGTTCGTCTGTTACCGGTATAGTAGGCATCTCAAGAGAGCGCCCCCCCGGAGGCGATACTTTTTTAGTATTAGTGATAGACAGCTTTTCACTCAAAGAAAATCTACCTTTTTTAAAAGTAGCATTAATACGCGCCATATACTTATCGTATTCTGATTTAATGATGATACCCTCTTGTCTTACATAGCCCAAACTAGTATTAAAAGTAGAGTTTTCACTTCCTCCTGATACGCTGGCGTTAAAGCTGCTCATTGGCGCATTGCGGTAGTACAAATCTTGCCAATCAGTACTGCGGTTAGGGTCAGTAGGGTTTACGTTCTGAGGAGCGCGGTCGTAAGCCGGACTGTTGTCTGCCACTTGGTTAGCAAAAGTACGCCATTGCTCTGCGTTCATCATATCGAGCATTTTTGAAGGGGTTTGATAAGAGTACGAAGCATCTACTTGCACTATAGTTTTACCGCTCTTACCGTCTTTAGTAGTAACGAGCACTACCCCATTAGCAGCGCGCGAACCGTAGATAGCGGCTGCCGAACCGTCTTTAAGTATCTCTATCGACTCAATATCCGAAGGGTTAAGCGCATCGAGCCCATCGGCTATTGCCCCATCTATGATGTATAACGGTGCCGTAGCGCCAAACGAACCTGCACCACGTACTACTATGTTCACCTCAGCCCCTGCGATACCGCCACGTTGCAAAATTTCTACCCCTGGGGTACGCCCTTGTAGGGCTGAAGCCACATTGGCAGTAACTTGCTTTTGCACCTCTTTAGCCGATACCGAAGATACTGCTGCCGTCATACTCGACTTTTTCTGAACTCCGTAGCCTACTACCACTACTTCTTCTAACTGTTGGTTTTCGTCTTTCATTTGCACATTAATGGTGTTGCGACCATTTACGGCAATATTTTGCGTTACCATACCGATATACGAAAATTCCAAAGTAGCCCCTTTGGCTACATTATCGAGCGCGTAATTACCATTCATATCGGTACTGACTCCTTTAGTAGTGCCTTTCACCACTACACTTACCCCCATAAGAGGCTCTTTGTTAGCATCGGTTACCTTTCCTTTTATGTTAAGCGACTGCGCCCACGCCGAAAAAGTACACAGACATAGCAACAGTAATGCTGCCCAATGTCTTTTCATCATTGCTTTGTCTCGCATAGTTCCTTTTTTTTAGTTGTTAATTTTCTAATTATTTTTATTGACGGTGCAAAGTAAAAACAAAAAAAAAAAATGCAAGCATTTTATTAAATATTTTTATTTAAATAGCCATTTTTTAGTCAGTATAAAATATAAAATACAGATTATCAGGTAAATATACAAAATAGCTATTTATAAAATATTTCGTACTTTTTCGCATTTCTGATAAAAACGCATTTATTTTCACCCTAAAAAAGGGATAATTACACTAAAAACGAAAATAAAACCCCCAAGTTTTCCAAAGAAAAAGGGGGTAAATAATAAAAATTTTAATTATTATCAATATTTCAATTAACTAATTAACTAATTAACTAATTAGCTAATTGGCTAATTGGCAAACTAAGCTCTCCTATATCGAGCATAGCATTTATAAAGCCTATTTGTTCAAAGTGATGAATATCGGTGTAGTGTATAGGGGCTTCCTTTATTTTGCCTTCTTTAAGCAATCGCTGACGACAGGTGCCATTAAGAAGATAGGTAGAGGGCGTAACCCATTGTCGTCCGTCAAAAAAGATAATATTAGCATAGCTACTATCGGTTACCTTGCCGTTTTTAACAAAGATAACCTCATCAGTACCCGCACTTTCCTTTAGGTTGTTGAGGAAAGTGCGGTCTAAAAACTTATAGCTATAGTCCAAAAAGTCGGCTTCTACGCACTTAATAGTAGCAATAGAGCGTATTTGATAAGGAAGAACCTCTATCGTGGGGCATTCGCTGCCGTATACTATGCGTATTTTGTGCTTCCCTTGGGTAGGTAAGGGTATTTTTTCAATGATATCCGACAGCGAAAGTACCTTTTCGTTAGGAAAAAAATGCGAAAAAGTATTACATACGCGCTCTTGGTGATATGCTAAATGAAAAACACATCCGTCAGCGAGCTTTATCGTTTCAATAAATTGGTGAGGCATCAGATAGGTATATATATTTTCTCAATAATCTCGTTATACTCATTTAGCGGCTTACTTTGGGCAGTAATCCCTGCACCACTCTTGTAGAAATAGCGGTCGCCTATGCGCTCTATAAAGCGTATCAGCACAAAACTATCTACCGTCTTGCCGTCAAAAACACCCGCAATACCGGTATAAAAACCGCGCTCGTAAGTTTCTGCTTCGTCAATTACCGCTACCGATTTTTCTTTAGGGGCTCCTGCTATAGAGCCTGCCGGAAGCATAGCCGCCAACAAATCGCCTAAATGTTCTTGCCAATTGGCAGGCAACTCCCCTACTATTTCGGAGCTAGTCTGAAGGAGGTCGCCAGTAGATTTTTTGATAACATCTACATACCTAAAGCGAGTGGTATGCACATTAGTAGCTACTTTTTGCAAATCGTCAGACAAGAGCCGCACCACCTTATGATGCTCGTCAATTTCCTTTTCATTATGCAATAAAGTAGCCTCGGCATCGGGGAGAGTAGCACTGATAGTCCCCTTCATCGGATAGGTTTTTATCAAATTATCTTCTATTTTTACAAATATCTCGGGCGAAAAGCACACCCAATCGTCTTTGTATAGCATTTTGTACTTAGCAGAAGCATTCTGATACACTTCGGGCAGTGAAACAGCCGATATTTCGGTAGCAAAAGTGAGATTTACAAGCTCAGTATCGCCATTTTTCAGATGAGAATGCACCTTATTGAAGGCTTTTTCAAACTCTGGGTAAGCAACAGGGTGTTTTTCTATAGCGATAGGTGTCGCATCTGCTTTTTTCTCTTCTGAAAAAGAGAATTGTATATCGCTCGGAAGCTCAGAGAGCGGAAATACCTGTCCGTTTTCTCCTTTGTAATCAATAATAAACAGACAGGGCGTGCCTTGCTGTCCGAAGTCGTTCAGACTTTTTTTCCAATTGTTAGTGTTCATTAGTTTTTCTTAATTTTTAGGAGGCAAAAGTAATAAAAATAATTTATTCAAAGTATATTGATCTTACACTCATCTTACACTGATCCTACACTGATCCTACACTCATATCTCGTTCGGTGATTAAAGTTTGCTAATCTGCTAATTTTGCTAATTTTGCTAATTTGCTAATTATTCGTATATTTGCCCCTTTAATTATAATAGTTAATAGCGAAATCGTAATACCCGATGAAAAACATCCGTAATTTCTGCATTATTGCACATATTGACCACGGCAAGAGTACCCTTGCTGACCGCCTTCTCGACTTTACCCAAACCGTAACCGAACGCGAAAAACAAGACCAATTGCTAGATAATATGGACTTGGAGCGCGAGCGCGGCATCACTATCAAAAGCCACGCTATACAAATGGAGTACGTGTATAAAGGCGAAACTTATATCCTTAACCTTATCGATACCCCCGGTCACGTGGATTTCTCTTACGAAGTATCGCGTTCTATAGCGGCTTGCGAGGGGGCGCTACTGATAGTAGATGCAGCCCAAAGCATTCAGGCTCAGACGATTTCTAACCTTTATTTGGCTCTTGAAAACGACCTTGAAATCATACCCATACTCAACAAAATAGACCTACCCAGCGCTAACCCTGAGGAGGTGAAAGACGATATAGTAGACCTACTGGGCTGCTCGCCTGAGGATATTATCCCTGCCAGCGGTAAGACGGGCTTGGGCGTAGAGGCTATTTTGGAGGCTATTATAGAGCGTATCCCTGCCCCTAAAGGCGACCCTAAAGCACCGCTGCAAGCGCTTATCTTCGACTCGGTGTACAACTCTTTCCGCGGGGTCGAAACTTACTTCCGCGTGATGAATGGCGAGATACGCAAAGGGCAGAAAATCAAGTTTATGTCCAACGGCAAGACCTACGATGCCGATGAGGTAGGCACCCTCAAGCTCAACCAAGTGCCTAAGCAAGTGATTAGTGCCGGCGATGTGGGCTACCTTATCACCGGTATTAAAGATGCGCGCGAGGTGAAAGTGGGCGATACTATTACCTCGGCAGTAGATGGCTGTAAGGAGGCTATTGACGGTTTTGAGAACGTAAAACCGATGGTATTTGCGGGTATCTATCCGGTAGACACCGAAGATTACGAAGAGCTACGCGCCTCAATGGAAAAGCTACAGCTAAACGATGCTTCACTGGTGTTTACCCCAGAGAGTTCGGCGGCTTTGGGCTTTGGTTTCCGTTGTGGTTTCTTGGGTATGCTACACTTAGAGATTGTGCAAGAGCGTTTAGAGCGCGAGTTCGGTATGACCGTCATTACCACCGTGCCTAACGTTAGTTACCACGCCTTTACCAAGAAAGAACCTGAAAAAGCGATTATCGTTAATAACCCATCAGACCTGCCCGACCCTTCCAAATTAGACCGTGTAGAAGAGCCTTACATCAAGGCGAGTATCATTACCAAATCGGACTTTGTAGGGCAAGTAATGTCGCTCTGTATAGAAAAACGCGGACAGATAACCAATCAACACTACCTCACCCCTGAGCGTGTAGAGCTAAACTTTGATATGCCTTTGGCCGAGATAGTGTTTGACTTCTACGACCGCCTCAAAACGGTGAGCAAGGGCTATGCCTCGTTTGACTACTCCCCTATCGGAATGCGTGCTTCTAACCTTGTAAAGGTCGATATTCTTATCAACTCGCAGTCGGTAGATGCGCTTTCGGCTCTTATCCACGCCGATAATGCTTATAATATAGGTAAGAAGATGTGCGAGAAGCTACGTGAACTGATACCGCGCCAGCAGTTCGACATCCCGATACAGGCAGCTATTGGGGCTAAAATCATCTCGCGCGAGACCATCAAAGCCTTGCGTAAGGACGTTACTGCCAAATGTTACGGAGGGGACATCTCGCGTAAGCGTAAGCTCTTAGAGAAACAGAAAGCCGGTAAAAAACGTATGCGCCAAGTCGGCAACGTCGAAATTCCACAAAGTGCCTTTATGGCTGTGCTCAAACTGAATGATTAATTTTTTTAATTTATATAAAAATACTATGGAAAATATGAGTAACTTACCACAGGAAATACAGAACTACAATAAAGGGTTGACTGTATTAAGTAATTTTGAAGAAGGATTGAAAGATGTTCTCACCTTACATTCTTTACCTGTAGAAAATATTTTTGTAGAGACTCAAGAGAGAGGAAAAGTATTTAAGAATTTGAGTAATGTGTTAAATCAAATTCCTTTACAAGATAGACAGCAATCTATATATCTTTCAAAGTTTATAGCAAGTACAGCTTCAGGACTTTTTGATGCAGCTTTAAACTATCTCTGGAATGAAACTATACTGCAAATAAGAAAAAGAGTATCTCAATATGATATTGAATTCTTTTACGATAATGCTGTTTCTGGAGAGAAGAGAAAAAGGGTAAAAGATGAAAGTGATTTAGATAAAATAGATGATTACGACCTCATAAAAGGAGCTAAAGAAATAGGACTAATATCAGATTTAGGATTTAAACATCTTGAATATATTAACTATATGAGAAATTGGGCTAGTGCAGCACACCCAAATAATAGCCAAATTAGAGGATTACAATTAATAGATTGGTTAGAAACTTGCATAAAAGAAGTTATTACTTTACCTATATCAAACATAACAGTCCGTATAAAACACTTACTACAAGGAGTCAAAAACACTTCTATATCAGATAAAGATGCAGAAGAAATTGCTTTATTTACAGCAGAATTAACACAAGAACAAATAAATAATCTGGCATCTGGCTTTTTTGGTATATATGTAAAGTCCGAAACAGATAATCAAACTCATCAAAATATAAACAAACTTCTACCTAATATATGGGGAAGAGTTAGTGAAGAAGTCAAAAATACTTTTGGATTAAGATATGCCGATTATACAGCAAATAATAATCAAATAGGGAAAAAACTATCAAGACAATTTTTACAAATAGTTAATGCTGAAAGTAATATTCCAGATCCATTGAGAACAATGGAAATAGATAATACGATTGATGAGTTCCTTTCCGCTCATAGAGGGTTTAATAATTTTTATACAGAACCAGCCCTTGCTAGACAACTTCTTAGACTTGTAGGTGATGATTTGAAAATACCAAAATCTGTAGAAAAAAAATTCATTATTGCAATAGTAGAAGCATTTTTAACAAATGGAAATGGTATAGCTATTAATGCAAATGATATTTATAAGAAAATATTAACAAACCTTAATTCACATCAAGGAAATATAGCTGTTTTATCATTTACAGATTCAAAAATTAGTAGTAGATTACAATTTGAATTATGTGAAAAAAAATACAAAGAACTTATAGAAATAGTAAAACCAAGTATAACATCTCCTCCAGTAAATGAGGTAATTGATTATATAACAAATCAATTTAATGGTAAGTATATGAACTTAATGAATGATAAAAGGATAAAAACCTCCATTGAAAATCTGAAAATATTATTAAAATAAACTAACCATTTAAACTTACATTTTATACTAGTAAAATATAATGTAAATGTAGCAGAATGTAAGAATTTGTTGTAAATCCTATGTCTATCCTCATCAGAAATAACCTATTTATCGAAGAACTGCCAACAGACTACAGTGGGAAGCTGTTAGAACTCGACCCTTATATTGCAGCGCTAAATACTTTTTTTGATAAGTTAGAGATAGAAATATAGAGAAAAACACTATATTTTTAAAAGAGTAATTACAATTTTAAACAAAAATAGCAATTCTTTTGGAACTTTCCAGAGGAATTGCTATTTTTGTAGCCTAAAAATTGAAGCACTCTTAGCTATGAAAAAGTTTTATAGTACTCTCTTCTTATCATTGATAGGCTTTATCTCTTTAGCACAAGTAGCGGTGGGAATAAAAGTTAATAATCCGTTGCTTTACGGCAGTAGCCCAGGGGCTTTTGAGTCGAATAGCGGACTGGAAATTAGTCGCTCGGGCAATTGGGGCATTATCAATGCAGGGGCTTTTGTGCGTATCCCCCTAAAAAAGCATTTAGCCCTACATACCGAATTGCTCTATAAAAACGAAGGGGCAGGTTACCACTACAGCTCTGTGCAAAGCTCTTATTATTCCGGTCATTTTACCTATACTTATATCGATATGCCTGTTTTGCTGCAGTTAGAGGGCAAACGTATGTTCAGAGGGTTCTTTCAGATAGGGCTTTCTCCTAAATTTCTGCTCACTGCCACTCATAGTGCTGAGAACCTATTTTTCGACCGCACCACTGATGTATATTCAAAATTTAACAGGGTAGTACTCGCTGCCCATATTGGCGGAGGGATAATGTGGAACCTCGACCGAGTGGTGCTGATGGGCGATGTGCGTATCTCGCCTAACCTTACCCCTATCGCTGGGCGTGTATACGATGTTAATTTTAGCAAAGCACGCAGTCTTTCTGTGACAATGCTCTCCTTCTCTATCGCTTATAAACTGACTAAAAACTAAAATAATTAATGAAAAAACTCAAGTTCCCAACTCCTTATACTGTGCTAATGCTGGTAATTATTTTAGCAGCAGGCCTTACTTTCTTACTGCCTTCAGGGGCTTATAGTTCTTTGTTATACGACAAGTCGCAAGATGTTTTCGTCATACAGACTGCCGACAGTTCTTATACAGTACCTGCTACCCAAGAGGCTTTAGACAGTAGGGGCATTAGCATTCAGCTGAGCAAATTCAAAGAAAACAAAATCAAAAAAGCTATTTCTATCCCCAACACCTACGTACCTCAGCACGGACATCCGCAAGGGGTGCAAGCTGTGCTCTTTGCCCCTATCAAAGGGATTTACGATAGTATAGAGGTGATTCTCTTCGTATTAGTACTAGGGGGCTTTATAGGGGTATTCAACAGTTCGGGAGCTCTGAATATGGGGGTGGGCTATCTGGCGCACTTGCTAAAAGGCCGTGAGGGGATTCTTATCATCTTGCTCACCACTCTCTTAGCGCTGGGGGGTACTTCGTTTGGTCTGGCTGAAGAAACTTTGGCTTTCTACCCTATGCTGGTGCCTATCTTCTTAGCAGCGGGTTACGACCTTATAGTGCCCTTGGCGGTGATTTACATAGGCTCGAATGTAGGCTCTATGGCATCGACTACCAATCCGTTTGCGGTGATTATCGCCTCGGATGCCGCAGGGGTAGACTGGACTTCAGGACTTTATGTGCGCCTAACAGCCTTAGTGCTGTGCGTGCTTATCAGCATTATTTACATCATCAGGTATGCCGAAAAGGTAAAGAAACACCCCGAGAAGTCTATCGTTTATGGGGTCGCCTTACCCGAAATATACGCCTCTAATACAGCTGAAAAGACTACCACACTAAAGCTATCTACCAAGATTGAGCTTTTGGTCTTTGCTCTTTCGTTTATAGTGATGATTGTGGGGGTATCGCAATGGGAATGGTGGTTTGGCGAAATGACGGCTCTCTTTTTAGTAGCTGCTATTGCCATAGCTGTGCTACAACGCTGTGACGAAGAGGCTTTTGTACAGCATTTTATAGCAGGGGCACGCGACCTACTGGGGGTAGCTTTTATCATCGGAATTGCCAGAGGGGTATCGTTTATCTTAAATGACGGACAAATATCAGGCACTATACTGCATTATGCTACCGACTTAGTACAAGGAATGTCGCCTATACTATTTTTACCTATGCTGATGCTTATTTTTGGGGTATTGAGCTTATTTATTGCCTCTTCTTCAGGAATGGCAGTACTTACTATGCCTATTATTGGCTCGTTGGCCTCAGTTGTAGGTGTGGAAGGGCATAGCGTAGTTAGTGCTTACCTATTTGGTATGGGCGTAATGGCATTTATCACCCCCACCGGACTTATCTTGCCGTCTTTGGCGATGGTAAATGTAAATTACCGACAGTGGTTGCGCTTCTGTATGCCGTTAGTGCTTATCTTTGCAGTAGTGCTAATGTGCTTGCTTTTAATAACAAATAATTAATCACAAACGTCAAATCTATATTAATGAGTATCAGTTTTATTATTATTCTTATCGCTACGATTGCGATGAGCTACTATGGGTTTAACAACGCTACTTTTTTCAACCGTTATATGTTCAATGTAGGGGCAGTACAAAAAGGCGACTACGTGCGCCTTATCTCCTCTGGCTTTTTACACGCCAATTGGGAGCATCTCATCTTCAATATGATTTCGCTCTTTTTCTTTTATGAGGTAGTTACTGATAGTATGGGCGAGCTGCTATTCGTCTTGATATACTTCGGCTCTATGCTATTGGGCAATGTATTTAGCTTACAAATATATAAACGCCAATCTTATTATTCGGCTATAGGGGCTTCGGGTGCAGTATCGGGTATTATCTTTACCGCTATTGCCCTCTACCCTAAAGCTATCAAAGTAAACTTTTTGCCAGGGTGGCTCTTTGGGGCGTTGTATTTTGGTTACTCAGTCTTTATGATGTTCAATCCTCAAAAAGGCGATAACTTAGGACACACAGCCCATATAGGAGGTGCCCTCTTTGGTTTAGCAGTAGTAGTGCTCTACGCTCCTACTATTGTAGTACACAATGCTCTTTATCTGGGTATTATGGCTCTGCCTTTGGTATATATGGGAGTCCGGTTGTTGAAGAAATGAGGAAATTAAAAAATTAGTAAAATATGATTCCTTTATTCAGTTATATTTTCATTGCATTGGTGTGGAAGGGCATAGCGTAGTAAGTGCTTACTTGTTTGGTATGGGTGTAATGGCGCTCATCACCCCCACTGGACTTATCTTGCCTTCTTTGGCAATGGTCAATGTAAATTACCGGCAGTGGTTGCGCTTCTGTATGCCATTAGTGCTTATCTTTGCAGTAGTGCTAATGGTCTTACTTTTAATAACTAATAGATAGCCAAGCTACTAGTAATTATTATTAATCATTTTTTAAATTATTAGTTATCTATGGAATACATTGTATTATTAGGTTTTTTATACATTTTAGGCATATTGTTCCTAAATCTTAAAAGAACTATTAAAAACAAAGATATGTTTATTCATATTCTTATTGGCTTTTTGCTTGTTCTTTCGTATACAGTACTCTTTATTTATAATAAGAAGTTGTTTTAAACTGTTCTTTTGAGGTATTTATTTCAATCAATCGACTAAAAAATAAGAAAATGATGGGCACTCCTATTATTTACATACTCTTTTTAATAGCAATAATCCTTACTTATTGCGTGGTAAAGCGTTTTCGCTCTCAATCAGGTATTTTTATTTACCTCATCACTTTTGCTACAGTACCCACCATTACTTTAGCTGGAGGCTTGCTCCCTATAGCTGTTTTTAGTTATATTGAAGACCTATACCAAAATGAAACTTACAACGCTAAAATAGTAGATTTTGCATATGAAAAGAGAGAGAAAACCGATGAATATGGTTATACTAGAGAAGTTACCGTAAAAGTACCTGTATTTCAGCTAATAAGCACTCAAGGAGATACCATTACAAAGCAAGCTTCACACTACTATAGTTCACACACTTATAATTCAAAGTCAATAATTTACAAGGTAAACTACAACCCGCATACAGGAAATATTTTCATAGCAGATAGAGGCTTCTATACCATACTATCTGTAATGATTTTCTTTGCCCTGCTTTTTGATTTTCTCCTCGTAGGAATTGTGCTTTACATATTGAATAAAGATATGATACCTTATAAACAAATATTGGGTATTGCCTTTTTTTGCATTGTCATTCCAATGATAATACTTGGTTTTGCTATAGTCCTTTTGCTCGCCGCTTATGAGGAGGACGACTTACCTTTGCCTGCTAAAATAACTTGTATCGTTTTTGGAGTGCTCTTTTTATTGGTTTTTATGGGCTATGTAAAAAATTTTATATGTAAAAGTAAAAAGAGCCATAGAGGCAACCGCCGCTCTCGCCCTCCTTTCTTAGTTTTCAGAAGATAATCCCTATCACACGTTAATTGTTAATTGATATGCCGTATTTAAAAGAAGTTATTGCTGATGTTTTAGAAAACTATCCTGATAAGATAGAGCGCCTTGTATTTGTAACTACAGGTAAACGCCCTGCCCTCTTTCTAAAAAAATACTTTGCCGAACAGGTAAAGCACGCTACTATTGCGCCCGAATTTATAGGGATAGCCGACCTTTTCACGCGCATTTCGGGGGTACAACCTATCAGTACCTTACCTCTGCTTTTCGAGTTTTATGATTGTTATACAAAAGTGCATCAAGAGCAACATAAAGACACGCCCGACAACTTTGAAGAATTTCTTTCTTGGGGGCAAACTGCTCTGAAAGATTTTAGCGAGATAGACCAATACTTAGTGAACCCCGAGAAGATATTCCCCTACATTCACGCCCTCAAAGAGGTAGAGCACTGGTCGGGTATGGACGAGCGTACCGAAATGCAAGAGAAGTATTTGGCTTTCTGGCGCAGATTAGGCGACTATTATTTTGCTCTAAACAAGCGCCTTGAAGAGCTCGGCAAAGGCTACGGAGGCTATATAGCCAAAAAAGCAGTAGAAAAACTACCTGAGTACCTGCAAACCCATACGGATACCATACATATTTTTGTAGGGTTTAACGCGCTGTCGGAGGGTGAACAGAAGGTTATACAATCTATTTTGATAGATATAGGAGGCGAAATCTATTGGGACGGCGACACGTATTTCTTAAAAAATCAGACACATGAGGCGGGGTACTTCTTGCGCAAATACCTTAAAAATTGGCGGTATTACAACACCCTCAACCATACGCCTAAATTTATAGGTAGTCATTACGAAGAGGAAAAAGAGTTTCACCTAACGGGCGTACCCAAAAACGTAAATCAGGCGCATAGTGTGGCGGCTCTGCTGAAAGAGCTACCCTCAGCCGAGTTAGAGAAAACAGCTCTTATCATAGCCGATGAAAATTTGCTAATACCGATGCTACAATCGGTACAAACCGGCACTGCTGTTAATATTACTATGGGATACCCCCTACAGCAAACGCCCCTAAACGACCTTTTTACGACGTATTTCCGCTTGCACCTCTCTAAAAGTTTCTATTACAAAGATGTACTCAACCTATTGAGCCAACCATTTTTGCACAGCCTACTTTCGGCGGAGGCAGTAACGACCATTGCCACCTACATCAAAGAGAATAATCTTACCTACCTATCGCGCGAAAAACTACTTGAAAATACGCCAAAAGACCAACAAGAGATACTAAACTTATTATTCCCTAAAGGAAAAGACAAAGCCTTTATCACTACCCTGATAGACAATGCTATAAAGCTCATTTACCAGCTTAAAAGCACTCTTGACCCCGAAAACGCTCAGCACGTACTCATACAAGAGTACGCCTATCGCTTCTACGAACTTTTCAATCAGCTAAGCCTGCTACAGAAGCGTTATGGGCATATTGATTCGGTGAAAACGCTATACCATTTTTACTTAGATGTACTGCAAAAAAGCACTCTCAATTTTCGCGGTGAACCTTTAGAAGGACTGCAAGTAATGGGGGTACTAGAAAGCAGAAGTTTAGATTTTGAAAACGTGATTATCACCTCGGTAAATGAGGGCGTTTTGCCTTTAGGAAAAAGCGACAATTCGCTAATACCCTACGATGTGAAGTGCGAGTTAAACCTACCTACTTACAGAGAGCGCGATGCTGTGTACAGCCATAACTTCTACCACATCTTGCAGCGTGCCAAAAAGGCGTATCTGTTTTACGATACCGAGATGAACAGCCTAAAAAGTAGGGAGAAAAGCAGATTTATACTGCAATTGCTAACAGAGAAAGTCCCCACCCATAAGGTCACCCACCAAATCAAAGCCCCCGAGGTATATGCTACTACACAGTCACCTTTAAGCATCGAGAAAACTCCTGAAGTGATGGCGCGCTTAAGAGAAATGGCAGAAAAAGGACTTTCGCCTTCAGCCCTAACTACCTACATACGCAATCCGCTGACTTTCTACGAGCAATATGTACTGCAAATACACGAAGAAAGAGAGGTGGAAGAAACTGTAGAAGCACGCACTTTTGGCGAGATAGTGCACGGCACCTTAGAAGATTTGTACGAAATACCGAGAAGTAAAAATAAAATACTGACAGAAGAGGACATTAAAGAGATGCAAAATAAGCTAAAATGCGCTATAGAAGTCCGTTTTGAGAAAGAATACAAGAACACAGACTTCAAAAGCGGTAAAAACTGGCTAATTTTTAATGTTATAGAGAAGTATATACGCAGCTTTTTGTCGTTTGAGCTATCAGAAATAAAGAATAACTGCCAAATAAAAGTACTTCTTTTAGAAGAAAAGATAACAAAAGTACCTTTCTGTAGCGATAAACTGCCTTTTCCTGTCTATTTCAAAGGAATTATTGACCGTGTAGACCTGCGCGATGATGAGTATTACGTTATAGACTACAAAACAGGCGTGGTAGAGCGCACCGATGTACGGCTAAAAGAGTGGGAAAACCTGACCCAAGACATCAAGTACGGAAAAGCCTTTCAGCTGCTTACCTATGCTTATATGCTAGCACAGCAAGACCCTAAATATCAGGAAAAAACAATGACCGTAGCTAACTTTTCATTCAAACGAATGCAATTAGGCTTACAGCCTTTTCATACCTATATAGACAAACAAGAAAATAGGAGTATAGACTCAAATACCCTCAACCTTTACAAAGACTATACTGAAAAGCTACTTTTAGAAATATTTGACGAGCATACCCCTTTTAAAGAAAAGACTAATTGATAGACTTGCTATTTAATAATTAATTCGTAACTTTGCATTTCATTAAGAAGAACTAATAAAAAATGTCAAAACGATATACCATTACGGCAGCTTTGCCGTATACTAACGGACCTATTCACATAGGGCATTTGGCGGGCGTATACGTGCCTGCTGATATTTTTGCACGTTATCAACGATTGAAAAACAATGAAGTAGCCTTTATTTGCGGAAGTGATGAGCACGGGGTTGCCATCTCTATCAAAGCTAAGAAAGAGCACACTACCCCTCAGGCTATCATTGATAAATATCACGCTATTATCAAGCAATCATTTGCTGATTTTGGTATCTCATTCGATAATTATTCGCGCACTTCACTGCCTATTCACCATAAAACTGCCTCTGATTTTTTTAGAAAATTATATGAACAAGGTGATTTTATAGAAGAAATATCAGAGCAATTATACGATGAAGAGGCGCATCAGTTTTTAGCAGACCGTTTCGTAATAGGCACTTGCCCCAAATGCGGCAACCCTGAAGCCTATGGCGACCAATGCGAGCGCTGTGGCAGTTCGCTAAACGCTACCGACCTAATAGACCCAAAATCATCTATCACTGGCAGCAAACCTACCCTCAAAGCTACCAAACACTGGTTTTTGCCGCTAAACAGATACCAAGAGTTTTTAGAAAAATGGATATTAGAAGGTCATAAAAACGACTGGAAGCCCAATGTATACGGACAAGTAAAAAGTTGGTTAGACGATGAGCTTAAACCACGTGCTGTTACCCGCGACCTCGATTGGGGAATACCCGTACCAGTAGACGGAGCAGAGGGCAAAGTACTATACGTTTGGTTTGATGCCCCTATCGGCTATATATCATCTACCAAAGAGTGGGCAGAACGCGTGGGCAAAGACTGGCGACCTTTTTGGCAAGATAAAGATACTGAATTAGTGCATTTTATAGGGAAAGACAACATAGTATTCCACTGCATCATTTTCCCTGCTATGCTAAAGGCTGAAGGCAGCTATATACTGCCTACCAACGTGCCTGCTAATGAATTTTTAAACTTAGAGGGCAACAAGCTATCAACCTCTAAAAACTGGGCTGTATGGCTACACGAATACCTGCAAGACTTCCCTAACCAACAAGATGTTTTGCGTTATGCCCTAACGGCCAATGCTCCAGAAACCAAAGATAACGACTTCACTTGGAAGGATTTCCAAGCACGCAATAACAATGAATTGGTGGCTATCTTTGGCAATTTTATCAATAGGGTAGCCGTACTAACACAAAAATACTATGAAGGCGAGGTGCCTGCCGCAGGAGTGCTGAATGCAACAGACAGCGAAACGCTACAACAGCTTAGTGAGCTCACCAAAAAAATAGAGCAATCATTAGAGCGCTATCGCTTCAGAGAGGCACAACAAGAGCTGATGAACATCGCACGACTCGGCAATAAATATCTTGCCGATGAAGAGCCTTGGAAACTCATTAAGACCGATGCCGAACGCGTAAAAACCGTTATGTACGTAGCCCTACAAGTAGCGACTGCTTTGGCTATCACTAGCGAACCTTTCTTGCCGTTTACCTCAGAAAAGCTAAAAAACATATTACAACTCGGCACTACCGCTTGGGAGCAAGTAAAACAAAATCCTACGGCATTGCTACCTACAGGACATAAGATAGGTGTGGCAACCCTATTATTTGAAAAAATAGAAGACGCTGCAATTGCTAAACAGTTAGAAAGATTAGAAAAGACCAAGCAAGCTAACCAACAAGAAGCCCAAGCAGCTGCCGAAGTAACAGTGGCTCCACAAAAAGAACTTATCAGTTACGATGATTTTGCTAAAATGGATATTCGTATTGGCACTATTTTATCAGCTGAAAAGATGCCTAAGGCAGATAAGCTACTCATTCTAAAAGTAGATACCGGCATAGACCAACGCACCATAGTATCAGGAATAGCTCAAAGCTTTAATCCTGAAGAGATTATAGGCAAGCGGGTAACTGTATTAGCGAACCTTGCACCACGCAAATTACGTGGTGTAGAAAGCCAAGGAATGATATTGATGGTAGAAAATGCTGAAGGCAAATATCGATTTATAGCTCCTGATGGCGAAGAAATAGCTAACGGAGCGGAAGTAAAATAAAGGCATAACTCTCTGATTCACTTATAGTAAGGAGGGGTATTAACAAAAATGGATAAAATTTTAACTTTTTATTAACAGTTTAATTCATTTATTTTTCTTTATTTTGCTATGAGAAAAAGTGAGAGCTTTTTAAACTCTATAAACCCATTTTTTAATCAACTAAATTTAAAGACCATGTCAATCAATGCCTTTATCATTTATTTGTCGATAGAGATGAAATATTCTATCCACACGGTCGAAGCGTACAAACACGATCTTAGAGCTTTTGAAAGATTCATCAAAAGTGAATGTGAGAAAGAGGAGGAAGATTGCCCTTTGGAAAGAGCAGACCAAGAAGACATCAAGAAATGGATTATCAGTCTATCTAACCAATCAATGTCTTTCAGAAGCATAAACAGGAAATTATCAGCACTAAAAACCTATTATACTTTTTTAAAGAAGACAAAACAGATAGAAACAAGTCCGTTTGAGAGAGGAATATTCTTACTAAAAACAGAAAAAAAGAACAAATTGCCTTTCTCGGAAGCAGAAATAGAAAAAGTATTATCTTATTTCTCAAGTAAGAGTTCATTCGATGAAGTGCGTGACAGAGCTATAATAGAAACTCTATACGCTACCGGAATGCGCCGCTCAGAACTTACCGGACTTAAACTGCAAGACTTAGATTTAGAGCAAAAGCAAATTAAAATATCCGGTAAAGGTGATAAAGAACGCTATATACCAGTAATACCAGAATTAGAAGCAACCCTTAAGGAGTATCTGAGATTAAGAGAAGAAATAGCTAACAAAAAGAGTGAAGACTTTTTATTCTTAGTAAAAAACGGTAAGAAAATCTATCCTACATTGGTATATAGAATTATAAATTCATACTTTAGTGCGGTAACCAGCAAAAAAGACGTAAGTCCGCACATATTAAGACACTCATTTGCGAGTCACTTATTAGACAATGGGGCAGACCTAAATACAGTGAAAGAGCTTTTAGGACATTCTAGCTTAGCCTCTACACAAGTATATACGAATACCAGCCTAGTAGAGCTAAAACGGCAATATAAGAAAGCCCACCCACGTGCTAATAATAGTGAAAATGAGGAAGAAACAGAAAAATAATTAGATTGTTAAACCTTAAATTATTAAACATTATGAAAGTACATGTACATCCTGTTGACTTTACAGTTGACCAAAAATTAGTAGATTTTATTCAAAAGAAGCTTGATAAGCTTGATAATTTCTATGACCGAATTATAGAAGCAGATGTTCATCTAAAATTAGATAATACAACTGCAAAAGAGAACAAAATAGTAGAAGTAAAAGTGCACATACCAGGAGAAAGTTTGGTAGTGAAAAAACAATTTAAAACCTTTGAAGAAGGTATAGATAGCGCAATTACACCACTAGAAAGAATGCTTTTAAAGCACAAAGAAAAACGTTAATTTTTTGTTAAAACTATTTTTGGTAAAAAAAATAATCTTATCTTTGCCCCGTTTTATTGTATAATTTATTTAATTAAAAAGGAATGAAAAAAAGTATTTTAGTATTGGCTTCATTGGCTTTCATTGGAGTTCAAGCACAGGAAACAGCCGGCTATAACAAATGGTCTGTAGATTTAAATGGAGGGGTAAATAAGCCCATAACTCCACTAACAAGTGGTTACACTACAAGCACACCTAGCTTATGGGGTGCAAACTTGGGTGTACGTTATATGTTTAACAACAAATTTGGTATCCGTTTAGGTGGTGGTTACGATAGCTTTAGCGAAAAGAAAGACACCCCTAAATTTGATTCTAAAATTTGGAATGTTAACCTACAAGGTTATGCAAACCTTGCTCGTGTATTAGGTTTTGAAGATTGGACAAGCGACTTGGGTGTATTAGTACACGCAGGGGGTGGTTACTCTCAACTAAGAAGTGATAACTTCACTGGAAAAGACCAAATGCTTTTCCTTACTGGTGGTGTAACTCCTCAAATAAGACTTTCTAACAGAATCGCTCTTCTATTAGACGCTTCACTATACCTTAATGCAAGACAAAACCTTACTTATGATACTCATTCTAGAGCAACTCGCCGTGGCTTCCAAGGAGCTCACTTCACTACCTCTATAGGTTTGAATATTGCTCTTGGTAAAGAAGACAAACATGCTGATTGGGCTGCTAACTCAGCTAAAGACAATGAGGATGTTGCTAAACGCGTAGCTGCTCTTGAAGATAACGTATCTGATTTGAAAGGCAAGGTGGCTAACAAACAAGATAAGATGAACGATGCTAATGGAAATGGTATTCCAGATGAAATCGAAAATTATTTGAACAACAACTATCAAGCTAAAGGTGGTTCTGCTGCAAACAACAATAATTCTGATTTCAGCGGTGACGTAGTATCAGACCTTATTAAGAAAGGTTACATTAGTGCTTACTTTGACTTTAACTCTTCAACTCCACAAGTTTCTTCTACTTGGGCTATTGACATAGTTGTTAAGTATTTGAAAGAAAATTCAGGTGCTAATATTCTTATTTCAGGTTATGCTGATGAGTTAGGTGGTACAAACTACAACAGCAGTTTATCACAAAAACGTGCTAATGCAGTAAAAGACATCCTAGTGAAAGCTGGTGTTAGTGCTTCACGTATCAGCACAGAAGGTAAAGGGGAAGATACTTCAGTTGATAAAAGTTCTTCTAGAGCTCGTCAGATAGCACGTAGAGCTACTTTCAGCTTAAAATAATCATTGAATTATAAAAAACAAAAAGGCTGTCCTTATAAAGGGGCAGCTTTTTTTTGTTGTTTCATATTTATTTTGTATCTTTGCAAAAAATCACACAGCAATGATAGCAGAAGCATCTTTTACGGGTTTCATACAAACCCTATTAATTATAATACTGATAATCTTAGGGCTTAGAATACTCTTCAGAATAGTAGCCCCTTACTTTATGCATTTCTTCCTAAATAAGATAGGAGAACGTATGCAGAAAGAATTTCAGAAAGCACAGCAGCAATACCAACAAAATCCATATCAAGGGACTGGTAATAAGCAAAATGTTAGAGAAAATGTTATAAATAATAACAATACTTCAAAGAACCCTCAAGCCACTAAGCAAGTAGGAGATTATATAGAGTATGAAGAGTTATAAGTTCTATTTTTTGAAATGAAAAAGATAATACCTCATTTTATAGTAATAGGGTTATTTGCCCTAATATCCTTGGCATTTTTTTACCCTGTCTTGCAAGGAAAAGCAATTTTGCAAAGCGATATAGTACAATACTCAGGAATGGCTAAGGAACGCAATGACTACAGAGAAAACGAAAATAAAGAATCGTATTGGACGAATAGTGCCTTTGGAGGTATGCCTACCTATCAGTTAGGGGCTCACTACCCATATGATTTGGTAAAGAAATTAGACCAAACCTTACGTTTTCTACCACGCCCAGCAGATTATTTATTCCTCTATTTTATAGGATTTTACATTCTACTATTAGTATTAAAAGTAGATATGCGAACCGCCGTATTGGGGGCTATTGCTTTTGGTCTCTCTACCTACCTTATTATTATATTGGGGGTGGGACATAATGCAAAAGCGCACGCTATTGCTTATTTTGCACCTGTACTAGCGGGTATACTACTGGTTTTTCAGCGAAAATACCTTTGGGGAGGACTGCTTACCGCTATAGCTCTTTCATTAGAAATAGGTGCCAACCACTTCCAGATGACTTATTATCTACTTATTTTAGTATTGTTGCTCGGAATTGTGTATCTTTATAAAGCTATTAAAGAGATGGAGATAAAGGATTTTTGCAAGTCAATAGGAGTACTTTTTTTAGCTTTAGTTATTAGTATACTTTGTAACGCTACTTTGCTACTCACTACCAAAGAGTACGCAGACTGGAGTACGCGTAGCAAATCAACCTTGACAATAGATACTGAAGGAAATGTAAAAAAAGCTGCCGAGGGATTATCAAAAAATTACATCACTGAATATAGCTATGGAATAGCAGAATCAATGAACTTGATAGTGCCACGCCTTTTCGGTGGGTCGAACCACGAAGCATTAGGCGAAAACTCAAAAACTTATGAGTATTTGGTACAAAAAGGAGTTCCACAGCAACAAGCACTTGGCTTTTCAAATAGTCTGCCTACTTATTGGGGAGACCAACCCATAGTAGCTGCTCCTGCTTATATAGGAATAGTAATCTTTTTCTTCTTTGTATTGGCTCTTTTCACCGTAAAAGGACGTTTAAAAGTTTGGTTATTAGCCGGAACTATCATAGCTTTAGTACTTTCGTGGGGTAAAAACCTTTCATTAGTCACTGATTTTATGATTGATTACGTGCCGATGTATAACAAATTTAGAGCAGTATCTTCTATACAAGTATTATTAGAGTTATGCATCCCAGCTTTAGCAATGCTCGGACTGTATCATTATACTCAAAGCACTGAGGAAGTTCGTAAAAAAGCTGTACTTCGCACTTTATATATCACCTTAGGGATACTTGTTTTACTACTATTATGCAAAGGTTTCTTTAGCTTTGCTGGTGCCTCAGACAGTCTTTATGCACAATATTACGGAGATGATGTGGTACAGATGATTATAGAAGATAGAAAATCAATGTATAGTGCAGATGTGTTAAGAAGTATTATCTTAGTACTGCTTACTGCATTGGCTTTAGTGCTATATCAATACAAAAAAATACCTCAATGGGGTATGCAGGTAGCTATATTAGTTCTTATTTTCTTCGATTTAGGAGGTATAGCACGCCGCTATGTGAACAAAGATAGCTTTGCTGACCGCTATATGGTTAATAATCCTTTTGATATTACTCCTGCTGACCAGCAAATACTAAAAGATAATAGTTATTATAGGGTATATGAACCTGAAGTAGGTATCAATGGAGCACGAACCTCTTATTTCCATCATTCAATAGGAGGATATCACGCAGCTAAGCCTAGGCGTATGCAAGAGCTTTTTGACTACCAAATAGCTAAAGGAAATATGAATGTGCTGAATATGCTAAACGTAAAATATCTTATCCTAAGAAATCAGCAGGGAGGACAACAACCTATGCATAATGATAAGGCATTAGGCAATGCATGGTTCGTAAGTAAACTTAGCATTGAAAATAGCGACAATGAAGTGATGCAGCGCTTAGAAGACTTTAATCCGCAACAAGAAGCATTGGCTACCCTTAAAGACCTTAAAACTCCCCTTCCACAGCAATATACAGTAGATAGTACCGCTACTATAAGTCTTAAGAGTTATAAGCCTGATGTTTTGGAGTACGAAAGCAAAAACTCTAATGCAGGATTGGCTGTTTTCTCAGAAATGTACTACCCACACGGTTGGAAAGCTACTATTGATGGCAAGGAAGTACCTATCTATCAGGTAGATTATGCGCTACGAGCCTTATCAGTACCTGCTGGTAACCACCAGATACGTTTTGCTTTTAAGCCTGAAGTAGTAAGTATAGGCAGTAAAATAGCTCTTGTAGGATATGTGCTATTAGCTATTTGGGGTGCAGTGATTGTAGGAGGAGCTATAATGATTGCAAGAGGATTGAGAAAACAAAAAAGTTAATCAGTAGTTAGAAATTTTCATCTATTCCTTTTATTTCGACAGTACGCTTGGTTTGTATAGCTACATTATGCTTAATAGCAAGGTGCATTAGGCGGTCGTAATCAACGAGGACAATTTTATGAGAGGGGTTTTGTACCGCTTCTGCTTTGGCTTCAGGAGAAAAAGTAGAAGTGGTAATAAAGACCCCTTTATTTGTGCCTTTTAGGCTCAACGCCCCTATAAAATTGCGTATGTCTTTAGAAGTAACTTGCATTTCCCACTTCTTGGCTTGCATATATATCTTCTCAATCCCTAATTCATCTTGATACATCACCCCTTCTATTCCTTCTTTTTCTTGCTTCCCTATAACTTCAAAATTAGAAGAATCTACTCCTTTATACCCTATTTTCTTGAGCAACTCTACTATAAAATACTCGAAAAAAGAAATAGGACGACTCTTTATAACACTTAACAATTCGAACTTCAAGGATTGATAAAGCATCAGAGAGGCTTTGCCTATAATAATTTCGGGAGTCTCATTTTGCATTTCAACCTCTACCGTACGAGTATTTTCGGGTAATGCCTTACTCTCATCAAACATAGTTTCCCACGCTTGAAACTGGTCGAATTTGCGGAGATAGGCGGTATCCATCGTTTTGGCACGCTCTTGGGTAAGCGCTTGTTCGCCTGCTTCGGTGATTTGGTAGTAGCCTTTGAGAAAACTGGCTACCAAACCCGCCTGATGTAGGTGGTTAGAAGCCCAATCGATGCGGTTGCGAAAAAGAGATTGATTGCCATTAGGTACCTTCACCTTCATATCATCCATAGTAAGACTAAAATGCACACGAAGCATCTCCACGATTTGCTCGGTGGAATAGACGCGCCCGTCCTTAATTGCTTCGAGAAAGGGATGCATTAGTTTTTGAAAATCAGGGATATTCATAACCTATGGATATTATACAAAGGCAAAGATACAAATAATTTGCTAATTAGCAAATTAGGTGGAGCCGCTGGGCAATAAAATGGGAGGGCTGAGAAGATTGGGAAAGCTGGGAGGGCTGTGAAGGCTGAGAAGGCTGTGAAGGCTGTGAAGGCTGAGAAGGCTGTGAGGGCTGGAAGGACTGGGAAGGCTGCGAGGGCTGGGAGAGTTGGGAAGGAATGAGAGGGCTGAGAAGGCTGTGAGGGCTGGGAGAGCTGGGAAGGAATGAGAGGGCTGGAAGGACTGGGAGAGCTATGAGGGACTGGGAAGGCTGTGAAGATTGGGAAGGCTGCGAGGGCTGGGAGGGCTGGGAAGAAATGAGAAGATTAGGAAGGCTATGAGGGGTTGGGAGGGATAGGCTGCGGGTAGAATATTTTTCTGAATTTGGGAGGGTAATTAGATGTTTATACTTCGGTGATTGTTCGGTCATTCTTCGCTCTTCCTAAAGGGTGTGTATATCGTTTGTAAAGGGAAGGTATAAAAGAATTTTTTTCTGATTTACTGATTTACTAATTTTGCTAATTGGTAAATTATTCGTATCTTTGCGACTTCAAAGTTAGAATGGGTTCTTACTAAATTTAGTATCACCTTAAAACAAAAAAGTAATGAAAATAGATAACTCATTAGGGGTGTATGACAGTTTGCTCGATTTGATTGGAAACACTCCGCTACTGGAACTAAAAGAGATAACTAAAGGACTGAAAGGGCGTTTCTTCGGGAAGTTGGAAGCCTTTAATGCAGGTCACTCGGCTAAAGATAGAGTAGCTAAATATGTAATAGAAGACGCTGAACGCAAAGGTTTGCTGAAACCAGGTAGCACTATAGTAGAAACCAGCTCAGGCAATACAGGCTATAGCCTTGCGATGATTAGTGCCCTACGCGGCTATAAGTGCATTATAGCGATTAGTGATAAATCATCGCACGATAAGGTGGAAATGCTGCAAGCCTTAGGTGCTGAAGTACATCTATGTCCGGCAAATGTAGCCCCTGATGACCCTCGTTCTTACTAC
Source organism: Capnocytophaga sp. FDAARGOS_737 (assembly GCF_009730375.1). NCBI lineage: Bacteria > Pseudomonadati > Bacteroidota > Flavobacteriia > Flavobacteriales > Flavobacteriaceae > Capnocytophaga > Capnocytophaga sp. FDAARGOS_737. The sequence continues at coordinate 748,208 of NZ_CP046316.1, read as the reverse complement.
GAAGTGGCTAAGCGCATACACCAAGAGACTCCTAATTCGATTTATATCAATCAGTATTTTAATCCGTTGAACCCTGAAGCGCACTACCAATCTACTGGACGTGAGATATGGGAGCAAACACAAGGCGAGATTACCCACGTGGTGGTATGTAGCGGTACAGGGGGTACTATTTCGGGTATTGCTCGTTATCTGAAAGAACAAAACCCTAAAGTACAAGTACTGGGGGTTGATGCCTACGGGTCGGCTATTAAAAAATATCACGACACTCGCGAGTTTGACCCTGCTGAGATTTATCCGTACAAAATAGAGGGTATGGGCAAAAATCTTATCCCTACGGCTACTAACTTTGATGTAATAGACGAGTTTATAAAAGTAACCGACAAAGATGCTGCTCTGACTGCCAGAGAATTAGCACGCACTGAAGGACTATTTATGGGATACACCAGTGGGGCTGCGATGCAAGCTGTAAGGCAATATGCCGAAATGGGACGATTCGACGAAAACAGTATAGTAGTAGTGCTTTTTGCCGACCACGGTTCGCGCTATATGAACAAGATATACAGCGATGAGTGGATGAAGAAAACGTTTAATATTTAACATATAAATAAAGAAGAATGAAAGACTTATTTGAGCATATTTATGCAAATAAAGGTAGTATAGGACGCTGGTCAGAGCACGCAGAAGGGTATTACGTATTTCCTAAATTGGAAGGAGAATTAGGCCCTCATATGAAATTTCAAGGAAAGGAGATACTCAACTGGAGTATCAACGATTATTTAGGGCTTGCTAATCACCCTGAAGTGCGCAAAGTAGATGCCGAAGCGGCTGCTGAATACGGAGCTGCTTACCCTATGGGGGCACGTATGATGAGCGGACATACGACTATGCACGAAGAACTTGAAAAACGCTTGGCTAAGTTCGTACACAAAGAAGCTGCTTATTTGCTAAACTTCGGTTACCAAGGAATGGTGTCTATCATCGATGCTTTAGTGACTAAAAACGATGTGATAGTGTATGACGTAGATGCACACGCTTGTATTATTGACGGGGTACGCCTACACTTCGGCAAGCGCTACACCTATCAGCACAACGATATGGAGAGCTTTGAGAAGAACCTTGAGCGCGCGGCTAAATTGGCAGAGACTACTGGCGGCGGTATCTTGGTTATTTCAGAAGGTGTTTTCGGTATGCGAGGCGAGCAAGGCAAGCTAAAAGAAATAGTAGCCCTTAAGAAGAAATATCCGTTCCGCTTATTGGTAGATGACGCTCACGGTTTTGGTACTTTAGGTCCTAGAGGTGAAGGTACAGGTGTACACCAAGGCATACAAGACGAAATAGATGTTTATTTCTCTACTTTTGCTAAATCGATGGCTGGAATAGGTGCTTTCGTAGCAGGAAATGCTAAAGTGGTAGATTATCTAAAATACAACCTACGTTCGCAAATGTTTGCTAAGTCGCTACCGATGATTTACGTAAAAGGTGCCCTAAAACGCTTGGAGATGATGGAAACTATGCCTGAACTACAGCAAAAACTATGGGACAACGTGAATATGCTACAAAACGGACTAAAAGAACGCGGCTTCAACATCGGTAATACTAACACTTGTGTAACGCCTGTATTCTTACACGGTAGCATACCAGAAGCGATGGCTATGGTAAATGACCTACGCGAGCACTATGGTATTTTCTTATCGATAGTAGTGTACCCAGTGATACCAAAAGGAATGATACTGCTTCGCATTATCCCTACGGCTTCGCACAGCAAAGAAGATATATTGCGCACTTTAGATGCTTTCTCGGCTATACGTGAGAAACTTGAAACGGGTGTATATCGCGCTATGAATGCTGAGCTAAGCAAAGAAATGGGTGATATGTAATTAAGAATTTTGAATGATGAATTATGAATTCTGAAAACTTTGCCAAAGGTCGTAGCACAATAACGCTATTTAAACTTTTGGCAAAGTTTTTGTATGTGCGGAGTGGTAAAAACTTTAAATTGAATTTTGTTAATAATAATTCCTACATATAATGAAATAGAGAATATAGAAACCATCATTAGAGCGGTGTTTAGTCGCGATGAGAGGTTTCATATCCTCATTGTAGATGACAACTCGCCTGACGGGACGGCAGCTAAGGTGAAAGCCCTACAAACGGAGTTTCCTACACGACTGTTTTTGGAGGTTCGCACCGAGAAAAAAGGCTTAGGAACGGCTTATATACACGGCTTTGAATGGGCATTGGCACACGGCTATGACTATATTTTTGAAATGGATGCTGACTTCTCGCACAATCCTGATGACCTACTGCGCCTATACGAGGCTTGCTGCAACGGCAGTGATGTAGCTATCGGGTCGCGGTATGTGAAAGGCGTAAATGTAGTGAATTGGCCTCTGCCACGCATACTGCTCTCTTACGGTGCCTCTATCTATGTACGAATTATTACTGGAATGAAGATAAAAGACCCTACTGCGGGTTTCGTATGCTATAAACGGCAAGTACTAGAGGCCATTAACCTTAGCAGCGTACGATTTGTAGGGTATGCGTTTCAGATAGAGATGAAATACCGTGCCTATCTGAAGAAATTTAAGATAACTGAAGTACCTATTATATTCACAGACCGAATTAGAGGAAAATCTAAAATGAATAAAAGCATTATCCGTGAGGCTATATTTGGCGTTATTGGAATGCGACTAAAGCAATAAAAAGATGGAATTTATAAAAAACCGACTCAAAAGCCTACAATATGTATTTCAAGGCGTATACTACTTAGTGAAAAACGAACCTCCTGTAATAGTACACATACTAACCTCTTTGGCTTGGGTGATTTTAGGGTTTTATTTTCAAATCACTACTAATGAATGGATTATTCAGCTATTATGCATAGGAATAGTGCTCTCGGTAGAGGGTTTGAACACTGCAATAGAGAAAATATGCGACTTTGTACACCCTGAACACCATAAAACCATAGGAATTATCAAAGATATAGCGGCAGGAAGCGTGGCTTTTGCCGTAATACCTGCTACCATAGTACTCTGCATCATCTACTACCCCTACGTGCTAACTCTTTTCTTTTAAAAATATGAGAGATACAGTAAAAGGTTATTTGGCAGCGCTTATATCGGCTGTGACCTACGGAATGATTCCGCTCTTTATGATACCTATCAAGCAGGAGGGATTTTCAGTAGATGCCGCTCTCTTTTACCGGTTTATCATCACGGCTGTTTTTATAGTGGGCTATCTGTTTTATAAACGAGAGCCTTTGCGCATTGCGCCGCGGGAAATAGCTATCTTTGCTGTATTAGGACTGTTGTACGCACTCTCAGCTGAGTTTCTTTTCTTAGCCTACGATCTTCTTTCGCCTGCGATTGCTTCGACCATCTTTTTTATGTATCCGCTTATCGTAGCTCTGGCATTGGCTTTCTTCTATAAAGAAAAGCTAACTCTGCCTACTATTATAGCGCTTCTGATAGTGTTAGTAGGTATTTTCTTGCTAAGCGTTAAAGATATTAATAACCTTACTATCAACTATATGGGTGCGTTTATTTCGCTTTTAGGAGCCCTATCGTACGCCCTGTATATGATTATTGTAAACAAATCGAAAATATCGGCTTCGGGGATAAAAGTATCGCTCTACTCTACCCTATTTTCGGCTCTTTACTTCTTGATAAAAATACCAATTACTGGCAATACCCTGCCCATACCCGAAATAAAAATGGGAGCCTTATTGGTAGGTTTTGGGATAGTAACGACGCTACTATCGCTCATCACGCTCATCTACGCTATACAGATGATTGGTTCGACCCCTACTGCCATAGTAGGAGTGGTAGAGCCCATAGTGGCAGTGGCTATCAGCATTTGGGTATTTAGGCAGGAAGAGCTAACGGTAAATCTATTGGTAGGAGTGGTGCTCATCATTATAGCGGTGCTAATAGAAGTGCTGAAGAAACGATAATTGTTATTTTTTTGGTTGTTTAAAAAAATATTTATATTTTTGCGACTCTTTAAAAATATAAAAGGCAGTGCCCGAAAAGCCTGTAATAGAGTAGGGAGTAATTAATATTTATTTAGTTTTTATGGAAAATACAGAAAACGTACAAGAACCTGTACAGCAACCTGCACAAAAAGAAGTACAACCTACCTTTGTTATTCAGCAAGCTCCTGCTGCTTCTAACGCTATGGGTACCGCAGGGTTTATCATAGCCTTAGTTACCATTTTCTTATTTTGGATACCTGTATTAGGATGGATACTCTGGTTACTAGGACTTATCTTCTCGGGAATAGGGGTAACGAGAAAACCAAAAGGTTTAGCTATTGCAGGACTTGTAATTTCGCTTATAGGATTAATACTGCTAATAGTAGTACTCGGTCTGTTTGCAGCAGCTGTTGCATTAGACCAATAAGATAAAGGGCTGCTACAAAGCAGCCTTTTTTATAAAACAATTAGTATAGTAAATTCTGCTTTTGGTATAGAAAAACAACTCTTTTTCTTCTGACAATTCGTTTTTCTGTACTTTTGCCACTGTAATACTTAAATCTTTATTATAGTGAAAGAAATATTTACTTTTATAATCTTGCTTTTGGGAGTGAATTCTTTTGCGCAAATTAGCGTAAAAACGGAATACATCGGCAACTCTGAATTCTACGATGCAGTAGCTGATACTAATACGGGCAATGGTTCAGCTATGATTTATTCGGCAGGTGCGATGGTGCCTCTATCGATGCAAGCGTCCGCTGAAGATGACCCTTATAAGCGTGCTACCATTTGGGGCGTGGCTCTTAGCGGTACTTTCGTAAAGATGGACAATCATAATTTTCCTATAGGGAAAGAACTGCCTTCGCAAGTGATGAACTTGGGAGCAACCGTGCTTCACTTACGTCCGTTGAAAGAGCGTTGGTCTATGTTGATGGCTCTGGGTATAGGAAGCTATACCCCTGAAAATAGACTGTCGGCTATCCGCATAGACGAAAATGTTTTGGCTAATGGGGCTTTGGTGTTTATATGGCATTGGAGACCTAACCTTGAAATAGGAGGTGGCGTGGCTCTTAACAACAGTTTTGGTTATCCTATGGTGTTTCCTGCCCTTTATTTGAAATACAAAGGAGGTTTTTCTGATAAATTCACTATAGATATCAATCTACTTGACGGTACGAAAGTAGCTTTTGGTTATGATTATAGCGAAAACCTCAGCTTGAAATTAGTAGCTAATATAGGAGGTTATTCGGCATACCTAAGACGCAACGGACAAAAAGAAATGTTCTCTTCGCAAACTTTTTTTGTAGGATTAGAACCTGAGTTTAAACTGGGTAAGCATATAAGCATTCCGGTGACTTTTGGCGGTAGTTTTATCCGTTCGGGACGTTATAGAGAACGTACCCTCAGTGCGATGTTTGCTTCTGAAGCTAAAAATGAAGACGGTAGTGCGCGCTCGAGTGTATTTTTGCCTGCGTTGTACTTTGCAGCGGGAATCACGATTAAGTAATTGACAATGAGTACTGAGAATCCTAACATATTTTTGAAGAACAACTTCTTTTTGCAGTTTTTTATAGCTGATAGATACCGCATTTATCGGCATATAACTGCTTGTTGCTTATTGCTTCTGTTCTTTCTGACGACCAAAGAATGGGGCGCCTATAAGGGGATTTTTGACCATCTGGACTGGATAGAAAGATGGTTAGTTATCACCATCGCTTTTTACCTAAACCTGTATGTACTCATTCCGCAGTTTTTATTTAGAGGCAAGCTCATTAACTATGCTATCAGTCTTGTGGGCGTACTCTTTGTTTTTCAGGTGCTTACCTACTACCTAAACAGCGTAATATGGAGAGAGTACATCATTAGTGAAGACCTTAAAAAGGCGATGGCTTTGCCTATCCCTACCCTATTTATCTTTTCACTGTTGAGCTTGTTGCCCTTTATAATGACCTCTACTTTCTTAAAAATATTTCAATCGTGGATAAAAAACAACGAAAAGATGCAGGAATTAGAGCGACAAGCCGCCGAGAGTGAACTACAAGCCCTAAAAAGCCAAATACAACCACACTTTTTGTTCAATATGCTCAACAGCATTAATATATTGGTGCATATAGACCCTGAAAAAGCCTCGTATACCCTTGTAAAACTATCTGATTTCCTACGGCATTTGCTCTATCAGTCGCACGAGGAGCGGGTTTTCCTTTTGTCGGAACTGCGTTTTTTAAACGATTATCTCTCTTTGGAAGCAATGCGTCGTGATGATTTTACTTATGAGCTTACATACAATGAAAAGAATCTACAAGGGATACAACTTCCTCCTAACATATTGCTGATATTAGCAGAAAATGCTGTAAAACACAGTACTGATAGCCTTGCCCCTACGTATATCTATATGAAATGTGAAAATAAAGAGGGTTGGTTGCACTTTTCGGTGCGCAATTCGGTACCTTCAGAGCCTCATCGCAAACACAAGTGTAGTGGAATAGGCTTACCCAACCTAAATCGGCGATTGGAACTGCTCTATGGAGACCATTTTGAGCTTTCGCAAGAAGCTTTAGCCCAAGAATATATAGTAACTTTAGCTTTGCAACTATGAATTGTTTGATAGTAGATGATGAACCTTTGGCACGTATTGGTATGGAGCGCCTTATTAGGCAGTATAGCCAGTTAAAGCTCTTGGGTTCGTTTAAAAATACAGCGGGCATAGCGGACTTTCTGAAGAAAAACGAAGTACATTTACTTTTTTTAGATATAGAGATGCCAGGGGTAAACGGCTTGGAGTTCGCTAGAACCTTGCCCGAACAGACTTTGGTGATATTTACCACCGCCTACAGCCAGTATGCTTTAGATAGCTACGAGGTAGATGCACTGGACTATTTGGTAAAGCCTATCACCCCTGAACGTTTTAAGAAAGCTGTTGCCAAAGCTGAGAGTTACCACCAATTGCTCACTCAGCAGAAAACAGATTTTGAGTCTACTGACACACAATATATTAACATTCGTGCTAACAGGCGGAATTACCGCATCGCTCACAGTGATATCCTCTATATAGAGGCACTGAAAGACTACGTAATTATCCACACTTTTACCGATAAATACATTACGTGGATTAACCTTAAGAATATACACAGCCAACTACCTTCTGCGTTATTTGTACGCGTTAATAAGAGTTGCGTGGTGAATGTACAGCACATCAGTTCGTACACCCACCAATTTGTTTGCATTGGTGAGACCGAAATTCCTATTGGTAGGGCGTATGAGGTAATTAGCAAATTTGGGAATTAGCAAAAAAATTATCATTGATTGATTGCTATATGTCATTATTTTACTATTTTTGCCCCCAATATGAGATTTTTCACCTTCATACTTAGCTTATATCTGTTGGCACTCACTGGGCTGCCCTGTACGGATATGCTTGAAGGTGAGGAGTCTTCAGCTTCTTATGAATTTGTAACAGCCCCAACTGGGGAACACTCTCATTTTCATTTGGATATCTGTTCACCTTTCTGCATTTGCACTTGCTGCCAAATGGTAATCAGCACGCCCACTACTTATGAGGCCTTAACCATTGCTCAAGCCACCGCAACCATTCCCTCCTATAGCTATCCCCTGACCGTATGGTCTTCGAACTACTATGGGAATATCTGGACTCCTCCCAAGATATAGTCTTTTCTTTCTTCATCTCAAGTGATTGTTCATTAGTCATCTCACCCATCATTAGTCATTAACTAATCATTAATTCTTATTAGAAATGTTAGACAAAATCATACTATTTAGCATCAAAAATAAGCTATTTGTAGGATTCATGACCCTTATGCTTATTTTTTGGGGCGTATGGAGTGCTACAAGGCTCCCCATTGATGCCGTTCCAGATATTACTAACAACCAAGTACAAATCATCACCTCTACCCCTACTTTGGCCTCACAAGAGGTAGAGCAACTGGTTACTTTTCCTATTGAGCAAGCCATCGCCAATATTCCTGGGCTGGAGGAAACACGCAGTATTTCTCGCTTTGGCCTCTCGGTCATCACAGCCGTCTTTAGCGAGGATATGGACATCTACTTTGCCCGCCAGCTAGTCAATGAAAAGCTCAAGGAGGCACAGGAACAAATCCCTCAAGGCATAGGCTCGCCCGAACTCTCACCCGTGAGTACCGGACTGGGGGAGGTATATCAGTATATCATTCGCCCTACGGAACAGAGCAAAAACAAATATTCCGCCAAAGACCTCCGCACCATGCAGGACTGGATCGTGGCTCGCCAACTCTATGGTACCAAAGGAATAGCCGAAATCAACAGCTTTGGAGGCGAACTCAAGCAGTATGAGGTGGTTATAGACCCCGATCGCCTCCGTGCCATGGGGGTGAGTGTCAGTGATATTTTCACTGCTTTGGAGCAGAACAACCAAAATACAGGAGGTGCCTATATCGACAAGCGCCCCAATGCCTACTTTATCCGAGGAATAGGCATGGCTCGCTCCCTTGAAGACATAGGCAATATAGCCGTAGGCAAGCACACCCCTCCCCTCTTTATCAAGCATGTAGCCGAGGTACGCTTAGGGAGTGCCATTCGTTATGGAGCTCTTACCTACAATGGCGAAGTAGATGCCGTTGGGGGCGTGGTGATGATGCTCAAAGGTGAAAACAGCCACGAGGTAGTTAGCCGTATTAAAGAAAAACTACCCACTATACAACAATCCTTGCCTGACGATGTAGTAATAGAACCTTTCTTAGACCGCACCGACCTAGTGCAACGCGCTATTCACACGGTAGAGAAAAACCTCTTAGAGGGGGCACTGATTGTCATCTTCGTTTTGGTACTCTTCTTAGGCAACTTGAGAGCAGGACTGATTGTAGCTACTGCCATTCCACTTTCTTTGCTCTTTGCCTTAGGAATGATGAACCTCTTTGGGGTAAGTGCGAACCTGATGAGCTTGGGGGCAATAGACTTCGGAATTATCGTTGATGGGTCGGTTATTGTGGTAGAAGCAGTGATGCACCATTTAGCTATCCGTAAAAACCGACAACCACTTACCCAAGCGCAAATGGACGATGAAGTGTATCATTCTGCGTCCAAGATACGCAGTAGTGCTGCCTTTGGCGAGATTATTATCTTGATGGTATATATCCCAATCCTCACCTTGGTAGGGGTAGAGGGCAAGATGTTCCGCCCTATGGCACAGACTGTAGTCTTCGCTATCTCAGGGGCGTTGATTCTTTCTCTTACCTATATCCCTGCCATGAGTGCTTTGCTCTTGCCTAAAAAGGTGAGTGACAAGCGTAGTTTTGCCGAGAGAATGATAGCGTGGCTCTACCGTCACTACCAACCGCTCTTTGTCCGTTCTATCCGCCTTAGGGGATGGATAATAGGCAGTACCGTGGTACTGTTCGTTCTTGCGGTAGGCATTTTCAGCCGTATGGGAGGTGAGTTTATTCCACAACTACAAGAAGGCGATTTTGTTTTTGAATGTATTCTGCCACCGGGCACTTCCCTGAAGCAGAGCTTGGAGACTTCCATGCAGGCCTCTCGCCTGATTCGTGAGTTCGACGAGGTGAAAATGGTGATAGGCAAAACAGGTTCTGCCGAAATACCTACCGACCCTATGCCGCTGGAAGCCTCCGATATTGTGATCGTACTCAAGAGCCAAGACCAATGGAAAAGTGGTCGCTCCTATGAGGAATTAGGAGATGCCATCATTGAGCGGCTCAAGGATATTCCTGGGGTCTTTTTTGAGAAAAGCCAGCCTATACAAATGCGTTTCAACGAATTGATGACAGGTGTCAGACAGGATGTAACGATAAAAATCTTTGGAGAAAACATGGATACCCTCGCCCACTACGCCCAAAGAGTAAGCCAACTTATCCAGAAAACAGAAGGTGCTACCGCCCCACAGGTCGAAAAAGTAAGCGGACTTCTGCAAATCAATGTTACTTACGACCGTGTGCGTTTGGCCAACTACGGACTTTCGGTGCAAGAGGTCAATGAGGTACTCAGTACCGCCTTTGCTGGTAAGAAGGCTGGGGTTGTCTTCGAGAACGAACGAAGGTTCGACCTTGTGGTACGCCTCGATAGCCTCCATCGTACCGGAATTGACGATGTACAGCATATGATGGTAGCTACCGAAAATGGGCAGGTGCCGATGAGCCAATTGGCCACTATCAAATATGAATTAGGCCCCGCACAAGTAAGCCGTGAAGCAGGCAAGCGCCGTATCGTCATTGGCTTCAACGTGCAAGGGCGCGATGTGCAGAGTGTGGTGAGTGATATAGAACAAAAATTAAAGGGCGTAAAGCTCCCTACGGGCTATTACTTTACCTATGGCGGTCAGTTTGAGAACCTACAACAAGCCACCGACCGACTGCTCATAGCCGTGCCTGTAGCCCTACTTTTAATATTTTTCTTGTTATACCTTACTTTCCACTCTATAAAACAATCATTGCTCATCTTTAGCGCTATCCCGATGAGTGCCATTGGGGGCGTATTTGCCTTGCTTCTTCGGGGAATGCCTTTTAGTATTAGTGCGGGTATTGGTTTTATCGCGCTCTTTGGGGTAGCAGTGCTCAACGGTATAGTGCTTATTGGCACTTTCAACCAGCTGAAAAAAGAAGGAATGACCAACCTTTTGCATCGCGTGATTACGGGTACCGAAATGCGTTTACGCCCTGTGCTAATGACGGCTATGGTGGCGAGCTTAGGTTTCCTACCTATGGCACTCAGTCAAGGAGCAGGAGCAGAAGTACAACGCCCCTTAGCTACAGTGGTTATTGGGGGGTTAGTATCGGCTACCTTCCTCACCCTCTTTGTGCTTCCGTTGCTTTACATCGCTTTCAATAGTACCTTTTCTTGGCGCCGTCCTTCAGCTAAAGTACTCACGATAGCCCTATTGCTTATCAGTCCTATAGCGCTACACGCTCAGCAGTCTTACTCGCTACAAGAAATAGAGCAAATAGCCCTTAAGAACAATGGAGTGATTAAGGCAGCACAACTCAAGCTACAAGGAGCAAGTGCTAAAGAGCGAACCTCTTTTGAATTGGCTAAAACAGACTTTACAGGGCAATACGGGCAGTACAGCAGTGCTGAAAAAGACCTTTCAGTAGGTGTATCACAATCTATTCCTTTGCCTACAGTATTTGCTGCTCGCAAAAAGCTCTATCAAGCAGAGACACAATTACAACAAGGGCAATTAGCCCTTCAGCAGAATGAACTGAAGCGGCAAGTGCGCAACGCATATCAGCAATTGCAATATTTGACTTTTAAAGAGGAACAGCTCTTGCAGCTTGATAGTCTCTACAATAATTTTATTCGCATTGCTGAAGTACGCTATAAAGCAGGGGATACCAAGAAGATAGATATTAACACTGCCCAAGTGAAGAAAGGAGAAATAAGTTTGTTACTTCAACAGAACAAAACTATACAACAAGCTACCTATCGCAACTTGCGTACGTTAATGCAAACAGAAGAAGCATTTACCATTACCAAGTCGCCCGTGTATGAGCCTTTGTTACTCAGTGAGCCTTCGGATGTACAACTCTCTCAGCACCCTTTGGTACAACTCAGCTATCAAGAAGCAAACATAGCTGAGCACAACAAACGTCTAGAGTGTGCCCAAGCCCTGCCCGACCTTACATTGGGCTATACCAATCAGTCTCTTATAGGAATGCAAACCATTGGAGGGGTAGAGACCTATACTGATAGAAGTAAACGTTTTCACTTTGCCACCATAGGGCTTTCAGTTCCTATTTTTACCGCTACCCGTGCCAAGGTGAAAGCTTATAAATATCAGAAAGAAGCAGCTATAGAAGCAGCTCAACAAACAGAAAAACAGCTTAAAACTCAATGGATAAATCTGCAAGAGGAATACCAACTGAATTTGCAAAAATATCAGTTTTACAAACAAGAAGCGCTACCTGAAGCCGAGCGCATTATCCGAGCCAATCAGTTAGGGTATAGCGCAGGTGAAATAAGCTATGTGGAGTACCTTTACACCCTACAGACAGCCGTAGATACCCGCTTGGCATACCTTGAGAGTATCGAGGCGCTTAATCAAAAAGTAATAGAAATACAATCCCTTTTAAACCAGTAAAACAAATGAAAAAATATGGTATAAAAATCGCTTTTATCCTTATAGGAATTAGTCTATCAGCCTGCAATGGCACTCCTACAACTACCAATAATCAAAAGCTCGAAGAGCGCGAAGAACACCACGAAGAAGGAGGCAACCTGACCACCCTTACCCAAGTTCAAATCCAAACTGTAGATATTCGTTTGGGACATATAGAAGAAAAAGCTCTTGCCGCTACCCTCAAAGCCAATGGAATACTGAGCATGCCTGCCGACCATCAGGCGAAGGTATCGACTGTATATGCGGGGATTATCAAGAGCGTAAAGGTAGAAATAGGCAGTTATGTGCAAAAAGGGCAGGTAATTGCCACCATATCCAATCCCGATTTTCTACAACAGCAACAGCGCTTGCTCACCGTAAATAGCCAAATCGAACTTGCCCAGCAAGAGCTTGACCGCCAGCAGATCCTCTACGAAGGCAATGCCGGTACGGGTAAGAACTTACAAGCGGCCACTACCCAACTACGTACCTTACGCACTGAAAAAGCAGCCCTCGAAGAGCAAATACGCCTAATGGGCTTAAACCCTCAAACACTCACCGATAAGGGAATGCAATCTACTTTGGCGATAGTGGCTCCTATTAGTGGGAATATCAGTGCGGTATATACTAACAAAGGGGCTTATATAGATGCCTCCACCCCTATTGTGGAAATCATCGACAACAGTTCGCTACACCTGCACTTGCAAGTGTATGAGCGTGACTTGCCTTACATTAAGGTAGGACAACAAGTGCACTTCAACCCTACCAATAACACCTCTCGCGAATATGATGCCCAAGTGTATAACATTGCGGCTTCGTTTGAAAACGAAAGCAAAAGCATCATTGTACATTGCCACGTAGAGGGTGACAAACAAGGGCTCATCAATGGAATGAATGTAACAGGGGTTATCAGTCTTGACAAACAAACGACCCCTGCTGTACCTAACGAGGCTATCGTAGAGGATGCTGGTAAATCCTACATTTTTCTGGTAACCCAAACTTCGGATAAAGAAACCTCTTTTGAGAAAGTGGAGGTAGTAAAAGGAGCTTCCGAAAGTGGCTATACCGCTATCGCCCCAGTAAAACCGATCGCCCCCGAGCAAACAATCGCTACCAAAGGCGCCTTTTTTATCAATGCTACCTTGGTCAATAGCGGCGAACACGAAGACTAAACTAATGAACATCTTGACAGATCTTATTTCTCTTCTTCGTGAGGAAGCGCCGTTCTTCCTGCACCTCACTGCTGAGCATTTGCTTATCTCGCTCTTGGCAATTGTTATCGCAACGTTTATAGGGGTGCTATTGGGAATCTTTATCAGCGAGTACCGCAAGTATGCCGTTTGGCTCTTAGGGGCTGTGAATGTGCTCTATACTATCCCCTCTATCGCTTTATTGGGTTTCTTTATCACTATTACGGGGGTAGGGAACCTCACGGCTCTTATTGCTCTAATACTCTATGCTTTACTGCCTATTATCCGCAGTACTTATACGGGTATTACCCAAATCAATCCGCTGATTGTAGAAGCTGCAGAGGCAATGGGTAGCACCCGCAGGCAACTGCTTTGGAAAATCAAACTTTCTTTAGCCCTGCCTGTACTGATGTCGGGCATTCGGAATATGGTAACGATGACCATTGCGCTCGCTGGTATCGCCTCGTTTGTAGGTGCTGGGGGCTTGGGGGTGGCTATCTACAGAGGTATCACTACCAATAACAGTGCGATGACCCTCATAGGCAGTGTGCTGATTGCGCTCTTGGCTTTAGGTTTTGATTTTCTTTTGGCAAAAGTAGAGCAACGATTGGTGCACCGTGAAGTTGCCTATAAGCGCAATCCACTAAAGCTGGTAGGGATAGGCATTTTGGCACTGCTCATCACTCTCTTCTTTGTGCTTTCACCTAAGAAAACAAAAGATATACATATCGCTACCAAACCGATGACTGAGAGCTATTTGCTGGGGCAGATGCTTTCTTTGCTTATTGAACAAGACACGGGGCTTTCGGTGCGACTGACCAATGGTGTAGGGGGTGGCACCTCTAACATTCACCCTGCCATAGCGCGTGGAGACTTTGATATGTACCCCGAGTACACCGGTACTGCGTGGGAAGCAGTACTCAAACGCAAAGACCCTTACAACGAGAACAAGTTCGCCGACTTAGAAACTGCCTATAAAAAGCAATACGGATTGGAATGGGCTAACCTATATGGCTTCAACAATACTTATAGCTTGGCAGTTAGCAAGGAAATGGCTCAAAAATACCAGCTTAAAACTTTTACTGACTTGGCTAAGGTGAGCGAGCGACTTATCTTTGGGGCTGAATACGACTTCTTTGAGCGAGAAGACGGTTACAAAGCACTACAAGAGGTATATGGGATGCACTTTAGAAAGGTACTCGATATGGATATCGGACTGAAATACCAAGCGATGCGTGATAAAAAGATTGACGCTATGGTGGTTTTCACTACCGATGGACAGCTATCGGTAAGTGAGGTGGTGGTACTGCAAGACGACCGTAATATGTACCCCTCCTACAAGGCAGGCACGGTGGTACGCACCGAGCTACTGACCACCTACCCCACCCTGCGCACTACTTTGACAAAGCTGAACCAGCTAATAGACGATAGCACGATGGCACACCTCAACTTCTTAGTAGAAACCGAGAGAAAACGACCTGAAGAAGTAGCTAAAAACTACCTGCTACAAAAAGGACTTTTACACCCACAACAATGATAACATTCACCCACATATACAAAAGCTATAACGGTAAGGAAATCATCTCCGATTTCAACCTCACTATTGAAAGCGGTACTTTCCTCACCATCATAGGCACTTCGGGCTCTGGTAAAACTACTGTGCTGAAGATGATTAACGGGCTGGTATTGCCTGACAAAGGGGAGATACGTATTGACGGCAAAAATATTGCCAACGAAAACCTCATTGCCTTACGCCGCAACATAGGTTATGTAATCCAAGGTAATATTCTCTTTCCGCACCTGAGCGTGGCAGAGAACATAGCCTATGTGCTTGTTCTAAAGAATTATCATAAAAGCGACATCAGCCGTATTGTTGCTGAAAAACTACGGTTAGTAAACCTCGCTCCTGAACTGGCTAAGCGTTTTCCGCACGAGCTATCAGGAGGACAACAACAACGGGTGGGGATTGCAAGAGCCTTAGCTGCTAATCCTAACATCATACTAATGGACGAGCCATTTGGAGCGTTAGACAGCATCACCCGCAAGCAGCTACAGCGCGAGCTAAAAGCATTGCATCAGCTTTCAGGGGCTACTATCGTATTTGTTACTCACGACATAGCCGAAGCCTTAACACTGGGTACCAAAGTATTGGTGTTGGACAAGGGTGTTATTCAGCAATACGACACCCCCGAAATGATTAAAAGCAATCCTGCTAATGATTTTGTAAGACAATTGGTTCATTAATAATTTATAAAAATGAAAGCTATCGTTATCCATCAAGCGGGCGATGCCCAGCAGTTACAAATAGAAGTGTAAATGCCGAAAAGATTACTCAGTTATTTGCTTATATTGACGAACACGATGTACCCGTTGCTCCCGAAAAAGTATTTGCCTTAGAAGAAATAGTTACTGCTCACCAGTATGTTGAAAGCAGTGCAGGTTATGGTAAGGTGGTGGTACGCATTAGCTAATTTGCTAATTATTTATATCTTTGCAATCAATAAACTACTTTGATAAAATGAATACTTTCGCAGCCTTAGACTTTGAAACCGCCAACCAATACCGCAGCAGTGTATGCAGTATCGGACTTGTTTTTACTGTATTTTGATTTAAAGCAACATCACCACGCCTTAGCCGATGCCGAGGCTTGTGCACATATTGCTTTAGAACTTTTTAAGATAGATGATGATAGTTATTGATATAGTAACTTATTCAATTTCCTCAAAATACCTATCTAAATGGCATCCTATTTCCATATCTTCATCTGAAGAATTTCGTAAAACTATATATCTATAAGATTTCTCCGCATTAACGAATACAAAATTTTGTTCGCCATAGTAAGCTTGGTAGCCCTCATCTGCTAACAGCCAAACCTCACCCTTTTTAAAGTTGAAAATATCATTTTTCACTCGATAGCTCTTTCCTACTTGCAGTTCCATAATATGTTTTTTAAGGACAAAGATAATAATTAATTCAACTTGCTAACTTACCTATTAGTAAAAAAAGCTATCAGTAGGGGGATTTTCTATATCAATACCTTTAAAAATATTTATAAAATAACTTATAATAAGTTTGCTTATTATATAAATATATATTACCTTTGCGCCCAAATTACAAAATATATGAAAGTTTTAATTATCAATGGACATCCTACTATGGAGACGTCTAACGCCAATAAGGCTATTTTAGAAGAAGTAAAACGCTTGCTCCCTGAGGCTGAAGTAAGTAACTTGCAAGCTCTCTACCCTAACTATCAAATTGATGTAACTGCCGAACAAGCTAAACTTGTAAAAGCAGATGTAATAGTATGGCAATTCCCTGTGAATTGGTATTCGCTTCCTGCTTTACTAAAAAAATGGTTAGACAACGTATTTTCACACGGCTTTGCTTATGGTGACAATAAGCTGATGGGTAAGAAACTCATCCTTTCTTTCACCACCGGAGCACCTGAAGAGGCTTACCAACACGGTGGCGCACAGAACTATCCGTTTACCGATTTTCTCAACATTCACCGCCAAACTGCCAATCATTGCAAATTGCTATTCCAAGAGCCTGTCATCTCTTACGGAATGAAATATATTCCAGAGGTAATGCCCAAAGAAGCATTTACAACCTTGCAACAAAGAGCCAAAGAGCACGCCGCTCAATTGGTTGCAAAAATCAAAGAATTAAACTAAGTTTGCAATTGATAAAAATCGCCGTGTGGCAGTGTGTCACACGGTTTTTATTCTATTTATAAATGAAAAACAGACCTATCAAATATTGGATTGTAGTGGCAAGCAAAGACCACGTACAAATGGGCGTTGCGGGAGGCTTTGCCCAAGCCTGCCACGGAAAGGCACAGCCTTTGAAACGTATGCAGGAGGGAGACGGCATTCTCTATTACTCTTCCAAACGCTATTTCGGAAAAGAAGACAAATGCCAAGCCTTCACGGCTATTGGCAGAGTGAAAGACGAGGAAGTTTATGCCTTTCAGATGAGTGAAAATTTCTGTCCGTTTAGGAGAAATATTACTTTTGTAGACTGCGAAGAAACGCCCATAGCCGACCTTATCGAGCTATTGGACTTTATCCCCAACAAAAAGGCGTGGGGATATCCTTTTCGCTTTGGTATTTTGGAAATATCCGAGAACGATTTTAAACTTATAGCTTCTAAAATGTTACACAATGACCTCTCAGCATTCAATTTTTAGTTTAAGAGCCGAAGAAAGCTCAGGGCTTTTACTTTGGCAGGTAAGTATGTTATGGCAACGAGGAATCAAAAAAGTGTTGCAACCTTTCGACCTCACACACCCCCAGTTTGTACTCTTGGCGAGCGCACAGTGGTTAGCCCAACAAGGAAAGGAAATCACACAGGTATCTTTGGCAAATTTCACCAAGATAGACCCAATGACTACCTCGCAAGTGGTGCGCACTTTGCAGAGCAAAGACCTCATTACAAGGGAAGAACACAAGACCGACACCCGCGCCAAAGTAGTTGCTATCACCGATAAAGGTGCCGAACTCATCGCGCAAGCCGTCGCTAAGGTCGAGGCTTTCGACGATGAATTTTTCAGTATTTTGGCAACCGAACAGCCCTCGTTCAACGCTCAACTGCACAAACTTTTGATGAATTAGCAGAATCGTTTTGCTCCTTGCTATCCTTATGTATGGTTTTCATATAGGTATTAATGAAGTGAATGCTTTGAAGAAGATGTAATAAGGGCACAAAAATCCCTCCCCACTGGTAGCTTTTTCTATCAATGGAGAGGTTTTTTATTCATTTCTTGAATTTGTATACAAAATTCTGTGATTTGTATAACACTATATTAAAAAAACGCCGTACTTTTGCCCCCGTAAATCAGAGGAATATTACAAATGATGTACAGTTAAATTAGCAGGCTATGAAACTTCTTCAATTTATAAAAAGCTGGACGCTCCCCTTCTCTATGGGTATAGGAGCGTTAGCTTATTTGGTGTTTTATTACGTACCCGCGTTAGAGGAGGCATCGCAATGGTTTGCCCCTATATTCAACAGTATATTGCCGCTGTTTATGTTTCTCATTCTCTACGTAACTTTTTGCAAGGTAGATTTTAGGAAGATAGCCATCGTACCTTGGCACTGGTGGATGGTAGCAGTGCAATGCCTATTAGTAGGCATAGGCGTGGGGGCTATTCTCCTCTTTGGTATCGTAGGTAAGGAGCTGATTCTTTTGGAAAGTATATTGGCTTGCATTATAAGTCCGTGTGCTGCAGCGGCTGCCGTAGTAACCCTAAAACTCGGTGGTAATTTAGAGCAAATGACTACTTATACCTTTGTTTCTAATCTGCTCTGTGCCTTGCTTATTCCGCTATGCTTTCCGTTGATAGAACCCGCCTCGCAAATGACTTTCTGGAGTGCTTTTGTGCTAATAATGCAGAAAGTATGCTTAGTGTTGGTTGTACCAATGCTATTAGCGCTCCTCACCAAGAGCCTACCCCTACTCCATCGTTTTCACCAATGGCTCATACATATACCCGACCTTTCTTTTTACCTATGGGGTTGCTCGCTAATGATTGTAACAGGCACTACTCTGAAAAACATTTTTCACGCGCAAACCTCTATCAGCTTTTTGCTACTCATCGGTATTTCGGGCTTAGTAGTATGCCTATTGCAGTACGCCATAGGGCGACGTATAGGACGCTTTTTTTGCTCTTCGATAGAAGCGGGACAAGCTTTAGGGCAAAAGAACACCGCCTTTGCTATCTGGATAGCCGCTACCTACCTGCACCCTCTTTCTACAGTAGGGCCTGGTTGCTATATTTTATGGCAGAATATTATCAATTCTATAGAAATCTGGAAACGAGGAAAGTATGAAGCGTAAAACAATTAATAATTAACATAAGATTGTCAATTGTTAATTGTTTTGTACTTTTGCAGCCAAAACAAACATACTTTTCTACCAAAGCTATCTATGCCTGTTGCCAAGCCCATCAGCTTTTGCTCTTTATGGATGACGCGCGGCTGGGATCAGCCCTGAATGCACAAGACAATGGGAAGACCTTGCCCAATACACCGATGTTTTCTACATTGGGGCGACCAAAAATGGCGGCTTATTAGGCGAGGCAATCGTTATCAACAAGCCTACCCTACAAGAAGGATTTGAATATCATCTGAAGCAAAAAGGCACCCTTTTAGCCAAAGGAAGACTATTGGGCATACAGTTTCTGACGCTCTTTCAAAACGACCTATACAACACGCTCGCACGCTACGCCAATGAACGTTTGCAGACTATCAAAGAGGCATCTGCAGCAGCAGGATACCCTTTTTTGGCAGACACTACTACCAATCAGTCATTCCCTATTCTGCCTAACAAAAGCATTGATATATTAGCAGAAAAGTTTAAGTTTTACCGATGGAAGACCATTGATGAGGAACACACTGCTATACGGCTGATAACCTCGTGGGCTACCACCCCCGCGCAAGTAGCCGCCCTAACAGAAGCGATTGGTTCTCTCGCTGGTGCGAGTTTATAGTCCGTACCTACTAAGCTTTTCAAAATAATTCAAAACTCATCATTCAAAATTCAAAATTATTTCTTACCTTTGCCGTCTCACTTAATAACAAAGAAAACACGATGAAATCAGAACAAGAACTTGCTGAATTTTACGAACGACTTAAAAAAGAATTAGTAGAGACCTCTCTTTTCCCTACTAAATACCTATACAAATTCATAATTCCTGATGATGAAGCTAAATTAGTGCAACTAAAAGACGTTTTTAAAGAAACAAATGCTGAAATTAGTACGCGTCCGTCATCAAATGGCAAATATATAGGTGTTTCGGTAAGCCTAACCGTTAAAAATCCTGATGAAGTAATTAAATACTACAAAGAAGCTGGCAAAGTAGAAGGTATTTTATCATTATGACGACATTAGAATACAATACAGAGCGCCCTGCGCTACTCATACCTGAATACGGCAGGCATATACAGAAAATGATAGAGAAAGCAGTGCTCTTAGAAGACCGCAACGTGCGCAACCGCACTGCCCGTAGTATCGTAGCGGTGATGGGGAACCTATTTCCGCACCTACGCGATGTGCCTGACTTTCAGCACAAACTATGGGATCAGCTGTTTATAATGTCTGATTTTAAGTTAGATGTAGATTCGCCATACGAAAAGCCTACCCGCTCGACCTTGTACAAGCGTCCTGACCGGTTGCAATATCCGCAGGCACACCCTAAATACCGCTTTTATGGCAATGTGATTATCCGTATGATTGAAACCTGCTGCAAGTGGGAAAAAGGCGAACTGCGAGAGGCGCTAGAGTACTCTATAGCTAACCATATGAAAAAGAGCTTCTTAACGTGGAACAAAGAATCGGTAGATGATAGCGTAGTATTTGAACATTTATACGAACTCAGTGGGGGTGAGATAGATTTGCGACGCCGCAAAGAAGACTTGACTGATAGCCAGTCGCTTATACGTACAAAGATGAATCTGACTAAGCGTATTCCTACTACTCCCCCCCACTACGGACAAGGACAACAAAAGAAAGGATTTACTAATTATAAAAAGAATAACAATGGGCGTTTTCAAAATTGAAGGAGGGCATACTCTTAAGGGTGAAATCACTCCACAAGGAGCTAAAAATGAGGCTTTGCAGGTGCTTTGTGCTGTACTGCTGACCGACCAGAAGGTTACTATTCACAATATTCCTGATATTTTAGATGTAAACAAGCTCATTTCGCTACTCGAGAACTTAGGAGTAAAAATTCAAAAGCTCGGTAAGGGCTCTTATTCATTTCAGGCAGACGAGATAAACCTCGACTATCTGAAATCGGAGGCTTTTTATCACGAAGGACAAGCCTTAAGAGGGTCGATACTAATAGTAGGTCCTCTCCTTACGCGCTTTGGGGTAGGCTATATGCCTAAACCAGGGGGCGATAAGATAGGTAGACGCCGCCTTGACACCCATTTTGATGGCTTTATAAAACTCGGAGCACACTTTGAGTATGACGAAAGTAACTTCACTTATAGCGTGGTAGCTGAACGGCTAAAAGGTACTTATATGCTATTGGAAGAAGCATCAGTAACTGGTACCTCTAACGTTATTATGGCAGCTGTTTTGGCAGAAGGGAAAACCACAATCTACAATGCTGCTTGCGAACCCTACGTGCAACAGCTATGCCGTATGCTGAATGCTATGGGGGCTGATATTCAAGGTATTGGCTCTAACCTAATCACCATAAATGGCGTAACCCAATTGGGGGGCTGTAGCCATACTATCTTACCCGATATGATAGAAATAGGTAGCTGGATAGGCTTAGCGGCAATGACTCGCAGCGAAATTACTATCAAAAATGTAGGTTGGGAGCATCTGGGCATTATACCCACAATATTTCGCAAATTGGGTATTTCCTTTGAAAAAGTAAATGATGATATACACATACCTGCACACACGAATGGTTATGAGATACAAAACTATATTGATGGTTCGATACTCACTGTAGCTGATGCTCCTTGGCCTGGCTTTACCCCCGACTTACTTAGTATTATATTAGTGGTGGCTACCCAAGCAAGAGGTCAGGTACTTATACATCAGAAAATGTTTGAAAGCCGCTTGTTTTTCATCGATAAACTGATAGATATGGGGGCTAAAATTATACTCTGTGACCCCCATCGTGCTACCGTGATAGGTAACGATTTCAGGTCGCCTCTACGTGCTACACTGATGACCTCACCCGACATCAGAGCTGGTATTGCACTACTAATAGCTGCCCTTTCGGCTAAAGGAACTTCTACCATTTACAATATCGAACAAATAGACCGAGGCTACGAAAATATAGACGAAAGACTAAGAGCTCTTGGGGCTAATATAGTAAGGGTGAATTAACTATTGACAATTAATAACTATGTATAATTTTGACGAACTTATTTGTAGGAAAGACACCGATGCTCTAAAGTTAGAGGCATTGGCACCACGATGGGGCAGAACCGACCTCCTACCTATGTGGGTAGCCGATATGGATTTCAAAACCCCTGACTTTATAGTAGAGGCAATGCGCAAACGTATGGAGTGCGAAATTTTCGGTTATACCTCAAAACCTGATAGCTGGTATGAGGCTATTATGAATTGGCAAGCACATCGCCACCAGTGGACGATTAGCAAAGAAATGATTTCCTTTGTACCAGGGGTAGTACCCGCCTTAGCAATGGCTGTGGAAGCCTTCACAGAGCGGGGCGAAAAGGTGATGATTCAGCAGCCTGTATACAACCCTTTTGCTCAGGTAATACGCAACAATCATCGCGAGTTAGTAAACTGTCCTTTAATACTCAGAGATGGACAGTACCATATTGATTTTGATGTTTTTGAAGAGAAAATTAAAGGTTGTAAGTTGTTCTTATTCTGCCACCCCCACAACCCTGGTGGACGTGTTTGGACGCGCGAAGAACTCGAAAAAGTAGCAGCTATCTGCGCTGCCCATAAGGTAGTAGTGGTAGCTGATGAAATACACGCCGACCTGACTTTGGCACCATATAAGCATATACCTTTTGCAAGTATTAACGAGCAAGCTCGTGATATTTCGGTAGTATTTGCCTCTCCCAGCAAAGCTTTTAATATGGCAGGCTTAGCTACCTCATATGCTGTGATTGCTAATCCTACTTTAAGAAGACGTTTTGAGAGCTATGTAGAAGGAAATGAGTTGGCAGCAGGTAATGTATTTGCTTTCAATACGGTAGTAGCTACCTATACAAAAGGAGAAGAATGGCTACAGCAGATGCTCAGCTATGTACAAGGCAATATTGATTATTTAGTAGATTATCTGCAAGAACACTTACCACAACTAAAAGTAATAGTACCACAAGCCTCTTACTTAGTATTTATTGATTTTAAAGCTTTAAGGCTTAGCCAGAAAGAATTGGTAGCCCTCTGTACTAACCAAGCACACTTAGCTCTTAATGACGGAGCTATTTACGGTAAAGAAGGCACAGGCTATATGCGTATCAACTTAGCTTGCCCGCGCAGTATAGTAGCACAAGCCTTAGCTCAGCTAAAAGAAGCTATAGGATAAAAAAAGAATATCTTACAAAATAAAGGCAGCCCAAAAAGTTTAGTTTAAACTTTTTGGGCTGCCTTTTTTATTAATATCAGTACTAAAACTCCTTACTCTATCTCTATTACTCCCTTAAAGTTCAGCCGATAAGGTTCGTCTTTATAAATCGGGAAGCTCTCATCCTGAGTATTAGTTAGTCCCACACCAGCATATAGTGTGCGAGCATTATGTTTTTCAGCGTGCTTACGCACTATTTCCATAAACACCACATCGTATTGCTGAGGGTCTTCTCCGTAAGGTACGGCTCGTACTATCACAAAATACTTCTGATTGTTTTTATCCACACACACAAACTGAGGGTCGCGCTTCAACTCACTGTTTACCAACAGAAATTCCCATTGTAGTTCATCGCGCAAAGCATTACCTACAATGTTCATTGCTAAATTATGGAGTTCTTGTCCTGTTAAGGGTGCTTTTTTCATTTCTTCGCCAATTGTTCCAAACCATACACTATCAGATTTTCTACTACTTTTTTAGTATCTTTAGTAAAAGTACCTGCTGCGCGATTAGCAATAATAGCATTAAGCGAAACAGCTTGATGTCCTAAAAGTTTAGAAAGTCCATAAATGGCTGAAGTCTCCATTTCAAGGTTCGTCATTCGGTACCCTTTATAGTTAAAACTATGCAATTTATCATTCAGGGTAGGGTCTTGCACTGGCAAGCGCAACATACGTCCTTGAGGACCATAAAACCCCGGTGCTGTACCCGTAATACCTTCAAATACTTTATCTGTTAAGAGTCGTTGCTTCAAAGTCTCTCCACAACCAACGATATAAGGTCTCCCTTTGTCAGTATTCCACTGGGTATGAGCCATAAAAGCCTCTTCCATAGCTATTTCTCGTACGTTAGGAGCATCTTTATAAGCGTGCAGCATATTGTCCATTCCCAAACCGTGAGACGATAGTACAAAGCTATCTACCGGTATATCAGCTTGTAGCGACCCCGAAGTACCAAAACGCACAATATTGAGCGAAGTAAGCTGCTCTTTAGGCTTACGAGTATGCAAATCAATATTAAAGAGGGCATCAAGCTCATTGATAACAATATCTATATTATCAGGCCCTATCCCTGTAGAAAGCGCAGTTAAGCGCTTACCTTTGTAAGTACCTGTATGGGTACAAAACTCACGCTTCTGAGTGCTAAATTCTATCGTATCAAAATAAGCACTCACACGGGGTACACGGTTAGGGTCTCCCACCAATATAATAGTATCGGCTACTTGTTCGGGTCGTAAATTCAGGTGGTAAATACTACCATCCGGATTCAAAATAAGTTCTGATTCTTTTATCATAATTCAATCTTCGTTATAAGTTCCCTCCTGAAAAGGAACTCAAATAATTCTCAATAATAGGTCTACAATCTTCTTTAAAGAAGTGGGTCAAATTCTTTATTTTCTCTTCTAAGTCTTCAGGTACTTCTTTATCTACTTTGTTTAGCACTATCAGTATTTCCGATTCTCGCTGAGCGTTTATCTGAGCAAACATACTAGTCATCTTATGAGCTATCGACTTAATTGTTGTGTAGTCTTGCATCTTAGCTGAGGCTTCGAGTTTCTGCAAATTTTCCTCTGTTTCACTCAAAAAATGCTTATAAATACCAACAATACCCTCTATGTCATCGCCCATAAAACTCTCTAATACCTCAGGAGTATACCCATTTGTATTATTATAAGGCATTACCATTATAGGTTTATGTTCTACTTCTGTATTAAGGTTAGGGAAGAAAACTTTAAGTTTCTCATAAAATTTCTCTGGGGTAAAAGGCTTTGGCAAAATACCCGAGAAACCACTTTTAGTATAAAAACTTTCAGGCACATCACGCCTACCGGTTATAGCCAATACAGGCAATGGTGCTACAGCGTACTTTTCGTTGAAAAGGGTAACAAAGTGAAACCCATTCATCTCTGGCAGCTGTATATCAGTAATAACCAAATCAAATTGCAGCTTTTCTAATGCTGAAAGCGCTTCCCTGCCATTGGTAAAAGTTATAGCGCCTATCTTCTTTTGTTTCAGCAGCTCTGTTATCAGCGACAAAATACTTTGGTCATCATCGATTACCACTATATTAATATCTTCTGCCCTTTTATCCGAAGTGATAATAGGGGTAGTTCGCGTGCGCTCCACCACTTTTTCTGCCAAAAAGCGCAGGGTAAAAGTACTTCCCTTGCCCTCTTCACTCTCTAAGTATATCTTACCATTCAGCAGACGTGCCAATTTTTGTGAAATATGCAATCCTAAACCAAAACCTCCATAGAATTTTGAAATTTCGTCATTAGCTTGCGTAAACTCATTAAAAATATGCTCCTGCTGCTCTTCCTTAATACCTATACCTGTATCGGTCACCGCCACGCCTATCTCATATATATCATCTTTATAAAGACGAGCGTCAGCTTCTATGTGTACAGTACCTTGTTCTGTAAATTTAAAAGCATTAGAAATCAGGTTGTAAAGTATCTGCTTCACCCTATAAGCATCGGTCGAAAAGTTTAAGTTATTCACTATATCCGAGAAAGCAAATGAAAGGGCTACCTCCTTGTTTTTATAAGCCGATTTCACGTTACTTGCTACCTCATCTATCACCTCCGGAAGGTTAAAAGGTATCTTCTCAATCACTACTTTTCCAGATTCTATACGAGTGTAATCCAATAGTTCATCTACTAATTTAGAAATATATTCTGAAGAGAATTTTATATGCGAAAGATAGTTTTTACCTTTTTCAGTGATGTCCAACTTACCTAATAATTCCGAGTAGCCTACTATCGAACTCAATGGCGTACGCAGGTCGTGACTCACCATAGAGATAAGCTGTTCTCTGTTTTTCAGTAGGTTGTTCGATTTGCGATTAGCAGCCTCTAACCTACGTCTGTAGCGTTGCGAGGTCACAAAATCATTAATAATAATAATACTCGAAATAGCAATGATGCCTAAAGCAATGAGAAACGACAATATTAATAGATTTTTGCTATTCTCAAAGATAGTTTTTCGCTCCTGACTGAGTTTTTGCGAGTTTATCAACACCTCTTCTTCAAAATTATGCAGCAAATCATCTAATTTTTTCGATACTTGCACATCATTTTGCCAGAGTTTATGCATTTTCTCATTTATAAGGCTCTTCGATTGCTGTGCTTCTTCATTTACTTTATTCAGAAGCGACAGCGTTTCCATCACAACCTTATCTATCTTATTGCTTTTCTTTATTTTCTCAAAGGTAGCAGGCACCTTTACACCTTTGTATTTTTTTAATATAGAAGCAATATCCGATGTAGAGGCATCGGATACTGCATTCTTCTTCTTATCAAAAAACTCATAGCCCAAATAAGGCTCTAAAGACGATAGTTTCCTAATAGCACTCCTAATAATGATAGAGGTACTATCACTCTCCTGAAACGCTTTTAGCTCTTGCAGGTTGTTGCTTTTCAGATTCAATAACGAACTGATAGTATCTAAGGTCAATAATTGTTTTTCAGAAGTAATATCTCTCCTAAATTTTAGCACTTCGTTTTGTAGGTAGACATTTTTCTCTAAAAATGTTTGCAATGCTTCCTTTTCATCACTTCTGATAGCTATACGTCCAGCATTTTCAGTCTCATTTACCATTGATAGAATTTTGCTTATTTGCACTATTTTATTCCTATCTTCTTGGTTTATCTTCTCTTGGTTCGATAGCTTTTTTATTTCCTTAAATACTATATATCCTGCCAATACCGATACACAGATGAGCAGTATATAGCTTACTATTACTTTTATCGTTATCTTACTGAGCTTCATTATCTATTCTAAGCAGTTCGTTCAAACTCTTTTAGCACCTCTACTAATACCTGCACACTCTCTATTGGCATCGCATTATAAATAGAAGCACGATACCCACCCACACTCCGATGTCCTTTCACACCACTGATGTTAGCCTCTTTGCAAAGGCTATCAAGGCGCACCTGAGTACTCTCATCTGTCAGGTTAAATACCACATTCATCAGAGAGCGGTCTTCCTTCTCAGCATAGCCCTTTAGCAACGGATTGCGGTCTATCTCAGCATATAGTAGGTCAGCTTTAGCTCGGTTGCTAACTTCCATAGCCTTAAGCCCTCCTTGAGCCTGTAGCCATTCCAATACCAATAGATTTACATATACGGCAAAAGTAGAAGGCGTATTATACATACTATCGTTTTTGATATGCAACTGATAGTCCATCATCGAAGGGAGTTTTCGGCTCACTTTGCCTAATATATCTTTTTTTATTAGTACTAAAGTCGAACCCGAAGCGCCTAAATTCTTCTGCGAACCCGCATATATAAGGTCAAACTTGCTATAATCCATCGGGCGTGAAAAAATATCCGAACTCATATCAGCTACCAAAGGCACTTTCGTATCCGGAATAGAATGATACTCCGTACCATAGATAGTGTTATTAGTGGTGATATGTAGATAATCTACCTCTGTAGGTACATTTATTTCTTTCGGAATATATTTATATCCTTCTGCCTTCGAGCTTGCCACTACGATAGCCTCGCCAAAAAGAGTCGCCTCTTTGTGAGCCTTATTTGCCCAAGTACCCGTATCTACATAGGCAGCCCTGCGTTCCAATAGGTTATAAGGCACCATCAGAAACTGCATACTCGCTCCTCCTTGTAAGAAAAGTGCTGTATATGTATCGTCTAAACCGGCTATTTCTAAAACCAAAGAGCGAGCGCGCTCTATTACGCGTACAAATTCTGCACTGCGATGCGATATTTCAGCTACCGATAAGTCAGTCCCTTCGAAGTCTAACAGAGCTCTCGAAGCTTTCTCAAATACTTCAGGAGCTAATATTGAAGGCCCCGCGCTAAAGTTGTGTTTTTTCATTATTCTTTGTGTTCTGCTTTGTATTTTACTATAAATTCTTCTACTTGTTGTTTGAGTATGCGCCATAGCTTATCCTGTGCGTGCTCACTTGCCCAAGCGATGTGAGGGGTATAAATCACACGAGGGTGATTAGCTATTTTTAGCAGAGGGTCGTCAGCTGCTGGAGGTTCTTTCTCAAATACATCAGCCGCAAAGCCCATTATTCTATTGCTTTCTATAGCTTCATAAACCGCTTGCGGGTCTACTACTGCCCCACGCGATATGTTTATTAACAACGGTTTCTTTCGCAATTTAGAGATAAACTCTTCATTCACTAAGTGCTTTGTTTCTGGGGTTAGAGGGCAGGTTATCGCTATTATATCACTCTGCGACAACACTTTGCCAAAGTCTGTATATTCTTCATTACGAGGGGCAACCCCTTGTCTCTCTGCCCATAACACACGCATACCAAAGGCTCTTGCTACTTTTGTTATCGATTTGCCTATGTTGCCTACTCCTATGATACCCAAGGTTTTACCGTGCAATTCCAATACAGCAGGCTCTGTCAAACAGAAACGACCATCTTTTTGCCAAGTACCATCAGCTACACTCTCGTGGTAAGTCTTCAAGGCACGCATAGCCGATAACAGCAACATAAAGAAGTGCTCTGTCACACTCTCTGTCGAGTAGCCCGCTACGTTCTTCACCTCAATTCCTAAGGCTTTCGCAGCCTCTCTATCGATATTATCCATACCTGTGGCAGTTAGGTGAATAAGTTTCAAATTAGGCAATTGTCTAAGGATAGCCTCATCTATTTTCACCTTGTTTACAATAGCAATGTCTGCCGGCTTCAGGCGCTGTACTATTTCATCAGGGGCAGTCTTCTGAAAAGCCACCCATTGGTTTACTCCCTTAGGAATATCAACATCTATACGCTCTGAGAGCGTGTTACGGTCTAAAAATACTGCTTTCATATAAATTTATTTTATATATTATCAAATTCTGATGCCAGCCGATAGCACCTCTTTGTACTCTTTGTTGCGTTTAAAAAAAGCAATAGCTGCCGGACATACCGGTACCACCTTATACTTTTTCTGCGATACAAGAGCCAGAACCCCTTTGAAAAATTCATCTACAAAGGCTTCATCAGCCGATTCGGGAAGTAAGGTCTTTGTAAAAAATATTTTACGCTCTTGAATTGAGTACTCTACAAAGGCGAGTTCCCCATTTTGCTTAGCCTGATATTGACGCGAAAATTCACTATCTGTTACTTCCATAGCAATATGTTTTTAGTTTTTTAATTAGTAATATGTATTATTCAAAAAATATCGTAACTTTGCCAAGCATTAGTTTTCACCGAACGATGAGCGAACGATGAGCGAACGATCACCGAAGGATGAGCGAACGATGAGCGAACAATCATCGAAGGATACTAATACTTAATCCGGTGCAAAGTTACTAATTTTTCGTAAAAAAGCAATAAGAAATGAATATAAAAGATAAGCCTACAATTTATTTAATGCCGGGAATGGCGGCAAGCCCTAAGATTTTCGAGCGGTTGCATTTCCCAAATGCCTACGACATTCACCTCCTCGACTGGATTATGCCTGAAGAAGATGAGTCCTTAGCGCATTATGCCAGTCGTTTAGCAAGTACAATTACGGCTCCTAATCCTATTCTTTTAGGCGTATCTTTTGGTGGAATTATAATGCAAGAAGTAGCTAAGCAAATAAATTATAAAAAAGTAGTGATTATATCGAGTGTGAAAACGCAATACGAACTCCCTAAGAAGATGCTATTGGCTCGTTATACTTACTTACACAAGTTATTACCTGTGAGAGCTATTAGCCATTTAGAGTTCTGGAAACGTTTTTCTTTTTCTGAAGCGATGAACAAACGTTTAACTTTATACGAAAAATATATCGGTTTACGTTCTCCCTCCTACCTCGATTGGTCTATTGACCGTATTGTCAATTGGCAACAAAAAGAGCCTTTACCCCGTACAATTCATATTCACGGCGATAAAGACCCTGTTTTTCCTATTCAGTATATAAAAAATGCCACCGTTATCCACGGTGGCACACATATTATGATTATCAATCGCTATAAATGGTTCAACGAACACCTTATCAATATGATTAACGACTAATTACCTAATCTTCAGTGTAACTATTGATATTACCGCCAAGAAAATCCCTACTATTAGAAAGCGCATTACTATTTTGCTTTCGTGATAGCCTCGTTTCTGATAGTGGTGGTGCAAAGGCGACATTAAGAATATTCTTCTTCCTTCCCCATATTTCTTTTTAGTGTATTTAAAATAAGCGACTTGCAGTATTACTGACAAGTTCTCGACCAAGAAAATACCACAAAGAACTGGTATCAATAGCTCTTTTCGCACCGCAATAGCAATAACTGCTATGATACCGCCTATAGTCAAACTACCCGTATCACCCATAAATACTTGAGCAGGATAGGTATTATACCACAGAAAACCAACTAAAGCACCAGCAAAAGCTGCTATAAATACAGTCATCTCACCCACTCTGGGGATATACATTATATTCAGATATTCCGAAAAAATGATATTCCCCGACACCCAAGCAAAAATCCCTAAGGTGAGCACTATAATAGCCGAGCTACCCGCTGCTAATCCATCAATACCATCAGTTAAGTTTGCTCCATTTGAGACTGCTGTTACTATCAGAATAACCAACGGAATAAATACTAACCACACATAGTGATGATAATTTTTGCCTGTCCAAGCTATTAGGTCTGCATAGTCAAACTCATTATTTTTCACAAAAGGAATAGTTGTCTTAGTCGATTTTATTTCTGGCACTACTACCTCATTAGTAGTATCTGCTATCTCACTGTTAGCAGTTGTTACCACTTCGGTACGCGTGCGCCCTATTCCTGTTTTTTCACTTTTTATAGTTACGGCATCGCTAAAATAGAGAGTTGCCCCCACTATTATACCAAGTCCCACTTGTCCTAATACTTTGAAACGCCCTTTGAGTCCCTCTTTATTTTTTCTAAATGTCTTGATATAATCATCTATAAAACCAATAGTACCCATCCATACAGTAGTGATAAGTAACAAAATAGTATAGACATTGTTTAGTTTAGCCAACAAAAGCACAGGTATAAGTGTAGCGAGAATAATAATAATCCCCCCCATAGTAGGCGTACCTGCTTTTTCATTTTGTCCACTAAGCCCTAAATCACGGACAGTTTCACCTATCTGTTTACGTTGTAAAAAGCTAATAATACGCTTACCGTAAATAGTAGAAATCAAGAGCGAAAGCAGCAGAGCCATTCCCGCCCTAAACGAAAGGTATTTATATAATCCCGACCCTGGGAAATCGTAATTTTCTAAGTTTTCTAATAGATGATATAGCATTATTTATGTCTTTTATTTTTATTTTAATGGCCGCAAAGATACAAAACTATTATTAATTTAATAGGTAGTTCTACTTTATTTATTACCTTTGCTGCTTAATTAGTATTTAGTTATCTAATATGCGAAAAGATTCTTATACACCTACAACCCTTACTGCCTCTGTCATTATTAGGGTGCGTTTTAGCGAAACTGATCCCTTGGGTATCGTCTGGCACGGCAATTATATTAAATATTTTGAAGAAGGAAGAGAGGCTTTCGGTCGAAAATACGGACTTTCATACCTTGATGTACAACGTGAAGGCTACGCTACCCCTATCGTAAAATCTCTTTGCGAACACAAAAAAATGGTGCAATACGGAGAGCAACTACGCGTAGAAACACACTATATGCTTACTTCTGTAGCCAAATTGGTCTTCCAATACTTCCTTTATAACGAAGCTGACGAATTAGTATGTATAGGCGAAACAGTACAAGTATTTACCTCGCTGGCTGATAATTCCCTCGCTCTTTACCCACCTCCTTTCTACGAGAAGTGGAAAAACAAAATGAAAGAACTTTTTTAAACTAACCTTTTCGTTTATCTACAAATTTCATTGGTTTTCTACTGCCCAATGGGTACAATTCTCGCTCTAACATAGCGATATCGCAATACTCTATTTTAGGCACGACTCTTATTTTAGCTCTAAAATGATTACTAATACGCTCTTTTAGAGCTTCTGTTGGGGTGTGTGTACCTATCCTGATAAGTATTTCATCAGTGAGTATGCTATTTGTACTTATTTCTATGATGTAATTCTCTATTTCTTCAAAATTAGTGAGCAAATCCATCAATACTGGTGGGTATAAAGTCGTTCCTTTATACTTTATCATCTGCTGTTTGCGCCCTAATACCGGACTTACCCGAGCTGTATTGCGCCCACAAGCACAAGTACCTGTATGCATCGTCACTATATCGCCAGTTCTAAAACGTACCAAGGGCATTGCTTCTACCCCCAATGTGGTGATAGTCAACTCTCCACTTTCGTTCTCTCCTACTCTATTACCTGCATCATCTAATACTTCAGTGATGATGAGCTCAGGATGATGATGCCCCCCTTGCTGGTATTCGCATTCTGTAAAAGTAGTGCTCATCTCTGTAGAGGCATAAGTAGAATAAAGTTTTATCCCTTTCCATTTCTCGGCTATTTTTTCAGCGAGAAGAGTATTACTAAAATCCTGATTTCTAAGAGACTCTCCTATACATACTACTCCTTTTACTGATGAGGCTTCATAGTCTATCCTATTTTTTTCGGCATAAGCTATCATTTTCAGCAAAAATGATGGCACAGCTATCAAATAGGTAGGTTCGTATAGTCTAATACTATCCCACTGTAACTCTGGTATCCCTGCCCCTACCCTTACGATGCTTGCTCCTAATTGGCGTACCCCTAAAAAGTAAGCTAGTCCTGCCATAAAACGCCTATCAATAGTAGTCATCAACTGCACTACATCTCCCTTTTTTATACCTGCACAAGCCAATGAAATAGCCTCATTATAGGCAAGACGATTCAAATCATTATCCGTCAGGCCAAAAGTAACAGGCGTACCAAGTGTACCCGAAGTAGAAGCGTAATCTACAATAGCTGATTTAGGCACACATCTGAAAGCATCGTTATCACGTTGCAAATCATCTTTGCAGGTAGTAGGGAGCTTAGTCAGGTCAGAAAGTGTTTTAATAGCCGACACATTGATATTATGCTCCTTGAAAAGTCGTTTATAGAATGCCGAATGCTCATTTACATACGCTAACACTTCTTGCAACTTTTTCTCTTGCAAAGCTACTATATCAGCCTGCGATTGCTTCTCTATTTCTGGTACCCAATCTTTCATTTAAACTTTATTTAAAAAGTCTTTTAAGCGAGTTTAAAAATCCTTTCTCTACTACATCTATCCCAATACCAAAGTTGCTATCAGCCATTGTATGGTAGTCTTCGCGTACTGGCTCTAATTTGTCTAACGGAATCTCTATATTCATCAGCGGATTGTACTCTACTATCACTTTGCCCGAGTTTTTAGTAATAAACTTTTGGGTCTTATGAGTAAAATACTTGTTCTGTATGTCGCACTCTTGTATAGTGTACTTCTCTTTAGTATCAATATTTTCATCGGTTTGTAGGTAGATTTCATAGCGTTCGCTATCGAAATTATGCCAGAAGCTCACATCGCTGTGTTGGTGCTCTCTTATACTATTTTTCAGCACACTACCGTCAAAATACATAAGGAAACGTTTCCCTTGCGGGTCTACAAAATAAGGATTTTCTATAGTAGCCTCATATTTCACCGTCAATTCGTTTTCTACCTTATCGTCTTTCACTATTTGTAGGGTAGCATCTTTGAATATATCGCGAAAATCCTTGCCTTTACGGTCATTTGCGTAATTAAGAGCATAAAATAATGAGTTGTTCCAACTATCTAAACGCTCGTTTTTATTACTTGATTTGAAATAGCCTCGCATTGTATTAGCACGGTTGTATCGATAGGTAGTCAGTAGCTCTATTTTACCTTTATTTTCTTTCACTATCAAGCTAATCTTCTCATCTATGCAATAATCAGCAAAACGAATAGGCTTGCGTACTTGTAATTCTTGGTCAGGCAAAATTTCCATATAGAAACAGAAAGAGATAACAGCGCGTTTCTCTAATCGGCCAAACTCATTACGAGCGGTAGCATCTATAAAATACTCTTGCCCTTGATGGTTGATTTTCACCACTACGTGATTAAACGAGAGCAGCGAAGGTAAATAGTATTTTAGGTAGAAATCTACATTGTAATTCACTAATACTACTGATGAATCTACCCCCAAGTAGTTGAGTACGCACTTCAGCAATACGCATTTTGCCTTGCAGTCTCCTTGCTTATTTTGGTAAGTAACAGCAGGTTCTTGTGGTTTATGCCCATTCATCTCATCGGCATTGTACACATAGTAGATGTTATTTTGTACAAATTCTATAGCGTACTGCAGTTTTTCATCAAGGGTAGGCATAGCATCTAATTTAGCTACCAAATCTGGAGCAAAATCAGTAAGTTGAGCATTGAATACCCCTTCATACAAAGGATAAATATAGTTAGAGAGGTCTTTCCAATTGCTATCGGTAGCAAAATCTATAAAAGGGAATATCTCGCGATTAGGGTCTACAGGATTGATATAATCATTTTCAACGATTTCAAAAGTTTCTCCTTGTGCTAAGTACTTCACCTCACTAGGCAGCACATTTCTTTCTTCATCGCGGAAAAATACATTTTTATAAGCTACTCGTTTATCTCTGTTATTGATAAGTTTAAAGTGGTATCTACCATAAGCCCAATAAGTATCTGGGGTTACATAGATATATTTCATAAAGTCGCGACGCAAAAACTCTTTTTCGGTAAACACTTTTTCTTTAGTGTCTTCCAAAATGAGAATATCATCTAAATGAAGGTCTTTTATAGAAAAATTGAGCTTTTTAGAACTGCTGATAACACCTCTGTTACTCTGATTTTCGTTATCGAGCACTTTTATGGTAGTATCAGGAGTTTTATCTATAAGTTCACCATTGCGGTACACACTGATACGGTGGATATTAAAAAATTCATTCTCTTCTAATATCATATCATACATCGAGGCACGCTCTAAGTTCTCTGGTTGCGTAAGCGTATAAGCCATAAAGGTATAATCGGAGGTACTATCAATGTCTATTTTACTGTATTTATGCAAGAAATAGCAGTAGTCGCGCCCCTCATCGGTTTGCTCTCGCGAGAAGTCGGTATCTACTAATAAAGCTATTATTTCAGTATCTGATAGGGTGTTTGCCCAATCAGGTGCTTGTATAAAGCGGTAAAGTTCTTTTTCTTCTGTTTGCACGTTCTTATTATATTTTTACAAAAATAGCCACTTATAGTTACAAACTACAAGTGGCTGCAAAGGTAATACTTTTTATTTTATTTCGGCAACATTTTTACACTTTTAACTAATCTGACAAACTCTTTTCGGTAGCCCTCTGGGTCTTTGCCTATCGCCCCTTCGGCCAATTCTATTACTTGGTCGTAAGTAGCGTTAGCTTTGTTGCTATTGTCTCTTAGCAAAATGCCAAATTCGGCTACACTGGCGGCAAATCTATAGTCAGCACTAGTCTCTTTTAAGGCTTTTTTGTTGAATATCAAAGGTTCGGTTATTTCTACACTCTTAGCATCTTTCACTTTAGGGTCTTTGTAGCGTATTTTGAGGAATCCTAACTCATTGCCTTTGCCTTTTTCGTTTAACTCTTGTGACTGATAGCGAAGACTTTGTGCTACTTTCCCGTCTGAAGGTACTAACTCATAAAGTGCAGTAACCGTATGCCCTGCCCCTATCTCGCCAGCATCTTTTTTATCGTTAGTAAAATCTTCATTGGCGAGCATTCTGTTTTCATAACCTATTAGCTTGTATTCTTTTACGTATTTAGGGTTAAATTCTAACTGTAGTTTTACATCTTTAGCTACAGCGAAAAGGGTGCCGCTCAACTCATTTACTA
This sequence comes from Capnocytophaga sp. FDAARGOS_737, assembly GCF_009730375.1. Taxonomy (NCBI): domain Bacteria; kingdom Pseudomonadati; phylum Bacteroidota; class Flavobacteriia; order Flavobacteriales; family Flavobacteriaceae; genus Capnocytophaga; species Capnocytophaga sp. FDAARGOS_737. The sequence continues at coordinate 712,120 of NZ_CP046316.1, read as the reverse complement.
ACACTTTTTTAGCTTCGGTAATGTTGTCTATATAGGCGTAGTTACCATTGCCTTTATCGGCTATGGTTTCTGCCATATCATCGCGGTAATTACCCATTCCGAAGCCCAAAACTGACATATAGATACCACTTTCTCGTTGTTTTTCGATGAATTTCTCTAAATCTGTCGTATTGTTTATTCCTATATTGAAGTCGCCATCAGTAGCTAAAATAATACGGTTATTACCGTTCTTTATAAACGATTTTTGAGCTTGTTCATAGGCTAACTGTATACCTTTGCCACCTGAAGTACCTCCGCTGGCATAGAGATTGTCAAGCACCTTTATTATTTTTTCTTTGTCTTTCACACTAGTAGACGGAAGCGCTACTTTAGTTCCATTAGCATAGGTTACTATCGCTACTTTGTCATCGGGTCTGAGTTGCCCTAATAACATTTTGAAAGAAGATTGTAATAAGGGCAATTTATTTTCTTCGTCCATAGAGCCTGATACGTCTATAAGGAATACAATATTAGAAGGGGGTGCTTTTGCAAGGTCTATCTTCTTAGCTTGTAACCCAATACGAAGTAATAAGTGGTTAGGATTCCAAGGAGCAGGTGCCAATTCGGGTGATACCCGTAGCGGACTGGCACTTCCTTCTTCAGGGGCGGGATAGTCGTAATCAAAATAATTTACCATCTCCTCTATGCGTACCGCATCTTTTGGGGGTATCTGTCCGTAGCCTATTATGCGGCGTACATTGGCATAAGCAGCTCTATCTACATCTGCTGAAAAAGTAGTTACAGGTTGTTGTGCTACCGCCACAAATGAATTTTCTTTTATCTCTTTGTAGGTTTCAGCATTGCGCTGTTGGGGTGGGGGTGGAGACGAGAGAATCATCTTAGATGTAGCATTTGCCGAAGGCTCCATTAGGGCAGCTTCATTCGACGTTATCTCTACATCTTCTTCTATTACCTCATCTGGTGTAGAATTGATTACACTTACCTTTTCACCGCTGTTATGCCGGTGAGAGGGGTCGCCACAAGCCGCTACCATTAGGGCAGCTGCTATACATAAGGATACATTTGTTTTCATAAGGATATTTTTATTAGAGTTTTTCACCCTTATAAAAACAAATGATGTGCCAAACTCATCAATAAATTAAACTTTACTCTTCATTATGAATGAAGCGCTTTTTAGCGTAAAGTTCCTCTTCCGTTTCTTGGTGATTACCATCAGGTACGCAGCAATCTACCGGACATACTGCCGCACATTGAGGCGTATCGTGAAAGCCTATGCACTCAGTGCATTTATCAGCTACTATAAAGTAATAGTCATCACTAACAGCCTGTATCATCTCATCGGCATCTACCTCAGCACCACTTGGCAACACAACTTTTCCTTTTAGTGTTGTCCCTTCGGCATAGCTCCATTCTTGTCCGCCCTCATAAATAGCATTATTGGGGCACTCTGGTTCACAAGCCCCACAATTAATACAATTATCCGTTATTATTATAGCCATTTTTTTATTGTCAATTATTTTTTGTTAAGTAAATCTGGGCGTTACTTCAAACCACAGATCTATAAAAAGTTTAAATCGTGCCAGATATTCGCGCACGCGTGTTTTCAGTCCGTAGTAAGCCGTTACATCTTGGGCATTAAAGCCTACTGCTTCTATATGGTGGTGTTGGGCTAAATATAATGCCCGTTGATTATGAAATCGCTGCGATATAATAAGAAAACGCTCCTTACCAAACACCTTTTTAGCACGCACTACCGAATCTAATGTTCTAAAACCTGCATAGTCTAATATGATGTTTGCTTCAGGTACCCCTCTCTGCATCAAGGCTTTTTTCATTTCTTCAGGTTCGTTATAATCGTTTCGATGATTGTCGCCACTCACCAATATGTATTGTATTTTCTTTGCCTCGTACAGCTGCACAGCCGCCTCTATTCTATAAAGAAAATACTTATTAGGCTGCCCATTTTTCAGATAAGGATTAGTACCCAATAACAAACCTACCTCGCAAGTAGGCACGGCATTTACATCGCTGTATAAGGCATTGGCTGTTTTTCTATCTACCTGCACATTGCAAGCGATAATCACCAAGAGCAACCACAGCGATAGCAAAATAGTTCCCCTCCAGAAATATTTATTCCTTAAAGGTTTAAAAAAAGATTTCATTTTTTATTATTTGTTTTTCAAGGTATCACTTCATCAGCAAATTATTTGCCTGCAAAGGCCTTTACATCGTCTTCTGAAATCTCTTTACCTCCTAAGATAAAAAGACGCTCTACCACATTGCGAAGTTCTCTGATGTTTCCTGTCCAATCCTGCTTTTGCAATAGTTCTATAGCTTTTTTGCTAAATTTCTTCGGACTTATGCCTTGTTCTTCAGCTATTTTATCAGAAAAATGAGAGATAAGTAACGGAATATCATCGCGGCGTTCGTTAAGAGAGGGGACTTTGATAAGTATTACCGCTAAACGATGATATAAATCCTCGCGAAAACGCCCTTCAGCTATCTCTTTTTTCAAATCTTTATTAGTAGCCGCTATCACACGTACATCTACACTGATGTCCTTATCGCTACCCACACGGGTAATCTTATTTTCTTGCAAAGCACGCAGTACTTTCGCTTGGGCTGACAAACTCATATCACCTATCTCATCTAAGAAAATAGTGCCATTATTAGCCGCCTCGAACTTACCTGCGCGGTCTTTTACAGCCGAGGTAAAAGCCCCTTTTATATGCCCGAACAACTCACTTTCTATCAATTCTGAAGGAATAGCGGCACAGTTCACTTCTATCATCGGAGCTTCAGCCCGCTCACTCTGGCAGTGGATAGCGTGCGCTACCAACTCCTTGCCCGTACCATTAGAACCTGTGATAAGCACACGAGCCTCAGTGGGAGCTACTTTTTCAATCATCTGTCGTATCTGTTGTAGTGGGGCACTCTCGCCTATCATCTCATAGCGCTTGCTCACTTTTTTCTTCAGATGTTTGTTCTCTACCACCAACTTTTGTTTGTCGAGGGCATTGCGCACTGTGTTGAGCAGACGATTTAGATCGGGCGGTTTAGAAATATAATCATAAGCCCCCAGACGCATAGCATTTACAGCCGTTTCTAAGTCGCCGTGACCCGAAATCATCACAAAAGGAACTTCTGGTTTTATCTTTTTAGCCTCGGTGAGCACCTCCAATCCGTCCATTTTAGGCATTTTGATATCGCACAACACCAAGTCGTAATCGTCTTTTTTCAGTTTTTCTAAACCTTCTATACCATCTGAAGCCTCAAAGACCTCGTATTCTTTACTTTCTTCTTGCAATATCTTAGAAAGTACCCGCCGTATAGCCGATTCATCTTCTATAATAAGTATTTTTGTCATATTGTTAATGTGTCAGTTCGTTGATTTATCAATTTGCCAATTGGCTAATCAGTTTGCAAAAATAATAAAAAAATAAAAAACTCCTGACATTATGTCAAGAGTTTTTCTTTTTAATTATGAAAAAGTGATTTTAAAATGGACGCTATTAGTTAGCTTTAAAAGTACTTTTAAAGTTGTTTTGATAGTTTTGAAACTCTTGCTGGGTAGTGATTTTCTTATAGTCGTTAGTAGCAAATAGTTTCAAATACACTTCTAACTGCGAAGGTGTCATATAGCTAGCTATGCTGGTTATTAGGTCAGCATTTTCATCTAAGAATAGCATAGTAGGGTAAGCCTGCACCTGTAAGTAGTTAGTAAAAGGATGAATTGAGTTTCTACGGTCTGCCAAAGCTGGGTCATAACCTTTGTTTTCAAAACGTTGTCCTTTGTAGTTTACCACTTCATTACCTTCACCGTTAAATTTCACCGCATAGTAATTGTCGTTTACGTATTTTGCTAAATCTTTGTTAGCAAAAGTGTTGTTAGACAACATCTTACAAGGGCCACACCAGCTGGTGTATACATCTATAAATATTTTCTTAGGTTTCTTCTTTTGTGCTGCAATAGCTTGGTCAAAAGTCATCCATTTAATTTCTTGAGCTTCAAGAGTAATAGTGGCTGCAAACAAAAGCACCACCATAGCGATAAGTTTTTTTGTCATAAGGTACTTGTATTAATAACATTTATTCTTGCGTAAGTGCACCAAAAACTGTGCCAAATTTTACTGCGTCTTCATTAGTACAGAACTGCATGTCGATGGGCAGGTAGTATAACCCCTCCCAGCTTTGCTCAAACCGCACATAATCTTTCTCGGTAGTTAGTACACGCAAGCCTTGCAGTTGTTGCAATTCTTTATCAGTAAAATGATGATGGTCAGGAAAGGCTATATGCTGAAAGTCAACTCCTTTACTCTTTAGAAAATCTAATAACGGCTGCGGATTGGCTATGCCTGTTACTAAGGTAAAAGGTTGTTGTATAAACGATTCTAAGGGACTTTCGCCTGCTGCCGAATACACTTGCTCACTATAGGCTATAGTAGCAAAAACAATAGGAGTTTGTGGGCGGGTCTTTTTCTGCAACTGTGCCACAATACGTTCGCGTTCAGCAGCAGATAGGTCGGGCGGACATTTAGTCACTACCACTATATCAGCTTGCTGCACACGGCTCACCACATCGCGGAGTCGCCCCATAGGTAGTAGCCAATCGTCAGTAAATAGCTGCCCATAAGCCGTTAGGACTATATTTTTAGTTGCTTTTATAGGGCGATGCTGAAAAGCATCATCTAAGATAACCACTGTAGGCGGGGTTGGCAATTGCAACAGCTGCCGCATCCCCTCTACCCTATCTCCACAAACAGCTAAAATAATATCTTTATGAAATTTTCGCCAGAATTGGAAAGGCTCATCGCCTAAATCAGCTACTGTGGACTGTGCATCAGCTAACACAAAGCCTTTCGTCTTGCGCTTATACCCCCTACTGAGTACTGCCACACGGCACTTAGGGTGCAACTGCCTGACCAAGTATTCCACCATCGGACTCTTGCCAGTACCCCCTACCGCTACATTACCTACGCAGATAGTTGGCACTGCAAAAGTATGTTCTTTAAAAATCCCCGTATTATAGCACCAATGCCGCAAGCGCACTATCGCCCCATAAAGAAGCGCAAAAGGGAAAAGTAAAAACGATAAGTATCGCATTGTTATTCGTAATTAAAATCGATATACTTCTTTATCTTCTCGCCGTTATAAGTGGTTACCGTGCCCAGCGCATCGGCAGAGGCAAGAGTAAGGGTTCGCTTCTTAAGGTGCAAAAAGCTCAATACCCCATCGAGGCGCGCCAAGAAGCGCAACATCTGATGCGACACTCGTTTAGTAGGGGCTTTCACCCCTAATTGTTTAGCAATACGCTCTAAAACAGCTTTATAAGTTAGGTTTTCAGCATTTAGTACAAAGCGTTCGCCCTCTACCTCAGAGAATTGTAGCTGCACCATAGCGCGCACTACATCATCTACCCCTACAAAACCTGTAGCACCAGCCGGATAATAGCGCAACCCGTCGGCTACTTTCTTGTACAACAAGCCTGAGCCTCTATCAGCAAAATCGCCCCCCAACACTACTGAAGGGTTTACTATTACTACCGGCAAGCCTTCTTGCGAACCGCGCCATACCTCCATCTCTGCTCCGTGTTTACTGATAGCGTAATCGGTATTATTATCTTCGTTATTCCAATCGTTTTCCTCGTCTATAGGGGTATGAGGTAGGGTTGAAAGAGTAGCTACCGAACTTACATAACAGAGTTTTTTTACCCCAAAGTCGATACTGAGGTTCACTATATTGGCAGTGCCCTGTACGTTCACCTCTATAAGTTTATCAAAATCTTGGGGCTGAAATGAGATTAAACCAGCACAATGAAAAACGAAAGTAACACCCTCGAACGCTTTTTCAAGTGCGGGGATGTTACTTAAGTCTGCTTGTATCCATTCGATAGTGTCAAACTGAGCGGCGCCACTATCGCTGTGTTTTACAAATAATTGTCTGATTTTCTCAAGCGATTGGGTATTGCGGTAGATAGCCCTCACTTTATACGCCTTATTTTTCGTAAGATTCAAAAGCAAGCGGCTGCCTATTTGCCCCGTTCCGCCAGTTACTAAAATCATTATTCTTGTTCTAATGGTATACGTTCGTCAATAAGTTTGAGCGCGATAGGCGAGTCGTTATCATTGTAAAACTCAAATAGGTCTAAGATAGAGTGTACTAAGCGTTCTTCTTCTAATTGCTCTTGTACAAACCATTGCAAGAAGTTTTCTGAAGCATAGTCGTCTGACTGACGCGCTTTCTTGAAAATAGCAAAAATAGACTGAGTTACTTTTATTTCGTGCTCTAAAGTTTTTTCGTATACTTCTTTTAGTGAACCGAATTCTTGTTGTACTTCTCCTACTTTAGGAGCGAAAGCACGAGCACCGTTTTCATTAAGGAAACGGAAGATTTTCATCATATGGTCTCTCTCTTCTACAGCGTGGTTATAGAAAAACTCAGCACTGCGTGAGTAACCATTGTATTCTGTCCAAGAAGCCATAGCTAAATAAAGCGAACTTGCTTCTGCTTCTTTACTTACTTGTTCGTTAAGAAGGTCGATAATTTCGGGGTGCAAACTAGTTTGCGTTCTGGTGTACTTTGTTTTTGACATATGTTATAATTATTATTAAGTTTTTTAGTGCGGCAAAGGTACTAATTTTTCACCAATTAGCAACTAAAAAAGATATTTATATACCAAATTTTAATTAAATCTATTTTTTATCATTATTCCGCTCCTGCCTTCCACTGGTGCAGTACCCTCGAATAGAAATATATAAACACAAAAGTAGCTGCTAATATTACATAGTTATTAGGCAAACTACTTGGCAACAGTCGCCCCTCTATAAGCAATAGGGTGCTGTAGGAAGCGGGAACAAATACAATAAGCGAAAAGTTGATGAGGATAGCCGAATGCAGCTTGCTGATATGTCCTAATAGGTATACTGAGGCAAATATCATCAGATAAGCGGTTAGTATGTACAACCACGCCACCGAATCGCCACCCAAAGCAAAGACTGTTATTATTGATAGGATAGCCAAAAGCAGTGCCAGCACGTGCGAAAAAACAATACCAAAAAGAAATGAACGCACATTAGTGACCCTCACACAAAATACTATCAGCGAAAAGAAGAGGGCTATCATCATAAAAATATCAAGATAGCCTAATATCTTTACTACTCCTATTTTATTTTCAGCATTTGTAATAACGTAATACGCCTCTTGTAGCTGAGGGTCATCATAGTCCATTTTGTTTTCTATTGTAGGGTATTGCAGTTTAAGTGACGCTACATACGAAGACGAGTAATGACACCTAAAACGTACATCTTCGCCCATCACAAACGATATAAAAAACGAAATAGAGGCAAAAACTATCAGAAAATACTGTACAAACTGCCCGAAGAGTTTGAGCGCATTACTGGGGTAAAAATGCTTAAAGGCGTTGTTTTTGCTCATCTGCACTAACCAGCCTACCAACAGCAAAGTAGAAATGACAAAATTGAGCAAAAAGGCTATTGGAAAGAATTTTTCTATTGTACCAAAATATTTTGTACTAAAGTCTTCTTCATTCACCGAAAAGAAGCCAAAAAGAAAGAAAAACAAGTGCGCACAAAGGGCAATGCCCAATAGCCACACTATTTTGGTATTCCACAGAGACGGATAACGCTCTAATAAATATTGTTCTATTTTCTTCATTTGCTTAATAATTTGTTATTCGGGCAATGCCTTCCAACGCAGCACTGCTTTTGTGTATAGGGCGGTAAAAGCCATTACCACCAGTACAAATATCCCTTGCATCAGGTAGTACCCAAAATAAGAGCCTGCAAAAAAATCCATGCAATCTGATAATGCATTGAGTGCCTCATAATCGTAGTAGTTTTCCGATGTATTAGCTAAATAGAGACAATGATAGATAAGTTTTATCAATAGATACCCTAAAAAGAAAAACGCTAATCCAAAAAATGTTATTGATACATTCAGCAGCACCCCACTGAAGAGCTTGCGTATCTTGCCCTGTAGCTTGAGTGAAAGCACTAACACAACTACATAGGTAAGCAGAAAGAGCCCCATTGCGCATTCTTCATCGTAATAAGAGGTAAACTCGGTTAGCGGAATAAAGAGTATTGCCAGCATCGTGACTAACAGACTCAGTACCCCCGAAAAGACTACCGAAAACAAAAAAGTGCGGAGCCCCGTAGCACGTATGCAGAAAAGCACCATCGCCATAAAAAACGACAATATTACAAACACTTGTAATGGCTCATATACACAATATTTAAAATCTCTTTCTTTAAGCCGTTGGGCATTTTGGGCTATGTAATACTCTTCTACCTGCTCTTGCGGATAATAGTCGGTATAGTCATACATCTGGTAATCCTCGGGATAGTAATGTAGCACTTCGTCTATATAGCTATCAGTATACCGCCAGTGTGCCTTTGCTTTCTGGCCTGCAAAAAACGGTACCGCCAACGAAATTGATAGCAGTATCGTCAGAAAGAAACATACGAACTGCCCAAAGATTTGTCGTGCCTTTAACGGATAAAAATGCTGCAAGGCATTATTGCGGAACAGATAGATAAGCCAGCCTACTAACAGCAGCACACTGACAATTAGATTTAGTATTAAGGGTATCCCCTCGTAGCTGCTGTAGATACTGTAGTAGCTATCTTTGAGCATATCGTCATTTATAAGACAAAAACCACCTATAAAAAACAATATCTGCGCCAAGAGTGCTAAGGGCAGTACCCAAACGATGTGCGTATTCCAAATAGTAGGATAACGCTCTAACAAATACTTATTCATAACTCCCCTCATATTTAACTTACAAAAAACCTACGTGTAGAAGCCGATATATTGCGAATATAAGTAAGGTCTATCTTTGCCTTACCCAAAGCCTCTAATACAGCCGAATACTCGGTATTAGGGCGGAAATACGCTACATATACCCCTCCGTTGTAGTTGAGTTTCTCAAGCGCAAATGCTTTGAATACTGCCATCAATTCTTCGCGGGTGTTAGTAGTATCTATCTCTACTATCAGCGGCATAGCCTCTTCTGTGGCAGTTGCCTCGGCATTATCTGTATACTGACCGTTGCGCAAGAATATTACCTTATCTGATATTTTCTCTACCTCAAAAAGCTGCTGCGAACTGAGGATAAGGGCAATAGGGTGATTTACCGAGTTGGCTATCATCTTCAGGTCTTCTAAGATAACCTGTTGTGCCAATACATCCAAATTACCCAAAGGCTCATCGAGTAGGAGAATTTCCGGCTGGCGCAAAAGGGTACGCGCTAACTCAAAGCGCATTTTATAACCTGACGAAAGGGCATTCCAATCTAAGTGTTGGTACTGCCAAAGCCCTAAACGGGCAATCATAAGCAGGGTGCGCAGCTCGTTTTCTTCAGCCGGAATACCATAGCTTGAAAGGGTAAATTTCAGATTGTCTTTCAGGCTACCATACCACTTTTCGGTGCGCTGGGGTATGTAGATAAGTTTAGTACGCAGGTCATAGTCGTTCTTAGGTCGCTCGGTAAAGTAGTATTTCACTACTCCCGAATCGTATGACAGGTCGCGTGCTAAAATGCGCAATAGGGTAGTTTTACCATTGCCGTTCTCGCCTACCAACCCATATACTTGTCCTTTTTTGATAGAAAGCGAGATAGGGCCTAACTGAAAGCGCCCTAAAGCATAGTGCTTGCGCACCTCTTCAGCTACTAATACAGCCGTTTCTGTAGGGAGTTCCGTTACCTTGCAATCGGCTATCTCTCTGAGTAGCACTGTAGCTTTTTCGATAAGAGTTTCTACCTCAGCAGGGTGTTTTTCTTTCCAATCAGTTAGTGCGATGGCTTTCTCATAAATAGACATCTGCTGCGTATCAGCAGCACAATCTAACAATTTTCTGAAAGCTAAACCTATATCTTTCTGTGTAAAATATTGCAGTGTTTCTTGCACACGTAGCTGGTGTTTATTCATAACAAAACATTTATGGCGACAAAGATACTAAATAAAGACGAAATGTGAAAGAGTAAACACAAAAAAGTTACCCGAAGAAAATACTCCTTCGGGCAACTCCGTCTATTTAGGTTCTTGTTTAGTCTGTTGTAGGTTGTCTTTTACTCGTTTTGTACCATTTTAGCGTTTGATTCTATCTCATCTTGTGGTATTTGGTATACCCAACGTTTATCTCCTGCAGGTACGGTCACCTTAAAAGTATGATTACTGCCTGCCTCTTTGCGGTCTACCCCTAAGTGCCAACGCTTAAAATCGAAGAAAGAGGTACCTTCGCCCCAAAGCTCTATACGGCGTTGCGTGCGCACTTCTTCGCGCATAGCCGCTTGGGTAGTTGCGGTGAGTGTATAAGAAGGGTCGCGATAGTTCTGCATAAAATCTTCGAGGGTAGTCTTGGCAGTAGTCAAATCGTTTTGCTCTACTAAAGCCTCTACATACAAAAAGAAAGGATCTTCTATGCGTATGAAACAGTAATCGCTCAAGAAACGCTGGTCGGTAGCGTACTTTACATTAGCATAATTGGGCAAACTATAGCGGTCTGCTATCGCAGGGAAAAGCGTACTATTGATGTATATTTTCTTGCGCACATCAGTATCAGCTATTTTAGCGTAGAGGTTGCTGTACATATTCTTATAAGCCCCTGCTCCCCCTGCATACCCTTGTGTTATGGTATTGTCGATATGCGAGTAGAAAGAACCCCAAGAGGTGGTAGTTTGCTGGGTGATGTCGTAGCCCCAGAGCCAAGAAGTGTTACTAATATCCCACTTAGCCCCTTGCACTTCAGCCATTGATGTATAATTGAAATCAGAAGCATTAAGCACTATTTGGGCGTATTGGGCTACCTTTGCCCACTCTTCTTTATGCGCATATACTTTAGCCAAATAAGCAGCTGCTACGGCTTTATCAACATCTTCTTTGCTTTCGGTAATGGTAAAGCGAGCATCATCTACTACCGATAAATCTTCTATCATTTGGGCATACACCTCTGCCACTGTAGCGCGTGCTAACTTGGCATCAGTAGGCTTCAGCATTAGCGGCACCCCTAATTTTGTTTCGTTGCCCTTATAAGAATGCTGATACAAATTCACCAAATAGTAGTAATAAAGAGCCCTTAACGACTTCAGTTCAGCATATTTCTGATAAAGCACTTGCTCGGTAGGGACTTCAGCAAAATAATCGGCTAAAATGGTGTTGATAGCACTAATTTGTCGGTAGAGAAAATTCCACATAAAGCTAGTGCGCGAATAGGTAGCGTTTCGCATATCGAAATAATAGTCATAACTGAACCAATGATACGAAGCTTGCACCATATCCTGCCCTGTAAGGTCTAAGGATAGATGGATAGACTTCAGCCCAAACGAATCGTGATAGCTATTCTGTAGTGCTACATTATTATTATAAATACCATTGAGCTCTACTTGTAGTAAGCTGGCTTTAGTATCTACATCGGCTTTGAGCTCCTCTTTGCGCTGGTCGGTGAGGTATTCATCTACCTTAGGGTCGAAATCACTCTTAGAACAAGCGGTAATAAGTAGTGATAAAAAAGCGGTGGAAAGTATATATTTTTTCATAGCTTTTGCAATTTTAAAAAGTGAGTGTTAATCCCATTGAAACGGTACGAATAGGGCTGTATACGGCAGCTGTATTACTGCCCGACAAGCTAGTACGAGGGTCTAAGCCCTTGCGGTGGCTCCACAAATACACATTATCAGCCGTAAGGTAGTAGCGCAGCTTAGTAAGCCCTAATTTCTCTACCATCTGGCGCGTGAAAGTATACCCCAAACTTATATTGCGCAGCGATAGATAGTCTGACGATACCATAAAGCGGTCAGAAAGATTAAGCATCTTCTGATTAGCAAATTCAAGACGCGGAATGTCTGAGGTGGTATTATCAGGCGTCCAACGATTGCGAATGTCAGTATGCCAAGTTCTACCCAAGTCGCCTGAATGCATCAGTCCAGCGTACTGATAGTCATAGAATTTACCCCCTAACTGGTAAGAAAACTGTACTGCAAGGTCAAAATTATAAGCACTAAGAGTGGTACCAAAGCCCCCTTGTAAGTCAGGAATAGAAGTGCCTGCATATTGCTTGCTCGAACTATCGTAATCTGCACTGCCTTTCAGCTCATATTCGCCCGTAGTAGCATTTTTTACATAGAACTGGGCATCGCCATTGGTAGGATTTACGCCTCCCCATTTCACCAAATAAAAATCGTATATACTGCCTCCCTCTTTCAGTGTTTGATAGCCACGTGTTAGTCCTTTTTCACGTAATTCTTCAGGTAGGCGAGTTATTTCGTTCTTGTAGTGCAAGCCATTTACTGAAACAGTCCACTGTACTTTATCAGTACGCACAGGGGTTACCGCTAATGAAAACTCTACCCCTTTGTTTACCATATCAGCTACGTTGCGCGGTTCTGAACTAAAGCCCGTAGAAGCAGGTAACGGCATATTAAACAGCAGGTCGTTGGTTTTCTTTACAAAGTAGTCAGCCTCCAAGGTGAGTCTGTTTCTAAAGAAACCTAATTCTATCCCTGCATTGAGGTTGCCACTCTCTTCCCAAGTGATATTGCGATTGCCTTTATAGCTGGCTACAAGCCCTGGGGTATTGCCATTAGTACTTACGCTGTAGAGCGTCATATAAGGCACGTATGAGCGCCCTCCGCCAGGTAAATAAAGCTCGTCATTACCCTGTACCCCATAGCTCAACTTCAGTTTTACCAAATCTACGAAATCTACTTTCTCTAAAAACTTCTCTTCGCTAAGCAACCAAGAGGCTCCTACTGACCAGAAAGTACCCCAACGATTTTCGGGTGCAAATACTGATGAGCCATCACGGCGCAAACTAGCTGAAAGGTAATACTTTTGCTGATAGTTAGCATTTAGCTGACCGAAGTAGCCTTCTACAAAGTAACGCCGAGTATATGAGGTGAGTGAACTGAGCACCGCAGCATTATTGAACTCGCTATTGCGGGGGTCTACGAAGTTCTTCTTGCTACCCTCTATAGTACCGAAACGCTTCTGATAGCTTTCGTGACCAAAAAGGGCTTCTATACCATAATTATCCCAATTTTTGCTATAGCGCAATAATTGGTTAAAGGTCATTACTATATTGTCAGATTTGTACTTAGTTGATTCCCCTCCATAGTTCTTACCTGCACCACCTAATGGAGTAGTGAAGTAGTTCACATCATAGAAATTAGCATAAAAATTGCCATTTACTGAAAAAGTGAGATTTTTATGCAGTTGTGCCTCTAACGAAAGCGCCTGATTGAAATAATAATCGCGACTGTAGTTTAGATTCTCGCGCTGTGTAGCTACAGGGTTGGTATTATCATTAAACTTTCGGGTAGCCCCATAGTCGTAAGTATTTAATCGATTGCCATTGGCATCGTGCTCGTAGATAGGATAAATAGGCGCTATCGTTCGCGTCCACGCAAAAGGGTTATCATAGCTGCTGCTCTCTGTACTGCCTTGTTTTTCGGTGTAAGTAATCATTGAAGAAGCATTGGCTTTTAGCCAAGAAGTAATGTCGCCCTTGTAAGCAAAACGAGTAGAATAGCGGTTAAAATAACTATTCATATTATAGCCCTCATCGCCCAAATAGCCAAAAGAGAAGTAAAAACTATTGTGTTCAGTACCTTTGGTCATACTCAGGTTGTGCTCTTTGCGCACACGACTATTGAAGAGAGCCTTTTCCCATTGGTTGAAAGTAGCCGCATCAGAATATTTGATAGTAGCGGCAGGATTAAGTTTACCGGTAGGCAGTACCACCTTATCATCAGCTACGTTATAGATATTATAGCCTGCCCCCACATTATTGATAAGCGATTGGCTGGCATTGCTGCGCGCCAAGGCATCAGCTTGTCTTTGAGCGTACAAATTCTGGTTGTAAAGCGCCGCCCAAAGCGTTTCGTAGTATTCGCCAGGGCTGCTGATAATATCATACTCAGGGATACCGCGGTAGTTGAAGCCCAACTTACTATCTACCGAGATAGATAGGCGCCCTTTAGAACCACTTTTGGTAGTGATAAGCACCACCCCATTAGCACCACGAGCTCCGTAGAGAGCCGAAGAGGAAGCGTCTTTTAGCACGTTCACACTCTCTATATCGCTGTTATTGATGGCGTTGAGCGTCCCTTCAAAAGGCATCCCGTCTAAGATGATAAGGGGAGCACTTGAAGCGTTGATAGAGCCAATACCCCTAATGCGGATAGCAGAACTACTACCAGGTTGCCCTGACGAGGTAGAGATTTGCACCCCTGCGACAGCCCCTTCTAAGGTTTTGGCCACATCGGTAGTCTGTTTGGCCTGAATAGCGTCGGCCTTGATAGTAGCCATAGAGCCTGTAAACGATTTTTTGTCGGTAGTACCATAGGCTACTGCTACTACCTCAGTACCTTCGAGCTGTTGCACATCAGCAGAGAGGACGATATGCAGCGTGCGCTCCTTGCCTACCTTTACCTCTTTAGGAGCATAGCCGATAGTCGAAAAGACCAAGATATCGCCCTGATGAGCTTTCATCTCGAAGTTACCATTCCAATCGGTAGCCATACCCTTAGCAGTACCTTTGATGACGATAGCCGCCCCTGGCAGCTCAAGTCCGTCTTCATCTTTTACGGTACCTTTGATAGTTACTTCCTGAGCTATTAGCCAAAAAGGGAAAAGCCAACAGAAAATAAACAAAGCGATTTTGTGTGTGTTATCCATACATTTATACGTTTTAATGCGCCAAAAGTATCATTATCTTTCGTAACTACCAAGAAAAAAGTAAAAATTTAACAAACATTAACAATTTAGCGTTGTTTTGTGATATTTACTATTTTGCAAGAAACGCAAAAGAGAAGCAGCCAAAAGGTCTTTTATTGAAAGATTATCAGTTTTAGAGGCTTTCTGCTGCAAAAAATGCAAAATTTTAACAAAGAGGAAGAAGAGACAAAAGTTGGTTGTTGTTCGCTCACCCTTCGCTCATCGTTCGCTGAAGGTTCGCTGAAGGTTTGTGTATGGGAAGGGTGAGAAGGCTGGGAAGAATGGGACAAGTGAGACAGGTGGGACAAGTGAGACAGGTGGAAGAAATGAGAAGGCTGTGAGGGCTGAGAAGAATGGGAGGAATGGAGATGATTGGTAAATAAAAAAGAGTGATAGAAATCGTTCTATCACTCTTTGTATAGTAACTTATGTAAGTCTTACAAATAATAGCCCATAAATTCTTTCTTACAATTATTATTATTGAGCACTTTTGTTAAATCCTGACAATAGACAATATATTTGTTAGTCTCAGGAATAGACATTTTATCTGTACCTGGGTAAATGAAAGCTATGTAAGTAATATTTTTATCAATCATTATAGCCATTCTTGATACAAATTTTTTAGCTACAGAGTCAGCTCTATGAGGATCTAACTCAATAATAATACAATGATCCGTTTTTTCATTTCGCCCAAAAATATCAAAACTATCTCTTTGATTATCAGAAGGAGTGTACTCTGTTTCCCATTTATATTCCTTTAAAACAGTTTCTAAATATGACTTTAGTGACTTCTGTAGTTCTAAAACAAGTTCTTTAACTTCTTCTCTTAATTTCTTATTACGATCAAAGGGGAATTTGAACTTTTGTAATATAGTAGCAATATCCTTTTTTGTAGGAAAGTTTGTCTCTTCACTTTCTTCTAAAATAAAAGGAATTCCAAAATCCTCTGTTGTAAAAAATAATCTTTTTGTACTATTGCCTCCTTCAACTCCTTCATCTTGCCCTAACTTTTTAATAGCTTTATTTAATTTAGGTAGAAAAGAGGCAGTATCAATATTTGAAAAGTCAAATATAAACTCTCCATCAATATTGATTAACCGATCTTCTATTTTTTCATATTTCTTATTATTTGATGCAACAAAAATTTTTACATTTCCTTGTTGCCCTTTAACAAGCGTATCGAGAACTAACTTTAAGAGACTTTTGTAATCAGAATTTCTTTCATTTTTAGTTCCCTTAGTTCCACCTCTTGACTCTAAAATAATACCAGTCATTCCTTCATAAGAGCCATTATAAAGGTATTTTTTATTATTTCCCATATATAAAAAATTAAATTATTTAACGCCCCAAAATTAGTGACTATTTTTATTACTGCCAAATATAAAATGTTAAATTTTAGGGCGTTAGGGTTGTTGTTTTTATTATTTATTTATTAATTGAAATGTTTGTTGTGATAGCACTTTTTCTATTTCGGCAATGAGTGCTATAGGGGTGAGTTCCTTGGCTAAACTTGGCTTACGTAGTACTTCTCCTGCTATTTCCTTAATGTTATAAGGTTCTACAAGGTTTGTAATGCGTTCTCTAAGGGCTACAACTATCTTGCTCAGTTGTGGATAGTCCGTGTTAGGCAGCGTATCGAATATAGGACAAACTATTTTTGTCGGACTGATACCTATCGAAAAAGTAGCAGGTAAAAACTCACTGCGGTCGATTACAAAAGGGGCTATTTTGCCATTAAGAGCTCGACTATAGACAGCTTCTTGATTGATAAGCAAATGTCCGCTTTTCTCTAAGAAATCTACATAGGCTACATTGCTGATTTTCTTAGGGGTATCATCTGTAAGATAGGTGGCTTCGTTAATGATGCGAAGAAGCATTTCTTCAAAAAGACTACGCTCTGAACTATTAAAAAAACGCGTTATCGCAAACAAAGGTAGTGCTACTTTCTCATCGCTACCACACAATTGAGCGTACACCAAGCTTTTAGCCAAAGCCTCTTTAAACGTTTTAACGCTGAGCTTTTCATTCGCGCTGTGTTTACGGTCGCGTTTTCTCCGTTTCAAAAGTTTGTCTATGTGTTTCTCTAATTCTCGTACCCTATACGACTCTTTTATAAGAATACGTTTTTGCGAGATTTCTCCTTTTCTAAAGGCTACTATCTTCTCAAAAATAGTTTCTTCAAAAAAAGGTGCTAAAATCTCGGTTCGCTCATACCACAGAGTGCTATCGCGCTTATACTCAAGCATCGTGTCGAATACCTTGTGAAAATCGACTACCTTTTTTACTGTTGCCTGCTGTTGCACATAGTCAGTAAAACTACCGATGAGGTGAATGCCTTGTTTAAAACTCTCTTCTAAAGCGTTCCACTGCTCAGGATATTGCTGGTACAGGGCATAAGCATCGCTAATGCAGACTACGATACGCGGTGAATAGGTCTGCGCTTGCAAGCGTTTTTCGTTTTCGGCAATCAGTGCTTGTAATACCTCTTGAGGGTTGGTAGCAGTAGTAAAACTGTAAGGCGCAATGACTTCCTTTAAGAAGCTATCGGATGCGTTTGCACTATCTATCCATACCAATTGAACCTCTTCGGGTGTTTGCCTGAATAACAGCGACAGCAATACGAGTTGTAACCCCTTGCAGGTAGTGGCAGGAGTATCATTTTTAATAGCCCAATGCGTTTGGGTAACTAAATCAACGATGTGAATATCGTGGTTATTAACTCCTAAAGCAATAGGCAAGGTCATAGCCGCATTTCGGAATTGTGAAGCACAGAACAATTCGCTTAAATGTACCCAACGAGTGCTTTGGTTAGGAATTGCGATGCGCAGGAATTGCTTTTCTATGCTATTGGCAATAAAACTGTTGGTTGATAGTACATAACCTTTCGGGAAGGCTTTTTGCACTCTCTCAAAATCATCTTGCCGAAACAGCGATTTCATTTTCACCGAGAAAACGTTCTGTTTTCGCTCAACAGTAGGGTGAAAAGTACCTTTGAAAGGCAAATCAAGCAATTGGAGCGTTTCCTTAATATAACGCTCTTGTTCAACAATTTCGCGTTCTAAAAGCACACGCATAGTCATTTCTGACTGACCGAGCAGTGCTATGGGCAACTGCATTGATAAATTCTGGTTTTGCATATAAAATAAAATTAATAATATTATCTATATATATCGTTTTTTCTCTCAGATATAAGTAAAAAACAAAAAAGTTATTAACAATTTTCTTATATTACTGATTATCAATGCTATATTTTTTTATACTTTTTCTTGTCTAACTTACAACAATACACACCAGAGTTTTTTAGCACAAATAAGCACAAAAAAACTTTGCTAAGAGTTTTAGGGCTCTTAGCAAAGTTTATTATCTAAATTATATTTCTACGCTTCTATTTCTTGTATAATTCTAAATACTCGCGGACGATTTCAAAGTCGTCAAAATGGTGTCTCACCCCTTTGATTTCTTGGTAAGTTTCGTGTCCCTTACCTGCGATAAGGACAATGTCTCCTTTTTGGGCGTTCTTGCAAACAGATTGTATCGCTTGACGACGGTCGGTGATAGTTTGTACTTTATGAAAGTGCTGTGCTTGTACCCCTTGTTCCATCTCTGATAAGATAGCCTCAGGCTCTTCATTGCGGGGGTTGTCGGACGTAAGGATTACATTATCGCTGAGGGTTGTGGCTATATCGGCCATTATAGGGCGCTTGCCTTTATCGCGATTGCCCCCACACCCCACTACAGTAGTGAGGGTCTCGTTGTGCGTGCGTATATCGTTAATCGTTTTGAGTACATTTTCGAGTGCATCGGGGGTATGGGCATAATCTACTATGGTAATGACGCCTGTAGCTGAAACGGCATACTGAAAACGCCCTGCTACAGGTTCTATCGCACTGATAAGGGTAAGCGCCTCAAGCTCGTCTACCCCTAAAAGAGTAGCTGCCCCAAAGACTGCCAAAAGGTTATAAGCATTGAACTCGCCTATGAGCTTCGTCCATACCTCGTGCTGATTGATACGCAATAGCAATCCGTCAAACCTACTCTCTATAATATGCGCTTTATAGTCGGCGTGTGTTTTGAGGGCGTATGTTTTCTTTTGAGCCTTAGTATTCTGCAGCATAAAAGCACCATTCTTATCGTCGATATTCACCAAAGCAAAAGCGGTAGAAGGTAGCGCATCAAAGAAGCGCTTCTTTACATCGCGGTAGGCTGCAAAAGTTTTGTGATAGTCGAGGTGGTCGCGGGTGAGGTTAGTGAAAATACCCCCTGCAAAGTGTAATCCTTCAGTACGGTGCTGGTCGATGCCGTGCGAACTCACCTCCATAAAGCAGTATTTTACCCCTTGTTGTACCATTAAATGCAAATAATAATGTAACTGAAGAGGGTCGGGAGTGGTGTGGGTAGCCTCAAAACGCTGGTCGTCTACATATACTGCCACCGTAGAGAGCAAGCCTGCCTTTTGTCCCGCCTTTCTAAATAGTTGGTATAGCAAGGTTGCAATAGTAGTCTTACCATTAGTGCCCGTTACCCCTACTAGGGTAAGCTTTTCAGATGGATTGCCATAGAAATTAGCCGCAATAAGGGCTAAAGCACTATGACTGTTGGGTACTACTATATAGCTAACATCGGGAAAGAGCAGTTGCGGTAATTGCTCGCATACTATTGCAGTAGCTCCACTGCGTGTAGCTTGGTCTATATATTCGTGTCCGTTGGATTGCGTACCTGCTATGGCAACAAACATACTTCCTTTTTCTACCTTGCGAGAGTCAAAACAAACGGAAGTAATAGGTTTATCTTCTACATAAAGAGAAGCTTTTATAGTGAGGTTGTTTAATAAAGAGGTTAAATTAGTCATTCGTTATTAGTTGTTAGTCGTTAGTTCAATTAGCTAATTCACCACACTGCAATACTACTAGAGTATTTCGTGCTATACGCGTGCCTTTCAGTACTGATTGCTCTGCTACTTTGCCTTGCCCTAACACTCTGACGCGCAAGCCCATATTCTCTAATAAGGCTATAGCATCCATAGCATTTACCCCTTTGAGGTCAGGCATAACCGTCTTATACTTAGCGGCTTTGGCGTAATAATCTTCGTAGTTATGAGTGGTGGTTTCTGATACTCTATCCACATCTTCAACTGTATCTATCAGCAAAGAGTTGGTGTATATCTTATGAGCGATACTCTTAAATACAGGGCCTGATACATCTGCCCCATAAATACCCAAACTGCGGTCTGGTTCGTGTATGACTACTATACAAGAATATTTAGGATTTTCTACCGGAAAGAAGCCTGCAAAAGACGATATATAGCTCAGCTTGGTATCGGTTCGGGCGTAATCTTTACGAGCGGTACCGGTCTTGCCTGCCATTGAAAAATCGGGTGAATAGAGTCTGTGCGCACTACCATACGAACGCCTTACCACATCGGCTAACATTCCTTTAGCGCGGTCGGCTGTTTGCTTGCTGCACACCTTTGCATTAATAATCTCTACATTGAATTTCTCAATAGTTTTATTCCACTCTTTTACCTCTTTTATCAATCGAGGTTTTACCATTACGCCCCCATTAGCAATGGCGTTGTAGAAGGTTAAACTCTGTAAAGGGGTAATTTTCACGGCATAGCCTATGGACATTGATTTCAGCGTTATCCCGCTCCATATCTTATCGCGTGGGGTAGGTATAAAAGGCTGTCCCTCGCCCGCTATAGGCAAATCTAACTTCTGATTGAGGTTCATATCCAGCAATTTATTAGTAAAATCGGATTCGCTTTTGGTATAAAGATGATCTACCAACTCGGTCATCCCTACGTTAGATGATACCGAAAAAGCTTTGTTGATACTAATACGCCCTGAGAACTTGTGTTGTGAGTCTTCAAAAGTCTTGTCGTAGTACTGCATCTTGCGGTCTTTGATGTCTACTACATAAGTAGTATCGATATTACGAGTTTCCATAGCAGCCACTACGGTCATCAGTTTAAAGATAGAACCAGGCTCGTGTGCCTCGCCTATCGCAAAGTTATAGCGCTCAGCATAAGTATTGTTTTTAGGGTTGAGCTCAAGGTTTGAGATAGCTTTTATCTCGCCTGTATTGACCTCCATTACTATTACACAACCGTGCTGTGCCTTGTATTTCTTCAGCTGCGTTAATAGGGCGTGGTGGGCTATATCCTGAATATTAATATTGATAGTAGAAACTACATCATAGCCGTCTTTAGGCTCTATGATGTTAAAACCACTCGCCAATCGCCATTGGTTATTGGCTATTTTCTGCTCCATACGTCGCCCTTTAGTGCCAAGTAGGTAGCCCGAATAAGCCCCTTCGAGCCCGACACGGGTGGTAAAACCCGTTTCATCGGTACGCGCATAGCCTATACTTCGGTGAGCAATCCCTCCTAAAGGATACTCGCGTTTGACCTTTTTCTCTACTATGAAGCCCCCTGAATTAGCTCCTTTTGAAAACATTGGGAACTTTCTAATACGCGTGTATTCGCTATAGCCTATATTGCTGACTACCAACATATAGCGATTATTATTAGCGCGTTCTTTAGTGAATATATTCTGGTAGTAGCTGCTTGAGCGCCCAAACATTTTAGAAAGCGAATCGCTCAGCGGTTTTATATTTTCTTTGAAGAGCTTTTTGCTTGGAGCTTTTGAGTCCCACCTGATGTCATAGCGTGTTACCGAGGTAGCCAAAAGGCTGCCATCGTCAGAGTACAAGTTGCCTTGTGTAGGGGTAATTTCTGCTTCGCGCAAGGTTTTCTCGTCTACTTTAGCACGGTATGTATCCCCTTCTATTTGTATGGTGACTAACTTAACGGCAATAACAATCAGCATTAGTATCATAGCCAACGCTATGAAATAGGTGCGATACGTTATTTTTTTATCATTTTTTTCCATCTGATGAGGGGGAATATTTATTCTTCTATAATTACTTTTATTTTTTGAGGAGGTTTCTCAGGCTGTTTTAGTCCTTTTGATTCTAACTGTTCTAATAATGAGGATTCTAAGCGAACCCGCTGCAAACGCGAACGCACATCGACAAACTCACTTTTTAGCTCGTTCACCTCTTCATTAAGTTTAGCTATCTGGTGTACTTTCTTGTCTACTATGTGCGAACTGGCAATCACTATTAGGGCTAAGGCAAAAAGAAAACAGATAAAAAGCCAATTGCGATTGGCTTCTTTGCCTTCTACCAAGAATTTACCTCTGAGAATATTCTTTATTTCATTAGTAGCTGTTCCCATTTTATCAAAATTAATCGTTTATACGTTCAGCTATGCGGAGTTTAGCACTTCTCGCCCTGTTATTAATGGTTATCTCGGCTTCGTCGGGGAGGATAAGTCCGCCTACTTTTTTGAAAGGTACTGATACGTTGCCATACCAATCTTTTTCTGGAGCACCCTCCATTTGTCCATCGCGGATGAAGCGTTTTACACAACGATCTTCTAACGAATGATAGCTAATGAGGCTAATGCGCCCCCCTACTTTCACTACGGCAGGCAGCTGCAGCAAAAAGGATTCCAAAACTTCCATTTCGGCATTTACCTCTATGCGTATAGATTGGTAAATCTGAGCTAAAACCTTATTCTCTTTGAATTTTGGTAAAAAAGCACGGACTGCCTCTTGCAGTGTGCTGCCTAAACGAATGGGCGTATGCTGCCTAAAGGCAATAATAGCGCGGGCTATAGCGCGGGCATTCTTTAGTTCGCCATAAAGAGAGAAAATGCGAGTAAGAGCTGCCTCGTCATACTCATTAACCACCTGCTGAGCGGTAAGCTCTGACTGCTGATTCATACGCATATCTAATGCCCCCTCAAAGCGAGTTGAAAATCCGCGTTCGGCTACATCAAACTGGTGTGAAGAGACTCCGAAATCGCCTAATACACCATCTACCTCAGAAACACCATAGAAGCGCAAGTACTGCTTTAGGTACTTAAAATTTTGATGAATAAGGGTAAAACGCGGGTCGTCGATAGTATTATTTAGCGCATCAGCATCTTGGTCGAAAGCGTAGAGCCTACCGTTTTCGCCTAACCTATTGAGTATTTCGCGGGAGTGACCGCCGCCACCAAAAGTGACATCGACATAGGTGCCGCCAGGCTTAATAGCCAGACCGTCAATGCTCTGCTTTAGCAATACGGGAATGTGATATGATATAGAATCGCTCATTAAAAAAGAGGGTTAAAAATCGTGAGGCAAAAGTACGAAATAAATAATTACTAACAAGGTTTTTTATTTGGAGATTTTTTATTATGAGAGGTTTAAAAACAAAAAAATGAGATTTTTAATGCCCCTCTAAAACTAAAACAATTTGCTATGGAAGATTTTTTTTCATTTGCACGAAATGAAAAAGGATATAGCTAATATGAAAGCAGGTATTAACGAACTTACCACAAAGGGTATAGAAAAGGTCATAAAAAAAGCCCTCATTGTGAGAGCTTTTTAGTATTATCTTTTAAGTACTATCTTTGATAATATTCCTTGAATATAACCATCTAACACCAAACTTTTTTTATCATCACTAATTTTAAACTTTATAGGATAACTCCCATCATCACTAATAAGAGTTAAGTAAGGATATTCATATTTAAAAGTTCCTTTTTTTGATACTTTCTTTTCCTCATTACGTATTTTTTCAGTAGCAGTCAAAAAAAACTCTTTTTTCCAATCAATAACTAACAATGAACAAGTCGTTTCACTGTAGTTTGTTTCCTCTTTGAAGTTCCACATTCCATTTATATCGCTATAATCTACCTTATCATCGCTTTTCGAGCACCCCATAGCGAGCACTGCTATTAGTAATAATACAATTCTTTTCATTGGTATATTAGTTTTGTTTTGGGCAAAAGTAGAAATATATTTAAAATCAATAATCATTGAAGAAAAAACGATAGTGATAGGAATAGCCTAATATTTTTATTATCAATAAATTAAAAGTGTTTCCAAAAATAAAATACAAAAAAATCAAAAAAATATATACAATTTCATTTATCTTTTATATATTTGCACCGTAAAAAATATATCTGCGGAAACAGATATATTTTAGGTAGTGGGATTTGTCTTAATTTTTTTAGTTATGATGATATATAATAATTTTGACGGGGCAAAGATACAAACTTTTGTCCAATCCTGCAAGCGAAAGCTCGCAAAAAAAGATGCATTCATTACTGAATGTACTGAAAAAGGGCTTATTAAGTTCTTTTATGCTTTTGAAAACGCTAAAGAAAAGTTCGGTTCAACTATGAAACCTTTCCCTCCACAATCAAGAAGTAGAGGCCTTGAAGCAAGCGTTTTTCAAACTTGTCTATTAGGTGAACTCCAAAAAGTTTTTCCTGAGAAATGGAAGTTTTGGAAATACAAACGATTTGTAATAACATTCTGCGGACACTCTTTACTGTTTAAAAAGTTAAACAAAAAAGGTATGCCTATGAATATAAAAACAAATGCCAATCAGTCCATTATAAACCAAATGCAGACGCAACTTTTTGACCCTACTGACTACGAAAATCCTATCGTATTTTTCGGTTGGGAAAAAAGCAAATCAGGTGATTTGATAAATCCTCATTTTGTTTATATAGACGAGGGAAAAATAAAATGGAGACTTCGTAAAGATGAACTAACATCATTAAATGCTCCTACTATATTAACGCCTAATAAAACTGGAAGATTGCTACCTAAAGTTAAAGAGCAATCTAAACGTAAAAAGGCAATGTAACATTTATTAACCGACAAGTCCTACTACCTTTTTTACAAAAAAACACTAACGGCTAATTACAACAAAACACCTATGAAAGTTAATCACAATCAACTTACCCTTGCAAGGGAATACAGAGGGTGGACGCAAACAAAATTGTCAAAAGCGGTGCAAGGGCTTTCACAATCTAATTTATCCAAGTTTGAAAAAGGACTTGGTGGGTTATCCGATGAGATTTTGGAAAAGATATTTAATGTGCTGAAATTTCCAAAAGAGTTTTTTGAGCGCAAAATATCAGTAGACTTAGAGACATCTAACTATCGCAAAAAAAACACCATTCCAAAATCAATTATTCAAGAATTTGAAACATCTTGTATATTTATCGGTTATATTATTGACGAAATGTCAAATTCTATTGATTATCCTGATTTCTCACTTAAAACCTTAGATATTGAAGACGGATATACTCCTGAATATATTGCCCAATTCACACGCAAGGATTTTAGAATATTCGATAATGAACCTATTGAGGATATTTTTAGAATTATAGAGGATAAAGGAATTATCATTTATGAACTAAATGCGAATGAAAAGTTTGATGGTATATCGTTATTTACTAAAAAAGGATTTCCTGTAGTAGTATTAAATAAAAGACTTCCTAATGATAGGAAACGTTTCACATTAGCCCACGAATTAGGGCATTTGATAATGCACACAGCTTTTCCAGTACCAAATGTTAGAGACAAAGAGCAAGAAGCTAACGATTTTGCTTCCGAATTTCTAATGCCTGAAAGAGCGATAAGAAATTCATTAGAGGGGCTCAAACTTTCAAGCCTAAGCGCATTAAAAAGCTATTGGCTAACCTCAAAGGCTTCAATTATCAGGCGCGCATACTCATTAGGGGTTATTAATCAAAATAAATATAAATATTTCAATATTGAACTGAGTAGAATAGGAGAGAAAAAAAATGAAAAAGGCAGTGTAAGCATAGACGAGGCTATAACGTTTGATATGGCTGTAAAATTACACTTAAAAGAACTTGAGTACACTTATGATGATTTAGCAAACGCTTTCGCTCTTCCTGAAGATGTTATTCAGAGGTATGTATTAAAGCAAAATCTATTCTTAAAACCCAAAATAACTATAAACTAAAAAAGCCCCAATATTGGGGCTTTTTCTATATCTGTATTTCTAATTGTTTTAACCGCTCCCTATCTTTTTTAGCCTTATTCACTTGGTAGATAGCCGTTGTGCTTTGGTTAGTGTGCGAAGCTAAGAGCATTGCCGTGTCGCTATCTAAGTTATCAAGCATATAGTGCTTAAGGGCGTAAAAATCAGCTTCAATACCTAATTTATCTTTTACGTGTCGCTTCCAAAAGCGGGTAACAATCTCGGTATGTCCCATTTTCTTGTTAGGAACGAAATCAAGTGCAAAAAGATAGTCGTTAGCACTTTTGCATTTGCTGCATATCTCTTTCCAAAGTTCTAATGCAGGGCCAAGTATCACCTTTGTACAGCGTTTATACTGACCGCCTTTTTCAAGCAATATTACAAACTCCTGCTTATCTAAATCTACATCTTTGCGTTGTAATCTGAAAAGTTCGGTATTACGTGCCCCTGAATATAGGAAGATCATCATATACCTATAGAAGTCAGGGTTTATAAATCGCACGTGGTTTTTTACCCTTGTTAGTTCCTCTTCGGTAAGTATGGTACGGGCTTCTTTTATCACCTTTTTAGGGTATATATCTCTTGTTATATTAGCCTCGCAGCATTCGTACTCTATAAGCTCACGGAATAGGCTGGAAAAGTATATCACGAACCTATTGTAATACTTGTCGGATAGTCGCAACCAGTCAAGCATTCGCTTCAAATCTACCCTACGCAAATCCTTTATTTTGACCGTCTGCAAATCGAGGGTTTCGCACGCCTAAAAGCCTCGATAAAGTGCAATTCAGGATATAACCCCTCTTTATGTACTTGCACGTACTTTTTGAGTATGGGATTATAGCCAGCATCAAGTTGTTTAGGAATGTTTTTGAGCAAGAATGATACCATTGCTTTGCGTTCTTCTACTGTAGTCGGTTTGTTAGCCTTTTTTCTATAAGGGAAGCCCTTAGGATATTTCTTATCAAAACGAGGGTCGAAGAATACGCATTGCACGTACCAGTCTTTATCCAAGTCTTTTTTAGTAGCTTTTTGCCAATTGGCAGGGGATACCCATAGTTGGGAATAGCTACACCCGTCGAGTGTTTTTACTACCATAATGTAATTATTTTAGATTGTCGTTTACCTTGTCGTTTTAAGATAATTACAAATGGATTTCCGTACTAAAAAATAAAAGGTAACGCTTTGAGTGGAAGTGCGTTACCTTTTAGTGACCTCGACAGGATTCAAACCTGTAACCTTCTGAGCCGTAATCAGATGCGCTATTCAGTTGCGCCACGAGGCCAATGTTGTTTTGTTTTACGGGTGCAAAGGTACAACCTTTTTTTTAACTACCAAATTTTTTGGCAACTTTTTTTCAAAATATTTTTTCTTACTTCACTTGAACTCTCCAGCCAAATGGGTCTTCTGACCTGTTATACTGTATGTTAAGTATCGTTTCTTTTATTTTATCAGTATATAATTCTGCTGGTCTGTTTATCTCATAATCCTTGCCTTTGTAGCCAAAAGCTGATATAGGACTAATCACCGCAGCTGTACCACAACCAAACGCTTCTTTGAGAGTACCATTTTCTGCCGCCTCTATTAACTCTGTTACTTTAACAGGACGTATCTCAGTTTTAATACCTAATTTTTCGGCAACTGCTATGATACTCTTACGCGTTACCCCATCGAGGATACGCTCGCTAGTAGGACAAGTTACTAAGGTGTCGCCTAATCTAAACCATAGGTTCATAGTACCTGCTTCCTCTAAATATTGGTGAGTAGCATCGTCTGTCCACATCACTTGTTGGTAGCCCTCAGCAGCCGCTTGTTGGGTAGGATAGAACTGACCTGCATAGTTGCCCGCTGCCTTAGCAAAACCAAAACCACCATTAGCCGCACGGCTGTAATAGTCGGCTATTTTTACGCGTACATCGCCTGAGTAGTATGATTGTACTGGAGCTGTAATAATAATAAATAAGTAGTCTTTGGCAGGTGAGGCTTGTACCCCTGGAGTGGTAGCAATTACAAACGGACGCAAGTAAAGCGCATTACCAAAGCCTGGTTTTATCCACTCGCTGTCTATATCGACAAGGGTACGAAGGGCTTTGTCAAACCATTCTTCAGGGAAAGCAGGCATTGCTAAACGCTCGCAAGATTTGTTGATACGTTTGTAGTTTTCTTGCGGACGGAACAAAAATACGTGTCCGTTATCATCTTTATACGCTTTCATACCTTCAAAAACTGCTTGTCCATAATGGAAGACGCTAGCTGAAGGCTCTAAAGAAAGGGCTCCGTAAGGTTTAATGGTAGGGTTTTGCCACTTACCGTCCTTATATTCGCAAATAAACATATGGTCGGCAAAGGTACGCCCAAAACTCAATTTAGAAAAGTCTACTTCTTTAATACGACTTTCTTTTACTTTTTCAATTTTTAAATCCATATTGTTTTAGTTTTTTTATTTCTTTTTACAAATTTAGTTTTTTAGGGTCATTTCTATTATCCCAAAAAGCTACAATTTCTATTTCATTTTCCTCTTCAAGAATTCTATAAAAAACAGAGAAATGAGATAATATAATTACTACAAAATAATAATATATCATAGTATTGAATTTCAGCTTCTGAAGACCAAGATACTTTTAATTCTCTAATTGTTTCTTCCATCTTTCAATAAGCATTCTCGCCCCTGTTTGTACCTCTTCATTACTCTTTTTACGTCCTACATCAAGGTCTCTTAGCCCTCTATCAATAGATTGCAACAACGCTTCAGAAAGCTCTCCCTCCTGTACATAGCCTGTGGCTGATAGTACCTCTGGCTCATATTTATTAGTAAGTGTTGTCTTCATTTCGTTTTTATTATACTTCAAAATTTCGTCAAAGGTACAAATTATTTTTTAACTTTGTGCCCTAAAACTCAAAAAACTTTATATTTATTTCACAATCTATTAACTATTAAACAATTACACCTAATACCTATGAAACACGAACTTATACAAACTTCTGATGGCTCTACAAGTCTGTACATAGCAGACCTGCAAGAAACATACCATTCTAAACACGGAGCCCTACAAGAAACCCTGCACGTGTTTATACAAAATGGATTGCAACTATTTCGGCAACAAGCAGTCAGCATACTGGAAATAGGGTTTGGCACAGGGCTCAACGCCCTTGTTACCTACCTAAAACACACTGATTTGAACCTCAGCATACGCTACGAAACTGTAGAAGCCTATCCCCTATCGTGGGAAGAGGCTTCGCTAATGAATTTCCCTTCTGTACTCAACGCCCCTGCCCTATCGCCTATCTTTGAGCAGATGCACACTTGCGCGTGGGACGAACCTATTGCACTCTCTCCTACTTTCAGCTTCAAAAAACGTTTGCAGCGCTTTGAAGAGATTGACGACCCCGCTTCTTTCGACCTTATTTACTTCGATGCTTTTGGCGCACAAGTACAACCCGAACTCTGGGAGGTTTCTATCTTTCAAAAAATGTATAACGCCCTAAAACCCAATGGTTATTTAGTGACCTATGCTGCTAAGGGCAGTGTACGGCGCGCTATGCAGGCTTGTGGCTTCGGCGTAGAACGATTGCCAGGCCCACCTATGAAAAGGGAAATGCTACGGGCTCGGAAGGGTTAAACCTTAGCTGTCCGCCCTCTACTGACAAAGGGAAAGGCAGGTTATTAGTGTACAAAGCCCCTGTGCCTAAGCCTTGTGGCATAGTGCTATGCAGCGTGTACGTCCACTGAGCAATAGCGTTTAGCCCTATGTTACTCTCTAAAGCTGACGTTACCCACCAGCCTATTTGGTGTGCTTCGGCAAGGGCTATCCACTCTTCACTACCTCTGTATCCACCTATAAGCGAAGGTTTTAAGATAATATATTGCGGCTTTATCTCAGTGATAAGTCGCTTTTTTTGTGCGGAATCGAAAATACCTATCAGCTCCTCGTCTAGGGCAATGGGTAGCGGTGAGGTGCGGCAGAGTTGCGCCATAGCCTCCCACTGTCCAGCCTTGATAGGTTGTTCGATAGAATGCAATTGCAGTTCGGCTAAACGCGCGAGCACCTCAGGCGCTTCAGCTGGTGTGAAAGCCCCATTAGCATCGACCCTTATCTCTATATCTTCTGCTGAAAACTCTTTGCGCAACGCCTTGAGAATACGATACTCTTCTTCAAAAGCTATCGCCCCTATCTTCATCTTAATACACCTAAAACCCTGCACGAGTTTCTCTCTTATCTGCGTCTTCATATAATCGGGGGTACCCATCCAGATAAGTCCGTTGATGGCGATAGCGTCTTTGCCCGCTGTAAAATCGGACGGGAAAAGCTCATACCACTGAGCGGCTGCCACTGACCTGAAGGCTTGTTCTACCCCAAACTGTATAGACGGAAAAGCCATAAGCTGAGCGAGCAACGCCCCCTCGCCTAAATGGATATGCGCCTGCACCCACTGCAAGGTAGCCTCGTAGTCGGGTACATCATCAGCACTTAAGCCCCGAAAGAGATTGCACTCGCCTATGCCCCTCTTACCATCGCGTTCTATCACTAAGAAATACGTGTCTTTAGAGGTCAGCACTCCGCGTGAAGTACCCGCTGGACGTTTAAAATGAAGCGTATATTTGTACATAATTTGTCAATTTGCTGATTTGTCGATTTGTCGATTTGTCAATTATTAATTGTTAGTTTTCTATGGTTTTTATCGATTTGTATCAGCTCTATTACGCTGTACTGCTCTGGTAGGTATTTTTCTACTCGTTCAGCCCACTCTATAAAGCACCAATCACCTGAAAATAGGTATTCTTCAAAACCTATATCAAAGGCTTCTTCGGGACTTTTTAGTCGGTAGAAATCGAAGTGATAAATTCTGCTGTCTGTACCTTCATAAGGATTTACTAAGCTAAAAGTAGGACTCGACACATTATCAGTACTGCCCAAGGCTTTGACTAATGCCTTGATAAGGGTGGTCTTGCCAAAACCCATAGCCCCTTTAAAAATAACTACTTTGTGCTTGAGCAGCGGTAAGACCTTTTCGGCTACTGCCTCAATATCGGCTAATGTATAAGTGATTTGCGTCATAATCTTATTATTTTGGGCAAAGTTATAAAAAAAATGCTCAGGGCAAGCCTGAGCATTGAATTATTGTTATTTTAGAGTGCATAACCAATGCTGAGAGAGGTGAGGCACTATTTTTCTACCGCAAAAGTACAATATTTTTCTTAATCAGCAAAAATTACAGGTTAAAAACTTTCATTTTATTTTTTATAACACTATTAATCACCTGATTTTCATTATGTTTATGCAATGTACTGCGAATACTATCTAACATATCTTTCTCTCTTGAAGGTGATATTTTTCTGAGTATATAAGCAATTACTTTTATACAAGCCAATAAAGAATGGTTATCTCTTTCAAAAGAAACTTCTGGAATAGATAAAATGCCTTTGGGAGTATTAAAATCAAACAAAACAGCAGAATGAGCACAAGTATTCCTCACTAATACAATAGTTTCCATAAAACTGATAAACTTTTTAGGCTTCTTTATACCATAAAGATTAGAAATCTCTTCTTTTATATCATCTTGAATAAGATTTTTATAAATCTTCAATATCATTCCAAAAGAGAAAAACTCTAATGTCTTCCAAGCAGGAGCGTATATATCATTGGGATATTTAGCGTGATGCCTCTTTATAGGAGCATTATTTCTTATAAAATCTTGATTGTAGAACTTATTTATATTGTTTATGAAATTTTGCGAAATTACCGCTGAATCTGCAAACCAAGCAGGAAAAGACTTATACTTGTTTGAAACATAATAGATGAGCTTAGTCCTAAAATTTATCTCAATTCTATTAATATATCTCATCAGAATATTTCGCAAATCTACATCTAAATAATATAATGCTACGACATCTGAAAATTTTGTTTCTAACCTAAAATTACATTTTTTTGTATTTTATGCAAATCAAATATAACCGACCCACATATTTGTCCTTCCTCCTTTCCTATCAAAAGCGGCTCCCACCTTTCCCCAGACAAACTCCCACTCTTCCCCTATGTGTGCTGCAAGCCATTTTTTATATAGTTTTTCGGTTTGTAGTTCATATTCCTCTGTCCAGCTTTCCCAAGGTGTATATCTTTCTTTCATAGAAAAAAATATCGTTTCGAGTTTTTCTCCTTCAAAACAAATAGAAATATCAAACTCTTTTCCCTCAAAAGGACATTTTTCAAAATAAATCCAATAAAACCCTGTCCCCACATCCCAGATATCATTATCAGGAAACAGCTCTCTGAGCGAGGAAAAAGTAGTTTTAGAAGAAATCACTACACCGTTTATAAGAAAAAAATCTCCATTTTCAGTATCTAAAAATAATATAGATTTTGTGCTGTTCATTTTTTATTCTATTAAAATATTTTTAATTTTATGGCTGCTTGCTCAAATCTTACATTTCCTCTCCTATTTCTTTTAAAAAATCATCCATCGCCTCAAAGGAACTTTCTGATGAAGATGCATACACCAGCTGCTCACCTCCATCTAAAACCACTATGCTGTCAGTAGCCCCGCCATAGAATTCCGCTCCTTGTAACCAATGGCGTATAGCGAAAGGCTTTTTGGGAAAATGGGCTTTTATAGCATCCAAATCTTCGGAAGTAATGAATTTAAATCCTTCATAAGTATAAGGCAAAGCAAATACCGCCTGCAAGTGAGCCATAGCCAACAAAAATTCAGATAATGTATCGCATTCCACCTGCCATTCTTTTTGGTTATAGCTAACATATACCTTAGGGTTTTCTTCGCCTAAATCTCCCTTTGCGATTGCCCATAAACAACAATTTTGATTTTCTGCATAAAATTATGATTTTTATCAGTAAACGGACACCAATAAAAACCTAATCTATAATATCCTATATCTAAAAGATGTTCTTTTATCTTATCTTCTTTTAAATCAAATTTCATTCCCCTTGATGCTAATTTCTCTATCTGTTGAGCAAAATCTGTAGCTATATTTCCCATAAAAAATCTTTTAAATAAATGCAAAAATATGTTATTTTTTCGGATTAACAAGTGTAATAATAAAAGTTTATCTCTACACAGTACTAACATTAGGTTAGTAATCTATGAGAATATTTGTTACTTTAAGTAATAATATATACATTTGCGGAGTAATTAATAAAAAATAAGCATATGAAACTGATGAAGTATTTTATTTGTACCCTCTTGTGTGTTTGCAGTTTGGGGTTATCGGCACAAGAAGACAATACTTTCCTATCTAAATGGGGAATAGAATTTGGTGCAAGCGTGGGGCGCGCTCAGCTTACAGGTAATGAGTTGGCACTAAACGGAATGACCTCTAATGGGAATTGGTTAGTGAGCTATTACGCCACCGAAAGGGTGCGCTTTCAAACAGGTATAAGTATGTCGTTTTTTAGCAACGGAAGCCTTACCGCTGATAACTACTACAATACCAATGCTACCTTTATAGGTATTCCTGCTAAAATAGTCTTTTCGATAACCGAAATTGCTCCTAAAAAAGCGGCTATAGTACTCGGTATAGGGGTACAAGCTAACAAGGCTATAAACTACCAGCTGGAAACAAAGGATTTTAGCAAAAGTACAAGCAGCGGGAGTGTATTTTTAGGAGTACCTATAAGTATAGGGGTAGAAAGTAAGTTATCCGATAATTATACTTTAGGCTTTTACCTCTCAACCCAAGTGGTAACCAAAAGCTATAAAAACTACCGCCTACAAAATAATGATTTGCTAAGAGTTGCGGTATCTTATCGTTTTTAAATAGTATTTCTTTCTATTTTTTAGACAATTATTAGACACTTACTCTTCGCTCATTGTTCGCTTATCCTTCGCTCTTCCTATATGGTTTGTATATCGTTTGTATAGGGTAGGTGGCTTTAGAAATTTTTTCTGTTTGCTCATCTGCTGATTGTTTATTATTTTTGCAGCATTAAATTTGATTAAGATATGTACCCAGATAGTATTGAAGCACAACACTACCAAGTATATTTTAACGATGAGGGCTTTAATTTCCTCAATCGTTTTGTGGCTGAACAACGCCCCTCTAAAATATTCCTTTTAGCCGATAAGCATACTAACGAATGTTGTACCCCTATAGTGCTATCGCTATTGGCTACTGATATTCCCTTGGAAATCATAGAGATAGAAGCTGGAGAAACCCATAAACACATCGATACTTGTACCCAAGTGTGGTACGCCCTCTCTGAACTGGGAGCTGACCGCAAAAGTCTGCTTATCAATATAGGGGGCGGGGTCGTTACTGACTTAGGTGGTTTTGTCGCCTCTACTTATATGCGGGGTATCCCTTTCATCAATGTACCTACGAGCTTGCTAGCGATGGTCGATGCTTCAGTAGGCGGTAAAACAGGTGTTGATTTGGGCGCTCTTAAGAACCTTGTGGGGGTGATTAACAATCCGAAGGGGGTGCTTATCTACCCTGATTTTCTCGCTACTCTGCCCACTGAAGAACTGTGCAGCGGTATGGCTGAGATGTTTAAACACGGACTGATAAGCGATGAGGGCTATTGGCATAAGATGTGTAACCTAAGCGAACTGACTGAGGCTCACCTCGGTAGCCTTATCTATGAGTCGGTAGTTATCAAAAACGAAGTGGTAACCCAAGACCCTACCGAAAAAGGACTGCGCAAGACCCTGAACTACGGGCATACGCTGGGGCACGCTATAGAGTCGTATTGCCTACAAAACCCTAACCGCGAACGACTGCTACACGGCGAGGCTATCGCTATAGGTATGGTACTGGCAACTTACCTTTCGGTGAAAGAATTAGGCTTTTCGATGGAAAAATGTGACGAAGTGAAGGCTGTTTTGGGTGAATACTTCAGAAAACAAGAGTTTACGTATGAAGAAATCACCGATATTTGTCAGTTGATGCGTTTTGACAAGAAAAATGTAAGTGGAAATGTACATTTCGTACTCTTGGAGGCTATAGGAAAGCCCAAAATAGACTGTATAGTGCCTTACGAAGAGATTTATAAGGCATTTGAATATTATTTGAATTAGAAGAAGGACGCCTAATGAAGTATTTTTATAAAAATATCAGTTTGCTATGGTTGCTGTTATTAGCGAGCCTCTCGGCTGAGGGGCAGCAGCATTATTGGCGCAAAGCTGAACTTAAGCAACAACGCAGTGACACCAATCTATCGGCTGTGGCACAGTACTTTACCTTAGACAAAGACGCTTTTGGCAGGGTGCTGCGCGGGGCTACTACGGCTCGTGGGGGTACAATAGTAGAGATACCCAATGCTAAAGGGCAGCTTATCAGTTACCGCATTACTCCTACGCAGGTACTCTCTGACGAATTGGCGCAAAAATATCCGTCCATACTCACTTTTGAAGGGGTAGGCGTAGATGATGATTCGCAACGCATACGCTTCACTTTCAGCGACTTTGGTTTAGATGCTATTATGCAGCAAAACCTACATTACGCTTTTGTAGAAGCTGAAGAGCACGGAGGCAACCTCTACCGCGTTTACTACTACAGTGATGCTGGAAAGATACCATTGGAGTGCGCAACACTTGCCGCCCAACTGCCACAACCCTCGCCTACCCAACGCCCTACCTATCAGACAAAAGCTGTACAGCGTACTTTTCGCATCGCTATAGCTTGTACCCCTCAGTACACTGAATACTTCTGGGGAAAAGACGAGGCTTTTGCACAGATAGTCAATACTTTAAACCGAGTGAACGCTGTGTATGGGCAGCAGTTATCGGTAGCTTTTCAGTTAGTTTCTGACAAAAATATAATCTTTGATGATAAAACTAATGACCCTTTTTCGAGTATCAACTACAACGATTGGGATTATAGCTCTGGTGTGCTACAACAATTATTAGACGATAAAGTAGGGAATGCTAATTATGATATAGGGCACCTATTCCACAACGGCAACAACGGGGGCAATGCGGGCTGTATAGGGTGCGTTTGTAGTCCCGACCGCAAAGGACAAGGCTTTTCTTCTTATCCTTTTGCGAGAATGGGGCGCTTCCGCAGTGCTTTTGATATAGATGTTGTAGCCCACGAAATCGGTCATCAGATGGGCGCAACCCATACGTTTTCTTACAGACGTGAATACGGTTCTGATTCGCAAATGGAGCCCGGTAGTGGCAGTACGATTATGAGCTATGCAGGGGTGAGTGGTAGCTACGACCTACAAGCGCATAACGACCCCTATTTTCACCACCGCAGTGTGTACGACATCAGTACCTTTATAGATATTACCTCTTGTGCTACCGAGCAACCCACCCATAACACTCCGCCTGACATACCAGACCTGCCGAGCTATACCATACCCAAAAGTACCGCCTATCTGTTAGAGGGTACGGCTACAGATGCTGATGGCGATTCGCTGCTGTACACGTGGGAACAGGCTGATAATCGGACTAATGGAAGTGGTTATTACTTTTCGCCGTTGCTCAATAATGGCGCTACGGCACGCTCGCTACCTCCCTCTACTCTACCCTATCGTTATATACCCCGCTTGTCGCGCATAGTGGCGGGGACTCTCACCCAAGAAAACCCTAAAAGGAATGATGCGTGGGAAACGGTATTGAACAAAGGGCGTACCTTACACTGGTCGTTTGTGGTGATAGACCGCCCTAATGCTGCTAACCAGATGGGCAATACTGCCTACAAGACCATAGAAGTAGTAGTAAATGACGATGCAGGCCCTTTTGTTATCACTTCGCAAAGCCAGCCTACTACGTGGATAATGGGGGAGAAAGTAACTATAAACTGGAATGTTGCTGGCACTGACCAAGCCCCTATAAGCGCTAAAAAAATGAAGCTGCTCTTATCTACCGATGGTGGAGAAACCTTTTCGGTAACGCTCGCAACGGGTTTGTCTAATACTGGAAAAGCTGTGATAGAAGTCCCTGCAGGAACTAAGACTACTAAGGGTAGACTGATGCTAAAAGCTGAAGATAATATATTTTTAGCGGTAAATGCAGCTACTATCACCATAAAAGAAGATACCGATGACGATGGCGATGGGGTATACTCGTTGCACGACAACTGTCCGCACACCTATAACCCAGACCAGACTGATACTGATGGTGATGGCATAGGCGATGCTTGCGA
This sequence comes from Capnocytophaga sp. FDAARGOS_737, assembly GCF_009730375.1. NCBI lineage: Bacteria > Pseudomonadati > Bacteroidota > Flavobacteriia > Flavobacteriales > Flavobacteriaceae > Capnocytophaga > Capnocytophaga sp. FDAARGOS_737. The sequence continues at coordinate 675,427 of NZ_CP046316.1, read as the reverse complement.
TGACGATATAGACGGCGATGGGATTCCTAACGAGCAAGACAACGAAATAGACCAAGTGCTTATCCCTAATGCTTTTACCCCTAATGGCGATGGCATTAACGACTTTTACACTATTATCCGTGCTGAACGCTACCCGCATAACACGCTATACATCTACGATACATTAGGAAATGAAGTGTATCGTGCCAAAGGTTATAAAAACCAATGGAATGGTTACCACACTAACGGCAAACGCTTGCCGCAAGGGGCATATCAGTACCTTTTTAGTACAGACGGCAGTAAGCAGCAAGAAAAGCGCGGATGGCTGTACCTCAATTATTAAATAAAAAGATTAATATATAATGAAGAAACTCTTATTGAGCCTTACGTTGCTCGCTCTTGGCCTTGCTAAAGCCCAATCTATAGACCCGTCTTACATTTTCTATCACCAGCATCAGAACTTAGTAAATCCTGCGGCTGTAGGCTTAGAGGTGGGGCATACTGTGTCGGTAGATATTCGCAACCAATTTCGCGATATGATAGAAGCCCCTCTTACGCAGACTTTTTTTACTACACATCGCCTTTCTGAGCGGGTAGGAATGGGCTTTTCGATAGCTAATAACAAGGTTTTTATACAAAAACAAGCGGCTCTGTACCTTGATTTATCTTACAGTATTCCTATTAGCTATAACTCTAATCTGATAGCGGGAGTGAAGTTTGGTGGGGATTTTTTTAATATTGACGGAGGAGAAATACGCAACTATAACTACCTATACAACAATTTTTACCCTAATGGTAGCCGTATGCACCCTACTTATTATTACGATTCGTATCTAAACAGTATTTCGGGTAAGTTTCAGACGAACTTCGGCACAGGCTTATACTATGACCACCCTGATTTTTATATAGGTTTTTCGATGCCTAATATGCTGGTTTCTGATAGGGTACGCCTCGATAATGACGTAATGACCTCGATAGCTGAGAATATGTATTACTATATATTAGCGGGCTACCATTGGCGCATAGATAGTGATGTGACTATCAAGCCCCGCCTGCAATGGCGTTTGGCTAAAGGGAATACCCCCTCTGCTGACCTTACGATAGCGGGGAACTTTGCCCACCGTGCTGAATTGGGCATTACCTATCGCACTGAAAAAGCGGCAAGTGCCTACGTGCTTTTCGATATACCCAACTACTACGTAGCTATAGGTTATGGTTTTGAGAGTTACTTCCAAAGCCACCTTAACCTACAGTCGCGTAACTCTCACGAGTTTTTGGTGCAGTTTAAGTGGTGATTATCAATTTGCCGATTTATCGATTTGTCGATTGGCTGATTTGCTACTTAACTGTGTATTGGAGTGTGGTATATTGTGATACGCGGAAAGCTCCGAGAGGGTTTTCGCGTTTGTTAGTGGTATTGACAATATTGCCTATAGGACGGGTTGGAATAGCAAATGGGCTTTGTCTTCCTGACTGTTGGATAATCGTCTGTAGGAAGTTTTTATATTCAGGTTGAATGCGGTAGAGAAGAACATTCACTACATCGTCTTTCTTGAGCTTTTCATCATTATCAACCCCCGTCATTACGAAGAAGAAGCGGTTATTGGCAATATAGTTATCATCTAAAACGCCATAGGTAGTTTTTGTGGTATTATTCTGAGACAACTTGACCAGATAAGCATTGGCTACCCCATCATTAATACCTTCAAAATAAAAACGCAACTCTTTGCGGTCGCCCAAAAAGCCTCCATTTTCTTTTTGTACAATTCTATTAGAAGCCATTACGGGGGCTTCGAGCATTTTATCCTTAGCTGTATAAGTTTGTCCGTTGAGCTCTATTATCAGCTCGTAATTTTTGCCTAACTGAGGCGCAATACCCGCAGGGAACACATAACGACTACCGCCTTTTAACGGAGTTAGATTATCAGAGGTTATAGTAGAAGTGCCGTCCCAAAGAGTAAGGTTATAGGTTTGGCTATCTGAAATAATCTTCACCACAGCATTATTTACTGCAGGGGAGTGTGTTTCAGCAAAATAAGGTTCGGTATAGCTAATATCAACTATAGGGTAGGCTTTTGCTTCCCCTTTCTTCCAGTCGAGAGCAGCATCAATTACTAATTTCTGAGGGGCCGTGTCTAACTTTAAGTCGATGACCTCTTCGCAAGAAGTCAGAGCTAAGGCACTGAGGAGTATAATATAAAGATTTTTCATTCTGTTTGTAATTATTTATAGGATTAGAAACTAAAGTTATACGTTACACTAGGTATAATACCAAAAATAGAAAGTTTTACGGCCTCATTGCGCTTGGTATCTTCGTTTTCGCGGAAAGAGACGCTGACAGCATTCTTGCGGTTATACACGTTGTACACCCCAAATACCCATTCGCCTTTCCAACGCTTATTAGTGCGCTCGGGAGTATAGGTAGCCGAAAGGTCTAAACGGTGATAAGTAGGCAGGCGGTATTCGTTGCGCTTGCTATAAACAGGAAGAGTTTTGCCTAAGTAGCTATAACGCCCTACAGGATAATTAGTTGGTAACCCCGACTGTAGGTTGAATACTGCCCCAAACGTCCATTTAGGAGAGGCTTCGTAAGTAGCCGTGATAGAGAGGTCGTGAGGTTTATCGTAAGCTGCACTATACCAATCGCCGTAGTTAATACCTATTTCGTCAGGAGTACGCCCTTTGGTTTGCATTTCTGATTTAGAAAGCGTATAGGCTATCCAGCCTGTTAGTTTGCCTGTATTTTTGCGTAATAGCACTTCTAAACCGTAAGCTCTATTTTCTCCTGAAAGTAGCACACGCTCAATAGCCTCATTAGCAACAAGATTTGCCCCATCGATATAATCTAAGCGGTTTTGTACTTTTTTATAATAAGTCTCTACCTCTACGCTATATTTATCTTCAAAAATATTAGAAGCATAACCTAATGCTACTTGGTCTGCAATTTGTGGCTTGATAAACTCATCACTTGGCGCCCAGACATTCAAAGGAGAAGGTGAGGCTGTGTTAGAAATCAGATGTACATACTGAGCTGTACGTGCATAGCTCGCTTTTACCGACTTGGTATCGCTAAAAGCATAACTCATCGTAAAGCGAGGTTCAAAATTAGAATACAAGTCGATAATACGATTGCTACCATAGTATTTAGTGCCTATAGCAGAACCTTGGTAATACACTTGTCGGTTGGCATTATACCCTACTGGATTATTGTTAGCATATACATTTACAGTACGTTTCCCTAAACTATAAAAATTACTGAAACGCAATCCGTACGACAGTGTAAGAGCATCTCCTAACTTCTGCTCGGCATCGGCATAAAAGCCCATTTCGGCAGCATATCTGTGCTCAAGTATGCGCTCTTGTATAGTAGAAGCAGAGGTTTTAGGTACTATTTTACCAGGTTTAAACACATAGTATAAGCCTTGAAATCCATAAGTGAGTTTGAATTTTTCGGAAATATAGTTTTTGAAGTCGTATTTCAGGTTGAAATTCTCAATTCCTGAAGTCCATTTCATATCAATAAAACTAAAATCGAACTTATAGTCGTAATTGCTGTAAATGGCTGAAAGGTTAGAGAAGAGTTTATCAGTAAAAAGATGATTCCAACGCAAATTTATCAAGGCATTGCCGTAAGTATTGGTAAGGTTTTCGCTAAGTATAAAACTATCGCGACCAAAATAGCCAGAAAGATATAAAGCGTTATTAGGATTCAGCTGATAAGAGAGTTTAGTATTGAGGTCATAGAAATAGGCTGAGTTTTTATTATCACTCAACTTCAAGAAAAGATGCGCATACGAAGCACGCCCCCCAATAAGAAAAGAGGCTTTGTCTTTTAGAATAGGTCCTTCAGCAAGTAAGCGAGACGAGAGGACACCTATACCGCCCGTAGCAGCAAACTTATTCTTATTACCTTCTTTTTGATAAATATCTAAAACAGAAGCAATACGCCCACCATAACGCGCTGGTATTCCCCCTTTGTAGAGCTTCATATCGCGTACGGCATCAGCATTGAAGACACTTAGAAAGCCAAAAAGGTGAGAGGCATTGAAGATAGTTGCTTCATCGAGAAGCACTAAGTTTTGGTCAGCAGCCCCTCCACGCACATTGAAGCCTGATGATGCCTCGCCTGCATTGCTAACACCAGGCATCTGCATTAGGGTTTTAATAATATCTACTTCGCCTACTAATACTGGAAGCTTTTTCACTGTAGTAATAGGAATAGTCGCTACACTCATTTCGGGTTTGCGCACCTCTGTTTTTTGTACAGTATTATGAGCGGTAATCTCTACCCCTGTCAGCGCAATTTCTTCAGGTATTAGTTTGTAGTCTTTGCGAATATTTTTATTAAGTACTATTGTTTCTTCGCGAGTGCCATAGCCTATATATTCTATTGATAGGGTGTATTTCCCCTCTGGAAGGGTAATAGAATAAAAGCCATACTCGTTAGTAGAAGTGCCGGTGTGCAGTTCTTTGATAACGAAGTTTACCCCTAATAGTTTTTCACCATTAGAAGCATCGGATATTGAACCACTAAGCGTATATTTATGTTGAGCAAAAATAGCTGTTGTTGTTACTAAAAAAAATAGTAGTAAGCACTTTTTTTTCATAGGTTATCTATTATCTTGTCTTATTTTGGGTGCAAAGGTATAAATAAACTTTTGATACAAAAAAAGTTTTTGCATTTCTATACAAAATAAAATATTTCCTATACAAAAAGTCAGCTATTAGTGTAGGCTAATAGCTGACTTTTATCTGATTTACCAATTTTTTCAATTTTGCTAATTATTTTCCTTTTCCTCCGATAGCAGGGTCTTTCATACCCTCTTCTATCATAGTGTAGAACTGGTCGAGCTTAGGCAATACCACTATGCGGGTACGGCGATTTTGAGCACGGCCTTCGGCAGTAGTGTTAGAAGCTACAGGCACGTAGTAGCTGCGCCCAGCAGCGGTCATACGCTCAGGTGCAATACCAAAATCGTTTTGTAGCACTCGTACTATTTCGGTAGCACGCATTACGCTTAAATCCCAGTTATCACGTATACAGTCTTTCTTAATTCTCACATCATCAGTGTGTCCTTCTACCATAAACTCGAAGTCTGGCTTGTTTTTCACTACCTTAGCCACTTTTTCGAGTACATTTTTAGCATTTTTAGAGATTGTATAGCTACCACTGCTAAACAACATCTTGTCTGATATATTGATAAATACTACCCCTTTTTCTACTTTTATATCTACATCTTGGTCGTCAAGATTGCCTAATACCCCTTTTAGACTTTGTACTAAAGCTAGGTTTACAGAGTCGCGACGGGTAACAGCATCGCGTAGGTTTTTGATAGTAAGGTCTTTCTCGCGTAGGCTTTCTAATGATTTTTCAAGGTTTTCAGCTCCTTTTTGGGTAAGAGTAGTAAGATTGCCCATATTGTGTATGAGCTGCTGATTGTTCTCCTTTAGTAGCTCATTTTGATTTTTTAGACTTTCTGCCTTATAGGTCAATTTATTCTTTTCATCTAAACACATATTCAACTTCACAGTTGCGCTGTTTAGCAAATCTTCTGTTTGTTTGTGTCTCGCCTCTAATTCAGCATATTTTTTCTTAGACACACATCCTGTGGTCAGTAGCGCCAATCCTGCAATGGCAATAAATAATTTCTTCATATTGTTCTGTTTTTTTTATATATTCTCGTTAATTTAAGTGTGCAATAAAAATGCCAACCTTGTCTATTTCTCTTTTTTAGGAGAGTTTTGCATTGGTAGTGACTCAGTCTTCTGAGTACTTTTGCTCAGTGCATTTTCTACCTCATCTATCTCCTCTGGCGTCTTCATTCCCTTTATTTCTTTAGGTTTTAGCTGTTTTTCCTCTTCACTAAAAATAGCCTCTTTAGAAGCAATACGTTCGTCTCCACGCCATACAAACTCTTTGAACTTACGATCATTGATATGCAACTTGTCTTCTGGATACAAATTGCCCGAAGGCTGTGTAATGAACACGGTTTGCAGTATCTGTTGGTCTTTATCTAAATACAACTTAATATGGCTGCAACTCAGTTTGTTGATTCCGATGAGCTCTTTGGTGTCGTTATACACGTAATAGATAGACTCAGTATTCTGTAGGAAATCAATCTGGCGCAAGGCATTGTTTTTGAATTTTCCATATAAAAACTTGCCTTTCACTTGGTTATAACCAGTACCTAGGGTATCTTTCTCTATTACCAAAGCATTCTGGAAGACTTTTAGCGAGTCTAACTGCTCTGTTTTCAGATTGGCTATCAGGTGTATATTATCGCCTGTCATCTGGCTTTCACCCGTCCAAGCGACTGGTTTACCTACTAATTGAGTAAGTCCGTTTGCCTCGTTGGAGTGTATTGAGTCGCATTTGGCTTGCATATCCGATTTGAATATACGCGCATCGGGATAAGCACGAATAATACGATGTTTATTCTTGCCCGTAACTAATATGCGTTTGCCGTGCATATACAAAGAATCTTTCTCTACTAAACTGATTATCAAGGCTTTTTTTGTAATAAACATCGAGTCTTTCGCCTTGTGTATCTCTCCGTAATGCCCTTTAACAAAGGTTTTATTTATGGTGTCTGAAATAAATATATTATTAGAACCTGAGGCAAACTGACGGCGTTTATCAAAATACAAACTGTCGCCTACCAACGTTTTCTGGTCGTACTCTATTTTGGCATTTTTCATAAAATAGCCCTGCTCACGCCGCGTATCATAATAACCTCTCTCGCAATAAACCTTATAGTCAGCCCCTGCGATAGTGGTTTTGCCATAAAAATAAGCATTGCCAGAATTGTGGTAATAATCTAATACCTGTGAGTGTACGGTAAAATCTTTGTTTACTATCTTTACCGAATTAGTAAACTGATTTTTCTTGGTAGTGGCATAGTACTTACCTGTTTTACTGGTCAGCTCATTATCAGGGTCGGTTATCTTTCCAAAATTGTTATAATAAGCCTCTTGCGTATTGCGGTCAAAGAAAAGCTCTTGGGTTTCAAGGGTCATATTGCCGTTGCGCAATACTACATTTTGCTTAGCTACAGCTGTTTTAGTATTTCCTTTATAGGCTACATACTGACTATTCATCTGCAAGGTATCGCCCTGTTGTAGCACCACATCGCCGTGAGCTATCACCTCATTACGCTCTTCGTACAAGACCGCCAAGTCACACCAAACCTCTAACCCTTGATGCCGAAACTGAACCCGCTGCCCATCTGTTTTAAATATAGTGGCTCCAGGGTATTTAACATTGTCAATAGTGAATTCGCCCCCATAGATAATTTCTATCCGCTTAGTTTTTGGGGGTTCCGTTTGTGCTATCGCCTCTTGTAACCAGAAAGCAAAAACGGATAATAATATGTAAAAAAAACTATTTTTCATTCAGAAGTAACTCATTGAGAATGCAAAGATAGAAAATAATTGACAATTGACAATTGACTATCGACAATTAATTTGCTAACTCTACTGGTACTCTATAGTTCACCCCTTGATGCCATAGATAGTTAAGCTGCCCCTCTAAGCGGTCTACAAATGTCTGCCAAGAACGTTGTGGCATTTGTGTCCAACCTACTTCTGAAAGGGCAAGTGCCCGTGGATAGGTCATATAAAAAGCCCTAAAAAGGTCTTTTACGCTTTCACCCCAAATAGTTGCTTCTACCCCCAAAATATGTTGCTTTTCTTGTTCGGTTGTAAGCGTAAAAGCAGGGTTGAACTCATACACACGCTGCAGGCTAAGGGTAGGCATCCAACCTACATTAGGAAGGTCGTCTTTTGCTTGTGGATAGTCGAAATAGGCATACTCCCCGGGCGAACATATCACTTTGAAATTGTCTTTTAACGCGCGTTCTAACACTTTAGGGGTAGTACGCATCCGCCACAAAAACATTACACTATTCTGTGGATAAGTAGGCACTTCTAGCTCCATCCATATGAGCGGTTGTTTGCCATTTTTCACTAAGGACTCATTTACTCTTTTGAAAAAGTAACTCATCAACTGCTGGTCGTCAGTAGTCTGCAGTTTTTTCTTAAGCTGTTGTACTTCAGCATTTTCAATCCATTTATCTAAGGGCGCTTCATCACCCCCAATATGGAAATACTTGCAAGGAAACACCTCTGACAGCTCGCTGATAACATCATCTACAAATGTATAAACAGACTCTTTGCTTACACACAAGAGGTTTTTAGATACCCCCGCTGTAGTGCGTACCTCTATGATTGTATCATTGCAACTAAGGAAAGGATAAGCTGCTACTGCCGCATCATTATGACCAGGGATATCAAACTCTGGTATTAGCTGTACATTGCGCTCTAAAGCGTAACGCACCAACTCTTTCATCTGCTCTTGGGTATAAAAGCCTTCGTTATTGCGCTTACTACCCTCGAAGTTTTTGCGTTTTGAGCCTATCTCTGTCAGTTTAGGATATTTTTTTATCTCTATACGCCATCCTTGATCGTCATTAAGATGCAAATGCAGGTAATTGAATTTGTACTGAGACATCACATCTATATACTTCTTCAGGTCGTCTATCTTCCAATAATGACGAGCAGGATCGACCATTAAGGCGCGGTAGGCAAAACGAGGCGCATCAGTAATGGTAAGGCAAGGCAACGACTGTTTGCGTTCTTTTTTTGCCTGAAATACCAACTGCTTAAGTGTTTGCTCAGCATAGTATTTACCTGCTTCAGTAGCGTATTTAGCCACTATTTTCTTAGGTTGAATAAGCAGCTGATAGCCTTCAGGATGAGCTATTTGCGCATCTTTTAAATAAGTAATAGGCGTATCAATAGCACAAGTGCCTTTGTGATAACGCACTTCATTAGGCTGAGGCACTACATTTATCTGTGCCGAAAGCCCCCAACTAAACAGAAGTAAAAAATAATATAGTTTCATAAGTGTTAGAATTCAAAAGAGCACTGCCTAAAAGAAAAATCATTTTCTCTCAGACAGTTGCTCTTATTATCTACAAAGTTCAAATTAATATCCTGGATTTTGGTTCATTCCTGAATTTTTGTTTTTATCTAAAGCTGTAGTAGGCAGTGGCATATACATTAAACGTTGGTTCCAAACCTTATCCACTCCTGGATTTCCTACTACATCATAAATTTTACCTGTCATTACTGCACTTGCAGCTTCACTGCCTTTATAACCACCATTTCGCTGGTTATCTTCATACAGCCTAATATCAAAGAAACGCAATCCTTCACCGGCAAGTTCTATACGGCGTTCTTTGCGGATAAAGTCAAGAGCATCGTTTTTCGAAAGAGCTGTAGGCACATTAGGCATACCTGCCCGTACTCGTAGTTTGTTAAGTTCAGCCACTGCAGAACCATCATAGCCTGTATTTTGAGTATGAGCTTCAGCATAAATGAGCAACATTTCAGCCAATCGAATTACGGGGAAATCTACTCCAGTACCATAATAACCTCCTCCCCATATAGTAGTCACATCATCTGCTCCACTCATCTTTCTAAAAGCATAACCACTACGCCCATAATTTACCACATCGGGTATATATTGCTGGTATTCATCAGCACGATATTTATTAATAGCTGAGAAAGGGAAAAGAATTGAAGCGTACAAACGGCTATCTCTGTTTTTAAACTGACTTAAGTAGGCTTTATTTGGCAATGAGTTGACTATGCTATTGACTGCTTGGCTATAAGTAAGATGATTATTTGTTTCTATAGCACTCACTTCTGCTGCCAATGCTTTATAAGCATCGATACGTTGCTGCATTGTAGCAAGGGTTGGACGTGTTTTACCATCTGCTGCCCAATAAGCATCTACTAATTCTTGTATAGGCACAATTGTAGCCCATGCTTGTTTTTCGACTAAGTTAGGTGTCATTAGACAAGTAACTCGTACCCAATCGCATTCGCGTTCGTTAGGTGCATACTCTTTAGCAATGATAGTTTCTTTGCTATTATCAGCTTGCCAAATATCCTGATAGTTAAAAATACCTTTTATAAAATCTGTTTCACTAAGCCCATAAGCTGAAAAATCAACAAACTTTTTAAAATATTCAGCATCTTTCATCATTTGAGGGGTAAGTGCTGTTATTTGGTGTAACTGATAACCTCCGTTATCTATCACATAACGAGCAGCAGTTTCAGCTTGGTCATATTTACCAAAGTAATAAGCAAGACGAGCTTTGATAGCATATGCTTTTACCTTGTTAAAAGTACCTCTATCATTAACAGAAGGGAGCCCTGCTATAGCTTCGTCTAACTCTTTAAGCACCCAAGTTCTAATTTCAGTAGCAGAAGTTTTCGGTAATCCATCAGGGTAATCATTAGCAATTTTAGTCACAAGAGGAACATCACCAAAGTAAAGGGTCAAACAGCCATAAACCCAAGCACGCATTGTTCGTGCTTCGTACTTATACTTTTCTCTATCATTAGCAGGTACTTCAGTAAAATCATCTATTTTTTCGAGTAATTGATTACAAACGCGTACAGATGAATAATAGCCTTCGTAACCAAAATCTAAACTTGCCGTAAGCGAGTTATTTTGTACGGCTGCCCCATTGCTATCCCAAGCATTTCGGGAATATCCGTTATCGGCAAAACCATCTGTAAAGATACTTCCATATCCTTCTGGTATTTGGTTATAGATATTATTTCTAAGACCAACCGCTAATTCAGCATCTATTTTTGAAGGGTCTAAGCTTCCTTGTGGTGTTTTCTCAAAGAAATCATCACTACAACTCACTATTGCCATCAAAGCAACAGCAGCAAGCATTTTTTGTATGATTGTTTTCATTATTTATTCTGTATTTAAATTAAAGTTAGAATGAAAAAGAAAGACCAGCAGTATAATTTTTAATACCTAATGAATAGCCACGACCACTAGCTACTTCGGGGTCAAAGTCTTTCATACGTTTATCAGCTCTGAAAGTAAAGAGGTTATCGCCTGAAATATATACACGTGCATTAGTAACTCCTAACATTTTTTGCACATTATTTGGCAAAGAGTAACTAAGAGTAATATTCTTAATTCTGAAATAAGCAGCGTTAAATAACCAGAAAGAAGAATTATGGCTATTGTATTTGAATCGAGGGTCTGAAGGGACAAATAGTTTAGGATAGCTTGCTCCCTGATTGTTAGCTGTCCAATAATCTAATTGCCAATCACGGGGTACTGAGTTATCAAAAAATGCTTGTGAGGCTTCATTTTCTAAATATACCTTTACATTGGCTACTCCTTGCCCTAGAACTGAAAGAGTAAACTTCTTATAATTGATATCTAAGTTGAAACCATAAGTAAAATTAGGTACATCATTACCTACTACTGTACGGTCTTTAGAATTTATAACCTTATTTCCATCTTGATCTACATAGCGTATCATACCTTCTTCAGGAGCTTGATCTTCTAACGGTATAATTCTATTATTAGCAATATCGTCTTTTGAATAAAGTCCATCTGCTTCATACATATAGAAGTCGCCTATAGATCCTCCTTTTTTATAGATCCAGTAACTACTTGGAGGAAGTTCATCTACTTTATCCCCCAAATCTTCAATGATATTCTTGTTATAAGTAGCATTGAAAGAGATATTATATGAAAAGTCATTAAACTCTTTATGGTGAGAAACTACAAATTCTACTCCTTTATTACGTACCTTTCCTACATTGCGTGCAGGTATCTGACTTGATGAAAGTCCTGTCTCTCCCATTATATCATTTGCACGAATTAGGATACCATCAGTAAGACGGTTATAATAGTCAAAAGTAAGTCCAAAAAGACCTTTAGCTATACTCAAGTCTATACCAAAGTCGGTAGTAGTAGTACTTTCCCAAGTAAGGTCTTTATTACCAATTCTTCCTTCTGTAAGGACTGATTGGCTTTGCCCTCCTATTAGAGCTGTCCCTGTATTATTATAGGTAGAATATGTATCGTACAAACCTATGTTATTGATATTACCATTCTTACCCCAAGAAGCACGTAGTTTGAGAGCATCAATCCAAGTAAGATTTTTCATAAAATCTTCTTGTTCTACACGCCAACCAGCTGAAAAAGAAGGGAAATAGCCCCAGCGCCCTTGTTTAGCAAAACGTGAAGAAGCATCGGCACGGAAATTGGCTTCAAGAAGATATTTTTGAGCATACGTATAGCCTAACCTACCAAAAAAGGAACCTATACTTTCATCTAAGTAATAATCCTCATCCTTACTATTAGTAGTAATTTGGTCACCTTCTTTTACTGAACCTCCGGTAAAATCATTCATACTATTACTTGCAAAGTTTTTACGTCCTATAGTGATACGTCTGTATTTGTACACATTAGCGGCTGCTCCAAGCATTACTGTTAGTGAATGTTTTTCATTAAAAACGGGGTCATAATTTAGCCAACCATCATAAGAAAACTTATCTGAGTATAACCAATCCATATCCATTTGGTTTACTTTAGAACCAGACCCAGCAATATTAGTAACAGCAGGATTTAAAAAACTGGGTACCCCTTTGCGTTTATTGATAAATGAAAATCCACGATAATCTAAATAGTTATACCCAAATTGATTGGTAATTTTAACATCTTTTATAGGGCGTATTTCTGCAGATAAAGAACCTAACAAACGGCGAGTAGTAGAGTTAGCACGCCCGTTTTCTGCCCATTGACGCAATGGGTTAGCAGAAGTTTCTTCACCCGTAGTTTGCCTGCCATTTCGCACAGAGCCCCACTCTCCGTTAGAGTGTTTAGCTACTTGGGTAGGAGGTACTCGCAACGATTCAACAAAATTTGCACCTCCGTTATCTCTATTAAACTTCTCGTATACTACATTTATATTAGAAGTAATAGTAAGCCATTTTTTTACTTCAGAAGATGTTTTAGAATTGATGTTATAACGTTTGGTATCTTGCCCGCGAGTCATACTCTCGTCTTTAAGGAAACCAACACCTACTACATAGGTAAATTTATCTGAACCTCCTGAAAACTGAATATTATGTTTGTTTAAAAAACTTTGTTTTCGCAAGATAAGATCAAACCAATTAGTATTAGGATAGCGGTCTGGATCTGAACCATCGCGATATTTACGTATCATTTCATCATTGAAAGTAAGGTTAGCCTCAGTTACCCCTGTATTGCGCTCGGCTTCTCTATACATTTCAGCATATTGGGCTGAACTTACCACTTTAGGCAAATAAGTAGGCATCTGTATAGTGGTAGAGCCATCATAACTAATTTGCATTACACCTTTCTTACCCGATTTAGTAGTAACAAGCACTACCCCATAGGCAGCTTTTGCACCATAAATAGCTGCTGATGAAGCATCTTTGAGAAAAGAAATATTTTCAATGCTATTAGGATCAAGAGACTCGAAGAAACCACTACTTACCTCCATACCATCTACTATGTATAGAGGGCTTGAACTACCTAAGTTACCTCTACCACGAATGTTAAGAGACGTACCTCCTGGACGAGAAATAATAGTAACACCAGGCACTGAACCTTGCAGTGTTTTTACAATGTTTGACGAAGGGCGACTCTCAAGTTTTTTACTATCTACTGAAGCTACTGCTCCTGTAAGATTTGTTTTCTTCTGAGTACCATACCCTACTACTACTACTTCGGTAAGCTGTTGGGTGTCTTCTTTTAACGTTATGTTAAACTTTTGCACCTTTGCTGCCCCTACAGTTCTCTCTTGGGTAGCATAGCCTACTGAACTAAACACCAATACACTGCCTTGTGCTGCCTCTATGGCGTATTTACCGTCCATATCGGTAGCAATACCATGTGTAGTGGCTTTCACTTGTACACTCACCCCTGGTAGAGGCGAGCCTGTTTCATCGGTTACTATACCGGAAATTTGTTTGTTTTGCGCTAAGAGCACAGGGCTAAAACCCCATACTAACATTAGCAGTAAGAAGATTTTTCTTTCCATACTTCTAAAACTTTCTATTGGTTTTTCACGGAGCAAAGATGCGATAAAAAAGAAAAACAAACAAATATTTTAGAAGTTTTTTGTGATTTATTTTGTTAAAAATTTAACACTCCTTATAATATAAGTAAAAAACAAGAAACAAAATTATATTCTCTCTGCTATCCAGTGTGATATAAAGGCAGGTTTGGCTCCTCCTATCTTTTGGGCATAGTGGTAAGTTTCTACTACATTATGAGCTTCATCTAAATATCGCCCTTTGCTCTTAAAGCCTTGCATCACATCGCCCATAAAGGTTTCTGATAGAAAATTGATACTGTACTCTTTGATAACAAACTCACGGTGATTGCGCTCTGTCATCATATCGAGTGCCCACTGGGTGTATTTCACATTATTTACGTGCGAGTTCATATCTAAATCGCTGACACGCACAGGAAACTCTTTTACTAAGTTCATTTCGCTGGGTAAGGTAATGCGCTCCGTGCGAAACGAGAGTCCGCCGTCTGTGCGAGGAAAGAATATTTCTTGCTGGTCGGTTAGCTCAATAGGACGGCGAGACTGTATGTCCATTGTTATCCAAGTGCTGGCACTCTCTCCTATTTTCTCGCCTTTGCAGTAAAGTTCAAATTCGCGAAAAGCATATACCCCTTGTATGGGCAACGACCACGTATGTACTGTAATTTGCTCATTCCACTCAGGCCAACGGGTCATTTTGAGTTTTTGTTGCACCAATGCCCAGAAAAAGCCTTTCTGTATGAGCTGACGGTAACCAAAACCGAGGTATGAAGCGTGTTCGGCAGCTATATCTTGTAGCATACCAAGTACACCATAAAGTCCTAATTGATTATTGAGGTTTACCTGTGTGCTACGCACTTTATAGGTTTCTGTAAAGATTGTTTTATTATCCATTTTAATAAATTATAAATTTTGAATTACTTTTTGAATGGTTCGCACTACGCCGGCTTCATTATTGTCGTATTCGGTAACGTGGGCGGCAAGAGCTTTAAGCTCGTCTTGAGCATTTTTCATCGCATAGCTGTGAGTGGCACATTGTATCATCTCTACATCATTTAGATGGTCGCCAAAAACCATTGTTTCATCTGGAGTGATACCCAAATGTGCCTGCAGATGACTGATAGCATCGCCCTTATTCACATCTTTACGGGTGATGTCTAACCATATTTCGCCCGACACCACTACGTTGAAATCTTTGCTGTATTGCTGCAAATACGGATAAGAATTAAGGCGAGAGATACCCTCATCGCAGATAGTGATTTTAAAAATCTCATCGTCTATATTAGCAAAATCAGTTACTTGCGTATGAGCTGGGTAATGACGTGCTATCTCGTTAAAAATCCACTCACTATCAGTTTTTATATAAGCACTTTTTTTGCCACAGAGGGCTACCCCTATGCGGTCTATTTGGGCACAAGTGCGCAATATAGGCAAGTAAGAAGCGAAGTCCATTGTGCGCTCGAAGAGGGTACGCCCTTGATAAATGAGCGAAGCCCCATTATCGGGAGCAAAAGCGATAAGGTGCTTAATAGGTGCGAACAACTCATACAAGCTCTGAATTTGTCGCCCACTGGCTACACAAAAGAGGATTCCTTTTTGATGTACTCGTTCAAACACTTTCCAAAAAAGGTGTGGTATTTCTTTTTGATTATTGACGAGGGTACCGTCAATGTCCGAGACTATTAGTTTTATCATACGAATAAGATTTTGCGGCAAAGATACAAAATAATTTGCCAATTTCGCGATTTGGCGATGAGATAATTTGGGAGGGCAGAGAAGGCTGGGAAGAATGGGAGGGCTGGGGATTAGGATATATTGTCTTATCCTTCGCTTATCCTTCGCTCATCGTTCGGTTATCGTTCGCTCTTCCTATATCATTTGTATAAAGTAAATAGTAAGAGAAATTTTTTCTAATTTTTAAAACTTGTCAATTCGGTAATAATTCGTATATTTGCAACAATAAAACATAACTTTTAAAATGAAAAGTGCATTTTTAGATAAAAAATTTAGAGATTGTATACATCCTAGAGTTTTTTGGGATTGTAATTTCGAGGAATTGGATATAAAAAAAGATAAAGTTTTTATCATTGGTAGAGTTCTAATGAGAGGAACTGACAAAGAAATACACTTTATAGAAGATAATTTTTCACTGAAAGAAATAAAAGAAGCTGTTGAAAAATCAACAGAAGTAGATGATATATGTGTAAATTATTATAGAAAGTTATATCTGTATGAGAGTAGAAGGAAATAAGGCTATAGAAGAACCCCAAAGAAAATTACTCAGAGAAATAATGTCTTTGGATATCCTCTCGACATATTGCCTAGTAGGAGGAACTAATTTGGCTTTGAGATATGAACATAGAATATCAGTAGATTTAGACATTTTTAGATATAATCCTATTGCTAATATAGAAGAAAACAGAATACTTTCAAATGAAATTAAGAGATTGTTCCCAACAACTGAGATATTAAACGTTTCAAGATTGGGAGCTTTTTTGTATATAAATAATATAAAAGTAGACATTATAGAGTATCCTATTCCTTTTTTCAATATAGAAACTTTAGAAGGCATTCGTTTGGCATCAAAGTTGGATATAGCTGCAATGAAAATAAATGCCATAACCAACAGAGGCACACGTAAAGATTTTTACGATTTATATGAACTTTTAAAAGAATTTAGTTTAAAGGAAATTATTGATAGTTATAAACAAAAATATAAGATTGATAATGTAGAGATGGCGCTACGCTCCCTTATCTATTTTTCTGATGCTGAAGACAATAAAGAACGAAATAACAAAATAATCAGTCTTTGTAATGAAGATTGGGAAGAAGTAAAAGATGTAATAGAAGAAAAATATAATGAGTTATTCTATAATTCATATAGAAAACGATAGCAAATCTGCTTATTTTTTAACTTGTCAATTCAGTAATAATTCTTACCTTTGCAATATATTAATAACAATCGTTAATTAAACTATGGCTTTAATAAAATCTATTTCAGGTATTCGCGGTACTATCGGGGGAGTACCCGATGAAAATCTAACCCCCATCGACGCCGTGAAATTTGCGGCTGCCTATGGCTTCTGGCTTAAAAACCACGTACATAAAACTCGCATAAAAGTGGTAGTGGGGCGCGACGCCCGTCTATCAGGTGAAATGGTGCAAAACCTCGTGCAATATACCCTCATCGGACTGGGTATAGATGTAGTTGATTTGGGACTTAGCACTACACCTACCGTAGAGGTGGCTGTAACAATGGAACAAGCTGACGGGGGTATCATCTTGACTGCAAGTCACAATCCTAAACAATGGAACGCTCTTAAACTTCTTAATAACCAAGGTGAATTTCTTAACGCTCAAGAGGGCGAGGAAATCTTACGCATAGCCGCTGATAACAACGTTGTTTTTGCTGAAGTAGATGCGCTGGGCACTCTCTCGCACAACGATACTTATATACAACGACATATAGACGCCGCTCTATCGCTGTTGCCTTTGGCTACTATCGAGGCGATACGCCAACGCCACTTTAGGGTGGTAGTAGATGCTGTCAATTCTACAGGGGGTATTGCTATCCCTCAGCTCTTAGAACGTTTGGGCGCAGAGGTGTTGCCGCTGTACTGCGAACCTAATGGACACTTCCCTCACAACCCTGAACCGCTAAAAGAGCATTTGGGCGACATCTGTGCTGAAGTAGTAGCCAAAGAAGCTGACTTTGGTATAGTAGTTGACCCTGATGTAGACCGCTTGGCTTTCATCACTGAAAAAGGTGAGATGTTTGGCGAAGAATATACTTTAGTGGCTTGCGCTGACTATATTTTGAGTAAAAATAAAGGTAATGTAGTATCGAACTTATCCTCATCGCGAGCTTTGCGCGACATCGCCAAAAAACACGGGGTGCAGTACGCTGCCTCTGCCGTAGGTGAGGTGAATGTGGTAGCTAAAATGAAGGAAGTGAACGCCATCATAGGGGGCGAAGGCAATGGGGGGATTATCTTCCCTGAATTGCACTACGGACGTGATGCGCTGGTAGGGGTGGCGCTCTTCTTATCGCTGCTAACTGATAAGAATATAACAGTGAGTGCGCTACGCAAAAGCTATCCGGCTTACTATATGAGTAAGAACAAAATAGAACTATCAGCAGGTTTGAATCCTGATAAGGTATTGGCTGCTGTAAAAGAGCGTTACGCACACGAACCTATCACTACCATAGATGGGGTAAAGATTGACTTTCCTAACAGTTGGGTACATTTGAGAAAATCAAACACTGAGCCTATTATCCGCATCTATACTGAGGCTAAAAGTCAGGAAGAAGCTGATGCCCTCGCGCAACGATTTTTAGAAGAAATGAAGGAATTAGCGAATTGATTGGACGATTTGTCAATTTGGCAATTTGTCAATTTGGCGATTTGTCAATTTGGCGATTACTCTTGCTAACGACTAAGGACTAAAACAATAGCCGTTAGTTGTTAGTCATTAGTCGTTAGAATCTAAAACCTAATAAATCAACCCGATAAAACAAAATCAATCAACTTATGGAAATTATTTTTCGAGAAGACTGTCTGAAAGAATTATACGAAGAAGGAAAAACTAAACATAAGAAATATAAAACGCTTCAGAAAGATATAGTAAAACGATTTATTAAAACAATAGATATACTAAAGGCTGCTGAAAAAATAGAGACACTATTCCTTTTTAACAGCTTAAATTACGAAAAACTTAAAGGAGATAAGAAAGGAATAGAATCAGTAAGGGTAAATGACAAATACCGAATAGAATTTATAAGTTCTATAGTAGAAAATCCTCCTAATACTATTACCATTTGCTCTATAATCGAACTTAATAATCATTATCAATAAAAGAAGCAATGATATGACCACAAATAAATTAATTCCCTTTATAGCTACTCACCCTGGGGAGGTAATAAAAGACGAAATAGAAGCTCGCAATATCTCTCTACAAACATTTGCCTCTCTTTTGGGAGTGGAATCATCTTACTTAGATGAACTCATTAGTGGCAAAAGAAGTATAACGGTAGATACAGCCTCTCTCTTAGAAAGAGAATTGTGTATACCTGCTTCGTTTTGGCTACATCTACAATCTCAATACAATTTAGACTGTAGAAATATTGAAATAAAGCACTCTAAAAAACAATATACTATAACAGAACAACCTGTTGAAGAGTATGCTTGTGCAATTTGTTAATAAATTAACTATGAAATATTCCATTACTTTATGGGCATTTTTGCTTTTGATAGTATCAGCAAATGCCCAAACGCTTAGCGAGCGTATTAATGCTAAAAATGTAGTACTCGTAGATGTTCGTACTGCTGAAGAATTTGGGAAAGGCTCGGCTGAAGGAGCTATTAATATCCCTCTTGAGCTACTTGAACAGCAGTGGACTAACCTTAAAGACAAGGAGAATATAGTGCTGTTTTGTCGCTCAGGAAGACGCTCTGGCAAAGCGGAAACTATACTAAAAAAACACGGCATCACAGCCGTTAATGGGGGCGGTGTAACGCAAGTTATTGCGCTACAAAAAGTGAATTTAGCTGATAAATTGCAGTTTCGCAACGATAAACAGACTACCTATTTTGTAAAAGACGGTAAAAGCGTACGCCAAGTAGCGGTAGCTTTAGGTGAAGGCGCTGTACTGAAAAAACATACTACTGATGTACCTGCTACCCTCATAATGGTAAAAGGAACGGTACGCTTTATGATCTACGGACAAGAAGTTGTACTTAAAGACCTTGATACCTACCAAATACCTGCTGCCGTTGAACACGAAGTAATAGGTGTGGAGAAAGAAAATGTGTTTATCATAACGAAGCTATTGGCTGATTAGCTAATTTGTCAATTTGCCGATTTGGCGATTAGCTAATTTGCCGATTTGCCAATTTGACGATTTGTCAATTTGACGATTTGTAATAAAAAAATATTGCCAAAGTTTAGAACTTTGGCAATATTTTTTGTTAATTAGTTCATTGAGATATTATCAATCAGCCTAACTCCTTCGGCGTGTACTACTATAAAAGCACGGTAATCTTTACCGGCTTCTTTATCAGTGATGGGCTGAAGGGTATGCGCATCGGTAATAGTGAAATACTCTAACTCAAAATCGGGTTCGTTGGCAAATACTTGCGTTACCCAATCGGTTACTTCTGCAGGGCTATGGGTAGCAAAACGCTCTTTAGCTTGCTGTAGGGTTCGATAGATGAAAGTAGCCCGCTGACGCATAGCCTCAGAAAGTAGTGCATTGCGCGAACTCAGTGCCAAGCCCTCTGCATTGCGCACTATAGGACAAGGTACTACCGTAACTGGTAAGCCTGTTTGTGCTACCATTCGCTCGATAATAAGCAGCTGCTGGTAGTCCTTTTCGCCAAAATACGCTCTATCAGGGGTTACTATCTCAAATAGCTTCTTTACTATAGTCCCCACGCCGTCGAAATGGCCAGGACGTGAGGGGCCTTCCATCACTTTATCGAGTGTTCCGAAATCAAAATGCTGTGCGGCTGCCTCATCACCATATACATCGGCTACTGAAGGGGCATAAATGAGTATCTCGGGACTGAAATCATATAGCAATTGCGCATCGGCTTGCAAAGTGCGCGGATATTTTTCTAAGTCGGTGGGATTGTTGAACTGAGTGGGGTTTACGAAGATACTTACCACCACTATATCGTTCTCTTCTTTTGCTTTTTTCACCAATGATAAATGCCCTGCGTGCAAGGCACCCATTGTGGGTACTAACCCTATGGTTTTCCCCTGATTTTTAAGACTTTGCAAGGCGTTATGAAGCGCCTTTTGTTCGTTGTAAATCATCGTTATAAATCTTTTTTGGGTGCAAACTTATATATTTTTTATGGATATGTCCATATTTTTTTGTACTTTTGTGCTTTCTAAGCGTTATATCAATTTTTCAATATCCTTTTTATGAGAGATAAAAAAGTACTGTACGTATCATCAGAGGTATTGCCTTATTCGCCTTATAGTGAGTTAGCTAATATGTCGTTTGAAGCACCGAGGATGGTAAATGCCAATGGCGGACAGATACGGATTTTTATGCCTAAATTTGGCAACATCAATGAGAGACGACACCAATTGCACGAAGTGATTCGGCTTTCGGGTATCAATATCGTTATCAATGATATAGATGTGCCCCTCATTATCAAAGTAGCCTCTATTCCTAAAGAGCGTATTCAGGTATATTTTATAGATAATGATGAGTATTTTCATCGCTCTGGCACGCTATTTGACGAACAAAACAATATGTATCCTGATAATGACGAACGCTGTATTTTCTTTGCTAAAGGTATTGTAGAAACTGTAAAGAAACTCAATTGGCTACCCGACATTATCCACATACACGGCTGGGTATCTACCCTCCTACCGCTATACTTGCGAAGCTATTACAAAGATGAGCCTATTTTCTCTGAAAGCAAAATTATCACCTCGGTAACTGACCCTGATTTTGAGGGGACTATAAACAATGGCCTTATCAATAAAGTAGCTTTTGACGGCATAAGCAAAAAGACAGTAGACCCGCTTAAAAATCCTACTTATCACAACCTAATGCGAATAGCAGTAAAATACTCTGACGGGGTGATAGTGGTAAGTGAAGAAGATAAAATGCCTGAAGAGTTTCGCACTTATCTGAAAAACCTCAGAAAACCGGTACTCTACAACAGTGATAAAGAGACTTTCCAAGAATCTTATCACCAATTTTATGAAAAAATATTAAAGAAATAAGCTATATAGAATGAAGAACCCTCTTAAAATAGTATTTTTTGCCTCATTGCTCCCTCTTTTTACGGCTTGTTCAGACAATTCGTTTAACGAAATAGACGGAGCTTTACTGAAAAACCCTAATTTCTCTACTTCAGTGCTTACCCCTACCTTTACAGTATCGCAAACTACTGCAGAGGCTGTGCAAACTAACGGACTTGGTGGCTACCTTTTAGGGCAGTATACCCAAGCTCCTTTTGGCACCTTATCGGCTACCATAGTAGCCCAAATAGGGCTTTCGTCTGTAAATCCTGTATTTGGAGAGCAATCGCAAGCCAATGAAAACAAAAACAATAAGCAAGAGAATGAAACAGTAACTGAGGCATACCTCTATATTCCATTCTTTAACCCTCTTAGCAGCTTGCAAAAGCCTACCTACACCCAGAATGCTGAATACACTCTGGACTCTATCTACGGCAATAAAGCAGCACAATTCAAAATAGATGTAAAAGAGCTTAACTATTACTTAAGCGACATAGGGACTAACCTTAACGCTAAAGAGTACTACAGCAACGACAGCGCTATAAATGCTCATATAGGAGCTTCTGTTGCTTCGGCTACTGGTACTACTTACACCCTAACGAATAAGGCAGTGGTGCGCTATCAGTTTGACGACCCTAAAACTACTGAAGACGAATCAAAGAAAGTACAAGATGTATTGGCACCAGGGTTGCGCATTCCGTTGAGTACAAGCTTCTTTCAGAGCAAAATTATCAGCCAAGAAGGTGCTGCTGTGCTCTCTAACCTCAATGACTTTAAGCAGCACTTCAAAGGGTTAGTTATCAGTGCTTCAGACTTCAGCAACGACTTGATGATGATGCTCAACACCTCGGCTGCTAAAATAGAAATAAATTATAGCTATACCTCTAATGATAAGACACTTAAGAAGCGTTTTGAATTGCCTATAAGTGGCATCACGATGAACCTTTTCGGTCAAAATGGGGGGACTACCACCGATAGTAGCAAGATTTACCTCAGTGGGGCTTTAGGACACGGAGCTACTCTAAAAATAGCTGATGCTGACATTAATACTATCAAAAACCAAAAGCTGATGATAACCGATGCGAGCATACTACTATATGTAGACCAATCGGTTACCTACCAAAAAGAACCTGAACGTTTGTATATATACAATGCCAACACAGGGGCTCCATTAGCTGACTATGGGTACGACCCTACTGCTAACGCACAGACCGCTGCTTACTCGCACTTAGTACATTTAGTACCTCTACATAAAGTGAATGGCAAAGGGGTATACTATCGCCTGCGCATCACTAATCACCTATTGAATATAGTGAATGGCAATACTACTAATGTACCGCTGGGTATTGCTGTAATTTCAAACGTAAAAAATACAACTGTAAAGAATTACCTAACAGGTAGTGAAAAAGGAAAAACTACTGAAAGTGCTGTGGTAACCCCTCTGAGCACCGTAATAAAAGAGGTGAAAATAGAAGTAAACTACAGTAAGGTTCGCAATTAAGATTTTTTGAAATGGATTTAAGAAGTCAGCTGAAAATGCTCTTCCCTGACCATCAGGAAGAAGAAGTGCCTGAAGAAGTACGCCCTAACATATGGATGCAAGACGAGCCGTTGCTATGTAAGTACGAAAAGCGCAATGGCAAGCCAATAACGGTGATAGAAGGCTACACAGGCGCTGACAGCGATTTTAAGATACTCGCCAAAGAACTTAAAACCCAATTAGGTGTAGGAGGAGCCGTGAAAAATGACACTATACTTATACAAGGTGACTACCGCGATAAGATAATGGTTTTGCTGAAAGAAAAAGGATTTAAAGTGAAGCGAGTAGGAGGATAAAAACGATTAAGAATTTAGAATTTATACTTATATGAAATTATTAGAAGGAAAAACAGCTATCATCACAGGTGCCAGCAGAGGTATCGGGCGTGGTATAGCTGAAGTATTTGCGGCACACGGAGCTAATATAGCTTTTTCATACAGTTCATCAGCTAAAGCTGCTAAAGAATTAGAAGAAAAACTAAGCGCACAAGGAGTAAAAGTAAAAGGTTATCAGAGTGATGCCTCTAACTTTACGCAATCGCAAGAATTTGTTGATGCTGTAGTAGCCGAATTTGGTGGGGTAGATATATTGGTAAACAATGCTGGTATCACCAAAGACAACCTATTGATGCGCATCAGCGAAGAGGACTTTGACAAAGTGATAGAAGTAAACCTTAAATCGGTGTTTAATATGACCAAAGCCGTACAACGCTTTATGCTTAAACAACGCAAAGGCTCAATTATCAATATGAGTAGCGTGGTAGGTATAAAAGGAAATGCAGGCCAAAGCAACTATGCTGCCTCTAAGGCTGGTATCATAGGCTTTACTAAGTCTATCGCCCTTGAATTAGGGTCTCGCAACATCCGCTGCAATGCCATAGCACCAGGATTTATAGAAACTGAAATGACTGCTGTATTAGACGAGAAAGTGGTGCAAAGCTGGCGCGATAGTATTCCTCTAAAACGCGGTGGACAACCTGAAGATGTAGCTAATGCTTGTGTGTTTTTAGCCTCTGATATGTCGGCTTACATTACAGGTCAAGTGCTAAATGTAGATGGAGGAATGCTCACATAATTTTGGTTATCTCAAAAAAACTATTTACTTTTGCCGAATGTTAATAAGAAAATATATCATCATCGGGCTGTTAGGCTTGGGTCTTACCTCTTGTGGGGAATACCAAAAAGCCTTAAAATCAACCGATTCGAGTGTGAAATACGCAGAAGCTGAGAAGCAATACAAGGCTAAGAAATACCGAAAAGCTGTAAAACTTTTTGAGCAAATAGCCTCAGAATACTCTGGGAAACCCCAAGGAGAGCGTCTTTATTTTCTGCAGGGCGATGCCTACTATCAAATGAAGCAATACAGCTTAGCGACTTACCCTTTTGAGCGATTGCAGAAGATATACCCTCGCAGCGCTAAGGCAGTAGAAGCAGCTTTCTTAGAGGCTAAATCGCTATATATGCAAGTGCCTACCTATAGCGTAGATCAGACCTACACCTATCAGGCATTAGAAAAACTACAGTACTTTATGGATAGGTACAGCGATTCTGACTATGCTAAAGAGGCTAATGAGTTGATTTTAAACCTACTGACTCAGCTACAGAAAAAAGAATTTGAAATAGCTAAGCAGTATGACCTTATCCGTGATTATCAGGCAGCTATGAAGTCGTTAGACAACTTCTTGGCTAATAACCCCGGTAGTGTGTTTAGAGAGGATGCGCTCTACACACGGTTGCATTCAGCATACGAATGGGCTATCAACAGTGTAGAAAGCAAGCAAAAAGAACGTTTAGACACTGCTAAAGAAGCCTACGACACGCTTCTTCGGGCTTTCCCAGAAACGAAATACAAAAAAGAAGCTGATAATATGCTGAAAAAAATCAATACATCATTGAAAAGTTTTACATCTCAAAAATAATTATTCATTATGGATTTTAAAAGAATAGACGCGCCAACAACCACTGTAACGTATAACAAAGCAGCAATAGAAGCCCCTACTAACAATATTTATGAGGCTATTTCTATTATTGCTAAACGTGCTACCCAAATAAATGCCGAAATAAAGAAGGAATTGGTAGAGAAGTTAGAGGCTTTTGCTACTAATAATGACAATCTTGAAGAAATCTTTGAAAACAAAGAACAAATAGAAGTATCTCGCTTCTACGAACGCCTACCTAAACCACAAGCTATAGCAGTAAAAGAATGGTTAGAAGGGAAAGTATATTTTCGTGAAACAGAATAATTCTAAAAATACTTTTATATTACAGTTTGTTTAATATAGGGCTTTGGGCTGTGAGCTTTTGGGGCTTGCTGTTCGAAGCCTTTTTTACCTAAAACTTTTTAGCTGATGAACATACTCTTAGGTATCACGGGCGGTATCGCTGCTTATAAAGCTCCTCAACTAGTACGGCTATTCGTAAAAAAAGGACATACCGTGAGGGTCATACTTTCTGAAAAAGCAAAAGAGTTCGTCACCCCACTGACACTCAGTACTCTATCTAAAAACTCTGTACTTAGCACATTTGTGACTACTGAAAGCGATTGGAACAGCCACGTAGCTTTAGCTGAATGGGCTGACCTTATGCTGATAGCCCCTGCCACAGCTAATACTATTGCTAAAATGGCTTATGGGCAATGCGACAATCTGCTTTTGGCTACTTACCTTTCGGCAAAAGTACCTGTATGGGTTGCTCCTGCTATGGACTTAGATATGTATGCCCACCCTATAGTAACACATAACTTAGCCCAACTGCAATCCTTTGGTTGCCATATTATTGCAGCTGCTTACGGCGAGCTGGCAAGTGGATTAGTAGGACAAGGGCGAATGGCAGAGCCTGAGGATATTGTTAGAGAGATAGAAGATAATTTCAGCACAACACAACCTCTGAAAGGCAAAAAAGTACTGATAACAGCTGGCCCTACTTATGAGGCAATAGACCCTGTGCGCTTCGTAGGCAACTTTTCAACAGGCAAAATGGGTATCGCTTTAGCCAATGAAGCCACTAAGCAAGGAGCAGAAGTGCATTTAGTACTCGGCCCTTCAGCTGAAAAGAATATCAACAGCCATATACATCTTTGTAGAGTGGTAAGTGCTAAACAGATGTATGAGGCTGCTGTAGAGAGGTTTAGCAGTTGTGATATCGTTATACTTGCTGCCGCTGTAGCTGACTATACTCCAGAGGTAGTAGCCCCTGAAAAAATAAAGAAAAAAGGCGATAACTTTAATCTAAACTTAATCCCTACGGTTGATATATTAGCTTCATTAGGAAAGCTAAAAACTACGCAAAAGCTAATTGGCTTTGCTTTAGAAACAGAAAATGAGATAGAAAACGCACGTACTAAGCTACAAAAGAAGCACTTAGATGGTATAGTGCTTAACTCTTTGCGCGATAAAGGGGCTGGTTTTGGTACAGACACTAACAAAATAACTTTTATTACCCCTGAAAAGCTACAAGAGTTCCCTTTAAAAAGTAAAGAAGCTGTAGCTAAAGATATTTTAACAGAATGTATAAACTTATAAAAAAATAAAGCAATGAAAGCATATATCTTTCCTGGTCAAGGAGCACAATTCGTAGGAATGGGGCTCGACTTATACGAAAAATCAGCAGAAGCAAAAGCTCTTTTTGAAGCCGCTAACGGTATATTAGGATTTGCTATTACCGAAGAAATGTTTGCTGGTACTGATGAAGGACTAAAACAAACAAAAGTAACCCAACCTGCTATCTTCTTGCACTCAGTTATTCTAAGCAAAGTATTAGGCAAAGACTTTGCTCCACAGATGGTTGCTGGGCACTCATTAGGTGAATTCTCGGCCTTAGTAGCTAATGGCACGCTAACTTTTGAAGATGGACTACAATTAGTAGCCAAACGCGCTGCTGCTATGCAAAAAGCTTGCGAACTACAGCCTGGCACTATGGCAGCTGTATTGGGGTTAGAAGATAGTAAAGTAGAAGAGTTATGCGCCTCAGTAGAAGGTATCGTAACCCCTGCTAACTATAACTGCCCAGGTCAGTTAGTAATTTCAGGCGAACTAAAAGCTGTAGAAGCGGCTTGCGAGAAAATGAAAGAAGCAGGAGCTAAGCGCGCATTCATTCTACCTGTAGGTGGTGCTTTCCACTCTATACTGATGAAGCCTGCTGAAGAAAAATTAGCAGCCGCTATTGAACAAACACACTTTAGCAAGCCTCTTTGCCCTGTATATCAAAACGTTACCACTACCGCAGTTACCTGCGAAGCCGACATCAAAAAGAACCTTATCAATCAGCTTACTGCACCTGTAAAATGGACACAAAGTGTGCAGCAAATGATAGCAGATGGTGCCTCAGCATTTATAGAAGTAGGTCCAGGTAAAGTACTACAAGGGTTAGTAAAGAAAATTAACAAAGAAGCAGTCGTTTCTTCAGCTGAAGTATGATACAAGTAGAAAATTTACGTAAATCTTTTAATGGTGTAGAGGTGCTCAAAGGTATTTCTACTACATTCGAGAAAGGTAAAACAAACCTCATCATTGGGCAGAGTGGTTCGGGTAAAACCGTATTTCTCAAATCACTATTAGGACTTTTTACCCCTGATAGTGGTGACATTATCTACGATGGTGTGAAGTACGCCGATATGAAGCGCAAAGAGCAAGTAGCCCTACGCCAAAAAATGGGAATGGTATTCCAAGGCAGTGCCCTCTTCGACTCGATGACTGTACTCGAAAACGTGATGTTCCCTCTAAAAATGTTCTCTAAGCATACCCCAGAAGAAATACGCGAGCGTGCCAATACAGTGCTTAGCCGTGTGAACTTAGTAAATGCAGAGAATAAGTTACCATCAGAAATCTCTGGTGGTATGCAAAAACGGGTAGCCATTGCACGCGCTATTGTCAATCAGCCTAACTACCTATTCTGCGATGAGCCTAACTCTGGTCTTGACCCCAAAACCTCTATCGTGATAGATAACCTCATACAAGAGATTACTGAAGAGTTTAACATCACTACTGTCATCAACACCCACGATATGAACTCTGTAATGGAAATAGGGGCTAAAATAGTATTTCTTAAAAATGGATACAAAGAATGGGAAGGCTCTAAGGATAATATCTTCCAAACAGATAACGAAGCTGTAACTGATTTTGTGTATTCTTCTGAGCTCTTCAAAAAAGTACGAAAAGCCTACTTACAAGAGCATAACAAATAAGATATCAAAAAAACAAAAAGAGAGAGACGCTATATTGTAGCGTCTCTCTTTTTTATTATTCACTTTTCTCTTTCACTGGTAAAAAGAAAGCACGAGGTTGGGCTCTAAAAGCACGCCACACACAGCCTGCTAAGTGCTTCAATTCTGAAAGAGGTACTTCGCGCGAACGCAAGGCTATCCAAAGCGAGAGCAGAAAGCTCACTATAAAATTGCCAAAGCCTATAATACCAATCCCCAATATACACCAAATAATATTCTCAAGGCTAATAATAAAATCTACCCCATAAAGTCCATAGGCTAAGTTACCACTGGCAAAGGTAATATGCCGAATGTCAATCGGTAGCTTAAAAAAATCACCAACAACCCAAGCACTCCCCATAAATACCCCAAACCATATATTAGAAACCACTGAAGGCCACTTCTGCTGCATCCAGTTAGCCACCCGTTGCATACGCTTCTTGCCAAAAAAGCCTTTTAAAAATGGGTGTTCTGAAAGCCGATAGTAAAAATTATTAAAGTTATTTACACTCGCTACATTACCCGCTATAATCCCCGATAAAAATAAAAATATCCCCGCAATACAAGCGTGTAAAAACACAGGTGTATGCCAAATATTCAAATCTTCCAATAAGTGATAACTCTTCTTAGCTGCAAAATTATAGCCCAACCACGAGCTTACCCCCACTATCAGCAACATCGATACCGGAAACGCCCCAAATACATTCCCCACAAAAGCAATAAACTGCGAGCGAAACAAGCGCGTAAAAAGTGCTGTAAATGCCGAATATTGCTTATACTTTTCTTTGGTATCATTTACATTGAGGTTTTCCAACGTCTTAGCAATAGTCGATGCCGTCATTGCAGGCTGTTTAGTAGCCAAGGTAGAGCCTGTAAGGTAAATCATCACAAAACCTATGGCATAATTCAAACTGTAATTAAAGGCACGCAAAAAAGCGCTCTGGTCAGGAATCATAGAAAGGGAGAGCTTTATCAAACACATAAAAGCCACTATCACCCCACCCCATAGAGCAGTCTTAAGCATCTTAAAATACTCTCCTTTAGTAGAAGTAATATAGTGTTCTCCTGTCTTACCCGTATAATTAGTGATTTCATAAGTGATATTATACACACTATCGTCTATAAGTTTGCGCACATTGTTCTTTTTAGAATTAGTTTTCACCATATCTAAATAAAAATCAATAGCTTTTTCGCGCATATCACTATCTTTTTGTATAAAAAGATAATTATAAAGCCTTTTTATACGTTTCAGCTGCTGCCGTATAAGCAAAAGTGTCTGGTTTACACTAAAATTAACCCCGTATTTTCCTGCATTAGCATCTGCTTTATTAACAAAATCCTCACACTGTCCTACCAATATATTCAGTTGCTTATAGTCTAACTCCTGATCCTGTATATACAAATAAGGTCTATCCTCTTTCGCTAATGTTCGTGCTAAATTGTTCAACTCATCATCAAGAGCTATAAACGGACTATTCAAGTGCGCATATTCAGGCACCATACGCAGTACATCTGTTTGCAAAGCCAGCCCTCCCATACGTTGCGAGAGTATCATTATAGCCAAAAGTATTTGTTGCGAGGTCGTTTTTCCTTCATTCTGATAAAAAGTCTCTACACCCAATATATCCAATAGCTCCTTCCAATTTTCCATCGGTATACGCAAGAGCCACTTAGCATCAGAAGGCTTATAAAAAAGCTGATTTAGCACATACTGTATACTATCTTGCGAAGGCTGGTCAGGTATCAATTGGTGACCTATACGCCGCCGCAATTCTTTAAAAAACGACACACTATTCAGCAACCCCGCATCAGTAAAAAGAATCACCTTCTTTTTGTTAGCAAATACCATATACAGTTTTTCCCTCAAGAAGGCAATACGTTCAGGGTTGTGCTTAAGTTCATCTATAAGTTCCTGTATATGAATAGATTTATTTTTATTCTTCCGTCTAAAATAGTTGATAAGTTCAAAAACAAAGTCTATAGGCTCATAATTTTCAGAAGTATGTATATAGGCTTCAAAGATTTCGTATATAGAATGTCTTTTACAGTTAATAAGCATAAAAAGTATGTTTTAGAATTATGAGGTGCAAAGATACAAAAAAATAGCAAATAATTGACAAATAAAAAAAGGCCACCTTCCCGGCAGCCTTTTATGTTTTTTATTGTTTTATTTAATTAAA
Source organism: Capnocytophaga sp. FDAARGOS_737 (assembly GCF_009730375.1). Taxonomy (NCBI): domain Bacteria; kingdom Pseudomonadati; phylum Bacteroidota; class Flavobacteriia; order Flavobacteriales; family Flavobacteriaceae; genus Capnocytophaga; species Capnocytophaga sp. FDAARGOS_737. The sequence goes on along the minus strand of NZ_CP046316.1, from coordinate 644,858 downwards.
AGTTATAGCGTACGCCAAAGCTAAAGGTACGACCATCACCAAAGTATACTCTGTTATTTACATCTATACCCTTATAGGTTATACTTCTATCTGTAGCGTGTATATTATCATACGACTCATTTATATAATAAGTATCTAACAAGTTATATACGTGTGCAAAAAATGAAATACGCTGTTTTTCAGTAAGTTGCCATTTATAAGAAGCCCCTAAGTCGAACAAATGAAAAGCAGGTAATCTCAATGCTCCTTTTTCAGCCGCTTGTTTAGAAGTAAATGACGAAACGTTTAAGTTTGCATATAAGTTATCTACATATCTCCAATCTATATCTATTTTCAGATTATCAATAGGCGATACTATTAATCCTAGGGCAGCAGTCGTCTGAGCTGTTGTTCCTACTTTCACATCTTCTAAGAAAAGTTTTGTTTGAGCAGCGCTTCCTGCAGGCACTTCATTACCTTGCAAGTCTATCGGATTACTGTTTTCGTTGATAAGTGTACCTGTAGCATCTCCTTTGTAAAACCAATCTCCTAACGAAAGCATCGCATTTACTTTCAGATATTTATTGATCTTAGCATTAGCTTCTAATTCTACACCTTGGTGTACTTCCTCAATCCCTAAAATATTGGCAAAAGCACGAATTTCGTTTCCTCCTATCGTCAAGTTATTAGGTTTGCGCAAAAAGCGGTCTTTCCAAGAAGTGCGATATAGGTTCAAGTTAGCATTCAAAAACTCTGATTTAAAACCATACCCTAATTCCATTCCCAATATCTTTTCATTAGTAACCAACGGGTTCAAGAAGTTTTTATAATTAGGATAAACTGAGTCAAAGAAAGGTTGTTTAGAGTAATAACCTATATTAGCAAATACATTATGATGTTCATTGATATTATAGTTTACCCCACCTTTGATATTGTAGCCCACAATATTTTTAAAGCCTGTTTTTGTATTCATAGCAGTAGCCGAATTACCTCTTACTGCCAAAGTACCTGGCTTCATAAAGTTATCCACACGTTGGTAAGATTGTATTGAAGTAGAACCCTGTACGAATGCTGAAAAATGATCATCTGAATACTCAAATTGAGAGAATAATCCAAACCATTTTACCTCTCCATCATTACTATAGCCTATTTGTTCTTCTACCGGTGATACTTTAGCAAACGGATTAAAAGATATATCTGCAGGCTTTACAGCATTTATAATATTCTGATTACGAGGGGCAGTTACATTTTTATTTGAAGTATCGTAGTACGAATTACCACCTAACAAATCTGTAATTACCTTATGGTGATATCCGTAATAATATCTTGCATCTAACCCCATATTAAATGTGAAGTTTTTGTCAATTTGGTGCTGAAGATTAGTCAAAATTCCATACCAGTCGTGCGAGTTCACTGAGCCACCACGCGCAAAACCTTGTCTTCCTCTAAACTTCTGTCCATTAGGAGCTGTTACTTCTCCCTCTCTATTTATTTCCCCTGGGTGCTGCATTGGGGCTAATCCCTCTACTGCTTCCCCTTTGTTATAGCGTACCACTTTATCAAAGTCTATAAGACCATCTTCAGTACGTACTGACGAAATATTTACATTCTTCAAAGAATAAGTAGTACCATTAGGAGTAATAGCAGAACCTTGTCCCTCATTGCTTGAACCCATACCTCTACCTACTGAAGCGTAAAGTACTGTACTCAAAGATGTACTTTCTGTAATATTCCAATCCCAATTCAGCATCGCTACAGGTTTGTGATACACATTTCTTCTGGTTGAAAACTCTTCCCCATTTAGGTAACCCCAATCCGAGTTATAACGTCTGTTAGGTTTGTCAGCTGTACCTCCATAGCGTTGATAATTTTGTATAGAAGTAGAGTAACGTTGATGATGCCACTGAGGCGCGCCTGTAAACATCAACTGAAAACTATGTTTCTTAGAAGGTTCAAATCCTAAAGCAAAATAATAATTATAAGCATCAAAATTAGTACCATCAGCATACTTACTACCTCCGCTCTTACCAAACAATACTGAAGCTGACCAGCCTGTTGTAGTCTTTCCTGTGTTATACGATACCGAACCCTTATATTCACCACTGCTACCATAGCTAGCATAAGCAGTACCTCCTTCGCTCATATCCGAAGCACGCGTAATAAAGTTAATCGTACCTCCTACTGAAGCAATCGCTATTTTCGAAGCCCCAAGTCCGCGCTGTATTTGCATAGCCGAAGTTACATCCGATAGCCCAGACCAGTTACTAAAATAAACAGTACCACCCTCCATATCATTCACAGGCATACCATTTACCATTACAGCTACGTTTTTACTATCAAAACCTCTCACATTAATATTCGAGTCTCCAAAGCCCCCTCCACTTCTTGAAGCATATACCGAAGGCGTACGGTTTAGTATCTCAGGTAGTTCACGAGTGCCGAGTTTATCTACTATCTCAGCCGCCTGAATAGTCGATACCGCCACAGGAGTCTTGCGTTCCTTAGCAATATCTATAAGGGTACTCTTAGCAGTTACTACCACTTCCCCAAGCGATTGCTGATCGCTTTCAAGCACCACTCTTAAGTGAGCCTTCCCATTAGTCAGTTTATAAGGCACGGACTTAGTTACATACCCCAAGTACGACACCTCTATAGTACCTGTATTGGCACTTACCGTTAGGCTGAACTTACCGTCCATATCTGTCGAAACCCCGTGCGCGGTACCTTTTACCAGCACGCCCGCTCCCATCAATGGCACTTTCTCGTCACCATCAATAATTTCGCCCGTTACTACACCACTTTGTGCATATAACACAGTTGTCAGTAAGAAAATCGCTACGTTTAAAAACCAGTTTTTCATTGTTTTAGTCAAATTAGTTATCCGTTATTTGTCAGTGCAAAGGTACTGCTTTTTTTTATATAACCTACACTTTTCGTAAACTTTTTATAAAAACTTTTTTTCAACACCTCTCTGCTTTTGAACAGAAATGTTAAAACGAAAAAATATAACATTTTATAACTTCTGAATATCAGATATATACAATAAAATGTTACAAATACAACAAAAATGAAACGTTAAAATTTAACTATTTTTTAAATATAACCTTACCTTTGCACGCTTAAAAAATTATATCGTTCTTTACAAAAAGCATATTTTTTCTCTTATCTCATTTTTTTAATTCTTTAACTGAAGGAAAATTGACAGAGTTTATGACGAACGATGAGCGAACAATGAGCGAAGGAAAGTCGGCGAGCTGGCGTAGCCGAGTATGTGACGAACAAAAGTCGGTAAGTTAGCGCCGAGTATGTAACGAACGATAACCAAAACATTAATACTTAATATTGTAATGAGTAAAAAGAAACTCTGTACTAAAGCCTTTATATTTGTAGCGATACTGTTTTTCCTCTTCGGCGGACTAACAGTACTCGTCCAATTACTATTACCTCACCTACGCGATGTATTCGGACTCAACTATACCCATACGGGTCTGATAGTATTCTTCTTTTTCTTGCCTTACCTATTATTTTCTATCCCTGCAGGATATATCCTTACCAGAACGGGCTATCAACGTGGTATTATCTTAGGCTTAGCCCTTATTGCTTTAGGGGCATTGCTTTTTCATCCTGCTGCCGACGAACGCTCTTTCTCTCTTTTTATGGCAGCTATTTTCGTATTGGGTAGCGGAATTACTTTTTTGCAAGTAGCAATCAATCCGTATGTAGCAGTATTGGGCAGCGAAACCACTACCCCCAGCCGACTTACTTTTTCTCAGGCATTCAACGCTTTAGGAACAACTTTTGCTCCTATAGCTGCCGCAGTATATCTACTAAAAGATGAAGTAAAAAACGCTGCTGAAATCAATCACCTCGATTATATAGACAGAAGTATTTATTTGCAAGCGGAAGCATTAGCTATACAGATTCCCTCTCTTTATATTGCCTTAGGGGCTATCATATTAGCCCTTATTTTCTCAGTTACCAAACTGCCTTGTGTCAATTTAACTGCTGAAGAAGAGATAAACAAAGAAAGCTGCCTCTATTTATTAAAGAAGAGTTCTCTACTATTAGGAGCAATAGGAATTTTTGTATATGTAGGGGCTGAAGTAGTGATAGGCAGTTTTGCAGTCAATTATTTTGTAGAAATTAATATAGCAAAAGAAATTTTAGAGAGTCCTACTATGAGTACTTTACTCATCGGCTTAGGCAAAGTACTAGGCTCTGACCTTACCTCAGCTGACCCTAAGGCTATTGTGGCTATCTTCTTAACTTTCTATTGGGGGAATGCTATGATAGGGCGTTTTATAGGGGCATACCTTACTAAGGTATTTGCGCCTGCCAAAGTACTAATGCTTTCCTCATTAATAGTCATTCTACTCATTCTCATCTCTATTAATGCCGATGGACTATTATCTATGTGGAGTTTATTATTCATCGGACTGTTCAATTCTATTATGTTCCCCACTATTTTTGCATTGAGTAGTGAAGGACTTGGAGAGATGAAAACACAAGTGTCTGCTATTCTCTGCACTATGATTGTTGGCGGCGGTTTCATACCACTCCTTTATGGCTTCTTCACCGATTATGTAGGGTTCAGAATGGCTTTCTTTATACTCATACTTTGTTATGGCTATATTCTTTTCTTTGGTTTCTATAAAACAAATAGATAACCTTTCTATTAACAATTAATAAATTTACAATTAACAAAAAAAACTTTGCCAAAGGTCTTCTACAACCTTTGGCAAAGTTTTTTATATAACTATATAACTGAAATTCTTATTTAGCTAATTCTACAAATAGCTCTTCTCCTTCTTTTGCTACTTTTGCTACTTTCTTGCTGGTAAGTCCTTTGATAGCCTTATCCCATTTCTTATTAGAAAGAGCTGCTTGTTCTTTAAGCGCATCAAGTAACAATTTCTCTGAGGTTTTTAGTAGTTCAAAGATTACCTTTTCATCTTCTGATAGCTCTACGCCTTTCTTTTCGGGGCGCATTTGCGGGAAGAAAAGGACTTCTTGTATGCTCTCATTATTGGTTAGGAACATAATCAATCTATCCATACCAATTCCCAAACCAGAGGTAGGAGGCATACCATATTCAAGAGCGCGCAAGAAATCTTGGTCTATAAACATTGCCTCGTCATCACCTTTTTCTGAAAGACGTAATTGCTCTTCAAAGCGTTCACGCTGATCTATAGGGTCATTAAGCTCAGAGTAGGCATTAGCAATCTCCTTACCACATACCATTAACTCAAAACGCTCAGTAAGTTCAGGATTATCGCGGTGTTCTTTAGTAAGTGGCGACATTTCTTTAGGATAGTCGGTGATGAAAGTAGGCTGGATAAAGTTGCCTTCGCACTTCTCTCCAAATATTTCATCTATCAGTTTACCTTTGCCCATTGTCTCGTCTACCGCTATACCGATAGAGTGTGCAAAAGCTCTCAATTCTTCTTCTGTTTTCCCTGTAATGTCAAAACCAGTGAACTGCTTAATCGCATCGGTCATCGTTACACGAGGGTAAGGTGCTTTAAAATCAACTGTGTGAGCTCCGAAAGTTGCTTTAGTGGTACCATTTACTGCTATAGCACAATGCTCAAGCAAACGCTCTGTGAAATCCATCATCCAGTTGTAATCTTTATAAGCCACATAGATTTCCATCGCAGTAAACTCTGGGTTATGAGTTCTATCCATTCCCTCATTGCGGAAGTTCTTAGAAAACTCATACACCCCATCAAAACCTCCTACAATAAGGCGTTTTAAATAGAGCTCATTAGCAATACGCATATAGAGTGGAATATCCAATGCATTGTGGTGAGTGATAAACGGACGCGCACTAGCTCCCCCTGGGATAGCTTGTAGTACGGGGGTTTCTACTTCCAAATAGCCTGCCTCATTAAAAAACTGACGCATAGCATTGAATAACTTGGTACGCTTGATAAACACTTCTTTTACTTGAGGGTTTACTACCAAATCCACATAACGCATACGATAGCGCTGCTCAGGATCAGTAAAGGCATCGTGCACTTTGCCATCAGCATCTACTTTAGGCATAGGCAGCGGGCGCAATACTTTAGAAAGAAGAGTAAAGTTCTTAACCATCACTGTCTTTTCACCCATCTTAGTGATAAACAAATACCCCTCTACTCCTATAAAGTCACCTAAGTCAAGAAGTTTTTTGAATACCTCATTATAAAGGGTTTTATCCTCATCCGGACACATTTCATCACGGTTGAAGTAAAGCTGTACACTACCTTCACTATCTTGTAGGGTAGCAAATGATGCTTTTCCTTGCACACGTAGCGACATTAATCGTCCAGCAACGATAACTTCCTTGCCTTCCTCATAATGTGTTAGTATGTCCTTAGAGGTAGTATTTACAGGATATAGCGGAGCAGGATAAGGATTTATCCCTAATTCTTTTAATTTGGTTAGTTTTTCTCTACGAATGATTTCTTGTTCTGATAACATTTTTTTAATAATTAATGTTTAATACTACTCCTTATAAACACCCATACTGAGGTATTTATCCATACGTTTCTCTATAAGACGGTCTGCTGGTAGTTTTTTAAGTTCTTTATAAGCTGCTAAAATCACTTTGCGCACTGTTACAAACATTGCCTCGCGGTCGTGATGCGCCCCTCCCATAGGTTCTTTGATGATTTCATCAATGAGTTTCAGTTTTTTCATATCAGGAGCGGTGAGTTTCAAAGCTTCAGCAGCTTCTTTTTTATACTCCCAGCTACGCCATAAAATAGACGAACAAGATTCTGGCGAAATCACTGAATACCAAGTATTTTCTAGCATATATACCCTATCGCCTATGCCTATACCCAAAGCTCCTCCTGAAGCTCCTTCGCCTATGATGAATACAATAGTAGGCACTTTTAATCGTGACATCTCTAAAAGGTTACGAGCAATAGCTTCTCCTTGTCCGCGCTCTTCAGCCTCTATACCAGGGAAAGCACCTGGAGTATCTACAAAACAAACTATCGGAATATTAAACTTCTCAGCTTGCTTCATTAGGCGGAGAGCCTTGCGGTAGCCTTCAGGGTTTGCCATACCAAAATTGCGATACTGGCGCATCTTAGTGTTTACCCCTTTTTGTTGCCCTATAAACAAAAAGCTCTGGTCATCAATCTTACCAAAACCACCTATCATCGCCTTATCGTCTTTTACGGTACGATCGCCGTGTAGCTCAAGGAAAGTATCCCCTGCTAAGGCTTTGATGTAGTCAAGGGTATAAGGACGGTCGAGGTGACGCGATATTTGCACGCGCTGCCACGCTGTCAGATTACCATAGATATCTTTCTTTACTTGGTTTAGTTTTTTTTCTATTTTCTTGCAAGCATCACTCATATCCACTTCACTTTCATCACCAATGAGCATACACTTTTGCATTTGTTCTTCTAACTCTTTTATAGGTTGTTCAAAATCTAAATATTCCATAACAATTCGTTATTTGATTTTCAGAGGGCAAAGATACAAACTAATTAGCAAATTAGCAAATTTGTAAATTGGCTAATTTTCCAATTTCCCTATTTCATATTTATAGTGGTATAGCACCGAGACTATTTTCCCGTCTTTGCGCGCAGGTTGTAGCACAGGTAGTTGTGCAATAACTCGCTGTACCTCAGCGGTTAAATACTCAGTAGGTAGCTGCATTTTTAGCACTCTCACCACCCCATCAGTACCAATACAAAGCGTTAGCTGAATAAACCCTTTTGCACATATATCGCCTGAAATATTAAGATGTTCCCTCATAAAATCGTCCATACTCTCTTTGAAGCACGTCCATTGGTATTTGGTAGCCACCTGCGTACATTTACCACTGAAAGCAGGCGCTTCGGTCACTAATAGGTAGGGTATAGCTTTTTGTACTTCAGGGTCTTGTATACTGTCTTGTAGCGAGGTTAGGGTCTGTAGTGTTTCTTTTGGAGGCTGATAGGCAAACATTTTACTACTATCAGTTAGCTCGGCAGTATACGTTTCTTTGTGAAAAATATTGAATAAACTAATCGATACCGAGATAAACGACACTAGCAAAGCACAACCTGCCCCTATTTTATTAGATGATTCCATACAAATTTGCTAATCTACTAATTTTACAAAACGACAATAAGCGCACTCTTTTAAGCGCGCTTATTGTATTATATTTTTAAAGCAAATTAAGATTGTAGTTTAAAGTTGATAGGGTAAGCAAATGTTACTGGGGTAGGTTTACCACGTTGTTTACCTGGGATAAGCTTAGGCAATTTTTCGATGATACGTTTTGCTTCAGCTTCCAATAGTTTATCAGTACCACGAACACCTAATACAGTGATAGTACCATCAACATTAATACGGAAACTCACATTCACTTTTCCTTGTATACCCATCTCTAGAGCAGCAGGTGGATAGACGAAGTTTTTGCTTACGTGTTTATCCAAGTTTTCTTTGAAGCACTGAAACTGTCTGTCTTTAGGCTCGTTTTTGCAAGCATCAAACATCGGTTTATCTTCAATGATAGTGAAAGGCACATCAATAGGAATATCATCTACTGGTTCAGAAGGTTTGATATCCTTTACTTCAGCTACTTTTTCTTCTTTAGTAGTTTCGTTGCTGGCAATTGCTTGCTCTTGGATATTAGCCTTGTTGTCTACCACTTCCACGTCTTGTACTTCAGCAGGAGCTGGTGGTGGCGGTGGTGGCGGTGGGGTATCAGGAGCTTCTACCACGAAGTTTTCTTGATCCTCATCAAGTGGCTTATTTAGCTCTGACTGTCGATCGTCTTTCTTAGCTTTGTCATACATTTTAGCTTCAAAGCCCCATAATGAGAGACCTGAAACGATAGCAAAACCAATAGCAAAGAACAATCCACTACTTTTTGCCAAGTCGGCTTTCGGATTTTTTTTAGGTTGCATAATGATTTTCTTTTAAAAGGTTATTAAATTATATTTTAACAATTATCTAAAAAGCTCTTTATATCTTGTCATAAAAAGTAAAGCAACAATTATGCCAAACGTGTTAAACACCATATCCATAGGGTCTGCCGACCGTGTGGTGGTTAACCACCCTTGCAGCAATTCTATAGTGCCTCCTAAGATAAAAGCACTTACAAAAGCCCACAAATTGAGTTTTTTAGCGCTTTTGAACGCTTGTGTTTCTTTACCAAAACTTACTATAAACAATACAGTATACCCAAAGTAAAAACCAAAGTGCACTACCTTGTCTAAGTAAGGAATTCGCGGAGCATCAGGCATTTCCTTGCCCGACATAAGGCACAAAATGAATATTATTAGCACCCATACCCCCCACGCTATAATGTATTTATACTTAAGCATCTATGAGCTGTCTGTATTCTTCTGCAGTTAGTAGGGTGTCCCACTCTTCAGGGGCACTCATTGCTATCTGTATCATCCAACCTTCGCCATAAGGGTCGGTATTCACCACCTCTGGCTTGCGAATCAGTGGCTCGTTAAAAGCTATCACTTCGCCACTCACAGGCATAAAAAGGTCTGAAACTGTTTTTATAGCTTCTACTGTGCCAAAAATAGTATCCTGAGGCAGGGTATCGCCTACTGTTTCTACTTCTACATATACGATGTCACTCAACTCTCGTTGTGCAAAGTCGGTAATACCTACAGTAGCCGTATTGCCCTCGCGGCGCACCCAAGCGTGGTCTTTAGTATATTTCAAATCAGACGGAAAGTTCATATCGGAAAAGTTTGTTTATTTATAAAAGCGTGCCAAAAGTAGTACATTATTTTGAGACTGCCAAATTTTTCTTAAAAAAGTTTTAATTTATCTGCTACACTACGGTCATTTGCCAATCGCTGTATTTTGTTCTGACCACCGAGTTTGCCTAGCGACTTCATATAGCTAGCAAACCCTCCGGCAGGTACTTCAGTAATTTTTAGCGGCTGTAGCACCTTACCCTGTATTAGGTCGTAATAATACATATTTTGCTTTTGCAATGCCTCGTCTATCACTTGGGCAAAGCGTTGCATATCAGCAGGTTTTTGTTCAAATTCTACAAACCACTCGTGGTAAGGCAATTGCCCATCTGTAGGATTGACTTGCGGAGCTACGGTAAACTCAGTAATCCCTGCCCCTGTAGCTTCGAGTGCTTGCTGCATAGCTTCTTCTACCTCTTTGGCTATCACGTGTTCGCCAAAAGCCGAAATAAAATGCTTAATACGCCCTGTTACTACTATACGATAAGGAGCAAGAGAGGTAAACTGTACCGTATCACCTATATTATAGCCCCATAAACCTGCATTGGTAGAGATAATAAGAGCGTAATTCACCCCTAACTGTACCTCTTGTAGGGGTATCCGCTTAGGCTGCTGGCTAAAGAAGGTATCTGCTTCTACAAATTCGTAGAAAATACCAGCATTCAGCAATAAAAGCATTCCTTTTTCGGTCTGACTATCTTGGTAAGCAAAAAAACCTTCGCTGGCAGGGTAAAGCTCTATACTATCTACCTTCCGCCCTATAAGGTGCTCAAACTTTTGTCGATAAGGCTCGTAGTTCACCCCTCCGTAGATAAAAAGATTGAAGTTAGGAAATAGTTGTCCTACTTTCAGCCCTGAGCGCGTATAGAGTCGCTCGAAGTACATTAACACCCACGAAGGAATACCGCTAATAAGGGTCATATTTTCCGAGAAAGTCTCGGTAACTATAGCTTCTACCTTTGTCTCCCAATCCTCAATACAATTTGTTTTATAAGAGGGCATACGGTTGCGCTGTAAGTAGGCAGGCACATAGTGGGCTACAATCCCTGAGAGCCTACCGGTTTTAATACCATTTTTTTCACCCAATATCGGACTCCCTTGCAGGAATATCATTTTCCCCTCTACAAAAGCTGCTTTTTTAGTTTCGTGTATATAGCAGAGTATGGCATCGCGGGCTGCCTGTATGTGGAAAGGCATAGAGGCTTTGGTAATAGGTATGTACTTTGCTCCGCTGGTAGTGCCTGAAGTTTTGGCAAAATAAAGCGGTTTCCCCTTCCATAGCACATTGGGCTCCCCCTCCACTACCCTTTCTATATAGGGGCGCAATGCCTCATAATCGCGTATCGGCACACGGGCTACAAAATCATCATAGCTTTTAATCTCATCAAAATGATGGTCGCGCCCAAAAGCCGTGTCTTTGGCTTGTGCTATCAGTTGCTCAAATACCTTTTGTTGTGTAGCGACAGGATTTTTTGCCCATCGGTCTATCCTTTTTCTAACAATAGCGGCAAATATTTTTGAAAGATACGATTTTATCATCTTTTTTGAATTTTGAGTATGAATTATCAATTATGATTTGCAAATTGATAAAGCTTTTTAAGAGGGCGTCGGTTGCCACCGAGTTTAATCGGGTTTGCCATTCTGGCATTAGCGAGTACCTCAGGGGCGATATGGCAATCTACTGAAGGGAATTTAGCCAAATAATCGGTATGCCAGTCTTCAGCAGGCTGAAATACCCTAAAAGGTTCGCACTCTACCACTATGGGCTGTGTATAGCGGGCAGCGAGCTTGCGTAGGGCGTGCTCAGCGGTAATGCGCTGTTGCTCATTCACGTAATAAATACCTGTACGGTAATGAGTACCTACATCTGTGCCTTGCTGATTGAGCGAGGTAGGGTCAATAGTGGAAAAAAATAGCGCAAGCAGTTTCTTAAAACTCAGCTGTTGAGGGTCATAAGTCAGCTTTACAGCCTCAGCATAACCCGTCTCGCCCGTTACCACCTCTTCGTAAGTAGGCTTATTAGTATGTCCGTTTACGTAGCCCGATTGCACGCTTAGTACTCCGCGCACTTGCTTAAAAAAGTGCTCGGTACCCCAAAAGCATCCTCCCGCTAAGTAAATTACTTCGGGCTCTGGTGCTGACTGTATAGGCTGTCTTTTCTTCATCTGTTAGTTATTTTTCTAAAATGGAACACCGGTATCATCGGTAGGCTCAGGAGTGCCAAAAGCCTGCGAGGGTTGCCCTGTCGGTAGGGGTTCAAAGGCTACCTTATCATTCATCTTCGAACCTAACTCTTGGGTAGCAAAAGGTGTATATCCGTATTCATCTAAATTAGCAAACCTACCCAAATGCCCTTCAAACTTCAAGCGTATATTATCTAACCCCCCATTGCGGTGTTTAGCTACTATAAACTCAGCTTGCCCTGCTGTAGGGGTTTGGGCTTCGTCATCCCATTCGTTAATCTTGTAGTATTCAGGTCGATAGATAAACGAAACGATGTCGGCATCTTGCTCTATGGCTCCGGACTCACGCAAGTCAGACAGCTGTGGACGTTTATGACCAGGGCGTGCCTCTACATTACGCGAAAGCTGTGATAGGGCAATAACAGGGACGTCTAACTCTTTAGCTAATGCCTTCAGGTTGCGCGAGATAGTAGATATTTCCTGCTCACGGTTGCCCACCCCTTTGCTACCGCCTGCCGTCATCAGCTGTAGATAGTCGATAACTATAAGCTTGATGCCAAATTGGGTAGAGAGACGGCGTGCTTTAGCGCGAAGGTCGAATATAGAAATCGAGGGAGTATCGTCTATATACAAAGGAGCTTTTTCGAGGTCTTTTACCTTAGTATTCAGCACAAACCACTCGTGTTCTTCGAGTTTTCCGGTACGCAACTTTTCTGACGAAAGTCCTGTTTCAGAAGAAATCAGACGGGTGATAAGCTGTACTGCCGACATCTCGAGCGAAAAGAAAGCTACTGGTATGTTCTGCCCTACGGCTATATTGCGTGCCATCGAAAGGGTAAGGGCAGTTTTACCCATACCAGGACGCGCGGCTATGATAATAAGGTCGCTAGCTTGCCACCCTGAGGTCAGTTGGTCGAGCTTAGTAAAGCCAGAGGGCACCCCACTAAAGCCATCAGTTTTATTAGAAAGTTCTTGTATTTTTTTCAGTGCCTTCAGTACCAAATCGCCTGCTGCTTCGCTTGAGCGTTTTAGGTTGCCTTGGGTTACCTCATAGAGCATCTGCTCGGCATTGTCTAATGAGTCGAACACATCGCGGGTATCATCATAAGCATCTTCTATTATTTTAGCTGATATTTCTATCAGCTTTCGCTTGATAAACTTCTGCAAAACGATGCGGGCGTGAAACTCTACATTGGCAGACGACGATACTCGTTGAGTAAGGTTGATAAGGTAAAACTCACCCCCAGCGGCTTCTAGGTTACCCGTACGGCGCAACTGCTCGGCTACGGTTAGTAGGTCGATAGCTTCTGATTGATTAAAAAGCTCAAAGATAGCCTGATAGATAAGCTGGTGTTGCTTTTTGTAGAAAACCTCAGGGTTGAGAATATCTATAACATCATCAACTCCTTTTTTATCAATGAGCATAGCCCCCAAGATAACTTCTTCTAGATTAAGGTCTTGAGGGGGTATTTTGCCGCGCTCAATAGTAGGCTGCGGACGTGAGTTCCGTTGCAAAGACGGTGTATTTTCGGGTATAGGGGTAATATCAGTTTCATTCATACGGCAAAGGTAAGAATAATTTGCCAATTAGCAAATTTAATGATTTGACAAACAGATTTTTTTTCTCTTCACACCTACCCTTTACTTTAGATATACTTACCCTTTAGGATCACCGAACAATAAACGAACAATCCCCGAAGTACAAATAACTATTTACCCTGCCAAAACTAGAAAAAATATCCTCATTCCTCCCAGTCTCACCCGTCCCACCTGTTTCACCCGTCCCATAATCGCCGGTGCGGCTCGCACTCCCACCCGTCCCATAATCGCCGGTGCGGCTTGCACTCCCACCTGTCCCACAATCGCCAGTGGGGCTCGCACTCCGACTCTTCCTAAAATTTGCTAATTCCCAAATTATTTGTACCTTTGCAACAAATTTGCTAATCCCCAATATTAGCACATCGACAAATTAAAAATGAATATACTAAGATTTATAACTGCAGGAAACGTAGATGACGGCAAAAGTACCCTCATCGGCAGACTGCTATACGACAGCAAAAGCATATTGGCTGACCAGTTAGAAGCCCTCGAACAACAATCTAAAAATAAAAACGACGATGGTATAGACCTCGCTATCCTAACCGATGGTCTGCGTGCCGAGCGCGAACAAGGCATCACTATAGATGTGGCATATCGCTATTTCGCTACCCCTAAGCGCAAGTTTATCATCGCCGATGCCCCTGGCCATACCCAGTACACCCGCAATATGATAACCGGTGCCTCTAACTCGCAGCTTATCATCATCTTAGTCGATGCCCGCAATGGGGTAACCGAACAAACGCGTCGTCACTCTATTATCGCCTCCCTGCTTAACATACCCGAAGTGGTGGTAGCCGTAAATAAAATGGACTTGGTAGGCTATGCTGAAGATACTTTTGAAAACATCAAACGCGAATACGAAACCGTTGCCAAACGTTTGGGACTCAAAAGCGTGCATTACTTCCCTATTTCGGCTTTCGTAGGCGATAATATAGTGAATACCACTGAGGCAATGCCTTGGTATAAAGGCACTTCGCTTTTAGACTTTTTAGAGACAATAGAAATTAGTCAGAACAGCTACAAAGAGCGGCGTTTTCAGGTGCAATACGTTATACGCCCACAGACCGAAGCCCTACACGACTATCGAGGCTATGCAGGCGAAATCATTTCGGGCACTTACCGCAAAGGCGATGCAATAGTGGTACTACCCGAAGGTATCAGCACTAAGATAAGCAAAATAGAGCGCAATGGCGAGGAGGTAGCCGAAGCTAAAGCTGGCGAGCCTGTAGTGATGCACATTGAAGACGATATCGACATTTCGCGCGGTGACTACTTTGCCAGCGAAGAGGCTGAACCCGCTCAAAGTCAAGAGATAGAAGCGATTGTCTGCTGGATGGACAAGCGCGCCCTAAAAGAGGGCAACAAGTACCTACTACAGCAGCGCAGTCGATTGGTGAAGGTAGTAGTAAAAGAAATTGCCTATAAGATAGATGTCAATACCCTCGACCAAGAAGAAGAGGTGGAAAGCGTAAAACTCAATGAGATAGCCAAAATACGTATAAAAGCAGCAGCCCCTTTAGTATATGATGCTTTTACTGACAATCCGCCAATGGGCAGCGCTATTCTAATAGATGAAACCAGCAACGCTACCGTAGGCGCTGTAATGATAGCATAACCCCCTAAACCTAAAATCTAAATATTAAACAATATGACAAAGAATACATTAACCTCAGAAGAGGCTATGGCTCTAGAAAACCAGTACGGAGCGCATAACTATCACCCCCTGCCAGTAGTGCTTAGCAAAGGGCAAGGCGTATACGTGTGGGATGTGGAAGGAAAACGTTATTTCGACTTCCTTTCCTCTTATTCTGCTGTAAACCAAGGGCACTGCCACCCACGTATCATCAAAGCGCTAACAGAACAAGCGCAAACGCTTACCCTTACCTCTCGCGCTTTTTATAACGACAAATTAGGCGTATATGAAAAGTATGTTACTGAATATTTTGGCTTTGAGAAAGTCCTTCCTATGAATACAGGAGCTGAAGCGGTAGAAACAGCTATCAAAATATGCCGTAAATGGGCTTACGAACAAAAAGGCGTACCCGAAAGTGCTGCTATTATCATCGTATGCGAGCAGAACTTTCACGGGCGCACTACTACAGTAGTCTCTTTTTCGTCTGACAAGAATGCGCGTACTAACTTCGGGCCTTATACACCGGGCTTTGTATCAGTACCATATAACGACTTAGCTGCCTTAGAAAAAGTATTGGCTGAAAATGCAGCTACCGTAGCAGGTTTTTTAGTAGAGCCTATACAAGGCGAAGCGGGAGTATATGTGCCTTCTGAAGGTTACCTAAGTGGTGCTAAAGCCTTATGCGAACGTTATAACGCCCTTTTTATAGCCGATGAGGTACAAACAGGCGTAGCGCGTACTGGCAAGCGTTTGGCAGTAGACCACGAGAATGTTAAGCCCGATATTTTAATACTTGGCAAAGCTATCAGCGGAGGGGTTTATCCTGTAAGTGCAGTACTTGCCGATGACCGCATTATGCACGTAATAAAAGCGGGACAGCACGGCAGTACCTTTGGGGGTAACCCTTTGGCAGCGGCTGTTGCTATAGAAGCGCTACAAGTGGTAAAAGACGAACAATTGGCTGAAAATGCCGCTCGTTTAGGTGAGATTTTCCGCAAAGAGCTCAGCGACTATATCAAAAACTCAAAGGTAGCTACTTTAGTACGCGGCAAAGGACTGCTGAATGCAGTAGTTATCAACGACACTGAAGATAGCGATACCGCGTGGAACATCTGCCTAAGGATGCGCGATAATGGACTATTAGCTAAACCTACCCACGGCAATATCATTAGGTTTGCGCCTCCATTAGTAATGAACGAAACAGAATTAAGAGAGTGTATTAACATCATTATCAATACCCTAAAGGAATTTGAAAATTAGTCGTTAGAGGTTAGAAGCTAACAACTAAAAACTAAAAACTAATATCTAAAAAAAATGTACAATTTATTAAAAGGAAAGAGAGGTATCATATTTGGTGCCTTAGACGAAAATTCAATTGCGTGGAAAACTGCAGAGCGTGTACACGAAGAAGGTGGTAAGTTTGTGCTTACCAATGCCCCTGTAGCTATGCGTATGGGACAAATAAAAAACTTAGCCGAAAAAACAGGCTCTGAAATTATCCCTGCTGATGCTACTAATATGGACGACCTCGAAAACTTGATTACCAAATCAGTAGAAATATTAGGCGGTAAGTTAGACTTCGTATTGCACTCTATCGGTATGTCGGTAAACGTGCGCAAGAATATACCTTACACCGAGTCTAACTACGCAAATACCGAAAAAGGTTGGGATGTATCAGCCCTATCTTTTCACAAGTTGTGCCAAGTACTCTATAAAAACGATGCGATGAATGAGTGGGGCAGTATTGTAGCCCTCACCTATATGGCAGCACAACGCACTTTCCCCGACTATAATGATATGGCTGATAACAAAGCCTACTTAGAATCTATCGCTCGCAGCTTTGGTTACTTCTTTGGTAAAGACAAAAAAGTACGCGTAAACACTATTTCGCAATCGCCTACCCCTACTACTGCCGGACAAGGCGTAAAAGGTTTTGGTGGCTTTATAGCTTACGCTGATGCAATGTCGCCACTAGGCAACGCTACGGCTCTAGATTGTGCTAACTATACCGTGAGTCTATTCTCTGACCTTACCCGCAAAGTAACAATGCAGAACCTCTACCACGATGGTGGTTTCTCAAGCACTGGCGTAAGCAATGAGGTAATAGAGCGCTTCAGTTAATGAAATATCTATTTATTTTTTTAGTACGATTTTATCAAGTGGTGGTTTCTCCTCTGAAACCACCTACTTGTCGTTATACCCCTACCTGTTCGCAATACGCTCTCGAGGCGCTAAAGAAATACGGTGCTTTTAAAGGAAGCTGGTTAGCCCTAAAACGTATCGCCAGATGCCATCCTTGGGGCGGATGTGGGTATGACCCCGTACCGTAATATTTTTTTGTTTTTTTAGTTTGGTTATTCAACTTTATTTTCGTACATTTGTCTCGATAAAAGTCTTAAAATTCGTAATAGTATGAAAACAAAAGTATTCTTCAGCCTATTAATAGGCTCGGTGGCACTAAGTTTTTCGCAAATACGGATAACCCCTGCCCTAATATACCAAACCATTGCCGAGAAAGGCTATCAAACACAAGAGGTAGTAACACGCTTGGCTGATTATTATTACGCCTCAAAGCTATACCCTAGTGCCTTCACTTGGTATGAAAAGCTAACCACTACTACTGGCTACACGCCCTCGCCCATTGATTTGTACCACTACAGTCAATCGCTGCAAAATATGGGTAAAGACAAAGAGGCACAGCGTGTATTAGCCCAATTTCTTCCTGCCTCACAACGTATGTTTGCTGAGTTATTGCCCAATGCACCCAAAATTGCCAATCCTAATAACTACTCTCACAAAGAGCTTATAGGTATGGTAACCGATGCTGTTAATGGCAGTCTTATCAGCGACGCTCAGATTATCCTCACCAATGAGGCTATGCATACCCTACTTACTGATACTACTGATGATAACGGCTTCTTTGTACTGAGCAATAGGAGCAGTGGCGCGGCTTTTGAGTATGGTTACTTACAAGTGATAAAACCCAATTACGAAGTATTTACATTGCCTTTAATATTTGTTACCCCTGGCGAGATGCAGCAGTTCATACAGCTACTCCCCTTAAGTGTTACTGTAAACCAAGGCGATAATTTAGCTTCTGTTTTTGAAATTGACAATATACATTTCGATTACGGACGTATTAACATACGCTACGACGCTTCGGTGCAATTAGCCAAAATAGTAACTTTCTTAGAAGAGCATCCTAATGTACGCCTCGATATAAAGGTACATACTGATAGCCGAGGCGATGACGATTACAATATGTCGCTTTCAAATACCCAAGCCAAAGTGATTGAGCAATGGCTGATAGATAAAGGCATCTCGCGCAACCGGCTTACCGCTAAGGGATACGGAGAAACACAACCCGTAAATGGCTGTGAAAACGGAGTGCCTTGTACTGAAGAACAACACCAAGCAAACAAAAGAGTAGAGTTTATTGTGAAGTAGGTATTTTTTACTACCTTTGCCCTCTCAAAGCCATCAAACCGATGAAACTACATAATATCAAACTCTTTGTAAAACAGTCAGTAGTATTTAAGGGCTTAGCTTTTGCTGTAGCTTTAGTACTGATACTACAGGTTTTCCCCGAAAAGGCGAAGTTCAAATACGAGTTTCGCAAAGGAGAATTATGGCAGCACGAAAACCTTTATGCCCCTTTTGATTTTCCTTTAAAGAAAACCGCTGAACAGATAAAAGCTGAAGAAGCTCAAATTACAGAGCACTCTACGGTGTACTATCGCCAAGATACAACTGCTTTTACATCGGCATTACAGAAGTTTCAACAGAAGAAAAACGACTATTTTGGTCATATACCCGCTGCCCGTAAGGAGGTTTTGCTACAAAAGGCCGAAACTTTCTTAAAAGACAGTTACCACAAAGGGATTATACTAAAAATGCCAGACAATAGCCCTTCAGAGATAGCCGTTATTAGGCATAACAACCAAATAGAGGAACTGCCAACTGCCCAAATACTCTCATTGCAACACCTCAGCGCGAGTGTAAAGGCTTATTTCCACTCATCTCCTTATAACGAATACGCAAAAAACTACTGCGATTTATTTTTCGATGTACTCACTCCTAACCTAACGGTAGACCAGAATTTCACTCAAAAAACGTTAGACCAAAATCTGAAAGAAATCGTTTTTACTAGAGGTTGGGTGAATAAAGGGAAACTCATTATAGCCAAAGGCGAATTAGTAGAGGGCGAAAAGCTAAACACCCTACAATCGCTAAAAGACGAGTACGAAACACAGACTTGGAACCAGAATAACTACAACTGGTCGCTTTTGGGCTATTACGTATTGGTAGCGATTGTATTGGCAGTGATGGCTCTCTATCTAAAGCTCTACGAGAAGAAAATCTATAAGAGCAACCTAAAATTGGTAGTGGTACTACTAAATATGCTCTGTATGATACTATTTGTAGGTATCGTAGTAAAACACCTGCCAGAATACATCTACATAGTGCCTGTAGCGATGATGGTACTCATACTCAAGTCGTTTTTTGATTTGCGTACTGTCTTTTTTGTCTTTATCTGCACTATTCTCATCACAGGTTTCATAGTGCCTAACAGCTTTCAGTTTGTTTTTATACAGATAATAGCTGCTATGACTATTATTCTGACGCCTAAGAATGTACATTACCGGTTGAGTAGTTTTATTTCAGCAGCCCTCATCACAGGTGCCTACCTAATTATCTACATAGCCTTTCATACTATTACCGAGGGCACCCTCAAAGGCTTAGACCTTTCGCTGCTCACCCTATTCATTCTCAATGGTATAGGTATTCTCTTTTCACAGCCTTTCACCTATATATACGAGCGCACTTTTGGGTTAGTATCCGATGTTTCGCTGTTAGAGTTGTCCGACACCAATTCGCCATTATTAAGGCAACTTTCTGAAAAAGCGCCAGGTACCTTTCAGCACTCTATGCAGGTAGCCAATTTAGCCGAAGCTGCTGCTGCCGAAATAGGAGCTAATACACTATTAGTACGCGTAGGAGCTTTATATCACGATATTGGAAAGATGCAAAACCCCTTGTACTTTATTGAAAACCAAAAGACAAGCCTAAACCCACACGACCAGCTAACCCCTTTACAAAGTGCTAAGGTAATCATCAAGCACGTAGCTGACGGGATAGAACTTGCTCGCAAACACAAATTGCCTGAGCGCCTTATCGACTTTATACGCACCCATCACGGGCGTAGCCTGACTTATTATTTTTACCGCAAAGAGTTAGACACTAACCCCAATGCAAAAGAGGAAGATTTTAGATACCCAGGCCCCATTCCTTTCTCTAAAGAAACGGCTATCCTTATGATGGCAGACTCAGTAGAAGCAGCTACCAAAAGTCTTAAAAACCCTACCTACGAAGCCTTAGGAGAGTTTGTAGACCGCATCATCAAAAAACAGTTAGACGATAATCAGTTTGCTAATTCAGATATTTCATTCAAAGAAATAGAAGCCATTAAGAAGGTATTTAAGAGCAAACTAACCAATATTTACCACGTGAGAATCGCGTATCCTGAATAATTACTAAATAAATTGAGAAATATGAAGCGTTACATTTTATTATTTTCATTCGTATCCTATATGGGTATGACACAGATGGCGGCACAAGAGGTTGTACAGTCTGTAGTTCCTACTGTGAATGTAGTAGGCGAAGCAAGTATCGAGGCTACTCCTACCCTTGTAAATATATCAGTAAGTATAGAAGGCGAAGGGAAAGATGCAAAACTACTGCGCCAAGAAAATGGAGAGAAGTTAGCCAAAGTAATTCAGGCTATCAACAAAGAAGAAGTGCCAATAAAGAATTTTCAGACCGACTACGTATCGTTGTACAAGAATTACGATTACAACACCAAAACCTACCAATACCACATTTCGCAAACTGTCAAAATAAAATTGGACAACTTGGCAAAATACGAAACCCTAATGGACGCTCTCTTCGAAGCAGGTGTTAACCAGATAAATAGTGTAACTTTCGGCATAGAAGACAGTGTAAGAGCTAAACTACAACAAGAGGCACGCATTGCAGCTATTGATGATGCTCGCAAAAAAGCACTGCTTTACGCTACCAGCTTAGACCAAAATATCGGTAAAGCCCTAACTATCAGAGAGACGAGCTTAAGAGACACTCCTGCTAGTGTTATGATAAGAGGGGCTGCCCCTAGCAATACTACTTTAGCTCTTGGCAGTATCTCAGTCAATAGTCAGATAATAGTTACTTTTGAACTTACTAAATAATACTTATGGAAATACAAGAAATCATAGCCTATGTATTAGTAGCTGCGGCAGTAATTTTCTTAGTAAAAAAGTTTTTTTTCACTAAAAAGAAAAACAGCTGTAGCGGAGGAGCAGGCTGTAAATGCGGACACTAAACCATTAGCAAATGAGAAAATTTGTAAATTAGCAAATTTGGTCATTTGCTAATTATTTTATAATTTTGCACCCTCAATTTTTTAAAAACACTATTTGCACCTATGACCGCTATTAGAAATATAGCAATTATTGCTCACGTTGACCACGGAAAAACTACCCTTGTTGATAAAATCTTGCACCACTGTGCTTTGTTCCGTGACAATCAGGATGCGGGAGAACTTATCTTAGACAACAACGACTTGGAACGCGAACGCGGTATCACCATCTTATCTAAGAATGTTTCGGTAATTTATAAAGATATCAAAATCAATATTATTGATACCCCTGGCCACGCCGATTTTGGTGGAGAAGTAGAGCGAGTGCTGAATATGGCTGACGGAGTACTACTATTAGTTGATGCTTTCGAGGGGCCTATGCCACAAACGCGCTTTGTACTACAAAAGGCTATAGAGATGAAACTCAAACCTATAGTAGTTATCAATAAAGTAGATAAAGAAAACTGTACCCCCGATGAAGTACACGAGGCTGTTTTCGACCTTATGTTCGAACTCGGGGCTGAAGACTGGCAATTAGACTTCCCTACGGTATACGGTTCAGCTAAACAAAACTGGATGTCAGAAGACTGGCACAAAAAAACCGACAGCATCGAGCCTCTATTAGATATGGTTGTAAAACATATCCCTGCTCCTAAAGTAGAAGAAGGTAGCCTACAGATGCTCATCACTTCATTAGACTATTCTACTTTTACTGGACGTATCGCTATCGGCCGACTACACCGCGGCACCCTCAAAGCCGGTATGAACATCTCATTAGTAAAACGCGATGGTTCTATCGTAAAATCAAAAATAAAAGAACTACACACTTTTGACGGTTTAGGTCGCAAAAAAGTAGAAGAGGTACAAGCAGGCGATATTTGCGCTATTGCAGGTTTAGAAGGTTTTGAAATAGGCGATACCATAGCCGACTACGAAAACCCCGAAGCCCTACCTACTATTGCTATTGACGAGCCTACGATGAGTATGCTCTTCACTATCAACGACTCTCCTTTCTTTGGCAAAGACGGCAAGTTTGTAACTTCACGCCACATCAAAGAACGTTTAGAACGCGAATTAGAGAAGAACTTAGCCCTACGTGTAGAGGCTACTGATAGTGCAGACAAATTTGTAGTATACGGACGTGGAGTGCTACACCTCTCAGTACTTATAGAGACAATGCGCCGCGAGGGGTACGAACTACAAATCGGGCAGCCACAAGTTATCATCAAAGAGATAGACGGAGTAAAATGTGAACCTGTAGAAGAACTGACTATAGACCTACCCGAAAATGTAAGCGGTAGAGCGGTAGACTTGGTAACACTTCGCAAAGGCGAGATGCTAAGTATGGAGCCTAAAGGAGAACGAATGATTATCAAATTCTTGATTCCTTCGCGTGGCATCATCGGTTTGCGCAACCAACTGCTTACGGCTACTGCTGGCGAGGCTATCATTCACCACCGTTTCTTAGAGTTTCAACCTTTCAAAGGCGAAATAGCAGGACGCATCAACGGCTCGCTTATTTCTATGGAACAAGGTACCGCTATCCCCTACTCTTTAGACAAGCTACAAGACCGCGGTAAGTTCTTTATCTTCCCAGGTGAAGATATTTATACAGGGCAGGTAATAGGCGAAAACTCGCGCAGTGGCGACATCGTAGTAAATGTAACTAAGACTAAAAAACTGACTAACGTACGTGCGGCAGGGTCTGACGAAAAAGTAAAACTGGCACCTCCTATCAAATTCTCACTTGAGGAGGCGTTAGAGTACATACAAAAAGACGAATACGTAGAGGTTACCCCTAAAAATATGCGCTTGCGCAAAATCTACTTAGATGAAAACGAACGCAAACGTCACGAGCGAGAGTTTAGTTAGTAGTTAGTGCAATGGGCGGCAAAATAATATTTCATCTAAAATTTGCATATCTAAAAAAAAGGTAATACTTTTGCACCCACAAAATATTTGTACATAATAATCATTAAATTAATATTGGAATGTATTTAACTAAAGAAGTAAAAGCGGAAATTTTCAAAAAGTACGCAGGTTCAGAAACCAACACAGGTTCAGCAGAAGGGCAAATCGCACTTTTCACCCTTAGAATCAATCACCTTACAGAGCACTTAAAAGTGAATCGCAAGGACTTTAACACTGAGCGTTCGTTAGTAAAGCTCGTAGGTAAGCGTAGAAGTTTGCTAGACTATTTGAAGAATACCGATATTGAAAGATATCGTGCAATTATCAAAGAGCTTAACATTAGAAAATAAAAAGAGAGGAGGCTTAGTGCCTCCTTTTGCTTAATGTTTTCATTGGTAGCCTTTTTAAACCACACAACACAACTATTCAATTAACAATTTTCACTTATCAATTAACAAGTATTGAATGATACCAGAAGTAAAAAAAGAAATTATCGATTTAGGTGATGGTCGTACCATTACTATCGAAACTGGCAAGTTAGCTAAACAAGCTGACGGTGCTGTGGTGGTGCAAATGGGCAATGCTATGCTATTGGCAACAGTAGTATCAGCAAGAGATATAAACCCTGAAACCGATTTTCTACCCCTAACGGTAGACTATCGCGAGAAGTTTGCGGCAGCAGGTCGTTTCCCTGGGGGCTTTTTCAAACGTGAAGCTCGCCCTAGCGACCAAGAAATCTTAACAATGCGCTTGGTAGACCGCGTATTGCGTCCGCTTTTCCCTAAAGATTATCACGCTGAAACACAGGTGATGATACAACTTATCTCGCACGATGAAAACGTAATGCCCGATGCGTTAGCAGGTCTTGCTGCCTCAGCGTGTTTGGCAGTATCAGATATACCATTCGACGGACCTATCTCTGAAGTACGTGTAGGACGTGTGAATGGCAAATTTATAGTAAACCCTAGTCGCGAGCAGTTAGAAGCATCAGACATCGACATTATGGTGGGAGCTTCAAAAGACTTTGTAGCGATGGTAGAAGGTGAAATGGACGAAGTGAGCGAAAAAGATATGGCAGAAGCTATCAAATTTGCTCACGAAGCTATCAAACCACATATCGAAGCACAATTGCGTTTGGCTGAAAAAGTAGGTAAGACTGAAAAACGCACCTATGAGCCTGAAGTAGAAAATGAAGAAGTAAAAGCAAAAGTATACCCATTGGCTTATGAAAAATGCTATGCTATTGCTAAAGAAAACACTACTAAGCAAGAACGCGGAGAAAAGTTCAATGCGGTGAAAGAAGAGTGCTTAGCACTTTTTACCGAAGAGGAATTGGAAGAGCTAACTCCTCTTATTACTCGTTATTTCGGAGATGCCGAAAAAGAAGCTGTTCGTAACCTTATCTTAGAGGAAAATATTCGTTTAGACGGACGTAATACTACCCAAATACGCCCTATCTGGTGCGAAGTAGGTTATTTGCCTTCAGCTCACGGTTCATCTATCTTTACACGTGGCGAAACCCAATCGCTTACTACTGTTACCTTAGGTACTTCACGCGAAGCAAATGTTATTGACCTACCTTCAGAACAAGGCGAAGAGCGCTTCTACCTACATTACAATTTCCCTCCATTCTCAACCGGTGAGGCTCGCCCTTTGCGTGGTACTTCACGCCGCGAGATAGGACACGGAAACTTAGCACAACGCGCCCTTAAACGTATGATACCAGAAGATTGTCCTTATACCGTTCGCGTAGTGTCTGAGATTTTAGAATCTAATGGTTCATCATCAATGGCTACTGTGTGTGCAGGTACTTTGGCACTAATGGATGCAGGGGTACAAATGGTAAAACCGGTATCGGGTATTGCTATGGGGCTTATCAGCGACGGCGATCGTTATGCGGTACTTTCAGACATCTTGGGCGATGAAGACCACTTAGGCGATATGGACTTCAAAGTAACTGGTACTGCTGATGGTATCACCGCTTGCCAAATGGATATCAAGATAAAAGGACTTTCATATGAAATCCTCGAAAAAGCCCTCAACCAAGCACGTGAGGGACGTATGCACATTTTGGGCAAAATAACTGACACTATAGCACAACCTAATCCTACTGTGAAACCTCACGCTCCTAAGATTGTGAAGATGGATATGCCTAAAGAATATATCGGGGCATTTATCGGAACAGGAGGTAAGAACATTCAAGACCTACAAGCTCGTACTAAAACTACCATTGTGGTGGAAGAAGTAGGCGAACTAGGTATCGTAGAAATCTTAGGTACTGACGAAGCTGGTATACAAGAAGCTATAGAAGCTGTAAATGCAGTGAAATTTGAACCTGTAGAAGGTGAAACTTACACTGTGAAAGTAGTACGTTTAGTAGAGTTTGGGGCTTTCGTAGAGTTTGTACCTGGTAAAGACTCTTTGCTACACATCTCAGAAGTATCTTGGGACAGAGTAGATAAAATAGAAGACGCTCTTAAAGAAGGTGATATCATAGAAGTAAAATACCTCGGTATTGACCCTAAAACTAAGAAGACGAGAGTATCGCGCAAAGCCTTATTACCACGTCCTCCACGTGAAGAGCGCCCTGACCGCCCAGCGAGAGAAGACCGCCCTAAGTCTGACAAGCCTTATAACGGAAAACCTCGCGGCGACCGCAATGACCGTCCTAAAGGACACAACAATAACCAAAAACCACGTCAGGAATAGGCGTATGTTATAAGAATTTTTGTATTCATAATATTTTATAAAACCGAAGATTTTATATTTTTATAGTATAAAGTTTTCGGTTTTTGTTTTTTTAGTATCTTTGCGGTCAAATAAAGTCTTTCTAAAAAAGAACTCCCATTAAAAAATATGAAGACCAATAAATACATACACTTGTGGCTCCCCATAATAGGGCTACACGCATTGCATCAAGCGGAAGAAAGTATTTCTTTCTGGCAGTGGTATATTAACTTTGTAGATAAGATACCCCAATGGTTGCAACTCCCCAGAATTGCTGAGAATGCTCATTTAGCTAATGAGCACCCCGAATATTTTATATGGGCTTCTATAGGGCAAATTGCTTTGGTAGGAGTCATTGCTTTTTTGTGTAGAAAGAGTGAAAAAGCTACAAGAATAGCACTTAGTCTATATCTTGCAGGATTGAGTTTCTTTTTGGTATGGCATATTTTGATAAGCTATTTCACTCATTCCTACTCCCCCGTAATGGTAACCTGCCTAATAGGTATTTACTTAATACCCAAATGGAGTGCTAATGTTTTCGGGGTCATCAATATAAAATAGGACATATAAACAGACAAATATATAGACAATGAAAAAATGGATAATATTGGCAGTAATAGCCCTTATCAGTATAGCAGGATTTTTTATTTATCGCGCTGTATTTGCGAGTAATACCGCTTTTAATGAAAAGGAAGTTGTAATATACATACCTACAGGAGCTGACTTTGGTGATGTATTGCACAAACTACGTCCGTTGCTAAAAAGTAGCCTCGCTTTTGAGCAAGTAGCTAAGCAACGCGGCTATACAACACACGTAAAAGCAGGAAAATACATCATCAAGAAAGGGGCAAGTAACCTTGAAATCATACGTACTCTTCGCAATAGAAATACCCCCGTAAAACTAAAGTTTAATAATCAGGAGCGATTGGAAGACCTTGCCACTCGTATAGCCGAGCAGATAGAGCCTGATAGCACTACCCTAATACGCGCTTTTTTAGACCCTACTTTTCTGAAAGAAAACGGGTTTACTGAGGCTACTGCCCTTGCTATGTACTTGCCCAATACTTATGAATTTTATTGGAATACTACTGCTGAGGAGTTCCGCGACCGTATGCTGAAAGAATATCACCGCTATTGGACTAAAGAACGCCAAGCACAAGCTGAAGTACAAGGTCTTAGTCCTATAGAGGTGAGTATTTTGGCTTCGATAGTACAAAAAGAAAGTGCTAAAGTAGACGAACGCCCTCGTATAGCTGGTGTTTATCTAAATCGTCTACATATCAATATGCTATTGCAGGCTGACCCTACCGCTATCTTCGCGATGAAAAACCATACAGGCAACTACAATATGGTAATAAAACGAGTAACTGAAGCGCACACCCGTCTGGAAAATCCTTATAATACTTATCAAAACTACGGTTTACCTATAGGACTTATCGCAATGCCTGACCTATCGTCTATAGAGGCTGTGCTAAAACCTGAACAACACGATTATTACTTTTTTGTGGCAGACCCTCAGAATTACGGTTACCACAAGTTTTCGCGCACTTTTTTACAACATACTGAAAGTGCTAAAAAATACTGGAATTGGGCTAATGAACAGGGTGTAAAATAGTGATAAATAATAACTAAAAAAAGTCCGGAAAGTTTGATACAAACTTTCCGGACTTTTTTATTTATTTGAGCCGGTGGAGGGAGTCGAACCCACGACCCCGAGATTACAAATCACGTGCTCTAGCCAACTGAGCTACACCGGCACTCTGCTTATTTGCGGGTGCAAAGATAACACCTTTTTTTGTAAATATGCAAATGTTTTTTGAACATTTTTTAAGCTAATTGATTTAGCTTTTGTATAAATGCTCCTGCTCTTTCTTCAAACTCTCTTCTAACTTGCTTTAAATGAGCCCCTCTGCTTTCAACAGTTCTATCAGCTACTTTATCGATTAGAGTATCGAAAGTATTGACAATTTCAGTTATAAGAGCCTTACCTTCTTCTGTTTGCATTTTGCCTGTAAAATACACAGCATCAATAATATCACCTAAAACATAGTTGATATCTTTCTTTAAATCGCGGATACTTGCCATAGTCTAAATTATTTATTTTGAGTGCAAAGCTAAGAAATATTTCTTATCTTTGCAAAAAATAAAGTAATATATGTATATCTATAATTTGACAGCAGTCATTGACGAAAGTGTTTTCGAGGCGTGGCAACAGTGGTTAGCACACTCTTATCTGCCTGCTGTAAACGCCTCTGCATTAGTAGACAATGTACAAATAATGAGGGTATTAGATTCGACTGATAGGCATTATGCCATACACCACGAAATCAGCTCTGCTGCTAAACTGTCAGCTTTCTTAGAAGAGAAAATGCCACAACTTTTAGAAGAGGCTGCTGCTACTTTTGGAGAGAAGGCTCTTTTCTTTGGGACAAGATTGATGATTAGTGATGAAGGGGCTATTTAACAACCTAGTGGGCTGCGCCAGCTCGCCGACTTTCGTTCGTCACATACTCGGCTGTGCCAGCTCGCCGACTTTCGTTCGTCACATACTCGGCTATGCCAGCTCGCCGACTTTCGTTCGCTTATCCTTTGCTTATCCTTCGCTCAGTGTTCGGTGTAGATGGCTTCAAAAAAAATGGCATAAAAATTGTGATACTATTAGCAAGATGTTTGGTTTGACTTTATAAAAAAACTTATACAATATGAAAAAGAACTTACAAATCAACAAAAGATGGATGCACGTGTTACTGCTACTCGTGGCATCGTTTGCGCTACTTTCTTGCGGTGGTTATTATTACGCTGATGGGGTATATTACGACCCCGTACCTGAAAGACCTAGCTATTTGGAAATAGTAGAAGAACCTGCTTATACGCCTGTAGAAAATAGGTATACACCTAACCGCTACAAGGATTATTTCGGTGAAAAAGCACAGCAATACCGCCAAATGCCTGATACATCGGTTACACATTTTACCGATGTAAACAGCTATCGTTCTAACGCGACTTCGGGAGCTCCTGCCTACGGAGGCTGGGGTAGCAACCCTTCGCAAGTGAATGTGAATGTGTACAACAACAATCCGTGGGGGTATAATAGCTGGGGCTATAATAATTGGCATCCTAATTATTACGGCTATGACTCATACTACAGAAATAGAGCTCGCTGGAGCTTGTCATTTGGCTGGGGCTGGGGCAGTTATTACGACCCTTATTGGGGCTATAGTGGCTACTACGGTTATCGTCCGTACTATGGTGGGTACTATGATTACTACCCTTATTACGGATACAGTCCTTACTATGGGTATAGCCCTTATTATGGGTATTATCCTTACGGAGGTTACTATCCTTATTACGGATATTATTACGATTACCGACCAAGAGATTACTATTACGAACCAAGTCGTTCGTACGGCAATGGAGGGTCTTATAGCGGCAGAGGACGTGCTATTATAAGAGATGACAACTACAGAAGTAACGCTAACCGTTATGAAGATGGTAGAGGCTCTTATAATCGTTCGCAAAGCCAAGGATATTACAATAATAACGGCAACTATAGTGGTAGACCTTCTTACCAAAATCAGCAATATAACAATAATCCGCCAACAGGCTATGAGACCAGAAGAGCCTATGAATCGAACTCTAACTATTCCGGTAGAAGTTCTAACCATAGCAATAGCAGCAGCTCTGGCGGCAATTACAGCAGTGGTTCTTCTAACAGCAGCAGTAGCAGCAGTGGAGGATACAGAAGTTCAAATCGCGATTAAAAAATATTAAGAAAAATGAGAAAAATCAATTATATATTATTTTTAGGATTTTCTTTAGCAGCTATGGGTACTCAAGCTCAGAATTACACTGATGCTTTGCGCTATAGCACTGAAGAACTGACAGGTACCGCCCGTTTTAAGGCTATGAGCGGAGCATTTGGTGCCTTAGGTGGTGACCCTTCAGCCATAAATATCAATCCGGCAGGGAGTGCTATTTTCAACGCAAGCGAAATTTCGTTTAGCCTTAATAACAACAGCCAAAAGAGAGATATTAACTTCTTAGACCGAAGTGATAAGAAAAATAACAATGATTTTAACTTCAATCATTTCGGGGTTGTGTTTGCTATTCCTGATGTGTCGCCTACTGTTAAGAAATTGAGTTTTGGGTTTAATTATCAGTTAAGCAAAACTCTTGACAATGACAAGTTTTCTTATTCGGCTTACAATAATAAGGGCTTAGACGATTACTTTTTGGACTACGCTACCAAAGGTAATAATGGCAATCCTTTTAGCTTTGGTACTTTTGCAAGAGGATATAATTTAAACCAGCAGGAAGAGATAGGAGAGTATTATGCTACCTTAGGACGTAGAGAGGGGTATGCTGCCCAAATGGCTTATTTGGGATTGAAGGCTGGTCTTATCAACCCTAAGACGCTTTCGGCAGACAATACGGAATATGACCTTAGTGGTGATAATCTAGAACGCTTGCAAACCTATAAAATAGAGCGTTCGGGCTATGTAAATAAATACAATTTCAACTTTGCTTCGCAAATAGGGGATTTTATTTACTTAGGAATGAACTTAAATGCGCACAACATCAACGAAAAGGCGCTATATAGTGTAAAAGAAGATAACTTTAGAAGTTCAAACCCTTACCTACGCTATGCGAACCACAAACAATACATCAATACAACAGGTGAAGGCTTTTCGCTACAGCTAGGAAGTATCATCAAAGTAACTGATGAGTTGCGTTTAGGGGTAAGTTACCAATCGCCTACGTGGTATAAGATGAAAGAGGAGTCGCGCCAAGTGCTCTACGCTACTACAGGAGTGGCTACTACTACTTATGACCGTGATATAGAATTAGTGAATAGATATGGCGACCCTATATGGTATGAACGCGAATACAAATTCCGCACCCCCAGTGCGTGGACTGCTAGTGCTGCTTACCTGATAAAGAAAAGAGGTATCTTAAGCATTGATTACACCTACAGAGCCTACGATAATCTGAAATTCAGAAGTAATAATATGAAAGGCTATAACAGTGCTTTTGAAAACCAAATGGGTGATACCTCGACCCTACGCATAGGAGGAGAGTATAGAATACCTTTTAAATTAATAAAAGAAGACCCTAAGAGCACTAACTTTGTAAGCTTGCGAGCAGGTTATAGATACGCACAAAGTCCGTATAGGAAAACAACTGCAGTAGTAGGTGATCTGACAGGGTATTCGTTTGGGGCTGGTGTGACCTTGGGTGGTATTAGATTAGACGCTTCGTATGATGTGGCTAAACAAACAAACCTATACCAAATGTATGAGAATGTGCTGACCACTCCTGCTCATATAAAATCTACTTATGGTAACTTCTTGTTTACCTTCACAGCGCAACTTTTTTAGTGCGAGCTGCACAGGCAAAGTGCGAGCCGCACAAGCAGAGATGCTAGCACAGGCAGATAATTAAGAGACGGTGATGAGAAAAGCACCGTCTCATTTTTAGTATAAAAGCAATATTCAAATTTAGTATAAAACAACATTCAAAAAAAGTATTTTGAAATTACACAGAAATTTAGTGGATGCGGTGATTGAGGGACTCGGTTTTATTTTTACCGAAAATCAGTATGCCGATAAGGTAGTGGAAAAACTGCTGAAAAAAGATAAGCGCTGGGGGGCTCGGGATAGGGCTTTTGTGGCTGAAACGATTTACGATATAGTGCGCTGGAAACGCCTCTATGCGGAAATAGCTGAAGTATATGAACCCTTCAGCATACATAACCTACGTCGCCTTTTTGCAGTATGGGCTACCCTGAAAGGTGTTGCACTGCCTGACTGGGGAAACTACTTTGAAGATACCCCTACCAGACGCATCAAAGGGAAATTTGACGAGCTCTCTAAAATACGCAAATACCGCGAATCGGTGCCTGACTGGTTAGACGCTTTGGGAGAACAAGAACTGGGAGAGGCTCTCTGGACAGACGAACTGCACAGCTTGAACAGTTTAGCCCCCGTAGTATTGCGCGTAAATACCCTAAAAATAAGTCGTGATAGACTGCAGCAACTCCTCCGCGAGGAAGGGGTAGAAAGCTATCCGCTACAGCAGTATCCTGATGCTTTGCAATTGGTAGAGCGCAGTAACATCTTCAAAAGTCAATCTTTTAAAGACGGATTGTTTGAGGTGCAAGATGCCTCTTCGCAGAAAGTAGCTCCGTTTATGCAAATAGACAATAGCGTAAAACGCATTATTGACACTTGTGCTGGAGCTGGTGGTAAAACGCTTCATCTGGCAACCCTCTTGCAAAACAAAGGTCAGATTATAGCGATGGACATTTACGAGCAAAAGCTGCAAGAACTCAAACGAAGAGCACGCCGCAATGGGGCTTTCAACATAGAAACTAAGCTGATAGACCCTAAGCAACTGAAACGTATGCAAGGCAGTGCCGACCGCGTACTGATAGATGCGCCTTGTAGTGGGTTAGGTGTACTGCGCCGCAACCCTGATGCTAAATGGAAATTGCAACCTGAGTTTTTAGACCAGATACGCACTACCCAACAAGAAATATTGCAGCAGTATAGCAAACTGCTGAAAAAAGGCGGTAAGCTGGTATATGCGACTTGCTCGGTATTGCCTTCAGAAAACCACCAGCAAGTAGCGACTTTCTTAGCTTCGGAAGCTGGCAAGGATTTTAAATTAGAGGCTGAAGAAGTGATTTTTGCGCATCAATCGGGTTATGACGGTTTTTATATGGCGAGGCTCATTAATAATGGTTAATAGAAACCTCCCCCCCTTCACATACTCCGCTGCGCTAGCTCGCGGACTTCCTCCGAAGGGGGAGCTCATACACGAGCTTTATAATGGAAAAATACACTTTAGAAGTAACTTTAAAAATTGTACAAATCATTATTTTGTTGTAATTTTGCACCCTTAAATATAACGAACGACCAATGAAAAAACTCATTACATTACTACTTATTGCTTTTGTTGCGATAGCAAAGGCACAAATTTATACCCCTGTAAAGTGGTCTACCAGCGTTGAGAAAATCAATGATACTGAATATTACTTGGTAGCTAAGGCTACTATAGAGGCTGGTTGGAAGCTGTACGGACAGAACATCCCGCCCAATGGACCTATTCCGACTACTTTTGAATTTGAAAAAAACGCTGACTTTGAGCTTGTAGGGAAGACCGAAGAATCGACCCCTATACTGAAGCACGACAAAGTGTTTAATATGGAGATTTCTTATTTCCACAACCAAGCGGTATTTAAACAACACATAAAACTGCTTAATAAGGCAGCTACAAGCATCAAAGGGAGCGTAGAATTTATGAGTTGTAATGACAACAACTGCTCGCCCCCAGATACAGTAGATTTGGTATTTGAACTAACAGATAATGCCGCTGCCTCCGCAGGTGTTAGCCCACAATTCACCTTTAACAATCCGCCAGCAGACAATAACGCAGCGCCTGCTACGACTGTAAGCGAAACTAAAACAGAGGCAATAAACCCTACCCCTATTCACAATCAAGGTATTTGGACGATATTCTTTTTATCGTTTTTAGCTGGTTTTGCAGCTCTACTGACCCCTTGCGTATTCCCGATGATACCAATGACAGTGAGCTACTTTACTAAACAAAGTAAAACAAAGGCTAAGGGCATCAGAAATGCGATAACTTATGGTATTTCTATTATCGTGATTTACGTATTATTAGGCACGGTAGTAACTGCTATTTTTGGAGCTGATGTGCTAAACGCATTTTCAAGTAGCTTTTTGTTTAACCTTATATTCTTCCTTATTTTAGTAGTTTTTTCTATCTCATTTTTAGGTGCTTTTGAAATCACCCTACCCAGCTCGTGGAGTACTAAGATTGATGCCCAAGCCGATCGCAGTGGTTTTGTAGGTATCTTCTTTATGGCACTGGCCTTAGCCATTGTATCTTTCTCGTGCACAGGGCCTATAGTTGGTTCTTTATTAGTACAAGCAGCCTCGCAAGGGGGCATCGCCCCTATTATGGGAATGTTTGGGTTTTCATTAGCCATAGCCTTGCCTTTTGCACTATTTGCGGCTTTCCCAGGGTGGTTGCAATCACTCCCCAAATCAGGCGGTTGGATGAACACTGTGAAAGTAGTATTGGGCTTTTTGGAATTGGCATTGGCATTTAAATTCTTATCGAATGCTGACTTAGTGGTACAATACCACTGGATAGAACGCGAAGTATTTATCGCTATTTGGATAGCTATATTTGGCGCCCTTTCGTTATACTTATTTGGAAAAATACGTTTGCCACACGATGATGCTTCTGACCGCATATCAGTAGGGCGACTCATTTTGGGGCTACTCACTTTGAGTTTCACTATTTATATGATACCAGGGTTATGGGGTGCCCCTCTGAACCTTATCAACGCTTTTCCACCTCCACAACACTATAGCGAATCGCCATATGGAGTAGGTAAAGGAGCCGTTGGGGTAGAAGAAGGCGCGCTACCTGAAGGAGCCCACCTATTTAAGCCTCATAACATCATAACCTTTGACGATTACGACAAAGGATTGGCCTACGCTAAACAACAAAATAAGCCGGTACTATTAGATTTCACAGGCTGGTCGTGCGTAAACTGCCGACGTATGGAGCAAAACGTATGGCCTAAGCCGCAAGTGTTAGAGATACTCAAAAACGAAGTAGTACTTATCTCGCTATACGTAGATGACAAACGTCCGCTGCCAGAGAGTGAAATAAAACCTTCACAAATAAGAGAAGGCAAACTCATTAAGACTATAGGTCAGAAATGGAGTGAGTTTCAGACTCTGAAATACAAAGCTAACACACAGCCTTTTTATGTGCTGATGAACCACGAGGGCGAAAATTTAGTAGCCCCTATAGGGTATACCCCCGATACCGATGATGCTGATGAGTTTTACAAATGGCTCAGAAAAGGTATCACCGCCTTTGGCAAATAATAGCATTTAAATGAAAAACAAACTCTACATACTCCCTACTATTATCGGCATAACCTTGGCGATAGGGATTATCTTGGGACGGCAGTTAGCTAATTTTTATATTCCGAAACCGCCACCACCCCTCCCCTTCCCTATCAGCGATATAGACACCGTGCCCGAAAATCCTTATAAGGTAAAACTCGGACGGCTGATAGACTATATAGAGGAGGATTATGTGGATAATGTAAATACCGATAGTATAGTAGACCTGACCATCAATAGTATATTGCGAAAGTTAGACCCCCACTCTACCTACATCTCGAAAACAGATATACAAGAAGTAGCCGAGACGATGAGTGGTAAATTTGTAGGGGTAGGCATCAGTTTCTATATGTATAAAGATACGATTGCCGTTATCAGACCTATAGAAGGAAGTGATGCTATGAAGAAAGGTATCCGTTTTGGCGACCGCATACTGATGGCTAACAAAGATACCCTCTTTAAGAAACGGCTAAGCACCGATAAGATAAAGAATATACTGAAGGGGAAAATGGACTCGAAAGTAGACCTGACCATATACCGAAAGAGCAAAGACAGTATTTTCAGAATTCCTATTGAGCGGAAATTTATACCTATAAAAAGTATAGATTGCTTCTACAAAGTGAACGATACGCTGGGGTATATACGAATGAACCGGTTTGCCGAGACTACCTACAACGAATTTTCGACCGCCCTTAAAGCTCTTGAAAAAGAAGGGGTAAACAGCCTTATACTTGACTTGCGCAACAATAGCGGAGGATTCCTAAATGTAGGTATACAAATAGCCGATGAGTTTTTGCCTAAAAACAAAATGATAGTGTTTACCAAAAACAACCGCAAAGAGATAGAAGAAACCTTCTCTACTGAAGGGGGGCTATTTGAAGATAAGCCCGTGTTTATATTGGTAAATGAAAACACTGCCTCAGCCAGCGAGATAGTAGCAGGAGCGCTACAAGACAACGACCGAGGTGTGATAGTAGGCAGACGCACCTTTGGGAAAGGATTAGTACAGAGCGAAATGCCTCTACCTGATGGGTCGGCAGTACGGCTAACCACTGCGCGCTATTACACTCCTACAGGGCGGTCTATACAGAAGCCTTACGGTTTGGGACACCAGCGAGGGAGTTTTCAGATAGACAATGCTACCGTGCCTGACTCGCTGAAATTTACCACCCCTAAGGGAAAAGTAGTATATGGCGGAGGCGGTATTTACCCCGATGTATATGTGCCTATAGATATGAAGCCCGAAAGCTATTTGGTAAATGAAGTGCTGCGCTCAGGACTGACCAATTTCTTTCTGTTTGAGTATTTAGACAGTCACCCATCGCTAAACAGCAAGCCCCACAAGGCATACTTTATAACCGACTATAAAGTGCCGAAAGAGATGCTAATGGCCTTTGCTAAATTCTTAAGAAACAGGCGCATCAACCTAAATTTTGGCAAGAACAGCAATGAGATAGCTAAACACCTGAAGGCGAGCTTGGCTGAAATATGGTTTAACAACAATGTAGCGGGGCTTATTAGAAATCAGCACGATTTTTACATAGATGAATGCCTGCACTACTACCACCACAAAAGCACCTCTGCTACTAAGAAAGCAGCGAAGAGGCAAGCAACAAAAACTAATAAAAAGAGTACAAAATAATATATGAGTAAGAATCTAACATCAAGAAGTGAAGACTATTCGAAATGGTATAACGAATTGGTAGTAAAAGCCGATTTGGCAGAGAGTTCTGGCGTGCGCGGCTGTATGGTAATTAAGCCTTACGGCTATGCTATATGGGAAAAAATGCAAGCCGAACTCGACAGAATGTTTAAAGAAACAGGGCATACTAATGCTTATTTCCCTATATTTATACCTAAAAGCTATTTTGAGGCAGAAGAAAAGAACGCTGAAGGTTTTGCTAAAGAATGCGCGGTAGTAACCCACTACCGACTAAAAACTGACCCCAATGAAAAAGGGAAGCTAATAGTAGATCCTGAAGCAAAATTGGAAGAGGAGCTAATAGTGCGCCCTACCTCAGAATCTATCATCTGGAGTACGTACAAAAACTGGATACAGTCATACCGCGACCTACCTATCCTTATCAACCAATGG
The DNA here is from genome assembly GCF_009730375.1 of Capnocytophaga sp. FDAARGOS_737. Lineage (NCBI taxonomy): Bacteria > Pseudomonadati > Bacteroidota > Flavobacteriia > Flavobacteriales > Flavobacteriaceae > Capnocytophaga > Capnocytophaga sp. FDAARGOS_737. Next base: position 607,658 of record NZ_CP046316.1, on the reverse strand, counting down.
GCAAACGTGGTGCGCTGGGAAATGCGTACGCGCCTATTCCTGCGCACAGCAGAGTTTTTATGGCAAGAAGGGCACACTGCCCACGCTACTAAAGAAGAGGCTATAGAAGAATCGGAAAGAATGATGAATGTATATGCCAACTTTGTAGAAAACTTTATGGCTGTACCTGTAATCAGAGGGTTTAAAACAGAAACCGAGCGTTTTGCCGGTGCTGACGAAACCTATTGTATAGAAGCGATGATGCAAGACGGCAAAGCCCTACAAGCCGGCACTTCGCACTTCTTAGGACAAAACTTTGCTAAGGCTTTTGATGTGAAATACGCTACCAAAGACGGTAAGCAAGAATATGTATGGGCAAGCTCTTGGGGAGTATCGACCCGCTTGATGGGTGCCCTTATTATGACCCATAGCGATGACAACGGTTTGGTATTGCCTCCTAACTTAGCGCCTATACAGGTAGTAATCGTACCTATCTACAAAGGAGCCGCACAATTAGAAAGTGTAAGAGAGCGCATCAGTCCGCTAATGGAGGCTCTCAGAAAGCAAGGTATTAGTGTGAAGTTTGACGACCGCGATACTCAATCGCCAGGGTTTAAGTTTCACGAATACGAACTAAAAGGTGTACCTGTACGCTTAGCGGTAGGGCAACGCGATTTAGAAAATAACACCTTTGAAGTAGCGAGACGCGACACCCTAACTAAAGAAACCGTAAGCGGAGATGACATCATAGCACACATTGCTCAATTATTAAAAGAGATACAAGAGAATTTGTACAAAAGAGCTTTAGCCTACCGCGACAGCCATATAACAGAAGTGAACTCATACGAAGAGTTCAAAGAACTGTTAGAAACCAAAGGCGGCTTTTTTGCAGCTCACTGGGACGGCACTGCTGAAACAGAAGCTAAAATAAAAGAAGAAACTAAGGCTACTATCAGATGTATTCCTTTAGATGCTAAAGAAGAAAGTGGCGTATGTATGTACTCTGGTAAGCCTTCAAAGAAAAGAGTTCTGTTTGCTAAGGCCTATTAAAAAGAAAAAAAATACTGAAAAAATTTGGTAGTTATGCTAAAAAAGTATACCTTTGCCTTATAATAATTAAAAAAACATAATTACGATGAAAAAAATCATTTTATCATTAGTAGCAGTTTTTGCTTTTGGTGCTGTATCAGCACAAAATTTAGTATCTTCTAAAGGAGAACAATATCTTCCAAAACAAGGAGATTGGTCTATTGGTTTCAATGCAGGTAATGCTTTGAGATATGTTGGTAATGCTTTCAATGGCAACACTGGTAACAGCTCTGCAGATCTTTTTGAAGGACAAAGAGTTCTTAACTTTGGTACTGGCGTATTTTCTTCTACTGCTTCAGTAATTACTTTTGTAGGTAAAAAGTTTGATACTGACAACACCGCAACTCGCTACACAGCAAGCTTTAACTTCAACTTCGAAAAACAAAAAGACGTTGATGGTACTAGCAGTTTTGGTTTAGTAGCTGGCTATGGTAAAGAGTGGAGAAAAGGTACTACTCGCCTACAAGGTTACTACGGTGTAGATGGTTTAGTAGGTTTAGTTTCTCCTGCTAAAAAACAATTCGGATTTGGAATTGGTGCACAAGGTTTTGCAGGAGTTGAATACTTTATCTTCCCTAAAGTAGCTCTTGGTGCTCAATACACTTATGGTGTAGGTTTAGAATATGCTAGCAACGACAGCAACAATAGAATAAACTTTAACATCGGTAATGCAAATGGTTTAGGAGTTCTTTCTGCAACTCTTAACGCATACTTCTAATAGATATTGTCTGTTAGACTTTAAAAAAATTAGGGCTGAGTCTTTATAGATTCAGCCTTTATCTTTATAAATAAAAAAATATGATTTGGGAAAAACTACTTTCGCTTAATAAATACGGCGATACTGCTACAAGACTACGTATTAATGAAGATGAAACGCGCTTGAGCTTTGATATGGACTACGACCGCGTGGTCTTTTCGAGTGCCTTTAGGAGTCTGCAAGACAAAACACAGGTGATTCCGCTTTCTAAAATGGGCTTTGTACACACGCGTCTGACCCATAGTATAGAGGTATCGGTAGTAGGGCGCAGCTTAGGGCGTGCCGTAGGAAAACACCTACTAACGAAGTACCCTCATCTACGTGATTTAGGCTACCAAACCAACGATTTTGGCGCTATTATCGCAGCAGCTTCGGTAGCACACGACATCGGTAATCCGCCCTTTGGACATAGTGGTGAAAAGGCTATAGGTGAGTTCTTTCAATTCAAAAAAGGCACTGCTATTAAACATCTACTGACAGAAGTAGAGTATGCCGACCTATGCAATTTTGAGGGTAATGCCAACGGTTTTAGAATTGTAAACGAATCGCGGTTGGGAGTAGAGGGAGGATTACGCTTGACCTATGCTACTCTGGGAGCTTTTACCAAATATCCTAAAGAATCGCTACCTATACGACCTACTAAAAATATAGCCGACAAGAAATACGGCTTTTTTCAGGGTGATAAAGCATTTTTTAAGGAAGTAGCTGATACTTTAGGGCTTATCTCTACCAGCCAACAGGGCGAACTGCGATATGCACGCCACCCGCTAGCGTTTTTAGTAGAAGCTGCTGATGATATATGCTATACCATTATCGATTTTGAAGATGGTATTAATTTAGGACTTATCAGCGAAGAGGTAGCCTTAGAATATATGGGGGGCATCATATCGGATAGAATACATAGCGACAAATACGCCAAACTACAGACCAAAGAAGAGCGCATAGCTTATCTGAGGGCAGTGGCTATCGGTGCTTTAGTGCAAGATGCTACCGAGATTTTTATAGAAAATGAAGACGCTATACTAAACGGCAACTTCCACCAATCGCTATTGAGGCTCAGCAAATACCGCCACCAAATAACCGATGTAATAGACTGTAGTGTAGAGCATATCTACCAATCGGATGAAGTAGTAGAGAAAGAAGTGCAAGGTTATGTGATTTTGCAGCATCTTTTAGACATCTTTTTTACTGCTATTATCAACTTCGAAAACGGTAGAGAGACCTCTTTTGATAAATTATTGCTAAAAAAGTTGCCCGAAAAGTATCAGAAAAAAGGCAGTATTTACGACAAAGTGATGGGCATCACCTGCTATATAGCGAGTTTGACGGACAGTAAAGCCGTAGAATTGCACCTAAAAACGGCGAGTAGCACTAAAAATATATAATTTATAAAACACTGATAATCAGCAGTAATAAAATAAAATTAAAAAAAAGTTGTAATTTTTTTGCCGAAAAATTTGCAGGTAATAAAAATTGTTGTACTTTTGCAACCGCAATGAAGAAATGAATTGCACATCACTAAAGGTCTGGTAGTTCAGTTGGTTAGAATACATGCCTGTCACGCATGGGGTCGCGGGTTCGAGTCCCGTCCAGACCGCTTCATAAGATTTAGTTGTGTTGTTTTGTGTAAATATTTTTACACGGGTTTATAGTAAACCAATGAAAGCTTTCCTTTGTAAGGAGAGCTTTTATTTTTTGTGCTAATTATAAATTGTGAATTAGCAAATTATCCGTACCTTTGTCGCCCGAATCATTACGATGACAATGAAGAGCAAAGAAATACTTATAAAAGGAGCCAAACTACATAACCTTAAAGATATAACGGTAGGTATCCCTCGCAACCAATTGGTAGTAATAACAGGGCTATCGGGGTCTGGCAAATCGAGCTTAGCTTTTGATACCCTCTATGCTGAAGGGCAGCGCCGCTATGTAGAAAGCCTATCATCATACGCACGTCAGTTTTTAGGACGGCTTGACAAACCTAAAGTAGATAACATCATCGGGATTGCGCCCGCTATTGCTATTGAGCAAAAAGTCAATACTTCTAACCCACGCTCTACGGTAGGTACTTCAACAGAAATATACGACTATCTGAAATTGCTCTTTGCCCGTATCGGCAAGACCTACTCCCCCATATCGGGCAAGGAAGTAAAAAAACACACTGTAACTGATGTGGTAGAGGCCGCCCTCGCCTACCCCGACGGCACTAAGCTGCTGCTATTAGCCCCTATTAGTATCCCTAAAGACCGCACTGTAGAACAAGTACTAAAATTGCTACTACAGCAGGGCTACGCGCGCATATTGCACCAAGGAGAAGTGATACGATTGGAGGAAGACAATCTACCTAAGAAATTAGGTAAATTTCAGTTGGTAGTCGACCGGATAGTGGTACAGCACAACGAGGATTTTCAGCACCGATTGGCAGATGCTGTAGAAACCGCTTTCTTTGAAGGAAAAGGGGAATGTATGCTACAAGAAGTGGAATCGGAAGTACTAAAACACTTCAGCAACCGCTTTGAGATGGACGGCATCACTTTCTTAGAACCGAATGTGCATCTTTTTAGTTTCAACAATCCTTACGGGGCTTGTCCGGAGTGCGATGGCTATGGCGATACGATAGGGCTAGACGAAGACCTTATCGTACCCAACACAGGGCTATCGGTATACGAAAATGCCATCTACCCTTGGCGTGGTGAAACAATGAGTTGGTTTCGCGACCAGTTGGTAAACAACGCTTACAAATTCGACTTCCCGATACACAAACCTTGGTATGAACTCAGTGCCGAACAACGACAATTAGTATGGGACGGCAATAAATATTTCACAGGGCTGACAGACTTTTTTAAAGAATTAGAAGAAAAGAGCTACAAGATACAAAACCGAGTATTATTAGCGCGCTATCGCGGAAAAACACGTTGCCATAGTTGCCACGGAAGACGACTTCGGAAGGAGGCTAACTACGTGAAAATACAAGGAAAAAGCATTTCGGATTTGGTAGAAATTTCTATAGAAAAGCTACAAGCATTTTTTAGAGAATTAACCCTTTCGCCCTACGAGCAAGAAGTAGCTAAACGGCTACTGATAGAAATCAACAGCAGGCTACAGTTCTTAAGCGATGTAGGCTTGGGGTACTTAACGCTAAACCGCAAATCGAACACGCTATCGGGTGGCGAGAGTCAGCGTATTAACTTAGCTACCTCATTGGGTAGTAGTTTGGTCGGCTCGATGTACATACTCGACGAGCCGAGTATAGGGTTACACCCACGCGACACTCATAGGCTTATAAAAGTACTGAGATCGCTGCGCGACTTAGGCAATACAGTGATAGTAGTAGAACACGATGCCGACATAATGAAAGCCGCTGACTACATTATAGACATAGGACCTGAAGCCGGTACCCACGGAGGGGAAGTAGTAGCTGCTGGCACTTATGAACAACTGCTAAAAGCTGATACTCTAACAGGAAAATACCTCAGCGGACGCTTAAGCATTGAACCGCCTAAGAAAAGGCGCACCTCGCCCCACTACATCAGTTTAATCGGTTGTCGCGAGAATAACTTGAAGAATATAGATGTGAGTTTTCCGCTGGATATGCTGACCGTAGTAACAGGGGTATCGGGTAGTGGCAAATCGACCTTGATAAAGAAGCTGCTCTATCCTGCTATGCAAAAAGAGTTAAATGCCAGCAACGAAAAGATAGGGCAATTCACCCGCATAGAAGGCAAATATAAACAGTTGCAAAGCGTGGAGTTTGTAGACCAAAACCCTATAGGCAAATCGAGTCGCTCTAACCCTATCACCTACCTAAAAGTATATGACGACATTCGCAACCTCTACGCCAACCAAAAATTGGCTAAGATGCGTAACTTTTCGGCTAAGCATTTTTCTTTCAACGTAGATGGAGGACGCTGCGAGGTGTGCAAAGGCGAAGGAGAGGTGACCATAGAAATGCAGTTTATGGCAGATGTGCACCTAACCTGCGAAGCCTGTGGCGGCAAGCGTTTCAAAAAAGAAGTGTTAGAAATAACTTACGAAGGGAAAAACATAGATGACCTACTGAACACTACTATTGACGATGCCGTGGCTTTCTTTGCCGCTCATAAGCAAACAAAAATAGCAGAAAAACTCAAACCTCTACAAGATGTAGGCTTGGGGTACGTAACCTTAGGGCAATCATCTTCTACCCTATCGGGTGGGGAAGCGCAACGCATTAAATTAGCCTCGTTTTTATCAAAATCAGAGAGCAAAGAAAAGGTGCTTTTTATCTTTGACGAACCCACTACTGGCTTGCATTTTCACGATATACGCAAGCTCTTAGACTCGCTACAAGCACTAATAGAAAAAGGGCATTCGGTGATAGTGATTGAGCACAACTTAGAGATGATAAAATGTGCCGACTACGTAATAGATTTAGGCTTAGAAGGAGGCGAAAAAGGAGGTTCTATAATAGCAAAAGGCACCCCCGAAGAGATAGCCAAATGCAAAGAAAGCTATACAGGTAGCGCCTTAGCTAATGACAAATGACAAATGTTTGTTGCTAATTGACAATTATTTTGTACTTTTGCCGCGAGAATGAATATTATCTAAATTTTTAGAATGATGAATACCATAACAAAAACTAACTTTAAATTTCCCAAACAAAAATCAGTATACAGAGGGAAAGTACGCGATGTGTATCAGCTGAAAGATGATACCCTCATAATGATTGCTACCGACCGTATTTCAGCTTTTGACGTTATCCTTCCTAAAGGGATACCCTACAAAGGACAAATACTCAACCAAATGGCTGTACGCTTCTTAGAGCAAACTGAAGATATAGTACCCAACTGGCTAACTGCCTCGCCCGACCCTAACGTATCTATAGGGCAGGTATGCGAACCCTTAAAAGTAGAAATGGTAATACGTGGCTACTTGGCCGGACACGCTGCTCGTCTGTACAAAAACGGTAAGCGTATGCTTTCGGGGGTAGCACTACCTGAAGGATTGAGAGAGTTTGATATTTTTCCTCAGCATCCTATCATCACCCCTGCTACTAAGGCAGAACAAGGACTACACGATGAAGATATATCGCGCGAAGAGATTATCAGAAGAGGTATCGTAAGTGAAGAAGACTATCGCCTAATGGAGAAATACACTTATGCTCTTTTTGCTCGTGGCAGCGAAATAGCCTCAAAACACGGACTTATATTAGTAGATACTAAATACGAATTTGGCAAGACACGCGATGGCGAAATAGTGCTTATAGACGAAATTCACACTCCGGATTCTTCTCGCTACTTCTACAAAGAAGGATATGACGAACGCCAAGAAAAAGGAGAACCTCAAATACAACTATCGAAAGAATTTGTACGCCAATGGCTTATCTCGCAAGGCTTCCAAGGTGAAAAAGGACAAAAAGTGCCTGAAATGAGTGATGCTTATGTGCAATCGGTTTCAGACCGCTATATAGAACTCTACGAGAATATAATGGGCGAGAAGTTTATACCAGGTGATACTACTGATATAGAAGGGCGTATCTATGAAAATGTAGAGAAATATTTGAAGAGTTAGTTTTTTGAATCACGATATATACATATCATTGGGGAGCAATCTGGGGAACCGGAAAGCATACTTGCAACAGGCTATTGAAGGGATTGCCATGCGGGTGGGTACTATCGTTGATATTGCCCCTATTTACGAAACACCTTCGTGGGGTTTTGCAGGTGAGGCATTCCTAAATACTTGTTTGTTATGTAAGTCTTTTCTGTCGCCAGAGGAAGTATTATCGCAATTACTACAGATAGAACACGAGTTAGGAAGAGAGCGTGTACCCAACCAAAAGGGGTATCAATCGCGCACTATCGACCTTGATATACTGTTTTATGACGATGAAGTTATCAATAGTGAACTACTGACAATACCACACCCTCTGCTACACAGACGCAAGTTTGTACTGCGCCCTTTAGCAGCCCTCGATGAACAGAAAGTACACCCTATACTACAGAAAACAATAGGCGAACTGCTACGCACTACCGATGACCCATCGCCTGTGCAACGCCTCTCTGACCAACTGACATTCCCTGCACAGAAATCACCTTTTCTGAACTATAAATACATAGCTATAGAAGGTAATATAGGCTCTGGGAAGACTACATTGGCAACTAAGATAGCTGAAGACTTTAATGCAAAACTCATCTTAGAGCAGTTTTCTGATAATCCTTTCTTGCCTAAATTCTACGAAAATCCTAAACAATACGGTTTTACCTTAGAAATGTCGTTCTTGACAGAGCGCTACCAACAAATGCGTGAGCAGCTTGCCCAAATGGATTTGTTTAAGGAGTTTGTAGTATCAGATTACGATATATTTAAATCGCTTATCTTTTCTAAAGTTACCCTTAGCGAAGATGAGTTTGTACTATACCGAAAGCTCTTCTACCTACTCTACAACCAAATTATCAAGCCTGATTTGTACGTATTCTTATACCAGAATACTGACCGCCTGATTGAGAACATCAAAAAGCGCGGGAGAGCGTATGAACAGAATATATCGCCTGATTATCTGAAGAAAATACATTACGGATATTTAGATTTCATACAGAAAAATACCGCTATCAACTCACTTATCATCGATGTTACTGACCTCGATTTTGTAAAGCATTATAACCATTATGAACTTATCATAGAGAAGATAAGAGAGTGTAATTAATTTTATAAAAACATAAGAAAATGTCAGCTGTTAGAAAAGAATACAAACGCGTAACTACCAAATCGGTAGTAGAAATGAAAGCCAATGGCGAGAAGATATCAATGCTTACTGCCTACGATTATACTTTTGCTAAATTATTAGACAGTGCAGGGATTGATGTACTATTAGTAGGCGACTCTGCCAGCAACGTAATGGCAGGACACGAAACTACCCTACCTATTACCTTAGACCAGATGATTTATCACGCTTCTTCTGTGATAAGAGGCGTTACACGTGCTTTGGTAGTAGTAGATTTGCCTTTTGGTACTTATCAGTCTGACCCTAAGAAAGCATTGCGTTCAGCTACTCGCATAATGAAAGAAAGTGGAGCTCACGCTATCAAATTAGAAGGGGGTAAAGAGGAAGCAGAGAGCATCAGACGAATAGTAAATGCTGGCATACCCGTAATGGGACACTTAGGACTCACTCCGCAATCCATACACCAATTTGGTGGTTTTGGTCTGCGCGCAAAAGAAGAAGCTGAAGCTCAAAAACTAAAAGAAGATGCTAAACTATTAGAACAGTTAGGTTGTTTTGCAATAGTATTAGAGAAAATACCTGCTGCTTTGGCTGAAGAGGTAGCTAAGAGCGTACGCATACCTATCATAGGTATCGGGGCTGGGAATGGTGTTGATGGACAAGTATTAGTAATGCACGATATGCTGGGAATGAGCAATGAGTTTCACCCTAAGTTTTTGCGCAAATATGCTAACCTACAAGAAGTTATCAACGAAGCAGTAACCCACTATATAGCTGATGTTAAAAGCGTTGACTTTCCTAATGAAAACGAAAGTTATTAGAATGCAGAAAAATGTTTAGACATCAAGGGAAAAGTCGGACTGCCAAACATAATTTACAAATAGCCGTAGTGCTCTCATTCGTTGCAGGAATGGTGAACGTTACCGGCTTTTTGTTTATGGGTAAACTCACCACCAATGTTACTGGGCATTTTGCTTACTTCATCTACGATGTATCTGTAGCCGAGTTTTGGAAAGGGCTTATCTACTTCCTTTATATCTTTGCTTTCTTAGCTGGTTCTTTCTGCTCTGGACTACTGATAGAGTATGCTAATTATCACCGCAAACACAATAAATACCTCGCCCCTACCCTATTAGAATGCTTTTTGTTATTATCGGTATGGGGGTTAAATACTTTCTCAACAGGTGGTATACCCCAAAATATAACTGCTTGTATATTGCTCTTTGCTATGGGATTGCAAAATGCCTTCGTTACCAAAATATCTAATTCGGTAGTGCGTACCACTCACCTAACAGGACTCTTCACCGACCTTGGTATCGAACTATCGCAACTGCTTTACCTTCACAAAAATCACTATGAAACATATTTGATAGAACTACGTAACCGCATACGGCTACGGCTATTTATCATTACCTTTTTCTTCTTAGGAGGCTTCTGCGCAGGCTATTTCTACATAGCCCAACAATGGCAACTCTACACTTTACTACTCTCCGTTGCTATCTTATTATTAGGGCTCTTCTATGACGGAATGCGCTTCTTTTACTTTAGAAATAAACGACATTATGAAACTTATCACAAACGCCGAAAACGTAGACGTGCTATACGAAGACAATCACGTAATAGGCATAAACAAGCGCGTGGGTGACATCGTACAGGGCGACAAAACCGGCGACATCCCCCTTAGCGAACACCTAAAGGCTTACTTAAAAAAGAAATACAACAAGCCTGGCGAAGCATACCTCGGTGTAGTACATCGGTTAGATCGTCCTACCACTGGGGTAGTTCTTTTTGCTAAAACCTCCAAAGCCCTCAGTAGGCTAAATGCTATGTTTGCCGATAAAGCACAGGTACAAAAAACCTATTGGGCATTAGTAGATGCAATGCCCCCTGCTACTGAAGGCACTCTTACCCACTGGTTAGTCCGCAATGAAAAACAAAACAAATCAGTAGCACATAATAAAGAAGTGCAGCACAGCAAAAAAGCCGTACTGCACTATAAATTATTGAAGTCTTTTGACCATTATCACCTATTAGAAATAGACCTTATCACAGGTAGACATCACCAGATAAGAGCGCAATTAGCCGCTATAGGATTGCACATAAAAGGCGACCTAAAATACGGTGCTAAACGCTCTAACCCCGACGGGGGCATCTGTTTGCACGCCTATAAGCTCACTTTCGAGCACCCCGTGAAGAAAGAAGTCATCAGTATTGAAGCAGCCCCTAATTGGCAATTAGGCAAATAGCCAATTAGCGATACATCGCTTCTATCTCACGACTATAATTAGCATAAATCACCTTGCGACGAAGCTTAAGCGTAGGAGTAATCTCATTGCGCTCAATAGAAAAAGCAGTAGGTAGCAGGGTGAATTTTTTTATCTGCTCATAATCAGGTAAATCACTTTGGAACTTCTGCAACTGCTTGCCTATATATTCTATCACCTGACTGTGCTTAATGAGGTCTGCTGTGTTTTTATACTTGATATTGAGGTCTTTGAATGCCTGAGTAAGTATCTCATAATTAGGCACTATCAAAGCTGATACAAACTTCTTACCATCGGCTATCACCGCTATTTGCTCAATAAGGTTATACTTGCCCACTTTGCCTTCTATCAGCTGAGGGGCTATATATTTTCCGTTAGAAGTCTTCATCAACTCTTTAATGCGCTCAGTGATAAAAAGATTATTATTCTCGTCTATTTTACCTGCATCACCCGTACGCAAAAAGCCATCAGGAGTAAAAGCCTTAGCCGTTTCTTCAGGGTTCTTATAATACCCCTTCATCACCATACCTCCTTTTACTAATATCTCATTATCCTCGCCTATGCGCACTTGCACATTGGGCATTAGTGTACCTACTGACTGTAAATTGAAACGATTATCACCCCAACAAGATACAGTAGCCGTAGTTTCGGTCATTCCGTAGCCCAATTTGACATTGATGCCTATCGATTGGAAAAAACGCCCTATACTCGGCTCAAGATTAGCACCCCCACAAGGCATAAACTTAATACGTCCACCCAAAACCGCTTTAAGCTTGGTATAGACCATTTTATCAAAAAAGTTATACGCCTTTTTCAATAAAAATGATGGTTTGCGGTTTTGCTCTTTGAGGGTTAATACCCTGCGACCTGTTTTAACCGCCAATTTGAAGAGCATTCGCTTTGCAAAGGACGAAGCATCAGCCTTATCATGCACGGTAGCGAATATTTTCTCATAAAAGCGCGGCACAGCACACATCAGCGTAGGACGCACCTCAGCAAGGGCTTCGCGCACCAAATTAGTATCTTCTAAATAATAAACCACAATCGCTTTGTAAAGACAGAAGGACGTCCAAGCGCGCTCATATACGTGCGTTAGCGGCAAGAACGACAACGAAGAATCGGTGTCATCTACCTCAAGCCTTTGCGAGTGACCGAGCATCTGATAAGCCAGATTTTCGTAAGTGAGCATCACCCCCTTAGGCTCGCCCGTAGTACCCGAAGTGTAGATAACCGTAAAAAGGTCAGATAAATCTCTACTATCTATGCGCTGTTGTAACTCCTCATCTAACGCATTATTATTGCCAAACGCCAAAAAGTCCGTCCAGTGGATAGAGTATTTTTGTTCTTTTAGCTGTATATGGTCGTCAAAAAGGATTATTTTCTGTAGAGAAAGGCATTGGTCGGCTACTTCTAAAGCCTTCAGATATTGTTTTTCATCTCCTACGAAAAGGAATTTTATCTCAGCGTGATTCATCACGTAGAGGGCTTGTTCAGCAGTGTTAGAAGTGTAGATAGGTACGGTTACGGCGCGTATTTGCAAACACGCAAGGTCGGTAAGCGTCCATTGGGGGGTATTCTGAGAGAGGATACCCACCGTTTGCTGTGGGGCAACCCCTTGCTGTAGCAATGCCTTAGAAAGCTGAGTAGTGATGGTGCCCAATTTTTCCCAAGAAATCGGTTGCCAATGAGCATCAATTTTCCTCATAAGAGCCTCTTTCTTAGGGTACTTCTGAATGTTCTCGCGAAATAGCGAGACATAGTGGTAGGCTGTTAAATCCATTTGTTAGTGAATTAATAATGGGGCAAAGGTATAAATTATTTATCAATTAGCAAATTATTTAGTTTAATAGCAGGGGCTAGAGTTCGCTTATCCTTCGCTCGTCTTTCGCTCGTCTTTCGCTCGTCCTAAAGGGTACGTATATCAAAAGTAAAAGGAAGATAGGTATAAAAGATTTTTCTTCTTCTTTTATTTGTTTTCTAAAAATTATTTATTACTTTTGTACTCTGAAATCGAAAGCGAACATTCCGCTTCAATCAAGAAACCTATGCGCATAGATAAAGATTTAGATACCTTAATCGACAAAGTAGATAACGTAGTAGATAGACAATACGACTTTATCAAAGAAGTAAAAGGCATCAAAGAAACTATATGGAAAATGAAAGCTGAAATGGCTACAATGCCTACTGCTTCAGAAACCGTAGTTGAACCTATTGTTGAAGAGGCTGCTGCTGAACAACCTATTGTTGAGGAAGTTACTGCTGAACCTATTGTTGAGGAAGTTACTGCTGAACAACCTATTGTTGAGGAAATTACTACTGAACAACCTATTGTTGAAGAGGTTACTGCTGAACAACCTATTGTTGAGGAAGAAGTTGCTACTGAACCTATTACTGAGGAAGTAGAATCTGTAGCCGAGCCTATAGCTGAAGAGGCTCAGGCGCCTACTGCTCCTGTAGCTGAAGCTACTCCTACCGCTTCTTTTTATAACAAAAAGGAAAAAGAGCCTGTGTTTGAAAAATCATTCGACGACCTATTAGGAAAGAATAAAAACCGAGATTGGGAGCGCTTTATCGGAGAGAATTTATTTAGCAAAATAGGGATTGGTATTATCCTAATTGGGGTATTTATAGGGGTGAAATATTCTATCGACCACAACCTTATCAGCCCTGCTATGCGCTTAGTTTTGGGTTACCTAACGGGGGTTGCTCTATTTGTAACCGGAGCCGTACTCAAGAAGAAATACGAGAATTTCAGCGCTGTATTAGTCAGCGGTGCTATGGCTATTTTCTATTTCGTTACCTTTATAGCGTATTCAGTCTTCGACTTTTTCCCGCAGTCGCTCACCTTTATACTGATGTTCCTCTTTACCGCCTTTACGGTATTGGCATCGCTTAGCTATAATCAGGTGGTGATAGCCCTTATTGGCTTGGTGGGCAGCTATGCTGTGCCTTTCTTGCTGAGCAATAACTCTGGGCGGGTAGATATCCTCTTTGCCTACACGGCTATCATCAATATAGGGGTGCTGGTGCTATCGTTCTACAAGCGGTGGAATTCCTTGCTCATCTCTGCGTTCTTATTCACGTGGGTATTACTGCTTTCGACTTGGGAACTAGCTGATAACGAAGTGTATTTCAGTGCCTTCCTAACCTTTAATTTTGTTACTTTTGCTACTTTCTACCTCTCGTTTATAGCGCAGAAGTTGCACCAAGAGCCTGAACTTAGCACCGTAGATGTGGCGCTATTCCTTATCAACAGCTTAGCGTTCTATGGCTTAGGGGCTTGGCTCATCAACAACCATTACCACGACAATACGTGGGTAGCTCTTTTCACCTTGTGCAATGCGTTGTTGCACTTTGGCGTAGCGGCTTATTTCCATCTGAAAAAAGTACCTTCTACGCAACTGAAATATTTGGTGTTAGTATCAGCGCTTTCGTTCGCCACCTTAGTAATCCCTATACAATTTAAAGGTTCGTGGATTACGCTATTCTGGAGTGCTGAAGCGGCTCTATTATTCTGGTTAGGGCGCACCAAAGCCTTGGCAGTGTATGAGCGCATCAGCTACGGGGTACTGGTGTTGGCTACCGGAAGCCTATTAATAGACTGGTATAAAGGTTCTTACAACATCTACCTACTCTCTACTGCCGATTACGTTACTCCGTTTGCCAATTCATTATTTGTAAACGCCCTATTGTATGCTGCTGCCACTACTTTTATGGCTTATATACATCAGAAAGTGAAAGGCGGAGGGGAGTATACCGATTCGATTACTTTATTTTTGAATATATTCTCAGTAGGTTCGCTGTTTTATACCTTCTTCCGCGAAATTATCGTGTTATGCGATATGCGCATTTTGCAATACCCTAATGCGTTAGACAATGCTATGCTAATGGAAGATTTATCGCTGTTCAAAAATATCTGGCTACTTATCTACAGCTTGCTATTTGCATCGGGCTACAGTATGCTGAACCTCAAATATAACAAACAAAAAACGCTGGCTGAAGTACAAATGGGCATCAATTTTATTCTGGGGGCCTTATTTATGACCTTAGGCTTATACTACTTTAGCGAGTTGCGCGAACGTTATATAAGCGAGGCGGCTAGAGGTTATCAGCTTTCGTTGTGGTTCTTAAACATCAGATATTTAGGAATAATAGCATTTGCCGGTTTGTGTTATACTATCTGGCAATTGCAAAAGTTCCTCAACTTATCGGCAAAATCTAAGCTAAAATTAGAGTTATTGCTACACTTAGTAGCCTTATGGGTAAGCAGCAGCGAGCTATTGCATTGGACAGAATTATATGAATCGAGCTCTAACTACAAATTAGGACTTACCATACTATGGGGAGCCTATGCAGTACTATTGTTAGTATTAGGGCTTTTCAAAAAGAAGAAATACCTACGTGTTTCGGGTATTGTACTTATCAGTTTTAGTGTGTTGAAATTATTTTTCTACGACATTACCCACTTAGATACGCTGCGCAAAACGATAGTATTCGTATCGTTGGGGATATTGATGCTAATAGCTTCTTTCTTGTACAACAAGTACACCAAAGAAATTGATGAGGATAAAGAAGAAAAAACAGAGGAAAAACCAGAAGAAGAGCCTTCTGTAGAAGAGAAATCAAACAACTGATAATCAACTTTATAAAAGAAGAAAAAAGTCAGTATTAAAACTTTTATGAAAAGTTTATGATAAAAAAGTATGGCTTTATTAATAAAAAGATTTATCTTTGTGCGATAATAACCAAAATAAAATTTTGCAATGATTAGAGATTATAGAGACATTGAGCTCACCGTAGAACGCCCTACCCCTATTGATAAAGAAGTAGTATGGGATAAATCAAAAGTAATTATCAGTGAAACCGATGTTTATGGGCGTATTACTAACGTAAATGACGTATTTTGCACCGTTTGTGGTTATACTGCTGCTGAAATGATTGGGCAGCCTCATAGCATTATCCGTCACCCTGATATGCCTAAAATCACTTTTAAACTCCTTTGGGATAACCTTAAATTAGGGAATAACTTTGCTGGGGTAGTGAAAAACTTGGCTAAATCAGGAGAGTATTATTGGGTAATCACCGACTTTGAAATGCGTCGCGACAGTGCAGGCAACATCACTCACTACATCGCTCGCCGTAAGTCAGTGCCTAAAGGGGTAATCGATAATTACGTAGCTCCTCTTTACCAAACCCTCGTAAAACTTGAAAAAGTAGGAGGTATGGACTTAAGTGCTCGTTTCTTTAAAAACTATTTGGATAAACAAGGTAAAGACTACATCGACTTTATCATTGATGTGATGAACGAAAACCGCGAAGATGTGGCCTTCCAAGATATACCTATGGCTCCAATGGATTCTAACAAAGTAATATCAGATGACATCGTAACGGTAAGCGATGCTATGAACGAAAAACGCAAGAGTTTCTTTGGCAGATTGTTTTCATAATCAGGCGATGGAACTATAAAATAATAATCATTAAAAAAAGTAAACAGTATGTCAGATTTTACAAATCCTATCCCTACTATTGAAAGACCTACCCCTATTGACCGCGAAGTACAATGGGACAAGACTAAAACCCTTATTAGCGAAACAGACGTAAAAGGTACTATTACCAATGTAAACGATGTATTCTGCGCTGTAGCTCACTACTCTGCAAGCGAACTTATCGGGCAGCCTCATAACCTTATACGCCACCCCGATATGCCTAAACTTATCTTCAAACTCCTTTGGGATAACTTAAAAGTAGGCAATAACTTCGTAGGTGTGATTAAAAACTTAGCTAAAACAGGTGAATACTACTGGGTAGTAACCGACTTCGAAATGCGCCGCGATGCTATGGGCAACATTACTCACTACATCGGTAGACGTAAATCTGTACCTGAAGCTGCTATCAATAACTATTTGGCTCCTTTCTACGAGTCTCTTTTGAAAATGGAGAAAATAGGAGGTGTTGAACTTAGTAGCCGTTTCTTCAAAAACTATTTGACAAAACAAGGTAAAGACTATATCGACTTTGTGATTAGCATTATGTCTGAGAACCAAAATGCTTTCACAGCAGAAACTGTTAATTCTATTGATAATAACAATGTAAGCGTTTCTGACAATATCTACCACGTAGATCACTCAATGAACGAAAAACGTAAAAACTTCTTTGAGCGTTTATTCTCATAAAGTTTAATGTTCTTATTTCATAGTTTAAAATCCCTGTATATCTAAATATGCAGGGATTTTTACTCAATAATACTTTGCCTATTATATGTTTCTTTTCATCGATTTCACTTTTCACCCTATTATAGAGCTTGTGCTGCCCAACGCTTATATTGCCGAACAGCGCAATGGCTACTGCGTATTTTACAAGAAAGCTTCTGATGAAGTATTGCGCAGTTTGCCCAATTGGGAGCTCTCCTCAGCTGAAAAGGAAGCGCTTTCAATTATCAACAGCCTACAACCTAACGAATTATACCAAAAATACCTAAAAAAAGGTGATACTTTCTCTAAAATATACCAAAACGCACAAACTAAGAAGCATATTCAGGAGCAAATAGAGGATAAAACAGATAAACTACTAACGCTTATCTGTAAGAATGAACTTTTTATCACTACCAATTACACGCATAAAGACGAATTAGTAAAGAAACAAGTCCTCACTACCACTCAGGTACTCGAACCTATATTAGAATTGAAAAAAACGGAAGAGGGTATACGCTACCGACTGCTATTAGACGATGGCAAACAAACCTTATTGCCCTACCAGAGCCATATAGAGTTTCTGAACAACCATCACGCTTGGGTTATTTTAAACAAGAAAGTGGTGAGAATAGCCCATATCAAAACATCGCACCTGACCCCTTTCTTGAACAAAGAAACGACTATTATACCTGAGAGAAGTTTCCCTGAGTATTTTGAGAAATTCCTTAAGAAAATACTTCGCAATGCAAAAGTATTGCCCATAGGCTTTGACATCATCGAGAGGAATGAGCTGACTGATACCGCTATAGAAATCTTTTTTGACTTTTTTGCTAATCATTATAAAATACACCTACTATTCCATTATAATGACTATGCTTTCAGCAGTCATCAGCACAAAACTATACAGTCTGACCTGCAAATAGATGATAATAAACGTATTTTTATCTATAATTACCGAAGAAATACTACTGAAGAAGCTAAAAAATACGCTATTTTAGAGCAAATGGGCTTTACTAATCAATCAGGTACTTTCTTTTTAGAGAGTACAGACCCTTTTGCTTCGTATTTTTATCTATTGCACCACCGCGAAGCCCTAACTGCAGCAGGTTTTAGCCTTCTCCCTTTCGTAATAGACGGCGGTAAAGAGGTAACTATAGCCCCTCCAGAACTGATTTTCAACCACACACATACCGAAAATGACTGGTTTGACCTATCTATAAAAGTAAAACAAGGCGATTCTTTATTCGATTTTAAAGATTTAATCAAAAATATCAAAGAAAATAACCCTATATACCCACTGCCTAACGGTAAAATATTCATTATACCCCAAGAATGGTTCAGCAAATTTCAATCTATCGCCAAATATGCTAAGGTACAAAAAGAAAAACTACAGCTTGCTAAGAGTAATTACGCTTTATTAGAGGCTGTACCCGAAATAAAACCACAGTCGTTAGTAGAAAAAGTGAGTTACACTCCTTCTGATAAGCTAAAAGCTACGCTACGCCCCTACCAAATAGAGGGGGTTGAGTGGCTGCTACAACACTATCACAACGGGGTAGGCGCTTGCTTGGCTGATGATATGGGGCTCGGGAAAACCCTACAGACGATAGCTCTGTTAGTAAATATACACGATAGCCTACCTGAAAAATCTATTGACAGCAGCGACCTGTTTTCGGGAGTAGAGGTGCAAAAAGAAGCCCTAAAAGTACTCGTTATTCTGCCTTCATCGCTTATTTTCAATTGGTATGACGAAACTAAGCGCTTTGCCCCTCACCTAAAATGCACCCAATACGTAGGCACGGGCATAGAGCGCAAGCGAAAAATAAGGCGACTGACTAATTACGACCTTGTTTTTACCAGTTACCCCATCGTAGAGCGCGACATCAAAGAGCTTCAGCAGCTTGATTTTCGCTATATTATCCTTGATGAAAGTCAGCGTATAAAGAACAAAAACTCTAAAACTTTTAAGGCTATTAACAGCTTGAAAGCCCCCCATCGCATAGCACTGAGTGGTACCCCTATAGAAAATTCCCTCAGCGATTTATGGTCGCAGATGCAGTTTATCAACCCCAATATACTGAAGAGTTATCCTTCTTTTCACAAAAACTACGAGATAGAAATCAGCAAGAAGAAAAACCTTCAGGCGTTAGAAGAGCTCAAAACTATCATCAGTCCTTTCTTGCTCAGGCGCACCAAAGAGCAGGTACTCGATGACTTGCCCGAAATGGAAGCCCAAATAATCTATTGTCCTCTTGCCGAAGAACAGGCTAAGTGGTACGAGAGCGAAAAATCAAAAGTGCGCAACCAATTGCTACAGATTGCAGCCCCTATCACAGAGTTTAACGCACTGAATATGCTTACCAAACTCCGACAAATCAGCAATCACCCTATGTTGGCTGATAAAGACAGCCTTATTCCTTCAGGAAAATACGAAGAGGTCGTAAATTGTATGCAAGAGTTGGTACAGGCATCGCACAAAGCTCTTATTTTTAGCAGTTTTGTGTCTCACTTAAGCATTTATGAGCAATGGTGTAAAGAAAACGGAGTGAAATACGCTAAACTTACCGGTAGTACCCCTACTGCCGAACGCAAAAATGAAGTAGAGGCTTTTCAGCAAAACCCAGAGGTTACCTTCTTTTTTATATCGCTTAAGGCAGGCGAGGTAGGGCTCAATCTTACTCAGGCGTCATACGTGCTGCTGTTAGACCCTTGGTGGAATCCGTTTTCTGAAAAACAAGCCATTGCAAGGGCGCACCGCTTAGGACAGAAAAACAAAGTAAACGTAGTGCGCTTTGTCAGCAAAGATACCGTTGAAGAGAAAATCATTCGGCTGCAAAAAGCCAAAACTGACCTTGCTGACGATATCATAGGCGAACAGAATTTTATCAAAGAAATTATTTCGAATATGAATACTCTTTTGGAATAAATTTTGCAACTTGTTACTTGCTAATTATTATTTATTTATTATCTTTGCAGATTATGAAGCTAAAGTTATTTCGATTACCTAAAAACAAACGTTTTAATTATACCCCTCGCTATTATGAGGGGAAAGAAGAAGGCAACGCTTTCGAGATGGGGTCGCGCATTCGCAAAGACCGCGAAACCGTTTCTAACCATTTTACTGAGCAATGGCGCAGTATCCGCAGCGAAAGTAGGAATAAGAAAAACGCACAATTCAATAAAACTTTCTGGATTGTACTGGTTATCTTAGTGCTATTATCACTCTATTTCCTTGATTTCGACCTTTCTATATTCCTGCGGAAATAAAATAAAAAGATTGTCAAACCAAATAAACGCTCATTATGAAGATAAATAAGTTATTTATATTGCCCGCACTACTCGTAGCAATGAGCGTCTGTGGGCAACCCGCTTTTGATAGATTAGAAGCTAATAATGACATCACTACATTAGTGGTCTCGCAAAAGATGTTTCAAATGCTTTCTAAAATCGATAGTAAGGATGCTGATGCCAAAGAGTTTATGGATATTGCTAATAAACTCAAGAGTATGAAGGTATTCTCTACCGATAATGCTAAAGCTGCTTCGGTGATGAGAACTGAAGTGCAACAATATGTTAAAAGTGCAGCTCTCTCTGAACTGATGCGCGTAAAAGACAAAAACCAAAACGTGAAGTTCTATACCAAAGGCGGTAAAGATGCTAACAAAGTATCTGAACTACTAATGGTGGTAGAACCCTCTACAAACACTACGCAAATGGTTATCCTATCGCTTACCGGCGACATCGACCTTAGCAAATTAGGTGTTTTAACTAAGAATATGAACCTTCCACAAGAAATAAAAGATATAAAGTAGTACAGAAATGGCAAGATACGAATTGAAATTACCCTCTATGGGTGAAAGTGTGGCTGAAGCTGTGGTTACCAACTGGCTCAAAAAGGTAGGCGACCCTATTGAAGCCGAAGAAGCTATTGTAGAAGTCGCTACTGACAAAGTAGACTCAGAAGTGCCCAGCGAAGTAAGTGGCATAGTTTCTGAAATCCTCTTCAAAGTAGATGAGGTAGTAAAAATAGGTCAGGTGATGGCTATCATCGAAACCCAAGAGTCAGCAGACGCCTCGGCTCCTCCTCAACAAACTGCTGAAATACTGATGCAAAACATAAGCGATATAAAAGAGACTACCCTTAGCCCTCAAATAGACTTTAGTGGTGCTGAGCGTTTCTACTCTCCTTTGGTGAAGAATATCGCTAAGCAAGAAGGTATTAGCCTTGATGAATTAGCCCATATAGAAGGCACCGGACTAAATAATAGGGTAACTAAAGACGATATCCTAGCTTATATAGCCCACAGAACCCAGCCTAAAGCTACTACTACTGTAGCTCCTACTCCAGCAGCCCCTGCAACAGCAAGCCCTATTGATCAGAGAAGCTATACTAAGCACGGCGAGGAACGCATAGAGATGAGCCGTATGGGCAAGATTATAGCTGAGCATATGACTCTCAGCAAGCAAACTTCTGCACACGTACAAAGCTTTACTGAAGTAGATGTAACCCGTATATGGCAGTGGCGCAACAAGGTGAAGAAAGCATTCGAGGCTAATGAAGGCGAGAAATTTACCTTTACTCCTATCTTTATGGAAGCTGTAGCTAAAGCCCTCATTGACTTCCCGATGATGAATATATCAGTAGAAGGAACCACTATTATTAAGAAGAAAAACATCAATATAGGAATGGCTACTGCTCTACCTGACGGCAACTTAATAGTACCTGTTATCAAAAATGCTGATGAGCTTAACTTAAGAGGTATGGCTAAGGTAGTAAATGACCTTGCTAAGCGAGCTCGCGCTAACCAGCTAAAACCCGATGAGGTAAAAGATGGTACTTATACGGTTACGAACATAGGTTCTTTTGGCAACGTTTTTGGCACACCTATTATCAATCAGCCGCAAGTTGGTATCTTGGCAATAGGAGCTATACAGAAAGTACCTGCTGTTATAGAAACGCCTGAAGGCGATGTGATTGGTATCCGCTATAAAATGATGCTCTCGCACAGTTATGACCACCGTGTAGTAAATGGGGCTTTAGGCGGTATGTTCGTACAACGCGTAGCTCAATATCTAGAAAAATGGGATATGAACCGTACCCTTTAAAATAAAGAGAAAACAAAAAAGGCTGTCTTTTAAAAAGACAGCCTTTTTTGTTTTCTCTTATCAAAAAGGTACAATTGTTAATCTACATTATCGTGTAGGTACGAATTGTTTTTTCGTATCTGAAACTCTCCTGAAGAGTCTTTCCCTACTGTAGTACGCGATTGAGCGTTAGCTGACGAACTAAATTTGTAGTTATAATCTTGCAAACGATTAGAACGTTTGTTCATTACATCTGAAATTCGCGCATCCATAGGGGTTAGCTTTATTTCAGTTTCTTCATCTTCAAACATTCTCATTTGTACAGGAGCATTATTAGGCTTTACTGGTGCAGCCATCTTCTCTTCTGTATTATATAGTACAAACTCATTGTTATTCACCGTTTTATTTTCTACAAACGAGGTCGGTTTGGCATCGCGAAAGGTGCGCTCTAACTCAGTATATTCCTCTAAAGTATAACGTATTTCACCTGCTTCATTCACTATAGGAGCTGAAGTATAACGGTTTTTAGGCTGCGATGGTTGTGGTTCATAATCTTCCTCACGCAATTGGTGTACAATAGGTGCAGCTACTTCAGCAGTAGCATAGACTTTTTGCTGGCGAGGCACTTCTTGCACTACCTCTTCTTTCTTAGGTTTTTCCCACTTAGGAGCTGTTTTATCTACTATTATAAAACTATCTTCTGTAGTTACCAATTCGCAGTCTGTCCAGATATTGAGTAGGTCAGTAAGTGCAGGTTCTTTTTTTACCTCAGGTACTGATGGCACAGGATAAACTTCTGTAGCATTAATAGCGGTATTGACTACCACCCCTTTAGGCTCTGTTAAATCGCGAGTAACAGTTTGATTGTCATCAAGGACGTGTATTACACGGCGTGGCTCAGCATTTACGATTTCTTTTTGCTGCTCTACATCAAAACCTGTAGCTACTACTACTACCGAAATAGCCTCGCCTAACGACTCGTCTTCACCAATACCATAGATAAGGTCAGCCATATTGTCGCCTGCTTGCTCCTGAATGTAGTTGTTAATTTCAGTCACTTCGCGCTGAGTAGCCTCTTTAGAGCCGTAAGTAATCAATACCAAGACATTTTTAGCTCCCACTATTTTGTTATCGTTTAGCAGTGGAGAGTTTAATGCCCCTGTTACGGCATCGCTTGCTCTGTTTTCGCCCTCACCTATTGCTGACCCCATAATAGCAGTACCTCCGTTTTCGAGTACTGTACGGGCATCGCGCAAGTCGATGTTTACCATATAATGCTTACTAATTACCTCAGCCATTCCTTTGGCAGCTTTTAGCAATATCTCATTGGCTTTGCCAAAACTTTCGCTGATAGTCAGTTCGCCATACATTTCGTTTATCTTATTGTTATTGATAACGATAAGCGAATCTACAGAATCGCGGAGTTTCTTTATACCCGCTTGTGCCTGACGACTGCGTTTTAAGCCTTCGAAGTTGAACGGAGTGGTAACGATAGCTACCGTTAATATGCCCATCTCTTTAGCCTTTTTAGCTATGATAGGCACTGCCCCTGTACCGGTACCGCCCCCCATACCCGCTGTGATAAATATCATTTGGGTATTCCCTTCAAGGGCTTTCTGGATGTTGTTTTCACTCTCTATAGCTGCTTTCTCTCCAATTTCAGGATTATTCCCTGCTCCTAACCCCTCGGTAAGTGTTACCCCTAACTGTATTTTGTTAGGAATGTTGCTGCTCTCAAGTGCTTGTGCATCGGTGTTGCAAATAAGGTAATCTACCCCATTGATACCATTATCGTACATAAAATTGACGGCGTTGCCCCCTCCTCCGCCTACTCCAATAACTTTTATATAATTACTGTTATTCTTTGGAAAATTAAATTGGACATCTTGTGTTTGTTCCATTATCTAAATCATAATTATTTGTTCTATATTTCTTCTTCAGTCTCGCCTATGAAATTTTTTATTTTCTTGCTGACTTTTTCCCAAAACCCTTTGCTACTCTTAGGTTCTTCCTCTTCCTCATCATCTTCTTCTATTTTTCGGCTGACCGCAGCAGCTGAGTCGTCTATAATAGTAGCTATTACTTTTTGTGTTTTATTAATTGGCTGTTCTGCAGGGATTTCTGCTCTGTCATCAGCCTCAGTTACTTCTTGTGCTTTAAGCTCTTCTAAACGTTTTTTGAACTGCTCTTCAGCCTGATTTTCTATAGCGTTCATCACCAATCCTATAGCGGTAGCATATATGGGTGAAGTAAGCTTAGGATCTGAATTATCAGCTAAATGTTCATCGGGGTAACCTATACGGGTGTCCATACCGGTAATGTATTCTACCAACTGCACTATGTGCTTTAGTTGGCTACCTCCTCCTGTAAGTACGATACCTGCAAAGAGTTTCTTCTTAGCCTCTTGGTAACCGTAGTTTTCTATCACCTTAAGCACCAAATTGATAATCTCGCTCACACGAGAATGGATAATCTTTGAAAGGTTTTTAAGGGTTATTTCTTTAGGTTCTTTTCCTTTTATCCCAGGTATAGAAACTATTTCATTATCGCGGTTTTCACCAGGCCAAGCTGACCCGTATTGCACTTTTAGCATCTCGGCCTGACGTGCCAAAATACCACAGCCATTTTTAATATCGTCTGTAATGATATTCCCTCCTAAAGGTACTACAGCTGTATGTCTGATGATGCCATCTTTGAAGATAGCCACATCGGTAGTACCTCCCCCTATATCGACTAATACTACCCCTGCATCTTTCTCTTCTTCGCTTAACACTGCTTCAGCCGAAGCGATAGGTTCGAGCGTTAGCCCTACAGGTTTTAGATTAGCGGTCTGTATGCAACGGGTGATACCCTTAATAGCATTTACCTGACCGATTACCAAATGAAAAGTAGCGTCTAAACGCTTGCCCATCATACCTATAGGCTCTTTTATTTCGCCTACATTATCTACTTTATAATCTTGTGGAAGGGCGTGAATGATTTTTTCACCAGGAGCCAAAGAAATAGAGAACACTTGCTCTTTCAAGCGTTCTAAGTCTTCAAAATCTATTAGCTTTTCAGGGTCGGTTCTAGTAATATAGTCGCTGTGCGAACGGCTTTTTATGTTTTGCCCCGCAATACCTGCTACTACATTTTCTATGTCGAGACCGGTTTTCTCTTTAGCATCTTGAATAGCATTCATAATCGACTGGGTAGCCTGCGCTATGTTATTCACTACTCCCTTATTGATGCCTTCACTCTTAGCCTGACCGTATCCTAAAATTTTTATCTTCCCGTATTCGTTTTTCGTCCCTACCATAGTTACAATCTTGGTAGTACCGATATCTAACCCTACGAAGTATTCCTTATATTTCATTTTTTTACACGTTTCTCTACTTCTTACAGATGTAGTCTCTCTTTTTTATTTATTTTATAACAATATTCTTAAAGAATTAGGTAGTTTTATGTATAGTGTGTATTTTAGTGTTGTATTAGACGTAGCAAAGATAATAAAAAAATAAAATCTTTCAGTATTTTTTTATCAAGAAGTTATCAACAATTTTATAAACTATTGATTGTCAAACTAAAGCAAAAAAAATATTTTTTATTTTTATGTATCCCCCTCTTTTTAGCTCTCTTTTTTCGAGAGTCGTATTCGTGCTTTTTCCAAATCATCGGGAGTATCAATCCCTATGGTGGATATATTTGTTAACGCCAAGCGTATTTTATATCCATTTTCTAAGTAACGCAATTGCTCCAACTTCTCTGTTTCTTCTAAAACAGAAGGGGGCAACTGGGTGAAACGTTGTAGAGCTGCTTTCCGGTAGGCATAGATACCGATATGCTTGTAATAAGGAGCTCCTACATCGGCACGTTGATAAGGAATTACTGACCTCGAAAAGTAAAGCGCTTCATTCTGGCGGTTTACCACTACCTTTACATTATTAGGATTGGCTATCTCTTCAGGCTCGGTGATTAGCTCCATTAGGCTCGCTACATATACAGTCTTATCAACATCTTTAGCGAAAATATCGATTACCTTTTCCAGATTTTCTTTATTGGTGAAAGGTTCATCGCCCTGCACATTCACGATAATATCGACTGGCAGGTCTTGTGAAGCTTCTGCTAAACGGTCGCTACCGCTGTTGTGTTCTTTTTTACTTCTGATAACCCTACCTCCTACTTCGCTGATAGCTTTTTCGATGCGGTCATCGTCAGTTACTACATACACCTCATCAAACAGTTGCGTATCCTTAACGCGCTGGTAAGTATGCACAATCACTGGCTTACCGCAGAGGTCTTGCATCAGTTTGGCTGGAAAACGCGTCGCACCATAACGCGCTGGTATCATTGCTATTACTTTCATATTTTTGATTTAACAATTAACCAATAACAAGGGACTATTAAAAAAACAACGTTTTTTTTGAATAGTCCCTTTATATTAATACTTCATTATTCTCCCACTTGGGGTTTCATCTTAAAATCTTCCATAAACTTAGTGGTGTAATTGCCCGCCAAATAATCGGGGTCATCCATCAACTGCAAATGGAATGGTATCGTGGTCTTTACGCCCTCTACCACAAACTCATCTAACGCACGACGCATCTTGGCTATCGCCTCTTCGCGCGTTTGCGCTGTGGTGATGAGCTTCGCTATCATAGAGTCGTAGTTAGGCGGAATCACATAACCGCTATACACGTGGGTATCAAGACGCACTCCGTGTCCGCCTGGTGCGTGTAGGGTAGTGATTTTGCCTGGTGAGGGTCTGAAGTCATTATAAGGGTCTTCAGCATTGATACGACATTCTATAGCGTGTAGTTTAGGGGTGTAGTTCTTGCCAGAAATAGGCACTCCTGCAGCTACCAATATTTGCTCTCTAATAAGGTCGTAATCAATTACTTGCTCAGTAATAGGGTGTTCTACTTGTATACGGGTGTTCATCTCCATAAAGTAGAAATTGCGGTCTTTGTCTACCAAAAACTCTACCGTACCAGCTCCCTCGTACTTGATGTACTCGGCTGCTTTTACGGCTGCCTCGCCCATACGCTTGCGAAGGTCTTCGGTCATAAAAGGCGAAGGAGTTTCTTCGGTTAGCTTCTGGTGGCGGCGCTGGATAGAGCAGTCGCGCTCTGATAGGTGGCAAGCCTTACCGTATTGGTCGCCTACTATCTGAATTTCGATGTGGCGAGGGTCTACGATAAGTTTTTCCATATACATAGCATCGTTGCCAAAGGCAGCTCCGGCTTCTTGCATTGCGCTATCAAGTGCTTTTTCGAGGTCTTCCTCTTTCCACACATCGCGCATACCACGCCCCCCGCCTCCGGCAGTAGCTTTCAGCATTACAGGGTAGCCTATCTCGGCCGCTATTTTCTTAGCGTGCTCGAGCGATTGTACTAATCCGTCAGAACCAGGCACCGTAGGTACGCCCGCCTCTTTCATAGTAGCTTTGGCTGAAGCCTTGTCGCCCATACGCTCTATCATTTCAGGTGATGCCCCGATGAATTTGATACCGTGTTCAGCACAAATCTTTGAAAACTTGGCATTTTCTGAAAGAAACCCATATCCTGGGTGGATAGCATCGGCATTGGTGATTTCGGCAGCTGCTATAATATTAGGTATTTTTAAGTATGAATCTTTGCTCGCTGGAGGGCCTATACACACGGCTTCGTCAGCAAAACGAACGTGCAAACTATCAGCATCGGCAGTAGAATATACCGCTACCGACTTGATACCCATTTCCCTACAAGTACGTATTACTCGCAAGGCTATCTCTCCGCGGTTAGCTATTAATATTTTTTTAAACATAGTATTCCTTTTTAAAAATAAAGGTTTTGGGTCTCATCTATGATGGGTCTACCAAATATAATGGTTGATCGAACTCTACAGGAGAAGAGTCGTCTACCAATATTTTTACGATTTTACCAGATACTTCTGATTCAATCTCGTTGAAAAGTTTCATCGCTTCGATGATACAGATAACGCTTCCTTTAGAAATAGTTGAACCTACTTCGACAAACAAAGGTTTATCTGGACCAGGGCGGCGATAGAAAGTGCCTATCATCGGTGATTTGATAGTGATATATTTGCTATCTTCACTAGGTGCAGATTTGTTTTCAGTAGCCTCTGGTGCCGCCACCGGAAGGGTCTGGGTAGGTAGGGGTTGCTGAATAGGCAACTGAGTGAGCTGCTGTGCTACAGGTAGTTGCTGCACATAGACTTGCTCTCTGCCACTCTCATCGGGATTGGTTTTGATGGTGATTTTTACATCCTCCATCTCCAATTTTACCTCACTTGCGCCCGACTTGGCAACAAATTTAATTAAGTTTTGAATGTCTCTTAAATCCATACGAATATATGTTTGCTCAATTGTTGTTTATTTTTTTACTTGGGCGCCGTCGTATGCCCATTTTAGGTATATAGCCCCCCAAGTGAAACCACCACCAAAGGCTGCTAATACTATGTTATCGCCTTTTTTGAGCTGTTGCTCGTAGTCATTAAGGGCGAGAATGATAGTAGCTGAAGTGGTATTGCCGTACTTGTGAATGTTTAGCATCACTTTTTCGGCAGGTAGCCCCATACGCTCGGCAGTGGCATCGATGATGCGCTTGTTAGCCTGATGCGGGGTGAGCCATTGTACATCATTATTAGTTAGGTTGTTGCGTTTTAGCACTTCTTCAGCCACATCGGCCATACCGGTTACTGCGTATTTGAAAACGGTCTTACCATCTTGAAACACAAAGTGTTGTTTTTCGGCTACTGTTTGAGCGGTGGTAGGACAAAGAGAACCTCCTGCCTTGATATACAAGTGGTTGCGGCCTATACCATCACTTTTCAGTATTTCGTCTTTGACCCCTAATCCTTCGTAGTTAGGCTCGAAAAGCGCTGCCCCTCCTCCATCGCCAAAGAGGATACAAGTAGCGCGGTCGGTATAATCAATAATAGACGACATTTTGTCGGCACCTACTAACAATACTTTTTTATAACGCCCTGACTCTATGTATTTGGCAGCTGCTGACACGCCAAATAAGAAACTTGAGCAAGCTGCTTGTAGGTCGAAAGCAAAAGCATTGGTTGCCCCTATTTGCGAAGCTACATAAGGCCCTGTAAGTGCTACGGGCATATCGGGAGTAGCTGTAGCAAGGATAAGCAGGTCTATCTCTTTAGGGTCTAAACCTTTCTTATTAAGGAGGTCTTTAGCAGCCTCTATAGCCAAGAAAGAGGTACCTTTTTGAGGGTCTTTCAAGATACGGCGTTCTCTGATACCTGTACGAGTGTAAATCCACTCATCATTTGTTTCTACCATTTTCTCGAGCATAGCATTGCTGAGTACATCCTCTGGTACATAGCCACCGATAGCGGTAATGGCAGCAGATATTTTCTCCATTGTAAATGTCAAGTTATTGTTATTCAATTATTGTGTTTTAGTATAGCACACAAATTTGGGGCAAAAATACATAATTATTTTGGTTTATCGCAAAAAAAGTTTAAAAAAATATTGATTATAGTAAATTTAAAGAGATAGATATGATATTTTTCTATTTTTAGGAGGCTTATTAGACGATTATACTTCGCTAATTTTTCGCTTATCCTTCGCTCTTCCTATATTGTTTCTATATCGTTTGTATAGGGTAAATAGTAAGAGAAAATTTTTCTGGTAATTGGTAAATTTGCTAATTGGCAAATTATGCACTACCTTTGTGCCCTCATTAAGTTTAGTAAATGGATATCGAATTTAACAGCAACGAAGATTTTAATAAATTAGCTCTCAGCGAATTGCGCAAACGCCTGAAAAAAGTAAAAGAAGGTGGCGGAGCTAAAAACTTAGAAAAACTACACGCTCAAGGTAAACTCTCTGCCCGTGAGCGTATTGACTATTTGTTAGACAAAAACACTCGCTCTATAGAAATCGGTGCTTTTGCCGGCGATGGTATGTATGCCGAGCACGGAGGCTGCCCTTCAGCAGGCGTGGTAGTAGTAATAGGCTATGTGTCTGGAAAACAGTGCATAATAGTAGCTAATGACGCTACCGTAAAAGCAGGTGCGTGGTTCCCGATTACTGCCAAAAAAAACCTACGCGCCCAAGAAATAGCTATCGAAAATAATTTACCTATCATCTATTTAGTAGATAGTGCAGGCGTTTTCTTGCCCTTGCAAGATGAGATTTTCCCTGATAAAGAGCATTTCGGACGTATTTTCAGAAATAATGCCTTGATGAGTAGCAAAGGCATCACCCAAATAGCCGTAGTGATGGGTAGCTGTGTGGCTGGAGGTGCTTATTTGCCTATTATGAGCGATGAAGCCCTAATCGTAGATAAAACTGGCTCTATCTTCTTGGCTGGCAGCTACTTAGTAAAAGCTGCTATAGGTGAAAATATCGACAACGAAACATTAGGAGGGGCTACCACTCACTGTGAAATTAGTGGGGTAACCGATTACAAAGCGACTGATGACCGCGATGCTTTAGACCGCGTACGCCGCACTATGGCAAAACTCGCTGACTACGAAAAGGCTGGCTTTAATCGCTCTGAACCTCACGCCCCTATAAAAGACCCGAACGAAATATACGGTATTCTGCCCAAACTGCGCAGTGAGCCGTATGATATGAGGGAAATTATCCTCCGCTTAGTTGATAATTCAGAATTTGACGAGTATAAAGAGGGCTATGGACAGACGCTCCTCACTGGCTATGCGCGCATAGATGGCTGGGCGGTAGGTATTGTAGCCAACCAACGCAAGGTGGTAAAAAGCAAAAAGGGTGAAATGCAGTTTGGAGGGGTTATCTATTCTGATAGCGCTGACAAGGCAACACGCTTCATTGCTAACTGCAATCAAAAGAAAATTCCGCTTGTATTTCTGCAAGATGTTACCGGTTTTATGGTGGGTTCAAAATCAGAACACGGAGGTATTATAAAAGACGGTGCTAAATTAGTAAATGCGGTTGCTAACTCGGTAGTACCAAAGTTTACCGTAGTAGTAGGAAACTCTTATGGGGCAGGCAATTACGCTATGTGTGGCAAAGCCTATGACCCTCGCCTTATCGTTTCTTGGCATAGTGGCAATATAGCCGTGATGGGGGGAGCTCAGGCCGCTAAAGTACTCCTACAGATAGAAACTGCCACCCTTAAGAAGAAAGGAGAAGAGATAACCGCTGAAAAAGAAGCGTCGCTCTTTAAGCACATCAAAGATAAGTATGACGAACAGATTTCGCCTTACTATGCGGCTGCCCGTCTATGGACAGATGCTATTATCGACCCTCTACAAACCCGCCAATGGATTTCGATGGGTATAGAAGCGGCGAACCACGCGCCTATAGAAAAACCTTTTAACTTAGGAGTAATACAAGTATAACCCATAATACAACACAAAAAAACTTTGCCAAAGTACTGATTTAGTACTTTGGCAAAGTTTTTTTGTTAATCTACAATATACCTTATTCGAAGTTCATCATCGATAGTTGATAGCTACGCCCTAAGTGTTTGTAGGCTAACTCTGTAACCTCGCGCCCACGAGGGGTACGCACTATAAAGCCTTGTTGAATAAGGAAAGGCTCATACACCTCTTCTATAGTTTCAGCACTTTCAGAGACAGCCGTAGCAAGGGTTGTAATCCCAACAGGGCCTCCTTTAAACTTATCGAT
This sequence comes from Capnocytophaga sp. FDAARGOS_737, assembly GCF_009730375.1. NCBI lineage: Bacteria > Pseudomonadati > Bacteroidota > Flavobacteriia > Flavobacteriales > Flavobacteriaceae > Capnocytophaga > Capnocytophaga sp. FDAARGOS_737. Next base: position 575,974 of record NZ_CP046316.1, on the reverse strand, counting down.
GAGGGTACTGAGTATTCTGTTGTCCATTTCATCTAAGCCGTGTGCATCGACATTTAGGGCTTTGAGTCCGAATCTTGTAATTTCAATATCTATCTTGCCATTACCTTTTATCTGAGCAAAATCGCGGATGCGGCGCAAAAGGGCATTGGCGATACGCGGAGTACCTCTGCTCCTGCTCGCTAACTCGATAGCTGCTTCCATAGAAATAGGCATCTTTAGGATAGAAGCACTGCGCTGTATAATGTCAGCTAAAAGCTCAGTAGAATAATACTGTAGTCGGCTTTGTATACCGAAGCGCGCGCGCATAGGGGCTGTGAGCAAGCCAGAACGGGTAGTGGCTCCTATCAGTGTAAAAGGGTTTAGATTGATTTGTACTGTGCGGGCATTAGGCCCTGACTCTATCATTATATCAATCTTATAGTCTTCCATAGCTGAGTACAGATACTCTTCTACCACTGGACTCAAGCGGTGTATTTCGTCTATAAAAAGTACATCGCGCTCCTGAAGATTTGTGAGCAATCCTGCCAAATCACCAGGTTTATCGAGCACAGGGCCTGAGGTTATCTTAATACCTACCCCCAACTCATTAGCCAAGATGTGAGCCAATGTAGTTTTACCCAAGCCCGGAGGGCCGTGAAAAAGGGTATGGTCGAGGGCTTCGTTGCGCATATTGGCAGCTTTTACGAAGACTTTGAGATTCTCTAATACCGCCTCTTGTCCTGCAAAATCATCAAAAGACAAAGGGCGCAGGGCTCGCTCAATATCAAGCTCCTGCGCCGAGTAATTTTCTTTATTAGGGTTTAAGTTCTTATTCATTACAAATTTGCTAATGGCTAATTATCTCATATTTCTAAGATTAATAACCTCTTGCTGTGTGAGTCTGCGCCAATGTCCGCGAGGCAAGTCTTTTTTAGTAAGCCCCGCAAATACTACACGATCAAGTTTATCTACCTGATAGCCCAAGTGCTCAAAGATACGGCGTACTATACGGTTTCTACCACTATGTATCTTTATTCCGATTTCGTTTTTAGGCTTTTGATCTACATAGCTTATTTCATCTACCTGAATAAAGCCGTCTTCTAACTCTAAGCCTTGTTCGATAGCTATAAAGTCTTTGTACTCAAGCTTGCGGTCAAGGATTACGTGGTATATCTTGCGCACTCCGTGAGTAGGATGGGTTAGCTTCTTAGTTAGCTCGCCATCATTTGTTAGGAGTAGCAACCCTGTAGTAGCTCTATCCAAGCGCCCTACTGGCAAGATGCGCGCATTGGTAGCGTTAGCAACTAAGTCCATTACGGTTTTGCGTCCTTTTTCATCATTGGTAGTGGTGATAAAGCCTTTAGGTTTGTTTAGCAAAATGTATTCTTTCTTCTCTGAAGAGAGCAGCTTACCATCAAAACGCACCTCATCTGTAGGCTTTACTCTATAGCCCAAAGTAGTCATTACCTCGCCATTTACTGTTACGTTGCCCGCTGAAATATACATATCAGCATTGCGGCGTGAACAGATACCTGCATCGGCTATGTATTTGTTTAGACGTATCTCGGCAGTAGGAGTAGGCGCGTATTCTACTGAAGCGGTATTGCTTTGGTAGTTGCTATAAGGCTTTTTGTAAGGTTTTCTATAGCCTTCATTTCTATTGAAGCGCTCATTTCTACTGAAATTATCATTCCTGTTAAAGCCTTCATTGCGCTTGTATTCATTATTCTTCTTAAATCCATCATTCTTTTTAAAATCATCATTGCGCTTGTAGCCTTCATTTCGTTTAAAACCTTCCTCACTTCTAAAGTTGTCATTTCTTTTAAAGTTAGGGGTATATGATTTTCTGTTTTCTGAGGAAGAGTCGTTTTGGTCTCTATTGCTATTGTTATAGCGATTATTACTATAGCGATTAGGGGTATAAGTGCCTCTCTCGTTTTTTTCAGAATAATTGTTTTTCTTATAATTATTATTTTTTTGTGAGAAGCCATTGTTGCTCTCTCTGTAGTTTCTTTTGTTTTCCATACAAATTAATTCTCTCTATTTTATCTCTTTTTTATAAATCGCCTCTCGGCCTTTCCTATTCTCTTTTATGACAGCGCTTCTGAACCTCCTACTATCTCTATAATCTCACCAGTAATAGTGGCTTGGCGAGCTTTGTTGTAGGTAAGTATCAATTCATTTTTAAGGTCTTGTGCATTGTCTGTAGCTTTGTGCATAGCCGTCATACGAGCTCCGTGTTCAGCAGCTACCGAATCGCGTAGAGCTTTAAAAAGCTGTGTTTTGAGCGAGCGCGGTATAAGTTGTGTTACTATCTCTTGTTTTGATGGCTCATAAAGGTAGTCTGTAGTAGTCTTCTTGTCGGTTACTACTGGCTGTATAGGCAAGAAAGTTTCTTCAGTAAGTATTTGGGTAGCAGCATTTTTAAAGCTGTTATACACCAACACTATCTGGTCAAACTCGCCATTAGTATAGCGTGTCATCAGTGTTTCTGCCAATGAAGCAGCATTAGCAAAAGTGAGCTTGTCAAAGATGTGATTATTATTATCGAGCACCTTATCGGTCTTTTTAAGCACATCATTCCCTTTTTTGCCAATAGTGTAGTATTGCACCTCCTTATCCTTGTAGGTAGTTTGTGTAAGTTCAATTACTTTTTTTACTACGTTAGCATTAAAGGCACCACAGAGACCTCTATTAGAGGTAATTGCCACCAATAGCACACGCTTTACAGCACCTTTGCGAGGATTGTAAATATTCTCGCTGCCTAATGCCGAACTCAAGTGTTCTAATAGCTGCTTGAGCTTGTATGCATAAGGTTTCATCGCTATGATAGCATCTTGAGCCTTTTTTAGCTTGGCTGCTGATACCATTTTCATAGCCCCTGTGATTTGCATCGTTGAGCTTACTGATGAAATCCTGCTTCGTATTTCTTTTAAATTTGCCATTTTATCAATTAACAATTAGCAATTTACCATTGCTGTTAAAAAGGGTATTTCTGATAAACATCTATATCTTCTATCTTCCTTAATGAAGGCGACTTACTGTGGAATAACTGTGAGGTTAGAATTATAAGGTCTTCTAAATCAAAACCTTGAATAGTACGCCCTAAAAGGAAAGAGATAGTATATTCTTGCCAATTTTTGCCTTGTTCTTTTGCAATAGCTGATACTTGATTTAAAACTTCCCACATTTCAGCTTCTTTAAGATACTTACACCAATAGCACCATTTAGCCAAAGAAGCCGCTCTACATAAATCCCAAGCATAAGCCGACTTTACTGCCTCTACTTCTGCTACTTCTATCCCTAACCCTTTAGCTATTTGCTTCTGAATTTTGCTAATCTCAGGCGAAGTTTCTGTTAGCAAATGCCTAAACTGCAACGAACGTTTCTGTGCCAATAGGTCACCAATAGTTTCTTTTGCTGAAGCTGTATCGGTTATTTCCCACTGCTGGCGCAAACCAAACTGATACCTATCTAACACCTCTTTAGGCATAAGGCTTGTGAGGCTCTCACCGCGATAATAAGCCAATATCGCTCCATAAGTAAGCAATCGTTTTTGCTCCTCAGTCAAAGGAGTTTGATTGATATGTCCTATTTGTCCTTGCAAACGTTTCTTTGCATAGGCTCTAGTTACAAAAAACTGGAGTATTACTAAGAGAACAGCCCCAATAATTACATATAAAGTAGTTGACATAACAATTAGGATTTATATTTACTATACTGCGTATTTTTCAGCCAATTCTTTAGCTACTTTTTCGAGTGTAGCGGTAATCTCATCGGTTAGTTTACCTGCTTTAAGCTCGTCTAACACATCGCGATGCGATACATTCAAGAACTCTAAGTACTCTCTCTCAAATTCTTTTACTTTATTTACAGGCACTTGGCGCAATAGGTTTTTAGATCCTGCATAGATAATCGCAATTTGGTTTTCTACCGGATAAGGGTCACTTTGTGGCTGTTTCAAGATTTCCACATTGCGTTTACCTTTTTCTATAACTCCCATAGTAGCCGCATCAAGGTCAGAACCAAACTTAGCAAAAGCTTCAAGCTCGCGGTATTGCGCTTGGTCTAACTTAAGTGTACCAGCTACTTTCTTCATCGATTTAATCTGTGCCGACCCCCCCACACGCGATACCGAGATACCTACGTTAATAGCCGGACGTACCCCTGAGTTGAAAAGGTCAGACTCCAAGAATATCTGCCCGTCAGTAATCGAAATTACGTTAGTAGGGATATAAGCCGATACGTCTCCTGCTTGTGTTTCGATAATTGGCAAAGCTGTTAGCGAACCTCCTCCTTTTACTAAAGGAGCTATACTTTCTGGCAAGTCGTTCATTTGGCGCGCTATGGCATCATCACCAATCACTTTAGCAGCACGCTCTAAGAGGCGAGAGTGCAAGTAGAACACGTCACCAGGGTAAGCCTCACGTCCAGGCGGGCGGCGTAATAACAACGATACCTCACGATAAGCTACTGCTTGTTTAGAAAGGTCATCATAGATAATAAGGGCTGGTCTACCTGTATCGCGGAAGTACTCACCTATAGCGGCACCAGCAAAAGGAGCATATACCTGCATTGGCGCTGGGTCTGAAGCGTTAGCTGCTACGATAGTCGTATAGGCTAAAGCACCTGCATCTTCCAAAGTCTTAGTAATCCCTGCTACTGTTGAAGCTTTCTGACCGATAGCCACATAGATACAGTATACTGGTTTGCCTGCATCATAAAACTCTTTTTGGTTTAGAATAGTATCTATACACACCGTAGTTTTACCTGTCTGACGGTCACCAATCACCAACTCACGTTGTCCGCGCCCTATTGGTATCATCGCGTCAATCGCTTTAACACCTGTTTGTAGTGGCTCGTTCACCGGCTGACGGAAGATAACCCCAGGAGCCTTACGCTCTAATGGCATTTCATACAACTGCCCTGTAAGAGGCCCTTTACCGTCTATAGGTTGTCCTAATGTATTAACCACACGCCCTACGATACCCTCGCCCACATTAATAGAGGCAATAAGTCCGGTGCGTTTTACAATATCACCTTCTTTTATATCAGTTGACGGACCTAAAAGGGTGATACCAACGTTATCTTCCTCAAGGTTAAGGACGATACCTTTCAGTCCGTTATCAAATTTTACTAATTCACCATACTGCGCATTCGATAGCCCGAAGATACGCGCAATACCATCGCCCACCTGCAATACTGTTCCTACTTCTTCTAAGGACGCATTGGCATCAAAGTGTGCTAATTGTTCTTTTAAAATTGCTGAAATTTCAGCGGCTTTAATTTCTGCCATCTTTTTCAGTTTTTAGTTATGAGTCGTTGTCTTTATTCCTTATTATTAACTATTTACACAAACAGTTTCTCTTGAAAATCTTGCTGTAGCTTGTTCAGTTTATAAGCTACACTATCGTTGTACTGAATATCGCCTACGCGCAATATAAACCCTCCTATGATATTGGCATCTACCTTATTTTCAAGGGTAATATTACTGTTGTTAGTAAGGCTAATCACCTTGTGTAGCACCTCGCGCTGAGTGCGCTCATCTAAAGGTATTGCGGTGGTAACTACAGCTATTTTGTGGTGTTTATACTCATTGTATTGCCATACAAACTTCTCTGCTATAACCCCAAGCATAGGCAAACGCCTATTGGCTATCAGCAGGTCGAATAAGCGATGCACTTCAGGAGTGATAGAAGTAAATACTTTATTGAGAACCTCCTTTTTTACGATAGTCTTAACGATGGGCGAAATAAGCATCCGCTCCAAATCCTTACTACCTTTCACGGTTTTATCAATAAGCGACATATCTTGATACACTGCCTCCAAAGCGTTCTGCTGTAGAGCGTATTCCAAGAGTGCTTTAGCATATCTATTAGCAGCTCTAAATCCGTACATACCTTTCCTTTAGTTTAAAGTGACACTTTTTAAATAGTCATTGATAAGGGCTGTTTGCCTTTTCTCATCAGAAAGTTCATTCTTCATCACCTTCTGTGCCATTTGTATAGAAAGTGAGGCTACTTGGTCTTTCAGCTGTGCTAAGGCTACTTTCTTTTCGCTCTCTATCACCTGTTTAGCTTGTTTAATGAGCTTTTCGCCTTCGCGTCCAGCTTCTTCTTTAGCTTCAGCTACTATTTTATCTTTTATCTCACGTGCCTCTTTTAGCATAGCGTCTCTTTCTGCGCGTGCTTCAGCCAGTAGTCGTTCGTTGTCAGCCTTTAGATTTGCCATTTGCGCACGTGCTTCCTCAGCACTTTCTAAGGCTTTATTGATAGACTCTTCGCGCTGTTTCACTGCTCCCATAATAGGTTTCCAAGCATATTTACCTAACAGAAAGAGCAATATCAAAAAAATGAGGGTATTCCAAAATAATAAACTTTCAGGATGTGCTAAATTCATTTTATTTAGTTATTAGTCGTTAGTCATTAGTCATTAGTCATTAGTAAAACCGTTGTGCAACCAACCGTTACACAACGATTTTAGGTGTTTTACTTCGCGATAAAAGCTACTACCACCGCAAAAAGGGCAACCCCTTCTATAAGAGCGGCAGCGATAATCATCGCGGTTTGGATTTTTGAAGCTACTTCTGGTTGGCGAGCGATTCCCTCAACGGCAGAACCACCAATTTTACCAATACCGATACCGGCTCCAATGGCTGCTAATCCAGCCCCAATTCCTGCTAAAACCATATATAAAAAATTTAAAATAAGTTACTCTTTAATTCTAATTATTAGTGATGTTCTTCTTCTACTGCTTGTCCTATAAATAGTGCCGATAATAAGGTAAACACATAGGCTTGCAGCGCTGCTACCAATAGCTCCAACGTACTCATAAACAGCGTAAAGAGCACCGAAACAGGCGATATAGCAATAGTACCAAAGATAAATATTAGCGATATCAAACTAAGTATGATGATGTGTCCTGCGGTAATATTAGCAAACAAACGTATCATCAGCGCAAAAGGCTTAGTGAATATACTCAATACTTCTATAGGTATCATTATAGGCAATATCCACGTAGGTACCCCTGGTGGCGCAAAAATATGTTTCCAATAGTTTCGTTTGCTACTAAATAAAGTGATAAGCAGGGTAAAGACAGCCAATATACCTGTGAAAAGTATATTATTAGTCATTGTGCCTGCAAAGGGGAAGAAAGGTATAAGCCCAAAAAGGTTACCTACCCATATCAAGAAAAACACCGTAAGCAGATAAGGCATATACCGAGCGTAGTGCTTTTCACCTATATTAGGGATAGCTATATCATCGCGTACAAATAACACTAAGGGTTCTAAGAAGCCCGCAAGCCCTTTAGGCGCTTTGTCGTTCTTCTTATAAGAGCGTGCCATACCGATAAACAGACATAGCAACAACGCTGAGGCTAAAAGCATCGAAAACACATTCTTAGTGATTGAAAAGTTAAGCGGACGCGCATTAGTTACTTGTCCTTTTTCATCTAAAGAAACTGTATTTTCAGCATTTGCGTAATAAATATCTTCGTGATAACGCACGAACTTCTGTCCTCCGCGTTCTACCACTACTTTGCCCTCATTGTCATGCTCAAAAGCGTTAGACATAAACATCACTAAACCGTTGTCTGTCCAAAGTATTACAGGCAGCGGAATAGCATACGCGTGATGATTAAAATCCATCACGTGAAAGTCGTGAGAGTCATTAACATGCTCATCTATTAGCTTATTAATTTGAAAAGGTTCTTCTTCTGCCTCATTTGCAGAAGCAAACCCTTGTAATGGGAATAGAGAAACTAAAAATAAAGCGATATATGCGATATAACCTTTTAGTGCCATTGCTATTTATTTTTATTCGTGCAAATATAGAAGTTTTTATTTAAGTGACGAAATTTTTAAGAAACTTTTTACAATACTATTTTATAAAGCACTGATAATCAACAAAAACAAAAATCCTATTTTCGTAATTTTTCTTTTAAGACAGTAGTTTTTCCGATTATTAGTTGCATTAAGCCTCTAAAGAATACTGTATACGGAGAGTCCCTTTAGTTTTTCGCGCCCGTTAAGGAAGTGCAACTCCATCAAAAAGTCGAGTTGTACTATATCGCCTCCAAGTCGTTCCACTAACTTTACCACTGCTTCAGCAGTACCTCCTGTAGCGAGTATATCATCGTGTATAAGCACTTTTTCACCTTTAGCGATGGCATCTTCGTGAATTTCAAGTACATCTTGTCCATATTCCAAATCGTAGGTTTGCGAAAGCGTTTTATAGGGCAATTTCCCTTTTTTGCGTACCGGTACAAAGCCAGCACCCAAGCGTTGCGCTAGTAGCATACCGAAGAAGAAGCCACGGCTTTCCATCCCTACCACCTTATCAACTTTCTGCCCCCCAAGGTTTTCCACCAATAGGTCGATAACGTACTCCACCCCTTTCACATCCATTAGCAGAGGGGTGATATCTTTAAAAATAATTCCTTCTTTAGGAAAATCTTTAATATCGCGTATTTTGCTCTGAATATATTCTTTTTTGTCCATTTTTTTAGTTATTAATCGTTAGCTATAGGGTTAAAAACTTCTGCCATCATACAGCGGGCACTACCGCCGCCACAAGTTTCTATGGTCTCTAAATTGCTGTGAATGATAGGACAATGCTTCTCAATCGCTTGCCGCTGTGCGGCTGTCAGACAGTTGTAGGCAGCGTCACTCATCACCAAATACGACCTGTCAGCCCCTTGCACTTGCAGCATATTGCCCGCGTATTGGTACATCTGTTCTGCAGTGATACTGATAATCTCTTTGTGGTCTTCTTTTAGGTGGTGCAACACATTTTTGCGTTCGCTTTTGTCAGTGATAGTATCCAAACACACCACCGCAAAATCCTCACCTAAAGCCATCATCACATTTGTGTGATAGATAGGCACTTGCTTATTATCAACCTGCTGATAAGCGCTAAATATCACAGGGGTATATTCAAAATCCTCGCAAAACTCAATAAAAAGGTCTTCATCAGCACGAGGCGAGAGCGCACAATAAGCTTTCCGATTTACTCTATCGAGTATCATAGCCCCTGTACCTTCCAAAAACACGTTTTCCTTTTCAGCTTCGGTATAGTCATACACATTTTCTATGGCGAACCCCTCAGCTTCCACCCTATCCAAAATATCCTCGCGACGTTCACGACGACGATTTTCAGCAAACATAGGGTATATAGCCACATCACCGTTTTGGTGAAAGGTAATCCAGTTGTTGGGGAACACCGAATCAGGAGTATTTTGTTCGTAGATATCATCTACCACTATCACTTTCACCCCTACTATGCGCAGTTTATGCACCAAAGCATCAAACTCTTGTTGAGCCTGACGGTTGATTTCCTCATTTTTCAAATCCATTTCCTCTTGGAAATAGTTATTAACTAGCGTTTCTTCATTCATACGGAAGCGCACAGGGCGCACCATTAGTACGGTATTGGTAAGTTGTTTTTTCATCATAAATGTTTAATGCGGTCAGCAATCAAAGGCACAAAGGTACAAATAATTTATCAATTAGCAAATTTGCTTATTAGCAGATTTTTTTTTCTCTCCCCACTTACCCTTTACAAACGATATAGGAACGATACAGGAAGAGCTAAGGATAAGCGAACGATAAGCGACCCATTACCGAAATATAAACATCTACTCGTCCCACTTGTCCCACCTGTCCCACTTCTCTGCCCGTGCGGCTCGCCCTCTCAGCCCTCCCATTCCTCCCATAATTGGTATGAATTTTGTACTCTTATTAAGCAAAAAAAGTATTCTATGAAAAACCTCCTCCTACTTTTCACCCTCTTTGCCAGTGGGCTATATGCTCAAGTCGATAGCCTTGTCGGGATTTATAAAAACGATAGAGAAAGAGAAAGTATCCGGCTCAATGCTGATAATACTTTCGATGTGATAAGATACTCGGGCAGCTACAGACGCGATGGCAACCTTGTGATACTAAACGCCGACCGCTCTTTTATGCTACACAAACGGCAGGGCAACTCCCAGCAGCTGCAACTCTCATTCATAGGCTCCAAAGGAATGATTTGGGAGGCTTCCACCCCGTTTATCTATGTAGGCTACGAAAACGAACAAGGGGGCGTCACTTATCTGCATCTGTATAATCAGGCGAAAGACCAGTTCGCTAATGATACCCTTCATATCGAAATTCCGCGTACCGAAAAGCTCTATTTGGTAAACAGCTTTGCTGCTGAATACCGCGAAAATAACGACAAGGTAACTATCAACACTTTTTATATAGGCAAAAACACCAATGCCTTAGAAGTTGTTTTCTTGGGAGAGAACAGTGCTTTAAGAAATCAATTTATAGGAGTATATGAGGCTTCAACAGGCGAGCTATCACTTATGGAAACAGGCAATAAAAGACCTGATATATACCAGAAGCTCATCCCTACCCCCCTCTACCCCAACGAGATAACACGTGTAAAGAACTGGGAACATCTGTCTTTTAAAGAACTTAAAACGAATAGTATAATCGATGATTATGACGATATACTCGAAGATTATAAAGAGGAAGAAGAGGAAGCAAAGATAAACGCCACCTTAGTGGTGAGCGATAGCAAGAATATTGAAAAAGCGATACAACGCGTAAAACCCACTGAGCAGTTGCTCGCTATCCTTCACCAACCGCAGAACCCCAAAGCCGACAAAGAGTTTGAGCTGCTAAAACTATCTTACAAGATAGAGAAAAGCGATAAACTACCTTTTACTTATCAGTTTTATATCACTTCTAAAGACGATGAGCAGTGGCTGAAAAAACACGGTATTGCCACTGATAAAAACCAAGTGATTTTTGTAGATTACGAGGGACACGTGCTTTACTATCAAGAAAGTACCATAGCCGAAGCCCAGCGCGATGATTTCTTCGGAAAAAATACGGCACCTACCCTTTTCAATAGCATCATAGTAGCGCGCCACATCGACCAGCTATTTGCTAACCCTCAGGCTCCTATAAAAGAAGTGGAAGCGCTCTTTTACACCTACCTCAAAAACTATGATTTGAGCTTGTATTTGCTTACCGACCGCAAAAAATTTGAGCAAGAGTATCACGCACTCGACTTCAAAAATAAAAAACTTATTTACCAACTGAAAACCACCCCCGCCCAACTGACTTACCAATGGCGCAGAGTGGCGGCAAGTCATCAAAACGATACAGTTTTAGACCCCTTATTTGCCAGAATGACCGTCAGAAACCTTTATAGCTACAGAAATTATCTGATAGAGGATAAAAAAGTCGCAGCTAAAGACAAGCTACAAACCATTGCCTACCTGATGAAGTCCAGCCAAGCCATTGAAGCCTACAACCAAGCTATTGATAAAGACGTGAATATCAGCTCTAAAAAGAAAATAGAGCTATACGACTCGACTGTGCAAGAGGCCATTAATGACTTAGAAAAAGTACTACCTTTTGAAGAGATTAGACCTATTTACGAAGAGGCAGTTGCTAAAAAGATGACTTCGGCATTGGGTTATATAGACTATTTGTTAGACCAAGACAAGCAAGCGGCTATCGATTATTACGTACCTTATATAGAGGGAGTTATCGTACAGGGGAAAGGCAATTTTGTGCAAGGTATCAACAAGGTATTTCCTAAGAATGGGTATTATTCCGATTGGTATTCTTATGGCAATGTATGGGCAAATCAGGCTAATAGTATCGCTTATTATATCTTCGAAACGCGTCGCAATGATGCTGCCCTACTATCTAAAGCCACACGCTGGATGGAGGCTATCTGCGATTTCAGAGAGAATGACCCTTATTACCTCGATACTTATGCCTGCTTATTATATGCCACCAACCAGAAAGACGAAGCCATAAAAATAGAAGAAAAAGCCGTGCAAGCGGCGCAAGAAAAGGACAAGAAAAAACTTTTAGACAGCCTACCAAACACTTTATTACAAATGAAAAACGGTACTTTATAGCACTTTGTGGTATGAATTTTGTATCTTTGCAGTATCAAATAAATTGTTTTTATGAAAAACCTTATTTTTATAGCCCTGCTTTGCTGGGGCGGAATGACAGCTTGGGCGCAAAGTAGCGAAGAAACTAACAAAGAGCGTGCGGGCTATGAGCAGCCTTATCACCCTGAAGAAGACGGCGATAAGCGCATCAGCGAATTGCTAAAGCAAGCTAAAAAGGAACGCAAAAAGGTGCTCGTACAGATTGGGGGCAACTGGTGTATTTGGTGCTTGCGCTTCAACCATTTAGTAACCACGAACCCTGAGTTAAAGAGTATTTTAGACAAGAAATACGTGTTTTATCACCTCAATTTTTCACCTGAAAACAAAAACGAAAAGGCTTTTGCCAAATACGGCAACCCTGGTGCGCAGTTTGGTTATCCTGCATTCCTGATTCTCAATGCCAAAGGAGAAGTGCTCTTCACCCAAAAAAGTGAGGATTTAGAGTCTGGCAAAGGCTATGATACTAAAAAAGTAAAGAAGTTTTTACAAGGAAGGTTGTAATTTGTTAATTAGCCAATGAGTCAATTTGTCAATTAGCTCATTGGCAAATCAACAAATCGGCTCATCGACTAATCGACAAATTGGCTCATCGGCAAATTATCTTCATTGTTGATATGGCTTGGGCAGCGGGTACGGGGTTTTCTTTGTTGCCTATAAGGGCTTGATAGAAATCTTCGTAAAACTGCCAGTAATTGCCGTGCTGGGCAGTAGTAAGCACACGGCTTTCGAGGGTATGAAGTATACCATTAGGTTCTTTAATTTCTGGCAACCAAGGGGTAGCGGTGGGTATGGCTCCAGCTACAAGGGCGGCTTCTTGTCCGTCGAAACGCTGCTGCAAGAAAGAGCCACGAGTGCCGTGTAGGGTGTATTCCCATTGGCGTTCAAGCGCATAAGTAGTCGATTTGAGGCGCACGCGCAATTGGTGGTCGTAAAAGAAGAGCAATTCAAAATAATCATCAGCTTGAGTATGAGGGCGCAGATAACCCTTATCGGCATATATAGCCTTAGGCTGCCCAAAAAGCTGTAGGGCTTGGTCTATGAGGTGCGCCCCTAGGTCATAGAGAGCCCCTCCGCCACGCTCAGCTGTTTCTTTATGGGCTTTACTGCTAATCTCAGTGCGAAAACGGTCGAAGCGTATTTCTACTTCTTTTAGCTCACCCAATACTCCACTTTCTATTACCTCTTTTACCTTCAGATAATCACCGTCATAACGCCTATTTTGGTAGACGGTCAGCAGTTTGCCTTTTTCTCTTGCCAAAAGGTCGAGGTCTTGTGCCTCTTCTGCAGTAAGGGTAAAAGGCTTTTCCACCAATACGTGTTTACCAGACATCAGAGCCGCTTTAGCGTACTGATAATGCGTCTGCACAGGGGTATTGACTACTACTACCTCTATTGTAGGGTCTTGTAGCATCTCTTCTACCGAGCGGTATAATACACTATCCGGATAAAGCGCACGCGAGTCCTCGCGATGACGCTCTACTACCGCATAAAGGTGCAAGTGTGGGTGCTGCGCTATAAAAGGCGCGTGAAATACCCGCCCGCTCATTCCAAAACTACTAAGGGCAATGTTCATTGTTAGTCGTTAGTTGTTAGTCGTTAGTTGTTAGTCGTTAGTTGTTAGTCGTTAGTTGTTAGTCGTTAGTTACTAGTCGTTAGTACGTTAGTATGTTAGTCAATAGTATGTTAGTCGCTTTCTAACGGCTAAAGACTAATCCCTAACGACTAATACTACTCCGTAAAGGTTATTAAAAATCTCTTCAATTTTAGCGTAATCGCTTTGGCGGATAGCCAGATGCAGCTCACAGCTTTCGGTGAGGTGTTGGGCAGTAACCGTCAGGTTTTGTTCTTTTACTACGCGCATCACTTTGTTCATCAGCGGATAGTCAAAGTTTATTATGAGTTCTTCAGTGATGAGCTTTTCCTCTATTTCTGTTTCTTGCAGGGTAAGTTGGGCAGTCGTTTTATAGGCTTGCACCAATCCGCCTACTCCTAACTTAATTCCTCCGAAATAGCGCACTACTATCACCAGTATATTAGTAAGCTCAAACGATTGTATTTGCCCATAGATAGGTATGCCAGCGGTATTATTAGGCTCTCCATCGTCATTCGCACGATAACGCAGATGTCTACCATAGCCCAGTTGCCACGCATAGCACCAATGGCGTGCCGAGAAGTGTGCCTTCTTGACCGCCTCAAGGTGCGCTTTTATCTCCTCTTCAGAAGTGACGGGAAAAGCATAGCCTAAAAACTTGCTGCTTTTTTCCTTAAATATCACCTCTTCTACAGGGGCTGCTATGGTTTTGTAGGTATCCAATTTATAAGGGTATGAATTAGCTTATTGGGCTACTTATTGAAAGGTATACTTCACTGATACGCCTGTTCTGAAAGTTGTCATCGGGAAGGAGGTAGAAATAGCCGATTTAGAAAAATTGTACTGCAAGTAGTAAGACGCTAACAAATTGCGACTTAGCGCGTATTCAGCACTGAAGTTACCTATCCACGAGGTCTGTCCTGCCGTCACTTGGTTATTAAATATCTCCATATTGCGTATCACAGTGAACTCTCTTAGGTAAGACAGCGTACCTTTGAGTACTAAATCACTTTTTACGGTAGTAGGCGTACCTGCCAATTGGGTAACAAATGCCAAGTCTTTAAAACGGTAGCCCATACCGAATTTATATTCGCGCTTGAGTATCTCGGTCAGATAATCGTTATCGAGACTGATAGAGATAGTGCGATCGCGGTTGAACTCTGCCAATAAGCTCATAGAGTTCTTAAGCTCCATATCAGCGCGTAGCAAGGGGTTAAACTGCTCTGCAAGCGTAACAGTCGAATACAATTTATCATTTAGGAAATCGCCTGCTACGTTGGTCTTATTAGGGTTAGCGGGTTCATACTCTAAATTAGTACGGAACTCACTAAGCGAATAGCTCGCGCGGTAGCCGTGTGCTAATGAGAAACGTTTGAAAATATTCTTGATGAAATCAACCCTCATAAGCCCTGTATAGCGTACATTCCACTCAGGAATAGGAATACTCTTGAAAGCATCGAGCGATACACCGCTGGCGCTACTACCCGAATAAGCCGCTAGAAAGGCAGGTATCATCACCGCTTGGCTCTTCTTGCTATAACCTACCGGATAGCCCTCAGCATCTACATTAGCAGGGTTAAGCCCTCGTTCCTCTGCCAAACGGCGCGCTATGGTTAGACGGTTGTTTTTAAACTTATCAAAGGCTGCCGAATTGTATTCGTCTATCTTATTAAAACTTGAAGCCAATAAGTTAGTAGAGATATTAAAACTTCCTACCTGATTGCCTACCAATTTGTTATACACAAAGTTGCGCACCTCAAAAGTTTCGGTGTAGTTCTCAGTGTATTGCCTATTTGCTTTCAAGTTGATTTGCAAATCAGGTATAGGTTGCAAGTTAGCGGTAATGATAAGTTGCTTTTCTTTAGAACTGATATATTGATCATTGAAATCAGCGAACTCTGTTAGGTAACCTTTCTTAGCCATCTCGTAGCGCAAGTCAGTTTGGTCGCCAAACATAAAGCCTGCTGATGGTTTGAGCGTACCGAGGAAGCCTATTTGCTGGGTATAACCAGGTATAGTGCGCGCATTGGTAACCGAATAGTTTACCCCAGCAGTTTTAAGCATTGTCATCAACGATTTTCCTACACTAGTCTTCTCACCTCGCGGAGTAGGTTTCACCCCTAAATAGCGATAAAGCTGCTCGAAAGTAAAGTTAGCTGTTAGGTTGTGGGTATTGCCATTTTGTAGGGTGTTAATATCCTGATGTGCCAACTGTAACAGCGTTTGCGAACCGCGCTGATAGTCGAAATCGCCTGAATAAGTATAGTTAGCCCTCATAAACTCAAAGAAAGGGAACTTGCTAAATGGCAAGTCGTAATTCAATTGGAATTTAGAGAAGAAATGGTCAGGGGTACCCATATCCCAGAAATCGCTCCACAATGATTTTTCTTTATTCACGCCCGAAATATCTCCGAAAGCATCATAAGTATAGTAATTGCGGATAACGCTATTATTAGTAGCATTAAAACTAAACTTCAGCGACTTAGTAAGGTTGTAATTGATAGCGTACTGATGGTTCATCAGGTAGTTACGCTGTTGTAGCTCTGGCAATGCTTTTTGCAGACTGGTATTAACGCCCTCGAAATACACATCGCGGAATAACTGCTTAGTAAATGAGCGGTTTACATCGGCTGTAAACATCACGCTGGTTGGCAATAAGTTCAGATTAACATCACTAAGCCATTGCCAATACTTTTTGCCTTTGAATTTGGTTACCTTCTTAAAAGGCTCGAAAGCAGTAGGCTTAAAGGCGTAGTTATACATAAAGCCAGCGCGTACCTGCTGCTCATCTTCATACTTAAGCTCATAGTCGCGGTGGTTCTTCTCGTTATAAGCGTAGTTAAACGTAAAGTTTTCTATGTTATACACACGCGGTTTTTGTCCTTCCGATAGGTTCTTCTTCACCCCTATCAAGTTAATGCCTCGCCTTAGGGTAAAGTCTTCAGCCTGCTCTCTTATAACATCGCGCTCCGAGCTGCTTTGGGCTACGTCTAAACGGTCTTTCAGCTTAATATCCTGATATACGGGGTCGTACTCTGGAGTAGAGCGCTTTTGCGAGTGACTTAAGCCTACTGGTATTTGCATATTCCACTTAGGTGGCAACAACTTACCAGCATTTACATTCATCATCACATCGTACTCTTGGGTGCTCTCTAACGCCCGTTGTTTAGGGGTTTGGTCTACCGAACCAAAGCCTACGGTGTGCATACGCCCTGTAGCCGATATGTTCAGCAGTTCAGAAGCATTTGCATCGAGGGAACCTACTGCCGCCCAACCACCGTGGTTTTCGAGTTCAGCCACACGCAATTCGTTAAACCAGAATTCACCACTTAGTCCGTTATTGCCCGATACGTTCTTAATACCTACCATCATAGCGCGTACGCTACCCAATGACGGATTTCCCTTTATTACATAGCGGTTTTCGCCAGCGTGGTAAGGGGTATTTTCGCTCACTACATTGTAATTGCCGTCATAATAAGTTACCCTATCTAGGGTTTGGTTTCTGATGCTTATCGCTTTGAGCTTGGTAAGCACTTCCATTGGTATAGAGAACTGGTTTTCTTTAGGCCATATAGCGTACTCTGACGAGCTACCCGGTTGGGTAACCTTCAGCGGTATTTCTACCTGATAGTAGTTATCGCTAAAGTCGGTACCGAGCCTAATAAAGGCTACCGCCTGATTGTCGTGCAGAGGCTTATTCTTATAGGCTTCGGCGTGTACAAACATCTTGATATACTTATACTGCCGCAGGTCAAAGCGCAACGCCTTATACACCGCCCTACTATCTTTATTTTCGAGATTATCTACTATGTATGATAGGGCTTGTTCGTTCTGCTCTACTAAGGTATTGTTAGTATTAATACGCTCGCGGTTTACCCCTGGCGGCATACGATAAGGTATAGGCTGACGGGTTTCGTTTTCAATTAGGTTTACTGAATTGATTTCTACCTTAGTACCATCGTCTGAAGGGTCATCTTGGTCGGTGCTAAGGGTATAGTTATAATAACGCCAGTCGCCGCGCACCAAATCGAGGGTAGCAAAACGCAAGAGCATCTCTTGAGGGAAGCCCGTTAGGTACATACGCATATGGGTCATCGAGTTGATGATGTCCATTTTATCATTGCTATTTAGCGGGAAGGTATAGCCTTCGCGCCACATAGCTCCGCTTTCAATCGGTATTTTGAACTGTATCCAGCGGGTAGCCACACGGTGTCCGTTAGGCGCTTCTATCGATACGGTGCGAATATCGTTTACATAAGGGTCGGCTGTACTGATATTAGGTTTGATACGCACCCTATACTCTAAATAGTTATTGGTGGTATTCATCGTAAAATCGCCGTTGATATCCTCATTATCAGGTACTGTAGTAGAGCCTCTGTCGTTATCTGACACCGATACAGGCGAGTTGCCTTGTGTACCGTTGTAATTGTAATAGCGATTTAAGATGCCCCCACTGCGCGCCAAGAAATACTCGTAGTTATCCATCGCAGGGTCGTTAGGCGAAGTCGCTACGTTGTTGCTATATATACGCGCTTCATCGGCATCGTTCAGACCATCTAAACCTATATCTTGCAGCCTGCGGTTAGACGAACTTTCATCAAAAGCATATACTAACGATTGGGCTGCAGGCACCTTACCCCAAGACGAAGTATTGATACTTGAGGTAGAGGAAAGACCTGGCAATCCGTTTTCGTATTGCTTGCGTCCGTCTTTTAGCACGTCTTCTGAGATGTTTCCTAAGTTGAACACCAATTCACCCGAACCACTGTATTCGCCTGAGTAATAAGGGTCCATCACCCAGAATTGCAAAAACTCAATATTGCTTTCTTGAAAATCAGAATAGCTCATACCGCGCATTATACCGCCCCATTTTTCGTCTTTAGTTTTAGTGGCGAAATTAGGGTCGTTATTATAAGCCCCTTTCGCGTTAGGATAATAGGCTAAATCGAGGGTGGCCTGCACTAACGACTGCCCTTGTGCCAACTGCTGCTGAGGGAATATCTCTTCAATAAAGATACGGCGGGTGCTGTTCTTTGATATTTCGTTACTGCTGATAGTCGAAGGTTTCTGAGTAGAGTAAAACACAGGGTCTATGGTATACCACGCCATTTTAGCGCGCCCATAGCCGTTCTTTAGGTTATCGGCATCGTCAGGAGTATTGCCGTATAGGGTTTGCGGCACCGAACTGTTGTTTCTGCCGCCTGCTGCCCCAAACTCTAAAGGCGTGCTGGCCAACTTCCACGCCAAAGGCGAACGCATATCAATAGTGCTTTGCGCTGCCTCAAAATCGTCTAAGTACACGGTGGTTTCACCATCAAAATCGTCTGCTTTAGGGGTGCTTGCCAATAGGTAAGCGAACTCTCCGCGCAACGAAAGGTTAGACGGCGCATCGCTCTTGATTGTAGGAATGCGATTTACCCAGCGGGTAAGGAATGGCATTTCGGTAGAATAGGTACCGGCTAAGCCAAAAATAGTGTTATTTACATTCTCTTGTCCGTAGCTGGTTTTCTGTGTAAAAGGTCGTTCGCGCAGATTTACGATAGCCCCGTTTAGTATGAACTTATCGCTGAACTTATGCTCTACATTTACCCCCATAAATCGGGTGGTTTGTCCGCCAAAAATGAGGTTATTCTCCATTGACACCTGTATAGGCATATTGCTAGCCTCTAAGCTGGGGTTAATTATCTCTACTGTACCCGATTGGTAATCCACCAAATAGTCGAGTCCCTCTACTAATAAGCGTCCGCCAGCTGTTACCCTAACCGAACCTCGTGGTACGTTGAAAGCCCCTAACGAAATACCGCGTCTGCTTGAGGCTTTATAGCGCCCTTTCATCACGAACTTGTTTTTCTCGCCGTCCATTTGGGCTTTGGTCTTGGTATTTTTATACAGCGAAGTATAGACGTACTTCTTCTGGTTATTGTTATAGGTAGCAGGGTCATTATAAGTACCCCCCCCTAAAGTGGTATGCAAGAAGTTACCAAAAGGTTCTACTTTTGTAAAGAATATTTTGCCGTACTGCTCATCAACAGTAATCCCTGGTAAAAAGTCAAAGAAGCCATCGCCGCCTGGTTGTGGGTCGTTGTACTTATTGAGGCGGTCGAAGTTGAAAAGATTCAGCAGTATGCGGTCTTCTAAGCCTGTTGGCCAGCCTACATTATCTACTTTATCTATATAATTGACAGGCGAAGGATTAGAATAGAAGATATTCATACGGAAATCTTCAGCCGACAATTGTGCTGTACCCACCGAATATACGTTTTTCATCATCAAATCCCAAATAGGGTCTTTCACGTTCAGGCGGTTGCTCTTAAGCATCTTCAGCACCAGTAGGTTATTAGTGATAGCGTTATTGCCTCCGTAAAAACTGTTGTTAGTAGTAGCCGAAATACCATCGTTAGCAAACTCGCCCACTTGGTATACTTGGCTGCCATAGGTATATTGGTAAGCTACTGCCAGCACCTCGTCGGCACTGAGGGCTGTGCTGAGCGAGATGAAGCCCAGCTTAGTATCTACCTTATAATCAACCCCTTCTTCGAGCTTGCGGGCATTCTCTATTACGGCGTAGTCATACCCCTGACTGACATACGATTGGTTCGTACCAAAACCCTGTTGCACGGTTGCTACATCGCGGATAGCATTGGTAAGTACCGAATTGGCAGTACCTATCTGCGTAGGGTCGTACTTATTAGCGCGGTTGGCAGGCATATTGTTAGTAGTACTGTTATAGAATGCAGGGCCTGCCTTGTCGTAAAGGCGCGTTCTATCCATTCGGGGTTCACCTAAGTCTTGTACTGCCAAAATGTTGCGTATGTTGCCCATACGGCTATTGCGGTTGGTTACCCACACCTCTAAGCGGGTAATCTGTACTTTGCTATTGATAAACGGATAATTTTCTAAAGCTCTATCGTACTGGTCGCGGAAGAAGTGCGCCAAGAAGTAGTTGCGATTTTCGTCGTAGTCTAAAGCTGAAAACTCAAATTCGGTAATCGTACCGCCCCCTTGTGCCGTAAGGGTTTTGCGCTCTGACTTCT
The DNA here is from genome assembly GCF_009730375.1 of Capnocytophaga sp. FDAARGOS_737. Taxonomy (NCBI): domain Bacteria; kingdom Pseudomonadati; phylum Bacteroidota; class Flavobacteriia; order Flavobacteriales; family Flavobacteriaceae; genus Capnocytophaga; species Capnocytophaga sp. FDAARGOS_737. The sequence goes on along the minus strand of NZ_CP046316.1, from coordinate 555,406 downwards.
GTTCAGAGAAAACCCCTGTGATGGTGGTACGCCCAAACTTGAGTTGTGTTTTCACCCCGAAAAGACTTTGCGAACCGGTAATAAGCGAGTTAGAAATAGGCATAGAGATATTACCGAGCTCTACTTTCTGTAGTATATCGTCTTCATCAGGCGCGTATTCGAGTTTAAAAACGTTCTGAAAGTCGAATGAGGCTTGGGTATCGTACTGAGCGTTCAGATTTAGGCGGGTACCTATCTTGCCGGTAAGCCCCAAGCTAATGCGCTGCTCGAAGTCCAAACCAAACGAACTGCGGTAGCGCGGACTGACAGCTGGGTTATCGTTGCGGGTATAGCGCAAACCAAAATCGACCCCAACGCTTCCGGTAGGGGTAAACTCTATATTTCGCCCTCCGAAAATGCTTTCGAAGAAATCAGAATTGACATATAGGTCGGGCAGCAAGTCGCGTTGGGCTTTTTTCTTTTGGGTAGTATCGCTTTGGGTATCGCCTAATACGTCTAACTTATCGCGGTAGTAGGCACTCATACGCTCGCGCATCACTAAGTCTTCGTACTCCTTGACAGTGAGGAACATAGGGGTCGCGAGGTCGTATTTGCCCAGCTTTTGGGTATAGACATAGCGGTCTAAGGCAGGATTATAAGTATACTGCTGCACGATGCTCTTAGGTTGCTGCAAGCCAATGCGCCCGATACCATTTTTTACAGTAGTTTCGGACTGAGTAGATGAAGTAGTTTGAGTAGTATTGGTTACTTGTGCTTGCGCAGATAAGAAGCTGAAAAAGAGTAGTATAATGATAGTTAGATGTTGCTTCATATTACTAATAGGGTATATGATACCGAATATAATTTTGCGGCAAAGATACAAATAATTAGCAAATTAGCAAGTTTGGTGATTAGCAAATTTGCCAATTAGCAGATTTGTGAATTAGCAAATTTTGAGAGCCCTAATTTCAACATCAGGTACTCTTTTTATATATTTTTTCTTTTAATTGTTGTGTTGTAACACATATATCATAGCCTTTCTCTTTTAATCCTTCAGCAAGTTTAGCATCACAAGTCCAAATTTTATGACCTTTTTGAAAATGTAATGCTATAAAAAGATAATCATCAGGGTCTATATCTTTAGCTATTTCAGCTGCCTTAGTTCTATTTTTCTTTTCAATCTCTTCTAAATTATAAAAAGTAATATGCTCAGTAAATTCTTTCAACAACTTATTAGCTTGCTTTTTAGTGAGATTATTCTTTTCCATAATCTTAGGTAAATGCTCTTCTATTTCATCTAAAAGATAAGAAGGTGCTATAAACTGTAGTTTTTTCTTATCATTTTTCAAAATAGTAGCAATAACTCCTTCTGGTCTATAGAAGCAGCTATAGATAATATTAGTATCAGAGATAACTATCATAATTTTTGCTCTTGTTCTCTTTTAGCAATAGCGGCTTCCCAACGTCTAGTCATATTTCTATTAGACTCTTTAGACATTGCCATAATTTCATCGCGGTATTTAATAGGAATACCGTATTCATCTTCTTCTAAGTCATCTATTTCAGGCTTTACAAGTGCTTTTTTGGCTTCTCTTTTCTTGGTAACCTTTAGAAAATCAAAGTTTTTAGCAAACTCTACAAAAGCTAAAGCTTGCGGACTATCATTATTGAGGGTAATTGTATATGGCATAACGTTTCAATTTTTTTTATAAGGCAAAAGTACAAATATTTTGCCAATTAGCAAATTTGGCAGCATAAAGTAGCTAGCATATTTTTCTGTTTTTAGGTCGGTTATTAGACGATTATTTTTCGGTTATCATTCGCTTATCCTTCGCTTATCCTTCGCTTATCCTTCGCTTATCCTTCGCTTATCCTTCGCTTATCCTTCGCTCTTCCTATATTGTTCCTGTATCGTTTGTATAGGGTAGGTGAAAAAGAAAAAAATCTGGCAACACGGGTTGCTAATTGGTAAATTATTTGTATTTTTGCCCAAGAATGAAATAAATAAAATATGAAAGATATAGTATTATTAGATGTAAGGAGACTAGCAGAAGCATATATAAGACAAGTTGATAAGGACAATACACTTATTGCTTGTAGAAACTTGCTTCAACTTAGCTATAAAAAAGGGCTCTTACAAAAAAATCCTTTTGATGAAAAAGGCGATTTAAATATTGATACAGTCATCAAAGAAAGTGATTTAACAGACTTAGGTAAACAATTATTTGATGATTTAGCAGATAAGTGGTTTGCTTACACAGATCGTACTCAAAAATATGACAACATTACAATGCTGGAAAAGTACTTTAATAATTTGAACAATGGGTAATATTCTAGATGTGTTGTTAAAATCACAACAACTTGCTAATCAAAATAATACAAAAGAACTGCCCTACTATTTTTCTTTACCCACCATAGAGATAAGCATTTTTAAAGCCTATAAAGTGCTCTAAATAGTGTAAAGAAGCCCCTGGATGTTTCAAATGTGTTGTTAAAGAAGAACAGTTCCGCGCACCGCTAGCGCAAGCTTCTAGCTTGTGCTAAAAAATAAAAAAGCTGGAAGCTCGCACCAGCATAAGGATTTTATAACATAGATAGAGTAAAAACAGAATTTGTAAATAATTATTCTTATTTTTGTCCTAATTAAAATTTTTAAGCTTATGATGATAATCAACTTTATTTTCAAGAATTGGAAAGGTTTATTGATGGCTATACTTGCCAGTTTAGCATGTAAAACTTGTGCTGGAGACTATATAGAAGGCTCAAATAAGGAAAAAGTTGCAGAATATGAGGCTTTGATAAAAGAAAACACTAAAACTACTGCTGTTTATGATAGTGTCTATACAGAGCATACAGTGAAAATTGCCAAAGTACCCATAAAAACATACAGTATTAAATATAAATATGAAGTAAATGGTGTAGAATATGAAGGCGAACAATCAACTTCAAAATTGCCAGAAAGCCCTGTGGTGGAAGTATATTATCTAAAAGACAATCCATCTGTCCATGATATAAATCCAGCATCATCATTGAAATACGAAAAAGAGAAGGAAACAAGTAATACTGACCTCTATTTCGCTATATTCTGGGGCGTGCTGGCGTTGTTTCTTGCTGTCGGGCTATGGATTGAATTTAAAGATTTTAAAAAAGAATATAAAATATAATTAAAAGTAGAGAAAAATAGCAAACAAACCAATTACCGAATTTATCGAAAAATATTATCTGCATTTCAATGCAGCATCTTTGGTGGACGCTTCTAAAGGCTATGTAGCGCACCTAAAAGATGGCGAAAAAATGTTAATTACCGCTAGCGCAAGCTTCTAGCTTGTGCTTAAGAATATAACAGAGCTGGAAGCTCTAAGAATACTAGGTACGAGCTACAAGCTCGCACCAGCAGGGGGAATATGAAGGCACTGAAACAACTTGTAAGTATATGAGGCAAAAGTATCACAAAACTGAGGATATAGCTGTAAAGGAGATTTTAAGTTTGTTAATGGAAGTGTTAGAAGCTAAATATGCTAAAATGAGAGTATTCTTAAAAAGATAGAGGGTAATGTATCAGATGTGTTGTTAAAAATATAAGGCTAACTATTAACACGATACAAGTGTGAGGCAGATGGGAGGTATGAGAAGTATGAGAAGGCTGAGAGGGCTGGGAGGGCGAGCCGCACCGGCGATTGTGGGACAGGGAGAGAATTTTGAATTCTGAATTTTGAATTGGGAGAACGGGTGCGACAAGTGGGACAAGTGGGACAGGTAGGACGAGTGGGACAAGTAGGACGGGGAGAGAATTGTGAATTCTGAATTGGGCACAAGCTGCAAGCTTGCGCCAGCGGGGGTATAATTTAAAAAATTGCACTTGTGGGTGGAATTGGCGTAATTACATTATTTTTTGTAGTTTTGCTTTTTATTCGTAATTTTGCCGCATAATTACAAACCCTAAAAAATAACATTATGAAAGTCACTTATCTTGGGCACGCTTGCGTAAATATTGATATTGACGGTACTTTTTTCTTAGTAGACCCCTTTATCAGCCCTAACCCTCTGGCTAAACACATCGACATCAACTCTATCAAAGCTGATTATATTCTCATAACCCACGCCCACGCTGACCATATAGCCGATGTAGAGGCTATCGCTAAACGCACTGGCGCTCAGCTGATTACTAACCCTGAAATACTTGCCCACTTTGAGGCACTCGGCCTTAGCGGACATAGTATGAACCTCGGTGGCTCTCACCGCTTTGTAGACGGCAAAGTGAAAATAAAGATGATTAAAGCCGAACACTCTTCTTCGTTCCCTGATGGTTCGTACGGTGGCAATCCGGCTGGCTTCCTCATCGATTATAACGATGAAACTATCTATATAGCAGGCGATACCGCTCTGCACTACGATATGAAGATTATCCCCCACCAATACAAGGTCAATCTGGGCATTTTCCCTATCGGCAACAATTATACGATGGGGGTACGCGATGCCCTTACCGCTGCTCGTTTCGTACAAGTAGACAACGTATTAGGGGTGCATTACGACACTTTCCCTGTGATAAAAATTAATAAAGAATCGTCTAAACAAAAATTTAAAGATGACCATCGCCGCCTACACCTTATTGAAATAGGGGCGACTCTCGACCTTAAAGACCTTAATATTTATACACTATAAAATCACTAATGAAAAAACTCTTTTTACTTGCCTACATTAGCTGCCACTTACTTGCTACCACCTATAGCCGCGCACAGGATTTCCAGCCGATAGTACCTCTAAACACCAAACCCCTATTGGCAGGCAACTTTGCTGAACTGCGCCCTAACCACTTCCACGGAGGCTTAGACCTGAAAACTGAAGGTAGAGAGGGTCTACAGGTATTGGCAGCCCAAGACGGCTATGTATCGCGTATAATAGTAAGTCCGTATGGGTATGGCAAAATGCTGTACATCACCCACGCCGATGGCTACGTAACTACCTACGGACACCTACAGAAATACGCGCCTGCTATAGAGGCATATGTAAAGAAAAAACAATACGAAAAACAGACCTACGACATCGATATTACCCCTACCGAAAACGAATTTGTAGTGAAAAAAGGCGAATGGGTAGGCGTAAGTGGCAATACCGGTGGTAGCCACGGGCCGCATCTGCACTTCGAGGTGCGCGATACGAGCAATAACGGCTGGAATCCGCTGCTTTTTGCTTTCCGAGAGATAGAAGACACTACTCCTCCTGAAATAACAGGGCTTTTTGCCTACGCTTTGGGCAATGATGCGCAGGTAGCTCACACCCAGTTATCGCAGCAATTGCAAAAGAAGCGATTGCCTGACGGCTCTTTCGTTACTGATACGCTTAGGGCTATCGGCACTATTGGCTTTGGTTTTCAAGCCTTTGACCGCCAAGATGGTACCCTGCACAAAAACGGCATTTATAAGGCTACCTTACTGCTCAATGGTGAACCCCAGCTGCAATCCGCCTTCGACAAGGTTAATTTTGGCGATACTCGCTGTATCAATATCCTAACTGATTACGAGCGTTATTTGTCTGACAAAAGCTTTGTACAGCTGCTCTACAAGAAACCTGGTAACCGCTTAGAGATATACAAGATACTAAAGGAAAACAACGGCTATCTGACTATAGAAGAAGGGCAAACCTATACGGCTACGGTAGTGGTAGAAGATTTTAAGGGCAATGCTACTTCGGTACATATACCCATAAAAGGCGAGCGATTGGAACTGAAGACGGAAAGACCTGAATACAAGGGTAATAAGCAGCTAATAGCCAAGCGCGATAACTATTACGAACTCTCTAAAGGAAGTGTGTTTTTCCCTGAAAATACTTTCTACGAAGACCAGCTTATCAACATTAGCGAAGACAGCGACGGACTGCTTATCGGCAATCGCCGTACGCCTGTAGATAAGTACTTCACCGTAACTATGAAAAACACTAATTTTGCAGAGGACGAAATCAGCAAGGTATTTATTTCGGCAGCAGGTGGTTTTGCCACTACTGTCTATAAAGATGGGGTATTTACTGCTCGTGCGCGCAATTTGGGCAGATATAGCTTGCGGAAAGATAGCACCCCTCCTACCCTTAAAGCATTGAATTTCAAAGATAAAGGAGTAGTAAAAGGCAACACCCTAAAGGTAACCGTAAGCGATAACCTCAGCGGGTTTGCCTCTTGTAGTGCTACCCTGAATGGGCAGTGGATACTCTTTGAGTACGAGCCTAAAAATCGCACTCTCACCTTCAACTTTGACGATGTAGATACTACCGATACTACTAAATACGAATTGAACATTAATGCTTATGACAAGGTGGGCAACGTAGGTACGCTAAAAGCTACTTTCACGCGTCCCAACTCTTAAAAAACGAAAATTAAAAACCAATTTTATATGAAACAAGTCATTTTTACAGACAAAGCACCTGCTCCTATAGGTCCTTACACCCAAGCTATTTTGGCAGGTAACACCCTCTACGTATCAGGACAGATACCCGTAAACCCTGCGACTGGCGAAGTAGTAACAGGCATTGAAGCCGCTACTGAGCAAGTGATGGAAAACCTTAAAGCTATCCTCACTCAGGCAGGTACTACCTTTGAAAAAGTAGTAAAAACTACTATTTTCTTAGCCGATATGGGTCAATTTGCACAAGTAAACGGTGTATATGCTCGTTATTTCGATGAAAAAACAGCACCTACCCGCGAAACCGTACAAGTAGCCAAACTGCCTAAGGGGGTAGAGGTTGAAATTTCTTGTATAGCGGTGCTATAAAGCAATGAAAAATGGTTAATTATTAATAGATTAATGATTAACCATTTTTCCTAATCAATTTAGGTATAAACTATAAGACACAACAAACTAAAGTTAATTATGAAAAAGATATTCCTTTTAATCCTTTGCGGTGGAATGGTAGCTTGTGGGGCTCCTACTGAAACTCCTAAAAAAGAAGAAAAACAAGCCATAGCTGTTGAACCTCCTACCACCTCTTACACTACCTACGTAAATCCGCTGATGGGTACTGACTCTACTTTCGAACTTTCTAACGGCAATACTTACCCTGCTATTGCGGTGCCTTGGGGTATGCACTTCTGGACGCCCCAAACAGGCAAGATGGGCGATGGCTGGGCCTATCAGTACCACGCTCAGAAGATAAGAGGCTTTAAACAAACTCACCAGCCAAGTCCGTGGATAAACGATTATGGGGCTTTCGCCCTAATGCCTGTAGTAGGCAACTTAAAAATAAAAGAAGACGAGCGCGCCTCGTGGTTCTCGCACAAAACTGAAACAGCACAACCTCACTATTATAAAGTCTATTTAGCTGACTATGATACTACTGTAGAAATCACCCCTACTAACCGCGCGGCTCAGTTTCGCTTTACTTTCCCTGAAACCGACAAAGCCTATTTGTTATTAGATGCTTTTTTCAAAGGTTCTAAGGTGCAAGTACTGCCCCAAGAACGTAAGATTATAGGCTATGCCCGCAATAATAGCGGCGGTGTACCCGAAAACTTCCATAACTACTTCGTGATTACCTTTGATAAAGATTTTGAGAGCGTGCAAACGTGGGGCAACGGCTATAAACTGAGCAACAAGCCCGAAAGTGAGGGCGAACATACTGGTGCTGTGATAGGCTTCCGCACCAAAAAAGGTGAACAGATAACTGCCAAAGTAGCTTCTTCTTTTATATCGCCTGCACAAGCGTTATTGAACTTGCAAACGGAGCTCGGCAACGATACTTTCGAACAAACCCAACAAAAGGCGTTTGCTCTTTGGGAAGCTGAACTCGGCAAGATACAAGTAGAAGACGAAAATATAGACCATTTGCGCACTTTCTACTCTTGTTTGTACCGCACGCTACTCTTCCCGCGCACTTTTTACGAATACGACAAAGAGGGAGAAATAGTGCATTACAGTCCGTATAACGGCAAGGTTGAAAAGGGCTATATGTTTACCGATAATGGTTTTTGGGATACTTTCCGCTCGGTATTCCCGCTGTTTAACCTATTGTATCCTGAGATGAACCAACAGATGATGAAAGGCTTAGTAAATGCTTATAAAGAGTCAGGTTGGTTACCCGAATGGGCAAGCCCAGGCCACCGCGATTGTATGATAGGCTCTAACTCGGCTTCTATCATTGCTGATGCCTACCTGAAAGGAAACATAGAAGCTGCTGATGCCGAAATACTCTTAGAAGCGATGCTCAAAAACGCTACTCAAAATGAGGGCAGACCTGTGAAGTCGGTAGGACGCGAGGGAGTAGAGTACTACAATAGTTTAGGCTATGTGCCTTATGATGTGAAGATTAACGAGAACGTAGCCCGCACCCTTGAGTATGCCTATGCCGATTATTGCATTGCGCGTATGGCAGAAAAGAAGGGCAAGGCAGAGATTGCTAAACAGTATTACGAACAATCTAAGCGCTATAAAAACGTATTCGACCCCGAAACCAAATGGATGCGCGGCAAGAATAAGGACGGCAAGTTTCAATCGCCATTCAATCCGCTAAAATGGGGCGATGCGTTTACTGAAGGAAACAGTCTGCACTACACTTGGTCGGTATTTCAAGATTTTGAGGGACTCGTACAGCTGATGGGCGGCAAAGAGGCTTTCGAGAAAAAGATAGACGAAGTGTTTGAGATGCCCCCACTTTTTGACGATAGTTATTACGGCTTTACCATACACGAAATACGCGAGATGCAGCTGGTAGGAATGGGTAATTACGCTCACGGCAATCAACCTATACAGCATCTTATCTACCTCTACAATTATGCAGGCAAGCCCCAAAAAGCCCAAGCCAAACTACGCGAGGTAATGGACAAACTATATTCCCCTACCCCCGATGGTTATTGCGGTGATGAGGATAACGGGCAGACCTCAGCTTGGTATGTGTTCTCCGCTTTAGGCTTTTACCCTGTAACCCCTGCTAGCGACAACTATGTATTAGGCACGCCTTTGTTTAAAACGGTAACTTTGCAATTGCCTGAGGGCAAAAAGTTTTTGATAAAGAATGTAAGTCGGAATGCTAACAGTCCTTTGGTAGAATACGTACAGCTAAACGGCAAGCCTGTAGAGGGCTTCGAGATACCTTTTGCGGCATTTAGAGAAAATGGCACTTTGACGTTTTTTTGAGTGACAAATTAATTATTTCGGCACACTAATTGTTAAGTAGTAATTATAAAATAGATAATTACTATGAAACATTTTTTATCATCTGCTGCACTTTTACTTCCTTTTATCGTTCTGGCGCAAAAAACAGCGCTACCCGAGGTTAAGGTAGTAAACCAACGCAATGCCAACCCTATGGAGCTACGAGAGCTCTCGGTAGACATTTTGGTAGTAGGGCAAACCGCCGTTACTACTATGGAAATGACCTTTTACAACCCTAACACCCGCGTAATGGAGGGCGAATTTCAGTTCCCTCTTGCCGATGGTCAGCAAGTATCGCGCTTTGCTCTCGACATCAATGGCAAGATGCGCGAAGGGGTTGTTGTTGATAAGGCTTTAGGGCGCAAAGCCTTTGAAGACATCGTACGGCGCGGTGTAGACCCAGGTCTGCTCGAAAAGACTGAGGGCAACAACTTCAAAGCCCGCGTATACCCTATGCCTGCACAAGGCTCTCGGCGCGTGCTTATCGCTTTCGAGCAAGAACTACGTCAGAAAAACGGACAAGATTTCTACTTCTTGCCTATCGCCTCTGCACTCCAGCTACAGAAGTTTAAACTGCGTACCGAAGTAGTATCGCGCCTTGTGAAAGCTGATATTGAAAACAGTCTTGAGCTCGACTTCAAACAGACGCGCAATAGTTATATTAGCGAGCTTAGCAAAGACAATTACTCCCTCAATAAGAATATAGCCCTTACCTTCCCTAAGGTAGAAAAGCCCCAAGTGCTGACAGCTACCAAAGGTAATAGTAGCTATCTGTACGGTACTATGGCATTGGGCAATACCGCTCAGCAGCCTAAAAACAGCCCTAAAAAGTTAGGTATCCTATGGGACGTATCGCACTCAGCTGCCCAAGCCGATAAAGAAAAAGCATTCGCTTTCTTAAACGACTATTTCTCTCATATTCAGAACACCGAGGTAACCCTTAACACCTTCAGCATACGCACTTCCGAAGCTGTTGATTTTGAGGTAAAAAATGGCAATTGGCAACCCCTAAAAGCCTATCTACAAAACTTAAAATACGATGGGGCTACCGATGGTAATGCGATGAGCTTCAGCCCTAAGTGCGATGAATATTTGTTCTTCACCGATGGTATCTTCAACTTTGGCGCTAAGGAATTTTCAGTAACCGAAGCGGTAAAACAGATTAAAACTCCTATAACTGTTATCAATAGTACTGCTGTAGCCAACACTGCCAAAATGCAGTATTTAGCAGGGGCAACTGGCGGTAACTTTATCGATTTGACCACCCTTAGCACAGCCGAAGCCGTAAAAGCAGCCTGCTACACCCCTTTTCAGCTCTTAGGCTATGAGGTGAAAAAAGGCAAAGTAAAAGACCTTTACCCAGAAAAAGGCACTGCTCTTAGCGGTGAGACATTCACCTTTGCGGGCAAACTCCTCTCTGACGAAGCGACTATAGTAGTATCAGTAGGCTACCCTAATAAGGTAGTGGCACAACAAGAAATCAGTTTTAGCAAGGATAATGCGACCAGTCAAAGCGAATACGCTCTCTTGCGCCGTGTATGGGCTGAAAAGCAAATCGCTCACTTGCAACGCATTGGGGCTGACCAAAAGCAAATAGACGCTGTAGGGCGCCAATACGGCATCGTAACCGAAGGCAACTCACTAATAGTGTTAGAAACCGTAAGCGACTATCTGCGCTATCGTATCACCCCGCCTAAAGAGTTGCTACAAGAGTATCAAAAATATCTACAACAAGAAGAGAAAGATAAAAAAGAGTCCGTTAAAGAATCCTTAGAAGAGGTCATTGAGCAATCAGCCGACCAGACTAAGTGGTGGCAAACTTCCTACCCTAAGAAAGTTAAAAATACTAAACCGGTTGTAGAAGTCGAAGCTGAGGAAACTGAGGCTCTAAGCTTAGCTGAGGCTGTCCCTATGGCAAACAAAGAAGAAAGAGTAGCCAATGTACAAAACCTCTCTGATAAGGACTCCTACCAACTTGAAGAAGTAGTAGTGATGGACTATGCCCCACAGAGAAAGACCACTATGGTGGGTGCTATTTCTTCTAATGCAGCAATGAAGAGAAGTGAAAGCTACTCAGAAGACACTCCTGAAGCCCCTACCGGTAGCATTGCCCTCAATGCCTACAACCCCGATACGCCTTACCTAAAAGTAATGGAGTACGCCGATGAGGCCAAAGCTGTAGAAACTTACTACAAACTCAAAGAAGAGTATGGTAGCACCCCTTCTTTCTATGCCGATGTAGCTGACTACTTCTTCAAAAAAGGCAATAAAGAACAAGCTATTTTAGTAATCTCTAACTTAGCCGAGTTAGGCTTAGACGACCCTCAACTGTTGCGTATGCTAGGTTACAAACTCAGCAGCTACAAAGCTAAAAAAGAAGCCGTACAAGTGTTCCGCAAGGTAGCCGAACTGCGCGAAGAAGAACCGCAATCTTTCCGCGATTTAGGCTTAGCCTTAGCCGATGACGCTCAGTACAACGAGGCTGTCAAAACCCTTTATAAAGTAGTAACGGGCTTGTGGAGCAGTCGTTTTGGCGATGTACAACTCGTAACGATGAACGACATCAATAGCCTAATAGCGCGCCATAAAGGCATAAACACCAGCTATATCGATAAACGCTTGCTAAAGAAAGAACCGGTTGATGTACGCGTAGTGCTCAGTTGGGATACCGATAACTGCGATATGGACTTATGGGTAACCGACCCTAAAAACGAGAAGTGCTATTACAGCAATAAGCTTACTTATTTAGGCGGTAAAATCTCTGAAGATGTTACTCAAGGCTATGGCCCTGAAGAGTTTATGCTCAAGAAAGCCGTAAAAGGCAAGTACAAAGTACAAGTAGATTACTTTGGTACAAGTTCGCAAAAGCAACTAATGCCGGTTAGCTTACGCATTATCTTCTACACCCACTACGGTACCCCTCAACAAAAACAACAAGAGACTACCGTACGGCTAAGCAACGCCAAAGAGGTCATAGAGGTAGGTACTTTCGAGTTTTAATAGTTATAATAGTAAATAAAAAAAGCGGTTCAGCACGTGCTGAACCGCTTTTTTTATATTAACTGGTAATTATTAATTATTAGGATATGCCATATGTCCAAAACGAAGCCCCACGAAGAAGTTAAGCTCGTGAGCGGTTTTCATAAGGTTGCTAATAGCAGAGCTCGAACCAAAAGTAAGAGGCCCTAAACGCAATCCTAAACCGATATTAGTTTTAGAAACTTGGTTGTAAGAGATAGGCAAATAAGCACCAAAAGCACTGGTATCAAAACGAGGGGTTAGCGAGAAAGTATTAGCGTAATAAGCGTTATACACATCTGTTTTGCTCTTAGAAGTAAGATTCACAAGCCCTGAAGCATTAACGTACAAACCTCCAAACACGCGGTAGTCAGCACTTAGGTTAAGAGTTGTAGGCAATGATGATTTCACTGTCTTTTGCGCCATTTTCATTGAATTGCTGATACCAAAAGCTTGTTTAAGTTTCTCTTCATTAATCTCGTCCATTTGCATAGTTACAGTACCCGAAGCTGGCATTTGGTAGCGGTAAGACTCTGTATTAGTTTTATAGCTAACAGAACCTATATCCATAATCGAAAAACCTATACGTAGGTCGTGAGGCTTGTTATGGCAAGTCTGGCAACCATCAAAACGATATTCGTAAGTAGCCCCAAGGTCAAAACCTACTGTCGAAGCCTCTTTGCCCATTAGCGAATTAGCCTTAAAATTGTTGAGGAAGTCAGTACCCCCATTTACAATCTCGAATACCCCGTTAGTAGAATTGATATTCAAGTTTACTTTTTTACTAGCAGGGTCAGTAGTAAGGCTTGCAGTACCATTGAAGTCGCGGAAGCCTGCATATAGGTTACCTGCCCCCATTATGTACTTAAGGCTTGCCCCTGCTTTGATGGCGTTATGACCGTCAAAATATAGCTCACCTGCCCAAGAAAAACCTACTTCAGAAAAACCGTGTACTACCACTTCTTGGTCGTTTAGGTTTAGGCTGTAGTTGTTGCGCAACTCTAACTTGTCATAGTCAGAAATGTACGACTGAATCATTTTAGCATCAAAATTGTTGATATTACCCAAAGCACGTACGCGGGTAAATATACCTACAGCGTGCTTGTCGTTCAACTTCAGAAATAGCGATGGTCCAAGTACATCTACATTAAAGCGTACATTGATGTCGTTATTCTTCGCTAGCGGATTAGAAGCGTCTAAGCGTACGAAGTCATTAATACGTTTATTGATGTCGGCGTCAAGCGGAATAGCATCATTGTTTACGCCTACGTTTAGCACAAAGAGGCTGGCATCCCAAGAGCGCTTGCTGCTAATCATATAAGCAGGGTTAGTAGTAGCTTGTAGCACCCCAGCATACGGACTCTCGCGAAAGCCTGAAAACGATTGCTGAGCTTCCATTGCTATCGTGCTCAACACTAATGCTGATAAAAACACTTTTTTCATTGGTATAAAACATTAAAATTTAGGGTACAAATATACAAATAATTTGTCAATTAGCAAATTTGCCAATTTTGAAGAAAAATCTACTACTGCTACCTTCCCTATAGAAGCGATATAGGAACAACCTAAATTCAAGTAATAAAAGTAACTTTTTAATAAGGGTTTGTTTTTAATTTTTGTCTGCTGCAGACAAAAATTAAAAACAAAAAAAGCAAGGAAAAATCATATAGTTTTTCCTTGCCAAATGAAAAAAATCCTCATATTTGCGTTGTTGAAATTGAAAAATGTAAAGTACAAATTATGAGTCATATTTCATTGGGGCAAAGATACAAAATAGAAGGATATCTACAAATTAATTTAAAAAGAGCTCAAATTGCAAAAGAAATAGGGTTGCCTAAAAAGACTGTAAATCAAGAAATTAAAAGAAACTCTAATCCTCAAACAGGCATATATAAAGCTGAGGAAGCTCATCAATTATACCTTGATAGAATGCAGAAAAAGAGAAAAGCTATACATTTTACAGAGGAAATTAAAGAGCAGGTAACTACCCTTTTAAAAGAAGATTATAGTCCTGAACAAATTGCAGGAACACTAAAAAATATTTCTCATCAAACTATTTATAAGTTTGTTTGGAATGATAAGAAAAAGGGAGGTGATTTGTACAAACACCTTAGAAATCAGGGGAAAAGGTATCAAAGAAAAGAAACTTATAAATCAAATGATCCTATTAACGATAGAAAAAGTATAGACTTAAGACCAGCAATCGTTGAACAACGCTCACGCATAGGTGATTACGAAGTGGATTTAGTAATGGGAGCTAATCATAAAGGAGCTATTTTAACATTTAATGATAGAGCTACAGGTTATACTTTATTAGGGCACTTGCCTTGTAAGGGAGCTATCCATACAAAAGAAATGATAGCTAAGTTAATTACTGAAAATCAACTAACTATACATACAATAACCTCTGATAATGGCAAAGAATTTTCTAAACACAAAGAGCTATCAGAAGAGTTCAATTTAGACTATTATTTTGCTCATCCATATCATAGTTGGGAGAGAGGTTCTAATGAGAATTATAATCGTTTATTAAGACAGTACTTTCCAAAGGGAGCTGATTTAAGGTTTATAAATGAAGAAGAATTGGAGAGAGTACAAAACAAACTTAACAATAGACCTCGAAAAAGATTTGGTTATATGAGTCCAAAACAGGTATATTTGCAAGCTATTAAAAATCAAGGAAACGTTAACTTATTGAATAACAATCAGCAAAATTAAAAGTTACCTTTATGAATTGAATCTGCCCAATATAGGAAGAGCGAAAGATAACCGAAAGATTACCAAAGTATAAATATCTAATCATTATCCAAAAACCAGAAAAAATTGCTATTCACTACACCCTGCTTTTCCTCAAAAAATTTATGAAAAGATTAACAAGTATTAATTTTTTTAGCACAAGTTTTTGTACTAACTTTGCCCCCTGAAACAACGAGAGCATACTGTTTAACGTCACATCTCCCCCTTTGAAGGAAGTCCGCGAGCTGGCGTAGCGGAGTATGTGTGGGAGGATGTTACCTCCCTTTTTGTCGATAAAATTAGCCTTTTCGTCTAATTTATTTGTGCAACCCACCCCACCAATTTACCTTTACCGAAAAATTCTTACCTCTGTACTATCCCCTAAACTAATAAGTAACAATAAAATATTATGAATAAAATCTTTTTAACAGCAGTGTCAGCTATCGCTATAGTAGCCTGCAATAACACGCAACAACAAGATGCACAAGCTAGTGCGCAAATCCCCTCATATCCTGCGATAATAGTAGGCGAACAAAATACAACCTCTTTCCTTTCTTACCCTGTAAACATCGAAGGGGTGGTAAACAGCCCTGTACAAGCCAAAGTGTCTGGCTACATCACCAAAGTATTGGTCGATGAGGGACAAGCCGTTACCCAAGGGCAAGCGCTTTTTCAGCTCGAAACACAAACCCTCAACCAATCGGCAGCTTCAGCCAAAGCACAGGTCGAGGTGGCACAGGTCGAAGTGAATAAACTCATTCCTTTGGTAGAGAAAAATATAGTGAGCAAAGTGCAGCTCGAAACGGCTAAAGCCAACCTACAGCGCGCCCAAGCTGCTTATAACGAGGTGGCAAGCAACATCGGCTTTGCGGTGGTAAAAGCCCCTGTTAACGGCATAGTAGGCGCTATCAACTATCGTGAAGGAGCGTTGGTAAATGCTAATAGCACTGTTCTAACTACTGTATCCGACGTAAAAGAGGTATATGCCTACTTCTCTATGAACGAAAAAGAATACCTTGACTTCTTAAGTAATACTGAGGGCAAAAACCTACCCGAAAAGCTCAAAAACCTACCCGAAGCCTCTTTAGTATTGGCTAACGGAAAAGAATATACCCAAAAGGGTAAAATACAAGCCGTAACAGGGCAGATAGACCCTACTACCGGCAGCATACAGTTCCGCGCTACTTTCCCTAATCCCAATGGGTTGCTTACCAATGGCAACAGCGGTACTATCCGAGTGCCTCAACATTTTAGTAACTCCCTCGTAATACCCGAAGTTGCTACCTTCGAGCTACAAGGCAAAGTATTCGCTTACAAAATAATAGAAAAGGACTCGGTGGTACAGACCGTTATCACTCTTAAGAACCGCGCCGATAATTATGCAGTAGTAGAAAGCGGTCTCTCTAAAGGTGATATCATCCTCGTACAAGGGCTTAACGCTGTTCGCAGAGGTATTCACGTAAAACCAGAGCCTATTGTACCAATGGACAGCATTGTAAAAAGAATACAACCTATTTTCAACGAGCACTAAGAGCCAATAGCACTTCGTCTTTAATAGAACCTAACACCCAAATGAAAAGAATCATATATAAATCTATAGCAGCGGCAAGTATAGCACTAACCCTTAGTGCTTGTGTAGCGCCCAAAAGGCAAGAATATATGCCCGAGGGGATTAGCGAAAAACTCTTTCGCACCGACAATATCCCTACCGATAGCCTCAGCAGTGCTACGGTATCGTGGCGCAACATCTTCACCGACCCGCTCTTACAGCAGCACATCAGCAAGGCACTGACTAACAACCTCGATGTGCGTATAGCAATACAAAGCGTACAGTCAGCGCAAGCCTATCTAAAGCAGAGCAAAGCTGCCTATATCCCTACTCTTTCAGTAGGAGCTGATTATACCCGCAGCACCAACTCTATCAATGCTGCTGGGGGCATAGGCGACCGCACCTATGGCAACCTGTGGGATATTACCGCCAGTGCCAGCTGGGAAGCCGACATTTGGGGCAAAATCTCTGCCCAGAAACGCGCCCAAATAGCCTCTTATTTAGCTACAGTCGAGGCTCAAAAAGCCGTACAATCAGAGGTGGTGGCTACTTTGGCAACTGCCTACTACCAATTGCTAATGCTCGACGAACAGAAAAAGGTACTCGAGCAGACTATCGACTTCCGCCAAAAGAGTTTAGAGACTACTAAGCACCTAAAGGATGCAGGCTCTACTACCGAAGTGGCTACCAAGCAGATAGAAGCCCTCGTATATAATGCCCAAGCCCAGCTTATCAGCATCAACAACAGTATATGGGCGGTAGAAAATACTATTTGCGTGCTTATGGGCGAAGAGTTGCACAGCATAGAGCGCAGCAACCTATCAGCCCAACAATTTCCTACCGAGTTCAAACAAGGTTACCCAGTGAAGTTGTTAGAAAACCGCCCCGATGTACTCCGCGCAGTGCTCAACTTGCGCAATGCTTTCGAACTTACTAACGCAGCCCGTGCTAACTTCTTCCCTACCCTTACCCTTTCAGCACGAGGGGGCTTGAGTAGCACCGAGTTAGACACTTGGTTTTCGGCTAAATCTATGTTTGCTAACTTCGTAGCAGGGCTGGCACAGCCTATACTCAATAAGCGACAAATACGCACCCAGTATGAGGTACAACGCGCTGCCCAAGAAACGGCCTTGCTCAACCTCAAAAAGTCTATCCTTTCAGCAGGCAAAGAGGTAACCGACGCTATGCGCAACTTTACCACTCAAACCGAGCTAATCGAACTAAAAACCAAAGAGATGAAAGCCTACCAAGAGGCTACTGACTTCTCTAAACAGCTGTTCGATAGCGGTATGGTGAATTACTTAGAGGTAATCACTGCCGAAGTAAGCCGCCTCAATGCCGAACTAAGTGTTGCCGAAGCCCAATTTACCCGTATGCAGTACGGCATTACCCTCTACAAAGCCCTTGGAGGTGGCTGGAAATAATGAGCCAATTGGCAATCGACAAATTGACAAATTAAGAATTTATGATAAAGAACTTTATAAACAGACCGGTGCTATCAACGGTTATTTCTATCTTGATAGTCATCTTAGGGGTGCTGGGTATTGTCTCGTTGCCTGTATCGCAATACCCCGACATTGCGCCTGTTACCGTATCGGTAAGAGCTAACTACGGAGGGGCGAATGCCGAGACCGTACTTAAATCTGTGGTGATTCCTCTCGAAGAGCAAATCAACGGGGTAGAAAATATGGACTATATCGTATCCTCTGCCTCTAACAGCGGGGCTGCCAATATCACGGTATATTTCAAAAACGGTACTGACCCCGACAATGCTGCCGTATTAGTGCAAAACCGCGTATCATACGCTAATGCTATCCTTCCTGCCGAAGTAAAACAAGCAGGGATAACAATAGAAAAACGCGAGGCAGGACAGCTAATGTTCCTCACTTTCTTCTCTGATAACCCTGAATTTGGCGAAGTTTACTTAGAGAATTACTTGGGTATCAACATAATTCCTGCTCTAAAGCGTATCACTGGGGTAGGTGATGCTGATGAATATGGTGGTAAAAACTACTCTATGCGTATATGGCTTGATCCTCAAAAACTACAGGCCTATAAGTTAACCCCTACTGAAATAAATGCAGCCATTTCAGCACAAAGCTTAGAGGCAGCGGCAGGTACCTTGGGGCAAAACAGTGGTAGTTCTTACGAATATACTATCAAGTATAAAGGAAAATACAACAGCGTATCAGAATACGAAAACATAGTAATTAAAGCCCTTGATGGGGGGCGCATACTTCGCTTAAAAGATGTAGCTAAGGTAGAACTCGATGCCCTTGGCTATACCAGCTTTTCCGAAAGCAAAGGACGTGCAGCTATTGCAATGGGTATTTCGCAAACCCCCGGGGCTAACGCTCACGAAGTCGTACAAAATATTGAGAAGTACCTCAAATCTATTGAGAAAGACCTACCTGAAGGGGTAACCTACACTATTAACTTCAATGTAAACACCTTTTTAGATGCGGCTATTTCTAAGGTTCTAACTACTCTTTTAGAAGCATTCTTATTGGTATTCTTAGTAGTGTATATCTTCTTGCAAGATTTCCGCTCTACCCTTATCCCCGCTATTGCGGTACCGGTTTCTATCGTGGGTACTTTCTTTTTCCTAAATCTTTTTGGTTACTCTATCAATATGCTAACCCTATTTGCCTTAGTGCTTGCCATAGGTATAGTGGTCGATGATGCGATAGTGGTGGTCGAGGCGGTACACGCTAAGATGGAGCAGACGCACGAGAAAGCTAAACCTGCTACTATTTCGGCTATGAACGAAATTACAGGAGCTATTATCTCCATCACCCTCGTGATGGCAGCTGTATTTGTGCCGGTTACCTTTATCGAGGGTACAACTGGGGTATTCTACAAACAGTTTGGGGTTACCCTCATCGTTGCAATCGCCATTTCAGCAGTAAACGCTCTTACTCTCAGTCCTGTCCTCTGCTCACTATTCCTCAAACCTCACGGCGATAAGGAGTATGAAGACAAATCAGTTATAGGCAAATTCTTCCATAAATTCAACATTGCTTTCAATGCGGCAACATTAAAGTACGGACAGACTTTCACCTTTTTCTTGCGTCACAAATGGGTCACCTTAGTGCTTTTTGCTATTGTAGGGGGTGGTATTTACTTTGCTAATAAAAATATACAAACAGGGTTTGTACCTAACGAAGACCAAGGATTCGTACTAATGGATCTTTCGATGATACCTGGTGCCTCTATGGAGCGTGTAGCCAACGAGATGCGCGAAGTGAGTAAAGACCTTGATAACATACCTGGGGTTGAAAACTTTACTTTCGTAACCGGAAATGGTATGCTATCAGGCTCTGGTAGCAATAATGGTATGGGGTTCTTTAAACTCAAGCCTTTCGAAGAACGTTCTAAAGACCCTCGCCAAAGTATAGATGCTATTATAGGGCAGGCTTTTGCAGCTGCTTCTAAGATAAAAGATGCTGAAATAGTATTCTTCCAACCTCCAGCTGTATCGGGCTTCGGTATGGGGGCAGGGGTATCATTTGCCTTACTGAACAAATCAGGAGCTGATGTAACTGAAATAGACAAAACTGCCCAAGAGTTTATCGCTGCCCTCGAAAAACGACCAGAGGTAAAGTATGCTAAAACATCTTTCAATACCAATTACCCTCAATATGAAATGATCATCAATGTAGAACGAGCTATGCAGTCAGGTATTTCGGTAAATACCTTGCTCTCTACCCTACAAAACTATATAGGAGGGTACTATGCTAACGACTTTACGCTCTACGGTAAGCAATTCCGCGTAATGGTGCAAACCCTACCCGATGCGCGCAAAGATGTGAATAGTTTAAATGGAATGTTTGTACGTACTGAGAGTGGTGAGATGGCTCCTATTTCAGAATATGTTACTCTAAAAAGGGTATTTGGTCCTCAAGCTGTAAGCCGTTATAACCTCTACACTTCGGTAGATATTTCAGCAGCCAATAATGAGGGCTATAGTACAGGTGATGTAGTAAAAGCTGTTGAAGAAGTAGCGGCTCAAACCCTTAACGCTAACTATGGCATTGATTATACAGGGCTTACCCGTGAAGAGCAAAACGCAGGCTCACAGACTATCATCATCTTTATTCTCAGCTTGGTGTTTACCTACTTTATCCTTTCGGCACAATACGAAAGCTACCTATTGCCGTTATCAGTGCTAATGTCGTTACCATTTGGTATTTTTGGGGCATATCTGGGGCAATGGCTCTTTGGTTTAGAAAACAACATTTACTTCCAAATCTCACTAATTATGCTAATGGGGCTTTTGGCTAAAAATGCTATCCTGATAGTAGAGTTCGCGGTACAACGCCGACGTATGGGCGAGAGCCTCTCTAAGGCAGCAATCAATGCCGCTATGGCGCGTTTGCGTCCAATCCTGATGACTTCATTTGCCTTTATCGTAGGACTCTTGCCATTAGTATTTGCTACAGGTGTAGGAGCTGCTGGTAACCGTTCAGTAGCTACCGGAGCCGCTGTAGGACAGCTTATTGGTACTTTCTTCGGATTAGTAGTAATCCCTGTGCTTTTTGTTATCTTCCAAGACTTACAAGAGCGCGTAAGTGGTCGCCGCCACAAAACCGACGAAATATTCGCTACCCCTACAGAAGAATACTAAAATAAAGACAGAAGATAAAAAACAAAAAAGGTTATTACAGCAAATACTGTAATAACCTTTTTTATTACCAAACTAACGACTAACGACTAAAAACTAACGCCTAAAAATTGCTAATTGACAAATTATTCGTACCTTTGCCGTACCGCTAAAAGATATAATACGATGAGCGAATTAAGTGTCAATCACCTTTTAGGTATTAAGTATATCACCGAAAAAGATATACAACTGATTTTCGAAACGGCTGACCACTTCAAAGAGGTTATCAACCGCCCTATTAAGAAAGTGCCTTCATTACGCGATATTACCATCGCCAACCTTTTCTTTGAGAACAGCACTCGCACTCGCCTCTCTTTTGAGTTGGCTGAAAAGCGCCTTTCTGCCGATGTGATTAACTTCTCGGCTTCGCAATCATCGGTTACTAAGGGCGAAACATTAGTCGATACGGTCAATAATATCCTTTCAATGAAAGTAGATATGGTAGTGATGCGTCACCCCAACCCTGGGGCTGGAATCTTCTTATCGCAGCATGTCAAGGCCGCTATCGTAAATGCCGGCGATGGAGCGCACGAGCACCCTACCCAAGCCCTTTTAGACTCTTACTCTATACGCGAACGATTAGGCGATGTTGCAGGCAAAAAAGTAGTAATAGTAGGCGACATACTCCACTCTCGAGTAGCCCTTTCTAATATATTTGCCCTACATAAACAAGGAGCTGAAGTAATGGTTTGCGGGCCTAAAACGCTTATCCCTAAATACATACACGAGCTTGGCGTAAGGGTAGAAACTAATTTGCGCAAAGCCTTAAACTGGTGCGATGTAGCCAATATGCTACGCATACAAAACGAGCGCTTAGACATCAGTTACTTCCCCTCTACACGCGAGTATGTACAACAATACGGACTTACCAAAGAGCTCTTAGCCTCTCTCGATAAAGAAATAGTGATTATGCACCCAGGCCCTATCAACCGAGGGGTAGAAATTACCAGCGAGGTAGCCGATAGCCCTCAGTCTATTATCTTGCAACAAGTAGAAAACGGAGTAGCGATACGTATGGCAGTGATATACTTATTAGCATCCGTTAGCAAGTAGCCAAATAGCTAATCTCTTCTAATTCTAATAGTAATAAACGCAAACGCCAAAGTAGTAAAGAAAGAAAACATCGCATACACAAGGGCAGGTTTGGTCATTGGGGCATTGTGCATCAGAGTGCCCGCTACGAATATTGCCAAAACTGTGTTTTGCAACCCTACCTCTATACTAATAGTAGTAGATTGTATACCCGATAGTTTGAAGAGTTTAAGGGCTATAAAATAGCTAAGTATCATCGAACTAAGGTGCATCAGTAAGGTAGTAGGCAATAAGCGTATAATTTCATCTACTGATATGCCGCTCCCCCCAGATTCTTCCCCTGCAAAGAACTTGATAAGGAATACTACCCCCAATAAGAGGGTATTAATTACTTTTAGCGGAAACTTAATACGATGAGCTATATTAGGAAAATAGCGATTGAAGAGCAAACCTAAAGTAGCTGGGATAATAACTATTTTAGTCACCTCCCACACAGTATTAAGAATAGGCAGCGATACTTCAGTATGCCCTCCCATAAAGGCAGCTACCGCCCAATTCGATAATACAGGTATAGAGACCAATATCAGCAGACTATTGATAGAAGTAAGAGCTACTGCTAAAGCTGTATCTGCTTTGATGAGATAGCTAATAAAGTTAGAAGTAGTACCCCCAGGACAGATAGCCACGATAATAAGCCCTACTTTTTCAGCAGGCGAAAGGTCGGCTACAGCAGCAATAATAAAAGCACAAATAGGCAAAAACACCATTTGCAAGAAAAGCCCCAAATAAAGGGGCTTTGATTTTCTAAATATATTTTCGAAGTCAGCAAAGCGCAACGAACTGCCTATCGCAAAGGTGATAAGCATCAGCACTGCTGAGAGTAGGTAATCAATAAAACTCATATTCTATATCTTTTTCATTGTTTTGAGTGGCAAAGATACGAAACTATTAATAATTAGCAAATTAATAATTGACTACCTGATGTATAAAAATCCTTTTTTCTCTTCTAATGTATTATTTTTGTAGTATCGCAGTATATAGAAGTAGGTACCTGCCAATGCCTTCTTGCCTATTACGTTTTTCACATTAGCATAACCTCTAAACACTTCATTCTTACCATAGTCAGGGTTTTCATACACTTTTAGTCCCATTTCATCAAAAATAATCACATAGATAGGTCTGTTTTCATCTGTATTCTCTACTTTAAAATAGTTATGAGAATTATGAGTTGAAACCCCATTATAAATAATTACCTCCGAAACCTCAGGGCTTATTCCCGTTGGAGTAGTTACAGTCGGTGTACTTACTGTTGGTGTACTTACTGTTGGACTACTCACAGTCGGTGTAGTTACTGTAGGCGTAGTTACAGTTGGTGTAGTTACGGTCGGAGTGCTTACTGTTGGCGTACTCACAGTTGGCGTACTCACAGTTGGCGTACTCACAGTTGGCGTACTCACAGTTGGCGTACTCACAGTTGGCGTACTCACAGTTGGCGTACTCACAGTTGGCGTACTCACAGTTGGCGTACTCACAGTTGGCGTACTCACAGTTGGCGTACTCACAGTTGGCGTACTCACAGTTGGCGTACTCACAGTCGGTGTACTTACCGTTGGAGTAGTTACAGTTGGAGTAGTTACAGTTGGAGTACTCACAGTCGGTGTGCTTACCGTCGGAGTAGTTACCGTTGGAGTACTTACTGTTGGGGTACTCACAGTCGGTGTATTCACAGTCGGTGTACTTACCGTTGGTGTACTTACCGTTGGACTACTTACAGTCGGTGTACTTACTGTTGGAGTACTCACTGTTGGTGTGCTTACCGTTGGACTACTTACAGTCGGTGTGCTTACCGTTGGAGTAGTTACCGTTGGCGTACTCACAGTCGGAGTAGTTACCGTCGGAGTAGTTACCGTCGGAGTAGTTATAGCAGGATTAATAGTAATTACCTGTACATAACGATTTTGGTTATGAGCATTATCCTCTACAAACCATACATAGGTTACCTCTTTCTTTTTACCATTTTCATATTTACTACTTTCACTAGAATCTACTCTCAAAAGACCATCGCAGTTATCAGTAGCTGTAAGGTTTTCTTTGAAAGGCACCTGATCCTCACTCTTCACTATCATACTTTTAGGATAGGACGAAAGTTCTGGCTTCTGAGTATCTCTTAGCAAAATTTGCTGAGTGTGCCGAATTGGCAATGCATTATCAGCATATGCTATCCAAGAACGAGTGAGTTTATAAGCTTTTTTATCCCCTTCAGTCATTTCTTCTTCATAGTCTATACGGATATTATCAGCTCCTTCTGCCTTTACCTCAGCTTTTTCAGGTATCTCACTTTTACATTGTACGTGCATATCTTTAGGCAAGTCTCCTACAAAATGCAAACTATTAATAGGAGCTTCTTTTTCGTAATAGATAAATTGCTGAGCTGTTACCTTATCGCCGCAACCATTAGTAGCTATCCATTGACGCAACAGATAGGTATCGTGAGGTTCTTCCGATAGAACTATATTGATACGTCCTCTTTTACAATAGCTTTCAGCTGTAACATTCGGAGCTGGAGGGATAGCATTTTTCTTCACTGTTATAGTAGGCTCTGGCAAATTTTTAAAGGTAATGTCAGGGCTGTGCATATCTAAAGTGCTTGGGGGATCAGTGTGCACTGCATAGGCAATATGGTCAATTACTTCTATTTTGAAAAGTCCTTCTACATAAAGATTACCCCCATTCCAACCTTTGGCTTGCGTCGGGAAAATAACAGTAGCTTTACCATTGTTAGGAATTCCATCAGCTAACACATATTTATAACTCTTTCCATAATCGTCTGAAAAGAGAATGCGCACCTTGCTATCTTCGCCAAAGATATTTTTATCAACTCCCCAAGTGAGGGTAACGTCTTTTCCTCGTTTGTATTTTCCTGCACTACTTTTGCTTACATTAATTATTCTAAAAGGCGTACCTCCTACTATATTCACTTTGGTTTCATACACATCGTAAAGAGGCACATGGGGTTTTCCATTTTTGTAAGCCCCCACTTTGCCATCGCATACTCCTAACCAAAAAGTAAATTCTCCTGTTTCATCTTTATTTGTAAATTTGAAAGGAACAGCTTCCCATTCATTGCTTCTATTCTTTCTATATGGTTGATAAAACTCTATACGGTTAGTCTCTGTAGGTCTGTTAGAAGGAAAACGGGCTTTTCCAAATATCTTAAAGTCAGCTTGGTGCGCCATATAAAGTAGCGGGTCTCCATCAGGGTCGCTGGCTTCTATATCAAACTGAAAGTAAGTATTAGGTGGTAAGGTATAACTCTTTTTCAACTTCGCACGATGTATCACTGGGGCACGATTGTCCGATACCTCTCCGTAGGGTATATTCGCTTGTGGTAGTCCTACCAATTGGGTACGTGCTTTATCGCTATAGTAAGCATCGTGTAGGTTAGTACGGTTGCGAATAGTGTAGATAGAGGGTAATGAGAAGTAAGTACCATAAGGGTCATTAATGTAACTCATTATCGAGTTTCCCCTATCTGGCTCTGTAAATGACGAAGCCGTTTGTCCTCCTATAGTAAAGGTATGTGCTGAACCCAATAGGTGTCCGAACTCGTGTAGAATAATATAAAACTCGTGGTTAGCAATACAACCTCCTTTTAGTTTCCCTGTGATTTCACCCAGATGTGCCAATCCACGATTATCTTTATATACCGAAAACACTATACCAGCATCGTAGTTTTCTTCACCTATCAAGCTGTTAAAATCGCCTGTAGCTCTCTCTACTACCGTTCTTACTGAGGGACGGTCATACACTTCTTTTTCTTTAGTGGTAATAATAAGGCGTGGGTCGTTTACCAATTCAAACTGACAACCTATCTCCCTGCCACACACTTCATTCAGTCCTGCTTGCACTTCTGTCATAAAGGCTTTTACCTTGTTCATATCACTGCGGCAATGTCCTTTGTAAAAACTATAATCTATAAGCATTGCCAAGCGGTACGTTCTCATTACATTAGTGTTGTATAGCACTCGTTTGTCTTCTGATGGCAAGGCTACTTCAGCAAGAGCTACACCTCGGGCTGTAGTGCTTGCTTTTGGGGTAGTAGTGGTACCCATATCTGTATTACACTGCCCATCAGCACAAGTACCACAACTAAACTGACTCTTTTCGGTACTAATCTTTAGTATGCCTTTTTCGGTACTTAGGAAATAAGCCTTTCCTTCGTGCCACACTTCACCTGATATAGTAGAAGGAGCTACAGAAATACTCCCTGCAAAAGCCCCTTGGTGGTAGGCTACAAAGGTGCGAAATCCTTCTTGAGCAAGAGAGTTATAGCGCTCATACCACATAAGGGGTATGCTTTTCCCTTTTACGGGTAAATGCCATTCTACAGCGTTATTTTGCTGAAATAAGCGTATTACAGCCGCTGCGTTTTGTTGTGCGTTTATGGTTCCTATAAATAAAAACCATATTAATAGTCGTAATATTTTCATTTTGCTAAATATTTAATTGTCAATTATTATCTGACATATAAGTATCCTTTTCTGCTTTCTAATTGTCCGTTTTTATAATACGTAATGATATAGAAATACGTACCTGCCAAGGCTTTTCGCCCACCTATTATCGTGCCGACATTAGCCATACCTCTAAACACTTCAGTCTTTCCATAATTATTATTCTCATAGACTTTTAGTCCCATTTCATCAAAAATAACTACTGAAATTGGTTGGTCAGTATCTGTATTTTCTATTCTAAAGTAGTTAGCAGGGTCTGTTGTCGAAACTCCGTTATAGATAATAATCCCTTGTGTTGGACTATTTACCGTCGGAGTACTAACCGTTGGTGTTGTCACTGTCGGAGTACTAACAGTAGGGGTCGTCACTGTCGGAGTACTAACAGTAGGAGTCGTCACCGTTGGAGTACTTATTTGTGGCTTTGGATTTATAGAAATAGTTTGTGTATGCATTGTACTATTACCACAACTATCTGTTGCTTTCCACAAATATACCACCTTATTATTTTCTTTACTTACCAAAGGCGTTACTTGCAATTCTCCTGCACAGTTATCTTTAGCGGTAAGCACTTTAGCTTCAGGCAGAGCAGCTCCTTCTTCTATACTCACATCACTAGGCAAAAGCCCTACAAAAGCAGGAGCTTTATCATCTTTCACTGTGATAAA
The DNA here is from genome assembly GCF_009730375.1 of Capnocytophaga sp. FDAARGOS_737. Taxonomy (NCBI): domain Bacteria; kingdom Pseudomonadati; phylum Bacteroidota; class Flavobacteriia; order Flavobacteriales; family Flavobacteriaceae; genus Capnocytophaga; species Capnocytophaga sp. FDAARGOS_737. Next base: position 528,116 of record NZ_CP046316.1, on the reverse strand, counting down.
TTGTTCAAAACTTACGGTTGTATTACATTCATCACTAAAAGAGTAAGTACGTTTTAGGGTATAGTAGTTATCACATTTCTTATTAGTTTCTTCTTGTGCAATAGCCTGAGTAACTCTACCGCAGCCGCCTTGCGTCTCTATCTTGGCTGCAGTAGGTATTACATTAGCACAAGCTACTGTAATGTGTTGAGCAGGTAGACTACTTGCTACTAAGGCAAGCGGCGTAGGGGCATTTTTGTTCTTATCAATCATAAAGCCGCCTAGGTGATAAGGTTTAGTGCACGAAAGAGCAAAAGCCAAACCATCTATCACTTCTATTTTGATAACACCTTGCCCTCTTTGTTTACCAAAATGTCCGTGAGTAGTACCTATATTGATGTTGGGGAGTATCACATCGCACGTTCCATTATTATCAGCGGTCTCTTTCAATATGTATTTATAAGTCTTTCCCGAGTCGTCCGATAGCAATATCCTCACTTTACTATTTTTGCCAAAAATATTTTCATCTACTTGCCAATGTAGGGTGAGCATTTGCCCTCCTTTGTAAGTGCGGTTTCGCTCCCAAGTACCATTGTCAAAATCTTGTATTTGAAAAGGTTTTCCTTCAGCTATTTTCACTTTTACTTCCTCCACATCATATTTCACCACGTGGTTGCGGTCAGCTCTGTTATGGTCAGCAGCAGCCAACCAAAAAGTAAAAGTACCAGGAGTATAGTTTAATGGCGAAGTAGCAGCTATAGGTACAAAAGTATTGCGTTCTTTCTCAAACCAAGTAGTCTCAAAGCGAATATTACCATTGGTTTTCCCTTTGTAAGTCATAAAGCGGGCGTTTGATTTAGTAGAGTGAAAACGCCTATCTGCTTGGTGCGCCATATAGGTAATGGTATCATTTTCAGCATCCGTACCTATTAGGTAAAACTGAAAGTAGGTATCTTTCGGAATTACATATTCTTTCTTTAAGTGCGAGCGGTCAAGTACAGGAGGCTGGTTATTACTCTTCACCCCATACACAAGGTTAGAGCCCGTACCTTCCACACGTTTTCCTGCCTCTTGGGTGCGTGCCTCATCAGCATAATAGGCCATTGAGTTTCCTAAAAATCTGCGTATAGTTTCCAAACTTATCAATGAGAAGAAATCACGAGGGTACTCGTGTCCATAACTCATAATAGATTGCCCCGCATCTATTTCTGTTTTGCTCGAATACTGCCCTCCGTTAGAAAAAGTATGGTCTGCCCCAAACATATGTCCTATCTCGTGAGCAATGGTAGATGGTTTTATAGGGCGTGCCGTAGCATTTGCCTTATTATGTTGTTCATAAGCCGAATAAACAGCTGCCATACCATTATATTTCTCCCTATAATCAGTCAGAATAACTGCCAAATCATACTTTTTAGGGTCATAATGTTTGTTAAGGGTAATCGTACCATCATTTACCACATCATTAGCCCGACTACCTCTGCGAAATAGCTGATCTTTTTCAGCAGTAAAAATAAGTGCTTCATCATTTACCAATGTAAAATCTACCCCTACATCATTGCGGTATAATTCATTCACAAAGGCAATGGTAGCATACCAAAATGCCTTAACTCTATTTACATCTTTATAAAAAAATGTCGAATTGTAAATGCTGTAATCTACTGGAAGTGCCAATCGGTAGTGCCTAAATACCCCATCGGTGTGAATAAGAGCATCAGGGTAAAGCGAATTGTATATTTCTGGTTTCTCAATGGGTGGGTCATTCTTATCTTCATTGCCTTCAAAGTATTGTCTGCTTGTAAGACTTTGTTTTTCAGAAGAATTTTGTACGCCACAAGCTTTTGAAGATTGGTCTTTCTTTATGCTAACTACTCCTTTTTCTGAAGTCTCTAACAGATACGAATTGCCTTGATAGAAGATTTCGCCAGTAGCATACTCCTTGCTAAGGGTTATTACTCCTACGAAATGGTCTTGATAATAGCCTACAAAACTACGGAACTCCCGAGGTTGAGAAGTAACTTTTCGCTCTTGCCATTTGATAGGTAACGACGGTGCGTTAGGAAGAGAAACTACCCAGCTAATAGGTTGAGGCTGTGAAAAATAATTGAAGAGTTCTTGAGTTTTTTGTTGCGCATTGGCGGCTTGCAAACCTATAACCAATGCGCAACAATAATATAATATTGCTTTCATTACTGATATTAGTTTGACGGTGCAAAGGTACGAACTAAAAATCAATTAGCAAGCTAATTATTATAATTTTTGTTAATAATATTATTTTATTTAATAATTCTCAGGTCTTTAGAGTAAAACTACCTGACGTACAAAAATCCTTTTGCGGACTCTTGTTTGCCATTTTTGTAGTATTTAACTATATAGAAATAAGTACCAGCTAAGGCTTTATTACTACCTATTACGCTTTTTACATTCGGATAGCCTCTAAATACCTCTCCCCTTTCCTGATAATGGTCGCTTTCATACACTTTAAGTCCCATTTCATCAAAAATAATCACCGAGATAGGACTATTAGGGTCTGTATTCGCTATACGGAAGTAATTATTAGCATCGTCAGTAGATACTCCATTATAAATAACCACTTCAGCAGTATCATTAGGTGCAGGAGGTACTACTTTTTTAGGAGTAATTGAAATGGTCTGAGTGTGTACCGCCTCATTACCACATACATCACGAGCTACCCATTGGTAGATGATTTTAACGCGTTTACCTTCTTCGTTGAGTTCTTCTCTCATTGAACGTTTAACCGTTGGCGCACCAGCACAAGTATCTTCTGCCGAAATACTTTTTTGTAGAGGAATAGGCTCTCCCTCTTCTATAGTAATATCCTGCGGCAGAGTTCCTACAAAAGTAGGCGGTATGTTGTCAGCTACCTTTATGGTTTGAGTATGCGTTAGCGTAGTGCAACCATCAGTTGCGGTAAAGATGCGCAATAAGGTAAAACGATTATCACACAATACAGCAGTTTTCTTCTCTTCCATACGATAACTTACACTCGCACAGCCACCCGTAGTGGTAGGCATTACCGCTGTAGGCACTTCCTTAACACAACTAAGATTAAGGTCTTGAGGCAAAGTAGCAGCTACAAATGCCAAAAGAGGAGTTGCCGCTTTAGGGGTGAAGGCAATAGTCTGAGTATAAACTGCCTGATTACCACAAGCATCTTTTGCCTTCCATATATACAACAATTTGCTTATCTTACCACTCTGTTTCACCGTCTGCTGTGTGGTACTTACTGAAGCACTTCCACAATTATCTGCAGCGGTAAGTACTACTTGTGTAGGAGTAACGTTACCCTCTTCTATAGTAATATCCTGCGGCAGAGTTCCTACAAAAGTAGGCGGTATGTTGTCAGCTACTTTTATGGTTTGAGTATGCGTTAGCGTAGTGCAACCATCAGTTGCGGTAAAGATGCGCAATAAAGTAAAACGATTATCGCACAATACTGCAGTTTTCTTCTCTTCCATACGATAGCTAACAATCGCACAGCCCCCTGTTGTGGTAGGCATTACTGCTGTAGGTACTTCCTTAGCACAACTAAGGTTAAGGTCTTGAGGCAAAGTAGCAGCTACAAATGCCAAAGGAGGTGTTGCTGCTTTAGGTGTGAAGACAATAGTCTGAGTATAAACTGCCTGATTGCCACAAGCATCTTTTGCCTTCCATATATACAACAATTTGCTTACTTTACCATTCTGTTTTACCGTCTGCTGTGTGGTACTTACTGAAGCACTTCCACAGTTATCTGTAGCGGTAAGTACTACTTGTGTAGGGGTAACATTACCCTCTTCTATAGTAATATCTTGCGGAAGAGTTCCTACGAAAGTAGGCGGTATATTGTCAGCTACTTTTATGGTTTGAGTATGCGTTAGCGTGGTACAACCATCAGTCGCGGTAAAGATACGCAATAAGGTAAAACGATTATCGCACAACACAGCGGTTTTCTTCTCTTCCATACGATAACTCACACTCGCACAGCCCCCTGTTGTGGTAGGCATTACTGCTGTAGGTACTTCCTTAGCACAACTAAGGTTAAGGTCTTGAGGCAAAGTAGCAGCTACAAATGCCAAAGGAGGTGTTGCTGCTTTAGGTGTGAAGACAATAGTCTGAGTATAAACTGCCTGATTGCCACAAGCATCTTTTGCCTTCCATATATACAACAATTTGCTTACTTTACCATTCTGTTTTACCGTCTGCTGTGTGGTACTTACTGAAGCACTTCCACAGTTATCTGTAGCGGTAAGTACTACTTGTGTAGGGGTAACATTACCCTCTTCTATAGTAATATCTTGCGGAAGAGTTCCTACGAAAGTAGGCGGTATATTGTCAGCTACTTTTATGGTTTGAGTATGCGTTAGCGTGGTACAACCATCAGTCGCGGTAAAGATACGCAATAAGGTAAAACGATTATCGCACAGCACAGCGGTTTTCTTCTCTTCCATACGATAACTCACACTCGCACAGCCCCCTGTTGTGGTAGGCATTACAGCTGTAGGCACTTCCTTAGCACAACTAAGATTAAGGTCTTGAGGCAAAGTAGTAGCTACAAATGCCAAAGGCTCAGAAACAAGATTGTTGTCTTTTTCAATAGTAAAACCTCCCGTTTGCGGATGATAATCTGTAAGCGCAAACGCCACCCCCTCTATTACCTCTACTTTCAGCACTGCCTTTGATGTATTGATATTAGGCAAAGTAACCTCTTCAGCACCATCATTAGCCGTTTCAGCCAAAACAATATGCTTAAACGTTTTCCCTAAATCATCTGACAGCAGCACACGCACCTTTGTGCCTGCAAAAATAGCGGCATCAACCTTCCATTGCAGCGATATTTTCTCACCACCTTTGTATTTGTTTTTAGGGGTAGTGGTAATTTCAAAAGGAGTCCCCTCTTTTACAGTAACCTTTGTTTCTGCCAAATCATATTGCACTATATAATCGGCAGCCTGCTGAGGTTGTGCATCACTTACCCCCAACCAAAAAGTAAAAGTACCCGTTGTCTGATGAGCTAAACCGCTATTAGCCACTACATTTCCAGAATTTTCGTGATACTCTGTTTTAATAGTAACAGGGTTAGCGGTAGTAGGTTTATAAATAGCGTACTGCGTTATAGGGGTTTCGTCACCATTGCGTACATCGTGCTGATTTACAGCATATAGCAAGACGCTGCTATCAGGGTCAGTAGCGGGAATATAAAACTGAAAGAAAGTACCTTTCGGAATCGTATAATGATTTTTAAGCTTGCTGCGGTCTATACGCGGAGCTTGGGTAGCAAAAGTCTTATCTTGGGCTTTCGCAGGTACTTGTGTCAATCGTTTGCGTATGCGCTCTATGCTCGATAGCGAGAAAAAATCACGAGGACTACCATAGCTCATCACCGAAGTACCGCTACCGAGTTCTGTTTTTTCGCTATCGTAAGCAGCCGAGCCTTTATGACTGCTAAAAGTGTGCCTACCGCCAAATAGGTGTCCTATTTCGTGAGCTATAACTTCTTTAGTAAGTACAGCTACGGCATCAGCTTTGGTATTAGGTTGATAAACTCCTTCAATATGTGCCAATCCTCTGATACCACTTTGCTGAGAAGAGGTATATACGAGAGAGATACCCACATCATAGCTATTTTCTCCTATAAGACTATTAATAACGATTGTAGAATTATCCTTAACGTAACTAGCATTGCGACTGCTAGCAAAGGTCTCTTTTGTTGCATCTTTGATAATAAGGCGTTCGTCATTCACCACCTCAAAGCGTACCCCTAAATCGCGCAGATACATTTCGTTAAGAAAAGCTTCAGTATCCGCCCAAAAAGTTTTTACTTTTTCTATCTTACTATCAAAATAGTATCTACTGAATGTACTATAAGGAATGTGCATTGCCAATCGGTATACCCTTAGCACTTGTGTATTAGCAATTTTTGGTTGCGCTTCTTCAGCAGCTAAAACCGGTCTTGCAAAAGCGCTATGTTTATGAGGTTCTTTATCCTGATTGCCGCAGACACCTTGTTCATTTTTATAAAATACTAACTGTCCTTTACTATCAGAAATTTCGTATGAAGTTCCTTGATAATTAAAATTCCCCGAAACAGATTTCCCTACTGAAAGAGAAGCCACAAAATCCCCTTTATAGTAACCTACAAAACTTTTAATTCCTTTTTTCGCAAACGAAGTAGGGCGTTCTTGCCACTCAATAGCAATCCCCTGCTGTGCCGACACCGCTTTCAGCCATTTATCCGCCACATTCTGTGCTTTCCCAAACAACACACACCCTATCAATAATCCTATTGTAATAATATTCCTCATAATTCTTATTTCATTCTTTTTTATCCATCACTATAATAAAACTAATCTTTCCTCCTATTTCCAAAGTATCTCCTAAAACAATCTCTTTCCCCGATATCACATCTGTACCCCTCAAAAATCCCGCCAAACTCTCAGTAAGCCGATTATTTTATAAAAGCATCTGCACTCTGTCACATCAATAAGCTTTCTAAGATAATCGCAGTAGATAGTAGATGATATAGATAGTTCTGTACTTATAAAAAGGCTTCCTATTTTGGTGAAAAACTATTGTTGATTATATTTTGCATTGATAGGAGTTAACCTTATACTCTTTTCGCACTCATCTTCATACCTAAAATAGAGAACTCCATCACACACAGCTGTAAGGATTTTCTTCGTTCTTATTCCTCCTTGTGGGTATTTTACAAACGTTTTCAAGATTAAAAATCTATTTCCTATATAATAACTTCCTCTTTCATACTTTTTAGGAGTATTTTTATACCTATTTTCATTATCTAAGAAAAGAAATTGAATTTTTCCTGTAGAAGAAAATTTACAAAAACCACTATTATAACCAGTATTTAAATGCTCAATATTATAAATTTGAGTAGTATCTATTAGTGAAAAAATATTTTCCGTAATGATTATATCATTACAATTTTTATATCTACTTCTATTCATCATTTGGCAAGAAAAAGTATTTGCCAATACTGAGACGAAAAATAATATATAGAAAACTTTTCTTACCATGATGTAAAAGGATTATAAGTTCTATACTGATAAAAAGGTTTCCAATTTTGTATAAAAACTATTGTTGATTGTATTTTGCATTGATAGGAGTTAACCTTATACTCTTTTCGCATTCATCTTCATATCTAAAATAGAGAATTCCATCACGCACAGCTGTAAGGATTTTCTTTGTTCTTATCCCTCCTTGTGGGTGTCTAAAATATATTTTCATAAATAAATGCTTATTTTTTACATAGAAAAAGCCTCGATAAGATAGTTTAGAAATATGTTTATATTCTTTTCTGTTTTCTGAAAATAGAAAGATAATTTTTCCATCACAAGAAAATCTACAAAAGAAAGGATGATTCCTATTTTTTAAAGTTAAATCCTCTATATTATAAATTTGAGTAGTATCTATTAGTGAAAAAATATTTTCAGTAATAATTATATCATTACAATTTTTATATCTACTTCTATTTATCATTTGGCAAGAAAAAGTATTTGCCAATACTGAGACGAAAAATAATATATAGAAAACTTTTCTTACCATAATGTAAAGGAGTTATAAGTTTTGTATTACACTAAGAGTTTACCAATCAGGTTCCCAACCTTCTAAAAGTTCTTTTGGAATAGTTTTCTTCTTATATATTTCTTCGATAGAACTATCTAACATTAAGGTAATAGTATCATTTTTTATTCTTCCTTTTTCTTTAAAAACATATAGATAACAATTGATTATCCCTGCTGTTTTTATTTTAATATCATTTCCTTTAATGTAATAATAGCCCATTATAGCTTTCTCAGGATTAAACATTTCACGTTTAAGAAATAAAGTGTCTCGTTTGGGAATAAAAAAAACAGCTAATTTTCCATTAGAATAAAATTTTAAATACTGAGTATAAGGATAATAGTGTGCATCATCTTTTTCATAAAATGACACCCTCTTTTCAGTTAGGTTATAATGAGTGTACTCTTGAATAGCATCTAATTTATACAAAGCTGTTGTATCAATTAGTTCATAATTCTCAGTAATTTTAGAAAAAGATCTAATTTTTTGTCTTATTGAACCGTAAGAGGTATAAGGACCTTTATAACAGCAAGCTATAAAACAAATAGAAAGTAAGATCAATATGTAGGATTTTCTTCTTACCATGATGTAAAAGGATTATAAGTTCTGTACTGATAGAAGCCCCCCCATTGCCAAGAGGTATTCATAAAACCACAATCTTTTATTAAACCGTGAATAACCACATCTTGAATAGCGTGTCTTACTTTTTCGCTATTAGCTCCTATTCGGAAACCTCCATATCCAAGAGTCAAAGCTCCTAAACGATATTTTTCACCTACTTCATTGACATAACCTCGTTTATATTTAGTTCCAAACCTATCTACATAATTTATTACAGGATTCTCACCTTTCTTATTGGAAGTGGTGATTTTGATTTCTTTTTGTTGGTCTTCCCTATTTCTTCTACCAGTAAAAAGATTAAATCCAGCAGTAAAATCTCCTATTCCAATATTTAAGGCAGCTGTTCTATAACTATCGTTTCTATCCCCTAATCCTAAATGTTTAATTCCTGCCCCTCCATCATTCTCATACATTATCTTAAAATCGCCACTTCTAAATCCTATCATCCCTGTTCTTTGTAAAAAATCACCTGACCAAGCATTAGTACCTAAACTAACTCCAGTAGTACCATCATCCCAAGAGGCCATTATAGAATTGCGTACTTCTATCGCATTTTTGCCAAACCCATAATAATTATTATATGCCATTATTCCTACTCCAGCTGAAAAGCCCCAATTACCATCGTTATAGCCTACTGCAAAATTTGCTCCTATACCCGAAGCGTTGCCAAAAGCTACAGCTAAAGATAGGCTTATATTCCAATCTCCTATAGGAAAATTGACACTTGGTAACATTGAAGAGGCTGCTCCTGTAGCTATACCATTAGCAATAGATTCAGCCGTCAGCACAGCTGTTGATCCTAAAGCTCCCATAATAGCACCTCCTACAGCACCTCCTAAAACTGACAGTCCAAAACTTCCCCAAGACCAAGAGTCGTTAATAGCAGCACTTACCGCATAACTTGAAGCACCTATAATAGCACCAATAATAACTGCTGCCCAGAAAAACTCCCCATTAGGGTCAGTATAGAGTAATGGGTTATTCAAGCAATAGCCATATCTATTAAAGTTTTGGGTGTTAAAAGGGTCTTGTACAAAGTTATCGGGTTGTAAGAAACGGTGTAGCGCAGGGTCGTACAACCGTCCGTTCATATGTGCCAAGCCTACCGTTTATAGGTGTTCGTGTCCTGTAAAGCCTCGGTCTAATAGGGTGAGTTTGTCTAAGGTATTGCCTGAGCCGTCTGCTATTTTTATGGGTTGCCCCCAAGGGTCAAAGTGTCTGCGCTCGGCTATATTGCCGTCCTCATCGGTGAGCATTATAATGCTTCCGAGATAGTCGCGGTGTAGGTAATAGAGTTTTTGGCTTTTTCTAATTCAGCATTACCGTAATAACAGTGTGAACGTTTGCCAAAGGCGTTGTATATTCAAGAGAAAATAAATTTTATCATTCTTTACATTTCTTCTTTTCTTTCATTATTTGGCACCCGTACTTGATATGTATTATTTAGGTAAAAGATATAATCGTACTTTTCGTATCCTTCAAAAATAGTTGTTATGTTCATAATTTTTTTAAATATTCTCACATTCTAAAGCTTTTACATAATCATTTACTTTTTTCTTAGTTATATCTCCATTTATTTCAGGATTAGCTAACTCAAAAATAAATTCTTGTATCAGCGAAGGAATTTCTATATCATCTCTACATTCTACCAGATTAGCCCACTCTTCTAATTCATCAGTTGATATCTCCCCTTTGATATATTTTGTTAAAACAAAAATCATAGATTGTGTATCTATTTTAACAATAGGAGACACACTATCCCAAGAATATTTAGAAAGTTCTTTTTTTATATCTTGGGTTTTACCTCTTAAAAGAATTAAGTCTAAAAGTAACTGTTTCCTATCTGTCATCATAATTTTGATTTTACGTGAATAATATCTCCTTGTGGTGAAAATGTTGTTTTTATCATTCTTAATGTTTCTCCTTGTGGACTCACTATTTTTTCATATAGAGCTGTAGAACCAGGAACTTTACCTGGGGATATAGTTTGAAATAAATAATTTCCATCATCTAAAACTCTCCAAGTAGCATTTGTTTTAGAATTTGCAGGTATCTTACTTATAAACCTCTTAAAGTTGTTTCTAACCTCTCCTTGTAAACTATTAATATCTGTATTCCCCATTCTTAGAAGTCTAATTCCTCCATCAGGTGTTTCAATAGGGATTAGTTTAGGCTGTTAAAGATCTAAAACCGAATTTGTTGTTGGAGTATTTAATTCTAAATTTCCTGTTATATTATTCTCAGCATCTAAATGAATATTTATGGGAGCTCCTTCTAAGGTTTGAACAGGTTGTATTTCTCGTCCTGTCCAAATATTATGTCCTTTAGGGGTGGTAAGAACTCCTGTAGCTCCTCCTACAAAACCAGACAAAGCTCCCCAACCAGCACTACTCCAAAACTTCCCATTCCCTCCGGGTAATAACGACATAAAACCACCACTTATTGCTCCTCCTACGAATCCACTAGCTGCTCCTACAGCTGCTCCTCCTACTATTCCACCAGTAATTCCATAAGTAGCTAATCCTGTTGCCGCTAATCCTCCTACATAAGTACAGCTGCTCCTGAGACTCCGCCTATCAGAGCTCCTCCACCTATACCAAGCCAAGTATTTTTGCTACTATAATCCCACCTAAAAGGATTGTATGTACCATTGGCTTGAGAACCTCCTATATAAGCACCTACTACAGCGCCTACTATAGCACCTACTATGATAGCTGTTATAATAAATTCTCCATTCTCATCTACATATACCAGTGGGTTATTCAAGCAATAGCCATATCTATTAAAGTTTTGGGTGTTAAAAGGGTCTTGTACGTAGTTATCGGGTTGTAAGAAACTGTGTAAGGCTGGGTCGTATAACCGTCCGTTCATATGGATAAGTCCTACGGTTTGTAGGTGTTCGTGCCCTGTATAGCCTCTATCTAATAAAGTTAAACCTTGTAACACTTTTCCCGCTCCATCTTCTACTTTTATGGGTTGTCCCCAAGGGTCAAAGAGTCTTTCAGCTATTATACCTTTTTCAGCTCTATAGTCTTACTCTCTATTAATCGTTTTGTAGAATTATCTATATATTCTATTAAGTCATCATACAAAACATCTATTCCCATCTTTTCTCCCTTTTTAGGTGGCATATAATATATGAAATTATGCCATTCGATAGGCCAGTCAAACTCTGAATGTATCATATCTACTTCATATAATTTAGATGTTTTATCTTTACCTAAAGCTACTATTTCTAATAATTTTTCCACAGCCCAAAATAAATAGTAATTCTTACTTACTTCTATTTGTCTTTCATAAAGATCATCATCAATTTTTTCCCAAATCGGGTCAGGATATATCTTTCTTGTTAAGTTTAAAAGATTTTCATCTGAGAGTTCAGACGACATATACATTCCACTAAACATTTCCTCACTACATAGTATATAGCCATATTCACAATAAGATAATATTTCTTTGGGAGTAAGCCAATGTTTTTTTAATCCTACATATACAGTTCTCCAGTCGTTTAGCATAAAACCTTTGTCAAATAAAATCATAATAAATTCTTTATTAATTATTTTTATTTCCACCAAGTTGGGGGAGCACTAACTCCCTTTCCACTTTGATTATACATTCCATTAATAACACCTCCAGGTATAAAACGTTGATGAGTAACAACACCATCTCTAATTATTATTTCATAAACACCATCTACACCATATTTTTTTCCTAACATTTGTATTAATATTTGTTTACTACCATCTCCTCCTACAGAATTAAATATTTTTCCGTGATCTGCAACTATTTCAATAGTTTCTCTATTCCAATTATGATTCACATCAAGCCCTGTAACTTTTTTTATGTATTCGGCTCTATATTTTATTGGTCCTCCATTATCAGAAATAGCTTGCTTTATTTGAAGTTTAGCATCTTGTAAACTTAAACCATCTAAATCATTAGCTTCAAGGTTAATATTTATAGGAGCTCCTTCTAAGGTTTGAACAGGTTGTTGTATTTCTCGTCCTGTCCAAATATTATGTCCTTTAGGGGTGGTAAGAGCTCCTGTAGCTCCTCCTAATATAGCTCCTCCTACAAAACCAGACAAAGCTCCCCAACCAGCACTTTCCCAAAACTTCCCATTCCCTCCGGGTAATAACGACATAAAACCACCACTTATTGCTCCTCCCACAAGTCCACTTGTGGCTCCTACTACAGCACCTCCTATAACTCCTCCGGTAATTCCATAGGCTGCTAATCCTGCCGCAGCTAACCCTCCTGCATAAGCCGCTACGCCCCCCGAGACGCCTCCTACTACAGCTCCTCCTACCATTCCTATCCAAGTATCAACATTGTTAAAGTCCCATTTAAAAGGGTTATAGGTACCATTGGCTTGAGAACCTCCTATATAAGCACCTATTATAGCCCCTACTATAAGAACTGTTATAATAAACTCCCCATTCTCATCCACATACACCAGTGGGTTATTCAAACAATATCCATACCTATTAAAGTTCTGGGTGTTAAAAGGGTCTTGTACGTAGTTATCGGGTTGTAAGAAACGGTGTAAGGCTGGGTCGTATAACCGTCCGTTCATATGGATAAGTCCTACGGTTTGTAGGTGTTCGTGCCCTGTATAGCCTCTATCTAATAAAGTTAAACCTTGTAACACTTTTCCCGCTCCATCTTCTACTTTTATGGGTTGTCCCCAAGGGTCAAAATGGCGTCTTTCAGCGATATTGCCGTCTTCATCAGTGAGCATTACAATGCTTCCCAGATAGTCGCGGTGTAGGTAATAGAGTTTTTGCGCTTCACCATCCGAAATGAGTATCGCAGGGGCACTATACGCATCACCTCCTAAGTAAAACACAAACTTGGTACTGTTATTGGTCTTGTTACATACTATCTCTACACTACCATTGTGGCTGTAGTGTTTTAGCAGTGGGCGTTTAGCTTTTTCTACTTCGGCATTACCGTAATAGCAATGTGAACGCTCGCCAAAGGCGTTATATTCATAGCTTATCCGCTCTTTATCTTTTACGTATATCTGCTCAGGAGCTTTGAAAGCGTTATACCTTACAGTGGGCAAAGGGTATTTTTCTAAATATGTCTCGCCTGCTTCATTGGTAGTGAGCTTTTGTTGTTGGTATCCATTACGTGTGTATTCATAGGTACCCATCGCACTATTCTCAGTGATCCTTCCGCGTTCATCGTATTGGTGAGTGGCATTGCCCCAGCGGGTGAGGCGGTCAGTAGGGTCATACGCAAATTCTTCTTTTTGGTTATAAAAACTATAAGTACGATGATTCAGCAGTCCTCTTTGCGTATTAAAATCGTATTGCAATACGTTCAGCGGAGTATCTTCCCGTTGTACAGTTTGTGTTTTAGGAAAATGGGAGTTGTAGTCTAAAAGTTCTTTGGTTTTGCCTTTGTGAAGGCTCAATGGCTGTCCGTATTCGTTGCTTGCGCTCAGTTTCCAGAGGGTTGCTCCGCTTGGTGTTTTCATTTCTATCAAATCACCATTTTCATAGTGGTATTGCACGGCACTACTCACACGTTTGCCTGCCGTTTGGGCGGTAGTAGTCTCTTGTTGCACACGTCCAAAGGCATCATAAGTATAGTTTTTAGTAAATACCGCTTGGGGGTTGGTTTCGGTAGTTTGAACCAATTGTTTGAGTCCGTTATACTCATAGCGGTAACTGTCGTTATTGCCGTCTTTGTTTTGGTTGTCTATTTGGGTAAGCAGTTTGTCGGCGTTATAGGTATAGCGTATGCGCATATCGGTATAATCGCCCGTGATATGTTTTTCGGTGAGGCGGTCGGTGCCTTGCGCATAATTAAAGGTGGTCTTACCCTTAGGAGTAGTCTCTTCGGTGAGGTTTCCCCACGTGTCGTATTGATAGGTATATCGTCCTGCTGAGGGGTCGGTGAGGCTTGTTTTGCGTCCCCATCCGTCTTGGGTTATCTTTTGTATGGCACCTCCATAGTCAGCTGTTTTTAAGCTACCGTTGGCAAAGTAGGTATAGCGCACAGTACCACCCATATCTTGGTGTTCTACGATGTTACCTTGCGCATCGCGGGTGCTTATCACTTGTTGCTGTCCATCATCGGCAGTGGTTTTGAGCTTGTCATAAGTAAAGCGGGTTATTTTACCTTCGGGACTGGTGATAGTGGTAGGTCGTCCATATACATCGTATTCTGTCCTCTTCGCCTTTTGAGAAGCACCTCCTGTGGGGTGAGGAGCACTTACAGCTACTTGTTGCCCTATACCGTCGTACTCGTAGCTAACCGCATAGTGGTTGTTAAAAGCATCGTTACTTTCTTTTTCTAACAACCAGCCTAAAGTATTATAGCTCTCTGCACTGTAAGCGCCTTCTTCGTTTTCGGTAATGGTTTTAAAAATACCTCCGTCAAAGCTATAGCGCATCGTGGTTTTCTTGCCTAAGAAATTTGTGGTTTGGGTAGGTCTGCCCAAAAGGTCATAGGCATAAAGAGTACTTTGTCCCAATGGAGTCGTTTCGCTTTCCAGCAGACCTTTGTTATTATAACTAAACTTGGTTACCTGTCCTTCGTGATCGGTATGAGCCGTTACAAAACGGTGGCTTGGGTCATAGGTGTAACGTTCGGTGCGTTGTTGCCCATCTTCAGCGGTGGCAGTTTGTTCAGTTACGTTGCCGTACTCGTCATAACCATAAGAAGTAGTGCGCCAACCCGTACCATTGCCTTGGGTCTTATGAGTAGTGAGCAAGCCTTTCTCATAAGCAAAAGTTTCAGCGGTGCTAAAACTATCACCTGCTAAGGTGGTAGTCGTTTCTTTCTTTTGAGGTAAGCCTACAAAATACGGACTTTCACTCTTTGGCAAATAGCTCACACGCGTACTTTGGCTATAACCATCCGTTTGGGTGCGTTGTTCGGTAAGGTTACCTTCGGCATCATAAGTAAAATTATTAGTAGTAGTTAGTCCTAAAAGCCTGTCTTCAGTGGTTTGTTGAGTAAGCTGTAGTTTAAAGACTTTGTTAGAACTGAGGGTATGAGTGTATTGGTAGGAGTTTTTTTGAAAATAATCTGTAGGTATATATGATGATGTAGAAACAATATAATTTAATGAAAAATCCTCTATTAAGGCTCCTCTTAAGTGAGGATTCATTACTTTTTGTGTATAGATTTGATTATTATATTTATAAGGTTCATTCCAGTTTGTACTTCCTATTTTTGTAAACCCTAAGAATCCTAAGCCTTCTGTATTTGTAATGGCATTATAATAAGCAAAATAACGTTCTGTTTTAGGAATACTAACCCCTTCACGTTCTAACTTAGAAACTAATCGTACTGATTGCATATTTACAACAGCTACGTATGGATAGTTTTCGCTATAGATTTCTGCTTTATAAATGGGCTCTTTTTCTATATCTGTATCAGAAGCCATTGGTTTATACGATATTTTTTCTTGTACTCCTCCATTATAAACTTCTCTAAGCAAAAGTTCTTCTTTATTATTCTCTTGCAAGTAAGCTGTTTCTATCAAGTTACCCGAAAAAAAAGATATATCCATTACTCTATTGCGCTCATCAGGTGCTGAAAAAATAATATGTGCCGGAAATCCACTGATAAGTCTTTTAGAAGCTCCCTCTACAAACGAAAGTTCTGTACCTTCTGATTGGTTATTAAATACTTTTATATTGCGAATTTGGTCTGATTTAGTGTTTGGTAGATTAAATCTTGTAGACTCATACTGCACTATATCTGTCTTGCCATCATTATTAACATCTATAGGAATTAAAAAATAGTTTCTATAATAATAATTGTCATAATAAATAGGATCACCTGTGTAATGATCTACCCCATCTTCCACTTGTTCTACTTCTTCAATCGTTTTGGATGTAAATGCAAAACTAAACCTTTTTAATTCATAATCAAATCCTTTTCCAGTATTAGTAAGTACACCAAACTCCTTACTTTCATTAGCAGTAGGTAATAAGAAATCTATCTTGCCATCACCATTAAAATCTCCTACCATAGGATGAAAAATACCTAATTTTATATAGTTGCTATTATGCCGATACAACAAGTGCAAATGCTGATAATTATCCATCTCATATACAAAAAGAGCCCCTTCGGTAATATGAATAATATCTGTTTTACCATCTCCATTAACATCCATTGCCATAACTAAATCATTCCAAGATATGCTTTCTTGCATATTACCTATTCCTTCTGAATGTTCACTCTCATTTCGTTTGTCTAAATCAATCCAATATACCCTTCTTCTATCATCTCTAGTATACTCACACCTTTCACAAGTGGGTTCAAACGGAATTTGATCGAAAGAAGGCATTTGTATAAAGCAAGTCTCTCTTTCAATAGGATATTCTATAGCTATAATATCAGTGAGTCCATCTCCATTAAAGTCACCTGATAAAAATTTCAAATCATTGTATGAAATATTTTTCTTTTCTGCAACAATATGAGGAGGCCCTCCCTGCTTTTTCCATTCTTCTATTAAAAGATTACAATAATTTCTTCCTCTATCTTCATAAGTAGGAAGTTTCCATTCCTTTGTGTTCTGATAAGATAAAGCTGTCATAGATGATTTTACATAGCTGTTAAAAACAACTTTATCACTTTCTTGATGGGTAGTTACAATACCTTGTCCATCAAATAATTTTCCCGTACTCAAAACAAGTTTTGCAGGAAAAATATCTTTAAAAGTATATCCTAAAGGAAGACCTCCTGTAAGTTGATAAGGACTTTTCCTGAAAACATCAAAAAGATATATTTTCTTATAAGCATCTTTTCCTATGGTTGGATACATTACAAAATCTGTATGATTATCTCCATCAAGGTCTAAGGGTACTACAGCCGAATTTTGATTGTCAACGCCTACTAAGGGCACTTCCGACTTAAAATTATTATTTTTAAATCCTTTTGCAGTATCCCAATATCTAAATTCAATAGGTGTATACTTTTCTCCTCCTACCATTTCTTCTACAGCTACTAATCGATTATAATTTAGTGCGTTAGTGTTATAAGTAAGAATATATTTTCTATAATCAGCATTATTATTAGTTACTCTAATCTCTGATAGTAACCTATAATTTATAAAACGACTCCCTCCCACACAAGCACTTTCTATACGATTACGAGCTTTATATTTAAAGTTAATGGTGTGAAGCACTTTCTCTTTTCCTCCGTATTCAACTCTATCAATATACAAACGGTTATTTTCTGTAGTATAAAAATATTCTATACTTACTCCTTGCGCGTCTTCCCAATGAGAAAGTGCATATTCCAATAGATTTTGTGCTCTATTCCCTTTCAAATTTCTTCCATAATAAGCTTTAGCCCCATTAGGATAAAGCACTTCAAAGTAGTCAGGACCAAAAGCAGCGTTTTTACTTTTACCTACTGCCCTAATACGTACTTGCGAAAAAATCTCAGTTTCATATATTGCACCATTCTCACCGTGTATTCCTTCTTTCAGTAGCAAACGCTGTCCATCTAAAGCAAACTGGTCTGTATTAGTAAAATTCACTTCGCTGATTTTACCATTGTGGTATTTTGTACTCCCCACACGGCTTATTACTGATAGCCCCGCTAAGTGCCAACCATACCCTGCAATGCCATTACCACTTTGGCTGTTATAGGTTAGTGCCAAAGTAGGGGCAACCTCTCTAATTCCTCGAGGTACAGCAATAGGTATTGTATACACAGCTGCTCCAGTCTCCGACACACTTAGGTTTCCCATTGTCTGCCCTACAGTAGTAGCTCCATTACTTCGTGCACTAATAGCACTACTAATGGGAAGTGCTGTATAAGTGGGCATATCAAGCGGTTCTTCATAGAGTGAAGTCCGCTTTATAGCTTCTAAAGGATAAGTCTTCTGTGCCTCTCCTTTTAATGTATAAAGAACTAATATAAATAATAAATAGCGTTTCATTTTTGATTTGTGTTTATAATTTTATTACCTTAAACACTTTCTTGCTGCCATCTGAAAATGTAGCTACTAAAAAATAATACCCAGCCGACAATCCTGATATGTCAATATGAAAAGGCTTATTGATAACTACATTCTTAATACTATACATTGTTTTTCCTTCTATTGAAAGTAAGACAAGTTCTCTAAGCACAGCATTCCCACTGTGATGCCAATACACTGCAACATTGTCTCTCGCAGGATTAGGAGCTACTCCTAATGTAATTCTAAGAGAATTAGAAGTTTCTTTACTGATATCAGAAGAGTCCTCAAAAAATGCTTTTTTAGCATTTCCTCCATAGCATAACAATACCTCTTTTTGGTTGCCCGCATTATCATATTGAAAACAATATTCTTTCTGAGCATAAATACATAATGTACTGCATAAAAATAACAATCTAAACATAGGAACAATAATTAAGGATTAAATACGAGGCAAAGTTACAAAATCATTTTGAATAATCCTATTCTTCAGAAAGAAAAAAATGTTTTATTTATTTTGGTATTGTAGAGATATTTTTAACCCCGAATTTGCTGAATTATGAGTATAAACAGTTGAAAAAATATATCCAAAATCAATCTTCCAAGATTGATATTTTACACCTACACCTATGCTGATAAACTGATTAGCCCCTTTGTTCTTATGCTGGTGATGATAACCTGTTCGTAGAAAAAAATCTTTTTTATAGCTATATTCACCCGCTAACGCCCAATCAATTTCGTGAAGTTCTTCTGAAAAACCTTTAGGAGCATCTGTAAATGATTGTATCATACCTTCTAAAAAATCAACATTATTAGAAACTGATGGTACTAATAGTTTATTTATTTCTGTGAATAACGAAAAAGTATCTATCTCATTAAAAGAAAAATTATAGCTACCTCCTATCTTTAAATTTGTAGGTATGAAATACGCCTTACTTAAATCAGTGTATTTTATTTTACTACCTATATTAGAAAGCTGGAATCCTAATATATACTCTCCCAAACTATTAACTAAATAATGCTTATTAGAAATATAGTAACCCGATATGTCAAAAGCAAAACCTCGTGCAATTAATTTATCATCAGAAGGAAGATATAAGGATGATTGTAAATATTTACTAACAACCCCCATAGAAAATCTCTCATCTAACTTTAGACTATAAGAAAAATCTATCGAAAATTCTGAAGGACGTACGTTACCCAACTGATAAGCCCCCTCACTTATATCCTCAGTAAGGGCTACATCGCCAATAGTAAAGTAAGTAAAACTTCCCGCCCACGCACTTCTGTTAGTACGTTTATAAAAAGTTATATTTCCTAAGAAAACATCTTTTATTACATTACTCAAGTAGGGCGAATAACTAAGTCCTATTGCTGAAGGTGCTGAGGCAAATACATATTTAGAGGCATTCCATTGCTGTGAAAATACATCAGGAGGTGTGCATACTCCTATACCTCCTCTGCCCGAAGAAACGGCATCTGTACTGAGCAACAAAAAAGGAAATGCAGTATTGATAGGTTTCTCTTCTTGTGCCAACAAAGGAAAGCTAGTCATTATATAAATAAAACAAAAAATCTTTATGTATTTATCATTTACCATTCTTCACTATAATTAAACTTCTCTTCCCTCCTATTTCCAAAGTATCACCTAAAACAATCTCTTTCCCCGATACCACATCTGTACCCCTCAAAAATCCCGCCAAACTCTCAGCAAAACGGTTCAGCTGAAGCGTTTGCGGCTTTTCGCTATTGTTAAGCACAACCATTACCGACTCGGTATCGTTGTAGCGAAAATAGACATATACTTCATTTTCAGGCAAATATTGCTTAGTTTTACCATAGTGAATCACAGCCTTATCCTTACGCCAGTTAAAAAGCTTAGCGGTGAAATCGTAATACTCATTTTGGATAGCCGTACGCCCAGCAGCAGTGAAAGCGTTTTGCTCATCGCCTTCCCAACCACCAGGAAAATCCTGCCGTATATGGCCATCACCTTTGCTCTTGTCGCCTGCCATACCTATCTCGCTGCCGTAGTACAATTGAGGAATACCGCGTGCTGTAGCCAACATACTGATAATGAGCTTATAGTCAGCTATCTTTGTATATACGTGATTAAGACGTGCTGTATCGTGGTTTTCAGCAAAGATAAGCAAGTTATTAATATCTTTATACAGAAAATCATTCGCCAAATTGTCATACAGCTGTATCATACCCTTATCCCACGACGGAGCAGCGCGAAACGCCTCACCTATCGCATTAAAAAGCGGAAAATCCATCACTGTAGGCAGATAAGTATTATAGCTCTGTATGGCACTTATCGGACTGTCCTTTTGCCAATACGACACCTGAGCGCTTTGGTTGAGCCATACCTCACCCATAATATTAAAGTGCGGATACTCATCCATAATCGCTTTCGTCCATTTAGCGATGCCCTCTTTGTCGTTGTATGAATACGTATCTACGCGTAGTCCATCAAGGTCAGCGTACTCTATCCACCAGATAGCATTCTGCGTCAGGTAGTTAAGCACCAACGGATTCGCCTGATTAAGGTCAGGCATTGAGGGAGCAAACCACCCCTTCTCACAATACTTTTTATCCCATTCTGAAGCATTGCTATCCATCTGGGTACTCATCCTAAAAGTACTCTGTCCGTACCCTGGGAACTGATGCAACCAATCATAGCAAGGCAAGTCTTTCACCATCCAATGCTGACTCCCCCAGTGGTTAGTCACATAGTCTTTGATGAGCTTCATACCCCGCTTGTGCAGAGCCTTAGACAGCTGTATATATTCCTCATTCGTACCATAGCGAGGGTCTATTTTATAGACATCAGTTTGGGCATATGTATGATACGAATGCTGCGGTTCGTTATCCTCGCACAAGGGGGTACTCCATATAGCGGTAGCCCCTAAGGTCTGTATATAATCCAGATGATTGATAATGCCTTGTATATCCCCTCCGTGTCTACCGTCAGAAGCTTTTCTATTGAGCTTGTCAGTAAGAGCCGAATGCGAATTGTTGTTGGGATTACCATTAGCAAAACGGTCAGACATCAGCAAGTAAATCATATCCGAGCTATCAAAGCCTTTTCTAAGAGCAGACCCCTCGCGTCTATGCTTTAGTTCGTAAGCTACACTACCTACTTTTTTGTTCTTTTGCAAGAGAGAAAGCGAGTAGTTACCTGCTTTTTTACCTTTGGTATCTATGGTAACGAATAGATAGTTAGGGTTTTCCGTTTTCAGCACATTAGTGATAGGCAAGTCGCTTTCCACGCGATATTGCGCTATATTTTTGCCATAGAGCAATATTTGCACCTCAGCATATTGCATACCTTCCCACCAAAACGGCGGTTCTACACGCTCAATTTGAGCCTGCGTATTAAAAAAGCTAAATAGTCCCATAAGGATAACGATATATTTCATAATATTAATGTAGTGTTATTCACACAAATGTTTATTTTATCACTTGATTTTTATCTTTATGTACATTCTTTGGGGGTTAAGTTCATCTTTTTCATCGAAAAAGTTAGCTACCACATTCATTGACGCATATAAATAGCCATTTTTACTGAAAAAGATAGGTTGTTTATCAAAATAATCGTAGGCTGCCCACCATCTTGTACTTTCATCTACTAAAAGATTTATTTTAAAAGGTTTTACACTCTCTATACGATATAAAGAAATAATTCCTACTAAATCTTCATAAGCCCTACCGACTGTAATGATATACTTCTTATCAGTAGATAGAAAGGGAAATCGTTGAAACTCTGTTTGCTTACCAGTAGTTTTGTCTATAAAAATATAAGCATAAAAATCTTGTGAATCTTCAAATACTAAATATTGATTTAGAGCAGGCATATTCCCTACATAAGCATAAGTTGTAGAAAAAGGATTCTCAAAATCATCAGGTTGATCTTTTAGGTAAACTGTTTTATGCTGACAAGGAAAAGTAAGTATCCCTTTCTTTTTTACAATCGAAAGAGTATCTTCTATAAGAAAATCTACTTTATGTTTCAAGGCTTCTTGATATTCTTCATAAGAAATTTGGTTTATAGCTAAATATTTAGCAATACTATCATTAGGATTCCCGTTGATATCAATATTTTGTATAAGCATTTCATCGGTGATTAGGGCTTTCAAAGTCTCCCAATTTCCCACATTATTTTTCTCTATATAGTCTCCTCTTTCTGTTCTATAAAATTCCTTTCCCTCTGCTACTATTTTTATCTTTTCGCCAAAAGGAAATGAATAAGCCTCTCCCTTTATCTTAAAGTCTTTATCTCTTATAGTGCCTTCTTTAATCACATACAGTTCCTTCTCTACCGGCACAAACACTTCCTCTTGTTTTGCTTCAGTAGCCACATTCTCCCCTGCTTGCTGTCGTCCTTGAAAAAGCTGACAGCCAGTAGATAATAACGCTAAAAAGAATAGTAAAAAGTATTTCATCACAATCGAGTCACAGCTTGCTACACTGCAAAAAGAATAATAAGTTTTGTGGCAAAGATAGCCATTTCTTTTTAAATAGCCAAGACAGAAATTTTTTCTCTTTCTTCTTACCCTTTACATTCGATATACGAACAGCGAAGGAAGAGCGAAGGATAAGCGAATAAATATCGAAGTATAAATAACTAATAAGAGGCAGATTCAATTCATAAAGGTAACTTTTAATTTTGCTGATTGTTATTCAATAAGTTAACGTTTCCTTGATTTTTAATAGCTTGCAAATATACCTGTTTTGGACTCATATAACCAAATCTTTTTCGAGGTCTATTGTTAAGTTTGTTTTGTACTCTCTCCAATTCTTCTTCATTTATAAACCTTAAATCAGCTCCCTTTGGAAAGTACTGTCTTAATAAACGATTATAATTCTCATTAGAACCTCTCTCCCAACTATGATATGGATGAGCAAAATAATAGTCTAAATTGAACTCTTCTGATAGCTCTTTGTGTTTAGAAAATTCTTTGCCATTATCAGAGGTTATTGTATGTATAGTTAGTTGATTTTCAGTAATTAACTTAGCTATCATTTCTTTTGTATGGATAGCTCCCTTACAAGGCAAGTGCCCTAATAAAGTATAACCTGTAGCTCTATCATTAAATGTTAAAATAGCTCCTTTATGATTAGCTCCCATTACTAAATCCACTTCGTAATCACCTATGCGTGAGCGTTGTTCAACGATTGCTGGTCTTAAGTCTATACTTTTTCTATCGTTAATAGGATCATTTGATTTATAAGTTTCTTTTCTTTGATACCTTTTCCCCTGATTTCTAAGGTGTTTGTACAAATCACCTCCCTTTTTCTTATCATTCCAAACAAACTTATAAATAGTTTGATGAGAAATATTTTTTAGTGTTCCTGCAATTTGTTCAGGACTATAATCTTCTTTTAAAAGGGTAGTTACCTGCTCTTTAATTTCCTCTGTAAAATGTATAGCTTTTCTCTTTTTCTGCATTCTATCAAGGTATAATTGATGAGCTTCCTCAGCTTTATATATGCCTGTTTGAGGATTAGAGTTTCTTTTAATTTCTTGATTTACAGTCTTTTTAGGCAACCCTATTTCTTTTGCAATTTGAGCTCTTTTTAAATTAATTTGTAGATATCCTTCTATTTTGTATCTTTGCCCCAATGAAATATGACTCATAATTTGTACTTTACATTTTTCAATTTCAACAACGCAAATATGAGGATTTTTTTCATTTGGCAAGGAAAAACTATATGATTTTTCCTTGCTTTTTTTGTTTTTAATTTTTGTCTGCAGCAGACAAAAATTAAAAACAAACCCTTATTAAAAAGTTACTTTTATTACTTGAATTTAGGAGAGTCCAAATATAAGGTATATTATACTACTATGCTGCTCATGTATGCTGACCATTACATCTCCCCCTTTGAAGGAAGTCCGCGAGCTGGCGCAGCGGAGTATGTGCAAAGGGGGGATGTTATATACGAACGATACAGGAATACCGAAAAAACATAGAAGTATAAATAACTAAAGAGTCCAATATAAGGTATATTATAGTATTATGAGGCTCTTGTATGCTGACCGTCACATCTCCCCCTTTGAAGGAAGTCCGCGAGCTGGCGCAGCGGAGTATGTGCAAAGGGGGAAGGATGTCCCCTCAAAACAAAAAATATTCTTCTTAATAATTGCTAATTGATATTTATTTTGTATTTTTGCGCTCAGAAATAACGACGTAGCACAATGAAATATCAACAAAAGAAAAAAGCGGTGTTGCTATTGGCTGACGGTACTGCCTTCTATGGCAAAAGCGTAGGCTATGAAGGCACTGCTTTTGGCGAGGTTTGCTTTAATACCGGTATGACTGGTTATCAGGAAATTTTTACTGACCCTTCTTACTTCGGACAGATAATGGTGACGGCTAATGCGCATATAGGCAACTACGGCATCACTGAAGACGACTATGAGTCTAACGGACTCAAAATCGCTGGCTTAGTATGTAGAAATTTTAGTTACGACTATTCTCGTCCCAAAGCACAGCAAGGGCTTCAGAGCTTTTTAGACGACCACCATTTGGTAGCCATTTGCGAAGTCGATACGCGTGCTTTGGTAAGCTACATACGCGATAATGGTTCTATGAATGCTGTTATTTCAACCGAAACTGACGACTTAGAGGTGCTCAAAGCACGTTTGAACGAAATTCCTAATATGAAAGGTTTAGAATTGGCATCAAAAGTGTCTACTGCTAAACCTTATTTTTTTGGTAATCCTGAAGCTAAGTACAAAGTAGCTGCTTTGGACTTTGGCATCAAGCGCAACATTTTGCGCCACTTAGCCAACCGCGATATATATGTCAAAGTATTCCCGTATAACACACCTTTAGCAGAACTCAAAGCGTGGAACCCCGATGGCTATTTCCTCTCTAACGGCCCTGGCGACCCCGAGCCGCTAACAGAAGTTATCGCTCAAGTAAAACAGATGATAGCAGAAGATTTACCTATCTTTGGCATCTGCTTAGGGCACCAAATCATCGCTTTGGCAAACGGTATTCCTACCTACAAAATGCACAATGGGCACCGCGGTATCAACCACCCTGTTAAAAACCTATTAACAGGCAAAGACGAGATTACCTCACAAAACCACGGTTTCGCAGTCAGCAGAGCAGAAGCCGAAGCAAACCCTAATATAGAAATCACACACACACACCTAAACGACGATACAGTAATGGGCTTACGCATCAAAGGCAAAAAATGCTTCAGTGTGCAGTACCACCCCGAAGCCGCTCCAGGCCCTAATGATGCCACCTATCTGTTTGACCAATTTGTAAAGATTCTTAGTCATTAGAAAGCGACAATAACACTAACGACTAACATTCTAACGACTAATTACTAACGTACTAACGACTAAATAAAAATGAAAGAAATACTTACCCCCGAAGCACTGCTCACTAACTTAAAAGATGTACGTGCCCTCACCCGCAAGGTGATTGAGGCTTTCCCTGAGAAAGACCTTTTTGAGTTCAATATAGCTAACTTGCGTCCCTTTTCAGCAATGGTAGAAGAGTTTTTAAGAGTTATGGACTATCTTTTTAAAGAAAGATTTCAGGAGCAACACACGCTTTTCTTAGAAGGAGCTTTCCCTACTACCAAAGCAGAAGTATTAGCTTTGTGGGATAGAGCCACTGAAATTCTCGACCGCGAATGGACAAAAGTAGGCGATTATACCCAACCGCTTACTATTTATCAAATGACTTTTAGCTTTGCGCAATGGATACTATACTTCATTGAAAACGAGAGTCACCACCGCGGACAAGGCTATACATACCTCCGTGCTTTAAACATCGAACCACCATTCTTTTGGGCAAGACAAAGTTTTAATTAGCTAATTTTGCCGATTTCTCATATGTGCATAGTATTAGTCACTAAATAGCGACACATTCTAACGACTAACGACTAATAACTAACGACTAAAACATAGTAAATTAATTAAATAAAATAAAAAAATATGAGTAGAATTGTAAGCGTGCACGCACGCCAAATCTTGGATTCAAGAGGAAATCCGACTGTAGAAGTAGATGTATTGACCGAAAACGGTTTTCTTGGTAGAGCAGCTGTGCCTTCAGGAGCCTCAACTGGTGAATACGAAGCCGTTGAATTACGCGACGGTGGTAAAGATTATATGGGTAAAGGCGTTTTAAAAGCCGTTGCTAATGTTAATGAAATCATTGCTGAAGAGATAGTAGGTATCGACGTATTCGAACAAAACCTTATCGACCAAGCTATGATTGCCCTCGATGGCACTCCTAACAAATCTAAATTAGGGGCTAACGCTATCCTTGGGGTTTCATTGGCGGTTGCAAGAGCTGCTGCTGAAGAACTTGGCTTACCTCTATACCGCTACGTAGGAGGGGTTAGTGCTCACACTTTGCCTGTTCCTATGATGAACATCATCAACGCTGGTGCTCACTCTGATGCTCCTATCGCTTTCCAAGAATTTATGATTATGCCTGTGAATGCTAAAGACTTTTCACAAGCTATCCAAATGGGGGCTGAAGTATTCCACAACCTTAAAAAAGTATTACACGACAAAGGTTTAGGTACTGCTGTAGGCGACGAAGGTGGTTTCGCTCCTGCATTCAAAGACATCGAAGATGCTCTCGACTCTATCAAAGAAGCGGTAAACAAAGCTGGTTACAAATGGGGCGAAGACATTAAGATTGCCTTAGACTGTGCTTCTTCTGAGTTCTACAAAGATGGTAAATACGATTACACTATCTTCGAAGGCGCTAAAGGTAAAGTACGTACTTCTGCTGAACAAGCTGAATACTTAGCTGAATTAGTAGCTAAATATCCTATCATCTCTATCGAAGACGGTATGGATCAAAACGACTGGGACGGCTGGAAATTGCTTACCGAAAAAATTGGAGGCCGCGTACAATTAGTAGGTGACGACTTATTCGTTACCAACGTATCTATTCTTGAAAGAGGTATCGCTAAAGGTATCGCTAACTCTATCCTTATCAAAGTAAACCAAATCGGTACACTTTCTGAAACAATTGCAGCTGTCGAAATGGCTAACCGTGCTGGTTACACCGCTGTGATGTCTCACCGTTCAGGAGAAACTGAAGACAATACTATCGCTGACCTTGCAGTAGCACTTAACACCGGACAAATCAAAACCGGTTCAGCTTCTCGCTCTGACCGTATGGCAAAATACAACCAATTGCTTCGTATCGAAGAACAATTAGGCTCTGTAGCATACTATCCAAAAGAAAAAGCTTTCAACGTAAAGAACTAATCTATTAGGTTAGTAAATAGTCTTTTTAACTCAAAGAAGGATGTCCGAGCTGAAAAAAAGTTCGGACACCCTCTTTTTACCTTAAAAAAAGAAATGTGATGATGAAGAAGTTATTATGGTTTTGCGTACTACTGTTCAGCAGCTACACTATCGCACAAGAAACTGAGCTGCACGGGCATATATACAGTGTACAGACCGAAAAACCGATGCCCAACGTACATATTCTAAACCTCAACAAAGTAAAAGGTACCACCTCCGATCACAAAGGCGATTTCACCATAAGTGCAGCCGCCAATGACACCTTGTACATTTCTTTTTTAGGCTATAAATCTACTAAGATAAGGGTAACCAATGATATGATTAAGTTTCAAGGACTAAAAATCGGAATGACCGAATTAGCTTATGCCCTCGAAGAAGTAGTCGTTACCCCCTATAAATTAACAGGTTATTTAGATATTGACGCCAAAAATGCACCCGTAAACAGCAATAGCAATACGCGTTATAGCATCTCAGGTTTAGAGATAGGCTACGAAAGCAGAGCAAGCGCAAGTGCTGTAGGGCGAGTGTTAAGCAGTGTTATGAACCCTGCCGACCTGCTGTATAGGTCTTTTAGCAAAAAGGGCAAAGAACTGCGGAAACTACGCGATATAAAGAAAGACAATAAGCTAAGCGATGCCCTTTCTACTCGTTACGACCGCGAAACCCTCTTAGAACTATTGCAAGTAGACCGCAGCGAATTAGAAGAAATCATACGTTCTTGCAATTATTCTAATGATTTTATAATGACAGCCAACGACTTACAAGTATTAGAGGCTATCAGTCAATGCTACGAAGAATATAGAGTACTACACAAGAAAAAAGACAAATGATAAATAACAAATGACATTTTTTTTGAGAAAAAAAATACAAAATACTTGTTATTCCAAAAAAAATACGTACTTTTGCAACCGCTATTGATAAATAGAGAAAGATTAGTCATTTTAATAAGATTTTAAAAGATTTACAGCAATGAAAAGAACATTTCAACCCTCTAAGAGAAAAAGAAGAAATAAGCACGGATTCAGAGAGCGTATGGCAACTGCCAACGGTAGAAAAGTATTAGCGCGCCGCCGTGCTAAAGGACGTAAGAAACTAACTGTATCATCTGAACCACGTCATAAAAAATAAACCTTTTTTAAAAAAAGGTAACAGCTAATAGGTAGCAGGTAACGAAGCATTTCTTATCTGTTACCTATTACCTATTGTATTATATTACTATGAAAATAACTTTTCTCGGTACAGGCACCTCACAAGGTGTTCCTGTAATAGGCAGCGACCACCCCGTAGGCAAAAGTACAGACCCAAGAGATAAACGTTTGCGCACTTCAGCCCTTATATCTTGGGGCGATACCAATATCAATATCGACTGCTCGCCCGACTTCCGCCAGCAGATGCTACAGCACAACGTACAGCACTTAGAAGCTATCCTATTCACTCACGAGCACGCCGACCATACTGCGGGCTTAGACGACATACGTCCGTTTGTAAAAATGCAAGGTGATATGCCTATCTATGGGCTCCCTCGCGTTATTGAGGAACTCCGCACAAGGTTCGCATACATTTTTGCTACCGAAAACCGCTATGAGGGTGCCCCTTCCGTATTAGCACATCTTATAGACGGACAGCCTTTCGAGCTATACGGCAAAGAGGTACAACCCATAAAGGTTATGCACGGACAGCTACCCATATTGGGCTATCGTATCGAAAAATTGGGCTATATCACCGATGCTAAATACATCACTTCAGAAGAGCTAAACCGACTACACGGCTTAGAGGTATTAGTGCTTAACTGCCTCCGCGACCTCGCTCACCCTACCCACCTCAATCTGACAGAAGCCTTAGAAATTATCAATATACTAAAGCCAAAACGCACCTATTTAACCCATATCAGTCAAACTTTTGGCTTTCACAAAGAGGTGCAAGCACGGCTACCAGAAGGAGTCTGGTTAGCTTATGACAACTTAGTTGTTGAATGTTAATGTTTAGTTAATTGTTATGGTAGTTCTAATAAAAAGGGCTATTTTTGCCCCGAATTAAATTAGAATTACTATGAGAAAAATTGCACTTCTATTTGTAATGGCAATTAGTTTAGTAGCCTGCAAAACCAGCAATTCAGGCACTATGACTTCAAAGCCAAAAGAAACTAACATTGCTAACAAGGCAATCAAAGGTGAATGGACACTACAATCAATCACCTACAGTCAGTCAGGCAAATTTAATGTTACCTTGCTAAACGATACTTCAAAAGAGTGTTTTGAAGGTAGTACTTGGAAGTTTGTGCCTAATAACAATCGTGGGCATTACACTATCAACGCATCAGATTGCTCTACTGGGCAAAGAAACTTTATCTTTATCGTGCAAGAAATCGATAAATCAACTGGGTATTACGACTTCCTTTTGAAGCCTACTAATGAAAAATATGTATCAGAGAGCAACCAAGGTATACGTTTGCACTTAGCTAACCTATCAGACGACTCAATGGTATGGGAACAAACCCTAAGAGTAGACGGCAAACCTTTTGTAATCTCAATGAATTTTGTAAAATAACCTTTTGAATAATTAAGTAAATAATGAAGAAAATTGCAGTTTTAACATTGTCAGCAGCTATTTTATTAGTAAGCTGCGACGCTTATAACAACTCTAACAAAACACAACGCGGAGCTGTGATAGGAGCTGCCGGTGGGGCTCTATTAGGGGCTATCTTGGGCAACAACATAGGTAACGGTCAGAATAGCGAACTTGGGGCAGTACTTGGTACTGTAGTAGGGGGAGCTGCTGGTGCTGTAATCGGCAACCAAATGGATAAACAAGCTAAGAAGATAGAAGAAGAAATCCCAGGAGCTGAAGTAAAACGTGTTGATGATGGTATCGTAGTTACTTTTGACGAAAACAGTGGTGTATACTTCGAAACAGCTAAGCATAACATCAACGAAAAATCAAAAGAGACGCTTAATAAGCTAATTGCAGTACTTAAAGAATATCCTGAAACTAATGTAGTAGTAGCGGGTTATACTGATAGCGTTGGTAAAGATGAGTATAATATGGGCTTATCAAAACGTCGTGCTCAATCAGTAACTAACTACTTCACTTCTAACGGATTGGCAGCAAGCAGATTTACTACCAAATGGTTTGGTGAGCAAAACCCAGTAGCCGATAATGGTACTCCTGAAGGTCGTGCTAAAAACCGCCGTGTAAATGTAGTAATCGTTCCTAACGAAAAGATGAAAGCAGATGCTGAAAAATCAGCAAATCAAAACTAATTAGTCAGTAATGACATAAAAAAGGCTGTTTCTTATGGAAACAGCCTTTTTTATATTAACTAATTTGCTAATTGGCAAATCGACTAATTGGCAAATTATTTACTCCAGTTTTTAATGATTTCAGCAGGTACACCTCCTTTGTGAAGCATAATAGCAGTAGTTTTAAACTCTACAAATGCTTTGCTGACATATAGATAACCTTGATAGTCATTGCGTACACCCCAAGAGTTTTTCACCATATAGTATTCACGTCCGTTTTGGTCTTTAGCAAGTCCTACAATGTGCATAGCGTGGTCATCAGTTGTTTGATAGTTATCAAAATCTCTTTGACGCATTTCAGGGGTGATACGTCTCTCAGCAGTAGGAGGTATATTGAAAAGGTCGCGAGCTTCTTCATAAGACATTTCAGTTACTTCTTTTTCAGGCACAAAAGCTACTCCGTTTTTCCAGCTAAAATAACGCTCACTTACATCGGCTGCCCAAGCTACAGTATAGCCTTTCTTTAGGGCATTATCGATAGTTTTAGTAAGGTCGGTCATCGCTACGTTGTAAGCGTGGTCATAGCTCCAGTTATCAGGTACAGCCATAAAAGTATTCTTATAAAGCGGCTGGTCATTATACGATACCATCTCGATATAATCATCAGGATTGATACCTACGCGCTCTTTAGCAAAACTCTGAGGGGTGTATTTCTTCCCATCATACATAAAACTTTCAGGCACAGCACCCAAATAAGAGTCAATAGTAGATGTAAAAGCAGATACCCAGTTAGGTGTTAGCGCTTTCTTACCCTGATTGCCTTTTACCATTCCTTCTAAGAATCCTTTGAGGATAGCGTGCAATTCACCGAAATCATTGCGTGTGCTACCATACTGCAAGCCTGTATATACGTACTGAGGCACAGCACCATACTTAGCATACATATTGATAACATCGTGCAATTCGCCCCCTTGTCCGTAATCGAGGTAGCCGTGCATACGCACATATTGTTTTGCCTTCTCGATATAGCAATTACGCGCAGTGTAGATTTCAGCAAGGTCGATAGGCTTTTTGCCCATACGGCTCATTTCGCTTTCTAAGAAAGAAGCCCCTGCATAACTCCAGCAAGTACCGCTACTACCTTGGTCTTTCACGTCAGTACGTTCGAGATTGATAACAGTTGTGAATTTAAAACCGGCATTGTTAGAATGGTTACCAGCCACCGATTTAATCAGGTCGTCTTGAGCTGTCGCAAAGAAGAATGACGACAAAGCTACAAATAATGTAATGTTTTTCATAAATAAAAATGATATATTATTAGGGCAAAGATACAAAATAATCTGTATACAACAACATTTTGGCACAATTATAGCTATAAAATAATTAGCAAAATTAGAAAAGATGAAAACATTATTACTCTCTATATTTTTGTTGATAGGTGTTTGGGCAGTGAAAGCGCAACCTTTAGAGACACAAAAGCGGCAAGTGCCAGTGGTAGTGCCTTTAGAAAAAGCCCCCGAGTTGCCCGCCCCTACTAAGAGCAATACGCAACCTTTCTCTGTAGGAGCTAAATTGCCGCCTTACCAGCCAGCTTTTGCTAATCCGTCAGAAAAAAGTATTGACTTTACAAGCAAAAGCAACTTAGTACACCGCAAGATTGAGCTTAACCCAAGGACTAATAACTTTGGCAACCAAAAAGAAGATTATAAAGCAGTAAAAGGCGACCAATTTTTTGGAGATTTTACTAATAATGGAGATTTTGTAAATGTATATTGTCGCGATTTTGCAGCTATCGATGGTGATAGGGTTAGTATTTTTGTAAATGGAGTAGAAGAAGTGCGCGACATTTTCTTAGTAGGAGAGTTTACCGGCTTCCGGATTACACTAAAACCCGGTTTTAACAGTATAGAGTTCTTAGCTTTAAACCAAGGAGAATCAGGACCTAACACGGCAGAGTTTCAGGTATTAGACGATAAAGGAAAGGTGATTGAGAGAAATCGTTGGGACTTAGCTACAGGTTCTAAAGCCCGCATAGTGATAGTGAAAGACCATTAGAAAGTTATTTTTATTTGTTACTTTTTTTAGCTCATATTTTTATAAGATTATTCTTATAAAGATATGAGCTTTTTTGATGCATCAACTTATCAATTTGCTAATTGACTAATAGGCAAGCGAGGTTGGGCAGTAACCCCTTGCTGGGTAAAGTCGCTTTGTAAAAACTTATAGTAACCTACGATACCTATCATAGCAGCATTATCAGTACAATACTGAAACTTAGGTACAAAAGTTTTCCAACCGTGCTTTTCGCCCATACTTTGTAGTGCCGTGCGAATGCCGCTATTAGCTGATACCCCTCCACCAATGGCTACCTGCCGAATACCAGTCTGCTGTACTGCTTTTTTAAGCTTCTTCATCAGTATTTCTACAATAGTATGTTGTACTGAAGCGCAAATATCAGCTAAATGCTCCGTTATAAAATTAGGATTATCAGCCGTGTGTTTCTGTATAAAATAAAGGATACCCGTTTTAAGTCCGGAGAAGCTAAAATTGAGGGCTGCAATATTAGGTTGTGAAAACTGAAAGGCTTTAGGGTTACCCTCTTGGGCGTATTTATCAATAAGAGGCCCTCCTGGGTAAGGAAGTCCTAATATTTTAGCGGTTTTATCAAATGCTTCGCCTACAGCATCATCTAGCGTTTCGCCTAATACTTCCATATCAAAAAAGCTGTTCACCTTTACAATCTGTGTATGTCCGCCACTGATGGTCATCGCTAAAAACGGAAATTGTGGTTTAACTTGCCCTTCATCTATAAAATGTGCCAAAATATGTGCCTGCATATGATTCACCTCTATAAGCGGAATGCGTAAGCCCATAGACAATGACTTGGCAAAAGAAGTACCCACAAGCAACGACCCCATCAAGCCAGGCCCCCGTGTGAAAGCTATAGCAGAGAGCTCTTCTTTGCTTACCCCTGCTTTTTTGAGGGCTTGGGCTACTACGGGCACAATATTCTGTAAGTGGGCGCGCGAAGCTAGTTCGGGTACTACCCCACCGTATTGCTTATGCACCTCTTGATTAGCAACCTCATTAGAGAGTACTTTGTCATTGCAAAGCACCGCTGCAGAAGTATCATCGCAAGAGGATTCTATGGCTAAAATATATGTTTTTTGCATCGTTTATTCGTTTAATAATTAGCAAATCCTTACCGCATTCTTTTGAATCGGTTGTGAGTCCAGAGGTAGTACTCTGGTTTATCGTATATCTGTCTGGTTACGTGCTCGAAGAAAGTATCAGTAATCTGAAAATCTACATAGTCATTAGGGTTTTCGGCTAATAATTCAAAAGTAGTTTGGTAGTAACCGCGCTTTAGCTTTTCAATCTTAGCAAAGACAATCACTGTATTGAGAGCCTTGCCCAAACGTTCTGCCCCTGTAAATACGGGTACGTTAAGTCCTAAAAACGGACGGCGATAGTTCTTCTTGTTATTGGGTATTTGGTCGGCAGCAAAACCATAGCAATACACTCCGTGTTCGTCCTTGTGTTTTTTCATTTCGCGGTGAGCTGTGTAGCGCGGCAATAGGTAGCTGTGGTGCTTCATACGTATCTTCTGAATAAGACGATCGAAATAAGGGTTACTAAGCGGTGTATATAGCGCATAGGACTTGTGTTGCAGGTAGTACGCTAATGACAGTAACCACTCATAACTAGCATAATGACTGCACATTATGATGATATTTCGCTCCTCGCTCTCGTATTTCTTCAGCACTTCTATATTCTTAAATACCATACGTTTCTTCATCTCCTGCTCGCTCATACCATACGATTTGACCATCTCTAAGAAAGTATCGCAAAAGTGATGATAAAAGCGCTGTTCGATAGTATTTAGCTCAGCTTCAGACTTAAAAGGGAAGGCAGTATGCAAGTTTTTCCGCACTACTTTTACTCTGAATTTCAACAGCTTGTATATGATAAGATAAAAGAAATCTGACACAATGTAGAGCAGCCTAAAAGGCATACGCGACACTAACCAGACAATAGGATAAGCAATTATATAGATAAAAAGGTTCATTCGGTTTTTATAATATTTTATTACAACTGCACACTTAGAAGTTCAGTTCCTAATTTATGTAGTCCTTCCTGTATTTTTTGGCGTTGGGCTGCACGTGGTTTTTTTAGCCCTACAGCATATTGGTGAATAAGTTTCTGATTGATACCGGTAAGCCGCTCAAAAGCAGGATTGCTTATTACGCCTTTAAAATATTGCAAAACACTTTCGGCATCATATTTATAAGTGAGTTGATAATCAGTATAAGGAAAGTTATTGAGTTCTTTTTGAAGTGCAATAGCTTCTAAAATACCATCTTTAGCCTCTTGTACAGTCTCGCCCCCTGCACTTATACCTTCTATATTATCAGCATAAGCCCAATAAAAATCATTGCTGCGCTCTATAATAATAGTAATGTTTTTCATATCATACAATGTTTGCCGATGTAACTCACTTGACTTCATATAGTTTATCTTGGTTTTTTGATAACGCAAAGGTATATATTTATATACTTATATCCAAACTTTTGATGAAATATTTTATAATAAAAAGAGCAAAGCGCTTAAAGTGCTTTGCTCTTTTTATTCCTTAAATAATGTAAGTTCGATGTAAGAAATATCTATTTAATTATTTACTAATCACATAGATAAACAACTTCACTGTTTTTGGTAGCTGGCGCTGCTGGATTTACACGGATTATAACGCAAATATAATTTAATAATGTGAGCTACAAGAAATGCGCCAGTGGGGGTAATTTTACTATTTCCAATCTATCACAAGATTAGAAAGTTCTAAATCATTACAAGTATAATTTTCTCCATCTTCAGCTCCATATGTTACAGGAATAGTTACAAAGCTCATACCTTGTACACTTGGAAGTATCTGTTTAAAAGTTACAAAAGTTTTTAAAGGAACTTGTGTGGGTATAGTATTGCACACAGAATACGTTGTTCTCTCGTTTCCTATTCCAACTTCTTTATAAGGATATTCATTTCCTTCATAGTCAAAACATTTACTTTTTTTTACATCAAAAAGACTACAAGTTTTATTAAAACAAACTTTTTGATGTACTATTTTATGAGAAATCAAGAGGTTTACAGTTACTGTTTGAGCTTTCTTATCTCCTACTACTGAAAGAATTTTCACATCAAAATCAGGAGAAAAACTCTTTACAGTACCATTACCATCTCCTTGACCAC
The DNA here is from genome assembly GCF_009730375.1 of Capnocytophaga sp. FDAARGOS_737. Classification (NCBI taxonomy): domain Bacteria; kingdom Pseudomonadati; phylum Bacteroidota; class Flavobacteriia; order Flavobacteriales; family Flavobacteriaceae; genus Capnocytophaga; species Capnocytophaga sp. FDAARGOS_737. The sequence goes on along the minus strand of NZ_CP046316.1, from coordinate 492,229 downwards.
TACTAGCTTTATTGGCAAAGATTTTATCAGCAGTAGTTTGAAAATCTTGGGCTTGTGATTTGATTTCCCCATTTTGTAAGGCTTTATCAAAGAAAACCAAAATCTCTTTATTATCATTGTACTTTAGCACTGCCAATTTGTTATCTTGTACGCCATTAGCAAAGTGCTTAATCACAGAGCCATTCATTTTTGAAAGTTGCTCTTTAGTAGCATTATTACTCTTCTTTTCCTCAATAGTACCTCCTGTAAAAACAGTAATGTAATCACCTACTGATACAATATCGCTAATGATGATATACTCGTATTCAGTACCTCGTGCAGGCGTACCAAAAGTGAGCATATCTCCTTTTTTATAAGTGTGGTTATCTACAGCGGTATACTCTTTTCTGGAGTTTTTAGCTTGTGCTAGTGCAAAACTAAGATTTAGTACTAAAAGAGCTGTTAAAATGATGCTTCTTTTCATTTGTTTGTTGATTTTTAGATTACTCCTACTCTGTTCAGGCTTTTCGGTTGCCGCCTTTATCGGTGTAGGTCTTGCTATAGTAAAGCGAAACGCTATATATTGTTAATTGACGGGACAAATGTATAAAAAAATATCTTCCCTACAAAGAAAAAGAGGGATTTTAACAAAAAAAGCAATGTACCTTTTAGGGTACATTGCTTTTATTAATTAATATCTTGTAAGAGAACCTCCCCCTGCCCCCTCCAAAGGGGGAATGGGTAATTCGAAATCACATTAATTATTTGTAAAGATTGCGGAGTTCTTTGGCGGTATCTACCATTGCGTGTAGGGCTGCTTTGGTTTCTGGCCAGTGGCGCGTTTTAAGTCCGCAGTCTGGATTTACCCATAGCTGCTCTTTAGGCACTACGCTAATGGCTTTCTTCATCAAATCAGTCATTTCTTGTTGCGATGGTACGCGTGGCGAGTGAATATCGTACACCCCTGGTCCTATTTCGTTAGGATATTTGAAATCACCAAATACATCAAGAAGCTCCATTTGTGAACGTGAACACTCTATGGTAATTACATCGGCATCCATATCGGCAATAGCTTCAATCATATCATTGAACTCCGAATAGCACATATGGGTGTGGATTTGTGTCTCGTCTTTCACTCCTGAAGCTGAAATACGAAAGGCTTTGATAGCCCAATCGAAGTAGGCTTTCCACTCGCTCTTGCGCAATGGCAATCCCTCGCGGATAGCTGGCTCGTCTATCTGAATAACCTTAATACCTGCTTTTTCGAGATCTACCACTTCGTCGCGGATTGCTAATGCTATTTGCAAACAAGTTTCTGAACGAGGTTGGTCATCGCGTACAAATGACCATTGTAAGATAGTTACAGGGCCTGTAAGCATACCTTTTACTGGCAATTTGGTAAGCGATTGTGCGTATTTGCTCCAACGTACGGTCATTGGCTCTGGGCGCGAAATATCACCAAAGATAATCGGTGGTTTTACGCAACGTGAACCATAACTTTGTACCCAACCGAATTTGGTAAAGGTATATCCTTTAAGCAATTCGCCAAAGTATTCCACCATATCGTTACGCTCAAACTCTCCGTGTACGAGTACATCGATATTAGTTTCTTCTTGGAAACGGATAGACTCTTCAATTTCTTTTTCTAATAACTTATCGTATTCAGCTTGAGTAAGTTCGCCTTTTTTGAAGCGAGCACGCCAGCTGCGCACCTCGTCTGTTTGAGGGAATGACCCGATAGTAGTGGTAGGGAACGCTGGCAATTTTAACGCCTCGTGTTGTGCTACCTTACGCTGACTGAATGGACTGTGGCGTACATCGTCTTTATCGGTAATGTTGCGCACGCGGTCTTTTACCTTATTATCGTGGATAAGCGGAGAGGTTTTGCGGGTTTCAGCTGCTTTTTTGTTCTCTTCAAAAATAGCTTTTACCTCAGGAGTTATCTGTCCGTTAGCAATAGCTTGCAGAGTAGTAACCTCTTTTACTTTTTGTTTAGCAAAGGCTAACCACTGTTTGATTTCAGGGGTAAGTACCTTTTCGTTGTTTTCGAGCTCGAGGTTGCAAGGTGAGTGCAATAGCGAGCAAGAAGTAGCTATAAGCAGACGCTCAGCCCCGATAGCTTCTTTAGCTTTTTCAATCAATGCTAATGAGTGCTCGAAGTTGTTTTTCCAGATATTACGCCCATCAACTACCCCAAGCGATAGTTTTTTATCGGCAGGAAGCGCTTTAAGCACTTTGTCGAGTTGAGCTGCTGCACGTACTAAATCGATGTGGAGAACATTGAAAGGCAATGATACTGCTAACTCGGTATTATTATCAAGCGCACCAAAGTAAGTAGTAAGAATAAACTCGGTAGTAGGGAACTTGCTTCTTAGTTCGGCATAAACTTTTTTGTACACCTCTGCCGCTCCCTCTGGAAGGTCGAGTACAAGATAAGGCTCATCGATTTGGATAGTTTTAGCCCCTGCATTTACCAAACTTTCTACCAACTGTAGGTATACAGGCAATAGGCGGTCAGCTAAATCTAAACGGTTAAAGCCTTGTTCTTTTTCTTTACCTAACAATAAGTAAGTAACTAAACCGATAAGAACAGGTTTGGTATCGAAACCGTGTTTTTTAGCCAAGTTATACTCTTGCAAAGGTTTGTTTACTAATATGCGGAATTCTTGATTTTTAGTAAATTCGGGTACTATATAATGGTAGTTAGTATCGAACCACTTGGTCATTTCCATAGCGGTGATATCGATACCATCTTTCTGATAACCACGAGCTAAGGCGTAGTAGCGCTCCAAATCTCTCAACTTGTGAATAGGGGCGAAACGCTCAGGGATAGCGTTTACAGTAAAGGAAAAGTCAAGCATTTGGTCGTAGAAAGAAAAGTCGTTAGAGGGGATAAGCTCTACTCCTGCTTCTCTTTGCAATGTCCAGTTATGTACGCGGATATTTTCAGCCACCGCTAAGAGCTCTTCTTCTGATATTTTACCAGCCCAGAAAGACTCATTGGCTTTTTTAAGTTCTCGTTTCTCACCGATACGAGGATAGCCTAATACGTTCGATTTCATATAGTATTTGTTATTTGACGGCAAAACTACAATATTTTTTTTACCTACCAAAATAATATATAGAAAAATTTATGGCAGCGCAAGAATATAGTATTTTTTTCTGTTTTTGCCTCGATTATTAGTTGTTTATTACTTTTTAATATTTAGTATCCTACAGCTGTATCATCGCCACGAGGATCGGCACCGCCCTCTAAAGTGCCATCGGGTTGTACTAAGATAGCATCTACCTTGCCTATGATTACAAAGTTTTCTTCGCGCGGCTTATAGCCTTTAGCTTTGAGATTAGCTATCACCTCTGGAGCAAAGCCTTTGGGCTCATACATCACATCATCGGGCAGCCATTGGTGGTGAAAGCGCGGTTTGCTAACCGATTGTTGCATCGTCATACCATACTCCGCCACATTGAGAAAACACTGCAACACCGATGTAATGATAGTTGAGCCCCCTGGGGTGCCTATCACCATAAACAGCTTGCCGTCTTTCTCTATAATAGTAGGACTCATAGAGCTTAGCATACGTTTGTTAGGGGCAATGGCATTTTTTTCAGAGCCTACCAATCCGTAGGTATTAGGCTCGCCTGGTTTGATGCTGAAATCGTCCATTTGGTTATTGAGGAAAAAGCCTCCACCTTTTACATATACCTTACTACCATAGTTAGTATTGAGGGTAGTGGTTACAGCAACGGCATTGCCAAAACGATCAACTATAGAGTAATGGGTGGTCTCATCGCTTTCGTAGCCGGCTATTTTGCCGTGAGCTATCTCAGTTGATTTGCTAGCCTTATCCCACGAAAAACTACTCATACGCTCTTTGAGATAATCGGGTGATAGCAGCTGTTGGGTAGGCACTTTCACGAAATCGGCATCGCCCATATAATAGGCTCTGTCGGCATAAGCACGGCGTTCGGCTTCTACCAATAATTGAATATACTGCTCGCCGTTATGAGGGTACTGACCTATATTATAAGGTTCTACACTCTTGAGTATCTGCGCTAAACAGATGCCTCCGCTTGAGGGCAACGGCATAGAACTAATGATATAATCTTTATAGGTGAAGGTAATCGGCTTGCGCCATTGGGCTCGGTAGTTTCTCAGGTCGTCTAAAGAGAGAATACCGCCGAGTTCTTGCACGTAAGACACTATGCGTTTAGCTGTTTCGCCATTATAAAACTCATAGCTGCCATTATCGCGTATCCGCTCTAAAGTCTTAGCAAGCTCTTCGTACTTGAAGCGTTCGCCTGCTTTCCAGCCGTTTTCAAAAGGGGTAACATAATTATTAGCCTGCTTGATGAGTTCAACATTCTTATTCATATAAGAATTGGCTTGCAACTCGGTGATAAGCACCCCTTTGCGCGCCAAATCGATAGCAGGCTGTATAAGTTCGCCAATAGGTAGCGACCCAAACTTTTCGTACACCTCGAAAATTCCGGCAATAGTACCCGGTACGCCTACTGCCAGCGCGCCCAGCGTACTCTTATCGGCAATGACCTTGCCGTTTTTGTCTAAATACATATCGCGGTGGGCTTTGGCAGGTGCTTTTTCGCGATAGTCTAAAGCGCCTCGCTCACCACTGCCTAAGCGGTATACCATAAAGCCTCCGCCGCCTATATTACCGGCATTGGGGTAGGCTACTGCTAAAGCCAATTCGGTAGCTATCATAGCATCGAAAGCATTACCACCTTTTTTGAGGATAGCAAGTCCTATTTGCGAGGCTTCTTCTTTAGCACTCACCACCATAGCGTGAGGTGCTAATACCCCTTTTTCGGGGTCAGGTTGTTTTTTGGCAGGAGAATTTTGGCAACTAGCCAACAAAACTACTGCTATTAATACTGAAAAGATTTTTTTGATCATTTTAATTTAGTTACTTTTTTATTTAATTTTTAAGTGTTTTTGTTTTATAGCTTATAAGTAAACAAATAATAGTGAGTCGCTAGTGATTAGTATGCTCTTTGATACTAACCACTAACGACTAAAATTTATTGTGTATTAATTATTGACTAACGACTGCCTTTACTTTATCGGCTGCTTCTTGGAATAAAATAGCTGAATGAACGGCTAAGCCTGAATTGTCTAATATCTCTTTGGCAAGCTCGGCATTGGTACCTTGCAAACGCACGATAATAGGCACTTTGATAGCATCGCCCATATTTTGATAAGCATCGACTACCCCTTGTGCTACTCGGTCGCAGCGCACAATACCACCGAAAATATTGATAAGAATTGCCTTTACATTAGGGTCTTTGAGAATTATGCGGAAAGCTGCTTCTACACGTTTGGCATCGGCAGTACCTCCTACATCGAGGAAGTTAGCGGGTGAACCCCCTGCCTGCTTAATTAAATCCATAGTAGCCATTGCTAAGCCTGCCCCGTTTACCATACAGCCTACGTTGCCATCGAGGGCTACATAATTGAGCCCTACGGCTTTAGCTTCTACCTCTACAGGGTTTTCTTCGCGTATATCGCGATAAGCCGCGTACTCAGGGTGACGGAAAAGCGCATTGTCATCGAGTACTACTTTGGCATCTACTGCTAATATCTTATTGTCTGAAGTTTTTAACACGGGGTTAATCTCGAACAAATTGGCATCAGATGATACATAGGCATTGTAGAGGGCTGTAACAAACTTCACCATATCTTTTTGCGCCTCGCCACTAAGTCCTAAATTAAACGCTATTTGGCGTGCTTGGAAGGGCTGTAAGCCTACAGCAGGGTCTATCTCTTCAGTGAAAATAAGGTGAGGCGTTTGGGCAGCTACCGTTTCGATATCCATACCTCCTTCAGTAGAATACATTATCATATTCTTACCTTTGGCGCGGTTTAGCAATACCGACATATAGAACTCTGCCGGCTCGCTTTCGCCAGGGTAATACACGTCTTCGGCTATAAGAACTTGATGCACTTCTTTGCCCGTAGGAGGGGTTTGAGGGGTAATAAGGTGCATACCAATGATTTGTGAAGCAAGCGGTTCAACATCTTGCAATCCTTTAGCCAACTTTACACCGCCGCCTTTACCGCGTCCGCCGGCGTGTATTTGTGCTTTTACCACATACCATTTGGTACCGGTCGTCTCAGTTAATTCTTTAGCCGCTGCCACTGCTTCAGCGGGAGTTTGTGCTACGATACCACGCTGCACACGTACTCCGAAACTCGATAGGATTTCCTTTCCTTGATATTCGTGTAAATTCATACGTTGATTAATTTGATAACTTTTCGACAAAGATAGAAACTTTTTTTTGAATATAAAAAGTTTTTACAAGATTTTTTTTCTGATGAAAGGTTTATTGGTTATTTGTACTTCGATATTTATTCGATGTTTCTTCGGTGTTTCTATATCGTTCTCATATAACATCCCCCCTGCCCCCCTTCAAAGGGGGAGATGTGATGGTCAGCATACACGAGCAGTATAATATACCTTATATTGGACTCTTATTAGTTATTTATACTTCGATGTTTTTTCGCTTATCGTTCGCTCTTCCTGTATTGTTCCTATATCGAATGTAAAGGGTAAGTGTAAAGAGAAAATTTTTCTGCTAATAGGCAAATTTGCTAATTGATAAATTATTCGTATCTTTGTGCTTAAGAGTGATTTACTAAAAACTTTTTGTACAGTTCGTTTATATTAAAATAATAACAAAATGAAACAATTATTCTTTTTCTTATTTTTCCTACAAAACTTTTTGCAAGCTCAAGTTATTGATTTTACGCTGCTTGATGCCTCTACTAAACTCCCCATAGGTAATGCTGAGGCTTATTATACGCTCTCCCTCAACGGAACTATTAGCAATAATGAGGGGAAAGTGCGCATCACTTTGGAAAATGATACGCTTGTTTTGAGCCATATTGGCTACGAAACTAAGAAGATTTTTACTGACAAAACCTTTGCTCAAGCAACCATCTATCTCAATCCTCAAGAAATACAACTTGATGAAGTGGTGTTATATAATTTCGATTTGAAAAGCAAGGTAAAATATGTTATGGATAATTACTTTAAACTATATGACACTAAAGCTAAAATATTGGAATGTACTTATAGAGAGAAGTTTATAAAAAATGATACCCTTACACGCCTTTACCAAGTACAGCTGGATTGGTGGAGCAAAAACTATATTCTTCAGTTTAAAAAAACACTCAATGAAAATATACATATTCACCTTAAAAACACAGATTATTCGAAAATATCTGACCTTGATGAGGGTACAAATAGTGCTTTTTTTGCACCTTCTTTCGTATTGCCATATCTTCATCTTAATTTCTACTTAATATTGCTTAACAACGCCCAGAACATAGAGATTAAAAAAGTAGAAAAAGATAAAGAAAATACTATTGTAACCTTTAATGCTGATAGCTATATTAACAAAAGTAAATACATCTATTTTGTAAATTCGATGGTTTATTTTGATAATGCTACCAATGCTATCAAACGTATTGTATTCAACGAAAAACCTACTTCAAAAGAGGGTATTTCAAAGAAAAAGAAAATACCCTACAAGACTATTGACAATAAAGGAAGTTGGGAAATTAGCTTTACCCCATACAAAGGGAAACTTTTGTTTAGCTCATTCTTATTAAAAGGGAGTACGATATTTGAATATGAAGGAAAAAAAGACAAGGCTAACATTGAGCAATCTTTCTTGCGTACGGGCTTGCAAGAGGGTAAACACATTAAAAAAGCTGACCGTATAAATGTAGAAGAACCTTTCTTTGAATATGTTACTCCTCACAAACAAGGTGAAGCTAAGTTTATGCTCACTAAAGAAGAACAAGAATTTATAAACCAATAGACTTACGCAAAATTGTGCATTATTCTAAATTTGCTAATTGATAAATTATTCGTATCTTTGCACTGAAGAATAATTTACCAAAAAAAATGAACCTACCACAATACGAAGTTACTTCTGATGATAAATTGTATAAATTTACTTTTATTAGCGAAGGAAAGAATGGTACAGTAGAAAAAATGGTACTCTATGAAGAAATTAATGAGGGCGTTTTTAATTTAGCTTTTGGAGATAGAGATACAACTACTGGACATATTAATGATAAGGCTGTAACAAACAATGGTGATACAGAAAAAATATTAGCTACTGTTATTTCTACTGTATATACCTTCATAAACAAAAATCCTGATGCTTATATATTTGCAACAGGGAGCACACATACCCGCAATAGGCTGTATAGACGTGGAATTACAAAATATTTATCAGAAGCTCTTGAAACATTCACCATCTATGGAATGTTGCCTAATGAAGAGTTTGAGGTATTTAACCCCAATACTGATTATGTAGGATACCTAATTCATTTAAAAAATAAACAACTATGACAACAGAAGAAAAAAAAGATTTAGAAAAGAAGATGTGGGACGAACATCAGATAAAAATTAAATTTAAAGATAGCGCAGAGCCTTATAATAACGAGGGATATTTAACTGAAAAAGCTATTGCTGCTAAAGCCCTATTTAACAGAATAGGACACCCTAAGGACTTTTTGCAAGGAATTGCGCATAATTAGTCAGTAATTACTAATCAAAAGAATTGAAAAACTGCAAGGATACTTAAGTTACCTTGCAGTTTTTTAGGCTATTTATCATTTGTCTTTTGCCATTTGCCATTTTTTTATTATCTTTGCCCGCTAAATTATCTTTTCTACTGAAATGAAATACCTTATATATATACTTTTAGCCTTAGGGTTTACAGGCTGCGGTATCTACAATTTCACCGGAGGAAGTACCGGAAGTGCTAAGACTTTTCAGGTTAATTTCTTCCGAAATGACGCTCCGTTAGTAGAACCTGGTCTTGACCGAGACTTTACCCTCGCCCTGCAAGACCTTATCAATAACCAAACAAACCTAAGCCTTACCGACCGCAATGGCGACTTAGTATATGAGGGTGAAATAGTGGAATTTAGCATCACCCCGATGACGGCTACTGCAGGACAAACCGCTGCCCAAAACCGCGTGACTATAGGTGTAAATGTGCGTTTTACCAATCATACTGAAGAGAAAAAAGACTTTGAAAAACGTTTTTCTTTCTACTATGATTATCCGGCTGCCGCTCAGTTTAACTCGGTGAAAGGACAGGCTATACCGCAGATATTCGAACGCATCACTCAAGATATTTTTAACGCATCATTAGCAGATTGGTAGATTTGCTGATTTGCTGATTTGCCAATGAGAAAGATTGACAAATTAGCAAATTAGCAAATTGACAAATTGACAAATTGACAGTAAAGGAGTTCATAGAGATTATTAGGCAGCCCTACACTATCAGCAGTGCACAAGCGCGCGAATTAGACGAGATAGTGAAGGAGTTCCCTTATTTTCAGGCAGCAAGGGTATTGCAACTCAAACTGCTGCACTCTGAGGGTAACTATCGCTATAGCAAAGCTCTGAAACTGGCAGCCGTACACGTGACTGACCGCACGGTGCTGTTTAACTTTATCAATTCAAAAGATATTATTCCTGATTTCTCAACGATTAGGTCTGATTTTGAGCGTATTAGTAAAGCACACGAGCGCAAAGAAGCGGTAGAAGACAATGCGCCACCAAAAGTGAGCTATATAGATAATAGTCCGCGTAATTTTCGCCCTACCCTACCCGACCCAATCTTTGAGGAAAAGATTATCCCTGATGAGCTTATCAACCATCAGGAGCTGACTGACCTATTCGTACCTAAGACGGAGCAGCCTACGCTTAAGCCTGAGATGCCCATTTGGTCGCCCCCACCACCGGCTGACGACCCTACGCCTGCGCATTATCAGAGTGACACTGTGGCAGAGAAATTTAAGCTCATAGATAAATTCTTAGAGAACAACCCGAAAATTGAAGCCTCTAAAGACTATGTGTCGAACGTGAATTTGGCAGATGAAGTGAAGGGTGATGAGAGACAATTGATGACTGAAACACTAGCGCAAGTGTATGTAAATCAGCGTAAATACAAACAAGCCATACAGGCTTATCAAATATTAATTTTGAAAAATCCAAAAAAAAGTGCTTACTTTGCAGCCCAAATAGAAAATATCAAAAAATTACAGCAAAATAATTTATAACAAATGACAGCATTCAACATCTTTTTAGTTTTATGTGTAGTGGTATGTTTACTACTCGCTTTAGTTATTATGGTTCAAAACCCTAAAGGGGGCGGACTTTCTTCTACCTTTGGAGGTAATACCCAAGTAGTGGGTGGTGTGAAGAAAACCGGTGACTTTCTTGAGCGCAGTACTTGGACATTTGCCGGCGCTTTGGCAGTGCTTATCTTAGTAGCTAACACTTTGTTGCTCAGCAATACCGGTGTCAACGCTGACTCTAAACTATTAGACGGCAATACTCCTGTAGCTCCTCTACAACAAGCGCCTGCTAACAACGCTACTGAGGCACCTGCAACTCCTGCAACCTCTACTAACACAGGTAACTAAGAAAAATCTGTCTCCTTGAGACATTTATACGATTTCTATTCTAAGAGGTTGTCCGAAAAGTTTTATTTCTTCTTGAAAAGGGTTTGTTAATATAAACTTAACATCCCCTATGCACATACTCTGCTGCGCCAGCTCGCAGACTTCCTTCAAAGGGGGAGATGAGATGGTCAATATACACGAAAAACTTTTTGGACACCCTCCTATTTTGTTAGTGCTAATTTTTAACGAAATGTTTATGATTGACTTTAATATATACTGACAAAATGTCAGTTTTTAGAGATTGGCACGGTTTTAGGGAATAGGAGATTAGCAAATTTGAAAATTAACAAATTTGTAAGTAAATGAGTTAATAACTAAAAACTAAACAAATAATGGCAAAATTGAATATCAAACCTTTAGCTGATAGAGTGGTGATTGAACCAGCCGTAGCTGAAACAACCACTGCATCGGGTATCATTATCCCTGATACGGCAAAAGAAAAACCTCAAAAAGGTACTGTAGTAGCAGTAGGTGCTGGTACTAAAGATAACCCTGTAACCCTGAAAGTAGGCGATACCGTACTATACGGCAAATACGCAGGTACAGAACTGAAATTGGAAGGTAAAGATTACCTTATTATGCGTGAAAATGACGTGTTGGCAGTAATCTAAAAAAGAAAATTATGGCAACAACAAGTAAACCAGGCAATCCATTCCATAGTACAGGAGGGAATATGCCTTCCACAACAGGAAATAAAAGTGGTGGAGGAAGAGGTAACAACCCTTCAAAAACCTCTACATCTTCTAATAAATCATCAAATAAAAAGTAAAAATGGCAAAAGATATTAAATTTGACATAGAAGCGCGTGAAGGCTTAAAGCGCGGTATTGACGCGTTGGCTAACGCAGTGAAAGTAACTCTTGGTCCTAAAGGACGTAACGTTATTATTAACAAATCATTTGGTTCGCCTCAAGTAACTAAAGACGGGGTGAGCGTGGCTAAAGAAATAGAACTAGAAGACGCTCTTGAGAATATGGGCGCTCAGATGGTGAAAGAAGTAGCTTCAAAAACTAACGACCTTGCTGGTGACGGTACTACTACCGCTACTGTATTGGCACAAGCTATCGTAAAAGAAGGTCTTAAGAACGTGGCATCAGGTGCTAACCCTATGGATTTGAAACGCGGTATAGATAAAGCCGTAGTAAAAATCGTAGAACACCTTGCTAAACAAGCTAAAGAAGTAGGTTCTTCATCAGAAAAAATAAAACAAGTAGCTTCAATATCAGCTAACAACGATGAAACTATTGGTGAACTTATCGCTCAAGCCTTTGAAAAAGTAGGTAAAGAGGGTGTTATCACTGTAGAAGAAGCTAAAGGTACTGACACTTACGTAGATGTAGTAGAAGGTATGCAGTTTGACCGTGGTTACCTATCTCCTTACTTCGTAACTGACTCTGAGAAAATGGTAGCAGAACTTGATCGTCCTTACATTTTGTTGTACGACAAGAAAATCTCTACTATGAAAGACTTGTTGCCAGTGTTAGAACCCGTAGCTCAGTCTGGAAAACCTCTATTGATTATCGCTGAAGATATCGATGGTGAAGCTTTGGCTACCCTTGTAGTAAATAAACTACGCGGTACCCTACGTATTGCTGCTGTGAAAGCTCCTGGTTTTGGAGACCGTCGCAAAGCAATGCTTGAAGATATCGCTATCCTTACTGGAGGTACTGTAATAGCTGAAGAAAGAGGCTTTACCCTTGAAAACGCTACTATTGATATGCTTGGTACTGCTGAAAGAGTATCTATCGACAAAGATAATACTACTATCGTAAACGGTGCTGGTAAATCAGAAGATATTAAAGCACGTGCTGCACAAATAAAAGCACAAATAGAAAACACTACTTCAGACTACGACCGCGAAAAGCTACAAGAACGTTTGGCTAAACTATCAGGTGGGGTAGCAGTACTCTATATCGGAGCTGCTTCAGAAGTAGAAATGAAAGAGAAAAAAGACCGTGTAGATGATGCTCTACACGCTACCCGTGCAGCGGTTGAAGAAGGTATCGTAGCTGGTGGTGGTATCGCTCTACTACGCGCTAAGAATGCCTTGGCTAAAATAAAACCTGTAAACGCTGATGAGGAAACTGGTATAAAAATCATACTTAAAGCCCTTGAAGCTCCGCTACGTACTATCGTAGAAAACGCAGGAGTAGAAGGTTCTGTAATTGTATCAAAAGTACTTGAGTCTTCACGCGAAGCCTTTGGATACAACGCTAAGAGCGGACAGTATACTGATATGTTTAGAGCAGGTATCATAGACCCTAAAAAGGTAACCCGTGTTGCCCTTGAAAACGCTGCTTCAGTAGCTGGAATGATACTTACTACTGAATGTGCTTTGGTAGACATTAAAGACGATAAAGCGGCTGCTATGCCACCAATGGGTGGCGGTATGCCAGGAATGATGTAATAAGTTTTTCACACCATTATTCATATTTATAATTAAAAAGGCGCTGTTAGTTAATACTAACAGCGCCTTTTTAATTATAAATCTTAAATTACAAACTCTTTAGGGCTTGCTTGATAATATCTTCTACTGATAGCGAGTCTGGAGCTGCTTGTACTATCTTATCGACTACCTTTTCAGCCTGCTTACGCACAAAGCCTAATACTTCTAGGGCGGAAAGGGCTTCTTCTTTATGGGTACTTACTGCACTAATAGGGGCATCGGCAAAGTCTTGGAGTTTTAGCATCTTATCTTTTAGGTCGAGTACTACCCGTTGGGCAGTTTTAGCACCTATACCTTTCACTGACTGAATAGTAGCTACCTCACCATTGACGATAGCATTGCGCACTTGTGCTGCTGTTAGGGAGGAGAGCATCGTCCGTGCCGTACCTGCTCCTACCCCCGAAACTGAAATAAGCAGTACAAACACTTCGCGCTCTGCTTTAGTAAGAAAGCCATAAAGTGTATGAGCATCTTCTTTAATTTGCAAATAAGTATATAATTTAATAGCCTCACCCTCTGGCAAAGCAGCATAAGTATTGAGACTAATATTAACAAAATACCCTACCCCTTGGCAGTCTATCACTACATTAGTAGGGTTCTTCTCTACGAGTTTCCCTTGTAATTGTGTAATCATTTTTTAATTATTAATTGTTAATAACAATATTACTTCATTGTCAAATCGACAAATCGACAAATTGGCAAATTGGCAAATCGACTCATCAACTCATTGGCAAATCACCTTTATCGTCTTTTCATCGCCTTTTTCATTGATTATTTTAAGCAAATGCTCTCCTTTGGCTGCAAAGATATTCATCTCGTGGAAAGTATCAGTAGTACCCAAATAAACATCATCTATATACCAAAATAGCTTACCAGAGCGATTGGCTGCTTTAGCCACAAAAGGCTGTTGTTCCCCTCCAAAACTCTTAGTAGTATAGATAACACTCAAGTGCTTAGGATACACAAAATCTAACGCTTTTTGGGCTACCCCTTCGGTACAATCAGAGCGAAAAGGCGGCAATGATTGATAGTGTACATGTTGCTGCTTATAGTACCATTCCATCACAGGGGGCAACACAAACCACGCTTTGGTATATATCTGGTCTACTGGCTGACAAGAAGCATTTACCTGATACTGCCCATCAGGAGTAAGATGCACTAACTTATGATAAGGGCACTGTCCTATCTCTTTTGGGGCAAGAGTCGTACGCAAGAGCTTCTGAGGGCATTCAGGTTTGGCTAAGTAGCCCGACTGCTCGCATATCGTCACCTCGCGCATATCGTCTAAAGGCTGTTGAAACCACGTAGTGTGCGGCAAAGCATTAAAGATACTAAACATCACAGGAGCCGCATACGATACCCCCGTAAGGGTAGGCCTCCCCTCCCCTGTAGCGTTGCCCACCCATACGGCCACCACATATTCGGGGGTAGCCCCTATTGCCCACGCGTCTTTATTACCAAAGCTGGTACCTGTCTTCCAAGCTATTTTCCTAGCGGACTCATAATACCGCCACGCTACATCATCAGTAGGGCGGTTTACTTCTTTCATAGCCGAAAACATACTGTAGAGAGCCCCTGCCCTAATAGTCGGAAGGGCTGTGGTAGCCTTGCCAAAATCAGGAGAATTTCCTGCCATATAGCTAAGGGACTGAAACTCGGCGCTACGATACTGCTGAGTAGCGGCAAAAACATTTACTTCAGAAGCCAAATTAGTATACGCTTGCGCCAAATCCCATAGGTTACTCTCGGCTCCTCCCAAGATGATAGACAGACCATAATGGTCAGGGTGGCGCGATATATTCTTCAGTCGCAACTTCTGCAATACTTCATAAAAACGATAGGTAGTAAACTGCCGCAAAAGCCACACAAAAGGTACATTCAGCGATTTGGCTAATGCCATATCTGCTGGTACTGCTCCCTCAAAACTATTGCTAAAGTTCTGTGGCGAATAACCTGCTATCTGCGTTGGCACATCTGGGATTAAGGTAGTGGGCAGCAGTTCGCCCTCGTGCAGCATAGCCGCATATAAAAAGGGTTTTAATACACTGCCAGTACTGCGTGGTGCGTGAATGATATCTACGTCTTTCTGATGGTTCTCATCGGTAGGCGTATTACCCACATAAGCCAAAACCTTACGCGTTTTAACCTCTACCACCAGCGCTGCCATATTATAAATCTCCGATTGCGAATAATGACTGTAATAACCCGCTACTATCTGACTGACTTTCTGTTGCAAATCGATAGGCAAAGAGGTGGTAATACGCTGACCTTCAAGGGTCTTACTCGCATATGCCAACAGATGAGGAGCCAACTGCGGAATAGGGTGTGGCTCTGTTGGCAAGGGCTCAGTAAGGGCTAAGTCATAGGTCTCTTTATCGATAATTTCAGCCGTATAAAGTTTGTGAAGTAGGGCATTGCGCTTAGCTAATAGTCGCTGTTGGTTCTTACCGGGGAAGATAAGACTGGGCGCGTTGGGCAATACTGCCAAGGTAGCACTTTGCGCCCACGAAAGCTGATGAGGCGCCACCCCAAAATACCGCCAAGCTGCCATATCAAGTCCCACTACATTCCCTCCAAAAGGCGCGTGCGAGGCGTAAAGCCTGAGAATAGATTCTTTCGAATACCTGAACTCCAAACGGGTAGCCCAAATCATCTCTATCAGTTTTTCAGCATAAGTACGCTGCTGGTGGTTGCGCACTATACGCACTACCTGCTGGGTAAGCGTACTCCCTCCCCGCTGCACCCGTCCGCTCTTTACGTTGCGCACCAAGGCTTTGACTACAGATACCGGATTTACCCCCCAATGGTGATAAAAATGAGCATCTTCAAACTGCAATACCGACATTTTAAACCGATAAGGCACACTATCTACCTCCGGAAAACGCCATTGCCCATCTGTAGCTATCTTAGCCGACAGCAGTTTCCCCTCTGCACTCTCAAGCACAGTAGCATAGGGCTGCGGAAAGAGATGGCGCGGTAAACAAAAGGCGTAAGCGAGCAGCAATAGCAGAGCCACCCCCGATTTGATAGGGTGCTGACGTACTTTTTTACGTATATAACTGATGATATGTAGCAAACGCTTCTTCATTGGTGCAAAGGTACGCATAATTAGCAAAAGTAACAAATTTGTCAGTTAGCAAATTAGGGTGTATCTTTGCACCTAAATTTCTAGAAAAACAAAGAAAATATGTTTCAAGGTGTATTACAGAAGATGCTAACCGAATGGGCTGACCCTATACGGTATTACCTGCCTATGCAGGGCGATTATGTACTGATGAACAATCTATTAGGCAAGGCCATCACTATAGATTTAAAGGGCTTTCAGTGTTTGAATTGTGGTCAGAACAAGCCTATTTTTAGGCAGGGCTATTGCAAAGAGTGCTTTTTTGAAGTTCCTCAAACTGCCGATTGGATAATGCACCCCGAACTGAGCAAAGCGCATCTAAACATCGAAGAGCGCGATTTAACCTACGAGCAACAAGTGCAGTTGCAGCCGCACTACGTATATTTGGCTAATTCAAGCGAGGTAAAAGTGGGGGTAACTCGCAAAACGCAAGCTCCTACCCGCTGGATTGACCAAGGGGCGCACGAGGCTTTGGTACTTGCTGAAGTGCCCAACCGCTATTTAGCTGGGGTAGCCGAAGTAGCTCTCAAAGAGCATTTAGCCGACAAAACCAACTGGCGCAAGATGCTCACCAACCAAATCACCCCAGTAGATTTATTAGCGGTGAAAGCCCAAGTACGTCCTTGGGTACCCGAAGAGGTGCAACCCTACATCACCGAAGATATAGCGCCTTTACAGATACACTTCCCTGTGCAACAATATCCTACCAAAGTGCAGTCACTACAACTGCTCCGCACCCCTACCTATACTGGCACGCTGGTTGGTATTAAAGGACAATACCTTATTTTTGAAGACGATACCGTATTCAATGTCCGCGCCAACGAAGGACTCGTAATTGATTTGTCAATTTGCTAATTGCTAATTTGCCAATGAGTCAATTTGTCAATGAGTCAATTTGTCAATCAACATATTGCTAGTATAATGCTCGTGTATGGGCTCCCCCTTTGAAGGAAGTCCGCGAGCTGGCGTAGCGGAGTATGTGAAGGGGGGATGTTATATAAAGAGTGGGGATGTTTCTACAAAAATCGACAAATTGGCAAATCGACAAATCGGCAAATCGACAAATCGGCAAATCAGCTAATTATCTAATAAAAACAATCGTATTCCCTTCCGAAAATTTTTCCGAAAACACATACCCATCAGCGTTGAAGCCTTTGAGGTCTTCAGCCGAGCGAATATCGTTTTCAGCCAAATAGCGCACCATACGTCCACGGGCTTTTTTGGCGTAAAAACTCACTATTTTCAGCGTATCGCCCTTGTAATCTTTAAAAACAGGGGTTATTACGCTTGTTTTTAGCTTAGCAGTATCAATCGCCTTAAAATATTCTTCACTGGCGAGATTGATAAAAAGTTCCCCCTCTTCCAATTCATCATTAAGAGCCTGAGTGATGCGCTCCTTCCAAAAAGCATAAAGGTTCGCTGCCTTGCCTACGGATAGTTTAATGCCCATTTCCAACCGATAAGGAGCGATAAGGTCTAAAGGCTTAAGGACTCCATAAAGCCCTGAGAGAATGCGCAAACTCTCTTGCAGTTTATTAAGTTGAGCCTCAGCAAGCGAATAAGCATCAAGCCCCTCATATACATCGCCATCATAGGCAAAAAGGGCTGGACGCGCATTTTGCGGAGTTAAAGGCATCGTAAAGACTTGGTTACGCTGCCAATTCAGTTCAGCAAGTTTGGGTGAAATACTCATCAAGGTCGAGAGTTGCTGAGGCGACAATGGCTGAAGAGCCGCGTGTACCTCAGCGATTTCTTTGGTAAAGATAGCCGACGAATAACGCTCTGTGGGGAGCGGAGAGGTTTCATTGATAGTTTTAGCCGGTGATATAACGATTTTCATAGTATAATAATTAAGGGGACAAAGATAGAAAAAATTTCTGTAGCCATCTACCCTATACAAACAATATAGGAAGAATACAGGAAGAGCGAAGGTTTAGCGAAAGATGAGCAAAGTATAAACGTCTAATCATCGACTAAAAACCAGAAAAATATCCTACCATCCCCCCTATTCCTCCCAAACCTCCCAGCCTTCTCATTCCTCCCATCTTTTTTTATCAAAAAAAATACACTTTTTAGCGCTCTTATTATTAAATATTTTTTTAACTTTGCGGCATTAAAACTAAATTCTTGCAAATTAAAGAGAATATGCAAATATTTAAATTCGGAGGTGCCTCAGTAAAAGATGCTGCAGGCGTGCGCAATGTCGCTAAAATATTAGAAAAAGTAGGCTATGCCCATTCTCTCATTGTTATCTCGGCTATGGGCAAAACCACCAATGCTTTAGAAGTCGTAGTTAATAACTACTTCAAAGCCCCTGCTCAGCTGCCCGAAAGCCTACAGACTATTAAAGATTTTCATTACCAGATTATACGCGAACTCTTCAGCGACGAAAACCACCCTGTTTATTGGAAAGTCGATGGTCTTTTCGCCGAACTCAGTTCGTTTTTAGAGCGCAATAAGTCGCCTAAGCACAGTTTTGTGTACGACCAAGTCATAGGCTTTGGCGAACTGCTCTCTACCACTATCATCAGCCAGTATCTAAACGATAACGGCATCAAAAACAATTGGATAGATGTGCGCAACCTCATCAAGACCGATAGCAACTACCGCGATGCAGGTATCGATTGGGAAGAAACTCAAACCAATATCAGCAATAATATCAACAAGTCGTTGCTCAATATCACACAGGGCTTTTTGGGTAGCGATGCTAACTTCTTCACCACCACTCTTGGGCGCGAAGGCTCCGACTATACGGCGGCTATCTTTGCCTATTGCCTAAACGCTAAGAGCGTAACGATTTGGAAAGACGTTCCAGGGGTACTCAATGCCGACCCTCGTTATTTCCAGCATACCCAGTTGTTGCGCAAAATACCTTACCAAGAGGCGATAGAGTTAGCGTTTTACGGTGCATCAGTCATTCACCCCAAAACGCTACAACCACTCCAGCAGAAAGAGATACCGCTATACGTGCGCTCATTTGTAAATCCTACCGAAGAAGGTAGTGCGGTGTGCAATGTAGCGAGTTTAGAACCTAAAGTACCTTGTTTTATACTCAAAAAAGACCAAATACTGCTTTCTCTTTCCTCTCGCGACTTTTCGTTTATTATGGAAGAGGGTATCAGCTACATTTTCAAGAGTTTGCACAAAGCTCAAATGAAAGTAAGTGTGATACAAAATTCAGCTATCAGCTTTTCAGTATGTGTTGAAAACAAGTTTGATACGCTACCAGAGCTTTTAGAGAAGTTAGAAGAGCGTTTCAAAGTATCGGTAACCGAAGGGGTAACGCTCTACACCATTAGGCACGCTACCGAAGCAGCTATTGCCGAAGTAGCAACCGGCAAAAACGTACTGCTAAAACAAGTATCATCAGACACCGTACAGATGATTATTAATTAGTCAATTTGCCAATTAGTCAATTAGTCAATGAGTTAATTAGCCAATCACTAACTAGTATTATGTTCGTGTATGGGCTCCCCCTTTGAAGGAAGTCCGCGAGCTGGCGTAGCGGAGTATGTGAAGGGGGGATGTTTCTATAAAAATCATCAAATTGACAAATCGACAAATCGGCAAATCAGCAAATCGACAAATCGACAAATCAAAAAATATGGCTCTTAAATTTTTAGAAGAAGTAAGAATGGGCATCCGCAGTGCCTCTCTTAAGAAAGACATTATCTGTTATTACATCAATAACGGTGATAACACCCTTGCCGACCTCGGTAAGGAGCTCAATCTCAGCGTACCTACGGTTACCAAGCTAGTAGGCGAACTCATTGACGACGGTATCGTAATGGACTTTGGGAAGCTCGAAACCCCTGGAGGCCGCCGCCCTAATGTTTACGGACTTAATGAGAGTTCGGGCTATTTCATTGGGGTAGATATCACCCATTCTCACGTCAATATAGGGCTTATCAACTTCAAAGGCGAACTGATTGACGAAAAAATCCGTATTCCTTTTGCTGAAGAGTTGCCGCAAGAGCGCTTTGAGCTCTTGTGCCAAATCATCAACGACTTTATAGCGCAAACAGTGGTTCCTAAAGAGCATATTCTCAGTATCGGCATCAATATTTCAGGCCGCGTCAATACCCAATCCGGACATAGTTACAGCGGTTTTTACTTCGATGAACGCCCTCTAACCGAAATGTTCGAAGAGCGTTTGGGCATAGGCGTTACCATCGATAACGACTCCCGCGCAATGGCTTACGGCGAATATATAAAAGGCAGGGTAAAAGGCGAAAAAGATATTCTATTCTTGAATGTAAGTTGGGGCTTAGGCTTAGGTATCATCATCGATGGACAGCTGTATTACGGCAAGTCAGGCTTTTCGGGCGAGTTTGGGCATATAGCCGTTTTCGATAACGAAATACTCTGCCACTGTGGCAAAAAAGGCTGTTTAGAGACTGAAGCCTCTGGCTCGTCATTACACCGCAAATTTATAGACAAACTCCAACACGGACACTCGTCTCTACTCACCCAGCAAAAGAACTACGACCCCAAAGCACCTATCTCTTTAGAAGACATCATAAAAGTAGCCCTACAAGAAGATATGCTCGCCATAGAGCTTATAGAAGAAGTGGGCAATGCTTTGGGCAAGCATACTGCTAGCCTTATCAACCTTTTCAACCCCGAATTGGTGATTATAGGGGGCACGCTTGCCACTGCAGGCGACTACCTACTACTACCGCTGCGCAGTGCTATCAAAAAGTATTCACTAAACTTAGTAAATAAAGATTCGCAGATAAAAGTATCAAAATTAGGCGAAAAAGCAGGACTTTTAGGCGCTAGCCTTTTAGCCCGTAGCAAATTTATAGGACTGATATAATGGACAAACGACTCGAAGCCTTCCAAAGGCTACTAAACATAATGGACGACCTGCGGGCACAATGTCCGTGGGACAAGAAGCAGACAATGCAGAGCCTGCGTCACCTCACTATCGAAGAGACTTACGAATTAGGCGATGCCATACTCGATAACGACCTGCAAGAGGTAAAAAAAGAGCTTGGCGACCTATTGCTACACATTGTTTTCTATGCCAAAATAGGCAGCGAAACTGGCGATTTCGATATTGCTGATGTAGCCAATGGGGTGTGCGAAAAGCTCATCATACGCCACCCTCACATCTATGGCGATGTGAAGGTTGATAACGAAGAAGATGTAAAGCGCAATTGGGAAAAAATAAAGCTAAAAGAAGGCAACAAGAGCGTATTAGGGGGCGTGCCTAAAAGTCTGCCAGCCCTTGTAAAAGCCAGTCGCATACAAGATAAAGCGGCAGGGGTAGGCTTCGATTGGGATAATATAGACGATGTGTTTGCCAAAGTAAAAGAAGAAATAGAAGAGCTTCACGCCGAAGTAAAAGCACAAAAGCACACCGCCATTGAAGCTGAATTTGGCGATGTGCTTTTCAGTTTGATAAACTATGCGCGTTTTCTAAAAGTAAATCCCGAAGATGCCTTAGAGCGCACTAATAAGAAGTTCATAGCTCGTTTTCAGTACTTAGAGCGCAAGGCTGCCGAGAGCGGTAAGTCATTACGCGATATGACTTTAGCCGAAATGGAAGCCTATTGGCAAGAAGCTAAAGGGGTTTTTGAGCAATAAGAGCAATAGCATCAAGGTTTTGCTGGTGCTTGCGGAAAGATTGTTTCATTTTCTGAACGCGCTTGCGCAAGTCAGGGTAGCGCAATAAGTTGAATAAGAATTTGAGGGTGCGGAAAAAGCCTTCATCTTCTAAAATACGGCTACCCTCTAATAATAGCATCGGGCTGTGTTGTTCTTTTATTACTTTAAAACCTTGTTCTTCTAAAAGTGTTTTCCACTCTTTAGCCGTCATAGGTCGGGCGTGTACCCTGATGTTGCTGCTAAGGTCTTTAAAAAGGCCATTTTTCACCTCTTCGCTCACCTCATCAGGCTGCAAGCCAAGTTCGTGTATAGCATAATAGCCCCCTGGTTTAAGCAGGCGGTACGCCTCGCTTATAATGGCTCGTTTGTGCTCAATAGGCTGCATAGTTAGCATCGCCTCGCCGTATACCTTATCAGCAAAACCATCAGGCAGTTGGGTATCAGCCGCATCGGCTATAATCACTCGTGCCTTATCGTAGCGGATATTCTTCTTAGCAAGTACTGCCGCCTCTTTATTCATATCAACCCCCGTATAGCTAAAAGGTTTGTAAGAGCAGGCTATACTCCCCGTAAAGCCCAGCCCTGGGGCAAACTCTACCACATCGTCTTTAGAGGTAATCTCTAAATTGCGTACCAACCATTCGGTAAGCAAGCGACCACCGGGGCGCAATACTTTTTTGCCAAGTTTAGCAAGAATCCAGTGTCCTTGTTTCTGATTTAAGCTGCTTTCTGTTTTCATTGTTCCAATTATTTAATTTAGGACACAAAGGTATAAAATAAAAATTAATTGCCAATTATTAATGCTAATTATTAATTGTTTTGTACCTTTGCGGTGTTATAAAGAGAAAAGCAACAAGCTATCTAATTATTTTTTGAGAATTAACCTTGAATAAACAAAGAACAATGGCTGTACAGAAACCCAGTATTCCTAAGGGCACCCGTGATTTTTCACCTGCCGAATTAGCAAAAAGATACTTTATCATCAATACCATCCGCGATACATTTAGCACTTTTGGCTTTCAACCTATCGAAACGCCAAGTTTTGAGAATTATGATACCCTAATGGGCAAATATGGTGAAGAGGGCGATCGCCTTATCTTCAAAATCCTCAATTCTGGTGATTTTACACAAGGGGTAAAACAAGAAGATTGGGAGGCTAAGAACCCTCAAAAGCTCACCCCTCAAATATCCGAAAAAGCCTTGCGTTATGACCTAACGGTACCTTTTGCGCGCTATGTAGTACAGCACCAAGCCGAACTTACTTTCCCTTTCAAGCGTTACCAAATACAGCCCGTTTGGCGTGCCGATCGTCCGCAGAAAGGGCGTTTCAGAGAGTTCTACCAATGCGATGCCGATGTGGTGGGCAGCAATAGCTTGTGGCAAGAGGTAGAGTTCGTTCAGTTGTACGATGCGGTTTTCACAGCGCTTAATTTAAAAGGGGTTACTATAAAAATTAACAACCGCAAAATACTCAGTGGTTTTGCTGAAGTGATAGGCGAAAGCGATAAACTCATCGACTTTACAGTAGCTTTAGACAAACTCGACAAAATAGGTGAAGAGGGCGTTATAAAAGAAATGAGCGAAAGAGGTATCAACGCAGCAGCTATCGAAAAGATAAAACCTATCTTTGGGCTCAAAGGGTCATTTACCGAGAAGTTAGCTGCCTTATCTGCTATTTTAGCTACCTCCGAAGTGGGGTGCAAAGGCATAGAAGAACTCACTTTCGTAGGAGAACAAATAGCAGCATTAGGGCTACAAACTGCCTTATTAGACCTCGATGTTACCTTAGCACGCGGACTGAATTACTACACAGGGGCTATCTTCGAGATTGCGGCACCTGCCGGAGTGCAAATGGGCTCAATAGGGGGCGGTGGTAGGTATGACGACCTAACCAGCATTTTCGGTCTCAAAGGAATGAGCGGTATTGGCATCTCATTTGGCTTAGACCGTATCGGTTTGGTGATGGAAGAGCTCAACCTCTACCCCGAAACACTTAATAGTACAGTCAAAATACTTTGCTTAAACTTTGGCAATGCCGAAGCGCTACAGAGTATGAAGCTTTTGCAACAACTCAGAAAAGAAGGCAAAAAAGCAGAACTTTACCCCGAAGCGGCTAAGATTAAAAAGCAAATGGACTACGCTAACAAACGCGGCATACCCTACGTAGCTATTATAGGCGAAAGCGAGCTACAAAAAGGCACCTATATACTGAAGAATATGCTAACGGGAGAGCAAGAAGAACGTGAGTTTAGTAAATAATGATAATATTGTAATATATAACAAATAAACTAATGAAGAACTTTATAGAAGAACTGCGCTGGCGCGGTATGATTCAGGATATTATGCCTGAAACAGAACAACACCTTATGGAAGGGCTCCGCGCTGCCTACGTAGGGATTGACCCTACTGCCGACTCGCTACATATTGGTCACTTAGTAGGCGTGATGATGTTGCGCCACTTTCAAAAATGCGGACATAAACCTTATGCCTTAGTAGGGGGTGCTACCGGTATGATAGGCGACCCTTCAGGCAAATCAGCTGAGCGCAACCTATTAACAGAAGAAGTACTCGCTCACAATATAAAGGGTATCCAAAAGCAATTAGCTAAATTCCTCGATTTCGAAAGCGAAGCCCCTAACCGTGCCGAGTTAGTTAATAATTACGACTGGATGAAAGAATTTTCGTTCCTGTCATTCATTCGCGACATCGGTAAGCACATCACTGTCAATTATATGATGGCAAAAGACTCAGTAAAAAAACGCTTCGACCCCAACGAAAACACCGATGGTATGTCGTTTACTGAGTTTTCATACCAATTGCTACAAGGGTATGACTTTTTGCACCTATACCGCCAAAAAGGACTAACGCTACAAATGGGGGGCTCTGACCAGTGGGGCAATATCACTACTGGTACCGAGCTTATCCGCCGTATAGCAGGAGGCAAGGCATACGCCCTTACTTGTCCGCTTATCACTAAGGCCGATGGTACTAAGTTTGGCAAAAGCGAAGGCGGCAACGTATGGCTTGATGCTGAAAAAACCTCGCCTTATAAGTTCTACCAGTATTGGATAAACGTATCCGACGAAGATGCACAGCGATACATCAAAATCTTTACGATGCTAAGCCGTGAAGAGATTGAGCAACTTATCAGCGAGCACCAAGCAGCCCCTCACCTACGCGTATTGCAAAACAAATTGGCTGAAGAGCTAACCGTACTCGTACACGGACGTGAGGAACTACAAAAAGCCCAAAAAGCTTCGCAAATACTCTTTGGCAACTCAACTTCTGACGACCTCAGACAGTTAGATGCTAAAACATTCTTAGAAGTGTTCGACGGAGTACCACAAGCTGAAGTAACTCGTGCAGACATAGCGGCAGGCTTAGATATGATAGCGGCTTTATCGGCCAAAACAAGCTTTATAGCCTCTAACTCCGAAGCAAGACGCGCACTAAAAGAGAAATCAATCGCTGTAAATAAAGAAAAAGTAGAAGAAAGCTATATAATTGGTGAGAAAGACATCATCGACGACAAGTTTGTCTTGCTACAACGCGGGAAGAAGAACTACTTTGTAATTGTGATAGTCTAAAAACAAGACAAAATACAAGATACAAAACAAAAAATGCTTTGACAAAGTTCGAAACTTTGTCAAAGCCTTTTTAGCAGTTATAACTCTCTAAAAGAGCTGATAATTTCTTTCATTTGCTGCTCGTTTTGAGTCTTTTTGCTATCGAGTGTCCAAGTAAAGATTTGGTAATAAGTTTTCTCAGTTTCTACCACTGCCACTATGTAGAACACCTTATTGCCGTTTACTTGTTCAGTAGTCTCAACCACCATAGCAGGCAGCCTATGAATAGTAGTGGTTGTGATTTTCGCCGCAGAAGGGCGCATCATCTTAGCCTCTACCCAACCCTGATAGCACACATCAAAGTAATCCTTTAGGCGGAAGCGCTCAGCAAAAGCTTTTTTGGTTTGTACGCCCAGCTTGTCTTTCAGCAGCTCAAACAGAGCTTCTGTCAGTTCCTCTCGATTATCGTCAATCACAGCCACAAAAAAGGCTTCTTTAGGATTGGCGTATTCTAGCGAGGCTTGGTCATAAAGATTGTTTTGGTAAGTAAGAGAAGTAGGTAGTTTCATTTCATACTTATCCTCTACTTTTACTACCTGCACCGAAGTCTCTGTGGCGCGGCAAGATACTAATAGTAAAAGGATAAAGATGAAAGGTAATTTTTGATTAAAACGTTTCATCTCTTGCTAATTTAGTTTATTTCTGCGTACAAAGATAGAAAATTTTTTGTTAATACCAATTTTTTGTAAGATTTTTTGTACTATAACTTTTTATAACCTATTTCATACTGAAAAATGTTCCCTTTGAAAGACACTTTAAAACACCGCGGTCTGCGCAATCAGCTAGCCGACCTGCTCAAAGAAAAAGGCATACGCGATACGCGTGTGCTCGAGGCGATACGGGCTATACCACGCCACCTGTTTATGGATAGCTCTTTTGAAGACCACGCCTACCAAGACAAGGCATTCCCAATAGGCGAAGACCAAACTATCTCGCAGCCTTATACGGTAGCCTTTCAGACAGAACTGCTACAGGTAGCTCCGCGCCAAAAGGTGTTAGAGATAGGCACTGGCAGCGGCTATCAGTCAAGTGTGCTGATGTACCTCGGGGTATATCTGTATACTATCGAGCGACAACAAAAGCTCTTCAAGCTCGCCCAACAACTACTACCCAAACTGATAAACCGTCCTGTACAGATGTATTTTGGCGATGGTTATAAGGGTCTGCCTCAAGAAGCCCCTTTTGACCGTATATTAGTCACGGCGGGGGCTCCCTATGTACCCAATGCCTTATTGGCGCAATTAGCCATTGGCGGACGTATGGTGATACCCATAGGCGAAAAAACACAAGTAATGACCCTCTACGAACGCATCAGCGAAAAGGAGTTTCATAAAACTACCTACGGCGACTTTCAGTTCGTACCAATGCTGAAAGAGAGAAATTAAACCTACAGACAGGTTTTTTAATATTTTTATAGATTAGAAAGAAATGTACTTAATATTCGATACCGAAACCACGGGGTTACCCCGTAATTATAATGCTCCTATTAGCGATAGCAACAACTGGCCGCGCGCAGTGCAAATAGCGTGGCAATTGCACGACCAGTGGGGGGCGCTTATAGAACATCAGGATTTTTTAATTGCTCCTGATGGTTTTGACATTCCTTATGATGCCGAGAAAGTACACGGCATCTCTACCCTACTAGCTGAAAAGCAAGGGGTGCCCATTGCTGAGGTGTTCGCTGCCTTCAACGAGGCTCTTAGTAAGGCTCAGTACGTAGTAGGACAAAATATAGGCTTCGATATCAATATTATGGGGGCTGAGTTTTATCGCTATGGAGTGGAAAGTCCGTTGGATAAACTACCTGTAATCGATACTTGTACCGAGGCAACCGCTAACCTCTGCAAGATAGAGGGCGGTCGCGGGGGTAAATATAAATTCCCCTCGCTTACTGAGTTGCACTCTTTCTTATTTGGCGTACCTTTTGCCGAGGCTCACAACGCTACTGCCGATGTAGAAGCTACCGCCCGCTGTTTCTTCGAACTTATAAGGCGTGGTGAGGGCTTCAAAGAAGGTACTTTTAGTAGAGAATATATTGAAAACTTTCAAGCGCATCACTCCTCTCCCATAGGGCTTATAGGGCTCAAACACGTAAACCTCAAAGAGGCTTCCGAGGCATTGCGCAGCAAAGGCAGTACTCCTGAAATAACCGCTTCGGAAGAAGAAATAGCGCTACTTGAAACGGCTGCCTTTGCCCATCTACACAATCATACTCAATACTCTATCTTACAATCGACTACAGCTATAAGCGACCTTGTGAAAAGCACTGCTAAAGAGAAAATGCCTGCCGTAGCACTGACTGATACAGGCAATATGATGGCGGCTTTTCACTTTGTGCAAGAGATACAAAAATACAACAAAGAGGCTGAAGGCAAAAATAAGGAGGCTGAAGAAAAAGGTGAAGCACCTACCGAAACACTTATCAAACCTATTATAGGTTGTGAGTTCAATATTTGTGAAAATCACTTGGATAGAAGTCACCAGGATAATGGTTACCAAGTGGTTATCTTAGCTAAAAACAAAGAAGGGTATCAGAACCTTATCAAAATGGCTTCGATAGCTTCTACTAAAGGCTTTTATTACGTACCTCGTATCGACAAAGAGATTGTTGCGCAGTATAAAGCCGACCTTATAGTGCTTTCGGGAGGTATCAATGGTGAAATTCCTTCTAAAATACTCAATATAGGTACCAAACAAGCTGAAGAGGCTTTGTTATGGTGGAAAGACCTTTTTGGCGATGACTTCTACTTAGAAGTGATGCGCCACGGGCAACAGGAAGAAGAGCACGTAAATAGTGTGCTGGTAGAGTTGTCTAAAAAGTACAGCGTGAAGCTCATTGCTACTAATAACACTTTCTACATTCATAAAAAAGATGCTAGTGCCCACGATATTCTGCTATGCGTAAAAGATGGTGAGAAGCAGAAAACACCTATCGGGCGCGGACGTGGCTATCGATTTGGAATGCCTAATGACGAATATTATTTCAAAACAAGTGCCGAGATGAAGGCACTCTTCAAAGATATACCTCAGGCAATACTCAACATTCAGGAAATTATCGATAAGGTAGAGCCCTATGGCTTAGCCCGTGATATTCTCTTGCCTAAATTTGATATTCCTGAAGCTTTTCAGGTGGCAGACGACCCTACAGGCAAGAAAGGTGAGAACAATTATTTGCGTCACCTTACCTACGAGGGAGCTAAGCGCAAATACCTAGAAATCACTGATGAGGTACGCGAACGATTAGACTTTGAGCTTTCTATTATAGAAAAGACAGGTTACCCTGGTTACTTTCTGATAGTGCAAGATTTCATTGCAGCCGCGCGCAAGATGGGGGTATCGGTAGGGCCTGGTCGTGGGTCGGCAGCAGGGTCGGCAGTGGCGTATTGCTTAGACATTACCAATATGGACCCGATAAAGTACGACCTGCTGTTTGAGCGTTTCCTAAACCCCGACCGTGTATCAATGCCCGATATTGATATAGACTTTGAAGATTCCGGCAGACAAGACGTTATCAACTACGTGATTGATAAGTACGGCGAAAGTCAGGTAGCACGTATCATTACTTATGGTAAAATGGCGGCTAAGTCGGCTATAAAAGATACCGCCCGTGTGCTGGATGTGCCTCTGCAAGAGTCGAACCGATTGGCAGGCTTAGTACCCTCTAAACCCCCTGGACTTTCGCTAAAAAACCTCTTCAATTGGGACGAGAAAAAGCTCAAAGAAAAAGTGCGTAGTGAAGAACTACCCAAAGTAGACGAACTCAAGCAGCTTTTGGCAGGCGGAGGCGAAGAGGAGAGCAACCAAACTATTCAGCAGGCCAACATTATTGAGGGCTCGGTGCGCAACACTGGTATTCACGCCTGCGGGGTGATTATTACCCCTGACGACATCACTAACTTTGTGCCTGTAGCTTTAGCCAAAGACTCTGACCTATTCGTTACCCAGTTTGACAACTCGGTAGTAGAAAGTGCTGGACTGCTAAAGATGGACTTCTTGGGGCTTAGTACTCTTACTCTTATCAAAGATACGATTGAGAATATAAAACAAACGCACGGCATAGAGCTCGATGCTGAGGCTTTTCCGTTAGACGATAAAAAGACCTATGAACTCTTTCAACGAGGAGAAACGGTAGGGATATTCCAATACGAGTCCGCAGGTATGCAGAAGTATATGCGCGAACTCAAGCCTACTGTTTTTGCTGACCTAATAGCGATGAATGCTCTTTACCGCCCAGGGCCTCTGGAATATATACCGAGCTTTATCAAGCGGAAACACGGTATTGAGCCCATAGAATACGACTTGCCTGATATGAAAGAGTATCTGGAAGAAACCTATGGCATCACGGTATATCAGGAGCAGGTGATGCTACTCTCGCAAAAGCTAGCAGGCTTTACCAAAGGTGAAGCTGACGTACTACGTAAGGCGATGGGTAAGAAACAAATAGCCGTACTAGCCAAAATGAAACCTAAGTTTGTTGCCCAAGCCTCAGAAAAGGGGCACGATACCCAAAAACTTGAAAAGATATGGGCTGACTGGGAGAAGTTTGCGGCTTATGCGTTCAACAAGTCGCATTCTACCTGCTATGCGTGGGTGGGCTACCAAACTGCCTATTTGAAAGCGAACTACCCTGCCGAGTATATGGCTGCGGTACTGTCTAACAATATGAACGATATTAAGACGATTACTTTCTTCCTTGAGGAATGTCATCGTATGGGTATTAGGGTATTACCTCCGGATGTAAACGAGTCGTTATACAAATTTACGGTAAACAAAAATGGGGATATCCGCTTTGGTATGGGGGCAGTAAAAGGAGTTGGTAAGGCTGCCGTAGACACTATAGTAGAAAACCGCAAAGAGCGCCCTTATACTTCTATTTTCGACTTAGCAAAGCGGGTAGATTATAAGAGTATCAACAAAAAAGCCTTTGAAAGTATCGCTTTAGCAGGTGGTTTTGACTCTTTTGCAGGCACTCACCGCGCCCAATATTTTTATGCTGAAGCTGACGGTATTCCTTTCCTTGAGAAAGCCATTCGTTTTGGGAACAAATATCAGGAAAGCAAAAACTCAGCGCAGATGAGTCTGTTTGGGGGGATAGACGAAGCCGAAATACCTGAACCGGTGATACCTAAATGTGAGTCGTGGGGCAACCTTGAGCAGCTGCGTCGCGAAAAAGAGGTAGTGGGTATCTATATATCAGGGCATCCGTTAGACGATTTTAAACATACTATTCAGCATTATTGCAATATCAATTTATCGCAGCTACAAAACCTCACACCACTTATCAACCGCGAACTTACCGTAGCGGGTATGATAACCGATGAGCAGCACCGCACCAGCAAGAATGGTAGTCCGTTTGGATTTTTCACTTTAGAAGATTATGACGGTTCTTTCGAGTTCAGACTTTTTAATAAGGACTATGGAGAGTTTCGCCAATATATGGTGATGGGAGCCTTTCTATTCATCAAATTCAAAGTAGTAGAAGGCTTTTTGAACAATCAAACTCAGCAGCGAGGCGAGCCACGTATACAGGTACTACAGATAGAGTTCTTGCAAGATGTATTAGAAAAACTCTCTAAAAAAGTTACCTTTCACCTAAATATAGAGGATATTAGTCAGCCGATGATTGATAAATACAAGTCTTTAGTGAGCAAACACAAAGGAAAACAGCCTGTTTACTTTGTGGTACATCATAAGGAGGATAATATCCACCTAAATATGGACAATGCACAGCTGAAAGTAAGTATCAACAATGCGTTTTTAGACGAGTTGGACGCTCAATCGGTAGTTTATAACCTCAACAACCAGCCTTTAGAGAAATTTATAGCTAAGAAAGTAGAGACTCAAGAAGAGGAAGAACCTGCTATAGAAGAATTAGGACTATCAGACTAATTTGTCGATTTGTCGATTTGGCAATTTGACAATTTGACGATTAAAAAAGAGTTATCCAAAAGGTTTTGGATAGCTCTTTTTTTGTAGCCCTTTTATAAAGAAAATGGGAATTACAACACAAATTCTCTGCTAAATTTTATACCAAATTGATATTTCATCTTCCTCTTTCCAAAATTTGATAATAATAACTGAAAGGTTTATTATATTTATATGGAAGTCTTCTTGTTTTGCTTTTACTTTTAGACTCCTTTTCATCAATCTCTTTAAATAATCTATAATATAATTTATTTCTATTACGGTCTAGTTCTTTTACTTGCTTTAATGAGTATTTATTGAGTGTTAGCTCTTTAAAGCCATTTTTCCAACATAGATTAGCAGGAACTTTATCATAGTTATACATTTTTACTCTTCCAACAGACATTCCTATCAATCGGTTAATTGCTGATTCAATAACTGTATATTTGGAACATCTTTGTCCTTTACAAACAGCTTTTTTTATTTCTTCAACAATTGTTCTTTGTTTTTTAAGCTCTTTTTGAAGAGATTTTTTTCTAACTCTAACTTCTCCTTTATAATTAATCTCATATCCTACAAAACCTATCCAAGGAAAAGATAATTTATCATTTTCTTCACGTGCCCATAAATAGGAACCTTTGGATTTTCCTTTCCAAAAAGCTTTGTAATTTTTCCTGTTATTTTTTACATTTAGTAAGTCTTCATTTTTTTGAAATAAATGGGGAAATAATTTTAATTCTTTCAAAGTTTTTATATAAACTTCTTTAGATTTTTCGCATTCTTCTTGAGAAGGAGATATAATTATCATATCATCACAAAATCTTGCATAAAAGATATTTTTAAATGTAGCTAGTTTTTTGTCAACCTTATTGAGATAAATATTTGCAATTAACCCTGAAAGAGCACCTCCTTGAGGAACTCCCATCCTCTCTGTATTAATATTAATTTTATAATCTAACAGTTCCTTTTCGTTAATCCAACCAAAAAAACCATTAGGTATTTTATATGATTTCCAATACTCTAATTCTTCTCTTTTAGGAATATCCTTATTAAAGCAAAAACATTCTAAATAATTGTGAAATATATTTATAGCTAAATCTAAATCTAAATTAGGATAGTGTTCTTTAGCCTCTGAAATGAGAGTATTAAATTCTTCTTTTATAATATTATGATTAACTGTATCATAAAATTTTTGCATATCGCATTCTACTATGAATAGTTGTTCATTACTATATTGTTCTTTGTATTTTAGAATGTCTCTTATACAATCGTGATGTGAGAGATTTTTCCCCTCACTATTTTTCTTAATTCTGAAAGCATAAGAAGTATTTTCAAAAGTACTATCAAATAAATAAGTTAAAAACTTATTGACAATACTTAGAACAATTCTATCTTTTAAATTGAACATACATATTGGGCGACATTCATTTTCTTCTTTTTGTATTTTTTCATTTTTTAGTTTAGGAATTACAATAGGAGAAGTTAAAGTATATTTTTTATCTATCAGAATATCTCTAATTTCAGTAACAAACTTAGTTAAATTTAAAAGCCACGTTTCTTGTGAATTGATGTTTTTATAATACTTAATTGTATTTAGTAATGAATAGAAATTTCTGTCAGAAGAATTTTTGAATTCTCTTCTTTTAATAATTTTTCTACTCTCATTGTCTATTATAGGAAGTAAAGGCTCCTTCCATTTTTTTCTTGGGGGAAGTATTTTTTTTAGTTGTTTATCTATCTCAAATTGAAGTTTTTCTAATTCATTTGTAAGTTTAATACTTTGATGATAATTATATTTTGGATTTTTAGTTAAGTAATTTAACAAATGTTTTTTAGACCTACTCTTAGCTAGCTTAACTCTGATTTTACAAATACTTTTTATAATTTCTGTTTCTGATAAAAAATCTTCTATTGGTTTCATAGATAATAAAGGGGGTTCCCGCTATTGATATTGCATACCAAATATTCTGACATAGATATGCCTTATGTCCTATTTTAAGCTCTCAGGCAGTAACTTACCGTTAATGGAGTGATACTTACGACAGTTGTTTTTGTCCGCCGTCTTCAGAACCCCCCTTTATTTTTTTGAGATTTTGTTTTATAACCTTGCTGATTTGCTAAATATATTATCGAGGCAAACGTGATAGAGCCATTTCGTATTTCATAGCAGTCAGTTAAAAAGTTTTCACAATTAATAGAATTGTATTTACCAACATCTAAAGCACTTAATTTGTTAAAATATTTTTTCCCTATGTCAAATGTAAATGAATTAGCTATTCCCATAGCTACTTTATACCAATTGGCATAGCTATAGGTTATACTTTTATTTTTAACTTTAAGATATTTAATTATATTCGACATAGCAGTTCTGTCTTTAGGTTTATTCCTATTTTTAGGATTATATAAAGCATCTCTTTTATTAGAAAATTTCAAAACATAATGTTTTATTTTTTCATCAGTTTTACTACTTTTGTTATCTAATAAATCTTCATCCTCAACTTTGAAAAAAGTAACTTCTTCTTTTAAAACTAACTCTTTATCAGAAGAAATAAAACATAATCGTGTAATATCGCTCCCACTCTTATCAAGTTCTATATTATGTTCTTTTTTAAAATACTCAGATAGTTTTTCGAAAGCAGATTTATGAATTAAGTTTGAATCTTGACTATCAGTATTATAATTTAGAGGTACAATCCCTTTAAAACCTTTATTTGAAGGTGATTTCCAAAAACTAAGTACATAGGGTTCTTTAGCTAATACATCATAAACTCTATCAAGTTCCTCATTATCTAATTTATCTATGTCAATAACAACAATAGGATTATAAGATTGAATATAATCAAGAGTTCTTTTCTTTTTAAATGTTCCTGAAAAGGTAACAGCTGGCAATCTTTTCTTATTGCTATTATAATATTCTATATTTCCCTTTTCAAGTTCATTACGCAATTTTCCTATTACATTTTTATATTCCTCCTTTTTTATGATATTTAACACTTGTTGAATGGATATATTTTTAGTAATCTCTGTCCAAGTGTTTTCTTGAAAGGAAACTTCTACATTTAATATGTTACAAATATTTACATTCATTCTTCAAAAACAAAGTGCAAATATACATCTTTTTGCTAAAAAACAAAATTACTATATTTTCACTAATGTGAGTTTGTTGCTTGTATTTTTGATTTTCGTTAGTAAGACGAGTGGGACAGGTGAGACAAGTGGGACGAGTGGGAGTAGTAGAAGTGGTATTGCATTATTTGCAATGTTTCGATATTTTTGTTGCTGATTTGATAATAGATTTTGTTGAGGCTTCCTGTATTCTTCCTATATCCATTATATATCCTTTCTGTACTGAAGATATAATTGCAGTATTTTTAATAAAGTAGCAAAATGTTTGCTTATTCTAAAATTAGAAATATCTATCGTTATGGCGTTCTTTTCAGCAAAAAATGGCGTACCTTTGCGGCGTAGAATTTTAAAAACAAATATCTTATGAAATTAAATACTTTAGGGCTTAACAAAGCCGATGTTGAAAAAGAAATTGGGCTACTTAACGTGCTCTTAGCTAATTATCAAACTTATTACCAAAACCTTCGCGGAGTGCATTGGAATATCAAAGGAAAACGCTTCTTTGAACTGCACGTGAAGTTCGAAGAACTATACACTACCGCCCAAGAACAAGTTGACGAAATAGCTGAACGTATCCTTACCCTCGGCGGCGTGCCTTTCCATACCCTTGAAAGCTACGTGAAACACGCCTCTGTGCCTGTAGGTGAAAATATCTTTGACGATGAAAAAACCGTTCGCTTAGTAATCGACACCATTAGTGCTTTATTGCCTTTGGAAAGAGAAATCCTTGATTTTTCTGACGAAATTAACGACGAGGGTACTAACTCACTAATGAGCGACTTCATCTCTGGTCAGGAAAAGAACGTGTGGATGCTTAAAGCTTACCTCAACGAAGTAATTTAAGGTTATCAATTCGTCTATATTTTTTAACAATCGAGACTGCCCCCAAAAAGGGCAGTCTATTTTTTTTGGCTGATTGGTATTTTTTTATTACTTTTGCGTATCTGATTATTAACATCCCTCGAGTGCACATACTCCGCTGCGCCAGCTCGCGGACTCCCTTCAAATAAAACATCCCCCTACCCCCCTTCAAAGGGGGAAACGTGGCGGTCAGCATACACGAGCATTAGGACGAGAAAACGTGGCGGTCAGTATAGATGCTATTCAATAAAGGATAATTATGAAAAAGATATTATTATTTTTACTGTTAATCCTGCAGCTCGCTAGCTGTCAAAACCATAATAGCAATAATAAGAATATAAACGAACCTCAATACGATTGGGGCGTAGCGGTGAATGTCCCCATAGGTTACCCTATACGGTTTTACGCTGCTATGGTAGGAGGAACTCCCATTTCAAGAGAGTTCTACACTGAAAAAGAAGAACCCGATTGGGGAAATGCTTATGGATATGAAAGCCACTCAATGGGATACTTGCCTGCAAGTGTAGATATGGTATGGCTTTCTTATAAAGAGGATTGCTTTTATAGACTCAAAACAGCTATTGATTACGAAAAGATAGCAAAACTCTTTAGAGAAGGCTATGAAG
Organism: Capnocytophaga sp. FDAARGOS_737; assembly: GCF_009730375.1. Classification (NCBI taxonomy): domain Bacteria; kingdom Pseudomonadati; phylum Bacteroidota; class Flavobacteriia; order Flavobacteriales; family Flavobacteriaceae; genus Capnocytophaga; species Capnocytophaga sp. FDAARGOS_737. The sequence goes on along the minus strand of NZ_CP046316.1, from coordinate 456,415 downwards.
AAAGACTGCCTAATGGGGAGGTAAAACACACTACTTATAATACGGTAGTAGTAGGTATAGCTCCTGGCGGGGTAGTAGTATTATGGGCTGGTAACGCCTATTTTAAAATTACTGAAATAGGAAGATACCAAGCTGAGAAAATAGATTTGAAAGAGCCTCCTGGGTTAGATAGTCACCAACGTCTTATATTTAGTAAAGAAGACAGAGAAGAAACTTTAAATAGCGATTTGGCTATTCCTAAAGCAGTACGCGAAGCTAATAAAAACAAGCCCATCCCCTTTGGCTTATGGGATAGTTATAGAAACCATCAGTACCAATGGTTCCCTGTCTATGAAATTCCCAATGGAAAGATGGGTGATGTAGACTATCGCTATTGGAATGGAGAGGCAGGCACTACCTTGTATACCGATTTCGCTTCCTATATGGGTAAAGAAGATTTCTTCTATTTAGAAGAACCTATTCAAAAACGTTCCTTGTTTAAAGAATTAGTCATTTCTTACAAAGCTGAAAGCGGACAAAAATATTTGGCTGAAGTAAGTTTTGATTGGGAAGCAGTAGTAGCTGCTTATCAAAAAGTATTTGGAAAAGAAGTCGATAAAGTAACGGCTCATTTGGATATTCGGATAAATCGCGACAATGATTACCTCACCTTTCAATTGATAGGTGACAATGGCAAACAAACTATTTTAGAACCTAAAGAATTAAAATTTTATAAACTTTCCGATAGGAATATTATAACACCTACTCCTTTAGATTAAAGAGATAAAAAATTAATAAAAATGAAGAGTTTATTTACAATATTCTTTTGTGTGCTTTTTGCGATGGCTGGAGCGCAACCTAAAAATGATTGGCAGGAAGACCAATTGCGCGGCAAGGTAAAATCATTGCGCGCTATCCCCTATAAAGTGAAAGGCGGTGAAGGTACTGCTTTTAGCAAAGGCGAAATTGAAGACGATGACGACCTTGTGGTCTTCAAAATGTCGAATATCTACAATAAATATAAACGCTATAACCCTGAAGGAATGCTCGTAGAAACACGCTTTTTGTTCAAAGACGAAACTATCTATTTGCGCAGTGAGTATTATTACAATCCACAGGGCAAGCTGTTTATGGAAAGGCAGAATTCTGACAAGATAATGTTTGTGTACGACCCACAAGGCTTTTTGGTGAAAGAAGTAACCTATTCGCCAGGGGGCTTTCTTAAATCGCATATTGATTATGAGGTAGATGCGCAAGGACGCAGAGAAAAAGAGACTCATTATATCAGCAATGCGCCTACGGAAAGCACTACTTATCAGTACAACCGCAAAGGGCAGGTAATTGAGAGTATAAAGTATGACAAGGAAGGCAACTTTGTGGAGAAACGCCTTTTTAAATACAACGCCCAAGGCTTGGTGGTGCGCATACGCACTTACAACAAAGACAACCGACTGATAAAAACGAGTGATAAGACCTATAACCCCCAAGGCGATTGCATTCGCTGGGAAGTGCATAATAAAACTACTAAAGTGAAAATCGTTGAGACCTTTCAGTATACCTACGATACTCATAACAACTGGGTGAGTGCCGTGTACTTCGTGAATGGCAGTCCCACCCAAATTATAGAACGAACCCTTGACTATTATGAATAAAATTCACCTTTTTGGTGTACGACACCTTTCGCCTAATGCTGCTACGCATCTGCTGCAATTCTTAGACAAGCACAAACCTAAATGTATCCTCATAGAGGGTCCGGCTGATGCTACTCCGTTAATGCCCCAAATGGCTCAGAAAGGGGTGAAGCCACCTATCGCTATGTTGGGCTATACCACTGAACTGCCTATAGAGACGGTACTCTATCCGTTTGCTTCTTATTCGCCTGAGTACCAAGCTATTTGTTGGGGGGTAAAGAAGAAAGCTACTCTTCGGTTTATAGATTTGCCTTCGGAAAATATGCTAAAACTACGCCAAGAGCAACCCTCGGAAGAAGAGGGCGAAAAGGCAAAGGCTTTCTATACCTATCACAATAGTCTGTACAAGCAATTAGCAGAGCAAATGGGCGAAACGGACTATGAAAATTACTGGGAAAGGCACTTTGAGCATCGGCAAGAAAAGGATAGCTTTGCCCCTACCCTTGCGCTGCAATCGGAAGAAATGCGCAAGATGGTAGTAGATAAGGAATGCGAGGAAGCTCCGTTTGACTTTTCGTACAACCTTATTCGCGAGGCATATATGAAGCGTGAAATAGCGCAGGCTTGCACCGAGTTTAAGCCTGAGGAGATAGTGGTAATCGTGGGGGCTTATCATCTATCGGGTATAGAAAACGACTTGCCTGCGATGACTGATGAGGAGCTGAAGAAGTTGCCTAAAGCCAGCAGTCAGCTTACCCTAATGCCTTATTCGTATTTGCGCCTAAGCAGCCGCACGGGGTATGGAGCGGGCAATATGGCTCCTTATTACTTTGAGCTGATGTGGCAAGCGATGCAGCAAAACACTATGGATAAATTGGCGGCTACTTATCTGACTAAAGTTGCCAAGATATTGCGCTCGCAAGGGCAAAACGCCTCGTCTGCCAGCGTGATAGAGGCGGTGCGCCTTGCCAATGTGCTATCGGCAATGAAAGGGGGTGAATATCCTGTATTGGAAGACCTACACGATGCGGTTATCACTTGCTTTGGCGGTGGTGGATTGGCAGGGGTAGCTGAAGCCATAAACAAGGTAGACATTGGTACGGCTATAGGGGCACTACCTGAAGGGGTAAGCCAAACGCCTGTGCAGGAGGATATGAACCAAGAGCTGAAGCGGCTTAAGCTGACGAACTACAAATCGGCTATAGCTCAAGACCTCAGCCTAGACCTGCGCGAAAATCTGAAAGTAAAAAGCAAAGAAGCTGCCTTTATCGACCTCAATCGCTCTACATTCTTACATCGGCTGACAGTGCTCGGCATTCACTTTGCTACCCAGCAGGGTACGGCTCAGGACAAAGCTTCGTGGGCAGAGAAATGGGTGCTGCAATGGAGTCCGGAGGTAGAAATAGAGATAGTAGAAGCGAACCTAAAAGGGGAAACTTTAGAGATCGCTACTGCTTTTGTACTAAAAGAACAGCTAAGCGAATGTACCGATATATCATTAGTAGCCAAGATTATACGCAAAGCCTGCGAGTGTAGGCTCACGGATATTTTCAGCAACGCACTAAGTACTCTCCAACGGCTATTAGTAGACACTAATAGCTTTGTGGAAACGGCTATGGCTGCGCAAGAGCTATCGGTGCTCATACAATACGGCGACCTAAGACAGTTCAACCTCGAACCGCTGAAGCCTATACTGCAACAGCTCTTTTTGCGCGCTGCCCTCTTGCTGACTGATGCGGCTGCTTGCGATGACAAAGCTGCCAACACTATAGTGCCGGCTATCAACGCTATGGAGTACATAAGTGAGCAACAATACGAGCTGGTAGATGTAGAAACGTGGCACAAAGAGGTAGCGCACGTGGCGTGGCGAGATGACCTGAATAGCAAGCTATCAGGCGTGGCTTTTGCTGTTCTGTTAGAGCACAATTTGGCTACCGAAGAGGAGTGCAGTCGGGAGGTATCGCGGCGGCTTTCTGCTGGCGTTCCTGCTGATTTAGGAGCGGCATGGTTTGAAGGTTTTTCGGGGCGCAACCGCTACGCGCTACTATCGCGCACCATTATATGGCAGGAGTTAGACAACTATGTACGTCAGTTAGACGAAGAACAGTTTTTGCGGTCAGTAGTCTTCTTGCGTCGCGCCTTTGCTGATTTTGAGCCTAACCAAAAAAACAGTATAGCTGAACTATTGGGTGACCTTTGGGGTACTGGTAAAGAGGCTACCGCTGAACGCCTACAAGAGGTGCTGAACGAAACAGAAACCAGCAAATTAGAAGAACTAAACGATTTTGACTTTGATTTTTAAGGATATGAAAGAAGTATTTGCTTTGTACCGAAAATTGCGTGAGCGTCAGTTAAAGTTGCTGAACAGCTTCACGCCTGAAGAGCTCGCCACTATACCAGCGGGTTTTAAGAACAACATATTGTGGAATATCGCCCACTGTGTGGTAACCCAGCAGCTGTATTGCTATGCTAATAGCGACCTGCCGACTTACCTAAGCGATGATTTTATAGCGAAGTACCGCAAAGGCACTGTGCCTGATGGGCATATCCCTACCGCTACCGAGATAGAGGAAGTGCGCAGCCTAATGTTCAGCACTCTTGACCATCTGGAAGCTGACTACGCTAAAGGGATATTTAAGCACTATAACCACTACCTGACAGGCATAGAATACCCTTTGACCAATATTGATGAGGCTATTTACTTCAATATTTCGCACGAAGGAGTGCATTTGGGCAGTGTGTTAGCGTTGAAGTGCGCTATTGCTAAAAAATAAAGACGAAAAATGAAAGACGAGAGCAACACACTCTCGTCTTTCATTTTTCGTCTTTATAAAAACTGTACTTCGTATAGGTTGCGGTAGTAGCCGTTCTCTATTTGTAGCAGCTCGTCGTGAGTGCCTATCTCTACGATATTACCTTTATCGAGTACGATTATCTTATCTGCCTTTTTGACCGTAGTAAGTCGGTGGGCTATGATGATAGAAGTGCGCCCTTCGGTTATCTTTTCGGTAGCCTCTTGTATCAGCTGTTCGGAGTGCGAATCGACTGATGAGGTAGCCTCGTCTAAGATAAGTATTTCCGGACTATGCACATAAGCACGTAAGAAAGCAATAAGCTGTCGTTGCCCTGCTGAGAGCATCGTACCGCGTTCCTTAACATTATAATCATAGCCTTCGGGCAGCTGCATCAGGAAGTCGTGTACGCCTATGCGCTTAGCTGCCTCAACGACCTGCTGGCGAGTAATATCGGGATTACGCAGCGTGATATTGTTGTAAATACTATCAGCAAAGAGGAATACATCTTGTAGCACGGTAGCTATATGTTTGCGCAAAGAGGTAAGGGTGAAGGTGTTGATATTGACGTCATCTATATAAATAGCCCCTGCGGTAAGGTCGTAGAAACGATTCAGCAGGTTGGTAATAGTAGTTTTACCAGCCCCCGTAGCCCCTACTATCGCTACTGTCTCGCCATGTTTTACTTCAAAAGTAATTCCGTGCAAAATCTCTTCACCAGCTATATATTCAAAATGAACATTTTCAAAACGGATAGAGTTCTTTACCTGAGTAAGTTCTTTCGTACCTTGTTTTTCGGTATCGGCATCGGTATCGAGGATAGCAAACACACGTTCTGAAGCGATGACCCCCATCTGTAGGGCGTTAAACTTATCGGCTATATGTCTGAGCGGGCGGAAAAGTTGTTGTGAGAGCTGAATGAATAGGAAGATATTCCCTAAGTCGTACACGCTATTATTTACCAACTCTCTACCGCCAAACCAGACGATGAGCGCAATGGTAATAGAGATACCCAAATCGCCAATAGGGAAGAAAATAGAGTTATACCAAATGGTTTTCAGCCACGCTTGTTTGTGCTTTTCGTTTATCTTTTTGAAACGGTCGAGTTCTTCTTTCTCTTGAGCAAACAACTGCAATACCTTAATGCCCGAGATACGCTCTTGCACAAAAGAATTGAGGTTAGCTACCTGGTGACGGACTTCAACAAAAGCGGCCTTCATAGAGCGCTGAAACCAACGGGTAAAATAGAGTATCAACGGCATAGTAGCATAGCTGATAAGGGCTAATTTCCAGTCGATTACAAACATTACTATGGTAATGACCAACATTTTGAGCAGGTCGCTTGCCATCTCGAAGAGTCCTGAACTAAATATCTCGCCTATACGCTCCATATCGTTTACGGCACGAGTAACGAGCACCCCTATAGACGACTTATCGAAATAGCGCATCTTTGCCCATAGCAAGTGGTCGAACAGGCGCTGGCGGATGTCGCGTATTACTGTCTGTCCCAACCAGTTAGAGAAGTATGAAAAGAGGAATTGCATTAGTACCTCAGCCAATAGTAGCCCCACCAAAACGTAGGTAATGAGTACTAACCCATCATAGTTTTTGGGAGTGATATAGCTATCAATAGCAACTTTGATAAGGTAAGGCTGAGCTGTAGAGAAGATAGACGATAGCACCGCAAAGAGTGCTACCGCTACAAAAGTACCCCTATAAGGTTTAACAAAATAAGAAAGTTGTCGGAAGGTATGTTTGGTACGAATATTGTGTTCTGCCATTGTTGTAGTGCGTTTGTACGGGGCAAAGATACGGATAATTAGTGAATTTTTTTGTGCCTTTCTATTTTTTTTACTATCTTTGTCGCCTTACAACGTAACACTTAAGAAAAACAATCTCTTTTAGAATATGCAATTTAGAAAATATACACTCGGAACATTTATGTGCTTTATGATGGGCGTACTTGCCCCTCAAGCCCAAAATACTACTCCTAAAGACACTATTAAAACAATATTGCCTGCTAATAAACACGAAGCCCTCAATAAGCTAAACGACAACCCTAAAGCTAAAAAATACGATGAGAAATGGCTGAAAGAGCTCTCTAATTCAGACCTTTTCTTTCAGATGAGCGAAGATATTGCTTCTGAACCTACTAACGTAGATTATGGCGAACTACCTACTGAAGTGCTTAAAGAACGCCTTGAGAAACTCAATGAAAAAAGTCTCTTCAACATAGAGTACAACCCTGTTTTAGAACAGGTTATCAAATCATTCCTCAAAAACCGCCGCTCGTCATTAGAACGCCTGATGAGCCTTAGCGATTACTACTTCCCGATGTTTGAGCAGGAAATGAGCAACCAGAAAATTCCTTTAGAAATTAAATATTTGGCTATAATTGAATCGGCATTAAACCCTAAAGCTCGTTCGCATGCAGGAGCTACCGGTTTATGGCAGTTTATGTACGCTACTGGCAAAAGCTACGGCTTAGAGGTCAATAACTACGTAGATGAACGCAGCGACCCCATTAGAGCTACTAAGGCGGCTGCTAAATACCTGAACGAACTTTACAAAATCTTTGGCGATTGGGATTTAGTGCTCGCCGCTTATAACTCTGGTCCTGGTAACGTAACTAAAGCGATACGCCGCTCAGGAGGCAAGACTAACTATTGGAATTTGCGTCCTTACTTGCCTAAAGAGACCGCCGGCTATGTGCCTGCTTTCTTGGCTACGCTCTACATATTTGAATATGCTAAAGAACACGGTTTCAAACCTCAAAAGCGTGCTAACCATTTATTTGAGACTGACACTATACGCGTAAAACAAGCGGTACCATTTAAAGATATAGCTGAGATTACGGGTATGGATGTGCAAGATATACAGTTTTTTAACCCTTCTTACCAGCTTGATATAGTGCCTTACGTAGAAGGACGCAACTATGCTATACGCCTGCCAATATCGGAGATAGGAAAATTTGTAGCGAACGAAGAAGCTATCTACTCTTACCTAAATGAAGAAAAAGCTAAACGCGAAAAACCACTGCCTGAAGTGATGAAAGGCGACCAATATTCAGCCAAAGCTGGTAATAAAGTAGTCTATACCGTTAAGAAAGGTGATAATCTTGGTAAGATTGCTAGCCGCAACGGGGTGAGTATCTCTAACCTCAAACGATGGAACCGTATCAAAGGTAAAAACGTAAGAGTAGGACAACGACTTATTATTTATAAATAAAACTTTCATAAAGAGTCCGAAAGATTTTCGGGCTCTTTTTTTTGTATAATGAAAAAAACTACTTTATTAAAACTTCTAAGCTTATTTTCGGCAGTGAGGGGCTATAATATTATGATGGTATGTTTAGCTCAGTATCTGGCGGGTATCTTTGTGCTATCGCAACGCCCTTATAAAGAGGTACTTTTTGACGAATCGCTATTTATGCTCGTATTCTCAGGAGCTTTAGCCATAGCTGGTGGTTATATCATCAATGGGTTTTACGACCAAGAAAAAGACCTCATCAACAAACCTATGAAAACGATGATTGACCTCTTAGTAAGTCAAAACACACGGCTCACCCTTTATTTCTTGCTTAACCTCTTATCGGTGATAGTAGCCAGCTACGTATCTTTCAGGGCTGTACTCTTCTTTTCGCTCTATATCTTTGCTCTTTGGCTCTACTCACATCGCATAAAAAAAATAGCCTTCTGGGGCAACCTTAGTTCCGCCAGCTTGGCTATTATTCCTTTTTTTGCAGTATTTGTGTATTATCGCAATTTTGACCACAGTATCTTTCTACACGCTATACTTATTTATTTGCTCGTACTTACCAAAGATTTTGTAAAGGACTTAGAAAATATCAAAGGCGATTTAGTACATAATTATGCTACTATACCCGTAGTGTATGGGGAGCGTTTTGCTAAATGGCTTATCACCCTTAGCGTATTGCTGTGTAGCCTACCTGTATACCTACTGCTCAATTATTTCAGTATTGGTTGGTTAGGATACTTCTTACAATTTATGATGGGCTACTTATGCCTCTTTCTCCTTTTCTTATGGCTAAGCCATACCCAACCTCGCTATGCCCTACTTCACAATATGATAAAACTCATCTTAGTAACAGGCGTATTAGCTACTGCTACCATTAATAATTGACAAATCAGCAAATCAACTAATTATCTATCTTCTTCGCCGTTAAGTATCTGCAGATAGCTCTTATAGCGCGACCAAGCAATAGTACCCTCCTCTAAAGCCTCTTTAATAGCACACTGGGGTTCATCAGTATGGAGGCAATTATGAAACTTGCAATGGTGCTTAAGAGCAAAAAACTCAGGAAAATAATCGGTCAGTTCTTCTTTCTCTATCTCTACCATACCAAAGCCTCTAATACCAGGGGTATCGATGATACGCGCCCCATTAGGTAGGTCGAACATCTCAGCAAAGGTAGTAGTGTGCTGCCCTTGTAGGTGCTGCTCGCTTATCGCGGCTGTCTTAAGGTGCAGCTCTGGGTCTATTGCATTGATAAGAGTCGACTTACCTGACCCCGAATGCCCCGATACCACACAGGTTTTACCCTCCATTGCTGTCATTACCTTATCTACATTCTTACCTGTAGCCGCCGAAATGCCTATACACTCATAGCCTGCTTGGCGGTATAGCTGGGCGAGGAACTTCACTTCGTCAATCTCTTCTGCGTTATAAGTGTCTATCTTGTTAAAAAGCAGTATCGTCTTGATACCATACGCCTCAGCCGTCACTAAAAAACGGTCTATAAAGGTAGTAGAGGTCAGCGGATTATTGAGTGTCACTACTAAAAAAGCAAGATCTATATTCGAGGCAATAATATGCGTTTGCTTCGATAGGTTTACCGAGCGGCGTATGATGTAGTTATCGCGAGGTTTAATTTCGGTAATAATACCTTTAGTCCCCTCTTCTACCTCAAAAGTCACCCTATCGCCTACCGCTATCGGATTCGTATTTTTAATACCTTTCAGCCTAAAACGCCCTTTGATGCGGCAATCATACGCCGCCCCTGTAGCTATATCTTTCACTACATACCAGCTACCTGTCGATTTATATACCAATCCTTCCATTTAATTATATACTACTGAAGTAGTTTCAGGCTTTTTCAAGTCGATGCGGAAAATATGTTTAGGGTCTTTAGCGTCTACTTTCCCGTTATTATTACTATCTAAGTAAGCGTATACAAATAGTAGGTCATTCACATAATCGTAGTCAGAACCCACTACCCCGTAATTCTTCTCTATAAGCGCACGTACTAGCTTACCGTCTAAGCTAAAGAGGTAAAAGCGACGTAAATCATCGCGATTTATATAGCCGTCTTTGTTAGTATCCTCATCATAGCAAGACACCATATAATATTGGCGTTTTACGGGTTTGTTAGCCAACACATCCGTTAGCGGTGAGGGGTAGTAAAAGTTTTTTATCCTCACAGGTTGTTCAAACAGCATTTTGCGTTCGCCAGTGGTATTGTTGGTTATTAAGATATTCATCAGGTCATCACCATAGATAGCTTCAAAGCCGGCTACTATATTGTTGTGCATATTGTAGTAGTCAGCCTTATTGCGTAGTTCTTCATAATCGTTCTCATTCCTATACGACAGCTCATTATACTCTATATCGTTTGTATAGGGGGAGCCGTCATCATCATAGCGCACTTTTAGCATAGGCAGCAAAGCGTACTGAGGGTACCCCGTAAAAATCACTCTTAATGGTCGTAGAGTAAGCTCAGCATTGTTAGCTTTTAGGATGCTGTCGTTCTCCGCAGGGTCTATGGGATAGACATCGACATAACGGTCTTTATCATATACATCAGCCGCTGTTTTTCTCTCGCAGCTTACCCACAAAAGACCTGATAATAATAAGAGAAATGTTCTTTTCATTGTATTTAATTTTTTATAGTTATAGTTTCTAATTAATTTTTTTCTACTGTAAAAATTCTTTGCTAATTGACAAATTGACAAATCGACAAATCGGCAAATCGACAAATCGACAAATCGGCAAATCGGCAAATTAAAATACATTAGCATACACTACGGCACTGATACTCTTCACAGGCTCGTACAAGACTGATTCGCTAAGAGCTGAGGGCGATAACCATTTTTCTGTCTGAAAAGTGCGCTCTAAAAACACAAATAGCGACCCAACTATTACCGCTGCCTTTAGCGCTCCAAAGAGAGCCCCTGCCAAGCGATTCAAAAATCCTAACTCAGCCGCTTTTAGCATTTTGGTAAGCACTTTAGCCAAAAACATCACTGCCAACATCAGCACTATCAGCGTGATTCCAAAAGCCACGACCTCTATCGTTTGTTGGCTGCTGGGCATCAGTTCACCCAACAGACGAGCCGTAAAAAACGAAAAGTGTATCGCCCCATAGATACCTACTACTATGGCTAATAAAGATGCCATCTCAATAATGAGACCGCGCATAAAGCCTCGTACCAGTCCGAAGCCTAAGATTACTAATAATAGAATGTCTATCTTGTTCAATTTTGAATTTTTAAGTTATAAATTATAATTTATTTTACGGTTTTTCTAAAGTACTCACACTCGTTTAGCACCTCTTTGTAGTACTTAGTGTGCGGATATTTCCGCAGTTCTTTAAAGCCTTTCCAGTCTTTAAACATAACATCATCATAGTTAGCCCCATCCCTATTTTTGTAAAAATAAGCTTGGTTGTAAAACTCATTGCGCTCTGTTTTGGCAATCAGATAGGCTATTTTGGCTCTTTGCTCGTCGTTAGTAGCGTGTTTTTGAGCCAAAAGGTAATACTGCTTCGCCTTATCCATACCGAGTAGCAACACTCGGTTTTCGTCTTTTACTCTCAGCGAACCCGCTTCTCCCAGAATATTATTGTAGTAAAAAGCGCGCAAACTACCGTAGTAAGAAGCGTTGTAAAACGCATTCCCTACCAAGAGAGCATTGTTATATACGTCGTCATTTTGCGCTATTTTCGCCTCCATCTCCTTCACTTTTTCTAAGAAAGAGAGCTTAGTATAGGGGTTTCGCTGTTTTTTAGCGTGTTCGCAGTCGTGGCAATCGGTTATAAAGCCATTAAACGGATTAGCAGGCAATAACGCATCACTCTTTTTCAGTCTCTTAGTTACCATTCTGCCTGTCTCTTCATCATATACCCTTTCATTTACATAAGGCGTTTGCTTCATTTGGGCAATCGCCTCGTCTATAGCATCGCGATAGAAAGCATAAATAGCGCGACTCTCATAAATATCACCTAAGTTAAAAGCGTAGTAGTTAGCCCAATGCTGCTCCCATTCGCTCTTGTCTGTTTTTAGCAAAAACTGCTCCATCGCTACCGACTGCTGCTCATTTTTGTAGTAATTAGCTTGAAAGTTGAGCAACTCACTCATCAGTATATTGCCTTTCTCGTGGTATAGTGCCGCCAAGTATTGCCTTACCAAAGCAAAGGCATTACCACTGCGCAACTTTCCTTTTTCGTTGTCGTTAGCATCCTCAAAATAGTGCCACAACCATTGCACACGCTTCAACAGTCGTTTTTCTACTTCTTTGTCAATAGTCTTACAGCTTGTTACCTCATTTAGCACATCTATAATTCTTATTTGCGCTTGTTGTTCTGGCGTTTTAGCCTCTTTTTCTGCCTTTTGTAGGAATGCCTTAGCCCGTGCATTCTCACCCTTATACATCAGCAGATAGCCCGCTGCTACATTCCATAAGTACTTGTTTTTCACTGCAGTATGCTCTGCCGCATTAACGAGCCAATCTATAGCGAGGCCACTCATCTCCTTCTTATTGTGCTGGTGATAGGTAGCTGTTTGCTTCAGCGGATTGTCTTCATTCCATACATTTACCTTGTATTCTACGCCATTCACATAGCGCGATAGCAAAAAGTCCACCTCTTCCGAAGCCGGATTTATAGCCAAAATACGCTGTATAGCCTCTGCCTCGTCTTTGTCATAATACCCTTGCATAGCCCACAGAGCGCATTGCTCCTGAGCGGATAGACTTGGCAATATGCTGTTCATTTGCGCATTGGTAAGCGGGTGGTAATCGTAAGTGAGCATCTGGGCTTTGTCAGGCATACCTACCCACACCTTGGCAAGAGTAGCATTGGCATTAGCGTATTGCTTTTGGGCTTTGTAGGCACCTGCCACATAGTACAAAGCGCGGTAATACAAACGGTTTTTAGGTTGTGCGTCTTGGGTTTTAGCAAAATAGTCTATCACACTGCTTCTGTTAGCCGAATAGAAACGCAAACGAACCGACTGAAACCACATCCGGTTAGCAAAGAAAGCATCTTTTTGCTTCAAAGCTTGTGCGTATAGCTTGTCTGCTTTGCTTATTTCAGTTTGAGCAATGCGCTCAGCCTGCTTACTTTCGTCGTAATTCCAAGGGTCGAAGTGAGTCGCCGTAATAGGCTCATTATTGCGAGCTATCTGTAAAAAAGCGAAAAAATTCTGCACTCGCTCATTTTTATTAGCTTTAAGTGTTTGCAAAGACGGACTCTCACCATACATCAGCGCATATATAGTATTAGTAGGGAGTTGAGTTCTCAAATAGGCATTCCAGTCAGCTACGTCATTTCGGCTGTAGTCACGGCTACTGGCATCGATATACTGCCCGTTGTAGAAAGCGTTTTCAGTATCGAAGAAAAGAGGTTGGTAATTAGCATTATTCACCGTCACTTCAGGTGAAAACACCGAGCCGTACTCGCGCCATTCAGGCTCGAATATACAAGCGTAAAGGTACATCCCTGCACTAAGTACGCAGGCTACACAAGCCGTAATAATAATTGTTTTTTTTCTTAATAGTTTCATATCCTTATTTATCTTCATAATGCCCATAAGCTGATAATATTATTTGTAAAGCATATTTATAAGTTCTTGTTTTGAAGCCTTTGTTTTTTTACTAGCCCTTGCTTCGTCTATCATCGAAGCTGTTTAAACTTATTTCTGAAGCAGTTTAAACTTTTTTAGAGAAATAAAAGTTCCCGAAAATTAGTCAATTTGTGTGTTGCAAAAAAAGAACACCAAAATTCAGCAACTTTATGCAAAGATACAATAAATAATTGGATTATTACCTTTTTAAGTGTAAAAAAGAAGATTTAGCTTTAATAATGGAGAGCAACCAGATATTTATTTTCTTGATATAACTTAGATTGGAATGCTCTTATTAGGGTTTATCTTCAAGTTCCTCAAAAAAGTTTAAACAGGTTTATAGTTATCTGCCTTTTAAATGTTCTATTGGTAGAATCTCATCAAATGGTATTTTATTTGTAATAGCATCATTTTTTACTTTTTGAATAAAATCTTTGTTAATTTTGTTTGTTTCAATTCTTTGGATTATAGATAACTGTCTATTAATTTCATCTTTGATAAACATATTGTTATCTAAAATATATTCTATTTCGTCTGTTATTATTTTTATATTGTTTGATTTAATTAGAATTATTTGTTGAATTATATCATAAACATAATAAAAAGTAGTAAAAGATTTATTCTTTCTATTAATTACACAATTATAAGTAGTATCTAAGCAGATAATCATATTTAGAGCAATAACATTATCTTGTTCAGTCAGAAATAAACTCTCTAAATTTTCTAATTTATTTTCTATTGATAAGTCTCTCACATTATTATATAGGAAGTTCCATAAATAGTTTTTCATTCTGAATAAAATGTTAATAGTTTCTAACCTAAAGAAGCTTTTATTAAACAAAGAGAACATTCTCTCTGTGTTCCAAAGAGAATATAAAGTATATTCATTATAAGACATTTCATCAATTTTCTCTTTTTTTATATCTTCAAATACCATAGAGGATAATTTTAATGATTATGTTTCTCAACTTTTATATCGAAGCAGTTTAAACTTTTCAAATAAAAGTTCCCGAAAATTAGTAATTTTGTGTTTGAGAAAAAAAGAACACCAAAATTCAGGAACTTTGGGCAAAGATACAATAAATAATTGGATTATTTACTCACTCAAATTTGCCCCTACAAACCATATAACCCTCCTGATAGGTTCAGAAGAGTGTTCTCTAAGGTCTGCTAACATTTCTTTGCGCTGAGCATCACTCACTTCTTCTATTTTTATCAGGTCGCCAGCTTGCCAAACCCGCCCTTTGTAATAGGTTTGTTCAGCCACCTTATAAATATCAGGGTCATCCGTGCGTACTAAGGTGCTGATAGCCTGTGCCTCGGCGTGCGTAAGTCCCCCTACCAAATTAAGCACCTGACCATCAGCCGAATGCACACCCCAAGCAAACATCGGCAGAGCAATATCAAGAGGAAGCGGGTACTCTCTAAGCTTGCCTAAATAACGCAAAGCGGTCGAGCGGTCATAGATAGAGTTAGCCCCCGTAGCGGTGATGCGCCCCATATTGTAGTACATCAGCACCCCATAATCCACCGGCGGCACGCCCGTTTCCTCTCTGTACTTCACTTGGTGTAAGCGTATAGTGGCAGAAAGCTGATAAGGATACTCCTTCTTAAACGCCTCCAACATACTGAAATACGCTTGTTTAGTAGAAAGCGACCAATCACAATCAAACTGCACCTCATTAACCCTAAGGCGGTAATACCTATTGATTTGCTCAATATAATCACCTAATTTATGCGCCAGCGTACTTATATAGGTAGAGTTTCCTTCGGTAAGTTCAGGGTTAAAAATCTCATTTTTAAGATAGACAACCGGTATAACCGTCTTGCCTTGTACGCTAAGGGTATCAATATCTACAGGTGCGATGGGGACGGGTGCATTGTCGCGCAACCCCACATCGCAATAGCGAATATAAAGGCGTTCTATCCGGTTATTCTTCACAAAATCAGCTTCTTCAGCCGAAAATTGCACCTGTGTTTTCCAGCAATACAGAGCCTGCTCAGGCGGAGTATCCTCATAACTACAAGCCCCTAACAATACTAATAATAGGTATAGATATTTTTTCATAAGGGCAAAGATAGTTAAATTTTCCAATTTATAAAATTGCCAATTTATCAACTCTCTCATCATTTCATTACCAAATCAGCAAATAGATTAAGGGTACAGAAAGAATATACAATGAATACAGGAAGAATATAGAATACCTAAGGAATCTCTTTTGTCAAATTAGCAACCAAAACAGCAAAACGCTGCAAATAATGCAAATCTACAAATCGGCAAATTGACAAATTAGCAAATTGGCAAATCAAAAAAAAATAATTTTGCTATTTAAAATAATTGTTGTACCTTTGCCGAACTTTAATGAAAATTATATATGGCAATTTACAAAAAGAACAACAACCGACCTAATAGACACAAAGACACCGAGCTCTTAGAAGAAGCTCACGAAGCTCATTTACACCAAGAAAGTACTACCGCCGAAGTGTTTGACGCCCTCGATGCTGGCGCTAACCGCACCGAAGATTGGGTACGCAAAAACCAAAAGCCTATTATCATCACTCTCGTAGCTATCGCTGTGGTAGGATTAGGCTATTTGCTATACCAACAGTTCGTAAAGGCTCCTAATGAAAAGAATGCCGCTAACGAACTCTTCTTCGCGCAACAAGTCTTCGATGAGGCTATGGAAGCTACCGATGCTAAAGCTAAAGATTCACTCTTTAGAGTATCCATCAAAGGCGGTGGAGGTAAGTACGGATTTGAGCAAATAGTTCAAAACTACAGCGGTACCAAAGCGGCTAATTTAGCTGAGTACAGTATGGGTATGGCGTATATGCGTTTAGGCGATTACACCAATGCTATCAACCACCTAAAGCAATTCGATGCTTCTGACGACATCTTTGGCGCTTTAGCCTATGGCAATATCGGCGATGCTTACCTACAACAGAAAAATCCTGCCGAGGCGCTTAATTACTACGTGAAAGCCTTCGAATACAGCAAAAACGACTTTATCACGCCTATATACCTCAAAAAAGCTGGTATCGTAGCTACCCTTCAAGGCAAAAAAGACGATGCACTGAAGTATTATGAGCGTATCAAAGATGAATTTCCTACTTCAGAAGAAGCGCGCACCGTCGATATCCTTATCGGAAAAATAAGCTATTAATAATATACATCAGATAATAAGAAAGCAGGTAACAGGTAAGCAAGCATTACTTGTTACCTGTTATTTCATAATTAAAAATTCAAAATTCATAATTAAAAAGTGGCTACAGAAAATAAAAACCTATCTCAGTACGACAAAAGTACCCTTCCTAACGCTAAAGATTTCAAAATAGGAATCATCACCTCAGAGTGGAATGAACAAGTAACGCACGGAATGCGCGAAGGGGCTATCAACACCCTAAAGGACTGTGGTGTAGCGCCTGAAAACATCATTAATTGGTCTGTACCGGGCAGCTTCGAGCTCGTACACGCAGCCAAACGTATGCTCGACACTACTACTGCCGACGCTATCATAGTAATAGGTTGTGTCATACAAGGCGAAACAAAGCACTTCGACTTTGTATGTCAGGGGGTTACACAAGGCATCTCCCACCTCAATGCCGTACAGAGCGATGTCCCTGTTATCTTCTGTGTCCTAACCGACAACACCCTACAGCAATCACTCGACCGCAGTGGCGGCAAATTAGGCAACAAAGGCGTTGAGGCCGCTGTCACAGCACTCAAAATGGTAGCTGTAGGAAGAGAATAAAACTATAGTAATATGAAACACTTATTCGTCATTTGTTTTTTATTTATTGCCTGCCCCCTACTACCGGCACAAATACGCGATACGCTGTTTATATTCGACAAAAAGTTCTACGCAGGCGACACTATTCAGCTTACCGAGATTAACCTCTTTGGTAAAGAGCGCTCCTTTGCCGACCTCGAGGCTCAAAAACGCTACCTCCTCTTGCGCAGTAGGGTGAAGCGTGTTTATCCGTACGCCAAAATGGCAGCCGATCGCCTAAGCGCTATGCAGCACACTATGGATACTATGCAGAACAATCGCCAAAAAAGAGTGTACATCAAGCGCACCCAGCATTATATAGAAGAACACTTTACTGACGAGCTGAAAAAACTCTCACGCTCACAAGGGCGTATCCTCATCAAACTCATTCACCGTCAAACAGGTAGAACTGCCTATAACCTTGTAAAGGAATTGCGCAATGGTTGGAATGCCTATTGGTATAACAAAACCGCTTGGCTGTACGACCTATCGCTCAAAAAAGAATATGACCCTCATAACGTAGAAGAAGATTATTGGATAGAGGAAATCATACTACGCGCTATAAACAGAGGCGAACTCGAACCTCAAGTACCTGCCCTCCGGTTTAACTTTACCGAGCTTACTGAAGAGCGCAAAAAACGCCTATCCGACAATTAGCCAATTTTCAAATTTGCTAATTTGCTAATTTGCTAATTCATTTGGCATACTAATTGATTAAATACCCCCTAAAAACTAACACCTAACACTATGAAAAACCTAATTACAGTATTTTGTATATGCTTTAGCAGCTTACTGATAGGGCAAACAACCGATTTGCCCTTCAAAAACGGAGAGTGGTTGCGCTTCAAAGTGCGATATGGTATCTTCAATGCCAGTATGGCTACCCTATCGCTAAAAGAAGAGATGTACAATGGCGAAAAAGTATACCACGCTATTGGCAAAGGCTCTACTACGGGCTTAGCTCGTGTATTTTTCAGAGTAGATGATGTATACGAAAGTTACTTTGGCATCAATGATGGCAAACCGCGCTTGTTTATCCGCAACATCTACGAAGGCGGTTATACCAAATACCTCAAAATGTACTTCAATCACACCGAAAACAAGGTAAAAATTAACAATGTAGAGAACGGAAACAACACCGAAATCAGTTTTCAACCCGGGTTGCAAGATGTTATCTCGGCTTTTTATGCTTTGCGTCATTACCCCAATATCGACCAGCTCAAAACAGGCGAGCAGGTTTCCTTAGATATGATTTTTGATGATGATGAAGTGTATAAATTTAAGCTAAAGCTATTGGGTAGAGAGCAAATAAAAACTAACTTCGGAACAGTTAATACACTGAAGTTCTGCCCTTTAGTGCAAGACGGACGCGTGTTTAAAGAAGAAGAAAGTATCACAATGTGGATAACTGACGACAAGAATAAAATACCCGTAAAACTAAAGGCTGCCTTGCGTGTAGGCTCGTTAATAGCAGAGCTCGACGGTTTCAATTCTCTTAAGCACGAAACAAATTTAAAAAAATAATTTATCTTTTCATAAATAGTTTAAAAATTTTACGTATATTTGTCGCCCAAACCGATAATAAAAAAAGTAAAGAAACGACACTATGAAAAACTTATTTTTAGCACTTTCTATCTTGTTAGTAGCCAATGCATACGGACAAGATAGTAATATGAGAAAAATTATGCGCCTCGCCGAGAAAGGCGACGCCCAAGCCCAAATGGAGCTGGCTGATGCTTATTTTAATGGCAAAGGCGGATTAAAACGCTCTTTCCAAGATGCCGTAGTATGGTTAGAAAAAGCGGCTGAAGCAGGCGATGTCAATGCTCAATACCAAATAGCCCAGTGCTATATGGAAGGAAAAGGTGTAGCTAAATCTGAAGAAAAAGGGGTAGAATGGCTCACCAAAGTAGCCGAAGGCGGCAATGCCGATGCGCAACGCCAGTTGGCATTATGCTACCGCGACGGGCGTGGTGTAGCACAATCTAACGAAAAATACTTCTTCTGGATTGAAAAAGTAGCCGATGGTGAAAAACCTGAAACTCAATTGGACTTAGCCAAAGCTTACTACGTAGGCGATGGAGTAAAAAAAGACCTCAATAAAGCGCGTTTCTGGGCTGAAAAATCATCAGCTAAAGGCAACTTAGAGGCTGAATATCTATTGGCTAAATGGGCTTATGAAGCTAGTCCTAATAGCCCCGACGCTCTACAAAAGCTAATGAAAGTCGCTGAAAAAGGCAATCCTGAGGCACAAAACGCTATTGGTCAGGCTTACCTCAATGGTAAAGGCGTAACCAAATCCGAAGAAAAAGCAATAGAATGGCTCGAAAAAGCAGCTGCCAAAGGTAGTGCTGAAGCCCTATACACTATGGGTAACTTTTATTTCTACGGCAATAGCCCTCTTATTGGCAAATTCTACAAAAAAGCGATTGAGTATTACAGCAAAGCAGCTGCTAAAGGCGATGCCAATGCGCAACGCCAATTATCTGTTTGCTTGTATAATGGTATAGGAGGCACTCAGTCTTACCGCGATGCTTTCAACTGGTTGTCAAGATCTGTAAACGCTGACCCTACCCCTGTAACAGAAAATAACTTAGGGGTATGCTACACTACCGGAAACGGAACCAGAGCTTCTATACCTCAGGCTATGGAGCTTTTCCAAAAAGCAAGCGAAGCAGGCGATGCTATGGCACAGTATAACTTAGGTTCTCTCTTGTTAGAAGAAGGACAGTTAGATGTTAAGAAAGGTTTTGAATACCTCGAAAAATCAGCTGCTAAAAACAACCTTTTAGCACTAAAAAAATTAGGCGACTTATACTATAATGGTAAGTACACTAACCTAACACGCGAACGCGGTTTTGAGTATTACACCAAAGCAGCTCAACAAGCGCCTGCCACTGCTACTGAAACTTTAGATTACTTCTTCCAACAGCAAGACGAAGTCTATTCAGAGGTGCTTTACCTGCTTTCACAATGTTATGCTGAAGGCAAAGGGGTTAAAAAATCAAGCAAAGAAGCCGAAATGTGGGCTATCAAAGCCGCTGATTTATCTAATAAAGCTGCTTTCGACTACCTCTTAAAGAGAATAGAGGCTAACGACCCTAAAGACCCTGCTTCAGTAAATGCAATCCTAACTGTAGCCGATGGGTATTTCTATGGAAAAGGTGCTAAAAAAGAAAATGATAAGGCTTTTCAGCTATACGAAAAATTAGCTAAGCAAGAGAATTTAGTAGCTCAAAAACGTTTAGTAGAGTATTATTCTGATGCGAAAAACCCTAAAAAAGACGCTGAAAAAACACTCTCTTGGCAAGAGCGTATCGCTAAAAGAGGGGATGCAGAAACACAGTACCAACTCGGTAAGTACTACCTAACCTTGGTACCCGATACAGCCTCTAATACCACATCAACCCCTGCTAAACCAGCACAAGCAGCAGCTACTGCTACAGCAACTACTCAACATAACACCCCTTCTATTCGTCACCGTTCGGCTATGAAAGCCAATGTTAAGTTTACAAGCAAAGAAAAGCCGATGAAGTATATAAACGAAACCAAAGGGGTACAATGGCTTACAAAGGCTTCAGAGCAAAACTACGTACAAGCACAGAACGAACTTGGTAAGTATTACAGTGCTAAACAAGACTTTGGTCAGGCTCTAAATTACTACCAAAAAGCAGCACAACGCGATTTTGCTGAGGCACAATGCAACCTTGCTAACTGCTATTACAATGGTACAGGGGCAGAACGTTCTTACGAAAAAGCTGCCGAACTATACCGCCAATCAGCTCGCAATGGATATCCTATTGCTCAATATCGCTTAGCTCACTGCTACTTTCACGGTGAAGGTATTGGTCAGTCAGACGACCGTGCTGCCGATTGGTTCGACCAAGCTTGCGAAAATGGTGTACAAAGAGGCTGCGAAATGCTAAAAGTAGTAGTCGGAAAAAAATAAGTTTTTAACTAATACTAATTTTAATATAGCCGGAGGTCATAGTTCAAAATATGCCCTCCGGCATTTTTTTGTGTTAAAATCATAAGGCGGTTTTTGCCATTTATTATTATTTTTGTATTTTTGCCCGAAATAAAATTATTATGGAGTTATACTACGCTTTTTCTGTAATTATCGTTCTAGCGGCATTGTTCTCATACGTAAATGTACGTTATGTGAAACTGCCTATGACCATAGGTATTATGGTCATCGCTATGATGGTATCCGTAGGGGTTCGCCTCTTCGGAGGTGAGATATTTTCAGGATTATCGCATAAGTTAGAATCTCTATTACAAGGCTTTGACTTTACCGAAATACTGATGGGGGCAATGCTTAACTTCCTGCTTTTTGCCGGTGCTTTACACATCAATATCTCAGACCTAAAAGAGTATAAACTTCCTATTTTCACTTATGCTACTATCAGCGTAGTGCTTTCGGCGTTCTTCGTGTCGCTTTTGTTGTACTACATAGCTCCGCTGGTAGGCATTCACATACCTTATGTGTACTGTCTGCTTTTTGGTACGCTCATTTCGCCTACCGACCCCATCGTAGTATTGGGGGTATTAAAACAGGCTAAAGTACCCAAACGCATCGAGACTAAAATAACAGGCGAATCGCTTTTTAATGATGGGGTAGCCGTAGTAATGTTTGCCGTAGTGCTCAAATTGGCTACCGATACCTCGTTTGTACCTTCGTTCAATACCATTACCAAGCTCTTTTTACTCGAAGCAGGTGGGGGTATTTTCTTAGGGGTACTATTAGGTTGGCTAGCTTCAGAAATGATGAAGAAAGCAGACGACTATCACGTTAGTGTGCTCCTTACCTTAGCGGTAGTTATGGGGGGCTTCTTAATAGCTAAGGCTTCCCACGTATCATCACCTTTGGCAATGGTGATTGCTGGTTTATTTATAGGCAATGTGGGCAAGAAAGCCAATAGCGAGGAAAATAAAGACTACCTCGAAAGGTTTTGGGCAATAGTAGACGAGATTATGAATGCTATTCTATTCCTATTCATAGGTTTTGAGATGCTGCTAATCAAGAATTTAGACGGACAGTTTCTCTTAGGCGGAATAGCTATCATAGTGTGTTTATTAGCGCGTGGGCTTTCTATTTATATCCCTGCCAAAACGATACTTCGCAAAGTAACTACCTACTCACGCGGCTCACTTATCACTATGGTGTGGGGGGGTATACGCGGAGGCGTATCTATCGCCTTAGTACTCTCAATTCCGGCAGATAAAGCTGGCATAAAAGAAACATTATTACAAATTACTTATATAGTAGTACTATTCTCTATACTGATACAAGGACTTTCGGTAGGCAAGGTAGCGAGCAAGGCACTGTACCGCGATGAGGTAATGACAAGACTGAAGAGGATAAAGCAAATACAAAGAGCAAAACAATAATACTACTTTAAAACAGAAAGAAATGCAAAAAGATAAAGGTTTAGTGAGTGCCAAAGAAGTAGCTGCGGCCATCAATATAGATAAATTAGGATTTCTGGGTACCTTTGGGGGGTGGACGCTGATGAAGCTGCTACGCCTCTCAAAGCTCAATGATATTTATAACCGCACCAAACACCGCCAAGGGATAGACTTCCTCAACACACTATTAGATGAGTTTGAAATAAAATTCGAGATACCAGAGGAAGATTTCAGAAATATCCCCAAAGAAGGGGCATTCATCACTATTTCTAACCACCCATTAGGGGGGATAGATGGCATTTTACTGCTTAAACTTTTGGTAGAAAAACGCCCTGACTTCAAGATTATTGCTAACTTTCTGCTACAGCGCATCGAGCCTTTAGCTCCTTATGTGCTGCCTGTAAATCCGTTTGAAGACCGCAAGAACGTAAAATCAAGCGTATTAGGCTTTAAACACGCTATCGAACATTTACGCCAAGGACAGCCTTTGGGCTTGTTCCCCGCAGGTGAAGTATCTGTTACCAAAGAAGGGCAGCTAATGGTAGACAAGCCTTGGGAAGAGGCTGCTATGAAATTGGCACAAAAGGCAAAAGTGCCTATCATTCCTATCTATTTTCACGCTAAAAACAGCAAGTTATTCTACTTTTTAGCTAATATTAGCGATACGCTGCGTACGGCTAAGTTGCCTTCAGAACTGCTCACTCAGAAGGAGCGCACTATCTATATACGCATCGGAAAGCCTATTTCACTTGCTATGCAAGAAGAGCACCCCGAATTAGACGACTATACCGAGTTTTTGCGTAAGAAAACATATATTTTAGCCAATGCTTTCGAGCAAGACAAGAAGTTTTTGCCTTTGTCTAATGTACTGAGCATCAGCAAAGCTCAACCCAACCCTCAACAAATAGAAGCCCCTATACAGACTGACCTGATAGAGAAAGAAATAGATAACATCACCAAAAAAGATTACCGCCTACTAAAGAATAACAATTATGAGGTATTTCTCGCTCCTTATGAAGAGATACCCAACATAATGAAGGAAATAGGTAGGTTGCGCGAGATAACTTTCCGCGAAGTAGGCGAAGGTACTAATGCTTCGTCAGATTTAGATAAGTTCGACCTTTATTACCGTCACCTTTTCTTATGGGATACACAAGCAAAGAAATTAGTCGGGGCTTACCGAATGGGCTTAGGGGCTGAGATTTTCCCTAAATACGGCATTGAGGGCTTCTATACCCACGATTTATTCCGTTTTGAGCCCGAACTCTACGATATGATGAGCAAAACCATAGAAATGGGGCGTGCTTTTATCATTTCAGAATACCAACAGAAGCCTATGCCGCTATTTTTGCTCTGGAAAGGGATAGCTCATACCACTTTGCGCTATCCAGAGCACTCATATCTACTCGGTAGTGTGAGTATTAGCAATCAGTTTTCTAACTTCTCTAAGTCACTAATGATTGAGTTTATGAAGTCGAATTTCTACGACCCTTATATCGCTCAATACGTGCGCCCTAAAAAGGAGTTTAAAGTAAAGCTGAAAGATGAAGATAAAGACTTTATTTTTGACGAAACCAAAGCCGACCTTAATAAGTTTGATAAGATTATTGACGAGCTCGAGCCGGGCAACTTGCGCCTACCAGTGCTCATCAAAAAGTATATCAAGCAGAACGCTAAGGTTATCGCTTTCAATGTAGACCCGTTGTTTAATAACTCGGTCGATGGGCTGATGTACATCAGAATAGCCGACCTACCTGATAGCACAATGAAGCCTGTAATTGAAGAATTTCAAGCAGAACTCGAGGCCAGAGACAATGCCAAGAATGAGAGTAAAGTAGAAAACAAACAATAGAAGTTTTTTAGATATATGAAAAGAATCATATTATTTGCAACCATAGCACTGCTACAAGTGGTAGCAGTAGCACAGACGGTAGTCGTACCTAATAAGTTTGCTTTCTTAAAGAGTGATAACGAATACCAGCTAAATATACTTACCAAATTCTTGATTGAAAAACAAGGGTTTAAAGCCTATATGGAAAACGAAGTGCCTGCGGAATTGCTAAACACCCCTTGCAATCTACTCAAAGCTGATGTGAAAAACGAATCAAATATGATGACTTCTAAACTCAGATTAGTGCTAACCGACTGTGCTAATAAAGAAGTTTTCAGTTCTGAAGTAGGTAAAAGTAGAGAAAAAGAGTACAAAAAATCATACCAAGAGGCACTGCGTAATGCTTTAGCCGGAAATGCTTTGGCTACTTTCAGAAAACAGTATCAGCAACCTCAATCGCCAAAACCTTCTCAGTCATCAGTTAATGAAACTCCAGAAGAAGATTCTATTTACCAACTCAATGCTAAAAAAGTAGGCGATTTGTACGAGTTGCGCTGGCGACATAATGATGAGTTATTTTTAAAAGCTAGAAAGACTATTACCCCCGACCTATATGTAGCTTATGAGGTAGCCAACCATAAATTTGGCATAGTACAAAAAGATGGCTCAACTTTTTACAGAATCACCTTATACACAGAAATAGAGGGGAAAGGCACTGCCGTTCTGGCATCAATTAAATTTATTGAATAACTAAAAAAACAATCTTACTTGTATTCTAAAGCTGAAGCAAAAAAACTACGCGAAGACTTCTGGACTTCCTTTGGCAAGTCGTTCCCCCGGAAATGGACGCTATACGACACTAAAATAAAGGATTTCAGTTTTAAGTTTTCATTCGACCTGAAAAAGGCACGAGTACTCATCGCTATAGAAGATAGCGATAAAGAAAAGCGCGCCTTGTATTATAATAAAATGCTTTCGCTGAAGAACATCTTGCAAACTGATTTTCTACCCGATGCTATCTACGAGGAGCATTTAATATTAGACAATCAGAAAGAAATAAGTGCTATATACATCGAAAAAACAGGTGTTAGCATTCATAACAAAGCAACTTGGCAAGAGGTAATGGTATTTTTGAATGATGGAATGGCACAAATAGAGGCTTTTTGGGCTGAATATAAAGATATTATTGTAGAGAATGACGAATTTTGATAAAATAAAATAGTTTTATGAAACGAAGAACCTTTTGGAATTTATTACTTATCCTTTTTGTGATTTCTTTTTTTGTAACACCATTAGGATATGAAAGTAAAATATTGCTGCAACGCATTTTTGCTAGTTCAGTAGATATTATACCCGAAAATCAAGCACGCACCATCGACTTTGATTGGCAACTGAAAGACCGCGATAATAAGCAGTTCAATTTTTCACAAACCAAAGGAAAGAAGCCTGCTTTTGTATATTTCTTTTCATCGTGGAGAGGTATCAGTATTGCCGACCTATATGCAGTCGAAAAGCTATATGATACTTATAAAGATAAGGTAGATTTTTATATCATCACCAATGAGTTACCTACTCCTGTAGACGAAATGATGCAAAAACGCAACTTTCACTTCAAAGTTACCTACCTAATTATAGGCGAGAAAATGCCTTTCGACCCTGAAAAAATACCTTCGGGCTATATAGTTGATAAGAACGGAAAGGTTCGTGCTGAGAAAGAAGGAATAGCGCGATGGAATAGCGATGCAGTACACCAACTGATAGAACAGCTCTTACAATAAGTGTTTTTTATTTGTAAGTTAAAAATAATTATAGCAATAGTATTTTAAATTCAATCTAAAATACTATCTTTGCGCGCTGTTTGAGAAATAGACAAAAAGGTCGGTTAAAATCAGATAGCTAACACACATATAATTATTCAATAGATAAAAATGGCTAAATATACAGAAGAAGAACTTAAAGAAGAATTAGAAAATAGCGAATACAAGTATGGCTTTTACACTGATATTGAGTCGGATACATTTCCTAAAGGGCTCAATGAAGAGGTAGTAATAGCCTTGTCGAAAAAGAAAAACGAACCCGAATGGATGACTGAATGGCGATTAGAGGCTTTCAGAGCATGGCAAGCTATGGCTGAGCCACCACATTGGGCTAATGTACAGTTCGAAACTCCTAACTTTCAAGACATTGCTTACTATTCAGCCCCTAAACAGAAACCTAAGCTCAACAGCCTTGATGAGGTAGACCCTCAGCTTTTAGAGACTTTTGAGAAATTGGGTATCTCACTTGAAGAGCAAAAACGCCTTGCAGGGGTAGAAGACAAACCCGCAGTAGCTATGGATGTAGTAATGGACTCGGTGTCAGTAGCTACTACCTTTCAAAAGACCTTAGCCGAGCGAGGTATTATCTTCTGCTCAATGTCTGAAGCTATACAAAAGCACCCCGACTTAGTGCGCAAGTACCTCGGTACAGTAGTCCCTAAGACCGACAACTTCTATGCAGCTTTAAACTCAGCTGTCTTTTCAGACGGGTCTTTCTGCTATGTACCTAAAGGAGTCCGCTGCCCTATGGAGCTCTCTACCTATTTCCGTATCAATCAGGCAGGTACAGGGCAGTTCGAGCGTACTCTTTTGATAGTAGACGAAGGTGCTTACGTATCTTACTTAGAAGGTTGTACAGCCCCCAGACGCGATGAAAACCAGCTACACGCAGCCGTTGTAGAGCTTATAGCAATGGAAGGTGGCGAGATAAAGTACTCTACTGTTCAAAACTGGTTTCCTGGTGATAAAGACGGCAAAGGCGGTGTTTACAACTTTGTAACTAAACGCGCTTTAGCAGAGAAGAATGCTAAAATATCATGGACGCAAGTAGAAACAGGGTCAGCCATCACTTGGAAATACCCTTCAGTAGTGCTAAAAGGTGATAATTCTATAGGCGAATTTTACTCTATAGCGGTTACTAACCACTTTCAGCAAGCTGATACAGGTACTAAGATGATACATTTGGGCAACAACACTAAATCAACAATTATTTCTAAAGGAATTTCAGCAGGAAAATCACAAAATAGCTACCGAGGATTAGTAAAAGTAGTACCAAAGGCTAAGAATGCCCGCAATTTCTCTCAGTGCGACTCATTACTGATGGGCAATAATTGTGGAGCACATACTTTCCCTTATATAGAAGCTAAAAACCCTACGGCACAGATAGAGCACGAGGCAACGACCTCAAAAATCGGTGAAGACCAGATTTTCTACTGCAACCAGCGCGGTATTGATACCGAGAAAGCCATTTCACTTATCGTAAATGGTTTTGGCAAAGAGGTACTAAATAAACTCCCTATGGAGTTTGCCGTAGAAGCTCAAAAACTTTTAGAGATTTCATTAGAAGGAAGTGTAGGTTAATTCTCAATTATTAATTGAAAAAAATATGATTCTTTCACCTTCATTACTAGCAGCAGATTTTGGCAACCTGCAACAAGCTGTGCAGATGGTCAATGCCAGTGAAGCCGATTGGTTCCACATTGATATTATGGACGGGGTATTTGTACCTAATATTTCATATGGTATACCAGTACTCTCGGCTATCAATAAGCACGCTACCAAGCCATTAGATGTACACCTAATGATTATCGACCCCGACCGCTATATCAGTACCTTTGCAAAGCTGGGTAGCCACATACTCACGGTGCATTACGAGGCTTGTACTCACTTACACCGCACGCTACAAGCTATCAAAGCCGAGGGTATGAAAGCAGGGGTTGCTCTCAATCCTCATACGCCTGTCACTCTGTTAGAAGACATTATCAAAGATGTAGATCTTCTCTTACTAATGAGCGTAAACCCAGGTTTTGGGGGACAGTCATTTATAGAAAACACCTATAAAAAAGTACGACAAGCTAAAGCGCTTATCACGCAAGCGGGAGCTAATACCCTTATCGAAATAGATGGAGGCGTAACCCTAAGCAATGCCAAAGCTCTTGTAGAGGCAGGTGCCGATGCCTTAGTAGCAGGTAGTTTCGTGTTCAACGCTGCTAATCCTACCCAAACAATAGCAGAGCTAAAAGCAAAAGCCTAAAAAACAAAACTATATAATATAATAACTTTGTCAAAGTTTCAGGACTTTGACAAAGTTTTTTTATACCCTTTTTCTAACTACTTCAGCCCCAATAATCTCTATATCAAAAGACTCGTCAGGGCGTGCTTTAAGGTATTGCAGTTTGCGTATATGCACAAGGTAACTCTGCTGGGCTACAGCTCGTTTCTCATCATCTTCTATTACTGAAACAATCTCACGCTCTGGGTAAGTAAGCAGCAACAAAAAGTCTAACTGCCCATAGTCATCAGCTATGTGTAATATACGCGCTTTAGCAGGCAGACTACGGCTCAGTTGGTAATATTGGGCTGCGTGAGCAGTGTAATCAGCTTTTACCACCCTTACTACTTCAATATCTTTATACAGATAGTTCAACTGCAATTTCTGCTTCAGATAATTGACCCCCTCTAAGCGTTGTCGCAACTGAGCAAACTGCTCACGGAAGTACGCCCCCACCTGCTTAGCTTTCTCACGCGGGGTAGTACCAAATTGGGTATCATCAGGAGCGATAGGTTCAGCAGCTACTATAGTAACTGCCCCGTCATAAATGATAAAATCTCCTTTAGGCAGTACTTCTGAAGTACCGTGAATATACACCGGCACTATAGGTTTCTGCAAAGTATCCGCTATGTAGAATGCCCCCTGATGAAAACGATGAATGCGATTACTCTCCGAGCGTTTCCCCTCCGGAAATATCACCACCGAAATCCCTTCTTGTAAGTGCCGCTGCAGCAAAGGCATTCCTTTTTCTATACCCTCTGATGCCGGATAAGCCCCCATAGCGCGAAGGTATCTACCAAAGATAACCGAGCGGTACACCCAATCATTTACCACATAACTCAACCGATGGCTATATAGCTCCAACGCAAGCGTATCGAGCCACGAAGTGTGATTGGCTATCACTACCGAAGGCGTATCGGTATTGAGTAGCTGGCGATTCTCCACCCGCTTGCGCACCCGCCAATTAGAGAAGAGCACCGTAGCGGCTAAGACCGATGAGAGCCTGCGTAGCCAAGGCTTGCTGCGCGGAAAAACAGTAGCCAGCACCCAACCTACATTGCTGAGAATTACTGACGACAAAGCATAGTAAGAAAGAGAAAATATAGAGTGCAGCAACAAACGCAAACTAACCGGAGAAAGCCCTTTTTGAGGTCTTCGGAAGATAAAAAACTTAAATATAGTAGGATAAAACACAAAAGTAATAACCAAAGCAGTAAAAATACCCAGCACAGACACTGATGCTATCGACCTGAGCGCAGGATGTTTAGCAAAAATAAGCGTCCCTATCGCCAAAAAGGTAGTAATAGAGGCTAATAATACTGATACTTTATAAACAGGAAGCTCATTTCTGCCATTAGTATAGTCTTTTTGTAGGGCACAAGTCATAAAAATACTAAAATCAACGGAATGACCGAGCACTAAGGTACAGACTATCATACTAAAAACGTTAAATTCTATACCGAAAAAGTACATCAACGCAGCCGTAACTACCCCTGTCACCCCAATAGGAATAAGAGTGAGCAGCACTAACTCTATACGCCTGAAAAAAAGCAATAAAATAAGAAAAATAGCAATAGAAGAATAATTTACCAATAGCAGTATATCGTCTTTAAGCTTACCCAAAAAAGTCTCGCTAAGGTTCTTGCGGTCTATCACTATAGCCCCTATGCGTTGCTCTATCTGCTCAACAAAACGCGTATGCTCACTATCAGTTAGCTTCACAAGGTTAGCAAGGGTATAAAAACCGTCTTTTTCTGTGATAAAATCATCTAAAGGAAGTGCTGAAAGAGCCTTATAATCGTCTAAAGAGCGTATAGGCTCAAAGTCAGTAGTAAGAAAATCGAAAAAAGGAGCATAAGTACTCTCTTTAAAGCCATATTGAGCGCCCAACTGCTGCAATTGTGTGCGCAAAGCCTCCTGACGAGCTCCCGACCAGAACGTTTGCCAACGCTTAATGCGCTTTTGCTGCTCCGTTTGGGGCAAAATAAGGGCAGCTACCGAACTAAACTGCCTAATGCTATCGGTTGCCTTCAGATGCTGCAATTGCTGGTATAAGCGGTAGTTATGCGTTAAGGCTTCTTCCAAACTATTGCCATAGGCAGCTGCGTACACCGATTTATACTGACTATCAGTCAGTTGTTCTAACTGCTGCTGCGCTACCTGATAGCGCGGATTTACATAATTAATACTGACTATATCGCCATTAAACTTCACTTTCTGAAAGTAGAAAAAACTCACCCCTATCAGCAACAAACACGCGCCTACTATCCACTTATTGCGGTGGAAAGGGTAGCCCCCTACCCTATCAAGAAACGTACGGCGCACCGCCACCCCCTTATCAGCGCGGTAAAGATGCGGCACTAACACCAGAGAGAGCAAGGCCGAAACCATAATGCCAATAAAGGCAAAAATGCCCAAATCTTGCATCACTTCTGAATGGACAAACAGCAAACAGAGAAAAGAAATAGCCGTAGTAATACTGCTGAGCAGTATAGGCACCGTTACAGCGCGATACAATTCCGAAGCCGTTTTGGCTACCTTGTAATGAGTGAGTATATGCAGCGAATAGTCGATAGTTACCCCTAATAACACCGCTCCTAAACTGATAGAAATAGCAGAAATACTACCTTTAAGCACATACAGAAACGCCAAGGCGGAGAGCACCCCAAACACCGAGGGGATAAAGGCTATAAGGGGTATATACACACTGCGATAGAAGAAAATAAGCAGTAGGCAAAGCACTGATAAAGAGATGAGTACAGTAGTGAGTATATCCGTTTTTATCTGAGTAGCATTGCTAACCGATATAAACGGAGCACCAAAAAAGTGTATCTGCAGCTTTGCCCCATAGTGTTGCTGTAGTTGCGCTTGCAGCTGTTCGAGCTGTTGCACCAAAGCCGTATTGTGCTCGGTATCATTGCCCTCAAAACGGGGAGTGACGAAAAAGAGCAAATGCTGCTCGTCTTTGGTAGTCAGAAAGCCATTCGTGAGTTTGAAGTCCGTCCCTATATTGAGGGCTTGTAACTTCTGCAATCCTTTGAAAGTGAGGCCAAAAGGGTCAGTGCGTATAAACGATTGGGCTACCATACCCGCAGGGGTAAGCATCGTCTTGTAATGCGCCTGCACCAAAGCGTTAAGGCTATCGGGTTGCATACGTGCTGCCAGCGAAGTGTAATCGTCTTCCGTGAGGAAAAGCGGCAAATGACTATTGACAAACTGCCACGCACTCTCTACCTCCTCATCAGCTACAATACCCTGTACCCCAGCTATATAGGGTTGAAATGCCTTAGTATTCAGACTATCAACTATAGCAGTTGCGGCTGCCTGCATATCGGCAAGCGACCCCTCTTTAGCCGAGAGTATCACCGAAATCTTATCAGCAAAATTGAGCTGTTTAAGCACTTTTGAGGTCAGAGTGGTCTTATCGTTCTGCGGAAGCACTTTGGTAATATCTTCCTCAAAGCGCAGCCTACTCACGCCCCATAGCGCTATAAGCAGCCACGCCGCCAAAAAAGCAACCGCCGCCAGCTTATGCCTGACTATATATTGATAAATAATATTCACTTTCTGATTTTTGATTTTAAAATAAGTTTGATACCGCTCTTACCCAAGCGAACGATGAGCGAAGGTTGAGCGAAGGATAAGCGAAGGTTGAGCGAACAATGAGCGAAGGATAAGCGAAGGTTGAGCGAACAAACACCAACTACTCCTTAAGCAAAAAACAACTTCGGAAACAACACCTCCATAGGCTTCTTAACTAAGAAAATCTTCAGGGTAGCCCACAGAAAACCAAACCCATAGCTAAAAAACTGTACTAATACTGCCCAAACGGACATCAATCCTATCTGAATGCTACCATTTTCGCGAGCACTATCCCACGCTATAAGCACAAAATAACACAGATACACCAAAAGAGCCCCTATATACCCGCACAAAGCCAATAATATGGCCCCACAAAGCCCTAAAGCAAAGCAAGTAGGTAGCCAAAAAGTGATTTTGCGCGTATGCGGATGCCAATGGTTGAGAATCGCACGTGTTTGTCCAAACTTACTGACTTGCTTCTGAAATTTCTGCCAAGAGATACGTCGCTTGTGAAAGACAAACGCCTCGGGTATAAACGCCGTCTCAAAACCCTTTCCCCATAATCTAATCACCAAGTCTGGGTCTTCACCAGGGTGAATCTTACCAAAACCACCAGTAGCCTCAAAAGCCGCCCTCGAAAGCCCCATATTGAAGCTGCGCGGCTCAAAACGCTGCACCCCACGCGCACTACCGCGTATGCCCCCCGTAGTGAAAAACGAAGTCATTGTATAATTGATAGCCTTTTGTACCTTAGTGAAATGCTCGTCAGCCGTATCAGCTCCTCCAAAACAATCTACATAATGCGCCTGCAAATAGTCGTCTACCGCCTCTAAATAATGAGGTGGCAAAAGGCAATCTGAGTCTAAAATGAGAAAATAATCGTACTTGGCGTGGCGCATACCATAATTGCGCGAGTCACCGGGACCTGTATTAGGCTTAGCCAAATAAGTAATTGAAAGCGAAGATTGGTATTGCTGACAAATCGACTCTGATGAAATGGTAGAACCGTCTTCTATCACTACTACCTCAAAATCAGCGGTATAAGTCTGCTCTGCAAGGCTCTTCAGCAGTTCGTCTAATTCGTCAGGACGGTTGTATACAGGAATGATAAAACTGTATTGCATCTGTTAAAGTATTGTTAAAGTTTAGTGCTTTTGTAACATCTTGATTTTCTTGTACGTATAATAGACTGAACAAGAAAAGACAAAATTAAGGATATTTTCTGAATGAGACAACTAAAAATTACCAAACAGGTTACGAACCGCGAAACGGCCTCTCTTGATAAGTACCTACAAGAGATAGGGCGCGTTGATTTAATCACCGCTGACGAAGAGGTAGAATTGGCACAACGTATCAAAGAGGGCGATGTAGCTGCCTTAGAAAAACTGACCAAAGCCAACCTGCGCTTCGTAGTATCAGTAGCCAAACAGTATCAAAACCAAGGGCTTACCCTACCCGACCTCATCAACGAGGGCAATTTGGGGCTTATAAAGGCTGCCCAACGTTTTGACGAAACACGAGGCTTTAAGTTTATATCGTATGCCGTATGGTGGATTCGGCAGTCTATATTGCAAGCCTTAGCCGAGCAATCGCGTATAGTACGCTTGCCTCTAAACAAAATTGGCTCTATCAATAAGATTAACAAGATGTACGCCTATTTAGAGCAAGCCAACGAGCGTGTACCATCGGCTGAAGAGATTGCCCGCGAGCTTGATATGTCAGTAAATGATGTGAAAGAATCGATGAAAAACTCAGGTCGCCATATATCTATGGACGCTCCTTTGGTAGAAGGCGAAGATTCAAACCTTTACGACGTAATCCGAAGCAACGAGTCGCCTAACCCCGACAAAGAGCTTATCCTTGCCTCATTGCGCACCGAGATTGAGCGTGCCCTCGAGACCCTCACCCCTCGTGAAGCCGACGTAATTAGGTTATACTTTGGCTTAGGCGACCAGCACGCAATGACCCTTGAGGAAATAGGCGAAACTTTCGACCTTACCCGCGAACGTGTACGCCAGATAAAAGAAAAAGCTATCCGTCGCCTCAAACACACTTCGCGAAGCAAAATACTAAAAACATACTTAGGATAACAAGACAATTTGCCAATTTGCCGATTTGACAATGAAACATTTGACAAATCGGCAAATTAGCAAATTGACAAATCGGCAAATTAAAAAATGAATTATATTTGGGAACCAAAACTACTACCTTCAGAAGCTATTATTGAAAAACTCAGACGAGAACTCCATTTGAGCCAAACCACCGCTACCCTATTAGCCCAGCGCGGTATCACTACTTATGATGAGGCAATGCACTTCTTCAGCCCCAGCTTAGCCTCTCTGCACGACCCTTTTCTGATGAAAGATATGCACAAGGCAGTTGCGCGTCTGAGCAAAGCTATCAATACTCAAGAAAAAATACTTATTTATGGCGATTATGATGTAGATGGCACCTCAGCCGTATCGCTGTTGTACCGCTATCTCAGCAATCATACCTCTCTGCTTTACACCTACATACCCGACCGCTATACCGAAGGTTATGGCATTTCGTTTCAGGGGATAGACTACGCTGCCAGCAAGGGTTGTAGCCTTATCATTGCCCTCGACTGTGGCATCAAAGCTATTGATAAGGTGCAGTATGCCACCGATAAAGGTATCGACTTTATTATCGGCGACCACCATCGCCCCGATGCGCAAGTGCCTGACGCCGTGGCTATACTCAATCCCCAACAAGCCGATTGCCCCTATCCTTACAAAGAGCTCTGCGGCTGTGGTATAGGCTTCAAGTTAGTGCAAGCCTACCAACAACATTTATCACGTCCTTTTGAAGAAATACGCCCTTTGTTAGACTTGGTAGCGATTGCCACTGCTGCCGACATAGTAGCGATGAATGGCGAAAATCGCACCCTTACCTACTTCGGTTTAGAGGTGATAAACCAGCAACCTTCAGCAGGAGTCGATGCACTCTTAGGTGAAAATCAAAAAAGGGTAGGTATTGGTGATGTAGTGTTTAAGGCAGCACCTCGCATCAATGCTGCAGGACGGATAGAGCACGGCAAATACGCAGTAGCCCTACTGACTGAAACCGACAGCCACAAGGCAAAAGAAAAAGCCTACGAGATTGAATTGCTAAATAGCGAACGGAAAGAATTAGACAGCAGTATTACCCAAGAGGCTTTGGCTCAGATAGAAGAAAACGGAGAGCAAAACCGCTATAGTACTGTAGTATTCAACCCCCACTGGCATAAGGGGGTCATTGGTATTGTAGCCTCGCGCCTGATAGAAACCTATTATCGCCCTACTTTAGTCTTCACCCAAAGTGGCGACAAATATGCTGCATCGGCGCGCTCTATTACAGGGTTTGACATCTACGATGCTTTAGAGCAATGTAGCGAGTATCTCGAGCAATTTGGCGGACACACCTATGCCGCAGGGCTCACGCTCTTGCCTGAGCAATACCCAGACTTCAAAGAAGCTTTTGAGCAAGTAGTAGTGCAAAAGTTAGCTAATTTGCCTCGCGACCCTAAAATCTGCTATGATACCCAGCTACCACTGAGCAAGATAACCGAAAAGCTAATAGGGGTACTCAAACGCTTTGAGCCTTTTGGGCCTAACAATCTACCTCCTCTTTTCTATGCTGACAATGTAATTGATACGGGGTTTGCTAAAGCTATTGGGAAAGATGAAAAGCACCTAAAGCTCAACCTACGCGAGGTTGGCTGCCCTCACTACTTCGGGGCTGTAGCCTTCGATTTAGCTGACCGATTGCCCATAGTAGAATCGGGGCGCCCTTTCAGCATTATCTACTCTATAGAAGAAAACATATGGAATGGTATTATACGCCCTCAGTTGCGCATACACGACATTAAGGGATAAGTGATGCTACTACTGCCTGTAGCACTCCGTCTACAGTAGGCTCTGTAGCAACTATTACTGATGCCCAATGCGGAGTAGCTGCCTGCGCCGTAGTAGTCCCTATGCAATACACCTGCTCTGCTGCTGTTGTATGAGTGGATAGGTAACTCTGCACCCCCGAAGGACTGAAAAACAGAATCGCATCTACTGGTTCTGCAAGAGTTATAGGGGTAAAGACCGTATCATAAACGGTAATCTCTGCAACTTGTAGCTTTTCAGAGGCGAAGAAATCAGGGAGGGTGTTGAGGCGGTGCATACCTGCAAAAAAAGCAATGCGTCCCCCTTGATAGCGCGATAAGTCGTTGCGCATATAGGCTACCAAATCGGTAGCATAGTCGGCAGCATAGCATACCTTAAACCTCTTTGATTGTAGCAGTTGCTGTGTTTTGACGCCCACACAAAGTACAGGCGTAGAGAGCAACTCTTGCCACTGCGGGTGTGCTAATACACTCTGCACCCCATTCTGACTAGTGAAAATAAGCCATTCATAAGGCAACGAAAGCGCAAAAGGTAGCGGAGGCGTAGCAATAAAATTATGCTGCACCAGCGTAAAGCCTAATGCTTGTAGGCGCTGTTGCTGGGCAGAGGTAAGGCATTTGGTAGATAAAATTTTCATATATAAAAGATATAAAAAAAGAAATCGGTGTGCAACTATGAGGGTAGTAGCACACCGATTAAATTTTTAAAGAGGGGTTCCTTCATTAGTTTTAAAACGATATTCTAAGTAAGAATAGGCATCGCGGGGCAGTATCTTTATCCACCGCTTGTATTTCAGAAACCATTTAAAACGAATAGAGTTTAGGAATCCTTTGGTCAAATAAGCTGCTATAAAAGGGTGTGCATTGAGCACAATACGCCCTTTGTAAGCATCCTCCTTAATAATGCTTTCAAGTTCTATGTTGATTTTATCAATAAGAACAATAGGGGCTTCAATTTCGCCCTCTTTGCTTGGGTTCTCTTCTTTAGTTTTGATGTTCAGCTCTTGGCGTACGCGTTGCCGAGTGATTTGTATAAGCCCGAACTTACTTGGGGGCAGTATTTTGTGTTTGGCACGGTCTTCAGCCATTTCATCGCGAAGATGGTCAAACAATATACGGCGGTTATCGCTGCTTGCCATATCAATAAAATCAACTACTATGATACCCCCCATATCGCGGAGGCGCAGTTGGCGTGCTATCTCGGTAGCAGCAATTAGGTTTACAGATAAGGCTGTAGTTTCTTGGTCGTTATTTTTGTTAGAGTGATTTCCACTATTTACGTCGATTACGTGTAGGGCTTCGGTGTGCTCTATGACTAAGTAAGCCCCTTTGGGCATTGATACGGTACGACCGAAAGCCGTCTTTATCTGACGTTCAATATGAAACTTCTCAAAAATAGGTACCGATGAGCGGTATAATTTTACGATGCTTTCTTTTTCAGGTGCTATCTCTTGCACATACTTCTTTATCTGCTCGTACAGCTGTTCGTTATCTACGTGTATGCCTGTAAAAGTATCGTTGAACAAGTCGCGGAGTATGGCACCTGTTCTGTTCACTTCGCTCATCACCTTAGAGGGATAAACCGCTTTTTGAATTTTTCTGCACATCAAAACCCAGCGATTGAAGAGAGACTGTAAATCCTTGTCTAATTCGGCTACTTTTTTCCCTTCGGCTACCGTGCGCACTATTACGCCAAAGCCTTTAGGCTTAATGCTTTGCAAGAGTTTTCGCAAACGTTCTTTTTCGGATTTGCTCTCTATCTTCTGCGAGATAGAAATACGGTCAGAAAAAGGTACGAGTACTAAATACCTACCCGCTATAGAGAGTTCAGAACTGATACGAGGACCTTTGGTAGAGATAGGCTCTTTGACTATCTGCACCAATATGGGCTGATTAGGTTTGAGAGTATCGGCTACCGAGCCATTCTTATCGATATCTGGTTCAAGAGGGAAGTCTTTTAGGGAAAAATCTTTTAATTTCCCTGAGATAACCCACTTGATGAACTTAAGTAAAGAAGCTAACTGAGGGCCTAAGTCGTGGTAATGTAGGAAGGCATCTTTTTCGTGCCCCACATTAACGAAAGCCGCATTGAGCCCTTGTATAGGCTTGCGCACTTTGGCTAACATTATGTCGCCCACACCCAGACCGTTAGTATCTTCTTCTTTGTGAAGCTCTATCAGCCTACCGTCTCTGAGCAAAGCAAAATCTACGTAAGAGGAGCCAGAACGGATAATTAATTCTTTTTCCACTTTGTTGGATTTTTAGTTAATAATTCAATGAACAATTTAGGGTTGTTTTTAAGCAAGAAAAAGTAGTTAAAAACTACTTTTTCTTTTTGTGGCGATTAGCTCTCGCTCTTTTTTTGCGTTTGTGGTTAGCCACTTTATGTCTTTTTCTTTTTTTTCCGCTTGGCATAACTTTATTATTTTTATATGATTAATATTAATTTACTTTTACATTGTCTTTCACAGTGTCTACAAATACCTTAGCTGGCTTAAAGGCAGGAATGTTGTGAGCAGGTATTTTTAAGGTAGTATTTTTAGAAATATTACGCCCTGTTTTTTCGGCTCTTGTTTTGATTATAAAACTGCCGAAACCTCTCAAATACACGTTTTGTCCATCTTTTAAAGAGTTAATCACTTCATCCATAAAGTTTTCAACGATTAACTGAACTTCGTTTTTGTCAAGACCTGATTTGTCGGAAATCTTTGATACAATTTCTGCTTTTGTCATCTTTGTTATTTTTATATATGAATATTCATCTTCGTATTTGTGGGCGCAAAGATACAAATTAAATATTTAATAAACACTATGTTAGCAGATTTTTTTTAGCTTTTATTTATCTCCTTTCTTTCAAAAAGATAACAAAATGCTGATTATCAGATTTTTATAACTTTTATCACTTTTCTTCATCTTCTACTGTTAGCTGGGCTACATCTTGCCAAAAAGTTGGATATGACTTAGTTACCACCTCTTTATCAAGTATTACGAGTGGGGTGAGAAGCATCAGCGGGGCAAACGCCATCGCCATACGATGGTCATTATAAGTAGCCACTTGCACTCCGCTATTCAAACTACGACAAGGAGGAAATTGCAGACTGTCGCTGGTGATGGTTACCTCCGCACCAAACTTGCTCAACTCGGTTTGTAGGGCTGTGAGGCGGTCGGTTTCTTTTATACTTAGGGTGTGTAAGCCTGAGAGCGCACAGCCTATCCCCAAGCCTAAGCAGGTAACCGCAAGGGTTTGGGCTATGTCGGGGGTAGCATTGAGGTCGGCCGTAAAGCTGTCCGTTTGAGGGGCTGACACCTTAGTAAGCGTGAGGGTCGTATCACTAAGGGTAGTGGTAACCCCCAGCGCGCGATACAGCTGCTGTAGTGCGCTATCGCCTTGCAGACTCGGTTGCTTAAAGTCGCGGAGTGAGAGGGTGGTGCCTACAGGCGAAAGGGCTACAAAACTATACCAATAGGAAGCTGAAGACCAATCTGACTCTACTTGCCAATGATAGTTCTGTAGGCTATCGGCAGGGGTGATGCGTATCTCGTTACCGCTGAAATGTACGTGCTCAGCACCAATGCAATAGGACAACAGGTCGAGGGTCATCTGTAGGTAGGGTAAAGAGGTGATACTACCGGTGAGCTCTAAATGAAGTCCGTTGGGGAGCGTGGGTGCAATGAGGAGCAAGGCAGAACTGTACTGGCTGCTGACATTGCCCTGCAAGCTGACATGGCTACCGTTTAGTTCTTTCCCCTTGATGCGCAGCGGTGAAAAGCCTTCTTTTTCTGTATAGGTGATATCAGCCCCAAGCGAGCGCAGAGCATCGACTAATAGGGCTATGGGTCGCTGGTGCATACGCTCTGAGCCCATCAGCAGGACATCAGCTCCTAACTGTGCTGCAAAATAGGCTGTAAGGAAACGCATAGCCGTACCGGCGTGATGCACATCTATCAGCGGTGTGCAAGAATACAATGCTTTTAGGAGTAGGCGAGTGTCATCGGCTGTAGAGAGGTTGCTAATAGAGAGTTCGGGGTACAGCGCTTGCAAGAGTAGCGCTCTATTGCTTTCGGATTTGGAGCCTGACAGCTGTAGTGACTGCCCTGAACGCAGTGAGGATTTAGAAAGGGAAATGTCCATTTTTAGTCGTTAGTGATTAGTGGTTAGTCGTTAGTCGTTAGTTGTTAGTAATTAGTCGCTAGTCGTTAGTTGTTAGCCGTTAGTGTATGGCATAATCTCTACTTATTTTTGGCAAAGATACAAAATATTTTTGAATTTTGATGTTTTTCTATGTTTGGAAGGTTTATTAGATGTTTATACTTCGTTAATCGTTCGCTAACTGTTCGCTCTTCCTGTATCCTTCCTATATCGATTGTATAGGGTAAGCGTAGAGAGAATAATTTTCTAAACATTCAAGAAAAAGCAAAAAAATTAGGAATATGGGAAATCTAGTGTAACCTGTAACGTGTAATTACACACCTTTTACACATTTATTAACATAGTTATTAACAGGCTATCGACAAGTTATTAACGGATTATCTATTTGATTATAAAGACATTGAAGTATTTATTAACGGGTAATGATAAGTTTGGCACAGTTTTTTCAAAGTATATAGCGTAAGTTAGAAGATTAAACATTTATAATTTATTAGTGCATACTTATAATATGAATGGTGGCTCTTTCAGCATATACAAGAAATTGGTTAAGAAATTAAATTACTGAAAAAAATTGCTAAAAGAAACATTGTTAGATAAGAATCATTAAAACGAAGTTGTTGAAAAAAATTAAATTCATTTTGTTGTTGGGAAACAACTTTTCATTGAGAAACATTGCTAAAATTTAATTGCTAAACAGCTATCATTCATTGAGCTAACAAAATTGGGAGTTAGTAGTAGTATTTATATTATATGCATTGAAAAAAGTTCCCTTGTGATAAGGGGACTTTTTTTTTGAGTAAAAAGTGTAATTATTTCAAAATAAAATTGTATTTTTGCACACTTTTTGAATTTTGAATTCTGAATTATTGTAACAAAAGCAAATATTAATTATATAGATTTAGAAAACGTATGAAAACCCCCATTCTATTAGTAGAAGATGATGTAGTATTTTCAAAAATGCTTAGCCGCTTTTTGGAACGCAACGGATATGATGTGATTGGGTGCTATAGTTTAGAAGAGGCCGAGAAGAACTTGACCCC
Organism: Capnocytophaga sp. FDAARGOS_737; assembly: GCF_009730375.1. NCBI lineage: Bacteria > Pseudomonadati > Bacteroidota > Flavobacteriia > Flavobacteriales > Flavobacteriaceae > Capnocytophaga > Capnocytophaga sp. FDAARGOS_737. Next base: position 415,389 of record NZ_CP046316.1, on the reverse strand, counting down.
TGCTATTAAAATGATATTTACCGACCTAAGGCTACCCGATGGTGATGGTATCAACTTTCTAAAGCAGGTGAAAGATATTTTCCCTAACTTGCCCGTGGTGGTTATGACCAGCTACGCCGAGGTTTCGACTGCTGTAGAAGCGATGAAACTCGGTGCTTTTGACTATATCTCTAAACCCTTTCAGCAGGAAGATGTGCTTAATGTGATAAAAAATGCCCAAAATACAGTATTTTCTACCCCTAAGCCTGAAACTGTAGAGACTGCTGCTCCTTTGAGCAAAACTGACCATAGCAGTCCGGCGAAAATGGTGAAAGCCCCTAAGGTGACGGAAGAAAATCCGTTTATAGAGGGAGTAAGTCCCGCGTCTAAAAAGCTGAGCAAGTTTATCAACTTGGTGGCTCCGACCGATATGTCGGTGCTCATTATGGGCGAAAGCGGTACAGGTAAAGAGGTGGTAGCAAAGCTGATACACCTAAAAAGCGAGCGCCGCAACAAGCCTTTTATAGCAGTAGACTGCGGAGCCATACCTAAAGAAATAGCTTCGAGTGAGTTTTTCGGACACGTAAAAGGTTCGTTTACAGGGGCTATCACCGATAAAAAAGGACATTTTGAAGAAGCTAATGGCGGTACAATCTTCCTTGATGAGGTGGGTAACCTTAGCTATGAGAACCAAATACAGTTGCTACGCGCCCTACAAGAGCGCCGTATCAAACCTATTGGTAGTTCAAAAGAAATAGAGGTAGACATCAGAGTATTAGCGGCTACTAATGAGGACTTATTGGAGGCGGTGAACAAAGGTGATTTTCGCGAGGATTTATACCACCGCTTAAATGAGTTCGCTATAAAAGTGCCATCGCTAAGCGAGCGCAAAGACGACTTGATGATATTTGCTTCGTATTTCTTAGAGATAACTAATGAAAAGCTACACAAAAACGTGCAAGGCTTTACCGAAAGAGCTGTTCAGAAGATGTTGAACTACAATTGGGGTGGTAACCTACGCGAGTTATCGAATGTAGTGAAGCGCGCTACACTGCTCACCACTACTGATTATATCAGCGAAAATGAGTTGCCAGACTTTGTGATGAGCGAGACACGCCACTTCCCTACTGAACGTTTTTCGTTTTCGACCAAAGAGAATGAGCGCGAACTGATCATTGGAGCGCTACACGAAACAAACAACAATAAGACTGAAGCGGCTAAACTGCTGGGCTTCACCCGTAAAACCCTTTATAACAAGCTGAAAGCGTATAACATAGAGGAGTTTTAGGCGATTTGCCAATTTACTAATTTGACAATTAGATGATTAAGAAAAGTTTTTAATTGTTAATATATTTTCTATGAGAGTTAGGGGCTGGACTCCTAACTCTCTATTAATTAAATATGAAAAACGTATGGAGAAGAAACAAGAAGTAGTGGTGCTACGCCAATCGGACAACGCCACGCAAGTAATGATAAAGAACCCCAGTGAGAAACTATTAGCTTTTATGGAACAAATAGCAGAAAGGTCTAAAAAGCTAAAAGAGGAAATTATGCAAATGGAATTTAAAGAATACAAAAGAATTTGACATTGGGCTTAGATATTAAAATACCTTTTGAAAGTGAAAAAGGTAACCAATATGTTTTGCTTTTTTCTATTTATCAACCTCTTTCAAATATAACTATACCAGTAGTAGAAGTAAGTTTGAGTTTGAAAAAACAGACTTATTCTACTAACTCGATGAAAGTTTTCAATCATATTATTGAAGAAATACGTCAATATTTATCTGAAAGAGATGTTATACTTTATTATTATTGCGATAATTCGCCAATATATTACCGAAATAATGATAAGCGGCATTTCTTTTCGCCTCAACACTTTAGGAATGAGCTTTTTTATGCTTTATTTGAAAAAGCAAAACCTAAAAACTTATTGATTAAAAGCTCTGTTATTATGAATGAACCTATAGGCAACCATTATATTAACTTTATTTATAAACCTGAACATCAACAATACATCAATATCCTTAGTAAAGAATTAGAAGAATATCAAAAATGAAAAAACAACACTTACTTATAGCAGTTTGTTGGGTATTAACCACAATTATCGGAAGGGCTCAAAGTCCGCTGGTGATGACTAACAAAGCTAAAGAACAAGAACAATGGGTGGAAAACACTTATAAACAAATGACTTTAGACGAAAAAATAGGTCAATTGTTTATGGTATCGCTGTTTTCAAGCCATATCGGTACTAAAAGAGCTGAAGAAGTAAAAGATTGGATTAAAAAATATTATATAGGCGGTATCATATTCTCGAAAGGAGGCCCGAAAAGACAGGTGAAACTCACTAATGAGTATCAACCTCTCTCTAAAATTCCTCTTTTTATGGCTATGGATGCCGAATGGGGTCTGGCTATGCGCCTAGACTCTACTTTCGCCTACCCTTGGAATATGACAATGGGGGCTGTAAAAGACAATAGCCTGATAGAACGCGCAGGCAAACGCATCGGGCAGCACTGCAAACAAATAGGAATGCAGTTTAACTTTGCACCAGACATCGACATCAATACTAATCCGGAGAACCCTATTATAGGTAACCGCTCGTTTGGTGAAGACAAAGAGAATGTAGCCCAAAAAGGACTTGCTTTTACCCGAGGAATGCAGTCGGTAGGCGTGCTGGGCAGTGCTAAGCACTTCCCTGGACACGGCGATACAGCGAAAGATTCGCATAAAACACTACCTACTATCAACTTTACGGCTAACCGCTTGGAAGAAGTAGAACTCTACCCTTTTAGAGCCCTTTCTAAAAGCGTAGCGAGCGTGATGGTAGGTCACCTAAACGTGCCTGCCTTAGAACCTAAAAACGGTTTACCCTCATCGCTTTCTAAAACGATTATCACCGATTTGCTAAAGAAAAAAATGGGGTATGAGGGGCTTATCTTTACCGATGCGCTCGGAATGAAAGGCGTATCGGAATACCTACCTATAGGCGAGGTAGAAGTAGAGGCTTTTTTAGCTGGAAACGATATACTACTGATGCCGAGCAATCTGCCTAAAGGCTTTGAGGCGATGAAAAAAGCCTACCAAAGCAAGCGCATTAGCGAGGAGCGTTTAGCCCACTCGGTAAAGAAAATACTAATGGCTAAATACAAAGTAGGGCTGACCACCTTCACCCCTATAGATGAGTCAACTGTGAGCAAAGAGCTGCACACAACTGAAGATGACCTACTGACTGAAGCTATTTTTGAAAACGCACTGACAGTAGCCCAAAACAAGAGTCAGATTATACCGCTAAAGCAGTTAGACAAACAGAAAATAGCTTATGTGAAATTTGGCAATGACAGCGGTTGGACTTTCTACAGCACCCTAAAGAAATACGCTGATGTAGCCCTTATAGAACCTAAAAATGAAGCACAACTATACGAGGCTATAGAACCCTACACCACTATAATCATCGGGTTGCACAAACCAGACAAAACTCCGTGGGACGCTTATAACTTCAGTGAAAATGAACTAAAATGGTTAGAGCATATCGCTAAGAAAAAGAAGACTATACTGACTGTATTTACACGTCCTTACGCTATGCTCAATGTGAAGCACATACACCCATTGGAGGGTATTGTATTTGCGTATCAGAACCATAAAGTAGCCCAAGAAAAAACGGCTCAGTTGCTCTTCGGGGCGATAGAAGGGAAAGGTATACTGCCTGTGTCTGCCCACCCTGACCTACCGGTAGGCACCTCGGTAGAAACCCCTAAAATAGGGCGTTTAGCCTACGGACTGCCTGAGAGTGTGGGACTTAGTTCGGATAAGCTCAAGACCATAGACAGCATAGCCCAAGAGGCCATCGACCAAAAGATGACCCCCGGAATGCAAATATTGGTAGCCAAAAAAGGGAAGATAGTCTATCGGAAAAACTTCGGTACCTTAGACTACAACCCTGCACACAAAGTAAATGACCATACGATATACGACCTTGCTTCGCTGACGAAAATACTGGCTACCCTGCCCGAACTGATGCGGCTGTACACCAAAGGGGATTTTAGGCCTAATGACACTTTTGAGGATTTGCTGCCGAGGCTAAAAGATACTAACAAGGGAGGGATGACAATGAAGGAGGTGCTCTCGCACTACGCACAGTTTCAGTCGTGGATACCGTTTTTCAACCAAACCCTTGACAAGAACAAAAAGCCATTGCCAGAATTTTATAGTACTACCGCCAGCGATTCCTTCCCTACCCAAGTAGCGAAGGATTTGTATTTAAGAGAAGGGTTTACGGATAGTATTTACAAGCGTATAGACGACAGCAATCTGATAAAAGATAAGAAGTATCTGTACAGCGACCTGCCGTACTACTATTTTAAACTTTTTATAGAGAAGAAAACTAAAAAGCCCCTGCAAGAGGCGGTACAAAAGCATTTTTACCGAGAATTGGGGGCTTATCAGCTGACTTACCTACCTTTGGAGCGCTTCCCGATAACAAATATAGCTCCTGCTGAAGATGAAAAGACTTTTAGAGGGCAGGAGTTACGCGGCTATGTGCACGACCAAGGAGCTGCCTTGCTCGGCGGTGTAGGTGGACACGCGGGACTCTTTGGCACTGCTGACGATGTGGCTAAGATAATGCAAATGTACCTACAAAAAGGGTATTATGGCGGCACGTGGTATTTGCAACCGCAAGCTATACAGCTATTTAACACTTGTAACTATTGCACTGAAGGGAACAGACGCGGCTTAGGTTTTGACAAACCTCAATTAGGCAAGGCTGGGCCTACCTGCGGCTGTGTGCCAATGGAAAGCTTTGGGCATACGGGTTTTACGGGTACCTTTGCTTGGGCAGACCCTATAAACGAAATAGTAGTGGTCTTCCTCTCTAACCGGACTTACCCTTCGGCTGAAAACAAATTGTTGATAAACAAATTGATAAGACAGCGAGTACAAGAAGTGGTGTATAAAGCTGGGCTTTAGTCGCTAGTCGTTAGTGGTTAGTCGCTAGTCGTTAGAAAGCGACAATGATCTAACGACTAGCGACTAACTACTAAAATATAAATCAAAAAATATTTGGAAAGTAATAAAAAGATTTTGTATATTTGCGGCGTTAAATTTTAATAAAAAAATAGTATATATGGAATCTTGGATTATTGCCATCTTTTTTATTGGTTATTTTTGTATTACTACTGAACATCAGATTAGAGTAGACAAAACAATTTCGGCTTTGGCTATGGCCGTGATATGCTGGACGATACTAAAAGTATCAAACATTGATGTAATGCATATTATGAATGGCGAGCTCTTCCCTGTAAGTAATACGCCCGAAGGTAACGCCTCTGCTATAGATGCTGCTCTACAACACAACTTGGCTGAAACTGCCGAAATCCTTTTCTTCTTAATCGGCGCGATGACCATTGTAGAGGTGATTGATATGCACCGCGGTTTTGAAATTATCAAACGTATTATCCGCACTAAAAGCAAGGTAAAACTGCTGTGGATTATCGGTCTTATCGCGTTCTTCTTATCAGCTATCATTGATAACCTTACTACTACTATTATCCTTATAACTATCGTACGCAAACTTATCCCTGACCAAAAAGAGCGCATTTGGTATGCATCGCTTATCGTAATTGCGGCTAATGCTGGTGGTGCGTGGTCGCCTATTGGAGACGTAACTACTACTATGCTATGGGTGAAAAACAAAGTAAGTGCGGCTAAATTAGTAGAATATGTACTTATCCCTTCAACTATATGCTTAATAGTACCGCTACTTATCGCTTCTTTCTTGCCTGTATTCAGAGGTCATTTAAATACTGAAAACAACCAAGAAGGGGTGACCTATAAAAGTAGTACTCCAGTACTAGTGATAGGTATTATCGCTATTATCTTTGTACCTATTTTCAAATCAATTACACACCTTCCTCCTTATATGGGTATGCTTTTCGCTTTGGCTACTATGTGGTTTGTGGGTGAAAAACTTAAACCTAAAGAACTAAATGAAGAAGATGAAGAGAAATTTGGTATACACCGCGCCCTTAGCCGTATAGAGTTTTCGAGTATCTTATTCTTCTTAGGAATACTATTGGCAGTTGCCTCACTACAAACTATCGGTACGCTATTTAACTTTGCACAAAACCTTAATAGCGCTATCCCAAGCAAAAACATAGTAGTACTTCTGTTAGGATTTGCTTCGGCAGTAATTGACAACGTACCATTGGTGGCGGCAAGTATGGGTATGTTCCAAGAAGGATTAGACAACGGTATTTGGCACTTTATTGCTTACTCAGCTGGAACAGGAGGTAGCTTGCTGATTATCGGTTCGGCAGCAGGTGTAGTAGCAATGGGTATGGAAAAAATAAGTTTCTTCTGGTACGCTAAAAATATCCTTTGGATGGCATTATTAGGCTTCGTATTAGGTTACCTAACCTTAGTAGCCTTTGAAGCAATGCACGTGTTTGGATAAAAGACGAGAGACAAGAGACAAATAAAAAAAGTCGGTTAAGTTATGAGCTTAACCGACTTTTTATTTGTTATTGTTAGTATTAGTTTACTTTTACTAATTCGACATCGAAGATAAGAGGAGCGTGAGGAGGGATAACTCCGCCAGCACCAGAAGCTCCGTAAGCAAGCTCTGAAGGAATAACTAAGCGCGCTTTGTCGCCCTCGTGAAGGAGAAGGATACCTTCGTCCCAGCCCTCAATTACTTGTCCCACGCCCACTGTAAAACTAAGTGGCTGTTGGCGACGGTAAGAGCTATCGAACACCGTTTTATCGAGTAGCATACCGGTATAGTGCACTGCTACCTTTTGTCCGGCTTGCGCTTTTTTGCCATTACCGTGTTGTGTGATTTGATAGTACAAACCGCTTTCGGTCTTATCGAATCCTGCTGTTTCTTTAGCAAAAGCCTCTTCGTTTTGGCGTTTTTGCTCTGCAAGGCGCGCTGCTTTTGTTTCTTCTAACGATTGGAAAGCACGAACGGCATCCCACTGTTGTGCCTCCTCGCCTACTCTGATGATTTCTATTTTTTCGATAGTATCGCCCTGTGCTACGGCATCGACTACTGATTGTCCTTCTATCACTTCACCAAAAACTGTATGCTTGCCGTCGAGCCAAGGCGTAGGTACGTGAGTGATAAAAAACTGACTGCCATTGGTGCCAGGACCTGCATTTGCCATTGAAATCACGCCAGGTTTATTGTGCTTAAGTTCAGGGTGAAACTCATCATCGAAGCGATAGCCAGGTTCGCCGGTGCCTGTGCCAAGAGGGCAGCCCCCTTGAATCATAAAGTTAGGAATGACACGGTGAAAGGTAAGTCCGTCATAATAAGGTACTCCGAGTGGTTTTTGGCTGTTTTTCATCTTGCCTTCGGCTAAGGCTACGAAATTACCCACCGTAGCAGGCGTTTTATCATACGTAAGGCGCAGTAAAATAACCCCTTTAGGAGTTGTTATTTTAGCATAAATTCCGTTTTGCATTTTGTTTTGAGTTAAAATTAAAGTGCAAAGATAATAATTATTAATTTATTAATTGCTAATTATCAATTGTTTTGTATCTTTGCACCCTAAAAGTATTTATAAGAAATGTTGAGACTCAGAATCTTTTTAGTATGTTTTTTCATCGGGGTAGCAAGCCTTAGCGCGCAAGTAGGCAATACCAACAATGTAGATGTTACATCGGTGAATGTAGACAACCTGACTGATACCCAGCTACAAACTGCTTGGGCTCGCGCACAAGCACAAGGGTATAGCATTGACCAATTTGTGGCTATGGCACGTGCACGTGGTATGCAAGAAGCTCAAGCTATGAAGCTAAGACAACGCCTTATGCAGTTAGGTAGTGCTACCAAAAGCACCACTAAGGGAACTAGCAGCACAGACAAAATGCGTAAACCTGCCGAGGAAGAAGATATATTCGGCTACAGCGGTAACGAACCTAAAGAAAAAACGCCTCAACCTGAGAAAGACAAGGAAATATTCGGGATGGATTTCTTCAAAAATCCGAAGATTTCATTTACTCCTAACCTAAATATGGCTACCCCTGAAAACTACCAAGTAGGTCCTGGTGACGAACTATTAGTAGAAGTATGGGGCGCTACTGAAGGTAATTTCAAACAAAAAGTAGATGCTGAAGGTAACATCTTCTTAAACGGAGTAGGACGCATACACGTAGCAGGTCTCTCTTTTTCGGAAGTAAAAGCGAAAATAAATTCTTTCTTAAAGCGTATCTATTCTGGTATTTCTGCTCCCGATGGTAGTTATGCTAAAATATATACTGGCGTGACTATCACCCAAGTGCGCACTGTGAAAGTGAACATCATAGGCGAAGTAATGGTACCAGGTACCTACTCGCTCAGTTCGCTCTCTACTGTACTTAACGCTCTCTATGCTTGTGGAGGGCCTTCAGAAAGTGGGTCGTTTAGGGAAATTAGTTTAGTGCGTGGAGGTAAGAAAATAGCTAACTTTGATATTTATGATTTTCTTATCAATGGCTCTGAAAAAGGCAATTTAGGCTTGCAAGACCAAGACGTAATTATTGTACCCCCCTACAAAAACCGCGTATGGGTAGAAGGTCAAGTGAAACGTAAAGGTTTTTACGAAATGTTAAACTCTGAGACATTGGCTAACTTAGTAAGTTTCTTTGGAGGTTTTACCTCTGATGCTTTTACTAATACCTTAGTGCTTGAACGCATCAAAGAGGCTAAACGTGAGGTGAAAGAGATAAATTTTAGCGAAATATCAAAGCTGAAAATGCAAAACGGCGACCGGTTAAAAGTACACGCTATTACAAATGAATACCAAAACCGTCTAAGTATAGGAGGTGCTGTTTATCAGCCTGGGGTATACGAATACAAAGAAGGTATGACTGCCCTCGACCTGCTAAACCGTGCTAATGGAGTAAAGAAAGATGCCTCATTAAACAGAGGTCTTATCTTTCGCACAGAGAACCGCGTAGATTATCAAACACTGAGTTTCTCAGTAAAAGATTTGATTGAAAATAAACACAACATTACGCTGAAAGACAACGATAGCTTGTATATATTCTACAAAGATTCGTTGCAATTTAAACGATTCGTAAAAGTAGAAGGGGCTGTAAACAAACCTAGAGAGCTGTCTTATATGGAAAATATGACAGTAGAAGACGCGATTTCGCTAGCTGGAGGTCTTTCTAATGGGGCTGACCCTTCAGTGATAGAAGTTTTTAGAGAAACAAATGATGGTAACTTTGAAAAACTAAGTCAAGCGTTTAAAGTTTCGTCTAACAATGAACTGAAATCTGAAGGAGAAGCAATGGTACTGCAACCTAACGATGTGGTTTCTGTACGATATATAAAAGGATTTACTCCCTTACAAACAGTGTCAGTAATGGGTGAAGTGCTATACCCAGGTGTATACAGCATTCAGTCTAAAAATGAACACATTTCGGATTTATTAGAGCGTGTAGGTGGATTTACGCCTTTTGCCTATAAGGAAGGGGCTACCCTTGTGCGTAAAAAGACAGAAGAAGGAGAAATTCAACAAGAAGATTTCTTAGATGAGCTCATCTCCCAAGAAAGTACAACTGATGAGAGCTCTAAATCACTTAAAAAAGTAGCTAAGAAAACAAATGAATACCGTATAGGTATAGATATAAGTAAAATACTCAAGCACAAGCACAGCAAATACGACCTATTACTCAACGAGGGCGATATGTTGCTTATACCTTCAGAAAGGCAAACGGTAGAAATACGGGGTGAAGTATTAGCTCCCTCAATGGTACGCTTCCAGAAAGGACAATCACTGCGCCAGTACATAGACCAAGCAGGAGGATTTTCTAATAGAGCTAAAAAACGTTCGATATATGTACTATATGCTAATGGAAGTATCAAATCTACACGCACCTCTCTTTTCTTTAAAAACTACCCTGAATTAGCTCCTGGAGCGATTATCATTGTGCCGTCAAAACCAGAAAAGAAAGAAATGAGTACCGGAGAAACCATAGGTATCATCTCCGCAATTACCACTATGGGAGTTCTAATTTATAATGTAATTACAAAATAATATATGGAAAACAATACTACCATAAAAGAAGACGAAATTGATTTGATAGCCCTCATACAGAAAGTATGGAAGTCGCGAAAATCAATAGCTTTGTTTACACTGATATTCTTAGTTATAGGAATATTAGCAGCTCTGTTTGCTTCTAAAGAATATACTGCTTCTACTCTTATGATACCTCAAACCTCTGACAATAAAGCTGGTGGAGGACTTAGTGGGTTGGCTGCTATGGCAGGTATTAGCTTAGGAGGTGGTGGTAGTGATGCTGTACCGTTGACTACCTATACTAAAATCATTGAGAGTATTCCTTTTAAGAAGAAACTAATACAGACTCCTCTTACCTTTAAAGACCTTCCCAAGAACATTACTTATGAGGAATATATGAAGAAGTATACAAAACCTAGTCTTTTAGGTCGTGTGATGGGTATATTCAAAAGTAGTACACCACCAGCTGAACCCAAAATGAGCGATAGCCTAACCGTAACAGCTATTAGTAATGAAGAGAGAGGCATATTAAATAGCATTGACAATAACATCAAGTTAGACCTTAATGAAAAAGAAGGGTATATTACTCTCTCATATATTATGCCTGAAGCAGTACCTGCTGCCCAAATGCTGCAAAGTGCCCAAAAACTACTACAAGAGACTGTTACTGAATTTAAGCTACAAAAAGCTAAAGAAGAATATGACTTTGTGCAAAAACGCTGTACTGAAGCCGAACAAGACTTCAAAGCTAAACAGTATGCAGTAGCTCAGTTTCAAGATCGCAACCGCGACCTATTTAGCAACTTACCCCAAACCCGTTTACAACAATTACAAGCTGAATATAACCTCGCAGCTAATGTATATACCGAGTTAGCTAAACAATTAGAAGCTAAACGTATCAAGCTAAAAGAAGACCAGCCTATTTTCACCGTTATTGAGCCTGTAAGCGTGCCAAACGCTCCTTCTAAACCAAAGCGTATGATGATTATAGCTATCTGGACATTCGTAGGTTTGGTAATAGGTATTGGTAATGTCTTCTTAAAAGATTTTAGAAAACAACTAAAAGAAGCTGCTTAATGACACACATTATCTTTGATATGGATGGGGTGCTCTTAGATAGTGAGCCTATGCACCAACAGGTGATTTATGAAGTATTTCAGCTTAAAAATATCCCTTTGGATAGAGACTATATACAGACCCTCACGGGTATGTCGGCTTTCCCTATGTGGCAAAAGATAAAACAGGATGCTCAGAGAGTTGAAACCGTCGAAGAATTAGTACAGTTTCATAAAGATTACTTCTTTCAGAAGTTACCAGAGTTACACGTAGCTCCAGTACCTCACGTCAAAGAAGTATTAGCTCAGTTTAAGTCAGAGAGGAAGCACCTGTCATTAGCCTCTTCTTCTGGTAGAAAACTTATAGAGATTTTCACTGAGCAGGTAGGTATTAAACACTATTTTGAAGTGATTATGAGCGGTGATGATGTGAAGTACAGCAAACCTAATCCCGAGATATTCCTAAAAGTAGCCGAATGGTATGCCCTACCCCCTACACAATTTACCGTAATAGAAGATAGCACCAATGGTGTAAAAGCTGCTAAAAGTGCTGGTATGCATTGCATAGGCTTCCAAAATCCTCTCTCTGGAGGTCAAAACTTACAAGAAGCTGACCATATAATCCACTCGATGAACGAACTTTTAACCCGATAATGACTCAAGAAATACAAATTATAGAATGCGCTTTTACAGCCAATAAAGATTACCTACAATCTTTGTTGGCTGTTGGCTTTTATGCCATTGCCGTACAAGAAGACATCCAACAAATAAGTAATCAATTAGACTTCAGCAATACTCAAACTAAAATAATCAGACTGAAGGAGGACGATGAGGTAGCTATTAAAAAACTATACACCGAAAAGGATTGGTACTCTTCATTACAAGCAGACTACGAAGCTGGAAAACGGCAGTTCTATAGTGCTATTAGGGGTATAGGCGGTTACTTACCTACCGAAAAACTCCTTACGTATTGCCAAGCCAAGCACCTCTTGACAGGGATTAATCTTTTAGCTTTCGAGAGTGCTTACAACGTAGCCTTAGCATTATCTCGCTAAGATTTCTTCCGTAGCAAAGCTACCCCTATTGCGCAATCTAAACAACGTTTGCCTTTGCAATATTGCTTGTGTTGCTGCAACAATACCTGCGAATCAAAAGCCGTCTCTACCTTGGCGCCTAAGTGCTGAAAGGCATCTACCACTCCATTACGCTCTGCAGGTAGTCCCTTTATAGTTTTTATCAATGTTTCTGTTATGTCTTTACCTAAAGTCTTATAATAGAAATACTGAATAGGTACCACTACATTTATCAATAGCAGTTGTAGCAAAGTAGCACTTATAGGCTTCTTCACCTTAGGAGATACCTTATGAAAAGTGTAATGCGTCTCCCAAAAATCCGATACACCTACCTTAAACAAGGCTAAAAGACTATGTAAATCCGTTATCTCTAAGATTTTAGAAAAGAGACTTTCGCGCTGCTCATACACTTGTGCTAACTGCGATAGTCGTATAGTGGGGAAACTCTGAGGGCGCAAACCTTTAAAGTTAATTATTGCAGTGATATCTTGAAGATTATATTTCTGCTTCAAATAAGCATAATGTTGCTGCAAATCCTTTATATAAGTATGTTCTCCTTCTTCTGGCAGTAGGTTAGCGCGCCCTAAAAACAATGCTTCTAAATGCAAAGGGTGACTACATTCCTTGCGAATAATCGAAAAATCTAACTGCCTACCTATCTCTAAAAAAGCCTCTCCGTTTACAACCCCTCCAAAATACTTCAACAGAAGAAGAAATAACACTTTCTCCCAATCCCATTGGGCTTCTTGCCATACTTCTGCTATAAAAGCTGACTTTTCTTCCAATCGTTCTACAAAAAGCCGCTCATTCCAAGACAATAATGTCATCTCTGGGGTCGATTTATAGTCCTTTTCACACGGAATGAACTCATAAGGCGCCCCTAATGACGTTTGATAACGACTGAGCAGCTCTGGTGCTATCACATTCTTAAGTTCTAAGGTAGGTATAGGCTGATTATTAGCGTCAAACACCTCTATATCGTGCTCCCAAACCACGTGAAGTATTACATTGCGATAGGCAGGATCTTGCTGATGCCCGTGTGCATACCAATGCGAGGACTTCAGATGCATCTCTACATTGCCCGCCCATTGTTGCCCGTCTATCAGCAACTTTGCATTGAAAAAGTCTGCTCCTGAAAGGGTATTATATTGCCCAAACGACAGTATTTCAAGCATTTCGCCTGTACTAAGTTGGCAACTGAGAGGTACCTTTTTGTATTTCCAAAGATAATGCAAGAAATCTTCTTTCATAGCATTTTCTTTTCAAGCCAAAGAAAAAGTCGGTAGTATAACAAACTCAACAAAGCGCCTATAGTCAAGCCTACCAACACATCTCCAGGGAAGTGCACCCCTAAGTAAATACGGCTATAGCTAACCACTAACGACCAGCATAGCAAAAAAGGAGTGATATACCTTAGGCGTTCTTTCAGTAGCTTGCTGAAAAAGACCGCTACAGCCATTGTATTGCTAGCGTGCGCCGAGAAAAAACCATACTTGCCTCCGCAAATTACCATTCGCATACGGTCTATGAGGGTCTCATCGTGGCAGGGGCGCAACCGCTGAAAGCCGTGCTTAAATATATTAGCTAATTGGTCGGTAGTAGCCACTACTAAGGCAATACACACCAATATCAGCAGTACCTTCTTCCAATGAAAATACTTACAGCACAAATACAACAGAAAAGCATAGAGCGGAATAGAGGCAAGCTCATTGGTAATCACCAACCACACCGCATCGGCTTCTGTACTGCCCATCTGGTTCAGATAGCATAGCCATTCTTTGTCTTTTTCAATGATATAGTCTAACATCGCAATAGTTGGTTAGTAAGGTTTATTTTCGTTTTTTCTTTTTCTTGAAAGCCTGTTCAAAAGCCTCTACAGTCTTCTGTTTACGACTTTTCTTCTCGCCTTTCTTTTCACCTTTCTTCTTATCTTCTCCTTTTCTCCTACTTTCGCCGCCTTTTTTATCGCCTCGTGAACGCCCTGCTCCTTTGTCAGAAATCTCTACATTGATAAACCTGCCGTCCATTCTAAAATCAGCAAAGGTACTCATCACTAAGTCCGCTTGGTCTGCTTCGGTATTAAAGAAAGAGAAGCTATTTTTTACATCTACTTTGAAGACATCATCTCTTCCTAAGTTGAGCGTAGCCTTCAGAAAGTCCTTAAGCGTCTTCCAATCATAACCATCGCGCTCACCTATATTGATGAAGTAACGCACCTCACCGCTATCGCCTCCTTTTCTGCTCTCTTTTGCGTCTTCTTCTGGCAAAACTTCAGCATTTTTGTAATAATTAAAGAAGCGAGTAAACTCTACCGCAAATATTTTTTTGATAAGCTCTTCGCGGTCTATGTGTTGCAATTCTTTGTAAATGGCAGGCAAATAATCTTCTATAGCCGGATTGACCTCTACATTCTTCAGACTGTTAGCCAAATGGTATAGCTGTATTTCGCATATTTCAATGCCCGTAGGCAAAGCCTTCTGCTCAAAAGGTTGTTTGATAATCTTCTCTATCTCCTTTATCTTCCTAAGCTCACTTTTAGGTACGAGAACCATCGAAATACCCGACTTACCAGCTCTACCCGTACGCCCACTGCGGTGGTTATAAGTCTCTATCTCGTCAGGAAGCTGGTAATGTATCACGTGGGTAATATCATCTACATCTATACCGCGAGCTGCCACATCAGTAGCCACTAGCATCTGTATTTGGCGTGCCCTAAAGGACTTCATCACTAAATCGCGTTGATTCTGACTCAAATCGCCGTGTAAGGCTGCCGCATTATAACCATCTTCTATCAACTTTTCAGCTACGGCTTGCGTATCTTTCTTAGTACGACAGAAAACTACCGAGAAAATATCAGGATTGGCATCTGCTAATCGTTTGAGTGCCTGATACCTATGTCGCCCATTTACCACGTAATACTCGTGCTGCACAGTGCTACTCGCCTGATTGCGTGTGCCGACAGTTATCTCGATAGGTTTACGCATAAACTGACGAGCTATCCGCGCAACCTCATTAGGCATCGTAGCCGAAAAAAGCCACGTACTTTTCTCCTTAGGGGTATGCGACAAAATAGCGGTTATATCTTCATAAAAGCCCATATTGAGCATCTCATCAGCCTCGTCTAACACACAGTAGTTAATATGGCTAATATCCACAAAATTGCGGCGTATCATATCCTGCATACGCCCTGGAGTAGCCACTATTATTTGCGCCCCTTTTTTCAGGCTACGCGCTTGTTCTTCTATACTCGCACCACCGTATACCGCTACCACATTCACCTTAGGCAAATATTTAGCGTAATTTTTCAATTCTGAAGCAATTTGCAAACAAAGTTCGCGCGTAGGCGAAAGGATAAGCCCTTGTGTAAGCTTGCTATCAGTGTCGATAAGCTGCAGAAGAGGGAAGCCAAAGGCAGCTGTTTTACCAGTACCTGTTTGAGCTAAAGCTACCATATCGGTATCATCTTCTAAGAGGGTAGGAATGGCTTTTTGTTGGATTTCAGAAGGAGTTTCAAAGCCCATATCAGTTATGGCTCTGAGGATAGGTTCATCAAGACCTAATTGTTCAAATAAATTCATTAATATGATGTGTCGATTAGATAATTTGTCGATTTGCTAATTTGTCAATTTGTCGATTATCTAATGTTTTAAGGCACAAAAGTACAACTTTATTTTTAAATAGCAAATTAGCAGATTAGAAAATCTACTAAATTTCCTAATCTGCTAATTTCCAAATTTGCTAATTGCTAATTTTTCTTCAAGTACAACCAACCGGTTTCGGTTTGTGTTTTATTATGTTCATCTACATACTCGATGATGTAATAATAAGTACCTTGTGGTAAGTTGTCTGAGGCTTCTAAGGTAGCACGAGCTTCCGATACTCCTCTGAAAGCTTTAGTGGTATTATTATAACCGCTCATTTCAAAGACTTTCACTCCCCAACGGTTGTAAATTCTTACCGTGTTGTTAGGATAGTTTTCTATGCCTTCAATATGGAAGTGGTTATTCTTATCACTACCACCTATTGATACTCCGTTGTAGATGATCAACTCGCTGGTTACGTGTATACTTATAGTAGCGGTACGACAACCTGCCGCGTTGCACAAACTATACTCAAAGCTATCAGTACCCTTAAAGCCATTGTTTGGCGTATAAGTTATAGTACCATCACCATTGCTTACAGCAGTTCCGTTGGCTGGTTGCGATGGTATGCTTACCGTTACAGTTGTACTGCTAGTTACTCCTACTGTTACCGGTGTATTGATACGAGTATAAGCCGTTACATCGTTAGTATCTGGTGCATCAGTTACAGTACCCGATACCGTGATAGTTACTACCCCTGTATCGCAGCTGGTAGGTGTAGCAGTCGTACATATCTTATAAGTAATCGTATAAGTACCTGATGGGGTTCCTGCTGGTACGGTCACTACCCCTGTATTAGGATTAAGCGTTGGTACAGTAGCACCTGGTGCTTTAGGAGTAGCTGGTATTGTAACGGTAATGCTTACATTACCACCATTACCTGCTGTAGCCGATTGGGTACCTACCCTATCATTGGTCAATATATTGCCCGCTGTAGTGGTAGTAGTATCAGTATATACCATATCATCAGGGGTTATCACTGGCACATTTGGTATAGTAATAACTACTGCCCCCGGAGTACAAGCTGTTGGCGTAGCTGTTGTACAAACATCGTAGGTTATAGTATAAATACCTGGTGGGGTTCCTGCTGGTATAGTTACCCTTCCGTTGTTAGCATCCAAACTTGGCACTACAGTTCCGGTAGGTGTACTAGTAATATTGATTACCACATTGCCACCTGTACCTGTTGTAGCCGATTGGGTACCTACTGTATCATCGTCTAATATACTTGGTGTTGTAACAGTAGCGGTGCCGGTATAGGTAAAGGCATTAGGCGTTACCACTGGCACATTGCCCACTGCTATAGTAGCAATGCTTGTTATGCAATGATCAGGATTCAACACTTCGCATACAGTATAAGTAACGGTATGTATACCTGTCGGTGTACCTGCTGGTACTCTAAATCCACCTGAAGTAGTAGTTTGAATAGCTACTGGCAGATTGTCAAAAGTAATTGTTACTGACTGACTGCTTGGCGTATGTCCATCTATAGTTACCGTTTCTAACACACTGCTAGTAGTACCACCTATAGTAGCATCAGGAATAGTATAAGTGCGCGGTGTCACACTAAGGTTTGGCGTACCTATCACTAAAGTAGTGCTATAAGTATGACAGTTATTATTAGCATTAAGGGTTTCACATACTGTATAATAGATAGTAGTGTTAGTAGCTGGTGTTCCTGGTGCTACTACCAACTGTCCGTTAGTATTGCTAGTTACCCCTGCAGGCAAGCCTGTGAAAGTAATCGTTACCGACTGACTGTTAGCTGGCTGTCCGTTAAGGCTAACCCCTGTCAGTACTGAGCTGGTAGTGGTACCACCTTGTGCGCCGTTGGCTACTGTTAGGGTAGTAACCGGAGTAACGGTTAATACGCCCCCACCTATAGTGATAGTGCTAGTTACTGTAGTACAGTGACCGCTGTTAAGAGCCTCGCAGATAGTATAACTTACGGTATAAGTACCTGCTGGGGTGTTAGGAGCCACATTCACAGTACCGTCATTATTACCTGTTGCTCGCGGTGGCAAAGTATTCCAAGTAATAGACACTGTGTTAGGAGCTGGATTGCTGTTGCCGTTAAGCACTACTCCTGTCAATACACTTGGTGTAGAGGTGCCGCCAATAGTACCATTAGGCACTGTTATAGGAGTAGGAACTACTATCATATTGCCATTTCCTACTGTAATAGTACTAGTTACTGTCTTACAGTTATTGTTTTGATTCAAGCGTTCGCAAACAGTATAGCTTACAGTATAAGTACCTGCTGGCGTATTCGCTGGAACAGTAACAGTACCGCTGTTAGTACCTGTAAATCCTGGTGGCAAACTATTCCAAGTAATGGTTACCGAGTTAGTATTTACAGGGTTACCATTAATAGTTACTCCTGTCAATACATTATTTACTGAAGTACCTCCTGTAGCGCCATTTGCCACTATCAATTGAGTTGGCGTTACAGTCATATTACCTCCTCCTATAGTAATTTGCGAAGTAACTGATTGACAGTTGCTGTTACCATTAAGGCGTTCACAAACAGTATAGCTAATTGTATAAGTACCTGCTGGGGTATTAGGGGCGATAGTTACCGTACCACTCGCATTACCCGTAGCATTTGGTGGCAAGCTGTTCCAAGTGATAGTTACTGAAGCCGTATTCACCGGACTACCATTTATCTTCACACCAGTAAGTACTGTGCCGGTAGTAGTACCACCTTGTGTACCGTTAGGGTGTGTTAAAGTCGTAGGTGTTACGGTCATATTACCGCCTCCTATGGTAATTTGCGAAGTAACTGACTGACAGTTGCTGTTGCCGTTGAGGCGTTCGCAAACAGTATAGCTAATTGTGTAAGTACCTGCTGGGGTATTAGGGGCGATGGTTACCGTACCACTCGCATTACCCGTAGCATTTGGTGGCAAGCTGTTCCAAGTAATGGTTACTGAAGCCGTATTCACCGGATTACCATTTATCTTCACACCAGTAAGTACTGTGCCGGTAGTAGTACCGCCTTGTGTACCGTTAGGGTGTGTTAAAGCAGTTGGCGTTACTGTTAAGCTACCGGTACCGATTACCAATGTACTTGTTACGGTTTGGCAATTCGTTGGGTTAAGCTTTTCGCATACTCTATAAGTAATAGTATGAGTACCTGCTGGAGTGCCCGCTGGTATTACAAGCTGACCGTTAGTATTAGAGGTTACCCCTGTTGGCAGAGCGCTAAAGCTGATGGTTACCGAATTAGTATTGGTTACCGTTGCGCCGTTTAGGGTGATACCTGTAAGTACGCTGCTAGTAGTGCCTCCACTTATACCGTTAGGAACTGTAAGTGGCGTTACTGGTGTTACTGTTAAGCTACCGGTACCGATTACCAATGTACTTGTTACGGTTTGGCAATTGGTTGGGTTAAGCTTTTCACATACTTTATAAGTAACAAGAGTGTTAGTAGCTGGAGTACCTGCTGGTATTACAAGCTGACCGTTAGTATTAGTGGTTACCCCTGTTGGCAAGCCACTAAAGCTGATGGTTACCGAATTAGTATTGGTTACTACATTACCATTGAGTCTTACTCCGGTAAGTACGCTGCTAGTAGTACCGCCGCTTATACCATTAGGTACAGTAAGTGGCGTTACTGGCGTTACTGTTAAGCTACCGGTACCGATTACCAAAGTACTTATTACGGTTTGGCAGTTTGTTGGATTAAGTTTCTCACATACTTTGTAAGTAACAAGAGTGCTAGTAGCTGGGGTGCCTGCTGGTACCACGATACGTCCTTGTGTATCGGTAGTTACTCCTGTTGGCAGACCACTAAAGCTTATCGTTACCGAATTAGTATTGGTTACTACATTACCGTTGAGTCTTACTCCGGTAAGTACGCTGCTAGTAGTACCTCCTGTTATACCATTAGGAACCGTAAGTGGCGTTACTGGCGTTACTGTTAAGCTACCAGTACCGATTACCAATGTACTTGTTACGGTTTGGCAATTAGTTGGGTTGAGCTTTTCGCATACTCTGTAAGTAACAAGAGTGTTAGTTGCTGGAGTGCCCGCTGGTATCACAATACGTCCTTGTGTATCGGTAGTTACCCCTGCTGGCAGACCGCTAAAGGTTATCGTTACTGAGTTAGTATTCGTTACTACATTACCGTTGAGTCTTACTCCAGTAAGTACACTGCTGGTAGTACCACCTGTTATACCATTAGGTACAGTAAGTGGCGTTACTGGTGTTACTGTCAAGCTACCAGTACCGATTACCAAGGTACTTGTTACTGTCTGGCAATTAGTTGGATTAAGCTTTTCGCATACTTTGTAAGTAACAAGAGTGCTAGTAGCAGGAGTACCTGCTGGTACCACGATACGTCCTTGAGTATCGGTAGTTACCCCTGCTGGCAAACCGCTAAAAGTTATCGTTACTGAGTTAGTATTGGTTACTACATTACCATTGAGTCTTACTCCGGTAAGTACACTGCTAGTTGTGCCGCCGCTTATACCATTAGGTACAGTAAGTGGCGTTACTGGCGTTACTGTCAAGCTGCCTGTTCCTATTACTAATGTACTAGTTACTGTCTGACAATTGGTTGGGTTAAGTTTCTCACATACTTTGTAAGTAACAAGAGTGCTAGTAGCTGGAGTGCCTGCTGGTACCACGATACGTCCTTGAGTATCGGTAGTTACTCCTGCTGGCAGACCGCTAAAGCTTATCGTTACTGAATTAGTATTGGTTACTACATTACCATTGAGTCTTACTCCAGTAAGTACACTGCTGGTAGTTCCGCCACTTATACCATTAGGAACGGTAAGTGGCGTTACTGGTGTTACTGTTAAGCTACCGGTACCGATTACCAAAGTACTTGTTACGATTTGGCAGTTTGTTGGGTTCAGCTTTTCGCATACTCTATAAGTAATCGTATGAGTACCTGCTGGAGTGCCCGCTGGTATTACAAGCTGACCGTTAGTATTAGAGGTTACCCCTGTTGGCAAGCCGCTAAAGCTGATGGTTACCGAATTGGTATTGGTTACCGTTGTGCCGTTGAGTCTTACTCCTGTAAGTACGCTGCTAGTAGTGCCTCCTGTTATACCATTAGGTACAGTAAGTGGCGTTACTGGCGTTACAGTCAAACTACCTGTACCGATTACCAAAGTACTTGTTACTGTCTGGCAATTGGTTGGATTAAGTTTCTCACATACTTTGTAAGTAACAAGAGTGCTAGTAGCTGGGGTGCCTGCTGGTACCACGATACGTCCTTGTGTATCGGTAGTTACACCTGCTGGCAGACCGCTAAAGCTGATGGTTACTGAATTAGTATTGGTTACTACATTACCGTTGAGTCTTACTGCGGTAAGTACACTGCTAGTTGTGCCTCCTGTTATACCATTAGGTACAGTAAGTGGCGTTACTGGTGTTACTGTTAAGCTACCGGTACCGATTACCAAAGTACTTGTTACAGTTTGGCAATTGGTTGGGTTAAGTTTCTCACATACTTTGTAAGTAACAAGAGTGCTAGTAGCAGGAGTGCCCGCTGGTATTACAAGCTGACCGTTAGTATTAGTGGTTACCCCTGTTGGCAGACCGCTAAAGCTAATAGTTACTGAGTTAGTATTCGTTACTACATTACCGTTGAGTCTTACTCCAGTAAGTACGCTGCTAGTAGTACCACCGCTTATACCATTAGGAACTGTAAGTGGCGTTACTGGCGTTACTGTTAAGCTACCAGTACCGATTACCAATGTACTTGTTACGGTTTGGCAATTCGTTGGGTTAAGCTTTTCGCATACTCTATAAGTAATAGTATGAGTACCCGCTGGAGTACCTGCTGGTATTACAAGCTGACCGTTAGTATTAGAGGTTACTCCTGTTGGCAGACCACTAAAGCTGATGGTTACCGAATTAGTATTGGTTACCGTTGCGCCGTTTAGGGTGATACCTGTAAGTACACTGCTAGTAGTACCACCTGTTATACCATTAGGAACCGTAAGCGGTGTTACAGGTGTTACAGTCAAGCTACCGGTACCGATTACCAAGGTACTAGTTACGGTTTGGCAATTGGTTGGGTTAAGTTTTTCGCATACTTTGTAAGTAACAAGAGTGCTAGTAGCTGGAGTGCCCGCTGGTATCACAATACGTCCTTGTGTATCGGTAGTAACGCCTGCTGGCAAACCGCTAAAGGTTATCGTTACTGAGTTAGTATTCGTTACTACATTACCGTTGAGTCTTACTCCAGTAAGTACACTGCTAGTAGTACCACCTGTTATACCATTAGGTACAGTAAGTGGCGTTACTGGCGTTACTGTTAAGCTACCAGTACCAATTACCAAGGTACTAGTTACTGTCTGACAATTGGTTGGATTAAGTTTCTCACATACTTTGTAAGTAACAAGAGTGCTAGTAGCTGGGGTGCCTGCTGGTACCACGATACGTCCTTGTGTATCGGTAGTTACCCCTGCTGGCAGACCGCTAAAGGTTATCGTTACTGAGTTAGTATTCGTTACTACATTACCGTTGAGTCTTACTCCGGTAAGTACACTGCTGGTAGTACCACCCAATGCCCCATTAGGTACGCTAAGGGTAGTTGGTGTAACGGTAAGCGTCATAGTGGCAAAGCTAATGACACGTGTAGCAGTTACTACATTACCGAAAGGATCGGTAGTGCTAAAGGTTACGGTTACTGCCCCGCCTACATTACATAGGTTAGACGGATAACTATAGTTATGGGTTACAGTAGCTGTACCACAAGTACTTGTAGCAGTAGCCGAAGCTATCCAGCTGCTGATAGTAGCCGAAGCCGTTGGCGCACTACATATCACGCTTAAGTTCGCTGGCAAGGTAAGCGTTGGTGTTGCTACATCACCCTTAGTAAGGGTAGCGGTTACTGAAGTAGTACAAGGGGCTATAACTTGGGTTACCTTAATATCGTCCATAGCCATATCGTGACCGCCAGACTCAGGGTTCACCATACTCACTACTACGTATACCGATGAGCGCGCCCCTACTTCTGTAGCGGTTAGGCTCACACTTTCTTGCTTCCAAGCATTGGGATTATTTGCATTACGAGGAATTTCATTAGAAATAAAATTCTTTAGTGGTGTTGAATTATTTTCATAATCTGTTTTATTTTTATAGACTGTTAATTGTACCTTCGGATTATTACCAGGAGTTATAAGCAAGTTATAGAAATAAGCAGAAAAAGTAAGTGCTTGGTTAGGCAATACGTTTACCTCACGAGCATAAATAGTTTGCAAAGTGCTCGGTGATGGATTCACAAAGAATATCCTACCATTTGTATTACCTGTATGGTCATTAGGAGTGCGCCAAACACTACTAAAAATATTTACAAGAAGGTTATGAGATATAGTATATTCACCTTCATTCAAGTCACTACCAGAGTGAGGTTTCGATTGCCCGTTAGCATTATAAACTGTATAGTTTGCATTTATATTTTCGTCGAAATACAGATTCTTACCTGTATATGGGCTCTTCACTGCGTGAGTAGGCGTTGTACCTACACCGAAATCTTCATTAAGCAAGGTAATAGTATTGCTTACTGCTTGATAGCTTACGCTAACTGTATAAGTTCGCTCTAAATCTAAACCTGTAAAGGTAGCGGTTGTACTAGTATAAGTAGTGCTACCCAAAGTATAAGTATAAGTAAAGCCAGTAGTAGCCGTTGGGGTTACGGTTAGAACTCCCTTACCTGTCGCACAATCATAAGTTTTGCTAACTGTAAAGGCAGGTATATCTTGCCCATTAGCTGTTACTATTTGCGTAGTACTTACTACCTGACCACAAGCCTTTGGTACTTGATATACAGTGATATCGTCTATACAGAAATCATTTCCCCAAGCATGTGAAGATGAACCGTTAGAACGGAATTCAATAGTAAATTCGGTGTGAGTACCTGAGTTAAATGTTCCTTCATATTTATGCCAGTTATTAAGCCCTGCACCACAGATAGAGTTAGGAACCTCTCCCGTATTTTTAGAAGCTATCACAGTATTATCATTTGCTACTAATACTACGCGAATATTAGGCTTAATCGCATTTTGAGAACCTCCCATTTTTTCATCTTCACGGAATAAGTTCAAAATAAAGAACTCCCATTTTATTTCAGAATTAGGAGCTATTCCTGTTACTTTCTTTTTATAGAACACATCACCATCAGAAAGAACTGCTTGCGCATTTGTTAAGAAGAAGCGTCCTTGTGTATCTGTACCTCCTGAAGTATGATCAGGGACAGGTACCCACACGTGATTTGGAGCGCAAGTTAATGACAACATACTTTTTCCATGCCCAGCACCACCTGCCATAGGAGTATAAGTAGCATTATATTGAGTAGGATTAGTTACTTCATAAGCTCCCACTCCTAATCCAAAAGGCATCGGTGTTGTTGTTGCTGGTAAACTTGTTCTTGGTCCACTACCAAAAGTCTCTTTCAATAGCATCACTGGTGAGGGCGCATTTCTGTACTCATATTGTACACTTACTGAGTGTGTACCACTTGCTACATTAGTATATACATAAGTAGTAGTATAAGCTGCTCCATCTAAACTATAAAGGTATTTAAGCGCAGGGTCTGGGTTTTCTACTCCTACATTTAAGATAGCCTTACCATCGCAAGCGTAGAATACCTCTGTTTTAATAGTAGGCTGTGCCAAAGCTGCTGGTACCGTTACATTCATATCAAACGGACAACCGTGAGTAACAGCATCGCGTACCGAAACTGTATGCGTACCTGCAGGTAACCAGCTGGTGTTAGAAGCCGTCCAAGTTATACCGTCAAAACTGTATTCGTAAGTACCACTACCGCCTTCTACATTGGCTATAGTTACCTCTGCTTTATTAGCATTAGCACTTGTACCACAACCTATTAGTTTGGTAACGCCTGCAAAAGCATTAGTTACTGAAGTATTAATAGTAGTAGTAAAATCTTTAGTACATTCCGCCAAAGCTTGTGTTATAACAATATCGTCTACGGCTATATCTTCACAACCACCAAAAACAGTCATTTCTAATACAAAGAACAAAGAAGTATTAGTTCCTACAGTAGTAGCAGGAATGCTAAGGGTAAGTCGTTTCCAATCATTAGGATTAGTAGAATGTGGCAATACTACTGATTGTTCTGCTAAATAAGCAGTTGGGGTTGCCTTATAAGCTGCTTCGCTAGTGTAAAAACGTACGCGCATTGTGTGAGGAGTTGAACTTGAACACACATGCCCTCCTGAAGAGTTCACCAAGTTCATTATAGCAGCTGAGAAATCAACTTTTTTATTAGGCAATACACTAAATGTGCGCATATAGAAATTAGGCTTACCAGGATCGAGGTCTACGAGCAACATTCTACCTTGTGGAGTATGCGAAGCATCGTTAGGGGTTGTCCAAAGCCCTGGTATAGTAGCCGTAATGTATCTCGCAATAGCGTATTCACCATTAACGGTGTTATTCATATTTGGCCCTGTATTATCTTTAGAAGCTCCTGAACGGCTGTATATTATTGGTGAGTTGTTCATCGGCTCAAAGAAGTAATCAGGGTGTACATAGCTATTAGCGGTAGCATTATTCCCTACTCCAAAATCTTCATTTACAAGGGTAACTACTGAAGCTACCGGTTTGTAATGTACTTTAAAATTATGGGTAGTACCCATAGCCAAGCCTGTAAACACATTGCTGTTTTGTAGTGCTCCCCCATCCATTTGGTATTGATAGGTAAAGAGCGAAGAGGTAGGCGTTACCACCAAATTAAGGGTATTATTAGAAGGACTACAATTGCTAAGGTTAGCTGAGATTGTAGGCATTTGCAAAGTAGTAACACTTACTGTTGTAGACACTTCTTGCCCACAAGTTTCAGGCATCTGCCATACTTTTATATCATCTATAGCAAAGTCGTTACCACTATTACCTGCTTCTAAATCTCTAAATTCTATACGAATAGAAGTTACACTTCCCGTATTCAGTGTACCCTCATATTTTCGCCAGTCTAAAGCATTTATAGCACGTGGTAAACGTCCAGTAGTTTTTGTATCTAATATATGCGAAGGATTGTTTTTATCTACTATTCTAATTTCGATATTAGCATCAATAGATGTAGGATGTGGTGCACAAGATGTATTCAATAAGTTCATCAAATACATTTCATACTTAATAGGTACATTAGGTTTTATACCATCAACATCTTTATAATAAAAGCGTTGTCCTGAAGCAGCCCCTCCTACGTTCATTGCATAAAAACGTCCTGTAGCATCAGTGCCGTTAGAAGTATGGTCTTTAGGTATTGTCCAACACCAAGTTGAGCATATTTGTACTTTATTATGAGGAGCTACAGTATAGTAGCCTTCATGTAAACAGTCACCTGCTGGAACAGTACCATTAGCAGGCTGGAAACTCCAGTTAGAGGGCACTATACTACCCAAAGACTCAGGAGCTCCTTTGCCAAAATCTTCATTTATGAGCATTCTTGGTGAAGGAATAGTGGTATCTTCATACTTTACAGTAATAGTATGCGTACCCGTACTTACATTCTGAAAAAGATATTTTTCTGAAAAAGTAGGGGCATTATCTAATTTAAACAGATAACGGTAAGAAGGCTGTGGGTTTTGTACTCCTACCTTTAAAGTAGGGCGCCCATCGCAATCGTAGAAAATCTCCTTTGTAATCACTGGTGCTACTGAAGCGGTTGGTACTGTTACGGAAATATAACTACTATAGTTGTTACTACTATCTTTTATCCGTACATTATGAGTACCTGCAGGTAGCCAGCCTACATTGCTAGGTTGCCAAGCCCCAACATTAAACTGATATTGGTAGGGAGGCGTACCTCCTGTTACATTGGTAACACTTACTTCTGCCTTATTGGCGTTAGCACCGCTACCGCAACCAATAAGCTTGGTTACGCCGGCATATCCTTTTACTTGCGCCTTTATAGGCACAGAGGCAAAAAAGAAAAACGCTAATAGCCACAAGGGCAATAACTGCATTGTCAGATTCTTTTTCATTATTATTACTATTTTACTTTATGGTTTTTGAAAAATAAAATTACTACTCATTTTTGAGAGTGCAAATATACAACTGTTTTTTGAAATGAGAATTTTTTTCTTGTTTTTTTTCAGTGGGAGGACTGAGAGGGCTGAGAGGACTGGGAAGGCTGGGAAATAGGATATTTTTCTGGTTTTAGGGCGATGATTAGACGTTTGTACTTTGCTCATCTTTCGCTAACTCTTCGCTCTTCCTAAAGGGTAGCTATATTGAACGTAAAGGGTAAATATAAAAGAAATTTTTTCTAATTTGCTAATTTGCTCATTTTCTAATTTGTCTGTTTGCTAATTAATTATTATCTTTGCATCTAATTTAACAAACAAATGAACACCATAGACCAATATAACTCGGTAATAGACAGATGTCGTTCGCTTTTTATCAAGAAGATGAAGGACTACGGCAGTGCGTGGCGCATCTTGCGCTTGCCTTCGCTTACCGACCAGCTCTATATCAAAGCCCAGCGCATACGCGGACTCCAAGAAAACAAAGAGCACAAAATAGACGAAGACGAAACTGCTGAGTTCATCGGCATTATCAACTATGCCCTAATGGCACTCATACAAATAGAAAAAGGCATAGCGGCACAACCTGACCTAAACCTTGAGGAAGCAACCGCCTTATACGACCAAAAAGTAGTCGAAGCACGCAGCCTAATGGAGGCTAAAAACCACGACTATGGCGAGGCGTGGCGCGATATGCGCGTGAGTTCCCTCACCGACCTTATCCTACAGAAGCTCCTACGCGTCAAGCAAATAGAAGACAACCAAGGCAAAACCCTTGTAAGCGAAGGAGTAGAGGCTAACTACCAAGATATGGTCAATTATGCCGTTTTCGCCCTTATCCATCTGACGAGCTAATTTGTCAATTTGGCGATTAGTTATTAACTTTGTAAAAAAATACATAGAAATTATGCCATACACTATCACTATACCCCACGATACCCCACAAGCCTTAGCTTATGTAGAAAAAGCTAAGAAGCTTGACTTTGTGAAAGTAACTGAAATAAAAGAGTTTGAAGAAGAAACACAAGAGCAATATGAACTTATAATGGCTCTCTCTAAAAAAACTAATAGAGCCATTGCGCGCAAATTAGACAAAGCCAGAAACCTAAACTTACCTTTTAAAAACTAACACAAAATGATAGTAATTACTACCGAAGAAGTGAAAAAACACTTATACAAAAAAAGACCATAAATCAATTTGCCGATTTGTCGATTTGCTAATTTGGCAATTAAAGAATATGAAGAACAACACTTACACACAGTACAATGAAGCTCAACTCAATAAAATAGGGAATACCGCTATTTATTTGAGTGAAAGAATACCGAATTTGTCAAAAACAAAGTTTCTAAAATTACTGTATATTTTAGATGAGCTTTCTATTAAGCAATCAGGAATTCCATTCTTAAATTTAGATTATAAAGTATGGAAATTTGGTCCTGTAGCCGAACCTATTTTTATTGATTTATCATCAGAAATGAGCCTTTTAGCTCCATTTATAAAAAGTAATCAAAAAGGACACCTATCAGCTAAAAAAGCCTTTAAAGATGATGAATTTTCAGATAATGACATAGAATTATTAGACGAAGTTATTAAGAGCTTTGGCAATAAAACAGCCAAAGAATTAGTTGCTTATACGCATAACGAAGAGTCTTTATGGAATAAGACTGCCAAAGAAAATAAGGTGTTAAACCTTTTAGAAAATGAAACCATAAACAGTACCAACCTTTATCTTAATTTAGCCGATTTAGTAGCCAATGACCCACGCAAAAAAGCTATTTATGAAGATTATATCGAACAGTTTTAAAAATGTTTACAGAAAGAACCATTATATATTTCACTCCTTTTTACTTTAAAAATGGAAATACAGCTAAGAACAAATATTTTGTAGTACTAAAAAATATTGATAACAAAAGTATTCTTGCTTCTTTACCCACTAGTAAAGATTATATCCCTGAGAAATTGGTAATTGAACAAGGTTGTATAGAATGCGAAAGTAGTAACCTCAATTGTTTTGTACTCTCTCCTTCTACTAAAATCACAGAAGACGGAAAATGTTTCAGTGTTTCTACTTATTTATACGGACATCTATTAGATGAGTACTCTATAGATACATTAACAGAACTTTACCCTTATGAAGCCTCTGATTACCAGATATGGGGACAAATGAAAATATCATTGTTTAACGATCTTATTGAATGCTTAAAAAACTCGAAATCAGTAAAGAGAAAATACAAAAAAATACTATAATCAATTAGCCGATTTGCTAATTTGCTAATTTGCCAATTTTCTTATATATGGAAACCAAAATATCTGTAATAGGCGGAGGTAGTTGGGCTACTGCCCTTGTTAAAATCCTTACCGCCAATATCGACCAAGTGTGCTGGTATATGCGCAACGAGCAGTCCATCGAGCACATCAAAGCTACCAAGCACAACCCTAATTACCTAAGCGATGTACACCTAAACATCAATAAACTGCACCTCACCAGCCACCTCGATGAGGCGGTAGCCTTTAGCGATTACATTATTTTTTGTATCCCTTCGGCTTTCTTAAGCGATGAGTTAAGCAAACTCACCCTACCCCTGACCGATAAGACTATCTTTTCAGCTATCAAAGGTATAGAACCCAAAAGCGGACTGATAGTAGGCGAATATTTCAACAAAATACACCACGTACCTTATGCCCAAATAGGCATTATAGCAGGGCCTTGTCACGCCGAAGAGGTAGCCCTCGAGCGGTTGTCATACCTCACTATCGCTTGCCTCGACGAGGGGAAAGCGCGCTTTATGGCTGAAGCGATGAGTCGCCATTATGTGAAGACGAAAATATCAGACGACGTTATTGGCATAGAGTATGCTGCGATGCTGAAGAATATCTACGCCTTAGCTGCGGGTATAGCCCACGGATTAGGCTATGGCGATAACTTTCAGAGTGTGCTGATGAGCAATGCCATTCGCGAGATGCGTCGTTACATCAAGCATATTTACAAGATAAAGCGCAACATCAACAATTCCGCTTACTTAGGCGACCTATTAGTAACCTCGTACTCACTTTTCAGTCGCAATCGTATGTTTGGCACGATGATAGGCAAAGGCTATACCGTGAAGAGCACAATGGCGGAGATGAATATGGTTGCTGAGGGGTATTACGCCACTAAGAGTGCTTACCTTATCAACAAAAACCAAGAAAAACCGAGTCGCACCCCTATACTCGATGCCGTGTATAAAGTGCTATACGAAGGCAAAAGAGCTAAAACAGAATTTGCTGAACTCACAGCAGAACTAGATTGATTTGCCGATTTGGCGATTATTATTAACTTTGCATCAATAAAACTTATAAAAACCTATAACATTATGCCAGCAATAGCCATAAACCCGACAACTACCACCAACCACAAAGCATTAGGAGCTACAAAAGAAGCCCCTAAAAAGAAACTTTCTTATTATCAAAAGAAAAAAGCAATTGATGAAATAGCACAATCAATCAACAGAAATGTTACCCGAAGAAACTTAATGAAGATGATTTTAGAAGAATGATTTTAATAACCGATAGCAATCTAATTATTAGTGCGTTAATCACACCCAATGGGGCTATAGCCTCTATTATAAAAGCCAAGCATAACTTTCAATTCATCGCCCCAGACTTTGTCTTTGAGGAGATAGATGAGCATTGGGATAAAATAAAAGTCCTTAGCCTCTTAAGCGACAAAGAACTGAAAGCAGAACTACTTTTCTACCGAAACCTGATAAAGGTATACGACCAAAAAGTAACTAAAAAAGCTCTTGACAAAGCAGAAGAAATAGTACGAGATGTAGACCCTGAAGATGTCTTTTTCATAGCCTTACACCTACACACAGGTCATAAAATATGGTCGGGCGATGAAAAACTGAAGAAAGGACTTACCGCTAAAGGTTATGGGCATTTTTTTACTTCTACTGAAGAACTCAAAAAACACTTATACAAAAAAAGACCATAAATCAATTAGTTGATTTGCCGATTTGCTAATTTGCTAATTAACTAATTAACTAATTTACTAATTAATTTTATGTTTACAGGAATTATAGAAGAAATAGGCGAGGTAGTACGCGTAGTGCGCGAGGGTGCTAATCTGCATCTTTTCGTGAAGTGTACTTTTACTAAAGAACTGAAGATTGACCAGAGTGTGGCTCACAATGGCGTATGCCTAACGGTGGTAGCTATTGACGGCGATGTATATCAAGTGACAGCCATAGCCGAGACTTTAGCCAAAACCCACTTAGGAAGTCTGCAAGCTGGCGATATCGTAAATTTAGAACGCGGTATGTTGCTAAACACGCGCTTAGACGGACATATAGTGCAAGGCCACATCGACCAGACTGCTACTTGTACAGCCATAAAAGAAGAAGGTGGCAGCAAGCGTTTTAGCTTTGCTTACGACCCCTCAACTGGCAATGTAGTGATAGAAAAAGGGTCTGTAACCGTTAATGGGGTAAGCCTAACAGTGGTAGATGCCACTCGCGATGGTTTTTCGGTAGCCGTTATCCCTTACACTTTAGCGCATACCAATTTGCACTGCTTAGCAGTAGGCAGTGTAGTAAATTTAGAATTCGATGTTATTGGGAAGTATGTGGCGCGCTTGGTGCAGCAGCGGTAAGTCGTTGTAGTATAAGGCTGCGCACCTCTTCGCGTAGCGCGTCTTTATCGTCAAGAGTTTTACCTTCGGTAGAAATGGGCGGCAGTATATCTACGCGCATTCGCCCTGTACTACCGGCAAAGAAACGAAACGGAAAACGCTTTTTAGTATCGTACAGCACCATAGGCACTATAGGTATCTGACACTGAATGGCGATGCGAAAAGCGCCATCTTTGAAGTTATCGAGTACTATACTCTCATCATCAGGCACGCCTCCTTCAGGGAAAATGCAGATACTCAATCCGCTTTGTATCCGCTCTAGAGCGTGTTTATATACCTCACGCCTACTCTGCGAATTTTTGCGGTCTACTAATATAGCCGCGCGTTTGTAGAAATAACCAAACAGAGGTAGTTTAGCCAATTCCTTTTTGCCTACAAACACAAACGGATTTTTGCTGCAATAAAGCATCAGCATAATATCCATCATACTATAGTGGTTAGCCACCAGCATATAGCTATGGTGGTCGTTAGTTACAGCAAACGCCCTCCTTATTCTGGGGTAAAAGCCCATAGCGTAGAGAATAGGCGTAGCCCATAGCTGTCGCGCTACCCAATAGAGTGCCGGATACCAACGCTGACGAGCAGTAAGCACCAAGAGTAGCGGCAACAGTAAAAGAATCAAGCTGGTTACTACTACATAGAACCAGCTTTTCCATATTATCCAAAAAAAGTATTTAAGTACTTTCATTTCTTCATTATATTAGTCCCCACCACAATTTCCAAGGAAGACGCGAGAGCACCAACACCAAAGCAATACCGTAGAAAAGAGCTATTTTGGCGAACTTAGCACGAGGTGTATCTTGCTTTTTGTGTTTTGACCAGCCAATAGTAATAAGCACTACCGCAGTAATCATTATTAGAGGGTGTTCCAAAAGCAAAAGACGCAACAGACTGGTTTTCATCACCATCTTGCCTTCTTGCCACGATGCTAAAAGCGGCGTAAGCACGTAGAGCAGTAAGCCTAATAGCAGCTGAATATGGGCAAAAATAAGAGCAAACAAGTTTAGGCGGAGGTCTTTCAACTGATAAGTTTCTTTTTTAGTGAAATAGCCAATAAGTGCATTGGTTGCAGACAAAAATAGTACCACTAGCACTATGTAAGCACTCAGCGAGTGCACTTCTTTAATTAATTGATACATAACGATTTTTATAAAATTGAGCGCAAAAATACAAATCTTTTTTATTTTATGCGGTATCTTCAAGTATTTTTCGTACTTTTGCCTCTGGATTTAGTCGTTAGTGATTAGTCGCTAGTCGTTAGAGTTTAGCCGCTAGTGATTAGTCGCTAGTCGTTAGAAAGTGACTCTATTCTAGTGACTAAAGACTCTATTCTAACGACTAGGGACTAAAGACTAACGACTAATTACTAAACACTAATATATGAAAGAACAAGTATTTGCCCTACACGTGGCAACCCGCAACAACCTACTAACCTATTTAGAAAATGTAACGCCTGAAAAATTGGCACAAATACCCGCAGGATTCCATAATAGCATCTGGTGGAATATTGCCCATTGCGTAGCAACACAGCAGATATTGTGCTACAAACTCTCTGGGGTGAAACCCGTAGTACCTGAGGCTTTTATAGAAACCTACAAAAAAGGTACTTTCCCTGACGGACACATACCTACTGCTGACGAAATACAAGAGCTGCGCGCACTGCTTATCAGCACCCAAAAGCAGCTACAAGCCGACTATGAGCGAGACATATTTGCAAACTTTACTCCTTACACCACCAGCTACGGCTATGCACTGACTTGTATAGAAGATGCTATCCATTTCAACAATACCCACGAGGGAATGCACCTTGGGGTAGTGATTGCTTTAAACTATTTCGCTAAATGATAGAAGACAAAACACCCCACCGCACCCAGCTAAGCGATTTGGGAGAATTCGGACTTATAGACCGCCTAACAGCAGGTTTTGAAGCAAAGCAGCCTTCTACCCTCAAAAGTGTAGGCGATGATGCTGCTGTAATAGATTTTAAGGATAAAAAAGCGGTCATCTCAACCGATTTGCTCATCGAGGGCGTCCATTTCGACCTCAGCTATGTACCGCTAAAACATTTGGGCTACAAGGCTGTAAGCGTAAATGTGTCGGACATTTATGCGATGAATGCCCGTGCTACCCAAATCACCGTTTCGATAGCTGTTTCTAACCGCTTTCCGTTAGAAGCCTTAGAAGAGCTTTATGCAGGTATACACCTAGCTTGTAAGCGTTATGAGGTAGATTTGGTAGGAGGCGATACCACCTCTTCTACACGCGGACTCATCATCTCGGTTACTGCTATAGGTGAAGCAGATGAGCAAGAGCTCGTATACCGCAATGGTGCTAAAGAAAACGACCTTATTGTGCTTACAGGCGATATAGGAGGGGCTTATATGGGCTTGCAGATATTAGAGCGCGAGAAAGCGGTCTTTCAGGTAAATCCAAACTCGCAACCCGATATAGAGATGTATTCGTACATTTTAGAGCGGCAACTCAAACCCGAAGCCCGCAAAGACATTCCACCATTGCTAAAAGAGTTGGGCGTAAAACCTACTGCTATGATGGACGTAAGCGACGGACTTTCGTCTGAAATACTGCATATCTGCACCCAATCAGGGGTAGGTTGCAGGCTGTATGAAGACAAAATCCCCCTCGACCCACAAGTGATAAGCACCTGCGAGGAGTTTAATTTAGACAGTACCACTATTGCGTTAAGTGGCGGTGAGGACTACGAATTGCTTTTCACCATAAAGCAAGCCGATTATGACAAGATAAAAGGCAATCCGCACTTTAGCATAATTGGCTACATCACCGATAAGAGCGAAGGAGTAAACCTCATCACTCGCTCAGGGCAGTCTATCCCTATCATTGCAAGGGGCTGGAATGCTTTAACTAACAATTAATGAATTAAAAGAAAAATTAAACATTTTATAATACAGATATGAAAAGAAGAGCATTTTTTAAAAACGGAACATTGGCTGCATTAGGAGGATTAGTACTTCCTTCTTTTGATTTACAAGCCCAAACACTTGGTGAAGCTAACAGAGGCAAACGCACTAAGAACATCATTTTTTTAGTGAGTGATGGAATGAGCACCGGCACTATGGTAATGGCTGACCTATACCTAAAACGCAAATACGGTCGCCCTTCAAGCTGGATGGATTTATACGAAAGCAATCTGGGGCAACGTGCGCTAATGGATATGGCATCTGCAAGCTCGGTAGTAACCGACTCATCAGCGGCAAGTTCTTCGTGGGGAGGAGGCGTACGCGTGAACAACGGCAGCCTGAATATAAGTCCCAATGGCAAAGAGAATATGCCTATCTTGCAAAAGTTTAAAAAAGCAGGCAAAAAAGTAGGTTGTATAACCACCGTGATGATTAACCACGCTACTCCGGCAGGTTTCTGTACGTGGAGCAAGAGTCGCAATGCAATGGACGAAATAGCCCTTAACTACACCGAATTAGGTTTTGATGTGATGCTGGGGGGCGGTAGCAAATATTTCGACCCTGCCCATCGCAAAGATAAAAAAGACCTTTTTGATACTTTAAAGAAAAAAGGCTATACTGTAGCTCGCACCCGCAACGAGATGCTAAAAGCCCCCACTAACAAACCCCTATATGGTATGTTTGCTGAGGAAGCCCTACCCTACTCTATTGACCGCGCTCAAAGTAGTGAAGACCAAGCGGCTATCCCTACTCTTGCCGAGATGACCGCTAAAGCTATCAAGCAGCTAAAAAGTCACCCTAATGGCTTTGTGATACAAGTAGAAGGAGGAAAAGTAGACTGGGCAGCACACGGCAACGATATAGGGGCATTGCTCTACGACCAAGTAGCTTTTGACGAAGCTGTGAAAGTAGCCTTAGACTTTGCTAAAGCTGATGGCAACACCCTTGTAGTTATCACCTCAGACCACGGCAATGCTAACCCAGGGCTTATCTATGGCAAAGAGTGCAATAACAATTTTGATAGATTGCAAAACTTCACCCATTCTAACGACTGGATATTGCAACAAATCAACCCTAATGACTCTATAGACAAGGTAAGAGAACATATCGCTCAGCACTGTGGCGGAATGAATATCAATGAAGAACAGGCAAAAGAGCTATTAGCCTATTATGCCAAGACAGAAAGAAAAGAAGACGGACTTTATAACTATAAACACCTACCTTATCGACTTTTTGCTGAGATTCAAAAAGCACATACCTCAGTTGGCTGGATTAGTATGGACCACTCGTCAGACTATACCGAATTAGGAATGTACGGACCAGGAAGTGAAAAGCTAAAGCCTTTTATGCGCAATACCGATATGCACAAATTCTTGTTAGAAGTAGCCGAAGTCAGTCTTTAGTGAGTAACCAATGAAGACGTTTCAGTTTCAGAAGCTCGTTACTTTTGTAGGGATAATACTCTTCATCGTGAAATTGATAGCGTGGCGCATCACCAATTCTAACGCTATCTTTTCAGACGCAATGGAGAGCATCGTGAATATTATTGCCGCATTTATGGGGTTGTACTCCCTCTATTTATGCAATAAACCACGCGATACTGACCACCCTTATGGGCACGGCAAAGTAGAGTTTGTAACTGCAAGTATTGAGGGAATGCTCATTGCTATTGCGGGGATACTTATTCTCATCGAAGCCTTTTCATCACTTATAAAAGGAATACATCTCGACAAATTAGACTGGGGGATTGCCCTTTTTGGGTCGACTGCCATAGTCAATTACGCTATGGGGTATATTTCCTACCAAAAAGGGAAGAAAGAAAACTCTTTAGTACTGATGAGCGCAGGCAAGCATCTGCAATCGGATACTTATGCCACCTCAGCTATTGTATTGAGCTTACTTTTGATGCATTTTACCGGCTGGCGATGGCTCGACCCTTTAATTGCCATCGGTTTTGGTAGTTATATAATAGTAATAGGCTGGAAGATAGTGCGCAAAGCCCTCAGTGGTATTATGGATGAGCGCGATGAAGCCCTCTTTGCCAACGTAGTGGAAATACTCCAAACCTACCGACATATCGAGTGGATAGACATACACAATATGCGCATACAGCAGTTTGGGGCGCATCTGCACATTGATGCCCATATCACTCTGCCGTATTACTACCCCCTACAGCAGGCACACCAAGAAATGGAAAAGGTGATACACCTATTAGCAGAAAAAGTAGATCGCTCTATAGAGTTTAATTTTCACTTAGATTACTGCAAAGACTTTTCGTGCGAACTATGTAGTATAAACTGCCCCAACAGGCGCAAGCCCTTTGTAAAAACAATAGTATGGAACAAAGAAAATGTAGGAGGTATATCTAAACACAGAATTAACAATTAATACATAAAATGAAAAAGATATTGTTTTTATCGAGCTTAGCCCTTAGCACTCTACTCAGTGCGCAAGAAGCCCCTAAAGAAATTAAAACCACTGTTGATGCGGTAACCGTTTTTACTAACGGAGCACAAATTACGCGCAAAAAGACCATTATGCTACCTAAAGGAGTAAGCGAACTCAAATTCACCGACTTATCTCCTTATATAGCTCCTGAAAGTGTAAATGTAAAAGCTGTAAAAGGGATAACTATCCTATCAGTAAGTCATAAAATCAATTTTTTAGACAAGTTAAAGCCTTCTGCTGAGGTAGAAACCCTCGACAAAGAGATAGAACAGCTGAAAAAGCAGATAGAAACAGAGCAAACCCACTTAGAAATTATCAGAGATAACATCGACCTATTGCAAAGGAACAAAGAGCTAAGCGGTAAAAATGCTCCTATCCAATTGGCAAACTTACAGCAAATAGCCGATTACTTTCACAAACGACTAACAGAGCTAAAGTTTGATGCAAACAACCGAATAGCAAAATTAGAAGATTTAAATGCTCAGCTTAAAAAATTAGAGAATCAGAAACGCACCGTTATAGGCAAAAACGACACTGAAAAAGGAGAAATATATGTGAAAGTAAATGCCGAAAGTGCTAAGAACTATCCGTTAGAGCTACAATACATAGTTGATAATGCCCGCTGGACACCCTCATACGACCTTAGAGCCACTGACATTAGTCAGCCTATCAACCTCATCTACAAAGCCAATATACAGCAAGATACTAAGGAAGATTGGAACCAAGTGAAGCTTACCTTCTCATCAGCTGACCCAAATATCTCTGGCGAAGCCCCTACCCTACAGACTTACTTCCTAAATTATAATACGATAGACCCTAATTTCGCTAAAAAACCTAAAATGAGAATAGGGTTAGGCAATAAAAATATACAAGGAGTAGTGGTAGACGAAAAAGGAGAGCCTCTACCTGGTGCTAGTGTACTAATAAAAGGCACTGCAATAGGCACTTCTACTGATTTTGACGGTAATTTTCAGCTGAATATGACTAATTATGAAGATAGAATGCTCGAAATATCATATCTCGGTTATCAAACAGCTACCTTATCTCCACAAAAAACAATGACTGTAAGGTTAAAAGATGAATCTCAGCAGTTAGAGGAAGTAGTGGTAGTAGGCTATGGTAATAAAAGAAAGAGTAGCGTAACAGGTAGCCTCAGCGGTGATAGTGCTGCTAAAATGAGAAGTGGCAGTAGCCCTCAAGCTGACCTCATTCCTGTAAAAGCAGCTGACATCCAGACTAATGTACAGTTTGAAATAGCTACCCCTTACACCGTAAAATCTGACAATCAAGTATATTCAGTAGATATGAAATCAATACAAGTACCTGCTGATTATAACTACTACGTAGTGCCAAAAGTAGAGCAAACGGCCTATTTGATAGGTTATGTGACCAACTGGCAACAGTACAACTTATTAGAAGGAGAAGCTAACATCTTTTTTGAAGATACTTTTGTAGGAAAAACTAATATACAACCCACCCAAACCGCTGACACCCTGAAACTCTCATTAGGACAAGACAAGAAAGTATCAGTAACTCGCGAAAAGGTAAAACAATTTGCTTCTCGTCAGTTTATGGGCAGTAAGAAAGAAGATGTTCGCCTATATAAAACTGTGATTCGCAATAACAAACAGCAGCCTATTCACCTAACCGTCCTCGACCAAATACCTATTCCTACCCTCAAAGAAATAGAAGTAAATGTACTAAACAGTTCAGAAGGGAAGTACAATAAAGAAACAGGAGAACTTAAATGGGAATTTGGGTTACAACCTACTGAAAAGAAGGAAATTAATATAGAATTTTCAGTTAAATACCCGAAGAATAGGTCGATATGGTTAGAGTAATAACGTTAAAAAAACTATAAAAATGAGTTCAAAAGAAAGATAATAGTTGTTATTCAAAGTTTTTTTCTTACTTTTGCTGAAAATACCACACACAATAAGATGATATGATTACTAATTTATTTTCAGAGAACCTATGGTTCACGGCTGTTTTTGTGTTTTTACTATCGTTTTCAGTAGCTTATTTTGCACTTCCTAGCATAATATATGTAGTAAAACGAAAGAACTTGATGGATAAGCCTAACGAACGAAGTTCTCATAAAGAGAGAACTCCTACCTTAGGAGGTATCTCATTCTTTGTAAGTCTAGTTTTTACCTTAATGGTGTTCCGCTCATTCGACTTCGACAAGGTCGGTATTAACATCTTATCAGGGGTAGGCGTACTCTTTTTCGTTGGACTTAAAGATGACCTTGTTGGGGTAAACCCCAGCACTAAAATGATAGGTCAAATCATAGCTACCTTTATGCTACTTTTTGGGACAGGGCTAAAAATAGGTACTCTTGATGGCTTTCTAAATATCACTGATATTCCTTATGGAGTATCTGTATTTATCAGCTGTTTTATAGTGATGGCTATTGTAAATTCTTACAACCTTATAGATGGCATCAATGGGTCTGCCTCAATGGTGGGAATGGTTATTTTTTCGGCTTTTGCCTATGTGTTCTACGATGCTGAAATGTACTATTATTTTCTGTTGTCTATATTGTGTATAGGTTTTCTATTAGCTTTTTTACGATACAATCTATCTAACAAAAAACGTGTATTTATGGGCGATACAGGCTCTATGATTGTCGGTTTTATCTTAGCCGTATTAGCAATCAAGTTTTTTGCTTTAGACACTACCTCTTTAGAAAGTGCTATTATCAACCCAGCTAATAAAGTTTGGGTATTGCTTAGTATTATTTTTATACCTTTCTTTGATACTACTCGGGTATTTACATCGCGTATCATACGGCACGGCAAACCTTTCAAAGCTGACCGTAGCCATATACACCACGTTATCATAGATTACCTAAAACTATCGCACGCTAAAGCTAGTATACTGTTAGCTAGTATTAACTTAAGTGTTTTTATTGTCATCTTGTGTTTAAATACTTACCTATCTTCACTATGGTTAGGGGTAGTATTCTGCGCTATTTTTGCAGGGCTGGTCTGTATATTATTCTATATCAACAGAAGCTACTATACACGAAAAAACAAACAGAAAATACGACATATATTAAATTATATCGGAAAAAAGAAATAAAATTTTCGTACCTTTGCGCCCTATATAATAAGAAATGCTAAAACAAAATTTACAACTTAAGCTCTCTCAAAAGCTCTCTCCTCAACAAATACAGCTAATGAAGCTCGTGCAGCTTCCTACTCTTGCTTTTGAGCAACGCGTAAAGCAGGAAATGGAAGAAAACCCTGCTTTAGAGTCAGGGCGTGAAGAAGAAACTCTTGACGACTTTCACGATGAATTTGACAACTCGGCTGATGAATATAACGATAGTGACATCATTGATATGAATGATATCAATATTGATGAATACCTCAGCGATGATGAAATACCCGACTACCGATTGCACGCTAATAACTACAGCGATGATGATGAAGAACGCGAAGTGCCTTTTAGCGCAGAGGTCTCTTTTCACCAATCGCTTATTAACCAATTAAACACTTTCACTATCTCAGACGAAGACTACCTTATAGCTGAGTTCCTCATAGGCAGTATAGATGATAGTGGCTACATACGTCGCTCTATACAAGATCTCACTGATGACTTGGCTTTCACTCAAAATATTTATACCGAAGAAAAACACGTAGAGCAAATACGTGAGCAAATCATCTTTCAGCTCGACCCTGCAGGTGTAGGAGCTTTCGATCTACAAGAGTGTTTGCTGATACAACTGCGCCGCAAAAAACAAACTCCAGCAGTAACCTTAGCTATAAAAATGCTTACCGAAGCTTTTGAGTCCTTCACCAAAAAACACTATAGCAAACTACAACAACGCTTCTTAGTTAGTGAAGAGGAGCTAAAAGATGCTGTACAAGAGGTGGAGCGGCTAAACCCTAAACCTGGTAGCTCCTATGCAGGCAACAATATACATATTGAGCAAATCATTCCTGACTTTACGGTAAAGGTTGTTGACAATGAATTAGAACTCTCATTAAACGGGCGTAATGCTCCTGAGCTACACGTATCAAAAGAGTATAGTACAATGTTAGACACCTACAAGAAGAGCAAAGAGAAGAGCAACTCGCAGAAAGAAGCGGTACTATTTATTAAACAGAAATTAGATTCTGCTAAATGGTTTATTGATGCTATACGCCAGCGACAACAGACCCTGCTTATTACTATGGAGGCTATTATGGAGCACCAGCGCGAATACTTCCTCACAGGTGATGAACTGAAAATAAAACCGCTTATCCTTAAAGATATTGCCGATAAAGTAGGAATGGATATTTCTACTGTTTCACGCGTTGCTAGCAGCAAATATGTGACTACACCATACGGTACTAAACTCATCAAAGATTTCTTTTCAGAGGCAATGAAAAACGACCAAGGAGAAGATGTTTCAACCCGAGAAATCAAGCAGATACTGCAGCATATTATCGCTAAGGAAGACAAAAGCAAACCACTACCTGACGACGAACTTGCCCAACTACTCAAAGAAAAAGGCTACCCTATAGCACGGCGTACTATCGCTAAATATCGTGAACAATTGGATATACCTGTAGCACGCTTGCGCAAAGAATTATAGCTTTTACCCCAATATATCAATAAGAAGATAATCTGAAGGAAATATAAAAAGAGGAACTACTCAATAGAGTGGTTCCTCTTTTTAGTTATAATCAATAACCTATGAAAACATTTCTTTTACTTTCTCGAAAAATGACTTGTCATTTTTGTCGGGTTTGGGTGCAAAACCATCGTTATCAAGCATTTCTTTGAAAAAGGCTTTCTGCTTGTCGGTTAGGTTTTTAGGCGTCCAAACGTTTACGTGGATAATAAGGTCGCCAGTGTAGTGCGTGCGAAGATTAGGTACGCCCTTGCCTCGCAAACGAAGTATCTTGCCTGACTGTATACCCTCGTCTAACTTAATACGTACCTTTCCGGTAACCGTTTCTATCTCTTTAGTAGCCCCTAATACTGCTTCAGGTACACTGATATAAAGGTCGTAATGCAGGTTGTCGCCCTCACGTTTGAGGGTGCTATGCTCTTGCTCTTCAATAATAACTAACAAATCGCCTGCTACCCCATTTTTGACTGGCGCTTCGTTCCCTTTGCCATTGACTTGCAGTTGAATACCATCTACTACCCCTGCAGGTATATTGATTGGTATGGTTTCTTCTACCGTTTTAAGTCCTTGTGCATCGGTATCGGCAGCACGTTTGTCTATCACCTCGCCTGCCCCTCCACAAGTGCTACAAGTGGTAGCCGTCTGCATCATTCCGAGCATAGTGTTCACTTGTCGTACAATCTGCCCTTGTCCGTTACAGGTAGGGCAAGTTTTATAGGTAGTGCCTTCAGCTTTTACTTTACGACGTACTTTTATTTTCTTCTCTGTTCCTTTTACGATATCTTCGAGAGTGACTTTCACACGTATGCGCAGGTTATCACCTTTGATATACATTTGTTGCTGTCTACCTCCTCCAAAGCCACCAAATCCACCGCTAAAGCCAGAGAAATGTCCGCCAAATATGTCGCCAAATTGGCTGAAAATATCATCCATTGAGAAGCCTCCGCCACCCATACCGCCTTCGAAAGCTGCGTGACCAAATCGGTCGTATTGGGCGCGTTTGTTTTCGTCGCTTAGGACTTCGTAGGCTTCGGCTGCTTGTTTGAACTTTTCTTCTGCTTCCTTATCACCTGGGTTCTTATCAGGGTGATATTTCAATGCTTGTTTACGATAGGCTTTCTTTATTTCGGCTGCACTGGCCGTCTTGGATACTTCTAAAATTTCGTAGTAATCTTTTTTCATTTTTTAGTTAGTTATTGTGCTACCACTACTTTAGGAAAACGGATAATCTTATCGCCCAACTTATACCCTGTTTGTACTACATCGATGATTTTGCCTTTGGCATCGGGGGTAGGTGCAGGTATTTGGGTAACAGCATCGTGGTGCTCGCTGTCGAACACATCATTAGGTGCTACCTCCATTTTCTCTAATCCTTTCTGTTTGAGGGTAGTCATAAGTTTGTTATAGATAAGCTCAACCCCCATCAGTGTATTTTTGTCGCTTGACTTAGAAAGTTCTGCCAAAGCGCGGTCGAAATCATCGACTACGGGCAGCATAGCTGACAAAATGTCTTGTCCGGCAGTTTTAAATAACTCAACACGCTCTTTAGCAGTGCGCTTTTTGTAGTTTTCGAACTCGGCAAAAAGTCGCAAGTATTTGTCTTTTTCTTTTGCTAATAGGTCTTCTGCCGTCTCTTCAGCAGGTGTGTTGACTTCTGCTGTAGCTTCAGCAGTTGTTTTTTCTACTTCAGGAGTGTTCTTCACTTCCTCGTCTTTGATATCTTCGGTATTCATACTATTTTTCTGTTATTGTCCCTTTTATTATAGCAAATTATTTGCCATAGTGTAAAAACTGACAAAATGACAGGGCTATTATTGAGAAATGGGAGGTTTTAGAGGGCTGAGAAGGCTGGGAAATAGGATTTTTTTCTGGTTTTGAGATGATGGTTAGACGTTTATACTTTGCTCATCTTTCGCTTATCGTTCGCTCTTCCTAAAGGGTAGCTATATCTAAAGTAAAGGGTAGGACTATAAGTAGTTTTTTTCTTTAAAATTGGAAAATTAGAGAATGAGAGAACTGGAAGGTTTAGGAGGGCTGGGAAGGCTAGAAAGATTTGGGAATTGCTATTATCTTGCAGCATAAAACAAATTATTACTTGGTAAGACATTGGCTTAATAGTAAGTTTTTAGAATTTATTTTATACATTTGCATTTGTAATCAATTATTTCAAAAAAATGTTAGGAATTT
Source organism: Capnocytophaga sp. FDAARGOS_737 (assembly GCF_009730375.1). Taxonomy (NCBI): domain Bacteria; kingdom Pseudomonadati; phylum Bacteroidota; class Flavobacteriia; order Flavobacteriales; family Flavobacteriaceae; genus Capnocytophaga; species Capnocytophaga sp. FDAARGOS_737. The sequence goes on along the minus strand of NZ_CP046316.1, from coordinate 371,753 downwards.
TAGCTACTATTTTTACTGTTTTTGTGATGCTTGAGCATTTGTATATTCTCTATATGGAAATGTTCGCTTGGGAAACTCGCGGTAAAGCATTCTTTGCCCAAGCTATGCCTGCTATCATAGCAATTTGCCTTAGTCTTGTAGCTTAATTTGTTACAATTTATTAATATGTTAAAAGATATTTTACACTTCCGCAGGGCGGTACGTTATTACGCTCCTACGCCCATTAGTGAGGAAAAGGTGCGTGAATGCCTTAGACTCGCTACACTAGCACCTACTGGTTTCAATATGCAACTGTATGAGTTGTACCATATTACTGATAAGGCTTTGTTAGAAAAATTAGCACACGCCTGCCTCGACCAGCTTACAGCAAGCACGGCGCAACAGATGGTGGTTTTCGTGACTCGACAGGACAAACACCGCCAGCACGCCAAGATGATTTTGGAATTTGAACGCGGTAATATACAGCGCAATAGTCCGCCCGAAAGACAAGCTAAGCGCATTAAAGATAAAGAGAAGCATTATGAGAAACTAATCCCTTTTGTGTACAGTCGTTTTTTTGGCTTATTAGGTGCTTTTCGCAAACTCTCTGGGGTGATTGGTTGGTTTCGCCCTATGGTGCGAGAACTCTCTGAAGGTGATATACGTGTGGAAGTACATAAAAGCTGTGGGCTTGTAGCGCAAACCTTTATGCTTGCAATGGCAGAGGAGGGATACGATACTTGTCCGTTAGGGGGGTATGATAGCCATCGTATTAAGAAACTGCTACACCTACCTTATGGGGCTGAAGTGAGTATGGTGGTGACCTGTGGGCTTCGTGAAGAGCGCGGCATCTGGGGAGAAAGGTTTAGATTGCCGTTTGAGGAAGTTTATAGAAATAATTAGAAAATGTAAAAATTGGCTAATTGGCAAATTATTTGTATCTTTGCCCTGTTTAATTAACAAACCTTAATAAAAATGTATCCTATAAAATTTAAACCAATCCTCAAAGAACGTCTTTGGGGTGGTACTAAACTAAAAACTTTATTCAACAAACCTATCGAAAGCGACATTACTGGCGAAAGCTGGGAGGTATCGGGCGTTCCTGGTGATATTTCAGTAGTAGCCAACGGGGCTCTTGAGGGCAAAAGTCTGCAAGAACTTATTGATTTATATCCTAATGAGTTGCTTGGTAAGCACGTATACGAGCGTTTCGGTCGCGATTTTCCTATCCTTATTAAATTTATAGATGCACGCGAAGACCTTTCTATACAGGTGCATCCTAACGATAAATTGGCTAAAGAACGTCATAATTCTTTTGGTAAAACGGAAATGTGGTATGTACTTCACGCCGATGCTGGTGCTGAACTGATTGTCGGTTTCAACAAAACGGTTAGCAAAGAAGAGTACCAACAGCACCTTGACAAGGGTACGCTTACTGATATTCTGAACTACGAAAAGGTGAAAGATGGCGATACTTTCTTTATCAATACGGGTAAAGTGCACGCTATCGGTAAGGGGATTATCATTGCTGAAATTCAGCAAACTAGCGACATTACTTATCGTGTGTATGACTTCAACAGAAGGGATAAAAATGGCAATCTGCGCGAATTGCATACTGAATTAGCGCTTGATGCTATTGATTACGAGAAGAAAGATGACTTCAAAGTAAAATATACTAATACGGCTAATGAGGTGAACAAAGTGGTGAATTGTCCTTATTTTATTACTAATTTGTTGCCTCTCACAGCTGGTTTTGAGAAGTCGCTTGCTCAAGATGACTCTTTTCACATCTATATGTGCGTAAAAGGGGAGGGTACAATAGGTGATGGCACGACTGAATTGCCCATTAAACAAGGTGAAACAGTGCTTTTCCCTGCCTCTTGTAACAAATTGGAGGTTAAAACTAAGGGAATGGACTTGTTAGAGGTGTTTATTTAGTCGTTAGTGATTAGTCGTTAGTAGTTAGAAAGCGACTACTAAGACTAAGAAGCTGAAGAATAACAACTAAAAACTAAAAATATGTATATATCAAGAATTAAGGGATTAGGGTTTTACGTCCCTGACAATGTAGTAACCAACGATGATTTATCGAAGCTAATGGATACTAGCGACGAGTGGATACAAGAGCGTACCGGTATAAAAGAACGCCGACACGTGCTAAAAGGGACTGATACCACTACCTCGATGGGGGTAAAAGCCAGTCTTAAAGCCCTTGAAGCTGCGCAAGTGAGTAAAGATGAAATTGACTTTGTTATCTTTGCAACTCTTAGTCCGGATTATTACTTCCCTGGGTGTGGAGTGTTAGTCCAAAAAGAATTAGGACTAAAAACAGTGGGTGCTTTAGATATTCGCAACCAGTGTTCGGGTTTTATCTACGCGCTATCGGTAGCTGACCAGTTTATCAAAACTGGTATGTACAAAAATATCCTTGTGATAGGTGCTGAAACGCAATCGCCTGCGCTGGATATGAGCACACGCGGACGCAATATGGCGGTACTTTTTGGCGATGGTGCTGGGGCTGCTGTGGTGTCTCGCTCTGATGACCCTGCTCGCGGTATTCTCTCTACGCACTTGCACAGTCAAGGAGAGCACGCTACTGAATTGGCTATGATTACCCCTGGTGTAGGTACTAAATGGGTGCCTCAGATTTTGGCTGAAAATGACCCTGACGATGTGAGTTATTACCCTTATATGAATGGTCAGTTTGTATTTAAGAATGCTGTAGTACGCTTTGCAGAGGTAATAGAAGAAGGGTTGAAAGCTAATGGGCTTACTCGTGAAGATATTAGTATATTGATTCCTCACCAAGCAAATTACCGTATATCGCAGTTTGTTCAGCACCAATTTAAACTCTCTGATGAACAAATATTTAATAATATAATGAAGTATGGTAATACTACCGCCGCCTCTGTTCCTATCGCTCTTACTGAAGCAGTACAACAAGGCAGAATAAAAGAGGGCGACTTAGTAGTGCTCGCTGCTTTTGGTAGTGGTTTTACGTGGGGTAGTGCTATCATTCGTTGGTAATCACAGCGTTGTAGCTGCTATAAATAATCAAAAAAAAGGCTGTTGAACCAATTGTTCAACAGCCTTTTTTTTGATTTGCTATTTATTATTTGTCACTGACCTCTAATACTATAGGGCAATGGTCGCTATGTTTTGCTTCAGGAAGAATAAGTGCTCGCTCCATACGGTTTTCTAAAGGGGCTGATACTAAGTGATAATCAATACGCCATCCTTTGTTGTTATTGCGGGCATTGGCACGATAACTCCACCAAGAGTACTGATGAGGTTCTTTGTGAAAATATCGAAAACTATCTATAAACCCACTCTTCATAAACTTATCTAACCATTCGCGCTCTATAGGTAAGAAGCCCGATACAGTAGCATTGCGCACAGGGTCGTGTATGTCTATCGCTTCGTGGCAGATATTGTAGTCGCCACAGATAACAAGATTAGGTATTGTTTGCTTCAACTTGTCGATATATTTCTGAAAGTCCGCCATAAAGGTTAGCTTGAAGTCTAAACGGTCGGGATTAGTACCTGATGGCAGATAAAGACTCATCACTGAGAGGGTATCGAAGTCCGCGCGGAGTACTCGTCCTTCTTTGTCCATATAATCAATACCTGTACCTACCTCTACGTGTTTAGGCTTTATTTTAGAGAGGATAGCCACCCCACTATAACCTTTCTTTTCGGCACTGTGGTAATACTGGTAGGTATAGCCTAACTCAGTAAATACTTCAGTAGGTATTTGTGCTTCTAAAGCCTTAATCTCTTGCAGACAAAGCACATCGGGGTTAGCACTTTTCAACCACTCTGTAAAACCCTTAGTAAGAGCAGCACGAATGCCATTTACATTATAACTGATAATCTTCATTAGTAACCTGTTCCTTTTTCACCTTTTAAAATAGCAATACCATTAGAGGTGCCTATGCGCTCTACCCCAAGGGCTACATACTGCATAGCAGTCTCGTAATCGCGGATACCTCCAGAGGCTTTTACCTTTGCCTTGCCTTGTACGCATTCTTTCATTAGTTTTACATCAGCAAGAGTAGCTCCACCTGTACCAAAACCAGTAGAGGTCTTTACAAAATCGGCGTGTGCCTCAAGGGCTAACTTGCAAGCTAAGCGTTTTTCTTCGTCTGTCAGATAGCAAGTCTCAAGTATTACCTTTAGCACCCTATTTTCGCCTACACACTGTTTTAAAGCAGCTATATCCTCTAATACCTTTTGTGTTTCCCCCGATTTAAGCCAACCCACATTGAGCACCATATCTATCTCATCGGCACCATCCGCAATGGCTTCGCTAGTTTCAAAATATTTAGCTTTGGCTGACATTGCCCCTAAAGGGAAGCCTACTACACTGCAAACCTTTATATCAGTGCCTGCTAAGAATTTCTTAGCAGCTGCTACATAACAACTATTCACACATACCGAATAGAAATCGTACTCTACCGCTTCTTTGCAAAGGGTTTCTATCTCAGCAAGGGTAGCTGTTGCTTTTAGAAGTGTGTGGTCTATTAGTTTATTTAATTTCATATATTGTTTGGTTTTTATTTCTTCGATAAATCAACTTTGACAAAATGCGTACTATTTCACCAACTTCATCTCGTCAATCAGATAGCCTGCCCCCGCATATTTATCAATAATAAAGAGCACATAGCGAATATCTACCATTATATTGCGACAAATATTGGGGTCGTAATGTATGTCGCTCATAGTGCCTTCCCATACACGGTCGAAGTTAAGCCCTATCAGATTGCCTTTGGCATCAATCGCGGGACTTCCTGAATTACCACCTGTTGTGTGGTTAGTAGCTACAAAGCACACAGGCATCTTTCCGTTTTTACCATAAATGCCATAATCTTTCTTCTCATAGAGCTCACGTAACTTAGCTGGTACGTCAAACTCATAGTCATTAGGCACATATTTCTCCATTACCCCATCTAAATAAGTCATATAATCGTAAGTTACAGCATCGCTAGGCGAGTAACCTGCTACCTTGCCATAAGTTACGCGAAGAGTGCTATTAGCATCAGGAAAAAGACGATCTTCAGGTTTAGCAAACTCTAAAAGAGCTTTCATATAAGTTCGTTGCAGTGCAGTAATCTCATCATTTAAACGATAGTAATACGGACTTACCTTTTCGATATAGTGTAACACTAGTTCGCGTACAAACTGTACCCCTGCATCTTGTTGCATACGTGCTTCAAAATCCTCTTGAGGTAGATTGAGTACCTTTTCTATTTCGCTATAAGAAGTTAAAAATGATTCGTTGTACAGTTTATCTGCTAAGGCTGAAGCATTAAGATTTTGCAAGTTAGCTGACAGTAAGTGTGCTGGCATCGCTTGGGCGTAGTAGGCTACCGCTTTCTCAAATACTGCTTTGTCTACCGCCTTATCGTTATTTTTAAATACCGTTTGAAGGCTGTTTAAAAGATTCTGACGGCGGTCAGCAAATGATTGTGCTCCTTTTTGATGTAGGGCATTTTGCAATTGTAATACCCTATAACCATTGCTCAAAAGGTCTATATTGCGCAATACTAACTCTGAAAAGAGATCATTAGCCAAAGCGTAATCTTGCATTTGCGCGTATTTCTCAGCAAATTGTGGTAATAATTGTCCGTAAACAGCTGTTTTACCATTCTTTTCAAGAGTTTTTTGGAATTTCTCTTCTTGTTTTCTCTTCAAAGCTACTGCTCCTGATTTCTTCAAACCTTGCGTTTCGCCTATCCATTTCTTCCAATAGTTAGCCACGCTAGCGTATTTAGAGGCATATTTTATTTTTATTTCAGGGTTGGTACGCATAAAACCATCTTGAGTTTTAAGCACCACATCCCGAATGCCTATTTTGGCAGGATTCAACACATTTACAATTTGCTCCACCGCTACCGCAGGCAGATACTCCTGAGTGCGACCAGGATAACCGAATACCATCGTAAAATCACCTGCTTTTACCCCTTTTAATGAAATAGGGAAAAAATGCTTAGGGCGATATGGTACATTGTCTTTTGAATACTCAGCAGGACGATTGTTCTTGTCAGCATATACGCGGAAAAGAGAGAAGTCACCTGTATGGCGTGGCCATACCCAGTTGTCAGTATCTGAGCCAAATTTGCCTATAGCTGAAGGCGGTGCCCCTACCAAACGCACATCTTTAAACGTTTCTACTACGAAAAGGATATATTGGTTTCCATCATAGAAAGCACGAATGCGATTCTCTTGCCAAAATTCTTTGGGCGAACTTTTCACTAAACTAGCTACATTACGCTCTATCTTAGCCGCACGCTCATTCTCATCGCTAATGGCAGCCGTTCCTTCTAATACTTTCTGCGTAACATCTTCAATGCGTACGATAAAAGTAACTTCTAAATGCTTGTTAGGTAATTCTTCCGATAAGTTTTTAGCCCAAAAACCATCAGTTAGGTAGTCGTTTTGCAAAGAAGAATGCGATTGTATTTGCGAATATCCGCAGTGGTGATTCGTAAGCAATAGCCCTCTGCTCGAAATCATCTCAGAAGTACAGCCTCCGTTGAAGTGGGGCACTGCATCTTTCAAACTCGATTTGTTCACACTATAAATATCGCTCACCGACATTTTCATTCCCAAAGACTTCATCTCTTTGGCGTTCATTCCTTCTAAAAGCGAAGGTATCCACATACCTCCTTGTTGCGCTGCCAAACCAATAGGCAACAAGCTAAAAATAAGTAATAATAAAAAAGATTTTAATAATTTTTTAGTGTTCATTATTGCTATAGTTTTAAAAATTCGGTTTCAACTGATGTTTATTATTATAGAACTCTTCAATAACCCTAATAACCTCATCTTCGGTATCTACCAAATGCACAAGATTCATATCTTCAGCATTGATGTTGCTAAATTTCTCTAATAATACCGTCTTTATCCATTCTAATAGCCCTCTCCAATAGTCAGTTCCTACTAAAATAATAGGTATTTGATCTATTTTTCGGGTTTGTACGAGAGTTAGCGTCTCAAAAAGCTCATCAAGAGTACCAAAACCACCCGGCATAGCTACGAATGCCTTAGAATATTTTACAAACATCACCTTGCGGGCAAAGAAATAGTTAAATTTTATATTCTTATCGTGGTCTATATAGCTATTATTAGTTTGTTCAAAAGGCAGGTCGATATTGAGCCCTGCCGATACACCTTTATTGAGGTGCGCCCCTTTGTTGCCTGCCTCCATAATACCAGGTCCCCCCCCTGTGATGATACCAAACCCCTCATCTACAATCTTTTGGGCAATGCGCACTGTCAGTTCGTAATAAGGCGTTTCAGGCTTGATACGTGCCGACCCAAAGATACACACACACGGACCTATAGAGCTCATTTGCTCATAGCCGTGCACAAATTCTCCCATTATTTTAAATATCGACCAAGAGTCATTCGTCTTGATTTCATTCCAAACTTTTGAATGTTTTTTCATCTTTTACAATTTATCATTTGTCATTCCCTTTAGGTAATAAAGGATTGCCTTTGAGAGCATTTTCTACTAATTCAGGCAAACGGTCAGGCGTACAAGCAAAGCAGGCAATACCCAGTTTGCTAATCTCCTTACCGAGTTTTTCATCATAATAAGGCTTCCCGTTGTCCGAGAGCGCCAACAGTACTATTACCTTTACCCCATCTTCGTGCATCTCGTTCAGGCGGCGCAAAAGCCCCGCGCGCACGCCCCCCTCATAAAGGTCAGATATGAGGATAAACATCGTCTTGCGAGGGTTTTCTATCAAAGTCTGACAGTAGGCTACCGACTTATTAATGTCAGTCCCCCCACCCAGCTGCACCCCGAAAAGCATATCCACAGGGTCTTGCCTACATAGCTCGGTCAGGTCTGTTACTTGGGTATCAAATGCCACTACGTGCGTGTCGAGCGCAGGCATACTCGCAAAGATAGCCCCCATTACCGACGAATAGATAATAGAATCGCACATCGAACCACTCTGGTCTATATCCAATATCACCGTCCAATTCTTCTGCTTTTGGGTGCGTTCAAAGAAATAGAATTTCTCCGGAATAAGCCGCTTGGTAGCAGTGTCATAGTTTTTAAGGTTGCGCTGAATAGTGCGTTTCCAGTCAGTAGACAAAAAGTTAGCTATAGGCGTATGCGCTTTCTTGTTCAGAGCTCCCGTCACTGCTCTACGCAAATTCTGTTCCATACGCTTCATAATCTCATCTACCACCTCTTTCACTAACTCTCGGGCTGTCTCTTTCGATTTTGCAGGTATCTGGTCTTTTAGTGCCATCAGGGTACCTACCATCGAGATATCTGGCTTCACATTCTTGAGGGTTTCAGGCTCAAAGAGCAATTTAGTAAGCCCTTTGCGCTCTATTGCATCTGTTTGTATAACGCTCACCACATCTGGCGGAAAGAACGAGCGAACATCTGTCAGCCATTTAGCCAAGTTAGGAGCTGAGTTCCCCAATCCTGCTGAGCGCTTACCACCAGCATTCCCCCCTTTCCCATCGGTATGGTCATACAGAGCCGCCAGCGTAGCGTCCATAAGCGACTGCTGTTCGTCTAAGGCAACCCCTTCCATAGCAGGAGCATCTTGCCCCAATATGAGGCGCCAACGTGTAAAATGAGCTTCCATTTATTTAGTATTTCTTCTTTATAAAATATAAAACATCAGCCCTATCTGCAAGATATTCGATTTCAGGCTTGTACCATCGGTAGTCTCGGCGTTTTTAAGTAGCGGAGTAAGGTTGTACTGTACAAAAAAGTTCAGCGCATTATAGCCAAACGCTATATAAGGTTTCAGCTGAAACTCCCTATTCAGCTGACTGTTAGCAAACGAAGTAGAAACATCATCGGCAGTGTACAAACTCTTACTGCTGAAGATATACGCCAATCGCACCCCCGCATACACACGCCAAAACTTGTGCAAATAGGGCGTAGAGGTACGAAAGCGAAACTCAGCCGGTATCTCTATCGTATGCGTCTCGAAGAAATTACGCGACAGATTCAAATCTCTAAAATGCTCTACAATTTCATAGCTAATACCTGCACTAGTCTTTTTTGCTAACATATTGTTATACACGCGGTCATAGGCGTAGCCAATCCCCAAACCGAACCCCAAATTGCGCTCCGCATTCAGAGGTAGGTCGCGTATATACCCCAAGTGCAAGCCTCTCGAAAGGTTGTGCTGCACCACATTAGACGCCTTCCCTGCCAGATAATCATAGGTAAAACCCAAATAAAATTGGTCTTCAAGGTAAAGCGAATCAACCACTGAAGTTGGCGCCACCCGCTCTTTTTCAGTATCAATCATACCATCATCAGTATCCTCTTGCGCCACTGACCACAGAGAGATATGAAAACAAAAAACTAACAGAAAAATATTTAGTTTATTCATTCTAATCGTGTATACTATATTTTGGGCAAAGATAAGAATAATTAATCAATTAGCAAGCTGCTATCTTTACAAAAAAACTTTGCCAAAGGGCGTAGCGTTGGTGCTATAACCTTTGGCAAAGTATCTTTTAAATCTATAAATTAGCCAATTAACTAATTAACCAATATCCAATCACCTTCCAATAGCGGCATCGCTTGTTTGAACTTAAGTTCTTTGCGTTCACCAGTGCGAATGTTTTGGATTACTACCTTGTCATTACGACCAACTTTAGGCTGCTCGCGTATGATAGTCTCTACTACCGAACGCCTTTGCGAAGCTTGTTGCCCTACCTCGCGTGCTTGAGCTGCCATTTCATCGCTGTTAAGCACTTCCTCTTTGTTTGTTTGGTAGTGTTCATTACTGCGCTGAGGGGCGTGAGCCTCTTGTACCGCAGGAGCTTGTGTAGGTAGCTCTGCTCTGAAAAGGAAAGACACTATATCTTTGTTTACCTTATCTATCATTGCTTTAAAGAGTTGGAAAGCCTCAAACTTATAGATAAGTAGCGGGTCTTTCTGTTCGTGTACCGCCAACTGTACCGATTGTTTAAGCTCATCCATTTGGCGCAAATGCGTTTTCCACTCATCATCAATAATCGCTAAGGTAATATTCTTTTCAAAATCACTAATAAGTTTCTTACCTCCACTTTCGTATGCCTCTTTCAGGTCGGTTACTATATTAAGCATCTTCTGACCATCTGTGAAAGGCACCACTATGCGCTCATAAGTATTCGATGGGTTTTCATACACCTCTCTTATCACAGGGAAAGCCTGTGCAGCACTGCGCTCTGTCTTTTGCTGATAGTGGTCTAACACTTCGCGATAAAGTCTGAAAGTCAGTTCGTTATTAGCAGTTTTAGCAAATTCAGTCTCTGATATTTGGGTCTTGAGCGAGAAGTATTTTATCAACTCAAACTCAAAATTCTTATAGTTATTAGCACTCTTATTGCTTTCTACTATCACCTCGCAAGTGTCGAATATCATATTTGCCAAATCCACTTTTAGGCGTTCTCCCTCAAGGGCGTGGCGGCGGCGTTTGTATATCACCTCGCGCTGTGCGTTCATCACGTCATCATACTCTAACAGACGCTTACGGATACCGAAGTTGTTCTCCTCTACTTTCTTCTGAGCGGTTTCTATACGTTTGGTCATTATAGAGTGCTCTATCACATCACCTTCTTTGTGTCCGAGTTTGTCCATTAGGCGCGCTATACGCTCTGAACCAAACAGACGCATTAAATTATCTTCTAACGATACGTAGAAAAGCGAACTTCCTGGGTCTCCCTGACGTCCTGAACGACCGCGCAACTGACGGTCTACACGACGCGAATCGTGGCGCTCAGTACCTATGATAGCCAAACCACCAGCAGCTTTCACTTCCGGACTTAGCTTAATGTCCGTACCACGTCCTGCCATATTGGTAGCGATAGTTACTACTCCCGATTGCCCTGCTTCAGCTACAATTTCTGCCTCTTTCTTGTGCAACTTAGCGTTCAATACATTGTGTTTTATCTTGCGCATCGTTAGCATACGGCTCAAAAGCTCCGATACCTCTACCGAAGTAGTACCGATAAGTACAGGGCGTCCTGCTTCCGATAGCGATACTACTTTGTCAATCACCGCGTTATATTTCTCGCGTTTAGTCTTGTATATCAGGTCATTGTAGTCTTTACGAGCAATAGGACGGTTGGTAGGTATTTCCATCACATCCAATTTGTATATTTCCCAAAACTCTCCCGCTTCGGTAATAGCCGTACCTGTCATACCCGATAACTTGCTATACATACGGAAGTAATTTTGTAGCGTGATAGTAGCGTAGGTTTGCGTAGCGGCCTCTATCTTCACGTTTTCTTTAGCCTCAATAGCTTGGTGCAATCCGTCAGAATAACGGCGTCCGTCCATTATACGACCTGTTTGCTCATCTACTATCAACACTTTATTGTCTATAAGCACGTATTCCACATCTTTTTCAAAGAGCGTATAGGCTTTTAGCAATTGGTTAAGGGTGTGAATGCGTTCACTTTTTACGGTGAAGTCTTGCAATAGCTTTTCTTTTAGCTTAGCTTCCTCTTCTATCGGCAGATTTTGGCTCTCAATATTAGCAATTTCTACCCCTATATCAGGCAATACGAAGAAGTTTTTATCACCATCGTAAGAAGCTATATCGGCAAAACCTTTATCAGTAAGCTCTATTTGGTTGTTCTTTTCATCAATCACGAAGTAAAGTTCAGCATCTACCTTAGGCATTTCGCGATTGTTATCCTGCATATAGTAGTTTTCTGTCTTCTGTAGCAGTTGTTTTACCCCTTCTTCACTGAGGAATTTTATAAGAGCTTTGTTCTTTGGCAAGCCGCGATATACGCGCAATAGTTGAAAACCACCCTCTTTAGTATTGCCTTCTGCTATTAGTTTACGAGCATCGGCAAGTACTTTAGTTAAGTAAGTACGCTGTTTTTCTACCAAATCGGCTACTAAAGGTTTTAATTCGTTAAACTCGTGGCGGTCGCCTTTAGGAGTAGGCCCCGAGATGATAAGCGGTGTACGCGCATCGTCTATAAGTACTGAGTCCACCTCATCTACAATCGCGTAGTTATGAGCGCGTTGTACAAGGTCTTCAGAGGTGTGCGCCATATTGTCGCGCAGATAGTCAAAACCAAATTCGTTGTTAGTACCATAGGTAATATCAGCGTTATACGCATTGCGACGAGCCTGTGAGTTCGGCTGGTGGTTGTCTATACAATCCACTCGCAAGCCGTGAAACTCAAACAGAGGCCCCATCCACGCGCTATCTCGGCGTGCCAAATAGTCGTTCACGGTTACTAAGTGCACCCCGTTACCTGTTAGGGCGTTCAGATATACAGGCAGTGTAGCCACAAGGGTCTTACCCTCACCGGTTTGCATCTCAGCTATCTTACCTTGGTGTAGGGCAATACCCCCGATAAGTTGCACATCGTAGTGCACCATATCCCAAGTAACGTCTTTACCAGCCGCATCCCAATGGTTTTTCCATATTGCCTTATCCCCTTCTATGGTCACATAGTCGTGGGTAGCCGATAGCTCGCGGTCACGCGGAGTAGCTGTTACGCTGATAGTCTCGTTAGTAGCAAAACGTCTTGCGGTTTCCTTCATCGTAGCGAAGGCTTCAGGCAAAATATCGTTTAGCACTTTTTCAGAAGCCTGATAAGCCTCTGCACTGAGTTTATCAATTTCAGTATAAAGGTCTTCTTTCTTGTCTATATCTTCCGTAGCATTCGCTTGTGTTTGTAGGTCAGCTATTCGCGTGTCAAAAGTAGCACGTGCCTCTTTTATTTTTTCTTTGAAGGCAATCGTCTTGCCGCGCAATTCGTCATTGCTAATATGCTCTAACTCTGCTGCATACGCCTTAATCTTTTCAACCAACGGCTGAATAGACTTCAAATCGTTTTTGGCTTTATCGCCCACGAATAGCTTAATAAGTGAATTGATAATACTCATTTATAATGGTCAATTATTAAATTATTAATATTTATTTTTCGTCTCTTGTTTTTAGTCAATAAATATACCAAACTGACAGTTCCTGCCAAATTGTCATATCAACAAATCAAAAAAAAGTCTCTGTTGAGACTTTTTCTAATACTCATCTTCATTCCAAAGATAGTCCTCTTCTGACGGATAATCAGGCCAGATTTCATCAATAGATTCATACATATCTCCTTCGTCTTCAATTTCCTGAAGGTTTTCTACCACCTCCATAGGAGCACCTGTACGAATGGCATAATCAATAAGCTCATCTTTAGTAGCAGGCCACGGTGCATCACTTAAATAAGATGCAAGTTCTAATGTCCAATACATAATATGATAGGTATTATAATTTTTGCAAAAGTAATACTTTTTATTTATTATACAAAATAATTTGCTAATTTGCCCCAGCGTGTATAGCCTTTCTTCATTTTGTGCTACTCACAAAATATCAGAGCAGGTTCTTTCAGATATACATTTAGCACTACCGAATCTTTCTCTTTCAGCTTTATATTATTTATATACAAACCTTTATACCCTGAAAAAGTAGTGACTTGCACATCGTATTTTCTATTAGGAAGAAGATAAAAATTTTCTTTATAATTTGAAATAATAGGCAGTCCATTAATATGTAAATACAAATTACTAGTTGACAAAGAGCCGTCTCCTTCAAAAATTTTAATATTTAAAATACTTTTAACCGACGCCCTTTTACTTTTATAATAAGACAATGAGTAATCATCGCCTTTCTTGCCAATTTTCTCTTGATAAGGATCTATTTGCCTTTTCATAGAATTGCAACTACTAAGAAATATTAGAAGACTAATTACAAAGATTGTTAGGATTTGCTTTGCATTCATATTGCCAAATTTGCTAATTTGCTAATTTACTAACTTTTTCATTATTCTTAAGCGTCTTAGATATCACATTATAAGGCCCTGTGATAATCTCTTCATCTTTAGCTACCCCCGAAAGAATTTCTATATTCACATTATCCTGAATACCCGTAGTCACTGCTCTAAGCTCTGCCTTGCCATCTTTGTACACAAATACCGCCTCTTGTCGCTTATCAGCCTCTTCTTTAGGTGTTTTCTCGTCTATTTCCGACTTCTTTTTCACTATGATGGCACTAATAGGCACCACTACTATATCTTTTTTCGTTTGGGTAAGAATATCAACTGTAGCAGTCATCCCTGGGCGGAAAGGCGAATACCCTTCTTTTTTATCTTTCACAAGGTCAGTATACGAACTTTCTTCTATATGTATTTTCACTTTGAAGTTCGTTACTTGGTCAGCACTTGCGGTTGCATTAGCGGTGTTAGCTATGTTGGTTACCGTACCTTTAAAAGTGCGTTTAGGATAAGCATCAACTTCTACATTCACCTCTGCCCCATTGTTCACTTTCACTATATCGTTTTCATTCACATCTACTTCCACCTCCATACTACCGAGGTTAGCCACGCGCATAATCTCCGTACCGGTCATTTGTATGGTACCTACCACACGCTCGCCCAACTCTACACTGAGCTTAGAGATAGTACCGTCAGAAGGCGAATATATCTGTGTTTTCTTTAGGTTATCTTGCGCTTCTGATACGCTTGCCATTGCACTCTGCACGTTATAGCGTGCCGACTCGCGGGCAGCTTTAGCCATCTCGTAAGCCGAAACTATCTTATCCCATTCAGCCTTCGAAATCACCCCTTTGTCAAAGAGCAATTTATTGCGCTTGTAGTTTTCTTCAGCCTCTTTATAGCTTGCTTCCGATTGTTGTTGCGAAGCGCGTACAGTTTCAAGGCTTGCCAACACCCTATTGAGTCCTGACTGATAAATATCCGGATTTATACGCACTAATAGGTCGCCCTTTTTCACCGTTTGTCCCTCTTTTATAGGCAGTTCTATAATTTCACCCGATACCTCCGACGATAGTTTAATTTCCAACTCTGGTTGTATTTTACCAGTAGCCGATACTTTTTGCGTAAGGGTAGCTGCAGTAACCTTTTGAGTTTCAACTGATACCAATTCTTGGTCATCGCCAAACCATCCTGCTTTTTTACCAGCGATAAGCACGATGATAAACAGCAGTAGTACTAAAATGATAATAATAGTCTTTCTTTTCATAATACATAATCCGTTTTATGCAGCAAAGATAAAAAATAATTAATAATTGACAATTCATAATTTAAAAAAAATTCCGAACCACTGAATATCTCAATAGTTCGGAATTTTATCAACCATTAATTTTTAACAATTAATCCTTATTCTTCCAATCTTATATCTAATCCAAGACCTTTTAGCTCGTGCATCAATACGTTGAAAGACTCTGGCAATCCTGGTTCAGGCATTGTTTCACCTTTCACTATTGCCTCATAAGTCTTCGCACGACCTATTACGTCATCCGATTTTACGGTCAAGATTTCGCGTAGGGTACTCGAAGCACCATAAGCCTCTAATGCCCATACCTCCATCTCTCCGAAACGTTGTCCACCGAATTGTGCTTTACCACCTAATGGCTGTTGGGTGATGAGTGAGTACGGACCGATAGAACGCGCGTGCATCTTATCGTCAATCATATGTCCGAGCTTAATCATATAAATCACCCCTACGGTAGCTTTTTGGTCAAAGCGTTCACCAGTACCACCATCGTATAGGTAAGTGTGACCAAAGCGTGGTACGCCTGCCTCATCTGTCAGCTCATTGATTTGCTCTAACGAAGCCCCATCAAAGATAGGAGTGGCAAACTTCTTACCGAGTTTTTGTCCTGCCCAGCCGAGTACGGTTTCGTATATCTGACCGATGTTCATACGAGAAGGCACCCCAAGAGGGTTCAACACTATATCAACCGGAGTACCGTCTTCTAAGAATGGCATATCCTCATCGCGAACAATACGCGCTACGATACCCTTATTACCGTGGCGACCCGCCATCTTGTCTCCCACTTTCAGCTTACGCTTCTTAGCGATATATATCTTAGCCAATTTGAGGATACCTGCTGGCAACTCGTCTCCCACCGAAATGGTGAACTTATCGCGGCGCAACATACCTTGCAAGTCGTTTTCGCGAATGCGGTAGTTGTGCAATAGGTCGTCTATCAAACTGTTGATGTGCTTATCATCTGTCCAGCCTGATGAGGTAAGGTGAGTGTAGTCTTCAATAGCCTCAAGCACTTTTTTGGTATATTTCTTACCTTTAGGAACAATCTCTTCGCCCAAATCATTCACTACTCCTTCTGAAGTCTTTTCGTTTACTAACGAGAAGATTTTGTCGAGCAATTTACCTCTAAGAGCTTCAAATTTAGCTTGGTAATCAGCCTCTAAAGTAGCGATATCTTCTTTGTCTTTATTGCGTTTGCGTTTGTCTTTTACCGCACGCGAGAAAAGTTTCTTATCAATTACTACCCCGTAGAGCGATGGAGAAGCTTTTAGCGAAGCATCTTTCACATCACCAGCCTTGTCACCAAAGATAGCGCGTAGCAGTTTTTCTTCAGGGGTTGGGTCAGATTCTCCTTTTGGTGTGATTTTACCTATTAGTATATCACCTGGGCGTACTTCAGCCCCGATGCGTATCATACCATTTTCGTCCAAATCCTTAGTAGCATCTTCTGATACGTTCGGAATGTCATTGGTAAGCTCTTCAGCCCCTAACTTAGTATCGCGCACTTCCAATACATATTCGTCTATGTGGATAGAGGTGAATATATCATCGCGTACAGCTCGTTCCGAAATTACAATCGCATCCTCGAAGTTATACCCTTTCCAAGGCATAAACGCTACTTTCATATTGCGTCCTAAAGCTAATTCACCGTTTTCGGTAGCATAGCCTTCGCAGAGTACTTGTCCTTTTTTCACACGTTCACCTTTGTGTACGATAGGTTTTAGGTTGATACAAGTACCTTGGTTTGTTTTTCTAAATTTGATAAGGTTATACACCGTTTCATCAGGGTCAAAACTTACCAATTTTTGCTCGTCGGTACGGTCGTAAGTAATGATGATTTTTTCAGCATCTACATAATCTACTGTACCATCGCCTTCAGCATTCATCAGTACACGGGCGTCAGAAGCCACACGGCGTTCCAAACCAGTACCCACGATAGGTGCTTCAGGTTTCAATAATGGCACCGCTTGGCGCATCATATTCGAGCCCATCAGCGCACGGTTCGCGTCATCGTGTTCAAGGAACGGAATCAAAGAAGCCGAAATAGAAGCAATCTGGTTAGGCGCCACGTCTATATATTGTACCTCATTAGGTTCAATTACAGGGAAGTCCCCGTCTTCTTTTACTACCACTTTCTCCTCAGTGATGTTGCCATCAGCGTCTAAAGCGATATTCGCCATACCAATCTTAAGCCCTTCTTCATCTTCAGCAGTAAGGTAGGTCATATCTTTAAGATCTACATTACCATTGCTCACTTTGTGATAAGGCGTTTCGATAAAGCCCATACCATTCACTTTAGAGAACACCGCTAATGACGAAATAAGCCCGATGTTTGGACCCTCAGGGGTTTCAATAGGACACAAACGACCGTAGTGGGTGTAGTGTACGTCTCGCACCTCGAAGCCCGCACGCTCACGCGATAGACCTCCAGGTCCTAAGGCAGATAAACGGCGTTTGTGGGTAATCTCAGCCAATGGGTTAGTTTGATCCATAAACTGAGAAAGCTGGTTCGTACCAAAGAATGAGTTGATAACTGACGAAAGTGTCTTAGCGTTAATCAAGTCGATAGGAGTAAAGACCTCGTTATCGCGTACGTTCATACGCTCGCGGATAGTGCGCGCCATACGCGAAAGTCCTACACCAAATTGTGCTGCCAACTGCTCGCCTACCGTACGTACACGGCGGTTAGAAAGGTGGTCAATATCATCTACTTCGGCCTTAGAGTTGATAAGCTCAATAAGGTATTTTACGATAGTGATAATATCCTCTTTGGTAAGCACTTGCTTTTCCATAGGGGTATCAAGCCCTAATTTTTTATTGATACGATAACGCCCTACATCGCCCAAGTTATAACGTTGGTCTGAGAAGAACAGCTTATCGATGATACCGCGAGCCGTTTCTTCATCAGGTGGTTCAGCGTTACGCAGCTGTCGGTAGATGTGCTCTACCGCTTCTTTTTCAGAGTTGGTAGGGTCTTTTTGTAGGGTATTATGTATGATAGTATAGTCGGTAGCCTGACTATCTTCTTTGTGTAGCAAGATAGTTTTTACATCGGCATCGAGTATTTCTTGAATATTGTCTTCATCAAGCACCGTATCACGGTCGAGGATAATCTCATTACGCTCAATTGATACTACCTCTCCTGTATCTTCGTCTACGAAGTCTTCGTGCCAAGTGTTAAGCACACGAGCCGCTAAACGTCTGCCTATGTACTTTTTAAGCGCTGTTTTAGATACTTTTATCTCTTCAGCAAGGTCAAAAATCTCTAATATATCTTTATCGCGTTCAAAACCAATAGCACGGAAAAGAGTAGTTACAGGCAATTTCTTTTTACGGTCGATATAGGCGTACATCACGTTATTGATGTCGGTAGCAAATTCTATCCACGAACCTTTGAAAGGGATAATACGGGCAGAGTACAATTTGGTACCGTTAGCGTGAAACGACTGACCAAAGAAAACCCCTGGAGAGCGGTGCAATTGCGAAACTACCACGCGTTCGGCACCGTTGATAACGAATGTACCGCTAGTAGTCATATAAGGCACCGTACCCAAGTAAACGTCTTGTACGATAGTTTCGAAGTCTTCGTGTTCGGGGTCAGTGCAATAGAGCTTCAACCGAGCTTTTAGAGGGACGCTATAAGTAAGGCCACGCTCAATACACTCTTCAATAGAGTATCTTGGGGGGTCTACGAAATAGTCGAGAAATTCCAGTACGAACTGGTTACGAGTATCGGTTATAGGAAAGTTTTCTTTAAAAGTCTGATACAATCCTTCGTGCACTCGGTCTTCCGACTTAGTTTCCATCTGAAAGAACTCTTGAAACGATTTGATTTGAATATCCAAAAAGTCAGGATATTCAGGGGTGTGTTTCACGGAAGCAAAATTCACTCTTGCGGTTTGATTCGTAAGCATTTTCTTTACTTTAAATTATTGTTTAGTGCGTTAGTAGTAAGTCGTTATCATTAGTTGTTAGTCGTTATCCTCCTGTATAAATGTAGGCTATAGCTGTATTATCTTTATTTCTTGTTATTTCTACACCTTCATAAAAGTTATCATCGCCTAAATCTTTATTCAATGTTTGAATATGTACTTTCATCAGAAATTCATATCCTGAAAAACACTGTCCATTATTCGGCTCAATAGTAGCAGTAATCTCAGCGTAATAACGCCCATCATACTCTTCTGATTCACGTTCAAAAATAGTTTCATTATCTTCAAGCGTACTAACTCCATTACTCGCTAAACGCTCATTTGATAATAAGTCATCAGGAAATACATATGCTGTATAAGTTACTTCAATTTTAGGTTCTTCAATAACCACATCATCTAATTGCCATTCTTTTTCATTCTGAAGCTCTTCATTCATTAAAATGACATCTTTCTTAAACTCTTCTACACTTGCATATTGATGTAAATCTCTTTCACGGAAGTCCCAAAAAACATTATTTAAACGTTCAAGGTGTTTGCTCATTTTGTTTTATGTTTATTTGGCAGAAATATATTCTACCTAATATTGTTATTGTATTGTTTTGTGTGTTAGTTTTTATTTAAATTACAAAATGGTTTAGGTCTAATTCCTACTGAAAAAGACCTAAACCTTATAGGGTTTACTTAGTAAAATTATTTCAACTCTACTTCAGCTCCAGCTTCTTCTAAAGATTTTTTAAGCCCTTCAGCTTCTTCTTTAGAAACACCTTCTTTTACTTTTGAAGGAGCACCATCAACTACTTCTTTAGCTTCTTTTAGTCCAAGACCAGTAAGATCTTTTACTAATTTAACTACTGCTAGTTTGTTAGCACCTGCTGATTTAAGAATTACGTCGAATTCAGTTTTTTCAGCTGCTGCTTCACCAGCACCTGCTGCTGGACCTGCTGCTACTGCTACTGCTGCTGCTGCTGGCTCGATACCATATTCGTCTTTAAGGATTTGAGCAAGCTCGTTTACTTCTTTAACAGTTAAGTTTACTAATTGTTCTGCGAAATTTTTTAAATCTGCCATTTTTCTATCGTTTTTGTTTAATTGTTTATAAATAATTTTTGTGCGTTCTGTTTATTATTTTTCAGATAAAGTCTTGATGATACCGGCCAATTTGCCACCTCCTGACTTAAGAGCTGATACCACATTCTTAGCAGGTGATTGAAGCAATCCGATGATATCGCCAATAACTTCATTCTTAGATTTGATAGCTACTAACGCATCTAATTGGTTATCGCCTACATATACTGCTGAATCAATATAAGCTCCTTTTAAGATAGGTTTATCTGACTTCTTGCGGAACTCTTTAATAAGCTTAGCAGGTGCATTACCTACTTCGGCATACATAAGTGAAGAGTTTCCTTTTAGGATATTAGGTAATTCACCAAATTCCTTTTCTGAGGCTTCCATTGCTTTGGCAAGCAAGGTATTTTTAACTACTGCTAACTTGATATTCGCTTTGAAGCAAGCACGGCGTAAAGCACTTGTATCTTGCGCGTTCAAACCAGTTAGGTCTGTTACGTAAATAACATTGTTTTCAGCTAACTGAGCAGTTAAATTGTCTATTACTAATGATTTTTCTTCTCTTGTCATAATTTCGTTTTTTAACTAATCAATTAAACTGTTTTAGTATCTACAGCTACACTAGGGCTCATAGTTGATGATAAGTATATCGATTTCATATAAGTACCCTTAGCAGCAGTAGGTTTCATTTTTATCAACGTTTGCAATAGTTCATTGGCGTTGTCTACTAATTTCTCAGCAGAGAAAGACACTTTACCAATAGAAGCGTGTACGATACCGGTTTTATCTACGCGGAAGTCAATCTTACCAGCTTTTACCTCTTGTACAGCTTTACCTATTTCCATAGTAACGGTACCTGTTTTAGGGTTTGGCATCAATCCACGCGGACCAAGCACACGCCCTAAAGGACCTAATTTACCCATTACGGCAGGCATAGTTACGATTACGTCTACGTCTGTCCAACCGTCTTTTATCTTTTGTAGATATTCGTCTAACCCTACATAGTCAGCTCCAGCTGCTTTAGCTTCAGCCTCTTTATCTGGGGTTACCAAGGCGAGCACTCGCACATCTTTACCTGTTCCGTGAGGTAACGTAACTACGCCACGCACCATTTGGTTTGCTTTACGAGGGTCTACCCCTAAACGCACTGCAATATCCACAGAAGCATCAAATTTAGTGTAAGTGATTTCTTTGAGTAATGCAGAAGCCTCTTTAAGCGTGTAGAGCTTGTTTCTGTCTACTTTAGCAAGCGCTTCTTTGTGTTTCTTTGTCAATTTTGCCATAATGCTTTCCGATTAAAAAGGTTTTTCACCAGTTACTGTTATACCCATTGAGCGTGCCGTACCAGCAATCATACTCATTGCAGATTCGAGTGTAAATGCACTTAGGTCAGGCATTTTGTCTTCTGCAATTGCTTTCACTTGATCCCAAGTGATACTTGCTACTTTTTTACGGTTTGGCTCTCCGGAACCTCCTTTAACCTTAGCGGCTTCCAATAGCTGAACGGCAGCAGGCGCTGTTTTGATAATAAAGTCGAATGACTTATCTTTGTACACGGTGATAACTACAGGAATTACTTTTCCTTGTTTGTCCTGCGTACGAGCGTTGAACTGCTTGCAGAACTCCATAATATTAACACCGGCAGCACCTAATGCGGGTCCAATTGGTGGCGATGGGTTCGCTTGACCTCCCCGAGCTTGTAGTTTAACTACTTTACTAATTTCTTTTGCCATTGTTTATTATTAATAAATTATTTAAAATATACCCCTTTAGGAATACCTTTCAGGGACTTATAAGTTACAATTTTTCAACTTGGGTATAGTTGAGCTCTAAAGGTGTTTTTCTACCGAAAATCTTCACCATTACTTCCAATTTTCGCTTCTCTTCATTCACACGCTCTATTGTACCGTTAAAGCCGTTGAAAGGCCCCTCGATAAGTTTTACTACCTCGCCTACTTCAAAAGGTATAGCTACCGTTTCTACGGTTTCTGATAGCTCATCTACTTGCCCCAACATACGGTTTACATCGGCTTTGCGCAAAGGCAGCGGGTCGCCACCTTTAGTCTCGCTTAAGAAGCCCACTACCCCTGGTATTGATTTGATGATATGCACCACCTCACCTGCTAAATGAGCTTTCACCATTACGTAGCCAGGCATATGCACTCTGTCTTTGGTAGTTTTTTTACCATTGCGCACTTGCACCACTTTCTCGGTAGGCACCAACACCTCTTCTACATAGTCGGCATAGCCCAAACGAGCTGACTCCGTTTCTACGTAGTTCTTAATCTTGTTTTCCTGACCGGTAACGGTTTTGATTACATACCATTTTTTTTCTAACAATCCAGACATTCTCCGTTGTTTTTATTGCATAAATTTAAAATACTCAGCTATTATCCATTCAAAGAACGAATCCATTCCCCAGATAACTAATGAGAATAAGATAGAGAATACCACTACTACCACCATTTCACGCTGTGAATCGGCAAGAGTAGGCCACGTAACGTGGTTCTTTAGTTCTTCGTAAGATTCTTTAACATACTGAACCATAATGTATTAATTTATTTGGTGAGTTATTAAGCGTCCTATTATGCACGCTTTTGGGTGGCAAAAGTACTGCAAATATTTTAATCTGCAAAACTTTTTTTAATATTTTTTTATTCTAAGGCACAATCTTGCCAACCTATCGCCGCTTTGTAGGCGTCTAACGAACGGAAAGGTACTAATACTTTCCCCTTATATCCAAAACTCCTGTTCACCTCTGGCGGTGCGATAGCCTTGCAGTGCAATTCGGTAAGTCCCGTATTTTCAAACGCCCCTAAGTCAATCTTTTCTACCGAGGGCGGAAGGCGTAAGTCTTTTAGATTCGTACAGCCGTAAAAAGCCTGTACCCCTATAGTGGCGGTGAATTTAGAGAGCTTCACCTCGCTAAGACTCGTACAGTTATAAAACACTTTAGCGGCTATATCGACCACCGCACGGGGCAACTCTATATACGCTAAACTCTCGCATTCAGCAAAAGCAAACATACCTATATATTTTACCTCGTCGGGCAGGGTAACTTCTTGCAACTTTTTGCAACCGTAAAAAGCGGCATAGAGTATGTCGGTTAGTGCCAAAGGAAATTGTACTGCCTCTAACGAACTACAGTTGCGAAACACCTGCATATCAATCTTTTCTACCGTATCGGGTATGAGAATAGCCTTAAGCGAAGTGCAATCTAAAAAAGTATCGTTGAGCAAATGGCGCAAGCCGTAGGGCAACTTCACATCGGTTAGCAAACTACAGCTATGAAAGGCACTCGCCCCTATAAACACCACACTATCAGGAATATCAATAGCGCGCAAACTCTTGCAGTACTCAAAACTATCATCGCCTATAGCCTCTAACTGTTCCGGCAGCACTACCCTACTGAGGTTTTCGCAATAAGCAAAAGCACTGCTTTTGATGCGCCGCACACTAGCGGGCAGTAACGCCTCTTTGAGCTGCTTGCATTGGTAAAAAATTCCGGAAGGAAGTATAGGTAACTGGTTAGTAAGAAAAGTAACCTGCTGTAGCGAACTGCAATCTAAAAAAGCGTTATCACCTATATTAGTAGTACTTTCGGGGATAGTGATAGCGGTAAGCGCAAAACAAGCACGAAACGCCTCAGTGCCAATAGTAGCCACCGAGTTGGGCAAGTTAGCACTGCTGAGCTTCCCACAAAAAGCAAAGGCTTGTTCGCCTATAGCGGTAACTGTATTGGGCAGGAACTCAGCTTTAGTAAGGGTATTACATCCGTAGAAAGCACGGTCGCCTATCAGAGTTACGCTCCCCCCTATGTTGATAGATTTGAGTCGGGAGCAATCTTTAAATGCCTCAGGAGCAATGGCTTTAACTGTACGTGGTAACTCTATACGACCGTCAGCAGGAATGCGGTTGTTCTCACATTTAAGTAGCGTACCTTCTTTGATAAACAGTGCCTCCTCCCCTTTTTGGGAAAAGCAGAGTTGTAGCGCAAAGAAAAGGATACATACATAAGTTTTATAGATAGTGGTAGGCATTTTTTAGATATTTCAAAGCGCAAAGATAGTAAAAATTTGATAATTAGCAAATTTTATTGATTTGGCAATTTGCCGATTTGCCGATTTGGCGATTATGAGAGATGAAAAGAGAAGCAAGATGGAGCGTAGCATATTTTACTATTTTTGGGGCGTTGATTAGTCGTTTATACTTTGCTCATCTTTCGCTAATCCTTCGCTCAAGGTAAAGGGTAGCTATATCTAAAGTAAAGGGTAAGTATAAAAGATAAAATTTCTAATTAATGGAGGTTTGGGAAAATTAGCAAATCGACAAATTGACAAATCGGCAAATTGACAAATCAACATTTTTTTTGCTAATTATTTTTGTATTTCAATAAAAAGGATTACTTTTGCCGTTTGATTAATAACACCAAACAAATTTATACTTTTTATAAACGATTATAAACAATGGCAGTACTTGAAAAAATCAGAAGTAAAACCGTATTCTTGATTGCAATTATCGGGCTCGCTCTCTTTGCTTTTATCATCTCAGACTTTATTGGCAAAGGGCGCTTTAGTAACCATCAACCTACCGAAATAGGTACGGTAAACGGTGAAGATGTACCTATTGACGCTTTCCGTCTACAGGTAGAAAATGCCGTGCATCAGGCTAACGGTCAGGCAAGTAGCATAGAAGCTGCAAAGTATGTGTGGGAGCAAAACGTTCAACAAATACTTCTCAATCAACAAATTGAGAAATTAGGACTCAGCGTGGAGAAAGACCAAATCATCTCTATACTCGCTAAAACACCTCTTGCTCAAAACCCTCAGTTCGTAAACGAATACGGTGTATTTGACCCTTCTAAATTTACCGCTTACCTCAATACCCTCAAAAGCAACAATCCGCAAGCCTATGCTCAGTGGAAAATGCAAGAAGACGCTATTATCGAAGGGGCTAAACAGCAAATGTATTTTAGCCTTATACGCGCTGGCTTAGGGGTAACCAATGCTGAAGCCGAAATAGCTTATCACCAAGAAAAAGATATGGCTGACATTAGCTATGTTGCGCTACAATACAGCAGTATTGACGATAAAAACATAAATGTTAGCGACAGCGAAATAAAAGATTATATCAAAAAACACGAAAAACAATTCAAACAAGAGGCTTACCGCAATATACAATATATAGTGGTGAACGAAAAACCTTCGGCTGCCGATACGCAAGCTGAAAAAGAAGCTATCAACAAATTGCTTCAGCCTGAAATCGTGTTTAACAACCAAACACACGCTAACGATACTATCGCTGGTTTCGCTCAAACTAAAAACGTAAAAGAGTTCGTAGACCGCCACTCTGATACTCCTTATGATACCCTTTTCGTAAGCAAAGAAGATTTGCGTTCTGCTTATGCTGATACTCTTTTCGCCCTACCAGTTGGCAAAGTATTCGGTCCTTATGAAGAAGACGGCAACCTAAAACTAAGCCGTATGATAGCTAAAGACCCTAACGGAGCTGTGAAAGCAAGCCATATACTTATCGCTTACAAAGGTAGCCAAGCCGCTACTCCTAATACTACTCGCACTAAAGAAGAAGCAAAAGCAAAAGCTGAATCGCTTTTGGCTGAGGCTAAAGCAGCTGGTGCTGACTTTGCGGCTTTGGCAAGCGAAAATTCTGATGAGCCAGGTGCTAACTATCGCGGAGGCGACCTCGGATTCTTCAAACGCGGGGCTATGGTAAAACCTTTTGAGCAATTCGTTTTCGCTAACCCTGTAGGTACTATAGGTATTGTAGAAACTGATTTTGGTTACCACGTAGTGAAAGTAACTGATAAAGCGCCTACCGTGCAGTTGGCTACTATCACTCGCAAGGTTGAGCCTTCTGAAGCTACCCTCAACGAACTTTTCTCTAAAGTGAGCAATTTTGAGATGAAAGCGAGTCAAAATCCTAAAGATTTTTCTAACATCGCTAAATCATCAGACTTGACTGTGCTTCGTGCAGATAACCTACACAAAAACGACGACCAAATCATCGGGCTTGGTGCTAACCGCCAAATAGTACAGTGGCTATTCAACAAAGAAACAAAAGTAGGAGACCTTAAAAAATTCACTAACGGAGGTAACTATATAGTAGCTCAATTAGTGAAACAAGGAGAAGAAGGACTTAGCGACGTACAAGACGTAGCGCCATTTGTAAAACCTATTCTTATACGCGAGAAAAAAGCCGCTATACTAAAAGAGAAAGCTAAAGGCAACAGTTTAGCAGCAATTGCTTCGGCTAACAAAACAGAAGTAAAAACGGCTACCGGACTAACGATGAACAACCCTATCCTTATAGGAGAAGGACGCGAACCTAAAGTAATCGGGGCTGCTTTTGGACTTAAGCAAGGTGCTATCTCTAAACCTATCGATGGTGAGAATGCTGTATATGTGATACAAGTATCATCAGTATCAGTAGCACCTGCTACTAATGATTACAAAACGTATGCAGAGACTATCGAGAAGCTACGCACAGAGCGCGCTGGACAAGGCATACTCAAATCGCTTGAAAATAGTGCTACTATCAAAGAAAATATAAGTGCTTTCTATTAATAGAAACAACTGATAAGTAATAAAATAAGAGGTAATAAGTGAGTGCTTATTGCCTCTTATTTTTATTTTATTAATTGCCGATTTATAAATTATTAGTATATTTGCAGAAAAACAAAATGGACTTAAGTAATTATCGAAAAACCTATAATAAACGAGAGCTTTTAGAGAAAGATGCTCCTGAAAACCCTATGCAGCTTTTTCAGACGTGGTTTTACGAAGCAGATGAAACAGATAGTATAGACGAAGCCAATGCTATGTCCGTTAGCACTATCGGACTTGACGGTTTTCCTAAAACGCGCGTAGTGTTGCTCAAACAGTACACTTACGAAGGGTTTATCTTCTACACCAACTACCACAGCGAAAAAGGTAAGGCAATAGAAGCTAATCCGCATCTGTGTTTATCATTCTTTTGGCCTTCTATCGAGCGGCAAGTCATCATAAAAGGGATAGCAGAGCGAGTGCCCGCCAACACCTCTGACGGTTATTTTGAATCGCGCCCTTTGGGGAGTAGATTAGGAGCTATAGTATCGCCACAGAGCGAGGTAATACCCACACGCGAGTACTTAGAAGAGCAACTACACGCTTTAGAAATGCAATACGAAGGTAAGGAAGTACCGCGTCCTGCGCATTGGGGCGGCTACTTAGTGCGCCCTCAGAGCATAGAGTTCTGGCAGGGACGCCCCAACCGCCTACACGACCGTCTGCGTTACACCCTCACCGAAGACTACGATTGGAAAATAGAGCGCTTAGCACCGTAATAATACTGATTATTGTTATGAAAAATAATATAATATTCGAAGCGTTTAGAGCCTTATACCATATGTTTTCAGGTTGTTTGCCTTGGATAATATTGCTGGCAATCATTTGGGCTATCGCAATGATTTTATATCCTTAGCTTATGGATTATCAATGGGAAAACAAACTTAAAAGAAATATATAAACCTCTTAAAAACAAACATATAAAAAGTAATAATAAGTTTTTCTTATGTCTTATAGTTAAAAAGTATTATTAAAAAATATATTTTATCAAAATTATTTATACCTTTGCACCATACTTAATTTATATAACTAATTTAATAACATTAAATTTGAACACTATGTCAAAAACAGCAAATGCCGTATTAGGCTTAGCAGTAGGTACTGCTATCGGAGTAGGTTTGGGCATTCTTTTTGCGCCAGACGAAGGTAAAAACACACGTAAAAAAATTAAGGACTCTCTTAGAGACAAGTCTGATGAATTTAAAGAGCAATTAGATAATCTTACAGAGAGCGTGCGTGAGAAATCTTTGGAATTAAAAGGTTCTTTAGAAGAAAAAGTAGATAGACTCTTTTCAAAATCAAGCAATAAAGCTGAAGATGTAATTAGTCTGCTAGAAAAGAAATTAGCTTCATTGAAAGAAGAAGCCGCTAAAATCAAGAAGTAATTTTATGGCGATTTATTCTATTAAAGAAACGTTTGTAGAAGTCCCTACAAAAGCAAACACAGCCTTTAATTCGCAATTTGCTTACTATAAAATGATAGTTTTCAGGTTTATAGCTAAGTCTTCGTATGGGCTTATAACTTTTTTTGTTTATGCTTTTGCCTGCTTATTAATATTATTTTTCCTATCACTTGCCGCTGCTTATGCTATAGGTGAAGCTTTAGGTAGTAATGGTTTAGGGTTTGCTATTGTAGGAGCGTTCTATATATTGTTATCGTTAGTAGTTTTATTGTTTCGCAGGAAACTAATTGAGAAGTCGCTATTGCAAAAACTATCAGAAATCTATTTTAAATCTGACCCAGAAGACGAAGAAGAAAATGAACAATAAAACCTATTCATCATTTGAAGAAATTGACAATGAGATTAGACTACTGCGATTAGAAAAAGAGATTGACCGACTATCTCTCACACAACAAGTATCAGCTTCAGCAGAAAGTTTAAGTCCAAAAAACTTATTAGCTAATACTTTGGGCTCTTTATTTAACAACAAACGATGGTTAAATATAGCTTTGGGATACGGAATGCAACTTTTAGCAAAAAGATATTTAAATAAAAACAAATAAAAAATATTTTCTTAAAAAAATATTACAATTAATATCTTTTAAAAATTGCATTAAGCATCTCAATAATATAATTATTACATCAAACTTTAATATTAATTTTTAAATTTAATCAACTATGAAGAAAATTATTGCATTAGCTTCAGTGATTTGTTTATCACTAGTTTTTTTTGCTTCTTGTAGCAAAAATGATGACCCAGCAGACAATGACCTTTTTGTAGGAACCTATAAAGGTGAAATTTCTTTCCTAAAAGGAAAAGAAAAAAAATCTGTTGACAATGGTTCAGTAACAGTTGTTAAAACAGGAAATGATTATTATTTCCGTTTTTCAGATGGCATTGAAGACCTAAAAGGTGTTAGTTTCAAAAAAGAAGGAGATAACACTTTAGTAAATGTTGATTTGCAAGATGGTTTAAAAGTAATTAGAATAAACGCATCTTCACTGTACATTCTGTATACTACAGATGGAAAGACCTGGATTGCTAACGCAAAAAGGTAATTAAGAGAAAAAGTATACTAAAAAGCCCCGAAATATATAATATTTCGGGGCTTTTTATTTCTCCTATTTCCTTATTACTTCTTTTTAAATATCAAATTTATTAAAAATAAAATAACAATAGCTCCAATAGCTCCTGTTAAGATAGAACCAATCAATCCTTCTCCAAGAGAGATGTGTAATACACTTCCTAGAAGCCAATACCCCACGCTACTCCCAAGAACACCAATAATGATATTCCCTATTAGTCCTAATCCACTACCTTTGTAGATAGTTCCTCCTAACCATCCTGCGATGGCGCCAATAATAAGTGTTGCAATAATTCCCATAAATTAAAAATTTAAATTAAAGTACAAAGATAAGAATTATTATATAATAAAACAAATTAAAACTTTTTTATGCAAAAAAAGTTGTGAATTGCTTTCAAATTTTGTAGTTTTGTGATTGATAACAACAACTTTCGTACGTTCTTGTTTGTGCTAAAAGTTGTGAATTGCTTTCAAATTTTGTAGTTTTGTGATTGATAACATCTCTTTGTTTGCTCATCTCATTCATTTGTTGGTTGTGAATTGCTTTCAAATTTTGTAGTTTTGTGATTGATAACATCACTTTGTTTGCTCATCTCATTCATTTGTTGGTTGTGAATTGCTTTCAAATTTTGTAGTTTTGTGATTGATAACATCAAAGTGTGCTTGAGGGTCCTCCACTGGGTAGTTGTGAATTGCTTTCAAATTTTGTAGTTTTGTGATTGATAACATCTTTTTCAAATCAATACCAAATAGGTGACAGGTTGTGAATTGCTTTCAGATTTTGTGGTTTTGCGATTGATAACAACTCTTGTCCGGGTTTCATAAAGTTAGAAAACGTTGTGAATTACTTTCAAATTTTGTAGTCTTGTGATTGATAACAACTTGTATCTCTTGTTGTTTGTTTAATGCTTTGTTGTGAATTGCTTTCAAATTTTGTAATTTTGTGATTGATAACATCCCAACCGACCAACGGGAGGGAGGGCGAGAGGTTGTGAATTGCTTTCAAATTTTGTAGTTTTGCGATTGATAACATCTCATCGGCAAAGGTTATAATGCCTAACGTAGTTGTGAATTGCTTTCAAATTTTGTAGTTTTGCGATTGATAATAACTATACTCGTCAAAAGGGCGTTCCAGCTTTTGTTGTGAATTGCTTTCAAATTTTGTAGTTTTGTGATTGATAACAACCCTAAATCCAAAGCCTTGTAAGATGTAGTTGTTGTGAATTGCTTTCAAATTTTGTAGTTTTGCGATTGATAACAACACTTTGTTTTGCTGTTTCATTCATTTGTTGGTTGTGAATTGCTTTCAAATTTTATAGTTTTGCGATTGATAACAACCTCAAGCAAAAACCCCTTCAAAAAAGCCTGTTGTGAATTGCTTTCAAATTTTGTAATTTTGTGATTGATAACAACAAACGCGATTATTGGAGTAAGCGGTTTGTTGTGAATTGCTTTCAAATTTTGTAGTTTAATGATTGATAACATCTAACGCTATCTATATGCTACAAGGCTGGCAGTTGTGAATTGCTTTCAAATTTTGTAGTTTTGTGATTGATAACATCCCTCCCTCATTGTGTATAGCTACATAGCTCGTTGTGAATTGCTTTCAAATTTTGTAGTTTTGTGATTGATAACAACATGGCAGTTCCCTCTACACATTAAGGACTGGTTGTGAATTGCTTTCAAATTTTGTAGTTTTGTGATTGATAACAACTATCAGGTTATTCAAAATAGGGAAGTCTTTGTTGTGAATTGCTTTCAAATTTTGTAGTTTTGTGATTGATAACATCCTCAATCTTTTAAAGATTTTAGTATCAATCAGTTTTACTTAAAAACAGCACTGAAAAACCTCCTCTTTTGCCTTATAAACAAAGGCAAAAGAGGAGGTTTTCTCTTTCCTATTCTTCTTAAAAAAGCTCTAATTGTACATAGGTTTCGGGGGCTGTTGTTTCCTTTTGGCAGTAGAAGAACTCCATATCGCCAAACTGCTTATCGGTTAGGCACATAATAGCTATATTGCCGTACTGTGGTAGGTTTTGTTTTACACGATTGATATGCACTTGGGCATTCTCCCTACTGGGGCAATGTCTTATGTACATCGAAAACTGAAAGAGCGTAAAGCCATCCTTTATAAGTTTATCACGAAAAACCTGTGCTTCTCTACGCATTTTTTTCGTTTCTGTTGGCAAATCGTATAATACTAATACCCACATAATTCTATAAGCATTATATCGTTCTGCTATGATCATAATTCAAGATAGACTATGAGTTGCTCATCTTTCCACTTTAAATGAGCTGGATTGCCAATGTAAATAGAACGGTATAACATAGTTTAAAGGGTGTTTTATTGGTTTTAAAAAAGTTTTTTAATATTCGCCTATGTTTACAATATCGCCTAAGTGATTAATACGAACTTTTACGATATTCCTTAAGGGTTCTAAACTTTTAATCTGTTGAAAAGTAATTCCTTGTAATATTTTATCATCTTGAAGAGTTGTTTCTAAATGATGTCTAAATTTAAAGTCCCTAACCACACTATTTCCATATTTTACAATTGATATTGTTTGTACTCTAAACAAATTGGGGCTTATCAATTTTTTATTTTTAGGATCTAACAAGTCTATTTCAGCGGGATTAAAACCTGTCGCTTCGTTAGGAAATACAAACATTTCGTTCTGTTTCATAGTGAACATAAATTGCCAACCTTCTGCTTGTTTATAGTTTTTATCAATAATAGGAAGCCCCTGCTGAGCTCGCACGACAGCTTCAAAGAAAGAGACAATTTGTTCCTGCAAATTACCTTCTTTATCCCTATAAATAGCTACGTGGTGGTTATTGCCCGTACTTACATAATCTACAGGAACTTCTTTCCCTTCTTTATTTAAAGTAGTTTTTCCTAAATGGTCTTTCCCTATGTGCAAAGGTTGAGCGTTACTCACGCCACTTATAGTAACGCGTTTAATCGCAATTCCTTTTTCTTTATTGAGCCAAATAGGATTCTTTTCTAAGTCTACAAAGGCTTTCTTAGGATCATTATCGTAGGCTTGGAGTCGCTTGATAAGAATGCGCTTTACTCCTTGGTCAATTACTTTTTCAATAGATTTCAAATCTTTGAAATTATCAGGAGAAATATCTTTGCGGATAGAAAAGTCTTCTTCCAAGTAGGTGAGATTTACTTTTTCTGGTAAAGTTTTAGTTTTTGCTTCATCTAAATAAATAGGGTTTTTAGATAGTGCGTTCTTCCCTGCAAAGGCTTTTTTAGGGTCGTTGTCATTAGCTTGCAGTCTTTTCAGCAATGCTTCGCGATAAAGAGGATTAGAGACTTTTGTGATAGTTCTTTCATCAAACTTTACGCCTACCTTTTCTTCTTTATTGACATAATATTGGTATTTACCATATATAGTTTCTTTGTGTAGCTGACCTCTTGGAGTGAGTGTGATTTGTTGTTTGTCAGTACCAGCAGGTTTATTTATATTTTTGGTAACTACTTTATTCTTTGCTTTGTGCGAAATGAATATTTCTTCGAGGTGTTTTTTGGCTACTTGTCTAAAGTTAAGTATAGGCTCTATAAAAACTCTCTTATTCTTACCATTATTAATTGGGACTTTAATTGTTTCTTTTTTCTCGATAGCTAAAATAACCGAATAATTTTTGTTATTCTCGTCTTTTCGAGCATTGAGATGATTAAGGTATTGTATGTATGAAGGTTTGGTGAAAGCCACTGTAAGGGCATCCATTGCGTGGTGACGGTGGTCATTGCGCTTTGTCCAATCCTTAATTACAGTTACTTTATTGCCATCCTTGCGTTCTTCTACTTCTGTGAGTCCTAATGACTGATATTTAGGCATATTTAGCTCTTTCATCACATCGACCAAGCCCCAGTCTTCGCGCAATCTATCGGTGATACTTCCTGAGGTAGACAGCACATTTTTAGTTACTTGGAAAAGTATTTCTTTAGCTTTTTTGGCTATGTACTGAGTATCTCTCAGGTCTCTATTGATAAAGCCATCACCTATTTCAGAGGCTTTTTTGAGTAAATTCTTGTATTTAGTAAGTGAAATGCTTTTTGTTTTATAAGCATTCTCTACTCTGGTGAGATATTGATTGAGTTCTCCTTCACAGTTTAAAGAGGTGATATAATCAAAAGCTGTAGATTCTCCTTTTTTGATATTAAACTCTTTGAAAGCTAATGTTTTGTTGGAAAAACTATCATCGAACACACGAGCTTTAGGGACAATATGTTCTATATCTATATTCTTGCTAAACAATACATCGGGGGCTATATAGGTGTTGGTATATAGTTCTTTATAGCCATTGTGTTCCAATTCTTGATACAAGCGATAACGAATAATATCAGATTTAGTAGGATTCTTGATGCCAAACTGTTTCTGAAGTTTTTCGCTAATCTTTTGATGTTCTAATTTAGCTTTGTTGATATTTTGGGTCATTTCATACCTTTCTTGGGCATTTTTCTTCAATTCACGAGCTAATTCAATGCGAATTTCATCGAAATGAAAATATTTTGTAATTTTCCCTTCAGCATCTCGTTCACTGTTTTTCTCAATTAAAGCGTTCACTACATTGATCATCTGATTGAGAATTTTCTCAACTACAGGATTTCTCAAAGCATTCTTTTTAAGTAGTGGAATGATATTTTTCAGTTCACGAGCCTCTAACTCTTCTGTGGTTAAAGATAGTTTAGAGTGCTTATAACCTGCCAATTCACAAGCTGTGCTATACTGATTTTCTTTTATATAAGGGTATATCTTGCGGATAGCTTTAGTAGATAGGCTACCGTAGTCATCTTGCAAGGCTACATTGGCGAGTATTGTAGCGTGTTCCCTCTTAAAAGCGTATTTCTTTTCTAAGATTCGGTAAAGGGTTTCATTTCCAGAAGTAGAATCATCACTTTCATAAGAATAAAGCAAATGCCACAACTGATAGGAATACTGCTGTTCAAACTCTTTTACAGGCAAAAGAGGGTCAAAATAAAGGATTTTAGTACATATTCCTAATGTTTGGAAGATAACCTTTACTCTTTCTCTAATTTCGGAAGCTGAAAGAGGAGATTCATCTAAAGACCAATCGTCTTTTGTAGATTTTATTTGTAAAATATCTTTCACCTCATAACCTTCTATTTCAATAATTTTTAAATACGCTTCATAGAGTGATTTTTGAGTACGATTTCCTTCTAATTGATTGTAGTTGATTTCCCATTCTTGAGGAGAATAGCCTAATAATTTCAGTACTTTATCCGATTTTAGGTCTCCTTTTAGGTTCAGTTCGTCAAAAAGGAGTTGCTTGCACTCCATATCCAAACTAAAAATTGATTGAGAGGGTTCATTGAATAGGTCTAATTCAGTAGATTTAGCAGATGATTTCTTTTTTCTAATTCCTTTTCTCTTACAGGTAACGTTATTGAGTATTTGCCAAATCTTAAATTCTTGAAATAGAGGAGAGGATTTAGGGACAACACGAGCTCCTATGCTTTTAGTTATAGCTTTTCCGTCTTTTTCTATCTCAATTTCTTTGCTCTCAAACTCACAAAATGATACCAATCCTTTTTGAGATTTAAGTTTACGTTGATAGAAAATTACCACATCACGGATTTGCTTTTTAAGTTCATCTGTCAATTCTTTGTGAAAT
Source organism: Capnocytophaga sp. FDAARGOS_737 (assembly GCF_009730375.1). Taxonomy (NCBI): domain Bacteria; kingdom Pseudomonadati; phylum Bacteroidota; class Flavobacteriia; order Flavobacteriales; family Flavobacteriaceae; genus Capnocytophaga; species Capnocytophaga sp. FDAARGOS_737. Next base: position 336,917 of record NZ_CP046316.1, on the reverse strand, counting down.
GAAGCTTGAGTTTCCCAAATGCGTTCAAACTCATCTAAGTAATCCTGACGGTAAAATACTTTATTTTTAAGACTATTATGTCTATTTTCTTGAAGCTGTGCATACAAGTATTGCCCTACTGTTTGACGATTGAAATAGAGTTCTTTACTTCTATCGGAAATAGCGCCTAAATAGCCACTTGAGTTGTTCAAATTATTATTGATTTCGGTTAAGACATAAGCTACTTCTTCTTTTGAAAGTTGTTTAGATATAGCCTCCGCACGCCACTGATAGGCTTGCAAACGAACAGATTCTTTAGAACCTTTGTTTTCAGCTGTGTCAAAATGATATCTTTTAGAAAAGGCTTTTGAAGTAGCATCCTTACCTTTCCCTTGCAATTCTTTGTAAAAACTATCTGTTAGGATATCAGGATAAAACTGTTTTTGTAAATTCCAAACAAGGTCAAATTCTTTTTGTAAATCTGAACGATAAAAATCTGGGAGGAGTTTTTTGTTTTGTTGAAGTAATTGTAACGATAACTGTCCTGGAGTTAGGTTTTCATCATAGAGGCACTTTGCTATAGCCATTCCATCTATTGCTTGTCCTTCATCTTCAGTTTTTGTTTTTCTGCTATTCTTATAGCCTCTTTTTTTATTAATAGCTAGTAATACTCTAGCGAACTCTTCTTTCTCAATACGTTCGGTAACGGCTTTAGCTCTCAATTGCCAAGTAGAATGTGTGGTATTTTTGCCATTTTCAGCCAAGATAGAGGCAGAAGTAATTAGATTTGCTTTCTGCAATAAATCTATGAGAAATTTTCGCCTTTGTTGATAACGATCAAGATTTAGCCTTGCTCCGTGTTTAAGGGTTCTATTTGCATTAGTGCTAATTGATTTTCCTTTTTCAAAGTCGGATTGTTCATCTGTGGCTAAAGAAACAATACGCACTCCTAATTCCTTAATCTCTGATTTTTCTTTATTTTCATCTTCTACGATATGGGCAAAACCTATTGAGGTGGTACCCAAATCTAATCCAAGTATATTTTTCATTGTTTTGTAATTTGGTGAGGCAAAAATAACAAAAAGAAATAAAAAGTAAAAATAAATTAAAAAAAGATTTGTACATTAAAAATATTATACTTACTTTTGTCGCAGAATTTGAAAGCAATTCACAATAAGGATTATTCCGTTGTGAAAACATTTAGTGCCTCGACTATCTTCGGGGCTTTTTTTATTCCTTATTTTTGGTGTCTATAAGAATGGTAACCGGTCCATCATTGCATAGGCTGACCTGCATCATCACACCAAATTGCCCTGTAGGCACTCTTTTGCCTAACAGACTTTCTACTTGCTTTATAAAGGCTTCGTAAATAGGTATGGCTACCTCTGGACGAGCAGCTTTTATATAACTAGGACGATTGCCTTTTTTAGTAGAGGCGTGCAAGGTAAATTGAGACACTATAAGCACCTCTCCCTCCACTTCTTTTACCGAGAGATTCATTACCCCATTATCATCGTCAAAAACACGCAAATTGACTATTTTAGCTGATAGCCACGCTATATCGTCATTAGTGTCAGTATCTTCTATACCTACTAAGACAAATAAGCCTTTATCTATAGAGGCTACTATTTGATTTTCTATACTTACTGAAGCCTGTGTTACTTTTTGAATTACTACTCTCATATCTGTTTATCAATTTAAAATTTAAAACAAAAAAGAGCAATCTAATTATTTAGATTGCTCTTTTTATAAGAAGGCGGCGACATACTCTCCCACTTGCGTAGTACCATCTGCGCTAAAAGGTTTAACTGCTCTGTTCGGAATGGTAAGAGGTGAGACCTTTGACTATAACCACCTTAAATCATTTAGACTACATACTGACTACATAGCCCATATATTTTAACATATGAGGATAAAAAGCAAATATTTAACTAACTATTACCTTAAAAAGAATGCTGCGCGAAAAGTCTACGGGTTATTAGTATTACTCGGCTATGATGTTACCACCGTTACACCTGTAACCTATCAACGTGGTCATCTCCCACGACCCTTAAAAGAAATCTCATCTTGTGGCGGGTTTCGTACTTATATGCTTTCAGCACTTATCCCATCCGCACTTAGCTACTCTGCTATGCCCTTGGCAAGACAACAGATACACCAGCGGTGCGTCCAACTCGGTCCTCTCGTACTAGAGTCAGATCCACGCAAATTTCTAACGCCCACAGTAGATAGAGACCGAACTGTCTCACGACGTTCTGAACCCAGCTCGCGTGCCACTTTAATGGGCGAACAGCCCAACCCTTGGGACCTTCTCCAGCCCCAGGATGTGACGAGCCGACATCGAGGTGCCAAACCCCCCCGTCGATGTGAGCTCTTGGGGGAGATCAGCCTGTTATCCCCGGCGTACCTTTTATCCTTTGAGCGATGGCCCTTCCATACGGAACCACCGGATCACTATGCTCTACTTTCGTACCTGATCGACTTGTATGTCTCTCAGTCAAGCTCCCTTATGCCATTGCACTCTACGCACGGTTACCAAGCGTGCTGAGGGAACCTTTAGAAGCCTCCGTTACACTTTTGGAGGCGACCACCCCAGTCAAACTACCCTCCACGAATTGTCCTTTGCCTTGTGCAAAGTTAGACCTCAGATAAGCAAAGGGTGGTATTTCAACAATGACTCCACAACTACCGGAATAGCCGCTTCTTAGTCTCCCACCTATCCTACGCATCACTTATCCAAGACCAATACGAAGATATAGTAAAGGTGCACAGGGTCTTTTCGTCCCACTGCGGGTAATCGGCATCTTCACCGATACTACAATTTCACCGAGCTCATGGCCGAGACAGTGTCCAAATCGTTACACCATTCGTGCAGGTCGGAACTTACCCGACAAGGAATTTCGCTACCTTAGGACCGTTATAGTTACGGCCGCCGTTTACTGGGGCTTCAATTCAAACCTTCGCATTGCTGCTAAGCTCTCCTCTTAACCTTCCAGCACCGGGCAGGTGTCAGACCCTATACTTCATCTTTCGATTTTGCAGAGTCCTGTGTTTTTGATAAACAGTCGCTTGGACCTTTTCACTGCGGCCTATCTAATGATAGGCGACCTTTCTCCCTAAGTTACAGGTCTATTTTGCCTAGTTCCTTAGCCATGAATCTCTCGAGCGCCTTAGAATTCTCATCCCAATCACCTGTGTCGGTTTACGGTACGGGCATTAGCCTTCGCTTTTCTTGGAAACGTTGTCACCACACTCACCTCGGCCGAAGCCTCAGCGTACTTTCGAAGTCATAACAACTCCTTAAACGTACTATTCCGTCAGTACGCGGTAGTTATCTCATTCCGTCACTTTTAACAGACTAATGGTATAGGAATATTAACCTATTGTACATCCACTACCCCTACTCGGGTTCGCGTTAGTCCCCGACTAACCCTCAGCTGATTAGCATAGCTGAGGAAACCTTGATCTTTCGGCGGGCAGGTTTCTCGCCTGCCTTATCGTTACTTATGCCTACATTTTCTTTTCTATCAGGCTCCACTATGGCTCACGCCTTTAGCTTCCACGCCAATAGAATGCTCCCCTACCGGTATATTACTTCAAGTAATAACCCCATAGCTTCGGTAATATGCTTATGCCCGTTTATTATCCATGCCCAACCGCTCGACTAGTGAGCTGTTACGCACTCTTTAAATGTATGGCTGCTTCCAAGCCAACATCCTAGCTGTCAGTGCAGTCAGACCGCGTTTGGTCAACTTAGCATATATTTGGGGACCTTAGCTGATGGTCCGGGTTCTTTCCCTTTAGGATATGGACCTTAGCACCCATACCCTCACTGCTGATGAGCATTTAATAGCATTCGGAGTTTGTCAGGAATTGGTAGGCGATGAAACCCCCGCATCCAATCAGTAGCTCTACCTCTATTAAACTCGCATCAACGCTGCACCTAAATGCATTTCGGGGAGTACGAGCTATTTCCCAGTTTGATTGGCCTTTCACCCCTACCCTCAGGTCATCCGAAGTCTTTTCAACGACAACCAGTTCGGTCCTCCACGCTGTGTTACCAGCGCTTCAACCTGCCCAAGGGTAGATCACCAGGTTTCGCGTCTACTACTACCAACTATTTATCGCCCTATTCAGACTCGCTTTCGCTACGGATTCGTATCTGAAATACTTATCCTCGCTGGTAACAGTAACTCGTAGGCTCATTATGCAAAAGGCACGCCGTCACAGCTGACGCTGCTCCGACCGCTTGTAAGCGTATGGTTTCAGGGTCTATTTCACTCCGTTATTCACGGTTCTTTTCACCTTTCCCTCACGGTACTGGTTCACTATCGGTCTCTCAGGAGTATTTAGCCTTACCGGATGGTCCCGGCGGATTCAGTCAAGGTTCCACGTGCCCCGACCTACTCAGGATACCCATAAGATTTATAAAGCTGTACCTATACGAGACTTTCACTCTCTATGGTGTGTCTTTCCAAACACTTCTAATCCAGTTTTACAACCTATATCTGGGTCCTACTACCCCCATATTGCCGTAACAATATGGGTTTGGGCTGCTCCCATTTCGCTCGCCACTACTCTGGGAATCACTTTTGTTTTCTTCTCCTCTGCCTACTAAGATGTTTCAGTTCAGCAGGTTTGCCCACCAATCGGTGTAGTACATCTTCAATGTACTGGGTTGCCCCATTCGGATATTTGCGGATCTAATCGTATGTGCCAATCCCCGCAACTTTTCGCAGCTTATCACGTCCTTCTTCGCCTCTGAGAGCCTAGGCATCCCCCATACGCCCTTACATAACTTTTCGCGCTTGTAGTCTTTCTTAATTCTGAATTTTAAATTCTAAATTAAGAAAATACCTCGTTCTCTTTGATTCTTTTTAATATTTTTTCGTTAGATTATCAATAATCTATTATTGATCTCTTATGCTTTTTATCCCAATATGTCAATGTACTGTTTTCCTCACCCTAACCCTCTCCAAAGGAGAGGGAACTTGTGGGTGCGTGTTGTGGAGAATAAGGGATTCGAACCCTTGACCCCCTGCGTGCAAGGCAGGTGCTCTAGCCAGCTGAGCTAATTCCCCGTGTTTAGTCGTTAGTTATTAGTCGTTAGTCGTTAGCCATTTAACTATCTAACTCTTCAGCTCCTAGAATTTCCTCAATTCAGCTTATCTTTTCGTAGTCCCAGGCAGACTCGAACTGCCGACCTCTACATTATCAGTGTAGCGCTCTAACCAGCTGAGCTATGAGACTGCTTGTTTTTTTGTTGTCCAGCAAGATTTAAAGAAAAGGTGTTATCCTTCTATTCGTCTATAACATCGGTCGTCTCTAAAAAGGAGGTGTTCCAGCCGCACCTTCCGGTACGGCTACCTTGTTACGACTTAGCCCCAGTCACTAGTTTTACCCTAAACAGCTCCTTTCGGTGACCGTCTTCAGGTACCCCCAGCTTCCATGGCTTGACGGGCGGTGTGTACAAGGCCCGGGAACGTATTCACCGGATCATGGCTGATATCCGATTACTAGCGATTCCAGCTTCACGGAGTCGAGTTGCAGACTCCGATCCGAACTGTGATCGTCTTTATAGATTCGCGCCTGCTCACGCAGTGGCTGCTCTCTGTAACGACCATTGTAGCACGTGTGTAGCCCAAGATGTAAGGGCCGTGATGATTTGACGTCATCCCCACCTTCCTCACGGTTTGCACCGGCAGTCCCACTAGAGTGCTCGACTCGACTCGCTAGCAACTAATGGCAGGGGTTGCGCTCGTTATAGGACTTAACCTGACACCTCACGGCACGAGCTGACGACAACCATGCAGCACCTTGAAAACTGTCCGAAGAAAAGCGTATCTCTACACCTGTCAGTCTCCATTTAAACCTTGGTAAGGTTCCTCGCGTATCATCGAATTAAACCACATGCTCCACCGCTTGTGCGGGCCCCCGTCAATTCCTTTGAGTTTCACACTTGCGTGCGTACTCCCCAGGTGGGATACTTATCACTTTCGCTTAGCCACTCAGTCTTACAACCAAACAGCTAGTATCCATCGTTTACAGCGTGGACTACCAGGGTATCTAATCCTGTTCGCTCCCCACGCTTTCGTCCATCAGCGTCAATTAATTGTTAGTAATATGCCTTCGCTATCGGTGTTCTGTGTAATATCTAAGCATTTCACCGCTACACTACACATTCCAACTACTTCACAACCATTCAAGACTAACAGTTTCAAAGGCAGTTGCTCAGTTGAGCTGAGCGCTTTCACCTCTGACTTATTAGCCCGCCTACGGACCCTTTAAACCCAATGATTCCGGATAACGCTCGCATCCTCCGTATTACCGCGGCTGCTGGCACGGAGTTAGCCGATGCTTATTCGCAGAGTACCGTCATCAAACTACGCGTAGTCCTTATTCTTCCCCTGCAAAAGCAGTTTACAACCCATAAGGCCGTCTTCCTGCACGCGGCATGGCTGGATCAGTCTTCCGACCATTGTCCAATATTCCTCACTGCTGCCTCCCGTAGGAGTCTGGTCCGTATCTCAGTACCAGTGTGGGGGATATCCCTCTCAGAACCCCTATCTATCGTCGCCTTGGGGAGCCGTTACCTCTCCAACTAGCTAATAGAACGCATACTCATCTTTCACCGCCTCAGCTTTAATATAAAAATGATGCCATCCCTATATACCATTAGGTATTAATCCAAATTTCTTCGGGCTATCCCTATGTGAAAGGCAGATTGTATACGCGTTACGCACCCGTACGCCGGTCGAAGCCCGAAGGCTCCTCCCTCGACTTGCATGTGTTAGGCCTGCCGCTAGCGTTCATCCTGAGCCAGGATCAAACTCTTCATCGTTAAAATCTTTAATTTCTTCTAACCGATTTTTAAGTTATTGACTTCAGGTTTCACTCGATTCTTTAAATCTTTTTGTGCTGTACAACATTATGTCAATGTACGTGTTGTTTCTTTTTGCAAGAGCACTTATCGTCTCATTTGCGGGTGCAAAGGTACGGCGTTTTTTTAATTCTGCAAATTTTTTGACACTTTTTTTTGAAGTTTTTTTGAGGATGATGGTTAAGTGGTTGGAAATCAGAGGTTAGTGAGAGAAAGTTTTTTGGGAGGTTGGTAGGAAACATCCCCCCTAACACATACTCCGCTGCGCTAGCTCGCGGACTTCCTTCAAAGGGGGAGATGCGACGGGCAAACAGACACGAACAATATGATATAGAAACAGGTGAGAGGCTTGGGAGTAACATCCCCCCTAACACATACTCCGCTGCGCTAGCTCGCGGACTTCCTTCAAAGGGGGAGATGTGACGGACAAGCATACACGAACAATATGATGTAGGGACAGGTGGGAGGCTTGGGAGGAAACATCCCCCTAACACATACTCCGCTGCGCTAGCTCGCGGACTTCCTTCAAAGGGGGAGATGCGACGGACAAGCATACACGAACAATATGATGTAGGGATAGGTGGGAGGCTTGGGAGTAACATCCCCCCTAACACATACTCCGCTGCGCTAGCTCGCGGACTTCCTTCAAAGGGGGAGATGCAACGGGCAAGCATACACGAACAATATGATGTAGGGACGGGTGGGATATTGTGCAAAAAAACTTTGCTAAAAGCTATAGTGGGTATTCCTATAGCTTTTAGCAAAGTTTTTTCCGAAGTTCTTTATCAAAAAATATTTCTACATTTCTATATCTCTTTATTTCTTTAGTTATCTCTTTAGAACTTGTTCAACGTGTAATAAATTAGAATGGGATTATCGCCTTTTTTGAAGGATTCGCTTTTCTTCTTATTGGCTTCAGAAAGAAATGGCATCTCTTTTAGCACTTCGTAATCATTTTCCCCTGGATAATAATACTTGATAAGCTGATCATCATAAAAACTATCAGGGAAGGCTAAGAAAGGAAGTCCTTGTTTGCTTTGGGCTATACCCCCTCCTACCATATTGCCACTGTGCTTATCGCGGTAAACTACAACATTGGCTGTTTTATTAGAAATAAAAAACACATTGTGATGAGTGGTTTCGATATAATCGCCTATACAATAGTTATAATTATGGTCGCGTATAGCATTTTCAAAAACACTAAAATCTTTGCCATAAATATACGAACGTGGCAGTTTGTGGTCGTAATCTAAAATAAACTCTGCTGCCAATTTGTTGTCTTTAGGGTTATATTGATAGATAGTGTCGGATATTTCGGCTGTTATCTTTACCAAATCGGCTACTCTATAAAGGTAACTTTTAGCCGAAAAGGCTTTGCTCTCTTTATCGGGTAGCGCTACCGCATTGAGCTTGAGGTCTTTATTTATAAACTGCAAACGGTAGTTGCTTTTGTCGCCTAAGTTTTTATTTTGCCCTACAAGCGATTTTAGCACATATCCGTCGGGGGTAGCTGCCATATTGAGAAAGCCTATAGGCAGGTATTTGAAACGAAGGAAATTGCCTTCTTTATCAAAAATAAGAAGAAAGGAACGTTTGTAAGCAATCAGTTCATTGGTTTGGGTATTAAAATCGATGTCATAAAGGCGATAGAGTTGTTCTGGCTTCTTGCCATTAGGAATACGCTTTACGAATTTCCCTTGCCGAGTGAAAATGACTATGCCCGACTCATCAAGGTCGTCCATAATATAGATGTGTTCGGCAGTGGTAACGACTTTGCGAATCTGCCCTAAACGGCTTTGTGCCGTGGTCTCTAAAGGTACGAAATTGATTTCTTTGAGTAGCGCTCCAAAATCGAATTCTTTGTCCTTTACTAAAAAAGGGTTTAGGTTTAAGTGTTGGGCTTGGGAAGTTTCTGCTGTTAGCACTTTGGTGTCGGCTAATTGTAGCACAGTAGTGTCGCGAAAAGGCTGTGCAAAGCTGGCTGTAATAGAGGCGGTAAGAAGCCCTAAAATGATTGGTAATTTCATACGTTTTTAAAAGTTTATAATTGAGCCGCAAATATAGTACTTTTTTCTAACTATCCTAACTATTCAGCCATTTATTTTTTTTGATAGTCTTTCCTTTTCTGATAAGGTAGGCGTGGTAGGCGCTGGGGATGTCGTTTTGCCAACGGGGGAGCAATAATATAATAAGAATGACATCGGTTTGGGATAATAGTCCCCAATAGATAGCTAACTGCAATGGGAAGCCGCCATACCCAAAACCAATAAGGGAGACAAAGGCTATGAGAAGGGTAAGTCCCCATATTTTAGAAAGGAAGGCGTGGGTGCAGGTCTCTTTGCCAAAGCGCAAAAAACTCAAACCATAGCAGAGGGCTTCCATAACGAATAGGGTTATAATCTGATAGCGGTAGGCTGTAATTAGGGCGGGATTGAGCCAATAGCAGGCTACCCCCACTGAGAGCCAGAAGACTAAATCGGTTTGGCTATCGAGGCGGCGCATCTTTACGGTGCTAATGCCCCTATGGCGGGCTATGATGCCATCGAAGATGTCGGATAGGAGTCCTACTACTATTGCGATGACAATAGCGGGGCGGGCTACGCTTTCGGGGGTGGCGTAGGCTATCCAGAATATAGTGGGAGCTAATAAAAAGCGAAACAGTATTAATATATAAGGTAGGGGCATCTTGTAGGTGTTAGGTTTTAGAATGTGATGCAAAAATCGTGCTAAAAGTGGGAGGGGTATTAACATCCCCCCTAACACATACTCCGCTGCGCTAGCTCGCGGACTTCCTTCAAAGGGGGAGATGTGACGGGCAAACGGGGGTATTAACATCCCCCCCAGCCCCCTTCAAAGGGGGAGATGTGACGGGCAAGTATACACGAAAAATATGATTTTATTGAATAAAAGAGAATACTTAATATACTGGTGGGTATAGTACTTTTTTCTGTTTTAAGGTCGATTGTTGGACGTTTGTACTTCGCTAATCCTTCGCTAATCCTTCGGTGATTGTTCGGTGTTCCTGTATCCTTCCTATATCGATTGTATAGGATAGGTGTATTTAGAAAAATTTTCTAATGATGCCCCATAACTTCACTTAAAATAATCGCTCCTGCCATCGCTACATTGAGGCTCTCGGTGCGTTGGTGTTGGCTAAAGCGGGGAATCGTAATCACCTCATTGGATAAGGCGCGTACCTCTGAACTGATGCCATTGGCTTCGTTGCCTAAAATAAGTATGCAATCCTTAGGGAAAGTGGCTGTATAGAGGTTTTCGCCCTCTAAATCCATTGTGTATACAGGGAGCGCTGTGGTGGTTAGAAAAGCGGCTAAATCGAGGTAATGCACTGCTACGCGGGTAAGCGAGCCCATAGTGGCTTGTACCACCTTGGGATTGTAGCAATCGACCGTTTGGGTGTTGCAGAGTAGGGTTTCGACTCCGAACCAATCGCATAGGCGGATGATAGTGCCCAGATTGCCAGGGTCTTGTACATTGTCGAGTGCTACAATAACGCCCTCTTGCAAAATGCCTTTGTGCTTAGGCTGCTGAAAAACGGCTAAGCCCTCATCGGGGTTTTGGAGGGTACTGACCTTGCGCAATTCGTCTTTGCTAACAGGTGTAATAAGATGCTGTGGCACGCTGGTAGTAAAGGCTTCAGTAGCGATAAGCAGCTGGGGGGTGTAGCCTGCTTGTAGAAATTCGTTGATACTTTTCTTGCCCTCTACTATGAAGAGGTTCAGCTCGTTACGATATTTTTTGTGGTGTAACTTCTGAATTAATTTTACTTGATTTTTGCTAAGCATAAATATATTATGTAATTTTGAGCCCTAAAAACAATTATTTGTGAAAAAGGCGTTTTTTCGATATTCGTTTATCAGTGGGCTATGTGTTTTGCTCTGCTATTTGTCGGCTTGTGAGGCTACTAAACGGGTGGCTGCCGATGATTATTTGCTGCGCGAAAACAAGGTTTATGTGAATGATGCCCTTACTGATGATGCAAAGGTAAACAATTTTATCTTTCAAAAGCCTAATTCGTATATTTTAGGGTTGCCGGTGAGTTTGTATATTTACAACTGGGCGAACCCTCATTCTGAAGAGGAATTTGTACAATGGCTTGATAATCACCCTCGTTGGCATCGATTTTTGAATGGCTTCCTCTCTAAAAAGCAGGTGGGGAGGTTGCAAGAATCTTTTTTGGTGTCGGGTATTGACCACCAGCTACAGAAGATTGGGGAAGCCCCTGTGATACTTGATACGGCACAAGTGCGGCGGTCGACTAAGCAGCTGGCGGCTTACTACAGGAGTATTGGCTACTTTAACGCTAAGGTGGGCGATAGTATCCGCAAGCTGACGAAGACTGAAAAGCGCACGGCTATTGTAGATTACTACATACAAACGGGCGACCGCTATTATATAGACAGTCTGAAGACGGCTATCACATCGCCAGAGATAGATTCGGTGTACCGATTGCACCTTGATAAGACGCTGCTAAAACAGGGAGCTCCGTATCAGTTGGCGGACTTTGCTGGGGAGCGTACGCGCCTCTATACGCTTTTCCGCAACAAGGGTTTTTATACTTTTCAGCAGAGTTCTATCAATTTTGAGATAGTGCGCGACACGGTGCATAAGCAGAAAGACCGCAACCTACAGGTGAGCACTAATATAGGCGACCTGATAGAGCGCGATGGTGATGTGGTGACTACTAAGAAATATAAAGTGCATCATATCAATAAGATACGTATGTATACTGATTATGACAGTCAGACGGATAAATCGGCGCTTGATTCGATAACTTACCGCGACCTAATTATCTACTACAAGGATAAGCTGCACTACCGTCCGCGGGTGCTTTGGCGTGCTTCGGGCTTGCGCCAAGGACAGCTATACAGCGATACTGATAGGGGGAATACTTATAAGCAGCTAAACAATCTGCGCGTATTTCGCTACCCGAATATGGAGTTTAAATATCCGGCTAAAGATACGCTAATGAACAAGTTAGACGCGAATATCTATTTAAGTCCGTTAGATAAGTTTTCGCTTAGGCTGACCAATGAGATAAAGCGTTCGGAGATTGAGGCAATAGGTTTTGGCGTAGGTACTGCTTTCTCGGCGCGCAATGTATTTAGAGGGGCTGAGACGTTAGAACTGAACCTACAGGGTACTTTTGCTTCGCAGCCTTCGCTGAACGACTCGCATTTTTTTAACACCTCTGAGATAAGTGGCGATGTGAGGTTTATCTTCCCTACTATTCTCTTTCCGCTGAATACACGCAAGCTGATTCCGTACTATATGACTCCTCAGACAATATTGCAGGCGGGTATGAGTTATCAGACGAATATAGGCATTGACAAGCGTACCACGTCGGGGTTATTGCGCTATGTATGGAACCCACGTGAGCAGAAAAATAAGGTGATTTTTGACCTTATCAACGTGCAGTACGTTAATAATATCAATCCGCGGAACTTCTTTAGTATCTACCAAAGTACGTACGAACGGCTGAACGATATATCGAGAAAGTATCATTTAGGAACGGCTTATGTGGATAGTAGAGGTAATCTGACCCCAAGAGAGGGTACTTTTAGGTTTTTAGGAGATATTTTCAACCGAACTATACCCGTACAAGCAGAAGATGTGGTACCGCTATTAGGTATTTTAGAGCGGTACAACCGGATTACGAACAACGACTTTATCGTTTCGAGCAGTTATACGTATATTTTCAACAGTAAATCACAGTTTTTTGAGCGTGACTTCTCGCAATTCCGTATAAAAGTAGAAGCAGCAGGCGGTTTGCTCAATACTTTGGCTTCTACTTATAACGTAGTGAAGACGGATAATAACAAAAATAAGATTTTTGGGGTTGAATACGCTCAGTTTGCTAAAGGAGAGCTGGATTTTATTAAGCATTTCCCGATAGGAAAGCAGAATTCGCTGGCTTTTCGTTCGTTTTTTGGTATAGCGGTACCTTATGGCAACTCTGATAATATACCTTTTTCGCAGAGTTACTTTGCAGGAGGAACTACCGACAATAGGGGTTTTAAAGCCTATCGTTTAGGGCCAGGCGCAAGTCAGTCGGTATTTGATTATAACGAGGCGAATATGAAGCTGACGCTGAATTTGGAGTATCGTTTTCAGATGTTAGGGGCTTTTAAAGGGGCTCTTTTTACGGATGTGGGGAATATCTGGAATGTAGCTGATAATACGCCTATAGCTGATAATAAATTCGTAAATTTCTCTTCGCTAAAAGATGTGGGGGTAAGTACGGGCTTTGGGCTACGCTATGATTTTAACTTTTTTGTAATTCGTCTTGATATGGGCGTGCCGACTTACGACCCTGCTTACGAGGTTGGAGACCGATGGATTAAGAAGTTTAAAATGAAAGATGTGGTGTTTAACTTTGGGATAAACTATCCGTTCTAAAGACGAAAGACAAAAAAAGAGGCTGTACAGAAGTTTTGTACAGCCTCTTTTTTTGTTTGTAGTTTATGTGTTAAGAGAGTCCGGAGATGATGCCCTCATCATCTATATCCATACCTTCGGCAGCGGGTACGCTAGGTAAGCCCGGCATACGAACGGTATCACCCAAAATAGGGATTACAAAGCCTGCTCCTGAAGCGAACTCAAACTCGCGTACCGTTACCTCGAAATCAGTAGGACGTGCGAGCTTTTTCTCGTCATCACTGAGTGATTTGGGCGTCTTGACGATACAAACCGGTAATTTATCAAAGCCTAACTTGTTTATCTGCTTAAGCTGGCTAAGTGCTTTGCTGCTGTAATTGACCTTGTTTGCACCATATATCTTAGTAGCTACGGTAGTTATCTTATCCTCTATACTTGCCTGGTGAGAGTACAATGGCGCGAAATGGCTTTCGCCACTCTCGGCTATAGCTACTACGGCACGAGCGAGTTCTTCAGTGCCTTTGCCTCCTTCACTAAAACCTTTGCTAACCACTGCTTCTACTCCTTTTTTGGCACATACTTCTTTTACATAAGCAATCTCCTCCTCGCTATCGTGTGGGAAATAGTTAATGGCTACTACTGCTTTAAGTCCGAAGTGTTGCACATTTTCGATGTGCTTTTCTAAATTAGCAATACCAAGTTTCACTTTTTGCAAGTCGGGAGTGTTGTATTCCTCTTTTTTAGCGCCCCCGTGATGACGCAACGCGCGGATAGTAGCTACTACTACTACTGCATCAGGGGCTAAGCCTGCTGATACACATTTGATATTAAGGAATTTTTCCGCGCCAAGGTCTGCCCCAAAGCCCGCTTCGGTAACTACATAATCGCCTAATGAAAGTCCCATTTTGGTAGCTAATACCGTGTTTGTACCCTGCGCTATGCTAGCAAAGGGACCGCCGTGAAGGATAGCGGGATTATTCTCAAGCGTTTGTACAAGGTTAGGTTTGATAGCTTCTTTGAGCAAGAGTGCCATAGCGCCTACTACGTTAAGGTCTCGAGCGAAAACAGGAGTGCCATCGAACTTCTTGCCTACATAGATATTGCCTATACGCCTTTTGAGGTCAGAAAAGCTCTCTGAAAGGCATAATATGGCCATAATCTCGGAAGCTGGAGTGATATTAAAACCGTCTTCGCGAGGTGTACCATGAGTGCTGCCCCCTAAGCCTACCACTATATGGCGAAGAGCGCGGTCGTTCATATCCATTACGCGCTTCCAAACTACCGTACGCGGGTCGATACCGATGCTGTGTGTTTTGCTTTGTATATTATTGTCAATAACAGCAGAAAGAAGATTATTAGCCTTCTCAATAGCCGAAAAGTCGCCAGTGAAATGTAGATTGATATCTTCCATAGGCACTACTTGCGAATAGCCCCCGCCTGCCGCTCCGCCTTTGATACCAAATACAGGCCCTAAAGAAGGTTCGCGCAGTACGGCTATAGCTTTTTTGCCTATCTTATTGAGCCCCTCAGTAAGCCCAATGCTGACAGTAGTTTTGCCCTCGCCTGCAGGGGTAGGAGTAATAGCAGTAACGAGTACTAACTTGCTGTTTTTCATCTTCTCAGGATTGATAAGATGCAGGGGTAGCTTCGCCTTATACTTGCCATAAGGATCGAGGTTGTCCTCACTAATATTTAGTTTCTTGGCTACCTCTCTAATAGGGAGCATCTGTGCCTTTTGGGCAATTTCTAAGTCAGTCATAAACAATTGAGAATTAATAATTTTGTGCGACAAAAGTAGTGATTTTAGTTGGATTTTGCAAACAGAATACAAGTAGGTTTATCTACCTCAATTTCTTGTGAGGTTTCAGTAAGTTCTCCTGTTGTTTCATTGCGTTGAAAAACCTGAATCTTGTTGTTGTCGCGACAAGCAACCAAAAGGTATTTA
Organism: Capnocytophaga sp. FDAARGOS_737; assembly: GCF_009730375.1. NCBI lineage: Bacteria > Pseudomonadati > Bacteroidota > Flavobacteriia > Flavobacteriales > Flavobacteriaceae > Capnocytophaga > Capnocytophaga sp. FDAARGOS_737. Next base: position 321,717 of record NZ_CP046316.1, on the reverse strand, counting down.
CCATTGGGAGTTATCGCAAAATTACGAGGGTGGACGCCTGTGAGTTGGTAGCCTACTTTGGTTAAAGTACCTTTCTTAGGATTGATAGCAAAGATTGCTATACCGTCTTTCTTCAGGCGGTGTGAGGTATATAAGAAACGCCCATCGGGGCTGATATGTATATCGGCACTGCCACACCCGCCACCTTCATCAGCTATTAAGCGCTGTACCTCTTTCAGTTTACCCTTGCGATAGCTGAGCACCACACATTCGCCCCCTAATTCGTTAATAAGGTAAGCAAAATGACCGTCTTTACTAAAAGTAAGATGACGAGGCCCTTGCCCATCGCTCACCTGATAAGCTACTTGTTGAGCGGTGAGTACCTCAGCCTTTTTGCTAGCTTTCTTGTTGTAACGAAAACGATACACGCGGTCGTTGCCCAAATCGGTTGCTAATATATACTTTTTATCAGGGGTGGGAATAATGCAGTGAATATGAGCTACGCGCTCAGGAGTGCGCCCTGCAAAAGCTATGTGTTGCACCTCTGCTTGTAATCTCCCTTCTGTATCTAATGAGAAAACACTGGTATCGCCCCCAGTGTAGTTAGCTGTGATGACATAGTTACCATCACTTACAATATGACAAGGGTCGGCACCTGCTCGTGGCAAGGCATCTTTAGAAGCCGTAGGTCGAAATACAGGATTGCTTAGCTTTGCTTTGTTTTCACTTAAATCAAACGAATACGCCCCTTGTCGCCCGTCGTTATACTCGCTTACTGCATATAGCCGTTTCCCTTCAGGCGATAAGGTTACAAAGGAAGGATTGGCTGCTGTTGCAGTGTTCAGCAACTCAAAAGTACCATTCTCCTGATTAAAATTATAAGTATAAATACCTTTAGAGTTACCTCCTTCGGTATAAGTACCTACATACATCGTTAAGTTATTAACTTTTCCGCCTTGCGCAAAAGAGTGAAGACTAACGATTGCTCCTAACAAAACCAAAAGTATTTGCAATTTCTTCATAATTTCTAATTTTGTGTGCTATTAAAAAATTGTATTGTGTGTTCTATTTGTTTTTTGAGGGTAGTTGCTTCCTCTTCTGCTATAAAATCAAGATAATCTTTAAATATAGAAGAATGATAACGAAGAGGTTTCTTTTTCCAAAGTGAAGTAGCTAAAATAAGTTCAATAGCAATGATTTGCATTACATTTTTGACTATTTGAGAGCATTTTATAGCCGAACTACCGCCCATCCCCTTTATATCTATCGTTTTTTCAAAGAGTATAGGACTTTCTATACTAGAAGGAGTAGAAAGACGGCGGTTTTCATTGAGTATTCCCTCTATAATACGCTGAAATATAGGGTAATCAATCTCTGTCTCTATATCTTTCCCAACATTAGAAAGCAAGTAAAACACACGGCGTTCAGAGATGTTGCCTAAGCTGGTGAGCGTGATACTGAGAAAGTCCATACTTAAGGAAAGAGGTAGCGTATGCGAGTTGCCCCCAAAGATAATTTCGCCTTGTTCAGGAAAGAGAATAGGGTTATCGGTTACGGAATTTATTTCGGTTTTTACTACCTTGCGAATAGCAGCAATAGCCTCGCGTACGGCTCCGTGTATCTGAGGAATAGAGCAGAAAGCTTCTGGCATACTCTGAAAATCTTCAGGACTATCTACTAATGTACTGTCTTTTAGCAGCGTGCGCAGGTGTTGTGCCGTCTCTACTAACCCTTTGTGAGGGCGTACTACCTGCATCAGTTCTGAGAAAGCCGATAGGTTACCCCCAAACACTTGAGTAGAAACTGAAGCTACAAAGTCCGCCCACTCTATAAGCTTAAGCGACTCAATAAGGTTATGCGCACTATAGGCTGTGGTAAGTTGCGTGCCGTTGAGCAACGCATCTACCTCACGCTGACTAAGAGGTAAGGGCTCCCAGCCATATTTAGAAGCCAACTCCTGAGCTGAATAGATTTTGTTTTGGATACATACCTCGCCTTCGCCTATAAGAGGTAGCGAGAGATGCGCTAATGCGATGCGCTCATCAGGAATATCCTTAGAATAAACCACAGGGTATACCCCATTGTTGAAAAAGTCAATAAGACGCTGTACTAAAGCGAGACGTACCCCACTGAATCCGTACGAAAAAGATTGTATTTTGAGAAACAGCATTATCCTCACTAACTTACAAGGCAGGCGTTCGCCTATTCCACAGGCATAATGCCTCAGTTGGGTATAGTGCTGCTCTGTTGCCTCGCTCAATGAGGTATCTTTCACCTTTTCAGTAAAGAAAGTATGACACTTTTCGATGTTTAGCACCGCCTCTTCAGAGAGTTTGAGCTTCACATCAGTATTGATAATTGTATCTAACTGCTCCAAAAGGAGTACTTCATTAGAAATATAATGTACCATCTCTATAATAGCTTCTTTAGTTTTTTGATAGTAACCCTCTGCGCTTTACTACAGCACTTAAAAAAATAAAAAATGCCAAGAAATACGCAATGCGCGCAATGTAATCACCCATACGCACGTAAAAAGTAACTTCTTCATTAAGGGCAATAGTACCTTTCAGACTGCCCTGCACACCATAAGGTAGAGTTTGCAGTACCTCGCCACGTCCATTGATAAACGCCGAAATACCCGTATTGGCACTGCGCACTACACTGCGACGCGTCTCAATAGCACGCAAACGGGTATAGCTGAGCAGCTGTTTATGCCCCTGTGTATTGCGCCACCACGCATCGTTGGTGAGAATAGCCAAAAAGTTAGCGCCTTTCTTGATATAATCGGTTACGAACTCGCCGTAAATCGTCTCATAGCAAATAATAGGAGCCGCCTTACCCTCAGTCCCTACCCCTGCAAAAGCAGTACGCTCTGGCTGAGTAGTCTTAAGCGCCACAGTACCACCCAAATTGATAAGCGTCTCGCCTAATATAGGCTTTAGCACTTGCTGATAAGGAAAATTCTCTACCGCTACCACCAATTTACTCTTGTGATACAAAGGCACTTCAGGGCGACTATTAAGCAGAAAAGCCGTATTATAGTCGTTGTACCATATATTATATTGGGGTAAGTAGTTGCTTTGCGAGGTAGTATGCGCCTTATCAGTAATGAACTCAATCATAGCAGTACCCCCTACCCAATTGAGCTGAGGATAACGATCTACCAAAGTGCGCAATATAGCCACCTCTTGGGTATAAGGCAGTTCGTGTAGCTTCACATTATCAGCAAATACAGTCTCTGGAGTAACGATAAAATTCACTTCTTTATCCATCTTCACCTCAGCCAATTGTACTAATAATTGCGCTACTTTAGCATTACTAAAGTCATATTTCTCTTGATAAGGGTCGATATTAGGCTGCAAAGCAATAGCTTTGATAGTCTTTTTGCCCTCTTCGGAGTAGTTTTGGTATTGAAAATACGAAATAAGCACAGGTACAGCAAATAGTAGCATCGCCCCCCCTACCCTTTTAGCAAGTAGCGGACGGTTTTTATCCGATAAATAGTCTTTTACCCCTATAAAAAGCGCTATATTCACCAACCAAACCCATAGCGTACCCCCAAAAGCACCTGTATATTCGTACCATTGTATCCACGTTATTTGTTCAGAAAAGACATTTCCTAAGTTAAGCCAAGGCCAAGAGACGTCCCACCACAGGTGAAACTTCTCAAAAGAGAGCCAAATGCAGACCAAAAAAACAAGCGATACTTTTGTTGAAAGCCTTTTAGCCACAAGGTGATACAACAAAAAGGTAATGGTCATCAGCAAGGTATTAGCCAAGATAGCAAAGACAGCCCCTATTTGGGTGGAATACCATATCCACCAAGTAGTGGGTATATTCCACACCAAAAAAGCCAAATAGCTAAGGGCAAAGACCTTCCGCTTGGTGTGCTGATAGCGTGTTCTAACGCGAGATTCCATCAACAACAAAGGCACTAAAGCAATGAATATCAGAGCAGTAAAGCCATAAGTAACCCACGCCCCAGCAAGCAAGCCCCCAGACAATAAGGCTAATAAAATATTCTTTTTCATACGATTTAAAAATACGTGCCAAAAGTAAGCAATTATTAGTTAATGCGCAAATTTGTTTTTCAGTAAGTTTTTAATAACCAAAGCACCGCTTAACATTGTGTAAGCGGTGCTTTGGTTTTAAGGTTGCTATAGGTTATTTAGCAGTTATATAACTCTGATAAGTAGGGAGCAATGCTTTGTAAGCAGCCACACTACTTGCAGGCACATAGATATGCTGAATCCTATTTTCTGCAAAAATAGTGTTATTATCCTTATTACTTTTTAGCGGAGGGGTAGTCCCTTCAAAAGTAATAGTAGTAAGACGATTATTCTGAAAAGCATTTTCTTTTACTTCTTTAACAGTAGCAGGTATAGTAAGGGTTGCTAATTGATTGTTGCCGAAAGCATTTTTGCCAATTACTTGTACACTATTAGGAATACTAATAGATGTTAATTTGCCAACAAAAAAAGCCTCGTCTTCTATAGTAACCACCGAATTAGGTATGGTAACTGTAGTAAATACATTTGCTTGAAAAGCATTCTTAGGAATAACAGTAATACTATTAGAAATAACTACAGAATTCGAATTATTGAATGAAAAAGCTCCTTCACCTATACTTACTACATTGTTAGGTATTATAATAGAACTTAACCCTCTATACTTAAAGGCTTCTTTGCCAATATGAGTTACTTTATTAGGAATATTAATTCTTATTTCATACATAGTAGACTCTACAGTGAAGAAATCATTAGCAAAAGCTCTATCACCGATAGTTAGCAAGTTGTCGGGCAAAACAACAGTTATCAACTTTTTCTTATCCTCAAAAGCATAGTTGCCAATAGCGGTTACATTTTTCAGCACTGGGTCAGCCTGCATATTTAAGTTTTTAGTCTTATTATTTTTCCACTTTATCAACGTTTTACCATCAGGACTTAGCTCATAGTCTGCAGCAGTAATAGGTTGGTCTGGCTCTTCATCATCTTCGTCATCAGCTCCTAATCCTATATAAGTAGTAGGCCAACTAGTAGCGGTTTTAGGACCGTAAAGACGTTTGTTTACGGTATCTATATACCAATCGCCTTCATTACCTTTGTCAGCATCCGGAGCGCCACTGCCAGAATGAATTTTAGAGCCCGACTGTCCTGCGGGCGCACCTTTTAGGCTTACAGGAGTGCCCCAGCCCTCAGCGGTCTTAGGCCCATAAAAATCATAGACAGGAAGTCTCAAGTAATAATCACCTACACTACCCAAAGTAGCGGTAGGAGTTTCAGTACCCGAAAGGATAGTATTACCTTTTTGTACTTCTACAATTGTTTTTTCTTTGGTGCAGTTCACTAATGCTATAGGAGCTGCTATCGCCATCGCGATATAAATAAAATTCTTCATTTTTCTAATGTTTAATATTTTCTTCTTCTGATTCAAAAAGAACTTTTAATGACCAGATCATTTCAATAAGTTCTTCAAATAGCTTTACAATATCAATTACCTTACTACATATAAAGAGTTTTTTTCTTGGAATCCCTAATCTTTTAGCAAGCTCATCTAAATCAATCCCTTCCCCACCATTAGTTGCAGGCAAAACGATTAAAGCAACAAAATAATTTTCAGGGGTAACTCCCGATGCTTCCATTTTTGCCTTAATTTTTGCCACAAGTTCATCAAGAGTGATTGCAGGAAATTCTGCTTTTCTATTCTGAATAAAATCAGAATTAGATAGCGGAAATAACCATAGTTCTGCAAATAGATCAATAATAATGGTTCTAAGTTTTTGTTTCCTTTTAGGAGTTTTTTCACCCGTTTGAGGAAGCTCCTTTTCAACCAATCTAATATCGTGAACAACCCCATTTATTGGTTTCTTAAAAAGAAGATTCCATCGTTCTTTATCTAACCGGCCACGTAGATACTTTGCTACATAGTACTCTATGAGAGTTTGTGGAGGAGTAAATGTATAAGGACTAGTTTCAAAAATATCAGGTTCGTTATATTGGTCTGCAATCTCTATACTTTTTTTCAGTAAGTCGCAAATATCCATTATAAAGTTACTTAAACTTTTTTTCATCTCCTCCTCTACACCATTAAAAACTTGAGTATAACCTCCACTTACACAATTAAAATCTGGGGATTCATTCTTAAGTCTTTCGATTACTGGTACATTTTTTGCACCTTTTATATTTGCAATTAATGATGCCATTTTTATTATTTTTTACGTTTAACAAATTTTTCTAATTACTATTTCTATTCAACTCTCACTATAAAGCTGTTCCAGTATACCATTCTTCTATTTGATATCTTTTCAACAAAAAATGGAAACTCAGAATACTTTTTATAGGTCTATTACTTTTAATTTTAAAAGATATAGTACTTTTACAATTGTTTGTTTGCTAAGATTAGGGAGAGGAAAAAGTGCTTTTATCCTCTCCCTTTTATGTTCTTTGTAATAAATGTATTACACTATTTTTTGAAGTGCTGCAAACTCTTCTTCTGTAAGGCTTTCACTATATAATCCCTGTGTTTGCCAAAGACCACTTTCCTTAACCTTTGGTTCAGTAGAAAAATTACCTAACCACCCGTCAGATACTTTTATTTCACCTGCTTTGGCTGCATTAGAAAGAGTTCCAATGAGTTTTTTCTCCCATTTTTTACGATCTTTTTCCTCTTCTACTGCAAAAACCACAAAAGTTATTTTTTCTCTAATGTGAGCTACAGCTTCCTCAGTTATTTGTGCTTCAAGTACAGAATCTACTTTCCCTGCCACTCTTTCCTGCGCTTCTTTTGCAGTGGCATTTACATTCCAAACTTCAAAATAAGGATTATTTTCCTTATTTAGTAAAGCATCACCCACTCTTTGGAGAAAAATGCTACGGTTTTTGTTTTCGTTTACATAATGTTCTTCTAAGCGTTTGAATAGGTTGTTGTCACCATTGTGAGTTCCTACTCTCACTATACGATCTAAACCTTCAAAAGTTTCTCCTTCCTCAAACATTACATAAATGCCATTAGCTGGAATTTGTTGTTTTTCCGCTTCAAAAGGATAACTAAAACGTTCAAGCGAGTTAAATAACTCGTGTAATCTCAATGTTAATGATTTCTGCATACTATTTAAATTATGATTTTCAAATGTTAAATATTGTAGTCGTTGACCTATCCTCATCCCTTTTAAAGGAAGTTCAATATTTGTCAAACAATCCTTAATAGGTTCTATATATTTTTCACCTGCCAAGATAATAAATTTATCTTCCTGAAGATCAGCAACCTCTCTTAATTGCTCTATAACCTTTGCTCCCCAAGCTGTTCTATCTTCCTTACGCATTCTATTAAGCGTTTCATTGTAAGGATCTATCACTTTATCAAGAGGCAATAAATGATGCTTAGCCGAAAGTATATAGATAGCATCATCAGTTACTAATTTTTTAGCATATGCCAAACTTTTTCTAAATAAAGGGCTTTTATACATCCCTTCTGCTACTACCGCTGTATTTTCTTTCTGAGAAACACACGAAATAAGTACAATTGTTTTCATTTTTTGCTATGTTTTAAATATTCAACCAATTTATTGTTTTTACTATATATCATACAAAAACACTCTTTAGTTACTATTTTTTAGTAAATTTATTTTTATTCTAAATATAACATATCGTATAACTCTCAGTTTTTCAGCATAATAAACGTTTTACTTTTATATACTTTAAACTAAAAAATTTCAGTACAAATCTATACCTGCCTGCAAAAATAAAAAATGTAATCCTTTACAAACTTAAATTTCCCCCGCTGGCGCAAGCTTGCAGCTTGTGCCCAATTCAAAATTCATAATTCAAAATTCTCTCCCCGTCCCACCTGTCCCACTCGTCTCACTCGTCTCACTTGTCCTACTCGTCCTACTTGTCCCACTAGTCCCACTAGTCTCACCTGTCCCACTCGTCTCACCTGTCTCACTCGTCTCACCTGTCCCACTTGTCCCCCCCTTATTAATTTTCAGCCGCAAATCTACACCCTCCCCAAAAAATATAAAAGTCCAATATTTTCCAATTGAAGTGTAAAAGTTTTGTCCAAATTTGTACAAATAAAGTTTTTATTATATTTTTGCTGCCCAGAAATTTTTTCTTTTACCCCTTCCCTTTACATTAGATATAAGAACACTATAGGATGAGCGAAGGTTGAGCGAAGGATAAGCAAAAGATGAACATCTAATCATCATATAAAAATCAGAAAAATATCCTATCAAAATGAATTACCAAGAGCATATTATACGACTACAAACAGAAGTAAATCGCACTTTTGGGCGCACCGTTACCTCTATGTTCGATTTTGAACTATTAGCCGAAAAAATACACCTTTCTACCCAAACACTACGCCGCTTTTATGGCAAAATCGATAAGGACAAACAGCTGAGCGCCGCAAGCCTCAACCTAATTTGTCAGTACATAGGTTTTGCTGACTGGGAGAGTTTTTGTGTCCAACCCGATACCCCTAAGGTGAATGTTCACGAGCTTATCAACGCTTTCTACGATACCGTTGCTTACTCTGGGGCTACTTTCTTCGACCCCAAGCTGCGCGACACCCACGAGGCGTATGCCGAGCTTATCATCAAAGACCTACCTTATGCCTATACTTTTTTAGAGCGTTATAAAGCCTACCCCGTTATCACCCAATCGCTCTACCCGTGGTTCCCTTACTACGACCAAATGGCACAGCGCAGCTATGTCCAGCTTATCGAAGCCTACTTAGCTACGGAGCCTTTAAAGCACTTACGCGTTTGTCAGAACTCTTTCCTTGCATATGGGGCGTTTTGCGCCGCAAACGGAGGAAGAAAGCAAGTGCTTACTGAAGTAGAAAAATACGTCAAAAACGCCGATAAACACATAGATTCGATATATCGAGACTACCCCGACAGTTTCTTTCATTATCCCGAAACGCGCTATACTATTGCTAAGGTAGCACAAGCATATCTGCAAGGCAATGAGCAAGAGGCTACTAGGGTAGCCGAAGCCGCCCTAATCCGCAACTCACATACTGAGCCGTTATACGTTTTTGGCGAGTATTTCCAGACGCCCGACATATTAGTATCTAAGCTCTGCAATGCCCTTATATGGATGGGAAAAATAGATTTTGCAATAGAGATTTACAGTACTTATAGCGAGAAACTTTTCTCAACGGAAGACCCAGTAGAGCATCAGTCGAAGAACTTTGTATATGAACGCGACACTAATTTTGCCGCACAGACTGTAGAGATGATGCACCTTTTCGATGAGAGAATTCCGCTTTTAGAATCGAAACGACAACCGCATTGGAAGACGCAACATTATGAAGAAATACAGCAATGGCTTATAGCGCTAAAACGGACTGAGAAGCAGAAGTTTTCCGAGCGAAGAGCTATCAAAGAACATCTTTATAGTTTAGGGAAGAAGCTAAATTATGGAATAGTAGAAAGCCTAATTGAAAGATTCAGTTAGATGAAATTACAATAGACAGTTGTTTATTTCAGAAAAAGTAGTATCTTTGCACTTGTAAAATCTTTTTAAGAGATGTAGGCAGAGGGCTGCAACCCCCTGCCTAACCCCTAAAATAACTTTCTTAGCATTTTCTTTAGTGAAAAGCTAATAAGCATTTCAAAGGATTTAAACTTAATTTGGATTACTAAGTTCATCTCTTAAAATAATTTCAAAGAACTTGCCCTCTTTGCATAGGCATTATTGACTTTCAATAACGTTGCAAAGATAAGAAGTTTCTCTAAAAGATTAGAAAACTTTAACAAAAAAAGCACCGCTTAGCTATCTAAGCGGTGCTTTTTTATCTATTAACGCAAGTTTATATAAGGTTTGTGATACCTTAAACCTTATAACTAAACACTAAAAGTCGTAAGTACCTATTCCCCCTTTGGAGGGGGCAAGGGGGAGGTTTTATTACTCAAGGGCTACCTCCTACGAAGCGCTTTCTATTGCTTCAGCAATTCATTTAGTCGGGCAATTTCATCGCGGTATTGGGCAGCTTTCAGAAAATCGAGGTCTTTAGCGGCGGCCTCCATAAGTTTGCGGGTCTCCTTAATTTTCTTCTCTATCTCTTTGGCTGTCATATATACTGCCTGAGCTTCTGCCGCTTGCCTGTGAGCAAACGAAGGGTCATAATGAAACTCGGTAATCGGACTCTTGCTAAGGCTGTTCTCTATCTTCTTTTGTAGCGGTTGTGGGGTAATGCCGTGTGCTTTGTTGTAGTTCATTTGCTTTTCACGGCGATAGTTAGTGTCGTCAATGGTGCGCTGCATACTGTCGGTTATCTTGTCGGCATACATTATAGCCTTGCCATTTACGTTGCGCGCCGCCCGTCCTACCGTTTGGGTAAGCGAACGCGTAGAGCGTAAAAAACCCTCTTTATCGGCATCGAGAATAGCCACAAGCGACACTTCGGGCAAGTCCAAGCCCTCGCGGAGGAGGTTTACTCCTATGAGTACATCAAAAAGCCCTTTGCGGAGGTCTTGCATAATCTCTACCCGCTCCAAAGTATCGACATCGCTGTGTATATAACGGCAACGCACCCCTATACGAGTAAGGTATTTGGTGAGTTCCTCAGCCATACGCTTGGTAAGGGTCGTTACGAGTATGCGCTCGTCTTTCTCTACGCGTACTTGTATTTCTTCCACAAGGTCATCTATCTGATTTTGGCTTGGGCGGACTTCTATCTCGGGGTCGAGCAGCCCTGTAGGGCGTATCACCTGCTCTACATACACCCCTTGCGCTTTCTGTAGCTCGTAGTCAGCAGGGGTGGCACTCACGTATATCACTTGGTTTTGGAGGGCTTCAAACTCTTCAAACTTCAGCGGACGGTTATCCATAGCTGCCGGCAACCTAAAGCCGTATTCTACCAAGTTTTCCTTCCTACTGCGATCGCCCCCATACATAGCGTGTACTTGGGGCATCGTAACGTGGCTTTCGTCTATTACCATCAAGAAATCATCAGGGAAATAGTCGATAAGACAGAACGGACGCGTACCTGCTTCGCGACCGTCTAAGTAGCGCGAGTAGTTCTCAATACCAGAGCAATAGCCCAATTCGCGTATCATCTCGAGGTCAAACTCTGTGCGCTCTTTCAGCCGTTTCGCTTCCAAAGCTTTACCCGATGCTTCAAAAAACTCTACTTGTTTCATCAGGTCTTGCTGAATGTTCCATATCGCCTTCTGAAGTATATCCGGCGAGGTAACGAACATATTAGCAGGGTAGATATTGAGGCTCTCGTAGTGGTCTAATATATGATTGGTAGTGGGGTCGAATTGTTCTATTTCTTCAATTTCATCACCAAAGAAGTGAATGCGGAAGGCGTTATCGTCATACCCTGGGAAAACGTCTAACACATCACCTTTGATACGGAAATTACCGTGCCTAAAGTCAGCCGTAGTACGGGCATAGAGGCTCTGCACAAGGCGGTGCATCAGCTTAGTGCGTGGCAATATATCGCCCCGCTTGATAGTGATAACGTTCTTCTGAAATTCCACAGGGTTACCGATACCATACAAACACGACACTGAGGCGACCACCAGCACATCACGCCTGCCCGATAGTAAGGCAGAGGTAGTACTGAGGCGCAGCTTTTCTATTTCATCATTGATAGAGAGGTCTTTTTCGATATAAGTACCTGTGGTAGGAATATAGGCTTCGGGCTGGTAGTAATCGTAGTACGACACGAAGTATTCCACCGCATTATTGGGGAAAAAAGCCTTAAATTCGGAGTAAAGTTGGGCAGCAAGAGTTTTATTATGAGCTAATACAAGGGTAGGGCGTTGTATCTTCTCTACCACATTAGCGATAGTAAAAGTCTTGCCCGAGCCTGTAACGCCCAATAGCACTTGGTATTTATCGTCTTTTTCAATACCCTCTACAAGCTGTTGTATCGCTTGGGGCTGGTCGCCCATAGGGGCAAAATCGGAAACTATAGAGAATTTCATTTTTAGTCGTTAGGTATTAAATTTAATAGCCATATCGGTTGCCCCAATGTTTTTTCAGATACTCTCTTAGGGCATTTTCGCGAGGGTTATCAGAGGGCTCGTAGAAAGTCTCTCCTTGCAATTCGTCAGGTAGGTAATCCTGAAAAGCGAAATTGCCCTCGTAGTCGTGGGCGTATTGATAGTCTTTGCCATACCCCAGCTCTTTCATCAGCTTAGTAGGGGCATTGCGTAGGTGTATAGGCACTGATAGGTCGCCTGTTTGTTTTACCACCTGTTGTGCCTTGTTGATAGCCTTGTACGAAGCGTTGCTCTTAGCCGATGACGCCAAATAAATAGCACACTGACTCAGTATAATGCGGGCTTCAGGATAGCCGATGGTGGTAACTGCCTGAAAGGTATTGTTAGCCAAAATCATAGCCGTAGGATTGGCATTACCTATATCTTCAGAAGCCAAAATGAGCATACGGCGCGCGATGAACTTCACATCTTCGCCCCCTTCTATCATTCGCGCTAACCAATAGACCGCCCCATTAGGGTCGCTACCTCGTATCGACTTGATAAACGCCGAAATAATATCATAATGCTGCTCGCCCGTTTTGTCGTATAGCACCGTGTTCTTCTGCACGAGGTGTAGCACACTATCGTTAGTTATTACTACGGACTGTCCTTCGGGGGTAGCATTCACAATAAGCTCAAAAGTATTGAGCAACTTGCGCCCGTCACCACCCGATAGTTTTAGCAGCGCTTCAGTTTCTTTTAGCTGTATATCTTTAGTCTTTAGCACGCTATCTTTAGCGATAGCGTTTTGTAGTAATTGCTCTAAATCCTTGCGCTCAAAAGCATTGAGTATGTACACTTGGCAACGCGATAGCAGCGCAGGAATCACCTCAAAACTGGGGTTTTCGGTAGTAGCCCCAATAAGGGTTATCCAGCCTTTTTCTACCGCCTGTAGTAGTGAGTCTTGTTGCGTTTTATTGAAACGGTGAATTTCGTCTATAAAAACAATAGGGTTTTGAGTGGTGAAGAGTCCCCCGCTTTGTTTGCTTTGCTCAATGACCTCGCGCACCTCTTTAATGCCCGAACTAATAGCACTGAGGGTATAGAAAGCGCGATTACTCTGATGAGCAATGATGTTTGCCAAAGTCGTTTTGCCAGTACCAGGAGGCCCCCAGAAGATAAGCGAGGGCAAGAAGCCACGCGCTATCTGTTGGCTCAAAGCACCCTGCGTGCCTACCAAATGTTCTTGTCCCACATAGTCTTCAAGCGTAGTGGGACGCATACGTTCTGCAAGTGGCGTCATCTGATTAACAATTATTTAGTAGCTCCCACCCCTACTACTTCATCATAGAGAGCACCAGGAGCGCGATAATATACTAATATGATATACGTATTTTCGGTTTGATAGAAGTTACCCCCTATCTCATTGAAGTCTATAGTGCGCCCCTCTTTGGTAGCGAACTTATAGTTGTAAAAACCCTGTTTGAGCAGTACTTCCCCTTTGAAAAGACCGTCTTTTTCATCATAGGTAAGTTTGTATTCGTCTCGAAGCTCATAGTTGCTAAACTTGCCATATACATACACCTCTTTGCCCCAAAAAGTCGATTTGCCTTCTAAGGCAAAATGCACTTGGGTATAGTCAGCTTCGTTGGCAGGGTTAGCCCCATTGACAGTAGTGATAAGGAAGTCGCCATTGATGTCGGGGTAATAAGTATAGACACTATTAGCGCGACTGACATTAGTAAAAAGATAACTGCCTACAAGGCGATCGCGAGTAAAACGCGCAATACCTGAAGCTGCTACGCGTATATCTTTGCTGTCGAAGTAGAAATACTCATTACCTGCCCAGAAAGCCGTCTCACGGTCGTAGCGATATACCAGCTCATTGCCGATGATATATTGCGGTTTAAGCCCCGTGATAGCGGTATCCCAACGGTAATTTTGCAGCACAGCCACCTTTACGGCTACTTGCGGATTATCGAGTCTGAAATCTTTCTGATTGATGGTGAACTGTACCATCTGCTGCGTATCGTAGTATTTTAGGTCACGAGCGCGCTTTACCTCAGCCGGCACGTTTACCTGAGGAGTATAGACCACAAACCGACGCGAAAAGAGTTCAGTGCCATAGCTGTCGGTTATAGAGAGTATGTAGTTGCCACTGAGGGTCAGTTGGGTAAGTTCATTAGGGAAAGTAAGTCGGTAGTGCGAATAGCTCTGTAGAGTGCCATAAGAGTTGCTCTCAGGCTGTATCGGCTGATTGTCAATCCCTTTTAGGTATTCGCTTTTCATCAGAGAAGAAACCGACCAATCGGCATTGCAATGGGTAATTTTATAGTAGTAAGTCTCCTCATTCCCTCCGAGGTCGTCAAACTGTAGGCTAAACGACTCATTGCGGCGCACAATAGGAAATTGGTTCTTATCATTGCCATCGGCTTTAAAGATAATCGTTTTTATATAATCAGGGGGCGTTTTCTCCACTAACACCTCCTGTGAGAGCATCGCCCAAGGAAATAAAAATATTAAAAGGAGCTTTTTCATATTTTTCTATTTACTAATTTATGAATTTGCTAATTGACAAATTGGCAAATCAGGTGCGTAGGCAGTCCCATTACGTTGTTATAAGAGCCCTCAATAGAGGTTACCCCTATATGTCCAATCCATTCTTGTATGCCGTAAGCGCCTGCTTTGTCAAAAGGCTTATATTTTTCAATATAGTGCGTTATCTCCTTATCGGTAAGCTCTCTAAAAGTTACTTTTGTAACGCAGTGATGCGTACCCTGAGCGTCATTGGTAGTAAAACACACCGAGGTAATCACCTCGTGGGTCTTACCTGAGAGCGAACGCAACATCGCAAAGGCATCGGCAGCATCTTTGGGTTTGCCAAGAGCTTTGCCCTCATGCCACACAAGGGTATCTGAGGTCAGCAGCACACAGTTAGGAGGTATTTCGCCTTCAAAAGGCGTGGCCTTTAGCTCTGCCAAATAATCAGTGATTTGCTCGCGCTGCAAATGAGCGGGATAGGTCTCTTCTACCGGTTTGAGCACTACCTCATAGGGTATATCTAATTCTCTTAGGAATTGCTGACGCCGCGGTGAGCCTGAGGCTAAGATTATTTTTTTCATTATTACTCTTTTTACTGGTTGATATAAAACTTCTGCCCCAGATAAGGCTTTAGGTATTCGTGTTCGAGACTCTTTTCGAGCATTTGTCGCTCAAAATCGCAGCGATATACCTCTCCTTTTAGGTATTTCTCTATCATTAGCGAGGCAATAGGTCCTGCTACACGCGCTCCGTAATAACCATTTTCAACAAAAACCGCTATGGCTATCTTAGGGTCTTCTACAGGCGCCAAAGCTACAAATATAGAGTGGTCGGTTAGCTGCATACGCTTGCCATTTACCCTGATAAAGTTCTCCGCCGTCCCTGTTTTAGCCGCAATATTTATGCCATCTATCTGGGTACGTCGTGCGGTACCAGCTAAGTACGCCATATTCATTCCTCTGATGATAGGGTCGAAATGTTTAGGGTCGATGGTAGTATGTTTGGGCACCGTATATTCCTTAAAAGGAGTTACCTTATTGTCTATCTTCTTCACAATGTGAGGAGTGTAGTAATAGCCCTTATTAGCTATGGCTGCCATTACATTGGCAAGCTGTATAGGGGTGGTGAGTATCTCGCCCTGCCCAATAGCGTTAGAAATGTTAGAAGTGCCATTCCACCGCCCTTTGCCGTATTGTTTGTTGTAGAGGTTGATGTCGGGCACCTTCCCAGGGGTACCTGTAGGCAAATCAGAACCTAAGAAGTTACCGAGCCCAAAACTCTTCACGTGGGCAGTCCATTTTTCCATTCCCACTTCCGAAGAAGTTTTCATATCGATAGCCCGCTTATAAGTATTGGCAAAATAGGCGTTGCACGATAGGGCAATACCGTATAGCAGGTCGTTCGAACCGCGCCCGCAGTGGCAACGCATTATATGCCCCCCATAGCGATAGCCCCCACCGCAACTGAAAACGCTCTGAGGGGTTATTACCCCCTCTTGCAGCCCTATAAGAGCATTGACCACCTTAAAAGGCGACCCTGGGGGGTACTGCGCCAATAGCGTGCGGTCGTATAAAGGCTTGCCTATGGAGTCGTTATAGAGCGCCGTGTAGTTCTTAGAGCGGTCGCGCCCTACCAACAGACTGGGGTCAAAAGAAGGCGCCGATACCAAAGCGAGTATCTCGCCCGTCTTAGGCTCGATAGCTACTATACCGCCGTGCTTGTGCTGCATCAGCAGTTCGCCATAAGCCTGTAGCCCAATGTCTATGGTCAGTTGTAGCGGTTGCCCCATAATAGGCAAGGTGTCGAGCGCTCCATTTTTATAACGCTCTATCGCCGCATTGTGTTTGTCTTTTTGGAAGTATTGTACCCCTTTTTTGCCGCGCAAAAACTCTTCGTACTGCTTCTCTACTCCACTGCGTCCAATAAGCTCTCCCGCCAGATAGTAAGGGTTCTTCTTCAGTTCCCACTCGTTTACCTCGCTGATGTAGCCCAACACATTACCTGCGTTATGGGTCAGATAGCTGCGCAGCATTCGCTTTTGTATATAAAAACCCTCGAATTTGCGCATCTTCTCTTGTAGCACTGCATAGTCGGTGTTAGAGAGCTGATGCACTATTACTGATGGTTTTTTGCGCGAATAATCTTTGGCTTTCTGTAGTTTTTCGGTGAAATCAGCTTTAGAAAGTTCTAATAAGCTACAAAGTTCGAGGGTATCTAAGTTCTTTACCTCACTGGGTATCACCATCACGTCATAAGCAGGCTGATTAGAGACCAGCAATTCGCCATTGCGGTCGTATATATAGCCGCGCTCAGGATAGTCGTATACCGTTTCGATAGCGATATTGTCGATACCAGAAGTATTCTCATCGTGATAAACCACTTGCAAGAAGAACAGGCGCAAGATTATCACAATGGTTGTAAATAATATGATGAATGGCAACAGAAATTTTCTCATTTTTTACTTTTACTAAACAGATAAATGTATAGCAAACAAACAATGATGGTGAATACTGAGGCACAAATGATTTTTACAAGGGTAATCAGTACGTGATTAAAGTTGAAAATCTCTAAAAAATAGAATAATATGTGGTGTAACACCACCATCAGAGTGGTATAACTAAACACTTTGGTAAACGGATAGGCCAAAAGGTCTAACTCTTGGTACTCAAAATTCTTGCCAAACACAAGGTGCAAGATAGGCGAGCGCCAATAAGCTATAAACACACTACTGGCAGCGTGCAAGCCACCTGTATTAGAAAACATGTCTATACAGAGCCCCAACAAAAAAGCTGTCAGCAGATAGGGTACCCTATTCTCTCTATAAGGAGCTGCCAATAGGTAAACGATGTAAATCATCGGGTTTACATACCCCCAATAAGCTACATTGTTAAAAATAAGCACCTGCAACAATACCAATACTACAAAGAGAAATGTATTTTTTACTATAGGGTGATTCATTTGCTGTCTTGTTTTTCAATTGCCTTTACGGCAGTACGGTCGGTATCTTCTATGATATATACGTAGTCGAGGTTAGACATATCGGTAAAAAGCTGTACATCGATAATGTAAGTATTATCGTGCTGACTTTTCTGATAATGTACTATTTTGCCAATAGGTATCCCTTTAGGGAAGATGTTAGACATTCCCCCAGTTACTATAGTATCGCCGTATTGTATAGGCGCAATATTAGGCACTTCCAATAGCTGCACTTTATTCAATGATTGGGCATCCCAATGTAGCGAACCGAAATGGCGGGTGCGTTTTATCATCGCATTAAGGGCTGATTTAGTGTTTAGCACACTCTGCACGGTAGCAAATCGCCCTGAGGTATTCTCTACTATCCCCACAATCCCTTGTGGAGAGACTACCCCCATATCTTGCTTCACTCCGTCATTGCTACCTTTGTCTATCGTTAAATAGTTTTTGTGCAATCTGAAGCTATTCTTTATCACATTGGCAGTAAGCACCTTAAAGCGCAAGGTATCAGCGTGAGCAAAGGTAAGCGAATCGGTATGAGATAAGCTACTAACCTGCTGCTGTAGCTGCAATAACTCTTTGCGAAGGGTGCGATTTTCCTCGCTAAGCAACTCGTTTTGGCTTCTGAGGTTGAAATACTGCGCCCAATAGTTAGAAAAGCCGTACAGTTTGCCACTAATAGCATTAGCCGAATGCAGATAAGCACTCTGCGAATAGTAATTACTTTTGAATACTAAGCTAATAGACAGCCCAAAGAGTAGCAAAAACAGTAAGAAGTCCCTCGAACGAATAAAGAACTGTATGATTTGATTCACTATTTAAGCAATATACTCTTAAATTTATTAATATTCTTTAGGGTGATACCCGTACCGCGAACTACTGCGCGCAATGGGTCTTCGGCAACATATACAGGCAAATCGGTTTTAAGCGAAATACGCTTGTCTAAACCGCGTAGCATCGCTCCACCGCCTGCCATATAGATACCGGTGTTATAAATGTCGGCAGCAAGCTCAGGAGGCGTTTGCGAAAGCGTTTCCATAATAGCGTCTTCTATACGCAAAATCGACTTGTCTAAGGCTTTCACCATTTCGCGGTACGATACCTGTACCTGCTTAGGTTTGCCGGTTAGCAGGTCGCGACCTTGCACCATAATATCTTCAGGTGGCGAATCGAGGTCTTCGATGGCTGCCCCTACTGTTATTTTGATGTTTTCGGCAGTACTTTCGCCCACATATAGGTTGTGTTGGGTACGCATATAATGCACTATATCAGAGTTGAAAATATCCCCTGCTATCTTCACCGACTTATCGCAAACGATACCGCCAAGTGCAATAACAGCAATTTCAGTAGTACCCCCTCCTATATCTATAATCATATTACCTTTAGGCTGCATAATATCAAGCCCAATACCTATTGCGGCTGCCATAGGTTCGTGTACTAAGTAAATATCTTTTCCGTTTACGCGCTCACACGACTCGCGTACCGCACGTGTTTCTACCTCGGTAATGCCTGAAGGAATACACACCACCATACGGAGTGAAGGTGAAAAGAAACGCTTTTTAAGCGCAGGAATACTCTTGATGAGCATACTAATCATTTGCTCAGAAGCGTCGAAATCGGCGATAACCCCGTCTTTTAGCGGACGAATAGTGCTGATGCTAGGGTGTGTTTTCCCCTGCATAAGGCGCGCTTCTTGTCCCACAGCTATAATTTTTTTAGTGCTTCTATCTAAGGCTACAATAGAAGGACTATCCACTACTACCCTATCATTATGGATAATTAGGGTGTTAGCAGTACCCAAGTCAATGGCTATTTCTTCAGTTAAGAAATCAAAAAAACCCATATTATGTTCTTTCTGTTAATGTATATATCTTGATAATCAGTTGTTTAAGTGTTTTTAGGACACTATTCTTAGCGGGTGCAATTTTACGAATTTTTTTTGAGATGAGCAAAAAAGATATAAAATAATTTGCCAATTAGCAAATTTGTCAATTAGCAAATTTACTAATTCAGAATTTTTTTCTTTTGTACTTACCCCTTACAAAGGATATACCTACCCTTTAGGATGAGCGAAGGATGAGCGAAAGATAAGCGAAAGATAAGCGAAAAATAACTTATTTATAAATATTTTGCTAATCAAAAAAATATCCTTACCTTTGCGTCGTTAATTTTTAAATGATAAAGTTATGTTGTATTTTTTCAAATCCATCAGAAGATCAGTAAAACACTGGTACATTCACCTTATTTTAGGGATTTTGTTCATTCTTTGTGGTATAGGGGTAATTATATCACCACAAGCTTCTTATCTTACCCTTTCAATACTCTTTAGTCTTTCGTTCTTAGTATCGGGGATAACTGAATCCTTCTTTGCTCTACAGAATACTAAAAATCTCAATGGTTGGGGTTGGTATTTGGTAAGCGGACTCATTTCATTGATAATGGGTATTTTTTTACTTATGTATCCTGCCCTATCAATGTTTATATTACCATTGGTAGTAGGTTTTACGTTGCTATTCCGTTCGTTTCAGCTACTTGGTTTTGCCTTCGAAGAAAAAGAAGCAGGCGTACTGAATTGGGGGAACTTAGCCATAGTGAGCGTATTGAGTATTATCCTCTCGTTCATTTTGATTGCTAATCCTATCTTTACAGGTATCTCATTAGTAGTATTCACTGGTTTAGCATTTATCTTCACAGGTATTTCATCTGTAATACTTTCGTTCAATCTGAAAAAGTTAAAAGGTTCTGCTCAAAAGTTATCAGATGATTTAAAGAACCGCATAGAAGACCTCGAAAAAGAAGTGAAAGAAGCTACGAAATAACAGCAAATTAGTAAAATACCACTGGCACAAGTCTATAGTTATACCTATGATTACAGAGCTATAGTGCTTTTTTGCAGAAAATACCTCCAAAGAATTAAATACTCTTTGGAGGTATTATGATTTTATAATTGACGCGCCTACGTTCAATATCCAGCACTCTTTTTAAGAGTTGTCTTTATCTTATCTTTTATTATTAAATAATAGCAAAAGCTACTCATTTGCTGATTGACATATTTGCTAATTGGCAAATTATTCGTACCTTTGCCTTTCTAAACAGCTAAAACTATTATTATGGCGCGAAAAGCAAGAAGTATTGAAGAACAAATAAAACTCCTTAAAAAACGAGGAATGATTTTTGACGATGAAGATAAAGCCGAACAAATATTAGAAGATGTAGGCTATTACCGATTAGGTTTTTATTGGTATCATTTTCAAAAAGACTTCAAAAAACATCTTTTCTTAGATAATACCCATTTCTCTACAGTAATCAATTTATATTACCTAGATGTTGATTTGCGTTTCTTACTCATCAAAGTACTAAGTAGAATAGAAATCAATCTGCGAACCCGTATTATCCACATTGTTTCTAACCACTACAAAGATAATCCGTTTTGGTTTGCCGACAAAAAAATAATGAAAAACCAATTTGTAGATACTTTAGATAATTTCTACACTGATATTAAAAAGAAAAATAAAGTTATTGCCGAGCATCACCGCAAATACCCCAATGACAAGTACGCTCCTGCTTGGAAAACACTTGAATTTATGACTTTAGGAAGTCTTTATACGCTATTTACCTCACTAAAAGAGGAAGAAATAAAGACAGCAATAGCTTCAAAATATAGAGTACGAAATATCAAAGTATTTGATAATTATTTTAAGGTTATCCGTAATATTCGCAATATCTGTTCGCATACTCGTGTATTATACGACCTTAGTTATTATGAAACCGTTGTAAAGAAAGGTGTTGTTAAAATTTCAGACGAAGAAAAGAACTCTCTGAGTGCTATTATAAAAGTAATAAGCTATTTTTTGCAACAAATATCTGCTAATAGAGCTAATGATTTTCAAAATAATTTAAAAGAGTTATTTCTTAGACATTCTGATAATGAGAGAATTATGAAAATTATAAAAGATAAATCTAAAATTTCTTTGGTAGAATAAAAAAATGTTGTAATTTTGCACCATAGAAATGCGACGGCATTTTGGTAACAGTGTCCTTTTACACAAGCAGTAAAACAGGCACTTAAAAAGCGAACAACTACAAGCCTCTTCCAAGCGGAGAGGCTTTTTTGTATTTTAAATAATAACAAAAGCTACTAATTTGCTGATTGACATATTTGCTAATTGGCAAATTATTCGTACCTTTGCCGTGTAGAATATGAGCGGTTTATTCAACCACCCTGATTTACAGTCACTAATTTATTAATTCAAATTTTAAAATTGATGAAAATCATTATCGCCATTGATGGCTATTCCTCTACAGGGAAAAGTACTACCGCCAAAGCAGTAGCCAAAGCATTAGGCTATGTGTATATTGATACAGGTGCGATGTACCGCGCCGTTACCTACCTCGCCCTCGAGAAAGGCTATGCCTCTACCTCAGGCATCGAGGTGAAACCGCTGATGAAAGCCCTCAGACAGTCAGAAATAAAATTCGTATACAACCCCGAAGTAGGCTTCGCAGAGCTATACCTCAACGGTAAAAATATAGAAAACGACATCCGTAGCATAGATGTAGCTAATTGGGTGAGCGAGATAGCCAAACAACCCGAAATACGCACTTATTTAGTAAACCTACAACGCAAGATGGGCGAAGCGAAAGGTGTAGTAATGGACGGTCGGGATATTGGGACGGTAGTATTCCCCGATGCTGAACTAAAAATATTTATGACCGCCAGCGAACAAGTGCGTGCTGAGCGTCGTTATAACGAGCTGAAAAGCAAAGGCGACAATACCTCTTTTGCCGAAGTGCTTGCCAATATACAACACCGCGACCATATCGATACCACACGCAAAGAGTCGCCCCTAAAGAAAGCCGATGATGCTATCGTTATCGACAACACCCACCTAACCATCGACCAACAAGTTGAAAAAATACTATCCTTGGTTAATAAATAATTGAACCTTATGCCGCATACTATCACCACAGACGACAGCGCCAAGCAAGCATCGATATTCGTAGAATATACGAAAGGGCTTGGTTTTGCTCATACCACCAAAACTAAATTCGATAGTTCTTTTAGAGAAGAACTTTCTGCCAAAGAAAAAGAATTTAAAGAGATGTTCATCGAGAGGGTAAAAGAAGTAAAAGCCGTCAGACAAGGAAAGTTACAAACGCGTGATTTAGACGAAGTACTCAATGAATTATAGTTTTAATAAAAGTGAATATACCACCGTAGATATGAAAATTATAAAAGAAGTAGTAGAAGAGTATTATAACGATTAAAGAAAAGACAAAATAAAAAAATATGTGTGAACACAATTGCTCTTGTGGCGGAGCGCGCCACAACTGGACGAAAGAAGAAATTATCGCTATCTATAACAAACCCCTAATGGACTTGCTCTACGAAGCAGCGACCGTACACCGCAAGTACCACGACCCTAATTCGGTGCAAGTCTCTACCCTACTCTCTATCAAGACAGGAGGTTGCTCTGAAGACTGTGCTTATTGTCCGCAGTCGGCACGCTACGAAACAGAGGTGAAAATAGAAAACGCCGATATGATGAGCGTTACCCACGTGAAAGCACAAGCTCTACGTGCTAAATCGGCAGGGGCTTCGCGCGTGTGTATGGGGGCAGCGTGGCGCAATGTAAAAGATGGTCCAGAATTTGAGCAAGTACTCGAAATGGTGCGTACTATCAACAAACTTGATATGGAGGTGTGCTGCACCCTTGGTATGCTAACCGAAAACCAAGCTAAACGCCTTGCCGAAGCTGGTTTGTACGCCTACAATCACAACCTCGACACCTCTGAAGAATACTACAAAGAGATTATCTCTACTCGTAGCTACGAAGACCGTTTGAAGACGATTGACAACGTGCGCAAAACCAATATCACCGTATGCAGTGGGGGTATTATAGGTATGGGCGAATCATTAGAAGACCGAGCAGGTATGTTAGTAGCCTTATCAACGCTCAATCCGCAACCAGAGTCTGTGCCTATCAATGCTTTAGTACCCGTAGAAGGCACTCCTTTAGAAGATTGTAAGCCGGTAGATATATTCGAGATGGTGCGTATGGTAGCCACAGCGCGTATCGTGATGCCAGAGTCGCAAGTACGCCTATCAGCCGGACGTACCCAAATGAGCCAAGAGGGACAAGCCTTGTGTTTCTTTGCAGGGGCTAACTCTATCTTTGCAGGCGACAAGTTACTGACTACCCCTAACCCTGACATCAATGAGGATATGCAGATGCTTGGCGTACTGGGTATGCGCATACAAAAGCCTTTCGAAACGCACCCACAACCACAGACCGTGGAAGCAGCTGACTCGCAGTACCATTCGTTAGGAGAAAACCCTAAATGGACGCGTCCTAACCACAAGATAGAGCGCAACGAAGAGAAGAGAAAAATGGTAAAATTAGCGTAGCTGATTTGCTAATGTAATGAAAGATTAGTATAAGAACCAATGAACCTACCACAATATGATATCATTCACGATGAAACGCCTTATATTTATCAGTTCATAAGTGAAGGGAAAAAAGGAAAAATATATAAAGTAGTTATCTTTCAAGAGACAGAAACTAAAGGCTTTTTTAACTTAGGTTTTGGAGATAAAGATATTGAGACGGGAGAACTATTAGATGATACTATCGTATCTGATAATGGAGATAGTGAAAAAGTATTAGCTACGGTAGTAGCAACTGTTTATCTTTTCACAAATGAAAATCCGGATGCGTACATATATGCTGAAGGTAGTACCCCTTCAAGAAATAGGCTTTATAGAAAAGGAATCACAAGGTTTTTAAAACAAGCTTTAGAAGATTTTTATATCTACGGTTTAGTTTCAGAAGAAATAATGGAACCTTTTGACCCAAATGGTAATTATATAGGTTTTTTAGTTTATCGCAAAAAACGCCAATGATATGACAGCAGAAGAAAAAAGAGCCAAAGAAAAAGAGTATTTAGAGAAATACAACATCAGAGTAACTTATAGTGATACTCCCATTTTGGATAATACACGAGTATATTTCTCTAAAAAATTAGAACGGGCAAATAAAATATTAAAAAAAGTACACTTCCCTGAAGGATTTTTTAACGAACCTATTTGCCAATAATTTTCTAATTAAATGAACCCTGATATTCTAAAAGAAATCATTACTACCCCGATGCCTTATGGTAAATATAAGGGTGTTATGATAGCCGATTTGCCCTCTCATTATCTAGAGTGGTTTAGCACTCAAGGCTTCCCGAAAGGCAAATTGGGTATGCTTTTAGCTACTACTTTCGAGATAAAAACTAACGGACTACAAGAGATTATTGATAATCTGAAGTCGTTAGTGGTTAGTCGTTAGTCGCTAGCTGTTAGTGGTTAGATAATTCAAAATTTAAAAAAATGTTACTAAAGAAAGTAAATGGGAAGCAACCTACCTTTGGGGAAGGTTGCTTTTTTGCTGAAAACGCCACCCTCACAGGCGATGTACAGTTAGGCGACCATTGCACTGTATGGTACAACGCTGTAGTGCGTGGCGACGTTAATAGCATTCGCATAGGCAACAATACTAATATTCAGGACGGAGTCGTTATCCACGCTACCTACCAAACACACCCTACTACTATAGGTAACAATGTATCTATAGGGCATAATGCTATAGTACACGGCTGCACCATAGAAGACAATGTACTGATAGGAATGGGCAGCATAGTGATGGACGGCTGTGTGGTAGAAAGCGACAGTATTATAGCAGCGGGCGCTGTAGTGCCCCCCAACACTCATATAGAGCGAGGCAGTCTGTATGCTGGGATACCTGCCAAAAAGCTAAAAGATACGACCGAGGCGCAGAAAGCCCTCATACGCCGTACCGCCACTAACTACCCTAAATACGCTAGTTGGATAGACAAAGAAGAAAATACTAAAGACTGAAAATGAAGTAATTAGATATATTGTTTAAAATTATTCTATATATTATTTTGAATATATCAAAATAATATATATCTTTGCCCCGTATTTAAACAGAAACATTATAGCAGTGTTTTTATATTTCGTTTGCAGTTCATCGTTTGGGGGGTATTTCTTTTTTTAGTGTTTTTTATAGTTGTTACCTACTCCTTCAAATTGTGAATTAGTTAGTTTTAAATAAAAAAGTCCGGCGTGATGCTGGACTTTTTGCTATTTAGTCACCACAAATTTGCTAATTAACAAATTAGTTGTATCTTTGCCATTATTTTTTAATTTAAGAAAGAACAATGAAAAGAATTATTTTAGCAGCAGTGCTATTGTTTTTCACTGGTAAAACATTCGCACAAGACGATTTTCCTAAACACGAAGTAAATCTTAATATCTTGAATGTTATATGGTTATCTTCTGTAGAGTTAGGATACGAACACTATATCGCCTTTAACCAATCGATAGAAGGTGAGATTTTTATCAATGACCGTTTCTCTTTCTTTACTCGTAAAGAAGGGGAAAAATTTAATGCTACAAGTATCAAAGTAGGATATAACTACTACTTCGATTTAGACGGCAACTCTGGTCCGTACATTAACCCTTTTATCAAACAACGTTTTGGTCATTTCAAATACGAAGATGGCACCAAAACAAGTCTTAACAGCTTTATATTGGGTATAGGGGCTGGTTATCAGTGGAATTACAACGATACTTTTATCATCGCACCATATGCTAACATAGCACGCAACTTTGATAAAGGAGTAAATGACGATGGCAAATTCTGGGCTATCGAACCTAACTTAGGTATCAAAATAGGCTATAAGTTTTAATAATCTTTTTTCTAATAATCATACAGGCAGTGAAGCTTTCGGCTCGCTGCCTGTTTTATTTTAGCGTGTATAAGAGGTGTTAGCTATACAATCAGCTGTATATCTACTATACAAATAGAACGGATTAAGCATAAAAATTTGAGATAAAAGAATTTTTATTTTATACTGATAATGAGTCTTTTACAAATATTTATATAAAAGATTACGAGTTTGGCACGCTATTTTCTATATAGATAGCGTAACTGGCAGACGGGATGTTAGTTGGGTTACAGTAGTGCATTTTAAATATAATAAATGATAAACTAATATTGAAAAACTGAATTAAACAAAATTACTGAAATTGCTATAAGAAACATTGTTAGATAAAAATTAAATTACATTCATTAAAACATTTATTTTTGGAAAATACTTAAACAAATCCTATCATCATTATATTCATTTTATTAAAACAAAGTATTGAAAAAAATTAAATTACTAAAAATCATTTATTAGAACTAAAGTATTAATTTTGGAGTTAGTAGTAGTATTTATATGCATTGTGAAAAAAGGCTCTCCTTAACAAAGGAGGGTCTTTTTTTATTAATTGCTAATTGTCAATTAATAATTATTTTGTACCTTTGCCGCATAATAAACTTA
Source organism: Capnocytophaga sp. FDAARGOS_737 (assembly GCF_009730375.1). NCBI lineage: Bacteria > Pseudomonadati > Bacteroidota > Flavobacteriia > Flavobacteriales > Flavobacteriaceae > Capnocytophaga > Capnocytophaga sp. FDAARGOS_737. Next base: position 294,887 of record NZ_CP046316.1, on the reverse strand, counting down.
ATAATATTTTCATTTATGAAAAAAATCGTACTTAGTATGGCTATGATAGCAAGTATCGCTTTGGTAGGCTGTGAGAATACTAACTCTCAGCAAGGAGCTGATACCGCTTCGGCCACTACTGAACAAGCTGTAGTAGAAACTCCTGAAGCTCAAGTTGCTTATGCTTATACAGTAGACCCTACCTCGGTAGTAGAATGGGTAGGCTCTAAGCCAGCAGGTAAACATCACGGTACTGTGAATGTAACTTCTGGTGGTGTAAACGTTGAAAACGGCGCTATCACTAAAGCTGAATTTGTACTTGATATGGGTACTATCACCGTACTTGACCTGAAAGCTGGCGATGGCAAAGAAGCTCTTGAAGCGCACCTAAAAGGCACTGACCCTGAGAAAGTAGACCACTTTTTCAACATAAAAGAGTATCCTACCGCTTCTTTTGTCTTCAAAAGTTTTGACGGCAAAAACCTTACAGGCGACCTTACTATCAAAGGTAAAACTAAAGAGATTTCTTTCCCTGCCACTGTAGCTGTTAGCGATAACGCAGTGGAAATTAGCTCTGAGCCTTTTAAAATTAACCGTGTAGATTTCGGAGTAAACTACGGTTCTAAATCGGTTTTTGATGACCTTAAAGATAAGTTTATCAATGACGATATAGAGTTAGTAGTAAAAGCTAAAGCTACTAAATAATGCAAACCTATAAAAGGCAATGGTAGCTACTGCTGCCTTTTATTTAAATATATGATTGAACCAATATCCATAGTTATAATACTGACTACCCTTGTGCTGTCGGCTTTTTTTTCAGGGTTTGAGATTGCGTACGTATCTTCTAACAAAGTGCACATCGAAATCCTAAAGAAGCAAGAGGGGCTGATAGCGAATATACTTACGCGACTGACTTATCGCCCATCTAAACTGCTGGCTACTATGCTTGTAGGCAATAATGTAGCCTTAGTAGTATATGGTTTTGAAATGGGTAAGGTGATGACGCTACTTCTTCCTCCTTTTTTTCAGAATGTACTGTGGCATACCATTATTTCTACTCTGATTATCCTTATCACGGCAGAGTTTATGCCTAAAGTTTTCTTTCAAATCTACGCTAACCAATTGCTAAAACTTTTTGCGATACCTGCTTACTTTTTTTATCTCCTCTTTTATCCTTTTTCGAGTTTTATTATATGGATTTCAGACTTCGTACTGCGGGTGTTTTTTAAAACCAAAGGCGATTATGTGCCGCTTTCATTTACCAAAGTAGAGTTAGTAGATTACATCTCAGAGCAAATGGGTAATGCCCCCAAAAAAGAAGAGGTTGATGCTGAAGTACAGATGTTTCAGAATGCGCTGGAGTTTTCTGGAGTAAAAGCACGCGAGATTATGATACCGCGCACGGAGATAGTAGCGGTAGACCTAAATGAAACTATTGAGAACCTAATAGCTACTTTTGTTTCATCTGGATTCTCTAAAATATTGATTTACAATGAGAATATAGACGATATAGTAGGATATGTGCATTCTTTTGATATGTTTAAAAAACCTAAAACTATCAAAGAAGTGCTTATACCTGTAGTAACGATTCCGGAGACGATACAGATAAATGAAGTCCTCAACCTGCTAATGCGCAAGCGCAAGAGTATGGCGGTGGTATTGGACGAGTATGGTGGTACTTCAGGCATCGTTACCTTAGAAGATATAGTTGAAGAGCTATTTGGCGAAATAGAAGACGAACACGACAAAGATAAATTTATAGAAGAAAAAATATCAGATGATGAATACCTATTTTCAGCGCGATTAGAGGTAGATTACATCAACGAAACTTATCACTTGAACTTGCCTGAGAGCGAAGAGTACGAAACGCTATCAGGACTTATTGTTTTGCATACTGAAGAGATACCTACACAAGGAGAAACGATAAGTCTGCCGCCTTTTGTGTTTTTGATAGAGGCTTGTTCGCAAACCAGAATAGAAACAGTAAGAATATTCATCAAGGAGAATGATGAATAAATGAAATAGCTAAATTAAACATTTTATATGGAACAAGTATATATTTTTATGCTTTTTGTCTTTGCAGTACTTGCTATCATCGATTTGACGGTAGGGGTAAGCAATGACGCAGGAAATTTCTTAAACTCGGCTGTGGGTTCGAAAGTAGCAACCCTACGCACTATTATGATAGTAGCTAGTGTAGGGGTAGCCATAGGGGCTATTTTCTCGAGTGGAATGATGGAAATTGCTCGGAAAGGGATATTCAACCCCTCTCAATTCTACTTTGATGAGGTAATGGTTATCTTTATGTCGGTCATTTTGGCTGATATACTGCTGCTTGACCTTTTCAATACCATTGGGCTGCCCACTTCTACCACTGTTTCTATCGTATTTGAGCTTTTAGGAGCGGCTATGTGCGTGGCTTTTATCAAAACCCTACAGGCAGATCAGCCTTTAAGCGATATTTATAACTATATCAATACTACTGAAGCAAGAAAAATCATTTTAGGTATCTTCGTTTCGGTAGCGATTGCCTTTGTGGTGGGGGCTATCGTGCAGTATTTTGCACGTTTGGTATTTTCGTTCCGCTATGAGAAAAGTATCAAATATATAGGAGGCGTATTCGGAGGTTTTTCGCTTACTGCCCTTTCTTATTTTATTATTTTCAAAGGACTTAAAGACGTTACTTTTATCCCTAAAACAGCCATAGAGTGGATGAATGACAATATAGGAATGCTGCTAATAGGTTGCTTAGTATTCTATAGCATACTCTCGCACATTCTTATACGTATGGGCGTAAATATATTTAGAATTATCATCCTCAGCGGTACGTTTGCCCTTTCGATGGCATTTGCAGGCAACGACTTGGTGAACTTTATAGGGGTGCCTGTCGCCGCTTATCAGTCGTATGATATATGGCACAATAGCGGGGTAGCCCATAATGCTTTGGAGATGACAGCATTAGGCAGCGGACAGATGAGTACCCCCACAGCTATTTTGCTTTTAACAGGCTCTATAATGATTCTGACGCTTTGGTTCTCAAAGAAAGCCCACCACGTAATACAAACAGGGGTAAATCTCTCACGTCAGAGCGAAGGAGCTGAGCAGTTTTCGGCTAACTTTTTATCTCGTTTTCTGGTGCGCATCACAGTAGGAACTGCTAACTTTATAGAGTTTATAACCCCTAAGAGCATAAGCCGAAAGATAGATAAGCGTTTTGAAAAGCCTGCCCCTAATCCCAATATAAAAGAAGAAGACCTACCAGCATTCGACTTGGTAAGGGCTGCGATTAACTTGGTGGTATCGAGTAGCTTAATAGCGATTGGTACTTCGCTAAAGCAACCTCTTTCTACTACCTACGTTACCTTTATGGTGGCGATGGGGTCTTCATTAGCCGATAGAGCTTGGGGTCGCGATAGTGCCGTATATAGGGTTGCTGGGGTACTAAACGTAGTAGGCGGCTGGTTTTTAACAGCTATAGTGGCTTGCATAGGAGCCTTTATCGTAGCAGGTATATTGTACTACGGCAGCGTTATAGGACTTATTGTGATGATTTTTGTAGTAGGCTTCTTGTTGATACGCAACGCAATAGCCTACCGAAACAAACAGCGTGCCCAGTCGCAAGGACGACACTTCCACCGCGCTGACTTAGCTACCATAGGCGGCGTTATTAAAGAAAGTTCTACTTATGTTTCAGACACTATTTCCCGCATAGACCAACTATATAGTAAAGTGGTGAAAAATCTTAGCACACAAGACCTTAGCAAGCTAACAAAGAACAAGAAGAACGCTAAGAAATTAGAGAAAGAGTTAGATGAGATGAAAGGGAATGTATACTACTTTATCAAGTCCCTGACAGAAAGTTCAGTAGCTTCGAGCAAATTTTACATTCTTATCTTAGATTACTTGCAAGATATGGCACAATGTATGACGGCTATCACACTAAATAGTTATGAACACGTTAACAACAATCATAAGAATCTGAAGTTTAATCAGCTCCGCGACCTGAAGAGTATATCAGACAAGATGGAAGAGGTATTTAAGGCAGAGGCTGAAATATTTAAAGGGGAAGACTATTCTAAGTTGCACACTATCTTAGCCGATTGTCGTAATCTGAAAGATGAGGTGTCTAAAATGGTGCAAAAGCAGATAGACCGTATTCGCACTACTGAAACAAGCCAGAAAACTACTAAGCTTTACTTCAGTATCTTATTAGAGACCAATGCGCTTATCAGAGCAAATAATAACCTAATGATGCAGTTTGACGAGTACCAAAAACAGCAAGCACGCAAGAAGCGACCTCTGAACCTCAAAGAAGTACAATCAAACTACAATAAATAATATAAAAAAATAGGCTACCTTTATAGGCAGCCTATTTTTTTATGGCGTTATAAATCTTATTTTTCTTGTTTTTTAAGCAAGCGACGAGCTGCTTCAGAAGCTGCTATAAGTCCTCCTGCCGACATAATAACGTCTTTTAATACCAAACGCCCAGCCCCTGATAAGTAAGGGAAACCATAAGCTGGTGTAGGCATATCTCCACCTAAATTAGGTACGTACACTTCAGGTGTAGTGATAAGGAATGAAAGAGTAACAATGCTCATACCAAAGGTAAGCAAACCTCCTATCACACCAATCTTAGGTGACCAGATACCTAATAGAGTAAGTAACCCAATAAGGCAGATAAAAGTTCCTAAACCGTAAGAAAAAACATAAGTACCGTTTTCTTTGTGCCACTCTATATTGGCTTTCACCATCTTACCTTCAGGGTTTTTGTGCAGCTTGTATTGAGCTACTTCTTTACCTTTGTTAGCTTCGCCTGTTACGCCGTTTTCGTCTATGGCAGTTTTGCCAGAGTTAGCATAGAAAAAGCTCATAAAAGGGCTATTAGTTACAAATGGTACGATACCATCAGCTTCGTATTGGCATACTTTCAATCCGCCAATCCACGCCATTACAATAAAGATAGCGACTCTAATATAGTTTACAAAACAACGTTCGCTACCTGCTAAAAATGATAATAACTTTTGCATAATAATTACTGTTTTTTAAATTACTTATTTCGGGGGCAAAGGTACAACAATTTAAGTAGATAAGAATGGATAAAAAAGTCCATTACATAGACTTTTCTGCCACGATTGAAATTCCTACGTGTTCGCGGAAGCTTTTAGGCGATACTCCTACGTGTTTTTTGAAGAATCTGCTGAAGTAGAAAGGATCGTCAAAATTAAGGTAGAAAGCTACCTCTTTAATAGATTTATAGGTGAGGTGCAACTGTTTTTTGGCTTCAAGCACCAAACGTTCTTGTAGCAACTGAGTAGGCGTCTTACCAAGTTGCTTTTTTATTTTCTTGCTGAAACTATCTGGAGTGAGGTGCAGTGCTTCTGCATAAAAAGGTAGTTCGCGCTGGTCTATAAAATGCGTTTCTAGCAATTGTTGAAAGTCTGTTGCTAAACGGTGGTCTGCCTCAGTAGGAACATCTTCTATCTGTTCGCCTTTGGCTTTGCTCGAGAGCGCTAAGATAAGCTGTAGATAAGAGCGCAATACGGCTTCAGAATAAGGAGAGAGACTAGCCACTTCAGCCTCTATACGCGCAAAAAGCGTCTGTATTTCAGCATAAACACCCTCACTAACAGTTATATGGGGCTGCAAGAATAGCGCATTGAAGAGCAACCCATTGCAGGCTACTTCTTTTTTGTGGTATTCTATACAGTAAAAATCGCCGTGAAACTGCAATAGCACTGCCTCTCTATTGCTAGCGGCTACCCACTGAAAATACTGAAAAGGCGTAAGAAAAAGCAGCGTATTACCTTTGTAAGAATAAGGAGTGCCATCTACCACAAAATCGCCTTCCCCTTGCAACATATAAATACAATAATTCTCCACTCGCACTGGTGCGGTGGAGAATTGTTGTTCTGTTATATGTTTGATAGCTACTTTCAAAAGTAGTATCGTTTTTATTCGTTAATAGCTTGAATACCTGGTAATACTAAACCTTCAAGGCTTTCGAGCATTGCACCACCACCGGTAGATACATAGCTTACCTTATTTTCAAAGCCAAATTGTTTCACTGCTGCTACTGAATCACCTCCTCCTACAAGCGAGAAAGCTCCGTTTTTAGTAGCTTCAGCTACAAAATTACCTACTTCTATAGTTCCTTTAGCAAAAGTAGGCAACTCAAATACTCCTACAGGCCCATTCCAAAGAATAGTTTTAGATTTTAGAAGTACTTGTTTGATATTTTCAAGGGTTTTAGGCCCTGCATCAAGACCTTCCCATCCATCAGGTACAGCATTTACTGGTACTACTTGGGTTTTAGCATTGTTGTCGAAAGCATCAGCTGCTACCACATCTATAGGTAGGTGTACTTCTACCCCTTTAGCTTTTGCTTTAGCCAAAATATCAAGAGCGAGTTCTTGTTTATCGTCTTCGCAGATAGAATTACCTATCTTACCGCCTTGTGCTTTAATGAAAGTATAAGCCATACCTCCACCGATGATAAGGTGGTTCACTTTATCTAAAATATTTTCAATAATAGTGATTTTAGATGATACTTTAGAGCCTCCTAAGATAGCAGTTACAGGTTTTTCACCTGATTTCATCACTTTGTCGATACTTTCAATCTCTTTAGCGAGAAGATAACCAAAGCATTTGCGTTCTGGGAAGAATTTTGCTACAATAGTTGTAGAAGCGTGAGCGCGGTGAGCCGTACCAAAAGCATCGTTCACATAAATATCGCCAAGCTTAGCCAACTCTTTAGAGAAACCTTCATCACCTTTTTCTTCTTCTTTGTGATAACGTAGGTTTTCTAATAATATTACGCTACCTGCAGGAGCTGCGGCTACGGCTTTCTCAGCTACTTCGCCTACGCAATCTTCTACGAAAATCACTTTCTTGCCCAATACTTTCTCTACTTCACCTACGATGTGACGCAAAGAATACTTATCGTTGCGCTCTCCTTTAGGACGACCTAAGTGGCTCATTAGCACTACAGTACCGCCATCATTCAAGATTTTGCTGATAGTAGGTTTAGCAGCCTCAATACGGGTATTGTCGGTTACTTTGAAGTTTTCATCTAAAGGCACGTTGAAGTCCACACGAATAAGGGCTTTTTTGCCTGCGAAATTAAAATTGTCTATGGTTCTCATATATCTTATATATTTAAAATATTATTATATTTTTCAAGCTACAAAGGTACAAAAAATAATCTTAATAAGCAAATTACTTTATGGTTCGCAAATATTCCAACACTTCTCTGGCTTGTTGCTCAGTTAAATGCTGGTTTAGCATTATGCTGCCGTACTCTTCTAACTGCGCTTTGGCGATAGGGTCTTCTTTTATCATCTGCTCCGGATTCAGTATCATATTCATCAACCATTCAGGAGTGCGATAATCGGTTAGCCCTGCCATTGCTGGCCCTATAAGTCGTTTAGTAGGACGGTGACAAGCCATACAATATTGGTTAAACGTAGCCTCTCCTTTGGCTGCCATAGCGGCATCAGGAGTGTCGGCTAAAGGGGGAGTGATAGTCTTCACTTTCCCTATTCCTTTGTTTGTCTGCCAGTTAGGATATTCAGTAGGTTTTGCTGAAGCCTCTTTAGGTACTTCTGTAGTATTGGCTGTATTTACAGTTTCATTCGCATTATCATTAGCAGAGTTATTATTGTTAGTGCCTCCGCCACAGCCTACTGCCAAAAAAGCTATAGCTGAGAGTGTGTATAGTGTTTTTTTCATAGTATAGTGTTATCTGTTAATAATTTTAGCTACTTCTTTAGCAAAATAGCTCGCAATAATGTCTGCACCAGCGCGTTTTATGCTCACTACCTGCTCTAACATTACCGCATCGTGGTCAAGCCAACCATTAGCTGCAGCTGCTTTCAGCATAGCATACTCGCCTGATACTTGGTAAACTGCTACCGGCACCTCGCTCATATTCTTCACTTCGCGCACGATGTCTAAATAGCAAAGCCCTGGTTTCACCATCACAATGTCAGCCCCTTCTTCTATGTCCATACGGGTTTCGCGTAGGGCTTCCAAACGGTTGTGATAATCCATTTGATAGGTTTTCTTATCCTTAGGAATATCGTTTTGGTCTACAGGAGCACTATCGAGTGCATCGCGGAAAGGACCATAAAAAGCCGAAGCGTACTTAGCGCTGTACGACATTATCCCTACATTCTGAAAGTTATTGTCTTCTAAGGTCTCGCGTATCGCCTCTATGCGTCCGTCCATCATATCGCTGGGGGCTACAAAGTCAGCACCTGCTTCAGCGTGCGAAAGTGCCATACCACAGAGGGCTTCTACCGTAGGGTCATTTATTATCTGTCCTTTTTCTACGATACCATCGTGACCATAAACAGAATAAGGGTCAAGAGCCACGTCAGTCATCACCAACATTTCAGGCACAGCGTTCTTAACGGCTTGTATAGCGCGCTGCATCAGTCCTTTAGGGTTAGAGGCTTCTGTTCCTCTATTGTCTTTTAAGTCATCAGGTACTTTTACAAATAGAAGTACTGCTTTCAACCCTAAGTTCCAAAGTTCTTTCACTTCCACTGCCAATAGGTCAAGGCTATAGCGGTAATAACCTGGCATCGAAGCTATTTCTTCTTTTACTCCTTTACCTTCTACTACAAATAGGGGCACCATAAAATCATCTGGAGTAATTATAGTTTCTCTTACAAGACTGCGCACAGCTTCATTCTGGCGCAAACGGCGGTTTCTTCTTAATGGATACATCTTTATTAATTATAAATTATTAATCATCAATCTTTTGCATAAAATAAGCTACTTCTTTTTCAAAAATCCCTATCGGATAGCTATGCGCCATAGTGTTGATAAGGTGTATTTCGGCTGGCTGACGGGTTTTAAGCTGTCCTTTTAGTTCTGCTAACGACTGCCAAGGGTCTATCACAGTGTCTTGCAATCCTATAACTATCTGAGTATAAGCAGCGTAATAAGGATTGGACTGCACCGTAGCCGGCAGTTCGTTTTTATAGGTGAAAGCTGGATTGAAGAGCAAACACGGTTTTAGCAACGCCTGTGCCAGATAGTAAGCCACTAATCCACCAGCACTCGACCCTATAATAGCCGTTACATCGGCATAATCCCTAACCAATGTTGAAAAAAGGTCGGGAGTATTGCGATAATCGAGCACAGGGGCAACAATCTCTCCATAGGGAGCCAGCACCGCTCGGCGGTCGTCTTGCAGGGTACTATCAAGCCCGTGTAGGTAAAGAATCTTGGTTGTTGAAGTTATCATTTGTTATTGTTTTACAATTTCTATATCTACTTGCAATACGCCTTTGTTCTTATTATCGGTGATACCCATAAAGGCGCGTTTGGTAAGGTCGAGCTCACGCCCTTTAGTAAAAGGGCCTCTATCAGTTACGGTTACTATTACCGATTTGCCGTTAGCCCTATTCGTCACTTTTAGCTGAGTGCCAAAGGGCAAAGAGGGGTGAGCTGTAGTGAGTTTATTATTGCTAAATATCGCTCCGCTGGCAGTCTTTCGCCCGTTGAACTTATCGTGGTAATAACTCGCACTCACATCAGTTTTATACACTCCCGTTGGCTTTTTTGCTGTTCCGCAAGCACTCATCATCAAAGCACAACACAAGCATAATATTATCCTTACAAGCTTTATTTTCATTTTTCTTAATTCTCTTTTATTATTAATTCATCTGTCCTTCTGCTACTTAGCTAATTTACTGCCTACTTTCAGCACCCATAGCTTTGCTTCTGAAAACTCTGGTAGCCTAAGCAATTTTAGTAGCATCTCTCCTGCCCTACCGCGTGTATCAAATGCCTTTTCTATGTAGGTATAACTCATCTGGTTTTCAGGGTGTGTAAAAACGGCTGCCTTAATCCCCAACTGCTGAATACGCTTCATCTTGGTGCAAGCCCCTTTATAGTGGCTGTACACGCCTACAATTATGTAATAGCCCTCAGCTATCTGCTCGCTCGAAATCTTGTCTTCTATCAGGCGCATTCGTTGGTCTAAAGCACTTTGCACTTCTGCACTTTTCTGTGCTTGGGCAATGCCATACACTAGCCCCATAACAAGGCATAAGATAGTTTTCGCAATCATCCTCTTCATATCCTTCTTTTATTTAGTGGTTAATTATTTAATATAGCGCAAAAACGATGCCTTAGTACACTAAAGCATCGTTTTTATATATGGTTATCGTCCTACTTTTAGCACCCATACCCTAGAGTTTTTAAACTCAGGTCGGCGCAGTAGGTTTATCATCGCCTCTCCGGCTTCACCTCTCGATGCAAATGGTTTTTCTACATATAGATAAGTCATCTGGTTTTCAGGGTGTTTAAATGAGAATACACTTAAGCCTAATTGGCGTACTTTCTTCAGCATATCATAAGCTCCTCCTGCATTCCGATATACCCCTATCACTACATAGTGTCCTTCTGGGATACCTGCTCCTGCAATCTTATCTTCTACCAAAGTCATACGGTCTTTTAGTTGATCTGAAATTGACTTAGGTTTCTTTGGTGCTGGTGGTGGCGTAGTAGGCGTTTTAGTTTCGCTTACTGTCGGAGTGGCAACAGCTGGTTTAGGTTTTTCTACCACTGGTGCTGGCGGTGTAGGTGGTGTAGGCGTTACCTTCGGCGGTTTGATGTGATGTTTACCACCAAACTGATACGAAAGTACTATATCATAACTACCTCCCAATTCCGATACATAAGCCGCTATGCTCTGTTCATAGCCAAACCCTATACTCACGTGGTTGGCTATATTAAAGCCCAGCCCTCCAAAAGCGCCATACTTTTGGTCATAGCCGGCATAAGCCCAACCCATTTTAGCATCAAGCATCACGTGACCGCCTAACTGAAAGTTATCACTGCTCTTCTTCCCCTTAGCTAATACGGTCAAAACAGCATCTTCTAAAAAATCGCTATTGCTATCTAATGCGTGACGATACATCGCGTGGGCAGTAAGCGATTTTTCGTTGAAAGGCACTGCCATTTCTCCAGCCGAAAAAGCGTAGTCTAATAGGTTTTCGGCAGTAATACCAAAGTGCATTTCGTTGAAATTAATATCAAAACCTGGTTGTATATTGATAATATTTACCGCCTTAGCATTCTCTATAAGAGGGTCATTCACATTCGCACGCACTTTGCTTTTATCTATGCTACTGCGGGCAAACACCGCATTAATACCCAATCTCAAAAAGTTATCATCTGATATTTCCACTTGGTGCACATAGTTACCTAATACACCTGTGTTGGCAAAGATAGAAGCGGTACGCTGAAAGATAAGTCCGTGCGCCATATTATTCCCGTCATCTACCACAGTTTTCTTGCCGGCATCACCCCCCCATTTCTTTCCGTACGATAGCCCAAAAGTATTAAATTTATCCTCTTTAAAGCCCATCCATTGGTTTCGGTGGAAGAAGGTAATCTGCGATTCATTCTTGCCAAAAATCGGGAAAGCAGGGTTCATCAGATAGGTGTTATACTTTACGGCTGTATGTCCTGGCAATTCGTATGGCAAGTAATTACCGTCACTTTGCCCCAAAAGGTATTGGGTACAAAGCACAAACACAAGAACTGTTATTTTAGATATAATCTTCATCTGTTTCTTTTACTTTAATAAGGTAATCACTCCTTTCTGTTTTTCCACATTGCCTCCTTCTATCACATAGATAAACACTAATGAGCGTTTGCCTAATTCTTTATAAGTAGTGCTATCTGGCCAATTGTTCTGATAATTAGTAGTCGAAAGCACCTCTTTCCCTTCCTGACTATAGATGGTCACGCGCACATTAGGTTGGCAATACGTATCAGGTATTACCCAATAGTCGTTTACGCCATCAGCATTAGGCGTTACTATATTCGGAATTACTTTTACTTCAAAAATATTCAGCTCAAAATCAAGGGTGTTAGCCCCCACAGCTGTACACGATTCTTCTTTTAGTGTATAGGTGCCTGCCATATCTTTTGAAGTGATTCTTAGGGTACTGCCATAGGTCACTGTGCCGTCTGATTTCGCCCAAACAAAGTTATTACCTCCGTCAGCTACCAATTGCTGTCCTACATTCACATCTAACTTGCGCTCTCTTGCCGAACTGTGTTGGGTGATTTCCTTAGCTAAAGCGCCTGTAGCGGTAATTTGTTTTATTTTTAGGTTACCTGTGCGGTAATTTTCTACCTTTATGTGGGCGCGCTTAGGGCAACCTCCGTTGTTTATCTCCAAATAGTACTCTCCGGTCTCGCTCACGGTTGCAGTAGGCTGTTCACTACCCAAAGCGGTATCGTTGCGATAGTTAGCACTGGTTACTTTATACCATTTGTACGAAAAACTATCCGCTACTGACGAACTTGGGTCAAAACTATCAGAGGCTACAGTTAAAGTTAGCGAACCTCCAGGACATAAGTAAGCGGTAGTCTTTGCGCCTTCCGATGAAGATATTTCAAAATCAGGAATAGGTGTAAAGGCTATTGTTTTAGGGTCTGAAACCTTTATAATACTAGTATTGTAAATCACACGCACGGTATATTGAGCGGCATCAGAGTTGCCCGCACTCGATACTACATAAGTAGGATTCGTTTCTCCATATACATCATTACCATCTTTAGCCCATTGGAAGCTAAAATAACGATAATCTGATTTCTTTACAATCACTTCCTCTCCCGAACTGCTCAATTTTACTTTTATTTGTTGCAATTCAAGGGTAGTTTGTGTGCGTGTTTCGCAATTTACTGAAGCTACAGTACCTACGCGCAATTGCTGAATATCAGAGATGGTTTCAAAATAAACAGGCCCTAAAGTTACTGTATTACCACAAGTACCAGTATCTGTTAGCTTTACCTGATAAATATCTACTGAAGTAGGTGCAGTGCTTATAGTAAGCGAGGTGCCTGTCTCACCTGTCAATACAGTACCATTTTTTGTCCACTCTATAGTAGGCGATTCCATATTATGCGATACTTTCAGCTCATTAGTTTTCCCTGCGTAGAAAATCTCGCGTGTACCCATATCATCTTCCCAACGCACTACTATATTTTTCTTTCTTACTACTATCGCTGCTGAAGTCGCAGGGCAGCCACCATAATTAGCACTTACCGATACGTAGAATGACCCCGAGCCCTCAGTACTATACTCAGTAAGTCCTACCCCTTGTGCTACTTGTGCACCGTCCTTATACCAAGTGTAGGTAGACGAAGCATTAGCACCAGTAGTAACGGTTAAGGTTACAGAGGCACCGCAATATTCTAAGTCTGCAACACCTCCGTTTATCTTCAGCGCATTAGCATCTTTCAATAAAATGCTTATTTCGTTCGATTCGGGTATGCTACTATAGTTAGGCCCTGTTATATTCAGTTTATATTTACCGTTTTCTAAGGCACTGCTCAAGGTTATCTCTTTAGCATTAGTGCCTACATTAGCATAAGTACCTGTGATGTTCGCCTGCCATTGAAAGGTAAAAAACGAATAATCAGTAGGGTCTACGGTTACCTCATTGCTGCCTATTTGCGCTACAATCTTATCTACCGTTAGGGTTACGCGGTCGTAAGTACAATCCTGATAAGCAGATTTTGTTTTGATGCTTACTTTGAAGTTATCTGGCTGAGTAAGCTCATATTCAGCCGTTTGCACTGTTACGGGGCAACTACCTGTCTGACTTACTTCAGCTTTGTACTTACCTGCCGAAGTAGTTACTAAGGTCGCACCTGTTTCACCGCTAATCTCCGTACCATCTTTAAACCATTTGTAGGTAGGCGCTTCGGCTGTAGTGCTTACTGTAAAAGTCTTATTCTTACCGGGCATTAGCACGCTACCGCCTGTAGTGTTCAGAGTAGCCATAATATCGTCTTTGCGAGTAATAGCAATTTGGTTAGAACGCACATCGCAATTACCTCCACTTCCTACTTCCACATAATATTTCCCTGCCTTATTATCAGGTGCATTCACAGTGTAGGTATTATTGTCAGTCTCTGCTATTTTAGTTTTTGTCTGAGGGTCTGAAGCGTAGTAATACCAAAAATACTTACTCCCTGCTATAGGAGGGGTAGCGGTAAGCGTAAAAGCATCGTTAGTACAGATAGCGGTAGACGAACTGCTAAGGGTAACAGTCTGATTACCCGATACTCCTACTGTGATATTGGCAGAACGCGCATTAGTCGCTCCTGAACAAGCGCCGTAATCTATTTCAGCATAATACTTACCTGCCTCGCTAACCGTCTGGGTAGGAGGCGCGTCACTTGCCAAAAGAATGTTATTGCCCGAAGAGCCTGCTTCTTTCAGCTTATACCATTTGTACTTGTAGTTAGACGGATTTTTACCCCCTGGCAAAGCAGTAACTTTTAGCTCTTGTGTATGCCCTGAGCAAAGCGTTACATTGATAGGCGATACGGTTATCTGAGTGGTAACATCCTGATAATGAACTTCTATCTCTTCCCCTCTATTGCCGCCAGCTTCCCAAAAGGCTACCACTTCATTCGACGGACTTGTACTTCTTACCCTTATTTTGTATTTCTTACCTTGGGTAGTAGAAGGGAACTGAAAGGTTACAGGTATCTCACTGCGATTGTTTTTATCAGTAATCGTAGCAAGAGTGGTAGGGTTGTCAAAATTACCATCAGCATCCGAAAGTTCTACAAAGTATTTGTTATCAGCGTTAGGGAAAGGAGGTTTCCACGAGATATTTACCCTAAAGCTGTTAAAATCACTTTTAGGGCAAGCATATATCGCAAAACCCAACTTAGCCTGCTTAAGCGAGCCTTGGGTCTGAGCGTATAGCTGCATATTGCTAAAATACGTCAGAAAAGCTACTATAGTACACGCTAAAAATCTTGTTACTTTCATCTTTTTCCTTTAAAATATTAAAAACATTGCTAAACTGAAGTGCCTACTAAGCACTATAAATCGCACAAAAGTACAAAAAAAGAATCATATAAAAAAATTCTAATTAAGGTTACTTTTATGACTTACATATCAGTTTAGTACGGCAAAAATAATGCCACGATGCCTCTCTACTTTCTACAAACCTTTTAAGTAGCTCATTTCTAAAGCATTTACCTCTCGTTCCCCTCCTTTTCGCACTACTGTCACCCCCTGCAAAGCCCCCAATTTTTAGCTATTATTTATGAAGATATTAAGAATAATTTAACGCTACTACCACACCGCCAACACAAACTTGCAGCTCGTACCTTCCCCATTCTTCCCAGCCCTCCCATATTATCACTATCATTGCTAACTTGCTTTCTCATAATTATTTTGTACATTTACACTATATAATTATCCCTACTGTTATAGGGCTACGATAGTAGAAAATAATCTAAGATATAAAACAACAACACCCAAAAATAAAATTACTTTACAACGATTTAGGCATCTATAAAGCCAATGTCCTATTAAGGAGATTAACAATATAATTTTATGACCGAATTCTTATTTTTTACTTGTGAAGAAATAGACCTCAACCCTCGTGTGTATTGTAAGTTCGATATGAGCTATATTATGCTATTATGATGTTCGTGTATAAGCTCCCCCTTTGAAGGGGGCTGGGGGGATGTTTATGAATACATCGCCATATTATGTCTAGCTGATGTTTATTTAAAAGAAGTGCTACAACACCTACAAAAAAAAGAAAGTCCGATAAAAAATTATCGGACTTCTTCATTAACCAACCAAAACTTTAAATTATGAAAACTATTATTTGAAGTTTACAATGAGCTACCACCCTCATTGCACTGCAAAGGTACGAATAAAACCGTACTTGTCAAGTGTATTTTTAAGTTTAACAAAAGTTTAATACAAAAGGGGCTTATACAGCCCCTTTTAGCGTAATTTTAATATTGAAAATCTTATCCTTTTTAAGATTTTATTTACCATTTTTATTTCGCATTGCGCGCCTCTATCCACTTGCGGGCATTGATAAATGCCTCTAACCAAGGACTTACGACCGCCTTCTCATTCGGATAATAAGCCCACTGCCAAGGGAATACCGAGCGCTCTATATGGGGCATCGTCACCAAATGCCTTCCCGATTTATCGCACAGCATAGCCGTGTTGTAATCTGAACCATTAGGATTGGCAGGATACTCTTCATAAGCGTATTTACCTACTATGTTATAAGCGCTTTCTTCTAACGGCAAATGGAATTTACCCTCACCGTGCGAAATCCATACTCCTAAAGTACTGCCTGCAAGGCTCGATAACATCACCGAGTTGTTCTCCGGAATCGCTACCGACACAAAGCCGCTTTCGTGCTTGCCACTGTCGTTATGCCACATCTTGCCGTGCTCTGAATGTTCCGGATTGATGACCTCCAACTCCATAAACAACTGACAACCATTGCATATCCCTACTGAAAGAGTATCAGGACGAGCAAAGAAATTATCCAATGCCTTTTTAGCCTGCTCATTGTAGAGCAATGCTCCTGCCCAACCTTTGGCACTACCTAGTACATCAGAGTTAGAGAACCCGCCAACAGCTCCTATAAACTGTACATCTTCTAAAGTTTCTCGTCCGCTGATAAGGTCAGTGGTATGCACATCTTTCACGTCAAAACCTGCCAAATAAAGCGCATTTGCCATTTCGCGCTCAGAGTTGCTACCCTTCTCGCGTATCACTGCCGCTACTGGGCGTTTGCCTGCAGGGCGGGTTGGTTTTTCACCGGTGAAGTGCGCAGGGAAAGTGTATTGCAGAGGCTGCTCAGAGTAGTTCTGATAACGCTCTGTAGCCTTGTCATTCTTAGTTTGTTGTTTGTCTAATAGATAAGAGGTCAAATACCACACATCGCGCAATTCAGGTATGTTGAAGTGGTATTCTTTGCCCAAATGTTTAATGGTAAGGGTTTCAGCAGTAGCCACAGTACCTATTTTAGCGTAATGTACGCCTTGTGCCTCCAAAAAGCCCTCTACAGAGGCATCTGCTTGCAATACAAGCCCTACATTCTCTGCAAAAAGCACTTTTAGCAAGTCTTCTTCACCCAAAGCAGTAAGGTCTATGGTAGCCCCTAACTCGTTATCAGCAAAACACATTTCTAAAAGGGTTGTGATAAGACCACCACTACCAATGTCGTGCCCTGCTTGTATTTTGCCTTCATTTATAAGAGTTTGTACCGCATCAAAGGCTTTCTTAAAGTAGTTGCTATCTCTTACCGTAGGTGCTTCAGTGCCTATCTTATTAAGGATTTGAGCAAAAGCCGAACCGCCTAATCGATAGCTATCATCTGATAAATTCAGATAGTAAATAGCCCCTCCATCTCTCTTCAGTACGGGCTCAACTACCTTTTGCACATCAGTACAATGAGCCGCTGCCGAGATGATAACAGTACCAGGGGCAATCACATCGCCTCCTTCAGAGTATTTTTGTTTCATCGATAGCGAATCTTTCCCCGTAGGGATATTGATGCCCAATTGTATAGCAAAGTCCGAAGCCGCTTCTACCGCTTCGTACAAACGCGCATCTTCGCCTTTGTTGCGACAAGCCCACATCCAGTTGGCAGATAGCGATACGCCTTTTAGTCCGCCTTCTAAAGGAGCAAATACTATGTTAGTAAGGGCTTCTGCTATCGCATTGCGGCTACCTGCTGTCGGACTGATAAGTGCCGTAAGTGGCGAGTGTCCTATGCTGGTAGCGATTCCCTCTTTGCCGTTGTAGTCAAGAGCCATTACCCCTACGTTGTTCAAGGGGAGTTGCAGAGCGCCTGCACATTGCTGTTTGGCTACCTTACCCCCTACACAGCGGTCTACCTTGTTGGTAAGCCAATCTTTACAAGCTACCGACTCTAATTGCAGCACTTGCGACAAATAGGTGTACAACTGACTTGGGTAGTAAGTAAGCCCTTCGTAGGTGGTAACTACCGTTTCATCGGTCATCACCGTTTTAGGCGAACTGCCAAAAAGGGCGCTAAGGTCTAAGTCCATTGGGTGAGTGCCTTTCTTTTTAGAGGCTATACTGAAATGCTTATCATCAGTCACTACACCCACCTCATACATAGGCGCACGCTCGCGGTCTGCGATAGTTTTTAGTTGGGCTATAGCCTTTTCTGGCAATACCAAGCCCATACGTTCTTGCGATTCGTTGCCTATAATCTCTTTGTCAGATAAAGTAGGGTCACCTACAGGCAGTTTATCCAAATCTATTTTACCGCCGGTTTCTTCAATAAGTTCAGAGAGGCAGTTTAGGTGTCCACCTGCCCCGTGGTCGTGTATCGAGACGATAGGATTTTCTTCCGATTCAACCATCGCGCGGATAGCATTAGCGGCACGTTTTTGCATTTCAGGGTTAGAACGCTGCACCGCATTAAGCTCGATACCTGCGCCAAAAGCCCCTGTATTGGCTGACGATACGGCAGCACCCCCCATACCGATACGGTAGTTTTCACCGCCCAAAATAACTATTTTATCACCTTCTTTAGGGGTGTGTTTTATAGCTTGCGAGGCTTTGGCATAGCCTACCCCACCCGCTTGCATTATCACCTTGTCGAACCCTAATTTGCGCCCTCCTTCTTCGTGTTCAAAAGTGAAAAGCGAACCTGTAATCAGCGGCTGACCAAACTTATTGCCAAAATCGCTCGCCCCATTCGAGGCTTTGATAAGGATATCCATAGGCGTTTGATACAACCATTTGCGTTCAGCCATTCCTTGCTCCCAAGGGCGGTCTTGTTCTAATCGGGGGTAAGCCGTCATATACACCGCCGTTCCTGCCAAAGGCAACGAACCTTGTCCGCCTGCCAAGCGGTCGCGTATTTCACCACCCGAACCGGTAGCTGCCCCGTTAAAAGGCTCCACCGTAGTAGGGAAGTTATGCGTTTCTGCTTTTAGCGAAAGTACTGCCTCAAAAGGTTTAACTTCGTAGAAATCAGGTTTATCAGCACTTTTGGGTGCGAACTGGTCTACGGTAGCCCCTTTGATGAAAGCCACATTATCTTTATAAGCCGATACTATGCTATTGGGGTTTGCCTGCGAAGTCTTTTTGATAAGTTTAAAGAGAGTAGAAGGTTTTTCTTCACCGTCAATTACGAAAGTACCATTGAAGATTTTATGGCGGCAGTGCTCTGAGTTAATTTGCGAGAAGCCGAACACTTCCGAGTCAGTAAGTTTGCGGTTCAGTTGCTTAGAGAGATTTTCCAAATAAGCCACCTCTTCAGGGCTCAGTGCAAGTCCCTCTTGTTGGTTATACGCCTCAATATCATCTATTTCAAGGGTAGTTTGCGGAGCTATATCAATGGTGAAACTATCCTGAGTAAGACCGTCGTATCGCTCAAAAAGCATCGGATCAAAAGGGTTATCAGGGTCAGTCAGCTCGTGGAATTCCTCAATGCGAGTAATGCCCTGAATGTCCATATTCTGGGTAATTTCCACCGCGTTAGTACTCCAAGGAGTAATCATTGCCGCGCGAGGCCCAACGAAAGAGCCACTAAGTGTAGGTTGGTCAATTTGCTCGGCGTTGCCAAACAGCCATTTCAGTTTATTGAGGTGAGGCTCAGCAAGGGCAGCCTCGACAGCCACCACATAAAGCGTATTTTTAGGATTTTTAAAGAAAAGAAGCATCTTTTTCAATTAATAATTTATAATTAATAATTAGGAAGTAGTATTTAGTTTAGCTATAAGGTCTTTAGGGTGTCCTATTCTAGCGAATAAAGCCCTTGCTTCTTCCACTTTTTCAGTGAAATATATCTTATTTTTGTCATAGGGTTCAGTATCTTTATCTTTATACGTAATTCTGACACCAAACTTATCCCATAGTTCTTTTTCCTTAGTTCTTTTTTGTTCTGTTGTCATCGATATTTAGTTTTTAAGGTGAATTAAAAATCCTATATAGTCAGAATCTGGATAGTCAGATAATGTTAATATGCGACAAAGATATAAACTTTTTTCCAATTAGCAATACTAACAAAAAAACTCCTTCTTATTTTAAGAAAAATAGGAAGAAGTTTACTTTTTTACATTTTATCTTTTTTCGCCTTTACACACTACTTTTTAACACCTCTAAAAGTGAGTTTCCCATCTACAAAAAACTCTTGTTTATCGGCATTATAGCTATATTTACCATTTTGGTAAGTATTTCCTTCTTTTTTATCCATTATTAGGGGAGCTCCTTCAGCAAAAACCTCCATTTTACTCTTATCAGCGTTAAAAAAGGCTGCAAGACTAAAGAAAACTTCTCGCTGTTCACTATCTATAGGGTCAAGGCGCACACCTTCTTCAAATTTAACGCAACGTTGTAACAAACTACTCCACATTTCGCCATTTGAAGGGATACATTCGCGTTGTTCCTGAGCGTTTGTATAGCCATAGCTAAAAAACAACACTACAAAAACAGTCCATAAAATACTTTTTTTCATTGAGATTCTTTTTATATTGATTAAACTTGCGGCAAATGTACAAAACTTTTTTGAATTACGAATGATAATTTCTAATTTTATCATCACACCCATATCCCCTCACCGAACGTTAAGCGAAGGATAAGCGAAGGATAAGCGAAGGATAAACATCTTACAAACGCCCTTTCTGCTCGCCTGTCCCACCTGTCTCACCTGTCCCACTCGTCCCACAATCGCCGGTGCGGCTCGCACTCCCACTCGTCTCAAACCTCCCAGACTTCTTAGCCTTCCCATTCTTCCCATCAATAAATTGCCTAATTGACAAATTATCCCTACCTTTGTCCCCTCACATTTAATAACAAAACAAAATGCTTCACTCCTATATCAAAAACCTCAATACCCAATATACCTCTGGCAAAGCCACCGAACACTCCTACCGCCCCCTGCTCAAAAACCTATTAGAAAGCCTCCTCCCAAAACTCAATATCATCAACGAACCCAAGCGACAAGCTTGTGGTGCACCCGACTATATCCTAACTCTCGCCGACCTGCCCATCGGTTTCATCGAAACCAAAGACATTAACGACAAAGACCTCAAAGGCGAAAAATCCAAAAACGGCAACAAAGAACAATTCGACCGATACAAAAAATCACTCACCAACCTTATATTTACC
This sequence comes from Capnocytophaga sp. FDAARGOS_737, assembly GCF_009730375.1. NCBI lineage: Bacteria > Pseudomonadati > Bacteroidota > Flavobacteriia > Flavobacteriales > Flavobacteriaceae > Capnocytophaga > Capnocytophaga sp. FDAARGOS_737. Next base: position 273,943 of record NZ_CP046316.1, on the reverse strand, counting down.
GATTACCTCACCTTCCATTTCTACCGAAATGAAGAACTCCTACATTCTGTAACCATCGGAAAAGTAACCGACAAAGGCATCATACCCCTACCCGAAAACTTCGATACTTTCCTCACCTATATCCAAAATTTCGGCTCCTTCCAGCCCTCAGGTATCGCCAAAGCCGAAGACCTCGTTACCCTAATGGCTGCCAAAGCACAACTACTCTCCAAAATCATCGAAAAAGCACTCAACGAAGACCATACAAAAGGCATACAAACAGACCTCACCGACCAACTCACCGCCTTTAGCAACGTACTCATTCACGACATTTCCGCTAAAGACTTCGCCGATATGTACGCCCAAACCATTACCTATGGGCTCTTTACCGCACGCTATCACGACCCCACCCTCCCAACCTTTAGCCGACAAGAAGCCTACCAACTCCTGCCAGCCTCCAACCCCTTCCTCAAAAAACTATTCGGATATATCGCAGGAATGGAAGTAGATACCCGTATCAGCTGGGTCATCGACGACCTCGTGCAAATGTACCTCGCCTGCGATGTAGCTCAAATGCTCGCCTCCTATGGCAAAGACGCCACCAAAGACCCCATCGTACACTTCTACGAAGACTTCCTCGAAGCCTTCGACCCCCAAGTACGCAAAGCCCTCGGCGTATGGTACACTCCACTGCCCGTAGTCAATTTTATGGTGCGTACACTCGATACCCTACTCAAAGAGCAATTCCACCTCCCACAAGGCATCGCCGATACCTCCAAAATAAAAGTACAAACCCAGCAAGACAACAAAGTAGCAGGCTTCGATATAGAAGAAAAAGAATACCACCGCGTACAAATACTCGACCCCGCCACCGGTACAGGCACCTTCCTTGCCCAAATCATCGAGTATATAGCCCAGCAGTTCAAAGAGCAACAAGGCATTTGGCAAAACTACGTCCAAGAACACCTCCTGCCACGCCTCAACGGATTCGAACTCCTAATGGCAAGCTACGCCATCGCACACCTAAAGCTCGATATGCTCCTCTCTCAAACACAAATCACCCAGAGCACCAACCGCATACAAATATACCTGACCAACTCCCTCGAAGAACCCACCCCCGACCGCTCACTACCCCTCGCCCGATGGCTCTCCGACGAAGCCAACGAAGCCAACCGCATCAAGCGCGACACCCCCGTAATGTGCGTAATAGGCAACCCTCCCTATAACGGCTCAAGCACCAACAAAGGCTCTTGGATAATGAACCTAATGGAAGACTATAAAAAAGAACCCAACACCAAAAACAAACTCGCCGAACGAAATCCAAAGTGGATAAATGACGACTATGTCAAATTTATCCGCTTTGGTGCTCATTTCATAGAGAAAAATGGCAACGGTATCCTCATCTATATCAACCCACACGGCTTTTTAGATAATCCCACCTTCCGCGGGATGCGTTACCACCTGCTCAAAACCTTTGACAGCATCCATACTATCGACCTACACGGCAACAGCCGAAAAAAAGAAACCACACCCAATGGCGAAACCGACGAAAATGTATTCAACATTATGCAAGGCGTAAGTATCAATATCTTTGTCAAAAAACCAAACCCCAAAAACTCAGAACTCGCCAAAGTATACCACTACGACCTCTATGGTAAGCGTACTGAAAAACTCGCCTTTTTAAGCGAAAACAACCTCCACACCATACCCTTTACCCAACTGAACCCCACCGCCCCTAACTACCTTTTTGTACCCAAAGACGATACCCTCTTAGCAGAATATAACCAAGGGTTCTCTATTAACGAACTCTTTAAAATCAATAGTGTAGGGATAGTAACCGCAAGAGATAACTTCACCATTCATTTTACTAAAGAGGAAGTAAAGCAAACCATTCAGCAGTTCTTGCAATTAGATAATGAAAAAGCTCGGGATACCTTTCAATTAGGTAAAGATGTACGCGATTGGCAAGTAAGTTATGCCCGAAAAGACCTACAAGAATGCTATCCTAATAAAGGTGTGCTAATTCCTATAAGCTATCGCCCTTTTGATACACGTTATACTTACTATACAGGAAAATCAAAAGGATTTCATTGTTACCCTCGCAATGAAGTAATGCAACATTTTATTGAAGGAAATAATATAGGTTTAGTTATCTGTAAACAAGTAAAATCAGGAGAGGTATATCAACATTTTTTTATTACAAATCAGATTGCTGAAAGTTGTATCGTATCAAATAAGACAGGAGAAATAGGCTATGTCTTCCCCCTCTACCTATACCTCCAAGGCGAAGGACACTTTAAAGACACCTTAGACAAAATCCCGAACCTAAACCCTAAAATTCTTAAAAAATTAGGAGGCAACCCACTCACCGCCTTCGACTATTGCTATGGTGTATTGCACGATAAAAACTATAGAGAACAATATAAAGAATTCCTAAAAATAGACTTCCCCCGCATCCCCTATCCAAAAGATAACGAGGAACTTCAGCACTACGCCACCATAGGCAAACACCTGCGAGAGCTACACCTGCTCGAAAGCCCCCAGCTACAAGCCCTTATCACCTCTTTCCCCATAGCAGGAAACAACACCATTACCGAAATAAAATGGGTAAATACTGGGCAAAAAGACAAAGGCAACGTATATATCAACGATACCCAATATTTCGCAGATGTACCCTTCAAAGCGTGGGAAGCCTACATCGGGGGCTACCAGCCCGCCCAAAAATGGCTCAAAGACCGCAAAGGTCAAACCCTCACATACAATGATATTATCCATTATCAACAGATGATAGTAGCCCTACAGAAAACCCAAGAAATTATCAATCCTTAACCCGAATAAAATGTTCCCTACTCTATATACATCGCCTATAGTAATCATTCTTAAGTAATTAGCTTTTTTTCACTTTACAACTCTGTTACACCCTGAAACAACTATTTGCCAGAGAAACATATTTGCCGCAACTTTGCACCGTCAAACAAAAACAATAAAAAAAATGGCACAAAGTTTCAACATTCTTACCCAAGACCTCCGCGGCGAGGTAGGTAAAACCATCGTATTCCGCCATCGTGGCGAAAAAACATTCGTAGCTCGTTATCCACGACCACGAAACCCAGAGCTCAAAGCTACCGAAAAGCAGCTAAAACGCCGTAGCAAATTCCAAGAAGCGGTTTTGTATGCCAAAAGTGTGCTTGCCAATCCTACTCAAAAAGCATTGTATCAGGCAGATCACAAGGTAAAAAGAAAGCTAATGAGTGCGTTCAACGTAGCCATAGCGGACTATCTAAACCCTCCAGTAGTACGTCGTATAGATGTCAGCAACTATCGCGGAAAAATAGGCGATAAAATCTACTTCATCATCTTAGACGATATTTCAGTCCAATCAGTAAAAGTTGCCCTTCATCAAAGCGGAGGCACTCTTATCGAGCAAGGTGATGCAGTAAAAGAAGGTATGCTATATGTCTATACTGCTACAGCTAATCAGAGCAGCTTTACAGGCAGCATTCTCACCGTTACAGTTACAGATCTTCCTAAGAATGTAACCGAGAAAAAGCAAACCCTATAAAGCAAAAAAAAGAGCAACTCATTTCTGAATTGCTCTTTTTATAAGAAGGCGGCGACATACTCTCCCACTTGCGTAGTACCATCTGCGCTAAAAGGTTTAACTGCTCTGTTCGGAATGGTAAGAGGTGAGACCTTTGACTATAACCACCTTAAATCATTTAGACTATATCATATTAATCATAGCCCATATATTTTAACATATGAGGATAAAAAGCAAATATTTAACTAACTATTACCTTAAAAAGAATGCTGCGCGAAAAGTCTACGGGTTATTAGTATTACTCGGCTATGATGTTACCACCGTTACACCTGTAACCTATCAACGTGGTCATCTCCCACGACCCTTAAAAGAAATCTCATCTTGTGGCGGGTTTCGTACTTATATGCTTTCAGCACTTATCCCATCCGCACTTAGCTACTCTGCTATGCCCTTGGCAAGACAACAGATACACCAGCGGTGCGTCCAACTCGGTCCTCTCGTACTAGAGTCAGATCCACGCAAATTTCTAACGCCCACAGTAGATAGAGACCGAACTGTCTCACGACGTTCTGAACCCAGCTCGCGTGCCACTTTAATGGGCGAACAGCCCAACCCTTGGGACCTTCTCCAGCCCCAGGATGTGACGAGCCGACATCGAGGTGCCAAACCCCCCCGTCGATGTGAGCTCTTGGGGGAGATCAGCCTGTTATCCCCGGCGTACCTTTTATCCTTTGAGCGATGGCCCTTCCATACGGAACCACCGGATCACTATGCTCTACTTTCGTACCTGATCGACTTGTATGTCTCTCAGTCAAGCTCCCTTATGCCATTGCACTCTACGCACGGTTACCAAGCGTGCTGAGGGAACCTTTAGAAGCCTCCGTTACACTTTTGGAGGCGACCACCCCAGTCAAACTACCCTCCACGAATTGTCCTTTGCCTTGTGCAAAGTTAGACCTCAGATAAGCAAAGGGTGGTATTTCAACAATGACTCCACAACTACCGGAATAGCCGCTTCTTAGTCTCCCACCTATCCTACGCATCACTTATCCAAGACCAATACGAAGATATAGTAAAGGTGCACAGGGTCTTTTCGTCCCACTGCGGGTAATCGGCATCTTCACCGATACTACAATTTCACCGAGCTCATGGCCGAGACAGTGTCCAAATCGTTACACCATTCGTGCAGGTCGGAACTTACCCGACAAGGAATTTCGCTACCTTAGGACCGTTATAGTTACGGCCGCCGTTTACTGGGGCTTCAATTCAAACCTTCGCATTGCTGCTAAGCTCTCCTCTTAACCTTCCAGCACCGGGCAGGTGTCAGACCCTATACTTCATCTTTCGATTTTGCAGAGTCCTGTGTTTTTGATAAACAGTCGCTTGGACCTTTTCACTGCGGCCTATCTAATGATAGGCGACCTTTCTCCCTAAGTTACAGGTCTATTTTGCCTAGTTCCTTAGCCATGAATCTCTCGAGCGCCTTAGAATTCTCATCCCAATCACCTGTGTCGGTTTACGGTACGGGCATTAGCCTTCGCTTTTCTTGGAAACGTTGTCACCACACTCACCTCGGCCGAAGCCTCAGCGTACTTTCGAAGTCATAACAACTCCTTAAACGTACTATTCCGTCAGTACGCGGTAGTTATCTCATTCCGTCACTTTTAACAGACTAATGGTATAGGAATATTAACCTATTGTACATCCACTACCCCTACTCGGGTTCGCGTTAGTCCCCGACTAACCCTCAGCTGATTAGCATAGCTGAGGAAACCTTGATCTTTCGGCGGGCAGGTTTCTCGCCTGCCTTATCGTTACTTATGCCTACATTTTCTTTTCTATCAGGCTCCACTATGGCTCACGCCTTTAGCTTCCACGCCAATAGAATGCTCCCCTACCGGTATATTACTTCAAGTAATAACCCCATAGCTTCGGTAATATGCTTATGCCCGTTTATTATCCATGCCCAACCGCTCGACTAGTGAGCTGTTACGCACTCTTTAAATGTATGGCTGCTTCCAAGCCAACATCCTAGCTGTCAGTGCAGTCAGACCGCGTTTGGTCAACTTAGCATATATTTGGGGACCTTAGCTGATGGTCCGGGTTCTTTCCCTTTAGGATATGGACCTTAGCACCCATACCCTCACTGCTGATGAGCATTTAATAGCATTCGGAGTTTGTCAGGAATTGGTAGGCGATGAAACCCCCGCATCCAATCAGTAGCTCTACCTCTATTAAACTCGCATCAACGCTGCACCTAAATGCATTTCGGGGAGTACGAGCTATTTCCCAGTTTGATTGGCCTTTCACCCCTACCCTCAGGTCATCCGAAGTCTTTTCAACGACAACCAGTTCGGTCCTCCACGCTGTGTTACCAGCGCTTCAACCTGCCCAAGGGTAGATCACCAGGTTTCGCGTCTACTACTACCAACTATGAGCGCCCTATTCAGACTCGCTTTCGCTACGGATTCGTATCTGAAATACTTATCCTCGCTGGTAACAGTAACTCGTAGGCTCATTATGCAAAAGGCACGCCGTCACAGCTGACGCTGCTCCGACCGCTTGTAAGCGTATGGTTTCAGGGTCTATTTCACTCCGTTATTCACGGTTCTTTTCACCTTTCCCTCACGGTACTGGTTCACTATCGGTCTCTCAGGAGTATTTAGCCTTACCGGATGGTCCCGGCGGATTCAGTCAAGGTTCCACGTGCCCCGACCTACTCAGGATACCCATAAGATTTATAAAGCTGTACCTATACGAGACTTTCACTCTCTATGGTGTGTCTTTCCAAACACTTCTAATCCAGTTTTACAACCTATATCTGGGTCCTACTACCCCCATATTGCCGTAACAATATGGGTTTGGGCTGCTCCCATTTCGCTCGCCACTACTCTGGGAATCACTTTTGTTTTCTTCTCCTCTGCCTACTAAGATGTTTCAGTTCAGCAGGTTTGCCCACCAATCGGTGTAGTACATCTTCAATGTACTGGGTTGCCCCATTCGGATATTTGCGGATCTAATCGTATGTGCCAATCCCCGCAACTTTTCGCAGCTTATCACGTCCTTCTTCGCCTCTGAGAGCCTAGGCATCCCCCATACGCCCTTACATAACTTTTCGCGCTTGTAGTCTTTCTTAATTCTGAATTTTAAATTCTAAATTAAGAAAATACCTCGTTCTCTTTGATTCTTTTTAATATTTTTTCGTTAGATTATCAATAATCTATTATTGATCTCTTATGCTTTTTATCCCAATATGTCAATGTACTGTTTTCCTCACCCTAACCCTCTCCAAAGGAGAGGGAACTTGTGGGTGCGTGTTGTGGAGAATAAGGGATTCGAACCCTTGACCCCCTGCGTGCAAGGCAGGTGCTCTAGCCAGCTGAGCTAATTCCCCGTGTTTAGTCGTTAGTTATTAGTCGTTAGTCGTTAGCCATTTAACTATCTAACTCTTCAGCTCCTAGAATTTCCTCAATTCAGCTTATCTTTTCGTAGTCCCAGGCAGACTCGAACTGCCGACCTCTACATTATCAGTGTAGCGCTCTAACCAGCTGAGCTATGAGACTGCTTGTTTTTTTGTTGTCCAGCAAGATTTAAAGAAAAGGTGTTATCCTTCTATTCGTCTATAACATCGGTCGTCTCTAAAAAGGAGGTGTTCCAGCCGCACCTTCCGGTACGGCTACCTTGTTACGACTTAGCCCCAGTCACTAGTTTTACCCTAAACAGCTCCTTTCGGTGACCGTCTTCAGGTACCCCCAGCTTCCATGGCTTGACGGGCGGTGTGTACAAGGCCCGGGAACGTATTCACCGGATCATGGCTGATATCCGATTACTAGCGATTCCAGCTTCACGGAGTCGAGTTGCAGACTCCGATCCGAACTGTGATCGTCTTTATAGATTCGCGCCTGCTCACGCAGTGGCTGCTCTCTGTAACGACCATTGTAGCACGTGTGTAGCCCAAGATGTAAGGGCCGTGATGATTTGACGTCATCCCCACCTTCCTCACGGTTTGCACCGGCAGTCCCACTAGAGTGCTCGACTCGACTCGCTAGCAACTAATGGCAGGGGTTGCGCTCGTTATAGGACTTAACCTGACACCTCACGGCACGAGCTGACGACAACCATGCAGCACCTTGAAAACTGTCCGAAGAAAAGCGTATCTCTACACCTGTCAGTCTCCATTTAAACCTTGGTAAGGTTCCTCGCGTATCATCGAATTAAACCACATGCTCCACCGCTTGTGCGGGCCCCCGTCAATTCCTTTGAGTTTCACACTTGCGTGCGTACTCCCCAGGTGGGATACTTATCACTTTCGCTTAGCCACTCAGTCTTACAACCAAACAGCTAGTATCCATCGTTTACAGCGTGGACTACCAGGGTATCTAATCCTGTTCGCTCCCCACGCTTTCGTCCATCAGCGTCAATTAATTGTTAGTAATATGCCTTCGCTATCGGTGTTCTGTGTAATATCTAAGCATTTCACCGCTACACTACACATTCCAACTACTTCACAACCATTCAAGACTAACAGTTTCAAAGGCAGTTGCTCAGTTGAGCTGAGCGCTTTCACCTCTGACTTATTAGCCCGCCTACGGACCCTTTAAACCCAATGATTCCGGATAACGCTCGCATCCTCCGTATTACCGCGGCTGCTGGCACGGAGTTAGCCGATGCTTATTCGCAGAGTACCGTCATCAAAGTACACGTACTCCTTATTCTTCCCCTGCAAAAGCAGTTTACAACCCATAAGGCCGTCTTCCTGCACGCGGCATGGCTGGATCAGTCTTCCGACCATTGTCCAATATTCCTCACTGCTGCCTCCCGTAGGAGTCTGGTCCGTATCTCAGTACCAGTGTGGGGGATATCCCTCTCAGAACCCCTATCTATCGTAGCCTTGGGGAGCCGTTACCTCTCCAACTAGCTAATAGAACGCATACTCATCTTTCACCGCCTCAGCTTTAATATAAAAATGATGCCATCCCTATATACCATTAGGTATTAATCCAAATTTCTTCGGGCTATCCCTATGTGAAAGGCAGATTGTATACGCGTTACGCACCCGTACGCCGGTCGAAGCCCGAAAGCTCCTCCCTCGACTTGCATGTGTTAGGCCTGCCGCTAGCGTTCATCCTGAGCCAGGATCAAACTCTTCATCGTTAAAATCTTTAATTTCTTCTAACCGATTTTTAAGTTATTGACTTCAGGTTTCACTCGATTCTTTAAATCTTCTTTTGTGCTGTACAACATTATGTCAATGTACGTGTTGTTTATTCTTGCAAGAGCACTTATCGTCTCATTTGCGGGTGCAAAGGTACGGCGTTTTTTTAATTCTGCAAATTTTTTAGCACTTTTTTTTGAAGTTTTTTTGAGGGGAATTGTTAAGTGGTTGGAAATCAATGGTTAGAGAGATGAAGATTTTTTGGGGGAAAATGGGAGGAATGGGAAGGCTGGGAGGTTTGAGAGGGCTGAGAGGGCTGGGAGGGCGAGCCGCACAGGCGATTATGAAACAGGTGGGGCAAATGGGAGGCTTGGGAAGGCTGAGAGGACTGGGACAAGTGGGACAGGTGAGACAAGTGGGACAGGTGAGACAAGTGGGACAGGTGAGACAAGTGGGACAGGTGAGACAAGTGGGACAGGTGAGACAAGTGGGACAGGTGAGACAAGTGGGACAGGTGAGACAAGTGGGACAGGTGAGACAAGTGGGAGAGCGAGCCGCACAGGCGGTTATGGGACGGGTGGGACAAGTGGGACGAGTGGGACAGGTGAGACGAGTGGGACAAGTGAGACGAGTGGGACAAGTGAGACGAGTGGGACTGGTGGGACGGGTGAGACAGGTGGGACAGGTGAGACAGGTGGGACAGGTGAGACAAGTGGGACTGGTGGGACGGGTGATACAGGTGGGACAGGTGAGACAAGTGGGGCAAATGGGAGGCTTGGGAAGGCGGAGAGGACTGGGACAAGTGGGACAGGTGGGATAAGCGATTGTTAGACGGTTGTACTTCGGTAATCTTTTGCTGATTGTTCGCTTATCCTTCGGTGTTCCTGTATCGTTTCTGTATTGTTCCTATATCTGTATCATTCCTATATTAGTTGTATTGGATTTCTTTTCCTAATCGGGATGGTAGGCTTTGCGTTTGTAACGCCAATAGTGGGTGGTTTGTTCCATATCAGTGGTTTGTTCGGTACAAAAGCCGGTGCTGTCGGTGACAATACGAAGGGTCTTAGTCGTTCTTTCCTCCTTTATTATATAATAGCCTCTCTCCTTTTCGTCTGTAATACTAAAAGTACTGCGCTCTTCGGTGATGTTGCCACTGCAGTTGCTTTGTGCGGCTCCTATTTGCCCTATATTGATTTCACCTATATATGAAGAGGCTTGAGCTGTGAATATTTTCTTTAGCTTTTTGCCTTTCCTTTCAAAAAACAACAATTCCTCGGTGGCGCGAGGGCTGGTGCGGTGGTTGTTGGAATAGAAGATTTTGACTTCGTAGGCCGTGGTGCGCTTGCCTAAAAGCTGTTGGTTAGGATTGAGTTCGATGCCTTGTATGCGTGCCTCTGGACTTTCTTTCCATTCGTTTTCGGTTATATAAGCACTTTCAACTTTATGATTATTAGTATTATACAGGATTATATAGGCATCGTGCTGTACTTGCTCGGCGTGAGGGGCTGTGCGAGTAAGAGGAAATGCAATAAGCTTGTAGAGGGTGTCGCTCTTGAGGCGTTGCTCGGCATAAAGATGCCAATCGATGTGGCGCTTGTCGATTTTTAGTTGTTTTTCAATGACTTGTACGTCAGTCATATTGGGTTGGGCTAAGCTGAATAGCGGTAATAAAAATATTAGGTATTTCATTTTAAATTGATTTTTAGGGGTTATTGGTTGCGTCCGGCTTCATCGGGATAGAGGGTGTATACGGGGTCGCTTTGCCAGTACTGTAGCGTATCGATGTCCATAATGGTAATGCGCCCTTTGAAGGCTGCTCCTGTATCGACGTTGGTTACTCCGTTGAAAGACAATGGTTTATCTGTTCCTAATCGAGTGGTAGGGGTATGCCCTATATAAATATGTGTATAGAGCTTGAGGCGATTGGGGTAGTGAGGGTCGGTAGGCGACAGGGTGCTGCTCTGGGCAAGCTCCCATAGGGTTCTGTCCCAATAATACATTTCGGGGAAGTGCTCGTAGGCGATGCCGCGTAGGTTGGTAAATCCGGCGTGCAAGAAGAGGCGGTTTTGAGCGTCTAAGTAATAATTTTGTAGAGAGGCAAGGAAGTCTAAATGTGCTTGGCGGCGGGTTTCGGTAACGTTTTGGTAGGCTTTTTCGGTTGCCTTGCCGCCGTGTAATCGCCAGAGGGTATCCATATTCTTTCCCTGTAGGAAATCGTAGCAAAGGGCATCGTGGTTGCCGCGCAAGAAGAGACAGCGCTGCTGGTGCTGGTAGGAGATGAGAAAATCGAGGACTTCGGGGGTCTGACTCCAGCCATCGGCATAATCACCAAGAAAGATAAGATGGTCGGTGGGCTGAATGTCGGCACGCTCAAGGACTTGTGTGAGGGCTTTGATTGCCCCGTGTATATCGCCTATTACTAAGGTTCGCATCGGTATTAGGTATTTGTTTTTTTTGTTTCGGAGGCAAAAATACGAAAAATAATTTGTTAATTAGCAAATTTGTCGATTTGTTGATTTACTTAGTGTTAATTATTGTATAAAGTTTGTTTTATTCTATTTTTTTTATTTTTTTTGCGCTTATTTTATCAGTTTGAGGTTATGAAGCATCTATCTAAACATAAATGGACTACGGTTACTACTGTGGGCTTTGCTCTTTTTGCTATGTTCTTTGGGGCTGGTAATCTTATTTTTCCGCCTTTTATAGGGATAAGAGTGGGGTATGAATGGCCTTGGGCACTCATCGGGCTTTTTATCACTGCTATACTTGCGCCTTTTTTAGGGGTGCTGATGGTGTCGAAAGTGGGGAAACAGTTTACTGACTTGGGGCTGCTGTTGCACCCTACCCTTGTGAGGCTACTGACGCTGCTCATCATATTATGTATAGGTCCGCTGGTAGCCTTGCCTCGTACAGGAGCGACTACTTTTGAGATAGGGATACACCCTCTCCTACCCGACTTTTCGCCGATTTGGTTTTCTATTCTTTTCTTCGGCACTGCTCTTATTCTATCGATTTCAAAAACTAAAATAGTAGATATTATAGGTCGGTTTCTGACGCCATTTCTGTTGTTTGTCTTGTTTTTGCTCATCATATTTGGGATGCTATACCCTACTGCTGCCATTGAGCCTACCTCGATGACGGCTACGGAAAGTTTTGTGTTGGGCTTCACGGAGGGCTACCAAACAATGGATGTGCTTGCCTCAGTGATTTTTGCGAGCATCATCATAGCGGCTGTGGTGAATAAAGGGTTTAGTTCGCCTGCGAAACGCACTAAAATGACGCTATTGTCAGGAATGGTATCGACCTTATGTTTGCTTTTTATCTATGGAGGGTTGATTTACTTAGGGGCGACCTCGGGATATCCTCTGAATGAGGGAAGTACGCGCACAAAGCTGTTATTGCACATATCGCACTCTGTATTAGGGCATTGGGGCACAATGGCGGTGGCGGCGGCTATTGGCTTTGCGTGTTTGACGACTGCGATTGCGCTTATCTCGGCTGTAAGTTCGTTTTTTGAAGAATTTACCAAAGGGCGTTTGCCTTATAAAATGGGGGCGGTGCTGTGTACGCTTATAGCGGTGGTGCTATCGGTGAATAGTGTGGATAGTATCATAGCCTATGCGGGACATATATTGGTGTTTATCTACCCGATAGTGTTTACGATTATCTTATGTGTATTGGTTTTCAGCAATTGGGTGCGGACGCCTGCGCCTTATATAGCGAGTGTGCTGACGACTGCACTGCTGTCGCTCATTGATACGTGTAACAATCTGAAGTTGCCTTTGGGAGGATTATATGAACTTAAAAAACAGCTACCCTTAGCGGCATATGATTTGGAATGGGTGTTGCCTTCATTGGTAGTATTTTTAGCGGTAGCGGTGTTTAAGAGGAGGTAGGTGTTAAGGTTTAGTTATAACAATTAACAACTGACAATCAGCGTTTTAAATACTATTATAAAAAATAATTAGTAAAAAATTTGGTAGATATACTGAAAAGCTGTACTTTTGCACTCGAAAAACATAGATGGTGGTCTTAGCTCAGTTGGTTAGAGCGTCGGATTGTGGTTCCGAAGGTCGTGGGTTCGAGCCCCATATTCCACCCTGAATAAAAGAATAACGCCTAAAAAGGCGTTATTTTTTTGTTTATACTATAAGCATAATAAAAAGGCTGCCTAATTAATAGGCAGCCTTTATCGTTTATTTTTGTGAATTATCTTCTTCCTTTTTTATCAAAGTTCACTGCACATGAATCAATTTCTGATACACGTAGAGTGTTTACCATTCCTTTGCCTTGCATTGGCATAGACACAAGGCTTATCATTATGTCGCCCATATCTACATAGCCTTTTTCATTGGCTATATGGTTAATATCCTCTATAAGCTCGTCAGTAGAGACAAAACGATCATAATAGAAAGTAGTAACTCCCCACAAAAGGTTCAACTGAGTAAGCAAACGTCTATTTGAGGTGAAGATAAGTATGTGCGAATTAGGACGGTATGATGAAATACGGAATGCCGCATAACCACTATTCGTTAGCGAGGTTATTACTTTGGCATTGGTATCATTTGCCATCTTAGCTGCGTGGAAACAGATGGTATTAGTAACGTAGCGCAATGAACGGATAAAAGGTGTTTCAAGAGGCACTTGTATAAGGTCAGAATCCTCTACACTCTTGATAATTCTGCTCATCTGCTGAATTACTTGTACTGGGTATTTACCTACTGAGGTCTCGCCTGAAAGCATCACCGCATCGGCACCATCGAGTACAGAGTTTCCTACATCATTCACCTCAGCACGTGTAGGCGTAAGGCTCGAAATCATACTTTCCATCATCTGAGTAGCAATGATTACTGGTATATGATGCGATTTAGCCTTGCGTACCAACTCTTTTTGTATAAGTGGCACTTCTTCAGCTGGTATTTCTACCCCAAGGTCACCACGAGCTACCATTATACCATCGCAGTTTGCCATAATCTTATCGATATTTACCAATGCTTCTGGCTTTTCTATCTTAGCGATGATAGGTATTTTATGACCCGCATTCTCTTCTATCAGGTCTTTAAGGTCTTGTATATCTTCAGGATTTCTAACAAACGAAAGCGCAAACCAATCTACATCTTGGGTAATTGCAAAGAGAGCATCGCGTATGTCTTTCTCAGTAAGAGCTGGCAATGACACTTTAGTATTAGGCAAGTTCACCCCTTTTTTTGATTTGAGAGGTCCCCCTTGTACTACTATAGCCATTACTTCGTCTTCGCGGTTAGTTGATACAACCTCAAAGATAAGTTTACCGTCATCTAAAAGGATACGCTCCCCTGGGTTTACATCAGTAGGAAACTCTTTGTAGTTCATATACACACGTTCTTTTGTGCCTACAAAAGGTTCTCCGGTTACAAAAGTAATATGGTCGCCTGGAGCTACTATTATATCGTCTTCCATTACGCCTACACGGAGCTTAGGGCCTTGTAGGTCGGCAAGGATAGCTGTATGAAAACCGTGTTCTTGGTTTATCTTGCGAATCATCTCTACGCGAGCACGCACATCGTCATAATCGGCGTGAGAGAAATTGATGCGGAATACATTCACCCCAGCAGCCATCATATCTTTGATTACTTGGGGGTCTTCGGTAGCAGGGCCTAAGGTTGCTACTATTTTTGTTTTTTTAGTGTTTAGCATTCTTGAAAAAGCAATTTATGTTTTATATTCAACGTATTGAGTGCAACAGTATGAGCGTTAGTCGCTGGTATTTGCTGTATCTTAGCGATAATGTGCTGGGCATTAAACGTGCCCTCAGTATCTATTTTCAGAAAGAAATCTACTTTTTTTAGCTTATCTATAAGGTAGTGCACAGTGTTAGTTGTGCTAAAGAATCCCTCATCTAACTGCTGACTGCCACTTAGTTTGTTAGCAATACAATGCCAAGTAACGCGCAAAAGAGTATCTTCCCATCGGTAATAAGGATACGTGTTTTGTGTATGAGGACAATACAAACAAGGTTTTTCGTGCTCTCTACACAAGTGCAGCTTAAGTACTTTATTGAGGTAATACGCTAGCTTATAGTCCTGTAAATGAGTATAAACTGCGATGAGGTGATAATCGCAAAAATCGTCTACCGATAGTTTGAGTACTTTCATAACACTTCATTTCGGGTGCAAAGATACAAAACAATTTTGAATATTGAATGATGATTTTCGAATTATAAATTAAAAAAAGGTGTACAACCTTTTATTGTACACCTTTTAAAATATGTAATATAATAGCGATTTCTCTTTTTTAGCATTAATAGTAATCAGCAAACTGCACTTCTTTATCAGTTTTATTGACCAATAATATCTGAGCAGCTTGAGCGGTATACCCCAAATCTTTACCTTTTTCTACAGTATATTTTACCAAAATACCATTAGTAAGGGTGGTTTCGAGAGCACGAATACGGATAATTGTTTCTTTTTCACTGGCTGGTGCTATGATAGCCAACACACTTTGAGTTTTAAAGTTAATAGCGGTAGGCTTGCTGCCCATCGTTGTTGCCATTCCAAAAATACGGTCAAATTCGTCTTGGCTGTCTATCTTGAGAGTTTCTACTTCTTTATTTTCAAAAGTATTATTCACAAAATAATTCTGAGCCACGCTATAAGCGACCGCATTCTTACTATTACCACAACCTACTACTATGGTAGCTATAAGGGTCATACACCACACTATTCTTTTCATTATCAATTAGTTTTTGTATTCTTTTTAGAAACACTCAAAAAGTATGCCAATTTTTAATTATTAAAGCCTATAGGTGCGCTCCGAAAGGGGCAACTTGCCTTTTACATCATAAATAATTCCCTCTGGTTTGAGGTATTGACACACATCTGTTTGAAGAATACACTGGTGAGGCACACATAGCACTACCACATCATTATCTGTAGGGAGTTGCGCCAGCTCGGTAGTAAGTGTCAAACCGTATTCTTCAGCCACGCGTTCGGCATTAGCAAAGGGGTCGTACACCGTAATGTTATCAGTAAAATGTTGTAGTGTGCGGTAGATGTCTATCACCTTAGTATTGCGTGTATCAGGACAGTTTTCTTTGAAGGTAAAACCCAGCAGCAATACTCTGCTATCCTTCACTGGTAACCCACGCAAACACAACTGATTGATAATCTGGTAAGCTATATAGCCCCCCATCGAGTCGTTAGTTTTGCGGGCTTCCATCATCAGGCGGGGCGATACTCCGTGTAGCTTTGCTTTCTGAATAAGGTAGTAAGGGTCTACCCCTATACAATGCCCCCCTACCAACCCTGGGCGGAAAGGCAAAAAGTTCCACTTACTGCTGGCAGCATCTATTACTGCATTCGTATCGATGTCTAAAATATTGAAAATCTTAGCTATCTCGTTCATAAAAGCGATATTCACATCGCGTTGAGCATTCTCTATCACTTTGGCTGCTTCGGCTACTTTGATAGACGAAGCGAGGTAAGTTCCTCCTATGAGTACCGAGTTATAGAGAGCATCTATTTCTCTGGCTATTTCAGGAGTAGAGCCTGAGGTTATTTTGCAGATATTCTCTACCGTGTGTTGTTTGTCTCCAGGGTTAATACGCTCTGGCGAGTAGCCCACATAAAAATCTCTGTTAAAGGTGAGCCCAGCCGTCTGTTCGAGTATAGGCACGCATACCTCTTCGGTAACCCCAGGGTAAACAGTCGATTCATAAATAATGATATCGCCCTGCTTTAGCAAGCTGCCCACTGTACTACTTGCTTCGCGCAAAGCCGTAAGATCAGGCTGCTGATAGAGGTCTATAGGGGTAGGTACCGCCACTATATACACATTGCAGTCGCGCAGCTCATTAGGGGTAGCGGTACAGCGCAGATGGGTACTCAGGCGCGCTTGTATCACCTCCGTACTAATTTCGTTAGTAACATCTACCCCCTCAGACAAACGTGCCACTCGCTCCTGATAAGGGTCATAGCCCACCGTAGGATATTTTTTGGCAAACAAACACGCTAAGGGGAAACCCACATAACCGAGCCCTATAATGCCTATTTTATATGATTTCATATTAATAATTTATTGATGAGTTAATAGGCTAATTTATTTTAGTGGGTCACCAATAATTAGCGCAAGGGGCAACATCAGTACATAGAGCGGATTTATATTTATCCCTACCGCCACACCTTTATCTAAAGGCGAATGGTCTTTGGTAGGAATAGCATAGCCCACATATAAATACAAATCTTTTTGCCCCACTCCTATTTTAGGGATAACCGAATAAGGGGTACAAGTAGCTCCTGCGAATATTCTATTATAGCTTATAGCCCCTGTAGCTTCAAAGATACCTCGCGTACTCCCTTCATAGCCAGTAAGATGCACTCCAGTGGTGAGGAGAGCCCCCCAGTGGTCAGAAATATCGATATCGGCAGCAAGCCCTGTATGAAAGGTATTTCTACCGATGTAATCGTAACCTGTTACTACAGAAAGCTGCGTATAGCCCCTATTACAAGCCAAGAAAAGTAAAAAAAATAACACCTTTTTCATAGTAATTTACTAATTATCAAGATTGTACTGCTTTATTTTGCGATAGAGAGTGCGTTCAGAAATGCCTAAGGCTTTAGCAGTCTCTTTGCGTTTGCCGTCATTGCGTTCTAATAGTTTAATAATCATCTCACGCTCCTGATCTTGAAGCGAGAAACGCTCTTCTTCGGCAGCCTCTTCATAATCATAACTATCCTCGTGAATCAGCGGTTCTTTATCAATCGGCTGTACCGGTATCACTGTATAAGGCGATGGTGTAGGGTCTTTCATCTTATTAGGGTCGCCGTAGATACGATGTATAAGCACCTGATTGTCTTGCTGTACCTGTGCCGAATTGCCGTTTTCTAACAACTCAAGGGTGAGTTTCTTCAGGTCGTTTAGGTCGCTTTTCATATCGAAAAGCACCTTGTAGAGCAGTTCGCGTTCGTTACTAAAGTCTGTTTCTGACCTATTGTGCTGCGGCACTACTGAAGGCAGTTGCGCCCCCTCATCAGGCAGGTAACTGCGCAATATCGCGGCACTGATATCTCGTTTCTGTTCTAATACCGATATTTGTTCCGCTACGTTGCGCAGCTGACGTATGTTGCCGCTCCAACGATAGTTTACCAGCAGCTGCACCGCATCATCAGTCAACCTAATAGGCGGCATCTTATACTTATTAGCAAAGTCTGAAGCAAACTTGCGGAAGAGCAAATGCACATCATCCTTGCGCTCGCGCAGAGCCGGCAGATGTATTTCTACAGTGCTAAGACGATAATATAAATCCTCGCGAAAACGCCCTTTCTTAATAGCCTCTTGCATATTGACATTGGTAGCGGCTACTATGCGCACATTGGTTTTCTGCACTACTGAAGAGCCTACTTTTATAAACTCACCATTCTCAAGCACACGCAACAGTCGCACTTGGGTAGTAAGAGGTAACTCACCTACCTCATCGAGGAAGATAGTACCGCCGTCAGCCTCTTCAAAATAGCCATTACGAGTAGCAGTCGCTCCTGTAAAAGCCCCTTTTTCGTGACCGAAGAGCTCTGAGTCGATAGTACCTTCGGGAATGGCGCCACAGTTTACCGCTATATATTTGCCGTGTTTTCTGAGTGATAGCGAGTGGATAATCTTAGGGATAGCCTCTTTACCCACACCGCTTTCGCCAGTTACTAATACCGAAATATCAGTAGGGGCTACTTGAGCAGCTTTTTCGAGGGCACGATTTAGCTTAGGGTCATTGCCAATAATACCAAATCGCTGCTTTATAGTTTGTATGTTTTCCACTTTTGTATTAGATGTTAGGGGTTATAAGAACCTATATTTAGCATTCATCTTATAGGTTTTAATAGTGATTATTCTGTATTTTTGGCAAAGGTACAAAACAATTAGCAATTCGCAAATTACCCTAAATAAAAAACTGCCCCTTTATTGGGGGCAGTTCTTGGTTGTGTATATAGAATCTTTTACAAATTCAAGTTATTAATACTTTCATTCTGAGGAATAGCAAAGGTAAGGCGTGGATTGTCGTAGCTAAAAGTTGTATTCTTTTCCTCTACGTGGTTACTACCTCTTTCTATTGTTTTGTGGTTGCGCTTCATAGCAAAGTAGCTTTTGCCTTCCCCCCATAACTCTATACGAGTATTGAGGTAGATATCGTCTTGCAACTGTGCATTAGTAAGCGCATCTACATAGGCTATATCAGTAGTAGCAGTTGCCTCAGGATAGCGCAATTTCAAAAGCTTTTTATAGATAGTTTTAGCCTGTGCATCTTGCCCTAACTTAGCCAAGGCTTCTGCTGCTAATAAGTAAAACTCATCTACCCGCATATATATATAGTCAGTAGAAATTTTTCGTTGCCCTCCTATCACTCTATCAGGTGAAAAGAACTTGTTAGAAGGAAGCAATTCTTCATCAAACTGCTTTTTACGGATATCATTAGTGCGTATTTGGGCGTATAATTTGTCGTCCATAGCTTTACCATCTCCAGCCCAAGCATAGCTATAAGTATAGATATCTATCATACCCCACCACGATATTAAATCAAAACTGTTTTCAGTGATAAGGTCAACCCCCCACATCCAGCTTTTAGTTTCTACATCATTAAAACCACCACCTTTTTTAGTAGTAGTATCATAAAAAATTTGTTCGCGAGTAGTAAGTGGGTAGCCACTATTATTGACGATATCTTGTGCTAAGTCGGCTACTTTTTGGTTATTGCCCATAGCTGCGTAGGTATAGGCTAGCAAGCCTTCTGCTACATATTTATCAATCATACCTTTTTTGCTACGCGTAAACCCAGCAAGGTTAGTAACCGCAAATTCTAAATCGCTTATTATTTGGGCATACACTTCCGATTGTTTTACTCTCGGTTTGCTAGTTATATCGGCGGTAGTGTAGAGTGGTATAGAGTTAGTTCTTGAATCTGGTTCGTACTTAGTGGTGAATATCTGCATTAGATAAAAATAAGCATAACCACGTAGCGCACGAAACTGTGCCAAAGTATACTTCTCGCTATTGTTTTTAGGGCTTGCCAACTCGGCTATCGACTTGTTAGCCTCGTATATCAAACGATAGTAATAACGCCAAGGGATATAGTTATAATTATCACTTGGTTGTTGGGTCGCTTTTAAATTGGCAACATCTTGATACTGATGATAATTTGTTGCCAACAGCGCCATATCGCCGCAGAGCATATCGGTACAAATATCTACGTTTTTTTGCCCAAAGTCTGTATGCCCAGAAGTACCTCCTGTACCTGTTTGGTAGGTCATTAGGTATAAACCATTAAGGCGCACATCAGCAGGGGCTGTAGATACTACCTCTGTAGGTGAGGTGTTAAGAAAATCTTTTTTACAAGCAGTAAGATTGAAAGCTACTGCCGATAATATACTAAATGTTAATATCTTTTTCATAGTGCGTTCTGTTTAAAAAGTTGCTTTTACCCCTAAAGTAAAGGTTGATAAAGGTGAGTAAGTATAACGAGCAGAATTACCTGATTCTGAAGTGGTAGGGTTAAAGCCCTTACGAGCTGTAGCTAACCATAAGTTATCACCTGCTAAGGTAAAGGTTAAACCTTCAAACCCTATAGTCTGACATACCTTTTTATCTAAGCTATAAGCCAAGGTAACATTATTAAGTGCCAAGTAATCTGTTTTAGTTAAGAAACGTGATGAAGTGCTGTTAGCCAGACCATCATTGCCGTAGTTTGATGTCAATCTTGGCACATCAGTAGCATCACCTGCCTGTTTCCAGTGGTTTTCTATATCTTTATGCCAGTTATTACTTCCTATTTTTTCATTACCCATCAAGGCTGCATATACCCCATCGTAAGCATAACCGCCTAAGCTGTACAATAACTGCGCACTAAGCGAAAGCCCTTTGTATGCTACATTGAAGTTAAACGCCCCACGTACATCGGGTATAGCACTTTTGCCTATATATTTTTGGGTAGCTTGGCTATAATCTTCTGTTAGCTTTTCTTTTATATTAGCGTTAGGATATTTGGCTTGATATTCGTGCAATGAAGCGATAGCCTCGTCACCATTGTCATAGGTACCATTGTTATTATTATCGGCATAGTGCATTGTCCATTGGGCAGCCCCTGTTTGAGGGTTTACCCCACGATATTCTTGTGTGTAAATATCATAGAGCGAGTGCCCTTTGCTTCTACCAAAAATACCTGATATATCTATGATTTTTTCACCTTTTATCGATTTATCATAAGGCATTTGGGTAAGCTTATTGTTGAGTAGTTCGCCGTTTACCCCTACATCTACGCGCCAGTCTTTAGTATTAACCACGTGCGTTTGTAAGTTGAACTCAAAACCACTGTTCACCAATTTACCATCATTTACTTTCCAAAGGCCATTACCACTAGAAGGTGCTAAACGACTGTCGAATACCAAATTATCGGTAGTTTTGTGGTAATAATCTAATTGCAACTCGATAGCACGCGATTTTAGGAAAGTAAACTCAGCTCCTACTTGGAATATTTTAGCTTTTTCCCAAGTAAGGTCGGGGTAGCCTATACGGTTGAACACTGCTGAAGGCAAGCCCATAAAGCTGCCCAAATCGTACACATCATAGCCTGAGTAGTAAGAGGCATTGCCACTACCTACCTCTTGGTCGCCTACAGTACCATAGCTGGTTTTGAGTTTGAAGTAAGGCAACCATTCTTTCTCTTTTAAGAAGTTTTCCTTGCTCACTACCCATCCTAAACCAACTGAAGCAAAAGTACCCCATTTGTGGTTCAAGAAACGCGAAGTACCATCGCGGCGCAACGAACCTGAGAACAAGTATTTACCTTCGTAATCGTATAGCAGCTGACTGAAATAACTTTCCAATCGATAGTTATGGATATAAGAAGTAAAACTGTTTAATTTGATAGCGTTTTCGAGCTCTGTACCTTTAGGGTCTACCAAACCACTCTTACCTCCACTCAGAATATAATAATCAAAAGTAGTACTTTCGTGCGCTACAAAGGCTTGTAAATTGTGTTTGGCAAATTGTTGAGAGTAACGCAACATTTGCAAGAAAGTGTAGTTAAGCAATTCATATCGGGTTTTGCTAAGGCTACCATTCTGGCTTGCTGAACTACCATAGTAAGGGTTAGTATAGTTATTATAAGCATTATTAAAATACTCACCCCCCAAACGAGTTTCGAAAGTAAGTCCTTTTACTATATCAGCACGAAGGAATACATTACCAAGCACGTTATTGCGTGTTCTATCTTTCTTATCGTAAGTAGCTTGTGCCACGGCATTGGTAAGCGCTCCAAAACCACGCCCTTTACCAAAGTCGTATTGATACCCTCCGTAATGAGGGTCATCTACTTTATCACCATTGCTATCGCGCAAGAATAACGGATAGATAGAAGGAATGTTATCAGTAAACCAGAACAAGCTGTTAGAGTCAGAAGTTTGTCCGTTAGCTTTAGTTTTAGTATGAGCATAACTTAAGTTAAACTCTCCTTTAAGCCAGCTTTTAGGCTGATAGCCCAAGTTAAGGCGACCTGTATAACGCTCAAAACCAGAATTGATAGCATATCCATCATCTTTAAGGTAACCAAAACCTGTATAATAAGTGGTTTTGCCACTACCTCCGCTCATACTTACATTGTACTCGCTGCGCACGGCTGTTTGGAAAGCGTAGTCACCCCAATCTTCTGGGTCGTATTTGCGGGTTACCCCATCGTTTATTTTACCTGTAGCAGGATTGATAAGATTAGCCCCCGCCACATTCCACATATTATATTTAGGAGCAATACCTAATTTGCCAAATAAATTTTTGCTAGCGTAATCAGCTGGACTAGCATAACCAGCTCTTGTAAAAGCTGCTGGGTTTTTAGCTTGTGTTAGTGCCCCACTTTGACGCAAAGCTTCCCATCCGAGCTCTGCATAGCGCTCAGGACTTGTAATCGTTTCATAACGAGGCAATAAACGCATATTAAACCCTATTTTTGATTCTACTTGTATGCGTGATGTATCGACACGTCCTTTTTTGGTAGTGATGAGTACCACTCCATTAGCCCCGCGTGAGCCGTATACTGAAGTAGAAGTAGCATCTTTGAGTACTACCATACTCTCAATATCATCAGGGTTGATTGAAGATACAGCACCTTCATAAGGTACCCCATCTACCACATAAAGTGGTGAACGGTTACCGTTTACTGAACCAAACCCGCGCACCCGTATAGTAGCCTCAGTACCTGGTTGCCCAGAAGAGTTAATCACACGTACCCCAGCTACTTCTCCCGCAATAGCCTTAGACACGTTAGAAACGCTTTTCCTTTTAAGAGACTCTTTATCAATAGTAGCTGCTGTACCCACATACTGGTCTTTCTTCACCGTTACGTAGCCCACTACTTCCACTTCACCAATTTCTTGAGCTTCTTCTTCCATCACGACATCTATGCGGCTTTGCCCATTTACTTTGAAGCGTTTGGTTTTCATACCTAAGAACGAAAACTCGAGAGTCTTGCCATCGGCTACCCTAATGGTATACTTACCATCGAGGTTCGTTTCGGTACCGTGAGCCTCGCCTTTTACCACTACTGCCACGCCGAGCATCTCTAAACCATTAGAGTCGCGTACAGTTCCCTTTACTTCTCGCTCTTGTGCGAGGGAGAAGCCGTGCACTATTAATGCTAATAACAGTGCGTACACAAGTCTGTTCAATTTCATCTTCTAAATATTTTAATTAACAACAGCGCAAAGATATAAATATTTTTATGTTACCTCAAAACTTTTTCTGTTATTTTTTTCGCAACTAAAAAAAGAAGAGTACATAAATTTAGCAATAAAAACTTTATTTTCTTGCAGTATTTTCATTAAAATACATTTTCTTTGAGAATATCGAAAAAAAACACCTTATATTCTGACAATATTCTGTTAAAACAAAATGAGATAATTAACCCATTGAGAGGATAGATTTTAATTATAATCGTTCGCTTATCCTTCGCTCATCGTTCGCTTATCGTTCGCTATAGCTGGCTTGTTAGTATATCCATTGTATAGTGTAGCTATAAAGAGGATATTTTATTTGTTTTAATTCAAAATAATTTCGTATCTTTGCGGCTCAAAACAAAAGTGCCTTTCTTCTTCTACTGAAAGGACTAAAGCTAACCATAATGAAAAAAAAGATTTTAAGTATTTTAGCCCTCGTTATCATAGTATTAGGGGGTTATTGGGGGTGGCGTAGATACATAAGCCCTACCCGCATTGCACTGGTGAACTTCATCAGTTATCAGGCTTCTAACATCGCCCTTTCTAACAAGGACAAGTTTATCAAGTTTGAAGAAGTGCCGTTAGACAAGCTCGAAACTCTTAAAAAATACGACTTCGTATTAGTTTGGGGTATGGGCTTGAAAATAAGCGATGAGCAGCGCAACCAGCTGGTAGCCGCCGCCAATCGTGTGCCTTTTCACAGCTTTGCTGTTACCAATCCGGATAACGACATCAGTAGTCTATCGGAAACCGAACTGAAAAAAGTAGCCGCCTACTTAGAGAGTGGCAATAAGAATAATTATCAGAACTTAGCCCGCTACATACGCAAATACATTGATAAAAAATGGTTTGCCCCCGAACCTGGTGCCCCTATCGAACTGAAAGAAAACGTCTTTTTTCACTTAGATGACGAGCGCTCTTTTGGTGACCTTAAAAGCTACGAAGCCTATATACGCGAGCATCATTATTACAAAGAAGGAGCGCCCCGCATAGCTATAGTAGCTGGATTGCACGAACCTTTTGCGGGCAACAAAGAGCACCTAAACGGTATGATTAACACCCTACAAAACGAGGGACTTAATGTATACCCCTTTACGGCACAGAGCAAACGCATAGAATTCCTTGAAGCTATCAACCCTGATGCGGTAATCTATTTCCCGCACGGACAGATGATGATGGGACAACCCGAAAGCTTTACCAACTGGGCTAAGGCGCACAATGTGCCTCTGTTTACGGGTCTATCGGTATTAGCGATGAAAGAAGATTGGGAAAAAGACCCTATGGGTATGTCGGGAGGCTTTATGGGGCAAACTATTGTAATGCCCGAACTCGATGGAGCGCTTTACCCGTATGTAGTCATTGCCCAAGAGCAAAACAAAGACGGTTATTACTTTTTGAACACTATCAAAAACCGCGCAGAGAAGTTCGCCAAGATAGTGCATAACTTCACGACCCTCAAGCACAAAGCTAATGCCGATAAAAAGGTGGCTATCGTCTATTTTAAAGGCGTAGGGCTTACCCCTGCCGCGGCTCAAGGCTTAGAGGTGGAAGCGTCGTTATTCCGCTTCTTGCACCAACTAAAAGAGCAAGGCTACAATGTGGGTACCCTCCCTCCTACCTTAGAGGCTTTCAACCAACAGCTTATCAGTCACGCCAATACTTACCGCGCGAGTGCCAAAGGCGATATAGAGAAGTTTATAGCCTCTGGGGCTCCTGCACTGGTAGAAGCTAACCAGCTGAACCAATGGCTAAAAACTGCTCTACCACAGCGTTTATACCAAGAGGTGTTAGCTAAAAATGGCGCATTGCCTGGTGAGTACCTCAGCACTACCAAAGACGGCAAAGTCTATTTGGCGGTTGCGCAACTGACTTTTGGCAACGTAACTATTCTGCCTCAGCCCCCTGCTGCTATCAGCACCGAAGACGACTTTAAGGTACTACACGGGGTGAAAGAAGTGCCCCCTTACGCCTATATGGGGGCTTACCTATGGGTACAAAACAAACTGAAAGCCGATGCGCTTATTCACTTTGGTACCCACGGCTCTTTGGAGTTCACCCCTAACAAACAAGTAGCCCTCTCTGATTACGATTGGGGCGATATATTAGTAGGCACCATTCCCCACTTTTACTACTACACTATCGGTAATATAGGGGAAGCGATGATGGCCAAACGCCGCTCGTACGGAAGCATCATCTCGTATCTAACGCCTGCTTTTACTGAGAGTGATATGCGCAACACTTTCAACCAGTTAGAAAATACCATTCTCTCTTATGAAAAAGCTAAAAACCCTTCGGACAAACAAACCATAGGGCTACACATCAAAAAATTAGCTGTACAAATGGGCTTGCACCGCGACCTGCGCTTAGATAGTATTGTAAGCAAACCTTATACTGAGGAAGAGATAGAGCGCCTTGCTAACTTTGCTGAAGAAATAGCTACCGAAAAGATAAATGGCGAATTTTACGTAACCGGCGTGCCTTATACTGCCGACAAAATCAACTCTACTGTACTGGCTATGAGTGCTGACCCTATAGCTTATAGCATCGCTACTATAGATAAGTATGAGGGCAAGGTGACGGAAAAAGACCTTAAACGCAAAACTTTCTTCACTGAAAAATACCTTAATCCGGCTAAAAATTTGGTAAAACAACTATTAGCGGGCAAACCGGTAACCACTGAATTGGTTTGCAGCTATGCCCACGTAACCCCTGAAGCCTTAGCCAAAGCTAAAGAGGTAATGGCTACCGAAGAGGGCAAGGGTATGCCTTACTTTTTGCAACAACGTATGCAGAAAGAAGCTGCTAAACAGGCTGGCACCGCTACTAACACAGCGAGTACTACTATGGCAAGTACTGCTACCAATACAGCCAAGAAACCCGATGCTGTAGGCAGACCTACTAAGATAAAAGCCCCTGCCAAAAAACCTGACCGCAAGCCACTCACTCAGCAAGAATTAGCTGAAATAGCCGCTAAAAAAGCGAAAATAGACCACGCAAGAGCCATTGTAGAGGTGGAAAGAACCATACAGAATGTACTTTTGTACAAAAAAGGGTTAGAGGAGAGTCCGCGCAAAGAAGAAGAAGCTTTTTTTAATGCCTTAAATGGTGGCTATACGCCTCCTTCATCAGGCGGTGATGCCGTTGCTAACCCTAAAGGCGTTCCTACAGGGCACAACTTGTATGGGGTGAATGCTGAAAGTACCCCTTCTAAATTAGCGTGGGACAGAGGGGTGAATATGGCACAAAACACCCTAAGCGAATACCAAAAGAAACACGGGGAGTACCCTAAAAAGATAGCCTACACTTTCTGGAGTTCGGAGTTTATAGAAACAGAAGGGGTATCGATAGCGCAAGCCCTTTATATGCTAGGGGTTGAGCCTGTATGGGATACCTTTGGACGCGTAGGTGATGTTAGGATTATCCCTTCAGAAGAGCTCGGAAGACCTCGTATAGATGTAGTGATACAAACCTCTGGTCAGTTTCGTGACTTGGCTGCCTCTCGTCTTTTCTTGCTTACCAAAGCCATTGAGATGGTCAGTGCCCTACCCGAAGAGCGTTACACCAATGAGGTGAGTGCCGGAACTGTAGACATAGAAAAGGAACTTGTAAAAGCAGGCGTCCCCCCTAAAGAAGCCCGCGAACTCTCTACTCAGCGTATTTTTGGCGGGTTGCAAGGCAGATACGACACCGGTATAAAAGAGATGATAAATGCCGGCGACAAATGGGATACTCAGAAAGAAATAGCCGATGTGTATATGCACAATATGGGGGCTTTCTACGGCAGCAAAGAGCAGTGGAGCAAATTCCAAGAGGGGATGTTCCGCGCCGCTATTAAGAATGCCGATGTACTGATTCAGCCTCGCCAAAACAACACTTGGGGCGCTCTAAGCCTCGACCACGTATATGAGTTTATGGGTGGTATGAATGCTGCTATTAAAGAAGTAACCGGCAAAGACCCCGATGCTTACCTTGCTGACTATCGCAACCATAAGAATATGCACCTACAAGACTTGAAAGAAGCTGTAGGAGTAGAAGCGCGCAGTACGATACTAAACCCTAAATACATCAAAGAAATGATGAAGGGTAAAGCCTCGAGCGCTGGACAGATAGCCGAGATAGTAACTAATATGCACGGTTGGGAAGCTACTCGCCCTGAACTGATAGATGATGCCATGTGGAATGAGGTGTACGACACCTACATAGAAGACAAACAGCACTTAGGCATCACCGACTTTATAAAGAAGGAAAACGTAGCTGCTCTACAAGAGGTAAGTGCTGTAATGCTTGAGGCTACCCGCAAAGGTATGTGGAAAGCCTCTGCTGAACAGATAAGCAACCTAGCGAACCTACACACCCAACTGACAGAACAATTTGGGGTAAGCTCGTCAAATTTTTCATCAGAAAACAAAAAGCTACAAGCCTACATCAGTCAGAAAGCTAGTGCTGAAAATGCTAAAGCCTACGAACAGCAGCTTGCTAACAGCCAAAAAGCCAGCGGAGAGACCGTAGATACTAAAAACGCTAAAGTATTGCAAAAGGAAGAGCAAAACCCTGCTCAAGAAAGCAAGAAAGTATCGTTTAATGCTGTATGGATAGGTGCGGCGGTACTGTTAGCCTTTGTAGGGCTTATCATTTTCATTAGGAAAAGGAGACGGTAACTATTAGTCGCTAAACATTTTATTAGTTAGTCGTTAGTCTTTAGGAGTTAATATTCTAATGACTAACGACTAACTTATTAATTGATTATTTAGTAAATTATTTGTATCTTTGCCCCTAATAACCTTTAAAGACAATTTAGAAATCTTTTAAGCGTAGCTACCGAAGATATTTTTAGACTATAAACCACAAAAAGCATTACTATGTTATTGAGAATCAGAATACAGAACTTTCTTTCTTTTCAAAAAGAAACCTCTTTTGATATGTTGACCGACCCGAAGATAGAAGGGTTGCCCCACCATATCAGCAAAGACACTCCTCTGCCACTGCTCAAGCAAGCGGCTATCTACGGAGCTAATGGCGCTGGGAAAAGCAATCTTATCAAAGCTTTTGTTTTTCTTAAGAACTGGTGTACCAACCCCAAATGTTTGGAAGAAATAGAAGTATGCGATTACTCTTTCCGTATGACCGATGAAGATACTAAACCGCCTATTTGCCTTGAGGTAGAATTCTTATCGCATCAGAAAGCCTACCTCTACAAAGTGGCTATCACTGAGGAGAGCATAGAGGAAAGTCTCTATCTTTCTGGCTTAGGCAAAAGTGCTGATACCTTAATCTTTGAGCGTAAAGACAGCAAACTCCTTACCCATTCACTGCTGAACGAAAGTGCTATTAATGAGTTACTCACTGCTAATAAGAAGGCTTCGCTATTAGTACTGCATCAAGGATTAGGAGCGAGCTATAACCCTGAACTAAAGGCAGCGTACGAGTGGTTTGAGCAGCAGCTTTGCATCGTAAAGTACCCTTCTGACAACCTAGAGCTGGCTAAGCAACTTACTAGCGATGAAAAACTATTCGATTTTGTTGAAGATATAATACAAAGTTGCGACTTAGACATAGACGGTATAGAGAGGGAAGAAGGCTCTGATGAGCTATTATTCTTACAATACGGTCCAGATGACAGCGTAGGGTACATAGACATTGAAGAGCTGTCAGAAGGCACCGTACAGCTGTTGCGCCTCTTGCCGGTGTTATACCAAGCCCAACAATCGGAAAAAGTAGTTTTTATAGATGCTATAGAAGGGCAATTACACCCCCGACTGCTATCCGCTTTGTTGCAGTATTACACTGATAAGACCCCGCAAGGTCAGCTGATATTCACTACCCATTGCACCCCACTACTCGATAACCCTACCCTCTTGCGTGCCGATGAGGTATGGTTTGCCGAAAAGAAAGAGGGCGCCTCTTCTCTGTATTCGCTCAGCGATTTTAAATTGGGCAATAGCTTGCCTATAGCTACCGCTTACCTACAAGGGCGCTATGGTGCTGTTCCTTCTATCACCTCATTATCTTAAAAAAAGCCGATGAGAACCTATAGCAAAAATAACACCCATAAAGACCTGCTGCCCAAAGCATTAGTAGTCATTATCTACCTCAGGAGCAACCCTGAGATGCAGCAGTATTTCGACACCCTGCGCTACAATGAATCTTCGGGCAGAATACAATACGTACCGATAGCTACGAATGCTTTCGGCAGCGCTCAAGACCTATGGGCTATCATTGAAAACCTAAAAAACAGTTATAGCCGCACCGCTATTGCAGGACAACCCGACCAGCTATTTGTAGTTGGCGAAACTGAGAAATACTACGATATTTTAGCTGAAATTCGCCCTTTGTGCGAACGCGAAAACATCACCCTAATAAGCTGTAACCCTACCTTTTCGGTATGGTATGACGCTATAGAACCCAAGGGCGAAGGAGGACTAAAAGCTTTCAGAGCATTGATTGACATTGAAGCTGCTGCTCAGATTACTGAAAAGCACTATGCCCCCGACCAAAACGGACTACCTCTGCCTAAAACTACTAATATGTACCTTTTGGCAAAAGCCTTAGTGCCTCTGCTCTCTGATTTTCTTTCGCTAGAATACGTGAGTTCGGAAAAAGAGCAGAGAACAGCCGAAAGAAAAACTAAGTCGTTATTGCAAAATCAGGCGGTAGTCGAAAAAATAATTTTTGGGGTATTTAGTGTGATAATGGCTATTTTCTTATACGCCTTTTTAGCAAAAGCGTGTTCTTCTGATGAGGAAATAGAAGCCGCCGCCGCTGTAGAAGAAGCCTCTACGGCAAAAGAAGAAACATACTTTGAGCCTAAAATAGTAGAAAATGATGCTCGCGATGTTATTGACTTCTATAACCTTTGCTATACATTTTCGGGTATTTGTCACCGACAACTGACCGACCCAGAGCCTATAAAGGCTCTAACCAATTTTCTGACAGCCAAAAAGCAAGCTAATGATACTATAGCACCCCCTAAGTGGGATACGAAAGCCAAAAAAGAAATAGAGCAAGGGGCATTAGAAAGACAGTTTGCGGGAGGCTTTTTGGGTGAAGAGACGGACAGCTTGCAGGCTCTGTATAATCAGTTAGTACGCAAAGCCAAAGAGCTATACCAAACGCGAGGTTCTATAGTGCAACGCATAGCCTCAAGCACTACTATTGCGCAAACAACTGCAGATATACAAAAGGACATCAACACGTATATTGCCCATACAAAAACATTCTTAGCCACCGAAGCTGCTTTCTTTGCTAAAATAGAACCCAAAGCAGAATGGGCAATGAAAAAACTGCTACAAGGAGCGTATGAGCGCGAGGTTTTCTACAGCTACCAACAAGAGGCTTTGGCACTAAAAACCCTGATAGAGACCACTGAACAAGAACTCGCTAAGAAAAAAATGGATACTGAGAAAATAGAAAGCCTATATGCTGAGTACCAAAAGCGGCATACTGACTTTATTTTGAAGCAGCACGACATCAGTTATTTCGACCAAGAAATGATAATGAAGCTAACTGCAAACCTATTACAGCTGAATAAAGCAATGATGGGTGTTTTTTATTACGGACTAAGAGAGCCTAAGGAGAAAATGGCTGAGAAGTTTTATGCGCTAAAGAAGAATTTGTACTGGCGTTACAACCCTTATAGCATCATCAGAACAAAATCAAGTTTCTATTATTAATTCTTTTTTCTTATCTTTGTCGCCTGAAAGAAATACTTAATAACAATGAATAAAATATACCTACTCCTATTAAGCCTGCTACCCTATACTATGGTAGGGCAGTATACCGATATTATCAACTCTAACCTGCCGGGCAACTCGCAAAGTGCTTATGCTGTAGGTCCCCGAGTGCTACAAATGGAGGGTGGATTATGGTACGAGCATAACCGACATAAAGTTACCCAAACTGAAATGCACTACGCAGGGATAAACTACGCTGTGCGTTATGGGTTCTTTCGCGAACGCTTAGAGGCTATGCTAAACGGTACTTTGGCATACGACAAGACTTTAGCCCATAACACCACCACTACCCACTTTGGTTTTGTAAATAATACCATAGGGGCTAAATACTTGCTCTTCAAGCCTAAATTTTTAGACGAAGAGCCCAATATATACAGCTGGAAAGCTAATAACTCTTTCCGCTGGCGCAACCTCACCCCCTCGATAGCCCTTTATGCGGGTATGAACTTTTTGCCTAACGAGCGCTATTATTACGAGTCGGTGCCAACCTTATCGCCCAAAGTGGCGGCTATCTTTCAGGCAGAACCCATACCGCGCGTAGTGACGGTACTCAACCTGATAGGCGATAGATTCCTAACCAAAGAAAGTACCGAATACAGCTATATACTAACCGTTACCCACAATTTGGACAATGGTTGGTTTAGCATTTTTGCCGAACAACAAGGAGTGTATAGCGACCGTTATCGCGACCAAATTACACGCTTAGGAGTCGCTTTTATCGCCTCTGCCAACCTACAGCTAAACGCTGATTTGGGCATCGGTTGGAACGATACCCCCCAACGCTATATGGGACTGATAGGGGCTTCGTATAGGATAGATAATCACAATAGTTACATCAAAAAAGTACTGAACGATAAGGTTAAAACTACTAAAATAAAACACAAGAAAAAACCTAAGAAAAGAAAAAAGAATGATTTCGATTAAAGAAATAGCTACCCAAAAAGAACTCACTGACTTTGTGAAGTTTCCTCTCTCATTATACAAAAATAACCCTTATTGGGTGCCGCCCCTCATTAGCGACGAAGTAGCCTCTTTTAGTAAAGACAAGAACCCTGTATTTGAGCAAGCACAGGCTTTCTTCTTCCTCGCCTATAATGAGCAAAAGCAGATAGTAGGTCGTGTAGCGGCTATCATTAACCAAAACGACCTACAACAAGGCATTAAGAAAATACGCTTCGGGTGGCTGGATATGATAGACGACCTAAACGTAACTAAAGCCCTTATACAAAAAGTAGCCGAAAAAGGTCGCGAGCACCAATTAGACTATATGGAGGGGCCTATGGGCTTTTCGAGTATGGACAAGGTAGGACTGCTGACCGATGGTTATGACCACATAGCCAATATGATGACGTGGTATCACTACCCTTATTACAAAGAGCATTTGGCCAAATTAGGCTTTGAGAAGGAAAAGGGTTTTATTGATATGTCGTTTTTGTTAGAAAACTCTAAGCCTGAACTTTTTAAGAAGACGGCTGAAGCTATTAGAAAACGTTATGGCGTGCGACTTATCGATACACCAACTACTAAAGAGGTACTTAAGCACGTAGATGCTATGTTTAACCTATATAACGAAACCTATTCGCGCTTAGCCTCATACGTGCCGGTAAGCAATGCCCAACGCGATTATTTTAAGAAGAAATACATTCCGTTTATCAACCCTGAGTACATACGCTTTATAGAGGACAAAGAGGGCAAACTCATATCTTTTGCCATAGTGATGCCGTCATTCTCTAAAGCCCTGCAAAAGGCAAAAGGCAAGTTGTTCCCTTTTGGTTTTTGGCACTTGCTAAAAGCTAAAAAGCACCACGATACGGTAGAATTTTACCTGATAGGGGTAGCGCCAGAATACCAAAGCAAGGGTATTCCGGCATTGCTATTCGACTATTATTACAATGTATTTAAGCGCAATGGCGTAACTAAATGTGTTATCACACCAGAGTTAGAAGAGAACTTGGCTATTCAGCAACTATGGAAGAATTTCGACCCTGTTATCTTTGCCAGAAGAGCTACTTTCAGATTAACAATTGACAAATAACAAATGAGAAAATGAACTATTTTCTTCCTTTTTTATCGGTAGTATTGGGCTGGAGTGTGGTAACTTTCTTAAAACCTGCCTCGCAGCGGTATACTAAGTTGCTGCTGTCATTCAGTGGGGCGTATTTATTGGCGCTAACAGTATTTGTGCTCATTCCTGAAGTATATCACCAGCACGACCACCCCCTCGATTTCAAATACATAGGGCTATTTGTTATAGTGGGGGTATTGCTGCAAATTGTTTTAGAATTTTTCTCTCACGGAGCCGAACACGGACATCCGGGGCACTTACATACTGCCCATACAGCTTTCCCGCTATCGCTATTTATCAGCCTTAGCATTCACTCTATATTAGAGGGTTTCCCGCTATCGCACGGGCACAATCACGATTTAGTATACGGTATTTTTGTACACAAACTACCGGTGGCTATTGTATTGACCACTTTTTTTATTAATTCGGGTATCAATAAATGGAAAACAGCTCTCTTTTTGTTGTTTTTTTCGCTGATGACCCCTTTTGGCACCTATTTAAGCGCCAATGTACCCCAACTTATTGCTTATCACACCGAACTTTCGGCAATAGTTATCGGTATTTTCTTGCATATCTCTACCGTTATTCTGTTTGAAAACGCTGAAGGGCATCGTTTTAACCTTCTGAAGTTTTTAAGCGTATGTGTAGGGTTTGCGGTAGCGTATTTCACTTAAAACAATTAACAAATTAAACAATGAAGACGATGAAAAAACTATTATACCTTAGCGTACTTTTATGCTTAACTGCCTGCCACACCCTACAAAAAGAGGTAGTTTTTACCGAAAATGACCTTACTATCATTCCGCAACCCCAATCGATGGTATTAGGCAAAGGGTATTTTCAGTTTACCCAAGAGACTGTTTTTGTAATTGACCCTGCGCTAATGCCTGCTAGACTGCCTTTCCTCAAACAATTTGAGCGCGCTTCTGGTTTTAAGTTTGCAATACAAAAAGCAGCTATACTAACTAATTCGGTAGTAATTGATACGGATAAATCGCTACCCAAAGAAGGTTATACCCTTGCAGTAACCCCTCAGCAAATCAGCATAAAGGCGGCAGATTACAATGGGGCTCTGTACGCCTTGCAGACGCTGCGCCAGCTACTCCCCAACGAAGTAGAAAGTTCAGAATTAGTAAAACGCGACTGGCTTGTGCCTGCGGTTACTATCACTGACGCCCCACAGTATCAATGGCGTGGACTGATGTTAGATGTATCGCGTCACTTCTTCCCTAAAGAATATATACTCAAAACCCTCGACCGTATGGCGATGCTCAAGCTCAACACCTTTCACTTTCATCTGGTGGATAATGAGGGCTGGCGTATAGAAATTAAAAAATACCCTAAACTGACTGAAGTAGGTGCTTGGCGCGTAGACCAAGAGGATAAACTATGGGACGAACGCACTCCTAACCCCTCCAATGCTTTTGCAAACCCCACCACGGCTCCTAAAAAATACGGCGGCTTTTACACCCAAGAAGACATTAAAGAAATAGTAGCCTATGCCACTAAGCGCGGCATCACGGTAATACCCGAAATAGAGATGCCCGCCCACGCGATGAGCGCCATAGCGGCTTATCCGGAACTGTCGTGCCATAAACGCCCTATAGGAGTGCCTTCAGGAGCGGTGTGGCCTATTACTGACATCTACTGCGCCGGACAAGAAGAAACTTTTAACTTTATAGAAGAGGTACTTACCGAGGTGTTAGCCCTCTTCCCCAGCCAATATATACACGTAGGCGGCGATGAGGCTACCCATACCGAATGGGAGCACTGCCCTAAGTGTCAGCTACGAATGAAAGAACACCAGCTAAAGAATGTACATCAGCTACAAAGCTATTTTATCAGGCGAATTGATGATTTTCTAACCTCAAAAGGACGCACTTTAGTCGGTTGGGACGAGATAATGGACGGCGGACTAGCAGAAAATGCAGTAGTGATGAACTGGCGAGGCATAGAAGTAGGCAAGAAAGCCCTTGCACAAGGCAACCCTATAGTGCTGACCAGCGATTGCTATATAGACAATTACCAAGGGCTACCCGACTACGAGCCACAAGCCAACGGAGGCTATCTGCCGTTGAAAAAGCTATACAACTACGACTTAGAAAAAGAAGCCTTAGCTGATGCTTCTGTTGAAAAAAGCAAAGTACTCGGCACCCAAGCCAACCTATGGGCTGAACACGTAGGCAGTACCGAACACTCCGAATATATGCTCTTCCCCAGATTGTTAGCACTTGCTGAAATCAGTTGGACAAACGATAAACTAAAAGATTGGGACAGTTTTATGAGGCGTACCCAGCACTTTATGCAGCGAATGGACGTGATGGTCATACATTACGCCCATTCGGTATACCAAGTAGTGCCTACCGTAGAGAACAAAGAGGGCAATATCTACCTAAAATTAGAATGCGAAGTGCCTAATGCCGATATTCGTTACGCTTTAGGCGATACCCCTATAGAAAAAGGAGAGAAATACACCAGTCCTATTGCTATCAAAGCCACTACTACCTACAAAGCAGCAGTCTTTTCGGCAAACGCTACCAACACCATTACCTCTGGGCAGATTACCTTTCACAAAGCGATAGGCAAACCGGTAAGCTATAGTCCGCTATACCACAAGAGCTATCAGGGGCAAGGCGAAGGTACTCTTACCAATGTAATTCGCGGCACGAAGAACTTCCACGACGGGCAATGGCTCGGTTGGTTAGGCGATGATGTAACCCTTACCCTCGATTTAGGCGAAACAACAGCGGTAAGCGAGGTGCGTATAGGCGCAATGGATGCCCAATCATCTGGTATTTACTTCCCTGAGCGACTAACGGTTGCCCTTTCAGCCAATGGCAAAAACTACCGCGAAGTGGCAGCGCAAGAAGAGCCCTGCACTATCAAAGGAAAACCCTCGCTAAAAGATTTTGTACTAAAGTTCGACCCCCAAAGCACTCGCTACTTACAAATAGAACTCAAGAATGTAAAAACACCCCCAAAAGGCGGTGACGCGTGGTTATTTATAGACGAAATTTTGGTATTATAAATTTTGTTAATTTGCTAATTTGCTAATTACTTTGTATCTTTGCCGACTAAAATAAGACTTTAAAAATTATGCCTAGAATCTATTATAGAGAAAGAAAACTACATACACCTCCCCTGAAAAACGAGGTGATTACCCCTTCATTATTCAACGAAATAATGAAAAAAAGTGACTTTATAGCTGAAGATGCTTTGCAAATATTTGAACTACCACCCGTAGCCTCTTCTTCTATCTTTTTTTGGAAAAAAGACAAGAATTTTAAATATGCCGTAGTGTGGAACTCTGAAAAAAGCCACACTACCTATGAGTATGGCGACTTTTTCCTACCTAAGGCAATCGTATTC
Organism: Capnocytophaga sp. FDAARGOS_737; assembly: GCF_009730375.1. Taxonomy (NCBI): domain Bacteria; kingdom Pseudomonadati; phylum Bacteroidota; class Flavobacteriia; order Flavobacteriales; family Flavobacteriaceae; genus Capnocytophaga; species Capnocytophaga sp. FDAARGOS_737. The sequence goes on along the minus strand of NZ_CP046316.1, from coordinate 237,378 downwards.
TTCGATGTAAAAGATGCCTATTTCCCTTCTGATTATTACTTTATTGTTAGTATAGACGACCAATTAGAGCTCGGCCACGCCAAAGCAGGAGCTGACACTGCTTGGTATGAGCAACCGCAGCTATGGCACCAAGTGAGTAACCCCAAGCTCATCAAGCGATTTGAGCATTCTATAAAGGCGCTTCATAACCTCTTATCAGAAAATCAATAATGGATTTTGTAGCTACTATTCCTTTTTGGGCACTCTGTATCGTAACAGTTTATTATTTTTTCAATAGGAAACCCGATACCCTGCGCTATAGCAGTGCGCATTATATGCCCGAAAAACGGAAGCAGTACCTTAGCAAACTAAAGAAATATGTAGTTATAGTATCCATCTCTACAGGGTTATTGATTTGTGTGCCTTTCTGCTCTTTTTTGCTTTTCGAAATTTTCCATATGCCCTATTCTTTCTACGAAAATTTACTTCTTTACCCCCAACAGCACCCTTATATTATCTGCTTTACCGCTGCTGGTTTCTTAGGCTGGTGCATAGGCTTATATTTTTATCACAACAGGAATATACAACACTTGCAAAAGCTATTAGAAGCAATGAGCGATGCTGATTATGAGCGTTTTACAGAGATGATGCAGGTGATGAACTTCACCCAACGCTATTCGCCTTTTGTAGTGATTTGCCAAGGGAAAGCCTACTTTATGTCGAGTTTGGGCGAGGGTTTGCCACTAAAGGATATAGTGCATTTAGAATGGGACAGCCGGGAAGAGTACCACAACCGTTCAGAGAACAAATATGAGTTAGTAGAAGAAGCCCATATCTACACCCGCGAGCAACCCAATACCCCCATTACTGTAACGATGCCCAGAGACCAATACCACTTCTTAGAGCGTGCTTATCGCGAGGCCTTCCACAAAGATTAATTATAACTTATGAATTGTGGATTGTGAATTGTTTTGTACCTTTGCCGCCACATTCTTCATTAGCCAATACTCCTTATCATTTTAAAAACGTAAGAAAATGTTTACAACTGAATACGATGTAATAGTAGTAGGGGCAGGCCACGCAGGAGCTGAAGCTGCTGCTGCTGCCGCCAATATGGGGGCTAAAACCCTGCTTATCACTATGAACCTACAGCATATAGCCCAAATGAGTTGCAACCCTGCCGTGGGGGGCATTGCCAAAGGGCAGATAGTGCGCGAAATAGACGCCTTGGGTGGCTATATGGGCATCATTACCGATAAGACGGCTATACAGTTCAAAATGCTCAACCAGTCTAAAGGGCCTGCAATGTGGAGCCCGCGGGCGCAATCAGACCGTATGCGCTTTTCCGAAGCGTGGCGACTACAATTAGAAAGCCTCCCTACCCTCGATTTCTTTCAAGGTATGGTAAACGACCTACTTATAGAAAAACACAAAGTAGTAGGGGTGCGTACTTCCTTAGGCATCAGTATCAAAGCTAAAAGCGTAGTGTTAACCAATGGTACTTTCCTCAATGGGGTGATGCACATAGGAATGAAACAATTCGGCGGAGGTCGTGCTGGTGAACCTGCTGCTTATGGCATCACTGAATGCCTTGTGCAGCAAGGGTTTGAAGCTGGACGTATGAAGACCGGTACTCCCCCCCGTGTAGATGCCCGTTCGCTGGACTTTAGTAAGATGATACCTCAACCAGGTGACGAGCATCCTCAGAAATTCTCCTTTTCAGCAGCTACCCAACCCCTGCAAGTACAAAAGGACTGCTATATGACCTACACCAGCGAGCGCGTACACAACATACTGCGCACTGGCTTTGACCGCTCGCCTATGTTCCAAGGTATTATTCACGGTGTAGGACCTCGTTATTGCCCTTCTATAGAAGACAAAATCAATCGTTTTGCGGACAAAGACCGCCACCAGATATTCGTTGAACCCGAAGGCTGGCATACTGTAGAAATGTACGTAAATGGCTTTTCTACCTCTCTACCTGAAGAAGTGCAGTACGCTGCCCTTAGTCAGGTGGTAGGTTTTGAGAAAGTGAAGTTCTTGCGCCCTGGCTATGCTATAGAATACGATTATTTCCCGCCCACCCAGCTAAAACACACTCTCGAAACCAAACTGATAGAACATCTGTATTTCGCCGGACAAATAAACGGTACTACTGGTTATGAAGAGGCTGCTGCCCAAGGACTTATGGCAGGCATTAACGCTGTGCTAAAAATACGTGAGCGCGAACCGCTAATCCTCAAACGCGACCAAGCTTACATAGGGGTACTTATAGACGATCTTATCACTAAAGGAACCGAAGAGCCTTACCGTATGTTTACATCGCGTGCTGAGTATCGCACCCTATTGCGCCAAGACAACGCCGATAGCAGGCTCACCCCTATCGGTTATGAGATAGGTACTGTTAGTGAGGAGCGTTATCGCGCTTGGGAGGCTAAAGAGCAAAGAGTAGATGATTTTATCACTTATATAAAAGAACTGAGCGTTACCCCTGAAGAGGTGAACCCTATACTCGAAAAATACGATTCATCGCCTATGAAACAGGGGGATAAACTGCAGAAAGTACTCACCCGCCCCAGCGTAACCCTATCAGACTTTGAGCAGTTGTCCAAAGTAAGCCGCTATATAGCTGAGCACGACCTCAGCCAAGAGGAAAAGACGTGTGCTGAAGTAGCTATAAAATACGCTGGCTATATAGAAAAAGAGAAGAACAACGCCGACAAACTCAACCGCTTAGAGAGCGTACGCATACCCGAAAACTTTGATTATGACAAGATAGTATCGCTCTCGTTTGAAGGGCGTGAAAAGCTAAAGAAGATACGCCCAATAACCCTTTCGCAAGCCTCGCGCATTAGTGGGGTATCGCCAGCTGACATCAGCGTATTGGTGATATATATGGGGCGATAGTTTTCTTTTTTATTTTGTTATTTAAGAAAAATAATGTACCTTTGGGGCGTTAAAAGAGAAAAATCAGAATTGTTTGGTAAATAATTTTATAAAAATCGTTAATCGTAAAATATATGAATTCAGTAAAGAATTATATTCAAGAAAACAAAGACCGTTTTATTGCAGAACTGATAGAACTGCTGAAAATGCCTTCTATTAGCGCCGATGCAGCTTATTCGCAAGATGTGCTGAACACTTCAGAAGCCGTAAAAGATGCTTTGGAAAAAGCAGGATGCGACAAGGTGGAAATATGTGAAACCCCTGGTTACCCTATCGTCTACGGTGAAAAAACGATAGACCCAGCGCTGCCTACCGTACTAGTGTACGGACACTATGATGTGCAGCCCGCTGACCCTATTGAACTATGGGATTCTGACCCCTTTGAGCCTGTGATTAAAAAAACAGATATTCACCCTGATGGTGCTATCTTTGCTCGTGGGGCTTGCGATGACAAAGGTCAGATGTTTATGCACGTGAAAGCTCTGGAATATATGGTCAGAAACAACGTGTTGCCTTGCAATGTGAAGTTTATGATTGAGGGCGAGGAAGAAGTGGGCTCTGGTAGCCTTAGTTGGTTTGTGAAAAACAACCACGAAAAACTCAAAAACGATATTATCCTCATCTCTGATACAGGTATGTTGGCTAATGATACTCCTTCTATCACCACTGGCTTGCGCGGACTTAGTTATGTGGAGGTAGAAGTAACTAGCGCTAACCGCGACCTGCACTCTGGCTTATACGGAGGGGCAGTAGCGAACCCTATCAATGTGCTTACTAAGATGATAGCTTCGCTACACGATGAGAATAACCACATCACGATTCCGCATTTCTACGATAAAGTAGAAGAGCTTTCGCAAGCTGAACGCGATGAGATGGCTAAAGCGCCTTTCTCGCTCGAAGCTTATAAAAAAGCCTTAGACATTGATGCTGTATATGGTGAAAAAGGTTATACCACTACCGAGCGCGCCTCTATACGCCCTACCCTTGATGTAAATGGTATCTGGGGAGGCTATACTGGGCAAGGAGCTAAAACTGTTATCCCAAGCAAGGCTTATGCTAAAATATCGATGCGCTTAGTACCTAACCAAGATAACCAAGAGATTACCGAACTCTTTACTAAGCATTTTGAGAGTATCGCTCCTGCAGGGGTACGCGTGAAAGTAACTCCTCACCACGGCGGACAAGGGTACGTAACCCCTACCGACACTCCTGCTTACCAAGCAGCAGTAAAGGCTTGCAAAGAGTCTTTTGGCAAAGAGCCTATACCAGTGCGCTCAGGCGGTAGTATTCCTATTGTAGCTCTTTTTGAAGAAGAATTGGGCAGCAAGTCTATTCTTTTAGGCTTTGGCTTAGACAGCGATGCGATACACTCGCCTAACGAACACTATGGTATTTTCAACTTCCTTAAAGGAATTGAAACTATTCCGTGGTTCTACCATTACTTTGTGAACAACAAATAGGTCGGTTAATAGATAAAAAACAATAAACTTTGTCAGAGTTTTTAAGACTTTGACAAAGTTTATTGTTTTTTATCTAACTGATTTTTAAGCACCTATAAAATTCTATAAAAAATAATTGATATTTTTTTGCTGAAAAATTTGCAGGTTTCAAAAATAGTCGTACCTTTGCACCGCATTAGAGAAGAATATAACACTCCTCCTTAGCTCAGTTGGTTAGAGCATCTGACTGTTAATCAGAGGGTCACTGGTTCAAGTCCAGTAGGGGGAGCAAAAGAAAAAGGCTTTACATTTCTGTGAAGCCTTTTTTGTTTACTATATTTTAAAGGTTATTTCATTCTATTCTTCACTCTTGAAGAGGCTACTAACGAGGCTAACAAGCCTAATACTACAATAGTAACCAATACAATAAGCGTATTCATAGGGGTAATGGCTACAGGATAAGCCAATGTAGGGCTTATCATTACTAAAGAGAATTGCTGTTGTAGCCATACTATTAGCGCCCCTAAAGCAATGCCTATAGTTGCCCCTACCACCGAAGCCATCGTACCTTGCCAAAAGAAGATTTGGCGCATTTGCCGCTGATTCATACCCAAAGCATAAAGCGTCTGCAGGTCGTCTTTTTTATCAAGAATCATCATAATAATAGCCCCTACAAGGTTGAATAACGCTATAATTAGCACTAAGATGAAAATAAGATAAACCGCTATATTCTCGGTGTTTAACATACGATAGAGCGCATCATTTAGCTGCACACGGTTCTTCACTATTACTGGTTGCTCAAAAGCGCGCGCAATAGCTTCCGTTGCTGTCTTTTCATCGGCTTGTGGTACTAACTTCACTTCGATAGCCGACACTTTATCAGGCGTTACTCCCAATAAAAAACGTGCTTCATCTAAAGATGAAAATACATATTTCTTATCTAAATCCTCCGTGAGTTGATAGATGCCTTGCACTACCGAAAAAGCTTGTCGATAAGGCATTGGGTCGCTTAGTATACTGCCTTTGCCTGCCTTGGGCACCACTATCTGCAAAGGAGAAGAGGCATCGGTAAGGTTTAAGCCTAATTTGTTGAAAATAGTACCTCCTACCACTACGCTAGGTGGGGTAAGCTGCCAGTTGCCGAGCACAATGATACTATCGATTTCATTGACTTTAGGATATTGCTCATCTACCCCTTTGATGTAAGCTATATGATTTTTCTGATTATGGGTGAGAAATACTTGCTCTTCGAGCACCTTAGTAAAGTGGGCTACTTGGCTAATTTGTTGTAGTTTAAGAGTATCTTGTGAGGTAAGTGAGAGGTATTTGCCTTTGGCTGGTAAGATTTTTAGGTCGGGGTCGAAAGTTGAAGAGAAAGAAAGGGTAAAATGCTTAAGACCCGCAAAACCTGCAAGGACAATAAAAAGGGCAGCAGCCCCAAGTACTACTACAAAGGCTGTTACCCTATTGATAATGTTGATAACATTCTGAGAACTTTTGGCGAATATATATCGCCTTGCTATATAAAAAATGGGGTTCATCGTTTCTATGTCATTTTTCTCTTGTAAAGCAACTCGCGATTTTCAATCGGGTTCTCTTCTTCTTTTAGTGATTGCTCTATACCTTCAATGTATTGTAAAGAATCATCAATATAGAAAAGCAATTCGGGCATACGTCTGAATTGGTGCTTGGTAATCTGCGATAGTTCGTGCTTGATAAGCGGACTGTTAGAGGTTACTCCTTTGAGCACCTCAGCTGCTTTGGCTTCAGGAAATACACTTAAATAGACCTTAGCTACCGATAAATCAATAGTAACGGTAACTTTAGTGACTGAAACTAAGAGGTTTTGCTGTCCTGCGTCGCGAATAGACTGCTGAAGGACTTTGGCTAATTCCTCTTGTATGATACCTGCTATTTTCTTCTGTCTGTTATTTTCCAAAACTTGTTGATTTTTAATATTTTCGGCAAAGATAAAACTTAATTAGCAAATGAGCAAATTTGCTTAATTACCGCAGCACCTTCCGAAGGGTAAGGGTTGCTAAAAATAGGTAAAGCAGGCATAACCCCCACATACCAAGCCAATAGGGCATAATGGTAGGCAAGGAGGCACCCATCTGGGTAATAGAGGTAAAGCCTTTCGCCCCTAAAGTAGTGGGCACAACATATGAGATGACGTTTAGCCACTCGGGCATCGCTACTGAAGGCCACGAAAAACCGGTAAGCATCATCGCTGGTAATGATGTGTACATAATGAGCATAATAGCGTCTTCTCTACGGCGGAGAAAGTTCAGCAAACAAAGCCCCATAAAGACTATTGAAAGGATAAAAGGTGTCATAAACACCATAGTGGTAAGCATCGTACTGCGCATTGGGATACCAAAAAGAGGCATTATTATCCCGAGAATTATGAGCAAAATGACCATAGAAAGACCTAAATAGGTAGTCGCTTTGCCCATCACTATAGGCAGTGCCCCCCAGAAGCTATTAGAATTGGGGTATATGCGGCGTAGCTTATTGCCCTCGCGCATCGTACCTCCGAGAATGCCCACCGCAGTGAGAATGGTAGTCTGAAAGATAATCACAAATACCATAGGGATAAGAAAGGTAGCATAGCCCGAAGAGGGGTTATATAGGCTCACTACCTTAGCACTTACGGGCATAGCCTCTTCGCGCGCTTGGGTAGGGAGTTTGCCTTGTGCTGAAGAGCGTTTCATCTCTACTCCTGCGTTGAGGTAAGTAGCTGATATTTTGGCTGCTGTAAGCACTTGCTTGTAATAGAGCATATAAGAGGCATCGGCATAGACAGATATAGAGGGTTGTTCGCCGCGTTGCAAGTCGCGTGAAAAGCCTTTAGGAACCGTAACTATACCACGTATTTTCTCCTGCTGAAAAGCCTTTTGTGCTTCAGAAAGATTTAGGTAACTACTATAGATAGCCACGCCGCTATTAGCATCAATCATACGCAAGAACTGGCGGCTTTGGGCAGTATTGTCTTCATCTATCACCCCTATAGGGAGTTTTTGTAGAGTCTCTTCAGAATAAAGGTAGGTGTACAAGAAAGAGACGGCAATAGCTACAATTACAAATGAAAAGAACACCGCTTTATCGCGGAATATATATTTGGCTTCCCAAAGCATAGCACGGGTAAAATCGGCTGAGCTTTGATATACATAACTTCTAAATTGTTTCATATCCTCCTGATTTTATTTTCTTTACAAACATAGGGTAGGCTACTATCAGTAGCAAACCAAAGAGCAACAATGCTAAAAGCGGTTGCCAAGTCATCTCTACAGGGATACCCTTGATAGCGCGATTCACATAATATTTCATAAAATGGGCATAAGGGAAGATTTGCGCTAAATACTGTATGCTACGAGGCAACCCTTCCATAGGAAAAGTATAAGCCGCAAACGAGAAAGCTATGGCGGTAAAGCCACTACCTACAGTGAGTGCTGACCTAAAGTTAGGCATAAAAGAGACAAGCGTAATACCGATAATCTGATATACTATCACTAAGGCAAAGGTAATAAGCACCACATTGAGCATCGGGATATGTAGAGGTGCGCCGATAAGTCCGAAGAGCAGATAATTCATCCACCACGCTACAAAGAAGAGGGCTAAGGTGTAAGGCAAGAGTTTCCCTACAAGAGCTTTTAGCGGACTGCCGCCTGCTCTTTTGAGCCATTGTTTGCCTCTGCGATAGCGGAACTCTATACCCAATACATACACGGTTACCATCATTACTATCATCTGAAACATCATAGGCAAAAAGGCCGTGAGCAGATAATAGGCATAGTTAGCATAAGGATTGTACAAAACGTGGTCGTCTACCTTTATAGGCTGGGCTTCCGCATATACCTTGTCGGTTTGTTGTCCTTTTTGCATTTTCTTTTTCATCACCAATCCAGCTGAGAAAGTACCTACTGTGGTCTGAAAATCCTTCTGAATAAGACTTGCCCCCAACATAAATTGGTTATTGGTATAGCAAATTACCGATTGGTTTTCGCCTTTGAAAAGTTTCTGCTGAAAATCGGCAGGAATGACAATAAAGCCCATTATCTGTTGTTGCTGAATAAGGCGTTGGGCTTCCTGCTCATCGGTGAGTTTGATTTTCAGGTCGATATTGGGCGTAGCATCAAGCATACGCAAAAGGTTTTCGGAGAGCTGACTTTGGTCGTAATTGATATACGCCATAGGCAGGTCGCGAGGAACGCCTTTGTAGAAAATAGCCGCAAAGAACCCAAAGATAATAAAGGGAAGCACCAAAACGTAAAACAGCCGTTTAGGTGATAGGAATAGGTTCTTGCATTCGGTTTTAAAGTATTTCATCGTATAATTTGAAAATTAGTTATATTTCTTCAGCGTCTTCTAAGTTTTCTATTAGGATAGGTTCTTTGTCTTTAAAGTGAAAAGAAACGCCATAAGGTTCGCAAAAGCTGAAACTACCTCTGGCAAAATGCAATATCCATTCTTTGTTGTCATAAAATAGGAACTGCGGACTTTCCAAAGGGACTTCCTGCAAGGGAACACTGAGCAATTGTTTTTCTTCTTCTGAAAGATGAAAGCCTTCTGAACATATCAGCAGTTGTTCTTGAAAATAAGAAAGTGCTTTGGCTACCAACTTATCTGCTCTGATAAGGATCTGTTCAATAAAAGCAATAGTATCAGGGGTGATGGTTCCACTTTTGCTAAACACAGAAAAAGGTAGCTGTAAAGTTTCTTTATAGAAATCACTTTTACACTGATATGAAGCCTCCCAAAAATACTCGTCTCCCACTTTTTGTGAGAAAGCAAGAGTGCCAAACTTGGTGGTATAATTAGATGTGTTCATTTTGTTAATTGGTGACTTATATCAATCATAGATATACAAATCTAAATCAATAGAACTGTTTAGTTTGCTTAGCAAATTGATAGTATTGTTTTCAAAAACTATTGCTGGAGCAGGTTCTTTATTTGTTTCAACTTTAAAACGCATTATAGATTTTAAATCGTTTTTCTGCATAAATGAAGCTATCTCCTCAATTCTTGGGGTTATAATTTTTTCAAGAGGCTTTAAACTATCTTCTACATAAAGAGATATAATATCTTTAAATGAATGTTGCCAAAATGTTTCTGTACTTATCCTAAATTTTAGTTTATCACCTTTGTAAGCAAATTCGGTAGGGGATATATTTATGATTTTGGAAAACTCATCTACATCAAACATATCGCCATAAACAATAAAAGTTAATTTACTTCGTGTCATTCTATTCCTAAGAGGTTTTAAGTTTGTTTTTTTCAAATTCAGCGATAGTGTTATCGATGATTTCTTTGAGTTGATAAGAGGCGATGCTCAGTGACATCTCTAAAAAGTCACCAACTTGGTGACTTTTTGTAAGCTCTTGATAATAAAATAAATACTTATATAATCACACTCTTCCATTTTTCAGGGTCTCTGTTTTCTGGCAAATACTGTTCTTTGATAGTATCTAATAGCCAGCGATCTTCTACAAGTTTGTATTTGTACTCACGTTTGTAATTCATTCCGGCATAGACCCTATCGGTAAAGATAGAGGCTTTTTTACCCGAGATTTGTACCTCAGTAATGCTTTCTTTAGAGGGGTCGTAGTTAGGAGGGAATCCGTGACTGGTGTATTCGGAACCACCATATTTGCGTTCGCGTTCGGTGATGTATTCCTTATAAATAGGGATACGGAGCTCGGTTTGCTTTTTGCAAAAGTCTTCCCAAGAGAGGGTTTTCTTTTTTTCCACTTCTTCTTCGTCAACTCTGTTGGCTTCTGTTTCCCAGTCGTACATCGCTTGTAAGAAAGCAGTGAAACGCTGGCGTAGGGTTTGTTCTGTTTCAGTCATTTTGAATAGTTGTTTTTTTAGTTATAGTCAAACAAAGATAGATTGCGAGTAAATCAATTATTTTAGAGAAATCAATGGATTAACATTTCTCTCTCTTTCTTGGGGACTTTAGCGAGTACTTGGTCGTAAGAGTGTTGTATCATCTCCTTAATAAGAGTGAGAGGCAAGTCTTCTAAAGAGACCGTATTCCAATGTTTTTTGTTGAGGTGGTAGCCCGCTACAATCTTATCGGGGTATTGCTCGCGGAGTTCTATCGCGCGCTCGGGGTCGCATTTGAGGCTCACCCGCAAAGGTCTTGTTTCTAAACTTGTAAGCGCAAATATGCGATTACAAATACGAAATACCAAAATATCCTCGTCAAAAGGCATATCCTCAGTAGCGTGAGTCAAAGACAAACAATATTCTCTGAGTTCTTCTAAGTTCATATTATTCAAAAATCTTATTAATCTGTACCGAGAGATTACCATAAACTCGTCAGGGGTAAAGATGTTTCTTTTTAGACATCGCTATATTCAAATTGTTTTTCTTCTTTTGGAATAGCAATAAACTTGCTACACAAAGTGTCGAACTCTTCTCGCGAAAGCAACCCTATATATTTTTCTGTGCGTTCTCTATCCTTAAATGTATAGGTGTAAGTAGATTCAAAAGTTTTTCTTTTATAAATGTCTTCTACTATTTTTGTTTGCTGTTCACTTAGATAAGGGCGATGAGTGCGGAGCATATTGGCTATTTCGGTATAAAAAGAATCGTCATCAGCAAGGAGTTCATCCATATATAACACACATTCTAACAATCCGTAGAAAATAAAATTCTGAAAGTTATCGGCTAGAACTTCTGCTTCGTTAAAATCGTGAGCAAATAGTACTACCCTAGGTTCAGAAAAAGGGTTTTCTTTATTATAAAATAAACAATAATAGTCGCCTGCTCCATTCTGCCCAAAAGGGATGAAGAGGTACTCAGGCTTAATTTTATAAAAACTTTCGGCACCGTGTAAGAATTCTATTTCTTCTGATATTTCAGAGAGTTCTAAAATTTCAAAATCCATACGCCCTTCTAAAAGTAATGGTGGATTATCTTTGATTTTAGGGTACTCAAGTTCGCGCCAACGAGGCCCAAATTGTCCCCAATTGAGCATACCATCCTCATAAAGCTGGTGATATAGCTTGGGGTACTGAAAACTATAAGTTTGTTCTATTTGTTGTAATGGGTTCATATTAATAATTTTTTATGCTACAAAAATGCTTGGTTTTCTGTAATTGCTGGTGCGATTGTGAGGCGAGTTCGGTCATTCTTCGCTTATCCTTCGCTCAACCTATAGACAAGGTAAACAATTACTTTTCATAAGTAGGTGCATTTTTAACCATTTTGTATTTTTTTCTTTCTCCCTCAATAGTGGCTACTACTTCAAAACCGAGTTTTGTATAAAGTCCTTTAGCTATGGGGTTGTCATCAAATACATTTAAACTAATGGAGCTAACATATTCCTCTTCAAAAAGCATAGAGATAAACAAGCGCATTGCCTCTGTGCCTAATCCTTTTCCTGTAAGCGAAGGATTGATAATAAACCTACCTATATGTACATTGTTATCCTCTACTCTTATTTTCTGAATCATTCCTATAAAGTTACCTCCTGCCTCAATACGAAAACAATGAGGCAAAGCATTGAGCGCTTCTATTGTAATAGGATAGGGCAAAGCATCGCCTGCCCATTGTTGCAAGAAATCTGTCCCTTTGCTATTTGTCCAATATATAATGGCTTGCTTATCTTTAGTTGATAGTCCTTCAGTTATTTTCACCTTTACTTTTTATCTTCTACTAACACCGACATTCCTGGTCTTAGGTCTTTTACTTTTTGGGTAGGGTAGGCTTTGATAGCAAAAGTTTTCTTGTCGAAGTCGCCTTTGCTTTTGGTAGCTGTCCAAGTAGCAAAATCGGCTTGTACAGCTATATGTTTTACCTCTAACTCTATCACTTGATTGGCAAGAGCAGGGACTATCCCTTTAAACTTGGTGCCTATCTTGAAATTAGCCATTTTATCTTCGCGGATGTTGAATACTACCCACTCGTCGCTGCTGTCGATGAGGTTCATCACAGGATAACCTGCATTTACGATTTCGCCTTCATTAGGAATGATAGTCTGTATCTCGGCATCGGCAGGGGCAAATACTTTAGCCCCCTCTTTATAAGCATTTACCTCTGTAATAACCCCTTGCGCTTGGGCAACAAGTGCTTGTGCTGCCGTTTTATCCTCTACACGAGCTCCGTTTTTAGCCATTTCGTACTGCGATTCAGCTGCCTCGGCTTGCTTTTGTAGGGCAATCATCTGGGTGTATGCCTCGTCTTTCTTTTGAGCAGGTAATACTTTTTCATTATAGAGGTTGCTTACGCGTTGATAGGTTTTCTCAGCCAACTCGGCAGCTGCTTTTGCTTGTTGCCATACGTTGTACGCCCCTCGTATCTGCTCAGTACGCGCTCCGCTTTGGGCTTTGTCAGACTGGGCTTGCGCTGCCATACGCGCTGCTTGGGCTTGTGATAGCTTAGCATCGAGTTCGGTGCTCTCTAGTTCTAAAAGCAAATCGCCTTTGCGCACTTGGTCGCCTTCTTGCTTATAAATAGCTTTTACCCTACCAGGTACTTTTGGAGCAACGTTGATTTGTTTGGCTTCTACCTGACCTTGCAAGTATACGGGCTCGCGGTCGCTAAAGAAGTAAATAGAAAGAATGAGTACTACCGCAAATACGGCAATAGTGATAATAAGTCCGGTGATGTTTTTCTTTTTCATCTTGTTATAATTATAGTATATAGCGTATTTTGAATTATTAGTTATTTGATCATTGAAGTAAATTTATCGCTCATTCCGCAGGTCTCGAGAAGTTGAGCGAGGGTTTTGTCCATTTCAAAAAGGGCTTGATAACGTTTGATTTTAATAGAAGCCAAATAGAGGTTCGCATCGGCTACATCAGTAGAGGTGGAGAGCCCTTCGGCAAAAGCCTTATCGCGAGCGCGCACCAATTCTTCAGCAAAGCGCAAACTCTCTTCTAAACTGAGGTATTGTTCGCGTTGCTTCTCTATCTCGGTATATTGTTTCTTTACCAAGGTTTGTACGTCTTTTTCAGCCTGAGCGGTGATGAGCTCTACACTCTCGCGTAAGGCTTTGGCTTGGGCTATTTTGTGCTTATCTTGCAATCCGTTGAAGAGATTCCATTGCAACCCTACTCCTACTACCCAATTATCGGGTTCGGTAAGTGGTAGATTTTCGCTCCACAAGTATTTCTTGCCTACTACAGCTACATCGGGTAGGTAGGCGGCTTGCTGTGCTTTGACGCTTTGGGTAGCCATTTGGGCTTTTATCTTCGCTTGCACTATAGCAGGATAGTGCTCTTTGGCTTGCTGTTGGTAGTATTCGAGCGGCTGTAGCGGTGCTACCTCAAAAAGTTCGGTGGTAAGGGCTGTAAGAGGTTGCTCAGCTATGCCCATTACGCCATACAGAGCTGTCTGCGCTAACTGCATATCTTTTTCAGTTGCCATCACCTCGCGCTGAGCATCGGTAACAGCTTTCTTGGCTTGTAACACCTCTACTGAAGCTATCATACCATTCTTTTCGAGCTTTTGAGCATTCTCGTAGTGATGTTCTGCTGTAGATAGCGACTTCTGGCGAACTTCTAAAGCCTTTTCAGCTAACTGACGTTGAAAATAACGTTCAGCTAACTCGCTTATTAGTACATTTTCGGTTTTTTGGCGTTCTACTGTTGCCATTTCAGTATTGAGTGTGCCTATTTTATTAGCGACTCTCACCTTTCCGCCAGCAAAAAGTACCCATTTGGCATCGGCACTTATCTTCCAAATGTCTTGTTTCTGAAACTCATAGCGCCAATCTTGGGCAAAGAGGGGTTGCACCCTTCCGAGTAAAGGGGTGAATAATGGGCGCATTGTAGGCGGTAGCTGGGTAGCAAAGCCCTGCAAGCCACTTTTCAAAGGCGCTTTATTATCATTAAAATCTAGCGATAAGGGGTCGGCGAGGTGCATATAGCTTGCATTGAGGCTCAGTTGTGGCAAGTAAAGCCCTTGATAGGCTTTTTTGCCCTCGGTAGCTGCCTCAGTTTGTTTCTCTATCCCTTTGAGTTTTTGATTGTGATTTTGCATCCGGTCTAAGGCTTCAGTCCACGAAAGCGACTGTGCCCACATAGGGGCAGAAAATAAGCAAGAAAATGATTCGTATAAGATAAGTCTCTTCATAAAAACTTTTACTTTTGTTTGACGGGGCAAAATTACGGCGTTTTTCTGAAAGAGAGGCTATAAAAAAAGGGAATGTTTTTAAGATAGAATAAAAAATTACATTTCAGGCAAGTATTTCCAATAGCGTTTGGGAAGATTACGCATTTGGTATCGCTGGTTTTTGCGTTCTTTGATGTTGATATGCTGAAAGTAAGTGCGCCATAGTGTTTCGTAGCTTTCATAAGCTACCGCTTGGGTAATACCAAAGTGCTTATCAGCTGGGGTAAAGTGCGTAACCGACCGCAGGTCGTAAGCAAAGCCATAGAACCGCTGGGGGTCATAAAGCACCCATTTTTGGTCTGAAAACCGATTGCGAAAATGAGGCACTACCAAGGGTAATACATCAAAAAAAGGAGTGATTTTAGCAAAGTATAAGTCGCCTACCTGCTCGAAGCGCACAAACTCTTTCATACGATGTACTTCGCGCCCTACGCTTTTAGCAGCCTTGCGAATGCTGAGGATAGCAGGATGTGCAAAGTTAGTCAGCACATTGTCTGTAGGGTGCTTGAGTATAAGCTGCACCGCCTCTAAAAGACTATTTTCCATCCCCTCTTCTTCTGAGACAAAGGCGTACAGAAGGGTCTGCACCCCCTCTTTTCCTACAAGACTTTCTAACTTAGTAAACACTCGCTGTGCCTTAGCGGCATCGGTATATATAGGCACTTCCTCACCAAAAAGAATAGGCGTAAAGCGCTGCTCGCTGATAATCTTTACCTGCTCATAGCGGTACTCGAATACGGTGAAGATAGCCGTGAGCAGTCCTTCGAAAGTATGGTCGTAGATTAGGTATTTCAAAAGAGAAAGCGATTAGAAAAGTGATAACTGGCCTGTAAAAAGCTGTTTGTGTTTGCTATGACTTTGACTAAGTAGCAAGCCGCGCAATCGGAGAGGGTCTATGGTACCAGCCAAAGGAGTAGCCCCACTGCAGGTAATGAAATACTTTGCTCGGCTTAGGGTAACCCCCATTTTCTTCAGGTCGTAATAACTAAGTGTCTGAAACTTGCGTGCCATCAGTATCTTCTGTACTGAGCGAACCCCTACACCGGGTATGCGCAGCAGCATTTCGCGAGGGGCTTGGTTGATATCTATAGGGAATAGGTGCGAGTTGCGCAAAGCCCACGCCAGTTTAGGATCTATTTCGAGGTCTAAGAAAGGCTGGCGCTCGTCTACTATTTCATTAGGAGCAAAACCGTAATAGCGCATCAGCCAATCGGCTTGGTAGAGGCGGTTTTCGCGCACTACCGGCACTTGTGATTGTAGCGATGGCAACCTACTGTCTTGCAACACTGGCACGTAACCAGAGTAATACACTCGCTTCAAGGCTAACTTCTGATACATATAGTCGGCTACGTGTATGATTTTTTGGTCAGTTTCATTCGTAGCCCCTATAATCATCTGGGTAGTCTGTCCGGCAGGAGCAAACTTAGGAGCGTGTTTGTACTTCTGCTTTTCAATAGTGCTGATAGCCAACTCGTTTTTCACAAATTCGACATTAGAGAGCATTTGCTTATGATCTTTCTCAGGAGCGAGGAGTTTCAAGCCCTCTTTAGTAGGAATTTCTAAATTGATAGAAAGCCTATCGGCATACAAGCCTGCCTCTCTGATGAGTTCATCGCTAGCACCTGGGATTGTCTTCAGGTGGATATACCCGTTGAAACGCTCTTCTAACCGCAGCTTCTTAGCCACACGCACCAAGCGCTCCATAGTAGTATTAGGGTCTTTAAATACACCTGAGCTGAGGAAAAGTCCCTCTATATAATTTCTTCGGTAGAAATTAATCGTCAAATCGACAATCTCTTCTACAGTAAAGGCAGCCCGCTTGATGTCGTTAGAGCGGCGCGATACGCAGTACACACAATCATAAATGCAGTGATTGGTAAGCAAAATTTTGAGCAAAGAGATACACCTGCCGTCTTCGGTAAATGAATGACAAATACCAAAAGCGGAGGTGTTGCCTAAGTCGCCTTTTACTCCTTTGCGGTTACTACCACTACTAGAGCAAGAAACGTCATATTTAGCTGCATCAGCCAGAATGGCTAATTTCTCTTTTATACGTTCAAAATTCATTAGAATATCGTTTCGAGTGCTTCTAACAGAGGTGCGTTCTTATCTTTCTCTGAGAGCAATACATCTGCTATAGGCAGTTGCCAATCGATGTTGATAGAGGGGTCGTCCCAACGCACACTCCCTTCACTCTGGGGGGCATAGTAGTTATCGCATTTGTACTGAAAGATAGCCTCATCACTCAATACTGCAAATCCGTGTGCAAAACCTTGAGGTACAAAAAACTGCCTTTTGTTTTCCTCAGTAAGTAGTACCGATTCGTACTGCCCAAAGGTAGGTGAGTTGCGACGTAAATCTACTGCTACGTCTAGCACTTTGCCTTTCACTACTCGCACTAATTTAGATTGTGTGAATGGTGGTTTCTGAAAGTGAAGTCCGCGCAAGACACCATACGATGATTTCGATTCGTTGTCTTGCACAAAGGTAATAGGGGCTACTTGCTCATTAAATCGCTGTTGCGAAAAAGACTCAAAAAAGTAGCCTCTCCCATCAAAAAACACTTGGGGCTCAATAATCACTACCCCTTCAATCTTTGTTTTAATAACTTTCATAATTCAAAATTCAATTTTCTTATTTCTTACCTCCTGATTTTAGCTGATTTATTTTATCTGTTATCAAATCGCCGGTGATAAAATCTATATCTTGCTCTGTATACGCCTTTTGGTACGTTTTCAGCGCCTTTTTATAATCGGAGGTTTTCTCATAATATTCTGCCATAAAGTAGCTTGGCATAGCTGTTTTGGCATAGCCATTATCCTCTACGTATTTTGATAGTTTCTTGAGCGAAGGCCAATCAGCAGCGCCTTTTATGGCGGTATAATCTGCCATTATATCATTAAGTGTTGGCTTTTTCTTAACCCCAAAATACTCCTCAATTGTATTGTACTTATTTTCTAAATACTCAAAAATACCACTGTTAAGCGTCTCCATTTTGGTTTTGAATTCTTTGCCGCCTATAGGTTTATATACATCGAAGCACTTATCAAAAGCTTCTGCTAATCCTTCTAACTTAGCGCGATTGACAGCCTCCCCCTTCATATCAGAAAAATAGTATTGTACCGATTCGTGGGCAGGGGTAGAACGCATCGCTTGCTGAAAACGAATAGCTGTGTCGTAATTCAACTTGTTTTCTACATCGGCAACTGCCATATAGTAAAACATACGCTTCTTAAATCCTAATGCTAAGGCTTCAGCAAACTGTTCCCCCATACGTGGTATGGTTACAGGATTGAGGCTGACGTACATATTAAACACTGGCTTTTCTGACAGCATATAGTAGTTGATGAGAAATCCTGCTGCCTCAGCCCCTATAATACCTTTCATCTCGGCTATAGGGAATTTCCCCTGCATATAAGGCACCAATTCGGTAGAGATAAACTCAAAGAAACGTGCAGATTCATTCATCGGGCGGGCTACCTCATCGATGATAGCTACATCTTCTAATTTTGTACCAAACACCCCTACGATGATACATTTGGGCATCTCTTGGTACTGCTCATAGTACTTAGCCATTGTGATAACAGGCTCTAAGAGCGTTTCGGCATCGAGTACTACCAATAGCGGATAGCTTTGCTTATCAGAGTAGTTAGCAGGTTTGTAAATACCTATTTTCTGCGAGCGGTTTAGCTTGCCAGACGAGAAGTTTTCTGTCGTAAATTGGGCAAAAACATTAGGTAGTGCCAATAGCACTAACAATAGGGTACTGATTTTTTTCATTGCTATAATTTATTTGTTAAGACAGCACAAATAACGCTAAAAAACAGCATATAGCAAAGTTTTATTCTCTATTTAACTAAACTTTAACGCTTCAGACAGCTACTGCTGCTTTGATAGTAGGGTAAGGGTCGTAGCCCTCGAGTCTGAAATCAGTATAATTAAAAGCAAAAAGGTCTTTTACAGCAGGATTGAGGTGCATAGTAGGCAAGGGACGCGGTGTACGGCTAAGCTGCAGGGCTACCTGTTCGCGGTGGTTGTTGTAGATATGTACATCGCCAAAAGTATGCACAAAATCGCCTAATTGCAGGTCGCACACCTGTGCCAGCATCATCGTTAGCAGTGCATACGAAGCAATGTTGAAGGGCACCCCCAGAAATACATCGGCACTGCGCTGGTATAGCTGACAAGAGAGTTTGCCATCGGCTACGTAAAACTGAAACAAAGCGTGACAAGGAGGCAAGGCAGCCTTGCCATTGGCTACATTCTCTGCAAAACTCTTGCGAGTATCGGGTAGCACGGAAGGATTCCAAGCCGATACAATAATACGCCTGCTCTCAGGGTTGTGCTTTAGGGTATCGACTACTGCCTTGAGCTGGTCGATTGCCTCGCCATTCCAGTTGCGCCATTGGGCTCCGTAGACGGGACCTAAGTCGCCATTAGGGTCAGCCCACTCGTTCCAGATGCGCACCCCGTGTTCATTGAGATAGCCGATATTAGTATCGCCCTTTAAAAACCAAAGCAACTCATAAATTACTGACTTGAGGTGTATTTTTTTGGTAGTAACTAAAGGGAAACCCTCATTGAGGTCGAAGCGCATTTGGTAACCAAATACACTGGTAGTACCTGTGCCGGTACGGTCGTCTTTAGAATAGCCATTGGCTAAGATATGTCGTAAAAGGTCTTGATATATTTTCATTAGTACAATAAATATGGGCGGCAAAAGTACTCACTAATTAGCAAATCAGCAAATCAAAAATGAAAATTGACTTGCACCACTCCTATTTTAGCCAATCGGCTTTCCCAAGTATCGCTTTGCGCATTAGGGTCGAAACTCCTACGGTCGCGGCGTATGTTATATTTCAGAAAGAAACCCGGTTCAGTAGCTATAGAAAAGTTCTTACTCAGTTTGTATTGTATGCCAAAAAACGGATTCACCGCTATGCTGGTGAAGTATTGCTGACGGTCTTTGTAGTACAAATGGCGCGCCCATACATCTACACCATAGTAAAAGTGCCAACGTTGATAGTTTTTGTATAGGTGGTCGACTCCTACTTTTAGGGCAACCTCATAAAGGCTGTCTGTTTGGTTATGAGCACTATAGTCCCCCCCTACTCTATACGCCCAAATAGGACTTTTTAGGTATCGGTATTCTAATAAGAAAGTGTTACTATCGCTGGGAAAAGCTGCATTAACAAAGCGCGAAAGCCCTATACCTATC
The DNA here is from genome assembly GCF_009730375.1 of Capnocytophaga sp. FDAARGOS_737. NCBI lineage: Bacteria > Pseudomonadati > Bacteroidota > Flavobacteriia > Flavobacteriales > Flavobacteriaceae > Capnocytophaga > Capnocytophaga sp. FDAARGOS_737. The sequence goes on along the minus strand of NZ_CP046316.1, from coordinate 217,671 downwards.
TGGTGCCTTGGGACAGTGGTTAGGCTATCAGCAGGTGTAAAAATAGCATTGCCCTCTTGAGCGAGAGCAATGCCATTAGTTATAATAAGTAAGATAAATACTATCTTTTTCATATTTTAGTCTTTGAAAAAGCGCTTGAATATATTTTCTACTTTCTCTTCAAAATCTTCTATATAGCTTTCGGCTCTTTGTTTAGAACCATCAGAGAAGATAAAGAAAAGGTCTGAATCGCCTCTGTTGTCTTCTTCTACTTTCACATCGGCTACTTTTCTGTTGTTTTTGTAAAGCTCTGCTTTAAAGTAAGTATTGAGTTCAGCTCCTTCCAAATCGGCTAATTTCTTTCCTGCTTTATGTACTGATTTAACATCAACATTTGCTATTACTTGGAATTTATCTTGGAAAGCTACTACATTGATAGATTCTACTGCTTCTTCAAATGATGTAAAGCTATCTAAATTATCAGAAGTTAGTTTTATACTACCCACTAATCCGGTAGCACAACCTTGTGGCGAACTAAAATTGAAGTTAAGCGTATAGATAGTTGGCTCTTTCTTAGCTAATTTGATAGTAGTAGTAAACGGATTGGTAAAGATAGCCAAATCAATAGCAGTAGGCATAAAACCTTCACCTAACTTTTTGTACTCTACATTGCGAAGCGTTACCTCAAGCTGTTTAGTATTATCTACTGAAATGAAAAGGTGCGCTTTTTTGGGTAGATAAACATTCTCATTATCTTGATTTATTACTAGTTCATCTTGATAACTATCAATCTCGGCACGTGCATTGTTAGTAGTGCTGGTAGCTGTAGCAGGAAATATAAGAACTATTTTTGCGGTATTAGCTTCTTTTGTCCAACTATTAGTTACATTGCTCCAAGTATAAGTACCTTTAAAGCTGTTGAAATCAAATCTTTTATTATCATCTAACGCTGTAAATAGCCCCTGATGTTGGTGTTCAAACTGGTCTGCCAATTTACCAAACCAAGCTTGGTTTTGCCCCGGTGCTTTGGTAATAGTGTTATAAAGAAAGTTAGCAAAACCACCATCGTTAGCTTTCTTGAGGCAGTCGTAAAAGTTGTCCATTGTAGCTTTTACTTCTGTCTTGGCTTCCTCAGCTGAATACGCAGGCGCATCGGTATTGTTGTCGTCTTTACCACAACCTATAAGAGCTGCGATAGCTAAAATACTGAATAAAATTTTTTTCATACGATTGATATTTTATATTTTCGGGGCAAAGGTACAAAATAATTTGCTAATTTGCTAATTTGGTTGATGGGAGGATTGGGAGGGCTGAGAGGTGTGCGATGGGGATAGTATATTTTTCTGGTTTTGAGAGGATAATTAGATGCTTATTTTTCGGTGAGCTTTCGCTTATCCTTCGCTCATCCTAAAGGGTAAGTATATTCTTTGTAAAGGGAAGCTATAGAAGATATTTTTTCATTAAAAAATTAGCAAATTAGTAAATTGAGAAAATCTCTGATTTACTAATTTGCTAATTCAGTAATTTGTTGTTTTTATTCGTTATTCGCTGGGTACTAATATCGTTTCACCACTTTCGGTCTCGTACATTACGCCCAAACGTTTTCCTTTTTTCTGAGGCGATGAAGCATCGGGGGTAGCCCCTTGTACCGTTTTGTATTTGGTGATTTTCTGTCCTTCGCGCCTAAGTATCTCCATATCATCTCCTTTTTTCTTTACTATCGTGAAGTCTTCGCCCGAAAAAAAATCTTGCATATTGAGGTTCATCACCATCGAAACCATCAGCGCTACAGCAAACACCATCGCTACATCGAATAGGTTTACCACTACGCTTAGTGGGTCGGCATCATCCTCTTTTAGGTGTGATTGGCGGCGGTTTGTTTTCATTGTTTTAGATTTTTGGTTAATACACTACTTACATAGTCTAATTGGTTGATTTCTTTGCTGTACCAACGTTGTTTAAACTGTAGGGTTACAAGACCTACTAAGCTGATTACCAACCCTACTACTGTGGTAGCAAAGACTACTTGCATATTGCTAGCCATCTTTGATATATCGCCAGTAGATAAGCCTGTAAGCGCCGGACTCATAGCGATAAGGGTACCAATAAGCCCTAATACAGGCCCTACCTTAGCCAATAGCTTAGAGGTGGCTATATCTTTCTCGGCTTCGTTTTCGAAGTTAGAAATCATATAATTATAATACGCCTCATCAGGGGTGTGGTGAACGAAGTCGCGCAGGTATTGTATGTACAAGGCATTGTCGCGCTCGGGCAACAAGTCTTTGAACTGCGCTACCGTATCGGGGGTGAGGTTTCTGATAGCCTCGTTGAGGAGTCTATCGTTTTTGTACTTAGTGATAAAGCGGTTGTAAAAACTGCCTACTAATAGCAGCGCTCGTACGAAGAGCACCAATAGTACAATAATGTCGGGTATCAGCAAGCTATCAGATACCAAAAATAAGATTTGTGAAATTTCACTCATAATTTTAACGTGTTAATTTGCTAATTTATCAATTGGCTAATCAGTAACAACTAACGACTTAATTAGCTCTATTTGTTTATTTGTTTGTTCGTATCCGTACTGGTAAGCGCGCTCAAGCATTTTGGTATCGAGTACCCCTATATTGCTCAGGTTGTGAAAGAATACGTGGTCGCACTTCTTAAACTTACGGCTGTAATTGCCGTCCATCGCTATGCTGTAAATGCGCTGCATAAAGTGAAAGGAGCTGGTCAATTCGTTTTCAGTTATCACTTCAAGCGGGTTTATAAAACTGCCTATAATCACCTCGCAGCGTTTTCTGATGGGCTCTATAGGCAAATTGTCTAACAGACCTCCGTCGGAATAAAGTCCATCACCTATCTTTACGGGCGAGAAGTAGGGAGGTAATGCCGAAGAGGCTATCAGTGGCTGTATTAGTTCGCCCTCGCTAAAGTATTTTACTTTACCGGTCAGCAGGTTGGTCGCCGCTACTGACAAGGGAATGCGTAGGTCTTCAAAAGTCGGGTATTTGAAATACTTCTGAAAGAACTTCGTGTATTTGCCGCTATCTACTAAGCCTATTTTCTTAAAGGTGAGCATCGACCACTTAAAGACGGGCGTCTTCTTGAAGAAATCGAGCATCTGTTCTGGAGCTACCCCACAAGCGTACAGCCCCCCAACAAGAGCCCCGCCGCTAGTGCCCGAAATAATAGACGGTTGTATACCATTTTCATCTAATGCCTTCAGAAGTCCCGCGTGTGCTAAAGCTCGTACGCCCCCTCCTGAAAATACCAACCCAAGTTTTTTCATAAGAGACAAATTATCTGATTAACAAATAGGCTAACATCGCACTAATGTAGGCTATTCCGGTCATAAATACCCATTGTATAGCTGTCCATTTCCAGCTGTTAGTTTCTTTGCGAACGATAGCTACGGTGCTAAGGCACTGCATCGCAAAGGCATAGTACAACAAGAGCGATATACCTGTACCAAGGGTGTAGACCGGCGTACCATCGGGGCGCAACTCACTGCGCATCTTGGCTAAAATAGTGCGTTCGCCTTCTGCTTCTTCAATATCTAAATCGCCCCCTAAACTGTAGACTGACGATAGCGTGCTAATGAACACCTCGCGCGCTGCAAATGAGGCCACGACTCCTATGCTTATCTTCCAATCATAGCCCAACGGGCGAAATACAGGTTCTATCCCCTTGCCGATATACCCCAAAAAGGAATATTCTAATTTTTCTGACTCTATATAATGTGTCTTTTGGTCTTCATCCCATTGTTGTTCTTGGGCTAATGTATCGGCAGTAGCTTCGATGTTGTGGTAGTGCTCGCCCATTCCGTGCGAACCTAAAAACCACAAGAGAATAGAGATGGCTAAGATATACTTACCCGCCCCCATCACAAAACCTTTGGTTTTCTCATACACCGTAATACCGACATTGCGCCACATAGGCACTTTATAATCAGGCATTTCGGCTATAAAGAAACTCTTGTACTTTGATACTTTTAGGACTTTATCGAAAATAAAAGCTGACAGCAGTGCCATAGCAAAGCCTAAGAAATACATAGCAAAAAACGTCCACGCCTTATAGCTTATCCACATAAAATCACCTTCTGGAATTACCAAATTGATGATGATAAGATACACCGGCAATCGTGCCGAACAGGTGATAAAAGGGGTAACGAGTATAGTGATGAGTCGCTCTTTCCAGTTCTCTATATTGCGGGCTATCATCACCGCTGGTATGGCACAGGCAGCCCCCGAAATCAGCGGTACTACACTCTTGCCATTCAGCCCAAAACGGCGCATAATATTGTCCATCAGAAATACCACCCTACTCATATAGCCACTCTCTTCTAAGAGCGAGATGAAAGTGAAAAGGATAGCAATTTGCGGCACAAACACTACGATACCCGAAATACCGCTCAGTATCCCTTTGGTGAGCAGGTCAGTCAGCGCCCCTTCAGGCAATACGCGTTCGCAGAAACTGATAAGATGGTCAAAACCTGCTTCTATGGCATCCATAGGGTAACTCGACCAAGTGAATACAGCTTGAAAAATAACTAATAGGATAAGGGCAAAGATAACGTAGCCCAACACAGGGTGAATGAGCAGTCGGTCGAGGCGAGCCCGCAGCGTTTGTGCTTTGTGCTGGTCTACCACATAGCATTTCTTAAGCGTCTCATTGATGCATTGATAACGAATAATCGTCTCTTTTTGCTTCATTCGGCGTATTTCGCTCTCGGTTTTGGTGTTTTTTACCTCTGTAAGGTCATTTTCCTTATAATTCTCGATGATATAGGTGTTGTGCGAAATGATAAGCCATAGCTTGTAGGTATTTTCATTAGGAAAAAGAGAAGATAAATGGTCAAAATACGCCTTATCAAGTCGTTCTACTGCTACACAAGGCGCTACAGGCAGCTGTTCATAGGCTTTGATAGCTTTCTTAAGAGCCTCTATCCCCTCACCTGTACGGGTGCTGGTAAGTACTACTTTAGTATTGAGCGATTGCTCTAAGGCGTCAATATCTATGCTAATACCCTTGCGCTCCATTTGGTCTGCCATATTGATAACCAACAGAGTAGGCAGGTGTAAGTCTTTTATTTGGGTGAAGATAAGCAAATTCTGCTTTAGGTTATTCACATCGCAGACCACCACCACCACATCAGGGAAGTACTCCCCTTTGCGGTCGAGCAGTATATTCACCGCCACGCGTTCGTCTTCAGAGCTGGCATTTAGGCTATAGGTACCTGGTAGGTCGATGATATGCGCTTTGCAGTCATCGCACAAGCGCGATTGTCCGATTTTCTTTTCTACCGTTATCCCTGGGTAGTTACCTACTTTCTGATTAAGCCCTGTCAGTGCGTTGAACAGCGAGGTCTTCCCCGTATTGGGGTTACCTATAAGAGCTACTTTTATTGAAGATTTTGCCAATGTTACTTATTATTAGTAGTTAGTTGTATCAGTGCCGCCATATCTTTTCTAATAGAAAGATATGCCTCATTCATACGTATATAGATAGGGTCGCCGAGGGTCGCTTTCTGCAGCACCTCTACTTCACTGCCTACAAAACAACCTAATTCGATAAGTTTGAGCGGGATTTTATCTACATCAAAACTGCTGATAATGCCCCTCTCTCCTTTTTTGAGTTGCGCAATAGTACACGCTTCCATAAATATATCTTTTTATTTAGAATGATTTTGCGCGCAAAGATAAAAAATAATTAATAATTCACAATCCTCTATTCAGAATTATTTTTGCCGTTTTTTCAGTAGCAGATAAGTTGCCCCTCCTAATACTACCGCAGCCGTAATAGCTAATACCATACTCCCTACCAAATACTGCAGCAAATGGCTCTTTACGTAGTCCATATTTATCTCTCCTTCAGGCAATACCTGTCCGCCTGTTATAAAAGCCCCAATTTTTAGAGAGGCGAGTATCAACACCGGTATCATAGGGGGGATGCTCACGTTAGAGCAGATAAAAGCGAGTGTTTTGTTCAATCGGAAGAAGACTGCCAAAGCGATGGTAAGCACGGTTTGCAAGCCCCAAAAAGGAGCAATGCCAAAGAAGACCCCTAAGGCTACCGAACAGGCTTTCACTTCTTTGCTACTGTCGCTTTCTAATATATTTTCTTTTACAAACTGTTTAAAACTTTTTTGGCGTGCCTCGCGGAAGAAGTTGCGAGGTTTGATGTACAAAAAGGTGAGTACTACCAATACGGTATTGAGGATACTGATGCGAGTAAAATCGCGGAAGGGTCGGAAGTGAGAGACTCTCTCTGCAGGGTCGTAAAGCACCCTGATAGGCACTGGCTTAATGGCTATACCACACCAGCTACTGCGCACTAATATTTCTATCTCAAATTCAAATTTTCGGGTGTAGTATTTCTTTGGAATAAAATGCAGTGGATATAGGCGGAACCCCGACTGCGTATCGGGTAAGGCTACCCCTGTCTCTAATCGGAACCAAAAGTTCGAAAAGCGATGCCCAAAACTGCTTTTTTTAGGCACTCCCTCTTGCTGCATATCTCTGTTGCCTACTAATAGTACAGGCGACTCTTCAGCAGCCAAAGCCTCTATAAAAGCAGGGATATCCTCAGGGTAATGCTGTCCGTCAGAGTCTAATGTCAGAGCGTAGTCATACCCCTTTGTGCGAGCTTGCTCAAAACCTGTTTGCAGGGCTTTGCCTTTACCTTGGTTTTTGGGGTGTGTAATAGTGGTTACGGAGGGGTATTGAGTTAGAATTGCGGCAGTATCATCGGTAGAACCGTCATTTACCACCAATACCTGATAGGGGTAACGCAACAATCCCTCAAGCACTCGCCTAAGGGTTTTAGCATTGTTATAGCTAGGGATTACAATACAGACATTATGCTTCTCCACGATATTCTTTTATCATTTTTTTCACAATATCCAAATCTATAGTATCGTATTCTGACTTGTCATAAATAGAAACAAAGGCTACAGAAGTAGCCTCTTCACTATCTATTTCAACTAATACTTCGTGCGTAATAACTCTCGCTCCACCTCTTTTTCCTTTATTTTTAGAGGTGATGTTAAGTCTGATTTTCCTAATGCCTTCCCCCAATGAAACGCCTATTTCTGGATTATTCTCTATCTCTTCTTTTAAAGCTTCAAAATCTTTTTTTAAGCTCTTATATTTCTTAGATAAAGCTTTTAATTCTTTACCAAACGAAGGAAGGTAACCAAATTTATATTTCATTGAGCAAATCTTCTAAATTACCTAACTTTATTTTCCCCTCTCTCGCATCTTTAAGTTCATCTAAAGCTGTAAAAAGTTTTTTCTTAAACTTTTTCTGCTGTAAATGCTTCCTATCTTCATTGCTCTTAATATTTGTAATCTCTATAAAATCAAGTGATTTTATAAAGTTTAAAAAGGCATCTACTTTAGGTTGCTGTGTGTTGATATTTATAGTGAGTTCCATTTTTATATCTCTTTATTGTTTTATTTGGGACAAAAGTACAGAAAAAAGCTAAAAGCACAAAACTTTCTTGCTTATAGGTTGAAGTAATTGCTAATTATCAATACTCTCCGCTATTACGGTCTTCATTTCACCCTCAGCGATGAGCTCTTCACCAACGGTAGTCCGTACCTTTACGAGGGTAACCCCCATAAATTCCTGAATAATACTCAGCTCGGTAGTGAGGGTAGCTCCTACTTGGGGTAGAGCGTATATACTCATACGCTTGATAGACCCTATATAGCCCATAGGCGCGGGCTGATGTTGCAGATAGTAATAATACCCTTTGTGCAGAGCAATGCTTTGTGCTATATGTTCTACCACCCCTGCCTCTTGTAGTTGTCCGTTCTGCACAAAAAGATTATCAGCGGCAATAGTCAGTCCTGCGGCTCCAGTAGTAGCGGTATAGCTTAGCAGGGCATCTACCATTACCATTGGCGGACGCTGCGGAATAAGGCTTATAACAGACGGTAAATCGGTAATAGGGGGTGTCATCATCTTTCTTCTTTCTCTAAAAAATCCCAGAAATCAAAATAATTAAACCACTGCAAAGGGTATTGTTGTAGCATTTGCTCCATATTGTCAGTATATGCCGAAAGCAATCCTGCGGCATCAGGGGTTGCAGGGTGTGCTATACGGGCATAAAGGTGGTAGTGCAAATGTTTTTCTTTCATAACATATACGAAAACCACTGGTACTTTCTTCTTAGCGGCAATGAGAAAAGGACCTGCAGGAAAAGAGGCTTCGGCTCCTAAAAAAGGGGCTTTAAGCGCACGCGTGCCTTGCAAATAGCGGTCTCCAGTGAAGCATACTATTTTATTAGTGGCCAGTGCCTCGTTGATTTTAAAAATATGCGACATATCTTCTGCTATCACTATATACTGATGCGAAGGTTTCTTCTGCGAAATACTTTGTATATAATCCTTAATTACCGAGCGCTCCATATCGGCAATAACAGTACTGATTTGCAATTCTAGGTCTATCTTCCTAAAGAAAGGCTCTGCTATTTCAAAATTGCCAATATGAGCCGAGATGAGTATCGCGCTCTGCCGATTAGCTAAGAGTTCTTTTAGGTGCTCAACACCATCAAAAGTATAGGTATACTTCTCCTCAAGGCCTGCTAAAATAGCTATTTTATCGATGATCGTTTGTCCGAAAGTGAAGTAACTGAGGTAAAGAGAGCAAAAGGCTTTAGGGGCACTATACCCCAAACGATGCCTAAAATAATAGTACATAAAGCGGTTGGACTGCCATTCGGTAAGGAAGTAATACAAGGCGACGAAAACAAGCAACGAATAAGCAGCGTAAATGCCCAAGTGTTTCATCAAGAAAACAAAGATACGGTAGCCTAGTACCGTACCTTTTGATTTTCCTTGCCATTTAGTAGGGTTATTGTGCATTAACTTTATTGGCTAAAGTAGTGTAGAAATCTTCAAAAGTAACGATTTCTTTAAAGTCTGCTTCTACAAGCTTGACCCCAAATTCTTGTTGGATAATCACCACCAAATCTACGTAGTCAAGGCTGTCTAAGCCTAAACCCTCGCGAAAATTAGCCTCAGGACTAATAGCAGTGCTTTCTACTTCAAATTCTTCTACAAATATACGGGTAGTAATTTCAATAATTTCTTGTCTGCTCATTCTTAAGTATTTTGTTTTATTATTCGCTCTTTATCTTCTCCCAAGTATCTTTTAGCCCTACCGTTTTGTTAAACACTAGTTTTTCAGCAGTGCTATCAGGGTCTACGCAGAAGTAGCCAAGACGTTGAAACTGAAGCGTCTCACCTGCCTTAGCGGTAGTTAAGCTCGGCTCTACGTAGGCGGTTACTACTTTTAACGACTCAGGGTTTATATAATTCAGAAAACTATCTTCTTGTCTGTCTGGTTCTGGTACGGTGAAAAGACGGTCGTATAGGCGCGCTTCAGCAGCTACTGCGTGGGCTATCGATACCCAATGTAGCGTACCTTTCACCTTGCGCATACTCGCCTCAGTACCGCTACCACTGCGGCTGTCAGGGTCGTAAGTGCAGTGTATTTCACTGATGTTGCCCTCTGCGTCTTTCACTACGCTTTCAGCCTTGATAATGTAGGCGTTCTTCAGGCGCACTTCACCTCCTAACTTCAGTCTAAAGTACTTTTTATCAGCTTCTTCGCGGAAGTCATCGCGCTCTATGTATAGCTCTCTGCTGAAAGGCACTTTGCGATAGGTCATAGGGGTTACTTCAGGGTTGTTTTCTGCCTCTAACCACTCTTCTTGCCCTTCGGGATAGTTAGTAATCACTACCTTTACGGGGTCGAGCACTGCCATTACCCGATTAGCTTTCTTGTTGAGGTCTTCGCGTACGCAAAACTCCAAAAGCGATACATCTATTAGGTTTTCGCGCTTAGCAATACCGATAGTATCAGCAAACTTGCGTATAGACTCAGGGGTATAGCCACGTCGGCGCAAGCCCGAAATAGTAGGCATACGCGGGTCGTCCCAACCTGCTACATAATTTTCAGTTACCAATTGTAACAGCTTGCGTTTGCTAACAATGGTGTGACTCAAATTCCTACGTGCAAACTCGCGTTGTTTAGGGCGAGTTCCTCCCTCCCCTTGGGGGAGGGTTGGGGAGGGGATTACTTGGTCTAAGAACCAATCGTATAGCTCTCTATGAGGCAAAAACTCAAGCGTGCAGAGCGAGTGCGATATTTGTTCTAAGTAGTCGCTTTCGCCGTGTGCCCAGTCGTACATAGGGTAAATATGCCATTTATCGCCTGTGCGGTGGTGCGAAGCGTTCATTATACGATAGATGATAGGGTCGCGCATCAGCATATTAGGCGATGCCATATCTATTTTAGCACGGAGCACATAAGTACCGTTAGCAAACTCGCCATTCTTCATACGCTCAAAAAGAGCAAGGTTTTCTTCAGGCGAAGTATTTCTATACGGACTATCGCTACCTGCTATGGTAGGGGTACCTTTTTGGGCTGCTATCTCTTCAGAGGTTTGTTTATCTACATATGCCTTACCTTGTTTGATGAGCTTTACTGCCCACTCATATAGCTCTTGAAAGTAGTCTGAGGCGTAGCATTCCTTATCCCATTGAAAGCCGAGCCATTGCACATCGCGGCGAATGGCATCTACATACTCCTGTTCCTCTTTGCTGGGGTTAGTATCATCAAAACGGAGGTTTACAGGGGCATTATAGCGCAAGCCTAACCCAAAGTTAAGGCATATAGAGCTCGCGTGCCCCAAATGTAGGTAGCCATTGGGTTCTGGCGGAAAGCGAAAGCGCAAAGCATTCGCCGGAAAACCTGCCGCAAGGTCTTCTTCTATGATATTTTCGATAAAATTATTAGCGCGTGGTTCTTTTATTTCTTCAGCCATTGTATTTAATTATGAGTTTTGAGTTATTAATTCTGAATTATTTAAATATTGCCCTATACAGGTCGCTACCATTAGCGTAAAGCAATAGCGATACTAATAGTACGAAACCTACCATTTGGGCGTATTCGAGTACTTTCTGACTAGGAGCTTTGCCGGTTACCATTTCGTATAGTAGAAATACTACGTGTCCGCCATCGAGGGCTGGGATAGGCAATATATTCATAAAAGCTAAAGCTATCGATAAGAAAGCGGTGATATGCCAGAAAGCTAACCAATTCCATTTTTCGGGGAAGAGCTTGCCTATACTGCCAAAACCTCCTACCTCGCTTGCTCCTTTTTTGGTGAATACGAACTTAAATTGTGCTACATAGTCGCGAAGTACATTGTAGCCATAGCCTATACCGTGGGAAAACGCCTCGCCTAAGCCGTAATTTTTATGGGTGATTTGTATTTTATCATCTACTTGTGCAGCCATTACTCCTATTTTGCGCCCTTCAGTAGGTATCACCTTTAGCTGTAGGTCAGTGCCATTGCGCTCTATGTCTATCAGCAGCGGACTCCCCTGCGGCACTAAGTTCATCGCTGGGATAAGGTCAGAGTAGTAATAAATAGGCTCGCCGTTTACGCTCTTTATCTTATCGCCTTTCTGCATTCCTGCTTGGGCTGCTGGCATATTAGGTAGCACCGAGTCGATAATAGGCGCTATTTTCAGGGTGAAAGGCGAAGTCTCGCCGCGCAAGAAAAGCATCTTGCCTATCGAGTCAGGTAGCGAAAGGTGACGTATAGCGCCTTCGCTATCTTTTACGGTCAGCTGACTAACATCGCGAAGCAAGATATACTTGCTGATGTCGCTCACATTCTCCAAAGGCTTACCATTTATTTCAGTCACTACATCGCCGTTTCTAAATCCGTATGCACGCATAGTGCGCGATACCGCAAACCCTTCTTTGATGCCCTCTGGCTTTAGCTGATCTTGCCCCCACACGAAGAGTATCATCGAGTAGATAAAAAATCCTAAGAGTAAGTTTACGGTTACCCCCCCTATCATTATAATAAGTCGCTGCCAAGCGGGTTTTGAGCGGAACTCCCACGGCTGAGCGGGCTGAGCCATTTGCTCTTTATCCATACTCTCGTCTATCATTCCCGCTATTTTCACGTAGCCACCAAGGGGCAGCCAACCTATACCATATACGGTCTCGCCTATTTTCTTCTTAAAAAGAGCAAACTTCACATCAAAGAATAAAAAGAACTTCTCTACTCTTGTTTTGAATAGTTTTGCCGGAATAAAGTGTCCTAACTCGTGTAAGACAACCAAAATTGAAAGACTCAGAATCAGCTGAGCCGCCTTTATCAGAAATATATCCATTATTTAGTCGTTAGTTTTTAGTCGTTTTATTCGCCAATTGCCCACAGGCGGCATCTATATCTTTGCCGCGCGAGTGGCGTACGGTCACCGTTATGCCTGCCTCTTCAAGCATCGTTTGGTAAAGAGTGAGCGCGCGACTGTCAGCCTGCTGAAACTCCCCATCATCTATAGGGTTATACTCTATCAAATTCACTTTTGAGGGGGCAAACTTACAGAATTTGATGAGGGCTTCCACATCTTTGCGCTGGTCGTTGATACCTTTCCACACCACATACTCGTAAGTAATGCGGTTTTTAGTCTTTTGGTACCAATACTGCAAAGCCTCCCGCAGTTCCGATAGCGGAAACTGTTCATTGAAAGGCATAATGCTAGTGCGTACGCTATCTATGGCTGAGTGTAGCGATACTGCCAATTTAAATTTCACCTCATCATCTGCCATCTTTTTTATGAGTTTAGGCACGCCCGAAGTGGAGAGGGTGATGCGCTTAGCCGACATTCCCAGTCCTTCGGTTGAAGTGATTTTGTCAATGGCTTTTAGCACATTGTTATAGTTCATCAGCGGCTCGCCCATCCCCATAAATACAATGTTAGAGAGCGGTCTGCCAAAGAAAGCCTTGCTTTGCTCATCTATCACCCGCACTTGGTCGAATATCTCATCGGGTAGCAGGTTGCGCATACGCTTTAGCCTTGCCGTAGCACAAAACGAACAGTTAAGGCTACACCCCACCTGACTCGATACGCAGGCGGTAGTACGGGTATCGGTAGGTATCAATACCGACTCTACCAACAGCCCATCGTGTAGGCGCACTGCATTTTTGATTGTCCCATCGTCGCTGCGTTGCATCACATCTACTTTGATGTGGTTGATAACGAAGTGCTTATCAAGCATCTCGCGGGTAGCTTTGGGCAGATTGGTCATCGCCTCAAACGAATGCACCCCTTTCTGCCATAGCCATTCGTACACTTGGTTACCACGAAAGGCTTGGTCGCCGTTTTCTTCAAAAATACGCCTTAGCTCCTCTTTAGTGAAAGCTCTTATATCTCGTTTGCTCTGATTCATAATTGGGCGCAAAGGTACAAAATAATTGACAATGGGCAAATTTGCTAATTCTCTTTTAGCTCGTATTTAGTTACGCTCTGCTGATTGCCTGCCTTATACTCTACTTCTTTGCTGAGTTGCCCTGCCTCAGTATAGTATTTCCATACCCCTTCTTTCTGATTATTAGCGTATTGCCCTGCTACTGACACCTCTCCTGAAGGGTAATATTCTTTATAAGCCCCCTCTTTTCTACCTTCTTTAAAATTGACTTCTTTCTCAAGCACCCCTTTAAGCGAATAGTACTTCCACAAGCCTTTTTCATAGCCTTTGTCGTATTCACCAGAGGTGAGGAGCTTACCTCTCTCATTGTATGCCAAGTACTTACCGTCAGGCTCACGATTGCTGAAATGTTTTTCAAACTTCAGTTGCCCATTGGGGTAATACTCTTTTTCGTAGTTTATGTAGTCATTTTCATAACTACCCTCTTTGGTGAGGATACCCAAATCGTCATAGCGTTTAAAATCACCGTGATATTTATCGCCTTTGTAGTGCTTGGTTTCATAGAGCTTACCATTCTCGTGATAACTATTTCTCACCGAAGTACCATCGTCTTTGTAGTCGCGAGTTTCTATCAGCCTACCTGTGTCTAATTTCTTTTCCCATTTGCCAGCAGGAGCATCGTTTTTATAATACTCCGTAGAGATCATTTTTATACCACTGCGTCTATCCCAAAGCGAGGTGCGCCAGTGCTTCCCTTCCTTTTTGCCCAACTTATAATGCTCTATAACCACTACTTTGCCGTCATCATCATACTCTTTCCACTCGCCGTCTAACTTCCCGTTCTTATAAGTCCCCTCTTTTGAAGGTTTACCTGACGAATATTCTATAAATTTACCCTCTAACTCGCCATTTTTATAGTTCATTTCATACCTTATAGCTCCATAAGGTGCGTATTCTTTATAAAATCCGTTCTGTATACCGTCTTCTATAATACCCTCTTTTTTCACGTTGCCATTAGGGTAATATTCTCTGGTAAGACCTGCCACCTTACCATTTTTAAAAGTTACTTCCATATTGATAGAGCCCTTGCGGTCGTAGTATTTAGCCACACCGTTAAGCTTCCCATCGGCAAAAGTAGCCTCGTAATATTCCCCCATCCCTTGGGCTATTTTATAGCTACCATTTAGGGGCGAACCATCTGCCCTAAGAGAAAAGACACTTTCCAAGCCATACTTTTTCTCTATAATATCATCTTCAGTAATGAGTTTTTGAGCCCAACTCATCTGAAAGAACAACAAGAATACTACACAATATTTCATATTTTTTATTATTTATTATTTATTATTATTAATTGAGGTTTTATCATTAATGGTAATAGATATTAATTTCTCTTTTTTTTCATAGCTTAAGAATTTTTATTGTTATTTTTTATCTAAGGCTGTCGGTAACAAAGTCCTGCACAGCGATAATGTGGCTACTGCTTAGCTTCATTCGTCTATCCAATTTACAGGATAATGGGTGAGTAGGTTGTTCATTGTTCTATCTTGTTTTATTTGTTTGCAAAGGTAAAGGTTTTTCATAAACTTACATCATAGAAATTTTAGTAAGTATTATTATGCTGTCAATATTTCTATTCCTACTATTATATATCGTTTGCCTTTTTTCAAAAGAACAACTTCAGTAAGACCAATTTCAGTTGATTTTATTACAAAGCAATTTTTATCATTAAAAAGTTGACAATCTCCACGATAAATACGAACAGCTGAAAGTAGTCCTGCCTTGAAAGTTCCTTCATATAGCATTACATTATCCTTTATTTCTGCAAATGAATAAAATTTATCTTCAAAAACAGCTGATTTATCATTAATCCCTCTTACTCGTAACGGAAAGTTTATCGTCTTTTGTAGTTCAGCATTAGAAGAAGCTGCTTTTTTGGCTCTTTGTAAAAATTCATCAATGGTTTCACCTTTATCAAAGGAAGAAGTTGTATTTTTCTGAGTCTTCAATGAGTTTTTAATTTGTTCTTTTACTTCTGAAAGAAACAAAGCATGTCCATTATCTTCCAGAAGATCAATTATATCATATACCTTTTTCTTTATGCTAAGAGGTAAAGCATAAAAACTTTTATCCACTTGGGTGTGTCTTGCATCATCCATTTCCGAATTCTGATGACGGATAACTATTTTCTTCCCGAGATGATAAATCAGAATTTTTACCCTACCTTCTTCAAAATGATCTCCATAGATAGATTTCGTCCCATACACTACAATCGGGTCTACAAAACCATCATTGTCTAAGTCTTTCAATCTTAAATAACGTGACCAAAACCAAATAGAGGTCTCTCTTTCTTTATCAATATAATCAGTAATAGTCCATCGCACTTTTACAGTCTTATCTACTTCAAAAGATACGTTAAAAGCCTTTATAGACCGCTTCAGACTATTTTCGTCCTGTATATTCCCTTTTGTCACCTTTTCAGTAAGAATCAAATACTGCTTGCCATCTTTATCCTCAAAAGGATACACCCTAAATATAGGAAATTCAACTCCTATCTGCTGCAACACCTCAGCAGGAAAAAGTTTTTTAATTTCCATATCTGTAAGAGGAGTCTCTCTATAATTTTTATCCTCTTGTGCTATGCCAATAGTACAGATAAATATACTATAAATAGTCAATAATACCTTAAAATGTCTGTTCATTTTCTTCTGTTTCTAAATTTAAAAAATGTTTCTTATTCGCCTCATCAGCAGTTATTTTGGGAATATTATAATTAAGGTGTCTATTTAGCTACATACTAATTGACTTTGGGAATCGGTCTATGTTAAATTCTGAACCCCAAGAATATATACCTCGTATCCAAGACTTTACTTGATGTATTATCTTATGTAATGTAGGAAAATTCTTCCCATCATTACTAGGAATTTGAGTTATATTAAAGTCTTTTATTTTTTAGTATTTTGCCACTATCTCTTCAAGGGCTGTTACTATTTCAGCAGCGCTATCTAAGGTTACGAGGCGCTGGCGGTGTTCTTTAAAGTTTGGCAAGCCTTTAAAGTAGTTCGCATAATGCCTACGCATCTCCAATACCCCTTGCCGTTCTCCTTTCCACTCTACCGACCATATTAGGTGATTGCGAGCTGCCGCTACCCTATCGGCTATGGTAGGGGGCGCCAAAAGTTCACCGGTAGCAAAATAATGTTTTATCTCTCTAAATATCCAAGGATAGCCAATAGCTGCACGCCCTATCATTATACCATCTACCCCGTATTTATTGCGGTATTCTAAGGCTTTCTCCGGATTATCAATATCGCCATTGCCAAAAATAGGAATGTGTATGCGGGGGTTATTCTTCACTTTGGCTATATAGCTCCAGTCCGAATGCCCTTTGTACATCTGGCTGCGAGTGCGAGCGTGAATGGTAAGGGCGCTAATGCCCACATCTTGTAGGCGCTCAGCTACTTCTTCTATATTGATACTACTCTCGTCCCAGCCCAAACGCGTCTTTACGGTTACCGGCAGGTCAGTACTACGCACTACTGCTTTAGTAAGGCGCACCATCAGGTCAATATCTTTTAGCACCCCTGCACCAGCACCTTTGCTCACCACCTTCTTCACCGGACAGCCGAAATTAATATCCACCAAATCCGGACGAACCGTAGCTACTATCTTTGCCGAAAGCGCCATAGCCTCTTCATCACCCCCAAAAATCTGTATCCCTACCGGACGCTCGTAATCAAAAATATCCAGCTTTTGCCTGCTTTTTATCGCATCGCGAATAAGCCCTTCAGACGAAATAAATTCGCTGTAAAGCATATCAGCCCCGTGCAACTTGCACAGGCGGCGAAAAGGCGGGTCGCTCACATCCTCCATAGGGGCAAGCAACAAAGGGAATTCTCCCAAATCTATATTTCCTATTTTTGCCATTACTAATACAAAAAGTTATTATAAGGGAAGCGAGTAATGTGTATCTCCTTCACCTTCTCATACACTACCTTGCGAAATTCTTCCAGATTCTCTTTGTTAAGGGCTGAAATAAATAGCACATCTTTACCTACTTTCTGCATCCACGTTTGTTTCCACTCTTCAAGGGTGAAATGCTTAGTAGTGCGCTCGGTCGCAAGGTCGTCTTCGGCTATCACCTCGTGGGTATAAGCGTCTATTTTGTTAAAAACCATAATGGTAGGCTTGTCGGCGCTGTGTATTTCTGCCAATATCTGGTTTACCGACTGTATATGCTCTTCAAAATTAGGGTGCGAAATATCCACCACGTGCAGCAATAAGTCAGCCTCGCGCACCTCGTCCAAAGTACTCTTAAACGATTCTATCAGCTGGGTAGGCAGTTTACGTATAAAGCCTACGGTGTCTGATAGCAAAAAGGGTAAGTTTTCTATCACCACCTTGCGCACGGTAGTATCGAGGGTAGCGAAGAGCTTATTTTCGGCAAACACCTCACTTTTGCTTATCACATTCATCAGGGTCGATTTGCCCACGTTGGTATAGCCTATGAGGGCTACACGCACCAATGCCCCGCGATTGCTGCGCTGGGTAGCCATCTGCTTATCAATAGCCGAGAGTTTCTTTTTCAGTAGGGCGATGCGGTCGCGCACGATACGGCGGTCAGTTTCTATTTCGGTCTCACCCGGTCCGCGCATCCCTATCCCCCCGCGTTGGCGTTCGAGGTGCGTCCACAGACCTGTAAGGCGTGGCAATAAGTATTCGTACTGGGCAAGCTCTACCTGCGTACGCGAGTAGCTGGTCTGCGCGCGCTGGGCAAAGATATCTAAGATAAGCCCCGTGCGGTCTAATATTTTAGCTTTGAGTATGCGTTCTATATTCTTCTGTTGGGCAGGGGTAAGCTCATCGTCAAAGATAACCGTACCCACCTCGTTTTCCTCTACGTACTGCTGTACCTCTTCCATTTTACCGGTACCGATAAAGGTTTTAGGGTTGGGTACGTCTAATTTTTGGGTAAAACGTTTCAGTACCTCGCCACCAGCGGTATAAGTCAGAAATTCGAGTTCATCGAGGTATTCTTTTGATTTTTCTTCCGTCTGTAGTTGGTTTATAATACCAATTAAGACTACTTTTTCGTATGTTAAATTTACCTGTTCGAGCACTATTTTTAATTATGAATTACAAAATTACGCTGCAAAGATAGTAATAATTTGCCAATTTACTAATTTAGCTGACAAATGACTTATCCTTCGCTTATCCTTCGCTCATTGTTCGCTCATTGTTCGCTCATTGTTTGTAGATGGGAAGGCGGAGAGGGCTGGGGAGAATAAGAGGTAAATCAAAAAGAAATGTTAATATTTTTTTGCCCATTTCATTTATTTTTCCTACATTTGCTGAAAATTTTAGCGTAAGATTATGAATATCTTACCAATACATTCCTAACAGATTAAAACCAAAATGATAAAAAAACTATTCTACGTATATTTATTATTCCCAGCAGTTGCCTTGGCTGGTCTGAGGCAACTGCTTCCTATACCACAAACAGTAACCCCAAATGGGCAGCAATACCCGCTTAGTGCCTCTACTCTACTGACCGATATTGCTACGGTACAATTAGTCCCCGATTTGCCCCAAATACCCCTCAATAAAGACGAAGCCTATATATTAGAGGTGACGCGCGATAAGGTGCGCATTACCGCTATTACGGCTTTAGGGGTCTATAGGGCGCACCAAAGCCTACAGCAGTTAGTGGTACAAAAGGGCAAAAAGCGCTATATCGAAGGCTGCACCATTACCGACTACCCAGCCTTTAGGGTGCGTGGCTTTATGCAAGACGCAGGGCGCAGCTACCTGAGCATAGAAGAGCTGAAAACCGAAATAGCACTACTCGCTCAGTATAAGATAAATGTATTTCATTGGCATCTGACCGAAAATGAAGGTTGGCGACTGCAGAGTCTGCGATATCCACAGCTCAATGCTGCCGAAAACTACGAGCGTATGCCTGCCCAGTACTACACCTTAGCCGAAGCCAAAGAGCTGGTCGAGTTCTGCCGCCAACGCCACGTAATGCTTATACCCGAAATCGATATGCCGGGGCATAGTCGTGCGTTCGAGAAAGCTTTTGGCACCTCTATGCAGACTGAAGCAGGCATCAGCATACTCAAAAACCTATTAGATGAGGTCTGCGAAACCTTCAGCGTCCCTTATATACATATAGGTACTGACGAGGTTGCTTTTACTAACCCTCGCTTCGTGCCCGAAATGGTGCAGCACTTGCGTGACAAGGGCAAGAAAGTGATTTCGTGGAACCCCGGTTGGCAGTACCAAGCTGGAGAGATAGATATGACCCAGCTATGGAGCTATCGGGGCAAAGCTCAAAAGGGTATCCCTGCTATAGACTGCCGTTTTCATTACCTAAATCACTACGATGCTTTTGCCGACCTCATTGCCCTGTATAACAGTCGTATACTAAACGTAGAGCAAGGTGATGAAGACCACGCAGGGGCTATCATCGCTATATGGAATGACCGCTATATAGCGAGCGAACGCGATATTATCGCTCAAAACAACTTCTATCCAGCAGCCTTAGCCTTAGCCGAACGCGCGTGGCGTGGCGGAGGCAATGCTTATTTCGATGGCAATGGCACTATGTTGCCCTCTTCACCCGATGACCCTATATTTCAGCAGTTTGCCGATTTTGAAGCCCGTATGCTATGGCACAAAGCGCACCACTTCAAACACGTACCTTTTGCCTATGTAAAACAAACCGACATAGAGTGGGCAATCACCGAACCTTTCAATAATGGTGGCGACTTAAGCAAAGATTTCGACTGGACTAATGCCCCTACTCGCAAAGCCTATGGGGCGAGTATCTACCTGCGGCACACTTGGGGTGACCTTATACCTAGTTTCTACTCTCACCCCAAACCTAATAGTACCGCTTATGCTTACACACGCGTGTATAGTCCTAAAAAACAGACCGTTGGACTCTGGATAAGTTTCCAAAATTACAGTCGTTCAGAGAAAGACATACCCCCACGCATAGGCAACTGGGACTATAAACAGAGTAAAATTTGGCTTAATGGCACAGAAATTGCACCGCCAATATGGCAATCTCAGCACAGCACCCCCTCTAATGAGGTACCGCTGACAAATGAGAACTTCGAGGTACGTCCTCCACTGAGGGTAACGCTCAACAAAGGCTGGAATCGTGTATTGTTAAAACTACCTATTGGCAGCTTTAGCACCCCTGAAGTACGATTAGTAAAGTGGCACTTCACCTGTGTATTCGTAACCCCTGACGGCCAAGAAAGAGCCGGCGCTATGAGGATTGGTGATTAATAAATTGAAGGTTTTTGGCTTATAGGTGAACGTATTGTAAAAGAAGAACAACAGGGTAGTGTGCGTGCTAACTATGGAGAGCAGATTATAGCTCAACTCTCAAAAGAATTAGGCAAAGGATTTAGCAAACGAACTCTTTGGGATTATAAAAAGTTTTATCTTACCTTTCCTAACATCAAAGATTCTGCACACATGTGTGCACAATTAACGTGGTCTCATATTCGACTGATAATGAGAGTTGAAAGCACTCAAGCAAGAGATTATTATTTACAGGAGACTGCTGAGCAACATTGGTCAGTTCGCACCTTAGAGCGAAATATCAATACGTCTTATTATCAGCGTTTGTTGGCTTCGCAAAGGAAAGATATTGTTGTAGAAGAAATGCAACAAAAAACAGCAGAATTTCAGCAAGACCCTTATGAGTTTATCAAAAATCCTGCTGTATTAGAGTTCTTAAACATTCCTACCCACTATGCTTATAATGAAAGTGATTTAGAGAAAAACCTTATCAATAATTTACAGCAATTTTTATTAGAGTTAGGTAAAGGCTTCGCTTTTGTAGCAAGGCAAAAACATATTCGCACTGAAACCCAAGATTTTTATATAGACCTTGTATTTTATAACTATATATTAAAGTGCTTTGTAATTATTGAGCTCAAAACAGACAAAATCACCCACCAAGATATAGGGCAATTGGATATGTATGTTAGAATGTTTGACGATTTAGAAAAATCAGAAACTGATAACCCTACTATTGGTATCTTACTTTGTACCCAAACAGACCAAACTATAGCAAAATATTCTGTTTTAGCCGAAAATAAACATCTTTTTGCTACCAAATATATGCCTTATTTACCTACTGAAGAAGAACTTGCTGAGGAGATAGAACACCAAAAACAAATTTTAACTCAAATTACACATTAGGTAGCTGTTCGCTGCTATATTCACTAAACAGAATGTAAAAAGCAGCTAATATGTAGGTAAAGAATTGTTAGAGTCCTTAAAACAATCATAGAAAATTTTGAATTTAGTAATTGACGAGGGGAATACCCTTATAAAAGTAGCCGTTTACGACGGAGGTAAACAACAGTTTTTCGAGTCCTTTGAGAAAGACAACTTTCAGCAGCAATTCTTGGCGAGAGTTCCGCTACAAGACTGCACACACGCCATTATCGCTACAGTCGTAGCTGAGGCTGAAGAGCGTTTTAGCTTCCTCTCATCATTAGTAAGCCACTGCGTAATGATGAGCGCACAGACACCCGTGCCTTTCACTAACCGATACGCTACCCCCCACAGCTTAGGCATCGACCGCATCGCCTTAGTAGCAGGCGCGGTGAGTCGTTTCCCACAGCATAATACCCTTATTATTGATGCTGGTACGTGCTTAACTTTCGACTTTGTGAATAAAAAAAATGAATACCTCGGTGGCGCTATAGCCCCAGGCATAGCAATGCGCCTAAAAGCAATGCACCATTTCACCTCTAAACTACCGCTGATAAGCGAACAAGATTTTGACAATCAGCAGTTTATAGGCACTAACACCCGAGACTGTATGCTCTCAGGAGTATATAATAATATCGTATGCGAAATAGACGGCGTAATAGCCCAATACACCCAAAAATACCCCGATTTGACAACTATTCTCACAGGTGGAAATCAGATTTATTTGGAGAAAAGAATAAAAAATCGGATATTTGCAGGCTCATTCGTATTGTTGGAGGGCTTAAACGCTATTCTTGAATATCAAAAACAACTATGAACAAAAAGCTAATTACACTTATCATCACCTTATTATCAGTAAGTTACAGCGCACTTGCTCAAAAGACTACTGAATCTCCTTACTCGTTTTACGGAGTAGGCGAACGCAATTTCAACGGTATAGCTGAAGAGAGCGCTATGGGAAATATCGGTGTCTTTGCCGATAGTACAAGGGTAAATATGCAAAATCCTGCTACCCTATCAGAACTGAAATACACGGCTTTTTCAGCAGGTATGACGATGCAATCAAAAAAAATTGTTACAAATAACACAAGTGTCAACACCCGTTCGTCAGCTTTTGATTATTTCACCTTAGGATTTCCTATTATTGATAGGTTAGGCGTTTCTTTTGGCTTAGTACCTTACTCATCAGTGGGCTACCAGCTAAAATCAGAAACCTATGGCACTACCTATCAGTATCAGGGCAATGGCAACGTAAACCAATTTTTTGCCTCAGTTGGCTATAAACTTCGCCAAGGCTTCAGTTTAGGGGCTACTGTTCGCTACAACTTCGGTACTATACAAATGACTGACATACAGCAGTTGCGCAATGTAGAGTTCTTTACTCAAGAAGACAGCAAATCAGTAGTAAAAGGCGCTACTTTCAACCTCGGACTTTATTACGAACACCCTTTACAACACAGATTGCACCTCTACAGTTCATTAGTATACACCCCTCAAAGTGTGTTAAGGTCTGACAACGAGCGCAGTATCTCTACCTTAGGCTACGCTTCAAGTTCAAATTCAAATGGGGGTGCCCAGCTATCGGTACGCGAGGTGCAACAAGTAAACCTTAGCGCGCAAGGCATCAAGAAAACAAACCTAACAATGGGCAGCCAAATAGAAGCAGGTATAGGGATAGGCGAGCAACAAAAATGGTTTGCCGGATTAGAATACACCTATGCTAACACCAGCAAATTTGCTAATCCATTCCTAACTACTACTAATGTAAGCTACAAAGACAGCTATAAAATAGAAGTAGGTGGATTTTGGATACCTAACTACAACTCATTCACAAGTTATTGGAAAAGAGTAACTTACCGTGCAGGATTTCACTACGAAAACACTGGCACAGTACTTAACGGACAAGCCCTCACCAAATTTGGCACGTCTTTTGGACTTAGTTTGCCAGTGAAAGGCTTTTCTAACATCACTACCGTATTCGAGTACAGCAAGCGCGGTACCCTAAGTGCGGGATTGCTGAAAGAGAATTATTTCAACCTAAAAATAGGATTCACTTTAAATGATAAGTGGTTCCAAAAAACAAAGTATCAATAAAAACAAACGAAAATGAGAAGAAGAATTTTATTAGCCACTATCGCCGCGAGTTTTTTCTTCGCCGCGAACGTGCAAGCACAAGATTGCAAAAGCAATGATGAACTAAAGCAAAAACTTTCTATATTTAGTGAGTATGCAAAAGCTAGAAATTACAACGAGGCATACCCTATATGGAAAGAAGTGTACACCCAATGCCCTTCATTGCACTATGCTACTTTTGCCTATGGCGAACGCATATTGCAAGACCGTATCAAAAACAATACTGCAGGACAAAAAGCTCAATCTGTAAAAGAGCTTATTCAGCTATACACCGACTATAATAAGCTATTCCCTACTCGCCTATCAACTACCGATATGCGCATACGCCAAGCGCTACTTATGTTTGACGAAAATGCTGGTAGCGAACAAGAAATATACGACTTGCTAAACAAGGCTTTCACTGAAGACAGAGCTAACTTCAAGAACGAAAAAGCTCTTTATTTGTACTTCTCTGAATTGGTAGCTCTACACGAGAAAGGACAAAAAGAATTACAAGAAGTATTCGATGCTTACGATAACGTATCAGAAAAAATACAAGACGAAAAGAATGAGCTTTCTGCTACTATCAACCAGTATTTAGCTCAAGAAGAAGCTGGTATTATCAGCGAAAAAGATAAGAAAACATTAGACGCAAGCCGTAAACGTGTAGATAACTACGAAACTATAGCCGAAAGTGTAGATGCTAAATTAGGGCAGTTAGCCGATTGCCAAAACCTTATTCCATTGTATACTAAGAACTTCGAGGCTAACAAAACTAACGAAGAATGGCTACGTCGTGCTGCTGGAAAAATGTCTGATAAAGACTGTACTAAAGACCCTCTATTCGTTAAGATAGTAACTTCACTACACAACGTGAAACCATCAGCTAACTCAGCTTACTACTTAGGGGTTATGAGCGACAAAGATGGCAATACCTCTAAAGCGATACAGTATTACAATGAGGCTGTAAACCTTGAGACAGATAACTTTAAAAAATCTAAGTTGCTTATCAAAATAGCTTCTAAGCACAGCAAAGCACAAGCTGTAGGTTACGCTCAGAAAGCCTTAACTTACAACCCTTCAAACTCTGATGCTTACCGTATAATGGCACACGCCTACGCAAGTTCTGCTAACGAATGTGGTAGCACTTCTTTTGAGAAGAGAGCAGTATACTGGTTAGCGGCACAAATGGCACGCAAAGGAGGTTTGGAAAGTTTAGCAGCTCGCTATGATGCTCTTGCTCCAAGCAAAGCTGACATCTTCGAGTCTGGCTTAGCTGGCAAAACTATCAGCTTCAAATGCTGGGTAGGACAGTCTGTTACTGTACCAAGATTGTAGTGGTAATAAGCAGATTTGAAAATGAACAAATTTGCAAGCGATTATATGAAGAAAATAATTACATACAAATTAATGAAAAGTATTGTCATACCTTTGGGTATGGCAATGCTTTTTTCGTGTAGTAATGATATGAAAAATCTTCAGCAACTAAGTGTGCAGAAGAAATTCCCTCAAGGAGAAGCCTACGACTTTAAGTTGGTATATACCGACTCTTCTAAAGTAGTAGCTGTACTGACTAGCCCTCTGAACAAGGATTTTTCAAACCAACAAATGCCCTATTCTGAGTTCCCCGAAGGAGTTAAGGTAGAATTTTACGACCAAGCCCGCCATAAGAATACCGTGCAGGCAAAGTACGGCATCATCTACCCGAGTGCTGATATGGTAGAGCTGCGCGACAGCGTAGTGCTGACTACCTACGATGGCAAAAAACTCAATACAGCACAACTGTTTTGGGACCAAAAAGAAGACTGGATTTTTACCGACAGAGAGTTCACCTTTACCGACACCAAAAAAGGTACTGTTACCAAAGGAATAGGAATGGACTTCGACAAGAAATTTTCAACCGTAAAAGCCCATAAAACTACTGGTATTCTATCTATTGAAGACAAAGACGAATAAAATATGAATGCACGTATCTTTTTTGAATACGCCTATTTGGCAATTGCCCTTTATTGCGCCTACGAGGCGTATCAGCTGTGGAATGCTACACAAGGCAAACCTTATATGTATATCATCTTTGCCATAGCCGCAGTAGCAATGTTTTGGCTAAGAAGACAAACCCGACTAAAACAAACAAGAAAATGATTGATTTTATAGGTTATGCAGCCTCCTTTTTTGTTGTTTTGAGCTTTATCATCAAAGACAACTTATTGTATATACGCCTTACCAACCTTGTGGGGTGTATCCTCTTTGTAATATACGGCTATTGTATAATGAGCATTCCTGTGATTCTACCCAATGCTTTTTTGATAATAGTGCAAATAGTATATATTTGGAAGTCTACCCAAAAAGCTCAGAAATAAACACAATTAGGTGCTGATAGTGAGACTATTAAAAGTATATTTTTCAATTATCTATTAAAAAAATTGTTTTTATTTTAAAAATACACTATCTTTGCGCCAAATATTATAGTATCGCTACTGATGAGTAATATAAGCCAATTAGTGGACTTAATTGAGGCTAAGACCGTATTGCTAAAGAAGAATATAGAGGCACTGAAGGAGGAAAACGAAAGCCTAAAGCAGTGTATAAACGGTCTCCTTGAAGAAAAAAAAGAGTGTGAACACAACCTCTCTGAACTGAAGAAGCAGAATGATGCCCTGAAAGTAGCGAACCGCATATTGGGCAGTAAAGAACATAAAACTGAAACAAAACAGAAAATAAATGCACTCATACGCGAAATCGATGCGTGCATAGCACAACTTTCTAAATAAATGCAATGGACAAGGATTTGCTGAATATCAAACTAATGGTAGCCGATAGGCTCTATCCTCTCTCCATTGACCCCTCAGAAGAGGAAAGTTTTAGATTGGCGGCTAAAAAGATAAATGAAATGATTCAAACCTTCGAGCGGCATTACGACCTGCGCGACAAGCAAGACGCTATAGCTATGTGTGCAATAGTGCTAGCGCGCCAAGCCTCGCAAGAAAAGCTGGACGAAGATGACAAACAAGAGCAAATAACTAAAAAGCTACAGGATATTTATGCTGTGCTTAATAGTCTTGCTTAAAATAAAAGTTCTTTTACATAAGAAAAACTTACTGCCTATATTGATTAACCTTTCGGTAAACTCAACATTAACATTAAAAAAAAGGGTGAGTTGGAGTGGCTAAAGCGTGCCGCCATTGCGTTGCGGATACTTGCCCCACCCAGTATCCCTAAACCTGTTTCTCAGAGTTTTACGTGAAACAATCTAATCAATATAGGCTTTTTTTATATAATCAATTTTATATCATATACCAAAAGATGGACAGTACAAGTATTATAGTAATCATTGCCGTTTTTATCATTGCGCTATTCGTAGGATTTAGCATAGCAAAAGTTCTTGAGAAGAAGAACGCTTCAAAAATTATTCTCAATGCACAAAGCGAAGCCGACATTCTACTCAAAAATGCTAAAAACGAGGCAGAAAACATCAAAAAAGAAAAAATCTATCAAGCCAAAGAGAAATTCTTAGAACTTAAATCAGAACACGAAAAAACTATCGCTGCTAAAGACAAGAAAATGGCAGAGGCAGAGAAGCGTATTCGCGATAAGGAATCGCAAGTATCTAACGAGTTAGCCCAAAACAAACGTTTAAAAGACGAGTTAGAAACTAAAACACAAGAGGCTGAACACCGCCTGCAAACACTCGACAAAAAGCAGGAGGAAATAGACCGCCTACACAAAAGCCAAGTGCTACAGTTAGAAGTTATTTCAGGACTTTCTGCTGAAGAGGCCAAAAAGCAATTAACTGATTCGCTGCGTAGCGAAGCACAAGCCGATGCAATGGCTTATATACAAAACACTATTGAAGAAGCAAAACTAACTGCACACCAAGAGGCACGCAAAATTATCATCAATACCATACAACGTATCGGTACTGAAGAGGCAGTAGACAATTGTGTATCGGTATTTAACCTCGAGTCTGATGAAGTAAAAGGCCGTATCATTGGGCGCGAAGGGCGCAACATACGTGCCCTCGAAGCTGCTACTGGGGTAGAGATAATAGTAGACGACACCCCTGAAGCAATTATCCTCTCTTGCTTTGACTCTGTACGCCGCGAGATAGCACGCCTTTCATTACACAAACTCGTTACCGATGGCCGTATACACCCTGCTCGTATAGAAGAGGTAGTAGAAAAAACTACTAAACAAATAGAAGAAGAAATTGTTGAAATAGGGAAACGCACTGTGATAGACCTCGGTATACACGGACTACACCCTGAATTAGTGAAGTGTGTAGGGCGTATGAAATATCGTTCTTCATATGGGCAAAACTTATTACAGCACTCTCGCGAAGTAGCTAAACTATGTGGGGTTATGGCTGCAGAATTAGGTTTAAACCCTAAACTTGCCAAACGTGCCGGACTACTACACGACATCGGAAAAGTGCCACAAGTAGAAAGTGAAACTCCTCACGCACTACTCGGTATGGAATGGGCTGAGAAATACGGCGAAAAACCAGAAGTATGCAATGCCATAGGGGCACACCACGACGAAATAGAGATGACCTCTCTACTATCGCCTATCGTACAAGTATGCGATGCTATCAGTGGAGCACGCCCAGGA
Source organism: Capnocytophaga sp. FDAARGOS_737 (assembly GCF_009730375.1). NCBI lineage: Bacteria > Pseudomonadati > Bacteroidota > Flavobacteriia > Flavobacteriales > Flavobacteriaceae > Capnocytophaga > Capnocytophaga sp. FDAARGOS_737. The sequence continues at coordinate 189,492 of NZ_CP046316.1, read as the reverse complement.
GCGCGCCGCCAAGTGCTTGACTCTTATATACAACGCTTAAAAGACCTCGAAGACGCAGCCTTCACTTTCCAAGGTGTGAAGAAAGCTTATGCTATACAAGCTGGTAGAGAGTTACGCGTAATAGTAGAAAGCGAAAAAGTAACTGATGATAAAGCGGCAGAACTATCATTTAACCTATCGCAAAAGATACAAACTGATATGACCTACCCAGGACAGGTGAAAGTAACCGTTATCCGCGAAACGAGGGCAGTAAATATCGCCAAGTAATACCCCTTTTATGATACTACAACAATATCTATATCAGATTATTGCTACGGTAATAGCTATCGTAGTATTTGTAGTATTGCGTTATTTGGTAAATTCTATTATTGGAAAATTCGGAAGAAAAGCAGACTTTGGTGAGAGCCGTACTCAATTGGTAAAAAAGTACATCGACTATTTTATCTATGCCTTGGCGGTGCTTACCTTAGTCTCTATATGGGGTATTAAACCAGAGCAAATATTTCTCTTCGTATCGTCTGTACTTACGGTGATAGGTGTGGCATTTTTTGCTCAATGGTCTATATTGAGCAATATCACTGCAGGAATTATAATATTTTTCTCTTCCCCTTTCAGAATAGGTAACACTATTAGATTCGTAGATAAAGAATTCCCTATAGAAGCTAAAATTATAGATATCAGATCTTTCTATACCCTACTAAAAACAGCTAAAGGCGAAGAGATAACCCTACCCAACAATCTCTTGCTGCAAAAAGGAATTATTATCATAACACAACAATCGTAACTACTCTCCTACCTACCTTTTTAAACAAAACTCTAAAACTATTTGATATGTCCTTAACCAAAATGATTAGAAAACCGTCCCTTATAGTAATAGCTATACTCATAGCCTCTTTACTATATGCTTTCTTACCTTACCCTGCAGAAACTAACAAAGGCCTAGCTCTTTTAGCTTTCGTAGCTATCTTGTGGCTTACTGAAGCTATACACATCACTATTACAGCACTTTCAATACCCGTAATAGCGATACTATTAGGCTTAGAAACTACTAAATCTGCTTTGCAAGCCTTTGCCAACCCTACTATCTTCTTGTTTTTTGGGGGCTTTGCCATTGCCACAGCACTAAGTGTGCAACAACTCGACAAATACATCGCTTATAAGGTGATAGCCTTAGCTCGAGGCAACTTTATGGTTGCAGTCTTTTTACTATTATTAGTTACCGCTCTCCTATCAATGGGTATTAGCAATACTGCTACTGCTGCTATGATTATCCCTTTGGCCATCGGGATGCTCAAAAATATAGACTACAAAAGTAATAAAGGTACTTATGCCTTTGTTATATTAGGTATAGCCTATAGTGCAAGTATAGGTGGTATGGGCACCTTGGTGGGTAGTCCACCGAATGCTATTGTGGCCTCACAACTTAAAATCAGTTTTTCTGAATGGTTGCAATATGGTATGCCTACCGTATTAGGCTTAATGCCCTTAATGTTGGGTACTATGTACCTCATATTCCGCCCTAAACTAAATATCAAAATAACACCAGAGGTAACAACTGATAAACTTAACAGCAAGCAGTATATCACTATTCTTATTTTTGCTGTCACGGCACTATGCTGGATATTTGGTGATACCCTAAATGTACAACTGTCTTCTTTATTAGGCATCAGCAAGATAGGTGATTTTGACGCTGTAATAGCTATGATAGCCGCTATAGCTGTATGTATAACCGGAGTGGCTGAATGGAAGCAAATACAAGAAAATACCGATTGGGGAGTGCTAATGCTCTTTGGTGGAGGGCTCTCTTTAAGCCTTATCCTAACCCAATCAGGGGCAAGTAAGGCATTAGTAGACTCTATTCAGTTTCTGATAGCAGGACAAAGCCATTTTGTGATTGGGCTTTTAGTAGCTACTTTTATTATCTTCCTTACCGAATTTACATCAAATACTGCTAGTGCTGCTCTGTTAGTGCCTATATTTATATCGGTAGCTGAAAGTTTAGGAGTGAATCCTTTAGGGCTTTCGCTCATCATAGGATTGGGTGCCTCTTGTGCCTTTATGCTGCCTGTGGCTACCCCTCCTAATGCTATTGCTTTTGGTACGGGAATGGTAAGCCAACGCGATATGATAAAAGCAGGATTTGTACTCAATATTCTTTCTATTATCTTTATCTCGATAATAGCTTATTTCTTCTGGGGAGGAATTAATTAACAAAAATACTAATATAAAAATAAAACGGCTGTACTCTATGGAGTACAGCCGTTTTGTTTGTATATTATAATTATCTACCAGCCTGGGTTTTGTTGCCAGTTGGCTCTGCCTCTTTCGTAAAGGATATCACTTGGAGGAAGTGGCCAAACCATCTTATAATTGGCTGCTGGAATATTCAGTTGATGATATTGGTCAGCGGGATCTGATACTATGGCATTCAGATTTTGAGGAGTACCACGTACTACCCCTAAATTCCAACGCTTGATGTCTGCCATACGGAAGCCCTCGAAAGCAAGTTCGCGGTTACGCTCATTTTGTATCTCTGCCCAAAGGTCGGTATAGGTGACTCTGCCAATGCCTCGCGCTGCACGCAACCTATCCAAATAGATTTTAGCATTGGTTTGATCGTTGTTTTTATAAGCGGCTTCGGCTGCTATTAAGTATATCTCGGCAATACGAAATACTTTAGGACGGTGCATATAAGTAGACGAAGTACCTGATGTTTGCTTTAGAAGAGGATTGTCAGGGTATTTATTTACCAAATACAAATCGGTGAAAGTAACACTACCATAATTAGCAAAAAGCTTTTTGATGTAAATAGACTTACGATAATCGCTGTTATTATACAAATCTACAAAATCTTGAGTGGGCACCACTCTTGGCAAATACCTTATTTCATACCTACGCAATCTATAATTCCACTCTTTTTGGTAGCCCAAATAAATGTCATTGGCTGAGGGTAACTCTGCTGTATTACCTACATCGTATTTAGCATAAAGCTGTACAATACTCTCTGCAGTATCATCATCTTTCCATACTTTTTCTAAATCACTACTGCTGGTTACTAAGCTATAACGACTGCCAATGATAGAAGTAGCTGCGGCATAAGCCTCTGCCCATTTGCCTCTGTAAAGCAATACTCGCGCTTTGAGTGCTGCCACTGCATCTTTAGTAAACTTCTCTGCCCCTAATGAGCCTGTTACATCGCTGAGACGGGTTTCTGCTTGCGCTATATCGGCTAAAATAAAATCATACGTCTGACCTACTGTACTTCTGTTAGGGAAGTTGTTGATAGTAGGCCCGCTTAACAAAGGCAGTCCGTATGCTGAAGCCTCGTCAGTAGGACAGTAATGTGTAATTAGATAAGTGTAATAATAAGCTCGTGCTAAATACAATTCGCCTAAATTGTGCTTTATTTGTGCCGAATCGGTGCGATAATTCTCTTGTGGAATAGCAATGGTAGGAATACCCTCTAAACCTATATTGATGTCTTGTACCGCCTTCCAATAACGCTGCCAAATAGCAGCTGTAGCTCCGTTATTGACTGTGAATAATGACCAGTTTTGGAAATTGGTAATCGTTTCGTTAGTACCATCTCTTTTGGTCATATTCAAGAAATCAGCTTGCAAATCGGTAGCATACATCGCACTTCCGTATACGTTTGTACGCAAGGTATTGTACATACCATTCACCCAAAACTGTGCATCTTGTACCGTTTTGAACGAGTTAGCTTGGCTCAAATCTTCATAAGGCTGTTGATCTAGGCTAAAGCAGCCTGCGAAAAACAAAGGAGCCACTACTAAAGTTATTATTTTATAAATCTTTTTCATTGTTTTGCATTTTTAAAAATTAACATCAACCCCTAAAGTAAACTGACGTGAAGGAGGATAGCCCCCTGATGATATTGGATTAGTGTATTCAGGGTCTGCCCCCTCATATTTGGTAAGCGTAAAGATATTGCGAGCCGTAGCATATAAGCGTACCCCTTCAAAGAATCGTATCTGCTTAATAACCTCTTTAGGAAGGCTGTAGCTAAGGGTAATATTCTTTAGACGCATAAACGATGCATCTTGTATCATACGCGCATCAGATGAATTTACAAATGTTGTAGTGTTTATCTTAGGGTGACGAGTGTTATCACCTGGGTTTTTCCAATAATCCAAAATCTTTCTGCTTAGGTTGTGATCGCCAAACTGGTCAGGATTTTCGGTATACTTCATATCGTAATTCCATTTGTATCTTTCTAACGAAAAAGAGAATGCCATATCGAGCGAGAATGTTTTATAGCTTACATTCCAACCAAAACCACCATTGATAGGTGCTTGCATTTTCTTGCCTGTAGTCTGTCCTAATTTACTAGAATCGTAAGTAGTTGACACCCTATTATCATCGGTTACTTGCTCCATACGGTCATCACCTGGTATATAGTACTCCATTTGTCCGGTATCAGGATTTACCCCTTTAGGGATAACCGCAGCCCACTCGAGCGCACGCCCTAACTTATACCCTATTTCAGAAGAAGGAATCACATTAGAGGTCTTGTTGCCAAAAAGGGCGGTTACTTCTTGTTTGTTATAGTTTACGTTGAAGTAAGGACGCACTGTTAGGTCTTGATTTTTACTTCTGTAAACTACTGACGAGAAAGTAAAGTCGACACCACGATTGCGCATACCCCCTGCATTGTCATAGAATTGAACTTGCCCAGTGGTACTATTGAGGTCGCGGCTAGAAATCATATCATAGGTTTCGCGGTCGTAGTACTCGATGTTGAAAGAAGTACCTCTATCTACCACCAAGTTTAGCCCTACAGTAGTTTTGCGTTGTTCTTCCCAACGCAAGTCAGGATTCCCTAATTTACCTACGGTATAAGCTGTTTTGCTTTGGTAGAAATTGTCAGGCTTTACAGTGGTGATGTGGTTATAGCCCCCTAAAGCGTTTCCTGAAAGCCCTGTACTGAAGCGCAAATTAAGGTCTGAAAGCCATTTCACCTCTTTTAAGAAGTTCTCTTGTTTTAGCTTCCACATCGCACCTATCGCCCAGAAATTACCATAGTGATTGTTCTTACCAAAGGCTGACGAACCATCGCGGCGCATTGATAAATCTACGAAATAACGGGTATTGTAAGAGTACTCTAATCTTCCGAAGTAAGAGTTGAAAGTACTTACTGACTTTTGGTCTTCTATTCTTTTATTTTTACTACCGTGACGGAGCATTGTAAGTCCTTCGGCAGGCTGCCCATAAGTAGCCGCATCTAATTGTTTAGTGCTGTTTTCGACAGACTCTTGCCCCAATAACACATTGAAGCTGTGCTTTTTAGCTTCACCTAACAAAAAGCGGTACTCTAATGTATTAGTAAGCGTTTTGCGAAGGGTACGGTTGTTAGAGACAAAAGTGTAAGGATTAGGATCATCGTAGAACTTATAGTCTATAAACGATGGCAATTCTCTTTGTTCTGATTCGCCATAGCCGTATTGTACCCCTCCTTGTGTTTTGAATATAAGGTTTTTAATAGGCTCTATGGTAACGAACCCTGATGGCAAAAAGTCATCGTTGAAGGACTCGGTAGGGTGTGTTTCGGCATAGTAGTCGGGGTGATAGAAACCAGCTGAACGGCTAGTGATACCAGGGATATAGTTCTTGCGTCTGCCATCTTCGTAAGTAGGACTGTAAAGCGGCAAAGCTATCACCTTAGGCATATTGAGAGAAGAGCCGCCTTCGCGCTCAGTATGTCCGGCAGCAAATGAGAAACCTACTTTTAACCAATTTGTGATTTGGGTATTGATACTACCATTGACGGTATAACGGCGGTAATCGCTGCGAGGTGAAGTAGAACCCTCTTGGCTGAAGTGCCCAAATGATAGGTAATAAGAGCTATTATTAGTACCCCCAGAGATAGAGACATCGGTACGAATCAACGGTACGAAATCTCTGAAGAAAACCTTATCCCAACGAGTATTGTAAGGATTGGCAGCTAAGATTTTATCTGCTGACTGTCTGGCAACATCCTTGTTTGAAGTGAACTTGCCTGCTGCCAAGTTTACGGCTTGAGGATCTTTTTCTATCCAGAAATCCATATACTCGCGAGGGGTCATCATATCATCGAAGAACTTACGGCTAGCGTTAGTAAGTGCCGTAAAACCGAGTTGGTGACTGATAGTAACATTAGTACGCTCGTTATTACGCCCTTTTTTGGTGGTGATGAGTATGACCCCATTGGCCGCACGTGCCCCATAGATAGAGGTTGAAGCTGCATCTTTGAGCACCGTAATGCTCTCGATGTCATTAGGGTTGAATCGGCTCATCACATTGGCACTAACAGCAATCCCGTCCATTATATAGAGGGGTTCTTGGGTTCTTTCACCGCGTAGCGCCCCTTGGAAGTTGTTATAACCGTGGATAAGGATATCGCTATTGCTACCAGGGCGACCCGAATCGCTGGTAACGACAACCCCTGCTAAGCGGCCTTGTAGCGCATCGGATACGCTGGCTACAGGTGCTGCACTTACGTCCTTGCCCTGCACTTGCGCTACTTGCGCTACCGTACGGCTGGCGAGCTTAGGAGCCCCATAGCCGGTAACTACCATTTCTTCGAGCTCTTGTACGTCGTCTTTCATCACTACATCGAGCTTTTTGGTATTGGCGGTTACTTTCTTCTGTACGGTTTTCATTCCGAGAAACGTAAAGTCGAGCACATCGCCTACGCTGGCATTGAGGGTGTACTTACCGTCGGTGTCGGTAGTGGCTCCTCGCTGAGTGCCTTTAATCATAATAAACACACCTAAGAGAGGCGTGCCAGCTTCATCTTTCACTGTACCTGAAAGCTGCACATTTTGAGCCGATACGGAAAATATCGCCAAAAAGAAGAAGCCCCAAGTGAATAACTGTTTTAATTTCCTCATTTTGATTTTTATTATTACAAGGTGGCAAAGGTATTATTTTATTTATTAAAATGCAAGGAAGAGAAAAAAATATCTCACTAAAACACTTTTTTGTTATAAAATTATCAAGTGGGGGATTTGGCAAAAGCAGTGTTTTTTTCTTTTTTGAGGGCGATTAGTAGACGTTTATACTTCGGTGAGCGTTCGCTTATCGTTCGCTCTTCCTGTATCGTTTGTATAGTGTTTGTATAGGGTAAGTGTATTTAGAAAATTTTTCTGGGAGGGGTGGGCAGATGGGAGGGCTGAGAAGGCTGGGAGGATTGGGAGTGCGAGCCGCACTGGCGATTGTGGGACAGGTAGGACAGGTGGGACGGGTGGGACAAGTGGGAGTGCGAGCCGCACTGGCGATTGTGGGACAAGTGGGGCGGGTGGGACGAGTGGGACAGGTGAGACAGGTGGGACAGGTGAGACGGGTGTGGGGCGATTGTGGGAGGGGTGGGACGAGTGAGACAGGTGGGACAGGTGGGACTGGTGGGACAAGTGGGACAGGTGAGACAGGTGGGACAAGTGGGAGTGTGGAGACCTATTTTCTCAAATTATATCTTATTGATTGTGAAATAGTTGAAAGATTATACATAAAATAAATGTTAAAAAATTTGTGTATTTTGTGTTTTTATTGTAATTATGCACCCTAAAATATAGAAAAAATAAGAAGCGTTAGCTTTTGTTCTGTTATCTGAAAACTGGAAACTTTCATTGCGACACAGTACAAAAGGGTAATGCTCATCGCCTTTATAGGCGTGAGTGAAACCTATTTGTGTTGCAAGGTGATTCCAGTACCTCAGATGACAAAGAGTGTTACTCACGCTTTTTTTATTTCTACTATTTTATACATTTAAGAAAAGGCGTTAGCTTTGTTCTGTTATCTGAAAACTGGAAACTTTCGATAGCAACACAGAATAGGTTAGCCTATAGCGCAAAGGGAGTACTTGCAAAAAAGTGCTTTCCTTTGCCGTATGCGACTTCTTCTAAAAAAAGAATAAATCTTCGGCTTTTATAAAAACTCCTAAGTCTAAAAAGGTGAAACTTTTTGGGCACTAAGTGTATTAATTGATTTTAATATATCAATAATAATGAAAAAGATATTTTTTACTCTATTTTTATTCGGTTGTTTATCGTTTAATTGTTCTAAAAGTGATAAATCTCTACCTATTGACAACAATGGGAAAGGCAATATCAGTTATCAGAAAAATAAAGAAGAGGGAAAAATTCCCTCTAAATACTATCTGCTAAGCCCTGACAAAAAAACTTTAATGCAGTGGTTTAATACCGAGGCTACTAGCATTAATATGCAAGAGGACAAAGTACTAAAAGAGGTAACCAAAATTAGTGATAATATTTTTGAAAATTGTAAGAAAGTAGTGTCAATTGTACTACCTGATAAACTTACCGATATTGGTGTAAATGCTTTTGGACAATGTGAAGCCCTAAAATCAATTGTAATTCCTGAAGAGGTAACAATTATTAATGATCGAACTTTTAGTAATTGTAAGGCATTAAGTCAGATAAAACTTCCTCAAAACTTAAAATCTATAGGACAGAACTCTTTTTATAATTGTATATCATTAGAGAGTATTGACATTCCTAATAGTGTAGAAAGTATAAAAGATGGGGCTTTCCATAATAGTGGTTTTACATCAATTACCATTCCTGAAAAAGTAACCCTTATACCTAACCAATTCAACTTTTTCACAACATTCTATCAATGTGAAAAATTAAAAAGCATTACTTTTCTCAATAAAATGAGTAGTATCCCCAATAGCTTTTTCTATGGTTGCAAATCATTAGAGAGTATCAAATTTCCTAAAAATATTACAGCTATTGAAATAGGAGCTTTTAACGATTGTCCTTCTTTAAAAAACATTACGATACCAAGTACTGTTACTCACTTTTCTTTTAGTAATAACCAATATATACAATCGGTAATAATTGAAGAAGGGATTACAAGTATTGAAGCTACTGCATTTGATAATTGTAAGGCATTAACCTCTATTACTCTTCCTAAAGGTTTAAAAACAATCAAAACAGCTTTTAGAGACTGTATTTCATTAAAGCATATTACAATACCAAGTACTGTTACTCACTTTTCTTTTAGTAACAACCAATATATACAATCGGTAGTAATTGAAGAAGGAGTTAGAAGCATTGGAGAAGAAGCTTTTGCAGATTGTAAATCATTAAGAAGTGTAACACTTCCTAAAGGACTAAAAGTAATTTATAAGTCAGCTTTTAAAGGTTGTGAGCTATTAGAAGAAATAAATATCCCTAATAGTATTACCTATATTAGTACTCTTGCTTTTGCTCATTGTTATTCATTGGGTAATATTAACATTCCTAATAATGCTGTTGTACAAATTGAAGAGCTTGCTTTCAGTAATAGTGGCTTAACTTCAATTATAATTCCTAAAGGAGTAACTTTTGTATCTATATTTACTAATATAGAACCTATTGTTTTCTATCAATGTAGAAAGTTAAAAAGTATCACATTACTTAATAATATGAAAAGCATTGGAGGGTATTTTATTTCTGAATGTGATATTTTAGAAAATGTAAAGCTACCTGAAACACTTATTACTATTGATAATTTCTTATTTCGAGATTGTAAAGCTATAAAGCATATTACTATTCCGCACAATGTTAGAAAAATTAATGGTTTTGCTTTTTTTGCTAACAATATTATTACTATCACTTTAGAGGGAAGCATTCCGCCTGAATTAGATAGTCCATTTTTACTTAAAAATAAAATCAAAAAAATTTACGTGCCTGCAAATAGTGTATTAGAATATAAAGCTGCAAACCAGTGGAATAAATACGCTAATATTATAGAAGCAATGCCTTAAAACATTGATTTGTTTTTATTTTTTAGCTATGAATATTACGAATAAAGCAGCTATCCGAAGAGCTATTTTATAAGAGGCGAAATCCTGAAAAGCCTAAAAAGAGTAGGGAATAACACTAATATTTTATCAGATGAAGAATCTATTCTTTATTATCAGTATCTTACTTTTATTAGTTTCTTGTGTAAAAGATGCTGTTACTAATAATGAGCTATCTGGACATAATTATATAATAGAAAGTATAACAATTAATGATGTCAAACAAGAACTGGACTATTGTACTAGCGATGAACATATAAGTTTTGGTAGTGTAGAATTCACTCATAGCAAGTATGGATTTGAAGAAGAATATGGCCGAAAAACTTGTAGAGTACGTGTAGTATCAGGAAATTATAAAGCTGTTCGCAATAAAATTGAATTTAAGACGGCAGAAGGTGACTTTTCTTATACAGCGACTCTTTCAAAAAATCATCTAACGATATCAGGGAAGGAAAAGGATAAGAAAGGGAATGAATATAGTTTTTCAAAAACATATATAAAACAGTAACTAAAAAAATAGCTATTTTTATAAGAGGCGAAATCCCGAAAAGCCTAAAAAGAGTAGGGAATAACTTTAATATTTCTTTATTCAATGAGAAAAACATTTTTAACAATCATCACATTATTTACAACTACAATAGCTGTAAATGCACAATCAGAAAAAATTTCAGTAGGAATACTTCCTACTAATGGAGCAAATGGTCAAATTACAAAAGAAACTGTAATGGTGACAGAAGAATTATCAAATGCTTTTTTAAAAACTAATCGATTTAGCATTGTAGACAGATCTAAAATGGAGTCTTTAAAACGAGAAAGAGAACTTCAAAAAACAGAAGACTTTTTAGATGGCTCCGTAATCTCACAGTCTAAAAGTATAGGTGCTAAATACCTAATTTCAAGTGTATTATCTGATTATGTAAATACAGGCGACAAGTGTCAATTCTTAATTTCTATAAAAGCAATTGATGTTGAAACAGGAGAGATCATAGCTTCTGAAAATTTAACTCCAAAATCAGGAGGGTTTGGTAATACTTTATTAAGTGGAGTTGTAAATGCAGCACTAGAGACAGAAGGTTCTTTAACAAGTCAAGAAAAAGCTTTTAAAAAGACTCTTGATAAAATGTCTCCTCAAATTGAAGAGTTCGTACTTAAGAACTTTCCTGTTGAATTTGCAATAGTAGAAGAACAAGATAAAGGGAAGTTATTAGTATCTGGAGGTAGTTCATCTGGCGTAAAAAAAGGTAATATTTTGAAGGTTTATGAAGAAACAATGATAAATGTAAATGGCAAAGAACTTAAGCGCAAAAAAGATGTTGCAGAACTAAAAGTAGAAAAAGTTGAAGATGAAAACTTTTCAACTTGTTCTATCAAATCAGGGGATAAACTGCTGAAAGAAAAAATAAGTACTAATGCTAACCTAAAAGTTACTTTTAAACAATAACTTCATAAGGAGTTGCTTTATGTAAGCAACTCCTTACAAAAATCAATAAGGAAATGAAACATAATCTATTTTATTTTTTTGTACTTTTTGTATTATTGAGTAGTTGTAAAGTTACTCAATATCAAACACCCAATATACTTTTAATATCTGAAAATAAAGGAGAAATAACACTTAAAACTATTAGTCAAAATAGTGATAAAGGAGTAGAACAAGCACAAAAATTAGTAATGCAAACAATATTGTTTAGAGGGATTGCTAATAGTAATAGCCTTAACATTCCATTAGTCCCTAATGAAAATCAAAGTTTAGTACAGTATAAGGAGTACTTTTCAAATTTTTTTGATAAAGGATTTTATAAGACATTTTTCATACTGTCTCAAGAAAGTAATATTTCTAAAAATATAAGAGGAAATAAGCAATTAGATATTGTAATGAAGATCAATGTCAATGCTTTAAGAAGAGACTTAGAGCAAAACGGTGTAATTAGAAAATTTGGTTATTAAAATGAAAAAAATATTTTTCTTATTATTTGTTTTGAGTTTTTCATTAAATGCTCAAAACAAAGCAACAGATAGCGGTGGACAAGTAATAACTGTTCAGCCTAAAATTATGGTCATTCCATTTGTAAAAGAAGGTGAAGATATTCGTACTATTTTAGAAGAAGATGCAGATAAGCGTATAGCTATTACAAAAATTAAGGAAGGGTTTGATAACAGAGGTTTTACAACTGTTGATTTTACTGCCAAATTGAAAAGTGCAAAAGATAATTCTATTTTTACTTCTGATAATCAAAATGACTTAAAAACACAGATTATTGAAATGTCAGGTGCTGATATCTATGTTCTTTCTGAAGTTGTTATACATAAAGGAAGTTCTGGAAACTCAATCAAAATTATACTTACGGGTTATGAAGTATCAACAGGAAATTCTCTTTCTAATAAAGTATGCGAAAGTGGAAAGTTTTACTCTGATGACTTTGGAAGATTAGCTTCAAAAGCTGTAGAAAGTTGTATAGATGACTTTTTAAATGTTATGCAGACAAAGTTTACAGATGTTGTAAATAATGGAAAATCTATTATTGTAGATATTAGTTTTGCTGAAAGTTCTCATTATAATACATCTTCTGAGTTTAAAGATGAATTATTTTCTGATTTATTAGAAACTTGGATGGAAGAAAATGCTTTTAAAAACAATTATCATATACAAGGAACTACTGATTTAAGAATGATTTTTGACGATGTAAAAATCCCTTTAAAAGATCAAAGTAACGGACGTAACTATAATCCAAATAAATTTGCTTCTCTTCTTATTAAATACCTTAAAACTTTAGGGCTTGAAGTGGGACGAGACATAAAAGGCAATACTATTTTCATCATCATTAAATAAATTTGAATAATGAAAAAAATAACATTATTTTTTGTATTTATATCTTTTTTCCAACTATTATCAGCTCAAACCATTTCAGATGTTGGAAAAATAACTTTGAGTATAGCTCCCATTGAAAGTGATATATCTGAAGCACAACAATCTTTATTAACAAAAAGAATTGAACAAACAATAACTTCTGAAGGTATATCTTCTTTTACTTATGGAAATTTTACTATAACTCCTAAAGTTTCTTTACAAAATAGCGAAGTTATAGAGGGAGGAATGAAGAATATAAATGTTGTGTGGCTAGATCTATCTTTAATTATACAAGAAAACACAACAGGTAAAATATTTTCTTCTTATTATTCTACTTTAAAAGGTAGTGCTATGGGAAAAGATAAAGCGGTTATTGATGCTATTAACAAAATAAATAACAAATCTGCTGAATTGAAAAAATTTATTTCAGAAGGAAAAAAAGAAATAATCTCTTATTATAAAGAAAATTGTAATAGTATTATTCAGAAATCAGAAGGATTTGCTCAAAGAAAACAGTATGAAGAAGCTATTGCTTTATTGTTGAGTATTCCAGAAGAGGTAAAAGAGTGTTATTCTAATGCTCAAAAAAACGCATTACAAATTTACAATAAATACCAAGAGAAAAATTGTAAACAACAACTTCAAAAAGTTAGTGCTTTAATAGCTAATAAAAATTATGAAGAAGCCTTATCTATATTAATGAATGTAGATCCCTCTACATCTTGCTACAATGAAGCTAAAAAGCAAATTAGTATTATAGAAAATAAGATAAAAGCAGAAGATGATAAACAATGGAATTTTATGATGCAACAATATAAGGATAAAGTTTCTTTAGAAAAATATCGCATAAATGCTATTAAAGAAATTGCAGCAGCTTATTATAGACAAAATGCAAGTAATAATGTCTATATCCTAAGATAATTATAGATTTTACATTAGGTTTTAACAAAAAACGCTGGTTAAAAAAATAGACCAGCGTTTTTTATTATTTCTTCATTTATGTAAAGAAAAAAACTTCATTAGCATTAACAAACGAAGTTATTAGGCAATGGAATTGACTTGGGGTATAAAAAAGGGTGTTAGGGTTGTAACTTCAAAAAATAGTCGTATATTTGTAGCCTGATTAACCATTTTTAGCGTTTTAGACTAATGAAAAAAGTACTCTCTTTCGCCGCTCTGTGGGTGGCTCTATCAATACACGCTCAGCAGCAACCTGTGGATTATATCAATCCGCTTATTGGAACGTCTAACTTTGGGGCTACTCACCCTGGGGCTATCGCACCTCGCGGTATGCTTAGCATCTCCCCCTTTAACGTGGCTTTCGATACTACTGGCGTGAAAGCTCCACTTGAAAAAGATAGTCGTTGGCTTTCAAACCCTTATGTGAATGAAAACAACTTCTTCACCGGACTTACCCACGTGAACCTCAGCGGTGTTGGTTGTCCTGAACTCGGGGTGATTATCGCAATGCCTACTACTGGTAAATTGGAGGTAAATCACCTAAAATATGGCTCAACCTACCAAAATGAGGTGGCTAAAGCTGGTTATTACAGCAATTTCCTTACTAAATATCATATCAAAACTGAAGCTACCGCCACTACAAGGGCTGGTATTACTCGCTATCACTTCCCGAAAGGAGAAGCCAATTTGCTGCTCAATCTTGGGTTGGGACTTACAAACGAAAAGGGGGCTATGCTGAAATTCGTATCGCCTACCGAGGTGGAAGGAATGCGTATGGTAGGGACTTTCTGCTATAACAGTCCGGAGCTGGCTTATCCGGTGTATTTCGTAGCTAAAGTGAACAAAGTTGCCCCCTCATACGGGGTATGGCATACGCCTGAAAAACACCAAGGGGTGGAAGCCCAATGGATGTGGTACAACGGCGATACGCGCCTAAAAGAGCAATTTGCCCGCGAGGTGGTAGGCGATAGTATTGGGGCTTATTTCCGTTATAAATTCGACAAAGAAGAGGTGGTGGAACTAAAAGTGGGCATCTCGTACGTGAGTATAGCTAACGCTCGTGAAAACCTTGAGAAAGAGATAGGCAACCGCACTTTCGATGAGGTGTACACCGCTACCCGCCAAACGTGGAACGATGCCCTCCGCGCTACCGTAGAAGGGGGTACTGATGAGCAGAAAACTATCTTCTACACGGCTCTGTATCACGCGCTTATTCACCCGAACTTACTAAATGATGTTAATGGCGATTACCCCGAAAGCAAAACCAACAAAATAGGCAAAAGCAACGAGCGTTATACGGTATTCTCGCTTTGGGATACTTATAGGAATTACCACCAACTGCTGACCCTACTCTACCCCGAACAGCAACTGCAAATGGTGCGCACGATGCTCGACATTTATAAAGAAAGCGGTTGGCTGCCTAAATGGGAACTCAATTCCACAGAAACCTTTACGATGGTAGGCGACCCTGCCAGCATAGTACTGGCAGATACTTATTTGCGCGGTCTGACCGATTTTGACATACAAACTGCCTACGAGGCGATGCTAAAAGGGGCGAATACGCTTGAAAACAATCCTATACGCCCAGGGGTGAAAGAGTATTGGAAGTTGGGTTACCTGAGTGTAGATGGGGGTGTAAGAGGTCCGGTATCAACTACCCAAGAGTATAATGCGGCTGATTTTGCTATTGCACAAATAGCTAAGAAGTTAGGCAAAAAAGCTGATTACGAGAAGTTTAATCAACAGGCTTATTCGTATAGAAAGCTATTTGACAAAGAAACCCATTTATTGCGTCCGCGCCACGCTGATGGCAAATGGTATGCGCCTTTCAACCCTGAAAGTGGGGCTAACTTTGAAGAAAATGTGGGCTACATAGAAGGTAATGCGTGGCAATACGTATATATGGTAACCCACGATGTGAAAGGAATGATTAAGCTAATGGGTGGTGAAAAGCCTTTTGAAAAGCAACTCGACCATATTTTTGACAGTAAGCAGTACGATATGGCTAACGAACCTGATATTGCCTATCCGTATCTGTACAACTTCCTTAAAGGTAAAGAGTGGAAGACCCAACAGAAAGTAGACCAACTTATCAATGAGTATTTTCAAAACAAACCTGCGGGACTGCCAGGGAATGAGGATACAGGGGTAATGTCGGCTTGGCTTATCTATGGTATGGCAGGTTTTTATCCTATTACTCCTGCTGAGCCTAACTATACTTTTACCTCGCCTAAGTTCACTAAAATCACCCTCAAACGCGATCCGAAGTACTATCCTGCTGGTGATTTGGTAATAGAAAGTAATGCTTCGCCCGAAAATATTTACATTAAGAATATTTACATCGATGGGAAGCCTTACAAATCGTATTTTATCAGTCACGAGGCGCTGAAGAATGCGAAGAAAATACGGTTTGAGCTGACTAATTAGTCAATTTGGCAATTTGGCGATTAACATCCCCCCTTTGCACATACTCCGCTGCGCCAGCTCGCAGACTTCCTTCGAAGGGGGAGACGTGACGGTCAGCAGGATAGAAAGATGTGACGGTCAATAGGACGGGGAGAGGTGACGATTTGACAATTAACATCCCCCCAGCCCCCTTCAAAGGGGGAGAGGTGACGGTCAGCAGGATGGAAAGATGTGACGGTCAATAGGACGGGGAGAGGTGACGGTTAGCAGGACGGAGAGATGGGATGGTCAGCATACACGAAAAACTTTTGGGAGAGCCTCGAACAAATTAGCAAATCAGTAAATCAATAAAATGAGTATAATTACAGATTTTACTAACAGACGAATGTATTTTTGGCACAGATACTACTTTGGGAAAGAGGGTATTTGGTGTCGGGATTTTGATAAAGAAAAAGCATTTTGTGTGCTAAAAGATTCTTTATACAAGGATTATATGGTTAGGGCTATAGCTGATAACGGAAAAACCATAGCTGTTTCTCGTAGTATTGACACTAATGAACCATTACTTATGGTTGATGTTGATAAAAAAACTATAACAAATACCATTTATAATCATACTTTTATCTATCCTTGTCTTGATAGAGAAGGTAGCAAAGTATTTTCAGTAACTAAAAGCGATATTTATAAGAATATTTATGGAAACCCTTTTTGTGTAGATGTCGAAACGGGTAAAGTAATAGCTATTCTCGACGAAAAAACACAATGGGGTAACACTGCTTATCATCCTGCAAGTAATTCGGTGTATTTTAGTGCTTTCAGACAGCCTAATCTGTACAAATTCAACTTTGATACACTTATGTTTTCAGCCATACCTACTGATAAAAAAATACGTATATCTGATTGTAAAGTAGCTTGCGACAACAAAGGTTACTACTATTTAGGCAGTAATATCTTAGTGTATATGAACAATGAAGACGAGGAAGTTTGGCGTATCAATTTTAAAGAAAAAGAAAAGCTTAGTGGCAAAACACTTTTTTCAATATGTCTTTCTGATAATCCTGATTATATAGCGGTCTATTTGTTAGATGGCAATTGGTTGTTCATCGTCAATCGCAATGATTTTTCCTACAAAAAATACAAATTAGGAAGAGTAGGGTTTAGTGAGTTTTTCAACAATTCATTACTGTTGATAGATAAAAATCACAACTTTAGCACACTCAATTTAGAAACATTAGAAGAGAAGCCTTTTTTACCCACCGCTGGCGCAAGCCTATAACTCGTGCCAAACAAATTAGGGAATTAGCAAATTTGACGATTTGGCGATTAACATCCCCCCTTGCACATACTCCGCTGCGCCAGCTCGCGGACTTCCTTCAAAGGGGGAGAGGTGACGGTTTGACGATTAACATCCCCCCAGCCCCCTTCAAAGGGGGAGATGTGACGGTCAGCAGGATGGGGAAAGGTGATGGTCAGCAGGAAGGAAAGATGGGATGGTCAGCAGGATGGGGAGATATGACGGTCAGCAGAATGGGGAGATGGGATGGTCAGTGGGATGGGGAGAGGTGACGGTTAGCATACACGAAAAACTTTGGGGAGAGACTTAAACAAATTTTAACCTTTAACAAATTAGCAAATATGAAAATAATGAAAATAATCAAATTAGTCTTGCTGTTGTGTGGCTTTATGGGGTTGGCACAACCTAAATACTTTATCTTTGAAGAAAAGGGTAAGTTAGGATTGGTCAATTTGCAGGGAAAAACAGTGTTAGCCCCTACTTTTAATTCTATAAAACAAAAACAACCATACATCATTGCTTGTGGTAAAACAAAAGGCTGCTGGGTGTATAACGAAAATTTACGACCCATTCTTAAAGGAACTTATAACTCTATAAGATTTGGGTGTGAAGGTCAGTTTATTGTTGAGAAGAATGGGAAATATGGGGTGGTTTCTGAAAAAGGTACTATAATACTCCCCTTAAAATATTCATTTATAAACTCTAACAAAAATGGCTATACAGTAACTCTTAATGATAAAACAGGTCTTTTTAACTCTGAAGGGAAAGAAATTATCCCTATAAGCTATCGCTGGATTTACACCGATGAGATAGATGACAATATTCCTATTGTAGCAAGATTGAATGGCAAAGAGGGATATATCAATACTAAAAATGAATGGGTGATACCTGCTACCTACAGAGATGCTTTTGCCTTTCGACAAGGTTTGGCTAAAGTAATGGAAGTGAGAGATTACATATATATCAACCTTAAAGGAGAACCTGTTATTCAAGATTTTGATGCCGATGTGATTGAACCTTCTGACAACACTTACATAGTAGGGGTACGTAAGGAATGTAAGTATATGGTCTATGATTTGAATGGTAATTTATTAGATACCTATGATGGTTTTATAAACAATTGGAGTGGTAATGGTATTTTTGGGGTTAAAAAAGGGGGTAAATGGGGCTATATAGATGGCTATGGCAAGGTAATAATTCCGTTAGAATATGAAGAAGTAGGTAATTTTAGCGAAGGATTGGCTGCGGTACGCAAAGATGGTAAATGGGGGTATATCAACCTAAAAAATGAGGTAGTGATTCCGTTTGAGTTTACTAATAGAGGGGTAAGCTCCTTTAAAAATGGGGTTGCTAAATACTATACTGATAGCGGTATAGGTCTTATCAATCTGAAAGGAGAAATAATAGCTGAACCTAAATATAATAGTATACAATACTTAAGAGAGAATGTTGCTATAGTATCTTTTGATGGTTATTACTATCTATACGATTTTGTAAAAGAAAAGAAACTAAAACGCCTTGAAGAAATAAGAATTGAAAAAGCTCTTATAACTGATGAACCAAGATGTAACTAACTGACAAATGGCAAGAAAACTTCATTTAATAATTGCCCTAATAGCGGGGGTATTCATATTGCTGGGAGCTCTTACAGGGGCTATATTAGCAGTAGAATCGGTGTATAACCAAACATTGCCTTACAAAAGTGCAGAGTTTGAAAAGGCGACTCTTGCCCAAACCATTGCCGCCCTAAAAGAGAAGAAGATAGATGCCCTTAAACTCACTATCGACCGCAATCACTTTGTGCAAGTAGAGACATCGGAGGGTAAAAAACTATTTATACACCCCCAATCGGGCGCGGTAATGGAGGGAAATTATAAGCCTTCGAAGTTTATACAGTTCGTTAAAACCTTGCACCGCTCGCTCTATATGGGCAAAACAGGACGGGTGATAATGGGAATCACGGCTTTGTGCTTTGCAATAATAGCCTTATCGGGTATATGGCTGATTGTACGCAAACAGCAACGCTGGCGCCACTTCTTTGGAAAACTACCCGAAGGGGAAGAATTTAACCCTCATTACCATTCGGCTATAGGGCGCTGGATGCTCGTATTTATCTTTATTATTTGCCTTACCGGCGTGTATATGACGCTGGAAACCATAGGAATTGTACCTAAATTTAAACCTCAACACGAGTACGATGCCTCTACCCTATCGGAAGAACCCGCAAGAGCTTACACTGATTTTGAGGTCTTCAACGTACCCCTGTCTGAAGTGCGGTCGGTAGAGTTTCCTGCTTTTGAAGATGTTGAAGAGGTGTATAAGATAGATTTTATCAATAAAAATGTGATTGTGAATCAGTTTACAGGTGAGATTATCAGCACCTCGACCTCTCCTTTTAAAGGATTGGCTTACTTAGTGCGCACCCTACACATAGGCAAAGGGCATTATATTTGGGCTACTCTGCTATTTATCAGCTGTTTGGCTATACTATTTTTTATCTATTCGGGTTTTGCTATCACGCTGAAAAGGCGCAAAAAGAGCGTGAATCCGTTTGCTAAAGAAGTGTGTGAATACATAGTGTTAGTAGGTACTGAGGGCGGTAGTACTCGCGAGTTTGCACGCGCTGTACACGATGACCTGCTAAGGCAAGGCAAACGCTCTTATATAGCTGATATGAACGATTTTGGCAACTATCCACAATTAGAACAATTGCTTATTTTTGCGAGTACTTACGGCGATGGCGATGCCCCTATGACGGGGACTCGTTTTGCTGAACTCTGGAAGAAACACCCTATAGTGCAGAGCTTTGGCTATACGGTGGTCGGGTTTGGGTCGCTTTCGTATCCTGAGTTTTGCCGATTTGCCAAAGAGGTAGATGTACTCTTAGCCAAAGAGCCACAAGCCAAGGCGATGACTCCGTTGCACACCATAAGCGACCAGTCGGTAGACGCCTTTAGGCAGTGGGCTGAAAAGTGGAGTGCTACCCAAGACCTCAATCTGCGTTTGCCGTCAGACTTCCTGACTCGTAAAAAACGCAAACGCACAGAATTGACAGTAGTAGAGAGAACGCCTGTGATGGATGATGATATTTTCTTAGTACGCCTAAAACCGCTTAAGAATGTAGCTTTTGAATCGGGCGACCTACTGGGTATTACCCCTGCTGATGGTCGCGAGCGTTTGTACTCTATAGCCAAATATCGCGAAGAAATATGGCTAAGCGTTAAGCTGGTTGCGCAAGGGGTGGTATCGAACCTGCTAAACGACCTGCCTATAGGCGAAACATTGCGGGCAGTGATAGAGCCTAACCCAAATTTTCATTTCCCTAAGAAAGCGCCCCAAGTGGTATGTATCGCCAATGGAGCCGGTATGGCGCCTTTCCTTGGAATGATAGAGGAGAATACCGACAAAAAGCCTCTTACCTTAGTATGGGGTTGTAGGCGCGAAGCCTCTTTAGAGTTGTATCGCCCTTATATAGACCCTTATATAGAAGAAGGGAAAATCAGCACTTACTGGCAGGCCGTTTCGCGAGAAGGAGACAAGTTTTACGTGCAGGACATCATTCACCGCGAAGGTTCGTTTTTTGCTAACTTGTTAGCCGAAGGAGGGGTAGTGATGATTTGCGGTTCGATGGCAATGCTAAAAGCTGTAAAGGAAACTTTAGAAGAGGTCTGTCATTTTCACCTACGCAAACCCCTGAGCTACTTTGAAAACAATGGACAAATAAAAACAGATTGTTATTAAAACCTCCATAGCTTATGACCACACATTCTTTATACATAGAAATAACCCGCTCGGTAGAGGAGGCAAAACTTTTCTTTGAGGCGCATAGTCTTTCGGCACTCCCCGTGTGCGAAGAGGGACTATTAGTGGGGGTGCTAAGCAAAGCTACTATCGCTGAAGAAGCCGAAGAGGCTCTTATCAGCGAGTATCGCTATGCTTTTGACCATTACAGCGTGTCGGTAAACACCTCGTGGGATGCGGTAATGGAGGCTTTTGCTGCCCATCGGACAGATATGCTGCCGGTAGTAGATGAAGCTCAGCACCTAATAGGTTGCTATCAGCTTCGCGACTTTGTACTGCAACTGGCTGAAACCCCTTTTATAAAAGAGACAGGACGCGTGCTTATCTTAGAAAAAGACGCCCACAGCTATTCATTTGCCGAAATAGCCCAGATAGTGGAAAGCAACCACAGTCAGCTTTTAGGGTTATACATTTCTAACTATCACGAAGATACTGTACTGATAACCGTAAAGCTCACTACCGATGCTCTTTCGGAAGTGCTACAGACCTTTAGGCGTTACGGCTATGGTATCCTCTCAGAAAAAGAAGATGACCTCTATCGCGAAGAACTGAAAAATATAGCTAACTATTTCGATAAATATATCAACTTATAATTGGCAAATTTGCTAATTAATAATTGTTTTGTATTTTTGTACTCTGAAATGGTTAAATCAAAGAAGCTAATGCACAAAAATATACCTTATAAAAAGTATGCGGTAGCGTGCCTGCTCTTTCTGGGCACAGGGCTTTCGCGTGTGCTAGAGGGATGTGTGTGGATAGGCGAAAAACTATACCGCCTATTGCGCTATTGCCTTAAAACCCTTTGGATAGCCGCTGTAGCCGCTATAGTGCTCATACCTTTTGGTATCTACTCATTGCGCGGCACTTCGCGAAAATCTTACCTGAAATGGGGAGGCATCATTATAGCTAGTGGCTTGGGTTGCCTATTGCTACTGATACTACTCATCTACTTTGGGGCTTTTGGCAAACTGCCTACCAAACAGGAACTTAAAGAATTGCGCCAAGCTGAAGCCAGCCTTATCTACGATGATAACAACGTTTGTATAGGTAAGTTTTTTATCTTCGACCGTACGCGTATAGAATACAAAGACTTTCCCCCTTACCTTATCAATGCGCTTATAGCCACTGAAGACGAGCGTTTTTACGACCATAGTGGGATAGATACTAAGAGTCTTTTTAGGGTTTTCTTTAAAACTCTCCTACTGCAAGATGACTCTTCAGGAGGGGGGAGTACCCTAACGATGCAATTGGCTAAAAACCTCTTTGGGCGTGGGGAACGCTATGGCAAACTGACGATGCCTGTACACAAAATAAAAGAGATGATTATCGCAAGGCGGATAGAAAGCGTTTACACCAAAGAGGAAATCATTACCCTCTACCTAAACACTGTGCCTTTTAGCGATAATACCTACGGTATAGAGAGTGCCTCGTATCGCTTTTTTAACAAACCTGCTAAGGAGCTGACCCTGAACGAAGCTGCTACGCTAATAGGCACTCTAAAGGCAAACAACAACTACAACCCTCGTCTGTACCCTCAGCGCAGTGAGGAGCGCCGGAATACGGTATTGGCTAAAATGAAGAAAAATGGCTATCTGACAGATGAAGATTTTGCTGCACAAACTAAAGACAGCCTGAAAATAAACTACAATACCATAATAAGTGAAGGGGTTGCTCCCTATTTGCGCGAGCAAATACGCTTACAACTGCCGGAACTGCTAAAAAATATCACAAAAGAAGACGGCACTCCTTACAATATCTACAGAGATGGGCTTCGCATCTACACAACTATCGACTATACGATGCAAGAATACGCTGAAACAGCTGTAAAGAAGCACTTAGCCCGCCTACAAAAAGAATTTGAGCAGGCTTATGGCAAAAAAGCGCCTTGGAACTTAGACAGCGATTGGTTTAAGCAAGAAGTAAAACGACTGCCTATCTATAAAGAACTGAAAGCTAAAAACCTAACTGAAGAGGAGATATGGAAGCAGCTGAGCGAAAAGAAAAATATGGAATTGTCGTTTTACGAAGAAGACAAGGTACAGCAGCACAGCACCCTCGATAGCCTTTCGCACTACATACGCTTGCTAAACACGGGGTTCGTAAGTGTAAACCCTCAGACAGGCGCTGTAAAGACCTACGTAGGAGGTGTTGATTTTGAGCATTTTAAATACGACCACGTACTACAGAGCAAGCGGCAGGTAGGTTCGATATTTAAGCCTATCGTCTATGCTACTGCCTTAGAAATGGGAATGCCTGTATGTTCGCATTTCTCGCCACGTGCTCTTACCTATGCCGATGAGAAGTACTGGACGCCTCGCAACTCGTCAGCCACAGACGATGACCCCAGCACTTATTATTCGGTAGGCAAGGCGCTGAAAGAATCGTTGAACACTATAGCTGTACAGACCCTTTTCTACGCAGGACTGCAAAATGTTATCCAAAAAGCTTATAAGATGGGAGTGAAAACCCCTCTGCCCCAAGTGCCGTCAATAGCCTTAGGTTCTGCCGAATTACCGGTTATAGAAATGGCAAAAGTCTTTACTACCTTTGCTAATAAAGGGGTGCCTTCGCAACCTTATTTCATAGAAAAAATAGTAGATAAAAAAGGGAAAGTGATATGGCAACACAAGCCTGCTAAACAAGAGGCTGCCATTAGTGAGACCACTGCCCAAAAGATGATACAGCTGATGCGCGCTACCGTAAATGAAGGTACCGCTGCCCGTATGCGTGGACAGTACGGACTTACCAACGATTTAGCAGGTAAGACCGGTACTACCCAAGACAACAAAGACGGTTGGTTCGCTGGAATGCTTCCTAACTTAGTGATGATTAGCTGGGTAGGTAATGACCACCAGATAGGATTCCGCAGTACCCGTATAGGGCAAGGAGCTAACTCGGCACTGCCTATAGCTGCTCTGTTTATACAACAACTGAACCGCAATCGGCAGTTTAACTCGCTTACAAAAGCTACTTTTGAAGTGAGTGATGAGGTACGCAGCGAGGTATTAGAATGCGAATCGGTAGTACGCGAGGGCTTTATAGACCGCCTTCTAAGCGCTCCGCCTAAAGATACTATATACGCAGGAGATATACACTATCGCCTATATGAGCGCAAAGGTAAGCTGCACGATATAGACAATGATGACGATGAGATTTCGATAGACGATGTGATGAACCCTAACACCCAAAGCGCTACCCAACAAAAAGAAGAACCCGAAAAGAAAAAGAGCTTTTTTAATAGAATTTTTAGGTAATAATATAACTAATGACTGATTAATGACTAATATAATGAGAAGAAATTTAATTTTAGTATGGTGCTTATTGGCACTAGCGTATGTAAACGCACAACCGAAGAAATTTATGGTAAGAACCGTTGCTTTTTATAACGTAGAAAACCTTTTTGATACCATCAACGACCCACATAAGTTTGATGACGACCGTACCCCTAACGGGGCTGACCGTTGGACTTCAAAAGTATATAACGACCACGTACAGAAGATAGCAAAGGTACTCTCAGAAATAGGTACTGATGTTACCCATCACGCTCCGGATATTATAGGCGTCGCCGAAATAGAAAACGATGTGGTACTAACCGACCTTATCAATACCCCTTACCTAAAGAAATATAATTACGGCATTGTACATTACGAATCGCCTGATGCACGTGGGGTAGATGTGGCTCTTCTGTACAAACAAGGTGTTTTTAAGCCCTCATCATCTAAAGCACACCCTCTATACCTAACCAAAGAAGACGGTAAACCCCTCTACACTCGTGACCAGCTATTAGTTAGTGGGGATTTAGATGGTGAAGAAGTACATTTTATCGTAAATCACTGGCCTTCACGCTTAGGAGGAGAGGCTAAAAGTCGTCCTATGCGCGAAAAAGCTGCTGCTCTAAACAAGCAGATTATTGATTCGCTGCTAAAGATAAATCCTAATGCTAAGATAATGTCGATGGGCGACTTTAATGACGACCCTATCAACTCCGGATTTAAAAACATACTTAAAACTAAAGATAAAAAGGAAGATGTTAAGCCCGGTGAGCTCTTCAACCCTATGGAGGCAATGCTAAAGAAAGGAATGGGGACTCTCGCCTATCAAGACGGTTGGAATCTCTTTGACCAAATATATTTCACCTACGACCTACTAAAAGAAGACAAGAGCAGTTACCGCTATTGGAAAGCCGGTATTTTCAACCGTCCTTATTTGGCAAACCCCAAAGGACGCTATAAAGGTTATCCTTTCCGCAGTATGGCAAATGGCAACTACACTTGGGGCTATTCAGACCACTTCCCTGTATATATATACCTGATTAGAGAGATAAAAAACAAATAACTTTAACTATGACTAACTATTTTTCATCAGACTTTACCCTCGGCATACTCGGTGGAGGACAACTCGGCAAGATGCTCTTAACCGAAACTCGCAAATTTGATATTGCTACTAAAGTACTAGACCCCTCTGCTGAAGCGCCCTGCCGCATCGGTAGTAATACCTTTGTGCAAGGAAGCCTGACCGACTTTGATACCGTCTATCAGTTCGGCAAAGATGTACAAGTACTCACTATAGAAATTGAGAATGTAAACGTTGATGCCCTTGAAAAGCTGCAAGCTGAAGGGGTGCAAGTATATCCTAGTCCGCAGACTATTCGGCAGATACAAAACAAGGCTGTGCAAAAGCAATTCTATGCAGCAAACGGTATTCCTACGGCTCCTTTTACGGCATTTGAGTCTCTTACCGATTTGTGCGCAGCTGCTGAAGTAGGTACACTAAAATTGCCTTTTGTGTGGAAGTCTGCACGTTTTGGCTATGACGGCAATGGCGTGAAGATAGTACGCCAACTTGCCGACCTTAACGGCTTGCCTGATGGGCAGTGTATAGCTGAAACTTTAGTACCTTTTGCTAAAGAATTAGCTGTAATAGTAGCCAGAAGCAGTCAAGGAGAAGTTTGTACTTATCCGGTGGTAGAAATGGAGTTTCACCCTGAGGCTAATCAGGTAGAATACGTTATTTGTCCCGCTCGTATAGATGATGCTGTTGCCCAGAAGGCAAGAGCTATAGCTGTGCAAGTAGCAGAGGCTTTTGGTGTGGTTGGTCTTTTGGCTGTTGAACTCTTTCAAACAGCAGACGATGAGATATTAGTAAATGAAGTAGCCCCACGCCCTCACAACTCTGGTCACTACAGCATAGAGGCTGCTTATACTAACCAGTTTGAACAACACCTGCGAGCTATCTTAGGGCTTCCATTAGGCAGTACCCAAAGCAAAGTAGCTGGTGTAATGGTAAATCTTGTAGGAGCTGAAGGTGAGCAAGGAGAGGTAGTATATGAAAACATAGCACAAATATTAGCAATGGAGGGGGTAACTCCGCATATTTATGGTAAAAAAGAAACGCGTCCCTTCCGAAAAATGGGACACGTTACAATTGTAAACCCTGAGGTTGCACAAGCACGCGCTATAGCAGAACAAGTTAAGCGCACCATTCGGGTGATTGCTCTTAAAAAGTAGTTTGTTAATCTCGTTTTAGCTGAAATCTAATATAAGTGATAGGTTTGCCTTGCTCTAAATAAAACTGCTCGTAGAAAGTCTTGATTTCGGTAACTTCTGTAGGTACCCCATCACTATTGTAGATATTGTGGTTGGCATACAGCACCTTATGTCCGGCTCCGTGTAGCAGTCCGAGAGTATAGCCGTGCATAAATTCGCTATCAGTTTTCAGATGTATATAGCCTTCTGGTTTTAGAATATGCTGATAACGGGCTAAGAAATCAGCATTTGTTAGCCGGTGTTTAGTGCGTTTGTATTTTATCTGAGGATCGGGGAAAGTAATCCATATTTCGCTCACCTCTTCGGGTGCAAAACATTGTTCTATGAGTTCTATTTGGGTACGAAGAAAAGCTACGTTGGCTATTTGCTCGTCAACTGCTGTCTTAGCTCCTCTCCAAAAGCGCGCTCCTTTGATATCTATACCTATAAAATTCTTTTCGGGGTGTCGTTTAGCTAAGCCTACTGAATATTCGCCTTTACCACAGCCTAATTCTAAGACAATAGGGTTATTATTCTTAAAATACAGCTCATTCCACTTCTCTTTATAAGCAAAAGTGTTGGTTAAAAGCTCCTCTCGCGAAGGCTGTATAACATTAGCAAAAGTCTTGTTTTCTTCAAAACGTTTAAGTTTATTTTTACTTCCCATATATTATCTATTTTATTGGGCGCAAAGATACATAATAATTAGTAATTTATTATCTTTGCCCCATTAAACATTAATTCTTAGTATTATGACAGAAGCCCAAACACTCCGACACATCATTACCACTCGCAAGAGTATATTCCCTCCTGAATATAGTGATGCACCTATAGCCAAAGAAGTATTAGAAGAGATTATCAGCTCTGCTGACTATGCTCCTAACCATAAACGCACCAAACCTTGGCGCCTAAAAGCTCATAGAGGTACTGATAAAGCCCTTTTGGGAGAAGAATTAGTACGACTGTACAAAGAAAATGTACCTGCTGAGAACTTTTCTGAGCGAAAAATGAATGAAATAGCCCAAAAAACAGCTAAATCAGATACAATAGTAACTATTAGCATTTGTTTTAGTGGAAAAGTGCCTGAGTGGGAAGAAATAGCTGCGACAGCGATGGCTGTACAAAATATGTACCTCACCTGCACTGCCCACGGCATAGGGTGCTATTGGGGTACCCCCGGCTTTATGTTTCAGATGAAAGATTTCTTACAATTAGAAGAAAATGAGCGCTGCTACGGATTTTTCTTTATGGGAATGAAGAAGTAGAAGTAATAATACAAAATGAGCACCGGTCTAAAAAGGTAAGTCTTTTTAGACCGGTGCTCGTTTTTATATTTCGTTTTGTCCTATCCTGAGTAAGTATGTACACTCATTTGAGCAGTAGGTAGGTAGTTCACGCCAAACCAACATACCAACAAAAGGATAAATGCTATCCCTACAATTACGAAGCTTTGTAGTGGTTTACGCTCATTATGATTGTACTTGTGATGCAAATATACCAAGTAGCCCAACCAAGTGATGAAAGCCCACGTTTCTTTAGGGTCCCACGTCCAATAGTGTCCCCACGCTTCTTTTGCCCATAGCGCTCCGAAGAGCAACCCAAAGGTTAAGAATACATAACCCACCTTTATAAGCTGGTCTATCACAGCAAATATGCTGCTAGTTTCTTGTCCTTTTTTATATCTATAGATGCCATAAAAAGCTGTAAGCGATGCCATACCTAACATCGCATAGGCAAAGATATATACGATTACGTGCGGTATAAACCATACACTTTGCAGTGCTGGCATTAGCGCTTTGTTCATCGTATCAGGGTGCGTATAAGTGAGCACTATAAATACAATACCCATTACAGCTGAGTAGCTAAGCATCCATTTTTGTCGATAGAGCAAGTAGATAGCATAGCCTATAAGCCCCATAAAGAGTGAGTACCATATACGTGTTTCTGCTAAAGTGCGCAATGGCGGACGCTCTAAGTTCTTCCAAAGTGCTATAATAAAGCCCCCTACTATAAGGGTCGCTCCTAAGTGAGCAGCTATACTCGCTACCCTTAGGGCTTTGTTTTTACTGTAAATAAGGCTACCTCCTAATAGCCAAAGTGCTACCGAGAGATAGGTTACTATGTCAAAATGATGCCACATTTCTTTTAATTATGAATTTAGAATTATGAATTTACAATTACCTCTTTCTTCCCTTTCACTTGGAACAAGAAAGCTATACCACCAGCAATAAGCAAAAATATACCTGTATAAACCACTGGTAGCCAAGGGTCTGAGATAAGCTCTACTACACTAAGTTCAGACCAACGACCGGCACGCTCATCGTAGCTCACTTGATAAATACGCCAGCCTCCTACGCTAATAGGATGGTTTACCTCTATGCGTTCTTCGCGTATCTCATCTTTCTTATCTTTCTGAAATACTAACACTTGCGACTGAAACTTACGTGCTTCAGGGGGTGCCATCACTAATGTATGATCTTTATCTAAGTCGATAGCACGAGGCGAAAACTGAAAGTTACCAGCTGATATCCAGTCCGTTTTCTTCTTATGAGTGCGCAAGTCTTCTATCGTCACTTGGGCAGCGTTAGTAGCTCCCCACATAGTGTGGTTTATATAAGTGCTATCTGTGTCGGGTATTGCCTTTTCAAGGTATTTATGAAGAGTAACTTTCCAATGTAGAAGAGTCATACTCTCCCCTTCCTTTTCAAGCATAAAGCCTTGAGGTTTCTCTACAGGCAGTGCCGAACCAGTAGTATCTATCACAAACAGTTTATTAGGATAAATATCTATGCTAAACTCTTTAAGCTCTAAAGCCAAAGGCAGTTGCACCATTTTGTTCTCTTCAGTAAAGGCGCGCCACTCAGCTTTGTCTTTGTAGAGATTCATTTTTAGTCGTACGATATCTCCTTGTCCGAGTACACCTGCAAACATCACCAACCATAGTCCAAAGTGATTGAGCAAAAACGGAATATTCTTGCTCTCGTATACCAAAGAGCGTTTGAGTATCGCAAACCAAAGGTTCATAAGGGCTAATACAAATATAAGACCAAAATACCACGTCTTAGTTAGGTCATTTAAGCCTAATTTGCCTAAAACACCTTGCATTTCTTCAGGTTTTACATTGATACTCCCAAGCCCGATAGTCAGTAAGCCTAAAACGGCTACAATTACAATAGCAAACGGAGCTGATGAAAATCTACTTACGAAAGCCGACTTTCTAAAAATAAAGAATACCAGCGTGGTAATCACTACAAAAGTGAACCCTGCGACGATATTATCAGGAAAGCTAAACCAGCTTTTGCTGAGGCTCCCGACGGTAAGTTGTAAAATAAGCCCTATTATAAGGGATATACACGCTACTAAGGTAGCGAATGGGTATTGCTTCATAAAAACTAAAAAATAATAATATAATAAAGACAAACTTTGCCAAAGTCTCGCAGGCTTTTCGTCCCACGACCTTTGGCAAAGTCTATATTATTGACTGTTATTGCCTAATACGGCGTGCACTATTTTTGTGATACTAAGCGTCCTGCTTTTTTAGCTTCTTCTATCCATTTAGGCACTATAGTTTCTAAGAATTTTTTCTTAGCAGCTTCTTCTTTTGGTATATCCAAGCCTATTTCTTTTTGGGCTTTAGCTTTAGTGCTAATATCAGGCATTACGAAAGCTGTTTTGATGTTTAGTTTTTCTTTAAGCACATCTAAATTATTTTCAGCTTGATAAGCATAGATAAGACCATCGCTAAGGAGGCGTTCAGATTCGATAGGAGCGTGGAAAGCGGCACCGTGTGAAGAGTGTACCATATCCCAACGCCATTGTGATTTGCGGATAAGTGCCAAAGTAGGTTTCATTTGTTCTTCGTTAGCACCGTTATCCCACAAGAATTTAGCTTTGAAGTGTACTTTTGCTAATTGTTTTTCGAGTTTCATACGCATACCATATACAGCATCTTGGCGATCGTATACGTTTTTCACCAATTCTTCTTCACTTTGGCGGTGACAAGTTTGGCAACTCGCTGATACATTGCGTAGTGGGCTGCTGATATGGTGGTCAGAGAATTTCACAGCACCATCAGTTTTGTATGGCATATGGCAATCGGCACAAGAAACGCCGCGTTGTCCGTGAATACCGAGTTGAGAAAGTTCATAGTCGGGGTGTTGTGCTTTAAGGATAGGAGTACGGCTAAGTGAGTGTACATAGTCAGTCCAACCTTCTGCATCGTAGTACTCTTCCATCTTTTCAATAGTCATACCTTTATCCCAAGGGAAAGTAAGGTGTTTTTTATCACCTTTGAAGTAGTACTCTACGTGGCATTGTGCACATACTAACGAACGCATTTCTTGGTGAGTAGCGTTGTTAATATCTTTCCCTTGACGTTCAAAAGCCTCAACAAGAGCTGGTTGGTGAATTTCAAGCTTCATTGTTTTAGTATTGTGGCAAGTAGCACAACCGATAGGGTTTACTATCTCGTTACCCCATTTATCCCAAGGAGCACTATAGTAATTGTCTAATCCTACTTTTTTCATTAAGCGAGGTACATCAGGGCTTTTACAAGTCCAGCAAGTACCAGGCTGAGGAGAGTGGGTAGAATCGGTAGGCGCACCAGTACGAAGAATTTTAGTAACGTCTTCAATAGCGTGCATATGTCCGCGTGGAGCGTTGTATTCCTTAGAGAAAGCATAACCAGCCCAAAGCACGACCATTTCGGGGCGCAAAGCGAGCAAATCATCATCTTGACTGCTCATATACCTAGAGCGGAATGTAGTGTCAGCAGTCGCTCTCCAAGAGTCGTACTGACGTGGGTAGAACGGTGCGAATAGCTCGTTCTTACACTCCTGATCTGGGAGGTTATTACCGCCTTTTGCGATAAACTCAGCCTCTTGTGATCTATTCATTATTGAATTAGCCAATAGTCCTAATAAGAAGGTCACTATTGCCAATATACCTGCAATTAACCAATGTTTCTTTTTCATCGCTGTATAAATTATATTTCGTTTTTTTTAATTATTACTTTTTTTACTTTTAGCGGCCATTTCTTGTAGCCAATCAGGAACGTTAGCGCCCATATCATCAATAATAGGCACGGGCGAGTTAGGAGCAGCGTTCAGCCCGCGTACGCGGCTATGAGGCACTTCGCGGTGGCATTCCCAGCAGAGCTTGCCATTGCCAGCGTGTGCCATTGGGGCAGTTACCTTGCCTATCTGCACCTCACTTACAAGGGTGCTGTGGCAGCGAATACAGTTCTCTTGCACTACTTTTTGTCCTGGTGAGTGCATCTTGATAACCTGTGGCTCCATTCGGAAGGTAAACATCGTAGCGTGGCGCAAACCGTCATTAGCTTTGAAATAATACTTACGGAAGACATTGTCGTGCGGTACGTGGCAGTCGTTGCACACGGTATTACGTCCGTGCGATGAGTGCAACCACGTAGCATACTCAGGCTCCATAATATGACAGTTCACACACGCCTTTGGATCGTCAGATAGATAGGAATGTGCTTTAGATAGGTAGAATATATACCCCGCAAGACCTATCAAGATACCTACCAAGGAAGGTATCAGAAAACGAAACCATCGTTTGTTTTTTGTTTGAGTGTCTTTATCAGTTGTCGCCATTATATAATAAATAAGGTATTTCGTGTCTTTTCGTTGCAAATATACCACGCTTTCCTTTCATTACAAAATAAAAAACGAAAAATAGCGAAATTTATTATTATTCTAAGTAAGAAAAGTGCTTAACCTATTAAAAATAAGCCAATTAACAAATTCTCTCATTTGCTAATTGGCTTATTTTTTCTAATTGACTAATCGTTTAATTCTTTCGTATTACACTTAGTGTTTGTTGGGTGATACCCAATAGCGAGGCTATATGCCCTAAAGGCGCACGCAGTAGTATCTGGGGGTATTTCTTCAGCAGCAACTCATACCGCTCTTGGGCGGTCTGAAACTTAATCGTGTACAGCTGCTCTCTAAGGGTCTGTATGGCCGATACTAACAGCAGTCGCATCAGCCGTTCCAGCTCCTGATGCTCATTTACCACACGCTCTACCTCTCTAAAGTCGGCTTCCCATACCACACAATCCTCCAATGCCTCTAATTGAATGGGGGTGGGACTGTCAAAATAAATATTCTCTACCGGAAAATAAAACATTTGCTCCATAAAAAAAGAATGGGTAATGTCTTTTTTCTTTTTCTCGTAGAAAGTGCGCAGCAGTCCCTGTTCCACATAGTACAACCGTCCCTCATTGCTACCTGTTTTTTGCAGCGTTTGATACTTTTTGTAGTGCTTTTGTTCAAAAAGCCTTTCTACCAAAGGCGCAAGCACTTCAGGGGTGATAAGGGTCTCTTGGCAAATGTACTCTGTCGGACTCATAGGTACTTATTGCATATTTTTAGCCTCAATGCTTAGGGTAGCGTGGGGCACCGCCATCAAGCGACGTTTGTCTATCAGTTTACCTGTTACGCGACAGATACCATAAGTCTTATTCTCTATGCGGACAAGCGCATTCTTAAGGTCGCGAATAAACTTCTCTTGTCTAATGGCCAATGCCGTATTCTCTTCTTTGCTCGTTACCTTCGAGCCTTCTTCAAAAGCCTTAAAGGTAGGCGATGTATCGTCAGTACCATTAGTAGCGCTGTTCATATACGAACTGCGGATAAGTTCTAAGTCTGTCTGAGCCTTTTTTATTTTCTCTTCTATAATCGCTTTAAATTCTTCTAATTCTTTATCAGAATAGCGCACTCTTATATTTTCTTCCATAATATTCTGAGTATTTAGTTATTAATTCATTTTTTCAAGGGTGTAAAAATACAACTATTTTTGTAACTACCAAAAATAATTCCACATTTTTTACTCTTCAAGTGCTATTTCTCGCTGCAATGTCCATACCTCTACTTCTTGTATCTTGCGGTAGTCCGTTTGCCGAAAAGCGTGTCGGGTATAGAAATGCACATTCATAGCCGTATTGGTCACCAAGCGCAGTTGGGTAGCCCCGCGTTGGGCTATAAAAGGCACTATACCTTGGTCTATAAACCTACCGCCTACCTTTTTGCTTTGCCATTCGGGGCTTACCACCAAACTCTCTAAGTACCACGTCCCTTCAGGTGCATTGTTTTTCGCCTGCTCGCTGCTTTGGTCAAGAAAAGGCAAAAAATGCTTCGTAGGTTTCGCGTATTGCCATAGGGCAAAAGCACCCGAGCGCAAGTAGTCCCATAAGCCGATGTGAGTTTTACCCAAATGCTGCATCACAGCCGCCGCTACGGGGGTACCTTCGTGCTCAGCCAGCAAGCAGTACCCTTTGCGAATATTGCTCATCGCCTGTACGTAGTGCAGTTTGTTCAGATAATCGATATACTGACTATCCGAAAAGAAAAACCGATTTAGCACAGCGCGATACATATTATAATTGGCAAACGCATCGGTAAGGAGGTGGGCTACACATCTGGCATCAGCAGCCGTAGCCTGTCTGAAATGTAATTGCATAAATAATTGTTTTTTACCTCAATAGAGGGGCAAATATACAAAACTTTACTGAAACTTCAAAAAAAATTACACTCCCAAAAAACATCAATACACTAATTATTAATAAGTTAGCTTTTTTACTTAAATTTTTTCTTAAAAAAATACGCTTAAAAATTTGGAGATTAAAAAAATAGCTGTACCTTTGCACCGCAAAAATGCAAAAAGATTGGTCTATGGTGTAATGGTAACACAGCAGATTTTGGTTCTGTTATTCTAGGTTCGAGTCCTAGTAGACCAACGAAAAAAGCTCTTCAGGTTCAAACTTGAAGAGCTTTTTTTATGTCTAACAGCGCAAAGCTGCCTACTACTAAAAAAATTAACTTTCTAAACTACAAACTTCTCCTTTTGCTATAGATTCTGAACTGTAGAAATAAACTTTCCCCTCTTCTGAAGTTGCCTCTATAAGATATTGTATCCCTTGGAAGTAGTGCTGCTGTACAGTAACCTGCCAGTCAGAGTGGGCACAGATGTGTATCTGATGAGGCTTCAATAGCTTACCTTTATGCCAACTTACCTCGCCAAAGAGCGAAGCAGTGTAATAATCAGTATCTTGCGCATAGACAGTTAGCGTATCGCCAAAATGCAATAACTCCCCGCCTTTCATTATAAGAGTTTTATCAGCAAATGAGAGAGCCTCTTTACCATCGTGGGTAGCCACTACGCAACTAATGCCGCGCTCCTTAAGGTAAGCAAAAAGCGTGCGCTGTAATTCGTTCTTCCTAAAATTATCTACCTGACTAAAAGGCTCATCTAAGAGCAGCAGCTGGGGTTCTTGAGCCAGTGCCATAGCAAGGGCTACGCGTTGTTTTTCTCCCCCACTAAGGTCTAAGGCTTTGCGCTGAACAAAATCCTGCATACCCACTAAACTGAGGAGTTCTGCCACGCGTTCTTTCTTGTAATCAAGGTCGAGGTTCGACACAAATTTACCGACATTTTCAGCCACGGTGTGATAAGGACCTAAGCCAAAGTCTTGGGCTAAATACTTCATCGCAGCATAACCGGGTACTAACTGACGCGAAGGCCCCCACACGCGGTTTTCGCAGAAGTATATACTCCCTTGCACATCTATAAGCCCATAGATAGCTTTCAGCAGCGTACTCTTCCCGCAGCCACTTTCGCCCATCACTGCCAAATGCTCGCCCTGAGGCAGTACAAACGATATATCTTTCAAAATCGACTGCCCGCCATCATAAGCGTATGAAATATGATCAAGTTTTAGCATTAATTATTTTTCAATTTTACATCCAATAGCTTTAGTATGATATATAAGTATGATATTAGTATGATATACAATTATGATATTCGTGTATATTGACCGTCCCATCTCCCCCTTTGAAGGGGGCTGGGGGGATGTTCATATAAAGGGGGGATGTTTATATAAGAGGATGTTTTATATACTGATGTTTATATAAAGGGGGGGGATGTTATTAATAAGCACTCTTAAACTGCTCTAAGAAGCGCAAATCATTTTCGTAAAACATACGTATATCACCCACTTGGTACAGTAACATCGCAATGCGCTCTATTCCCATACCAAAGGCAAAACCACTATAAGTATCGCTATCTATACCGCAGTTTTTCAATACGTTAGGGTCTGTCATTCCGCAGCCCATTATCTCAAGCCAACCGGTACCTTTAGTGATGCGATAATCCACCTCATTGTTCAGCCCCCAATAAATATCCACCTCAGCACTTGGCTCGGTAAAAGGGAAGTATGACGGACGTAAGCGTATGCGCGACTTGCCAAACATCTCTTTGGTGAAGTATAGCAAAGTCTGTTTAAGGTCAGCAAACGATACGTCTTTATCGATATAAAGCCCCTCTACTTGGTGAAAAAGACAGTGCGAACGCGCCGAGATAGCCTCGTTGCGGAACACCCTCCCTGGCGAAATAGTGCGTATTGGCGGCTGATGCCCTTCCATATAGCGTATTTGCACCGAACTGGTATGCGTTCTAAGCAGTATATCCGGATTCGTTTGTATAAAGAAAGTGTCCTGCATATCCCTAGCTGGGTGATATTCAGGCAAGTTCAGGGCAGTAAAGTTGTGCCAATCATCTTCTATTTCAGGCCCGTCCGACACATCAAAGCCTATGTTAGCAAAGATGGTCAGTATTTCGTTTTTCACTAACGAAATAGGGTGACGCGCCCCTAAGGGAGTAGGATATGCCGGACGGGTAAGGTCTGCATACACCCCTTTGCGCTCCTCTTTTTGCTCCAAAAGGTCGCGTATTTCTTGTATTTTAGTTTCTGTTTTTTGTTTGAGTTCATTAAGTACCTGCCCAAAAGATTTCTTTTCGGCAGCAGGCACTTCTTTAAAAGCAGCAAAAAACTCATTCAGCACCCCTTTTTTGCCGAGGTATTGAATGCGCAATTGCTCAAGTTCTTCTTTAGTCTGAACTTTAAAGTCCTCAATCTTAGCGATATGCTCTTTTATTTTATCAATTATCATAACTGCAATGCAAGTTCTTTTCTTTTTTCTAAATGGCAAAAATACTATAAAAATATGTAAGTACCAAAACTAATTTGCTGATTTGTATATGCGCCACTTTTCTATGCACGCCTGCATATCGGCAGGCAGTTCACTGTCAAAGCGCAGGTACTCACCGCTCACAGGGTGTTCAAAACCCAAGGTCTTGGCGTGCAAGGCTTGGCGCGGCAATACGCTAAAACAGTTGTCTACAAACTGTTTATACTTGGCAAAGGTCGTCCCCTTCAGTATCTTGTCGCCTCCGTAGCGCTCATCGTTAAAGAGCGTATGCCCTATGTGCTTCATATGCACCCGTATCTGGTGGGTGCGCCCTGTTTCTAATCTACACGACACGAGGGTCACATACCCAAAACGCTCCAACACTTTGTAGTGCGTCACCGCCTCTTTGCCGTGCGACCCATCAGGGAAAACATCCATCTGTAGCCTATCTTTCAGATGCCGCCCTATATGCCCGCGCACCGTACCCTCATCAGCTTCCACATTGCCCCACACAAGGGCTATATATTCGCGTTCAGTAGTCTTGTGAAAAAACTGCTGAGTCAGGTGCAGCATAGCCTCTTCGGTCTTAGCGATAACCAGCAGTCCGCTGGTATCTTTATCGATGCGATGCACCAACCCAGGACGGTTACTGCTGTTGTTAGGCAGGTTTTCAAAGTGATAGACCAGCGCATTAATAAGGGTACCGCTATAGTTGCCGTGTCCAGGATGTACTACCATACCCGCCGGCTTGTTTACCACCAGCAGACTATCGTCTTCATACACTATTTGCAGAGGTATATTTTCGGGTATCAACAAATCTTCGTGAGGCGGATGCGCAAAATACACCTTCACCTCATCGTTAGCTTTCACGCGATGATTAGATTTTACCGGCTGACCATTTACGAATATATTCCCTTGTTTAGCCGCCTGTTGCACCTTATTGCGAGTAGCGTTTTCCACGAAGTTCATCAAAAACTTATCCACGCGCAGCGGTTCCTGCCCTTTCCCCGCCTTAAACGAGTAATGCTCATACATCGAGGGACTCCCCTCTTCATCTAACTCGTCTAATTCGTCTATATCATCTATATTTTCTAATTCGTCTATATTTTTCATATTTTTATTTCCAACATCCCCCTATCCCCCTTCAAAAGGGGGAACTCATACCCGAACATCATACTTTGATTTTCGTGTATGCTAACCATCACATCTCCCCGTCTTGCTGACCGTCACGTCTCCCCATCCTGCTAACCGTCATATCTCCCCGTCTTGCTGACCATCACATCTCCCCGTCCTGCTAACCGTCACATCTCCCCCTTTGAAGGAAGTCCGCGAGCTGGCGCAGCGGAGTATGTGCAAAGGGGGGGGATGTTTATAATCGCCTCATCGACAAATCGACAAATCGGCAAATCGCCTCATCATCTAATTCCCCATCAACTCCTCAATAGGAATTTCCTCAGGAATAGAGTCTCTCGCCTCCATACCATTACCACAGATAAGGTCAATGCGCGAAGTTTTCACCAACTTATCCCCAGGTAGTACCGGTTTGCCCTGATACTGCATTTCCAGCACCATATCCTTACCGATATCATCTACATAAGTAACGGTACCGATAGCCAATCCCACCGATTGTAGGGTAGCCTCAGCGCTGCGTCGTGTTACCTGAATCACCTTTGGTACGGTCACTTTATGATAGCCCGAAGGGTTGAGGGTCAGATATATTTTGCGGTTTTTCTTCACCCGTTCGTTAGGCTCCGGACTCTGACTTATCACGGCGAAAGGCGCATATGTAGGGTCGTATTCGGTAGAGTCGATTACCTCATAGCGCAATTGCTGTTCATCTAAGAGAATTTGCACTTGCGAGAGCGTTTTTTTGGTCAGGTTAGGCACTACTATAAACTTGCCGTGGTCAGTATAAAAGTTGAGCAATTGCAAGGAGCACCATATCAATATACCCCCAGCAATCACAGCCAACACCAACTGCCAAAACAGCGTAAGGCCAGTTTTTTTCAAACTTTCTTTGATATTCATTTTTCTGTATTTCGTATTTTATCTGTGCAGCGCACTTAATTACTAACTTCTTCTTTTTCGATAATGCCAAAAACAAGCGTTTGTGCCAGCGATAAACATACGCTAAACATCATCCCGCCCCAGAAGCCGTGCACCACAAAACCACTCACTACCTCGCCGGCCAAAAGAATGATAACCGCATTAATTACCAACAAGAAAAGCCCCAAGGTAACAACGGTGATAGGAATAGAAATAATAGTCAGAATAGGGCGCACCATCACATTGAGCACCGATAGCACAAAGGCCACCAAGATAGCCGAAAAAAAGTTCTCTATCTGAGCCCCTACATTAAGGTATCCCAACAAAAAAATAAGGATAGCACTTACAAAAATACCTATTAAATATTGTCGCATAAAAAATCTATTGTTTTTTGATAAAATTGAGTAGGATTTTGGGCGTGAAGCCAATGCCCCGCTTGGCTAATCGTATCGATAATTGCGTGCGGGAAGTGTGTGTATATCAAGGCTTCATCTTCAGGCATCACATACTCCGAAAACTCGCCTTTCAAAAAGAGCGTCTTGCCCTCATATACATTGCTGTCGGGCAGTTCAGCCCCTATTTCGCTTTCGTTCTCTATCAGGGCAGGCAGGTTCAGGCGCAAACCTAAGCGGTCTTTAGTCTCCCAATATAGGTTTTTAAGCAAAAACTGACGTACCCCAGGCTCGCTAACGTAAGGAGTAAGAGCCTTATCAGCTTCAGCGCGCGAGTGTATTTGGTCGAAATCCAACGAAGCCAATCCCTGCAATATCTGCTGATGATGAGGCGGAAAGAATTTAGGCGACATATCAGCTACGATAAGCGAAAGCACCTTATGGGGGTATTCTGTAGCGAAGAGCATAGCCGTTTTGCCACCCATAGAGTGTCCCATCAGGTGGAAAGCCTTCAGGTGGTGTCCTTCGGCATACGCCAATAGGTCAGCTACCATAAGCGAGTAGTTAAAGTCGGGCGAGTGAAAGCTATGTCCGTGGTTGCGTTGGTCTATCAAATGGACTTCATAGCCAGCTTCGGCATATCGCAAGCCCAAGCTACGCCAATTGTCCGACATACCTAAGAAGCCGTGCAATATGATAAAAGGAGTTCCCCCCTCGCCTATTATTTGAGAATGCAGCATTTTTTAATAATTATGTTTTTCAATTATAATTTTCAAGCGACAAAGATACGAAATAATTACAAATTACAAATGATAAACCACAAAAACAGAAAAATACGCCCACCTGTCCCACTTGTCCCACTTGTCCCACTCGTCTCACCCGTCCCACATCTCTGCTGGTGCGGCTCGCACTCCCACTTGTCTCACCTGTCCCACTTGTCTCACCTGTCCCACTTGTCTCACCTGTCCCACTCGTCTCACTTGTCCCACTCGTCTCACCTGTCCCAATCCTCCCAATCCTCTCAGCCTTCTCAATCCTCCCACCAGTCCCACTCGTCCCAAAATTCATAATTCCCCTCGCGCACTATCTAAAGCCATTATAGTCTTTTAAAACGCTTGTCTCTATGTTAGGTAAAGAAAAATAAGGTTTTAGTCATTTTATATTTTACTAATAGTTAAGTTGTTCTGCGTTTAACAACACATCTGATACATCGCCTAAAACATCAGATACATTATTTCTTTTAAACACGATTATAATCCATTTCATCTAATAAATCTGCTATTTTATCAGCTCTATCACGAGATTCTTCATTGTTATTCTCCCCTTCTTCATAATACTTGATAAACAAACTTAGCAGTTTAGACTTAATTTCTTTATCAGAAATATTCTTACCCCTTGCTAAAGCAACCATATCTCTCATTGGTTGAAAAGAATTTAATTCTTTTGTTGAATCTAAAGATTTTACTACTTCTTCTTCAAATGACATAACATTACAATTTAGAACAATTATTCCATTCCTTTCTTGTCGAAGCTATTCGCTCTCCTAATTCTTTATCTGAGATAGTTCCCTTTCTTTCAATAGGAACAATACTAACAGCCCCCGCTGGTGCAAGCTTGCAGCTTGTCCCCAATTCAAAATTCAGAATTCAAAATTCTCTCACCTGTCCCACCTGTCCCACTCGTCCCACCCAATTCAAAATTCAAAATTCAAAATTCTCACCCCCACCACTACGGCTGCAAAGATATTTTTTTTTAGTTATATTATCAAGATATTGTACCTCCACAGCTACAGAAAATTTTTCTAAATACACTTACCCTAT
The DNA here is from genome assembly GCF_009730375.1 of Capnocytophaga sp. FDAARGOS_737. NCBI lineage: Bacteria > Pseudomonadati > Bacteroidota > Flavobacteriia > Flavobacteriales > Flavobacteriaceae > Capnocytophaga > Capnocytophaga sp. FDAARGOS_737. The sequence goes on along the minus strand of NZ_CP046316.1, from coordinate 148,609 downwards.
ACAAACAATACAGGAACACCGAAGGAAAGTCGGCGAGCTGGCACAGCCGAGTATGTGACGAAGAATTAGCGAAGGATTAGCGAACAATAACCGAAGAGCAAACAGCTAACAATCCTACCCTAACTAGATTTTTTTTCGTGTATACTGACCATCACATCTCCCCCTTTGAAGGGGGCTGGGGGGATGTTTATCTACAAAGCGGGATGTTAAAAAAAATTTGTTAATTACCAAAATCATTCGTACCTTTACCGCGAAAATCACCCGTAGTATATCATTCAAAAAAAATTATAATTATATGAAAAAAATTAGTTTATTATTAGTAGCATTACTTACCCTTTTTGCGTGTAAGAAAAATGCTAATTTCAACAGCGACCCTATGCTGTTCAAAGCCTATATCTCAGGCTACACCTCTGGTTTGGTATCAGCCCATTCCGAGGTGAAAATCCTGCTAAACCAACCCATTGCGCAAGACAAGATGGATAAAATCGAGAGCCTCGACCTCTTCAGCATCTCCCCTAACGTCAAGGGTAAAGTCGTATGCGCTACCCCTACCGAGGTAGTTTTTATTCCCAACGAGCCCCTTAAGCAAGACACCAAATACCAAGTGTCTTTTCAGCTAAAAAAACTCTTCGAGGTCAATGACAAAGCCCTCGAGGCGTTTAACTTCACGCTCAAAACTTTCGAGCAGGCTTTCCGTATCCAAAAAGGCGACCTACAGTCCTACAGCCCAGACCTCTACTTCCTCAATGCCGAGTTGCTCGCTAACGACCAGCTTACTTATAACGAGGCTAAAGAGCTCCTTTCGGCTACTGTGGGCGGCAAAAAGGTGTCGGTAAAATTCCAGTCTAACCAGATGTCTAACCGCTTTGCGATAGTGTTCGACAGCCTCCCTCGCACCGATAAAGAACAAACCTTAGAGGTGAAGTGGGACGCTTCAGGGGTCAAAAAAGAGAACTTACTGCCTTTTAGCTTCAACCTGCCTAAAAAAGGAGTTTTCGAGGTGGTAAATGTCCGCATCGATGAGAGTTCAGCTAACCGCGTGTTCAGCGTAAACTTCTCTGACCCTTTAGATAAAAACCAAGATTTCGAAGGATTGGTAACTCTTAGCGGTGTTAGCCAAAAATACAGCGTCAATGGTAACGTGCTAAAGGTGATGCGCGAAGAGGTAAGCACCGCTTCCAACTTCACTGTCAATGTAATGCAAGGGGTGAAGAACATCTATGGTCAGCGTTTGGCAAAAGACCGCTATATACCTATCTCCTTCCCACCGCTCAACCCTCAAGTACGCTTGGTGCGTAGTGGTACCTTGCTACCTAGCTCGGCTAACCTCAAAATCAACTTTCAGGCCATCAATCTGCGTGCAGTACACGTAAAGGTATCACGTATTTATGAAAATAATATCTTGCAGTTTTTGCAAGACAACAGCTTGGGCAGCACCGATGGCAGCCTGCGCCGTGTGGGCAAACCTATTGCGCGCAAAGTCATCGCTTTAGACCACGATGTGCGCAATTCCCTACACGATTGGAATACCTACGCCTTAGACCTCGCCAGCCTCATCACTCCCGAACCTGGCGCTATCTATAGGGTCGAAATAGGTATGAAGAAAAACTATTCGCTCTACGCCTGCGAAGGACAAAATACCGAGCCTTTAGACCTCTCATACGAACAAAAATCGCTTAATGACGATGATGTAAACTACAACGAGTATTATTACGATGACGATGAAGACTATTGGGGCTATAGCGAAAACCCTTGCGATGAGGAGTATTATTATAACAAAAAGGCGGTTACCAATGTGCTTTCTACCGATCTTGGCGTTATAGTGAAAAAAGGACAAAACAACAGCTATGTCTTTGCGGTGAACAACCTGCTTTCTACCGAACCCGTATCAGGGGCTACCATAGAGGTGTACACCTATCAGCAACAGAAAATACAAGAGGCCAAAACCGACAAACAAGGGTTGGCAGTTTTAGAACTCAGCAGCCGTGCGTACTTTGCTAAGGTGAAGAAAGACAAATTCACTACCTATGTGAAGTTAGACGAGGGAGCTCCTCTATCGCTCAGCAATTACGACATCGATGGTATCAAGCTACAAAAGGGCTTAAATGGCTTTATCTACACCGAGCGCGGCGTATACCGTCCTGGCGATAGCATACACCTCAGCTTTGTGCTTAACGATTTTGCTCAGAAGAACCCCGAAAAACTTCCTATCAAATTGCGCTTTAGCGACCCTTATGGCAAGGTAATCAGCGAGCAGATGCAAGGGGCTAAAGAAAACAACCTATACGTATTCGGACTCAAAACAGCTGCCGATGCCCCTACCGGAGGCTGGAATGTCCTCATCTCTGCTGGGGCTTCTCAGTTCAGCAAACTGATAAAGGTAGAAACCATCAAGCCTAACCGCCTAAAGATAGAAAATAACCTTAGTGGCAAGCGCATCAGTGCCAATGGTAGCAATGCGCAGTTGCAGGTGCTTTGGCTACACGGCAGCCCAGCGGGCAATACAGGGGTAAGCGTAAAAGCGAAGTTCTACCCTACCGAAACAGCTTTCAAAGGCTATGAAAAATACCTCTTCAATAACAAAGCTTATGATTTCGAGGGCGAAGAGTTCAACCTATACGAAGGTCGTACCGATGCCGATGGCTATGCTTCTTTCTTCTTCAAGCCTAACCAAATGCAAGCCCCTGGTATGCTAAAGGTGAACTTCCTAACCCAAGCCAACGAAAGTGGTGGCGACTTTAGTACCGATGTATGCTCGGCTATGTATTCGCCTTATAGCGAGTATGTGGGGCTACACCTCCCTGCCGTAAACAAATACGACTATTATGACACCGAGCAAGACCATACTTTCGAAACCATAGTGTTAGACGAAAATGGCAAACCGCTAAAAGGCAAAGAGGTTACCGTAGCTGTCTATAAAGTAGGTTGGAATTGGTGGTGGGACGCCTCTAACCAAAACATCTCTACTTACAACAGCAGCAGTAGCAATGCTTTGTACGAGCAACACCGCCTAATAACCAATGCACAGGGCAAGGCGCAGTTTAACCTCAACATCTCTGACGATAATTGGGGCAGATATTTTGTCCTACTCACCGATGAGCAAAGCGGTCACCGTTGTGGTACTACCGTCTATTTCGATTGGGGTAGCTGGAGCGGCAAGTCACGTGGCGGCGAAGGTAGCGAAGCCATTATGCTAACCTTGGGTACTAATAAAAAGGAGTATAGCGTAGGCGAAAAAGCGACTCTTTCATTCCCTTCTGATAAAGGCGGACGTGCCCTCGTATCAGTAGAAAACGGTAGTGATGTACTCGAAACGCATTGGGTAGAAACAACCGACAAAGAAACCAACTTCACCCTACCTATTACTAGCAAGATGACCCCTAATGTATACCTATACGTTACCCTCTTGCAGCCGCATAACCAAACTGCCAACGATGCCCCTATACGCCTCTATGGCGTGGCTCCTATAAAGGTAGTAGACCCTAATACCATATTAACTCCGGTGATACAAGCCCCTGATAAGTTCATCCCTAACCAAAAAGTGAACATAAAGGTAAGCGAAAAAACAGGCAAGCCAATGCATTATACATTAGCCATTGTAGAAGACGGCTTGCTAAACCTCACCCGCTTCCGCACCCCTAACCCTTGGAATGCGTTCTTCTCTAAAATCGCTTTGGGCGTAAAAACTTGGGACGTGTATAATGATGTGATAGGGGCTTATGGAGGCACTATCAATCAGGCATTCAGTATAGGGGGCGACGAAGATTTGGGCGGTAGCGAAGCTCAAAAAGCCAATAGGTTCAAACCGTTCGTCATCTTCAAAGGGCCTTTCGAACTCAAGAAAGGCAGCAGCAATACTCACTCAGTAGCGATTCCTAACTATATGGGGTCTGCCCGTGTAATGGTAGTAGCAGCCGATGTCAAGAACAACGCCTATGGTAGTGCCGAGAAGAAAGACATACCGGTTACTAGCCCATTATCGCTTTTAGGCTCATTGCCACGCAAAGCCGTACCTGGCGAAAAAGTAGTATTGCCAGTAACTGTATTTGCTATGGAAAACCACGTGCGCAACGTAAGCCTTAGCGTTAGCACTAACGGACAGTTCAAGGTAGTAGGTAATAGCCAACAGTCGCTCACCTTTACCAAAAACGGAGAGCAAATGGCTTATTTTGAACTCGAAGCTGCCCAACAAGGGGTAGGCAAGGTCAAAATAACCGCTACTTCTGGCAAAGAAAAAGCTACTTACGAGGTCGAAATGGGCGTTTACAACCCTAATCCGCTTACCTATGCGGTACAAAATGCAGTACTTACTAGCGGACAAGCACAGACCCTCAACACGGCTGCTTTAGGCGAAAAGAATAAAACAGTTCTCGAGATTTCTAGCTTCCCAGGGGTGAACCTACACCAGCGTTTGGGCTACCTCATCAGTTACCCTCACGGTTGTGGCGAGCAAGTTACCTCTGGCGCATTCCCTCAGCTATTCTTAGCCGACTTTATAACGCTTAGCAAAGACAAAGCCGACGAAGTGAGCAAGAATGTCAAAGCGGCTATTAGCAAGCTACACGAAAACCAATTGAGCAACGGTGGCTTCAGCTATTGGAAAGGCGGTCGTTATGCCGATAATTGGGTTACCTCATACATTGGTCACTTCTATATCGAAGCCGAGAAGAAAGGCTATGTATTACCTTCTGGCAGCAAGCAGAAGTGGTTAGACTACCAGAATACTGAAGCGCGCCAATGGCGATACGAACCCGAATATGGCAATGATTTCGCGCAAGCCTACCGCCTCTATACTTTGGCTTTAGCCGGTAGTGCCAACAAAGGAGCTATGAACCGCCTACGCGAACTCAAAGATATAAGCGAAAATGCCAAACGTACCTTAGCAGCGGCTTATGCTCTTATTGGTCAGAAACAGACGGCCGAAAAACTCTTCCTCACCACTGCTATAGATGAGGACAGCGATTATTATTATGGTTCCGTATGGCGCAACAAGGCAATGGCAATGGAAACAGCCCTACTAATAGGCAGAAAAACCGATGCTGCTCGTTGGGCAGCCGAGATAGCCGAAAAACTATCTTCTAACGATTGGCTCAGCACTCAAACCACCGCCTATTCGCTTTATGCTATGGCTAAGTACGTAGCAGTAAACAAGAGTGGCAAGAGCTTCGAGGCTACCTATACCGTAAATGGCAAGACCGAAAAAGTAAGCTCAAGCGAACCAATGGTACAAGTAACCCTCAACACCAAAGGACAAACGCCTGTACAGGTGAAAAACAACTCAAAGCAAACGCTTTACGTACGCCTAATTAGCAGCGGAGTCTTACCTGTGGGACAAGAGTTAGCTATGCAAAACGGACTTTCTATCAAAACAGTTTTCCATAATAATAAGGGACAAACGATAGATGTCAGCACCCTACGTCAAAGCACCGAGCTAACCGCCTCTATAGAGGTGCGCAACCTCACCAACGAGCGGGTAGATAACGTTGCTCTTACACAGCTCATCCCTTCAGGGTTTGAGATTATCAACACCCGCTTCACCGATTACGGAGCTGATGATAACGAGTATATAGACTACGCCGATTTCCGCGATGACCGTGCGAACTTCTATTTATCACTTAGAGCCAACGAAACTAAGGTGATAAAGCTGAAGTTAAACGCATCGTATGCAGGTAGATACTATCTACCAGGCACTTATGCCGAAGCGATGTACAACAACCGCTACAACACCCGCACCACCGGACAATGGATAGTCATTAGCCGATAACAATTAGCAAAATCAACAAATCCCCGCTTATAGAACAACCTATAAACGGGGATTTTATAAACTTGAAAATATCATTATCTCATTCCTCTTCCAGCCCTCTCAGCCTTCATAGCCTTCCTATTCCTCCCATCAACCAAATCCACAAATTGCCTAATTGGCTAATTCTTTGTACTTTTGCATTCAATCAATAGCAATACGCGTGTTATCACTTCGCCCCTATTATCACCCTATGCAATCGGTTATTCCTGCGGAAGAAAAAGAGGTTACCTATACCGAGTTTCTTCCCTGCGAGGCTTTGCGTCCATTTATCTATTGCTATTGGGAACTGAAATCTCCTCCACGCAACACACCTTTCTTCTATCGAGTAGTTGCCGATGGCTGCATCGACTTGTTTTTTGAATGCGATAACCCGCAGATGAGTTCCCTTATGGGCTATTGCAATACATACATAGAGTTTCCTATAACGGGGGCTTTCCACTATGTAGGGGTGCGCTTCCTGCCTAGTGCCTTTCCGTTACTTTTTGGTCAAGATGCTTTTGAAATCAGCGCACAAGAAATCCCCTTACGCGAGGTAGTTCCCGCGTTGGCTACTTTTATAGCTCAGCAGTTGGGAGCTCCTCTATCATTACCTGCCACAGCACAGTGCTTAGACGTCTATTTTCTCCGCCACCTATTACAACGTCCTTTGCAGATTGACAACCGCTTTTTCTCAGCACTTTCACAGATATTGCAAAGCAAAGGCACGATGCATATTAGTCAGTTAGATACAGGCATCAGCCCCAGACAGTTGCGCCGCCTTTTCGACTACTACATAGGCGATAACCCAAAGACTTTTAGCAATATTGTGCGCTTCCAGCATATACTAAGTACAAAAGCCTATCACAACCATTCCTTTTTAGACACTTATTACGACCAAGCCCACTTTATCAAATCGTTTAAAACATTATACGGCGATACCCCTAGCAAGGTATTTATATAGTAAAATGTTAAAAAGATTTTGAAGTAACGATTTTTTAATTAATTTTGCCCTCATAAATTACTAATTCATACTTTCTACTACAAAAGACACTTTTTAAATATGCAAGAATTAGCAGAAAAAATATTTGAAATACTAAAAGATTATCACTGTGATTACCCAGACACAAAACATAAAATGTCTGTTGAACATATTTTAAAATGGGCTGAACAATTTGGAGGTGATGGTGAGTTTATACTAACAGAACTTCTTCATTTCTTACCAAATATATATGTTTCAAAAGAAAAAGCCATTTCTATTCTAAAAGAACATTTAGAATCTTTTAGAATAAGATATAAATACTCATCTATGAATGACTTTATTAAAAATGCTTATTTTATTGATCTTCAAAAAGAAGAAAAAAGTCAGAGAGAAATTTTAGTTTTAGTAAAAGAAATATTACAAAAAGAGTACGGAATAGACTATAATTTTTTAATACAGATATCTTCAAAGAAACATTATATTTATTTTGATGATATTTTAGCCACAGGAGGAACTATAAGTAGAGATTTAAAATCTATTATAGAAAAAGAGCGAGATTCTTTTATTAATAAGCAAAAAACAATTGCCTTAAGTCTATTTTGTTATCATACATTAGGATATGGAAACATATTATGGGGATTAGGAAAAGATATAGGAGTTCCTTTAAAAGATATATTGGATATAGAAGCTAATTACATAATAGAAAATAAATTAAAACCCGAATGGATTGCTCAGAAACAAAAGATAAATTGTACTTATCCTATTGATAAACAATCTAGTAAAATATCAGAATATATAGGAAAACTTAATGTAAACAACCCTTATTCTCCTCCTACATTTAGACCAGAACAGCTACCCTTAGAAGAAACTTTTTTTAGTTCTAAAGAGAATAGAAATAAATTTGAGAAGATAATTTTAGACAAAGGATTAGAATTGTTACAAAAGGTAAAAAAAGAAAATCCAGACCCTCGTAAAAGGCCTTTAGGAGACACTGTAAAATCACATAAAACATTAGGAACAGGTACTTTGTTTTTTACTTGGAGAAATATCTCTAACACTTGCCCAATAGTATTTTGGTGGGATGTATTTGGACATAATTGGACACCCTTATTTTCACTTAAAAATAGAGGAATATGAATACAAACGAGAGAACATACAAGAAAGAAGAAGTCATTACTTTTAGAAGTACAAAAGAATCATTTGGAGCTTTATCTAATATGGCTTCTGGTTTTTCGATTTTGGTAAATAATGTTATTATCCCTTCGTCAGAAGCCTTATATCAGGCTTGTAGATATCCTCTTTTTCCTGCAATACAAGAGGAAATAATAAACCAAAATAGCCCAATGACAGCTAAAATGATTAGTAAAAAACACTATAAATATACTCGTCAAGATTGGGAACAAAAAAAATATGATATAATGTATTGGGTTTTAAAAATAAAACTTTTACATAATTATCATCGACTTTCGGAACTTCTAAGGAAAACAGAAGAAAAACCTATTGTAGAATTATCCAATAAAGATAGAGATTGGGGGGCAAAAGAAGAAAATGGTTTTTTAGTTGGTAAAAACGCTCTTGGCAGATTACTAATGCAGTTAAGAAAGGAGTTCATTTTAGAAGAACAAACTTTAGATAAAGTTTATCCTCCTAAAGTTTCTGGTTTCTTATTATACAATACAGAAATAAGTATTATTTATAAGACAGATTTAGAAATGTTATTTGACATTGATTTAGACTAGTCATTTTTTGTCCGTTTTTTACAATCACATTCCCTGTGCTTGCGGTACTTTTGCCGCCGAATAACAAATACATTATCAGAATGAAATTAAACGCAGGTATTATAACCGAGAAATTAGCCGAGAGCAAGGCTTTCTACACTCAAGTATTGCAATTTGGTATTACTTTTGAAAACGACTTTTATTTGCTGTTGCACACCCCCAATCACGAGGCAGAAATCAGTTTTTTATTGCCTAATCACCCTTCGCAACAGCCTCTCTTTCAAAAACCTTTTACCCAACAGGGAGTATACCTCACCATTGAAGTAGAGAATGTAGATGAGTATTACCACAGCCTAAAAGAGCAAGGAGTACCCATTGCCATAGAGCTTCGCGAAGAACCTTGGGGCGACCGTCATTTTGCTATTATAGACCCCAACGGCATTGGTATTGATATAGTAACCTATTCTGCCCCCGAATAAACATAAAAATCCCCGCTCATAGAACAACCTATAAGCGGGGATTTTTCTAATTCTCTAATTTGCTAATTTTCTCAATACGTTTATTAAGCCTTTTCAATTCCTTTTTAATTCGCTTTTCTTTGCGTTTGGCACCTCGCAAAACAATCTTAGCAAACTTCTTTTGTTTTTTGCTGATGTGGTTATTAAAAGCAAATGCTACATCTTTGTATTTACCTATTAAAGAATTTTCTGCATTTTCTTTCTCTTCAAGGACTTTAGCGAGTTTGGCTTCCAATTTTTCTTTTTCAGCTTGTAGTTCAGTAAGGGTTGAGGCTTGCTCTTGAGATTGTGCTACGGCAATACCTCCTAAAAATAGCGCAAAAAAAGCCGCTATCAAAAATCTTTTCTTCATTTTTTTGTATGTTTTTTTTAAGGGTGCAAAGATAAAAATAATTTATTACTTCCCGCAGCCTTCCCTTTCCTCTCATTAACGAAATCCACAAATTGCCTAATTAGCAAATTATCCGTATCTTTGCCGCCTGAAACTAACAACAAATGCGAACAAGAAGTATAAAGAAAAACACTATAAACGTAGTAACCCTCGGTTGCTCTAAAAACGTATACGACAGCGAAGTCCTTATGGGGCAGCTAAAGGCTGGCGGCAAAAATGTAGTTCACGAGCAAGAGGGTAATATCGTGGTTATCAACACCTGTGGCTTTATCAATAACGCCAAAGAAGAGAGCATCAACACCATTTTAGACTATGTGCAGCAGAAAGAAGCAGGCCTAATCGACAAGGTATTCGTGATGGGCTGCCTCTCTGAGCGCTACAAACCCGATTTAGAAAAAGAAATACCCGATGTCGACCAGTATTTCGGCACTAGCGAACTGCCTGCACTGCTAAAAGTATTGGGGGCGGACTATAAGCACGAGCTGATAGGCGAACGCCTCACCACTACCCCTAAAAATTACGCTTATCTCAAAATATCTGAGGGCTGCGACCGCCCTTGTAGCTTTTGTGCTATCCCACTGATGCGGGGCGCTCACATTTCCACCCCTATCGAGGCGCTTGTCACCGAAGCCGAAAAGCTCGCTGCCAAAGGCGTTAAAGAGCTGATACTCATCGCTCAAGATATTACTTACTACGGACTCGACCTCTACAAAAAACGCGCTCTTGCCGACCTGCTCCGCGCCCTCGTAAAAGTCGAAGGCATCGAGTGGATACGCATACACTACGCATTCCCTACAGGCTTCCCTATGGACGTCATAGAGGTGATGAAAGAAGAGCCCAAAATATGCAATTACTTAGACATACCGTTGCAGCACATCTCCGACCCTATTTTGGCGAGTATGAAGCGCGGCACTACCCAAGAGAAAACCACTAAACTGCTGAAGAAATTCCGCGAGGCGATGCCCGAAATGGCAATACGCACCACCCTAATCGTTGGTTACCCAGGTGAAACCCAAGCCGACTTCGAGGCGCTAAAATTCTTTGTGAAAGAAATGCGTTTTGACCGTTTAGGTTGCTTCACCTACAGCCACGAAGAGAATACCACCGCCTACGACCTTGAAGACGACGTACCCGAAGAGGTAAAACTCGCTCGTGCCAACGAGATAATGGAAATACAGTCGCAAATATCGTGGGAACTCAACCAACAGAAGGTAGGCAAGACTTTCCGTTGTCTCATCGACCGCAAAGAGGGCAATTACTTTGTAGGGCGTACTGAGTACGACTCTCCCGATGTCGATAATGAGGTACTTATCGATGCCAAAAAACACTACGTAAAAACAGGCGATTTTGTAGAAGTAAAAATCATAGATGCCACCGATTACGACCTCTACGGCGAACCTGTGGTTTAAAAACGCAAACAAATTGCCTATTTAGCAAATTATTATTACCTTTGTAGCTATGAAAAAATATCTAATTGCTTGCCTCGGCAATATAGGGGCTGAATATGCTAATACGCGCCACAACATCGGTTTTTTAGTAGCCGATAAGTTGGCTAAAGACCATAATGCTTCTTTCACCACTCAAAAGCTGGGCGACCTCGCCGAGATAAAAGTGAAAGGGCGCACATTTATACTGCTGAAACCCTCTACTTATATGAACCTCAGTGGCAAAGCAGTACGCTATTGGCTCGAAAAAGAACGTTTGACGGCTGAAAATCTATTAGTAGTCTGCGATGACCTCAATATAAAATTCGGCACCTTGCGCATCAAAGGGAAAGGTAGTGATGGCGGACATAACGGACTTAAAGATATTCAGTATCAGTTAGGTACCCAAGAGTACGCCCGTTTGCGCTTCGGTATCAGTAGTAATTTCGAGTCTGGTAAACAGATAGACTACGTATTAGGCGAGTGGGCGCCCGAAGAACAAACACTACTCCCTGAGCGCGTAGCTAAATGTGCTGAGGCAGTACTCTCATATGGCTTAGCAGGACTTGCAATAACAATGAACACATTTAATAATAAGTAATGTACACACATCATATCCTTTTAATTTTGCATTTAGTGGCGGCTACTATATGGGTAGGCGGACACTTAGTGTTGGCTATAGGCTACCTCCCTAAAGCGCTTAAGCACAACGATTTTAGCTATATAGGCAATTTCGAAAAAACGTACGAGCCTATCGGAATGCCATCACTCTTAGTGTTGGTTATCACGGGTATACTAATGGCATACGACTACGGAGTAAGTTTCAGCACTTGGCTGCACTTCGATTTTTCAATAGAAAAAGTAGTTTCCCTAAAACTCCTTTGTTTGCTTACTTCTGTGTGTTTTGCCATCTCGGCGCAAACACGTGTACTACCTCAGCTGCGCAAAGGAAATATCAAAAAACTACCTGAAATGGCAGTGCACATCATCTGTGTAACACTCTTAGGGGTTACAATGGTTGTATTGGGTAGTTTAGTGCGCATCGGTGGACTATAACAACAGAAAAACCATATCAGAATGAAAAAAATATTATTGACAATGCTGCTGCTACTCTCATTGGGGGCAGGAGCTCAAAAAAAACTGACTAAAGTGGCCTGTGTAGGCAACAGCATTACCTATGGTTATTTGCTCGAAAACAGAACCCAAGATGCCTACCCTTCAGTATTGCAGCGCGCTTTAGGCAAAGCTTATTTAGTAGGCAATTTTGGCAAATCAGGGGCTACCTTGCTCAACAAAGGTCACCGCCCCTACACCCAACAAGATGAGTATAAACAAGCACTTGCTTTTGCAGCCGATATAGTGGTTATCCACTTAGGCATCAACGATACCGACCCTCGCAACTGGCCTAACTACCGCGATAATTTTGTAAGCGACTATCTACAGCTTATCGCTTCTTTCAAGGAAGTCAATCCTCAGGCGCGTATCCTTTTGGCGCAGATGAGTCCTATTTCACATCGGCACCCGCGCTTCGAGTCAGGCACCCGCGATTGGCACGCCGAGATTCAAGAGGCTATTACGATGGTAGCCCGCGAGGCGCAAGCCCAACTGATAGATTTCCACGCGCCTCTTTACCCTTATCCTCAGTTGCTCCCCGACGGACTGCATCCTAATGCTGAAGGCGCTGCTCGCTTGGCTAAGGTAGTATACAGTGCTATCACTGGCGATTACGGTGGACTGCAATTGCCTGCTATTTACACCGATAATATGGTGCTACAGCACGGACAGCCATTACCGATAAAAGGTACCGCCAATACAGGCACTAAGGTAATGGTGAGTATAGGCAAACAGAAATACAGCGCCGTAGCCGACGAAAATGGCAATTGGCAAGTAGTTTTAGACCCGCTGAAAGCCAAAGAAGTCTATACGCTTAGCATAGTAGCTGGCAAGCAGAAACGCATACTCAAAAATGTGGTAGCTGGCGAGGTATGGCTCTGTTCAGGGCAATCAAATATGGAGTTTATGCTCAAACAAATCATTACCGGAGCTACTGATATACCACGAGCCACTAATCCTAATATACGTTTCTACGATATGAAAGCCCGCTGGCGTACCGATGCGGTAGAGTGGAATGCCACAGTCCTCGATTCGCTCAACCACCTACAGTACTATCGCGATACACAGTGGCAAGAATGTACCCCGAAAACCGCAGCTGAGTTTTCAGCCGTAGGCTATTATTTCGGCAGATGGCTACAAAAAGATTTAGATATGCCTATCGGACTGATTTGCAATGCTGTAGGAGGCTCTCCTACTGAAGCGTGGGTTGGCAGAAATACTCTTGAAAACAATTTCCCTCGCATATTATACGATTGGCGTAATAACGATTTTATAATGCAATGGGTACGCGAGCGTGCCTCTCAAAATATCAAAAAGAGTACGGACAAACTACAGCGCCACCCCTATGAGCCTGCTTATCTGTACGAGGCAGCCATATTGCCGCTAAAAGACTTCCCTATCAAAGGAGTGATATGGTATCAGGGAGAATCGAATGCTCATAATAAAGATGCTCATTCTAAGCTATTTAAGCTATTGGTAAAAAGTTGGCGGGAAACGTTTCAAAATCCTAAATTGCCGTTTTACTATGTGCAGTTATCGAGCATCAACCGCCCTTCTTGGGGTTGGTTCCGCGATTCGCAACGCCGTCTGCTCTCCGAGGTGCCCTATAGCGGTATGGCAGTGTCTTACGACTACGGTCACCGTACCGATGTACACCCCAAAAACAAGCAACCTATAGGCGAGCGTTTAGCGCGTTGGGCGCTAAATCGAACATACGATAAGCAGCATATTACCCCCTCAGGACCTCTTTTGCGTTCGGTACATTTTGCCGAAGGGGCAGCCTTTGTTAGCTTCAATTACGCCAAAGGCTTGCACACCTCCGACAATAAGCCCATACGTGGGTTCGAGCTTTCTGATGGCAATGGTATTTTCTATCCTGCCACTGCCGAGATAGTAGGCGATGAGGTCAAGGTAAGTTGCGAGCAAGTCCGTATCCCTAAGTCGGTACGCTATGCTTGGAGCCCCGTCACTGACGCCAATTTGGTAAATGAAGAAGAATTACCTACAAGTACATTTGTTTTTTAGAAAAATATGTTGTACCTTTGTGGCATTAAATAAAGGTTTTTACAATGAAAAAAGAACAACTTGAACAAATGAAAAATGGAAAGGGCTTTATTGCGGCACTCGACCAAAGTGGGGGGAGCACTCCTAAAGCATTAAAGCTCTATGGGATAGACGAAAGTCAGTATACTAACGATGCTGAAATGTTTGCTCTTATTCACCAAATGCGCACTCGTATCATCAAAAGTCCTGCTTTCAATAGTGAAAAAATACTTGGGGCTATCCTCTTCGAGCAGACAATGGATAACCTTATCGACGGTAAATACACGGCTGATTATCTTTGGGAAGAAAAACACATTATTCCTTTCCTCAAAGTAGATAAAGGACTTTTAGATATCGATAGTGATGGGGTACAACTGATGAAGCCAATCGACGGACTACCAGACCTACTAAAGCGTGCCAACGAGCGACATATTTTCGGTACTAAGATGCGTTCAGTAATCAAAGAAGCCTCTCCCAGAGGTATTGCACAAGTAGTAGCCCAACAGTTTGAGGTAGCGCAAGTCATTATCGATGCAGGACTTGTTCCGATTATTGAGCCAGAGGTAGACATTACCATTCCTGATAAGTCAAGAGCAGAAGCTATCCTACGCGATGAAATCAGGAAGCATTTAGATCGTTTGCGCGACACCTCTGACGTGATGCTCAAACTCTCTTTGCCTACTATTGATAATTTCTATAAAGAATTTACTAAACATCCTCGTGTAGTACGTGTAGTAGCCCTTTCAGGGGGCTATCCTCGCGAAAAAGCCAATGAAATATTGGCTAAGAACAAAGGAGTAATCGCTAGTTTCTCACGTGCTCTCACTCAAGGACTTTCTGCTCAGCAAACAGATACAGAATTCAACCAAATGTTAGCAGAGACCATTGAGGGTATTTACGAAGCCTCAGTAAAGTAAGCCGCACAGAAAGTAGCATAAAGAGACACCTAATAAATAAGAAGACTTTAGCCCTCATAAGAGAGCTGAAGTCTTTTTGCGCAAATATAAAAAATGGAAGCACAAAAAGGAGAAATCATACTTTATCAACGTGAAGATGGTTCAGTACAAATAGATGTAAAGATTGAAAACGAAACCGTATGGCTTACGCAAGAACAAATGGCTACTTTATTTGGAAAAGGGCGTAGTACTATCACGGAACACATTTCTCACATTTTTGAGGAAGGAGAATTAGATGAAAAAGTGGTCTGTCGGAGTTTCCGACAAACCTATAAGCACGGTGCAATAGAGAGTAAAACTCAAGAAAGAGAAGTAAAACACTACAATTTAGATGTAGTTATTTCAGTAGGCTATCGCGTTAGGTCAGTACAAGGAACGCGTTTTAGACAATGGGCTACCGAAAGGCTTAAAGAATATGTTATAAAAGGTTTTACAATGGATGATGAGCGGCTGAAAGGTAATGCTGGGGGCAACTATTGGAAAGAGCTGCTTAATAGAATTAGAGATATTCGTTCTAGTGAAAAGGCTTTATACCGTCAAGTACTCGATTTGTATGCTACCAGTTTAGACTACGATCCTAAAAGTGAAACTACTATTGCTTTTTTCAAAGTAGTACAGAACAAACTGCATTATGCCAGCAGCGAACAAACTTCAGCAGAACTAATTTATCACAAAGCTGATAGTAGCAAAGATTTTATGGGACTGACTACTTTCAAAGGAGCATTGCCTACGCTTAATGAAGCTAAAATCGCCAAGAATTATCTTACAGAAGAGGAGTTATTCCGCTTAAACCGCCTTGTTTCTGCTTTTTTTGATTTAGCAGAACTCAAAGCAGAAATGCAGACACCTATGTATATGAAAGATTGGATAGAAGAATTAGACAAATTTTCAGCCAATTATGGCAAAGGAGTACTAAAAGGAGCCGGAAATATTAGTCACGAGCAAGCTATACAAAAAGCAACACAAGAATACCGAACTTACGAAGCGAAAACGTTATCGCCTGTAGAACAATCTTATTTAGAGAGTTTGAAAGTATTAGAGAAAAGTACAGCTAAACTACTGAAGCACAAAAAGAAAAGAGAGCTATAAAAAGAATAAGAAAGTTTTTTAGAAAAATAAGCAAGAGATTACCAAAAAAATTGTATCTTTGCCACATCATAAACTCCATTTGCTATGAAAGAAACATTAGAGCAAGAATTAGTTGATTTAGCCACCGAAATTATAGCCTATCAAGGGCGATTAAATCTCAGCGAGCTTAGCCAAAAAGCGCATAAGATTTCTGAGAAAATCACTATATTGGGCTTTGTCGAAAAATACTACCAAATGCTAAGAACCTCAGAGCAACGTATGACTTATACCTTGCGAAAGGTTGCTAATTTTATTGATGAACAGGAAAACATCTTCAATATTGATGTAGCTTTCAAAGAGTTACAACCTCTTGAGCAGCCTTTGATAGAAGAAACACCGGCTGAAAAACCTGCTTTTGTAGCTATGGAACCAGCACCCGTTCAGGCTGCTGCTGAACCAATAGCCGAGAAGGTTGCTGAGCCTACTCCTGAACCAACACCTGAGCCAGCTCCTGCTGAACCGGCACCTGCTGAGCCTATTCACTTTGCTACCCCTCCTACAGACCCTACTCCAGCACCTGCAACAGTAGTGACTGAACCAGCTCCAATAGCTGAACCAGTACCTGTAGAGCCTGTTCACTTTACTACTCCTCCTGCAGAACCTACTCCAGCAGCTGAACCGGCACCTGTAGAGCCTGTTCACTTTGCTACTCCTCCTGTAGAGACCGCAGCGGCTTCTATTGAAGTAGTAGCAGAACCTACTCCAGCTGAAGTTCCAGAAACCACAACAGATTCGGTAGTAGAGATGACACAGTTTGCTTCCCCTGAAGCTGCAATAACTGAACCCGCAGCGGCTCAACCAGTAACGAATACTTCTGATGAAGATCTTACCTCTTTATATCAAGATTGGAACGATTGGCATTCTTACACTCTTCCTGATGATCCGCCTGCAGAAGTAGCCGCACCAGTTTCTGCTCCTGTAGCTACTCCAGCTCCTGCAGCAACCCCTGCATCAGAAGTAGCACCTGCACAAACAACAGTAGCTGCTCCAGTGCAAGCCGCTCCAGTAGCACAAGCAGTGACTCAGCCAGTAGAGAACATAACTCCTCCTACTACTATTAATACACAGCAACCATTGCGCGAGGCTTCTACTCCTGATTGGGCAGTATCAATAGAGCAACCTATAGTACCTCCTCGTCCACAACAAGCAGAGACCGTACACGAGCCAATACACGCAGCAGCACCTGAGCAAGCTCCTACTTCAGTAGTAGAGCAAGTGCTAACAGCTGAGCGTTTGCACCCACATCAGACAGCGCAACCTACAGCAGCTGCACAAGCACCCGTAGCTCAGCCGGTACAATCAGCACAGCCAGAAAACTTTATTCAGCAACAACATCTGACAGAAGAGCAACAAATACTTCGTCAGACACCTTCGCTTGAAGAGTTTTTAGCAAAATCAAAAGCTACAGCTTTCGACAAAAAAGACCATACTGAGGAGGTAAAACCCGCACAGTCGCTAAACGACCGCTTCAGCAAGGAAATACAAATAGGGCTAAACGATAAGTTGGCTTTCATACAAAAGCTTTTCTTCGGAAGTGAAAGTGAGTATAACCGTGTGCTACAACACTTAAACCAACTCCACTCATTAGAAGAGGCGGCGCAATATATTCAACAACAAGTAAAACCTACTTATAATAATTGGAAAGGCAAAGAAGAGTACGAAGAACGCTTCTTACACCTTATTCTACGCCGTTTTGAATAATGAGCAAATTGTATCTTATCCCGACTCCTATCGGCAATTTAGAAGATATAACCCTACGTGCGCTACGTTTGCTCAAAGAAGTAGAGGTCATCTTGGCCGAAGATACTCGTACTAGCAGCAAATTGCTAAAGCACTATGATATTCACACCCCAATGCAAAGCTACCACCTGTTTAATGAACACAAGGTGGTAGACACTTGGGTGCAACGTATCAAAGGGGGTACTACAGTAGGGCTTATAACCGATGCTGGTACACCAGCTATTTCCGACCCTGGCTTCTTACTTGCAAGGGCTTGTATAGCCGAGGGGATAGCTGTAGAGTGCCTACCAGGGGCTACTGCCTTCGTACCCGCTTTAGTAAGCAGTGGCTTACCTAATGCTCGTTTTACTTTTGAAGGCTTTTTACCCGACAAAAAAGGGCGTCAAACACGTTTACAGCTCCTCGCTCAAGAAACTAAAACGATGATTTTTTACGTCTCTCCTCATAAATTACTTAAAACCCTCACCGATTTTATCACTACTTTCGGGGCTGACCGTCAAGCAAGTATCTCCCGAGAACTTACCAAAGTACACGAGGAAACCCAGCGTGGTACACTACAAGAGTTATTAGAGTATTATAAAGACAAAAATATCAAAGGGGAAATAGTATTCGTTTTATCGGGGAATAGATAATAGGCAACAGATAATGAAATTACTTCATATAGAAACATCAGGGGTGAACTGTTCAGTTGCCCTTACTGATAATGACACAATTTTAGCTACTAAAGCTCAGAATGCAGGACACTTCACGCACTCTGAAAATCTACATTTGTTTATTGAAACTGTGATGACTACAGCAGGGGTACCGCTTTCTTCCCTTGATGCTATAGCCGTAAGCGCAGGCGCAGGCTCTTATACAGGTTTGCGCATAGGGGTTGCTACTGCCAAAGGATTGTGTTTTGCTCTTGGCAAGCCACTTATAGGTATTCCTACTTTGCAAATCCTTGCGCACCAAGTAGCAGCTGATTGCATTATTCCTATGCTCGATGCGCGCCGTATGGAGGTTTATAGTGCTGTATTTGATAGCGAATATCGTTTTGTATCTCCTACTGAAGCTAAAATACTCGATGCAGACAGTTATAAAGAGTATTTGGATAAGGGTAAAGTGACATTCTTAGGCGATGGTAGTACTAAGTTTGCTACTATCTGCCAACATCCTAATGCTACATTTATTGCAGGAGCTTTCCCCGAGGCCAAAGATATGATTCCTTTTGCTATAGAGAAGTATAAAGCCGCTAATTTTGAAGATATCGCTTATTTCGAACCTACTTATCTAAAATAAGCAAGTACTAATAGTATTAGCGCGGAATGATGAGTATTTCATCGTCTGTTAAGAGCGGTTCGTAACGCAGGTGCAATAGTATTTGGGCTACCGTTATAGTATCTTTCTCGCAATAAGTAGCAATACGATGTATATCGTTTTCTTCATAAAATACATCGCGTACTTGACTGCCATTAATATCATCTTTAGGCGAAGGAATACCCAATGTGTGGGCTAAGAGAGTTAAAGAAGTGTAATGCTTATAGTCGCCGAACTTCCAGAGATCAAGGGTATCGAGGTGGGGTACCTCCCAAGGCTTTTTGCCAAAGAGTTGCAACTTATTTGGAATACGAATACCATTGATAATCATACGCCGTGAGAGATAAGGAAAATCAAACTCCTTGCCATTATGAGCACAAAAAAGCTTGTTAGGGCGAGAAAAATGTTCTTCTACCAAACGCACAAAATCACGTAATAAGCTGTCTTCTTCGCCTGTAAATGAGGTTACCCTAAAGGTGCGTTGCTCGTGTCGGAAAGAAAAATAACCTACCGATATACATACTATCTTGCCAAACTCAGCCCATATGCCTGCACGATTATAATATTCTTCAGCAGTATGCTCGTCCTTGCGCAGGTATTGCGTTTTTTCTTCCCATAAGGCTTGTGCAGCTGCCGGTACACAACTGTAATCAGGGTACTGAGGAACTGTTTCAATGTCTAAAAAAAGTATATCTTCGAGGTTTATTTTATGGAGCACCTTCTTTTAATTTTGAATTATAAATTATGAATTCCCATTAATCATTTTGTACGTTTCATCAATATAGGTGTAAATATCAGATGGAAATGTACTGCCTTCAGGGGCTTCATCTGAGAGACTATGCCCTAAACGCACTATGATAACCTTATCAGTTGGATTGACAATAACGTATTGCCCCAAATGTCCGCGCATCATAAAGAAGTGAATGCCCTTGTAATCTAACAACCACCAGCCATAGCCATACTCAGGGTGGTCAGCAAAGCGGGGTTGTACCGATTTAGCTACAAATGCACTATCTAATAGCTGTTTGCCGTCCCACTTGCCGTGGTCGCGGTAGAGCTTGCCCAAACGAGCAAAATCGCGGGCATTAGAGGCTATACAGCAATAAGCCTTTTCTAATCCACTTTCTTCACTATCTAACTGCCAAAGTGCCTCACCCTCACACCCCATAGGCTGCCAAAGCGCTTCTGCAAGATACTCACTAAGGGTTTTGCCTGTTGCCTTCTCTATTACCATCCCTAACAAAAAGGTGTTACCACTGAGGTACTTAAAAGCCTTCCCCGGTTCAGAGGTAATCTTTAGCTGTAGCATCTTTTCGCGAAAATGCTCGTCAAAATAAGCACGGGTGGTGATAGAAAAAGGGTCATAATAAGCCTCGTCCCAGTCGAGACCTGATGCCATAGACGAAAGGTCGCCTACTGTTAGCTTAGCCGCCAAACCTTCTTTGTACTGCGGGAAAAAGTCGCTTACTGGCTGGTCTAGACTTTTTATGTAGCCATCGGTTATAGCCCTGCCCAAAAGCGCTGACACGTAGCTTTTCGCCATTGAAAAAGAGTTGCTCTTGCTCTTAGAGTTATAGTTATCAAAATAGCGTTCGTGCCATATACTATCACCTTTAATGATGAGGAAGGCTACTGTACCATACTTGTGATGAGCGTTTTGCAGTTCAGGGGTTTCAGCCACTTGATTATATTCAGCGGCAAGTGCCCACGCTTGCGGGGTAGTACTGCGACTGATAGTGCGGTTATCAAAATAAGTGTAGTCATCTAAAAAAGTAGTGCTATGCCCTGTGGCATACACTACCCTTACGGCTTTGAAGAGATAGCCGTAGCCCAAGAGGTATACCCCCCCAACTACTATAAGTAGCAATAAGAATAAGCTGATAGTAAATTTCTTCATAAATACAAAAGACAAGGAGACGAAATACAAAAGACGAAAGACGTTTGTATTTCGTCTTTCGTCTTTTATCTCTAATTAGAATTTAGCAGAGAAAATCTTAGGATTGATGTTTAGGCTGCACCATAACCAGTCTTGGTAAGCACGTGGGTTAGGTGTACCTTTAAGCGCTTTAGTACCATCATTAACTAAATAGGTAGAGTAGCCTAATTGTAGTCCTACGAAAGGTTGTACTTTCAAGCTGTACACTAAGTCTATTTCGCTACCATAGCTGCTGTGTTTTTTAGTACCTACTTGGTATTTAGCCGCAGGACCAAAGAAGTGGTAAGTAGCACTTAGGTTGCTCTTTTCGCCTGTACGAACATTAGCAGTAAGGTAAGGATTTAGCAATCCTTGTGCAGGAGCATTGTTAGAACCAGGAGCTCCTACAAAGTAGTAATCCATAAGGCCATAGAACTTGTGGTTAGTACCGCTGAAAGGATCGAAAGCCTTGTCTTTGCCTGAAGTGTCATCAGTTGCATTACCGCTTAGGTAATCAAGACCTGCTGTAAGAGCAAAGATAGGAGAGAAACGGTATCCTGCATTAAGCGCGAACATATAAGCACTTTTGCTAACACCTGCAGCGTTTTTGCCGGTTTGTAGGTAAGCAGTAGCGCCATAGGTTACCTCATCGCTCTTGCCTGCGTAGTGCGCCCCAAAAGTTTGCATATTGTTAGCCTTAGCAGCATCAGTCTTATAGCCTAAGTTAGCAAATAAGAATGAAAGCTGTTGGGTAGGAGCGATGTGGTAGTGAGCGTGTAGCGCTTCTAAGTGTTGGTAAGGTTGTCCTCCGCTAAAATACTGTCCTTTAGGGAAGTTTACATTTAGTGGAGATGCAGCCGACTGGTTGTAAGCTATAAAGCCGCGTAGGGTAAAATCTTCGTTAGGTGCCCAATTGATATTTACAGCATCGTGGCTACGACCTGCTGGGTGCCAATCGAGAGAACCAAAAATACGGTCATCATCAAGGGCTATCACTTGGCGTCCTAATTTGATGTTTACTTGCTCAGCCAATGGGAATGCCGCATATGCTTCAAATACTGACATACCGCCTGTTTTATCAGTGGCTTGTATTTGAGGTGCTTGCCCCCAAATGTTCACATTTTGCAATGACACGTACACTTTCAGACGGTCAGCGTTATTGTACTCAAAGTTCAGACGAGTGCGGTTGTTCACCAAAATAGCAGGTGCATCGCCGTCTTGCAAAGGCAGATAAGCCCCATTGCGGTACTCAAAACGCGGACGTATCTGCGCAGTGATGTCAATACTGTTTTTAGGTGCCATCTCGTCTGCTTCTTGAGCTGCAAGATAGTTAGGAGCTGCTAAAAGGGTAGCAAGAACTCCAAGGGTCATTAATTTTTTATTCATTTTTTTTCGTGTTTTTTCTGTTTCGCACGGCAAATATAAGCTATTTTTTTATACCAACCAATAGCTGCAATAAATTTCTATAATTTCGTTGTATGTTTTCGTCTTTCATACCGAGCTGCATCGCTTTTTCAAAGGCGTTTTTAGCTTCCGTGTATCGCTTTTCTTCGCTGTACAGCAGCGCTAAAAAGTAGTATATTTCAGCATTTTTGGGCTCGTATTGCAAGGCGGTGTGTAGCACAGCGGCTGCCTTGTCGTTTTGCCCCTCGCCATTGTAGAGGGTAGCGAGGTTCAGCCGTAGATAGTTCAGATTTTTGTCTTTCTGAAGCGCGCGCTCGTAGAAGCGGATAGCCTCAACGGGTTGGTTTATCTTCACAAAATAGTCGCCTGCCGTAGCACTTCCTAACGGGAAATCAGCTTGCGAGAGTACAAAATCGCGGTACTCCTGATGGGCTTTTTCGAAATGCGGACTCATAGCGCGCGCATTGTCCCAGCCTTTTTGGGTAAGTATGACATTGGCAACTACCATACGCACCGCCTTCACCTTATCGGTCAGCAGCGGCAGCAACTGGGCTTCGTAGCGCGATAGGGGGTACTCGCTTAGGGCTATCACCGCCCGATAACGCGTTTGGGCATCAGCAGCCGTCAGCTCTTTGACTATCAGCGGAAAGCGTGCTTCTGAAGGTTGCCCCCCTAAGTAATGCAGGGCTGCCGCCCGTATAATATCGGGGGTGTTAGGGGTTTGCAATAGCGATTGCAGTCGGGGCAGACTCTCCGCGGTCTGCTTACTGCCGATAATGAGGTTTTCGGCAAAATGAGGCTTCCGCTCTTTGCCATACCATTGCACCACTGCTTTGGCTGCCCATTGGGCACTCTTATCGCTATGGCAGGCATTGCAGGCATTAGGCGTGCCGTACTTAGCACTGAGGTCGGGGCGCGGCACATAGAAATTATGGTCGTGGCGCACATCGTTGCCCATATAGGTGCGGGTAGGCATATGGCACACGCGGCAGTCAGTTTCGGCATCGTTACCCTTATGGAAGGTATGGGCTGTGGTGGCATAGTTAGGCGCGTGGCACTGCAAGCACACCTTGCTGCCCTCGGCTTTTAGTTTGCCCGTATGAGGGGAATGGCAAGAGGTGCAGCGAACGCCCTGCTGATACATTTTGCTCTGCAGGAAAGACGAATATTTGTAGTTCTCGCCCATCACCTGTCCGTCAGCAAAATACAGGTCGGTTACAGGCACTTCGGGTATGTAGTTGTCCATTACTTCAGCCGAAAAACCGTGGTGCTGACTTACCTCGCCGCGCCTTGTGTGGCAAGGCATACAGGCAGTGAGTTCCTGCCCTTGTTGCTGCATCGGCACTAAAGGCGCTTTGCCCTTGCTCTGTACGTGTGCGCCAGCAGCTCCGTGACAAGACTCGCAGCCGACGGTCAGTTCGCTGTAAGTAGTGTGGTAAGAATCGGTATAAGGGTCGAGGTTTTTCTGTAAGTTAGTGCTGTGACAAGAGGCGCACATCAGATTCCAATTCTGCCCTGCTTGCGTCCAATGCAGATAGTCGTCAGGCGGAATTACCTCGCCCGCGTATTGGTGAAACCATTGTTTTTTACGACTGTCCCAACTCTGCCGAAAGACTTGTTTTTTGCCGTTAGGAAAGTCGGTAATATATTGTTGCAGAGGGTAATAGCCAAAGGTATACAGCACCTCGTAGTCTTGGTAGTCGCCTTTTTCGTTTTGGGTATTGATAAAGAATTTGCCATCTCGCTTAAAGAAACGCGAGGTGATACCATCGGCGGTATACGAAGTGTTGAAATCGCCTAATACGGTGCTGTCATTAGCGATTTGCATCGCTTTGAAGTGGTCGGATAGCTGCCATTGCTGGTGCTCAGCAGAGTGACATTCTCGGCAGGAAGCAGCCCCCACATAGCTGTTATGCCCCACAGTATCAACAGCTTCTACAGAAGTATAGTCCTCTTTATGAGTAAAGAAGAAGACCACCGCCCCTGCGGAAATGAGGAGGATTAATAATAGTGCAAAAAGAAAGGTTTTGGTATGATATTTCTTCATTTTTCAATTCATAAATAGCGTGCAAAAATAAGATATTTTTAAGAAATTAGCAGCATTAAAGAAGATATTTTTTTAGCTGCTTCCACTTCGGTAACGGTTCGCTTATCCTTCGCTTATCCTTCGCTCATCGTTCGATGTTCCTGTATCGTTCCTATATCGTTTCTGTATCGCTATTATTATTACTGTCAGACGAAGGCAAATGGTATAATCTTTGATACTATTTTAAGGAAATTTTATTTTTATTTAACTAATGAAAATATTCAAAACACTATTATTTGCTGTCTTATTGGCAGTAGCGCCTATTTATGGGCAAGACACTTCTAAAGCGCTAAAAGTGGGTGATAAAGCCCCTCAATTCACCCTTAAAAATGCCTTAGGCAAAAAAGTAAAACTCTCTACCCTACTGAAAAATGGGAATGTGGTGCTAACTTGGTATCGCGGAGGTTGGTGTCCGTATTGTAATAGGGCGCTACAAGGCTGGCAAGAAGTTTTACCCGAAATAAAAGCACAAGGTGCTACCTTTGTAGCCTTAACCCCTGAGCTTCCTGACTACAGTTTATCGACCAAAGAAAAACATCAGTTAGCATTTGAAATACTAACAGACCTTAATAACGAGGTTGCCAGCCGTTACGGATTGGTTTTCACCTTAGATGAGAACACTGCAGTTAGGTATGAAAAAGGGTTTGGACTATCGGCTTACAATGGTAATCATTTGAACCAATTGCCGATGCCTGCTACTTATATCATTAACCAAAAGGGGGTAATAGTATATGCTTTTGTTAATGCTGACTACACTCAACGCGCTAATACTGAAGAAGTTATTAAAAAACTAAAAGAGATAAAGTAGCGGGATTGGTGCTAATTAAAAAAAATGTTGTATATTGCGCCCACTAAAGCCCCTAACCCCCCTACCGATATGAATACGAAAGAAAAATACCAATTGGAAGTGGGCATTAATGCCTCTCCGCAGTTGCTTTACCAGTACATATCCACTCCGGCAGGATTGGCTTCGTGGTACGCTGACGATGTACGCGCTGATGCCGATGTATATCTGTTTTTCTGGAATAAATCGCCCGAAAAAGCTATCTTGATGCGCACTAAGTTAGACGAATACATACGGTTTCATTGGGTAGATGACGACCCTGCGAATACTTTCTTCGAAATTCGTATCAATGTAGATGAACTTACCCAAGAAGTATCGCTTGTTATCGTCGATTTTGCCTATCCTGATGAGATAGAAGAGGCAAAACAGATGTGGCGGCTGCAAATTGCTGACCTAAAAGCACGTATTGGCGGCTAAAAATACCCTTAACTAAAAATAAATCACTTTTAAAAATAAATGAATATAAACTATAATGGCGTGCTTATCGGTGCAGAGGGCAATATACTTGCGCTGCACAACCGCGCCTTTGCCTACGGCGATGCCGTAACCGATGTGAGCAAGTACAGCTATCAGCAGTTGTTGTTTTGGGAAGAACACTACCTGCGCCTAATGGCAGGCATGCGCGTGCTGCGTATGAATATACCAATGTCTTTTTCGATGGAATACATTGAAGAGGAAATACTAAAAACTATCCGCAGCAATGCCCTTGAAAGTCAGCCCGTAAGGGTACGCATCAGCATATTTAGAAAGAGCGGCAACACTTATACCCCTACTAATAACGACATAGAATATCTTATTGAAACACAGCCCTTAAGCAGCGCTTTCTACGTGCTAAACGAAGAGCCGTACGAGGTGGAACTTTTTAAGGATTTTTATATACAACCCGATTTGTTGGCTAACATTAAGCACACCAATCGGATAGTGAACGTATTGGGCAGTATTTTCGCCCAAGAAAACGACTATCAGAACTGCATACTGCTCAACAGCCAAAAGAACATTGCAGGGGCGCTGGACGGCAATATTTTTTTAGTAAATGGCAACACGCTAAAGACGCCTGCCCTAACCGATGGCGCTGTAAACGGCATTACCCGCAAGATGCTTATAAAATCGCTACAAAAAGTAGGCGATTATCAGGTGGAGGAGACCTCTATTTCGCCTTTTGAACTGCAAAAAGCCGATGAACTATTTATCACCAACAGCCTTATAGGCATACAGCCCGTAAGCCAATACCGCAAAAAGACTTATACCCATACGGCAACCAAAAGCCTGATAGGCAAACTCAATACGATTGCCCGCTTTGGGATAGTTTAACCCTATATACCGATGAAAACGAACCTTTTAGAAGCGCTGAAGCACCAGCGTGTGTTGGTGGCTATCAGCGGGGGCATCGACAGCGTGGTGCTAGCCCACCTGCTCTACAGTCACGGTGCCGAGGTGATACTCGCCCACTGCAATTTTAGCTTGCGCGGAGAAGAAAGCGATGGCGATGAGGCTTTTGTGCGCAGCTTTGCGGAGCGCTTAGGAGTACAGCTATTGGTAGAGCGCTTCGACACTCACGCCTACGCCAAAGAGCACCAGCTAAACACCCAATTGGCTGCCCGTGAGCTTCGCTATGAATGGTTTGACCGTATGGCTCAGGCTTATGCCTGCGCCTATATAGCCACTGCCCACCACGCTAACGACAACCTTGAGACTTTCTTGATTAACCTATCGCGTGGCAGTGGTTTAGACGGTCTTTTGGGTATTCCGCAGCAAAATGGCAAGCTAATACGTCCGTTACTTTCGTTTTCGCGTCAGCAAATATACCAGTACGCCCAAGCAAAGCAGCTGAGTTGGCGTGAGGATAGCTCGAATGCTTCGAATAAGTACGTGCGCAACGTTATTAGGCACGAAATTATCCCTCAATTGCGCTACGTACACCCTAATTACTTAGAAAACTTTAATCAAACGCAAGAATATTTGCACCAATCGGCTCGTTTTATCGATTATTATATCGAAAAGATAAGAAATGAGTGTTTTCAGGGGGATCCTATTCGCATTAGCCCCTCTCCCCTACTGCAAGTGCCTGAACTGCCTTTGGTGCTGCATAGGCTCTTCTATCCCTACGGGTTCAACAATGTAAAGGACTTGCAGCAGCTTTTATTTACGGCGGAAGCGGGCAAGATGCTCTGTTCGCCCTCTCACCAACTGATAAAGGACAAAGAATGGGTATGGTTGTTGCCAATAGAGGACGAAGAAGAAGCGCCTTTTCTGATAGCTGAGGGTACGCGCGAGGTTACAACCCCTATACGTTTGGTATTTGAAGAGGTACCCCCTACCGCTGCCATATCGGAAGACCCTAATACTATCAGTGTAGATGCTGATAAATTAGAGTTCCCATTAGCATTGCGACACAAGCGCGAGGGTGATATATTTTACCCTATAGGCTTGGGTAGTGCTAAGAAGTTGAGCAAGTATTTTATAGACGAAAAATACAGTCAGATAGCGCGTCAGCAGCAATGGTTATTGTGCAGTGGCGACCGTATAGTATGGGTGGTGGGCAAGCGCTTAGACCACCGCTTTAGGGTAACCCCAAAAACTAAAAGAGTACTACAGATTAGCGTAGTTGGTAACTCACAAATTTGCTAATTCGCAAATTATGTTGTACTTTTGCCGACAAGAAATTTAAAATGTAAGACCAAAATATGGCAAATATGGAAATTCAAGGTAAAATCATAAAAATAGGACCTGTTCAAACGGTAGGTCAGAACGGCTTTCAACGCCGCGATGTGGTAATTATGACTGAAGATCAGTACCCTCAGTACATACCATTCGATTTTGTACAAGAGAAATGCAGCCTACTCGACAGCTTCCACGAAGGACAAGTGGTGCTCATCAGCTTCAACGTAAGAGGACGCGAATGGGTAAATCCACAAGGGGAAACTAAATATATAGTGAACTTGCAAGGATGGCGCATACAAGACGCTATGGCAGCTGCACAGGCAGCTCCTCAAGGGTATGGACAACCTGCTTATCCGCCACAAGGCTATGCGCAATACCCTCCACAAGGATACGGACAGCCTGCCTATCCGCCTCAGGGATATGCACAGCCTCAGTACCAGCAAGCGCCACCGCAATATCAGCAGGCTCCTGCTCAGCCCTTTCAGTCAATGCCTCAAGGGCAACCATTAGGGCAACCACAGCAGCCTTTCCAAGTGCCTCCGCAAGCAGCTACGCCACCAGCGGCAGCTCCTATAGAAGAAGATGATCTACCTTTTTAGGCTAACAAAAAAAGCGACTTCCTTAAAGTTGGGAGTCGCTTTTTTATTGACTGTTATTTTTGTTTGGCTGTCAGTTCTTCTTGTAAATGCTTTAAGGTAAAAAAATAAATTAAAAGAGCTTTTTATATAATTTAATTTTGTACATTTGCTGCAAGAACCAATAAAACATATAAAAAATGGCAGACCTTATCGTAAGTAAAAAAAGCATTAAAGAACTCTTCTCAGAGTTAAAAACTAAAAAAATTATTATTCCTGATTATCAACGCCCTTACAAATGGGATATTGATAAATGTAGAACTTTATGGGAAGATCTCAAAGAGTTTTACACAACAGAAGCTAAAAAACATTCTGACTACTTTTTAGGTACTATTGTCTCTTATACAAATAATGATAAGAATCCTGAAATAATAGATGGGCAACAGCGTATTACATCTTTTATGTTGTTACTACGAGCTTTTTATAAAAAACTTGAAATGATGGATGAAGATTCTAATGTAACGGGACTTAAAAATCAAATAGCACCTTGCATTTGGGAAGTAAGCAGAATATCACAACAAGTAGAAGATAAAACTAAAATTCATATTCATTCTGAAGTTGCTACAGATGAGGATAATAATACTTTTCACAAAATCTTAGAAATAGGGGAAGTTGATAAAAATAAACAAGACAATTATTCCATTAACTATGCTTTCTTTCTTGAGCAATGTAATGAATATGCTAAAAGTAATCCTTTGCATTGGAATGACTTCTGCGTAACAATTCTTGAACAATGTGTAATTCTACCAATAGAATGCGATACACAAGATACTGCCCTCACTATATTTTCTACTTTAAATGATAGAGGAATGCCTCTTGCTGATTCTGATATATTTAAAGCTCAGTTATATAAAAATTATGAGAGAGAAGCTAAAAGAGAATTTACTGATCAGTGGAAAGAATTAACAAAAATATGTGAAGAAGGGAATTTTACTATTGATGATGTCTTCAAATACTACACTCACATTCTTAGAGCAGAAAAAAAAGATAAATCAAGAGAAATAGGATTGAGAAAGTTTTATGCTGAAAATAAGTACGAAAAACTCAGAAGCCCCAACTTATTAGCAGATATTATAGATCTTGCTATCTTTTGGAGGTATCTAAATAGCAATAAAGCCATTGATCAATATCCTTATTATATATCTGATGATACAAGGAAATATATCCAATGTTTAAACTACTACCCCAATGAATTTTGGAAATTTCCTGTAAGTGTATTTTTTATTAGAAATAGAAATACTCCTAATTTTGACGAAAAATTTAATTCTATACTCAGAGAACTTACTGCTTTCTTATTTGTAAAATTTATATATGCTCCATCAGTAAATGTCATTAGAGATGATATTTTTGATTCTTGCATAGCATTACACACTGAAAACAAACTAAAATACAATATTGAGTTTAATAAAGATTCTTTAAGAGAGCGTATTGAAAGCATTGGTTCTTCTACAAGAATGACTAGAGCTCTTTTATTACTTTATGCATACTTAGATGAAAATCAAACAAAATTAATAAACAATAACTTTGATATAGAACACATTTTCCCTAAGAAATGGCAAAATACAAACTATAATGGTTGGGAAAGAGATGATGCTGATTTATATTTAGATAAATTAGGTAATAAAACTATTTTTGAAAAGAGGCTTAATATACAAGCTGGGAATCAATATTTTGCACTGAAAAAAAACAAATATGCTGAGTCTGAAATAGCTACAGTTCAGAGTCTCTCAAAATATCCTAAATCTGACTGGGTGAAGGAAGATATTGAAAAACGTGAAAAAGATGTTATAAATAAATTGATTACTTTTTTTGAAAGTGAACTGACAAAAAAATAACCCTAAAAAGTAATAAAAAAGCGATTCTCTTAGTAAGGAATCGCTTTTTTATATGAGTATTATACAGTAAAATCTCACACTGTTTTAATTTCTACTAACCCCTATTCTCTTCATAATAACCTCTGCTCAAGCCTGTCTTTAATTGATTTTGAAAAAATTTGAAGCATAGGTTATACCCCTTATCAAAAAGGCTCTGAATAAACTCATTACTCTTTCTAAGTTTACAACCTTGTTCCTCCATACGACAACTATTTGCTTAAGAACAAAATTAACTGCAATTTTGCAGTCTAAAAAACGTGTTCTTTGATATTTTGTTTAGTATGGTATACAGCTCAATTCTTTAAAACAAAAAAAGAGCAATCTAATTATTTAGATTGCTCTTTTTATAAGAAGGCGGCGACATACTCTCCCACTTGCGTAGTACCATCTGCGCTAAAAGGTTTAACTGCTCTGTTCGGAATGGTAAGAGGTGAGACCTTTGACTATAACCACCTTAAATCATTTAGACTACATACTAACTACATAGCCCATATATTTTAACATATGAGGATAAAAAGCAAATATTTAACTAACTCTCTTTTAAAAAGAATGCTGCGCGAAAAGTCTACGGGTTATTAGTATTACTCGGCTATGATGTTACCACCTTTACACCTGTAACCTATCAACGTGGTCATCTCCCACGACCCTTAAAAGAAATCTCATCTTGTGGCGGGTTTCGTACTTATATGCTTTCAGCACTTATCCCATCCGCACTTAGCTACTCTGCTATGCCCTTGGCAAGACAACAGATACACCAGCGGTGCGTCCAACTCGGTCCTCTCGTACTAGAGTCAGATCCACGCAAATTTCTAACGCCCACAGTAGATAGAGACCGAACTGTCTCACGACGTTCTGAACCCAGCTCGCGTGCCACTTTAATGGGCGAACAGCCCAACCCTTGGGACCTTCTCCAGCCCCAGGATGTGACGAGCCGACATCGAGGTGCCAAACCCCCCCGTCGATGTGAGCTCTTGGGGGAGATCAGCCTGTTATCCCCGGCGTACCTTTTATCCTTTGAGCGATGGCCCTTCCATACGGAACCACCGGATCACTATGCTCTACTTTCGTACCTGATCGACTTGTATGTCTCTCAGTCAAGCTCCCTTATGCCATTGCACTCTACGCACGGTTACCAAGCGTGCTGAGGGAACCTTTAGAAGCCTCCGTTACACTTTTGGAGGCGACCACCCCAGTCAAACTACCCTCCACGAATTGTCCTTTGCCTTGTGCAAAGTTAGACCTCAGATAAGCAAAGGGTGGTATTTCAACAATGACTCCACAACTACCGGAATAGCCGCTTCGCAGTCTCCCACCTATCCTACGCATCACTTATCCAAGACCAATACGAAGATATAGTAAAGGTGCACAGGGTCTTTTCGTCCCACTGCGGGTAATCGGCATCTTCACCGATACTACAATTTCACCGAGCTCATGGCCGAGACAGTGTCCAAATCGTTACACCATTCGTGCAGGTCGGAACTTACCCGACAAGGAATTTCGCTACCTTAGGACCGTTATAGTTACGGCCGCCGTTTACTGGGGCTTCAATTCAAACCTTCGCATTGCTGCTAAGCTCTCCTCTTAACCTTCCAGCACCGGGCAGGTGTCAGACCCTATACTTCATCTTTCGATTTTGCAGAGTCCTGTGTTTTTGATAAACAGTCGCTTGGACCTTTTCACTGCGGCCTATCTAATGATAGGCGACCTTTCTCCCTAAGTTACAGGTCTATTTTGCCTAGTTCCTTAGCCATGAATCTCTCGAGCGCCTTAGAATTCTCATCCCAATCACCTGTGTCGGTTTACGGTACGGGCATTAGCCTTCGCTTTTCTTGGAAACGTTGTCACCACACTCACCTCGGCCGAAGCCTCAGCGTACTTTCGAAGTCATAACAACTCCTTAAACGTACTATTCCGTCAGTACGCGGTAGTTATCTCATTCCGTCACTTTTAACAGACTAATGGTATAGGAATATTAACCTATTGTACATCCACTACCCCTACTCGGGTTCGCGTTAGTCCCCGACTAACCCTCAGCTGATTAGCATAGCTGAGGAAACCTTGATCTTTCGGCGGGCAGGTTTCTCGCCTGCCTTATCGTTACTTATGCCTACATTTTCTTTTCTATCAGGCTCCACTATGGCTCACGCCTTTAGCTTCCACGCCAATAGAATGCTCCCCTACCGGTATATTACTTCAAGTAATAACCCCATAGCTTCGGTAATATGCTTATGCCCGTTTATTATCCATGCCCAACCGCTCGACTAGTGAGCTGTTACGCACTCTTTAAATGTATGGCTGCTTCCAAGCCAACATCCTAGCTGTCAGTGCAGTCAGACCGCGTTTGGTCAACTTAGCATATATTTGGGGACCTTAGCTGATGGTCCGGGTTCTTTCCCTTTAGGATATGGACCTTAGCACCCATACCCTCACTGCTGATGAGCATTTAATAGCATTCGGAGTTTGTCAGGAATTGGTAGGCGATGAAACCCCCGCATCCAATCAGTAGCTCTACCTCTATTAAACTCGCATCAACGCTGCACCTAAATGCATTTCGGGGAGTACGAGCTATTTCCCAGTTTGATTGGCCTTTCACCCCTACCCTCAGGTCATCCGAAGTCTTTTCAACGACAACCAGTTCGGTCCTCCACGCTGTGTTACCAGCGCTTCAACCTGCCCAAGGGTAGATCACCAGGTTTCGCGTCTACTACTACCAACTATTTATCGCCCTATTCAGACTCGCTTTCGCTACGGATTCGTATCTGAAATACTTATCCTCGCTGGTAACAGTAACTCGTAGGCTCATTATGCAAAAGGCACGCCGTCACAGCTAATGCTGCTCCGACCGCTTGTAAGCGTATGGTTTCAGGGTCTATTTCACTCCGTTATTCACGGTTCTTTTCACCTTTCCCTCACGGTACTGGTTCACTATCGGTCTCTCAGGAGTATTTAGCCTTACCGGATGGTCCCGGCGGATTCAGTCAAGGTTCCACGTGCCCCGACCTACTCAGGATACCCATAAGATTTATAAAGCTGTACCTATACGAGACTTTCACTCTCTATGGTGTGTCTTTCCAAACACTTCTAATCCAGTTTTACAACCTATATCTGGGTCCTACTACCCCCATATTGCCGTAACAATATGGGTTTGGGCTGCTCCCATTTCGCTCGCCACTACTCTGGGAATCACTTTTGTTTTCTTCTCCTCTGCCTACTAAGATGTTTCAGTTCAGCAGGTTTGCCCACCAATCGGTGTAGTACATCTTCAATGTACTGGGTTGCCCCATTCGGATATTTGCGGATCTAATCGTATGTGCCAATCCCCGCAACTTTTCGCAGCTTATCACGTCCTTCTTCGCCTCTGAGAGCCTAGGCATCCCCCATACGCCCTTACATAACTTTTCGCGCTTGTAGTCTTTCTTAATTCTGAATTTTAAATTCTAAATTAAGAAAATACCTCGTTCTCTTTGATTCTTTTTAATATTTTTTCGTTAGATTATCAATAATCTATTATTGATCTCTTATGCTTTTTATCCCAATATGTCAATGTACTATTTTTGTGGAGAATAAGGGATTCGAACCCTTGACCCCCTGCGTGCAAGGCAGGTGCTCTAGCCAGCTGAGCTAATTCCCCGTGTTTAGTCGTTAGTTATTAGTCGTTAGTCGTTAGCCATTTAACTATCTAACTCTTCAGCTCCTAGAATTTCCTCAATTCAGCTTATCTTTTCGTAGTCCCAGGCAGACTCGAACTGCCGACCTCTACATTATCAGTGTAGCGCTCTAACCAGCTGAGCTATGAGACTGCTTGTTTTTTTGTTGTCCAGCAAGATTTAAAGAAAAGGTGTTATCCTTCTATTCGTCTATAACATCGGTCGTCTCTAAAAAGGAGGTGTTCCAGCCGCACCTTCCGGTACGGCTACCTTGTTACGACTTAGCCCCAGTCACTAGTTTTACCCTAAACAGCTCCTTTCGGTGACCGTCTTCAGGTACCCCCAGCTTCCATGGCTTGACGGGCGGTGTGTACAAGGCCCGGGAACGTATTCACCGGATCATGGCTGATATCCGATTACTAGCGATTCCAGCTTCACGGAGTCGAGTTGCAGACTCCGATCCGAACTGTGATCGTCTTTATAGATTCGCGCCTGCTCACGCAGTGGCTGCTCTCTGTAACGACCATTGTAGCACGTGTGTAGCCCAAGATGTAAGGGCCGTGATGATTTGACGTCATCCCCACCTTCCTCACGGTTTGCACCGGCAGTCCCACTAGAGTGCTCGACTTTACTCGCTAGCAACTAATGGCAGGGGTTGCGCTCGTTATAGGACTTAACCTGACACCTCACGGCACGAGCTGACGACAACCATGCAGCACCTTGAAAACTGTCCGAAGAAATACCTATCTCTAAGTACGTCAGTCTCCATTTAAACCTTGGTAAGGTTCCTCGCGTATCATCGAATTAAACCACATGCTCCACCGCTTGTGCGGGCCCCCGTCAATTCCTTTGAGTTTCACACTTGCGTGCGTACTCCCCAGGTGGGATACTTATCACTTTCGCTTAGCCACTCAGTCTTACAACCAAACAGCTAGTATCCATCGTTTACAGCGTGGACTACCAGGGTATCTAATCCTGTTCGCTCCCCACGCTTTCGTCCATCAGCGTCAATTAATTGTTAGTAATATGCCTTCGCTATCGGTGTTCTGTGTAATATCTAAGCATTTCACCGCTACACTACACATTCCAACTACTTCACAACCATTCAAGACTAACAGTTTCAAAGGCAGTTGCTCAGTTGAGCTGAGCGCTTTCACCTCTGACTTATTAGCCCGCCTACGGACCCTTTAAACCCAATGATTCCGGATAACGCTCGCATCCTCCGTATTACCGCGGCTGCTGGCACGGAGTTAGCCGATGCTTATTCGCAGAGTACCGTCATCAAAGTACACGTACTCCTTATTCTTCCCCTGCAAAAGCAGTTTACAACCCATAAGGCCGTCTTCCTGCACGCGGCATGGCTGGATCAGTCTTCCGACCATTGTCCAATATTCCTCACTGCTGCCTCCCGTAGGAGTCTGGTCCGTATCTCAGTACCAGTGTGGGGGATATCCCTCTCAGAACCCCTATCTATCGTAGCCTTGGGGAGCCGTTACCTCTCCAACTAGCTAATAGAACGCATACTCATCTTTCACCGCCTCAGCTTTAATATAAAAATGATGCCATCCCTATATACCATTAGGTATTAATCCAAATTTCTTCGGGCTATCCCTATGTGAAAGGCAGATTGTATACGCGTTACGCACCCGTACGCCGGTCGAAGCCCGAAAGCTCCTCCCTCGACTTGCATGTGTTAGGCCTGCCGCTAGCGTTCATCCTGAGCCAGGATCAAACTCTTCATCGTTAAAATCTTTAATTTCTTCTAACCGATTTTTAAGTTATTGACTTCAGGTTTCACTCGATTCTTTAAATCTTCTTTTGTGCTGTACAACATTATGTCAATGTACGTGTTGTTTATTCTTGCAAGAGCACTTATCGTCTCATTTGCGGGTGCAAAGGTACGGCGTTTTTTTAATTCTGCAAATTTTTCAGCAACTTTTTTTCAAGTTTTTTTGAGGGGGATAGTTAAGTGGTTGGAAATCAGAGGTTAGAGAAAGGGCGTTTTTTCATATTTTTTTTTAGAAAGAAAGATAGAACGCTATTATTGGAGATTGAAAGTAGCAAAAAAAGCTGCTCCTTTTTGCAGAAGCAGCTTTTATTATTTATTGTTTTTTTGCCATTAAACCACTCCTTGGTCAAGCATAGCGTGTGCTACTTTCATAAAGCCAGCTATGTTAGCCCCTTTCACGTAGTTAATATAACCATCTTCTTGTCCGTACTTTAGACAAGCGTTGTGGATAGACTCCATAATTTGGTGCAATTTAGCATCTACTTCTTCCGCTCTCCAGGCAAGGTGTGCCGCATTTTGGGTCATTTCAAGACCTGAAGTAGCTACCCCTCCTGCATTCACCGCTTTACCTGGGGCAAATGGCAATTTAGCATCTTGGAAAGCTTTGATAGCCTCTGGTGTACAACCCATATTCGATACTTCTGCTACCAATTTCACACCGTTAGCGATAAGCGTTTTAGCATCTTCTTCGTTCAATTCATTTTGGAAAGCACAAGGCAATGCAATATCACAAGGAATTACCCACGCTTTCTTACCAGCCGTAAATTTACTTTCTTTTGCAAATTTCTCAGCAAAAGGCGCTACGATATTGCGGTTAGAAGCGCGAAGCTCTAATAAGTAGTCTATCATTTCGTGAGTCATACCTCCTGGCACTTCCACACAACCATCTGGGCCTGACAGACCAATCACTTTAGCCCCTAACTGAGTAGCTTTTTGCGATGCTCCCCAAGCTACGTTACCAAAACCTGATACTACCACTCGTTGTCCTTTAAGGTCTTTGCCAAGTTTTTTAAGCATATGGTCTACGAAGTAAAGCGCTCCATAACCAGTAGCTTCCGGACGGATAAGAGAACCTCCCCAGTTAATACCTTTCCCAGTAAGTACTCCTGTGTTGTACTCGCGAGCCAATTTTTTGTACATTCCATACATATAGCCTATTTCGCGACCGCCTACACCTACGTCACCAGCAGGCACATCGGTATCAGGACCTATATGTTGCCATAGTTCAAGCATAAAGGCTTGGCAGAAACGCATAATTTCAGCGTCCGATTTACCGGTAGGGTCAAAGTCTGAACCTCCTTTAGCTCCTCCCATAGGTAGCGTAGTAAGAGCATTTTTGAAAGTTTGCTCAAAGCCGAGGAATTTAAGCATCGATAGGTTTACAGCTTTATGGAAGCGGATACCTCCTTTGTAAGGGCCTATCGCAGCGTTAAATTGCACGCGGTAACCGAGGTTGCTTTGTACTTCGCCTTTGTCATCTACCCAATCTACGCGGAAAGTAAAGATGCGGTCAGGCTCTACGATGCGTTCCACAATTTTAGCTTTAGCAAATTCAGGGTGCTGATTATACACCTCTTCTACCGACTCAAGCACTTCGTGTACAGCCTGCAAGTACTCTTTTTCTCCTGGGTGTTTAGCCTCCAAAGAGGTCATAATTTTTTTTACATCCATAATATATTAATTCGTTATGTAATTATTTGGTTATTTATACTAATGAGCGACAAAGGTAGTTAATATTATTGAACCGTGCAAAGAAAACGAAAGAAATTTTTATAAAATATTTTTATTTCAAAAGAAAATGAAGTTTTTACCTCACATACAAAAAACCATTTTGCCTTTCTATCTTGCCATTTTTGCTGTAACTAACTATATAGAAATAAGTGCCGTGCAACGCTTTATTATTATTTATAAAGTTTTTAATATTAGCATATCCTCTAAACCAATCACCGTTTTTGCCATAATCCTTGTTCTCATATACTTTCAAGCCCATTTCATCAAAGATAAGAAGATGAATAGGCGTAGTAACATCTACCCCCTCTACTGCAAAATAGTTCTGAGGGTTGGCTGACGAAACTCCGTTATAGATAACGACCCTCTTTTCTGGCTCTTGCGGAAGTGGATTAGGCTGGGGTTCTGGTTTTGGCTCAGGCAATTCTGCTTTCTTTTTAATTTTAAAACCGCCATTAGGCACTAACTTCCCGTTAGAGGTTTTATAAGGAGCCACATTGGTAGTAGCAAAAGCTATATGGTCTATCACCTCTACCTTGATAACTCCTGCGGGAAGCTGTATTTTCTTTTGTTTGCCCCATTCTACAGTGCCGACCTCTATATTAGGGAGAGTAATCTCGCAACTACCATCGTTTTCGGTGCTTTCCACCAAAGTATATTTAAAGGTTTTCCAAAAATCATCAGAAAGAAGAATGCGCACTTTGCTATTGGCGTCAAAGAAATTAGGGTCTACTTGCCAGTTTAGCGTGAGGGAAGCGCCCCCTTCATACTCATCATTCATTCCATTAGTGATAGCGAAAGTCTTACCCTCTGCAATAATCACTTTTACAGCTACCATATCGTAATTCACAAAGTGCTGAGGCGCAGGATTCGAAGCCGCTAACCAAAAAAGATGTTCGCCTTTTGCATTTGTGCGTGTGTAGTTTATAAATCCACCCAAATCACTGTATTGGGTCTGAAAAGTAATAGGTTCTTTACCCGTTTTCCCTTTACGAGTGAGGAACTTAGGGTCATTTACGCCTGCCTTGCTGGTCAGTTGCGCTGTGTAATAAATCGGAATACTATTAGTATTAGTCGCATTGATATAGAATTGGAAGTAAGTATCCTTAGGGATTGTATAAGTTTCTTGCAGCTTAGTGCGGTTTATGGTAGGGAAAGAACTTTCAGTTTTGATGCCGTAGGCATAATTGAAGTTACTCACATCATTCCCATTGCGGTTTACTAACTGAGTGCGTTCAGGGTCTTTAAAATAAGAGCGATTAACAATTCCTCCTCGTATTTGATAAGCTGTAGGCAGCGAGAAGAAAGCCCCATCAGGAAAATTATTGCTATAGCCCATTAGCGATTGACCATAAGCGGGCTCTGTATAGAGAGAGTTACCCGAATAAGCATTCTTAAAAGTGTGGTCGGCGCCAAATAAGTGTCCTATTTCGTGGGCTATGGTAGCATTGTCAGCTATTGCCGAAGCCCCTCCTTTTCGTATAAGGCGGAACCCTCCAGAAAAGAAAGCAAGCCCCGATAAGGTGGAATCCGTTCCAGGCGCAATCACTATTCCCAAATCATATTGTTTATCGCCTATAAGCTCATTTATTTTTTCAGTAGAATTTTCAATAATATCTCTTCGCGAAGTTTGGTCGTATAGCTGCTTCGTAGCCTCCTGAATAATAAGCCGGTCATCAGCCACTATACTAAATTTTACCCCAATATCACGTACATACACCTCATTGAGAAAGACTTCAAGGTTAAGTAAAAAATCTTTTACCTGTTTTATATCACTGCTGAAAGTATTAGCGAAGTCGTGATAATCAATAAGTACTGCCAACCGGTAGAGATACAAGATACCCTCAGGGTCGTTAGGCATTATAGAAGTAAGAGAGGTAATAGGACGAGCTGTGTGGCTGCTTTGAAGAGAGGTACCACACTTACTATTAGGATTGTAGTGAAAGCGTACCTTTGCCGATAGCTCGCCTTGTGGAGTGCCTGTCAGTTGGTAAGTTGTGCCTTCCCATTGCAAACTGCCAGAAGCCTCCTTATTAGGGTGTATTACCAAAGTGGCGACAAACTGATTTTGGTAGTAACCTACAAAGGTATGGATACCTTTATTTTGCTGCGAGTTCTCCCGTTCTTGCCACTGCAAAGTAAGAGTTTCATCAGTAGGGAGAGCTATATTCCCACTTAGGGTCGATTGTGCGTAAGTTGTCTGTAAGCTAAAAAATAGCCATAAAAACAAGAGGTGGATA
The DNA here is from genome assembly GCF_009730375.1 of Capnocytophaga sp. FDAARGOS_737. NCBI lineage: Bacteria > Pseudomonadati > Bacteroidota > Flavobacteriia > Flavobacteriales > Flavobacteriaceae > Capnocytophaga > Capnocytophaga sp. FDAARGOS_737. The sequence goes on along the minus strand of NZ_CP046316.1, from coordinate 108,695 downwards.
ATGTGTTTCATTGCAAAAAAAGCCTCCACACTTTTACGTGGAGGCTTAGTATTAACTTTAAAAATCTAATATTATGACCTTATTACGATTACAAAGCTACACGTTTGAAGCCAGTAATTTCTACGTTTTTAGATTTTACAAAATCTGAAACTTTTTTGCTTTCGTCATAGATATACACTTGGTCAAGAAGAGCTTTCTCTTGGTCAAGGGTAGTGTTATCAGAGATAAAGCGTTGTATTTTACCAGGAAGGATTTTATCCCATATTTGTTCAGGTTTACCTTCTGCTTTTAGTTCAGCTTTAGCATCAGCTTCAGCTTTTGCTAATACTTCAGGTGTAAGCTGAGCGTATGATACGTACTGAGGTACGTGTTTTAGCGGTTTGCCCAAACGGTGTAGTTCTTCGTTTTCTTTTTCGATGATAGCGATACGAGCTTCAGTTTCTTTAGCTATGTACTCAGCGCTAAAGTCTTTGTATGAAAGTGTTTCAGCACCCATAGCAGCAATTTGCATCGCTAAGTTTTTACTTACTTCAGCAGCATCAGCGATAGCGCTTGATAGACCTACGATAGCAGCAATCTTGTTACCATTGTGAATGTAAGAACCTACAAAAGGAGCTTCAACTTTTTCAAAAGCACCAAGTTCTATTTTCTCACCTATCACACCAGTTTGCTCGATAAGTTTCTCAGCTACGCTGATACCTTTGTAGTTAAGAGCAAGAAGTTCTTCTTTGCTGTTTACGCCAAGAGCAAGTTCAGCCAAATCTTTAGCAAGAGCTACGAAATCAGCATTTTTAGCTACGAAGTCAGTTTCGCAGTTAAGCGAGATGATAGCACCTACTGTATGGTTTCCGTTTACTTGAGCGATAACAGCACCTTCTTTAGAATCGCGGTCAGCGCGCTTAGCAGCTACTTTCTGACCTTTTTTGCGCAATACTTCTATTGCTTTATCAAAATCGCCTTCGGCTTCTATAAGGGCTGCTTTACAGTCCATCATACCAGCACCGGTGGCTTGTCTTAGTTTATTTACGTCTGCGGCGGTAATATTTGCCATTTTATTAATTTTTTAATGTGAATGACAAATGACAAATTTATGGTTTGTCATTTGTCATTAAGTAATTATTCATTAGTTTCTTTTTCTGCTGTAGCGGTTCTATTGGCAAGACCTTCATTCACTGCTTCAGTGATGTATGAAAGTACTTTGTCGATAGATTTTGAAGCATCATCATTAGCAGGGATAGCAAAATCTACCTCACGTGGGTCAGAGTTTGTATCTACCATTGCAAAAATAGGAATGTTTAATCTTTGTGCTTCTTTTACAGCAATGTGTTCGCGTAGGGTATCAACCACAAAGAGGGCACCTGGTAAGCGCGACATATCGGCTATCGAACCTAAGTTCTTTTCTAGTTTTTCTCTCAAACGTTCTACGTGTAGTTTTTCACGTTTTGAAAGGGTATCAAAGGTACCGTCTTTTTTCATTTTGTCGATTGACGACATTTTTTTCACTGCCTTGCGGATAGTCACAAAGTTGGTAAGCATACCACCTGGCCAACGTTCTGTGATGTAAGGCATTTTCACTGATGTAGCTTTTTCTGCTACTACATCTTTAGCTTGTTTTTTAGTGGCAACGAAAAGTACTTTCTTGCCAGAAGCTACTATCTTCTTAAGGGCTTCAGCAGCTTCTTCTATTTTAGCAGCGGTTTTGTAAAGGTTTATTACGTGTATACCGTTGCGTTCCATATAGATGTAGGGAGCCATATTAGGGTTCCATTTACGCGTAAGGTGACCAAAATGTACGCCTGCATCTAATAATTCTTTAATTTCTATGTTATTTGCCATTTTTGTTTTTTAAATAGTTTACGTTCCTACAGCGTCAGCAATGGCTTGGTGAGGTTTTTCTTTTCTGATAAACAACCGCCTGAGCCATTTGGATGCTAAACTAAGGAGCAAATTTAATTTTGAATTTTAAATTTTGAATTAAGAACTCAAAATTCATAATTATCCTAACGTTTAGAGAATTGGAATCTCTTACGTGCTTTCTTCTGACCGAATTTCTTACGTTCTACCATACGAGGGTCACGAGTTAACAGACCTTCTGGTTTTAGGGTAGCGCGGTTTTCAGCGTCTAATTGGCAAAGCGCACGTGCTATAGCCAAGCGAGTTGCTTCAGCTTGTCCTGTGATACCTCCTCCGTATACATTTACCTTCACATCATATGCGTCTTCAGCTCCAACTAAAGCAAGAGCTTGTTTCACTTTATACTGAAGGGTAGGAGTAGTAAAATAATTGTTAAGTTCGCGTTTGTTTACGGTTATGGTACCGTTGCCTGCTTTTAGGTAGATACGCGCTACAGCGGTTTTTCTTCTACCGATAGTGTGAATTACATCCATTATTTAAGATCGTTTAAGTTAATGGCAGTAGGTTGTTGAGCTTCGTGTTTGTGCTCAGTGCCTACATACACTTTTAGGTTACGTAATACAGCTGCACCCAATTTAGTTTTAGGCAACATACCTTTTACAGCTTTTTCAATGATACGTTCTGGGTGTTTAGCTAGTAGGTCTTTCACGCCTACTGTGCGTTGTCCGCCTGGATAGCCAGTGTGGCGAAGATATGTTTTATCTTCCCATTTGTTACCCGTAAGGTTGATTTTCTCAGCATTTACAACTATTACGTTGTCGCCGCAATCAACGTGAGGGGTGTATTCAGGTTTGTACTTACCGCGAAGTAGCTTAGCCACTTTAGAGGCAAGTCGACCCAAAGTTTGTCCGTCAGCATCTACCAAAACCCACTGTTTATTTACAGTAGCTTTATTGGCAGAGATGGTTTTGTAGCTTAATGTGTCCACTCTTTGTGATTTTTATTATAAATTAAACATTCCTTTTGGTGCCAACAAAGGGCACTCCTATTTTTAGGGCGCAAAAGTACAACTTTTTTTTGAAACAGCAAAAAAAATTAATTAACAAATTTCAAAATCGCCAAATTGGCAAATCGACAAATCGACAAATCGGCAAATTGGCAAATTAGCTAATTGGCAAATCAAAACTTATTTTGCTCTATAATTTCCTTGTTTGCGCATAAGTAAGTCAGCCAAATATAATCAAAAAGATGTTTTTTACCATTGTGCTTACCTCTATTTTTCTTTTGTTTAGCAAGGTTCACTATATATTTATTAGGCATTTCTGGCTGAAAGGTCAAAACACCTTCCTTGTCAGTAATACCAGTAATACTTTTATCTACTGAAAAATCAAAGGTAATTTTTCCTTTCTTTAGTCCTCTTTTTTTGTAGAAGGCTCTATACTCCTGCGCGTCTCCTTTAGCGGGAGCCACCCCCAATCTAAAAAACGATTTATCACCCAAGACAACCGTTTCAGTCAGCGGTTTCGTACTCACAAAAGCAACGGACTGATACCTCAAGCGCATCCGTTTGTATACTTTAGCCACCAAATGATTAATATTCAATTTGTAAACACCTTCTTCTTCTACCTTAAAGTGGGCGTAATAACACCATTCTGACTGCTTCTTTTCCAAAACAGTCTCTTTCCCCGAAGGGGAGATGAGTGAAAGTGAAAGCGTATTCAAGTCAGAATACCACTTAGCAGTAGGGGTAGGCTTATTGGTTTCATTCGGTTCACCGAAGAAAATACGCACCTCGTGCCAATCGCCTATCTTTGCCTCTGTGTTGGTTTCAATCCAAATAGCGTGTCCCATAGCCTGCTGAGCCAGCAGAGCTAGCAATATCCATAAATACCTCATTTTTACATTAAAAATTTTCATTATCACTTAATTTATATCTAAAACTAGGATAACCTCCTTTTAGTCTTTCGTTCACATAGTCATAAAACTGTATTTTCACAAACTTACCTTTAGCTGTTTTCAGCAAGTAAACCTCATTTCTATTTTTGTATTTCCCTCCACTGATGTAGGTTACATAAAGCGAAGCCTCTTGAGAAAAAGTACCTTCTTTTTTAGTTTCAACGTTTTTTACTACGTCCCAACCGTTTAGCGTTCCTATCGCATCTACTTTATAGCCTGTGGGAGGAGCTATAACCACCTTATCCCAATCTGTTTTTTTAGTGTTAATAGCGCCCCCTTTCCCTAAGCCTGAGGTACCACTATTGGTTTTCACATACCAGCGTTGGAAAGCTATATCCCACGTAAGGTCAGTTTCAGGCGAACTCACCTCTACAATAGCTCCTTTTTCAAGCGAGTAATACACCCATTTTTCATACGATGTAGCATTTAGCATCTTTACATCATTAGTAACAGACAAGGGTTCTGCCTCATCTTTTTCTTTTTTACAAGCAATCAAACTCAGACTGCCCACTACTGATAAAATAAATACTTTGTAATTCATAGTTTTGTTATTTGAGCGGGCAAAGGTATAAAATATTTTTAGATAAACCTAAAAATAAAGTTTTAATTTATATTAAATTATTTTTACATATATTTTAAAACAATGTTTAAAAAGAAATAAAACCCTCATCAACAGAAGATTTCATCACTATTAACACAAAAAAACACTGTTTTATCAGCCTGCAACAGCGTCTTAAAACAGTGTTTTTCTACTCTTTTTCAAATCTTCTCATCGCCAAATCGACAAATTGGCAAATCGCCAAATTGGCAAATCGGCAAATCGCCTTTTTCTCCAACTGATAGAGCTTTTTGATGTGTTTCGCTACTGCTTCGGTCATATTGTTAATTGTATTTCATTTTTTTTATTTTATCTTTGCAAAGTTAAATAAAAAAATATCATTATGGCATCTATTACACACCCTTATTTTGGTACTCTTGATACCAGTGTTATACAAGAAGATTTTGACCCAGATGTGTTATGGGAACAAAAAGTGACTTTCCAAGAATTAAACGACCCTGTTGAGTTTAATCTTTGGTTAGCTAAAAAAGAAGAAATCAGCAAGGAAAGATTGGATTTGTTTAAGCAATTTATCAAGCATTTTCCTGAAAGAGACCAACAGGCGCGCAAAGCGCTCAAAAGCTATTTAGAACAAGATAGCGAGTATATAGATTTTCATATAGACGAATTAGAGTTAGAGGTGCCTACCTCTATTGATGATTTTGTGACAGCTATGAAAATTCATCACGTAGCGCTTTGGTACTGTCTTTCAAAGGCAGAAATTACTATCGATTATATGATAGACCCTGACCAAAGTGACGAGATTCTTGCTGTTCGTTTTAACTTAGACGGTAGCTTTAGTTCTATTGCTTGGGAAAGCTAACTTGAGTCCTTAGTTGTTAGGTAGTCACTAATGGCTAAGGACTAATAATTATTTTTAATATTTCAGCAAATAAAATCCCCATATCATATTGCTAAACTCTCCTGCTACAAAGGTGTGTGTCTCGCCGTTTATCACTACTTCATAAAGAGTAAAAGATTTTTCGGCGTGGTAGAGAGGGTCTGTTACTTTTACATATTCTCCCGTTTCTTGCCATTTGTAGTCAAATATATTTACGCCAAAGAGTTTTACCGCGCCTTCTACTCCCGAGGTTTCAAACTGCCACGTTTTTTGCTTGAATAATTTCATTCTTTAATTATTTTTCTACCTATAAAATTCATTTGAAAGCTATCTTTTTCTTTTGTGAGTATAAGCTGTTGTTGCTCAAAAAACATTAGGAGTCTTTCGTTTTCTGAGAATGTGAATTTGCTTGCTATCTCATTGTTCTCTAATGAAAACTTACAAAAAGTATTTGTTTTTTCGTAACAATCCATTAAAAAGAGATATTTTTCATCTTTAGAAAGTTTGAAATTGTCAAATTTTATATTGAAAGGAGTTAAATCATAATCTTTATAAGTGCCATCGGAAGCCATTTTACGGATAATGGATAGAAGTTTTCTGTTGTTATCACATAAATTCATATAAATATTGCCTTTACTATCTTTCACTACAGACCTATAAGGGGCTGTATTGAAAAGTATCTCTATTTTATCTTTTACCAAATCGTAACGTTGTATTGCTGTAGGAGCATAGATAAGGAGGTGGTCATCATCTTCAAAATCAAGAGATAAACACCCCTCCACCTTGGTTACTTTTCTTTTTTTAGTGCCTTCAATACAATTGAAAGCAAAGAGATTTTTATCAGCTGAATTCATCAAGAAAAAAATAGGCTGATGATTAAAAGCCATACAGCTAGCGGTTTTAGGGAAATTCTTATCATATATATCGGTGATAAGCAGGTTTTCACGTTGTATTCTTAACAAATAGTCGTCAGATAGAACTAATATGAATTGTGTATCGGGAGTAAAGTATATTTCCTTAATATTGTTTTTTAAAGATACAGAAGCTTCTTCCTCACCTGTAGCAAACGACAACCGGCGTAGACGTGTATATCTTCCATAATCATCTTCAGCTCCACCCCCTACATAAAAGCAATTGGGGTTAAAAGGGTCGGCTATAGGGGTAATATTAAAAGCGGGCGATTGTTTAAACTGTTTCCTCCAAATGATTTCTGTTTGCATAGTAAAACTCTGATGAATATTTCCATCTTCTCTTTATTTTTCCAATCTTCAAAAAACATTTTTTATCATCTAATTGACAAATCGGCAAATTGACAAATCGCCAAATCACCTAATCGGCAAATCGACTTATCACTTCCGGAAAATACTGATACTCTAATTGGTGTATTTTTTCAGCCAAAGTATCTGCAGTATCGGTGGGGAGTACCTCCGTTTTCGCTTGGAAGATAATATTCCCCTCATCGTAATGCTCATTTACGTAGTGAATGGTAATGCCACTTTCTTTTTCGCCGTGGTCAATCACCGCTTGGTGCACATAGGCGCCATACATACCTTTACCGCCGTATTTAGGCAATAGCGAAGGGTGTATGTTAATAATCTTATCAGGGTAAGCCTCAGTCAGGTAGGCAGGCACTTTCCACAGGAAGCCCGCTAATACTATAAGGTCTGGCTGCAAACTTCTAACGATGTTGAGCACTATATCCGAATGGTAAAACGCTTGTCTATCGAATACTATCGAGGGGATAGCCAGCCGTTTGGCACGCGCTAGCACACCCGCTTGCGGATTGTTAGATAGGATAGCCTGCACTTGTGCAGTACCTTTTTCAGCGAAATAAGTAGCGATACGTTCGGCGTTAGAGCCCGAACCAGACGCAAAAACAACTATTTTTAGCATTTTTTTATAGGGGTTAGTTAGGGTTAGTATCATTTATACAAAAGTGCCTTTTCGTATAAATGATAGAGTCCTCATTTATACAAAAGTGCCTTTTCGTATAAATGATAAAACTATTTAAGAAATAAATTTAACAACGGTTCATTAATATAGTAACTAGTTTTCCACTTCTGAACTTTTGTCAGATAACCTTCCTTTGTCAGTATTTCTAAGTACTTACGCGCTGTTTGATAACTTACATTCAAATCAGCCTCTAAAAACTCAATTTTAGTGTAAGGGTTTTTAAAAAGGTTATTAAGCAAATCCTGACTATATACTTTAGGCAAGTTAGTACGGAGGCGTTGTTTAGTTTGCTGCATCAGTACTTTGATATTTTCTACCAAACTTATAGTTTCAATAGCCGTTACTTCTACTCCTTTTAACAAGTACAATATAAGCGTTTGCCAGTCACCGCCAGTTCTTACCCCTTGCAAAGCCTTGTAATAATCGTCTTTGTGCTGAATAATGTACCTACTGAGGTATAGTACGGGTAAGTCTAAAAGACCCTCTAATACCAAGTACAAAATATTGATAATACGCCCTGTACGTCCATTACCATCATAAAAAGGGTGAATACTCTCAAACTGGTAGTGAATAATAGCCATCTTAGTAAGTGGGTCAAGGTCTGAGAAATCTGGGTCGTTAATAAATTTCTCTAAGTTTGCCATAAAGTTTTGTATCTCATCTTTGTCTTGAGGTGGAATATAGACTACCTCATTCTTGCTATTGATGAGTTTTGTACCGGCTTGCGTTCTAAAACCAGCTTTATTTTCTTCTAACTGCTCCTGAATAAGCAATATATGTTTATTGAGTAGTAATTTCTGATTGCGCACAATCTCAAAGCCCATTTTCAAACCTTTGGCATAGTTTACTACCTCTTTGCTGGCAGGGTTTGTTTCTATCATAATATGCTCTTTATAGAGGTCATCGTGGGTAGTAACGATATTTTCTATCTCGCTACTACTCTTCGCCTCTTGCAGCGAAAGCGTATTAATAAGTATTTGCTCATTCGGAATAGTTTTAACAATCCCTTTGAGTTCTGCCAGATGTCGGTGCGAAAGCGATAGCTGCTTAAGTACTTCGCGTGTTTCTATTTCAGAGGGTGGTGGCAGTAGTGCTAAAGTAAAGTTATTTATCATATATCAGCTAATTTTCTAATTGACAAATCGGCAAATCACCTAATCGTCTCATTAGTTCTCCTACCCTCTCATAGATAGCCTGATAGGGCAGTTCTTCTTTACCTATATATATAAGAGCCAAAGCGCAAGGCTGCTTAGGGGGTGGCAGCAAATGCTTTTGCAAGCGGTAGCACTCCCGAATAAGCCGTTTAAGCCTATTCCTGTGTACTGCCCGCTTAAACTGACGCTTAGGCACACTTATCAGCAGCTGATAGGGCGCCTCCAAGGCAGGTATAGGCGCATAAAGCAACCGCAGCGGATAGCTACTTAAGCTATCCGCTTCGGCAAAAAGCTGTTGTATATGAGTGCGTTTGCAGAGTTTTTCTCTTTTAGGAAATGTATACAAAATAGAAAACTATTAATAATCGGCAAAAGTACTACATAATTAGCAATTTAGCAAATTAGAAAAAATTTCTACCGCCACCTACCCTATACAAACAGTATAGGAACAATACAGGAAGAGCGAAGGATAAGCGAAGGATAAGCGAAGAATTGCCGAAGTACAAACATCTACTAACCGACTAAAAAATAGAAAAATATACTTCTACCGCCTTTTTTAATTTTTGCTTACTAAATAGCTGTCTTTTTAGCCACTGCTGAAATATATTTCCAACAAAAAAATATTTAATACTGATTATCAGAACTTTAAAAATACAACTTTACATATAAAAGCTTCAAAAAATCATTTATATTTTTGACATATTCGCAACAGTTTGCAGTATTATAACATAAATACCATACCGTTTTAACAATTTAATTACATTATAAGCAAAACCTCTTGTATAAGTTACTTTTGCTATAATATCATATTTAGTATGAAAAAAAATTCTTTTTATATTTGCATTGTAGATATTTTTTATTTAGTTTTGCCCCCGTTAATAAAATAATAGTAATAGCGATGAGACAAAAACTGACGTATGTACTGCTATGGGTGCTATCGGCGGTAGGACTTTCCTATGCCCAAGAGCTCACCATCACAGGGGTAGTAAAAGACAGCGATGGCACTCCACTACCCAGTGCCTCTGTAGTTGTTAAAGGCACCTCTCACGGGGTAGCTACTGACTTAGATGGTAAATACTCCATCAAAGTCCCTAATAACAAAACGGTGCTCGTTTTCTCTTCTTTAGGAGCTAAAACCGTTGAACGCACTGTTGGTGCCAACAAAGTAATCAATGTTACCCTTCAAGACGAAGCGCAACAGCTCGAAGGGGTGGTGGTTACCGGCTACCAAGAGTTCGACCGTTCTAAATTTACCGGTAATGCCCAAACCCTCAAAGCCGACAATATCAAAATGGACGGCGTTGTAGACGTAGGGCGTATGATTGAAGGTCGTGCAGCCGGTGTAAACGTACAGAACATTTCAGGTACTTTTGGTACTTCACCTAAAATCACCATTCGTGGGGGTTCATCTATCTTTGGCGATACCAAACCGCTATGGGTAGTCGATGGGGCTGTACAAGAAGAGGTAGTACCGCTAACCTTCGAACAGCTCGCCTCTGGTGATGCTTCTACCTTAGTAAGCTCAGCTATCTCAGGTATCAATGCCAACGACATCGAGAGCATCGAAATCCTTAAAGACGCTTCTGCGCTTTCACTCTATGGGGCACGTGCGCTCAACGGTGCAGTGATTATCACCACTAAAGGGGGCAAACGCAATATGAAAACCCAAGTGAATTACCAGTTAGAGGAATCAGTGCGTATGGTGCCTACCTATAGCCAGTACGACATTATGAACTCTCAAGAGACAATGGACGTATACCAAGAGTTAGAGCGCAAAGGCTACTTCTCACTCTCTTCACACACCCAAGGTCGTTACGGAGGGGTATACAATATTATGTACCGCGCTATCGATACTTACGACCCTGCTACAGGCAAGTTTTTACTCGAAAACTCCGATGCAGCGCGTGCAGCTTTCTTGCGCAAATACGAATACGCCAATACCGATTGGTTTAAAACCCTATTCCGTCCTTCACTTACTCAAAACCATACCGTGAGCCTTTCAGGTGGGGGCGAAAACGCTTCTATCTATGGTTCAATAGGTTTCTTTGCCGACCCAGGTTGGACAATAGCCGACCGCGTACACCGCGTTACAGGTAACTTAAAGACAAGTTATACCCTTTCTCCTAATGTGAAGATAGGAATCCTTACCCAAGGGTCTATCCGTACTCAGAAAGCACCGGGTACTTTTGCTCGTTCAGAAAACACCGTTAGTGGGGGGTACGACCGCGATTTCGACATCAACCCTTTCAGTTATGCGCTCAACACCAGCCGCACTTTGCGTCCGTATGACGATAATGGCAACCTCGAGTACTATCGCTATAACTACGCTAAGATGAATATCCTTAACGAGCTAGCTAATAACTACATCGACCTGAATGTTATCGAGTTAAAGCTACAAGGCGATTTAGAGATAAAATTAGCTAAAGGGTTAAAATATAACTTCTTAGGGTCTGTGCGCCACGTAAAGAGCAGCAGCGAACACTCTATCACCGAAGATTCTAACGTGTCAAATGCTTTCCGTGCTGCCGAAACTACTATAGTAAGACAGCAAAACCCTTTCTTATTCACCGATCCTAACGACCCCGAGGCTATCGCCAAAGTAGTAATGCCTGAAGGAGGTATCTTTAAGCTAAGCGAAAACAACCTCCAAAGCTACTATTTCCGTAATGCGTTAGAGTTCAAAAGACTACTCAAAGATGTTCACGACATAAAGATATTCTTAGGGCAAGAGTATCGCCATACCGACCGCGATAATAATAACTTTACAGGTTATGGCTATCAGTTCAACCGCGGAGGCACCGTTTTCACCGATTACCGTGCCGTACAAAAGGCTATTGACGAAAGCAACCCTTATTATGGCAAATCATACACCAAAGAGCGTGGTATAGCTTTCTTCTCTCAAGGTACTTACACTTACGACAACCGCTACGTATTAGCAGGTACACTCAATTACGAAGGTACTAACCAATTAGGTCGCAGTCGTTCAGCGCGTTGGTTACCTACGTGGAATATCAGTGGCCGTTGGAATGCTAGCAACGAGAAGTTCTTAGAAAACAATAGCACCATCTCTAATCTTGCTTTCAGAGCCAGCTACGGACTTATCGCCGGCTTAAGCCCTGCAAGTAATGCCTTACCTATCTTCAGAAATGCCGTAATGGAGCGTTACAGAAGTGGCGATAAAGAAAGTGCTATCCGAATCTCTTCTTTGCAAAACAGCGAGCTTACTTGGGAAAAAGTATATGAAAGCAACCTAGGGCTTGAATTAGGGCTATTCAAAAACCGCCTCACCCTTTCTGCCGACATATACCAAAAGAACTCTAAAGACCTGATTGACTATGTAAATACCTCTGGTATCGGGGGGCAACGTATCAAGTTAGCCAACAATGCCTCAATGGTAACCAAAGGTATAGAGTTGGCATTAGATACTAAAAACATCAAAACAGACAACTTTAGCTGGAGTACCGGTATCAACTTTGCCTATTTCAATCAAGAAATTACCAAGCTTTCCGATGAGCCTAACGTTTACAACTTAGTACGCGATTTAGGAGGAAATGTATTAGGAGGCGCGCGCAATACCCTCTACTCATACGATTTTATCGGTCTTAGCGATAAGGGAATGCCGCTCTTCAACTTGCTAAACGGCAGTACAGCTTACCAAGATATTAACTTCCAATCGATTACTAATATCTTAAGCTATCTGAAGAAAGAAGGAGCAGTAGAGCCTAACATCACCGGAGGTCTTTCTAACACCTTCCGTTATAAAAACTGGGAACTCAGCGCCCTTATCACCGTACAAGCGGGTAATAAGATACGCAAAGCCCCTCAGTACAGTGTTGATTATAATGACCTAAGCGTTTTCCCTAAAGAAATGCGCAACCGTTGGGTAGCTGCTGGCGATGAGCAAATCACTAACATCCCTGCTATTCCAAGCAAGAGAACCATTACCGAGTTAGGCGAAAACACACTCAGAAGAGTGTATAACGCTTACAACTATTCTTCTGCAAGAGTAGTCGATGGTTCGTTTGCTCGTATGAAGAGTATAAGCCTTTCTTATACTTTTGGCAAAGAGGTACTCGATGCTTTACGCGTTAGCAACTTTAGCTTACGTTTGCAAGCTACCAATCCTTTCTTAATCTATGCTGATAAAGACCTCAACGGACAAGACCCTGAGTTTTTCCGCTCTGGTGGGGTTGCTTACCCTGTTACTTCTCAGTATACATTCACTATCAATCTCGGAATTTAAAAAATGCTAACAATGAAAAAGATATATATACCTTTAGTAAGTTTAAGCTTATTTGGCTTAAGTTCTTGCGATAAATTTTTAGACGAATTGCCTGATAACCGTACTGAAATAGACACGGTCGAAGAGGTTCAAGAGCTGTTAGTAAGTGCTTACCCTAACGGACTATATATGGATATAGCCGAAACTATGAGCGATAACGCTAGCGATAAGGTTACCCTACCCGAATCAAGCCCCCTCAACACCGACTTGTATACTTGGAGAGGAAGCAACGAAACCACACGCGATACCCCTGTATTCTATTGGACAGCCGCTTATAATGCCATCGCTTCTGCTAACCAAGCCTTAGCGTCACTCGAGCAGATGAAAGGAGGCAACGCTCAAAAATTTCTAAAAGGCGAAGCTTTAGTAGCGCGTGCTTATGCTCACTTTATGTTAGCATATTTGTGGTGCAAACCTTTCAATCCAGCTACAGCGGCTACCGATTTAGGCTTGCCTTATGTTGATAAGCCCGAAACTGTAGTGTTTGGTAAATACAAACGCATATCGCTCGAGGCTTTTTATAATGCTATCGAAAAAGACCTCAATGAGGGCTTACCTTTGATTGACAATACTAAGTACAGCAAACCCAAATTCCACTTTACTAAAGAAGCGGCTCACGCTTTTGCCACTCGTTTTTACCTATACAAAGGCGATTGGGATAAAGTTATCGAGCACGCCGACGCGATTTTGGGCAGCAATCCTCAAAGCAAATTGCGCAATGAAAAGGTACAACAAAAGTCCCTTACGGCTTTGCAAAAACGCGAACAAAACAGCAGCAGTGCCGAAGTGTCTAACCTGTTGATAGCGGGCGTACTCTCTCAGTATCAATTCAGACAAACTTCTAACAAATACGGTATGACTTACGACTTGATGAACAACCAAATTATCAATGCGCGTACCCACCCATTAAATTTAAGTTGGGCTTATACCGTATACGGTGCTACTGTCAATAACCAAAACCTGCTAAAATTCCAACCTTATTATACTGATATGAATGTATCAGCAGGAACAGGTGTCCCTCATACTATGGTTACCCTACTATCGTATGACGAAGTTATCCTAAACCGTATGGAAGCCTACTTGATGAAAAACGAATACACTAAGTTCTTAGATGACCTAAAAGTATTCTTGCCTGTCAAAACAGAAGCTGACTTCAATACTAGCGGTCTTACCGAGAGTGTGATAGAAACTAAATACAACGGCAAAGGCACTGATCTCGACCCTGCCTATACTCTTAACTCTCGCCAACGTGTATGGTTAGCTTGCTTGTTAGATTTGCGCCGTGTACAATTCGCTTTCGAGGGGCTCCGTTGGTTCGATAACAAACGTCTCGGTATGAAGATTACCCACCTCAAAGACGGTGCTACTATCGAGTTACCTAAAAACGACCCAAGACGCGAACTACAATTGCCCGACTACGCTATAAAGCAAGGGCTTACCGCTAACCCAAGATAACAAACTTATAAAATAGCAACTATATGAAAAAGATATATATATTAGCAATGACTGTAGCACTAACTACAGCTTGCCAAAAAGAAAAAGCACTCGATACCGAAAAGAGTGTAATCGAAGAGCCTTCTGCTCAAACCCGAAATAATATTGAGCAGTATATCTACGATAGTATCCAAAAACCTTATAATGTAGGTGTCCTTTATAAGTTTGTCGATAATGATTTCAGCGATGAAAATCAAAAAAAATACCTTTATCCTGCTACCGAAAGCAATGTTGTCCCCATACTCAAAAAGCTAAAACGTATTTGGATAGACCCTTATACCCGTATAGCTGGCGAAGACTTTATCAAAGGGGCTGCTCCTCGTCAAATATCACTTATTGGCAGTTGGTTAGTCAATGAGGAAAATGGTACTATCACCTTAGGTTTTGCCGATAGTGGTATGAAGATAGCCCTATTTGGGGTCGATAAAATAGACCTAACCGACCGCGATAGAGTGCGCGAGTACTTCCATACCGTGCACCACGAGTATTGCCACATTGTCAATCAGAAAAAACCTTACAGCGACGAGTTTGCTAAGATTACCCCTTCAGGCTACACGGCTGTATGGAATAACCATACTGATGCCGAAGCCCTACAATTAGGTTTTATCAGTGCTTACGCTCGTGCTAATAACATCGAAGACTTTGCCGAGATGACCGCACATATGCTTATAATGGGCAAAACTGCTTGGGATACTAAGATTAATGCTATCACCAGTGCCACAGGCAAAGAGGCTTTACGAAAAAAAGAAGCTTTCGTAGTAAACTATTTCAAAAGCGAATGGAATATCGATTTCTATGAACTACAAGCTGAAGTACAACGTAAAATACAACAGTAATGACTATGAAAAAATTATTATTCCTTTCTATACTCGTTCTTTTAGTCAGCTGCCAAAAGAACGAACCTAACGATGTCTTTGGCAAAACGCCCTCTGAGCGTTTTGAGCAAAGCCAAAGCGAATTGCGCGCTGCCCTTACGGCCCCTCAGCAAGGGTGGAAGTTAGCCTATGCCACCAATAAAGAGAAGTTCGGTACTTTCAATGTCCTAATGAAGTTCTCTGCCGAAGGCACCGTCACTATGACCTCTGATATAGGCGGTAGCTACACCCCTACCAATAGCCAGTACACCATACAAGAGGCGCAAGGTACTCTATTGGTATTCTCAACCTATAACCATATTCATAAGTTGGGCGACCCTCAAAACCCAAGCGATTTAAATGGTAAAGGCTTAGAAGGCGAATTCCAATTCATCTACTACGGCAAAGAAGGCGACAAACTCAAGTTCCGTACCCAGCGAAAAGATACCGAGCAGTTTGTATATTTCGAGCCTGCCACTGCCAATGATTGGGCTAATGTAGAAACGTGGGGCGAAAACATCAACCTCATCGAAGACAATGCCGATAATTATTTCTTTACCGTTAGCAATACCGCTACCAGTACAGGCTATGAAATGAGCTTTGCACACCGCTTCCTAACGTTAAAATCAATTACAGGGAATGAAACAATAAAAGCCAATGTGGTGCCTACCAATAACGGAATTGCTTTTGAGCCGGCTCTTAGCCTTCTCGGCAAAAACTTTACCGGTTTAGTCAGAGATAACAGCACTAACCCTCCTACCTATAAGGCTACTGTCGAAGGTACTACTGCCAAGCTAAGCTATTCATTAGTGCCACCTCAAGAGCTTATAAACGATGATTATAAGCATATTAACACCAGCATATCAGGTTTAGTGATAGTGCCAAACCCTATGGTAAACCATCCTTTGATGTCTGATGTGTTCAAAGAACTTCTCGAGCTCGGAGGGGGTAAAACCTTCGCCATCTTTAGATTAGATTTCGAAGATGACGGCACTTGCTCTATACAAGTAGGATACAAGTTCGACGGCGATAGCAGAAACTCTTGGATTTACCTCGATTGTAACTATGAGCTTAACAACAAACGCTTATATTTAAACAATCCTACCTCTCTAAACGTACAAAACAGTTGGAGACGAACTCAAAATGCAGCTATTCTTGCCAAAGGTAGAGCTCTAATACAAAAAATATTAGACCTCGGGGCTGGAGGCTTCTATGTCAAGAGCAGTGGTACCTACTCAGGCTATAAACTCTACAGATTGCAAAGTTTTAGCGCCCCTGAGTACATCGCACCATTCCTCGGTATAGATAAATAATAGCTTTTATAACCTTAAAAAAATATTGCTATGAAAAAAATACTATTCTTAGCTGCACTTGCCCTGCTGGCAAGTTGCCAAAAAAACGATGACGACACCTCTCAAGATGAGGACAGAAAAGAGCAAAATAAAGCCTTACAAAACGAGCTTACTAGCAATAAAGATGGCTGGAAACTCACCTATATAGCCGAAGATGGTTCTACTGGGGGCTACCAGTTTTTGATGAAGTTTGGCGATGATGGTACCGTTACTATGACCTCCGACATCTCATCAACTACTACCCCTACAGCTACCAGCTATAGCACCCAAGAAAAAAATGGGGCTCTTGTATTAAGCTTTATAGGGCAAAACTACCTCCACCAATTAGCCGATGCTATCAAAGGCAACGCCGCTAATGGTTTATCGGGCAAGGTATACCAATTTCAATACGCAGGCAAAGAGGGCAACAACCTCAAGTTTCTAAACCTATTGAAGAGCAGCAAACCCACCCTTGTTTTCGAGCCCGCTACCGCTAATGATTGGTCAAATATTGATGCTTTCGTTGCTAACCTCAACCCTATAACAAAACTTACTGACTATTACTATCTAAAGGTAACAACGGCTACACAGTCTGTTACCTATTACAATGTAAGTTTTGATAGCAGAGTCTTAGCCCTAAAGGATACTAACATCAAAGCCCCCGTAGCAGCTACTCAAGAAGGTATCGCTTTCTTAAGCCCTCTTACTATCGAAGGCAAGAGCTTCACCTCGCTTACCCACAGTGGGGGTACCGTTACTCCTACCTACAGTGCGACAGTCGATGGGGTTACCGCCAGCTTATTCTTTTCTTCAATAAGCCCAGAGTTCTTAAGTTCTAATGATTACAGAGATATCAATACAAGCATCGAAGGATTCTCCATAATGACACAACACTTCAAAAACAATAAGTTTATGTCTAAAACTTTCTATGAAGATGTTTTAAAGGTAAATAACAGCACCGACTTGTTTATGCTTAAAATCAACTTCGTAGACGCAGGAGAATGCGAAATACAAATAGGTCATATTTTTGCCGGCAGCGGTTTCTCTATCATTCAAGTAAATTGCGAGTACGAGTTGAAAAACAACCGTCTTTACCTCAAAAACTTAGATAGCCGATTAAGATCAAGCAATGCTACGGCTTGGAATGACGCAAAGAATGCTGCCGTTTTAGAGAAAGCAAAACGCGCGTTAGGGGCTATATACAGCTTGGGCGTACAAGGTTACTATATCAAGAAAAAAGATATAGTTATCGAACCGCTTACCGACAACCCTGTATATTACCTACAAAGCCACGAGTATCCTTTGTATACCTTCCCTGCTTGGGGAGTACCTCTATAGCATATTTACACTATGAAGAAGATTTTATTTGTATTTTTTTTAGCAACCTTTGTTAGCTGCCAGAAGAACGAACCCGAAGACCTCTTTGGCAAAACACCTGCTGAACGTTTTGAGCAAAACAAAAACGAACTCCTTGCAGCCCTTACTGCCTCTGAGCAAGGGTGGAAGCTCTCCTATTTCACTAATAGCGAAACATTCGGGGGCTATACCTTACTGATGAAGTTCGACCGAAACGGAAGGGTCGAAATGACCTCCGATATAGGCGAAGAATTCGGCTCTACCCAAAGCCAATACACTATACAAGAGGCGCAAGGCACCCTATTGGTATTCTCTACCTATAACCATATCCATAAGCTGGGCGACCCTCAAAACCCAAGCGATTTGAATGGTAAGGGCTTAGAAGGCGAATTCCAATTCATCTACTACGGCAAAGAGGGCAATAAACTAAAATTCCGTACCCAGCGAAAAGATACCGAACAGTTTGTGTATTTCGAACCTGCTACGGCACAAGAGTGGAGTACTATGCAAAACCTCTGGGGAAGCATAGAGGCTTTAGGGAGCGAACCCATTAGGCATTATTTCAAAGTAACCGCTAATGGCAATGTCGAGAATTACAGCCTATCGCTATCGCATAGGTATCTAACCCTTACCTCTACAAGCAATAGCGGCAAAGTGCTAAAAACAGGCGTACTCCCTACTACCGAAGGACTCAAATTCAATCCTCCTTTAGTAATCGAAGGCAAGACTTTCACCGAATTGCCTTGGGACAATAATGCCTCACCTGCGCGCTATATTGCTACCGTCGAGAGCGTTACTGCCGAGATAAGGTTTACCCGTAACCCTACCCCCGATCAGTTGAGCAACGACTATGCCGAGCTCAACAATATCAGCCAGTTAGTACTGCTCAACAGCTATGTAAAAGAGGCGCCACAAACCTCTGACTTATTCTATAACACCGTGTTCAAAATCGATGATACTAAGTCTTTTAGCCGCATCGACATCATTTTCCAAAGGGGAATTTGCGGTATCTTTGTAGAATACAATTTTGGTGGTACTTCAGCAAGTCTTTATTCGGTATCTACCTTTTCGCTAAGAGACAAACGCCTCTTTATCGACACACCGTTAAGAGACCTAAGCTCAAGCAATATGACTCTTTGGCAGAAGCCTGAAAACAGCGCTATTTACGCCAAAGCACAGCAGGCCATTTATGCTATCTTAGCCCTTAGCCGCAACGGACTGTATGTGAAGAACCTACAAACCAAATATGGTAATAGATTCGACACCTACCTATTCCAAAGCTATAGCATACCTATCAAGTTCCCTGCTATAGCAGTCCCTAACAGATAATCTTTTAAACCTTATTCAAAATGAAGAAAATACTTACCTTTTTATGCGCTGCAGCCCTTGTAGCTTGCGGCAAAGACGATAAAGGAGGAGAGAACCCCACTCCTACCCCCCACTACGATAACCTAAGTGTGGCTACCAATACGGTTAGTTTCACTACCCTTAGCAGCACCCAGTCGGTAGGCATTACCGCAGGATCAGGCAGCTATACCGCCACCACGGCACTACCTATCGTTAGTTTAGAGGTGGTAAGCAATACGCTACAGCTCACCAGCGTAGCCACCGGTACTACTACTGTAACCGTAGTCGATACCAAGAGCCAGCAAAAAGCTGAAATCGCCGTAAGCGTAAAAGCACTCTATAGTGTTGAGAGTGAAACCATCACCCACTCCGACCGCCACAATTTCGCTGACGACACTCATTTGGTGCTTACCGGCGTAAAAGCCGTAGGCGACAACGTGTTCAAAGGTTTTGGCGAGTTTATCTCTGTCACTACCAAAGGCGTAGAGACTTTTGGCAATAATGCTTTTCATAGCTGCCAACAGGTAGAGTACATCAACTTAGAGGGAGTAAAGAGTATCGGTACAGGAGCCTTTCAATCAAATGCTTCAGTCAAAACGGTTACTATCACAGGGGTAGAGGGCAGTCCGCTAAAGCTAGGCAAAGAAGCCTTTGCTAATTGTGCCGAACTAAAGAGCGTTAGCCTACCTGCTCAAACTACTGAGATAGGAGCTAGTGCCTTTAACTTTTGTCGTCAGTTAGCAAGCCTACGTATCGCCGCTACAGAGCCTCCAAAAGTATTCCGCACCACCTTCCCTAGTAAACTAGCAGGCGCTAACCGAGTGCTATACGTCCCTAAAGGAAGCAAAGCTAAATACGAAGCGGTAGCCAATTGGAAAGACAAATTCAGCAGCATCGAAGAAACCGATTTTTAAATACAAAATCCAACAGACGAAAGACGAAGCCATACTTTTAGCTTCGTCTTTTTTTTGCCTCTTGCATTTCGTCTTTTGTCTTTAGTTTCTCGTCTTTAGAATATTTTTCTTTCACCCCTCCCCTATACAAACGATATAGAAAGGATATAGGAACGATACAGGAAGACTAGAGAATAACTCAAAAAACCACCCAGGTACAAACGTCTACTAATCCGCCTCAAAGCAGAAAAATATACTACGCACAGCATTTCACTTTCTCCCCTTTGATAATTTTTTTATTGAATTATTATTTGCCAATTCATTTTTATTTTGTATCTTTGTAGGGCAAAAAACAATTGCACCATTCTAATAACTAACAACCAATTATGAACGAAGTTTCTTTAATAGGCTATCACGGAACAGATTTTGCTAATACTCATACAATACTTAGTGACAATTACCAAATATCAGAAGGAGATACACACTGGTTGGGAGATGGCGTTTACTTTTTCGTAGAAAGTGTGCTTACCAATGCCGAAAAAGCCATTGAGCTCGCTGAAAAATGGGCTATTGCCCAGTCTTGGGATAACGATACTAAAAAGTATAAGTATAACCAATATACCGTTATGGCCTCTAAAATAGAGGTAAAAGAAGAAAACTTTTTAGACTTAACCACTGCCGATGGCATAAAAACATTACTTTATTTAGCAGAGAATTTTCTGCATTTGATAAAGAATGTGCAAAGAAATAGAAAAAGAGGATTAAGATTCTATGACGGACTTTTACTAAACTGGGCAAGAAAAGCTAACATCTTTTCTTTTGATATAATAAAAGGTAACTTTTACATTAAATTTAAAAATGAAAGGGTTAATAAAATCGAACTTAGAACGTGCAACTGCACTATTTGTTCTGTTTATAACCCTCAAAAACACATTAAGTTCAACAAAATAATAAAAAAAGGAGCAATAGTATGAAATTTTCAGAAGCAAAAGAAATAATAGATAGATACTTCAGTCAAGCAGACCCCGAAGAGCTTTATAATTTAGCTCTTTCTTGCGGGTTTGAAGAAGTCGATATAGAAGAAGGTGATATGGAGGAAGACGATGTTAATAGAAGAATTGACGAAGTTGGCGACCTCCCTTATTACCGCAAAATAACCGAAGACCATAGCAAACTCTTAGCAAGCTAATAACTAACGACTAAAAACTAAAAAAAACTAATATGAAACAAAGAGTCCCCGTATCACAGATTATGAGCAAGGAGCTTATCACCCTTACTCCTACCCAATCGCTTTACGATGCCGAACGCCTTTTCAAGAAGCACAACATTCGCCATATTCCAGTAGTCGAAGGCGATAAAATAATAGGCATTGTTAGCTATTCCGACCTTTTGCGCATCAGTTTTGCTGATATGACTGACGGCGAAGACGAAGTAACCTCAGTAGTGTACGATATGTACACCATACCACAGATAATGGCTAAAACCCCTCTAACGGTAGCCGCCGATACCTCTATCAAAGAAGTAGCCGAAATCCTTGCCAAACAGAGCTTCCACTCTATACCCGTAGTCGAGAATGGAAAACTCGTAGGCTTAGTCACCACCACCGACCTTATCAAATATTTATTAGAACAATACTAAAAAATTGATGAACGAGCTTACCCTACACTTAGACGTTGATCCGCAGCTTTTTTATGGGGAAGACGATACCAATATCAATCATATACGTACCCTCTTCCCTAAACTCAAAATAGTAGCCCGCGGCACCAAACTCATCGCTTTTGGCGAAGAACACCTTTTAGCTGACTTTCAACAGCAACTCGAAAAACTCATAGCCTACGCCACTAAGTACAATCGCCTCGACCACCGAGCTATTGATAGTATCCTATCGACCTCTGAGACTGAAAGTGCCGAAAAAGAAAGCGAAACCGACATTATTGTGCACGGAGTAAACGGCAAAGTCATACGCCCGCAAACCAAAAACCAAGTCAAATTGGTCAGTCTAATGCACAAAAACGATATGGTTTTTGCCATAGGACCAGCCGGTACGGGCAAAACCTACGTAGGGGTAGCCTTGGCGGTAAAAGCGCTAAAAGAAAAACAAGTAAAACGGATAATCCTAACCCGTCCTGCAGTAGAGGCGGGCGAGAATTTAGGCTTCCTCCCTGGCGACCTAAAAGAAAAACTCGACCCCTATATGCAGCCCCTTTACGATGCTTTGCGCGATATGATACCTCACGAAAAGCTCAACGCTTTCATCGAAGCTGGCATTATCGAAATTGCGCCCCTTGCCTTTATGCGCGGACGTACGCTCGACAATGCTTTCGTAATACTCGATGAGGCGCAAAACACCACCCACGCCCAGATGAAAATGTTCCTTACCCGTATGGGGCGCAATGCCAAGTTTATGATTACAGGCGACCCTGGGCAGGTAGACCTACCGCGCAAAGTATCCTCAGGACTCAAAGAAGCAATGCTCATACTGCAAAACGTAAAAGGAATTGCCTTCCTACATTTAGACGATAAAGATGTGGTTCGTCACCCCTTAGTACGTAGTATCATCGATGCTTATAAAACAGCCGAAAATAATCAATAATATTGATATAATAATTTTTTCTTTCGTTATGCTTGCTTTTTATAAAAAAAGCACTATCTTTGCGCTCGGAAAGAAAAATTAAAGAAAATCAATGTTATGGATTTAATTCTAAGTGTACTACCTATTGTACTGCTTATTTACCTAATGGTGAAGCGCAATGCTTTGCCTTCATACGTAGCCTTGCCACTAATTGCAGGCTTAGTATATATTATTCACCTTACTTATTTTGACGGCTCGTTTTTAGAGTTAAACGCTAACTTTATATCAGCTATTATTTCGGTAATGACCCCTATTACCGTTATTTTTGGGGCGGTGCTCTTCAATAGAATGATGGAAATGACAGGAGCAATGGACGTATTGCGCCATTGGTTGGGCAATATCAGCCCAAATCCTGTAGCCCAACTGATGATTATAGGCTGGGCATTTGCCTTTATGATTGAAGGGGCAAGTGGTTTTGGTACACCTGCGGCTATTGCAGCTCCCCTATTAGTGGGCTTAGGCTTCAAACCGCTACAAGTAGCTATTTTGGCGCTTATTATGAACTCTGTACCAGTATCATTCGGGGCAGTAGGTACCCCTACGTGGTTCGGCTTTGGTGAGCTTATTAACAAAGGGTATATAAACGACGGACAGCTGTCAGAAATCGGACAGATTACCTCAGTAGTGCATTTATTCGCTTCACTAATAATACCTATATTAGCTTTGCGCGTTATCGTATCGTGGCAACAAATACGCCAGAACTTACTATTCATCATCATCAGCATACTAGCTTGTACACTGCCTTATGTAGCCATCGCGTGGTTTAACTACGAGTTTCCTTCTTTAGTAGGAGGTGCTATAGGGCTATTCATCTCTGTAGGCGTAGCTAGCAAAGGCATTGGGCTATCAAAAGTAAAAGAAGAGAGTGAAGTACATCACGAAAAAGTGAGCACTCCTCAGTTGCTAAAAGCCCTGTTCCCTACAGCCTCACTTATTATTATTTTGGCTATCACCCGCATTCAGCAATTGCCATTCAAAGCGATGCTCAATGATAGTTCAGAGCTTTTCAGCCTTCATTTAGGTTACCTTGGTAACTTCCACCTCAGCAAAGGACTTATCTTCTCACTCACCGATATTTTCACCACCACACAAGCGGCAAGCTATAAGATGTTGTACGTACCAGCGCTTATTCCTTTCGTTATCACGGTGCTTATTTCTATCCCTATTTTCTCTCTGAAGTGGAAAAACGCTCAGAGCCTATTCACAGCCAGCTTCAAGCAAGTGCAAAAACCATTTTTAGCCTTAGTAGGGGCACTTATTATGGTGAATGTGATGCTAATGGGGGGTGAGAACTCAATGGTACAAATCATAGGTAGAGGGTTAGCCAGTGCTACAGGCGAGTATTGGACGATGTTTGCCTCTTACCTCGGAGCCATAGGGGCATTTTTCTCAGGTTCTAATACCGTATCCAACCTTACTTTCGGGGCAGTACAGTACTCTGTGGCAAATGCTACAGGTATATCAGTACCGCTTATTTTAGCCCTACAGTCAGTAGGAGGAGCGATGGGTAATATGGTGTGCATCAACAATATCATAGCCGTTTGCTCAGTATTGGGCATAGACAAGGCCGAAGGACGCATCATTAAAACCACGGCAGTACCGATGTTCATCTACGGGGTGATAGCCGCCTTAGTAGCCTACTTAGTCATTCCGCTATTATTCTAAATATTTTATTAACAACAAAGAAAGCGTTGCTCTGTGATAGAAGCAACGCTTTTATTTTTATTTGGCTATTTACTAAAAAAGTAGTACCTTTGTCCTTTGTAAAAAGCAACATAATTTTGAAGTTTTTGGACAGAGTTATGTGAAATGTCATATTATCTCAGGAAATACAACAAGAGATATACTTCGGAAAATAGGATATATCAAGCGTCCTTATTTTGAAGAGATAAAGAAAAAAGTTATTAACGCTATTTTTTAATGAATATGGTAAAAACAAGATATTTTATCGTGATACTATGGGTAGCATTTTCTTTTGCAATGCGAGCCCAAACCAAAGTTATCGACCTGAAAAGCGATGAAGTAAAACAATTCCCTTTATGCGAAAATCCTAATCTTACTTACGAAAAAGGAGAAGATAAACGCCTGTTTGCCAATTGTATTGATAGAAAGGTAATGCTTGCTTTCTCATACCCAAAAGAGGCTATAGAGAAAAACATTCAAGGTAAGGTATTAGTCCATTACCTCATTGACAAGAATGGCAAGATTATTGTAGAAAAAGTAGAAGGAGAGGCTATCTTGGCAGCTGAAGGCAGACGCATTTTTGAATCCTTTCCAACATTTAGCCCAGCTAAAAATCATAACAACGAACCCATAGCCGTAAAGGGCATATACCCTATCAATTTTAAATTGCAACAATAGCAATCTGATATGGTTTTCTAACGACTGACATCTAATATGAGTAAAGAACATTTAAAACAATTAGAAGCTGAAAGTATTTATATAATGCGCGAAGTAGCAGCGCAGTTCGAGCGTCCTGCCCTACTGTTTAGTGGCGGAAAAGACTCTATTACCCTTGTACACTTGGCTATCAAAGCCTTTGCCCCAATGAAAATACCTTTCCCTTTGGTGCATATCGATACAGGGCATAACTTCCCTGAAGCACTACAATATCGCGATGCTTTGGCTAAACGTATAGGTGCCGAGCTTATTGTACGCCAAGTAGAAGACACTATTAAAGCTAAAGGACTGACAGAGCCCAAAGGCAAGTTTGCTTCGCGCAACTGGCTCCAAACCCACACATTGTTAGATACCATCGAAGAATTTCACTTTGATGCTTGCATAGGGGGTGCCCGCCGTGATGAAGAAAAAGCACGTGCCAAAGAGCGTTTCTTTTCAGTAAGAGACGAGTTCGGTCAGTGGGACCCTAAATTACAGCGCCCTGAGCTGTGGAACATCTACAACGGACGCATACAGAAAGGCGAAAACGTACGTGTATTCCCTATCTCTAACTGGACGGAGTTGGACGTATGGAGCTATATCGAGCAGGAAAATATCGAACTTCCTTCTATCTATTTTGCCCACGACCGCGAGGTTATTGAGCACGAAGGCAGACTGATAGCGGTATCCCCTTTTATACAAATAGATGAGAGTGATACTATCCTTACCAAGCGCGTGCGCTATCGTACGGTAGGCGATATGACCTGTACAGCGGCTGTTGAGAGCAATGCGGCTACCCTACAAGAGGTGGTTTCCGAAATCACAGCCTCTCGCATTTCAGAGCGTGGCGAAACCCGTATAGACGACAAAGTAACAGAAGCCGCTATGGAAGACCGCAAAAAAGGCGGATATTTTTAAAGAGTATAGAAAACAAATAAAAACGTTATACCAATGAAAAAGATTAAACTATTATTGTGGAGCGCCGTAGTAGCTACACTTAGCGCTTGCAGCAGTTCCTCTCCAGAAGCCTTAGAAGGCAGTTGGCAGCTAACCCATATTGATGGCAAACCCGCTGCTACGGGTGTCGTATTACAACTAAACCTAAAGGACAAAAAGGTAAATGGCAATGACGGCTGCAATACCTTTATGGGTATGATTGAAAAAGCTACGGACAAGGAGCTTATTTTAAGTGACTTGGCAACCTCTCTAATGTTATGCGAAAATATGGAGCAACCCGACTTATTTCACGCTGAAATACAAAAGGTAAAAGCTTACCGTGTAACACAAAAACAATTAGTGCTCTTAGATGCACAAGGACAAGAGCTTTTAACATTTAAAAAAGAGTAGATTTTCTGACAACAAAAAGAGGCTTTGGCAGGTAATACTGTCAAAGCCCTTTTGTTATTTAATAGTAGCTGCTACATACGGCTTCTTTCTTCTTCCGAAGCGTTTTGTCCTTTATACTTGCTTTGGGTAGCGTTGAAATTATAGCTTATCCCTATTTTGATACTGTAGTTGCTGTAGTTGTTAGTAGCACGACTCACTACATAAGGGTTGCGGAACTCCGTATGGTTGTTTAACTGGTTGAAAGCGTCCATTACACCTCCATATACGGTAAGCGATTGGTTGAAAAACATACGCGCTACAACTAAGTGTACCCCACTGCGCGGTTCGTTCATATAATACTCTCTAACAGTGCCCTTGCTGGCGTAGTTGAATAAGGCTAATACCATCCAGTTGTCGCTTAGTGCTATTTGATTCATCATTTCTACAGAAAAAGAAGACTCATTAGTAGGTAGTACTCCGCTTACAAAAGGTTTGAGATACGTAAACGTAAGTTTAGGCATCCACTTGCCTATCTGAGTTTGAGCGTTGAGCACACATCTAAGTGTATTATAATCAGCGTAGTTGCGAAGGGTTTTCTCTATCACATTGGGGTCAGTAGCTGAAAGCCCATAATCATCGTGAATGGCCTTGTGAAAATGACTGTATATCACGGCAGCCGAAAGAGGTCCGTAGGTAGCCAGTGCATTCCACTCATCAGTAAGCTGAGGAACCACAAAGGGGTTCCCTCTATTGTATAAGAAAGGGGCACTATAGGCACTATAATCGCTGAGTTCATAGAACGCAGGACGACGTATCTTGCGGGTATAGCTAAAGGTGAGTTGGGTTTTATCCCAAGGGAAAGCTACTGATACATTAGGCAACCAATCGCGGTAGGTTTGGCTCTTTACATTGCTTTTCTGTCCGTTTTCGTAATACCCAAAATCGGCGTACTCGTAGCGTGTGCCGAGCTTTAGGCTTACTTTCCCGAAAGGATATGAGAAACTAACAAATCCTGCTGAACGACTCTCAGTATTCTTGATATCAGAAGTGGTAAGCACATTGTCTTGGTAGTATTCGGTACGGTGCAAATTGCCAAGTTCAGCCCCATAGTTGAGAGTTCCTTTGCCTAACTGTTGTAAGAAAGTTGCCTTGAGTCCCCACCAGTCAGAAGCAGCATCTTGGTGAGTACGCACGTGGCGCAACGATGAAGTAAGGAGGTTGTGCTCAGCGATATTAGAAGTATTGCCTGAGCGTTGCCCTATATAATCTACATCGGTTTGGAGTTTTAGCTTAGAGGTAAGTTTGCCTTCGTAGTAAGCATTGGCATTGAGGTTCTTGTTTTGGTTTATTTGGTCATATTTATTGAGTCCTTTGGCAATAAGGGTGTTATTGCGATAGGTTTCTGTTTGTTGGTCAGTATAGGCGTGCCCTGCATATGGCGATATACCCCCTTGCACACTGGCTCCTATAGCGTGTTTGTCAGAGAAATCGTGGGCAAATCCCACTTTCACTTCAGCATTTTTATCGTTGTTATTACTATCTTCATCAGTAGTAACGCGCCATTGGTTAGGGGTGGTAAAGACTTGTAGGTCTTTGGTGCGGTAGTAGTGATTTCCGAAGTTATGATAAGTATCAATATTGGCAAAAATATCGGTGTTGCCAGTGCGGTAGTTCATACTTACCCAATTGTTATTATTTAGCCCTTTTTTGCGGAAATATTCTTCATTTTCGACAGAACCACTAAGTCCATCGCCTTGTTTTTTCTTCAATTTAATATATATCACGGCTCCTACGGTATTGTCGTGCTCGGCACCCGGTTGGGTTTCGAGTTCTATGCTTTCGATATCTTTAGGGGCAAGGTGGTAGACCTCATCGAGGTTGCGCACACGGCGGTTATTGATATAAAAAATAGGGTTGCCCTTGCCAAAGACCTCAAAGCCTCCGCCGGTATACGAGGTGCTTACCCCAGGTAGGAAGTTGATGAGCATCTCGGCACGGGGCATCTTTTGCAAAGATGATTGTGCTACATTGGTGCTGATGCGCGTGCCTTTCTGCTCGATAATTGGTCGGCGGGCGGTTAGTACTACCTCGCCTAACTGATTGGTAGCAGGGGTGAGCTCTATAATTCCCAACTGCGATTGTGAGGGGGTAAGTATCTTTGGCTCGTACTCCAAATGGGTGATTTTAATAATGATTTTCTTATTCTCTGCCGTGTTAGGCAATTCAAAAACGCCTTTAACATCGGAGATAGCCCCTTTGACAAGAGTAGAATCGGGGAGGGTAATAAGAATGATATTGGCAGCACTTATTGGTTTTTGGTCAGTGCTTACAAGGGTGCCTTTGAAAGAAGATTGCGCAAAGGCACTGGCGGTTACTGCTAATAGCAGTGATAGGATAATTTTTTTCATTGGTTTTGTTAATCTTAATTTTCGTTTATATAAACGAAATGTTTTTTAAAAGGTTGGAATTATTGTTGTTTTTTTCTGGGAGGGTTGGGAAGGCTGAGAAGATTGAGAAGGCAGGGAGGATTAGGAGGTTTGAGAAGGATTTTTAGATGTTTATTTTTTGGTGATTGTTCGGTAATCGTCTAGTGATCCTTCGGTCTTCCTGTATCCTTCGTATATCTGAAGTAAAGAGACAAAAAAAGAGGCTATCCGAAAAAGGGTAGCCTCTTTTAATAAAAGCTATAAGGTAAAAGTAAAAGTTCTAATTCTTGAATACTAAATCATTAGCATCTTCGCATTTTATCTGTTTACTGCCATTATAAACGTCAAAAGTACCCTTTACTTCTATTTTTTGTCCCGCTGTTTTAAGTTTATTTTTTGCTTCAGCTGATAGTTTCTTATATACGCTAGACACTATAAACACTTGTATTTTAGTGTTATCAGAAAGGTGTATATAGGTATTTTTTGCTTCTGGTGTAAGCGTACCTTTTAGAAGTACTCTTTTGTCTTTATTAGCCTCAAAGTCGGCTACGGTTGCAGTAGTGGCATCGAGGGTGGTAATCTGAGGGACTGTAGCGGGTGCTTTGATAAACTCTATATCGCTCTCTTTGCTATATATAATTTCTTTTACCACAGTGCCGTTTTTGAGTGGGTAATCGGTAAATACTCCGGTTACAGCTATTTCATAGCCTGCCATCAACAATTTGTCTTTAGCTGCTTGAGAGAGCGTAACTTCGCGAGGAGCATAGACTTGTATTTCAGTACCATCTTTGAATGTAATGTAAGTACGGTTACTCTTAACGGTTATTATGCCGTGTAGCTTAACGCGTTTGCCCACTACATAGTCGGCTACGGTTGCAGTAGCGGCATCGAGAGCTACTACGGTAGCTGTTTGAGTACTTGTTTGGGTAGAGGTGGTGGTAGCACTACTTACTACTTTGATATCAGCATAATTGCTTACCATAAACTGCCAAGAGGTATTGAATTTAGATAGTACCCCTGTAATATCAAGAGTTCCTGCAGGGACTTTTTCGTCTTTGAACTTAGCATAACTGCTGGTTCTGAAGTCTATGGTCTTACCATTGGCATCGGTAAGTTTGTAGTTAGTAGCCCCTCCTAAATCTTTGTTTTTGTCGTACATCGTTTTGCCAACTACTTCATTAGGGAAATGTACGCCTTTGAGGGTGATAAGCTGTCCTGCATTAGCATTATTTTTAACTGCGTCTATAGAGGTAACTTCTTTAGCAAGCGAAGCAAGGGTTTTACGCTCTCCACCCATATCGTATAGATGGGTTTTGTAAATAGCTTCGGCCATAGAACCTACACTCTCGCGACCTGATTTTTCGTTTTTATAAATCTTATAACCTACTTCAGTAATGGCATTATTAAGCTGAGTAGTAAGTCCTTTGAGGCGAAGTTGCACCTTAGCGCCAATAGGGAATTCGGTGTAGATACCGCTCTTATCGAGTGCTACTGAAAGGGCTTGGGTTTTATCTTCGTTTTGGATGTAGATTTTCTTGTAGAAATTACCTCCTTCATCACTTGAAATTACATATCCTTCGATAGCTTCATCGGCACTGTAAGTTTTTATAGTAGCGGTAGTTCTACTGGCAACATCAGAAAAGCTCACTACCTTGCCAGCAAAGGCTGGTAGCACTTTCTTGTTGTCGGGCAATTCGTAATCATCGTCTTTTACGCACGACATTACAGTACATAGCGAAATAAACGCTATAGCTGTGTTTTTTAATACATTTAGTTTCATATTGTTCGATTTTTTTAATACATTAATTATTTAGAGACTGATAGCTAAGTTTGCCATATAGGTACGGCCGTATCCTACAAAATAGCGGTTGCCGAATGAAGGAACCCCGTGAGCGTTGTCTTGCAACATTTTGCCATAGTTAGCGGTACGCGATTGCTCAAAGCCACCAGACAAGAATTGGGTATCGAATAGGTTGTTAATGCTTAGCATCGCACTAATATACACCTTCTTAACACGCCAAGACTTTCCTCCTACTAAATTCACTAAGAAAACATCGTCTAAACGCTCTTGTTTGAGGAGTTGTCGAGCCTTATCGTAGTCGATATTGGTAAATGACTGACGGGTATTGGGGTCGATGAAGAACTGTGAGGTGCGATTGAGCGCCGAAAGCGATATATAGTTTTTAGCCAATAGATTGGTTGTGGCACTTACCCACCAATAGTTATTGCTGCGGTACTCTAACCCTACTGAATATGCTTGCTGAGGGCCACTTGGTACGTGGTAATTCTTCAATTTCACCTCATCATAAGCAATTCCCTGAGGAATATCATCAGACGAAATATATAATTTTGGATTATTAACATAAGTGTATTGCCCTAAAGCAACAGCTGCTGAAAGTTTGAGGGTAGGAAGTAATTGCGCTTCAGCCCCCCATTCTAAACCAAAATGACGTTTCTTTATGCCATCAATTGTTTGGGCTACAAAACCGTTGCTTATCTCATCAGTAAGAGCTGTTTCGGTGTAGAAGAAGTTGGTTTCTGAGGTATTTTCTATCTCGGTAATATATCCTGTAAGGCGAGATTTGAGGTAAGGCAAACGCAAAATATAGTTGGCATCGGCAGTATAAGCTACCTCATTCTTTATATTAGGCAATAGTCGGTTAGAATTGCGTACGTTTACGAAAATATTGCGTACTGACTGAGGTGTATTGAAGTAAGCGGTATTAAACTGCAATAAGTGTCTGCCGGTAATAGCATACGTAAATCCTGCCTTAGTGCTCATACCTTTTTGCACTTGTAGGGCACCTTTGCCATACGAATCAGGATATACAGGGTAGTAGAAATTGCCTTCGCGCTGAACATCAGTATAATGATAACGAGCCGCTACAAAGACTTCTGCTTTTTTGAAGGTAAACTCAAGCTGACTAAAGGCTTCTACTACGTTGCTATTAAGCGCATAAGAGTAGTTCCACTTGTCGCCTTGCTGCTTCTTTCTATCAGCCTCGAGACTGTTATAGGGCTGACTTTCGAAATAATCGTAGTTCATAAAATAGTTACCACCTAATAAATCGTCTACTAAAGCGTAGTTGTCAGAAGTTATTCTGCGGTACACTAAGCCTGAGGTACTCTTAATATTCTCATACACAGGGGTAGAAAAGTTTACATTAGTAGTAAAGGTACGCTCGCGGTTTACATCATTGCTTACGATGAAAGCACTACGCCCATCGGTAGCATTGCGATTGGCAGCGTATAGGTCAGCCCAATTCAGCTGAGAATTGTTCAAAAAATAATTCTTTTGGAGCTCTGCCATTGCCTCATCAGAAGGTTGTTGATTTAGATAATAGCTAGGCATCTTCTTGTAGTAATTAGGCTCTGGGTTCTGTGCATTACCATAACTGATACGGGTATTGCCTATCTCGCCAAACTGATAGCCTAAGTCTACATTTAGGCGCGTATCGTCCTTCTGATAGTTATACGAAAGCACAAAAATAGGTTCGGAGATAATACGGTTGCGAGAGTTTCTTTTATCGCCTTGCTGGTCGCCCCAATAAGGATTGTAGCGATAGCCCATTAGGTCGATTGCCTCGCGTGTAAGAGGGGAAGTTTTCCCTCTTTTAATAGGAGAAAACATCCCTACTAAGTTGAAGTTGTGATAGTTATTAAGTTGGTATTCAATCGCTCCGGAGAAAGCATAGGCATTATAAAGAGTACCATCGACCCAGCTACCATTAGCTGCCCAACGACGAGAAGCTGAAAGGGTGTAAGCTAAGCCATTGCGCTGTAGCCCAGAACTATAAGTAGCCATTAGCCTACCTACATAGCTACGGTTGCTTAGTGAAGAAGAAAAGCGCAACCCAGATCGGTTGAGAGACGGACGTATATGAATGTAGGTAGAGCCTGCAAGTCCGCCAAAGGTATAGTCAGATTTAGCAATGCCATTAGAGAGTTCTTGATTGCGAGTAATATCATTAAGTCCGCCCCAGTTAGCCCACTGAGCTCGTCCGTTTTCTAACCGGTTCATCGGAATACCATTGATAAGCACACTCACATCTTTAGAATCATAGCCACGTGGTTTGAAGAAAACCGAACTAAAATCAAAAGCAGCACGGCGCATAAAGACATCTTGCGAACTCTGCAAGAGTCCTGACATAGCATCGGCTTGGCTCTCGTCATCTTCAAGTTCGTTTTCTGAAATAACCGCTAACTGCTCTGCTTCTTGAGCATAGTCAGGCGAAAGGGCGTAGGGGTCGAGAAGCTGACGGCGCTCTTTTTCAATCATTACTACCTCTTCGCGGGTAGTATAGCCATTAAGCGAGAAGAAAAGGAGAAAGTCGCCCTGTGGAAGTTGCAACACATACCTACCTTTGCTATCAGTTTCAGCATAACGGCGAGGGGAGTTCACACGTACTTTCACACCCTGTAAAGGCTTTTTAGTTATCTCATCAATTACTGTTCCTTCAACTTTCACCTGAGAAAAAGCAGTAATAGAGCACAATAAAAGCACATAAAAATACAATTTCTTTAACATAACACTATGAGGTTAATTTCTTAATTTATGTAGCAAAGGTATATAAATAATAATAAACCACCAAAATAAAATGTTAAAAAAAACTGATGAAGCCGTGAGCCTCATCAGTTTATAATTTTGTTATAGAAAGAAAATTGTCTGTTATTCAAAATAGTTCATCACTTTAAACCCTCCTTCTTTTAGGTAGGCATCGCGCTTGAAAAGCTTAATATCAGAACGCATCATATCTTCAATAAGGGCTTTTAGGTCATATTCAGGTTTCCAACCCAAAACTGTTTGCGACTTAGTAGGGTCACCAATAAGCAAATCTACCTCTGTAGGACGGAAGTATTGTGGGTCTACCACTACTATTTCATCCTTATTAGTTACTTTAGCTTCTATAGCAGGAAGGTACTTTTCACCTACTTTTTCAGCAAAAATAGCCTTGTCTATCGCTGCTATATAACCTTTTTCATCTACACCTTTACCTTTAAAGTCAATAGTCAGACCGATTTCTTGTCCTGCCATTTTGATAAAATCGCGGATAGCAGTAGTGATACCTGTAGCTATAACATAATCGCTAGGGGTGTCTTGTTGCAAAATGAGGTACATCGCCTTGATATAATCTTTAGCATGCCCCCAATCGCGTTGCGAACTTAAGTTACCCATATAAAACTTGTCTTGCATACCTAAAGCTACTCTACTGAGAGCACGAGTTATCTTTCTAGTTACGAAAGTCTCGCCACGTATAGGCGATTCGTGGTTGAATAAGATACCATTAGAGGCGTGCATTTTATAAGCTTCACGATAATTCACTGTAATCCAATAAGCATAAAGTTTAGCTACAGCATAAGGCGAACGTGGATAGAAAGGGGTCTTTTCACTCTGAGGCACTTGCTGTACTAAACCATAAAGTTCTGAAGTAGAGGCCTGATAAATACGAGTTTTATCAGTAAGCCCCAATAAACGTACCGCCTCAAGAATACGAAGAGTACCCAATCCATCAGCATTACCTACGTATTCGGGTGTTTGAAAACTCACGTGTACGTGACTCATCGCAGCAAGATTGTAAATCTCATCAGGCTGTACCTCTTGGATAAGGCGGGTGATATTCATACTATCAGTAAGGTCACCATAATGCAAGATTAAATTTAGATTCTCTGCGTGAGGGTCTTGGTAAAGGTGATCGATACGATCGGTGTTAAACAATGAAGAACGGCGCTTCATACCGTGTACCTCATACCCTTTTTTTAGAAGATATTCTGCTAAATAAGCACCATCTTGACCTGTAATCCCTGTAATAAGAGCTTTCTTCTTCATAATGTTAAAATTCTTTTAAAACGTTATACAAATGTTTTATCTCTTGAGTCAAGTCTATTTGGTGATTTCCTACAAATAAGCCCTTTGCATCTAAATAGTTTGCATTTCTTACTTGACCAAAAATTTCATAATCAAAGTATTTCAACACCTCATTTTTAGTAAAGTCACCAGTAACAATAGGGCGGCAATCAATGCCGTTTTCTTCTAATTTTTTAACCACATCTTTCCTATCTACCTTAGATTCTGGCTTAATAATTAAACTGAAACCAAACCAACTGCTATCATCTACATTTTTCTGTATATAGAAAGTCTTACTATCTTTAAATAGCGACACAAATAGCTCAGCATTTTTTCGACGTTGCTCTAAGAATGTTGGTAATTTTTTTAGTTGCTCAATCCCTATTACACCGCTCATCTCTACGGGGCGCACATTGTAGCCTGGTAATAAGAAACGGAAAGACTCTTCAAACCAATTGTCACTTTTATTAGAGATTTTATTCTCCTTAGGAAGATGGCGTGTCCAACCGTGAGCTCTTAAGCATACTAAAATATGGTACAATTCCTCATCATCAGTACAAACCACTCCTCCTTCCATAGTAGCCATATGGTGAGAGTAAAAAGTTGAAAAGGTACCCATTATACCAAAAGTACCGGTATATTTACCTTTATATTTAGCTCCCATAGATTCGCAATTGTCTTCCATAAGCAATATGTCTCTATCGCCTATTATTTCTTTAATAGCGTCAAAGTCATTAGGGTTTCCTAATAAATTCACCGCTAAAATCATTTTAGTTTTATCTGTAATAGCCGCTTTAAGTTGCTCTAAATCAAAGTTTAAAGTTTGTAAATCCACATCTATAAACTTAAGTTTTAGACCGTATTGATATAAAGGGTAAAAAGTAGTAGACCAAGAAACTGCCGGAACAATCACTTCATCTCCACGTTTTAACTTAGGTTCTTTAGTATAGAAAAGAGCTGCCACAGCTATCAAGTTGGCTGAAGAACCTGAGTTTACCATTACGCTGTACTTTGAGCCAAAGAATTTTGAAAAATCTTCTTCAAATTGCTTTACTCCCTCGCCCATTGTATACATATCTTTTGCGATCACACTATTAATTGCTTCAATTTCTTTTTCATCCCACGTAGAGGATGCCAATGGATATTTTATCATAAAATTGTATTTTTAAAATATTCTAATGTTTGTTTGATACCTTCTTCTAACGATGTTTTAGGTTGCCAACCAAAAGCTATAAGCTGTGTATTATCTATCATTTTCTTTTTCATTCCCATAGGTTTAGACAAGTCGTGGGTAAAAGTACCCTCATAGCCTATCACTTTTGCTATCACTTGATAATATTCATTAATAGTATAATCTCTGCCTAATCCTACATTTAGGTTTTGAGGCATTTTATCAAAGTGATCTAAGGCATAATATACAAAATCAGCTAAGTCGCCAGCATACATAAACTCTCTTCGCGAAAGTCCATCACCCCAAATCTCTACCTCATTAATATTATTTTCTTTTGCCTCGTATATTTTTCTAATAACAGCAGGTACCATATGCGAATGTTTAGGGTCAAATTTATCATATTTGCCATAAAGATTACAAGGGATAGCACTCTTATATTGCCACTTTTCATCCTCTCTATTCATATACTCACATAGCCTAGTTGCCACTACTTTAGCCAAAGCATACCCCTCATTGGTAGGTTCTAACTCACCTTTCAGTATCATATCTTCTGTAAGCCCTATTTCCATATCACGTGGATACATACAAGAACTTGCTAAATTAAGTAGCTTTTTTACATTATTCTGCTGAGCTGCTAAAATAACATTCAGCCCCATCTGCAAATTTTTAACTAAAAAATCTACAGGGTTCTTTATGTTGGCTTGGATACCTCCTACTAATCCTGCAGAATGTATAATGATATCTGGCTTATGCTGTTTTAAAAAGCTATTTACACTATCAAAATGTGTTAAATCTAACTCTGCACTTGTAGGAGATAATATAATATACTGCTCACTTGCTTTATGTTCGCGTATATTACTACCTACCATTCCGGTTCCACCAGTTAAAAATATCTTTTGTTTCATTTATGTTGTCTAACAAATTTTATAAAAAATGATCGAAGTATAATCTGTTTCTTAGTTGTAACAGAGTAAGTCTTTTCTAAATTATACCTCCTTCTATATTGTTGAAGCTCTGCTATTTTATAGTTTGTTCTTATTGAAACAAAGAGTATAGAAAGTAATATCGAGAAACCTATAACTATTATAAGCCAAGCATATGAAACCCTCTTACGATTCCCAAGGCGTTGATTTTCTATAATTTGTACTATCTGAGTATCTGTAAGAGCTTCTTCTTTAGCCATCTCTATAAGTTTCTTATGCCAAGCTGAAACAAGAGCTTTGTCATTCCAACGTATATGCCATAACTCATACCAACGAAAATGATAGCCCTCTACGGTTTTTGCTAAATACCTTTGCATGCGCAGATTCATCCCCAATCTTACAATTATATAATAGAATGTACAAAATAGGGCTACTGCTGTTGCAAATAAAGGTATACTAACAGTAGTATGAGCTACATAATAGAATACAGAAGAGACCACTGTGATAGGAAGCAACAATACATTATCTATACCCCTTTTCTCTTTTTGTAAGTATTCTTCTCCTTTTAATACATTTTTCTGATAGAATCTTCTGTTTTTTAAAATGTTTTTAGACATTAGTTAACTCATTTTGAATGTTTATAATTAGGTTTAATGGGTGCAAAGGTAGTAATTAGTTTTTTGAAATATATATTTTTTACTAAGGAAATATTCAAAAGCATTCATAAAATATTGATTAACAATATACTAAAAACTTTTATATTATTTTTTTCTTAATATCTTATATATCATCTTTAAGGCCATAGTTGGTAGCATTCTTGGAATTACACGCAACAAAAAAGTAAGAAAACCTAAAAATATACCTTGTAGCTTTAACTTTTTTTTCAATTTAAAAAGTTTCCATTCTCCTTTGATATACTGTCTCCCTCTCCTACGTGATAACATACCATCTCCTGTCCGTGCTAAAAGTAGTACTTCATCTATATTTCCTACTTCATAATCTTTAGCTATAACTCGTAACCATAGATTATAATCTTCTAAAAAAAGATGATGTTGATATCCCCCTACTTCTTCTATAATATCTTTGCGAAAAGCAACTACCATATGATTAAATGGACTTCTTGAAAGTGCATACTTTTTAATATTTTTATTACCAATAGGCACTCTTCTATAGGTTGATATGAGTGCCTTATCTTCTATAAACTCAGCAATATGTGCACTAAAAAGTACAACTTTAGGAAATTCTGATATAAAAGCAAGCTGTTTTGCAAAACGTTCAGGCAAACAGATATCATCAGTATCCATACGAAATACCCAATTATAGGAACAATATTTTAACCCCTCATTGAGAGCCTTTCCTAATCCTACATTTTGTGGTAGTCTAATAATTTTAATAGGTAGAATAGTAATAAATTGTCTTACCACTTCCTCCAACTCAGAGGAAATAGCTCCATCAAAAACCATTATAATCTCTGTAGCTGAAAGCGTTTGATTTTTTAAACTCTCTAAGCATTCTCTTAGAAATTGTGGTTTTTCTTTGTGATATAGTGATATAAGTACAGAAAAATTCATATAATATTCTTAAAAGATCTCCTAATGTATTGCATATAAAAAACTATACGATAGTAAATTTTGTACCACAAAGGATTTTTACTTTCCCCTTTTTGAGCCGAAACATTTTTATCATGCCTTCTATATAAAACTAAAGGTTCTTCAATGTATTTTATATGTCCTTTAGCTAAAAATCCTATCCAATTATCATGTAAAACTAAATTTGAGGGGAAAGGTAGTACATTTTTCAGTATATTTTTCTTAAAGGTTATACAACAGCCATGAAAAGGAGTCTTAATTAAATTTATAAGATTACTATTACTAATTGGGTTTTTCTCAAACATCTTTTTTTTAATTAGAATACCTTCTGTATTAATTAAAGAGTAATTAGACATAACTAGATAGATATTCTTATCTGATAATATTTCTAATGTTTTTTTTACTTTATAGGTATACCATATATCATCTTGATCAGACAAAAAGATATATTCTCCTTTTGCCTCTTTTATAGCATTCTCAAAATTTGAAGAAGAATATTGGTGTGATGAACTAAATCCCTTATAGTACTTTTTTATATGTTGTAATATTCTTATCCTATTATCGTTTAAATCTTTTATTATTTTAATGGTATTATCAGTACTCCCATCATCTGAGATAATAATTTCATCTCCTTCAGAGAGTTGTTGTAATATAGATTGTAATTGTTCTTTTATATATTTTTCACCATTATATGTTGCTATACAAACCGAAATCATATTTTAAATTTATAGTTATCATTCAAAAAATAAAAATAATAGCCAAATATAAACCAATAAACAAAATTAGTAAAGTAAAATTCAGAAATATTTGATCCTACCATCTGAATAAGATACCCTGTTATTAATGCCAAAACAACTATTTTATCCATTTTTTTAATAAATATAAATGATAAAAAAACGGATAAAATTACAAACATATAAAATAAGCCTCCAATCATTCCATATTCTGAAAGTATTCTAAAATAATCACCATCAGGGACTATATTATAAATGCTAGAAGCTCCCTCAAATCGAGCTGCCACGTGTCCTACTTGTCCAACACCTGTTCCTAAGGGGTATGAAATAAAGTTCTTCAAACCAGATACCCATTGATCTTGCCTTTCAGAAGATGCATTACCTACAGAGTCAAGGCGTGACAACATAAAATCAATATCAAAATTAATATAGTTTGATATTAAAGATATTCCTATTATTACAAATACAAGAATAAAAATGGTATAAGTTAAAATTTTTTTGATTCTTAGATTCTTTAATAGATAAAGAAGATATATTAGAATAGAAGATGCTGCTGCTAACCAAGCACTTCTTTGAGCGTTAAATAACAGACAAAAAGTTATTAATGGTAAAAACATTTTTTTTGTAAAAAAACTCATTATAAAACCAATCATAATTAAGTTCCCAAAGATCAGAGAACCTGATATTCCTGACATCCTACCATAAGCTACACCTTCTGTTAAAGATTTAACTAAAGGTGAACCAGCATCTACAATTCTAAAAAAAGGATATAGTATAATACCTAATATACAATGTATTAGGACTATGTTTAAAATAATACTTTTAAAAACTTTAAATTCTATTCCTCTAGAAATAAAAAAACCTAACATTGGAAATATATTTAGATACATTCCCATCAAAATTCCTATCCTATTTACCCAAGGAGAACACATCCATAAAATTGATTGCAAAATAACATAACAAAAAAAAATGATAAAAACGACATCAATTTTTAAAGGTTTATAAGATTTTCTTGTAAGATATAATAATATCAAAACAATAGGGATAGAAAATAACATTATCATTTGATTCCCTAAGATCTTGTATATACCAGGCAGAAAAGAATATAATAAAAATAATATAAAAAATATTATTTTCTTTATAGAGCTAATATTTTCAATATCTCTTGACATCGATTTTTCCATTGGTTTGATTCTGCAAAAAGTCTATTTTCTTCCTTTGTTTTTTTTATAGTAATTTGATTCTTCTCTATACTTTTTGATATATTAATAAAATCATCTGGATTGTTGTATAAGTATATATAATCTGAGAATTTTTCTGTCTCACCATAATGAGGAGCGATCACAGGTAATCCCATCCAAATGTATTCATATATTTTCACTGGGTTTACAGATTTAATAAGTTCATTAACTTTAAAAGGCATTATTAAAGCTTTAGCATACCTCATAAAATCAAAAATATAGTCTCTTTTTATTGTTCCTAAATGTATTATTCTATTATGTTTAGGAATCTCTATATCATTAGGTCCTATAAGAACAATGTTAATATCGCTATTTTCTTCTAACATTTTAAATAAGATTTTAAAATCAAACCATTCTGATATAGCACCAATATACATAAAGATATTACTTATTTCTCTTATAAGGTTTAATTTAGGAATTTCTACTGTATTTTTTAAGCTAACATTAATTTTTGGTATTTCAATTGCATTATTTATTACAAAAATCTCTCTAAAAACTGATGTTCTACTTTGTATTTTTTGAGAAAGATAATTGCTTGAACAGATGATAATATCAGCTCTTCCTATTAATTCTTTTTCTATATTCAAAAAAGAATTTAATAGAATTTTATTATCTTTAAAAGATTTAAATTCTAATTCATCATCCATACAGTCCCAAATAATTTTTGTTCTATCTGTTATTAGATGAGAAATCATTGGATATAGAGAAATACTTGTTATCCAAATATAATCATAAGAATTGATCTTTTTTTGAGAAATAGAAAATCTAAAAAATAATTTATTAAGAAAGTCAAATCTTTTTAGAAACTTGAATCTTTTAAAAGGAAATTGAAAGAAAGGTTTTATGTTAGGGATATATTCTTCTTTATTTATTAAATTCTTTTTATGTACATTTAAAGGAATCTTGTAAAGAACATCTATTTGAAAATATTCTGATAAATATTCCGCAATAAAATGAGGGCGTTGTTTAATCCATTGCCAAGGGATATGCATTAAGTATAATATTGATTTCATTTCTTTTTCTTAAAAAATTCAACTATTCGTTCGCAAGCCTTACCATCACCATAAGGGTTATGTAAAGCACTCATTTTTGAGTATTTTTCTTGGTTGTTAAGTAGTTGTTCACATTCATCTACTATTTTTTGCTCATCAGTACCTACCAAGATAACTGTACCTGCACTTACCGCTTCAGGACGCTCAGTAGTATCACGCATTACCAACACAGGTTTGCCTAAGCTAGGAGCTTCCTCTTGTACACCTCCACTATCAGTAATGATGAGATAGGATTGATTCATCAGCCAAACAAAAGCAGGATAGGCTAAGGGTGCTATAAGCTTCACATTTTCAATACCTGATAATATACGATAAACAGGTTCTTTTACATTGGGGTTTAAATGTACCGGATAGATTATCTGTACCTCAGGGTTTTGCAAAGCTATCTTTTTAAGTGCCTCACAGATATGTATAAAACCTTCGCCTTGGTTTTCACGTCTGTGCCCTGTGACTAAAATTAACTTTTTAGTACAATCTACGACATCTTTTAGGGTATCAATCTCTTTGTCTTGCAAATTCACCACTCTTTTAGAGCTTTCTAAAAGAGCATCTATTACAGTATTACCTGTTACTAAAATACTTTTCTCATCCACACCTTCTCTTAGTAAGTTTTGCTTCGCTTGCTGAGTAGGGGCAAAATGAAAATCGGCTATGGCTCCTGTTACTTTGCGGTTAATCTCCTCGGGAAAAGGTGCGTATTTATTAAAGGTTCTAAGACCTGCTTCTATATGGCACACTTTAGCTCCTGCATAAAAGCCAGCAATACTCGCTGCCATAGTGGTAGTGGTATCGCCGTGTACAAATATATAGTCAGAGTTACAATCTTCTAAAACAGCTTTCAGTTCTGTAATGATTGTAGCGGTAAGTGTATACAAATTCTGATTAGGCCTCATTACATTGAGATCGTAATCTGCTTTTATATCAAAAAAGCCTAACACTTGATCTAACATCTCACGATGTTGTGCTGTCACACATACTTTTGTATCAAAAGTTGTTTCTTTTTGAAAAGCCCTTATGAGCGGAGCCATTTTGATAGCCTCGGGGCGTGTACCAAATATGAAAAGGAGTTTATACTTCATTTCTTTAGAAATTTTCTGATGTTATATTCTATTAAACCTGCATATCTTATACCCAATAGTTTATAAAGAGCTAATCGTATTTTCCCTTTTAAAGATAAAAAGTTTCTTGGATAATAGTCTAATAGATAGTTTAGATTAATGAGTTTTCTTAAATATTTTTGTTTTAGTTCTTCCTCTAACAAATTTACATTATTAAGATAAATATAATAGTTATAAGATAAATAAGATAATCCACCATCAAATTTAGATAAAAGTGTTTCTTTCTCAGAAATTATATCTATTAAGTCAATAATATTTTTAGGTCTAATTTGGACTGTTAAAGAACCGTCTCTCTCTTTTCTATAATAATAGAAAGGGTTAGAATAAAGTGCATAATTGTTTATATAAGGAATAATATCTGCACACCAAACAACATCTTCATGTAATTTTCCTTTAGGGAACTCAATATTATTTTCTTTTACAATAGATGCTTTTATAACTTTATTACAAGCTGTTGCGTAATAAATATCATTATTTACTAAATATTTTAAATCTTCTTTAAAATCATAAGAAAAATTTTGTATTTCTTTGTTTTTGAATTTTCTTGGAATAATTTTTTCTAAATTATAGAAACTGCTCAATTCATGAATTATTAAGTCAGGATTATTTTCTTTAATAATATTATGAAGATCTAATAAGACATTTCTCCCATTCCAAAAATCATCACTATCTAAGAACATCAAGTAATCTCCTTGAGCTTTTTTTATACCAAAGTTACGAGCGTCAGAAAGACCTCCATTAGCTTTGTGAATTACTTTTATTTGACTATACTTTTCAGCATATTCATCACAAATAGACGGAGAATTATCAGTAGATCCATCATCTACCAAAATAATCTCATAATCAGTAAATTCTTGTGCCAATACAGAATCTACACACTCATGTAAGTAAGGTGCTACATTATATACAGGTATAACAATAGAGAACAGCATTTTATAAGTTTTTTAATCTATTTTCAAACTCTTGTAACATAGCCCAAATAGCTTCAGGCGCTGTATCTTTAAAAGGAGGAATACTCATAAAAGATTCATATTCTTTTTTATCATTATTGAGAGTTTTTACTTGTTCTATCAACTTATCTTCTTTTCCCTCTTCGTAATACAATAAAGCCTTGGGGTTGATAATCTCGGGTTCTACGAAATCTTTTTTATCACCACCTCCCCAAT
The DNA here is from genome assembly GCF_009730375.1 of Capnocytophaga sp. FDAARGOS_737. Lineage (NCBI taxonomy): Bacteria > Pseudomonadati > Bacteroidota > Flavobacteriia > Flavobacteriales > Flavobacteriaceae > Capnocytophaga > Capnocytophaga sp. FDAARGOS_737. Next base: position 65,180 of record NZ_CP046316.1, on the reverse strand, counting down.
AAATAGGAATACAAGCACTTTCTATAGCATCAAAAAGTTTTTCGGTTACATAACCTTTCCCAGAGGCATTTTCAGCACAGATGTTGAATTTAAATTTCTTTAGGTATTCTTTTTTTAAAGTGTAAAACGTATCAAAGCTAAATTCATCTGCTTTTTCATAGTGCTTTTGTATATGTTTTTCAGCCTCTGATAATTCCTGCGTATTATTTAAGAATTTACCAGCACAAGTTACTAGTTCTATTTTATTTAATTGTTCAACAATTTTTCTACGAATGCCATTGGTATCGTGGCTGGCTATCACACAAGCAAAGCCTGTTTTTTGTATCTTAATTCTATAGTCGGGATTGTTAATCAAATCAATTTTTTTCTTTATATCTTCAAATGTAGCATCAGGTCGCACAAAGAATAGTATCCATAAAGGAAACCTTAAATAGTTAGGGTGGTTGATATAGTCGTAGCCCATTGATAAATTAACTTCACTTACACAGTGGTCAGCAAAGGATTTCCATTGGTTATTAATTGTAGTTTCTTGTAAGTATTCTCCAGCGAAAAATACTTTTTTACCCCCTATAAACTTCATTAGTTTTCGATTACCATACACTGAAAACATATTGATAGGAGTATGAATATCTCTATGTTCCATAAAATAATAAAACCAATTTAATTCTTTATCAATAGGGAAAAAGTTGTAAAGTTTTAAAGAGTCTTTACTTCTAAAAATTTTATATTGTTCTAAAAGGTATGATAATGTCATTATATTAATATTTTTTTACTTACGTTTCTTAGGTATAAAAGCTCGACAAGAGCAGCTAATGAGAAAGCCAAGGGTAGCGCTAATATATTTTTAGAAAGTAGCATTCCTAATACAATAAGTGTAAAAAGGGTGGTGAATGAAAGGATTAAATCTTTAAGTACGTAAGAGTCTTTCCTATTGGGAATTAAAATAAGCCCTATGTAGCAACTTGTTTGTAAAAAAGCAAAAATAGTAAAACTCAAAATTACAGCGATCCAATAAGATCCTTCCATTGTTTCACCTCCAAGAATTTGTATAGCTATTTTTCCAAAAACAACTACAGTTAAAACAGCTAATATACCTATTATACGTTCTGTCCTTAAAATTTTTTTTATCAATGGAACATTGAAGTTAGACACCACTTTAGGGAATAAGGCGCTATTAATGTTAGTTATAAGCATAAGGGGGATGGAAACTATTCTATTAGCTAAATCATATAAGGCTAGATCAGTCATACTATAACGAGTTCCTATGATCAAGTTGATAGTTTGTATTTTCATCATATTTAGAAAATTAGTATAAAAGAAATACTGAGATTCTTTAATATAAACTAAAGTATGCTTTATAGGTACTAATGAAATTTTCAATTTTTCGAAAACTAATAGATGTATAAAGGCATAGAGAGCACCTAATAAAGAGGATGCTGTCATAATAATAGCGAAAAGCAAGATATCATCAGGTTTTTTTATACAAATAAAAATAAAAGGAAGCGATAACAATTTAAAAATTAGTTGTATATAGCTTACTACTCTCATTTTTTGTACACCTTGAAAATACCAAGTAGGAAAAAAAATATTTAGCAAAGTATTGGCAAAACATACTATGTATACCCAAAAGTAGGTTCTTAGTATGGGAAAAACAAAACTTACAAGAATAGCCAATATAATAGAAACAATCTCTAAATACAGTTTTGTAGTAAATATAATTGATAAAACATTTGATTTTTTTTTTATAGAAAAAGGGTTTTCTGCGATTAATCTTACCCCATACATATCAAATCCAAAACCTATAAAACAGATGAAATAGTTTACTACTGTAGAAGCAAAAATATATACTCCATACAATTCAGCTCCTAAGGTTCTAATTAAATAAGGATAAATAAGTAATCCAAAAAAAGAGTTCAATACTAACAATAAAGTCATAAAAAAATAGTTCTCAGCTATTTTCTTATTACTAATAAATGTATTTTTTAACCATAGTAATTTAAATCTCATTTTTTATAACTAAATTAAAAGTGTTGATAGCTAACTTAGAATTTCTATTTATTATAGAAACTCTCTTCTTATAGATTTTTTTATAAACTATAATTTATTAGGAGAGGTAGTTTAGGTCAAACGCACAAAACTTGTAACAAAAGCTGTTCTAAATACTCAATGCTATAGGTAGCTTTTAGTCTTCTTTTTCTTAAAATTAGCTTATCTTTCTGATTTTTAATTATTTGCAAACATAATTTCCTTAAAGTTGATAGATTTCCAGCGGCATGTCCTTTCCTTGCTCTACAAGCGTCTTAAATGTAACATCTAAATGCCAATGAAGTTTGTTCTCAATTCCCCAATGCCCCCTAACTAAGGAATTGTAATAGCACGCTGAAAACCCTTCTTCACTAGTAATATAGTAACGTGTCTCTTCAGTAGTATTTCCATCTATCTGTCGCGTAGACTCTATCTTAATCAATGTTTTTAGACCTGCCCAAGCTGATAGACTTTCTTCTAACAACATATCTTTAGCTGCTATTACACTACATTTTCTGGTTTCAAAACGAGCTCTGCTATATTCCCATTCATCTGAAAAACAGTCTGTTGATTTTAATTTAAAACCTAGTTAAGTGTCTTCAAATAAATCTAACTGATTCTCTTTCAAAGACAGTAAATAATGTTCTTTCTTATCAATAATTTGCTTAGCTATTTCCTTTTGACAACCTATAGCATCAATGGTAATTATAGCTCCCTCAATGTCTAATCCATCTATAATTTTAGGGATTGCTGTAATCTCATTTGACTTCTCTTCTACTCGTTGCTGACCTACGCAAATTTCATTTTCACTTACCCAAGCACTCACTATATAGAGACCTGAATTATCTTTGGATCGAGGATTACCCCCCCCTTAATTTTCTTACCAGCTATACAGATTTGTATCTCATTTAGTGTATTTACAATAGTTTTTGCACAGTCATCTAAACATTTTGTATTACTTCTGGCTTTATTGTTTAAAAAAAACGATTAAATGTGTCGTGAGAGGGTATTTCATTAGGAAGAACACAGTATTTCCATACAAAATCTTCATTTGATTCTACAAAAAGAACTATATCTTCATAATTTTCTCCTCCTGATAGGTAAGTAAATAGTCCTATCATTAAAATACCTGATAATAAATGTCTTCATACGAAAATCTTCTATCCCTTCAAAATAAGCTTTTATATCCATAGTGGATATAATTAATGCGCAAAGATAATAAAAATTTCGTGCGTTTGATCTAGTGGTGCTTATATTTTATTTATATATTTAAAAATCTCATATCTATTAACTTTTTTAATAACCAAAAAGGAAGTTTAAATATTATATCAATCTTAAAAGAACTATATATTTTTCGCTCTAAAACTTCTTGCTTCAAATATTTTTTTCGTTCTTTGATATCTTGCTTTGCTGTAAAATAAGATTGTTTCAGTAAAATGCTAAAAATATATAAATTATACTCTTTTAAAAAATTCAAAAAGTATTCCTTTTTGTTAGTACTTATACTATCTTTATACAAAAGAAAGTTTTCATATAGTATTGAAAAAACTAAATATAGATGTGTTTTATTACGAAATAAATTGGTTAAATCCATACTTTGTCCTTCTCTACCTATATAGTAACGATATAGAGGTAGCTTATAATAAATAAAGTTATTAGTTTTAAAAAAGGGCAAATGGGCATAAAGAACATCTGTATAGAATGTTTTTTCAGGTAATTTAAAGTTTACCTCTTTAAATAAATAGGTTCTATATGTTATTCTGTGCATTGCTAAAAAACTTGATATGCTGATATTCATTTGCTTAATAGAATAAATAGTATCTTCTGATATATTTAAACCTACTAACTTTTGTTTGTTTTGGCTTACATATTCTACTACATAATCTGTCATAACCATATCAGTATCTAATCCTTGTAATTTTTCTAAAAAAACCTTAAAGGACTCTTTATCAAACCAATCATCAGAATCTAAGAGTTTAAAATATTTTCCTGTTGCAAGTTCTAATCCTTTATTTATAGCAGAACTATGTCCTCCATTTTCTTTATTAACAACAATAAATGTTTCAGGATATTTTTGAACATAATTTTGAGCTATAGCTAATGAATTGTCAGGACTTCCATCAATAACTACTAAAACCTCTAAAAGGTTCATATATTTATCAATAATTAATGAATCTAGACATTTAGGAAGATATTTTTCTGTATTATATACAGGAATAGTTATAGTAAGTAATTTATCTCTCATAAATCTATTATTTTTTATGTATATATTTATAGAAACTAATGATTCTTCTATTACATTGGTAGCTATGATTATGCTAAATTTATAGTGGAAAAATTCAATTTACCAAAGTAGAACATCACATGGTCAATTCCGCTACTTGAAAAAACCAATAATGAAAGAGAATCTCATTGACACATATCCAAAAAGATAAATAATATAAGTGTGATCCATTTTGGAGAACGTATAAGCAGTCATCAGGAATAATGAAAATATCAGGAATAATATCTTGATAATAGTTACAGTAGTGATAATTTCATTCAACTTTTTAGGGTTATCCCTATTATCCCCTTTTGCAGCAGTAAAATTAAAACCAAAAATAACTAAAATGTTAAAATAAGTTACTACAGCCTGTACAAAGACCACAGTACCATATATTACCTCTCCTAAAGTCTTTACCAAATATGGATAAGTAACCAACGGAGTGATCATTGAAAAAATTTGCAGTGCTGACAAGTATGAAAAGTTTTCAATTATTTTCTTATGGTGTTTTAATTTTTTAATATTCACCTTACTGTAATAAAATTATCTATCATATCTAGAATTGGTTCTGTATCAAACTTTCTCGCAAATAACATATTTTCAGGCTGCTGAGATAGCTCTTCAAAGTTTCTTTCATCAAAGGTGAGAGGGGATTTTGCTTTCTTTCCCCAATTAGCATAAGTAATAGTAGGTTTTATTTGCTTTTCAGAATTATCAATTAGGCTGATAAGTGTTTGAAAAAACATTTCATCTGGCAACAAAGATACTTTATGATATTCAACAAATTCTTCCCTTTGAGCTATCAGTTCAAGTATTTTTGTTACTGTGTTATGACGAAAAGCCCACCAAGCGCTTCCTCCATATTGAGCTGAAAAAGGGTTCTTAGTTTTTTTGAAAAGTATAGAGAACAGCTTTCCATAGTTCTTAAAGGGTGAGAAATATAAGAATTTTAATAAGTTATAACAATATATAGCCACCTCTTGTGGTTTAAAAATATTAATGTCAAAAATAGAAAAAATAACTGCAAATCTTCCTTTTTTTGAGGAAAAGTTTATTTTTCTTGCTACAGTTCTCTCTCTATACCTTTTCCAACGTTCTTCAACTCTTGTGAACTCAATAAAATCGAAATTTTGGTTTTTTGAAAGATATTCTTTGATTGCTGTTTTACTCTTAATAGGGTAATCTTGTCCACTAAGCAAAATAGTATAACCATTATTTTTGTGTGCTACTACGCTTTTCATCGCATTGAGTGTAGCCTGTACTATACTGAAATCTCCCCAAACTACATCTACCCTATCTTCCAAAAATATCACATTCTCCTTTTGCAAGTACTTAAACTGTTCAATATTTGTTTTTAAGTCTATATGAACAAAGAATGTAGCTTCCTCATCGTCAAGCTTAGCAATAAGCCTTTCTAACTGTGTCGGACTTTTATGTGTGAGTATAATATAATTAATTTGCATTATTTTCTATATTATTGTTTTTACTTTTTGTATTGCTGAAGCAATTACTTGATGCATATCATAATACCTATACTCTGCCAATCGCCCTCCAAAGATAACATTTTTTAAAGCAGAAGATTTCTCTTTATATTTAGTGTATAGCTCTTGATTAACACTATTATTTACTGGGTAATAAGCTTCTTTTTCTCTATCCCAATTCTGAGAGTATTCTTTAGTGATAACTGTGTGCTTCTGTTTTCCAAATTCAAAATGTTTGTGCTCCACTATTCTAGTATAAGGGGTTTCTGCATCAGTATAATTCATTCCTGCACACCCTTGAAAGTTTTCAATCTCTAAAACTTCTGTTTCAAATCTCAATGAGCGATATTCTAGTTCGCCAAAGCAATAACCAAAGTACTCATCAATCTTACCCGTATATACTACAGTGTTAGCTATATTATCATAATAGTTCTTATTTTCAAGATAATCTACTCCTGTTTTAGTTTCAATGCCTTTGAGCATATTCTCTATAATAACATTATAACCACCTATAGGTATTCCTTGATACCTATCATTGAAATAGTTATTATCGAAAGTATAACGCAAAGGAAGTCTTTTAATTATAAAAGAAGGTAATTCTGTCGCTGGGCGCCCCCATTGTTTTTCTGTATATCCTTTGATGAGTTTTTCATATACATCACATCCTACTAACGAAAGAGCCTGTTCTTCTAAGTTCTTAGGAGAAGTAATACCACTCTCTTTTATCTGTTTTTCTATAATTTGCTGTGCTTCCTCAGGTGTGGTAACTCCCCATAACTGATAAAAAGTATTCATATTAAAGGGTAAATTATATAACTTACCCTTATAGTTAGCTATAGGACTATAGATGAAATGATTAAAGTCAGCAAACTGATTTACATAATCCCAAATACCCTTGTCATTAGTATGAAATATATGAGGACCATATTGATGTACTTGTATTCCTTCTATTTCTTTGCAATATACATTACCCCCTAAATGTTTTCTCTTATCAATTACTAAACATTTCTTACCTTTTTTAGTCATTTCACAAGCAAAAACTGCCCCAAAAAGACCCGCACCAACAACCAAATAATCGTATTCCTTCATAGCTTATCTATAATTTGCTAATTCACTAACTCTTCAATAAACTCTTTTATATGTCTCTTAGCTTTCCAGCCAAGCGCTTCTGTTTTTTGGGTAACTACTTCGGCAGTCATACGGTTGCCTTTTCGCTCTGGTAGCATCTGTATCTCACCACCAAATAACTGTGCAATTTCTAATACCGTATAAGTCTCAGGACTACCAATGCCATAGCCATCACCCTTGCCTTTCTCGCCTACGATAAGTAGTCCATCTACAATATCATCTATATGGGTAAAATTGCGCTGTTGCGTACCCGGACTTACTACGGTCAGGGGCTCACCTTTCTTCATTTTTTCAGTAAAAAGCGCAATAAGAGTGGCATATTTACCTGTGCGTATCTCACGCTTACCATATACATTATAAAAATATACAATAGCATATTCTAATCCATACCAATTACCATAGTTTTTTACAAGCTCAGTATTAGACGATTTGCTCCACGCATACGGACTCTGGTCTTTGCCTATTCCCCCATCACCAAACTTAGTACTGCTTCCTGCATATACTAGCTTACAATGGTGTTTACGACAGAACTCCAATACTTTCAAAGTTCCTATCTTGTTGAATAGCAACACCTTATCTATGTCTCCAAAACTTTGTTCTACACGCGAATATTCACCTAAATGGTATACAAGATTCGGAACAAAGTCTATCAATTCAAAAATATGTTCAGTACTACCCTCTATATAGGTAACGCCCTCCACGTGGTTGTCACGACTACCAGTAAAATAGTTGTCTAATGAATAGACTTCGTTATTAGGGTCTTTAGCTAAAGCTTCACAAAGGTTCGAGCCTACAAAACCTGCTCCTCCTGTTACTAATATTTTCATCACTCTTTTTTTTAAACTCCTATTTGTATATATTCAAATCCTTTAGTAGGTAAGTCAAAGGCATTGTATTGGTTGCGTCCGTCAAAGATTACCTTCTCTTTTAGCAATTTACTTATTTCATCAAAGTCTGGCACACGAAATTCTTTCCATTCAGTTAGCAATATCAAAGCATCTGCTCCTTTTAGAGCTTCGTATTTACTATCTACATAGGTCACGGGTATATCTTTTAGGTAGCATACCTTCGCCTCGTGTACTGCTTTAGGGTCATATGCCTGTACTTTTGCACCGCCTTTTACCAATTCTTTAATGATATAAATTGCAGGAGCTTCGCGCATATCATCAGTTTCAGGCTTGAATGATAAGCCCCAAATAGCAAAAGTCTTGCCTGTAAGGTCTTCGCCATATCGTTTTATCACCTTTTGAGCTATAACGTACTTCTGACGATTGTTTACATTATCTACCGACTCTATAAGTTCTGCTTTATAGCCAACTTCTTCTGCCAATTTCTTGAGAGCTAACACATCCTTAGGGAAGCAAGAGCCTCCATAGCCACACCCTGGGTAAATAAAACTATAGCCTATACGACTATCAGAACCTATACCAATGCGTACCTTATTTACATCTGCACCTACTCGTTCACAAATATTAGCTATCTCATTCATAAACGATATTTTGGTAGCTAACATTGTATTAGCAGCGTATTTAGTCATCTCTGCTGAACGAATATCCATTGTAATCATTCGTTCATTCTGCATATAAAAAGGGCTGTAAAGCTCTTTCATCTTCTTGAGCGCGCGTTCGTTATCCGCTCCTATTACCACGCGGTCAGGTTTCATAAAGTCTTCAATAGCTTTTCCTTCTTTTAAAAACTCAGGGTTTGACACCACGTGAAAATCATAATTCACTCCGCGTTTGTCTAAAGCGGCTTGCACAGTCGCACGTACTTTATCTGCAGTTCCTACTGGTACGGTTGATTTATCAACTATTATAAGTTCGCCTTCCATCGTTTCGCCTATAGACTGTGCTACTGAAAGCACATATTGTAGGTCAGCAGATCCATCATCGCCCATAGGGGTACCCACCGCTATAAAGGCTACTTCAGCCTCTTTAATAGCTTCAGCTATATTAGTAGTAAAGAACAGATTTTTATGAGCTACATTGCTCAGCACCATTTCTTCTAATCCAGGTTCATAGATAGGAATAACACCTTGTTTAAGTTTCTCTATCTTCTGTGTGTTTACATCTACGCAAGTTACTTTATTACCCATTTCAGCAAAACAAGTTCCTGAAACTAAACCTACGTAGCCCGTACCAATGACTGCTATATTCATTTTAATTTTAGTATTGTAAAAATTTTGCGACAAAGATACATACTTTACCTCACATTTCATAATTATGAGGCTACTTTTTTCAAAAGTTCAACAGTCGAATATTTATAACTAACTAATAACCAAAAGAGTAAATCAGTAAAACTTCTTATCGCCTGATTTTAAAAAGTGTATGACTATTACCACTGCCGAGGTGGTCATAAATAGCCTCTACTTTTAATCCTGCCCTTTCTACACAATCTATCATATCTTGAGAGTAGTACATCTTACTATTGCCATTTGCCATAACTGTAAAATACACACTTATCTGAGTTAGGCAATAAGCTCCTGTTTCGTGCTGCTGTCTATCCCAATAGGCTTCGAGTATATACAAACGGCTATCAGCAGTCATTGCCGTCGCCGCACGCTTTAGAATACTCGTTACCTCTTCAGGCGAAAAACAGTCTAAAAACTGACTCATCCATATCACATCAAAACCTGTAGGGAAAGGCACTGCAGGGTCTAGTAGATTAGCTGGGTAAGCATAAATACGGTCTGCTCCTTTTTTACCCTTTATATGTTCTTGCATAAGGCTGAGTTGTTGGGGCAAGTCCATAATGGTCACTTGCACTTTAGGATTGAAATCAACACAGCGCAGCGCAAAGCGTCCCGTATTGCCACCTACATCTAATAGAGTATGCACTTCCTCTTTGAAAATAAGATTTAAGGCATCGGCAAAAGAGTAATCAGAATAATAATGGTCAAAAGCAAACCATTTCTGTTGTGCCTCAGCGGGCAACTCTGAAAGTCCTTCGTAGATAGTAGGCCAAGAACCAAAGACTTTTAGCCCTGCTGGTTTGCCTTCTATAAGAGCCTCCTCTAAATGATTTAACCCTAAGTAGCACACCTCTTGCACAAAGTCCATATTCACCTGCGTAGTCTTGTCGCGCAACAAAAACCAGCCTGCTTTGGTTAGCAAAAAGCGGTCATCGCGCACTATTACTGTGCCTATTGATAAAGAGGCTTCTAAGAGTATCTGCACAGCGTAAGCACTCAACTTAGTAGCATCAGCTATCTGCTTGGGGGTGAGTCCTTCAGAGGCTTCTGATAAAGCACTAAAAACGCCAAGTTTGACCATTAGTCGCGACACTTGAAACGCAATAGGAGCAAACGCAATCTGCTGAGCCAAACGTTGTGCCTCAAGGGCTGTCAGCTGTTCGGTGGTATATCGTTTTTCTAAATCAGGTGTTAAGTTCATTTTTTTTAGTTTCTTAAAAGTGCCGCAAATGTAGTTAGAAGTTAGCAAATAAGCAAATTAGTAAACTGACTACCTCACCGAAGGATGAGCGAAGGATGAGCGAAGGATCAGCGAACAATAAGCGAAGGCTTACCGAATAATAACCTTTCTATCTACCTCATAGCCTCATTAACATAGTGTTATATTTTTGAAGCTTAATATTTCTTAAATAAATATTGTTATTTGTTAAAATATTTATACCTTTGCAGAAATTTCTTAAAGAAATCAAAAATGTATTCATAACAAAAACACATTATAATATGAAAACTCAACCTTTCACCATTTTGCTCATATTGAGCATTTTCATTGTCTTTTTATTGTACTGCTTCTATCTTTGCACACAAGTACGCTATTTTACTGATGCAATGATTACCGAAAACCTACCTATGGTATTAGGTAGTGCAGTAGGAATCTTTTTAATAGAACAACTACTGAAAGAAGGAAAGGCAGCAAAGCACTAATAAAAAAGGCTATCGCAAATATGCGATAGCCTTTTCTTTACCCCTTATGGTGGTCCCAGTTGGGCTCGAACCAACGACCCTCTGATTATGAGTCAGATGCTCTAACCAGCTGAGCTATGAGACCCTGTCTTTATCTTTTAAGACGGCGCAAAAGTAATACTAATATTTGATATGTGCAAATTTTATTTATATTTTTTTTGCATAATAATATCTTTTACGTACCTTTGCCTCTGTTAATTAACAGTTTATCATTATGAAAAAATTAATATCAGCAGCCTTATTTTCGCTGCTTATTTTTCCCTTTTGGGCTCAAAACCGCCCGCTTTCGGTAGCTGAAGCTATCTATTATGCTGTCAGAGATGATAGCCAACCAATGGGTTACCGTAGTCTTTCACCCGAAACCCTTAGATATCTACAATGGGTGAATGGCACTCAACATTATCTCTATGCCAGCGATACTGCTTACGAAGTCTTCGATGTGCAGGGTAAAAAAATAACCTCTTTCGGGGCAGCACCTTACTCTTCTATCGAATATATTGATAAAGACGAAGCTGTATTAGCACTTGACAATAAATATCAACGATACAACTATCACACCCAGCAGACTATAGCTGAAATTAGTCTGCCTGAAGGGGCTGCAAACAATGACTATGACTCTAAAAGCAAATCTATAGCCTATACTCTGAAGAACAATCTGTATATAGCTAACGAAACAAATCCTAAAATAGCTATTACTGCCTTTACTGACCCCAATATCGTTGCAGGAGGGGTTATCCATAGGAATGAATTTGGTATCCAAAAAGGTACTTTCTTCTCGCCCAAGGGCTCTTTGTTAGCTTTTTATCAGAAAGATGAAAGCCGCGTAGCCGACTATCCTTTGGTAGATATTACCACTACCCCTGCTGCCCTTAAGGCTATCAAATATCCTATGGCAGGGCAAGGTAGCGAGCAGGCAGCTGTAGGGGTGTACAACCTGCAAACTAAGAAACTTATCTATTTAGATATTGATACTAAAGATGAACATTTCTTAACTAACCTCGCGTGGAGTCCTGATGAAAAGTACCTCCTTTTAGCTGAAATAAACCGCGAGCAAAACCACTTTGCCCTAAACCGCTATGATGCTACTACAGGCAAAAAAGTGAACACTATTTTTGAAGAAAGCAACCCAAAATGGGTAGAACCAGAAAATCCTGCTGTCTTCTTGCCTACCTCTAACGACGAGTTTTTATGGCTTAGCGAGCGCGACGGGTTTATGAATGTATATCATTATAACACTAATGGAAAACTGATAAAACAGCTCACTCATTTCCGCTGGGTGGTACAAGATATTTTAGGCTTCGACAGCAAAGGCGAAAACTTCTTTATCGTAGGAACAGGGGCAGATCCTCGCGAGAAACAATGCTTAAAAATAAACCTCAAAAATCCTAAGAAAATAACAGCTCTCACCACTACCCCTGGTACCCACAAAGTGCAATTAAGCTCTGACGGAAAATACTTATTAGACACTTATTCAAGCATAAGTATCCCTAAGAATATCGACCTTATTAATACCGAAAAAGGTAGTGCTAAACGATTGCTAACAGCTGCTAATCCGTTAGAAGGTTTTGCTGTAGGAACTCCTGAACTGCTTACCCTAAAAGCAGACGATGGCACTACTCTCTACGCCAAAATGCACAAACCTCAGAACTTCGACCCTCAGAAGAAATACCCTGTACTTATATACGTATATGGTGGTCCTCACGCTCAGGAAGTTAAAAACTCTTGGGGAGTAGGTTCGTACCTATGGTTATCAGCTTTTGCTCAAAACGACCAGTATATCGTCTTCACCCTCGACAATAGAGGAAGTGAAAATCGCGGTTTTGCTTTTGAAAGTGTTATACACCGCCATTTAGGAGATTACGAGATAAAAGACCAGTTAGCGGGAGTAGCTTATCTGAAGAGTTTGCCCTATGTTGATGCAAATCGTATAGCAGTACACGGCTGGAGTTTTGGAGGGTTTATGGCTTCAAGCCTACTCACTCGTCACCCTGAAGTATTTCGCACCGCTGTAGCCGGGGGAGCCGTTACTGACTGGAAATATTATGAAGTAATGTATGGTGAACGCTATATGGACACCCCTCAAACGAACCCAGAAGGCTATGAAAACAGCCGTGTAGGCAAATACCTTGGGGGTCTTAAACGTCCTTTGCTTTTTATTCACGGTAGCGTAGATGATATAGTAGTACCACAACACCTAATGAGCCTTACTAAAGAATCGATTAGCAAGAATGACTTTATCGAGATGTTTTTCTACCCTATGCACGCTCACGGTGTAAGCGGTCTCGACCATATCAACCTAACAGAAAGAATCATCGACTATATCAAGAAACACAATCAGTAAAATTTGCCAATAAAAAAAGGCTGTCCAAAACTTTGGACAGCCTTTTTTTTGTTATCTGTAATTAACCATTTGTTATTAACCGTTCGAGAGCCATTCCTCTTGAGCCTTTGATGAGGATGAGGCTATCGGTAAAAGTGAGTTGCTTAAACGCTTCTTGAAATGCCTCGAAAGTTTCGTACTGCGGATAAGGACTCTTAGTTTGTGCAAAATGCTGACCTACTAAATAAACGCCCTCCCATTGGTGAGGGGTGAGACTATCTACTATCTGTTGGTGTTCAGCAGCAGCATAATCGCCTAATTCGAACATATCACCCAAAATAAGCACTTTCTTAGTGAAGTTAGGCATTGTCAGTACATTATGTATAGCCGCTGCCATACTGCTAGGATTAGCATTATAGGCATCGAGCAGTAGCGTATTAGTACCCCAAGCCATTAACTGACTTCTATTATTATGAGGGACATACTTCTCTATTCCCCTTTTGATTGCTGCTGCAGGCAGTCTGAAATAACGCCCAAAAGCTACAGCCGCTGCTATATTGTTGAAATTATAACTGCCCATAAGATGTGAAACAGCTATTGTTGCCCCTGAAAAACCTTTGATAGTTGTATCTATATAAGGGAGGTCTTTAGTGGCTGGTTCTTCCGTTTGCAATACTGACCCCTCACTAAAACGTATGCTCACAGGCTGCACTGCTACGCACGCTACTGGTACATTCACCTCATCAGTTGTGCCAAAGCTATAAACATTGGCATAGCCCTCTACTAATGACTGCTGTAGGGTATCGTCTGCGTTATAAATGATAGTCTTTTGGTGTGCCTTTAGGTAGTCGTACAGTTCTGCCTTTGTTTTGATGACTCCTTCAAAAGAGCCAAAGCCTTCTAAATGTGCCTTGCCTATGCTAGTGATATACCCATAGTCAGGTTCAGCAATACGGGAGAGGTCAGCTATCTCGTGTGGGTGGTTAGCGCCCATTTCTACAATAGCTATATCAGTTTCAGGTTTGATAGAGAGCAAGGTTAGCGGTACCCCTATAGCATTATTGAGGTTACCTTCAGTAGCCACTACCTGCATTGCCTCGCTTAACACTGACTTAATAAGCTCTTTAGTAGTTGTTTTGCCATTACTACCCGTTATACCTATGATGAGAGTTTTGAGTGTTCGACGGTGATAGTTAGCCAACTCTTGAAGTGCTAAAAGCACATCGGGCACTAATAGAGTTCTCTCATCTATCTGATAGGCAGGGTTATCAATCACAGCTAAAGTAGCCCCCTTATTTAATGCCTCTGCCGCAAAGGTATTGCCATCAAACGAAGCCCCTTTCAGTGCAAAGTAAATACTATTCGGAACTATCTTGCGCGTATCGGTACAAACGCCTGCTGAAGCTATAAATTGCTGGTAAAGTTCTTTCATTTCTTGTGTTTTGTATTTATAAAAAAACGCTGCAAATATAATCATTTTGCAGCGTTTTCAAATTTTATGTATCAACTTTTTTAAATCCGTTATCCGCGAGGAGTACGATGATTTGTCTTAGATTTTGAACCTACACGACTCATAGCATTGCGGAACCCAATATAGTCTGTTGCAATATATTGAGGTAAGTAACGACGTTGTGCTGGGTCAATCCAGAAAGCGCGATCTCTCCAAGAACCTCCTTTAAATACACGCACTTCGTCATCAATAAGTGAGGTACGGTCGTTAGAAGTATCGTAATCCTTACCATTAAGTTCTGTTCCTGGTTTTTTAGGTTTAGGAGCGTTGTACATAGAGTTAGTGTACTCTGAACCTTCAGAACCTAAATCATTTTGGTTGCGGAACTTACGTGTAGAGGCTTTATCACCATCGTTATAGCTACGGTTATCAGAGTGCGTAAAGTTATAACGTAGGTAAGTTTCGTTTGAGTCTACTGGCACAGTAGCTAAGTTACCAGGAAGGTTACGAGCTACTATTTTACCATTGCTAAGAGTATCGTATTTAATAGTCTCAGGGGTAACTACTACTTGCTTACCATCTTCGCCTATAGCGTGTTTCATATATACGTTACCACGATAGATGTTGAAGTCTGATACTTCATCGTCTATGATAGGACGATATACGTCAGCTACCCATTCTGCTACGTTACCAGCCATATCATACAAACCGAAGTCATTAGGCGGATAAGTTTTTACAGCTACTGTTATATCACCTTTATCATCAGACCAACCAGCTAATCCACCGTAGTCACCTTTACCTTGTTTGAAGTTAGCTAACTGCTCACCACGTGTTCTACGTTGAGTAGAGCGAGTGTATTGGCTATTCCAAGGATATTTTTTACGACCTTGTAGTGAGTTGTATTCGCGGATACCATTTAGAGCCTTGGCTGCGTATTCCCACTCAGCTTCAGTAGGAAGTCGGTACTCAGGCAATAAGATACCACTTGTTTGCTTAGCATAAGTCATTTGTCCGTCTTTACCACTAGCTTTTTTACCTCCCATTTCTCCTTGTATTTTACCACCATAGGTTTGTGAAGGAGTGTTTAGGTAAGTATCTGTGCTAAAAGTACTAGTAGCATCTACTTGGTAGCGAGCATCTTTAGCAAGGTAACCATCGCGCGAAAGGATAGCCTCATTCACACGGTCAGTACGCCAAGCACTAAATTGTACCGCTTGTACCCAGTTTACCCCTACTACAGGATATTCAGCAAAAGCAGGATGACGCAAATAGTTAGCCACCATCGCTTCGTTAGCACTTAGAGGGCTTCTCCATACCAATGTATCAGGAAGAGCACCTTTATAGATGTTCTTATATTGCTCTTCTTCTGGAGGAAAAACGCGTTTTAACCAATCGAGGTACTCCATATACATCTTATTGGTCACTTCGGTTTCGTCCATATAGAAAGACTGTACGTGTTGTTGGGTAGGAACGTTGTTCCAATCGTGCATTACGTTGTCTTGCACTTGCCCCATTGTAAAGGTACCTCCCTCTATCAACACAAGTCCTGGTCCTGTTTCTTGGTCTTTAAAGTCAGTATTATACTGGAACCCTCCCTCTTTGGCGTTGATTTTCCAACCAGTCGCACTAGAGATGTTCTTATCACCTTTACTCTTGCCTCCACAGCCTACTAATAGCAAGCCAGTAAGAGCCAAGCAAACAGGAACTTTTAATAAACTTCTTTTCATAGTAAAAACACTTGTTAGCATAAAAATTCGGGCGCAAGATACTACTTTTTTTTAATATAGTATCTTCCTTTCACTATTTTAACGCTATATTTAATATTATTTTTTTACAAAATTTGTTTTATACAGCTGTAAATCAGCTATATACAATTATATTTAGCCTCGCATTTTTCTTGAGTAACAAAAGCAAAATACGCTACATTTTAACAATTCTTTAAGTCTTCTATTAGAGCATTTTGAGCATATCAGCCAAAAAAATGAGCAATAGCGACAAGAAAAAAGAGATAATAGGGGCTATCATCCACATAGTGAAAAAGCGCTTCACTTGCGTTTTTCTGAATATGTTTTTATGCCCCATTTTGGCAACACCTATCCCCAATATAGCTGCAACATTCACCTGTACCAAAGAGGTAGGTATCCCTTTGATGAGTGATGCCAGAAGCAGTAAGCTACCCGATATAAAAGCGATAATTACCGCTTCGAACTTACCAAAAAGAATAATCTCTTTACCAGTATTCTTTAATATTTTATGTCCGAAAAGCGACGCCCCTATACCAAAACAAGGTGCTACTACAAGGGTGGCAAGCATCAGTATAACTATATGGTCGCTCTCGCGTATGTTCAGCTCGTTGATGGTCATCGTGTAGAGAGGGCCTGCCGCATTGGCTACGTTATTAGCCCCTATCGCAAATGATACGTAGACAGCCATCACCACTAACACTATATCCCAAATATGCTTTCTGTTCTCATTCTGAGCGCGCTGTATGGTAAGTCCGCGTCGCCGCATAGGCTGGTAGATGTATTTTCCGCAGAAATAACTCAAAAAATAGGATATAACAGGCAGTATAAACCACGCAGGGATAATCTCAGCAAAAAGTACCTGCGTATCGAGCTTGCCAAAATATACCGCAGGCGCTGCCAAAGCTAATACCGCCGCTTGGCTGGTAGACTGCGGTATGCCTGATATATTGGAAATCAGCATTGTAACAGCTATAGAAAACAAGGCAATCGATACGACCATAAAGGTCATATACTCCGATGGCAAAATGCCACTACCCATAGTGCCTGCTGTCTTTTTGCCTGCCAAAAACGCCCCCACAAACACTACTATACCAAATAACCCTGGGATAATCGACTTGCGGATAACATTAGCCCCGTAAGCAGCCGAGAATGCAGGTGCTGTACCACTCCCCCCCATAGTGATAGCCAATGCCATCGCTGTGATAAAAGGAATTAATAGTTGATTATATATAGGAGTCATCTGTTCTTATGAATGTTCTTGGTAAAAACGTCCGGCAAAAATACAAAAAAAATGACAATAAACAATTAAGAATTGATAATTAACGCGATTTTATCATTTTCGTAGCAAAAATAAAAATAAGGACTACTATGCAGCCCATTACCCACCAAAGCAACTGTTTGCTGTCCGCCTTTTGAGTAGTGGGGGTAGCGGTATAAGAGGTAACCACTGGTCGCTGATTGGTGACCTCGCCAAAAGAGAGGGCAGCAGGGTGGGCAGGAATATCTTTAGGGAAGTGGGTGATGTCGTACACCGGAGCGTAATCGCCTTGCTTGCCATACGCCAAATAATAGGTGTAGTCGGCACTACCAAAGCGCGCCTTGAGGGTGTAAGGCACCGCACTGACTACTATCTCATCTATAGGTAGCGGCTGATTATCGGCATTGTCAATAATTATCTGTATATATTTAATGAGTTGGGTACGAAAGTAGAACGCATTGGGCGTTTTAGAGCTGAGCACATCAGAGAAAAGCAAGGTACTGTCCTCATTATAGGGGTCACTTTCTTGCGAAGAGCTATAGCGTTTGAGCACTTTTACTTTTCTGAAATAATCGTAGTTGGCGTTGATAGTAAAAGCTATTTTGGAGAGCCGCAACGTATGGGGTAGCGCAAGGCTGATAAGAGTTTGTTTCTCTTTTTTGAGCTGTTGTACAGCAAAAGGCACTGATAGCTTTTGGGCTACACTATCGGTATATGAAGTGCGCGACTCGGTATTGATATAGTTAGTTTTATCAATACTATAAGGCACCTCAATAGTGTCAGTAGCCGATACGCCATAAATACGCAGGTCGTCATAGCCGCTCTCTAAGTGCTGAAAGACGGTACTAGGTAGGGAAAGCTGATGCCAATGATGGGGCTGCACCCCTTGTAGCTCCTGACGATAATGGTAACTTTTGAGCTGCGCTTGCCCTTGTGATGCGCACAACAAGGCTAAAAACAAATATAAATACTTCATAATTTGGCGATTTGTCAATTTGTCAATTTGTCGATTATTTTAGTTTGCATAGGGTATGACCTTTATTTGTCCACTCTCGTACTCAGCTAAAAATACCTCAGCAGGAGTATTATAGCCTGCCTTTTGTAGTTCTTCGAGGGGCAAAAATAAGCATAATTAGGAAATTAGCAAGCTAATTAAAATCTATTTTTTCTTGCGAAAAAGTGCCTTAAAAGCAGTAATTATAAGAGAACCTATCATTATTATAGTTACCCATATCAGGAAAGCACCAAAACTTCGTCCTCTGTATTCGTATTTCTTGCGTATCTTTGCTGAAACTGAGGTCTCATCGGGGGTTGGAGGGGCAAAAGGTATCTTAAAAAGTACCTCTTTTTCGCCCAAAGTGACCTCTGAAGATACTTTTGAGGGTACACGTTCTGGCAAATCGTAGGTTTTAGGGTCTTCGCCAAAGCCTCCGTAAGCAAGATAATAGGTGTACTGGTCGCCCGCAAAGCGTATATACACAGCGTAAGTGTAGCTTTTTAGGCTGACCTTGCTAATAATAAGCGGCGATTTGCCACTATCGTCAATGAGGAGTTCTGCTTTGTGCAAATAAACAGGCTCGAAAGCTAACGTATTGACCAACTGCGGCATCAGTTTGCCTTGATAAAGCGTCTTGGGGCGGTCGCAGTGGGGGTTGAGGAGGGTAAGCCCCTCGCACATAGTGAGCTGTACCTGTCGCTCGCCTTTGAATACAGGCGATACCTCTATCTGCAATTCGCTTACTTTTAGGCTATTAGGTAATAAAAAACTGAGGTGGGAGGTCTGCCGTTTGGCATCGGAGCGGTAGTTGAAATTGATGGACTGCAAGGTAAGGGTACTATCGCCCCATACAAAAGGCACCTCGATAGTGTCGCGCTCGGAAATGCCGAAAATACGAATGTCCTTCCCTCTTGGGGTGAAGGAATCGCCGTGGATGTGGGGTAAATAGCGGTCAAAAGCGGCAGCAGGCAAGACCAGTCGCTGCCAAGTGTTGGGCTGCACGCCTTTGAGCTCTTGCCTAAGCGCATAGCCCGAAAACTGCCCCCAAAGCGGCGCAACCGCTAAAAGCATTATGGTCTGTAGTAAAGCTTTCATTTGCAAAAATAATTATTGGCAGACGGATAAAAAGGCTTGGGTGGCACCTTGTTTTTCTGTTATGTAACGGCTGTTGATGGCTCCGATAGCAGCGCGCTTGTCCGCTGAATTTATTAGGCTATCCATAGCTATGGCAAACTGCTCAGGACTGCTAATAGAAAGCACTCCGCCTAAAGCGACTAACTCTTTGGCTTCGTTGAACTTGCTGTAATTCTTGCCAATGAGAACCGGAATGCCAAAGACGGCAGGCTCTAAAACATTGTGCAAGCCTGTACTGCCCATACCGCCACCTACATAGGCTATATCAGCATAACTGTATACCTTAGTGAGAATGCCAATGGTGTCGATGATAAGCACCTCGTAATCGGCTAAGTTAAGCGTGTCTTTCTCGGAGAAAAGCGCTACTTTGCGGTCTAACTTCTGTTTGTTGTGCTTTAAAACGGCTATCTCATCAGGATGGATGTTATGGGGCGCTATAATGAACTTCACCTTGCCCTTACAGCTATTGAGGTACAACAAATACACCTCTTCATCGGCAGGCCACGAACTGCCAAACACCACACAAAGAGCATCGCCTTTGAACTGCTCGACAAAATCGAGGTGGTTATCGCGGGTTAGAATCTCGGCTACACGATCGAAGCGGGTATCGCCCCCTACCGTAACATTGGTAAAGCCTAAGCCGTTCAACAGTTGCTTAGACAGGTCGTTTTGGACAAAAAAGTGAGTGAAACAGTGCAAACAACGGCGCATAAAGCCTCCATAAGGCTTAAAAAAGGCTTGACTGGGTCGGAATATGCCCGAAAGGAGGTAAGTTGGCACATTTGCCTTATGAAGTTGCGACAAATAGTGCCACCAAAACTCGTATTTGACAAAAACAGCCATAGTAGGTTGCACCATTTGCACGAAACGGCGGGCATTAGCAGGGGTATCTAAGGGTAAATAGACTACGATATCGGCATCGGGGGTGTTTTTTCGCACCTCATAGCCCGAAGGCGAAAAGAAGGTAACTAGCACCTTATAGCCCTGTTTTCGGAGAGCTTTGATAACAGGCAAGCCCTGCTCGAACTCGCCTAAAGAGGCGGTATGTACCCATACGTAGCGGGCTTGGGGGTCAAGCTCAGTGCTGAGGGTCGCCCATACGGATTTTCGTCCGCTGACGAACAGACGTATTTTCTTGCTGAAAAGCGCCACAATAGGGAGGATTGCCCTAACGAGGTATATGGATAATGTGTACATTAATTTTAGTGAATTGCTGATGGTGGCAAAGGTAATAAGTTCGGGAGAAAATACAAATATTTTTGGAGATATTGTTTGATACATCCCCCCCTGCCCCCTTCAAAGGGGGAGATGCGATGGTCAGTATAGATGAGCATTAGGAGATGACAATTTTTTCGGTCTTCCTATATATGTTCCTATATCGTTTATATAGGGTAAATGGCTATAGAAAATTTTTCTGCTTATTGCTGAATGGATAGCGGCACTTGAGCAGAGATATCTCTGTTTCAAGTGCCGTTCGTTTATTGGTAAGTTTTTGCGTTTAACCATTTTTCTATTCTTCGGTAAACTGTTGTCCTTTATATTCTTCTTTAAACTCCGTAACCGTCTGTCCTGTTTGTTTTTTGAAGAAACGCATTAAATGTCCTGGCTCTGAGAAATTAAATTCGTATGCCAATTCACTGGTGGTTTTGTCAGTGAAGAGTATTTCATTCTTGATTTCTGCAAGCAGACGTTGTTTGAGCAGATGTATGGCCGTTTGCCCATATTGTGCTTGTACAGAAGCATTCAATGTAATGCGGCTGATGTTCAGCATGGCTGCATAGTCGGCCACTTGCTGGTATTGGCGAATATGTTTCTCTAAGAGTTGCTTGAACATAAAGGCATGGTGGTTCTTGGGAGCATCAAAAGGCAGATGGTATTGAGCAGAATACCTACGATTAAGGGTCATAAGCAGATAATGAAGCAAGGATACGATGATGTGATAGCTATCGGCAAGAGGATGGTTGAGTTCTTCTTTTATCCGCACAAGCAAACGCTCGTATTCTTGTTGTTCTATAGCAGTAGCCAACAGATAGGGTGGGAAATCTGTTTGGTAGCAATAAAGCAAACGATAAGTAAAGAAAGGATCGGCAAGATAGGTTGAAAGAAAGTCATCACGAAAAACAAGGAAACGATAATCGGTTTGGCTTTCATTAATATGCCACTCTTGATGGATGTGCGGCGAAAGTATCAGCACCGTATTGTCTTTCAACGCGATATGTTGAAAGCCATAACGCAGCCACCCAGATGCTTTCCTGAAGAAAAACAACTCGAAAAAGTTAGTTTTGAAACACGGATACTCCATCAATACACCACGCAACCGCTGGTGTGTATCAGTATTGAGGTTGAAGTCTACACCACATTCCGTTTTGCTGAAGGGAACATATGTAAGTTCTTTGGGACTAATCGCTAATTTCATGGGACAAATGTATGAAAAATAAACGAGTTATCAAAATGGTAGAACATATATTGTTAATGGTAGAATGCGTCTTTGTTTTATGCCCTACCTTTGCACCCGTAATCAAAAACAAATATTATCATGAAAGAAATTCAAATTGTAGAAAAAGGTGAGAACTTCACCACGGTGAACGTAGGTAAGTTGAATGAAATTAAGGAATATGAGTTGGCTATGGGCAATTTCTCTATCCCGGGAAAGATGTTTGCTGGTCATGCATTGCAAGCGACAGGCGCAGAATTGTCTTTCCAAAGTCTTGCCGCTGGGCAGGATTATGGCACACGCCATGCCCATAAAACCCACGAAGAGCTTTATTTCATTCTTAAAGGTGAAGGCATTTTCGATGTAGATGGCAAACGATTTCCCATTTCGGAGGGAAGCATCGTGAGAATTGCGCCCAATGGCAAACGCGCTTTCAAGAACACAGGTAGCAGCGAAATGCTCGTGCTTTGTGTACAATATAAGGCAAATTCGTTCTCTGATGATGATGAACCACTGAAAGATGCTATTATGCTGGAAGCCAATGTTAAACTTTAATTTTAATAAACAATGAATATCCAGCAAATAAGAAATGCAACGATAATCGTTGAATATGGGGGAAAGAAAATTCTGATAGACCCTATGTTGGGAAAGAAAGGCTGCATGCAGCCTTTCCCCTTTAGTAGAAATCAACACCTGCGCAACCCACTTCATGAACTACCTTTAAATGGCTTTCGCTTAGGTGGACGCGTTATTATGAACGATGAAGATGTGGTAAAAGTTGCTGCAGCTACACCTAATGCAAAGCTATTTGTGACGCATCTTGAAGGCGTAAACCATAATAGTGTGACGCGTGAAATGGTGAGAAAGCGTGCTGAAGCAGCTGGAATATTAAATCGTGTCTTTATTCCCGAAGATGGAGAAAAGGTAGAAAATTTATAAAAAATAAAAGAATAAATATGACAGAAACACTCATTGGAACGAAAGAGGTGCGCAGCATCATAACCAAGTCGAACCTCCCTGTTGGTGGTTATTCGGTGAATCCATACGTGGGTTGCACCCATGCTTGCAAGTATTGTTACGCCTCATTTATGAAGCGCTTCACAGGACATAAAGAAGAATGGGGCAGTTTCTTAGACGTGAAGTATTGGCCTGCAATCAAGAATCCGAAGGAATATGCCGGACAACGGGTAGTTATTGGGTCGGTGACCGATGGGTATAATCCCGAAGAAGCAACTTTCGGCAGGACACGTAAACTGCTTGAAGAGTTCAAAGACAGCGATGCAGAAATACTCATTTGTACAAAGAGCGACCTCGTGTTGCGTGATCTTGACCTGTTGAAACAAATGAAGAAAGTTACCGTATCGTGGTCAATCAACACGCTTGATGAGACATTTCGTGCCGATATGGACAAGGCCGTGAGCATAGAGCGACGTATCGCAGCCATGCGAAAGGTCTACGAGGCGGGCATCCGAACAGTTTGTTTTGTGTCGCCTATCTTCCCCGGCATCACCAATTTCAAAGCTATTTTTCAGGAAGTGAAAGATATTTGCGACCTCTTTTGGCTTGAGAACCTCAATCTGCGGGGTAGTTTTAAGGCTAACATTATGGATTATATCAAATCACACTATCCCCATTTGTTCCCACTTTATGAAGAAATCTATCTGCATAAAGACCGAACATATTGGAAGCAATTGGAGCAAGAAGCCGCGAAAATGGCGCAGGAGGCTCAATGTAAGTATGTGGATAATGAATTGCCTTACGAACGAAGTCCAAAAGGACATCCCTCGATAGTGAATTATCTTTATCACGAAGAAATCAGAGGGTCAGAAAATACGGGTAAAAGGAATGTTATACAATAAAACAGATGTGTATCTCTACTGTTGTTTGAAAAAGCCTGTCCAAATCATCTAAGAGTCTATCTTCTCTTATCTTCTTGTCAAAAAATTAATCTCCTTTGTATGAGCTAATTACATTATTTTTTGTAGTTTTGCTTTTTATTCATAATTTTGCGCCAAAATACACTTTCTTATGGACGCTAATACCCATACGCTCGGCGAAATGGTACGCCTGTATATTCAGCAAAATAACCTCAGCTACGGGCTCTATCGCGCGCAGCTGCCCACCCTTTGGGCTGAACTGATGGGGGCTCCGGTAGCTAAGTACACCTCGTCGGTAGCACTGAAAGGAACTACCCTTTTCGTACGGCTGACCTCGCCTGCCCTCGCCCAAGAGCTTAGCTATGGGAAAAGCAAAATAATAAGTAACCTCAACGAAGCCCTCGGTAGTGAGGTTATACAAAAACTGGTTTTCTTACACTAATACTATGATACGTAACGCTACTCCGACCGATGTCCTTGCCGTTGCCCCACTGATGTTTCAGGCAATGGAGGAAATCGTCTATAAAATGATTGGCAAACCCCATAAAGAAGAGGCTATCGCCCTGCTGGCACAGCTATTCGCCCAAAAAGGGAACCAATATTCGTACGAAAACGCTTGGGTATATGAGGAAGCGGGTAACGTAGTAGGGTCGGTTATAGCCTACGATGGGGCGCAATTGCACGCCTTGCGCGCTCCGGTATTGGCACTTATCCGCAGTAGCTATGGTATAGATATTGTACTTGAAGATGAGACCGCCGCTGGCGAACTGTACATAGATACGCTAAGCGTATTGCCCAGAGCCCAAGGGCGCGGGATAGGCTCGAAGCTTGTACGCCACCTATGCGAGGTGAGCTCGCAGCCCTTAGGACTATTAGTAGATGTGAATAACCCTGAAGCTGAACGCCTCTACAGTAGGTTGGGATTTGAATACACCAATCATCAGGAACTTGCAGGAGGAGTATATAAACATTTGATACTAAAAATATAACGCCTTATGAAAACCCTAATAAAAAACGCAACGCTCGTGAATGAAAACGAGCTACAAGTGGCTGACCTCTTGATAGAGGATGAGCGCATCAGTAGGATAGGTGCTAACCTTCATCCGAAGGGAGATTATCAGGTAATTGACGCTACAGGTAAGTATCTGCTGCCTGGAGTAATTGACGACCAAGTACATTTTCGCGAACCTGGTCTTACCCACAAGGCTACTATCGCTACCGAAAGTAGAGCCGCTGTAGCTGGAGGCGTTACTACTTTCTTTGAACAACCCAACACCGTACCCCAAACGGTAACCCTTGAACGCCTCGAAGAAAAATTCGCTATCGCTCAGAAAAGTTCGTTTGCCAACTATTCGTTTTTCCTTGGGGGTACTAACGACAACCTTGAAGAACTAAAACGCTTAGACCCTAAGGCTTGCGCAGGGGTGAAGCTCTTCTTAGGTTCGTCGACCGGCAATATGTTGGTAGACAACGAGAAGACTATAGAGGCGATTTTTAGCAATGTGGATTTGGTAATTGCTGCTCACTGCGAAGATGAGGCAACTATTAGAAAAAATCTGGCTCACTATCAGGCGCTATACGGCAATGATATTCCGATAGACCTGCACCCACATATACGCAGTGCTGAGGCTTGCTATCTGTCGTCATCGCGCGCTATCGCTTTGGCTAAAAAGACAGGAGCCCGATTGCACGTGTTCCACCTTTCGACAGCTGCCGAAACGGAGCTTTTCCGCAATGATATTCCGCTAAAAGACAAGAAGATAACTGCTGAGGTATGCGTGCATCACCTTTGGTTTACGGCTGATGATTACGATACTCGTGGGGCACTCATCAAATGGAACCCTGCGGTGAAGACAGCTGAAGACCGCGCCGCCCTATGGCAAGCCCTCTTAGATGACCGCCTTGATGTTATCGCTACTGACCACGCTCCTCATACGCTAGAAGAAAAGCAGCAAAAAGGCTATACGAATATCCCCTCTGGCGCTCCGCTAGTACAACACTCGTTAGTGGCAATGCTCGAAAAGGCACACAAGGGGGTTATTTCGCTTAAAAAGATAGTAGAAAAGATGTGTCATAACCCTGCTATCCTCTTTGATATAGAAGACAGAGGTTACCTACGCGAGGGCTATTACGCAGACTTGGTGCTGGTGGATATGAACGCTCTGTGGACGGTACAAAAGCAAAACTTGCTGTACAAGTGCGGCTGGAGTCCGCTAGAAGGACAGCAGTTTCACGCAAAAATAGTGAGCACTTTCGTAAACGGACAATTAGCTTATAACAACGGGCAGGTATGCCCTACCCCTTACGGACAACGCGTAACCTTTAACCGATAATATGAAGAAAATCATTTATATAATAGGGCTGCTGAGCTTAGTAGCCTGCAAAAAGAATATAGTGCCTAAACCTGACCACTTTTTGGACGAGCGCCAGATGGAGTCGTTATTGTACGATTTGGCGTTATTAGAATCGATGAAAGTATCGGAGTCGCATACCTTAGACTCGCTGCAGTTTGACGCTAAAGCGTTTATCTATAAGAAATACGAATGCGATAGTACGGCACTGGCGCAAAATATGGTGTATTACGCTTCTTTTCCGAAGCAATACGACCAAATAGTGCACAGGGTAGATGAACGGATGAAAGCACAACGCGACAGCCTTAATAAGGCAATGCAGAGCGCTCCGCCCCTTGAGCCTAACATACCCAAAAGACCTCCCCTACCGCCTTTGGATAGTATTCACCCCTAAAAAAACAAAAACGATTGGAACCTATTACGCTACATCATTCGTACCTGACGTGGGTATTCCCCGCCTTCCTGCTTATCTTTGGGTTGGTGGCTTTCCTTCGTGCGTTTTACCCGAAGCATTTTGCTGACTATGAGCGACTATTAGTAAACAATAAGTACATAGCTATTTACGGCAAAAAGGAGCGCAAGTTGCATCTTTTTACAGTAGTACTCTACCTAATGCAGTGCGTGTGTTTGGCGCTGCTCATCTACGTAGGAATGAAACACTTTGGCATTAAGAAACTCTTTAGCGAGCGGTTTATGTTTTTGGAGCTGACCCTATCGGTAACAGCCATACTGATGCTGAAGCTGGTGATACAGCAGTGGGTAAGTAGTCTTTTTGACCTTTCGGACTTCAGCAATGACTACATTTTTATACGTATAGCCTACTCATCATACGCTGCAATAGGGGCTGTTTTGGTGCTTTTTATAGGTGTTTACAGCTCATTAGTAAGTGTAACCCTGCTGGCAGTGCTATTTATTATACTACTAATTATCAATGCTTTAAGCTGGGTAGAAATTATTAAAAACAATCTAAAAGAAATAAAACCCTATATTTTCTATTTTATTTTGTATCTTTGCGCCCTTGAAATCGCACCCTACGTGTTTCTTATCTACGGGGCAAGGCTGGTGATAACACATCAGTAGTAGTGTGCTTTTTTTAAGTAAATTAAGAAGACTTATAGAGTGTAAAGAAATAAATTTATGAAGGTAAAATCAATTTTAGTATCACAGCCAGAGCCTAAAGCGGAGAACTCGCCATACTCTCAGATTATCGAAAACCACAACGTAAAGGTAGACTTTGTGCCCTTTATAAAAGTAGAAGGTATGACGGCAAAAGATATTCGTATGCAGAAAATTGACCTTACCAAGTTTTCTGCCATTATCCTGACCAGCCGCAAATCGGTAGACCATTATTTTCGTATAGCTGAAGAAATGCGCTTTAAAGTGCCGGATACGATGAAGTACTTTTGTCAATCAGAAGCTATCGCATTTTATCTGCAGAAATATATTACCTACCGCAAACGCAAAATATACGTAGGCAAAAAAGAGTTCTCGGAATTATTGCCTATACTGAAGAAATACAAAGATGAGAACTTTCTTTTCCCTGGGTCTGACTCGCCTAAGCCTGAGGCTACCGCAGCGCTGAACGACCTGAAAATAAAATGGGAACGCGTGGTATTCTACCGCACCGTGTATTGCGATATTTCGGCTATCAAAAACAATAAATACGATATACTTACATTCTTCTCGCCTGCGGGTATCGAGGCTCTTTTTAAGAGTTTCCCTGACTTCTCGCAGAAGAAAACCAAAATAGCTGTGTATGGAGATGCAACCCTAAAAGCGGCTGAAGAGGCTGGGCTTGTTATTGACATCAAAGCGCCCTCACCTGAAAGCCCTTCGATGACCGTAGCCCTTGACCACTACATAGGTAAGATGAATGGGAAGAAGTAATCGGATAATTAGCTAATTTGGCGATTTGCCAATTTGGCGATTTGTCGATGAGATGATTTTAAAAATTAATAACATTGCTGGCGTTTAGATGCTGGCAATGTTTTTTTTATTATTTTTGCAACTGATTTATTATAGAAAGTGATGAAACTAAAAGCGTATTTGTTTGAAATCTTACTACTACTGTTTTCGGTAGCTATTCCTTTTGCCCTTGATATGAATCTGGCGGTCTATGGTATGCTGGCTACCTTTCTGCTGTTTTTAGCATTAAGACGTACTTACTACGGGTTGTTTTTAGTGGCTTTTGGCTTTATTGCGATTACTTGTGTACTGTTTTTGCCTCAGATTATATGGTTTGGTCACCCCCCTGCTACTATGATAGGGGCTTTCTTTGAAACAGACTTTCGCGAAAGCAAAGAGTTTATGCAATCGTTGCCTCTATACGCCTATGGGGTATCGGTACTGACGCTACTCTTCAGCCTTTATATACTATACTTAGGAAAGAAAAAACGTTATGTGCGCTCGCGTAGGCATTGGCTCATCACAGGGGCTATGGCTCTGGTAGGGATAGGGCTAACAATATATCGCCCTTTAAAAAAGATTGAAGAAATAGGTAGTTTTAGCTGGGAGACCTCGCGCACTGCCCCTATCGCTTTTTACGCCTCTATTTACAACAATATAGAGCGCTATCAACAATTGCGCCGAGAACTGAACGAACAGCTAACAGGTGAGCCTACGTGGCAGATAGAAAGCAGTGCGCCTGCCTATCGCAACTACGTGTTGGTAATAGGCGAGAGTGTGCGCCGCGACTATATGTCGGTGTATGGGTTTCCGATAGAAAATTCGCCTTTTCTGGAGGGAGTGAAAGGCTCCATATTAGAGGGCTATACCGCAGCAGCCCCTAACACTACTACGGCACTGCTGCGTATGTTTTTGCAGCGCAAAGGCGAAGAGGAGTTCGTGTATGAAAATAACCTTATCAGCTTAGCTAAAGGGGCAGGATTTGAGACCTATTGGCTTTCTAATCAGGGTTCGGTAGGTACGTGGGATACGCCCATCAGCAAGATAGCTTCGCTCTCGGACTATCGCACTTTTACTAAAATGGGCGAGTACGACTCGATGAACATTTACGACACTGCCCTACTGCCAGTGCTGAAGCGCTACTTGCAACAAAAAAGCCATAAGCCACGACTGCTGGTAGTGCATATTATGGGATCGCATTTGTACTTTCCTGAGCGCTTAGAAAACCCCATACACTACGATTATTACAACCGTAACTTTTCGGCTTATCTGCAGACTATAGAGCAGACTGACCATTTGCTATCGGCTATATACGCAGCGCTGCAAGCCCAGCAAGAGCCTTTTTCGCTGCTCTACTTTGCTGACCACGGGCTGATGACCAAAGATAGAGGCTCTTATTTCGCTACCCTCACTCACGGCGATACTCACCCCAACAAAGCGTGCTACCGCGTGCCTTTTGCCCTTATAAACAGCGATGACACTGAGCACAAGCAAGTGAAGGTAAATAAGTCGGCTTTTTACTTTCTGAGTGGGTATGCGCATTGGTTGGGCATTAGAGAGCGCAGTTTAGACAGCCATTACGATTTCTTATCGCCTACCCCCGACTCTCTACAGGTATTCGACCAATACAAGAATGTACCTTTTGCCGATTTGGCAGAAGATGAGGTAATAAAGTAATAGGCATTTGGTTATTTAGACGGAAATATATATCTTTGTAGCCGCAAATCATCGATACTCGGATAAAAGATAATTAACTAACACATTATCAGCAATAATAAGATGCCATTAGCACTATTTAATTCTATCACATCGTGGTTCCTCAAACGCCGCATAGACCAAATTCAGGAGTTTGTACAACACCCCCATAGGGTGCAAGAGCGCGTATTGCTCGAGCTGACTAATGCCGCTAAAAACACTGAATTAGGCAAGGCTTATAACTTCGGCGAGGTAACCAACTATCAGCAGTTTATACGCAATACCCCCCTTACTACTTACGAATCATTTGAGCCTTTCGTAGAACGTGCAAGGCGTGGCGAACGCAATATCTTTTGGCATACCCCTATCAAATGGTTTGCTAAGAGTAGCGGTACTACTAACGCCAAGAGTAAGTTTATACCCGTAAGCGAAGAGGCTTTGCAGCAGTGTCATTACAAATCGGGTAAAGATATGCTGTGTTTGTACCTGAACAATAACGAAGATTCTAACCTCTTTAAAGGGAAAAGTTTGCGCTTGGGTGGTAGCAAAGAACTATATGAGCAAAATGGCACTTATTTTGGTGACCTATCGGCTATACTGATTGAAAATCTGCCTTTTTGGGCTGAGCTTAGTTGTACCCCCAGCAATAAGGTGTCGCTGATGAGCGAGTGGGAAAGCAAGCTAAAAGCTATCATCAGAGAAGCTAAAAACGAAAACGTTACCAGCATAGCAGGGGTACCTTCGTGGATGCTAGTGCTGCTCAATCGGATATTAGAAGAGACAAAAAAAGAGCATTTATTAGAACTGTGGAAGCACTTAGAGGTGTATTTTCACGGAGGCGTGAGCTTCACTCCTTATAGGGAACAGTACAAGCATATTATCCCCTCTGATACTTTCCGTTACTACGAAATATACAACGCCTCTGAAGGCTTCTTTGCTATACAAGACCGCAATAATTCTGACGAGATGTTGCTGATGTTAGACTATGGTATTTTCTACGAGTTTATTCCGATGGATACCTTTGGCACTCCTGAGCAAACTATAATCCCTCTTAGCGAGGTAGCAATAGGCAAAAACTACGCAATGGTGATTACTACTAATGCCGGTTTATGGCGCTACCTGATAGGCGACACGGTGCGCTTTACCTCTGTGAGTCCGTATAGGATAAAGATTACAGGCCGCACGAAGCACTTTATCAATGTATTTGGGGAAGAGCTTATTATAGAGAACGCCGAGCGCGCCCTTGAGAAAGCCTGCGAGCAGACGGGTAGCCATCTGATAGAGTACACCGTAGCCCCTATATTTATGCAAGATAAGCTAAAAGGCGGACACGAATGGGTGATAGAGTTTGATGCCCCTCCGGCAAGCCTTGAGCATTTTACTGAGGTATTGGACACTGAACTTAAGAAACTCAACTCGGATTATGAGGCCAAACGCTATAACAATATGACCCTAAATATGCCTAAAGTGCACCAAGCGCGCACAGGGCTCTTCCACGATTGGCTAAAAGACAAAGACAAACTAGGCGGACAGAACAAAGTGCCCCGTTTATCTAACAGCAGAGAATATGTAGAGGAACTGCTGAAGCTATTATAAAATTATTTAGTTTTTCAAAAAAGGATTGCCAGCACATACAAGTACTGGCAATCCTTTTTTGTTGTTTTGTGAACTATTATTAATTGCTACATCTTCACCTTTAAGCCTACGAATACTGTACGAGGCAAAGCAGGCCCGTAGATATAATCGGCATCGCGTTTAGCCCCTTTATCAAAGTCGTTTTGGTACTGATTAAAGAGGTTTTTCACTCCGCAGCTCACTTCTAAAGGGAAGAAGTTGCTCACGTTGATTTGATATGAGGTGTTTAGCCCTATATCTACCAATCCTTTAGTAGTTTCTAAGCGGTTTTCAGCTATATAACCCGCTAAGTGCACTACTTTCATACTTCCGGTATACACGGTTACAAGATTGATGTCCCAGTTAGGGCGTGGCTTGTAGGTAGCTAGCAAGTTACCATATACATTAGGGGTTTTGAGCAGCTGGTCGGTGAAAATATTGTCTTCAGGATTTTGGGTGCTGTTGTACTTAGCACTTTGTATAGTAGTAGCTAACTGAAAGATAAATTGCTTATTAGGGCTATACTTCAACTCGATATTAAGTCCTTTTACGATTGCCCCATCGGTATTAAACTTCTCTTTTACTTTCAAGCCATTTTCTTCACCTATATCGCGATAGTCGAAACGGTCGTGTAGAGCCGTATAAAAACCTTCTATCATCGCTACAAACTGATGTGCCTCGTGGGTATGGTTGTACTCGAATGAAGCGGTAAAGCTATCAGAAGTTTCTTTTTTAAGGTCGTCAGAGAGTTTTACACGGCGTACCTCGCCACTAGGCAATTCGCTGTGTACATCTTCAGAATAGAAGAAAGGAGCGCGGAAGCCACGTCCGTAAGAAGCACGTGCTATGAAGTTCTCATCAATATTATACAACACACTAGCACGTGGGTTTAGCACTGTAATGCTGCTCTTGAGGATATCAGAAGTTACATTGTCTAAACGAAGTCCGCCTAATACCTTTACTTTAGGCGAAATACGCCAGTCAGCTTGGGTGAAAGCGCCGAAAATATTAGACTTTTGATTTACCGCCAAGATAAGAGGATTTACGCGTTTTTCTGATATTTTATCGTGCTGGTACTCTAACCCTGAAGTCCATTGTAGGTTGCCTTTGGCTATAGGCACATAGGCTGTATGTTGCCCTCCGAACGCCCAAATATGCTCTTTGGTAAGTCCGTAGTTGCCGGTTGAAGCCTCGATATCATTTCCTTCTAAACCACCGTAATAGTTATCGGCACGAGTGCGTTCGCCACTGGCATAAGCCGTAAACTTATGATTATAGGCAGGAGTGAAATACTCGTAGTTGGCTGTACCTCCTACCATTTGGGTACGGATACTCTCGGCTATATCAGCAAGGTGTTCAGGCTCGTCTAACTTGTTGCCCCCGCGTCTGTTTTCATTGCTCATATTCACTTCACCGGTGAGTTTGTGGCGGTCAGTAAAATCGTTGAAGAGTTTAGCCCCTACGTTTAGATTGCGCAAGCGAGTTATCTCGGTAAAATCATCGCCGTTAGCATCGTAGCTTTGACGAGCGCGGTGTAGTGCGTGGAACGAAATCCCTCTGGTGTAATTGTCGCTTATTAGTGACCCATTTAGCGAACTTACCACATCGGCAGCTTTGCCTGCGATAAGGCTGCTCACTACCCCTGCTTGGGCTTCGTTTTTGATAGGGTTTTTAGTGATAACATTTATAGTACCTGCAATAGCATTAGAGCCGAAGAGCGCTGAGCCCCCACCGCGTATTACCTCGATGCGCTCAATCATATTAGCAGGAATCTGGTCTAAACCATACACCCCATTAAGCGACCCAAATATAGGGCGCCCATCGATGAGTATTTGCGAGTAAGGCCCGTCTAAGCCATTGATACGCACTTGGGTAGTACCGCAGTTCTGACAGTTTACCTCAGTGCGCAACCCAGGCTGAAATACCAAGCCTTCTACTAAGGTGTGCGCCTTAGCAGTAGCGAGTTCTTTAGTACCTGTTATGCTTACCAATACGGGAGCGTCTTTGCGATTCTCTTTGGTTTTGGTAGCGGTTATCACCACTTCGTCAATACCTAAGACGTCTTCCTTTAGATTGATAGGGAGTTGAACTGTTTGGTCGGCATTGATGATTATTTTGTCGTTATGAGGTTTATACCCCAATGATTGTACTTTTAGGCGATACTCGCCAGCAGGCAAGCTAAGCGTATATTGCCCGTTGCGGTCGGTAGTCGTCCATTTTTTGATGGTTTTGTTTTCAAGCTGAATAGAAACAGCCTCTAAAGGTAGGTCTGAAGAAGTAACCTTACCGGTAATAGTGCCATTCTGCGCAAAGCCAATAGCACCAATAAATATAGCAATTGCTACTAAATACGTTTTCATATATCTTATCTAAATTGAATTATTCGGTGCAAAGATATAACGTTTTTAGATAACACGAAAATTTTTAACATATTATTTTTAGACAAATTGAATTTCTATATTTTAGACATACAAAAAAGGGCTACCTATAGGCAGCCCTTTTATCTTTAAATTTCCTTTTTTAATTGCTAATTATCAATTCAACATTCATAATTATTTAATGTGTAGGCAATAGCTCAGCACGAAGTCGCTTATAAAATGAAAGAACACTTCATAGACTGTTTTCTCTACCTTTATCTCAGTACGTGTATCTGTAGGAAAAAAATCGCGTACTTTGATATCGTTGAGCGTGAGGGCTGGATTACCGTGTACTTTGAAGCCCACCTCTTTAGCGCACCAAATCATAGTGAGTTTCTGTACTATATTTTCGAATGAGAAGGCAGCTGTACGATAGTCCCATTGAGTATATTTAGGGGCTATGCGGACGATTTTATCTCTCTTTTTCTCTATATCTACTCCTACGCCTCTGTTGCTGATAATCACAGCTACTTTGTCAAACGAATGACTAATAGAAATCTGTTTGCCATCGCTTAGGAAGGGTTTGCCATTAGGGTCATAAAACAGCGCATTAGGAGGATAACCTAAATTCTTAAGCAAAAATCTTGTTGCTAAGAAATTTTTCTTACCTTTTTCGTTGTGTATTGCCTGAAACATCTCATTTTGCTGAGGTGTAAGGCTCACTCCCTCTTGCAAAGTAGCAAGAGGTTCTTGAACATCCCAGACGTATAGTCGGGATTTCTGATCAATGTCTATTGTTTTAATTAAAGCCATATTATTATTATTTCTTTCATCTGAATTTCACTACAAAAGTAGAGATTTTTTGATTTCTACACAAATGTACAAGAGGTAGGGTTCTTTATTTAACATAAAAAATTTACTAACAAATGTATTAATTATATTAAAATTTGGCTGTTTATTAATATTTTATATACGTTTATTTATTAAATCGATGCAAAATAGTTCGTTGTAAATTTAACATTGAAAAATTACAAGTTTAACATCGCATTAACAGTAATACTGACAAAAAAAGTCCTTGTGGAAGAGAGACCACAAGGACTAAAAAAATAAAATATAACTTTAAAAAAAATAAAAATGATATGCAAATTACTTATTTGTAAAGTACTTTTTTCACTGCTTTTACTACATCGTCAGCATTAGGCAACCATTCTTTTAGCAATTCTGAAGAGAAAGGCGCTGGGGTATCAGCTGTAGTAATACGTTGTACAGGTGCGTCTAAGTAATCAAAAATGTTTTCTTGTACTTGGTAAGTGATTTCAGAAGAAACACTGCTGAAAGGCCAAGCCTCTTCGAGGATTACTAAACGATTTGTTTTCTTCACTGAGTTGAAGATAGTTTCAAAGTCCATTGGGCGGATGGTACGTAGGTCGATAACTTCGCACTCTATACCTTCTTGAGCCAAAATATCAGCTGCCTTGTAGGCTTCTTTGATGATTTTACCAAATGACACTATGGTTACGTCTTTACCTTCGCGTTTGATGTCTGCTACTCCTAATGGAATTGTGTACTCTTCTTCAGGTACTTCACCTTTATCACCATACATTTGCTCTGACTCCATAAAGATAACTGGGTCATTATCGCGTATAGCTGATTTTAGTAGTCCTTTAGCATCATAAGGGTTAGAAGGTACTACAACCTTTAGCCCTGGGCAGTTAGCATACCAATTCTCAAAAGCTTGAGAGTGGGTAGCAGCCAGCTGACCTGCAGAAGCGGTAGGGCCTCTAAATACTATCGGAATATTGAACTGACCGCCAGACATTTGGCGCATTTTTGCTGCGTTATTGATAATTTGGTCAATAGCTACTAGCGAAAAGTTGAAGGTCATAAACTCTACTATAGGACGGCAGCCATTCATAGCAGCTCCTACTGAAATACCTGCGAAACCGCCTTCAGCTATAGGGGTATCGATGATGCGTTTAGGTCCGAACTCATCGAGCATTCCTTTAGAGGCTTTGTAGGCACCGTTATATTCGGCTACCTCTTCACCCATTAAATAAATAGACTCATCGCGACGCATCTCTTCACTCATCGCTTCGCAAACAGCTTCTCTAAATTGTATCGTTCTCATTTATATGAAAATTATAAAATTAAAGTATATAACTAAAATTGTCTGTTATTTTTCTTTTGAAAGCACAAAAGTAATAATAATTATTGAATATCCTACATTTTTGCGATTTTTATTTCGCATTTTTTTCTTAATGTATTGTTTTATAGCTATTTATAAAATTTAGTTATTTTTTATTTGTCATTACCAAATAATACGCCTCTACTGAAATAGAAGAAGCCCTAAAAGTTATCACCTCTACCCGTTTCACCGTATAAGCAGCTGTTTCATAAAGCTTAACCTTTTCGCTCTTTCCGTCTTCTAAAGGCAAAGAGGTAGTTTCGGGCTGCTTTAGCACAGGGGTTCTTTGTATAAAATCGTAGGTATAGCCACTCTCATAAAGGGCAATGCCGTGCGATGAGATTAGCAAAGACTCTTGTAGCTGATCGTTCTTAAATAGATGCCCCTCTATCACCAAAGGACGGTCGGGAAGCTCATCCTCAGCAGCAACCTCCCACGTGGGACTGATACGTTTCAGCGCCTCCAACACCTCAGCAGGCGAGGTAGCAAACAGTGTATTGAGGTCTTGCAGCTGTAGCTTTCGGTTCTGCCGCTCTTGGTATCGCTCTATGTTTCCCCCTGCCATAAGTCTGAAGACAGTAGGCTGCTTAGGCAGGTATAGCACCTTTAGGCGCTGCCCTTTGTAAATCATACTAAAGAGCTCTTTGGGGACAGCTGTGCTAAAAGTATACTGCTTAGCGGTTTTGGCATCAGCAAACGACACTTGCACCTTGTAGTTTTCTGAGGTACTGCCGATACGCTTTATGGTTTCTCGCTGTCCTTGCTCGATAGTCGCCTCAGCATATAGCCCTTCGGTCTTCAGCAGGTAATCTATGCGATAGTTTATCAGCTGATAGATAACAAAGCCCGCAACGATAAGCACCATCACTGGTATAAAGGCATTCATTGGGGTATTAGTAGGCGCTTCTTTGTCGAGCATAGCCGTGCGCAACGCGCTAAAAGTTGTAATTTCGGCTATGGCTAAGAAAGAGAGCAAGCCTATCAGCACCCCCATCAGCAAAGCGTAGTATATACCCCCTTTTTCAAATGCCTCTATGGGGAAAAAGACCACCGCAGCGGCAATTGTCAGCAGAGCGGCTATTATCCAGAAAAGACGGGTACGGCTCATCTATTTGTTACTTTGCAAATTATCTAATTGTGCTTTCAGCGGCTTGATATACTCTAAGTAAGGAGCTTTTAGCTTGTCGTCTATAGGCACGGCATCGGGTAGTTTTTCTTTCAGTGGGTCTACTTGCACGCCATTCTTCCAAAAACGATAGCACACGTGGGGGCCTGTAGCCAAGCCGGTACTACCCACTAACCCAATTACCTCGCCTTGCGCTACGTGCTGCCCTTTACGGGCTATAATTCTCGACATATGTAGGTACTGGGTAGTATAGGTGTTGTTATGGCGTACTTTTACGTAATTGCCATTACCTGAGGTATGTCCTGCCTCTATCACTGTGCCGGCTGCCGTTACGCGTATAGGGGTACCGGTAGGAGCGGCGTAGTCGGTGCCAAAATGCCCTTTCATACGGTGTAGCACGGGGTGAAAACGCATCCCGAATTTAGAGGTAATACGAAAGATATCTAATGGCGATTTGAGGAACATACGCTTCATCATATTTCCGTTTTCATCGTAAAAGCCATTGGTGCCTTTGATAGTGTCGGTAGTGTAGTTGAAAGCGTAATACTTTTTGCCTTCCCACTCGAAGTAAGCTGCTTTTACCTTTTCGACCCCTGCAAAAATAGTATCTTCTACATAGCGTTCGTCATAAATAATCTTGAAAACATCGCCTTTTTGTAGGCGGAAGAAGTCGATGGTGTAGTCAAAAATCTGTCCTAACTGATAGGTAGCGTTTTGGCTGATACCTGCGGCTTGCGCATCTACTGTCAGGTTGTTTTCTATGCTGCCTGCAAAGGCTTTTTCTACCACCGATACTTTGCGCTGAGCGGTATAAGCATAGATAGAATCGGTTAGGTGCACCACTATATAATCCACCACATTGGGCTGATATACAAAACTATGGGGCGTGTTGGGTTTCTTCTTGTCGTACAGAAAGGCGTACATTTTGCCTACGTGAAAGTTCTTAGGGTTAATGAGCTCTTTGGTTTGGGTGGTTATGTTATAGATGTCGCCCACAGCTACGCCCTTCTCTTCCAAAAGCTTGCCAAAAGTATCGCCCTGCCTTAGGGTATCTTTATTAATATTGTAATCATTGAGGTTAAAACCGAATTCATATACAGGTGCTGGGGTAGCTACTTGGGTAGTAGCACTAGTAGTGCCTGTGCTAATAGTATACTGCTCGCACGAGGTTAGTGCAAGGGCACTAAGAGCCATATAAAACGCTTTTTTTATCATTTTTCTCTTTTGTTAATATCGGGCAAAGATACTATTTATTATTGACAATTTGGTCATTATCAAAAAAAATATTAATTTTGCTCGTCTAAAAATATTTTTAATACTAATAGAACTTATATGATAACGCTTACTTTAGCATCGCTACAATACGGACAAACAGCGGTTATCGCAGGCTTTGCCCCTGACTGCCGACAAGAGGTGCGCCAACGCTTGTTAGACTTGGGGTTTGTGCGCGGCACTACCATTAGGGTAGAGAATGTAAGTCCGCTATCCGACCCTGTGGCGTACAATATCCACAACACCCAGATTGCCTTGCGAAAAAGCGATGCTTTATGTGTACTGATAAACTTAGAAGAAAATGAAAAATGTATGTGATACTTGCGAACTAAACCCTGCTGCCTCGCTCAAACGATTGGGCGAAGAGCAAGGCGACTATAGCTATACTATCGCCTTAGCAGGCAACCCTAATACGGGCAAAAGTACCGTGTTCAACGCTCTTACAGGGCTACACCAACACACGGGCAACTGGACGGGCAAGACCGTAACACGTGCCGAGGGGAGTTTCTCTTTCGGCGGTACGCGTTATAAAATGATAGACCTCCCTGGCACTTACTCGCTGCTTTCTACCTCTGAAGACGAAGAGGTAGCCCGCGATTTTATCCTCTTCGGAAAGCCCGATGTTACAGTAGTGGTGGTAGATGCCAGCCGATTAGAACGCAACCTCAGCCTTGCGCTACAGATATTAGAAATAACTGACAAGGTAGTGCTATGCCTGAACCTGATGGACGAGGCGCGCCGCCACCACATCAGCATAGATACGCGCACCCTTTCGCGTGATTTGGGCATACCGGTAGTAGCCACCAGCGCGCGTACTAAAGAGGGCATAACCGACCTACTACAAGCTATAGAAGCCGTAGTAAGTGGGGCTTTTCAAACTAAAAAACAAACTTTTATCGACCTACCTAAACAGAATGCTGAAGCTATTGCTCAGCTTAGCCAGCTGCTCAGCGAACTGAACCCTGCGCTACCCAATACGCGCTGGTTAGCGATGCGCCTTATCGAGGGCGATGAAAGCGTAAAAAAAGGGGTTGCTGAAGGGGTATTTTCTGAAGTCAATTCTTCAGAGAAGCAAACACGAGTGCTACGGATAGCCGATGAGTATCACCGCTTATTGGGGGACAGCTATCGCAACGATTTGGTAGAGGCTATTTATGCCAAAGCAAATGCTTTATGTAGGGCTTCAGTAAGCACTGACTTTTCGGCGCGTTCTTTCCGCATTGACCGCGCTATCGACCGCATTGTTACCCACCGACTATGGGGCTTCCCTATTATGTTGCTATTGCTTTCGGCAGTACTGTGGATTACCATTATCGGGGCTAACTACCCTTCGCAATGGCTCTCCGATTTGTTTATAGGGTGGCTATACCCTTTGCTAAAAGAAGGTGCTACGGCTTTGCACTTCCCTTGGTGGCTGAGCGGTTTCCTCATCGATGGGGTCTATCTGGCTACGGTATGGGTAGTATCGGTAATGCTGCCCCCTATGAGTATCTTCTTTCCGCTCTTCACCCTACTCGAAGACTTTGGCTACCTACCGCGTGTGGCCTTCAACCTCGACCGTATGTTTCGCACCGCTGGCGCACACGGCAAGCAAGCCCTAACGATGAGTATGGGCTTTGGCTGCAATGCCGCTGGCGTGGTAGCTACCCGCATTATTAACAGTCCGCGCGAAAAGCTCATCGCTATCATCACCAATAACTTTTCGCTATGCAATGGGCGCTGGCCTACCCAAATACTTATCGCTACGCTCTTTATAGGGGCATTAGTACCCAAAGAGTGGTCGGGCACCGTATCGATGTTGGCGGTGATAAGCATAGCCGTATTGGGGATTGCCTTTTCGCTTTTCACCTCGTGGCTGTTGTCTAAAACACTGCTGAAAGGGGAATCATCTTTCTTTGTGCTTGAGCTACCCCCTTACCGCCCGCCGCGTTTCTTTCAGACGCTCTACACTTCGCTTATCGACCGCACCCTTATCGTACTATGGCGGGCTGTCGTATTTGCCGCTCCCGCAGGGGCTGTTATCTGGCTTATTTGCAATATTCCTATTGGCAGTCAGCCGTTAGCTCTTTGGCTCATACAAGGGCTCGACCCTATAGGTATGTTCATCGGACTCAATGGGGTGATACTCCTTGCCTACGTGGTGGCGATACCTGCTAATGAAATTGTTATCCCTACCATACTGATGCTTACCACTATGGTATTAGGACAAGCTACCGCAGCCGAAGCAGGGGTACTAATGGAGGCTACCAACAGCGAAGTTGGCAACCTACTACACGCCGGTGGCTGGACGCTCCTCACGGCTGTAAATCTGATGCTTTTTAGCCTTTTGCACAACCCTTGTAGCACTACCATCTACACCATCTACAAAGAGACTAACAGCAAGAAATGGACGCTCATTGCTACTTTCCTGCCTATACTATACGGCGTGATAGTTTGCTTTTTAGTAAAAACGATTTTTTAAAGACAAGAGAGAAAATACAAAAGACGAAATGCGAGTAACACCCGTATTTCGTCTTTTGTATTTTGTATTTTGTATTTCTTCTTTATTTTTTAGAACTGATAGCCTACACCACCTAATACACTGATAGTAGCTGCTGGCATAATACCTCCCCAAGCATTGTGGCGCGTAGTGAAGTATTTGCGATTGAGCAAGTTAAGGGCATTAAGGTTGAAGTTCCATTGCTTGTAGCTATAGCTAGCCGTTGCATTAAGCAAGAAGAACTTAGGTATTAAACCTACATTGCCATTAGCTGAGCCTTCTAAAGTATTAGCAAGGTCTGAAAACTGCGAACTTACAAAGTTGCCATATACGTTGGTAGTAAGGGTGCCCTCGCCTACCCCACATTGGTATTTAGCCCCTGCGGTTGCAGTATAACGCGGTGCATAAGGTACGCGGTTGCCTTTGTTCATTCCGTACTCTATAGTAGCTCTTTGTATGGCTCCACTACCGTAGAGTTTTAATCCTTCTACCGGATAAATAGCACCACTTACTTCTATCCCTCTGTGTAGGGCTTTTCCTCCGTTGTTTAGCAAACCACTTTCGCGGAATATTTTATGATTGAAGTCTAATATATAGGCGGCTAACTCCACTTCTAACCATTGGGTAGGGCGTGTGCGTAGTCCTATTTCGTAGTTATCAGAAGTTTCAGCATCGAGGTCGCCATTGGTTTCGAATGCTGAACGTATCTGCGGCATCTTATACCCTTTAGAATAGGTAGCATAAGCGCGATACTGCTCAGAGAATTTGTAGAACAACCCTAATGAGTAAACAAAAGCATCTTCGTTGCGGTTGTCCCAACTATTCTTGTAATAATCTTCTTTGTCGTAATTCACAAAAGTATAGCGCACCCCTGGGTTGATGTTTAGCTTATCGGTGATGTGGAACTCATCGAACACATACCCCTCTACTACCGCTACGGTATTAGCCGAGTTGGCAGTAGTCTTGCCTGCTTTCTTGCCCATTTCATCGCCAGCTACTGATACCTCGTGGGTAACGTCAGTGTGTAGGCGGATACCTGCTAACAGCTTATTTTCTTTGTCGAATAGGGTATTAGTACGCTCGTAGTCTGAGAATAAGCCCACTGTAGGCACATCGCGTAGGGCAGCTGTAAACTTGCGCTTGCTAGCGGTAGCGTTGCGGTTGTCTAACCACCAGTCCCTTTTTAGGTAACTACCATATACCGAAGTGGTTAGGCTATTGGTTTCATCAAAACTGCGTTTGTATGAAATAGCGGTACTGAAGCGTCTTGCCTCGAAAAAGTCGTGCGGATTAACAGACTGCTCAGGGTCTTGCTCCCATTGTGCTTGACTAAGTCCGCCTGGGGTTTCAGAGTATTCGGTAAAGCCGTTTAAGAAGAAACGCCATTCGTTTTTGTCGCCTACCTTAGCTGTTACGTTGGCGGTAAGGTCGTTTACGTTATAGCGGCTGCGCGACTTTCTAAAGCCATCGCCTTGTCGGCGGTGAAAACCTGCGTAGTAGTTCATAGCCCCTTCATTAGTATTGCCTACCGTTTCCACCCCTATATTTAGGGCATTGTGGTTGCCGTATTGTAGGTTGATGCCTGTATAAGGGCGAGCGGCTCCTTTTTTAGTGATGATGTTTACCACCCCACCTATACTACCACTTCCGTAGAGGGCAGGCGAAGCGCCTTTTATCACTTCTACACTTTCTATAGCACCTACGGGCATCATATAGTAACCGCCCATATCAGAATAACTCTGTCCGATAGGTATTTTACCGTCTATTACCACTAAAGTGTTGCTATTGCGGTTGGGCTCTATACCGCGCAAGCCTATACCTGGGCGCAAGCCACGACCGTCTTCATCTATGTAGTTCACCCCTGGCATAAAGCGCACCGCATCGCCCACTGCTGGGATAGCTAATTCTTTTATTTGCGAAGCTGAAATAACATTTACAGTGCCTGCAAAGTCTTTTATCTGGCGTTTGATACCGGTAGAAGTAACGGTTACCTCGCCTAACTCTTGTGTAGAGGCTTTCATCTGTACGCTGATAGATGAGCGCCCATTTAGGGCAATCTCTTGGGTTTGGTAACCCAAAAATCGGAAAACGAGTACCGCATTAGCATCAGCCTTGAGGGTAAAACGCCCCTCTTCATCGGTGATAACGCCTCGGTGAGTGCCTTTTACTACCACACTAACCCCTAACATAGGAGAGCCATCGGTATCGAACACTTGTCCTTCTACCTCTATCTCTTCTTGTTGAAAGCGCGTTACGCTTGTATTTTCGAGGGCTGAAGACTTCGCTTCGGCTACCTCAGAGGCTATCATAGCTAACAGCAGACTACCCCAAAATAGTGATTTGTTTTTCATAAAAACATTTATTTATTACTTTTCGGGGCGCAAAAATAAAAACTTTCTAAATAATTGCAAGCATTTATGTAGAAAATTTTTAAATAATATTACTTTAGAGACGAAAAACAAAAGACGAAATACGGGTGTTACTCGCATTTCGTCTTTTATTCTTTGTACTTCGTCTTTATTTTAGTATTCGATTTCTTCTATCGATTTAAGAGTTTTTACGTTACTACCTCTTTGTCCAAAGAATTTTTTCATTGTAGGATATCCCTTACTGTTATAAGTAAGCTCAACAGAGGTAATATTCTTAACCAAATTTCCTTGATAATCAGTAAAGCTATCCACTTGTTCTATCAGGTTATTTTTACTAAAACTTTTTTGTAAGAAATAATCAGGATTTGCCATTTTCATCAACGCATTCAGTGGTGTAGGGTTTGTATTGCTATCGTATTTATACTCGGTAGTGTGCCCTCTCTCTATTTTTTTTATTAGGTTGCCCCCTGCTACGGTATAAGTAGTAGTGTTGGTTTGAGTACTTGTACCTGTTACTACCGCTCCATTCCCATCGCGATAAGTAACGGTTTCATTTACGATAATATCACTACCGCTATAGGCTAACACACTCTCAGAATGTCTATTTACCTTTTTGCGCTCTCCATTAATCCAAGTACTTGAAACGCTCTGTCTGATAATCTTTGTTAGCTGTTCACCCTCATAGCGGTATTCTTGGGTATAAGAATTTCCGCCTTCTGTTGTTCTATGAGGCTCTACGCGTGTTTCTTTTATCATACGCCCTTGTCCGTCATAGGTATAATCTTCAATTGCATAATCTTCTGTAGAAGGTTCGCCATGTTTTAGTTGTTTTATACGGTTACCCTCGTATTC
The DNA here is from genome assembly GCF_009730375.1 of Capnocytophaga sp. FDAARGOS_737. Lineage (NCBI taxonomy): Bacteria > Pseudomonadati > Bacteroidota > Flavobacteriia > Flavobacteriales > Flavobacteriaceae > Capnocytophaga > Capnocytophaga sp. FDAARGOS_737. The sequence continues at coordinate 20,932 of NZ_CP046316.1, read as the reverse complement.
TACTCTCATAATACTAGCAGTACCTGTTTGAACGCCATTCTCATATTGAATAGAAGTAACCGACAACAGGTTGCCGTTCTGAATGTTGTAGGTTGTTACACTACTCCTATTACTATTAGGGTAAGTAGTAGTTATTTTCTTAGGGAAAGCACCCTCTTGTATGCCTGTATCGTTGTTGTCATCTTTACCACAACCCACTAAGGCTACGCTTGCCATTAAGGCGATAAAAAACTTTTTCATATAGATATTATTTTTAAATTTGGGGCAAAAGTACAAATAAATTTACCAATTAGCAAAGGATTACTACTTTTTCTTGTCAAACAAATCGGTATGAGAGCCCAAGCGCGATAGGTCTGATTCTATTTTAAAGATTTCAAAAGCTCTTCGGTAGAGTCAAAAAACTTAGTATTTTTATCTCTCCTCATTTGCTCTACTTCTTTCATAGCCTGAAGCGTTACTTCATTAGGCACATAGGCTTCCTCTTCAAAAACTACCTTTTTAGCTTTGAACTTCTCTAATAATGCTCTAATTATAGGAATATCAATTGTATTTATCTCTGCGTGTAATATAGCTGTACTCATATCTTTCTATTTTAGAGGGCAAAGATACTGAATAATTTGCCAATTAGCAAATTTTTCCTTCCTACTGATTTAGCAGAAAAATACACTACTGCTACCTTCCCTATACAAACGATACAAGAACAATACAGCAAGAGCGAACGATAACCGAAAGATGAGCAAAGTATAAACCTCTAATTATTGTCTAAAAACCAGAAAAATATCCTACCCCCATTCCTCCCAGCCTTCCCAGCCCTCTCATACCTCCCATTAACCAAAATATTTCGCCCTTTCAACCTTAAATAATTAGTCGTTAAACATTCATAATTGATATTTATTTTATATCTTTGCATTTTGAAAAGTTATAGAGCATCTATGAGTAGATATATCAAAAATATACATATCAATAAAGTACGACATCTGAAGGACATAAATATTCCTTTGGAAAAGGAATATTATCCTCATTTGATGATTACTGGTAAGAATGGTAGTGGGAAAACTTCTCTGCTCAATGCTATTGCTAATCATATTGAAAGAATAGCAAATGATGACTATAAGAGTTTTGAAAGTTATGAGAGACAGATAGAATATTGGGAAAAACAACTAAAAGATAATTCTAAGAATACTCTTTCTATAGAAAAGGATTTAGAGTATTGGAAAAGTCAATATGAGCTCTTTTTTGGGGAGGTAATAGTTGCTTTTGAAGATGTTGATAACCTTATTAGAAAATATCAAGACGGCAATTTTATTATTGCTTTTTATGAAGCACATAGAACTATAAAAAACCTCCAAGAACCTAAAAACCCTACTAAACCTAAACTTCAAGATAAATGGGAAATAAAGCAAACCTCTACTCAAGAATTCTTAAAATTCCTTGCTGACCTTAAAATACAAGAGGCTTTAGCACGAAATGAAAAATTAGAGAGAGATGCTAACCAAATCAGAGAATGGTTTGTGAATTTTGAAAGGCTTTTGGGTGAGATTTTTCAAGATAAAGACTTGCAATTATATTTTAATTATAAAGATTATTCTTTTAAGATATTAACCAAAGGAAAAGAGTTTAAGTTTACAGAGTTATCAGATGGTTTTGCTGCAGTTTTGGATATAGTAGTAGACCTTATTCTGAAAATGCAGCATAAAAACCAACTTACAAGGGCTTATGAGTGCGAAGGTATCGTGTTAGTAGATGAGATTGAAACCCACTTGCACTTAGAATTACAAAAGGTCATTATGCCACTACTGACAAAGATTTTCCCTAATATACAATTTATCGTTACTACACACTCGCCTTTTGTGTTGAGTTCGCTCAGCAATGCCGTAGCGTTCGACTTAGAACACCAAGAAATAATAGAAGATTTAACCGAGTATTCATACGAATCATTAGCTGAAGGGTATTTTGGGGTAAAAACTGCTTCCAGCTATATGGGAATGCAATTGGATAGATTAGAGGAACTTTTGAAAAAAGAAATGCTTCCTCTTTCTGAAAAGACTGAACTAAAAGACCTTATCTGTGATTTTGATAAAATACCAGAGGTAGTCTCACCCAAAATTATAGGGAGGTACTTACAACTGAAGAACCAACATTTTGCAAAAATCAATGCGCTATGATACAATTGCAAAAAACTACCACCGCTCCTGCTTCTTTGGCTACTAAAAACAAATATGACGGCGAGGATGTGAAAGCCTTATTAGCCAAAGACCATTATGATAAATGCTATATCTGTGAGCGCCAACTGACTACTGATTTTCAAGTAGAACATTTGCACAGCCAAGAGCATTACCCTGATGAAAAGTATAATTGGGATAATCTTTTCTTTGTGTGTAGCTATTGTAATGGAAAAAAGTCGGCTAATTTTGACGGTATTGTAAACCCTACTAAAGAAGCTATTGAAGAGAAAATCGTGCAAACCCTTAATTATGACAAAGCAGATTTTGCTACTAATGATACTTCGGCGGCTATACAACAAACGATTGTGCTACTGAATCGTATTTTCAATGGGAAAAATGCCATAAGAACGCTTAAAGAAGAACTCTTTTTTGAGGAGTTTCTCTCAAAAATGAATAATTTTGAAAAAGCTGTTAATAATTATCTCTCTGCACCCACCCCAGAAACCAAGGAGGTAGTAAGAGAGTTACTCTCTATAAAACAAGATTTTTTAGGGTTTAAGTATTGGATAATCAAGAATAATCCCGCTCTTTTTCGAGAGTTTTCGAATAATATTATATGGAACAAGTGAAATATTCAACATATATGAAAAAAATACAAATGGTTGACCTACAAGGTCAGTATGAAAGAATTAGAAATCAGGTGCAGGCTTCTTTTGAAGAAGTGCTTAGTACTACTGCCTTTATCAATGGGCCTCAGGTACAGCAGTTTCAGAAAGAGTTAGAAGCCTATATGGGCGTGAAACACGTAATACCTTGTGCTAACGGTACCGATGCGCTGCAAATAGCTATGATGGGACTCGGTCTGAAAGAAGGCGATGAGGTGATAACTGCCGACTTTACCTTTGCCGCTACCGCAGAGGTGATTGCCCTACTAAAACTAACCCCCGTGCTGGTAGATGTGTATGACGATACTTTTAATATCAATATCGAAGCTATAGAAAAAGCTATTACACCACGCACTAAAGCTATCGTGCCTGTACACCTTTTCGGGCAACCGGCTAATATGGAGGCGGTTATGGCACTAGCTAAAAAGCATAACCTCTTCGTAATTGAAGATAACGCCCAAGCGATAGGGGCTGACTATACCTTTGCCGACGGTCGCCAACAGAAAGTGGGTACTATAGGACACGTAGGGGCTACCTCTTTCTTCCCTTCTAAAAACCTTGGTTGCTATGGCGACGGAGGGGCTATCTTCACTAATGACGATGAGCTGGCTTACACCCTTAGAGGTATCGTAAACCACGGTATGTATGTGCGCTATCACCACGATGTGGTAGGGGTAAACTCGCGTTTAGACTCGCTACAAGCGGCTGTACTACGCGCTAAACTGCCTCACTTAGACGAGTATAACAACTGCCGTCGCGAGGCTGCTCGCCAATATACCGAAGCCCTACAAGGCAACGCTAACATTATCACCCCTGTAATAGCTAAAGGCTACGACCACGTATTCCACCAATACACCTTGCGCATCACCAACGGCAAACGCGATACCTTGGCTAAAGTTTTTGCTGATAATGGGGTACCTTTTGGCATCTACTACCCTATACCGCTACACGCTCAGAAAGCTTACACTCGTAGCTCGTATAACGAGGCTGACTTCGGTGTAACCAATCAGTTAGTGCAAGAGGTTATCTCGCTACCGATGCACACCGAGCTGGAAGACGAGCAAATAGCTTTTATAACAGACCTTATCAATAAAACCGTATAATCAGAGATTAAAAAAATGGATCAAAGAAAAAAAGAAGAAGCATTACGCTATCACGAGTTTCCGCAACCCGGTAAGATAGCTATTGTACCTACCAAAAAACACGCTACCCAACACGACCTGTCATTGGCTTACTCGCCTGGTGTGGCTGAGCCTTGTTTGGCTATCGCAGAAGACAAAAGCAACGCTTATAAATATACCGCTAAAAGTAACCTTGTAGCCGTTATCTCGAACGGTACAGCTGTGCTCGGTTTGGGCGATATAGGCGCTGACGCTTCGAAGCCTGTAATGGAAGGGAAAGGATTGCTCTTCAAAATATTCGCAGGTATAGATGTATTTGATATTGAGGTAGATGCTACCGATGTAGATAAGTTTGTAGAAACCGTAAAAGCGATCGCTCCTACTTTTGGAGGGATTAACCTTGAGGACATCAAAGCGCCTGAGGCTTTTGAAATAGAACGCCGCCTGAAAGAAGAATTGGATATACCGGTGATGCACGACGACCAACACGGTACGGCTATCATCTCGGCTGCTGCCCTTATCAACGCGTTAGAAATCGTAGGCAAAGACATCAGCAAAGCACAGATAGTGGTAAACGGAGCTGGTGCGGCTGCTATCTCTTGCACTCGCTTATACGTAGCCCTCGGTGCTGACCCTAAGAACATAGTAATGTGCGATAGCAAAGGGGTTATCCGCAAAGATGCGCCTAACCTAACAGAACAGAAAGCTGAATTTGCTACCGACCGCGACCTACGCACGCTGGAAGAAGCTGTGAAAGGCTCTGATGTATTTATCGGACTTTCTAAAGGTAATGTACTTACCCCTGAAATGCTACTTTCGATGAACAAAGACGCTATCGTATTTGCGATGGCGAACCCTACCCCTGAGATTGACTACGACTTAGCAGTGAAAACTCGTCAGGATATTATAATGGCTACCGGTCGCTCAGATTATCCTAACCAAGTGAACAATGTGCTTGGGTTCCCTTATATCTTCCGCGGGGCGTTAGATGTACGCGCTACTAAGATTAACGAGGAAATGAAGTTGGCTGCGGTACACGCTATAGCCGAATTGGCTAAAAAACCTGTCCCTCAGCAAGTGAGTTTGGTATACGGAGGTGAGAACTTAACCTTTGGCAAAAACTACATCATACCTAAACCTTTTGACCCTCGACTTATATACGAAGTACCACCGGCTATCGCTAAAGCGGCTATCGCTACAGGAGTAGCCCAACACCCTATCACCGATTGGGAAGCCTACAAAGGCGAACTAATGGACAGAATAGGGGTGGGTAGCAAAGAAATACGCCTATTGCAAGACCGCGCTAAACGCGCTCCTAAGCGAGTAGTATTTGCAGAAGGCGATCAGAAAGAAGTGCTAAAAGCGGCACAACGCATTTACGAAGACGGTATCGGTATACCAGTGCTTTTGGGTAACAAAGATGTTATCAAAGCCTTAAAACACGAAATAGGTTTTACTGCCCGTGTAGATGTAATAGACCCTAAGAGCGATGCTGAACGCGCCCGCCGCGAACGCTTCATCGAGCTATACTGGAAACAACGCGAACGCCGTGGGGTAACCTACGAGGCAGCCGACCGACTAATGCGCGAGCGCAACTATTTCGGTACTATGCTTGTAGAAACCGGTCAGGCAGATGCTATGATTACCGGTTACTCGCACGCTTATCCTAACGCTATACGTCCGGTGCTGGAAATCATCAAAAAAGAAGAAGGTGTAACACGCATAGCTGCTGCAAGTATAATGCTCAGCAAACAAGGTCCTATTTTCTTATCGGATGCTACTATCAACATAGACCCATCGGCGGCTGACCTTGCTAATATAGCGCTGCTAACGGCTAAAGCGGTGAAATTCTTTGGCTTAGAACCTTCAGTAGCGATGCTATCGTATTCTAACTTTGGTTCAGCTACCTCTGAAAGTACGCTAAAGGTGCGCGAGGCTGTGGCTTACCTACACAAGCATTATCCTGACTTAGTGGTAGATGGCGAGATACAAGCAGATTTTGCCCTTAACCCTGACAAGATAGCCAAAACCTATCCGTTCTCTAAACTGAACAATGGCAAGGGGGCTAATGCGCTGATATTTCCTAACTTAGAGGCGGCTAACATCAGCTATAAGCTACTAAAAGAAACGCAGCACTTAGACACCATAGGCCCTCTGATTATGGGTCTTACTAAGCCTATACACATCACCACTATCGGGTCGACCGTAGATGAGATGGTAAACTTAGCTACTCTGGCTGTGATAGAAGCACAGGGTAAATAATTAACCTAAAAAAATTAAAATAATAAAAATATAATGAGTCATAAAATTCCTTGGCAAGAACGCCCTGCAGGTTGTACCGATGTGATGTGGCGTTACTCTGAAAACCCTATTATCGGTAGATATGATATTCCTACCTCTAACAGTATTTTCAACTCGGCTGTAGTGCCTTTTGGCGATGGTTTTGCAGGGGTATTCCGCTGCGATAACAAAGCCGTGCAAATGAATATTTTTGCTGGTTTTAGTAAAGATGCTATCCACTGGGAAATCAACCACGAACCTATCGTAATGAAAGGGGGTAATACTGATTTCTTACACTCTGAGTACAAATACGACCCTCGCGTAACTTTCATCGAAGACCGTTATTGGGTGACTTGGTGCAACGGCTATTGTGGCCCTACTATCGGTATCGCTTACACTTTCGACTTTAAAGAGTTCTTCCAATGCGAGAATGCCTTTTTGCCATTCAACCGTAATGGAGTGCTTTTCCCTGAGAAAATCAATGGTAAATACGCGATGTTAAGTCGCCCAAGTGATAACGGACATACTCCTTTTGGTGATATTTTCATCAGCTACAGTCCGGATATGAAGTACTGGGGCGAGCACCGCTGTGTGATGAAAGTAACGCCTTTTGTTGATAGCGCTTGGCAATGTACTAAGATAGGAGCTGGTGCCGTACCTATCAAAACTAAAGACGGTTGGTTGTTATTCTATCACGGGGTGATAAATACTTGCAACGGCTTCCGTTACTCTATGGGGGCTGCCCTATTAGACCTAAACGACCCAAGCAAGGTAATCGCTCGTACACAGCCTTACCTTTTGGCGCCTGCCACCCTCTACGAAACTACCGGCGATGTACCTAATGTAGTATTCCCTTGCGCTGCCCTACATTCTATTGAAGAGGACAAAGTAGCGGTATACTACGGCGCTGCTGATACAGTAGTAGGGGTAGCTTTCGGACGCATCTCTGAAATCGTGAAGTTTACTAAAGAAAATTCGCTTTAATAAGAGAATAGCAACATAATAAAAATTGCGTGATTTGTGGAAAATCACGCAATTTTTATTATTTTTGTGCAGTACAAAGACAAAACGTTCTTCACTAATTTTCTCATTTGCTAATTATTTTGTACCTTTGCCTTATAGAAGACAAAATATTAAAATATTATGCAAGCAACAGCTACAAATACAAATACCCCAACCACTGTTCAGAAAGAAAAGCCTAAAAAGAAACTCTCTTATTATCAGAAGAAAAAAGCGATTGATGAGATTGCTAAATCTATGAATGCAGGAATGACAAGAAGATACTTATTCGATATGTTATTTAGAGAAAAAAATGATACTCATAACTGATAGTAATATTCTGATAAGTGCCTTGATAACTCCTAAGGGGATAATGGCTTCTATATTCAAACAAAAAAGCCATTTACAGTTTACAGCTCCTGATTATATTTTTGAGGAGTTAAAAGAACATTGGCAAAAAGTGGTAGAATGTTCAGACCTAACAGAAAAACAACTGAAAGAGGAATTAAAATACTACAAAACACGTATAAAGCTAAGTTATGTAAGCGAAATACCTACCCCTACTTTACTAAAAGCACACGCATTAGTAGATGATATAGACGAAGATGATACCTTTTTCATAGCTCTTCATTTGCATACTGGGCACAAGATTTGGTCTGGTGATGAAAAACTAAAAAAAGGACTTACTGCCAAAGGCTATGGGCATTTCTTTACCTCTACTGAAGAACTAAAAAAACATCTTTATAAAAAAGAAGAAATTTGAAAAGATGAAAATCGCTATTTATATACGCCAATATACTGCTGAAAACGAAAGCATCTTACAGCAGCTTTTCTCGCTCTTTACCCCTGATGACCAAGTGTATATAGAGCAGGAAATACTATCGGAATTGCAGCTGAGGTCTGATAAATTTAACAGCGCTAAATCTTTTGCTTCATTCGAAGACCTAAACACCTCTTACGACGTGATGCTGACTATAGGGGGCGATGGCACACTGCTAAAAGGCATTACCTATGTACGCAGTTTGCAGATACCTATTTTGGGCATCAATGCTGGGCGATTGGGCTTCTTGGCAACCGCCCATAAAGACGACTTGCCCAATGTATTAGAACAACTGCGCAAAGGCGATTATCAGGTGGTAGAACGCTCGGTTATAGAGGCTGTGTTTGCCGATACAGGCGAGCCGGTAGATACGGTAAACTTCGCCCTCAACGAGATAACCGTTACTCGCAAAAATACCGCCTCGATGATAACTGTCGATACGGAACTAAATGGCGACTACCTGTGCTCTTATTGGGCTGACGGACTTATCATCGCTACCCCTACAGGCTCTACGGGCTACTCGTTAAGCTGTGCAGGGCCGGTAATATTACCCACCGCTAAGAACTTTGTGCTTACCCCTATCGCTCCTCATAATCTGAGCGCCCGCCCTGTTATTATTCCGGAAGACGCAGAGGTTAAGCTGAGCATTTCAGGGCGCGAAAAGAAGTTCCTGATGTCGCTTGACTCGCATATCAAATCGATACCCAACAAACAGAGTATCATAGTTAGGAAAGCCCCTTTCGTAGTGAAGATGATTCGTTTAGAGGGCGATAGCTTTATCAAAACCCTTCGCACCAAGCTACTTTGGGGTGAAGATAAACGAAATAAATAAGATGTTGCACGTATCACTAACTGAAAATAAGAAAATATACTTTGCCTCAGACAATCACTTGGGCGCTCCTACCCCTGAGGCGAGCAAGGAACGCGAAGCGAAATTCGTGCGCTGGCTCGACACTATAAAAGCCGATGCAGGGGCTATCTTCCTCTTAGGCGACTTATTCGACTTCTGGTTTGAGTACCGCACAGTAGTGCCTAAAGGCTTCGTACGCACCTTAGGCAAGCTGGCCGAACTGCGCGATAGCGGCATCGCTATTTACTTTTTCGTAGGCAACCACGACCTGTGGATGGATGATTATTTTGAAAAAGAACTCAATATACCTGTCTTTCACCGTCCGCAAGAGGTAGAGAGCTGCGGCAAACGCTTCCTTATAGGGCACGGCGATGGTTTAGGGCCTGGCGATAAGGGCTACAAGCGAATGAAGAAAGTATTTACCAATCCTTTTTGCAAGTGGCTTTTCCGTTGGTTGCACCCTGATATAGGCGTGCGTTTAGCGCAATATTTATCGGTGAAAAACAAGATGATTTCGGGCGATGAAGACGTGCATTTCTTAGGTGAAGACAAAGAGTGGTTAGTGCAGTACTGCAAGCGCAAATTAGAGACTACCCATTATGATTACTTCCTTTTTGGGCATCGGCACCTACCAATGACTATCGATTTGGGCGGCAAAGCTACCTATATAAATACCGGCGACTGGATACACTACTACACCTACGCTGTATTCGATGGCAAAGAAACAAAGCTGATGCATTTTGAATTATAAATTATGAATTTTTGAATTAACGATTAGAAAATGATTCGTATTACAAAGAAATTTGATTTTGAGGCAGGTCACGCCCTCTATGGTTATGACGGCAAGTGCAAAAACCTGCACGGACATAGCTATAAACTTTTAGTAACCGTTATTGGTACGCCCATCAATGACCCACACAACGTTAAAAACGGTATGGTTATCGATTTTGGCGACCTAAAACGCATCGTACAAGAACAGATTATCACCCCTTTTGACCACGCTATGGTATTCAACTCTAACTCACCTCATCAAGAGCTAGCAGAAAGCCTACGCGCCAAAGGACACAATATCATCAGTGTACCCTATCAGCCTACAAGCGAAAATCTGGTAATCGACTTTGCTCAGCGCATTCAGCAGCAGTTGCCCCCCAATGTGCAACTTTACTCTATACGCCTATGCGAAACCGAAAGTTCGTATGCTGAATGGTTTGCTTCTGACAATCCGCAGCCTGTATGCTCCCTACCTGATGCTGATGGGTATATTTTCGACCTTGATGGGGTATTAGTAGATACGGCTAAATATCATTATTTAGCTTGGAAAGAAATCACTAAAGAGTTTGGTTTTGAGCTTACTCCCGAGCATAATGAGCAGCTAAAAGGCATAGGAAGAGAGGTATCGCTGCACAAAATATTATCGTGGGCAGGCAAGAGCCTAAGCGAGGAAGTTTTTGCGCAGACCGCTCTTAGAAAGAATGAAAGTTATCTGCAAAAAATAAGTCATATAGACCATAAGGAACTATTGCCAGGGGTATTGCCACTGCTTCAGCAACTGAAAAGCAAAGGCAAAAAGATAGCTCTTGGCTCTGCTAGTAGAAATGCACACTTAGTATTAGAACGCACCGGTATACTGCCTTATTTTGATGCTATAGTTGATGGCACAATGGTTAGCAAAGCCAAACCTGACCCAGAAGTTTTCTTGAAAGCAGCCGAAGCCCTACACCTCAGTGCCGACCGCTGCTGTGTATTAGAAGATGCTCCTGCGGGTATACAGGCTGCTAAAGCTGCTGGAATGACTGCTATAGGAGTAGGAAGTCCGGAAATTCTGAAAGGAGCTGATAAAGTAATCAGTTCTTTAGCAAATGGTTAAAATATTGATAATGAGCTACCTAAAAAAGTGATATGCGTTAATTTTTTGTTAAAGTCTGATTTTATTTTGGTATTTCAAAAAAACGCCGTACCTTTGCCAACGCAATGAGGGTGGTAGCTCATTGTAAAACTTCAAATAATAGTTTTCATAATTTAAAGTTTTGGTTGGTTAATGGAAAAGTCCGATAAATAATTATCGGACTTTTTTTATTTTATATCTTAAAAAGACTTGCATTTATCAAATATAAATGCTACCTTTGTGGCATCTTTTTGATAACCACTCAAAAAAACCTAAATGTATTATGCAAACCGAACTAATTATTACCCTTGTAGTGCTACAAGTCGCTTTTGCTATATGGGCACTCTCTGACCTCTTTAAAAGGTACAAGAACGAAAAGAAACAAGACATTACCTTATGGGCGCTGATGATTGTGGGTACCCCAATATTGGGGGTATTACTCTATTTTAATACAATTTATAGACGAAAGAGACAGTTTAGTCTGCGCCGTCTAAACAGCTTAGAGCAAGATTTCAGCTTTACTAAAGTCTACCCTGCTCTTTTATTATTAGGTATCTGTCTGATGACTGTTAGCGCTCTCTACAAAGAAACAAACACACTGCACCTGCAAGACTTAGGCATTTTCGCCATCGGATTAGGTATAGGACTATTTGTAGTGAGAGTAGAACAAAGCAAACGGCAGACACTTTAGCCCATAAGCCTATCAGTAAATATTTGTAGCTTACTGATTTTATTACTATTTTTGCACCTTATTAAAGTAAACACTAATGGCAAAGAACAAAGAACTCAGTGTAGAAGAACAAAAAAGAGAAGCCCTCAAGCTAACCTTAGCCAAGCTAGATAAGGCCTATGGCAAAGGAACCGTACGCGCTTTAGGCGACAGCCCTGTAGAAGATGTAGAAGTATACTCTACAGGTTCTATAGGCTTAGATGCAGCCCTCGGTGTAGGTGGCTACCCCAAAGGGCGCGTAATTGAGATATACGGTCCCGAATCATCAGGTAAGACCACTCTTACCCTACACGCTATAGCCGAGGTACAAAAAGCTAAAGGTACAGCAGCTTTTATAGATGCTGAGCACGCTTTTGACCCTGTATACGCACAGCGTTTGGGCGTAGATGTCAAAAATCTATTGGTTACACAACCTGATAGTGGAGAGCAAGCTCTTGAAATAGCAGATGCCCTTATACGCTCTGGTGCAGTAGACCTTATCGTTATCGACTCGGTAGCAGCGCTAACCCCTAAAGGAGAGATAGAAGGTGAAATGGGTGACTCTAAAATGGGTCTTCACGCTCGCCTAATGTCGCAAGCTCTACGCAAGATAACAGCCAGCATAAGCAAAGCTAACTGTATAGTGATATTCATCAACCAGCTACGCGATAAAATAGGTGTAACATTTGGCTCTCCTGAAACTACTACAGGGGGTAATGCACTAAAATTCTATTCATCAGTGCGTTTAGATATCCGCAAAGCTGGAGGCCCTCAAGGAAGCGCAGCCATTAAGGATAGCAGTGGTGAAATCATTGGTAACCGCACTAAAGTAAAAGTAGTAAAGAATAAAGTAGCTTCTCCATTTAAGGCTACCGAATTTGATATTATCTTCGGACTAGGAATTTCTAAGATAGGTGAAATATTAGATATAGGCGTAGATGCAGATATCATAACCAAAAGCGGTTCTTGGTTTAGCTACAAAGAAAGCAAGCTCGGGCAAGGGCGTGATGCTGTAATAAAAGTATTAAAAGACAACCCTGAGCTAACAGAAGAATTAGAAGCTGCTATAAGAGAATGGCTTAAGAGCAACGAGTTGCCAAGCAAAGGCAAGAAAAAAGGTAAGAAAGTAGCTACCAAAGCTAAAGAAGAAGACCTTGACGAAGTAGAAGATGAGGACTTTGATGATGATGAAGAACTATTTGAAGATGAAGAATAGATAATTTTTCCCATAAAAATAGGGGATACTTAATTAAGTATCCCCTATTTTTTATTTTAACTTCTCATTATTATGATGGCGATTGTGGTCTCGCTCAGTTTTTTTAAGCATCTTCTTATCAAAGGCTTGTTGCAAATCGATGCCTGTTTGGTTAGCTAAGCAGAGTACTACAAATACTACATCTGCAAGCTCTTCTCCCAAATCCTTGTTCTTATCGCTTTCTTTCTCTGATTGCTCTCCATAACGACGTGCTATGATACGAGCCACCTCACCCACTTCTTCAGTAAGTTGCGCCATATTGGTAAGCTCATTGAAGTATCTCACTCCATGCTCCTTAATCCAATTATCTACTTCTAATTGTGCATTCTTAATGTCCATTTGTTTTCTCCTTATTTATATCTAAAACAAAAGCATTGTCATTACAACAATGCTTTTTTTAACAGTTAAAAGAATATTTCTGTGAATTTAAATTCTAATTAGCCCACATATCTTGCTCTCTGTCACGAATCTTCTCTTTTATCTTATCAGACTCTAAGAGTTGGAAGAGTGCGTTGTTTTGAATGTAGTCCTTTATCTTTCTATCGCCGTATACGTTAGCTTCTTGATAGATAACAGAACTAAACATTCGGGCATTGAGCAAGTGGTCGAATGACATCGGGCGGGCATCGTTCTTTCTATTGAACGTTTTAGCCTCGTGCAAAATTTCTCGCACCTGCGGATAGAACACCCAGAATAAAGGTACTAATGCTGACATCGTAGAGTCGTCTGAGTCTATAAAGTTTACATCAGGTGCTACAGGAGCCAATGCCAATAAACGGTACTTGAGCTCTCCTTGGCGTTTGTCGAAGTACCATATACCACGTATGTGATACTGAGCAATATCCGATGACTCTAAGTTACGACGAGTAACGTACTCAGGCGAAAGTTTCTCTCCAGCATTTAGTTGCTCATACCCTATATCAAGCGTATCAATCTTAGACATAGAAGCTTGTATAGCCTCAGCTGTCTTAGTTTGTGTAAAATATGAATCTACATACAGATCTTTTATCTTACCATTTTTGATATTCTTGATAAGCACATCGTATAGAGAGCGGCGATAAGCGTCTACCTCAAGTGTATCAGTAGGGAAAAGAAGCGGAAAGTTTGCCCTTTCGTTTAGGTCGATTACTTCCCATACTTCTACAGACCATAGGATATCTCGGTCATCTACATAGCCGTAAGGTAGGGGCTTATCATTGTCAGCCTCTATCTGTGCAGCTGTTTTCACACCAATATCCGATGCTACCTTAGCATTGAGAATGTTCACCTGTGCTGATGAAAGCTGAAAAGTAAACACTAAAATTAATAGTACTATTATATTTTTTAGTTGTAACATAAAAATTCTTCTTAGTTTATTTCGATAACGATAGGTGAAACAGGAGGTAATTTCAATGTGCTATTGCCTACTATACTCGCTTTTACATCGAATATCTGTACTTTATCACCACGTTTTGCTCGTGATAAAGCTGAGCGTGCTTGTTCATTAAATTTATTTCCTCTCACTACCACACTAGGTTGTCCTGGTATAAATACTTTAAACTCATTTACTTGTAGTTTCAAGTCAAAATCAAAGTCTTCAAGTACAGCGTTGATTGGTAATACACCGATATTATCTTTTGGCAATTTGCCATCACCTACAATTCCGGCTATACTAGTTACCGCACGAGGAATACTCTTAATACGGAAAAGTTTTGAAGAGCTAAAGCGTTGTCCGTCTAACTCACCTGTTACAGTGATGGTTACATCTTTACCTTGTCCTGGTCTCATCACCCAAGCTCCTGTTCCAGAGGCTTTAGAGAGTCCTTGTCCTGAAGCCATAATTTTGTTATCAGGTACACCAGGCATCGAGATGGTGATAGGGTTATCTACGCCACGATATACTACGTTCATCTTATCAGCCGAGATAACAGCTGAGTTTGGTTTAGGAATAGTAGAGAAACTTTGTGATACAGGCACTGCTATACGCTCACCTTCTTGGTCAAAGTAAAGATTACCTGTAATTTTGTGTTCTCCAGTATTACCTGCTGAAATGTTAAGTTTCACACGTCCATCTTCAATGGTAAATTCACTTTGTGAAAGCTTTCTTCCGTCTAATGAAATGTCTACTGCATTAGGGCGTGTATAAGCATCTTTACGACCTAACACTATCGAACCATCAAATTTCTCACCTTGATAGTAAGCTCCTTTACCTTGTTCAAGCAAAGTAGTATAGTTAGTCATCGATACTTGCTGTTTCAAACTACCTTCAAGTGCTTTAGCAAAGAAATCTTCTTGTACTGATAAGATATCTGACTGCATCATAGAGAACTTAGCCAAAGAAGCGATATAAGGGAATCCTTCAAAGTTGAAGTGCAACCATTTTACGGTATTACCGTCTTTATCTTTGCGGTCATTAGTACTAAAGTTTTCTTTTACTTTAGTAGCTAACTCAGCGTAAGACTTGTCTTCACCCAATATTTTTAGAATTCCTTCGCGATATGCATTAATCTTCTCTACAAATTCTGTGCCTTTTGTAGCACCTTCAGCAAAAAATAAGTGGTCAGTATAGTCAGATTTATCCATTGCTTGATAATCTTTCTCCTCTACCTTCTTATCTTTCTGTCCAATAGCATCTTCCAATCCTGTTTTAATCTCTTGGATATAGCTATACAAATCAGAAGAGAGTGATTTTATCTGCTTCGATTGTTCTAAAATCGCAGCATACTGTTTTGGGTTTTCACTCGCTTTAGTTTCCAGATCAGCAAAAGCAGCCGCGATGGTACCGTTGGCCCTTGTATTTGCTGATTCAAATTTTGCATTAACTAACCCAAATGCATCCAATACTTGTTTCCCCATATTAAGCGCTATCATCGCAAGGAAAACCAGATACATCAGGTTAATCATTTTCTGTCTAGGACTTGCCTTTCCACCTGCCATAAGCTAAATTTTTAAATTAGTTAAGTTAATAAATTCTTCTTATCGAGCACCTCCCATTGCTGACAACATACCTCCATAAATTGTGTTCAAAGATTTTAGATTGTCTTTAAATGAAAGCATTTGTTTGTTCAATGAGTCTAGATTATCGGCAATACCTGCTTGAGCAGAAACCTGACGTTCAGTTCTTTCTAATTGTAATTTGTAAAGGCTATTTAGTGATTCTAAGTTAGAGGCTGCCTCTGATAGCTCTTCACCATATTTGTGGGTTGCTACCATAGTACCTGCTACAGGAGCGATTTCTTTGCTTGCTTCTGCAAAGTTTTCTATCGATTTACCTAATGAACGCATTAAGTTAGCGTCAATATTAGCTTCTGCTAAAATAGCATCTAATTTTTCAGAAAGAGATTCTTTTAGTGCTTTCTCTTCTGCTGGATTTACTTGTTGGGCTACAGCTTGCACTTGGCGTGATACTGGCTCTCCACCTTTTAGCTCTGGGTATACCAATGACCAATCTAGCTCTTCTTCTACTGGCTCAAATGCCGACATAAAGAAGATAACTGCCTCAGTACCCATACCTATTGCCAATAGCACACTACCACTAATACCCATAATATCTGCGTGCAAAATCTTAGCCAAGGCACCTACAATTACTATAGAGGCTCCTATACCATAAGCATAATTGAAAATTCTCTTTGTTACTTTACTTCCTGCCATAATACTCTGAAATTAAAAATGTTGTTAGTTTATTTGTTTTTGGTTTTTTTTGATTATTTGTTTACTATTCTATCTATAGCCTCGTGCTGATTTAGCTTGTTGTTTTTCGCTGATACCCATAAAGTCTTGTACTGTGCGGAAGCCAATGTAGCTACGCGCAGAGTCTTGATACTCATAGTCACGGGTATTTACTTGCAGCATAAAGGCTACGTCTTTCCAAGAACCTCCGCGTATTACCTTACGTCTGTTGTTGTCGTCCAATACGTTAGGGTTCATTGTCGACATATATTCATAAGAGTTAGGGTCGTATGAAGTATTTGTCCATTCCGATACGTTACCAGCCATATTATATAGGTTGTATCCGTTAGGCTCGTACGATTTTGCTTCTACAGTATAAAGGGCGTTGTCTGAGGCGTAGTCACCACGTAGTGGTTTAAAGTTCGCCAAAAAGCACGCTTTATCATCATAGGTATAAGGACCTCCCCAAGGATAAGTACCTCCTGGTAGCCCACCACGTGCTGCATATTCCCACTCCGATTCAATCGGTAGGCGGAAAGCATTCACCGTATAATCACCTTTTGATTTCTGATAAGCATTCTTATTAAGAGTACGCCACTCGCAGAAAGCCTTCGCTTGTATCCAGCTTACACCTACTACAGGATAATCCCCGTAGGCTTCGTGCCAGAAATAGTCATTGTGCATAGGCTCATTATATGAGTAGTTAAAGTCTCTAATCCATACAGTAGTATCAGGATAAACTTTCACTATTTCTTCTTTAATGAAGTCTTTACGTTTACCTCTTGCACGAGCAGCTTTTTCCATATCAAGCCATTGATATTTAAACTCAAACTTTTGTACGTCCATAATGCGCTTGCCGTTATAAGCTTCCTCTTCGGGCAAGTACATTTTGTCCATTACTTCAGAATAGTACTCATCAGGATATTTATTTGTATCCCAAATAAGTGCTTTCTTCTTATTGAGTTTACGCGCTTTTTGGTCACCGTAAGTATTTTGAAGATACTGTTGGTAAGCGTTCATCTTCTCTGTATTAGTGTCTAAGTATGCAAAGTCACCAATACCACCGCTACCTGAGGTTTGGCCTGTTTGTTCAGCCATATCGGCTAACTGAGTACGGATAATAGAGTCGCGCACCCAATTCACAAATTGGCGGTACTCACTATTTGTAATTTCAGTTTCGTCCATATAAAACGAACCAACACTCACAGTTTTGACTGGAGCGTTTAAACTCGCGGTCTTATCATCATCAGAACTACCCATAATGAAAGAACCACTCGGGATAAGCGTCATACCATACGGAGTAGGCTGCTTCCAGCTCTTACCCCCTACACCTACAAGCTCTCCTTTGTTATCGCCACCTCCACGTCTACACGCTGTCATTACAAAGAATGATAGTAGCACTACAAATATTCTTCTTGCCATAAACATTGTTTAAATTCACATTTAATTAGGGCGCAAACGTACGCATTTTATTTCACACCAGCAAAATTTATCTACTTTTATTTTTGATGGAGAGCGAAATTTAACAATTTATTCACAATTCACCGCGTTTCGTCACACCTATTTGTAAAAAAAGATTAAAAGAAAAACGTTTTTATATACTTATTTGTTACTTTTTAATACCCATATTCCACAAGGTAAACGCTTGCAAATCGGCATTTTGCTCTATGGTTTTGCTCACTGGGGTACCGGCTCCGTGCCCTGCATTGGTTTCTATCCTGATAAGTATAGGCAAATTACCCTCTTGCTTGCTCTGTAGCTCTGCCGCAAATTTAAAACTGTGGGCAGGCACTACCCTATCATCGTGGTCACCAGTGGTGATGAGGGTTGCTGGGTAGCTGACACCTTTTTTCACATTATGAAAGGGCGAATAACCTTTTAGGTATTCAAACATCTCGGCGCTGTCATCAGCAGTACCATAGTCGTACGCCCAACCAGCACCTGCCGTAAAGGTGTGATAACGTAGCATATCAAGCACACCCACTGCCGGAAGTGCCACCCTAAAGAGGTCAGGGCGTTGTAGCATAGTAGCGCCTACTAACAGCCCACCGTTAGAACCTCCTTTGATAGCCAAATAAGCAGGCGAGGTGTATTTCTCTTTAATAAGGTATTCAGCTGCCGCTATAAAATCGTCAAACACATTCTGTTTCTGCATCTTAGTACCGGCATCGTGCCATTTTTTACCATATTCGCCTCCTCCGCGTAAGTTAGGTACAGCATATACACCGCCTTGCTCCATCCACACAGCATTTACCACGCTAAAAGCAGGAGTCAAACTTACGTTAAAACCTCCGTAACCATATAATAAGGTAGGATTTTTGCCATCTAACTTCAATCCTTTTTTATAGGTAATCATCATTGGCACTTTGGTTCCGTCTTTAGAAGTGTAAAATACTTGCTTCGACTCATATTGGGTAGCATCAAAAGCAATCGCTGGTTTCCAATATTGCTCAATAGCCCCTGAAGCTAAGTCCATTTTATAGATACTGCTGGGGGTAGCATAGTTAGTAAAAGTGAAATAAGTATGCACTTCTTTCTTCTTAGCGTGGAAGCCACTCGCAGTACCTATATTAGGCAATTGCACCTCGCGCACGAGCTTGCCTGTATAGTCGTACTGTTTTACTTTTGAAAGCGCATCTACCATATAGTGAGCGAAAAGATACTCGCCAGCGGTACTGATGCTCAATACATTATCCGTTTCTGCAATCACATCTTGCCAGTGAGCAGGTTGCGGATTTTTAGCCTCTACCTTCACCAATCTGCCATTAGGAGCATTTAGGTTCGTCTCTAAGAAGAAGGTCGTACCTTGGTTGCTCACAAAGCTTGTATCGCCGTCAAAGCTATCGGTGATAGTTACAAGAGGAGCGTTAGGTTTGGTCAAATCTTTTACAAATAATTTGTTGCCTGAAGTCGCATTGGCAGCCGAAATGAAGAGATAAGTGCCATCGTCCGACACGCTGCCCGATACATAGCGGTATTTTTCGGCAGGAGTACCGCCAAATACCAATACATCTTGACTTTGCGGAGTGCCAAGTTTATGGTAGTATAGCTTATGTTGGTCAGTCTTAGCCGATAACTCACTACCTTTGGGTTTGTCATAGCTCGAATAGTAAAAACCTTCATTGCCTTTCCACGCTATGCCGCTAAATTTTATATCTACTAAGGTCTCGCCTATTTGTTTCTTAGTTTTAGCATCTAATACAATGCCCTTGCGCCAGTCGCTACCGCCCTCCGAGATGAGGTACGCCACAAGCGAGCCGTCTTCGGTGAAAGCCACTGTAGCTAATGAGGTGGTACCGTCAGCCGAAAAAGTATTAGGATTCAAAAACACTTCTTCTTTACCGTCTTTGTCTTTGCGGTACAACACCGACTGGTTTTGCAGTCCATCGTTCTTATAATAATAGGTGTAATCGCCTTCTACAAAAGGTGAACCTATTTTTTCGTAGTTCCACAGCTTTTCTAATTTCTCTTTGATAGTTTGTCTATAAGGAATTTTAGAGAGATAGTCAAAAGTGAAAGCATTCTGAGCCTTCACCCACGCAGCAGTTTCAGCCGAGCGGTCATCTTCTAACCATCTATAGGGGTCAGCCACTTGAGTACCGAAGTAAGTATCTACAGTACTGTCTTTGCGTGTTTGTGGATAATTCATTTTCTCTTCATTAGTAGAGGAAGGAGTTTGATTTTGCTGGCAAGCCACTAATAGCAGCAGCCCTACCGGTAATACAAAGTGTTTCATATTAATTGTTAGTTATTAGTTGTCAGTAGTTGTCATTGGTTGCATTAGTTGTCTGTAGTTAGCAAATAAACCTTGCCAAAGGATTTACATTAACTCCTTTGGCAAAGTTATTATTGTTTTTTCGTCTTTCTCTTTATATTATATTAAAAGAACAAAGCAACCCCTACGCCTACGCCTAAGATTCCTCTTTGGGTTTCAGCTTTGCTATCTGCTTTATTCTTAAGTGAATAGCTATCATAACCTACATAACCGGTGATAGCCGCTCCTTGGTTTACAAAATAAGCAATCCCTGCTTTACCACCAAATACTAATCCGTTATCCTTATTAGCATCAGAACTTCCTGCTGACGCCATAGCATAACCTACTTTAGCCCCTACAAATGGTGCCAAGTTAGCACTTAGTGGGAAGAAATAAGTAGCATTAGGTGCTATAGTAAACATATTTTTACTATCTGATACCCCTTTTGTTTTAATATTAGTGTACTCTAAACCTAAACCTACTGCCAAATTGTCTATCACAAAATAGTTAACATTAGGAGTGAACTTAAGAGTAGATACTGTTGTTTCACTCCCTTTAGTACCATCATATTTAGGAGTAGTGGTTTCAGATGTGTAAGAAAGTCCTAAGTCAGAACCTGCAAACCAATTTCCTTTTTCAGTTTGTGCGTAAGAAGCACTAGCAAAAATAACGGCTGCAAATAAAAATAATTTTTTCATAGTTTTTCTAAATTTTTACGTTTATTGTCGCAAAGGTAATTCTTTTTTTTGAATAGACAAACTTTTTCTGAAATTAAATCTTA